>CBDCLH010000006.1:0-384160 GCA_965218615.1 Bryobacterales bacterium
TCGGACAGGAACAGGATCAGGGTGTCGTCCAGTTTGCCCAAGTCCCGGATGGTGTCGACCACGCGTCCGACACCCTGATCCAGGCAGTCGATCATGGCCGCGTACACCTCCATGCGGCGTTCCCACAACGGCTTGTCCTTCATGTCAGTCCAGGCTGGCACGTCCGAATCGCGCGGACTGAGAGTCCAGCTGGACGCTTGCATGCCGGCCTCGCGCTGACGGGCATAGCGCTGCGTGCGCAGTTCGTCCCAGCCCACCCCGTACTTGCCGATATATTTTTGGATGTCCTCGGGCTTGGCGTGCAGGGGCCAGTGCGGGGCGGTGTAGGCGAGATACAGGAAGAACGGGTCTCCCTGACCACCGTGCTTCTTGAGGAACTCCACGGCGTGGTCGCTAAAAGAGTCCGTCATGTAGAACGAGCCATCGTCGGGCGGCGTGTAGGGGTCGTTGCCCATGGCCATCTGCCGAGCCGTATTCAACTTGAAGTAGTTTGAGCCGCCGCTGATCAGGCCAAAATACTCGTCGAACCCCCTGTCCAGGGGCCAGTGGGGCCTGTTCTCCCCGACATGCCATTTGCCGGACATGAGGGTTGTATAGCCAACATCCCGAAGGACTTCGGCAATGGTGGCGCAGCGGTCGTTCAAATATCCCTGATACGAGGGCCGGCCTCGGTCGTTGATCATGTGCCCTACTCCGGCCTAGTGCGAGTAGAGGCCAGTGAGCAGCGACGCGCGGGTGGGGCGGCAGCGGCCCGCGTTGTAGAACTGCCGAAACCGCAGACCTTGGGCCGCCAGGGTATCCAAGTTGGGCGTGGCGATCTCGCCACCATAACTTCCGACATCGGAGAAGCCCATGTCGTCGGCCATGATGATGACGATGTTGGGACGCTCGCTCCCCGCGCGACCCGGATCGAAGGCGCAGCCCGACAGCGCGGCGCTGCCGAGAATCTGCAGGAACGACCGACGATTCCATCCGTGTTGCACGCCGCATCCGAGTATCGCGGACTTCTCTTCCGACAGGCAACGGTAGGGCCACCCGGATCAGAGGGCTACCCAGCCCTGGCAAGCGATCGCTTCTGGCGCCTGAAGAAGCCGCGCACGCACACCCAGCAAGCACACCCTAGTTGACGCGGACTACCGCAGGCTACTATCGTCTGCCCATGTCTGCGGACACCGCCTTCCGCCTCGACGGCCGGACAGCCCTAGTGACGGGTGGCGGCAGCGGAATCGGCGCGGAGACCGTACGTGTCCTAGCGGCGGCTGGAGCGCGCGTGATGGTCGCCGACGTGAACGCCGCAGCGGCCCAGGCTCTGTCGGAAACGATCGAACGCACGGAACCGCTTGCACTCGACGTCACCAACCCGGGCAGCATCGCAGAGGTCCTCGACCGCCTTGCGGCGCTCGACATCCTCGTCAACAACGCTGGAGTTGGCCATGTCGGGTCCATCGAGGAATGCAGTCTTGAGGAGTGGCGGAAGCTGATGCAGGTCAACGTCGAGGGACCGTTCCTCGTCACCCAGGCGGCGCTGCCGCTCCTGCTGCAATCGGAGCGCCCCTGTATCGTGAACATTGGTTCCGTGGCAGGACTGGTGGGCGTCAAGCGGCGCTTCGCGTACTGCGCCTCCAAGGGGGCCGTCGTCAGTATGACGCGGTCGCTCGCGGCCGACTACGCTGGCCGCATCCGGGTGAACTGCATCTGTCCCGGTACGGTCGACACGCCGTTCGTCGAAGCCTACTTGGAAAAGTACCACAAGCACGAAAAGGCCAAGGTCCGGGAGCAACTCAACGCCCGCCAGCCCGTCGGGAGGCTCGGCAAGCCCGGAGAAATCGCACACATGGTGCGATACCTTTGCTCGGACGAAGCCGAGTTCGTTCACGGATCGATGCTGGCCATCGACGGCGGCTGGACCGCCCTCTAGCGCTCCGCCCTTGTGGAATAATGGCTCCGCGATGAAATCAGCGGTGTTTTCGTTGCTCTACGCCGCCCTCGCGGCAGGCCTGTGGGCCGATGTCAGGCTGCCGGCCTTGCTCAGTGACCACATGGTCATCCAGCGCGGATTGCCGGTCCACGTTTGGGGCTGGGAGGACCCTGGAGAGACCGTGAGGATCGAGTTCCGGGGACAGCAGGCCTCGACCACTGCTTCCGAGAGCGGGCGGTGGAATGCCTACTTGCAGCCCGTCGATGCGGGCGGTCCGTACACGCTGACAGTTCGCGGCAACAACACGATCAAGATCGAAGACGTGCACGTGGGGGAGGTCTGGGTCGGCTCGGGCCAGTCCAACATGGTGTGGCCGCTCGCGCGATCTCGGGACGCCGAACAGGAGATTGCGGCCGCCCGGCATCCCGGCATCCGCTATTTCAAGGCGGAGCTAACAGCCTCGGACGAGCTGCGGGAGGACGTGCAAGGGCAATGGCGTCCGGTGTCGCCAGAAACCGCAGGGGAGTTCTCGGGAGTCGGATACTTCTTCGCCCGGCACCTGCACAACGAGTTGGGCGTGCCGATCGGCATCATCCAGTCGGCGTGGGGCGGCACTCCAGCCGAGGCGTGGACGAGCCTTCGGACGCTCTCGTCGGATGCGGCGCTGTCCGGTATGCTGAGCGAATTCGAGCAGGAGGCCGCTGACGGGAAACGTCGATACGGAACCGCTCTGGCGAAATGGGAGACACAAGCGACCGCAGCGAAGGCGGCGGGCGAGCAAGCTCCGCGCAGGCCGCGGGCGCCACGGGCTCTGAGGGCTCAGCAGAAGCCCTCGGCGCTGTTCAACGGGATGATCGCACCGCTCACCCCGTATCCGATCCGCGGCGCGATCTGGTATCAGGGAGAAAACAACGCTAGTCGCGGGCAGGGCGCGCTGTACCGCCGCCTGTTCCAGTCGATGATCCAGGATTGGCGCCGGGAATGGGGTCTGGGAGCGTTCCCGTTTCTGTTCGTGCAATTGGCCAACTACGGTCGCGTTGGCGCGGACAGCACCTGGCCGGAGCTGCGCGAAGCCCAGGCCATGGCCCTGGGTTTGGTCCGCACCGGCATGGCGGTGACGACCGATATCGGCAATCCCACGGACATCCACCCGCGCAACAAGCAAGATGTCGGCCTCCGGCTGGCTCTGGCCGCTCGGGCGATCACGTACGGTGAGGAGGGCCTGGAGTACTCGGGACCGATGTTTCGCCAAGCCACTCGCGACGGAGCCGCCGTTCGGCTCTGGTTCGACCACATTGGGGGAGGCCTGGAAGCGCGCGGTGGTTCTCTGGAAGGCTTCGAGCTGGCCGGGCCTGACGGCGCATTCGCGGAGGCGGAGGTACGCATTTCTGGGGAGACTGTGCTTGTCTCGAGTCCGCGAGTGCCAGTTCCGGTCTATGTGCGCTACGCCTGGGCCGCAGACCCCAAGGGCAACCTCTTCAACAAGGCGGGGCTTCCGGCATCTCCGTTCCGTACGATGAGATGAGTTCCATGACTCTCTAGCGCATGAACGTCCTGCCCACGCCCATCGTCAAGGATCTCGTGCTGGTCGGTGGAGGACATAGCCAGATCACCGTCCTCAAGCGGTTCGGCATGCGTCCGGTCCCGGGCGTCCAGTTGACGCTGATCTGCCGTGATGTCCACACGCCGTACTCCGGGATGCTTCCTGGACTGATCGCCGGACACTACAGCTACGACGAAGCGCACATCGACCTGCGCCGCTTGGCCGTCTTCGCCTCGGCGCGCTTCATCCGTGACGAAGTCGTTCGCTTGGACCCGGACCGCCGGCGGCTGTACTTCCGGAATCGACCGCCGATCCCGTACGACCTGCTCTCCTTGAACATCGGTTCGACCCCCGGCATGCGGGACATCCCGGGGGCCGAGGAGTTCGCGGTTCCGGTCAAGCCGATCAGCAACTTTCTGCCACGTTGGAACGCCCTGTTGAACCGTGTCGAAAAGCTCAATGAGACGCCCAGCATTGGCGTCGTCGGAGCGGGTGCGGGCGGCGTGGAAATCACGCTGGCCATGCAGCATCGGATTCGCCGGCGCTTCGCCTCGCGCGGCCGGCAAGCGGATCCGGTCATGCACCTGTTCGGTGCGACGGCGGAGATCCTGCCGACCCACAACGCCAGGGTCAGGAGGAAGTTTGTCCGCATCCTGGCCGAGCGGGGCGTACGCGTCCACCGTGCATCCCCGGTCACAGCGGTGACGGCCGACGGCCTCCGCATCGAAAACGGCTGGACGGGCAGCTTTCACGAGGTCGTCTGGGTGACCAAGGCATCCGCCGCCGGGTGGCTGGCCGCATCCGGGCTCGCGACCGACAAACAGGGCTTTGTGCGAGTCGACGAGAGCCTGCGCTCCGTCTCGCATCCGAATGTGTACGCCGCCGGCGACGTCGCCGCGGTGGAGGCCCACCCCAGGGAGAAGGCTGGAGTCTTCGCAGTCCGCCAAGGTCCGCCTCTCGAGGCCAACCTGCGCCGGGCTCTTCGGGGCAAGGCGGCGCGGCCCTTCCAGCCGCAGAAGCGCTTCCTAAGTCTAATCAGCACCGGGGACCGGTATGCTGTCGCCTCGCGGGGAAGCTGGTCGGTCGAAGGCGCATGGGTCTGGCGATGGAAGGACTGGATCGACCGCCGCTTCATGGGCAAGTACCACGACTTGCCCGAGATGGACCCGCAGGACGCCTCGCAACCGGCCGTGCCCGCTGCAACACCCGAGGACCCGAAGCTCCCGGAGAGGGAGATGCGCTGCAAGGGCTGCGCCTCGAAGCTCGACGCCACCACATTGCTCGGAGCGCTCGAGTCGATCGAGCCGTTTTGGCGCGAGGACGTTCCAGCCGGGTTGGCCTCCCGCGACGATGCGGCTGTCCTGGACGTGCCGCCAGGCCAATCGCTGGTGCAATCGGTGGATTTCTTTCCCGCCATCGTCGAGGACCCCTACTTGTTCGGAAAGATTGCCGCCAATCACGCCCTGGGTGACATTTTCGCGATGGGCGCTGTCCCCCAGTCCGCACTTGCGGTGGCCGGCATACCGTTCGGAGCGCCTGAGAAGTCCGAGGACCTGCTGCGCCAGATGCTCCTGGGCGCGAACGAAGTCTTTCGCAAGGCGCGCACGAATCTCGCCGGAGGGCATACCAGCGAGTGTCCCGAAATGGCCTTGGGTTTCGTGGTCAATGGGCTCGCGGACAAGGAGCGCGTGCTGCGCAAGGGCGGCCTGCGCCCAGGCGACGCCCTGATCCTGACGAAGGGCCTCGGAACCGGCGTGCTCTTCGCCGCTGAGATGCGGCTCGAAGCCAAGGGCCGCTGGATCGAAGGCGCTATCGAGTCGATGCTGCAGTCCGTCCAGTGGGCGGCGGAGATCCTTCGTCAGCACGGGGCGCTCGCGTGTACGGATATCACCGGTTTCGGTCTCGCGGGCCATTTGATCGAGATGCTGCGAGCCTCCGACGCCGCCGCTGAAATCGACCTGGAGGCCCTGCCGCCGCTCGACGGCGCCCTGGACTGCTTCGCGGCCGGCATCTTCAGTTCCCTGCACCCGGAGAACCGCAAACTCTGGGACCGCGCAAGCAACGGGAATGGGGCGCCGGCGCGCTCCGCCTTTTCCCTGCTGTTCGATCCGCAGACTGCTGGCGGACTCCTTGCGGGGATCCCTGAAGCGAAGGCGGCCGACTGCCTGGCGGCGCTCCAGGACGCCGGGTATACGCGCGCCGCCCGCATCGGAACCGTCCGGCAACCGTCAGCCGACGGGAACCTGCTGTCCGTGAGCTGAGCCGTGGCTTGGCGCCACCCGGCCACGCGTCCACTAGGCGAAGAACAGTTCCTGCACCGCCACGGCGAGCGCGTGCGTGATCATGGCCGCCGCCACAGTTCCAGACTTTGCATACGCTCTGCCGCAGAACCACCCCAGCACCGCGGCCGAGGCGGCGTTGGGCATGTTCGGGAAAACTCCGCGGCCAAGATGCGCCGCTCCGAAGAGCAACGCGGAAAACCCCTGCGCCAGCAGCGGCCGACCGGTGGACGCCGCCGTCAGGTTTTGGATGACTCCTCGGAGTAGAAACTCCTCCGCCAGCGCGGTCGTGCAGTAAATGCCTATGAGCTTGCCGACCGCCCCGCCCAAGGCCCACAGCGGTTCGTCGAGGGGCGGGTCCCAGCGCACGAAGCCCGTTAGCAGGCTGACGGAGATCAGCCAGGGCAGCCCGTACGCCAAACTCCCCAGCGCGGGTCGCCAGTCCCTACGCAGCGGGACTAGACGAAAACCAACGCCCCGCAGTTGGCGCAGCGAGAGGAACGCGTACAGGCCCATCGGTATCAGCATCAGCTTGCCGAGCGCATCGAGGCGATGCGCCGGTGGTTCGAATCCTACGTAAATGTCTTGAAAAAAAGAGCTTAATCCGCTGATCGTCGGATACGCCAAAGCGCAGACGACCACCGCATCCTGCCATGTGAACTTCCGGTTCCGGACGGGGAACAGAACGTACGGAAGCGCAATACACGCACACAGCAGCGACAGCTTCAGCAGCGAGACCCAGGAGAACCGGCCAGTTGGCACCGCATAAATCACGTACGGAGCGACCGAGGCGGCGACGACAGACGCGGCGAGTCGGACCGGCGTTAGCGCCTGCTCGACCACCCTCCTCGGAGTTTGCAAGGCCGCCGTCCAGTACAGCGCAGCTTGCCAGCAGAACGCGATCACGACGGGCGCGGCGATGGCAGCGGAAAAACCGTAGCGCTGTGCCAGAATGACTCCGGCGATGCCGAGGGCTAGGCACAGACCGAGCATGCTTGCGCCGTACGGCCGCAGGCTCGGGCGATCGACGGGATTCTCCGGTTGCGCCAAGCTACTCATCGTATCCCTGCTGCTGCTCAGCCGGCCGGTCGCTTCGGGCCAGTTGCCCGAGGGGCTCGTCCGCAGAGTCGCCGAATCGGGCAGCCAACTGGTGGCCGAACGCGATCACTACACGTACACCCAGACGTTCAAGTTCCTCGAAATCCGGCAGGGCATCCCCGTCGGCCGCTACGAGGAAGTGCGCGACATCACCTTCACAGGGACCGGCGAACGCCTCGAGCGGCACCGGAAGAGACCGATCTCGCACCTCAAGCGCCTACGCCTGACCGAAGAAGACTTCCGCGACCTGCGCGACGTGAATCCCTTCGTGCTCACGCTCGATACGCTGCCCTTTTACAAGGTGAGCTACAAGGGCATCGAGCCGATCGACTCGATGGACTGCCATATCTTGGGGCTACGACCCCGCCAAATCCTCTATGGCCAGCGCTTCTTCGATGGGCTGGTCTGGGTCGGCGTCGACACCAGTCAGGTCGTCCGCGTCGCTGGTCGCCCCGTCCCCCAGATCCACCGCATGGAGAACAGCAATCTCTTCCCGAGCTTCACCACGTTCTACGAACCGATTGATGGCGAGTACTGGTTTCCGGTCCGTACTGTCGGCGATGACATCCTGCCTTTTCCCTCGGGCAACCAGCGTGTCAGGATCACGATCGAGTACTCCGCATACAAACGCTTCACCGCGAACTCGACCATCGAATTCCGCAACACCGGGGAGCCACCGTAGGACACCGAACTCCCGTCCGCCACTCGGCAATCCCGCGCAGGTTGCCATGCGCCATGCAAGGGTAGAGGGGCGAGCATCACGTGGTCTTGTTCCGCGGCCGGACCTCGCCAAGCGCGTTTGAGAGCAAGCGGAATCAGCCGCCCTGATACCTGCCGAGAGTCCTGGCGCGAGCGAGGGTTCTCCGGAATTCCGAGGCCTGGCCGGATGTACAATCGGGAGTCCGGATGCGCCTTCTGTTTCTCGCCCTCGTAGCGGTGCTGGCCCCGGCCATCTCGGTCGAGGCGCAGCAGCCCGATCACTTGGGCAAGACACTCGCGGAGTGGCGCGCCGATCTGGAGTCCCCCACCAGGATCGAGCGCTTGCTGGCCGTGCGGGCCATTGGCGAGATGGCGATCGGCAACCGTCAAGGCGCTGCGCACGGGCTGTTCGAGGCGCTTGGACATTCGGATAGCGCGGTGCGTTACTGGGCCGCCATGTCTGCGATCCATTTGTCCGAGCCGTACGTTCCCGGGGGCGCGATGCTGCGCCGAGTTCTGTATGACGAGGCTCCGGAGGTGCGCATCCAGGCAGCGCTCGCCCTGATTGGAAGCGACTCCGAGCAGGAGGCGCTACGGACCTTGGAGACGTTGCTGTCCCACCCCAACCGCGGCGTTCGCCTGCACGCCGCGCACGCTGCCGACGCGATCGGAGACAAGGCCGCAGGTTTACGCGAATCGCTCGAGACGGCGTTGGACGACGACTTCGATTACGTGCAGCGCGTCGCGCGACACGCGCTTTGGACATTGGGCATGAGGCCCTGTCCCTACCGGGCTTGCGAATGATCCGGATCCGCGAACCACTGCCGCTCGGGAAGCTTGGGGCGGGGGCGCTCCTGCTCGCGTCGGTACTGTCCGGGCCGCCGTCGAGCCTGCAGGCCAAGCCCCCGAATATCCTCTGGCTGTCGATCGAGGACACCGGCCAGCAAGTCGAACCCTATGACGTCTACGCCCGAACCCCCAACATCGCACTCTTGGCTCGGGAAGGGGTGACGTTCCTGGAAGCCTACTCGCACTCTCCGGTCTGCGCGCCGACACGCTCGGGAATCATTACGGGGATGTACCCGACTTCGATCGGCACGCACCACATGCGGTCGAGAATGGTTCCGCCTCCATTCGTCCGGGCGTTTCCCGAATACTTGCGCGAGCTGGGCTACTACACCACCAACAATTCAAAGACCGACTACAACTTCCCTGTTCCGATCACTGCGTGGGACGATTCGAGCCGCACCGCGCATTGGAAGAATCGCCCGGACCCAGACCAGCCGTTCTTTGCGGTGTTCAACTTCGGCAGTTCACACGAGGGCTCGGTGCGACGCCAGCACGCGGCTCGCGCGAAGGACCGCGACGCGGCCATCCACGACGCGTCCCGACTCCCTCTACCGCCTTATTACCCTGATACAGCGAAGGCACGCGAGGCGTGGGCCGCGTACTACGACGTGGTCACGATCACCGACCTTACGATCGGCGAGATGCTGCGGGAACTCGAGGAGGCCGGCCTCGCTGACGACACTCTGGTGGTTTTCTGGGGCGATCACGGGGCCGGCCTCGCTCGCGCCAAGCGCTGGGTCTACGACTCCGGACTCAAGGTGCCGCTCATCATGCGCTGGCCCGGCAAGATCGAACCTGGCGCCGTCCGGGCCGACTTGGTCCAATTCCTAGACCCAACTTACACCGTCCAGTAACTGGACGGGCATTTGCGGACCCACAGGGAGTATAGCCCCTAACTTCCTTGCCTTCAAGGGCTTTGCGCGATTGCGAAGGCCGCGAGTGAGCCTCTGGCAGCCCAATTCCGCTTCCGCAGACCTGAATTCCTAGTCATACATTGTCGCTCAGTGCGCTTGACATTATGGAATTAATATGGTTTAATCAAACAGGTAAGGACCAAACCCCTGCTCTCTAACCTAGTCATACAATGCACATCACCTCCAGCTACGCCCGCAAGTCCCCCTGCCACCTCCTCCGCGAATCCTACTGGGAAGACGGCAAGGTCAAGAAACGCACTCTCGCCAACCTCTCCCCCCTCCCCCAGAACCTCATCGACCTCCTCCGCCTCGCCCTCGCCAACCGCCTCCCCCTCGCCAACGACGGCTCCGGCCTCCTCCCCGGCCCCGCCCGCCAGCACGGCGCCGTCAGCGCCATCCTCGGCACCATCCGCCAACTCCGCCTCGACCGCGTCCTCTTCCACCGGCCTGCGCGCTCCCGCTCCCTCGTCCTCGCCATGATCGTCGGCCGCCTGCTCCGCCCCGGCTCCAAGCTGCGCGTCGAACGCGAACTCGGCCCCGCCGGCCAGTCCACCCTCGCCGCCTTGCTCGCTGTCCGCAACGCCTCCGCCGACGACCTCTACCAGGCCATGGATTGGCTCGCCCCGCGCCAGCACGCCATCGAGCGCAAGCTCGCCGCCGCCCACCTCGACGGTGCCCCCCTCGCCCTCTACGACGTGAGCTCCTCCTACCTGGAAGGCTCCCGCTGCGAACTCGCCGCCCGCGGCTACTCCCGCGACCACCGCGGCGACCGGCCCCAGATCGTCTACGGCCTGCTGTGCAGCCCCGCGGGCTGCCCCGTCGCCGTGCAGGCTTTCGCCGGCAACACCGCCGATCCCTCCACCCTCGCCGACCAGGTGCGCGCCCTGCGCGAGCGCTTCGGCCTGCGCCGCGTCGCCCTGGTCGGGGACCGCGGCATGCTCGCCCAGACCCGCATCGACGAGGACCTCAAGCCGGCCGGCTTCGACTGGATCACCGCCCTGCGCAACGACACGATCCGGCGGCTGGCGAACGAGGAGGTCATCCAGCCCGGCCTGTTCGACACCTGGGGGCTGGCCAGCGTGACGGGCGAGGATTTCCCCGGCGAGCGCCTGCTAGTGTGCTTCAACCCGCTGGTGGCGGCCGAGCGGCGGCGCAAGCGGGAGGAGCTGCTACGGGCGACCGAGGCGGAGGCGGCCCAGCTGGCGGCGCGCTACGCGGCCGGCAAGTACGACCGGGACGAGTTCAACCGGCGCCTGGGCGGGCTGCGGCGACGCAAGATGGGCAAGCACTTCGAGTGGACGTTCGAGGAGGGCACGGGGGCGTTTTCCTCGCGGCGCAAGGACGAGTCGATCCAGAACGAGGGGCGCCTGGACGGGATCTACGTGATCCGCACGAGCCTGGAGCAGGAGGCGCTGGGGGACCGCGAGACGGTGGCGGCGTACAAGAGCCTGGCGCGGGTCGAGCGCGCGTTTCGCTCGATGAAGTCGCTGCTGGCGGTGCGCCCGGTGTTCCACTGGAAGGAGCGGCGGGTGCGGGCGCACCTGCTGCTGTGCATGCTGGCCTACTACGTGGAGTGGCACATGCGGCAGCGGCTGGCGCCGCTGCTGTTCGCGGACGAGCGGGAGGATCTGCCCGGAGGTCCGGTCAGCCCGCGGCAGCGGTCGGAGGAAGCCAAGGCGAAGGATCGCACGCGGCGGACCCAGCAGGGGGACCTGCCGCTGCAGAGCTTTCCGGATCTGCTGGGGAGCCTGTCGTCGCTGACGGCGATGGAGCTGCGGCTGGAGGCGGCACCGGAGCACCGCGTGCAAGTGCTGAGCGCACTCGAGCCGCTACAGGAGCAGGCGTTCGAATTGCTGGGAATCCAGCCACACGCGGCCCCGCCCCTGGAACCGGACCGGGCCGCCCAGTCGGAACCTAGTCACCAGGAGTAGGTTTGAAACCACGCGGACAGCCGTCGGAGAAGCGGAGAATCTTCAGTGCTTCGGAGGTCTAACCCATTCCATGACAACGACTTCAAGTCAACGAGAATTCGTCGCAACCTACTACACGGCCCATGCTTGTACCGTGGAAGTTGGGTTTAGGCCTATAGTTGCCGGGGAAGGGCCGAGGGGGTCGAGCTGGACATGGAGCGAGATTGCCGATGACTTGAAGAAGAAGGTCGATTACGAAGTCTCGCGCCGATCCCAGGGCTACCGCCCGACCTTGGACAGAGCAGCCTACCGCCTGGCAATGCTCAGCTTAGTAACCCCGTTTCGCGAAATGCTCCAGGGCAAGCACCCGCGACGGCCGCTCGCCAGCACCCCGCGGCGATCATCTTTTGACACGTAACGTGGACCGCGAGAATGTGATCGGAACGGGCAAGACGCGTCCGTGAAAGAAGAGTCAGTGACATTGGACGCGGAAACGGCGGGGGATCCGGCCAAGCTTCGGGCCGTGCCGCAACACCGGACCGCGCGACGACGTGAGTCTCGCTGAGATAACGTCGCAAACACCGAGAGCGACGCAGGACCGTTCGAAACTCTGCGGGGCGTAGACTTCCGCGCCCCTGCGGGGCGGCACGGCCTTCCTGCAAGGAGAGTTCCCGGGAGCGACCTCTCCGAAAGGCCCGTTTGCGCACGCGGGGGCCGTTTTTTGGGGGGTCGCTCCCGCCCCGCACGTGTTTCGGTCTTCCTGGGCCAGCCGTCCCGGCGGATTTCGTAACTCACTGCTGGACAAGGCCTTGGCACGGCCGCAAGTGTTTCGCGGAGGCGGAAAACAGGCTTCTCGCGTGCACGGCGAGTGTTTCGCTGGAGCATTTTCCCCGAAACAGCGAACGACCGTCCCCAGGTCGGCCAGACCACAGCCCCTTTCGGGGGAAGAAGGGCATGGTGACGGCGCTGCAGGCCTACGCTATGCCGGCATTCATTCACGCCCTGGTCAGGGATCGAGCCGTCGATCCTCGGCTCAGTGCTCGAGGGCGGATTCGATCCCGACAATCGCAGCCCGAGTCAATCCGCACGTTCAGGCATCGTCTGAGAGACAGTCCGCCCAAGCCTGCATCAGGATCCGACGTCGATTGAGCAGGTCCGATCGCGCATAGGCCGCCTCGACCTTGCTCTTGACGGCATGCGCCAGACACGCCTCGGCAACTTCGCGCGGCTGGCCCGTCTCCCCGCACCAATCGCGGAATGATGACCGGAATCCATGCGGGACCGCCTGGATGCCTTGCTCCCGGACCAGCTTCGACAGCGTCGCATCTGACAGCGGCTTACCGGTAACCGAGGGAAAGATCAGACCTTTACCGTGCGAGAGTTGCCGTGCCTGGTCCAGCACGGCGAGTGCTCGCGGTGGCAGCGGCACCTTGTGCTCGCGCCGTGTCTTGGACCGATCCGCCGGGATGGTCCAGATACCGGAATCCAGGTCGACTTCCCGCCACTCCGACAGCCGGACCTCGCCGGACCGGCACGCCGTCAGGACTAGGAACTCGAAGGCGGCTTTGGTTCCCGGCCAGGCCCCGCTGTTCCGCACCTTTGCGATCGCGGCCGCAACCTCGCCGTGGGGCAACGCGGCGAAATGCCGTGTCGATCGTCCGTTCTGGGGCAGGGCGGCGTCGAGCGTGGCTCCGGCGGGATCGTCCGCCCGGTAGCCCTCGGCCACTGCCCAGCGGAAGATGCGGCTGAGCCGCTGCTTGATGCGGCGCATCGTCTCGTGCTTCGTTGCCCAGTGCGGCAGCAACACGGACATGATGTCTGCCGTGGTGATGCGGTCTACGCGCTTGCGGCCCAGCATCGGCAGCACGTAATCGCGGAGACTGTTCCGCCAGATCTGTGCCGAACGAGCGCCGTCCTTCCAACTGGCGGAATGGATCGCCAGCACCCTCTCGCTCGCCTGGGCGAGCGTCGGGACGGAGTTGCGCGGATCATGCCCCCTGGCGATGGCGCGGCGATGGTCCAGGGCGGCCTTGCGAGCCTCCGCCAGTGTGACGACCGGAAACGAGCCGAGCCCGATGCTGACGGGCTTGCCATTGATGCGCAGCCGCTGGCTCCAAGTCCGCGAATGCCCTCCGAGTTTCATCGGCTTGACCAGCAGCGAGAGTCCGTGGCTGCCCCGTCCGTCGCCGTAGCGCCCGGGCCTCGTCACGGTCTTGACGAAGGTCGCGGAGAGCCGTTTCGGGGTTCGTGTTCCCTGTGGGATTATGCCTTTAGTTATGCCTTTCATGGAGAGAACGCCGGAAACCTCAGCTTACCACAAAATTCTATAACTGTATTAATATCAGTATTTTGAGGATTCTCACTGAGACCCTTGAACACCCCTCGATCCCCCGGTTCGGATGCCACCCGCGCCTCCATTCCCATAGGTTCCTAGAAAGGCTTTAAGGTCTTATTGTTCAATAACTTAAGAACATCGTTGCGAGCAGGGGCCCAAGACCGCCAGGGAGCGCTCGGGAGCGAATCGGAGCAGTTTGGAGCAGTTCAGGGCAGCTTGGAGCAGAAGAATGGTCCCACTATGGTCCCAAGGAACCGCTCTCGTTCGCCGTGTTCCGCCACGGCCGGCACCCGGCCCGGGCAAGTGACGATGCATTGGCACGCCCGGGGCCCTGCCTGCCTTCGGGGCTGTTTGCGAGGCCGTGCATTCCGGCGTCTCCCGCTTGGCTTGGCTGGGGGCGAATCGGTGTCGAACGATGTTGCCGACACCTCCGGGCGATCCTCCTTGCGTCGAGATGCCGCAATGAGGGTCCTGGCGTATGTATCGACTGCCGAATCGTCACCGGGCCTGGGGCCGGCAGCGCTATGGTCCTGAGGAGCACGGCTGCCAGAGTCCTGCAGGACTGCTTGGTCTGGGATCGAAGGGTTGCCTGCGACGGCCGTCGCGCACTCAGGCCTACCTGGCGCCGCCGCGTGCTCAGCAGGCGGAAGCCGAGGTTGTTGTTGCGGTTACCGGGCGGGTTGTTGTTGCGATTCGACGCCCGGCAGTTCCTGGCGTTGTTGATCCAGCTACCGCCCCGATTCACCCGGTTCGAGCCTAACACGGCGGTCACCCCATCCCCAATGACGCCGCGAACAGCTGCTTGCGGGCCTGCAGGGAATCGATATGGCCAACATGGCCGACCATGCCTCGCACGGATTGCGCGAGCTCTTGCTCGTCGCTCCGTCCGAGCCGATAGGCCTCTTCGCGGTCGCCCACTCTGCGCCGCATGCGGGCCATCTTTCTGCCGTTAAGCCGCACCACACCCGGGAATACCCGGAAGCCGAGGAACGGGACGCCTTGGGTCACCGGCGTGAGAAGCGTCCTTTCCGCTCGCAACTCTGGTCGCAACGTCGCACGCAGGAACTCACGGATCGCCGCCAAGGCCCGGTGCAACTCCGGCTTGCTGTCGGCAAACGCGGCGAAGTCATCCATGTAGCGCAGGTAGGCGGGGAGCCACAGGCGCTCCTTGACGAAGTGATCCAGTTCCCCGAGGTACAGGTTGGCGAAATACTGGCTGGTCAGATTGCCGATGGGCACGCCCTTGCCGGGCTCGGTACCCGGCACCTGGTGGTCGATGATGCGGTCCAGCAGGGACAGCAACGCCCTGTCCTTGAGCCTGCGCCGGCAGAGCGCCTTGAGCGCTTCGTGGTCCACGGACTCGAAGTACCGGCGGACGTCGCACATCAGCACATGGCGGAAGCGCCGCGAGAACTGCTGCATGCGCCGCACGGCTGCGTGGGTGCCCTTGCCCCGCCGGCACGCAAAGGTATCGCCGATCAGGCAGCCCTCGAAGACCGGGTCCAGAACGGCGCAGATTGCGTGATGCACCACGCGGTCCCGGAAGTGCGCGGCGCAAATCTGGCGTCGCTTGGGCTCTCGAATGACAAAGGCGCGGTACGGACGCATCCAGTAGCCGCCGGACTGCAGCTCCTCCTGCAATCGCAACAGGTTCGGTTCCAGATGGAAGACGAAGCGGGCGACCGCGATGCGGTCCCGCTTCCCGCGCCGCGCCCGATGGGCGGCGGCCAGGAGATTGCCGTACTCGACCACTTGTTCGAACAGGTGCCCGTGCCGCTTCATCGCGCTTGCTGCTGCTTCAGCCAGCCTCCCAGTATCGAGCCCACGTCGTTCACGCAGCGCATCGCATGTTCGCAACGGGCGTGCGGGAAATAGCCCAGAGCGTGGCACAGCCGCAAGAGCACCCGGAGCGTTTCGAGCCGCAGGTTGGCGCGGGCCAGGACGGATCGTTTGTCGCGGCTGTAGCGAGCCTCGACCAGGTCCTCGGCGACATCCAGGGCCAGGTTGTCGATCCGGTTCACGAACGTGAAACGGATATGCTTCGGTAGCTTGGCGGTCGTCGGCAGGAGCCATTCCAGGAAGTCCAGCCAAGCGACGAAGACGGGCAGGTCGCCGTCCGAGCGGGCGGCCATCTCAGGAGTCCCGCCCCTCACCGGCCGTAGGGGGCTCCGCCGCTGCTGCCTCCGCAGCATCGGCCGCGTCACCGCGCGAGGAATCGGGCTCGCTCCGGGGACGTGCCAGCAGGGCCAGGAGTTCCTGGCCGTAGTTGTTGAGCTTCGCCTTCCCGATGCCATCGATGGATCCGAGCCCGGCAAGGCTTCCCGGGCGGGCATTGACCATCGCGGCCAGCTGCCTGTTGGTGCAGATCAGGTACGGCGGGACGCCCATGGCGGACGCCCTGCTCTTCGCCAATCGCCACATGGAGCGGAACGGCGACTCCGCTGCGACGGACAGGATGATCATGCTGCTCGCGGACGGCCAGAACGACTGCGGCGACGTAGCCCAGGCCATGGCGAGCCTGCAGGCCAGCGGGATCATCTTCCGCCACGAGACCGTGGGGTTCGGGATCACCCCGAACTCCCGGGCCGCCCAGGACCTGCGCCAGGTTGCGACGCAAACCGGCGGCACCTACCACCACGCCGCCGACGCCAGCCAGTTCGCGGACGTGTTCATGGAGTTCGTGGACACGCTGACCGTGATCGACATGCTCGGAATGTTCGGCCGGGGCTCCCAAGGACCGCCCGCGAGTCCCGGCCCAGGAGACCACGAGCGCGGGGAATCCGAAACCGGCGGACGAGGGGGGTCTGGCCAGCTTGCTGGGCGGCTTCAAGCCCAAGCCCGGACGTCAGGGAGCGCCGGCCGGGGAGTCCTCCGGCCCTCCTCTGTCGGGGTTGCTGGCCATCGATTCGAATCAAGGGCAGGTGTGGGTGTGGTCCATCGACTATCCGACTGCCGCGGACGCGGACCGGCGGGCTCTTTCGGAGTGCGGCGGCCAGTGCCGGATCGTAATGCGCTTCAGCGGCGAATGCGCGGCGTTCGCGGCGGACCAGGAGCAGGGCAGCACGGCCCACGGATGGGCGAACGGGTACAAGAGCGGTGCGGGGGCGCGTCGCAGGGCGCTCGACGAGTGCCGGGGCAAGGGCGGGACATCGTGCATCGTGCGGTCATGGGGCTGCACGCGGCGATGACGTGGGCGGAGCGATGGTCTGACGGCTCTTGGTGCGATAGCGACATTGGTCGCCTTGGCGGTGGCTCCGCTATCTGCCCTCATCGTTGGAGCTGGGGAATGCTGCCGGTGCCGGCAGTCCCGGCGAGGTGGCGGCGAACGCTGTACTTGGCGACTCTGGATTCTTCAGTCCGACCGTGCGCGAGAACGAGTTGCAGGGCCATCGCCAGGGCTGTCTCTCGGTCCGGAGGCGCGCTCGCCCGGGACTGGCCGCGGCGCACTGTCGAGAGGCCTTGTCAAGTTGAGCGATTGCCGAGATACCAAGCCGCCATATCGAGTTCAGACCGAGTTCCACTACCCATACCTTGGGGCTGCCTCAGCTTCTGACACGTTAACTTGACAATGCCCTCCAAGCGACTCGACCGCCATCTCGCCTTCGTATGCGGCACCTACACCAGCTCGATGTTCACGCGGCGCCCGACTATGGCTGCCGCTCGTTGCAGGCTCCCGAGCGTAATGTCATTCTTCGGGTCGAGCAGGCGGTCCACCTGCGAACGGCTCGTCTTGAGTAACGTGGCCATCTTGTTCTTCGAGATCTTCTTCTTCTTCATCGCCTCGGCAAGCTGCCACGCGACGACCTCTTTGACAGCTTGTGTCTGCGCCTCCTCGAAGGTGCCCTCCTCCTTGAGGAAGTCATCAATGCTCGATCCCAAATTCTTTTGGCTCATCGTTCCAACTCCTTCTGGCGTTTCCGTGCCGTTGCCAGATCCGATTCCGGCGTGGTCGGCGTTTTCTTGATGAATCCGTGCAGCGCCACGAGCTGCTCGCGGTACAGGCAGAGCAGTACGCGCGCCGTGCGTTTCGTTGGCAAGTCCGTCCGGATTTCCCAAAGGCCATCGCCCATCGGGCGGCATAGCGGCATGCCTACCGGCCACCGCCATTGCGCCCGCAGCAGGTCCGTCCCTATCGCCTTGCACTCAGCCTCATCCAAGCCTTTCAGCCAGTCCCTGACGGGTTCTCTCCCCGCCAGCGTGCGGAAGAAGACCAGCGGGATTTTTCGTGGTTTCGCTGGCCCCACAATCCTGCACCTTATTTAATACAATGTACCATATAATAGTCACCCCGGCGCGAACTGAGCGGAACTTCCTTGTCCAGAATCGGCTGGTGACAATTTACCGATGGACCCCCTGTGTCGACGCTACAGCTTTCCACCTCAGACCATCAGCCATACCATTTGGCTATGCCAGCGATTCACGTTGAGTCTGCGTGACGTCGAGGATCTCCTTGTCGAGCGTGGCGTCACCGTATCCTACGAGGCTGTTCGAGCGTGATGCCGGAAGTTCGGACCCGGTGACGCTCTGGGCGATTCACACCGACGGTCCCAATATGGTCCTAAGCCTATTTTGTTTCGCCTCTAAACCTCTTTTTATCACTCACATACACTCAACCGAATAAAGGTCTGCAAAGCCTTTACTCGTGGGTTCGATTCCCACCCGCGCCTCCATCCCTAACCCCTTGAATAGGCTCTAAATGTCTTTAGTCTCAATAGCTTAGCTTCACTGTTCCGGCCTAGGGCATCGGAGCGCTATGGAGCGCTCGGGAGCAAATCGAAGCAGTTTGGAGCAGTTTGGAGAAATAAAATGGCCCCATTGTGGTCCCAAGAAATCGCCCCGTTTCGGCTTCGTTCGCAACGGGTGAGGCCGGCAGCGCGGACTGAGATCGAACGGGTAGTGCGAGAGAGGTCCGGCCGGTAGGCACACTAGGGTATCTGCACCTGAAAGGAAGAGGCCATGGCTATAGCTCCCGGCGTGAGCTTCGCGCCAGCACTGGAGAGATGCGATTCGATTGCACAACAGATCAGAAAATGATACTTTGTGCATATGAAGCCGGAATCAAGTCGGCTACACGCCAAAGATTATATTCGCGGCCTTGCCGCTGCCGGGCGCTATCACTTTGCTTCGGGTGACGCCCGTAAGGCGCTTGGCGTGTCCGCCGACGCCGCCAGGCTCGCTCTCAACCGGCTGGCCCGGCAGAACATGATTGCCCAGCCGGCACGGGGCTTCTATGTGATCGTTCCGCCGGAATACCGCTCTCTAGAATGCCTGCCGGCGGACCAGTTCATCCCGGCGCTGATGCAGCGACTTGAGCAACCCTACTATGCCGGGCTGCTGTCAGCCGCGCAATATCACGGCGCGGCCCATCACCGGCCCCAGGAATTCCAGGTGCTTCTCGACAAGGCCCGCCGGCCGATCCACTGCGGCCGGATGCGCGTGACCTTCAGCGTCCGCAAGCACCTTCGGAATGTACCCGTGCAAAGCCTCAACACGCCACGCGGCACGATCCGGGTCTCGACGCCGGAAGCAACGGCCGTCGATCTCGTCGGCTACTACCGCCGCGTCGGCGGGCTCGACCATGTGGCGACCATCCTCTCTGAACTCGTCGAGCGGATCGATCCGCAGAAACTGGTGACGGCCTCGCAGACCGCGCCCATCACGTGGGCGCAAAGGCTTGGATACCTGCTCGCCCTTGCCGACGCCCGCGAACAGGCCACCCTTCTTCAAGCCTATGTCAGGGATGAAGCCCGGCAAACGGTTGGTGCTTATGTACTTGACTATAGCGTCAAGTACATAAGCACCATAGTTTCAGACCCCTTGCTTCCGGTTCAAGTCAAGCGGTTGACCCAATCAGGAGACCTCATAAGACCAACTCGCGCGGTGGGCGAATATCCACAAGGCGGCGTCGAGGCGGTCACGGTCCTAGCCCACTTGGCCGCGATTGAGCGCTCGCTGGCCGGCCGGGTGGCTGTTCCAGAGACTTCGCCGTCGTCCTCTCACAGTTGGCCTATAATATAGCCATGAAGATTGCCAACATCGCCGAGTTCAAGAACCACCTGAGCGCGTACCTCGCCGCCGTGGCGAATGGTGAGGAGGTCGAGGTGCGGAAGCGGAACACGCCGTTCGTGCGCGTCGTGCCGATCCGCGCGTGGGCGCGGAATCGAACGGTGCTTGGATGCGGCATGGGCACAGTTGTCGTCAAGTCGGATCTGATCGACCCGATGATTCCTCCAGATGACTGGGACATGCTGGGAGACGACCCCTCGTGACGGTGGTGCTCGACACCTGTGCGATTATCTGGGCCATCAGCGATCCAGTACGACTCCCGGACCACGCCACACAGCTCCTTGAGGCGGAGGATACGGAGGTGTACGTGTCCGCGATCAGTTGCGCAGAGATCGCGTGCGCGGCGGAACGCGGGCGCATCGAGATTGATCGGCATTGGCGTCTCTGGTTCCGCCACTATGTGGAGTTGAACGGCTGGACGGTCCTTCCGATCGAGCTCGAGTCCGTCGAGGAGGCGTACGCGTTGCCCGCACCGTTCCACCGTGATCCGGCGGACCGGATCATCGTCTCGGAGGCCCGGAGGCTGTCTGCTTCCGTCGTGACGGCCGACGCACGGATCCTGAACTATCCTCACGTGAAGGCCGTGTGGGGCACGCCACGGTCAGGCTGAAGGCTCCGCTCAATGCGTTCGGTGATCTCACGCAGGATGAGCGGCATACACACGACACTGACGACAGCGGTCGAGACCTACTTGGGGTCACCTCACGAAACATTAAGCGCCCGTAAGCGTTCGAGCGGGGCGTAAGAGACGGGTGAGTGGCTAGCGATTGAGGACGGCTTTCCAGTCGGCACAGAGGGGTTTGACAAAGATGTCTTTGATGGGCAGGGCGTATTGGTTGTGTGTGTCGAGCTTGCCGCGGCCCAGGGTTTGGCCGAGGTGGATCCAGTTGGCGGCGCGATAGCAGGTGCCCTGGAAGCGCGGGGTTTGGCAGAAGGTTTCGAGCAGCACCGGCCGCCTGCCATAGCGCCGCTGCCAGTCCGCCGGCAGCTGCCGGGCTGCCAGCCCCAGCGCGTGACTCGCCAGGTTCGGGACCTGCACCCAAGGAAACAGCAAGAAGCGCGGCTGGCCGACCACGAGGTCGAGGTGCTTCTTGTACTGCCCGGCAGGCCAGCCGACCCACTCATCGCGGCAAGCCAGCGAGCGGCTCGCCTGGCTGAACAGCACACAGCCCAGCCGGCGCCCGTGCCGGTCGAGCAGGAAGTAGCGCAGGTGCGGGCCCAGCGGCTGGCGGTAGCCGAGATAGTGGTGCCGCTCGATGCATTCGTTCCAGAGTTGGGTGTCCTGCTGCTGCTCGACCCGCTGCAGGCCCAGCGGCTGCAGGTCCCGCAGGCTGGTCGCGATCAGCGGCTGGGGAGCGCTGCGCGGGGTCGCGGCCAGCGGCTGCCGCGGTCCCGGGCGCATGTTCTCGGTGCGCTTGGGCGGCAGCGTCAGGATGCCGCCCTGCTCGAGCTGTTCCAGCAGGCTCAGGGCGGCCGCGACGCGGTTGCCGCCAGCGGGCGTGCGCCAGTTGAGCTGCTCGCAGATCGTCTGCGCCAGTTCCTTGCGGCTCAGGGCCGGGAACCTGACCACCGTCTGCTGGATAGCGGCGATCTGCCGGCGCGTGAAGCGCCGGCCGAAGAAGGTGGTGGACTTGAGATTCTCGATGCGGGGATCCACGGCAGCTCCCAAGAAGCTTGTTCCTAGCTACCATCGCAAATCCGGTCTCGGATGTTAAGGGGTTTTTTCGGGCCTTGGGGAAAACGCTGTAAGTGCTTCGGAATCAGGGTATTGGCGGCCTGCCAGAAAACCCGAATTACAGTCTGCCTAACTCAGTGCCATTGCCCGGACGAGGGCGCCGCCGACGAGCCCGACGACGATGTCCAGCCGCCCGCTGGCGGCCAGCACGACAGCAAGAAGCGGGGTCGGAAGCGGGGTACGCACAATCCGGGTCGTGTGGGCCACGCGGATCTACCCGTGCGAGACGAGTTGCTCGACCTGCCGGAAGACGAACGGTGCTGTCCGAGCTGCGGCAAGGCCTATGTCCGTAGCGGGACCGAGACCAGCTGGATCTACGAGATGGACTGGCAGGCCGTGGCACGCCGGATCCGCCGGCAACAGTACCGGCCGGCCTGCTCGTGCGCGGCGGCGCGCACCGTGCGGGCACCGCCGGCGCCGCCAATGGCATTCGTTTAGTGAATTTCGGCGTTCGGTTAAGGGGAAATGGGGATATCCAGCGCGGAAGCAGCGGATTTTCGAGACGTCAGGCTGAGGTTGGGGCCGGAGCGGGCTTGCGGGACCTCCATTGGCTGACGGGCCTGTGCGAGAGGCGCGGGTAGGAGCGGTTCGAACGCTTCCGCTGGCGGCAGGTGGCGACGCTGGCGAGGATGCTGGAGATTGTCTCGCTGAGCGTGGCCGCGTAGGCCAGGAACAGGCCTTCGAGGTGACGGCCGACGGTGCGCAGTCCGTTGCGGAAGTTCGCCTGCAGCGGCTCCTTGCCGGCCGCGGAGCGGAAGGCGGCCTCGGACTGGTTGGTGAACAGGCGGGTCATCGCGATCAGGCTGAAATGGGCGCTGAGTTCCTGGCGCACCAGGCGCTCGCTCTGGCCGTGGAACTGCTCCACCTGGAGCATGGTTTGGGAGACCTTGTACAGCTCCTCGACGCCCCAGCGGGCATGGTAGAGGGCGGCGAGGGCCTGCCGGGGATAGCGGCGGGAGTCGAGCAGAGTGGTGGCGAGCAGGTACTCGGTGTCCCCGGCGGTGTAGCGGACGAGGCGCACGCGACAGGGCTGGAAGCCGGTCTCGGGCTGCTGCCGGCGGGCGCTGTCGGAGGGCAGCACGGTGAGCAGGCCGTCTTGGCGGTCGGAGCGGCGGAACTGCTCGAAGACGGTGTTGGCGTCGGCCTGGAGGCGGAAGACGGCGTGCAGGCCGCGCGCGCGGTGGGCGTGCAGCAGGCGGAAGGAGTAGTAGCCGCGGTCGTAGACGACGACAGCGGAGGGAGCGAGGGCGGACAGGTGGGCCAGGGCCAGGCGGCGCTCGTCGCCGTGGGCAGCGAGGTCGAAGTCGACGGGCAGGCGGGAGCGCAGGCGGAACAGGCAGCTGAGCAGGCCTTGGGGGTAGTGCGAGCCCTCGGCGGGGAGGCGGTAGCCGTTCTCGAGCAGGGGCCGGGGGAGCGTGAGCTTGGAGCCGTCGACGGCGAAGGTGCGGTGGCCGCGCCACAGCGTGCGGGGATCGTCCTGGGGGGTGCGCCGCAGGATCTCGCGGTGGATGCGCACGAACAGCTCGTCGTGGACCTTGTGGCGGGCAGCGTGCATCGCGGCCTGCGAAACCGGCGCGGGCTGGGGCAGGGGGATGTCCAGGGCGCGGCACTGCTGCCACAGTTCCCGCAAGGTCGGGCCGTAGCCCTGGCGGTTGGGCGCGAACACCAGGCGGAAGACGAACAGCACCACCAGCAGGGTGTTGAGCACCCGTCGCCGCCGCATCCAGACCGCATCGTGCTCGTTCGCCACCTGCACCACCGCCTCCAGGATCTGCTGCCACAGCGCGGTGAAGCGCTCATCCGGCTGCGGCCGCGGTTTCGATTCCGGCTGCGCCGGACGCGGCCTCGACACGCTCGACGGGGTCCCCCTCAGCACCTGCTGCCAGTCCGGCCGCAGCGGGTACAGGTACACGTCCTTGGGCGCCTTGGCTGGCTGGTCCCCCTTGGCCTTGCGGCCCCGTGTCTGGCCCACCCGCTCCCAGTTCGACGCCCGGTAGCAGCTTCCGCGGTGGAGCTGCGGATCCACATAGGACTCGACCAGAACCGGCCGGGAGCCGTGCCGCTGCTGCCAGTCCTCGGGCAGTTGCCGCAGCGTCAGCCCCAGCACGTGCGAGGCCAGGTTCTTGACCTGCACCCAAGGCAGCAGCAGATACCTTGAGTTGCGCACCACCCGCTCCAGAGGCTTGCGCTGGGCCGGGCCCTGCCAGCCGATGCGCCGGTCCCGGCAGGCCAGATCGCGGGCCGCGAAGTCGAACAGCAGGCAGCCCAGCAGACGCCCCTGGCGGTCGCGCAGGAAGTAGCGCAGGTGCGCGCCGATCGGCTGGCGGTAGCCGAGGTAGTGGTAGCGCTGGACCCACTCGTTCCACTCCGCCACCGCGGACGGCTCGCGGACCGGCTCCAGCCGTAGCGGCCGCAACGCGGCCAGCGGCCCCTCGATGGGCGCCTGCGGGTCGGAGCGGGCCGAGCTCGGGACCGGCTTCTGCGGGCCCCGCCCGGGGTTCTGCTTCGGCGGCAGCGTCAGGATCCCGAGGCGCTCGAGCTCCGCCAGCACGCCCCTGGCGAGCTGGATGCGATTGCTGCCGTTGGGCGTCTGCCAGCCGAGATGCTCGCAGATGGTGTGGCCGAGTTCGGTGCGGCTCAGCTTGGGGAAGAGGCCGACGGTCTCCTGGATGTCGGCGATCTGGCGCCGGGTGAGGCGCTTGCCGAGAAAGGTGGTCGACTTGAGCTGCTCAATGCGGGGGTCGATGCTGGGGGCGGAATGCATCCACAACCAAGCTGACAGATCTGGGCGGGAAAGTCAAGCCCCTGCGAGAAAAAACTTTGGGGGGATACTAACGTCCTTGGAATCAACGAACTACACTTCCTTGGTGACTTCCACTGTCTTAACAGCGAACCGAATGCCATTGCCGGCGCCGCGGCTCGGCGAGCGCACGCAGCTGGGCACCAGCGTGTGGGGCTGGTTCCTGGTGCAGGTGTTCGTCCTGTTCCGTGCCCAGGCCGCCGTGGCCCAGGCCGACGAGACGTTGTTGTCGCTCGGATTATTCCGGCGTCAAATTCTCAAATTCCTCCGGCGGTAGGAGGGACGGTTTTCTCGCTTTGGAACGCTCCTGCCGGAAGGAATCCAAGAGCAGGGCTTCCTGAAGCACCTGTAGCTAAGGGCCTTATCCTTGGTTCGACGCCACGGGTTGTCCTCTGATTATTCCGATTTCCAACCTCTTTGGTATCAATCTAATTCGAGAAAAAATGGCCGAATCTGGCCGAGATAAATAGAGAATTAACAGACGTCCTGGCCGGTGCAGTACATCGAGGGACAGGACAACGCGAAGGAGGCGCCGGAGAGCGGCGGCAAGCCATTGTACTGGCTGGGGACGTGCCTGACCGCCGACACCGTGCGCAGGCGCATCCTGCCGACGCGGGGCTCGCCCTCGGGCGAGCCATTGCTCGGGAACCTGGGCGGGAACGAGCAGGACCGGGCAGGCCGGGAGGTCATCGTGGTCTGCGATCGCTGGAGTGCCTACAAGGCCTTGGCCCGCAAGTCCTCCGGGCGCATCGTATTGTAGTTCTGCTGGAGTCCCCAGCGGCGTGATTTCCGCAAGGCGGGGACCGGCTTCCCGGACCTGAAGCCGTGGGCCGACGCCTGGCTCGACCGCATCGGCGCCGTGTTCCATCTGGCCAAGCTGCGGCGGCGGGCCTAGCGGCCCGGCCTGCCCTGGGACGGGCAGGACGCGACCTTCCGCAAGCGGCAGGAACACTTGGAGGCCGCCTGCGACGGCCTCTTCCAGGCCGCGCGCGAGGAGTTGCTCGAGTTGCGCGTTCCGTGGATTCTGGAACTCAATCGTCCGCAGCCGCACGGCGGCGAACTGGCCCGGCTGGAGGCCCGGACCACGCCGCTGCTCTCGCTGCTGGAGCACCGGGAAGGCCTGGGGGTGTTCCTGCGCGACGCCCGCGTACCGCTCGATAACAACGCTTGCGAGCGCGTCCTGCGGGGTCCGGTCATCGCTCGCTACACCAGTTTCGGGTCGGGCGGGCCGCAAGCAGCGAGCATGACGGGGCTGCTGTTCGGCGTGTTCGCGACGGTGCGCCTGAACGGGCTGAATCCCTACTCCTGGGTGCTGGACTATCTCGGGGCCTGCGCCCGGAATCGCGGAGAACCGCCCCAGGACCTGGACCCATGGCTGCCCTGGCGGATGGACGAGCAGCGCCAGCAAGAACTCGGCCGGCCGCCCGTCGGCTGGCAAGGCACTAGCCAGCACCCGACGACGGCAACCGACAACGAGCCTCCCACGGCCCTCCCATTGGCAGCCTAGCTCACGTCTCGTGCCGGGCCATCCGGCCCAATTGCGCGACGCCCCTACCAAACTTGCGCCCCCACACTGAACGCTTACTAGATCGGATTCACCCATTGTGTGTGCGGTGGAAGCCAGCCACTCCGCCAATTCGGGCGATTTGCTGTACTTGCCATGGACAGTGGGCCAGATTTCGGCCTCACTCACACCGCCGGTCGTCATGCTTCAACGCGAATGCCTGCTTGTCGTGTTCCGAGATAGAGCCTACGAATTCGTCGACAAGCTGTTGAATGGACCGCTCTTGGGGTTCCTTCTGCTTCTCTTGATGAAGCGCCCCCTGGTTTGCTCATTCTGTGCGGATCAGGTCCAACTGCAAGGGTCCTGCACATGTCGCTAGTAGCAGCCATACAAGGGAGTAATCCCGTCGTCACTCTCCGGAGGCTAGGTCCGTCACTTGCACGGACGCGACTACCAGGGCCACAGGGGCTGGCGATCCCAACCCGACTTTCGCGCCACTGTATTTGTCATTGGGAGTTTCCGCTAAGGAGCCTGGTCACAGCCCCAGCTGAAAGGTGCCGACCACTAGCAGCATACCCGGGATGGGGATTGGGGCCCCGGGCCGAAAACGCACGACGTGCGCCGAATCGGCTGATTCGCGGAGATTGTTGAGAGCTAGACAGCCGCCTACGGGTTTTTCTCGACCCTCGACTGGCCTACGGTACTCCCAGATCCAGGTCGTTTCAGGCGGCGCACCCCTGGCGCAGAATCTCCTGATCCAGGTCGTAGTCAGCCTGCAATCGCACCCAGAACGAGGCGTTCGACCAGCCGGCCGCCTGCATCCGCAGGGCGAGGGCGGGGGTGATGCGCCCGCGACCCTCGACGAGCTGCTCGAACTCGTCGGGTTCGAGGCCGAGGCGCAGCGCCGCGCTGCGGGGCGACTCCTCCCCGAGGCAGCCCTCGCGAATCACGTCGCCGGGATGGGCTGGATTGTGTGGGAAGTCCATGGTGGCCTTCTAATGGTAGTCAACCAGATCGACATCGCGCACTTCGCCGTCGACGCAGCGGAAAATGATGCGCCAGTTCCTAGACACTCTTACGGACCAGAAGCCCTTGCGGTCTCCGGACAGCGGATGCAGCCGCCAGCCGGGCACGTCGAGGTCCTGTGGCGAGACGGCCGATCGCAACGCTCGCATTATGGCTGCGATGCGAAGCAGGCGGTCTTGCGGCAGGTGGGAGGCGTCGCCGCTCTCGATCCAGCGCCGTAACCCCTTGTGGCGGATCGTCACTCGGCCACCTTGCGGGGCCTGGCGGAGTCGGTGGCGGCGATGCAGCCGGGAGAGTGCTCAACGGCGGCGGTCACGGTGGCAATCCAAGGGAAGCCCTTGCTGTCGCCGACCTCGATGGGGGTGCCGACCACGTCGGCGGCACGACAGAGCTCTCGATCGTGGGCGTCGGCGATGAGGGCGCACAGATCAAGGGAGACGTTGACGTGGCGCTCGGCACAGAGGCGAGCGATGGGGTCGCGAAGCGCGGGCTCGAGGCGGACTTGGAGCGCTCCGCTCCGCTTCATGGCATGACACGCTAGCACAGAGCTACGCCCAAGCAGAAGCGGCGTCCAATCCAATAACGGCTAGGCGCGGCTTGCTATTGTTCAATCGGCTGACCACGTCGGCGCAAGTCGCGAACGCCGCAATTGGAAGACTCCATGCGAAGTGGAAATGGAGAGCGAATACAATAGCCGTCTCGTTGTCGATGGAATCGTCGGGATGCTGGATGTTCGAGACGTGGCAGGGAATCTGCCAACGATGCTTCGAACCTCGCTGGGGATGTCGAAAACTGAATGTGGATCACAATGTGAATAGAGATCGCAAATGCGAGGTGACGAAGATGACTGACTGGGAGTAAGCGTTCGAGCGGGCCGTGAAAGGCGGCCGTGGAGCTAACGATTGAGGATTGCTTTCCAGTCCGGGCAGAGGGGTTTGACGAAGACGTTTTTGACGGGCTGGTTGTACTCGTGACGAGTATCGAGTTTGCCGCGGCCCTGGGTCTGGCCGAGATGGACCCAGTTGGCGGCGCGGTAGCAGGTGCCCTGGAAGCGCGGCGTTTCGCAGAACGTTTCGAGCAGAACTGGACGCATGCCGTAGCGTTGCTGCCAGTCGTCGGGGAGTTGTCGCTGGAGGCAGGCGAGCAGGTGGGAGGCCAGCGACGGGAGGCGGATCCAGGGCAGGATGAGATAGCGGGCGTGATTGACGACCAGGGGCAGGTTGCGCTGGCGGGTGGGCGGATCCCAGCCCACGAAACGGTCCCGAGGGGCCGTTTTCCAGGCCGCGGCGCCGCAGCCGAGCAGGGCCAGCAGGAGGCCGTCGGCGGCGTGCACGAAGTAGCGCAACTGGGCGCCGGGCAGGGGCTTGTAGCCGAGGTAGTGGTAGCGCTCGACGAACTCGTTCCAGAGGCGGCTGCGGGGGTCGGAGGGGCGCAGCAGGCTGAGGCGCAGGGGGCGGGCTTGGGCCAGCGCGGCGGGCAGGGGCCAGAGGGGCGGCGGATCGGTGCGCGGGGAAGGCGCGAGCGGGCGCAGACGCGGTTTCGTCGTCAACGGCGGGGGCAGGGTCAGCCAGCCGTCGCGCTGCATGCGCAGCAGGGCCACGCGCGCGCTCATCTCTTTGAGGCCGCCATCGGGTTTGCGCCAGTCCAGCACCTCGCAGACCGCCTGGGATAGTTTCGTGCGGGACAGGGGCGGGTCCGTGTGCGCAAGCAGGGCGCGGATCCGATCCAGTGCGGCCGGGGAAAAGTCCCGGCCGCAATAGCGCAGCGAGCCGCTCACGGGTCCGGCCCGGCCTCCGAACACCGCCAGGGCGCTCGCAGGGCCTGGAACCGCTCCGCGGACAGGCCCCACGGCAGCCAGGCCCACGGATCCACCACGACCACTCCCCGTCCGATCCCCGCCCACTCGCGCAGGAACGCCTCCAGCCAGCGCCACAGGTCGATGCCGGCCCTGTCCAGCGTGGCGAACACCGACAGCAGCACACCCTGCAGGGCCGCGCCGTCCGCACTGTGCGAGCCGTAGCTGAGCTTGCGCCCGAGCACGGGTCGCCGCAGGGCTCGCTCCACGACAGTGTTGTCCATGGGCACGAACGCCTTCGTCACAAACACCACCAGGCCCTCGCGGTGCCGCAACAAGGATTGCAGCGGTGCCAGCCGCGGGTCCGGACCAGCCTTGTCCGATTCCCGCTGCGCCGCCTGGGTCCGTGTCGCCACCTCCCGCTCGGCGTGCTCGAACAGTGCGGCGCACTCCGCTGCCAGTCGCTGCTGGGCCGCCCGGAACGCCTCGCACTGTCCTTCCAGACCACTGTGTGGATCCCATTGCGCCAGCCGTTCGGCGTTGCGTCGGTACAGCCTCCCGATCCGCTCCAGGATCCCGTCCACCCACTCCTGCAGGTCCGGCCGCTTGCGCCCCAGCGTGACAAAATCTCTCCTGGCGTGGGCCCAACATACGGAGAGTTCGAACTGCTCCGGGTGCTCCCGCGCCAACTTGACATACGCCGCGTAGCGATCACACACCAACACCACCTTCTCTCTCAGCCCCAGCTTGCCGAACAGTGCTGCGGCCGCCTCGGCACTCCGCGACGGATCCACCCGGAACCGCACGGCGTCCCCGGTCAGGCAGGCCCACAGCCAGCAACGCGGGTTCTGCCCATCCTCCGCCCGCACCTGCACCACCCACGAGGTCTCGTCCCCGTGCACCAGTCGCGTCTGCTCCTGGTGCGCTGCGATCGCCGCCTCCAGCGGCTCGAACCAGGTCAGCAAATCCCGCCCATGCCCCAGCAGCGTGCCCGCCGGCAGACGCACCCCCCTCTCGCCCCACTCCCGCTCGAACGCCCGCACCGGGTGCCGCTGCCAATACACTTGCAGCAGAAACGCCACCCACACGCGCAGTCCGTAACTCGTGCCGCGGAACAGCGTGGGCTCCCGCGGCGCGATCACTGCGGGCACTGGCTGGCCCTGCCGCTGCGCGCACCCGCACCCCGCCCGGAAGCGGGGCCGCCGGATCCGTCTCACATACCCCCGGACCTCGACCTCGATCGATGCGCTGCTCTCCTCGCCGTTGCGGCAGTAGGGCGCCCCGCAGTCCGCACAGTAGCGGCGCTCCGCCTCCGGCTCGAGCCACTCCTCCTGCACCGCTAGACCGGACCGCTCTACCCGCGCATGCGGGACCGCTCCCCGTTGCCCCCCGCGCGGGCGCTGCGGCTCCGAATCCGCCCCCGGGCGAGCCGTCTCCGCTGCTGCCGACACTCCCTCACTGCCGCTCTGGCGCTTCTCGCTCCGCTTCCCGAACGGGGACCGCAACAGATCCTGGTTGCGCTGCTTCAGGCCCGCATTCTCCTGCTCCAACTCCTGAATCCGCGCTTGCTGCTGCGCGATCCTCTGCTGCGCCTCCGCCAGCTTCTGCTGCGCTTCCCCGCAGCGCAACTGCCACTGCTCGATACGCCCCTTCGCCCGCTGGTGCAGGCTCCGCCAGTAATGCCACTGGCGCTTCGCCTCCACCAGCTGCCACGACAACCGCCGCTCCCGCTCCAACTGGCACTGCACCGGCATCCCTGCCGGCTGCGCTTGCCGCTGCCTTTCCGCCTCCACATCCGCTAGCCTGCCATAAAGACATTTCTTGTGTCCAGCGTTTTATCCAAGTTTTTTTCGCCGCCCTCCCCACCGGCTTTCACCTTCCTCAATTCACGGCCCGCTCGAACGCTTACGACTGGGAGACCTGCGCCGCTGTCGAACGCATACCGGGGAAAGTTAGCGGTGCGTGGGTGTTTGCGGGCGCGCGGATTCCACTCTTGGCGCTCTTTGAGAATCTTGCCCGTGGTACCACGATCAACGAGTTTGTCGAATGGTTCCCCGGCGTGGATGAGCAACAGGGCCGCGCGGTTCTCCAACACGAGGCGAAGGCCCTGCGGGCGCCGGTGGCGCATTGAAGCTCTTGTTCGACCAAGGGACTCCGGTGCCTTTGCGGGGCTACCTTCAGCAGCACACCGCGGACACGCTTGCAGAGAAAGGCTGGTCGGACAAGGAGAACGTGGCTTTGCTCGACTTGGCGGAACACGACGGCTATGAGGGGTTCGTCCCGACCGATCAGAACCTTCGCCACCAATAGAACGTGGCGGGGCGAAAGATCGGAATCGCGGTTCTACTCGGCACCGCTTGGCCCGATGTCCGCCTCCGAATCCGGGAGATTGACGAGGCCATCTCCTTAGTCCGACCGGGCGAGGTCACGGAAGTCTCTATTCGAGTTCGGAGAGATGACGACCGACACCTCTCAGCCTCTTGCGCTATTGTTGCAAGTCCAAATCGTCGCGATTGCTGGAGGATGTCCGGTCAACATCCACTGACTACCGCGACCGCTTCGAGGCCCTAGCTGGCCAGTCACCGCGCCGCTGTCCCGCCTGCAACTGCGGGACGATGGCAATCGCCGACACCATCCGGCCCGGCTGCGAGTTCCAGGTGCCACACTCCAGCACTCATTTGCCACGCCGCCGAGCAAGAAATCCTCTCCGTTATGAGGAATGCTGCCCAATCGCATCCCGTCTAGCGGATGTAACTATTGCAACACTTAGTAAATGTAGTATTCTGATATCAAGTATCGATATTCATCAGGTATTCATGCCACTGATTTCCCTGAAGCTTCCTGAGCACTTGTTCACCACGTCCAATGAGTGCGCCGCCGCTCTGCAACTGTCGCGTGCTGAGTACATTCGTCAGGCGCTGGAGCGCATGAACCGTTACACGCGAGCCCGTCTGCGTGCAGATCGGCTTCAGGCCGTCTCTCGTCGAGTCCGACGGGAGAGCATGCGGATCAACGCCGAGTTCGACGCCCTTGAAGGGAGCGTCGATGGTTGAGCGCGGTGAGGTGTGGATTGCGGATCTGAATCCGAGAAGGGGGACCGAGCCGGGAAAGCCCCGTCCCGTACTGATTGTCCAGGCGCAGGCGTTACTCGACGCCGGACATCCGTCGACCCTTGTGGCCCCGCTCACGACGCGCGTGGTAGCGGAAGCCGAGCCGCTCCGGGTCAGAATCCCCGCCGCAGGAGATCTGCAACGCGATTCGGACGCGTTGATCGATCAGGTGCGTGCCATTGACAACCGCCGACTCGTCCAAGGGCCGCTCACTCAAGTGGGAGGGCACCTGATGACCAGAGTGGGAGAGGCCTTGCTTGAAGTCCTCGATCTGGCCGGCGACTAGACGACGGGAACCGGTGCTGAGGGGCTCGGACCCAGCGGATCGGATGGTGAAGTTCGGCGGCTTCCCGTACATCAGCGGGTTCATCCAGAACAGGTCAGCAGCGACCGCCATCGCGAACCCGTTGGCGATAGAGAGATAGACCTCCCACGATGGCGGCGGTCAACCCTTCGCCACACGTTGGCCATCCCGAACGCTTGCCAGATGGCACTTGGCCACGGTTGCCATAACTTCCGAGTCGGAATCTGTACAGCGGTGCTGGCCGGACAATCCTCGGAATCGCTCCAACCGATCACGACCTACTTTGTTATCTCGCTAGAAACCGGCGCGTCGAACCTCGACGACAGCCGAGTGGCATCAGAGTTGAGCGACTCGGTCACAAGGGTGCTCGGGCTTCCGGACGAAATAATCACCGCTCAGGCCTCGTTGGGGATGCTGCGGACTGGTTCGACCGTACCGACGCGCGGCACGGCGGATACACTCACGAGCTGGGCGGACGACGACGACTGCCCTCGAAGGGGGAATCCGAACGACGCCAGCCTCAAGTCACACTTGTTGAACGACACGGCTAGGTTCCTTCTACGAGAGACTCGATGTGATCGCCCCGCCCTTGTGCGTCGGGAACGGACAGGAGGTCTGGACCTCCTCCGAGTCAGCCTGGCAAAATCGTAGTCTGGCCAAGCGCTAATGGCGCATGATGCCTTCAAAACGAAAACGATGCTTGAGATTGATGAGTCCGTGGTGCAGCGCCTACGGGAAGAGGCTGAACGGCAGAAGACCACGGTGTCGGATCTCGTAGACGCGATGCTCCGGCTCGGACTTGCAATGCCTAACCCGGCTGGAACTGACTCGAAGCCCCTATCCCCGCTTCCTACTTGGCAAAGCGGAGGTTTCCGGGTCGATATCGCCGACCGCGAGGCGCTCTATCAAGTACTGGACGAAGCCTAAGTGCTGGTCTTCGATACCAACGTGCTCCTCGATGCTGTCGACGCCGATTCGGCGGTCCAGGAAGTCAGTCGTGAGTGGGGCTCGCTGGCTCACAGGAATGGATCGTTCCTCACGTGGAGCATGTGTTACGAATCTCTCAGGGTGACTACGTAAGCAAACGCCCGGGTATCCCGGTGGTAATTGCCATCGGCTCTGCCTATGTTGAAGCGATCCTATCATCGCCAAGCTTCCCAGGGCTCAGCGCAGTGGCAAGTCATCGGGCAGCTCTCGCCCAATCTGGAGGACGGGGAACCGTTCGAAGCGAGGATGCAGGGATTGGTCGCGGAGCTGCATCCGCGGGCCGCCGAGGGCGCGAGGCTCGACGCCGCTATCGCCACGAACCTAACGGCACTGGCGTTCGGAGGTACGAGAGGCAATGACAGTCGCCGGGTCGATCGACCTTCTGAAACGCTACCCCGGTGACATGCGAATCGTAGTCAATGGCTACGAGCAGGGCTACGATGATCTGTCCCCGCAGCAGATTTCCGTCTTAGCTTAGGCATCGCACTGAACACCGGCGTCCACGACTGGGAAGGACGACACAGCGACCACGACGAACTTCTTGCGGACCTTGGGTAGTCCGCAACAAACGTCAACGCTTTCGTCTTGGGTCGCGTGTCGAACTGATGCTTGCTCTTTACGACAGGACATGATCGATTTCAGCAACCTCCGGTTGTCCCTGAAGCGGGTTGAGGAGCAGAAGCGGAATTACCGGTAGGGGAACCCGCTACACTCCGACCTGGGTCGCGAGGGCATCGCGGAATCCGTCACACAGCGTTTCAAGACTTGCTACGACTGTTTGTTGAAGGTGCTAAAGAGATACCTGATCGAGGCGCTCGGCATCGCCGACCCGACCCACCGCCCGCTGCCGGGCATTGCAAGCCTGCGGAGGGCTACGCGGAAGCGAAGTGCTAAGGCAGAGGTCTGCAAAACCTTTATTCGTGGGTTCGATTCCCACCCGCGCCTCCAGGCTCTAACCCCTTGGGTAAGTGGTAGTTCCCTGTGTTTTCAAGGACTTATGTGAGCCAAGCCACATTCAGAAGTAGCAGCCTTCGGGAGCATTCACGAGCATTCGAGGCCATTCGCGAGCATTGAAAACGGAAAAAATGGTCCGAATATGGTCCGGCGTAGCAAACGAATCCTGCCCGGTACGGCCACATAGCGACCGTGCGTGAGGAGGCACATGCAGGCGTGCTATTCACCTCCGTGCCGCGCCGATACGCTGGGATCAAGAGACAAGTCCACGTTGATGCGGGCTGCACTAACGGTCCGCTCCTTCGAAGAACGTGAGTGTCGCATCATTTGCGATGAGACACTCAAGGAGCTGGCGCTTGCTGCCAGCAACTCCCCAAGCGCACTAGCGTGCGGAACGCCCATGCTGGCGGGTCCCACGATCGCTGGTTGCCCAGATCAGACCCTTCAACCGCCTGAACACGGCCTCGAATCTGTCGAGCGCATCGTCCAACCCCGGAAGTTCGTCGATCTGGTCCGGCGTCAGTCTTCGGCCTGACCATCGGATCGCATTTCCCGATTCGCTGTTACCCCCCCCAGATTGATCGCCGTCGCTGATTCTTGCGCAAATCGTTTGCGCCAGAAAAACGGATGTGGGTCGCCCGAAGCTTTGAGTTTTTCTCGTCGATCAGAATGACTGTGCGCTTCAGCGGTTGAGTGTTATCGTAACTGCCCAGCTCCCCTGCTTGGTCGGCATTTACCAGGATGTTAGCCGCTCGGCCTCGAAAGCATGATGCAGAACGACCCGGACAGACGGGTGGTGCGTGGTTCGCGAAAAGCTCGGTGCTGCGCGGATCTCGCACGCCCGGGTCTGGCAGCGGGGACGGGAACTCCGGGCTTCGCCCGTGCCGTGTCCGGAAGCGGTCAGATCTGCAGCTTGGCCAGCAGTTCGTCCGGGGGTGCCAGCAAGGCTTCGATGCGGTTCCAGCCCTGCTTGCCGGCCGTCGACAGGACACTGCGCAGCGTGGCGAAGTCCCGTGCTCCCTGCGCGGACCGGAAGCAGCCCGAGATCTTCATGCGCAGCTTCATCATGCGCAGGTCGCGCTCGGCGAGGTTGTTCGTGAAGGGCACCGCGGAGTCGCTCAGCCAACGCAGCACCGACTCCTTGCGCCCCTGCAGCCGCAAGGCCAGGTTGTGTCCCTGGCGGCGTTTCCTGCGCCCCCGCCGGCCGGGCTTCGACTGGCGCAGCGGCGGCTGCGCCTCGTGGAAGGCCACCGCCTCCTCCAGCAACCGGTCGTAGCGCCGCTCGATCCGTTCCCGCAGGGACCGTGGCAGCGGGATCTTCCGGGCTCGCGCGCTCCGAACCGCGCGCTGCGCCCGCCGCAGCAGACGCTGCATCCGTCCCGCCCAGTCCTCCCTCTCGATCTCGACCAGCGCTTGCAACTCGCGCAGGTGATGCGCGTTGCACATGGCGTGCACCACGCCCTCCAGCGTGAAGTACGAGTGCCAGTGGTCATGCACGAGGCAGCCCGAAAGCCCCTCGAACATGGCGCCCCGCCCGGAACTGGCGCGGTAGAACGTCAGCAGGGGCGTGCACAGCACGTGCAGCCATTGCGTGCTCCCGGCGATGCGGAAACCGGTCTCGTCGAGATGCTTCACCGCCGCCGCGCTCGCGATCCGTTCCCGCACCTGCCCGGCGAAGCCCCGCCAGCGCTCCGCTGCCTTGCGGCTCATCGCCGCCAGCGTCGCGCTGCACAGCGGAGCGCCGAACAGATCGCTCAGCACTTGCGAGAGACGCTCCTCGGGCAGGAAATGCGCGTTCTGCAGGTAGACCGCCGTGGCGGCGATGCGCGGGCCGTATTGCACCGGCGCGCTCACCCCCTCTGGGAACGCGGCCCGCGTCACCGTTCCGCAGTGCTCGCAGCGGCCGGCATGCGCGCGGTGCTCGGTCACCTCCAAGGATCGCGGCTCGGGCAGGTCGAAGACCTGTCGCGTGACCGGCTCGCCTGCCGCGCTGGCTGCCGCCAGCGCTGCCGAGCAGCCCGCGCAGCGCAGCGGGACGTGCTCCTCGATCCGGTCCGGCGCCTCCGTCCGGCACAGCGTCTCGCCCGGGTGCCCCGGCTGCCCGCCGGACTGCTTCCCGGAGCGGCCGCGCAAGCTCCGGGTGCGCTTCCCAGCCTGCGGCTTGCCCAGCCCGTCGCTCGCAGGCGGCTTGCTGCTGTTGCGGCTGTTCAGGCCCAGCCGCCGCTCCAACTCCTCCAGACGCTCCCGCAACAAGGCGTTTTCCGCCCGCAGCTGCGCGAGTTGCTTGTCTCTCTCCCCAAGTTGCTTGTCTCTCTCCGCGAGTTGCTGCCGCAACTCCTCGATCAGGTCCGAGGCACCGCCGCCCTGGCGGCGCGCCGTCTCTGGCATCTGGGGCATCGCTCGCTCTTGAGCAGGCCCAGCCGCGAGCGATGGGAACGCATCCTCATGCCGGATTCGACAGCGTGCAAGCGCTTGCTCCCGGCTCGGCCTTACTGGAACATTCCCACTGTAACATGTAGCAGCCTGCCGGGGCTGGCCCCCGTCCGTCGCTGCCGACGGCCAGCAAAAATCGCTGTCGCAGGACACGCCTATCGACGACCCCGCCACTGGGTCGGAACCTCCAGCGAGCCGCTTGCCAATCGTCTGTCAGCGTCGCTCTGCAGCAAGCCTTCCAGGCCGAGCGGCCGACGTCTCGGTCAATTGCCAAATCGGCGACCTTTTATGTTGGAGAGGTGCCGGAGAGAGGGATGGCCGCCGCTGCCTCGGACCCTCTCTCCCCAGTGCCGCAGGTGGCGCAAGCCACCGCTGCGGCAGGTAGCAGATCCCTCCCCGCCTCAGCGCAGGGAGGCCCCCGGCGGGGCCTGGCCAGGCCCCGCCGGGGGCGACGGGTCGGACCGTTTAATCCTCGGATATCAGATCCGTACTTTAGCTTGGTCGGCCCGTCGCAACCATTCCTGCGCGACCTGAACGGAAGCGTGGGTACCGCCCCGAATCGCAAAAGGACAGGAACACAGGAATGACTGAACTCAATCCCATCGTAGTCGCCGGCATCGACGTCGGCAAGTCGAAGCTCGACGCCCACATCCTCGACTCCCGCCTCGAGCGCCAGTTCGACAACACCAAGCCCGGCCGCCGCGCCCTGCGCAACTGGCTGCTCAAGCACGGCGTCACCCGCGCCGTCTTCGAGCCCACCGGCCGCTACCACCGCAACCTCCACCAGGGCCTCGCTGAGGCCGGCCTCGAGACCGTCCTGGTCAACCCCTTGCGCTCCCGGCGCTTCGCCCAGGCCATCGGCCAGCTCGCCAAGAACGACCGCGTCGACGCCGCCATGCTCGCCCGCTTCGGCCTCCTTGACGGCCTCGATGCCACCCCGCCCCTGCCGCGCAACCTCCAGCTGCTCAGCGACTGGCTCGCTCTCCGCCGCAAGCTCGTCGAACAGCTCGGCGCCCTCCGCAAGCTCTGCGCCGAACTCGCCCCCGAGGCCGCCGGCTGCCCCGGCGCCACCCTCGACGCCTTGCAGGCCGACAGCGCCTCCTGCGAGTGCCGCATGCTCACCTGCATCGCCGCCGACACCGCACTCTCCCGCCGCGCCGCCAGCATCCGCTCGATCCCCGGCTGCGGCCCCGTCACCGCCGCCTGCCTCTGCGCCGACATGCCCGAGCTCGGCACCCTCGGCCGTCGCCAGGCCGCTTCCCTGTTCGGCCTCGCTCCCTTCGACCGCGACTCCGGCCAGCACCGCGGCGGCCGCTCCATCCGCGGCGGCCGCGCCCAGCCGCGCCACCTGCTCTACATGGCGGCCCTCTCCGCGGTCCGTTGCGAACCCGCGGCCAAGGCCTTCTACGAACGACTCCTCGCCCGCGGCAAGCCGCCCAAGGTCGCCCTCCTCGCCGTCATGCGCAAGCTCGTCGGCCTGCTCGACACCCTGCTCCGCGAGGATCGCCTCTGGCAGCCCGAGCCTCCCACCCACGAACTGCAGGCCGCCGCATGAGCACACCGACGAGCGGCTCCCAACCGAACCTCGCCATCCGGAAAGAAATGCAAGAAAATCGCCTCTCCGGAACATCTCTGCCCGGATATGTGCTTGACAAGAAACACGGAAGCTGGGTAGTTACGTGTTATCTGAGAACCAGTTCATTATTCGCCGAACTTTCACGGAAACACGCTCTGGTCGCGGCAGATGGAACGGTGCATTTGGAGCACCGTGATTCCCGAACATCATCTCCATGACGCTAGAGAGCGCTCCTGCACTGAGATCTGGTATTGACAATAGGTCCTCAAGAGAGAGATCACCGGGGTCTTGCTTGGCCGTAGCTACCCGGAGATTGCCAAGATCATGGGGAAGAATGTGGCTGGAGATTCTAGCCACCGCATCGACAAGTGACCGCAAGCGCGACTCATTTGCGGCAATCGAGTCGTTGTCGCTGGCCCACAAAACATCCTGTCCGGCTGCAGAGAAGCCAGCAAGCAGCAGGCTCAGGAGATGTATGACTCTTAGCGTCTTCTCTGCAATCGGGCCAGAAAGCCCTGACAGCGGAGTAGAGTTTAGTCCTGAGACGTCCAAAGTGCCTCGCTCGACGAACATGCTTTGGACCGATTTATGAATAACGAAGGTGATCAGCACCCCTCGTAAGTTATTTGCAAGATCCATGAAAGCTGTCAGGGCCCGGCCCCTCACACGATCGTTGAGATTCTTGAAGGCCAACCGCCGGCTATCTCGAAGACGTACATTTCTTATTCGTTGCCGAGAGTGGCTCCATGAGGCACATTCGGAGATATCGCTGATCAGGAACGACAGTGTTTGATACCGCGCCCCTCGATGCTCTCCGCCGTAGTCCGAGCCAACAAACAGGCACTTGGCGTTACGCAAGTTCGTAAAGATGTCGGGATTCCTATGTTCCGCAGATGCAAACGAATTGCTGAGGGTGTTGAGGAAACCGAGGTCATTTCGACCAAGCGGCTTCCACCGTGGAGAAACTTCAATCATGAACACTTCACTTGAGGGCAGTTAAGCGCAATACACGCGTTAGCCTAGCCTGCGACGACTACCCTGGCCGGCGTGTTGCCTCATTTCCAGACGCTACCCACCGTCCTCACAAAGATGCTACCGCCTCAAGATCGGTCTAGGCACCGTGATTCATCCCTAGGTCTTGATCACCTCCGCGGAGCAATCTCCTGCTCAATCTAGTGAATCTCTTCCTCGTCCGCCTCGATCCGCCCCTCAATGAGCTACGCTCCTGCTCCAAGGGTCCGGTTGTGTTTCTCCACTGGCTGCACCTTCTACCGAGCAAGAGGGCTCCACTGGCAACTCTCCGAGCACCCGCGCACCAAAGTGGCATTTGTGACCTTCTGCTTGTGCCGGTTGTGAGACATCAACTCAGCAGACTGCCGCTATGAGGAACGACAACCGGGAGGGTAGATCAGACCCAGTCTGCTTGCACCCTTGGCTAGTATCAACCACCACCCTCTTATTCCGTGTCAACTTGGGGGCACTGTGCCGCAGATTACTTGAGACGAAGCCGAGTCCCCGATGGATAGGTTTTCTTTCTCTTCCGAGTGCCTTCCTTGATTTCGATTTCTCCAGCCTCTTCCATCGGAATCAGCACATGATTCCGTAGCTGGCCTATATGATAATCGGTCCGGTCGGACCCGACGAATTCTTCTATCTTCTGGATGTCAACCCAGCCTTTTCTTTGGAATTTGGACTCGAGTTGATCTCTAAGGTATGTGTAGTCCGCGGAACGCAAGCCGAGGGTAGTCTGGCTTGAATGCGAACCGTGGAACGCAAATTCTCCAAACGGTGCGACCTTCCAAATTGCCTGCTTTATTATGTTTGCACCTTTCCAGTGCCGCGTTCCGAAGAAGATCGCGTAGACGTGCCGGTTACGCTCGTACAGATCGAAGTGCACAACGTTCTCGGCACCGGCTGCCCGGAGCTGTACCTTGTAAAGGCCATAAAAGAATTCTTTTCGTTCTTGAGGGTTGCTGATTCCTATTCCGTCCCGCCAATCCTTCGTGCCAAACAGGCGATCTAGATGTCTCTCGAACTCATGCGTGCCCTTGAAGCGATTGATGGCCTCGTACATGAATGAGATGTAGACCTCACATTTTGGATTCTGCAAGATTCTGGCGATCACGTCCATCGGAGTGTCCGAAACCCCGAACGGGTCGATCATCACGAACGAGGGAGCCAATCGCTTTTTCTGTTCATTCAGCATGTTCAGGACGCTCGTAATAGCGTCGTCAAACGCGGATGGCACGACATGGACCTTGCACTTCGAAGGCAGGCTTATACGCTTGCTTTGCATCAACGTATCTAGATGTCGCGCGCGTTCCTTGTCCTTTTCGACAAAGATGAATATGACCTCCGCAGCAATCGAGGACTTTGCTGCATGGCCCTTCAACGCCTTCAGCGCGACCAGAGGAGAACCGTCCTCACCTCCCTTGTACTTGCCGGGTCCTGCGAAGCCGTCGATGAATAGGATTCGTCCGTTCCATCTTCCCATTATGGGAAGCCACGCGTCCAGATAAGACTTCAGAACGCGGTGCTTGCCGAGCGTATGGGGCTCAATCGGCCACAGGGTTCTCTTCGGAATCGCCATCGGGCATTCGCAGATTCAGGAGGCTGTACGGGGAAAATGCTGTGCGTAAGCGCAACTCGGCCATTCTTGCCATTTCCGACCATCCAGCACGCAACCCCCAGATTTCGAGTTGAAGCCGCCCCATTGTTTGAAGAAAAATGGGATATGCCTGCTTGTGCACTGATCACGAATCTCCCGCACCCAGTCAGGCTTGATTGGCCTTCGACGCGGCCCGCTTTCGCCGCCCACGATGACCCAGTGCATACTCGTCAGGGGTAGTTGAGGGATAGCGGTGAGCAAGGGCTCCAAGGATAGGAACCTGACGTGCGCTGGCACCTGCCTTAGGTACGCGATCCGCCAGAGGTATTCAGGGCTCTCCACCGACACCCCCTGCCAGATGTTCGGGCTCCAAGTAACATCGTCTGCAAGCTGAGCGAGTCGCTCGGGACGCTTGGTCAGGATCTGAAAATTGTGCCAGGAAGCACGGTTCATGATTTTGAAAACTGCCTTAACGTATTCAGCGGGAATATCTTCGTGAAACAAGTCGCTCATACTGTTGACAAAAATACGCCTGGGCTGACGCCATTTCAGCGGTAGGTCAAGGAGGTCTCGATGCAGGGTCAGACTGAAACCGTTGCGGTATCTTGGGTTGCCCATGGCCGCAAGGCGGAGCGCAAGGCGTTCTGCATAACAGTATTTGCAACCCTGACTGACCTTCGTGCAACCGGTGACCGGATTCCATGTGGCATCCGTCCACTCGATGCCAGAGTTTTCACCCATAAGCGCTCCTGCCTGTATTTTATCATCCTAGATTCCGCAGTTCGATCCGGAGTCTCTTCCAATGAGAGATGAGCATGAACGGAGGGTTTGTTTCCAACGTGAAATGAGCATGAAGGGTGCCTTGGACGGGGTGTGGGGATCATCGGAGGGTGATCTTGCATCTCGATTTGGAAACTCACAAGAGCTTGGACGATGTGCGCCAGTTCCTCGCCAGCACCCCGCCGGGGGCCGCCCTGGCACTGGAGCGCAAGCAGGCCTACGAGCATCTCTCACGGGTGCTGCGGCGCTTCGCGTACTGGAAGCTGGGCAAGGCGGACAAGGGCCTGCTGCGCGGCTATCTGGAGCGCACCACGGGGCTGTCGCAGTCGCAGCTGACGCGCCTGATCCAGCGCTACTTGGCCGAGGGCCAACTGGCGGACCGGCGCCAAGGCGCGGCCAAGCCGTTCCGACGCAAGTACACGGGGGCGGACATCGAGCTGCTGGCCGAGACCGACGAGTTGCACGGGAGGCTGTCCGGACCCGCCACGCTGGCGCTGTTCCAGCGCGCTTGGGAGCTGTTTGGCGACGCGCGCTTCGAGCGCTTGGCGGGGCTGTCGAACGGGCACCTGTACAACCTGCGGCACAGCCGCAGGTATGTGCAGAGGCTGGGCGCGCAGCAGCCCACGCGGCCCACGCAGGTGGCCATCGGCGAGCGCAGGCGGCCGCGGCCGGAGGGGCGGCCGGGCTACCTGCGGATTGATTCGGTGCATCAAGGCGACCTCGACAAAGTCAAGGGTGTCTATCACATCAATGCCGTGGACGAAGTGACGCAGTTCGAATGCGTGGGCAGCGCCGAGCGGATCGCGGAGAGCTACTTGCTGCCGCTGCTGGAGAGCATGCTGGAGGCCTTCCCGTTCGAGATTCTGGGCGTGCACGCCGATAACGGCTCCGAGTACATCAACCACCAAGTGGCACGCCTGCTGGAGAAGCTGCGCGTGGAGTTCACCAAGTCGCGCCCGCGGCGCAGCAACGACAACGCGCTGGTGGAGTCGAAGAACGGCACTGTCATCCGCAAGCAGCTCGGCTACGGGCACATCCCGGGACGCTACGCCCCCGTTTCGGTGGGCAAGCAGAGATACCGAAGCTCGGCTGAATCATGTAGACTTGCTTGCAGTGCAAGCATCCAGTCGCTTGGGCACATCTTGCCCCATAGGGAGGTACGGCCAATGGCGAGTATTACGATCCGCAATCTCGACGATGACTTGAAGACGCGCCTGCGGGTGCGTGCAGCCGAGCACCGCCGTTCCATGGAAGAGGAAGTTAGAATCATCCTTCGCGACACTGTGAATGGAGGAAGGGCGGCCCCTCGGGATCTAGCAGAGTTCACCCGTGAATGCTTCGCGCCTCTCGGCGGCGTCGAACTCGAACTTCCCCCGCGTGGCCCTATGCACGAGCCTCCGGATTTTTCCTGAACAGCTTCCCATGCTGGTCTTAGACACGAATGTCGCATCCGAACTCATGCGACCCGAGCCGACGCCCACGGTCGCGGCGTGGATCGCGGACCGCGACGCGGAGGATCTGTACCTGACAGCGGTGAGCGAAGCGGAACTCCTCGCCCAGCCCGTCCAGCAAGGGCAGCCGCTCCCGCTCTCGCTTCACATACAGGCCTTACTCCGCTCCGCGCACGATGCGCCTGGCCTCCGAGGCCCCTTCCCGGATGCGTTGCCACAGCGCCTGTCGCGACAGGCCCAGCTCCCGCCGCGCTTGCTCAGCCCGCACGAACCCCTCCGGTGGCGATGCGTAACGAAGCAGCCCGGCGAGCAGCGCCCCGCCCTGGCGATGGAGTGGCCGATAACTCATTGACAACGCCACGAACAATAGTCCCCCCGCGCGTACGTCAATGACAGTATATATGCTATCATGAGGCGGTGAGGAGGATCGTGGTCGATACGAACGTTCTGGTTTCCGCAATTCTTTCGCCCGATGGCGCGGCACGGGAGGTGCTACGACGATGCCTGGCCGGCTATGCCCGGCCACTAGTGGGTAACGCGTTGTTTCTGGAATACGAGGATGTACTGGCAAGAGAAGAGCTGTTCACTGCGGCGTCGATCACCTCGAATGATCGAGCGGCACTGCTCGATGCCGTCCTCAGTGTCTGCGAATGGGTACACATCACCTTTCTTTGGCGTCCGAATCTACCCGACGAATCCGACAATCATCTGATCGAGCTAGCGATTGCGGGCAATGCAGAGTCCATCATTACGGGCAACAGTAGGGACATCGCGGCGGGCGAACTGGTTTTCGACAGCATTCGGATCGTTACGCCGGGCAACTGGCTGAAGGAGAATGACTGACATGGCAACGTTGACGATCCGGGTACCTGATGCCCATCGAGATCGCTTGGCGGCGATGGCCGCGCAACGCGGCGTGAGCGTAAACAAACTGATGGAGGAACTCTCCGTACGCGCGTTGACCGAGCACGACACCGAAATGCGTTTCCGATTGCGAGCAGCCGGCGGCAATGTCGAGCGCGGATTGGCGGTGCTCGACGAACTGGACCGAATGCATTCGCGAGCCCAAGATCCCTGAGGCACGGCAGCCCTTGGAAGCTGGCTCGGCAATCTACCGCGCTAGTTCGTCGCGGGACTGCGCCCATGACCGCGGTATGGACCTCGAAGGTGTCGACGGTTGCGTTGATCGCAATGCATCCAGTCGTTGGCCATTGTGGAAGCCGGTTGAAAGACAATTTGTGGATTCGCGTATGCCGACTAGCCGTTAGAGTCGCTGATCAAGTGGTGAACTTGAGCCCACCGCTCCCACGTCAACCGGCGAGGGGGTGCTGTCCGAAAGCCGTTGCAACTTGTCCATCCTAGCCGCGTGCTCTGGAGGCAGGCGCCATCGCCTATCAAGGACGAACCGTGGCGTGACGCGATTGCCATACGAAAGGAAACTCACGTCAGAAGACTATCGACCCTTAGCGACACAAAGGGCGAGAGTATGTTCAGCTGTGTCGAAGCGTTCACGGAAGGTCGACACAAGACCGGGAAAGATTGCCAAATTGGGATCCCAGCCACAACGCAATCTAAACCGTCGTTGCGAGTGCTCGCCGACTCACCAACGTGGTCCCAATATGGTCCCACAGCCACCTTATTTAGACTCTAACTAGTTTATATTCAAGGACATAGATTTATCCGCGAAAAGGTCTGCAAACCCTTTATTCGTGGATTCGATTTCCATGCGCGTCCATTTCGCGAGTGCTTGACTTCGTGCTAGTTCCCTTGTGGTCTATTCTCGAGGGCTTACGTGCATGGGACCTAGTCCGACTGACGAAGCAGTTCTGAGCAATTCGAGGCCTGAGGGGTGTTCATCTGACCGCGAAGAATTAGCAGCTCCAGACCCCGCCCCAGCGCTAGCCTGAATTCCCAACTACATATTCAGATGTGATTGTTTGGGTTCGTCGTGCCCGATAACAATCCGGAGTTTGCGGTTGGCAAGCCACGGGATCACGGTCTCTTGCTGGCCGAATCCGGAGGCGATGAGCAGCGGGTTGTGGGCGCGTCGCCCGAGGCGCACTTCGATCAGCTCGGGGCCGATCCGCACGGTCGCCGCGGTGCGCACGAAGCGGTCGAACAGCTGCTGCGCCTTGGTGCGTTCGTGCTGGTGGCCGATGCGCCGGGCCAGCAGCCGGTACAGCGTGGAAGCCATGACGGTGAATTGCAGGTCGGCGTCGATCTGCAGCGGCACCGCGGCCGAGAGCGCGTCCATGTGGAAGAACTCGATCGACTCGGCGATGGCGTTCTCGATGACCATGCGGCGGGCGTAGCGGTCGACGAGCGCGGCGGCGGCTGTGTCGAGTTGGTTGGTGAGCAGCAGCGTGGGGTCCTCGTGGCCGAGGTCGGCCACCGCGATCTGGCGCACCGGTGCGGGGTAGTCGCGCAGCGACACGGTGCTTGCGAGCGTGCGCGGGTTGCGGTAGCGGCGGCCGACATTGGTCAGGCGCACGCGTTTCCACTGGTCGGCGGGGGTCTCGCGCAGGGTCTGGAGCAGTTTGGCGGAGCGCCGCCGCAGGGTCAGGAAGCGGATGCCCTGGGCGTGCAGCTGGGCCAGCGAGGCGTAGGTCGTCAGGCGGCTGTCGAAGACGAGTTCGCCGGGCAGGGAGCCGGTGCGCTGCTCGAAGGCGTCGACGAAGCGCAGGATGGCGTCGTGCTGGTTGCTCTTGCGCACGGTGGCGTCGGCGAAGCAGAAGACACCGGCGTCGGTGTCGCGGGCGAGGAAGGCGAGCACGCCGTTCTGGCGGCGGCTGCGCTTGGAGACGTAATGCTTTTCGAGCAAGGCTTGGTCGCCGTGATAGGGGATGGTATGGAAGTCGAGGTCGAAGGAAGCGCCGCGGGGCAGGCCGACCTGCTCGACCGCGTCGAGCCAGGCGGCGGACCAGGCAGGCAGCAGGCGGGGGTCGATGCGGCAGGAGTACTCGGTGAGAGAGGAGCGCTTGGGGAAGGCGTTGAGGCCGGCGAAGAGGGCGAGGCCCTCGTCGAGGATGTCGGGCATGACGCGGGTGGGGCGGCCGATGCCCCAGAGTTTGAGGGCGAGCAGGGAGCGGCAGGCGCAAGCGGCGGGGATGGCGTCGCTGCCGGGCAGGCCGGAACGGGCGGCGAGCTGGTCGAAGCGGAGGCTGGCGAGCAGGGGCAGGAAGAGGAAGAGGCCGCCGAAGGGGGTGCGGAAGGAGCGTGGGGAGAGGTCGAGGGCAGCCTGGCAGGAGAGGGGAGCTTGGAGCGGGCGGGCGGACTCGAGGATGCGGGAAGCGGGGCGGCGCTGGAGGCGCGGCAAGCCGGCGCGGCGGAGGATGGCGGCGATGGTGGAGACGCTGGCGGGGAGGCCTTCGCGGTCGAGCGCGGCGGCGATCTGGTAGGCGGAGAGCTGCTGGGAGGAGCGGAGCTGGAGGACGCGCTGGGTGCGCTCAGCGCGGGAGTCGGCGGCGGGGGAGGGCTTGGGCGAGCGCGGGGCAGGGTGGAAGAAGGAGCGGTCGGGATTGCGCTGGAAGGCGGCGCAGAGATTGCGGAAGGAGCCGCGCGAGTAGCCGAAGCGGGAGGCGGCCTCGGCGAGGGAGCAGCCGTCGACGAAACGGGCGCGGAGAGCTTCGTACTGGCGTTGGGAGGGGTTGGCAGGCTGGAGGAAGCGGTCGGCGAGGGAAGTCACTATCATGACTTCACAATACCACAAAAAACACTGTCATTATCGACAAACAGGGGTGGAGATGCGGCCAATGCGGCAAAAACCGGGCAACCGATAGTTAAAAAGGGAGTTAGGTGGAGATCAAGTGGCGAATTGCGCTGGAGAAGGGTGTGCTCTCCTGAAGAGGCCCGGGAGAAACTGTCAATATAATCCTGTTATTATCAGTCTATTAGTGCAATGATGGTATTACATTGCCGAGGGCAAACACACGAGAAAGCAAGGTGCTCGGGAGAGTTTGCCTCCCGAAAATGTCAGACACTGCCTAGCCGTTGGGAATGCAGGCTAGCGTATGCCCTTCTCCCGCCAGCGTGCAGCGCAACGCCTAGCGAGGCGTCGCGCCACCGCTACGTCCGCGCTTGCCACCAAGCCGTCCCCGCTGCTCCGGCCACCTGCCCAGCCCCCTCGTAAGAAACCCTCGGGGACGAGCCTAGCGACACCACAAGACGTGAAACTAGGAATCAGCTGCAACCAGGTACCTCAATGCCAACAACAAATTGGGCCTGGAGCACGGGCTGACAACGCGTAAGGTATCGCTGTGGCGAGGTTCAAGAACAGGAATGTGAGATTGTTGCGCTTGGCTGCGGCGACGGCCCGGTTCTGGGCCCATGACTACAGCACGGAAACGAAGTCCCAGTGCCCGACCACCCCGATTCTGCGGTCGAGTTCGGCAACCAGTTTCACGGGTAACGATTACCGCCATCCGGCGAAGACCCCCGTCACTACATAGTTGTCTTGATGGCGGCTGAGACTTCCTCTGCCCCTCCAGGCCGCAATGGAAGAGACTATTGGCTGGTTTCCATGACCTCTCGAAGCACATGGTTTCTCGGAGCGACTGGCTTCTGCCGGTATCACGACATGGCGTCCCTAGCGCAACGCCCCGCCGGCGCGCTGACATCGATGACGAGAACCGTGATGGCACGACGGTGGTCTCGTGGCAGGAGCCCGATCAACCTGTCTCGAAGCTCATCCGGTGACTCCGGGCGGGTGCCGCAAGGGGGTGCTCTTCTTACATGGTCGGGGCCGAACCAGAAGACCAGGTAGATTCCGTAGCCTCCCGACCTCGGGTCACGCAAGTACTTGGCGATCAGCTGCTTTTCGATGGCGCTCCAGAGTTCCTCGCTGTGCGTCCTCTTGACTTCCACGACAACGGCGTGGACGCCGTGGACCGCCATGATGTCTGACCGATTGTCTTCCGCATGGTGTCCTTCCGGCTGGGCGTCGACCTCGTAGGGCTCCAGCAGGAGTTGAAGATCCGAGAGCAGGGCGTCCCGGCAGGGATCCTCGGACTTAGGCTTGATTACCATCCTGCCTTGGCGGTCATCCGGGTCTGAGTGCCAATACTGCTGCCAGGCGTCCGTGTTCCCGTCGCGGATTCTCTCGGCCAGGTCCACCAGCTTGCCGGAGACCAAGGCATGGAGATCGGCCGCGCTAGCCGGCGGGCCGCCGCGGAGTGCATCCCTGATCTGACGCAACGTGGGCAGCTCGCACACCGAAATCCGGAGCTCTTCGGCCTGCTCGTCACGAGCGCTAAGGAGCATCCCGCGCCAATGCTCCAGAGTTGGGTCGTCCGCGAGTTCGGCAAGGGCGGAGATCGCCTCCTCGTCCACCCGGGCTGCCAAGGCCTTTACACAGGTGTTCATGAGAGGATGCACTTTCAGGCCCGGGCCAAAGCCTTCGCCGGCCATGAACTGGGCGGACCGGTCATGCCTGCCGTCCCATGGCGAGCGCAGCCCTCGCCCCGCGATCTCAATGAGCGCACGTAGATGGGCGGTCGGCCAGTCTTGGCTGGCCGGGGGCTCTCCGTGCTGAAACAAGAAATCGACCAGATGATGGATCCGTTTTGTCTTCTGGCCTTTGGCCACGAAGTTGAAGAGTCTCGGAAAGCAAACTTCGGGCTCCACAAACAGACCTGCGCCCAACCAGTACACCTGCTGGGCCACATCCATCCCCTTCCGACGCAACCTGCGCCGGACCAGCCGGGACAGCTCGTCACGGGGCATGTACATGAGGGCAGCCCACAGGACCTCTCTAAGCGCCTCTATCTGGGGCTCCGTGCAAATGCTCGGGAACGGACTGAACATCCTCGGCACCGCGAGCAGCGCTACCCGCTCGTATTCCGCATTCGTCGCCATGTCGTAAAGATGCTGATCGGGGAACTCCTTCGCGCGGACGCGAGCACCGTGCACGGCGGTGAAGGCATCGGCGACGATCTGCGGGTGGGTCTGGAGAGCCTTGAGGAACCAGCGAGGCCGAGCATCCTCCGAGTGGCTGAAGAGCCCGGGAATCGAATGGCATCTGGTGGGCAGCCTGGAGAGCAGATAGAAGGCCAGGGCCCGGCGGAGAGCTTCTTCGTCGAGACGCTGAAGCGGGTCCGCACCGGCAAGTTCGTCTTCGGCCAGGCCGGCTAGGAATGGGAGGGCGAAGTGTGACGTTCGGCCCCGTGCGTGAAGCCGAACAATCTCGTCCAAATCCGGAAGGTCCGTTCGGTCCACGAGGCTGCGGAGTCCGCGAATCACGGCTGCGAGGAGATCCTTTTCGGAGGCGAGGCTTGAGGCAAGATGGCGTTTCAGCTCCTCGCGAGGCTGATCGGGACCTCCCTGTCCGATGCCGTTCCCATAGACGCGACCCAGTTCGTGAAGCAGTGCTGACGGCACTTGGCCCGCCTCGATGGCGTCCAGCTCCTTCCGGATGGACGCCAGATACGCTTTGTGCTGTTCCCGGACCTCCCGGTATCGGGGAGACTGGCGCCGGCGCGCGCCTTCCGCGGCGTATTCCGCCTCCGCGGCGACGCGCTTCTCATACCACTCCTGCAACAACGGAGTGCCCCGTACTGCTGTGACGACCTCGTCGCTGTCCAGCGGACGTCCCCACTCTTCTCGCCGCTCCGTGACCGTCCAGAACGCCAGCTCAATTGCGGGACCCGGGTCCGTCGCCGCCAAGCCAGCAGCCGTATCCATGCACCACCGGCGAAAACCGGAACGCCGCTCGCCACCCAGGAACTTAACGCCGATCTGGTGATCGAGCGTGCGGTCCCGCGGCAGTGATGCGTGACGTTTCAGTCCCTCCAGCACCAGTGCGAGCTGGATGTCGCGATGATCGCGAAGCCAGCTGTAGATCTTGCTCTGTTCCGGCGCATTGCGGGATCTCCGGATGAGGTTCCTGCAATGAGCCGGGATCAGTTCCGTCCGCTCGTAGTGGGCTTCCACGAGCCCGAACCACTCATACAGTTCTGTGACCTCCATTTCCTCGCCGAAGAGCTCAAGGCCCAGGGCCAGCAGGCGCAGCACGACCGACTCGGCATCATTCTGCGCGAGAAGGGGGATCAGCCGTTCAGCCCTCGCAACCAGGGTGTGAAGGAGCATTCGCACGTCTTCGGGCGCCGACTCGTTCACAAGGTGCTCTGTCCAGAACGTCTTCGCCTTGTTCCCCGGGACGGTGCTCGCTGGTGGGTCGTCCCGTGTGCGTTCGTCAACGTGCCACATCCGCACCGCGCAGTCCCACACCTGCTCGGCGGTAATGTGCCGCGGATACAGCCAGGTCAGTAGCTCGCCGCGCAACTCGCCGCGGTCGTCCTCCGGCAACCGGCCCTCGTCGATTTCGCGTAGCAGACCGATCAGAATCGAGGGGCCGTCCGCTTCTTCCCCCAGGAGGTGGATGAGCGCAACCAACGCCCGCTGCCTGACGCTCACGTGCCAACCGTCGTCTCGGAGGACTGCGGGGAGGATCTCGCTCGCTTTGGGTGCCGTGCTCGACGAACCGGCACCTCGCAATCGCGAGCCGCTAAGCGGTGTCGCCGCCAACCCCCGAAGGAGCAGTTCAACCAGACGCTGCCGGGCATTGGATCGGTCGGGAGACCGGAGCATGTCCCACAACATGTCGCAAGCGGGGCCAGTCATTAGGGCAGCGAGAGAGGCCGATGATGCCCACTCCCATTGATGCTGCAGCTGCCTCTCAAGACCGCTCAGCAAAAGTCCAGTGTCGTTGCGGTTGAAGCTCCCAGCGTCTCCGTGGAAGGCGACGCCGACCGGATCGGACTCGATGAGGGGGCGGCGGCTGTCGGGATTCCGTGCGGCCAGCCACACGGCGGTGCCGCGCAGATCGGGCATTACGATCCCGCCGGTCCCCCGCATCCAGGCGAGGACTCTGGTTGCGGGCAGTTGACGTTCCCGAATTGCGCGGTCCAAGTACTTCGCAGCAAGGAATTCGGCGATGCGGCGGTGGCGTGGATGCCTCCCGTCCTCAGCAATTCCTACGAACAGCCTGGTATCCAGAGCGAATTTGAGCAGAGGCTGACCCTCGCCCGCTTCGCCAACGGCAGGACAATCGTCGTCACCCGGGCCACGCCGAGACCAGCCCGACATGCCGGTCAGCAGCAGTATTGCGCATAGTCGACCTGCGGCGAGGACCACTTCCTCGTTCGCGAACGGAATGCCATCCCGGGCATCCATGTGCTCCTGGTTCGTTTCGCCTGCCAGTTCCTCGCAGGCGCGCTCGAACGTGGCAAGTTGGCCATCCGGCCATGCGCCGGGGCTCTGGGCCTTGGCAAGGATTCGGAGCAGGAGTGGGTTCCGAAGGAAGGCCTCCAGGCCACTGTCGACGGCTCTCCGCAGGAAGCCCTCGGGAGCCGGTGCGCCCAAGCCAGCCAGAATGCGGCGGGCATCCTGCCCGGTGAGGGGGTCAAGCCGCAGGAGGTGGAGGTCGCCGCCGTCGACAGCCGAGGACAGTTCGCGGATGTCATTTCGTCCCAACCAGGACTCGTCGCGGCAAGAAAGCCTGAAGGATGGCTTGCCCAGCTGTTCGAGCCGGCACACGAGCGCATCCAGGGGCTCGCGCGGATCGCCACCCTGGGCACGAACCTCATCGAGGCCGTCTATGAAGAGGGTCCTCCATCGCCATTCCGGATGAGTGTCGATGCTCCGGCGGATGAACCGGCGGGCGGTAACCCCCACTCCGTTCTTGTCGATCCCTGATTCCTGCTCGAACGCCTTGGATTTTCCAGACCCCGGCTCACCCAAGAGTACGTAGGCGCGTGCCGATCGGAAGTCCGACAGATTCTCGCCCTGCGACAGCCACCTTCCCCCCCGCCATCGCGAGACCGTCCGCTCAACGAGCACGATGGGCCTCTTCCAGCCAAAAGTCGGCGGGTTCGGACAGAAACTCGTTGAGCGGCACTCCTCCTGTCCCCACTACGAGTCGCTTCGCACCTGGAAAGCGGCCCTCAAACGCCTCCAGTCCGGCAATGCGGCCGCGCCTGCGACCGCTCTTCACCTCGATCGCGAGGACCCGCCGGCCCGATGCGAGCACGAAGTCAACCTCCCGGGCTTCGTCCCGCCAGTAACGGAGCTGGACAATCCTGTCCGGCGGGAGGGTGTTGTGCAGATGGGCTCCCACCGCGCTCTCGCACAGCCGCCCCCAAAACGCGCCGTCGTCCCTGACGCGCTTGAAGGGATAGGCGTATCCGGCGGTCATGACGGCGGTGTTGAGCACGTTCAGCTTCGGGGTCGATCGCTTCGACAGGTGCGGCTTGGCGCTGTACTTCTGCAGTCCGGTGATCAGGCCCGCGTCTGCGAGCAGGTCCAGGTAGCGGGCCAGAGTTGTGGTGTTGCCCGCATCGTCCAATTGGCCCTGCAACTTCCGGTAGGAGACGACCTGTCCCGAGTAGTCGGGTGCCAGATCCATCAGCGCGCGCATCAGCGACGGTTTTTCGACTCGTGTCAGGGAAAGGATGTCGCGCTCGATAACCGGGTCCATGATGGCGTACCTGATGTGTCCCCGCCAACGCGTCGCATCGCGAATGTGGATGGCGGCTCCGGGATACCCTCCGAAGAAGATGTATTCATCGAGTGTCACGCCGAATGCGCGCTGCATCTCCTCGAGCGACCAGTGCCTCACGGGGAAGGGATCGAACCGGCCCGCCAGACTCTCATGGATTCCGGTCAACATCGCCCAGGGGGCGGACCCCAGGATCACCACGCGCAACGGGCAGCCTGTCCGGCGGTCGCCGTCCCAAAGGCCCTTGATGATGCCGGACCAGTTCCGAATGCGTTGGACCTCGTCAAGCGCCAATACCAGACCCCGGGGGGAACGGTTCGCCTCCGCGCGAGCCCGGTTCCAGGTCGAGACGAGCCATTCCGGCCCGGGAGCGCGGCCGGGGAGCAGGGACGCTGCTTCAGGGGGCGCGGTGTCGAAGGGCGGCTTTCCCGGCGTGGGATCGTCGACAGCCACGTACCAGCATCGAAAACCCCTCCGCTCTAGCTCCTCGCGGGCTTGAAGGACCATGGTCGTCTTTCCCGTCTGACGGGGACCGGTGACGGCGACAAGACGCATGGGACCTACCTCGGTGAGGAGGTCGATCAGGCGGGGTACGAGGGGGCGGAGGTAGGTCAGCAGGTCGGTCATGGTGTCAGAGATAGGTGATTGAGTAAAACTGATCAATTACCTATTATACTAACCGGCGGACTCGATCATCACGTCGAGACTGAACTGTTGGTTCTCGGTTCATCTTGACCGACATGACTCTTCTTTCTCGGATTGGGTTGACGCCGGAATCAGGTGACTCCCTACGGCAGAGGCCTTGCAGTCACTGGCCGCGCAGTGCGAGGAGAGCCGGGGCGTGCCGCCGGGCGGATCGCCCATCGAATGAACAGGCCCTGGAGGCCGAGCGGAAGGCGCTGCGGAGCCATGTCGAGTAGGTGCAGCGGTCGGGTCGCGGCGTGGTGGCGGGCGCATCGCACACGCAGCAGCAGGAGGAGGCGAAGATCGGGGCACTGGTGAAGCGCTAACTGCTCAACGTGAAGGGAACCAGCCGACGCTGCTGGAGTAGCTGCCGGACGACTATCGCCTTGGTCCTAATATGGTCCCTAGCCTTCTTTGAAGAAATTCTAAACCGTTTGAAATCAACACGATAGACCTATTCGAAAAAAGGTCTGCAAATCCTCTATTTGCGAGTTCGATTTCCACTGGCGCCCTCATACCAAGACCTCCTGAGTGGACGCAATTCGCGCTTGTTCTCGATCAATTGCGGTCGCGACGCCCCGGCAGTAGAAAGGATCATATCGGGGCAGATTGGAGCAGTGCAGAGCAGTTCACGGCCTAGGGTGGATACCACGCCGATAGTACTGCCGAACGGCGTGGCTGGTTATCTTGAAGCGGTGGCTTCGCTACAGTGGTCCCGGGGATCGAATGTCGTCGGCCAACGTGACAGTACCCGGGCGTGCCGGACTTGAGGGAGCAGTGTCTGGACAGGCGCCACCGCTCGAGCCGTATCGTGCTGCTCAACCCACTCGCTGAGGCCTTGGTCGATCCGAACCTGCTACCCTCACTTCCCTTTGGTGTCCACGAAAACTTAGGTACTCCAACTGCGACGTCCCGGTGCGCGAACGCCTCTTCGAGCTGCGTGAGGAGCACCTCCTGTGGCGCGTCGGCTCCGCCAGCGACAGCGGCGGCGACGACAGCGACCGCAAGCTCAACCCCGCGCTGGGTCGTCCCGGCATGGAGCTGTGGAGCATCCTCGTGCTGGCCCTACTCAAGCAGGGCATCAATTGCGATCTCGACCGCTCGGCGGAACTGGCGAACAAGCACCTCGACGTGCGCCGCATGTTGGCCCTCTTTCGGACACGTTCTGCGACTGGCAGGTCTTCTACCGCACCTTGGTACGCAGTGTCAGCCTGCTCACGCTGGACTTGTTGGCGGCGGTGAATCAGTTCGGGGTGCTTTCCGAATCGGTAACCCTCGTCAGAGCGATCCACCCGTGCCGAGATCGAATCCTCGGATCCGCTTAGCGCACCCAGGCCAATGCGCTGCCAATCGCAGACTCACACTTCCAACAACCCTTCTTGGTGCCCATTCTCTACACCGAAACCGATAATTGAACTTGCCTGACAGTGGGCTTGTGGGCTTGAGTGGGCTTGGCCGCCTGTATCAATACGCATATAATTCGAATTGTGAGCCGAGCCTTTGACACAGCGATAGAGAAGATGTCGGCGCTCCCGCCCGAGGAACAGGACCGAATTGCGCAGTGGCTTCTCGGCGAGCTTCAGGATGAGGAACGCTGGACTCAAGCGTTTTCAAGTTCCCAAGATGCCCTGAGCAGGCTCGCCGATGAGGTCCGCGCTGATATTAAAGCTGGCAGAGCGACGCAACTCGATCCCGACAAACTGTGAAATCGAGTGCAACGCCCCGTTTCTGGGCTGCCTACCGCAAATTGCCAACGGATATTCAGGGGCTCGCAAGAAAAGCGTACCGTCTCTTCGCAAGCAATCCCCGGCACCAAAGCCTCCGCTTCGAGAAGGTGCACGGCCACGAGCCGATCTACTCAGTTCGCGTCGCCCTCGGATACCGTGCGGTTGGTCTCCTCGAGGGTGATGACATTACATGGTTTTGGATCGGAGCGCACGCCGACTACGACCGACTCCTCGCAAGACTCTGACGAAGCTCCAAGGCAGCCCAACGGGCCGGTAATTGGTTGCAGGCCGGGCGATGGGAGCTACCTGCTGACGGTTGGCCGACGCAACTCTCGCGCCAGACCGGGAACCCGCTTCACGGGGTCTGTCATTCGGGTTGCTTCTGTCGGCGTGGCCCGTCATCGGCTCGGAGGCGAGGACTCAGTTTGGGGGGCCGTCGCGGCCGCGGTAGTCGCGCCCATCCACGCAGGCTACTCACCCTCGTCAACGCCATGCTCTGCGAAAACCGACTCTGGCAGCCGGAGTCTCTCCGTCGAGGCGCTCGCATGAACCGCCCGCGCCCTTGGAAACCTCTCCGAGGGTACCGTTAAGGTGGCGTCCGTGGGGAGACACTGGATCGGTGAAATCCTTGTATCGAGGCCACCGCTTCCCACCCGAGATCATCAGTCACGCCGTGTGCCTCTGTCATCGGTTCACCCTCAGCTTCCGGGATGTCGAAGACCTGCTCGCCTTGCGCGGCGTCACCGTGTCCTACGAGGCGATCCGATTGTGGTGTCGCAAATTCGGTCCCACCTTTGCTCGGAACCTGCGCCGTCGGCATGGCCGGCTGGGCGATGTCTGGCATGTGGATGAGGTCTTCGTCACGATCCGCGGGCAACGCCGCTATCTCTGGAGGGCGGTGGACCAGGACGTCGCCGTCCTGGATATTCTGGTTACGCGCCGAAGGGACGCGAGAGCAGCAAAGCGCTTCTTCCGAAAGCTTTTGAAGGGGCAAGGGGGATCGCCATTGCAGCTGGTCACCGACAAGCTGCGAAGCTATGCGGTCGCGCGTCGGGAACTCGGCCTATCGGCTACCCATCGAACCGGGCAGTACGAAAACAACAGGGCTGAGGTGTCCCACCAGCACACCAGGGAGCGAGAACGCCAAATGCGTCATTTCAAGTCAGAAGCGCAGAGGCAGCGTTTTCTCGCGGTCCATGCTGCCATTCAAAACTCATTCAGGGTCGCACGCCATCGTCTCAAGGCGATCCATCATCGACTATGGCGGAGCAGGCCTTCACCACCTGGATGTCGGCGACGTGCGTTCCCTAAAAGAAGGTACACGCAACGATGGTCGGAGCAGAACCGCTTCTGCGAAAACAACTTGACAACGCCGGCCAGCAGAACGCGCCCATCCTCATTCCGCGCCGATCCGGCATGAGCCCGTGCTGCCGTAACGCCTCCGAACGGCCCCGGTCCTCGTTTCCCCCGAATCACCGCTCCTGGCCGGAGGCGCGCGAATGCGCTCAGTCGCCCGAATCCGGCTCTTCGGCCTCCCCGCTAGCGACCGTAGTTCCGAGCCCCAGCGCGCAAAGGGCTTCGAGTTCTCGGACAGCCTCCTTAGAGGCCAGCCACTCGCGAAGCTTCGCGCGCCGCGTGGGCAGCCGATTCCCCGGAGCGTCGAGGTGGGAGTCCCGTTGGATCTCCTGTCTCGCGAGCCGGGCCATTGAGATGCATCAACCTCCGATCGACAGGGCAGTTGGCAGGGTCTTCCACAATGAGATTCCTTGCAGCAGAATCCGGGAGCACCTGGCCGAAGTTAGGGCCGACGCGACGATCTAGGCGTCGCTGCGGGAAGCGTTGCGCGCCGTGCTGCGGCCAGTGAAGATCCAGGCGGAGAATCCATGAAACCGCATCACCCCGCAAAGCAGATCAATTGGCCAGCACGGGGGCTCCTCGCTGTACTGGTGGGGGCTGCGGGCATCGAGGCCTACAGGACTTGGATCAATCCGCCCAAGACTCCCGAGCAGGTCATTTCAGAAGTCATGGACGGCATTTTGGCGACCATGCGCCAGCCGAAGCCCGCTATATTCACCGAAGACGAGTGGGATGAGATCCTGCATTTCGAGTGGATGTGGGATACATTCGTCGCCGAGGCGCACATAGCGTTTATCAATGCGATGGAACGCTACACGATCAGGAACCCAAGACCTGCCGGGATGTCGCTTGCAGAATATCGCGAGATCCGTGAGCAGGCCGCTTACGAGGAAGTGTACGGACCGAACGGCAAGTTCAACCCGAAAGACGGAAGCAGGCGCTAGGCCTGCGATACCAGCATCTATCGCAGGTCGCGCACATGGGCTCTTCAGTTTGATCCGAGCCTCGAGTGTCTAGCGACAATCAGAATTGCCGCTGACGACAACTACGTTTGCCGGTTTCGCCTCCGCGGTTGGAGAGCGACCGAAGCCGCCCTCGGATAATAGCAGCGGCTGCCCCGTTGGCTGCGAGCGGGAGGACAGCCAATCTTCATCGTCATCCCGTTTTCCGGTCTGCCGATGCTTCGGAGGGTGGGCTAGAATCGTGACTCGAGGCATTGCCCGTGCCTAATACGGTCAGGCACAGGCCCGAGGGGGAGCTTGGCGTGTCCACCGACGCCGCCGAGTTCGCTCTCAACCGGCTGGCCCGGCAGAACATGATTGCCCAGCCGGCACGGCAATGGCACTGAAATAGGCTAGCCGGAATCTAGATTTCTCAGCAAACCTCCAATGCGTTGATTCGAATGCACTTGCAGATTTTTTTCGAACGGCCGCAAAAACCACTTGACATGCGAGCCTGGATTTGCGATGGTAGCCAAGAACAGGTTCCTTGGTGGCTGTCATGGATCCCCGCATCGAGAAGCTCAAGTCCACTTCCTTCTTCGGCAGACGCTTCACGCGCCGGCAGATCGCCGATATCCAGCAGACGGTGGCCAGGTTCCCGGCCCTGAGCCGCAAGGAACTGGCGGAGACGATCTGCGAGCACCTCAACTGGCGCACCGCCGCTGGCGGCAACCGGGTCGCGGCCGCCCTGGGCCTGCTGGAACAGCTCGAGCAGGGCGGCATCCTGACGCTGCCGCCCAAGCACACGCAGAACATGCGCCCGGGACCGCGCCCGCCGGTGGCCGCGACCCCGCGCACCGATCCCCAGCCGCTGATCGCGACCAGCCTGCGGGACCTGCAGCCGCTGCGCCTGCAGCGGGTCGAGCAGCAGGAGGACACCCAACTCTGGAACGAATTCATCGAGCGGCACCACTATCTCGGCTACCGCCAGCCGCTGGGCCCGCACCTGCGCTACTTCCTGCTCGACCGGCACGGGCGCCGGCTGGGCTGTGTGCTGTTCAGCCAGGCGACCCACTCGCTGGCTTGCCGCGATGAGTGGGTCGGCTGGCCTGCCGGGCAGTACAAGAAGCACCTCGACCTCGTGGTCGGCCAGCCTCGCTTCTTGCTGTTTCCTTGGGTGCAGGTTCCGAACCTGGCGAGTCACGCGCTGGGGCTGGCAGCCCGGCAGCTGCCGGCGGACTGGCAGCGGCGCTATGGCACGCGGCCGGTCCTGCTCGAAACCTTCTGCGAAACCCCGCGCTTCCAGGGCACCTGCTACCGCGCCGCCAACTGGATCCATCTCGGCCGGACCCAGGGCCGCGCCGACGCCGGGCGCAGCCCCAAGGATGTGTATGTCTACCCGCTGACGAAGCCGTTCCGCTCGATCCTGCTGCACGGGCCGCGCCCGCAGGCCCGGCGACGGCCGCCGCCGGCGGCGCAGCCGCAGGCCCCCGACGCGGACTTCGTCGCCCTCTGGCAGGGCCTGCTCGGCGCGCTCAGCGCCATCGCCGCCGCTCACGACCAACTCTGGCAAGTGCGCAGCCGCGTCCTCAACACGCTTTTATGTTGAACACAGTGAGACCGGAGATCGGCAGGATGTTCCGAGAGGGGCGGCGAGTGCTGGACCGCCCGGGTCCGTCCGTGAGGACGCGCGTTCCGGTTTGTGCAAGAGTGGAGTTTCGCCCGGTCGCCATCGACGGCGACCGGCGCATCGGAAATCTCCCCGTCTCGTGGCGGGGAGGCCGCCGCCGGGCCTGGCCAGGCCCGGCGGCGGGCGGCGGGTCGGATCGTCTTAACACCCGGGTGCCTGGCACCGACCAGCAGCTGGATCGCCCGCCGCAGCAATTCCTGAGAGACCTGAACGGAAGAACGGGCACTGGCCCGCATCCCAAAAGGATAGGTTCGCAGGAAGCCCCTGGCCGCTAGAAAGGATATCCAACATCCCATGACAAATCCCGCAGCAACCACGGCCGAGCCAGTCGCCGGCATCGATGTCGGCAAGCTGTGGCTCGACGCCTGCGCCGATCCCGCCGAACTTTCCCGCCGCTTCGAGAACACCCAGGTCGGCCGCCGCGCCCTGCGCAACTGGCTCCGCAAGCTCGGAGTGCGGCGCGTCGCTCTCGAGCCCACCGGGCGCTACCACCGCCAGCTCCACCAGTGCCTCCACGACGATGGCGTCGCCGTCGTCGTCGCCAATCCGCTGCGCGCGCGCAACTTCGCCCGCGCCCTAGGCCAGCAGGCGAAGAACGACCGCGTCGACGCCGCCATGCTCGCCCGCTACGCGCGCCTCGAGCACGTCACGAGCACGCCGCCCAAGCCGCGCAGCTTGCAGGAGCTCAGCGACTGGCTCGCCCTGCGGCGCAAGCTCAGCGAGCAGCGCGACGCCCTGCGCAAGCAGGCCGGGGAGTTGGGCGGCCAAGCCGCCGCGCTCCTCGGCTCCCTGCTGGCCGCCTTTACCGATAAGCTCCAGCAGACCGACAAGGCCCTGCAAGCCTGCCTCGAGGCCGACCCCGCGCTCTGCCGCCGCCGCGCAATCATCCTGTCGGTCCCGGGCTGCGGCCCGCTCAATGCCGCCAGCCTGTGCGCCGACCTGCCCGAACTCGGATCCGCCAGCCCCGCCGAGGCCGCCGCACTGGCCGGCTTGGCACCGTACGACTGCGATTCCGGCGGGCACCGCGGCCGCCGCCGGATCCGCGGCGGCCGCCGCCATCCTCGCAAGCTGCTGTACATGGCCGCCACTTCCGCGATCCGCTTCAATCCCGGCCTCAAAGCCTTCTACGAGCGGCTGACCGCACAGGGCAAGCCGCGCAAGGTCGCACTGGTGGCGGTCATGCGCAAGCTGCTCGCCCTGCTCGGGGCCCTGCTCCGCGACGACCGCCTGTGGTCGCCGGAAGCACCCGTCAGCGGAGCGCCCGCCTGAGCGAAGTTGAGCAGGGGTAAGTGCTATGAGCGTCCACGCAGCCCTCGATCGAACCGCCCCCGAACCCCCGGGCCAGCCGGAGACATCCGCCGCCTACGGCTTCGGCTGCCTGGCCTGCGGCGGCGCCATGCCGGTCGGCCGCCGCGGCCCGATGCCGACCTACTGCCGCCGTTGCGCCAAGCGCTTGCAGAACCTCCGCGCCCGCTCCGGCCACGCCGCCGATCCCCGCTCGCCCGTCCCGCGCCAGTGCCTCGCGGCGCGCGCCGAACTCCTGCGCTCCGCCATCCGCAACGCCCACGCGGAACTGGCCGAGGTCGAGCGGCGGCAGGTCGAACTCGAGCGGCTCTCCCGCGATCTTGACCGAACTGCGGAGGAGACCCGGCGACACGCCCTGCCCTCGAAATCGCAGAGTTCATCGCCCATTCCCGGTATTGTCGGGAAAAACGCTTGACATCCATCACGGAAGCTGCTGGTGATGCTGTTCGTGTTCCGCCTCGTGTTCGCGCCGCGCCGCCAGGGCTACACCACGACGCTGTCCCAGCTGTGGGCCCAGTGCCGCGCCCTGGACGTGCCCCTGCCGCAACCGCAGCCGGTCTCCGACGCGGCCATGTGCAAGGCCCGGCCGCGGATTGACGCCCAGGTCTTCCGGCAGTTCCACGCCGCGATCCTGCGCCGCGCCGACCAGCCCGGACCGCTCTGGCTGGGCCACCGCGTCTTCGCCGTCGACGGCTCCAAGCTCAACCTGCCGCGCCCGCTGGCCGCAGCCGGCTACGACCCGCCCGGCCCGCACGCCCACTACCCGCAGGGCCTGCTCAGCTGCCTGCTGCGCCTGCAGTCCCGGCTCCCGGTCGACTTCGACCTCTTCGCCCACCGCAACGAGCGCGCCGCCGCACGCGCCCATCTGCGGGCCCTGGCCGCCCCCGACCTCCTCGTCTACGACCGCGGCTACTACTCGTTCGAACTGCTCTGGAGCCACCGGCGGCGCCGACTGCAGGCCGTCTTCCGCCTCCCCCGCAACATCTGCCCCGCCATCGATGCCTTCATCGACGGCGACGGCACCGACACGCTCGTCACCATCCTGCCCGGTCCCGCTACCCTGCGGACCCTGTCCCGCAAGTATCCCGGCACGCACTGGCAGCCCCTCCCGCTGCGCCTCGTCAAGTACACGCACGCCACGACCAAGTACGTGCTGGGCACCACCTTGCTCGACAGCCGCCGCTACAGCGTCGCCGACCTGTCCGACCTGTACCATGCGCGGTGGGGCATTGAAGAGATGTACAAAATCAGTAAATCGTTCCTGGAGGTCCAGCAGTTTCACGGCCAGAGCGAGCGCCTGGTGAAGCAAGAGTTGTTCGCCCATTTCAACTTGATTGCGATGATGCGGCTGTTCACCAACCGGGATGCGGACCTGTGCCAAGCAGCCCGGCAGCCGGACGGCAAGGCGGCGCCGCAGGCGAACTTCAAGCACAGCCTGGCCGCCCTGTCCCAGCATCTCGAGGGTCTGCTGCTGCGCCACTCCGCGTATGTCGGCGAGACCCTGGAACGCATCTGCGCGTGGGTCGGGACGGGTCGGCGCAAGCCGCGTCCCAACCGCTCGTACCAGCGGCGCTCGCTGCAGCCGGCCCCGAAATGGTCCCGGCGCAAGGCGGCGACAACCTAGCTGCTTCGATGCCAACCCCGATGCCCATGACCTGAGTGCCCGGAACCTGCAAAATGGACTGCCCTCAGGCCCCTCGCCCTTAAGTTAATGCCGAAAACCTTAAGTTAGTGCCATTGGCCGGCACGGGGCTTCTATGTGATCCTTCCGCCGGAATATCGCTCTCTAGAATGCCTGCCGGCGGACCAGTTCATCCCGGCGCTGATGCAGCGACTTGAGCAACCCTACTATGCCGGGCTGCTGTCAGCCGCGCAATATCGCGGCGCGGCCCATCACCGGCCCCAGGAATTCCAGGTGCTTCTCGACAAGGCCCGCCGGCCGATCCACTGCGGCCGGATGCGCGTGACCTTCAGCGTCCGCAAGCACCTTCGGAATGTACCCGTGCAAAGCCTCAACACGCCACGCGGCACGATCCGGGTCTCGACGCCGGAAGCAACGGCCGTCGATCTCGTCGGCTACTAACGCCGCGTCGGCGGGCTCGACCATGGGGCGACCATCCTCTCTGGACTCGTCGAGCGGATCGATCCGCAGAAACCGGTGACGGCCTCGCAGACCGCGCCCATCACGTGGGCGCAAAGGCTTGGATACCTGCTCGCCCTTGTCGACGCCCGCGAACAGGCCGCCCTTCTTCAAGCCTATGTCAGGGATGAAGCCCGGCAAACGGTTCCGCTTCTCGCCGACACATCCCGCGACGAAGCGCCTCGCGACGCGGACTGGAAGCTCATCGTCAACGCCGACGTGGAGCCGGAACTATGATCCCGCGCGACTATATTACCGAGTGGCGGGTGCAAGCGCCCTGGGTGCAAGATTTCCTGCCGATGACGCCGGTGAAGATTCCCCTCTTCACCGCTCGGATCCAATGACCCGGTCCCTTTCCGCGGAGCGATCCGGCCAGGTCAGCCTGACGGCAGGGCGTTGCGGCGCGTCGCGGATCGCACGCCCAACCGTCCCCGGCCACTCGCTTCGGCCCCGTCCTGTCCCTACGACGGGGCCTACCGGAACCCGGGCTTCCACACGTTCCACACGGCCCTTCTCGATCACGCGACTCCGTTCCAACAGGTAGTCGCTCATATCTTGAGCATCCCTGCTGGCCCGGTAGATCTCACGGGGATCCTCCTTCAGCGCTTGGATCCACGACCCGACGTACGCGGCGTGCCGCGTCGGATCGTGTCCAATCTGCAATCGGTCGCCGGTGATCATCGAACTGATCTCCGCCCGCAACTCCTCCCGCGCGCAGTCTCGCGATCCGAAGCCGTCCTCGATGCCTTTCGACAGGGTGCTGCGGTTTAAGCGGTCCGGATGCCCCGTCCAGTGCCCGAATTCATGCAGCGCCGTTTGGTAATAGCTCGGTGCGTTGGGGAACTGCCCTTTGAATGGCAGGACGATGCGATCCCGGCTCAGGTCGAAATAGGCCCGATTCGCACCCGAGTGCTCGATCACCGCTCTGGAGTGCTTGAACACCCGCTCGGCGGCCTCGTGCCTGTCCCACAGGTGCGACCCCTTCCGCACAGGTCGCGCTGGCAGTCCGTCGCACTGCTCGGCGTTGAACACCGTGTACGGGTAGACCCGGGGCGAGGAAAGTACTCTAGTCTCGCAAACGGGCTGCCCCTCGTCGTCCAGCAGAGGCTTGCCCTCCCTGTCGCGGGCCAGTTGCCTGGCCTCGAACTGCCAGAAGAGGATCGCGCAGCCCTTCTCGCCGCGCCGCACCTGCCCGTCCAGGTCTCCGATCTGCTTGTACGTTCCCCAGCGCTCGTCCGAATAGCCGCGCCGTGTCGCGGTGCTCGCCAGCCACACGGAGTTTCCGCCCCGGTAGGGCTTGCCGGATTTGATGTTGTACGGCAGCGCCTTCTCGCCAGGCCGCCAAGCCTCTGTCCACGGTGCCGTGCCGCGCTCGATCTGAGCGATTAGGGAGTCCGCCACGCGGCGGTAGTAGTCCTCGACCTTGGCGCGCGGATCAGAGCGGGCCATCGCCAACTCCCTCCTCACCGCCCAAGTCTGCCGGATCCTCGGTCGCCTCGAATGCCTCGTCGGGTTCGTCGCAGTCTTCGATCCAAGCCCCACACCCCCGGGCCGTATCGAGGTCGGTTTCCACGATCACTCCCGCCTCGAGGGCGCGCCCGACCTCGTCGGGAGTTGTCGCGTGCCGCAAAGGGGCCAGCGCTCCGCCCGGGGCCCGCACGATCCCGTCTGTCCGCCTCATGCCTCGTTGCTCCGTTCCGATGCTCCCTCAGCCCGACCGTCCATGAGCTGCTGGCACTGCCAGCGCCTTGTAACTCCGTCGAAGCGATCCACTCGTATGGCTTCCGCCACTCGTCTCCTCCCGCCGTGCCGCTCGAGATGCAGCACGAGATCGATCACGTCGCCGAGAAGGTCCTGGACCGCGCCGTAGGGCAACCCGTCCCGGACTGCAGCACGCACGATGCGCAACGCTTCAGGGCGTTGTAGGCCGAACTCGCGTGGAGAGTCGACAGCGACCCGTCGTGGCCCGTGTTCAGGGCTTGGAGCAAGTCCCAGGCTTCTCCACCACGTACTTCGCCCAGCACGATTCGGTCGGGACGGTGGCGCAGTGCCGCCCGCACTAGGTCGCGCATCGTCACCTCGGGTGCATCCTCGGTCGCCCTCCGCGCGGCGAGCCGCACGAGATTGGGGTGGGCGAGGGGTAACTCGACGGTGTCTTCGATCACGATGAGTCGCTCGCATTCGGGGATGAGCGCCGCGATCGCCGCCAGCAGCGTGGTCTTGCCCGTGCCCGTGCCGCCACTCACCAAGATGTTGCGGCGCCGCTCCACCGCCTCCCGCACGATGTCGTACAGAACATGAGACACGCTCCCCGAAAGCACCAAGTCACCCAGCGAGAGACGGCGTCGTGCGAATTTCCGAATCGTCAACACGGGCCCGCCGAAGCTGCACGGCGGCAGTGCCGCCGCAATGCGCGAGCCGTCCGGCAGCCGAGCGTCCAGCAGCGGGCGCTGTTCGTTGATGTCGTCTCCCAGGCCCCTAGCGATCGCCAACGCCGCCCTCCGCACCTGTAGCGGTTCCAGCCTGACACCGGGCAAGGCTTCCAGGCTGCCCCGGCGTTCGACGTAAACCGCGTCCGGGTTGATCATCACCTCGGTCACCGAGTCGTCCTCCAGCAGTCCCATGACGGGCTTGAGGAACGGAGCAATCAGCCGAAACCCGGGTTGATCCTGCAGGCTCACGACCGAACCTCTGGACGATTCCGCGCGCGGAGGATGGTTGAATCGGCGTCTTGATCTAGCAATATTATCATTTTGTATACTATAATAGCTATATATAGATTTATCCGTCAACGATTCGCTTTTTATTTCCCATATTTCATTGATATGTTGCGTACTTGCAGCCTCCAGAACGTTAGCGTGACGCAAGGTGCGAGACCCCGGAGCGGGGTTCTGAATCAACCTGCGGCACCAGCGTGTCAATGGCAACCGAAAATTGTGCACATCCGGAGGCAGGCCCGCTGCGGGTTTCGCGGTCGTGGCAGTATCGACCTCTGTGGAGTCCGCCTGTCCCATGTGTTCTGATTCTCGGAGGCCAAGGCCCCGGAATGGACGCTCTCGTGGCCTCGCAGCGCGTGATCGTCGAAAAGTGGTTGGTTTTCAGGAAGAAACCCGGCGCGGGAACACCGAAAATCCTTGATCCACCACCGTTTGGGCCCCCGAGCTTGTCGTTTGGCGCTCCTTTGCGCTTGACTCAGCTACGACCATGGGGAGCAGCTCAACCCCAGTCCGGTGGAATGAGGAGTCGCAAGCGCCAACGCGGAATCTTGATCCGAGTCCGCCAAGGTGGCCCTTCCAGACACCTGCAAAGAAAGAAATCTCAGATCGGCTACGGAAGTGTGGAAAGACCTTCGAGTTCGGCCGCCAACGAAAGCCGCTGGTCCAAGCAGACAAACTCGAGCGGGGCCGCCACTTGCTGCTGGACCAACAGTGCGGCACCAAGCTGACCCGCATCGGCGGCGCGCAACGGATGGCGCGCCAACAGCGCGTTGGCCCGGGACCGAACAGCAAGCGCGTCGGTCACTTCGTCCCAACTTCTGGCGAAGGCGTCGAAAGCGCGTAGCACCTCACGACGCTGCATGCGCGACATCGCTCCTTCTCGCGCCCGCCGTTCGACCGCACTAATGATCTCCATTCGGGACCACACCCACGTGATGATCTGCTGGTCTTCGGCTAGCAATTCGCGCACTAGGCTGCTTGCAGGTTCAGCGACAACAATCGGCACTAATGCAGAGGCGTCCCAATACCTCACAACCGGTCCTCCCGATCCTCGGCCAGCGCCCCAAGAAGGCTTACTGGGAGCTCTAGAGGAGGCTTGTCTAGAACCGCGGCTGGACCGGCCTTGCCCGACCTCACTAGCCCTTGGCGAATCAGCCTCTCTCGCCCCTCCCAGTCGTCGCCCGTATCGACTGGGACAAGCTTCGCGACCGGCATGCCCCGGTCAAGAACCTGAACCTCGCCTCCCCGGCGAACCTCGTGCACAAAGCGCGAGAGATTCGCCTTCAATTCGGAAATCGATACCGTCGTCATCGAGACTACTATAGTCTATTTATTGAGACTAGATAGGTCTCAAAGGAGGGTGCGCGACAATTCTGTGACTGGTTTGCCAAGCCGGTGGCGCAGTCTTGCAAGTCTGAGCGTTCATGATGCACTCAGACTAAAGAGGACCCATGCCCGATTCCCTTCCTGCCTTGGAAGAACGCCGCTTCCCAATCGTCCTCGAAATTGCCCGGCTGGGCGACTTCCGCCGCGGTTCCATCCACGCCTACTTCCGCCGTTGCGGCAAGCCCAACTGCGCCTGTGCCCGTGACGACCATCCCGGCCACGGCGCCCAGGTGCGACTCTCCTACAAGCTCCGTGGCAAGACCATCCAGCAGACGCTTTCCGATCCCGCCCAACGCTGCAAAGCCGAGCGCGAGGTGGCCGCGTTCCGTCGCTTTCAGCAGCTCAGGGCCGAACTCGTGAACGTCAACGAGCATATCTGCCAACTGCGTCCCGCCCACACCCAGGCGCTGGCTGAACCGCCGCGGGCGACGAAAAAAAGACGCTACGCGCGATCCAGGACGCCGTCAGCACCGAAGTCGGGAAGCTGCTGCGAGTGATCGTCAGCGCCCGGCGCAAGACGGGCCCGTCCGACCTCGGAGCGCTGGGGCAGGCGACACGCGCTGCATCGGGCCGGGGCGAGCCCGAGGACGAGGGCTTGCCGGCCCGCTGCCGCTGCGGGCCGGCCATGCGGTGCGAGGGGGCGCGGCCCAAGCGCCTGGTCAGCCTGCTCGGCACGGTGACCCAGCAGCGGCATACTATCACTGGCGCCGCTGGACCGGGAACTGGACATCGAGGGGACGCAGTGCTGACCGGGCGTACGCCTGATGCTCGCCGTTGTCGGCGGCGAGGCGTCCTTCGCACGAGGCCGGGCGTTGCTGGAAGGCTTGGCGGGCGGCGAGGTGAGCGTCAAGGCGGTCGAGCGCCTGGGGGAAGCGATCGGCGCCGACGTCGCGGCGCGGGCTGAGTCGGACCGGCGGAAAGCCGCCCTGTGGGAGTCGCAGGGGGCGAGCCGATCCCCACGCTCTACATCGAGCAGGACGGCATCCGCATTCCGGTCACGGCCGCGTCGGCCGTGGGGGGCAGCAGCAAGGTCGACGCGGTGGCGCGGAAACGCGAAGTCAAGCTGGGATGCGTCTTCACGCAGACCGCGCCCGCCGCCGGGTCGTGCTCGGCAGATCTTCAACTGCGGCAACCGTACTCCGCCGACTGCGGGCAGGCCCGCCCTGCTGACGCACCGCGACGTGGAGACGATCTTTCACGAGTTCGGCCACCTGTTGCACCACTCGCTGAGCCACGCCGAAATCAAGAGCCTGGCTGGCACGAATGTGGTATGGGACTGACTTGAACTGCCGTTTGCAAATCATGGAGAACTGGTGCTGGGAGCGCGAGCCACTGGACCAGTTCGCGCGTCACTACCAACCTGACCTTTCGGCGCCGCCGCTGGACCCGGCATGACCCGAAATTCACAGCACCGAAAGAGTTACCGCAGCCAGCTCTCCGAAAGGTAGAACCGGAGCAGTACCGGTGACATCAGCGAATTGACTTGGTCGTTGTCCGTCACCAAGTCATTCTTGCCAAAGGCTAGGGACGCTTTGAATCGTTCGGGCGTCAGGTACGCTAGCGCACCGTCGTCAATAGCAAACTCTTCGATCTCCCGCGCTGTGCTCAAGATTTCGTCAGTCCTGGGTCCCGCCTTCCAGGCAAGGATCCATCCCCAGTCGCCGAAGCTCGGAACATTGTCGTGGTATGGCAATGCGTCGTATCCAGCGCTACGAATCGTCCTGAGAATGCAAAGGAACGATTCCTTCGCATGGTAGGGAGACGTCGATTGGACGGCGATTACGCCGCCCGCGGCAAGCAGTCTACTTAGCTTGAAATAGAATTCGCGGCTATACAGTTTGACCAGTTCGACGGAATTCGGGTCCGGAAGGTCGATGACGATCACATCGTAGACACCACGCAGCCGCTCGAGCATCTTGTCGGCATCGACTGTGTAGACATGCACCAGAGCCGCTTGGTCGACGGTGTCCTCGGCGTCCATGCCAACACCCACCCCATACTCATAGATCGGTCGAACCTGCGAATTGCCCGGACTCCCCGCGACGGCCTCGGCGGTGACTCGAGCATCGTGAAATGACCCTCGATTCAGTTCCGTCATGACATCATGATTCGCCGCAAATTCAATCATTCCTGGATCGATGTCGACCAAGGCGACGTCTCGGGCTTCTGAGTACTTCAAGACCTCTCTCAGCGCCAATCCGTCACCGCCGCCAAGGATCAGGACCCTCCCGCGCTTCTCTGCCAGTGCCATGGCCGGGTGGACGAGCAACTCGTGGTAGATATGCTCGTCGAGAGTCGAGAACTGCAGGTTCCCGTTGATATACATGCGGTAGTCGATTGGGTCGGCTTTGCCCGTCAAAACAATGTGCTGGTATTTTGTTGTCTTGGAGTAAGCAATCGGCTCGCTGTAGAATTGCTGCTCCAGTAGTTGGCTCCAGTCCCTGTTCTGCGTATATCCATAGGCAAGACCCAGAGCAGTCAACCCGATCAGGGCAATGAATATCGCGCTTCTCGATGCGACCCTGTGGTAGGAGAAATAACCAAAGGTCCCAAGGGCCACGACAAAATTAATTCCTGCAACGAAGAAACTGATTTCTGTCAACGGAAAATACTTCAGCAAGATATACACCCAAACGATTGCTCCGATGAATGCCCCGAGGTAATCTGTACTGAATATTGAAGCTATGTTGGACTCTAGCTGAGGTACGTAGTGCCGGTTTAGGCGGAGAACCAGTGGAATCTCAAGACCGATCAGGAATCCGATAGCTAGGACGAAGAAATACTGCACCAAGATGAAATGTGCGTCCATCGAAGCGTATGACGCATAAACCGCAATGGGAGCGTATCCTCCAAGAATCGCAAGTCCGATCTCGACAGAAAGGAATTTCTCGATAAGGTGTTCGTCACTGATGTTGCGCTGCAGGTAGCCAGCTAGCCCCATCATCAGCATCATGAGCGAAATTGTCACCGAGAACTGCTCGATGCTGTTGCCGAGAACGAATGTCGCGACAGTGCTTAGAATGCATTCGAAAACGAAACCGCTTGCTCCGGTTAGGAACATCGACGAACCCAGCAGGATCGTGGCTACACGGGGCCGAAAAGTAACTGGCGCTGGCAAGGGTTCGAGCGAGCGGAAGCAAGAGCTTATGCCGGACCGCTTATCGGCCTGAAGTCACGGCCTGATCACGGTCGGAGCCTCTGTCCGAACGTACAGAATGGGTGCAAAGCGTTTCTGGGTCGGAGGATCCTGTCGCGACTGCCATCCTATCACGGGCCTCCGGACGACCCGGAGATACGATGTAGCTTGGGGACCAAGCTGACGAGGCGAACGGTTCTGCGCTCGGCGGCAGCGGCGGGCGGAATCGGAGTCGCCGGGACGACAGCATTCCTTTTTCGGAAGCCGCGTCCTGTTGCCGGCGACTATGCTGACCGCAGCCATGCAGTCGGCCATTCGATTCGGGACGGGAAGGGGGTTCCCGAGGGCGGCGACCGGGCAAGAGTGCCGGTAGTGATCGTCGGGGGCGGAATTGCTGGGCTCTCCGCCGCCTGGAGACTGAGGCGGCTCGGCTTTGACGAGTTCGTGGTCCTGGAACTGGAAGGATCTGTCGGAGGGAATTCACGGTCGGGCCAGAACGAATTCACGGCCTATCCTTGGGGCTCGCACTATGTCCCCGTTCCCGACCGGCGGATTCCTTTGGTCGAGGAATTGTTTACCGAGCTCGGTGTACTCAAGGACGGGAGGTGGGATTCCAGCCACCTATGTCGCGAACCGCTCGGGCGCTTGTTCTTGGACGGCGAATGGAGGGAGGGTGTCGAGCCGGTCGATTCCGCCAACGAAACTGAGCGAGACCAGTTCAACCGCTTCTGGGACCGGATGGACTACTACCGCCAGGGAGGCGACTTCACCATACCGATTCGGCCAGGCGTCCAACCCGCGGAACTCGACCGGATTTCGATGAAGCGCTGGATGGTCGAGCAGGGATTCTTTAGCAATCGGCTCCGCTGGTACGTGGACTACGCCTGTCGGGACGACTATGGCTGCTCGTACGATGAGGCTTCCGCGTGGGCTGGCATCCACTACTTCGCGGCAAGACCCGAAGACGATTTGGGAATTCTCACCTGGCCCGAAGGAAACGGGTGGATCGTGAAACGCCTTGCTGATGAACTCTCGCCTTGGCTGCGTGCAGGGACACCGGTACACCGGATCGCGGAATCCGAACGAGGTGTCGACGTCGTCACCCGGGAGGTCACCTACGAGTGCAAGGCGGTCGTATTTGCAGCCCCGACGTTTCTGGCCCCGTACGTCATGCCCGGATTCGGCGACCGGCTGCCGCCATTGAACGAGTTCGCCTACTCCCCTTGGTACACCGCGAACCTGGTCATCGACGACCGTCCCAGCGAGAACGGCGCCCCGCCAGCATGGGAGAACGTCATATATAGCTCGCCCGGGCTCGGATATGTCATTGCCACCCACCAGACTGGCACTGCATCCAACGCCCCGACCGTCTGGACCTACTACTGCGCCCTATCCGGGCAAAACCCTCGCGCGGCGAGGAACTCCCTGCTGGAGACCGGCTGGGCCGCACGCATGGAAGAGGTGCTCGAAGACCTAGAGCGAGCGCATAGCGACATACGGTCCTGCGTGGCGAGATTGGACATCATGCGACTGGGCCACGGCATGATTCGGCCGATTCCCGGCTTCATGACGTCCGCCGCCAGGCAGCGCTGGGCCCGGCTGGAGGGGCCCGTCCAATTTGCAAACTCCGACCTGAGCGGGATCTCCATCTTCGAGGAAGCGCAGTACCGCGGCGTTCGGGCTGCTGAACGAGTCCTAGCGAGACTCGGATACCGCGACTTGGAGTATGCGGAAGGGTAAACGCCGACGATGGCTGGGCGTGCCCTGGGCGCGGTCGTATCCCAGCCCTGGCCGCTAAGCAACCAGGGATCCGATCATGATCGCGAGCGCGATCTGGGCGCAGACCGTAACCGAAGACGCAGCGACGTTTCGATCCCTTGTCACTTCGATATTCAACGTCGTGTTCGGTAGAAACGCTTTGTCAATCAGCCATTGGAACAGCACGAGCAATGCCATCCCCACAGCGCTGTTAACGGCAAACCCTGTGATTCCTTCGATCCATCCCGTGAACGGGCCCGAGACCGCAAAACCAAGGACGATTCCCAGCGAGATGAGCGTCCCGCCGAGAATCAGACCGGCAGAGGTGTTGCCTTCGCTGATCTCTTTCAGGCAATCGAACGGTGTCACCCATTCGTAGAGGAACGCAAAGAGGATCAAGGCCACCTGACCCATTGCGAAGAACACAACCGAGGTCTCCCATCCGCCTCCCTCGCCGTGAAAGGATCCGTAGGCGATCAAGCCTGTGGCGATAAGAATTCCGAACTCCGCAAACCCCACAGCATGGTTTCCCTCATGCAGCTCCTTGGTGTTGTGCACATGACCGAGCACGATGCGATCGGCCAAGAACTGCGCCACGAAAAAGAAGACCAGTAGGGCCGCGCAATAGCCCAAGATCTCGAGCGTGTTGCCCAGCATCGCATCCCAGCCATCGGAAAACCGCGCCACTCCGCCACTCACCACGCCTGCCAGGCCGAGGCCGAATCCGATGGCAAGCCCGCAACGCCGCAATGCGAGCGCGAGGTTGCTGCGCTCCTCGATCTGGTGATCAGCAGTCAGTTCCGGAGAGTCTTTCATTCCGGTACGCAGCAGCGCCGATCGGAAGATCCAGTCGCTGACTTTCTTTGCAAGAAGCAATGCGACGAATACCAGGAGCGTATCCGCGACACCCTGAATCAGAGATTCGAGAACTTCAAACACAATCTGCATTTCCAGCTACTTTCCGCTAGCGCCGAACGATGAGCCACGACTTCTCGGACCGGCCCCCCGAACCGTGGTGGGAGGCCGGCGAAATCCTCCACCCCGCGCAAACGTGGATCCCTGCATCTTCGGAGAGGTTCGCGTGGTCTGGCTTCGCGTGCCCCAACGGGGCACTTCCGTGCTGCCGCCGTAGTACGGCCGGCTGCCTCGGTAGCCGCCCGACCAAGTGTTCCATTCGCGCCGGCCGTAAGTCATCGGGAAACCGAATATCGTCGAGTAGAAATAGTACCGACCGATCCATGACCAGGCCGATCCGCCCGAATCGTTGGAAGTCCAGCGCCCGTAATGGGGATTGCCCACAAAGGCCATGCCGGGAGGAGCAGCGTGAGTCAGCTTCTCCGATTCGAACGACCCGTAAGGCTTTGACTCGACGTCCATTCCGAGGTTGTCAAGGTTTGCGACGAAGAAATCCTCACTCACCTCTGCCCAGTCTGATTCCTGCGTTGAACCGTTCTCCTGGACGAGGTACTTGTGGAAGTACTTCGAATTCGCCGCCTGCACCCAGTATTCGGCGTGGGTGTCACGGCTTGGCCATTGCACGAGAGGGTCAATCCCAAGCGCGTTCCAGCGCTGCGGGTCCGTTCCCGAAAGCATGGAGAACCGTCTCCCGAAAATCGTACTGGAGTATCTCGCGAGAGAGCCTCTGATACCGAGCAGATACTCGAAAGTTGTCGGGTCGATGGTTGACACCCGAAAGTCAATGGTATGGATCCTAGGATAGTCCCGGGAATCGTCCCAGCTCTGGCGGCGCACGACCAGCCCGTGCTCCGTCTTCATGTCGATCAGGGTTCGGGAATAGCTGCGATCCAGTTCAGCCAGCTTGGCGCTGAGTTCCGGACCGCCCTTGAGGAACTCTTCTGCGTTCGTACTCACCTGGCGGCAGGAATCCCCGAAGATCGCGACATCGAACTCGTCGCCGGCTCGACGCTCTCTGAACTCTGCCGCCGCCTGCGCGAGCAACTTCTCGGACGAGTCACGGAGTTCAGTCATTGGCTGGAGCAGGCGGTCAATGTCCGAGGATCTCCCTGGGTGATCCTGCTTGATCTGCTCGGCCCGGGCAACCAGCTCGGGCTCAGAACGTGTCATCGCCCTTGCCGCATTCTGGCACTCCGCCATCATCGAGTCGGCGCTCTCCGCAACCTCATTCAGGAGGTCGCGCCGATCGATCCATTGAAGGGCGGACTCACGGGCGCCCGCAAGCAACGCAGTGATCTTCAGCAGCGCTTCGCGCACTGCCTCCGCACCGTCCGGCCGATTGGCCTCGAGCGCAGGAAGCACATCCGCCTTGTAGATGCCCTCGGCGGCCTTGATCTTTGCCCGGGCCGCAGTGAAATTCTGGGCCCATGCCTCGCGCTCGGCGTACTTCTCGAGCGCTGCGTATTCCGGCGAGTTCCGAAAGCCGTCGTATTGCTTCTCGATGGACTCCGTTCGCCGAACCTCGAATTCAACCGAATTCGCCGCGCGTTCCGCCCGATCAACCAGCCCACGCGGTAAGCCCGAGCAATGCGTTAGGGCGAAGGCAAGGATCGCCGTAGCAGCGCAATAGAGTCTCTTGCGGAAAGCCATGCCTGGTCGGTTCCCCATGTCTCAGACCGCGAGAGCAAGCTCCGGTTCCACGCTATCCCGGATTGCCGCGGCAATCTCGATTCTGGTCGAGCTAAGCACGACAAGCCCTTCGGCGGGGTACGAATGGGCAGTTCGCGCAATGACCCCCCTAGGCTTGGCGGATGCCCAGACCAAAGTCTCCGCCGTCCAAGGCCCGTTGACTGCCGACGGGAATCGGTATGCTAAGCCGACTTCGGAAAGTGACTGGCCCGCATCTCGGACCAGGTGCCGCAGCTGGCTCAGCTCGGCTGATGAGTGGTTTCGCTCGAGCACGCTGGCCGCGAACCGGTATCGCAGCTGGCCGCGAGCGGCATACTCGATCGCGGAATCCCCGGGCCTCCAGAAAGCGAGAGGCTGGGCCGACGACGGCGCTTCGCAGGCAAGCAGTTCCGTCAGGGCGAGCGCGCCGCTGCGAACTTCCATCACGTGGCTTGAACCGATCACGGAAGCGTCGATCTCTATGTCGCCCAGAACACCCCTGCCGCGCGAGAACACAGTGACTTCGGGCCAGTCCAAGGGTCCGGCGTAGAGGCGCAGTCGCAAGGCGTGCGCCGACAGGTCCTTGAATGGAGAATCGGTCACTCGCCTCATTTGACGATCACTTCGATCGCTCGGGGATTCAGGTAGGAACTCAGGATGATGTTGTGTTCGTATCCCTCGTCGTCGTCGCCCCACTCCTCGACCCCGATGAAGTCAGTCCGATCGGCGTTCGAGAAAAGGTATTGGTGAAATGGTGTGCCACTGCCGCCACCATCGCGGAAGAAGGTCACGGCGGAGTCTTCTTGATACTCGTACCTCTTCCCGCCGTATCGCAGCTCGCCGGCCTCTGCGTGGGAGATTTCCCACAGGTGCTCCTTCCCCCGCAGGCCAACCTGCCCGAACGTTAGCCGCTCCCTGGAGACGTAGACCGAAACCTCGTCCTCCTTCTCCCATTCGAGGTAGTGCGGCGTGCCGTCATTCAATCGAAAGAGTACCAGTTCCGGCCACCTCGCACCCTCCCGCTCGTAGGTGTTGATTCCCTTGACTTCGTACGAATTTCCCTCGAAGCCGATATAGCCCCCTACGCCGACCTCTTCGATCGACGCTCCGAACCGCTCTTGTGGCGGGATGGGTTCGGACATGCGGCGGATCGCCGCGAACTGCTCGTCGTAGCGGGTGCGCTCCGCTGGTTGCAACAAGGAAGCCATATCGGTCAGCTGGCGGCTAGTCCCCCGGTTGTTGCAGGGCACCCGGAATCTCCGACGCCGGGAGTTCCTTGGCAGCCTGCAGTGCCTCCACCCTCGGCTCGAGGGCGGCCGACATCCTAGTCAGTTCGGCGATGCCAGCCCTGGCCTTTTCGGTACCCGCCATGCGGATCTGCTCCATCTCGTCCATTGCGCCGACCAGCGAATTATAGGCATTCTTGACCCGGTCAAGAGCGATCACAGGATTGTTCTGCATCTCGCCGATTTCCTTGGTCTGCCGCCCGATCGCAGCTGCGTTGGCTTCGAGCATCGCCGCCGTGCTTTCTTGCACTTGCTTGACGGCGCTGGCGATCTGCTTCTGGCTTGCTAAGGCAGCCTGAATTGCGAGGCCGACCGTCAAGAGGCTCTGGGTAACCATGACCGTGCGGTCAATCTGCTCGCAGAGCGCGTCGTTGTTCTGCAAGGTCATGTCGATCGACGCGAAGAACTGGAGGTTGACCTGCTCCATCGTTCGCAAGTCCTGCACGCGCATGGCCACCTTGTGCGTCATCGCCTGGAGCTTCTGCCCGCGAGTAGGGTCGGTGACTTCGGCTGCACTGTCGTCGATCTTCTGCATCAGGAGTTCGCCGACGTAGGCGCTCTGCTGCACGCCCTGCTGCGCTGTATTCACCTGGTCGTACAGCTGCTCGAGCTCGGCGCTGTCCTGGAGGAGCTTGTCCTTGCCGTGGCGAAGCCCGCTCATGATGTGATCGATCTGCGTCTGCACTGACTCGTACTTCACCGCGATCCGCTTCAGGATCTTGCCGACACCCGGCGCCTTGCCAAGCCATTTCGCGATGCCGCTTGGCTGCCCCAGGACCTGCGGGTTGATCGCGTCCATCGTGTGCCGCAACTGGACGAGCGTCCTCGGAATCTCGGCGCCCTCGCCATCGAGCTGCGAGAGCATCGTGCCGACCCGAGTCTTGAGAAGGCCGATCTCTCTCGACGCCTTCTGCTGCTCGCGTACGCCCATCGCACTGACTTGCCGGCTCAGCTTGCGATCGCCGGGATCAGCCAGCACAGAAATTGCAAGTTGGTCCGCCTTCTGGGCGAGTTGAGCCTCCGATTGGTCATCGAGGCCCTTGGGCGGCGTCGCCGTAACGTCAGGCGCCGGACCATCGACGGTCGGGCTTTCGGATTGTCCGGAATCAGCTGCGCTCATACGTTTCCCCTATAGACTCTGCACGAATCGGACGCGCAGGAACGCCGCCTTCGCCTTGAAATCACCCATCTTCTCATTTCTGACCAATTCGGCGACATTGTCGACTTCCGACTCGAGTCCGTCCAGGCTCTGCAGGATCTCGCTCCGAGACCCCTCCCGGTCAACTGCCGACAGCGCCAGGTATGGATTCGTCACCTTCCGCAGGTATTCCTTCGCCATCTGGTTGACGGTCCACGTCAAGTCGTGCCCGGGGTGACGTTCGTTCAGGTCCTCCAGCAAGCCGCGCAGCTTGTCGATGATCCCTTCCAGACGGGCCAGCACATCCCCTGCAACTGCCTGCTCGCGGATTCGGATGTTGAGACCCACGAGCCCGTCGAGCATGCCAACCAGTTCCAAGCGGGGATCCGGTTTCGACGAGGAGGGCTGCGACTTTCGCTCTCGGTACCGGAGTATCGCGGACGTCACAAGCGAAGCGATCACGGCACTGACCGCGGCAATGACGATGACTTGAAACAACAAGTAGATCACGATTGCCGCGACGAAGCCCGCACCAATCAGTTGAATCCACCGCTTTGCCGACTTGCTCACTCTGCCTGCTCGCACTGTGGCTACCAGTATACGAAGAGGCTCCTCGGCCAATTCGTCTCGTCCGCTTGCCTATTGTGGAGAGGGGGAGGAAACCTCCCGTGCCGCGGAGCGCTCTAGGTTCCGACTGAGAAGTTGAGATACCGGGGGCGACAAGAAACGACCCACCCAGACACCGAGGCCGATCGCAACCGGAATCACCTTCCCAAAGGTCGCCTTCCATGCGATCCCCGCACTCAGACACGCGCTAAATGATACGAACGAGTGTTGTGCCAACGTGCTCGCAATACCCGCTCCAGTAGCAGACCGCAATATATATATAGAGAGAGAACCACAAGACAAGTTCCTCAATCTTCAGCGGCTTTCCGCGATGCGAGCTCTCCGGGGATGGCGTGCAAGTCCCCGCCTCTACCAATGCTTCCGGCTAGCGCCAGAGCGGGGCACCCAACTAGAACCTCACCACGGTCACCCCCGGTGTTCGCCTTGTCATCCCCTATGATTGGACCTCCGGACATACTTGCCCGCTAGCCCGAAGTCCCATGTGAGCCTTCTCACGCCGGACTTGGAAATCGAGGCCAGGCAATGGTCACTACCACGGGTGGTGCGAGAGCCTTCCCCCGGGATCAGAATCGGACGAGTTGCTAGCTCGGGCCGGAGTCCTCGCCAACAGGAAGGACAGCCATGCTCGCATCTAGTGGGAAGCGGTCGCCAGCGAGTCGAATCACGCCCCGTTCGGATACTATTGAGTGGACTCGGCTTCTTGGGCCGCGAGAGGGGTCTGCCCAGCCTGCCCGACTCAAGGGGCGCCGAAAAGAGGTTTCGTTGAAGATCAGGAGCCGACTGCCAGCAGCCCTCGTCTACCTGCTCCCGGTGCTGCTGATGTCCGAAATGCTGGCCGGGCAGGACTACGCGGCGGAGATCGAAGCTTGGCGCGCCGATCGCGAGAAGAACCTCAAGGCCGACGACGGCTGGCTGACGGTAGCCGGACTAGTCTTTCTCAAAGAGGGCGACAACAGCTTCGGTTCGTCACCCCTGAACGACATCGTGATGCGGACGGGGCCCATGCACGCGGGCGTCTTGACCCTGCAGGACGGCGCAATCACGGTGCGAGCGCCGGAAGGGGAGACTCTCTCTGTGGATGGCCACAATGTTGCGGCGGCACGGCTCTGGCCCCACGAAGGGAACGATCGCCCGACGATTTCCCTTGGTTCCCTGTCGCTGTTTTGTCATCAAAGTGGCGACCGGCTCGCAATAAGAATCCGGGATGTCGAGAGCGAGATCCGGCGCAGCTTCGCCGAGCTGCGTTGGTATCCGGTTGATGAGTCCTTCCGGGTTCGTGCACGTTTCATCCCGCACGATGAGCCGCGCACCGTCGAGCTGTCCAACAACCTCGGTGACGTCCTGACGCTTCGTACCAGCGGCTTCGTTGCGCTCACGGTGGCCGGCAAGGAGCTGCGCATGACCGCCATCGATTACGACGACCGGCTCTGGTTCATCTTCCGTGACTTGACGAGCGGAAGCGAGACGTACCCTGCTGCACGGTTCCTCTACGCTGACGTACCCAGCGCGGACGGCTGGACCATCATCGACTTCAACCGGGCCTACAATCCGCCATGCGCGTTCAACCCGTATACAACGTGCCCGCTGCCACCGCGCGAGAACCGTCTCCCGGTGAGGATCGAGGCCGGGGAACTCGAGTACAAGCAGTGATGCTAGGGCCGTTCGGGGCGGGGACTACAGGTCGAGAATTCCTCCGCACTGAGAACAGCCTCGATTTACTGAGTCCCCAGACAGCCTCTTTTCGGCCTTGTACCAGCTTGGCCGAAATGGCCGAAGCTGCTGGGTCGGGGCGGACCATCCCGTACTCAGAATTCGAATTGGAGGTGGCTCTGATGCAAGGCTCGCTGACCACGAAGACGGATGCGGCTGGAAGCAAATCTTCGACGTGTGACTTTCCCGAATATTGGTAACTGCTCAGGTACCCCCCCCGTACACAGGTGATGCGTACCGCATAGGGGGGAATGCAGGCCGGATGGTTCCACGCGAACCGCGCAACCGGGATGGCCGGAATGCGCAGCACTTGACTTTCTGCTGGGAAACCATGTAGTAATAGTAATGTTCTGGGTGTGCGGACGGTTGCGAGCAAGCCGATGCGCTCGTGACGAGCAGGACAGGCGTTAGCGGGATGCAGGCGGAGCGAACCAACAGCGAGCCGCGGCAGGCGCAATTGGAGGCCGAGAGCGCTCAGTTGCGGGCCGAGAAGGCCCGGTTGCGGGCCCTGCATGAGGAGTTGACGAAGCAGTTGCAGTCGTTGCGAGAGCAAGTGCAGGGCTTGCAACGGCGGTTGGGCCTCGACAGCAGCAACAGCGGGAAGCCACCGTCGAGCGATGGGCCGGCCAAGCCGCCGGCAGCGCAACGGACGCGCAGCCAGCGGGGCCGGTGCGGGAAGTCCGCGGGCGGGCAGCGCGGGCACAAGGGCGCGACACTGAGCCAGACGGACACGCCGGATCGGATCCAGGCCCAGCTGCCGTCGAGTTGTGCGGATTGCGGGGCGGAGGTGTCGGCGGACGCCATCGAGGGCGAGCCCCAGCGTCGGCAGGTGTACGATTTGGCACCGCCGCCGCCGCTGGAGGTGAGCGAACAGCAGGCGCACGCCTGCCGGTGCGCGGTCTGTGGCCGCGTGCCGCGGGCCGCGTTCCCGGAGGGCGTCAACGCAGCGGTGCAGTAGGGGCCGCGCGTCGCCGCCACGGCGGTGTCCTTGCAGAACGCGCAGTGCCTGCCCGAGGAGCGGCTGGCGGAGGTGTTGCAGGACCTGTTCCGGGTGCCGGTCTGCGCAGCGACGCTGGCGGGGATGACCCGCAAGGCGGCCCCGGGTTGGAGGAGTTTCACGGAGCGGGTGCGCGCTCTGCTGGGGAGTGCCGCCGGGGTGAAGCATCTGGACGAGACGGGCTTCCGGATCGGAGGCAGGACCCAGTGGCTGCACGTGTTGCGCACGCCGTGGCTGACGTTCTACCGCACGAGCGCGAAGCGGGGCAGCCTGCTGGAGGGGCTGCGGGGGATTCTGGTGCACGCTCATTGGGCGTCGTACTGCAAGCTCCAGGCCGTGCTGCACGGGCTCTGCAACGCCCATCATCTGCGTGAGTTACAGGCCTTGGCGGAGATCGACGGGGAAGCCTGGGCGCGGCGGATGCAACAGCTGCTGAGGCGGGCGAAGCGGGCGCTGTGGATCGTTCGGGAGCGGGGTATGGCGCTGCCGCGATCCCTGCTGGAGAGGATCGAGCGGCGCGACGACCAGTGGGTGCGGGAGGCGCTGGCCCAGCACCAGGCCCTGCCAGCCTTGCCGACCGGACGGCGGGGCCGCAAGAAGCGTCGGCCTGGACATACTCTGGCGTTGCGGCTGAGGGACCGGCGGGAGTCGGTGCTGCGCTTTCTGAGGGATGAGAGGGTGCCCTTCACGAACAATCAGGCCGAGCAGGATCTGCGGATGATGAAACTGCGGATGATGATCTCGGGTGGGTTCCGGTCCGAGCAGGGGGCACGAGACTTCGCCACGCTACGCAGCGTACTATCGACTGCGCGGAAGCAGGGCCTGAACCGCATCGAGGTCTTGCTGCAAGGGCCGGCGGCCCTGCTGGCGAAAGTGGAATCCCAGCCATCCCACTGATCAGGGCTTGTGCCTGCGGAGTACCTTTTATGGTGGAGAGGTGCCGGAGAGAAAGGGATGGTCGCCACTACCCCGGACCCTCTCTCCCCAGTGCCGCAGGTGGCGTAAGCCACCGCTGCGGCAGGTAGCAGATCCCTCCCCGCCTCAGAGCGGGGAGGCCCCCGGTGGGGCCTGGCCAGGCCCCACCGGGGGCGACGGGCCGGACCGTTTGTACCTCGGGCTCACAGCCCCGTTGCTCAGCTTGGTCGGCCCGTCGCAGCAATTCCTGCGCACCCTGAACGGAAGCGTGGGTGAAGCCCCGCATCGCAAAAGGATAGGAACGCAGGAATGACCCAACTCCACTCCAGTGTCGTTGCCGGCATCGACGTCGGCAAGTCCAAGCTCGACGCCCACATCCTCGAGGGCAGCCTCGAGCGCCCGTTCAACAACGACAAGTGCGGCCGCCGCGCCCTGCGCAACTGGCTGCTCAAGCACGGCGTCACCCGCGCCGTTCTCGAGCCCACAGGGCGCTACCACCGCAACCTCCACCAAGGCCTCTTCGACGCTGGCATCGAAACCGTCCTGGTCAACCCCCTGCGCTCCCGCCGCTTCGCCGAAGCCATCGGAAAGCTCGCCAAGAACGACCGCGTCGAGGCCTCCATGCTCGCCCGCTTCGGCCTCCTCGACGGCCTCGAAGCCACCCCGCCCCAGCCGCACAACCTCCAGCTCCTCAGCGACGTGCTCGCCCTCCGCCGCAAGCTCCTCAAGCAGCTCGGCGCCCTCCGCAAGCTCTGCGCCGAACTCGACCCCGAGGTCGCCGGCTGCCCCGGCTCCACGCTCGAGGCCTTCCAGGCCGCCAGCGCCGACTGCGACCGCCGCATGCGCCAATGCATCGCTGCCGACACCGCGCTCTCCCGCCGCGACGCCATCATCCAGTCGATCCCCGGTTGCGGTCCCGTCAACGCCGCCTGCCTCTGCGCTGACATGCCCGAACTCGGTACCCTCGGCCGCCGCAAGGCCGCCGCCCTCTTCGGTCTCGCCCCCTTCGACCGCGACTCCGGACAGCACCGCGGCGGCCGCTCCATCCGCGGCGGCCGCGCCCAGCCTCGCCATCTGCTCTACATGGCAGCCCTGACCGCGATCCGCTGGGAACCGGCCTCCAAGGCCTGCTACGAGCGCCTCGCCGCCGCCGGCAAGCCGCACAAGGTCGCCCTCCTCGCCGTCATGCGCAGGCTCGCCGGCGTGCTCGACACCCTCCTGCGCGAGAACCGCCTCTGGCAGCCCGAGCCGCCCGCCCGCGCACTGGAGGCCGCCGCGTGACACCGCTGCCGACCAGCCCCAGACCAACAGCCGGCTCTGTGGAAAAAACGCGCCTCCATCGCCCCTCGTCACCACTTTTCCCCGAAAATCCGCTTGACAAGAAACACGGAAGCTGAGTAGTTACGGTTTTTCTAGGATTTCGCGAGGCCCGCGTCAACCATTGCGTCTGGCCCGGATCTCGCTTGCCTGGGCGAAGCCGAAACCGTGTGCCGCGCGGGCCGACCGAATCCGGCCCCAACCGCCCAGAAACCCCTCTACAAGCCCCGCAATGGCCGTTTCCAGCGCCGAAATCGCCGCGAAAACGGAGCGAGCAACGCTCAGGCCCTGTCCTTGCAAGCTGCGAGGCGTACCGATCCCCGTCAGCGACCGCATCCAAACGCCCAGATTGTATCCGCAGGCGTGGATCAACAAACGCTTCCGGATGTTCTCGTGCCCCCGCAAGTACACCCGCCGCAGCCCGCCGCTCCCGTACATGTGGGCCATCGACCGTTCCGCCTTCTCCGTCCGCTGCTTCCCCAACTCCCGGCCCCGCTCCCCGCTCACCCGCTCCCGGTTCGCCTCCACCGTCTTCTTGACTTCTTCCTTGCCGTCCCAGTTGCGCTTCCGCTTCGGCTCCGGCACGTACGACTCCTGCCCGTCCGCTTCCAGCGCCTGCAGCGTCGCAGCACTGTGGTAGCCCTTGTCCGCCGCCACCTCCGCGGGCTTCTCGCCCTGCGCCGCCTCCGCCGCCGCCAGCGTCTGGCCCAGCGTCTGCGTGTCCCCCAGCTCCGCTCCCTGCACCGTCACCCCCAGCAGGGCCCCGCTCTCCAGATCCACGACGTGCTCCGCTTTGTGCGCCATGTCGGTCCCGCCGTCCTTCATCTTTGCCACCTTCGCGTCCGGGTCGGTCTTCGATTCCCAGTCCTTGTTCGACAGCGACTTGCCCGGCCTCCCCCGGTCGTACTCGATCCTCTCCCCCACCGTCGCGATCTGCTCGCCCGCCTCCTCCGCCAGCCGCAATACGAACTCCCGGTAGCTCTCCCCCGTGTCCTTGCGCCGCAGCGTCTCCAGCGCCGCGTTCGCTTCCAGCGTGGTCGAGTCCACCGCCACCGCCTTACCTCGCGCCAGACCCGCCTCGCGCAGCCGCCCCAGCACCCACCCGAACACCTGCTCGTGCGTCTCCACCGGAATCCGCCGCCGCGTGCGCGAGAGCGTGGAAGGGTCCGGCGTAGCCTCCTGCAGCGCGTAGCCCAGGAAGCGTCGCAGACTCAGGCTGTCGCAGGCCTGCAACGCGATGCGGCGCTCCGAATCGAGGCCCAGCAGGAAGCCGAGCAGCAACAGCCGGAAGTACACCCCCGGGGCCAGCGACGGGCGTCCGAGCCTGTCGTCGTAGAAGCTCCGGCACAGGTGCTCGACGTAGTCGTCGAAGCCGGCCTGGGCGAGCCCTTCGTTCAGCTTCTCGAAGAACGGCAGCGTGGGCGCTTCGGGCAGATCCTCCGCCGTCAGGAACAGCGCCGTCTGCTCAACCTTGCGGGTGCCCATCGCCATAAGCCGATTCTATCGTATTTTCATCGTGATTTGCTCGCTGACCTTTCGTCAGCGACTTTCACCACAGGCTCCTAAGCGGCTATCCGTGGTGGTTACGTGCACGTGGTGCCGGAACTCGAGTTTCCGCCACGTTTCCCTCCCATGGTCCTGCACATGAGACGCCTCGCTTCCCTCGTCCGGGTCCAGCAGGCCGCCGTTCCCCGTTGTCCGCAGTACTATCAAGGCGCTACGACTCCCTGTCACGCTTCCCTTCGGCTTATTGCTTCGCCAGCCGGTACCACACGCTGCCTGCTCGTTTCGTGTCCGCCGTAGCGCTCCCGCCGCCCCGCAGACGGGGAGCGGCAGGCCCGGGGCCTTGCGTGTAGCCGGGCATCCCTCTTGCGGCTGTCTCGTGTGGACATGACAGGGCCTCCCAGGTTCCCTGGCGAGCCATCCCGCGGCTTTGCGTTCGTTCTTCGACCTCGGTCGACCCGTGGCGCCTCGCCAATCGCGGCGCTTCCGGTGCTGCCCCCACTAGATGGAAAATGAAGGCGTCGGCAATGGGGATTTCGGGGCTCGATAGCGTCGCTTCGCCGCCCGCTGCGTACGCTTCACGACGCCCGTTACCGGACGCCATGCAACACTCGCTCCCGGCTGGTGGGCTGCACCTTTGCCGGGCGGGTGTCGAACCCGCTGGCTCGCAATGACAGGTTTCTAGATTGCGGTAGGGACACCGGTTACCCGGTGCCCCCCGCGCGGATCCGAGCGGGCGCGTTAACGCACTCGGCTCCTACCTCCGATGGGTGACGGCGAATCTTCGGTCCGGCCACGGATGCAGCACTCGCACAGGCGGCCACAGTTCATCACAAAGTAGGTGCAGACGTTTCCACGGGTGCCGGTCCTTTTGCGACCTCCGGCGGAGAATGGCCATCCATTCTTTCCTGACGCGTCGCTCGAATCGCCGTAGGTACGGGTGGCTGGTGGGGACCGCGAAGTAGTTATACCAGCCTCGCAACACCCTCCCCAGCCATTGCCCGGTCTCCACTTGATCCGCGTGCATGCGCCGTCGCAGCTTTGCCCGGATCGCCTTCAGGGTCCGGCTCATGCGTTTCGCCACCGGCTTGCGCCCCAGCCCGAAGCGTCCTTTCCTCGTCTGTCGGCAGTAATGCGTCATGCCGAGAAAGTCGAACGTCTCCGGCCGTCCCTGCCCACGCGTCTTCCGGTTCGCGATCGCGTACCGTCCGAACTCGATCAGGCGGGTCTTGTCCGGGTGCAGTTCCAGTCCGAACTGGCCGAGCCTTTCCTTCAGCTCCTGCAGGAACCGTTCCGCGTCCTCCTTGTGCTGAAAGCCCGCCACGTAATCGTCGGCGTATCGCACGAAGATCATTTCGCCGCGCGCTTCCTGCGGTCGCCACTTCCGCCCGACCCACAAATCGAGTACGTAATGCAGGTAGACGTTGGCGAGGACCGGCGAAATCACCGACCCCTGCGGCGTCCCCTTGCCCGTATCGACCAGTTGGCCGTCTTCCATGGCGCCCATGCGTAGCCACTTTCCTATCAGCCTGATCAGCCGCTGATCCCCGATCCGCTCGCCCAGCAACCGGAGCATCCAGTCCCTGTCGATCCGGTCAAAGAACTTGGCGATGTCGGCGTCCAGAATCCAGTTGACCTTGCGCTTCTCAATCCCGTATGCCAAGGCGTCCAGCGCGTCGTGCGCGCCCCGCCCGGGCCGGAACCCGTAGCTGAACCCGAGGAATTCCGCCTCGTAAATCGGCGTCAGGATATTGTCCACAACGGCCTTCTGGACGATCTTGTCCTCCAGTGCGGCCACCCCCAGCGGTCGCCTGCCGCCGTCCGGCTTCGGAATGTTCACCCGTCGCGACGGCGTCGCCCGGTACGTTCCCGCATGCACGCGGTCGTGCAGGTCGAGCAGTTGCTCGTCCAGCCCTCCCCCGTACTCCTTCCACGTCACTCCGTCCACGCCCGGTGCCGCATCTCGCTTCAGCGCGACGTAGGCAACCCGCAACGTCTCCGGCGTGACATGGTGCAGAAGCGCAGTGAGCTTCTCCTTGGGATTCCTCTGTATACATTGCCGTATCCGCTCGGCCCCCTGTGACACGGCTGCCCGTCCCTGCGTGCGGACCGTGCTTCGGCCTCCCGGATTCTCGTTGGTCCCGGCCCTTCGCTCCTCCCGCTCCGCAGCCGCTCGCGCCGCCTTGTTCCCGGGACTCGTCGCTAGTATGGCCGAGTCTGACTCCTTCGGATCGTGCATCTCCAGTCTTGACTCCTGTCCTTCCCTTCACGGTCCCGGCGGCGACCCGCCGGGACGACCCGAAGGCCTCCCAGGTCCCAACCTCTGTCGTACATGCGTGCCTGGGTTCTTCGACGCCGCGGAGCCCTCCCGGCCCTAGCTAGAACGGACCGCGAGGTGTTGCCTTCGACTAATGAGACGGTCTCGGCACTCCGAATGATGAAGATTTCGACGCTCCATAGCCCTGCCCACATGCGCCCCTGCCGACGCTTCGCCCGTCCCCTCACGGGAACGACCGCACGGCTCGGGGAGCGCTATGGATCAGCTCATCCTTTACCGCAGAGGACTTTCACCTCCTGACATTGGCCAGTTAGCCTGGCGCACCTCATCGCTTTCCTCCTATCCAGAACTTTGCCTGACGCAACCATCTGTCCCTCCAGAAGCCCCATGGCCCGGTCCGCCGCTTCCCTCCGCCCGGTCCCCTGGGGCAGGTTCCCCGACTTCGCCGGTACTAGCAGCGGACTCCGCCCCCTCGCCGCCCGTCCCGCTCCGCTTCGTTTCCTGCGCTCGGCGGTACCACTCGGTGCCTCGTTCGCTCCCCGGGGCCGAGGCACTGCCCCATAAGCGTTAAATTATTTGCCGTGATCAATGTATTATAGGAGGCATGAACGATGCCGAGAGCGACAGGGCCGGAATGCAGGAGGACTGGGAGTTGCTGGTGTCGTTCTTGCCCGGCAACTGGCAGGACCTGGCGGTCGAGACCGGCGCTTTGAAGGGCCTGCGCAAGGACAAGTCCGCGGAGAACTTGCTGCGCGTGCTGCTGCTGCATCTCGGCTGCGGGCACTCCTTGCTCGAGACGGCTGTGCGAGCCCGGCAGGAGGGGCTGGCCGAGCTGTCCTCGGTCGCGCTGTGGCACCGTCTGCGGAAGTCGCAGGCCTGGTTGCGGGCGCTGTGCGTGGAACTGTTCCGGGAGCGGGGCGTGGCACTGTCCGAGGTCGGGGGCTTGCAGGTGCGGGCGCTGGACGCCACCACGGTCAAGGAGCCCGGCAAGACGGGGTCGCTGTGGCGCGTGCACTACAGCGTGCGGCTGCCGTCGCTGGCGTGCGACTTCTTCCGGCTGACCGAGACGGAGGGGGTGGGCACGGGGGAGAGCTTCAAGCAGTTCCCGATCGAGGCCGGGGATCACCTGCTGGCGGACCGGGGCTATTCGACGGCGTCGGGCCTGCGCCATGTCGTGCAAGCGGGCGGGCTGGTCACCGTGCGGGTGAACACCGGGGCGCTGGTCCTGGAGACGGCGGCAGGGCAGCCGTTCGACCTGCTGGCCGCGGTGGGGAGCCTGCGACGCGCCGGCCGGATCGGATCGTGGGAGGTCCGGGTGGTGGATGCGGCTGGCGTCGCGGCCACTGGGCGGGCCTGCGCGCTGCGCAAGACCCGGGAGGCGATCCGCCTCGCCCACAAGAGCCTGCGCCGGCAGGCCTCGAAGAGGGGCACGCAGCTGCAGCCGGAAACGCTCGAGTACGCCAAGTACGTGATCGTGTTCACGACCTTCCCGGCGGCCGAGGTCAGCGCTGCGGACGTGCTCGAGTGGTATCGCACGCGGTGGCAGGTCGAATTGGTGTTCAAGCGCTTCAAGTCGCTGGCCGAGCTCGGCCATCTGCCCAAGCACGACGAGCACAGCGCCAGGGCCTGGCTGTACGGGAAGCTGTTCGTGGCCCTGCTGGTGGAGAAACTCATCGGCCACGCCCGCGCTATTTCCCCCTGGGGATACGAGTTGGGGTCGGCGACGGCCTCGCAGCGCCTGGCGCGACTTCCAGTTCATGCTGAACCAAGTCAAGCGGGCCATTGAGCCCTCTCTGTCCTTGTCGCAGACACTCAGCCAGTGGAATGCGATCTCCGAACAGCTTGCCGACCCGCCCAGGAAGCGTAAGCCACAACTAGCTTCCTATTTCGATTAGCGGCAAACAATTTAACGCTTATGAGGCACTGCCCCGGGGCCTGGACTCTTTCTGTAGCAGCTCCCGCGCCACTCGTTGCTGGTGGAGACGGCGAGGTCTCCCAGGTTCCTGGGCGACCCTCTGCCTGCATGCCCCGCTCTTCGACCCCGGCGGACCACCTGCATCCGGCCACTGCGATGCAGGCGATGTTGCCTTCCGCAAACTTAACAACGTCGGCTCCGCGTCTCATCCCTTTCGAGGCTCGATCACGCGGCCTACAGGCTCCCTGTGTACGCTTCGCAGCCGGGGTCGCTCCCGCACCACGCAACACTCGGTTCCGGCTGGTGGCCAGCCTTGACCGGTCAGGATTCGCACCTGCTGGGTCGCAAAGAAGGTTTCCGTCATAGCTGTTGGCTTACATGACTTCCTCCTTCACCAAGCTTTGCCTAGCGCAATAACCCCTTGATTTGGCTATATTTACATTTCTCAGTTGCTTAGGGACGTTTCTCCCTAGAAACGAAACGAATCATTTCGGAGCAAATCGGATCAGTTCAGCGCAGTTCGGAGCGTAGGGTGGGTCCCAAGGTCGGTCCTGCTCGTGTGTCGCGGGCCAGTAGAATTCTGGAAGGCTTGAATTTCGCAGGGAGAAGCGCCGTTGCGGTCGGATGGATCTTCGCGACTGCAGAACTCAGGAGTTCGCAAGATTGGTGTTGGGTTGCTCCGGCTTTCATCCGCTGGCTGTCCCGGAAGTACGAGCAAGAAACTCAAGTCCTGGCGGTCTGGCCCGTCGGTGGCTACGACGCTTCAGTCTGAGGAGGCAGAACTGGAGGATCGCCGAATGCGGAGCCGTATGCCCTCGTAGGGCTAAGATTACGGATAGTCACAAGTTCAATCGAACCTACCCCGAACAGACAGAGACGTGGTAGAACGCCACAAACGATAGATTCTTAAATGGTTTAGCCAGAATGACCGTTCATCAACCTCCGGATCCAGTGCCCACTCTCGGCTGGCTACGAAGGGGGACGTCATCGCTAGCCCTTGCCAACACCGGAACGAGATAACCTGACGGTAGGTTCAGACCGATGGCAAACGATCACCACGATGAGACCTCGATCACCGGCGCTCGCAACCTGCGAAGAAAAGAGCCCAAGACTGATGAGGAAAATCCCGATTCGGAAACCACAGGCATCGCCGAGAAGGTTAGATTCTGGGAAGAGCAGGATCTCATCAACCGAGTGCTGATCCCTCGGGTTATCCGCCAGAGTGAACTGCTAACCAAGCACATCGCCGAGCACGACGATCTGCCGCTACTCGTCAACAGGTTTATCGCGGACGCACAAGTGGAGCAATCTCGCCAATTTGAAGTGGCGCTGGAAAAGGCCGTCGCTGATTTGAATGATGCTCATGCCTGTGCGTTGAAGCGATCCGCTTCAGCGCAGGCTCAGCGACACGAATCCGCCATGGCGAGGTTAGAGAAGGAGGGGAGAAAGCTGCATAATCGTTTCATTGCCGTCGCAGTTGTCGCCTCAGTAGTCGCAATGATCGTCGCTGTATGGGCGTGACGGTGAAGGGCATGGCTATGCAATCCTTGGATCTGCTTCCCGCCCTATCCGAATTGCCAGTAGATCATCAGCGGCCCAGGTCTTTCCGCGAGATGATTGAGGGGCTTCGTGCTACTGATTCCGCTCTATTCGCAAGTGAGTTCGCAGCATCTATCTCTATTGGTCTGTGGGGAATCTGGGACCAGCTCAACGTGCCAGATACACTCGCCGAAGCGTATGCTGCCCAGTACCCGGATCTAGCCGCCGAGCATTCCCTGCTGGACCACTGGCAACTCATGCAGGCAAGAGGCTCGGAGTCCGCGGCCGGGTTCGTCAGCGGATTGAAGGGCAAGCTGGCGGAAATCAAGGCCGTCGACGTGCTTGAACAGAATGGATTCACCAATGTGAGCATTGCTGACAGCCCTGTTCAGGAGGCTTGGGACATATCGGCAGGCAACGAAGCTGGCGAACTCATTTTCTTCCAAGTCAAGACCGGAACCGAAGGATACGCCGGAAGCGTGACGGCAGACATGGGAAACGCTCCGGACATCGAATTCCTGTTGGGCTCCGAGCTTTACGGACGGATTGGTCGGGGCCCTACGGAGCTGGCGGACCGCATAACCGACATTGGACCGGACTACGTGTTGGTTGATGGCATCCAGGATGGGCTCTCAACGCTTAGCGATAATTTGGGGATTGATGTTCCGGACGGGATTGGCGAAATCATCCCCTATGCCGGTTCAATTCTCATTGCGACGCGGCTGATTTGCGACGCCCTGAGGGCTGAGCGTGAGTTCCAGGAGACGGATCGCACAACCATGAACAAGATACATGTGGTGCAGGCCTTGGCGCTGATGTCCTGCATGGGCATCAGCACCGTCTTGGCGACAGTCGGCGGTATGGGCGGAGCAACCATCGGAAGCGCTGTTCCATTTATCGGCAACCTTGTCGGTGGCGGTGTCGGCACGGTGGCCGGCGCCGGTGTGGGCATGTCCTTGAACCGACAACTTCAGCCCCATTTGCTGAACTTAGGGTTGAGCGTAACGGGCTTGACCCACGACGATCTGTTCTATTTCAAGAACAAGCCCCGCATTGACCAAGTTGCGCTGTCCTTCCGCCAAACTGCCGATGCGTTGATCGGAACCGCTTAGCGACGAAGTGCTTCATTCGAAACTACTTCGCATACCATGATTATGGAAACCGACAGCTGTGGGCCTCCGCGCTCGCCCTACACTTTGGCTCACGCGCGCGATGACTTACAACACGGTCTCAAACTTTGCTCTTTTAATGGATTTGAAGCGCCTGCTGAACACGGAAATTCCAAAGTCGCTCATAGATGTTTTGGGCGGGGTTCAGAGCGTTGGATTTGCGGCCGGAATGGTGCCTGAGGGTGACAGGGCCGCGCTCGGGGAGCGTTGTGGGAGGGCCGGGGGAGGGCGTTCCAGGGCCCCTCCAGCTGCCGGGGCGCAGAGTACCCTGGGCGGGGCGCTCGGGGGACTTCCAGCGGGGCTGCCGGGGGTTAGCGCAACGCCAGCGCGAGCGCCGCACGGGGGCTGTAGCTGAGTTCTTCCATGGCCTCCGCGATATTGGTCGTGCCGAGCATGCGCAGGATCGACAGCGCGACGTTGGTCAACGCCGCCAGGACGCGCGGCAGATGGCCCTTGCGCGCCCGGCACTGGTCTTCCCGTAACGCGCCGTCGCGCACACGGTGCACCCCGTTTTCGATGGCTCCCCAGTAGCCGCGGTTCAAACGCAGCAACTCGGGCCCGCGGGCATGCTGCGGCGGCAGGTTCGTCAACAGGTACGCCACCACCGTCTCGCGCTGCTGGCCCGTCTTCTTCTCGCGCACTTCCCGGAGCACCTGCGCGGCCACGCGCGCGCCGGGAAAATCCAGCCACTGCACCGCGCGGTTGAGCTCCTCCGACACCCGGATCGTGCGGGTTTCGATGCGCCCGTGACCACAGTCGGTTTCGCTGTAGGGCGCGTGCTGCTCCCAGTGGTAGTCTTGCCTCAACTGCTCGAGCAACGTCGGCTGGTTCGCTTTGACCGTGAAGACATAGAATCCACCGCGGTCGAGGATCGTCTGGGCCGTCTCGCGCTGCGTGTGCAGCGCATCGGCGACAATGCAGCGCCCCTGGCTATCGAGACGCTCCAGAAGCTCCCGCGCCACCTGCGCTTCGGCATCCTCTTTCTTCCCTGTCAAGCCTTGCTGCGCATACACTTGCCGCGTGTCAATGCCAGCCACCGTGAGTTGCTGCTGGGCCGCCTTGTCGGCCACCTCGCCGTCCTCTTGGAGGTCGTGGTCGTAGGACCCGCGCAGCGTCTTGCCGTCCAGGGCCAGCGCCTCGCCCGGCTCCTGCTGCTGGCCCTGCTCCGCCAGCCACGCGTCCAACTCCTGCTCCAGACGCTGGGCCTCCACGCCCTGCAGCACCCGCCGGATCGTGTTCAGCGAAGGCGCCCGGCAGACGCCCGTGCGCGGATGCGGCCGCGCTCCCGCCCGCCGCAACTGCTTGGCTGTCAGCCGCCGCCCAAACTGCGCGCTGTGCTTGGTGTTCCGCTTGCCCGCCAGCCGCGCCGCCAGCACGATCACCAGCACCACCGTCAACGGATGCCGCAGCCCCTTCCGCGCGCGGAACTCCGGAACCCGCCTCAAATGCTTCCAAAGTGATTCCAACTGCTTGTCTGTCAAGTGAATCCGCTGCCTTTCCCCGTGCCACTCCGGACGCGGCTCCCGCGCCGCCAACTGCTCCCGCGCGCCGCGCCGCAGCGGGTAGACGAACACCCCCTTCGGCTGCCCGTGCCGCTGGTAGCCGACCGCGCCCCCGCGCACCCGCCCGTAGCCCAGCGTCTGCCCCAACTCGATCCAGTTCGCCGCCCGGTAGCACGTGCCCCGGAAACGCGCCGGATCCACATAGCTCTCGGCCAGCAGCAGCGCACTCCCGTTGCGCTCCCGCCAGTCGCGCTCCAACCGCCGCAGGCTCAGCCCCAGCACACGCGAGGCCAACCCCGGCGCCGTCCCCGCTGCCTCCAACACCAGAAAACGCGCCTGGTTGGCCACCAAAAACAGCCGCGTGCGACGCTGCCGCGGACTCCAGCCGATCCAGCGCTCCCGCGGCCCGCAATGCAGCGCCGCCGCCTGCCAGCCCAAAAGCGCCAGCCAGCGTTCCCCGACCACCGCCACCTGCTTGAGCTGCGCCCCGCAAAACTTCTGGAATCCCAGGTAATGCCGCTGCCGCATCAACTCCTTCCAGCGCGCCTCCTCGTGCGCCTCGATGGGCCTCACACGCACCGCGCGCAACGCTATCGCCGCCTCCCTCACCCTCGCACTCGTAGCAGATCCCAGCGAAAAAGTCCAGTTCGCCGCACAACCCGCTCAGTTCATGTCCTTTCTAGATCTGGATGGAATCGCCCTGGCCTGCTGAACGCATCACTACCCGACGAGTTTGAGGGTGGACGAGAGACCCGGAGGACGATACGGGGTGCCAACAAGTCGACACGCGTGATGGCCGCGCACGTCGTTCGTCTTGATCTTTCAACGCATCCGCGACGTTATCCAGCAGCGCGGTGAGCACCTACGCGCAAAATCGAGTTGCACCTGGAGATCTACGCGTGACTCTATCAGAAACTCAAGCCAAGACCATCGACGGACGAGCGCGCACTGTCCGAGAGCTGCTCGACAAGGCCAAGTACGCCATTGACTTCTACCAGCGCGAGTACGCATGGCAGGAGAGGCAGGTCCGCGAGCTGATTGACGATCTGACGGGCAAATTCCTCGACTCCTACCAGCCTAGTCATTCCCGTCACGAGGTCGAGGGCTACGGCCACTACTTTCTCGGCTCTATCGTCATCAGCCACAAGCGCGGGCAGCGGTTCGTCGTGGACGGACAGCAACGCCTTACAACGCTGACGCTCCTGCTAATCCATCTGCACCGCCTCCAGGAGGACCGAGACGAGCGCGTCGAGGTTCAGAATCTCGTCTACTCCGAGAAGTACGGTCGTAAGAGCTTCAACCTCGACATTCCCGATCGGGTCGAGGTCATGCAGAAACTGATGGACGGCGAGTCGATTGAACTGAATGGCACGAGCGAGTCCGTCCGCAACATCGCCGCACGCTATGCCAACATCGCGGACCACCTGCCCGAGGAGGTAACCGGAGCCGCCCTCCCCTACTTCGTGGACTGGCTCCTGGAGAATGTACATCTCGTCGAGATCGAAGCGTTCTCCGATGAGGACGCCTACACGATCTTCGAGACGATGAACGATCGGGGCCTGAGCCTAAGCCTGCCGGAGATGCTCAAGGGCTACGTCCTCGCCAACGTCCGCCACGAGGATGACCAGCGCGCCCTCAATGCAACTTGGAAGAAGCACATGCAGTGCCTGAAAGAGCTAGGCGAGGAAGAAGACGTGGACTACTTCAAGAACTGGCTCCGCGCGCGACACGCCGAGACCATACGACCCGGACGCAGGGGGGCCGAAAACCGCGACTACGAGCGCATCGGCTCCGAGTTCCATCGTTGGGTTCGCGATCACCGAGAGCGGCTCGGACTTGCGGACTCTGACGCCTTTGTCCGGTTTGTCTCGCGGGGCTTGGACTTCTACGCTCGCCGCTCGATCGAGATCCGTACAGCCGCTCGTGTCCTGATGCCTAGCTGGGAGTCCATCCGCTACAACGAAGACCGGGGATTCACCCTCCAGACCCAGGCCCTGCTCGCCGCCCAATGTCCCTGACATAAGCAAGACAGTAGCCGGATTTCCTGGCAGACCTCCAAGACACGGATGCAGAAGCACTTACAGTGTTTTCCGACCGGCCTCGAAAAAGCCCCTTGACATCCTGGGCGGAATTTGCCATGGTAGGCAAGAACCGGTTTCCTGGGAGCTGCCATGGATCCCCGCATCGAGAATCTCAAGTCCACCACCTTCTTCGGCAGGCGCTTCACGCGGCAGCAGATCGCCCAGGTCCAAGAGACGGTGGCGACGTTCCCGGCACTGGCCCGCAAGGAACTGGCGCAGACGATCTGCGAGCACCTGCGCTGGCGTACCCCGGCAGGCAAGAACCGCGTCGCGGCCGGCCTAGGCCTGCTCGAGGCGCTGCACAAGGAGGGCATCCTGACGCTGCCGCCGAAGCGCGAGGAGAAAATGCACGGGACGCGCCAGCCGCTTGCGCGGACCCCACGCACGGACCCGCAGCCGCGGATCCAGGCCGACCTGCGGGACTTGGCTCCGCTGCGCCTGCAACGGGCGGAGGGCCCGGAGCAGGCCGGGTTGTTCAACGAATACGTCGACCGGCATCACTACCTTGGCTATCGCCAGCCGCTCGGCCCGCACCTGCGTTATTTCCTGCTCGACCGGCACGCGCGCCCGCTGGGCTGCCTGCTGTTCAGCCAGGCGACCCACTCGCTGGCCTGCCGCGACACGTGGGTCGGCTGGCGCGAGGGCGCGTACAAGCAGCACTTGCAGCTGGTGGTCGGGCAGCCTCGCTTCTTGCTGTTTCCCTGGGTCCAGGTCGAGAACTTGGCCAGTCATGCGCTGTCGCTGGCCGTCCAGCAGCTGCCGCAGGACTGGCACAGCCGCTACGGCTGCCGGCCGGTCCTGCTCGAGACTTTCGTTGATCCGGAGCGTTTCGGCGGAGTCTGCTATCGCGCCGCCAACTGGCTGCACCTGGGCCAGACCCGGGGCCGCCCCGACGCGGGGCGGACCCGCAAGGACGTCTACGTGTACCCCTTGGCGAAGCACTGCCGCGAGATCCTGCTGCACGGGCCGCGCCCCCGCCAGCCCAGGCCGCGACGCCCGCCCGCGCCGGAGGCGGCGGCCCCCGACGAGACCTTCGTCCGCATGTGGCAGGACCTGATCGGCGCGCTCAGCGCCGTCGCCGCCGCCCACGACCAGCTCTGGCAAGTGCGCCGGCGCGTGCTCAACACCCTGCTGGTGATGCTGTTCGTCTTCCGCCTGGTGTTCGCCCCCCGCCGCCAGGGCTACACCGCCACGCTCGCCGAACTGTGGGACCACTGCCGCGTCCTCGACGTGCCCCTGCCGCAGGCGGTGCCGGTCTCCGACTCGGCGATGGTCCGCGCCAGGCGCAAGGTCCAGCCCGGCGTCTTCCTGCAGTTCCACGCCGAGATCCTCCAGCGCGCCGACCAGCCCGGCCCCCTCTGGCACGGCCATCGCGTCTTCGCCGTCGACGGCTCGAAGCTGAACCTGCCCCGCCCGCTGCTCGACGCCGGCTACGCCCTGCCCAGCGAGCAGGCGCACTACCCGCAAGGCCTGCTGAGCTGCCTGTACCGCCTGCACTCGAAGCTGCCCGTCGATTTCGACCTCCTCGCCCACGGCAACGAGCGCGCCGCCGCACTCGCCCATCTCCAGGCTCTGGCACCGCCTGACGTCGTCGTCTACGACCGCGGCTATTACTCCTTCGAACTGCTCTGCGCCCATCGCCAGCGCGGCCTGCAGGCCGTGTTCCGCATCCGGCGCAAGGCCGGCCAGGCCCTCGACCGCTTCCTCGCCAGCGACCAAACCGATACCGTGGCCGAGATCTTCCCCGGCCCCGATGCCCTGCGTGAGTTGCGCCGCAAGCATCCCCGCACCCACTGGCGACCGGTCCCGCTGCGCCTGGTCAAGTACACGCACGGCGGCACCGAGTACATCCTCGGCGCCACCCTGCTCGACCGCCAGCGCTACAGCGTCGCCGCCCTGGCCGACCTGTATCACGCCCGCTGGGGGATCGAAGAACTCTACAAGATCAGCAAGCAATTCCTGGAGGTCGACCAGTTCCACGGCCGCACCGAGCGCCTGGTCAAGCAGGAACTGTTCGCGCACTTCAATCTGATCGCGATGACGCGCAGCTTCACCAACCGCGACGCCGCCCTGTGCCAGGCGGCCGGCCCGGCCGACGGCAAGCCGCCCCCGCAGGCCAACTTCAAGCACAGCCTGGCCGCCCTGTCGCGGCATCTGGAGGCGCTGCTGCTGCGCCACACCGAATTCGTCCGCGCAACCGTCACGCGCATCGCCGAGTGCGTCGGGATCGGCCGGCGCAACCCCGTCCCAGCCTAGCCGACTGGGACCCGAAAGGCTGCCAAGGGGCCCAGTCGAAGCCCGCAGCCTTAAGTCAGCAAGAAAATCCTTAAGTCAGTGCCATTGGCTCGCCGCCCTCGCACCGGACGACGACGCCAAGGAGATCCGACTGAAAGTCGCACTCGTGGCGGACTTCCTCGACATCTGGCTCGCGCGACGGGTCTGGAACTTCCGCACGATCGGCTACTCGTCGGTCAAGTACACGCTCTTCATCCTGGCAAAGGAGCTGCGCGGGCGGGATTCGGCCAGCCTGTCGGAGTTCCTACGCGAGCAGCTCGATGAGCAGCCAGAGAGCTTCGCCCGCCAGCCCCGGTTCCGGTTGCACAATCAGAACTACCGGCAGGTACGGCACATCCTCGCTCGACTGACGCACTGGGTGAACACGCGGTGCGGCCTATCGTCGAGCTTTGAGGAGCTGAGCTCCCAGGGTCAGGCACGGCCTTTCGAGATCGAGCACATCTGGGCGGACCATTACGACCGCTTCAAGGACTGGTTCGCGCACCCAAGCGACTTCGGAACCGAGCGCAACAAGCTCGGAGGCCTACTCCTCCTCCAGCGCGGGGTCAACCAGAGCATTGGTGACGCTACATACGAGGCCAAGCGGGACGCCTATGTTTCGAACAGCGAGAACCTCCTTGCTCGCAGCCTTCATCCGCTTGCCTACGAGAATCTGCCCAGCTTCCGGTCGCTGCTGGACCGGACCGGCTTACCGTTCCGCGCCTACGAATCATTCGGCCCCAAGGAACAAGCCGAGCGGCAGGAGCTTTACATCCGCATCGCCGAATGGGTGTGGAATCCCACTCGGCTCGATCTCGACGGAGAGAAGCCCCCCGCGCCGGAACTCATCGCTGAGCCCGAAGACGATGCCTCGGAAACAACCGAGCGATCGGACCGACACGAAACGCGTTTTGCTTTTTGGCAATTACTGCTCGCACACGCGAACGAGGTCTCGAACCTGCACGCGCGGATCTCCGCGAACCGCTTTAGCTGGCTCGGTACACGAAGGCACGGGCAGTGGTGGAATTACGCGGTCCTGCAAGACGAAACGCGCGCAGAGCTGTATATCGACGCCCCGAAGCCGAGGAGAACAAGGCCCTGTTCGACGCTCTCCACTCCGACTGCGAGGCAATCGAGGCCGAGTTCGGAGCACGGCTTTCCTGGCAGCGCCTCGACGACAAGCGCGCTTCCCGAATCAGCTTCACCGTGCCAGGCGGATGGGTGGACGACACGACCTGGCCATCTACGGTTGATCACGCCGTGAAAGCCATGCAGCGCTTGTACGGAACTCTTTCCCCGCGTGTCCAATCCACTAGAACGAAGCTGAGCGGAGGGAGGAACTAGTAGAGCCAATGAGCAGCAGGACCGCCACCTCGCAATCTTTCTGGGCCACGGAGTAGATTGCGTAGACATTGCCCTCGTGCTCCCAGACTCCACGGTATTGCCAGCCCTCCCTGGTGTCCTTCTCTTCCAATCTCGGCTGCACGGTTTTGCCGTCGCGAACGAGCCACATCTTTCTTAGAGTTCGCTAGGAAGGGGCACCCACTGCAATGGTCAGCGGCCAGCGGACTTCCGTGATGCGGGTCCCAGGCCAGACTGTTCAAAGACAACGACCTGTTGGTCCTGCTTGGCATCGGCTTCAGCTTGAAGCTCATATTCGGACCGTACATGCTCGCTTTCCTCGCTGCCGGAACACCGACTCGGTGCAATCAGCGCCAGAAGCGCCGCGGGAATGAACCACATGCGGCTCAGATGCGGCTTTCTCATCGCAGTTCCCCGCTCATGCAACCGCCGGCTCTGCGCCCCCCTGCCAGTGCTTGGCGAATCTCCTCCTCCTGTTCCGGCGAACTCTGTGGCATTGGCGCTCTCGGGAAGCCTGCGTCACGCCCTTGGAGCCTAAGCGCGGTTTTCACATTCGCCGGAAGATTCGGGTGATCGATTGCGTTCCAGAGGCCCAACAGGTTCTCGTGCAACCGTTTCGCTCGCTGGTGATCTTCCTCCTGAACGGCATTCCATAGCTCAACGCAACATTCCGGAACCGCGGTCAGAATCGCGGCCACGGCGCCGTGGGCGCCAAGACTAAAAGACGGGTAGAGAAAAGCATCCACCGCCGAAAGAATCCGTACGCCCTTCTGTCGCAACTCCTGGGAATCAACAAGCAAGAGCAGGTCTGCCAAAGCTTTCAGATCGCTAGCGCTCTGCTTGACTCCGATCACACCGTCGACTTTTCGCAGAATGCGAGCTAGTAACTTGGGCGAGAGATAGGACCACGGCACGACGTTATAGATGATTACCGGCAGGCCTGTAGCTTGAGCGATCCGATCGAAATATCGCGACATCGCGTCGTCGTCCGGACGGAACAGATAGTGCACCGGGGTCACCTGCAACGCCGCCACCCCGAGATCGGCCACCGCTCTCCCCCGTTCGATCGCTGCCTGCGTGCTGTTGCAGATGATTCCAGTGATGACCGGAATCTGTCCTTTCACTTCTTCCGTCGTGGACGCTGTGATTCTCAGGGTTTCGTCTGTGGTCAGCGTGTGACCTTCCCCGGTGCTGCCGCACACCGCAAGGCCGTGCACCTTGGCCGCGAGCATGTGACGCACCTCGGCCCGGTGCAGCCTTTCATCGACGTTCCCTTCCGCATCGAAAGGCGTAATCATCGGAGGGACAATTCCGGCGATGTCGTAATTTGTCATAGCTTTCTCACCAAGCGGGTCGTTATCGAGGCCTCACATCGCTCGTAGTGATTCGGAGATGGCATGGGCCGCCTCAACGACTTGGACCCCATGCTCCGCAATATTCTGCTCGGTTATCCGCACGCTGGGCCCCGAAATACTGAGTGCCCCAAGCGCATGTCGCACGGTGTCCGTAACGCTGGCTGCGGCACATCGGACCCCTGGCTCGTTCTCTTCCCAGTCGACCGAATAACCCTTCTTGGGAATCTGTGCCAACATCTGCCGCAATGCCGGTTCCATCGTAGTCGTTCGTTCCGTGCAGCGAGCCAGACCCCGCTCCAAGACGATGTTGTGGACCTCCTCGTCCGGCAGCGCCGCGAGGATCGCCTTGCCCATGCTGCATGAGTGTAGGGACCATCGGCGGCCGACGTCTCCTCTGGTATGGAGTTGATGCGGTGATTCCAATGCAGCGACGTCGACCACTCTCCAAAGATAGCGACGCTCGCCGCAGATCGTGATGAACAGCTCGTCCACGCGCCAGACGTCACCGAGTCGGCCTTGTCGGCGACGGACGGCCCAAGCGTACGCGGGTCCGAACTTCTCGTACCACCCTCGAATGGCTTCGTTGGAAACGGTTACTCCATGCTCAGCGAGAAGATCCTCGACATCGCGCAGGCTGAAGGCGAACCGGTGGTAGAGCCACACTGCAGAGCTGATGATTTCGGGAGCGAAGCGCTGGCATCGATAGAGCGATTGCATGGGCAAATTATCACCGGCCACCACCAAGTTCTTGACGCTGCCTGATTCGCTGTTCGACACCCAGGCGATCGCCCACCGGTTGACTGGTGCCGGCCGTCCCGTCGAGCAGGCCGGCGCTATCACGGAAGCGAAGGGGCAGGCGGCCGGGCACTGCGGGCACGTGACGCCGGAGGCGCTACGCGCCGACGCTGCCGGCATTGAGTTCGGCTGACGTGGCGATTCCCTGGCGCGATGCTTGCGCACACGCTCGCGGCTCTCGGCGGTATGCTCGCGATGCTTCGCCCGCTGGGGTGATAGATACTGGGCAATTGCAACTCATCGGGACCGGAGATGCAACTTGATCTGGGATCATGCGGCGTTCGGTCGTTCCGCGACACGGACGCCGCCGAACTGGCCCGGCACGCCAACAATCGAAAAGTGTGGCTGCAATTGCGTGACCGGTTCCCCCATCCCTACACGATCGACGATGCGCGCAGGTTCATCACCTTCGCTCGCGGTGGAGACCCTGAGACGATGTTCGCAATTACGGTCAGCGACGTGTCGGTTGGCGCGATCGGCGTAACACTCCGCGACGACGTAGAGCGCTGCTCGGCAGAGGTCGGCTACTGGCTCGGCGAGCCGTACTGGGGTCGCGGCATCGCAACACGCGCGCTTAGGGGGTTCACCCGCTTTGCCTTTACGGCCTACGATCGGGAACGGTTGTACGCCGTGCCCTTAGCCTCGAACACCGCATCCTGTCGCGTGCTGCAGAAGGCCGGGTGCCGGCTCGAGGGCCGCATGCGCCGGAGTGCCATCAAGGACGGTACAGTGCAGGACCAGTTGCTGTATGCCATTCGGCGCGGGAATGGAGCTACAACTGAAGACTCCTAGTGTCCCGTAAGGCATTGTCAAGCTACCGGTGGCCGCCGACAACTCTACAATGCCATTGGGAGGTGGCGGACAAACTCTGAGTTCCTCCCCTCTCGGTAGCTAATTCGGTCTCGGGCAAGCCACCGGGGGACGGCTTGCCCGTATGCTCGAAGCGCTGGCCCCTGCTCAACAAGGCCAGAGCGATCCGCGCCATCCGGGCCGCCAATGCGACGCTCGCCACGGATCGTGATGAACAGCTCGTCCACGTGCCAGACGTCATCGAATCGGCCTTGTCGGCGGCGGACGGCCCGAGCGTGCGCGGGTCCGAACTTCCGGCACCACCCTCGAATGGCTTCGTAGGAACGAGTTACTCCACGCTCGGCTAAGCGATCCTCGACATCGCGCTAGCTCAAGGTGAACCGAAGGTAGAGCCACACAGCGTAGCTGATGATCTCGGGCGGGAAGCGGTGGCGTCGCTACAGGGATTGCATGGGCCAATTGTCCCCGCCCACCATCAAGTCATGACACTTCCGGCCGCTGTGACCAACAACATGACGCCGATCCCGGGCGAGGTCGGCGTGTGCCATCAAACGCGATGGCTTGATCCCAGGCGTTATTTGATGAATAACCGCTCCAGGCGCGCTCGATAAGTCAGAAGGAAAGACAACTGTTTTATTTTTAACAGGTTGCATGGGTTCGATTTATTGGACGGGTATTTGATAGGACGCCAAATGGACGAGACGCGAGAAGAGCGATGACACCAGCGTGTCAAGGCAAAGCTGCCATTTCCGGGTACTTGGGGAACGGCGGCCTCGCTTGGCCAATATCTGGCGGTCGTCCTTGTAGTATGCGGATTCACAAGAGCTTGGCCTAGACAGCTGGTTCGCAGTAAACCGAGCGTTCACCATAGGCATGTAGCACGCTTAAGTCCGACGGGCACACGAAAGCGGGGAGATTGGCAGGCCTGCCAGGCGCGGTCCGAAAGCTACCGGTCGACCGTCGCCGCGACCGCCAAGACGTGGTGACCGTAAGTCCTTCGTGGGTTAGGATGATCCTGCAACCCACCTGTTCTTCGGAACGCCTCTTTGGAACAGCCGCACCAGGGAGTGCACTGACGACTTGGCATGCAGACACTGCTGGAGCTCCTGCCTCAGATCGAACGCCTCGGATCAAGAGAGGCATTGCGGTTCTGGAACGGATACCGTACCTGGCGTTGGTCCTACATCGATCTGGATGCTGGGATCCGCCGGTTCGTCGCGTACCTGGACCGTAACGGAATTGGATCCGGAGACCGCCTCGTGCTTTGGTCCGACAACCGACCCGAATGGGTCGCCATATTCTGGGCCTGCCTGGCGCGGGGGGTTCAAGTAGTTCCGCTCGACCACCATTCCTCTTCGGAATTCATTGACCGAATCGCCTTTCAAACCAGCGCCAAGCTCCTGGTTCACAGCGGCGGGGCGGCTAACCCGACCTCGCCTTTGGAGCGCTTTGCGATCGAGTCGCTCAATGGGCTACCCGACGGACCCCGCTTCAGTCCGACTCCTGCAAGCGGCAACGATGTGGTCGAGATTGTCTACACCTCAGGGACCACTGCCGAGCCTAAGGGAGTAGTTCACCTCCACCGGAACATCTGCGCCAACCTTGACCCGATTCGACAGGAGATCGATCGCTACAAGAAATGGGCTGTGCCCTTCCAGCCGATTCGGATCCTCGATCTTCTGCCGCTCAGCCATATGTTCGGGCAGTCCATGGGCATCTTCATTCCTCTCCTGCTCGACGGCTCAGCGGCGTTTATGACCGGACTGCACCCGGCTGCGATCCAAAAGACAATTCGGAGAGAGCGGATTTCGGTTCTTGTCTGCGTGCCGCGCATTCTCGACAGCCTGCGAACTGACATCGAGCGGCGCCATCCTCGGTCCAAGGCTGTCCCGGCAGAACCGGGCGGGCCACTCCGCCGCTGGTGGCGCCACCGGGATATTCATGGGGCCTTCGGATTCAAGTTCTGGGCCTTCGTCGTCGGGGGCGCCATGCTGAATTCCGAGACTGAAGCGTTTTGGTCCAGCATCGGCTTACTCGTGGTCCAAGGCTACGGCCTCACCGAAACGAGTCCGGTGGTTTCAGTCAATCACCCATTCCGAGCGCGCCGCGGCACGCTTGGTGAGGTGATCGGGGGTCAGGAGGTCCGAATTGCCGATGACGGCGAAATTCTTGTTCGAGGAGCGAGTGTCGTGGGTGAGTACCTCGAAACCGGCACCCGCCGCGCGCGCGCCGTTGATGAGGATGGTTGGTTTCACACGGGAGACATCGGCGACCGCGACGCTGAAGGCAGACTGATCTACAAAGGACGGAAGAAAGATGTCATTGTCACTGCGGACGGCATGAACGTCCACCCCGAGGACATCGAAAGGGCGCTCATACGCGAGGGCGCGGTGCGGGACGCGGTGGTTGTCCCAGTCGGACCAGCCAGCGCGGAGAGAATCCATGCCGCGCTCATTCTCGACGATCCCGGCGAGGACCTGCTCGCGATCGTCGAGAGGGTTAACCGCCGGCTTGAGCCGCACCAGAGAATCCAAAGCGCCTCTGAATGGCCCGAGCAGGAATTTCCCCGCACTGCGTCGACCTTCAAGACACAGAGACGGAAAGTAGCCGCACGCTTGTCCTCGACGGCCCAGATCCCGGATCGGGGCGAGGCATCCAGACTGGACGAGATCCTTCTAACGCTCACCCGACGCCGCCTGGAAGACCTCTCGGACGACCGGCGCTTGGCGGAAGACCTAGGGCTGTCATCACTCGAGCGGATCGACATGCTGGCCTCTCTCGAAGAACACTACGGGATCGAATTGGACGAGACGGCCTTCTCGGCGCTTTCGACTCTCGGGCAGGTCCGTGCGTGGGTTGCCGGGCAGGTCGAGAGCCCGGCACCGGATCGTAACGGTGATTCCCCGAGTACGCAGGCGATCGAACGAGAAGCGACAGCAAGGCGCGTTCCTCCTCCCCGCTGGGCTCGGAGCCGGCCTGTCGCCGCGATGCGCGGTGCGATGCGGCGAGTCCTGTTTCTTCCGCTGTTCCGTCACTACATCCCGCTGTCGGTCGGGGGACTTCGAAACCTAGAGCGCGCCGTGCCACCAGTCATCTTCGCGGCAAACCACACGAGTCATCTCGACACCGTCGCGCTGACTGCTGCGCTGCCGACCGAATGGCAGAGGAGGCTGGCGCCGGCGGTGCGTCAGCAGCACTTCTTTCCGTCCGGAGAGACACCCGAGTTGGGCCGGAGGATCGGGCTGCGGGCGCTTTACTACCTCTGCTGCGGGCTGTTCAATGCCTATCCCTTGTCGCAAGACCTCGGCCAGGTCCGCGACACGCTCCGCTACACCGGTGAGCTGGTCGAGGCGGGGTATTGTCCGCTGGTCTACCCTGAAGGGAAGCTGACATCGGACGGCTATCTTCAACCATTTCAAGCGGGGATCGGGCTGATGTCGCTCCGGCTCGAAGTGCCCATCGTACCCGTGTACCTACAGGGATTGTTCGATGTCATGTCTCTGCAGGATTCTTGGCCGTGCAGGGGGCCCGTCCACGTCGAATTCGGATCGCCTATCCTTTCCGACGAGGGGGAAGAGTACGCTCAGCTAGCTGAACGAATCGAAGCAAGCCTCCGTTCGATGGCAGCTAGTCTGCAGAAGTGAAACCCAGGTTGCATGCAAGGCCGCTACGCCGTTGCCAAAGGCCTGCGATCTGATCGACCGTTTCTCCGAGGACAGGTTTGTCAAGTTAACGGCGATCCGGTGGTCGGCGACAAATAACCGGTGCAATCCCTGTATCGTCGCCACTGCTTGCCATCCGAGGTCATCAGCCATGCCGCTTGGCTATGCCATCGATTCACTGGGAACTCCTGCGATGTCGAGGATCTCCTTGCCGGGCGTGGCGTGAACGTATCCTACGAGACCGTTCGATTTTTGTGCCGGAAGTTTGGACCCGCGTACGCTCGTGCTCTGTGACGGCGACAAGGCCGACTCGGTGACATCTGGCATGTGGATGAGGTGTTCACTACGATCCGCGGGGAGCGTCGCTTTCTTGGGAGAGCAATGGACCAGGACGGCGAGGTCCTGGATATCCGAGTCCCGCGCCGCCGGGATAGCAGAGCTGCCAAATGCTGCTTCCGCAGAATGTGGAAACACTAGGAGAGGTCGCCGTCGAAACTCGTCACCGACAAGCTTCGAAGCTATCAGGCGGCGCACCGGGAGGTCTTCCCATCCGCGTCCCATCGAACCGGCCGGTACGAGAACAACCGGGCTGAAGTCTCCCACCAGCACGTCGGGGAGGGAGAACGTCACATGCGTCGGTTCAAGGCAGCGGCGCAAGTCCAACGTTTCCTCTCGGTCCACGGTTCAACGCACAACCGGTTCCGAGTTGCACGCCATCGTCTCAAGGCGATCCGTCATCGATTCCTCAGAGAGCGGGCATTCGCCGCATGGAAGACGATGCCGTGTGTTCTTTGACAGAAGAAGCCTCGGAAGACTTTCGGAGCAAATCTGCGTTCGAACCGTTTACCTGACAATGCCCTTACGAGGCAACGCGCCGACCATTCTAAATGTCGTCGGCCAGGCCTTCACGGATTGGAAAACGGTGACGTGTGCTCGCTGAGAGAAAAACCAACGGACGTTTAGAGCAAAAATGCATTCGAGCCAACCACTTAACAATGCCACTTGGTAGCATGATTCGGTATTCGACACTCACGCGATCGCCCGCCGCTTGACTGGCGCCGGCCTTTCCGTCGAGCAGGCCGACGCTATCACGGACGCCAGCCGGCAGGCCGCCGGGCACGTGACGCCGGAGGCGCTACGCGCCGAGCTTGCCAGCCTTGAGACCCGCCTGACGTGGCATTTCGTCGGCGCGATGCTCGCACAGACGCTCGCGATCCTCGGCGGTGTGCTCGCGATGCTGCGCCCGCTGGAGTGACAGATACTGGGCAATCGCAACTCATCGGGACCGGAGATGCAACTCGATCTGGCATCGTGCGGCGTGCGGTCGTTCCGCGACACGGACGCCGCCGAACTGGCCCGGCACGCCAACAATCGAAAAGTGTCATCGACGCCGGCAAGGATTGGGGTTACCCCATCCGTCAAGGTCGCAGGAAAGTGCTGCTGTGGAGCAAGCGACCTTGGACTCCCCACGTCGATGCCATCGGCTCGGAGGAGCTTCCGAAGGGTAGGCTCGTGGCAGGCGTCAGGGAGATATCCGTGGAGACTTGCCTGACCGTCGTTGGTCTCTGCACCCCCTGGCGCAACGCCCATATGAGAACCGGACGCAAGGATCGCAAACCGTGGCAGGATCATGAAGCCTGGCTCGCTGGATTCGAGAGAATGCGCTGTCGGATCCCCGCGTCGAGAACCATTGTTCTAGGAGACTTCAATCAGAGAATTCCGCGGAGATGGGTACCAAAGACTGTGCATGAGGCGCTTTTGCGAGCGTTCGAAAGATTCGAGGTCGCGACTGCCGGGGAACTAGCAGGGGCCCCGAACTTGTCGATTGATCACATCGCGCATACACCTGATCTGACGCGACGCGGCATCGAGATCTGGCGCGAACGAGGTGCCGAGGGTCAATACCTGTCGGACCATTTCGGGGTATGGGGCAACTTCGGCATCCGTTAGCGGCTTGGCAGCAAGCGTCGAACCCCGAAGCCCCATCGCCTTGCGCGCTTCCCGCGATGCCGAGCGAAGGATCGAGGATGTGGAACACGGAAGCTCAATGCGGCCCGCAATCGGGTTCTGAGGACTCCGTGCGAGGCACCCGACAGCCACTGGCCGCTTGACGGCAAGGGCCGCACAGTAGATGCGATCAATCCCAGTCGTCGGCCAAGTACCGGCCAGCTGGGCATCCCCGAAGCGGGCCGGGTCGAGCAGAACCTCCTTGAGGGCGCGGAGGACCGATTCGCCAATCTCGATCCCCACCGCACCATGAACGAGTTGCGTCACCTGCTGACCGACTGGCGGGCCGGTGGGTGGCCCGGCGTCTGCTCGAGCACCCGCAAGCTACCGCAGCACTGGGCGTGCCCCGGTTCTGTGATGCGCCTCTTCCGGTGCCAGCGAGAGGCTGCAGAGATACTGATCTGGTAGCTCGAAGCGGTTCCGGTCTGCTTGATTGAAGACTGCGGCAAGATCATGCGAAGACTCGCCGACCTCAACGCGAAGTGAAATCACCGCATCGCTGGGCTCGTGCTGAAGATGGAGACGAAATGCTCGCTGTGCGAGAGGTACCGCAGGATGAATTCTAGCCGCAAGGTTCCTGCTGGGAGCGGGAACCTGGACGTTTCGCGGATGCTGTTACACCGCCTCGGCACGCGCTGGGCTAAGGTGGGGAATTTGAGACTACAGAGGAATCATGACGAAGAACGAGAGGCCGTCCAAGCGCACGCGTGGCCGTCCAGTGAAATACCCTATGCCGGAGCCCATTCCGGACACACTCGAGAACGTGCTGAGGGCTTTGGTGAGATCCCCGCCAAAGAAACGCCGGGAGTGGGAATTCATGAAGAAGGCCAGGAATACTCAGACCGCCAATCCGCCTAGTCAAGGGACTATTGGTCACTTTGCGATGTAATTCCCTTTTTTGGGAGCAGAATGGTTTCATTGTCGCTACAACCTTAATCGGCGGTGCCACCTCATGAACACGTCATCCTACCGGGCAGGAATTATTGGCTTGGGTTTTATTGGTGCTGCCGACCAGACATCCGGAGATGCCCTCGGGCAGCGAGTCGAGAATCTGGATGGAACCCATCTGGTGGCTCTGACCGGAAATCCGCATATCCAGTTGGTCGCGGGGAGCAGCCGCGATGATGGGCGGCGATCCCGCTTCGCCGAACTCACAGGGGTTCGCACCTATTCTGACTGGCGCGAGATGATTGAAATGGAAGCCCTCGACTTGGTGAGCGTGGCCACTTACACTCCGGTGCATAGGGAAATCACCGTGGCTTGTGCCCGAAGCGGCATCCGAGCCATCTATTGTGAAAAGCCTATGGCCTCTCGGATTGCCGACGGGGAGGAGATGTTGCGTGCCTGCCGGGAGTCGGGAGCGCTCTTGATTGTCAACCATAACCGGCGCTTTAATCCGAACTATCGCCGTCTGCGGGATTTGCTCGCCGAGGGTGGCCTGGGTCAGCTGACCTCGGTCAACGTGCAGTGGGGAAACGGCCGCCTGGGCAATGCGGGCACTCATTTGTTCGACGCCATCTACATGGTGACCGGCCGACGAGTCGAAGCTGTTTCGGGCACTCTCGATCTGACGGGTAAGCCCGACTGCCGCGGGCCGGAGTTTCAAGATCCCGGCGGATGGGGCTTGATGCGCCTCGAGGATGGGTTGATGGTCACGGTCGATGCTTCAGACTACGGACGGATTCCGATGCACTTGAGCTTCAACGGAAGTGAAGGACGAGCCCTGACCGGAGGGGATGACGTGCGTTTGGAATACTGGGACGGTCGGCGGGAACACTGGCCCAGCCTGCGGGACCAGGCTACGGGCATGGACCGGGCTGTTGAAGAGATCGTGGCCTGGTTGGATGGCAAGACTCCCTTTTCTTACGACCCTGCAGAGGCCCTTCACGTGCTGGAGAGCATCGTTGCTTTTCACGCCTCCCATGCCCGCTCGGGTGCCTGGGCGGAACTGCCCTTGAGCGGAGAAGACTGTGACCGCTTGCTGAACAGCGGCTGACCCCGACCGCGCTGGCTCAGATGCCTTGCGCTTTGTCAAGAGCGTTTTCTATGGCTTCCACCAGGCCGGTGATGTGTCTTTCATTCATGGGCAACGACAGGCCGCACATCGTCAAGGTGTGGTTCAGGAAGTACCCTTCTTCGAGCAAAGCCAGGAAAACTCGGTGGCTTAAGGCTCGATCATTGCGTGTCAGGTCACGGTAGTTCTCCACTTTTCCCTCAAGGAAGTAGATGCTGAACACCGAGCCGGTGTTGACTGTGCGGGCCGGGATGCCCAGGCGTGCGAACAAGTCGTTCAGTTCCGTTGACAATCGCTCTGCCAGCCCGTTGAGGTGGGCGAATGCGGAGGGGGTCAGCTCTCGCAGGGTAGCTAGGCCAGCGGCCATGGTCACGGGATGCGCGCTGAAGGTTCCGCTTTGGAAGAAACCGGTCGGTCCTGTGGTGATATCCAGCAAGTCCATCAGTTCAGCTCGTCCGCCGAAGGCGCCCACAGGAAAGCCTCCCCCGATGATCTTTCCGAAGCAGGTCAGGTCCGGATCGATGCCGAACTCGGCTTGCAGACCTCCGCTGCCGACGCGAAAGCCCACAATCTCGTCAAAGATCAGCAACACGTCATGCTTGCGGGTGATCTCTCTCACGGCACGGGCGAATTCCGGTCGAACCGGGAGCAGCCCTGCTTTTGGGTCGAAGATGACACAGGCTAAGTCTTGGGCATGAGACTCGACAAGCTTGGCCACAGCGGACTCGTCATTATAGGGAAGGATCAGGACCTCGTCAGCCGCATGAGGAGCGATTCCTCCCGCGTCGGGTACGGAGTGGGGGGCGTGTGCCGGTCCAGCCTGATCCAGCGGAGGGGCCACACTGACTTCGACGGCGTCGTGGCTGCCATGGTACCCACCCTCGAATTTTGCGATCCTGGGCTTCCGGCTAAATCCTCGGGCCAGCCGGATTGCGTGGAGGGTTGCCTCGGTGCCGGAGTTCACGAATCGGATCCGGTCGAGGGATGTGACCCGTCGGCACATCTCAGCAGCCATCTCCGTCTCGATTCCCGTCGGCGCACCCAGGGCAATGCCTTGCCGAAGCTGGGCCTGTACGGCTTCGATGACCGTTGGATGGTTGTGACCCAGAATTTGGGTGGTGTGGTGATTGACAAAGTCCAGATAGCAACGACCGTCGATATCTTCGAGGGTGCACCCCACGGCTCGTGCCATCGTCAGGGGATAGGGCGGATAGAAGTATGCTCCCTTGGCCGCTCCCGCCATAAGCGGTGCCGTCCGTTGAAACGCATCGGCTGAACGTCCTGTGTGAATTCTGTACTCTTCTTCCAGCGAGGTCACTTTCTCCATCATGACGGTTTCCTTTCCGGCTTCTTGGAGGGGTGGAGATGTTTCCCTTATCCCAGCCAGGCCGGGCTGTTGTTCGACGAGGACCATGTCACCAGCCTTGACGTCCCGCTCTCGGATCGTCCCTTCCCGGGCATGCATCCGTACCAAGCCGTTATTCTCAGTTTCTTGCCCGTAGGCGCCAGCGAATACTCGGTTTGCATTGCCGCGGTCTGCCCTTTTTGACTTCCGGGGGACATGCAATAAAATCCGTCGAAACTGCGGATACCGAGGCACCCCTCGCGGTGGGCAAGGTTAGTATGAGTGTTCTCATGCGATTGTCATTGGTCCTTGTCGTTGCTTCTTCATTTTGCTTGACGCTTGAGGGTCCGGCGATGGCGGAAGGGGAGAGGCAGGAAAACCCCTACAAAGGCGATGGGGATGCCATCGCCGTCGGGAAAGGTCTCTTCCGCTACTACTGTGCAGGCTGCCATGGGATGGAGGGTGGGGGTGGATTTCGTGGGCCGGACTTGACCCGAGGTCAACTGACGCACGTCTCCGACGATGAGCACATGCTCCAGGTCGTCAAGGGTGGCATTCAAGGGACCCAGATGCCGCCGCAGACGCTTCCCGATGATAATTTGTGGCGAATCATTGCCTATATCACGGACCTCCGGTCCCAAGCCCGCCCCCAGGGGGTGAGCGGAGATTGGAAATCGGGGCAGGAGATCTTTGCTGGAAAGGGGTTTTGCTCCAATTGCCACATGGTCCGTGGAAAAGGGGGACGCTTAGGTCCCGACCTGACCGGTATCGGAATCACGCGTTCGTGGGAGTCTTTCCTTGAATCCATGCGAGAGCCCAGCGCTCAGTTCAAAAATGTTCTTCAAGCTGACGGACGGATGGCCGGTGGGTACGAGTCGGTGCGCTTGGTAACCCAATCGGGAGACCGGATTACCGGTGTGATTCGCAATGAGGACACCTATACGATCCAGGTGCTGGACCAAGAGGAGAATTTTCACAGTTACCGCAAGAGTGAACTCCAGACAATCACCCATCTGGACCGTTCCTTGATGCCGACCTACCCGGAGAGCGCTCTTTCTGACCAGGAGTTAGCAGACATCATGTTTTTTCTCGCTCGACCGGCGGAAGAGTGACCGGGCTGAGGGTGGTCTGATCAAGTCGTCAAGGCAACCCGCTAGACGTCTCTTATCATGAGGATGGAACGCTGGCCGAAGGGTTACATCCGAAGAGGAGAGCGTATGTTTCGATCATGGTTTGTCCCTACCATTTGCCTGTCCTTGATGCTGGCGGTTTTTTCCGACTCCCCTCTGGCGGGCGAGGTGACTAGCGAAAGGCTCGTGCGGGCTCTGGAGGAGCCCGAGAACTGGCTCACTTACCGGGGCGACTACAGCGGTCGCAACCACCGGCCGCTCAAGCAGATGTAATTGCTCACCCAGGGGGCTGGCTAGGCAGGTTTGAGGACGGTACGTCGCTTGATAGTGGTGACAATCGCCTCGAGAGTCGTCAGATCATTGAGGCGTCCGGTGCCGATCACCGAGCGCACGGCCCCGAACACCTCGGTCCCCCACTCGGAGCGGAAGCCGTTGGTCACCTTGCGGAAAATCGTGCTCGGTCGCAGCGCCCGCTCCGAGGCGTTGTTGGTGAAGGGCACCTCGCGATCCGTCACGAACACCAGCAGGCTGTCCCGGATCTTGCCGTAGCGCTTCAGCAGCCGCTGTCCGTCCGCCTGCGTCGGCTCCAACTCCAGCAGCTTGTCCAGCCGCCGCCCGAGATCCCGTTGGTGGCGCTTCAGCGTGCTGTCCCGCAGCCGCGCGCGCCGCTGGCCCACCCGCATCGCCCGCACCAGGAACGCCTGCAGCGCCGGCCCGAACACTGCGTCCCCTGCGTCGATCGCGTACTGCGCGTCCCGCAACTGGTGCGCCAAGCACACCTGCCACACCGGCGCGTGCCCGCGCTGGCACACGTACAGGTCCGACACCCACACCTCCGGTCGCGCCCCCTCCAGCACGCTCTCCGGCTCCGCCTTCGAGCGGCTCGGCCGCAGCACGTGCAGCACCGCTCCCGCTCCCAGGAACACCCACTCCCACCACTTGCGCCCGTTCACCCGCGCCGACGTCTCGTCCGAGCACACCACCCGGCTCCCCCGCACCCGCTCCCGAATCGCCTCCGCCTGGTCCCCGAACTGCCCCTGCACCCGCCGGAACAGGTTCGCCAGCGCCCCTTCGCTGATCTCCAGACCGAATACATCCCGGAACAACGCGCGCAAGCGCTCGTAGCTGATCGCTTGCGCGTAATGCAGATACACCGCCAGCGCCTCGATCGTCGCTCCGAACGGCGAGCCCCGTTCCAAACCCTGCGGCGCCAACGCCGTCACCCGCCGCCCGCAGCCCGGGCAGTCGCAACCGTGCAGCGTGACCCGCGTCACGTGCGGCCGCACCGGCGGCAACTCGATGCGCTCGTACACCGCTTGCGGCGCCTGCTCCGCCCCGCCCAAGTCCGTCCCGCAGTGCGGGCAACTCTCCGCCCGCGCTTCCACCACGCTGTTCGGATGCGGATGCAGCTTGCGTCCCGTTCCCGCACGCCCCTGGCGCTTGCGCCGGCCGCCTCGCACCGGCTTGTTCGCCTTCTCCCCGCGCGAGGGCGGCAGCGACGAGTTCGCCGGTGTCTTGGGCGGCGCTCCCAGACGCGCCTCCAACTCCGCCACCTGGGCCCTCAGCTCCGCGTTGGTCGCCGTCAGCTTGGCAACCTTCGCCGCCAACTCCGTGATCGTTGCGGTCAACTCCGCAACCCTCGCTCGCAGCTCAACGCCAAGGGCGCTCTTCCCGGAGTCGAGCGCCGAACCGAGATCCGAATTCGCCTCGCCCATACCCCATCTATAACATGTTTCTACTCTTTTGTTTCAGATTTCTAATCTGATCGGTCACGCTAGGACGGCACCAAGGTGAGCAATTACAAGCAGATCAACAAAGGCAACGTGGGTGATCTTCGAGTCGAATGGGTTTTCCAGACCGGTGTGGGCGCTGCGGCCAAGTTTCAGACCGTACCCCTGGTTGTGGGCGGGATCATGTACATCACCGCCCCGTACAACAACGGTTATGCCCTGGACGCTCGAACGGGTCGACGACTTTGGAGATACCAGAGAAAGCTTCCGGACCAGAGTCTCTGCTGTGGGACCGTCAATCGAGGCTTCGCCCTGCTGCGGGACAGATTGTTCATGGCGACCCTGGACTCCCACCTCGTGGCGCTGGACACCAAGACAGGCAATGTTCTCTGGGACGTCAAAAGGGCGGACTATCGCCTCGGCTACAGTTCAACCGGAGCTCCGCTCGTAGTCAAGGACAAAGTCATCATCGGAACCGGAGGAGGCGAGTACGGTGCCCGCTGTTTTTTGGATGCCTACGATCCGGATACCGGAAAGCGGTTGTGGAGGTTCTGGACCATTCCCGCCGCCGGAGAGCCCGGTTCGGAGACCTGGCTGGGAGATTCCTGGAAAACGGGAGGGGCGCCGACCTGGATGACGGGCACCTACGATCCCGAACTGGACTTGCTGTACTGGTGCACAGGAAACCCGGCGCCTGATCTCAACGGTGAGACCCGTCTGGGCGACAATCTCTACTCGGCCTCGGTGGTCGCGCTGGACCCGGATACCGGCGAGAAGAAATGGCACTTTCAGTTCACTCCTCATGATGTCCACGATTGGGACGCCAACGAGGTTCCGGTGCTGCTGGATCTGGAAATGGATGGCAAGCCCAGAAAACTGCTGGTGCAGTCCAATCGCAACGGTTTTTACTACGTCTTGGATCGTGTTACTGGAGAGTTCTTGCATGCGACGCCGGTGGCACGCGTCACCTGGGCCGCAGGCATCGGCTCGGACGGACGGCCTGAGGTTCTTCCGAACACCGCGCCCACTCCTGAGGGCAACCGGCAGTGTCCCGGGATGGGGGGAGGTTCCAACTGGATGGCGCCCTCCTACAATCCTGGGACTGGCCTGCTTTACGTCGTGGTGCGGGAGGAATGCACCAACTACTTCAGCAGTGAGCAGGAACTGGAGCCGGGACACTTTTGGCTGGGAGGTTTTCCTCAAGTCAAGCCCGACGAAGACACCTGGGGAGTCGTCAAGGCCCTGGTGCCGACCACCGGGAAAGTGCAATGGGAGTTCAAGTTTCACGCTCCGACTTGGGCAGGGACACTCTCGACGGACGGAGGATTGGTGTTTGTGGGAGACATGGAAGGCTACCTCACCGCTTTGGATGCGGAAACCGGGAAAAGTTTGTGGCAGTTCCAGACCGGCGCCCCCATCACCACCGCCCCGATGACCTATATGTTGGGAGACACACAGTACCTGGCGATCGCAGCCGGCAGCGCTCTCTATACCTTCACCCTGAATCGCTGAGCTTTTCTCGGGGTCTTCCCGCCGCTTTGCGGTGGTCCTCGCCGGATCGGCCGCCGCTTTGGGCCGGGAGGGCAAGCACTTGGCCAGTAGAGTCGGGGAGCGACGCGCGCACCTTAGCAAAGAGGCAGTAGCTGTTTTGGGGTAGTCCTACGGCTTTCGCCATCTGTAGGTGCCTCACTGGCCCTCTCGCCTAGCCACGTTTCCGCTCCCCGCTCACCGAACCCGGCGTGCCGCTTTCCGGCACCGGGCTCTCCAGTGGGATCATGCCGCTCGCACACGGGTAGATCCAGCTCCGACGGGAATGGCGCGTCCGTTTTTTTTCCGTCCGCGTCGCGGGAGTCGCACGCCCCCGGCCTCTTCCCGCCGGTCGCCGCACCCGGCGGCAGGCCTGTTCACGCCCTGCCGCCTGCGCCTGCCGCCCCGGCTTGCGCTCGTTCCTGCATTCGCTTCCCTTCGCTTTCGCATGCGCTGGTTCCAGCTCTCTCGAACACAATGCCGGGGTCCTAGGCACTGCCACTCCCGGCGTCCTTCGCGCTTTCCCTCACCTCTCCTCACCTGAGGTCCCTTCCCTCCGCCAGCGTTACCCGGCCTCTCCGGTAGTACGAACCTCTCCGCCACCCTGCCCGGCCCGGCCTGTCCCTGGCGGGATTCCGGTTTGGCGCGTGCACGCCACCGGCAGGGCTTCCCGTGTTGCTGCTTCCTTCCTCTTCCATGCGTGCCAGCGCCAGTACCCCGGCGGGTGCCGGTCGGTGCCTGTGACGCTCTCTTCCCGACCCGCCGCCGGCCTTCCCCCTAACTACGAAAGGGTCGGCTCCCGCGTTAAATGTTTCGAGGCCTGCTCGGCGTTTACTCGCGTTCTAGCCCGCATGGTCGCTGAGCCGCCCAAGGCGGCCCTTTGACACCAGAGTGCTTCAGCCCATTTCGTTACCTCCATGAACCGCCCTGGCTGCTACCAGCCGGAGCATCAGTTGCTGGGCGGGATTCGCACCCGCTGAATGGAAGCGCCTTTCCACGGCGCACGCAGTTCTCAATTTGGGTTTTTTGAGCGCCGACGGTCGTTTTGGGAGGCTAGATCGAGAGCACGGTTTCTGGGCGCTTGACTTTGGGGCCGCTCCTTTGAACGATAGGATGTGGCTCCGACTCTCAACACCCTCACCCTCGATTCCCTCCTGAGCAGCTTCCGCGCCGCCGCCTCCGCCCTCCCCGATCCGCGGCCCGGCTCCAACAAGCGCTACTCCCTCACCGACGCCGCCTCCTGTGCACTCGCTCCCTTCTTCCTGCAGGATCCCTCCTTCCTCGCCTTCCAGCGCCGCATGCAGGACGAGGAGGCCCGCTCCAACTGCCAGTCCCTGTTCGGCATCGAGCGCATCCCGACCGACAACTGCATCCGCAACCTGCTCGACGGCGGCCCCGCCGATGCCTGCAACCCGCTCTTCCCCGCCTGCCTCGACACCCTCGCCGAGCACGGTGCCCTCGCCCCCTTCCAGCGCCTCGACCAGCGCCTCCTCATCGCCCTCGATGGCATCGAGTTCCACAACTCCTACAAAATCCATTGCGACCGCTGCTGCACCCGCCACGTCGGCCAGGCCAAGACCCCGCAGTACTTCCACTCCCTGGTCTGCCCGGCCGTCGTCGCCGACGGCCACAACCGCGTCATGCCCCTCATGCCCGCATTCATCGGCCCCCGCTCCGACCCCGCCGCCGGCGACCCCGACCTGTCCGGCCAACGCCAGAAACAGGACTGCGAGCGCCACGCCGCCAAGCGCTGGATCTCCAATCATGTCAGCAACTTAGCCGCCTACAACCCGGTCCTCCTCGGCGCCGACATCTACTGCTGCCACCCCCTTTGCCAGCTCGTCCTCGACCACGGCGCAGACTTCCTCTTCGTCTGCCAGCCCGCCTCCCACAAGTGCCTGCAGGACTTCCTGCACGAGTCCCTGTATCACGCCACCGGCTGGCTGCGCGTGCGCAACGCCCGTAACCACATCGCAGGCCACCGCTACCGCTGGCAAACCGGCGTGCCCGTGCGCGACGGCGCCGACGCCGTCACCGGCACCTGGATCGAATTCACCATCCGTCGCAAGGCGCGGGACGGCACGGGCTGGAAGCAGACCTACTCCAACACGTTCTGCACCAGCCTGGAAGTGACCGCCGCCAACGTCGCCGCCATCGCCGGCGCCGGAAGAGCACGCTGGAAGATCGAGAACGAGACCTTCAACTGCCTCGCGCGCCAGGGCTACCATCTCAAGCACAACTTCGGGCACGGCCAGGCCGGCCTGGCCAACCTGCTGGCGGCGATCAACCTGCTCGCCTTCGCCTTCCACTCCGTGCTCGACTGCCTGCGCGGCCTGTGGCGCCAGGCCCGGACGCGGCTCGTCACGCGACGCGACTTCTTCCGCGACTTGCAGACCCTGACAAAGTACTTCTATTTCCCGCACTGGACCGCGCTGCTTGAGATACTGCTCAAGAAACGGTCGCCGCCCGCCCTGTCCCGTGGGCCTACCCGCGCATGACGTCCCGACCGCCCACCAGCCCCGCCGCACCCGCCCCTGCGGGCCGCAGTGCGGCCCTGCGGCACCAGACTCCCGGCCCACCCGCCAGAGCACTGCCCCGTCACCACAGCGCGACGCTGGCACAGCCCGCCACACTGCGATTGGCGCTTCGAAAACCGGCGCCCACGCCCATCATGCCCACTGGATCTGCCACTTTGAGAATCGCTGGCCCTTGGCTCAACCGGTTGCGGATTCCATCTGGGTCTGGCAACGCCCTTGCACTCCCCGGCAGTGATACACCTACGGCTGTGCTGGCTTGGGCTGTCGCTGTAGATGGCGCCCCGCAACCCGGGCCACCAAGGGCCTGATGAGCCTTCAGCTGCCGGTGCCGAGGTGGCGTGTCCCGGTTTCGAGACAGGCCTCCTCGGCTTGCTTGCGAGAGCTGGATGCAGCCTCCGTAGAGTGCGGGATGCTGGAAGCCCCCGTCGCAGGTCTAGGCTGCTGAGCCCCCTAATCGTTATAGGTGTCGGATGCGGCCTTGAGCCTCCGAAGAGCTTCTTCAGGGAGGGTGAGTTCAGTGTCCTTGAAGTTTTCCTCCACATGCTCGGGCTTTTCTCCTCTGGCTAAACGCCGGTGACCTCCGGGTGAGACGCAACCCAAGCGACGCGGCAGACCTGGGGGCGGGTGACTCCCAACTCTTCCGCGACCCGGTCCAACTCCTTGATCACGCCCAACAGGGGAGACCCTTCCTCGACCCTTCGACCCGGTACCAATCGGCTCCACCCAGAGGGCTGAAGGCCATCAGACCGAGGTTCCCTTTACGAATCAGCGGGGAAAACTCCTGGGTCATGAAGTCGCGGCGGCTGCCCGCCACAGTATTAGTAGGAGTCTTCAAGACCGGCAATGGGTGACTTGCCGGCACGCTTTCCGCTCTCAATCCACTCGTCCACTTGCTTCGCCAAGGGATTGGAAACCGCCCAGTCGCGGATGTTGCCCGCCCGCACCAAACTGTCCATAGCGTCGGCGATGACGTCCTGACGATGTTCGCGTCCCGGTCGGGGGCGGCGATCGCCAGCGCCCGCAAGCGCCGAGACGAGCAGCGGGCCAGGGCCGGCCCGGAGGCCCTGATCGAGACGTCGCCGGGGGGGGGCCGCGGTCTTCGAAGCCCGGGTGTTGCGACGTTGAGGAATGGCTCGAGGCCCTAGGACAGGACACGGATGAGAGCTCGCGATGACGGTAGCGGTTAGCGGCAGAATGCGGTTCTAGTAGCAGATGCGTCCAGACTTGTGGCGGTCGAGCTACCAGCCGATGATAGAGACTGGATTCAAGGGCCGCGGCGCCGTGCGGCTGGCCAAGCTGCTTGAATTCGAGCTCAAATCGAGCGGACTTCCGGAGCGGCCCAGGGTGGTGTCCTCTTGTCCGGCCAGAAGTCGACGGTAGTGTCTGGCTCTGATTTTGGCTTCTGCGGGTCGCACCGAATGGCTTTAAGTTCACGGTTTGGTGAGTGTCGTTCGGAACACCGTCACCGCCTGCCCGCCGAGACAGAACGACGGCAGGTTGGCCTATTCTTTCACCAGCGCCCCTGTGAGCAGGCGTGAGCGGCCTTTGACCAGCGCGACATCCATCGGCGAACTCAACGAACGGTCCCTGCACCGGGCCCTGAAGGCGCGCTACGCTGTCGCCGGCAGCGCGACCGAGAAAGCCATCGACGGCTTCGTCGCGGACGTGGTCACCGGCGACCGCATCGTCGAAGTCCACACCAGTAGCTTCTGGCCGCTCAAGAACAAGCTGCCGCGGCTGCTCGCTCGGTATCCGATCACGCTGGTGCATCCCGTTGCCAAGGACCGGTACATCGTCAAGGCGGCGACCGACCCGAATGTGCCTGCGACCCGGCGCAAGTCGCCGCAGCACGGCTCGGTCTTTCAGGTTTTCTCGGCGCTTGCCAGCATCCCGGCGCTGCTCGCGCATCCCAACCTGACTCTGGAGGTCGTGATGACCGTCGAAGAAGAGGTCCGTGCGGTGAACGGGCGTCGCAGCCGGCGACGCCGCGGATGGGTCAGCCTGGACCGCCGGCTCGTGGACGTCGTCGAGACCTACACCATCGCGTCGATGGCCGACCTGTTCGCCATGCTCGACGCCGATCTGCCCGAGCGGTTCACAACCACCGACATCGCGACGGCCATGAAGTCGTCGCGGCGCCTCGGTCAGCAGGCAGCGTTCTGCTTTCGTGAAGGTGGCGTCAGCGAGATCTGCGGCAAGATTGGCAACGCCCTGGTGTATCGACGCGTCAGTCAACTAGGGGTGTGATGACACTGACGCACCTGTCTGCGCCGATGCGCGGGTGACCGCGCACCGCATTCCGCCTCGATCCGACGGAGGCCCAGCACCTGTCCCCGCGCAACCCGGCGCGCTGGAAACTCCCCGGCTCGGTCCTCAGCAACACCGGCGCCAAGTTCTTCGACCACCGCCGCGGCGGCGGGCGGGCGATCGACTTGGTTATTCACCCGCGCGGCTGCCGCTTCCGCGAGGCCGCCGAGTTCCTCGAACTCTCCGAGCCACCACAGGAATAATTCGAGAATCGCGTGCGGAATACCCTGCACTACAACAGCCCGCCTGCTCTCCCCTCACTCCGCCAGCTCCAGCCTCGGCACGCTTCTCGGCCTCGGCCCCGTCTCCGGCAACGAGCTGCTCGCCATGCTCGACTGGCTGCGCCGCCGCCAGCCCTGGATCGAGCGCAGCCTCGCCCGCTGCCACCTGCGCGACGGCACCCTCATCCTCTAGGACGTCACCTCTGCCTACCTCGAAGGGCGCACCGGCCCGCTGGCCGCCTTCGGCTACAACCGCGACGGCAACAATGGGCAAGCGCCAGATCGTCTACGGCCTGCTCTGCGCCGCCGACGGCTGCCACTGCCCCGTGGCGGTCGAGGTGTTCGCTGGTAACACCGCCGATCCCACCACCGTCAGCACGCAGGTGCGCACGATCCAAGAGCGCTTCGGCATCTCGCGCGTCGCTCTCGCCGGGGATCGCGGCATGCTCACCACGGCCCGCCTCCGCGAGGATCTCCGACCGGCGGGCCTGGACTGGATCTCGGCCATGAAGAGCAGCGATATCCGCCAGTTGCTCCAGCAGCCCGCGACCCCAGCCCCGCTACGCCCGGACGAGCTGGTGCCCGACCAGGTGGCCGAGAGCCTCAGCCCGGACTATCCCGGCGAGCGCCTGCCGGCGTGCCTGAACCCGCGCTTGCGCGCCGCGCGACCGCAAGCGCGAGGAGTTGCTGCGGGCGACCGAGCGGATCTTGGAGGAGATCGCCGCCCAGGTCTGGCGCGGGAGGCCGCCCTTACCAGGGCGGGACGCGATCCATCGCCCCGTGGGCCGCGAGGCCAATCGCAAGAAGCTGGAGAAGCACTTCGAGATCGTGGTGACGGACGACGAGTTGCGCTGGTCGCGCAAGCAGGAGCGGAGCGAAGCCGAGGCGCGGCTGGACGGCCTCTACGTTGTGCGCACGAGCTTGCGGGCGGACGCGCTCGGGGCGGACGCCGTGGTGGCGGCCTACAAGAGCCTGGTGCGGGTCGAGCGGGCCTTCCGCTCGCTGAAGACGACCCAGCTCCGGGTGCGGCCGGTGTACGTCTACTCGGAAGAGCACGTGCGCGGGCACGCCTTCCTGTGCCTGCTGACCTACTACGTCGAATGGCTGTTGCGCCGGAAGCTGGCGCCGCTGCTGTTCGAGGACGCCGAGCGCGACGCGGCCGCCGCCCGGCGGGTGTCGCCGGTCGAACCGGCGCAAGTCTCGCTCGCGGTCGAGGCCAAGGCGGACACCAAGCGGACCCCGGACGGCTTGCCCGTGCAGAGCCTGCGGACCTTGCTGGACCACCTGGGATCGTTGACATTCAACCAAGTGACACTTCTCCAGGACGACCAGCACGAATTCCGGTTGCTGGCCAAGCCCACTCCCTTGCAGGCGAAAGCGTTCGCCATGTTGGGGGTCGATCCCGACAGGCTTGTTTCCAGTACGATGGCAGGTTGATTTCGCGTAACTGCTTCCGATTGCTGGCATTAGCCAGCAATTACCGAATGAAGGTCAGGTTTTAGGGTCACGAAACCTACGCTGACCCGTAGAGCCTAGTTGACCTCCTCCATCTTCGCTGAGGACAGCGTACCGAGTTGCTTAACCAGCCTCTTCTTGTCGGCCGTCCCAATCTGATTTGGAAGCACGACCGAATCAACAGCGAGACCTGTCCGTGCTTTGGCTGATATCAAGACCTCCATGGGATAGAGAGGGTCGTCGAACTTGGAACTGATGGCAGCCAGGATGGTGACCGGGCTGGACTTGTTGGCGATATCGTTTTGCAAGATTAACGCCGGGCGCGTTTTCCGAATCTCAGCGCCCAGCGTCGGGTGGAAGTTGACCAGATAAATGTCTCCCGTCTTTGGTTGAATCATGGGGGTTAGGCAGGAAGGACAAACCATTCCTCAGTTATCTCTCGGTCACGCTCGGATCGAGCTGTCGCACCAAGCGCGAGCTGCCTTCGAAGGTTCGCTCTCCCCTATTCTTTGACGAAGCGTGTCACGGCTTCGTCGATCAACCTCGAGCGCTGGCCCCTGGGCACAGCACGATCAAGCATCCTGACCGTCTGTTCCGGCAGGGTGATGTTGAGCCGTCGGTTCATTGGGACCTCACGTTATCTTTGATATCTCGTAACTACTCAGCTACTCCGCAGGCACAAGCCCTGATCAGAGTGGGATGGCTGGGATTCCACTTTCGCCAGCAGGGCCGCCGGCCCTTGCAGCAAGACCTCAATGCGGTTCCGGCCCTGCTTGCGCGCCGTCGACAGCACACTACGCAGCGTGGCGAAGTCCTGCGCACCCTGCTCGGAGCGGAACCCGCCCGAGATCTTCATCCGCAGCTTCATCATCCGCAAATCCTGTTCGGCCTGGTTGTTCGTGAACGGCACCCTCTCGTCCCTGAGAAATCGCAACACCGACTCCCGCCTGGCCCTCAGCCGCAACGCCAGAGTATGTCCAGGCCGACGCTTCTTGCGGCCCCGCCGTCCGGTCGGCAAGGCTGGCAGGGCCTGGTGCTGGGCCAGCGCCTCCCGCACCAACTGGTCGTAGCGCCGCTCGATCCTCTCCAGTAGCGACCGCGGCAACGCCACCCCCCGCTCCCGCACGCTGTCCACCGCCCGCTTCGCCCGCCTCAGCAACTGCTGCATCCGCCGTGCCCAGTCTTCCCCGTCGATCTTCGCCAACGCCTCCAGCTCCCGTAAATGGTGCATGTTACACATCGCGTGCAGCACTCCCGGCACCTTGCAATACGAGGCCCAGTGGTCATGCACCAGGATGCCTCGCAACCCCTCCAGCACACCACCCCGCTGGCGGCTCGTCCGGTAGTCGGTCAGCTGCGCCGTGCTCAGCACGTGCAACCACTGCCCCTGGCCCGCAATCCGGAATCCCGTCTCGTCCAGATGCTTCACCCCGCTGGCGCTTACCAGCAGCTCCCGGACCCGCTCGGTCCAACTCCGCCAGACCTGCGCCGCCTTGCGGCTCATCCCCGCCAGCGTCGCCGCGCACAAGGCCACCCCGAACAGGTCCCGGAAGATCTCCGCCAGTCGATCCTCGGGCAGGAAATGGGCGTTCTGCAAGTACACCGCCAGGGCCGCGATCCGCGGCCCGTACTGCACCGGCGCGGTCACTCCCTCCGGGAACGCGGCCCGCGTCAGCTGTCCGCACTGCTGGCAACGACAGCCCCAGGCCTGGTGCTCGGTCACCTCCGGCGGTGTCGGTGCGGGCAGATCATAGACCTGCCGACGCTGGGGCTCGCCCTCCACGTCGGCCGCCGCCAGGGCCGCTCCGCACTCGCGGCAACCGGACGGCAGGTGCACCTGGGTCCGGTCCGCTGTGTCCGTCTGGCTCAGCGTCGCGCCCTGGTGACCGGGCTGCCCACCCGAGCGCTTGCCGGACCGACGACGCTGGCTGCGCGTCCGTTGCGCTGCCGCTGGCTTGGCCGGCCCGTCGCTCGACGGTGGTTTCCCGCTGTTGCTGCTGTCGAGGCCCAATCGCCGTTGCAAGGCCTGCACTTGCTCTCGCAACGACTGCAGCTGCCTCGTCAACTCCTCATGGAGCGCCTGCAACCGGGCGTTTTCGGCCTCCAACTGAGTGTTCTTGGCCTCCAATTGCGCCAGACGTTCGTGCCAGTCCGCCGGACGTGGCTCGCTGTTCGCTCGCTCCATCTTCATCCCGCTGACGCCAGTACTGCTCGTCGCGAGCGCATCGGCTTGCTCACAACGGTCCGGATGCCCACAACATTACTATTGCTACATGGTTTCCCAGCGGAAAGTCAAGTGCTGCCGAATTCTGGCCATCCCGGTTGAGCGGTTCCCGTGGAACCAGCCGGCCTGCATTCCCCCTATGCGGTACGCATCACCTGTGTACGCGTGGGGGTAGCTGAGCAGTTACGATATCTCAAGGATACACATTATCTATATGTATTCAAATGCGGCCGAGTCGGGCGGTGCCTGCCCTGGCCCGCGCTGGCCGCGATACCCCTCTCGTGTGGATTTTTCGTTGGGCGAGCCGGTCCCGATCCAGGTATTCCCTTGGCCGCTCCGCAATTCGCAAAGCGCCGCGCCACAGCCGTGCTGCTTCGCAGCGGAAAGAACTAGCGGCTGGGGCCATAGTCCCGCTCCGGGCCGCGCTGCTGCTGGACCAGGATGCGTATTCCGACGAAAATAATCGCCCGGTCCGAAGGAAGTAATCACCTCGGAGCGAAGTGACGCCATTGCCATTCAGGATGCCTGCAGACCAGGTCGGGGATCGCCTGTTGCCGGTATTGCGCAACCGCCTTGGCTCCCGCACCGACCAGATCACGCATGATGGCGACCGGATGGCCGAAGGCGGAGACCGTCTTCGCAATCGCCGGCTGCAGTTCGCTCTCGTTTTCCGAAGCGATCTTCACCGCGTTCAGCACCCAGCTGCGCCACCCGTCAAGGCAAAGCAACAAATCACCTATGCCTTTGTCGCTCGTGGTGTACATCTGCAATGGATAGCCATGGTCCTCGGCAGCGCGCGGGGCCGGGGCCTGCCGCTAATGCAGTGCTTCGAGAGCATGCAGGAACCGAGCGCACAGCACGGACAGAGAACCGTCCGAGAGGTGGATCCCCTGCTGGAACAGTTCGGCACGGATCTCCTGACGTTGCCGGTTCCGGTGATAGCGCGCCAAGCCCACCCACGCGATCAGGTCGTAACCGTAACGTTGCTGCCGAGGCGTCAGTTCGGCCAGTTCCTCCGATACCGCGACCGGCCGGGACGGACATTGCACGCCGCGCTTGCGGACCTCTCACGCCTTGATCGTGCCTGTCACCAGCGTGGTGAGTGTCCGTGTCTTGCTCTTCTGCGTCCGCAAGGCGCCGCTGCACCTCCGGCACTGTAGCGCTTCGACAATGAAATCAACTGGAAGGGCCGCAGCGCGTGGCACGGGCGATCTCGTCTCCGGAGCATCCCGCTTCCCGTGCCTGTTGATGCAATAGCTTCAGAAGTCCGTAGCGCCCCCCTTTTTGCCGACCTCTGCGAGGTCGAAGCGAGTGAATACCGCGGTCACCTGCGGCAGGACGATCGGCGGCGAATGGCCCTGCAAGTGACGCGCCACCTGCACCGGCGACGATCCGGGATGGTGGATCAGAGCCAGCAGCACCTGGATGATGACGCTCGGTTCCAACGCGGCGGCGGCTTCGATGGCGTTGCGTTCATCGATCCGTATTTCACGCGCGCGACGCTGAGCGTCTCCGACAGCCGGGTCACTGTGATGATACAGGTAGACTCCACCCATCCGCTCCCGTTGCACTTGCCGCTGGCGTACCGCTGCCAGCAGGAAAGCATGCACGGGTACGCGCAGCAGGGCCTGCAGTTCCTTCTGCGTCCACCCGGCAGTTGACTCGCGTATCAGGCGTTGCACCGTGGCGCTCAAGGTACCGTCACGGGAGAAACACACGTTTCCCAGCGAGACGAGCCCGAAGCGATCGAACAGGTTCGGGTCGCGGTCGGTGTAGTACCGGCCGTTGTGATTGTAGCTGCGCAGATGCCGGACCTGCTGGAGGTAGCGAAAGGTGGTGGTACGCGAGGCATCGCCCAGTGCGACCTGGAGTTGCTCGAATGTGACTGGTGCGCGGGATTTGAGCAGCGTGGCGAGCATGTCGGGGGTGCGCTTGGCCATGACGGTACTGTATGTTCTCTTATCGTGTATATTAGCTATACTATACCAAGGCGCGATCGGCAAACAGGCGCAAGAGGCCGAAAATCAGCCCGGTGCGCGGGAAACCAGCGGATTATGAGGGAAAATGGCGCAGTATACACAATGTCAATGGATACATCTCCAAATATATCAAGGGTTTAGCGATGCGTAACTGAAATCTGACGCGGTAGGACATGTCGCACCCCGACCCTGTCGAATCAACACGTTACGGGGCGACACCCCGCCAAATGCCGCCCAAATCCGCGGAACACACGGTCAACTTGTAGAGTCGGGGAGCGACGCGCTTGCTTTAGCGTGAGGGAGTAGCTGTTCGCCGACCGCTTTCGCGTGACGCGTTCGCGCCGTGCCGGTGCCTCAGTCTCTCGCGTTGCCACGTTTCCGCTCCCCGCTCACCGAACCCGTCGTGCGGATTCCCCGCAACGGGCTCTCCAGTGGGATCATGCCGCTCGCACACGGGTGGATCCGACATGTACGGGGATGACGCGTCGGCGGATGCCGCCCGTGTCTCGGGAGTTGCACGCCCCCGTCTTCTTCCCGCCAGTCGCCGAACCCGGCAGCAGGCCTGTTCACGCCCTGCCGCCCGCGGTCCCGGCTCCCGCTCGTTCCCGCGTTCGCTGCCCTTCGCTTTCGCATGCGGTGGTTCCATTGCTCTCGAACATCGTTCCGGGGTCCTAGGCCTTGCCACTCCCGGCGTCCTTCGCTCCTTCCCTCTACCTCTCCTCACCTGAGGCCCCTTCCCTCCCTCGGCGTTACCTGCTTTCTTCAGTCGTACGGGCCTCTCCGCCACCCTGCCCGGCCCGGCCTGTCCCTGGCGGGATTCCGGTTTGGCGCGTGCACGCCACCGCCAGGGCTTCCCGTGTTGCTGCTGTCTCCCTCTTGCGTGTAATGTTGGATCCAACATTACACGCACCCGCAAGGACACAGCGCCTTTCCACGGCGCACGATAAAGATGGGCTAGACTGTCCCATCAGGATGCTCGAGACATTCACGATCGTCCACACCTTGACCGACTCCAGCATCGACCCGAGGCACGCCGACACCATCACGACCGCCGCGCAACAAGCCGTTGAGCACGGCGACCCCGCTAATCAGGCCGACGTCGCCGCGCTTCGAGCCGATGTCCTCGCGGACCTCACCGCCTTCCGAGCGGAGCTGGCGCGCCGCCGACGGCTTGGATGGGAGGAATGACCCCGGTGGCGGCACAGTCGGTTCCACGAATCAGGTCGATCGCCACGGCGGTGCCAGCCAACCGGATGACCCAGGGCGAGGTCAAGGATTTCAGTGCTGGGTTCTTTGCCGGTGCCGTCCCGGGTCTCGGTCGCCTGCTGGGCGTTTTCGAGAATGCCGCGGTCGGGGCGGGGTATTGCTGCGCCCCCAGGAGTTGGTACGAGGACATGGAGCATGGCTTCGAGGAGAAGAATCGTCTGTACCTCGAAAACGCGGTGGCTCTGCTGAAAGATGCGACCGTCGACTGCTTGGCCGCCGGTGGTCTCGAACCGAGCGACATCGACCTGATCGTCACCGTTTCGACGACTGGCATCGCCACGCCTAGTCTGGACGCCAGACTGATGGCCGAGCTACCGTTTCGCCGTGACGTGCAGAGACTGCCGATTTTCGGCCTGGGATGCGCGGGAGGCGTGATGGGACTGGCGCGTGCCGCCGCGTGCGCGCGCGCCCGCCCTGGCAGTCGCGTCCTGTTCCTCGTCGTCGAACTCTGCACGCTCACATTCCGTTCTCGTGATCGATCTGCGCGGAACCTTGTCGCCACGGCCCTGTTCCGCGACGGCGCTGCGGCGGTGGTGCTGACGGACGACGGACCGGGCCCGGCGATCTCGGCGTGGGGTGAATACACGTGGCCCGATTCACTCGACGTCATGGGGTGGGACGTGGCCGACGACGGACTCGGGGTGGTGTTCTCGCGCAGCATTCCTGACTTCGTCCGCACGCGCATGCGGCGTGCGACGGAGGAGTTTCTGGCCTCCGAGGGCCTTGGTCTTTGTGACATCGACAGTTTCATCTGTCATCCCGGCGGCGCCAAGGTGCTGGACGCCCTCGAGGTTGCGTTCGACCTTCCGGCCGGTGGTCTCGAACAATCGCGAGCGGTCCTCCGTGACTACGGCAACATGTCCGCCGCAACGGTGATGTTCGTCCTCGAGCGCGCCCTCAAGGATTGGACACCGAAACGCCACTTGGTGACGAGCCTGGGACCAGGTTTTTCGGCCGGGTTTCTGGTGTTGCAGTCGACGTGACCGTCATCCCGTTTCCCATCAGCCCGCTCTACACGATCGTCGGCTTTCTTGTCGTTCAGCGTCTGGGGGAGCTGGCCTTCGCGCACCGCAACCACCGGGCGTTGGTGGCTCAGGGAGCCATCGAAGTCGGCGAGCGGCACTACGCCGCGCTGGTCGCCCTGCACTCCGGCTGGCTACTGGCGCTGCTTGGCATGATCGAGCCGTGGACGCCCGTGTCGATACCACTGCTCGCTGTTTTCGTCCTGTTGGAGTGCGGGCGTATGTGGGTGGTCGTGACCTTGGGTTCGCGATGGACGACTCGCGTCATGGTCCTTCCTGGCGCCACGCGCATTCGGAGCGGCCCGTACCGCTACGTCAATCATCCCAACTATCTGATCGTGTGCGGTGAAATCGCCGTGGTGCCGCTGATGTTCGGTGCCTGGACCCTGGCCGTGTTCGCATCCGTGCTGAACCTGCTGGTGCTTCGCACGCGACTCAGGGTTGAGAACAAGGTGCTTGCGGAGGTCTACGGCAAGCCATACCCAACGCCCTCCCGACGTGGCGAGCCTCGCCGCTGACTGGAGAGTGTGCTGCTGATTTCCACTGAGGAGCTTCTGCTGTTTCTCCTGGACGAACCCAACGGCACTATCCTGCCGATTACCACCCGCACGGAGCATCTGGGGCTCGCTGGCGCGGTGTTGATGGATCTGCAATTGGCGAACCGCATCTACACCGATCTCCACACCCTTACTCTGACTGATCCGACGCCGCTTGGCGACGACGTGCTCGACCCGACGCTGGCCGACATCGCTGGCGCGGACGGGACACACGACGCGGTGTATTGGGTAGAGCACACGGCCGAACGGGACTACGAGATTCGCGAACGGGCGATTGCCAAGCTGGTCGGGCGGGACATTCTCCTCGAACCCGAAGACGAGGGGCGCCTAGCCCTGACACCCGGGGTGGCGCGCCGCTATCCGTCCCCTTCCGCCCCCAGACCACCTCTCCAGTGAGGGAGGGGGGGGTGCTTGTGTGACCGTTACCCCTTTTCAACCCCTTCCCCCGTCTCTTCTCCCTACTTCCACCCCGTGCTACACGGTCTACACTCGCAGCCCTCCCTACTCTCTGGCTAGCGACAGTTTTTCTCGCTCGAAAGTTTTGATTGTCGTTGACCAGCGCCCGGCCCTCTCGGTGGTCTTCGACGACTGCGGACCCGCCACACGCCCCTGCGGAAGGCTATCGAGCGCTTCGACCGCGAAGTCAACCGCCTGGGGGAGGGCCAGTCGATCGCCGCGTGAACTTGTCTCGAATGTCAACGTTAGCCTGGGACAAGAAACCTAAAGAAGAGTTCCTGGATCGGCATCCGATCTCCTCCGTTACGTCAACCGGAAATGAGTCCGCTGTACGAGCCGATAGCTGGCCTGCTTGCTGATCCAGGCGTCACCGTCGAGGGAGGTTGGAGTCGCGGACTCGGCGCAATGGTCGCTGGCGAGCCGCCCCAGCTCTTCAGGGCTATTCAGTTGTTTGAATTCAGGGTGGCAGACAGTCGTGGCAAGGGGCTGTGCGAGCCTGTCCGCTAGGCACGGCGATTCTCGGTTCCCGTCTTTGCGACCCGCCAGGGCTGGACATTTCGTTCTCGATCTGTCAGCGTGGGTGGGATGGAGCCGTTGCTGACGCCAGGCCGCGTTCCGGACCTGCGCGCCGTCGCGGTGCGCCCGACCTGCGGTGCGCAGGAGCACCGGCTCTGGGACCGTCTGGTGGGGGCCCATCACTACCTGGGGTTCGGGGGCCTGTTCGGCAAGGGCTTGCGGCCTGTGGCGAGGCTGGGCCCGGCCTGGGTGGCGCTGGTGGGCTGGCAGGCAGCCGCGCTCAAGCTGACGGCGCGGGACCGCTGGATCGGCTGGACGCTGGAGCAGCAGTTGCGGCGCCTGCATCTGGTGGCGCAGAACGCGCGCTTCGTGCTCCTGCCGGCCTTCCAGGGGGTGCCCAAGCTGGCCTCGCGGGTGCTGGGGCTGAGCCTGCGGCGGCTGGCCGGGGACATGCAGCGGGAGCCTGGCTATGGCGTCTTGCTCGCGGAGTCGTTCGTGGACCGGGCGCGGTTCGCGGGCACCTGCTAGCGGGCGGCGAACTGGCGCTCGCTGGGCTTCACCGGCGGCTACGCACGCCAGCCGGGCGCGGTGCCGGAGTGGCGCCATCACGGCCAACCCAAGGAGGTGCTGGTGTACGAATTGGAAGCGGATGCGAGGGCGGCCCTGGGCCCGCCCGAGGAGGACCCGGCCTGGCAGGGCCCGGAGCGGACCGCGCCGCCGCCTGCGCCGGAGCTGCGCAGCCTGTTCGACTGCCTGGGCGAGGTGGAGGACTACCGCTGCGCCCGGGGCCAGCGCTACCGCCTGCGGACCGTGCTGGTGCTGGCCGTGGCGGCGCGGCTGGCCGGCTACCGCGGCGTGACCGCGTGCGCCCAGTTCGCGGCCCTGCTAGACCCGTCGCAACGCGCGGCGGTGGGCTGTTTCTACAGTCCCAGCCGGCACTGCTACACGACCCCGTCGAGCGCGACGTTCCACAACATCCTGGCCGCCCTGCCGCCGCAGACACTGGCGCACGCGGTGGCGGCGTGGACGCGGCAGCAGAGCGAGCCAGTCCCGCTGGATGAGGAGGATACGGCCTCGCAGAAGGAGGCCGGGGAGGCCCCTCGGCCAGGGCTCCTGCCGGGCCTCTCGATGGACGGGAAGGATGTCCGCGGCGCCTCCAAGCAGACGGCGGACGGCCGTCGCATGCTGGTCGCGGCCGGGGAGCACTCCAGCGGCCTGGTGCTGGGACAGGTCGAGGTCGACTCCAAGACCAACGCGATCCCGGCCGTGCGCGAGCGGGCCGGGGAGCTGGACCTGGCCGGGCGCATCGTCACCCTCGACGCGCTGCACGTCCAGCACAAGACGGCGCGCGGCCTGCTCGAGGACGGCGCGGCTCACTACCTGGTCACGGCCGTCAAGGAGAACCAGCCGACGCTGCTGGACGACCTCCAGCACATGCTGTTCGAGGATTGTCCCGGCCACCAGACCCTCGACAAAGAGCACGGCCGCAGCGACCGCCGCCGCTACTGGGTCAAGGATCTCAGCGACCCGGACTGGAACGGCTATGCCGCCCTGTACGGCCGCCAGCAGGCCCTCCGCATCGAGCGCGAGCGGCATGTGCTCAAGACCGGCGAGACCAGCACCGAAGTGAGCTACGCGCTGACCTCGCTGACGGCGGAGCAGGCCACGCCCGCGCAGCTGGCGGTGCGGATCCGCAACCACTGGCACAGCGAGAACCGCCTGCACTACGTGCGGGACTTCACCTACGACGAGGATCGCTGCCGGGTCTGGGTGCGCGACCTGCCGCGCACTCTCGCCTGCCTGACCAACGCGGCGCTCTCGATCATCCGCTGCCAGTCCGGGTTCCGCTGGGTGCCGCAGGCCAACCGCCATGACGCGGCCCGCCCGCAGGAGGCGCTCGACCTGCTGCTGGCCCCGCCCCGGCGCTAGCCCGGGCCGCTCGCCCGCCCGCGAGCAGGGCTCCGCCTGGCCAGGCGGAACAGTACCGCTGTGTCGGCGCTTGCGACCCAGCCGGTCGACGACGCCCGGACCCTCTGCCCGGGGCCCTCGTGGTAGGCCCTCGGGCCGCGCCCAGCGACTGCACAGGACGTCGAAGCAGGCATCAACCTCACCGAAACCGCCTCAATCAGGACAAAAAAATGTGCCTGCCCAGCTCTTGCCAACCGGCTTGGTTTTTAGATAGCCTTGCTACTCAGCAGGCTACATCTATGCCCGGCAAGACCATCCGTTTCTTAGACGACGAGCAATGGCCCAACTCCTGCCTGGGTTTCGACCTATCGCTGGATCAAGAAAAGACGGCGTTGTGCGTAATTGACATGCAGAACTACTGTATCGCCCCCAGCGGCGCGCTCGTGCACAGTTTGAAGTTGCACGACCCGGAGCTCTTTGATGACTATCGCAATCGGGTCGAGAAGTCGGTCGATCAGACGCAGGCGCTCCTCTCGGAGTTCCGCCGTCTCGGCCGGCGCGTGATCTTCACCCGCCACGGCAGTCTGTTACCGGACGGGTCGGATCTGGCCGAACGCCGCAGGAGCCGTGAGCAGACTGCACTCGCCGCCTCACGTGGCCAATCTGGTCACATGGCCGCCACAGGCACGCCCGACCATCAAATCGATACCCGGCTCGCGCCTCGACAAGGTGAACTCGTTCTCGACAAAAACACCAGCAGCGCTTTCCACTCGACAGCGGTGGATCTCCACCTCCGCACCATGAAGATTGAGACGCTTGTGATCGCCGGGATCGCCTCCGACATGTGCGTATTCATGACGGCCCTCGACGCAGCGGACCGGGGCTTCCACGTGATTATCGCCGAGGACGCTTGCACAACCATCGACCCTGGCAGCCACGAGGCAGCCATGCTCATGTTTCGGCGTGTCTGGGGATTTACAATGGCCGCCAGAGAGATCCTGAGCTGGTTGTCCTAGAAACACAAAGGGAACTGTCTGTCCAGTCGAGTACCGCCTCCGTCGCTGTGATCACAGTCCAGAGACAACCGGAAGACAGATGTGAGCGACTGGGCGCGACTTGTCCCACCACCAAGCGACAACGGCTTCCACTCGCGCCGTGCCTAGCTTTTCCAAGACCGAAAATATCCCAGGATCCATGTCGCACTGTTCCCCTGTTGGCGTCTAAGTGACCAGCCCACACAATGTGAGGATTCCAATCCGACGAAGGACGCTGCGGTCGGCAGTCCCGGTACGGGAATCTGGATGAAGCTCTCGCTTGACGAATCCGTTCCAAGACAGCTCGCTGGGTTCGTCCCTGATCTGTTCGAGATGCGCACGGTCCAGCGGATGGGCTGGGCTGAAAGCAAGAATGGCGACCTGTTACCGCTGGCGGCCGGCCAAGGATTCGTCGAATACCAGCAGCATCTGAACAATTTGCCGATACCGGTGGTCGCCATGATCGCCCACCGAACCCTGGTGCCGAAATTGCGATCACTTGTGCCCGAAGCCGTCAACGTCGTGAGTGGGGACTCGCACAGGCGTATCGACCGTGTCGAAGCTTAGGTCCATCCGAGGTCGCATCAAGCCGAGGTTTCCAGGCGTATCGTGACTGATTGGGAGATCAGCGAGGCGACTTCCATCCAATTCCCCCTGGTTCGCCATGCGGCGGAAATCGATTGGATGCCGATCCCTCCCGAGGACGCTCTTCGAAAGCGCGGCGACGAGGCGCGGAGGCGCTGTCAAGTTAACGGTTCGAAGGCGGTAATGCCCCGAGAATCGTCCCTGCTTTCTTGCTCTCAGCAAATCCACGTCACCGTCTTCCAAGCACCGAATGCTTGCTCTCTCAGGAGTCGGGGATGGATCGCTTGAAGAGGTCAATTGGCAACTCGGAACAGGTGGCGCCTTGGGCCGTGGATCCAGAGAAAGCGTTGAACGTGCGTTTCTGATTGGAATCGACGCATGAGGCGTTTTGGCTCTCGGGCAAGCTGGTGAGAGACTTCAGCCCGGTTGTTCTCGTACTAGCTGGTCTGATGGAAAACGGACGGGAAACCCTCTCGCGGGATCGCCGAATCGCTTTGAGGATTGTCGGTAACGCGTTGCGGCGGTAGCCTCTCTTGGTGCTTCAACATCTTGCGCAAGAAGCGTTTAGCGGCTCTGCTGTCTCGGTGACGTGGGACCCAACGATCCAGGACGTCGCCGTCCTGGCCCACCACTCTCCGAATACGGTCGGCGCGGATCGTGACAAACAACTCATCCACATGCCCGATGGCGCCGAGTCGACAGCGCGAGGGACCGTTGCAACGCCGCCGGGTCTCTGCTATTCTGCGCTTGCCGCAGGGTTCTAAATGGAAACCGTAGATCGGACGCTGCGGGTCCTTGCTGCGCTGGCGGGCCTGGTCGCTTCCGGTGGGTTTCTGGGCGCGACGCAGGCGCAGCAGTCAGCGGCAGCTACTGCCCCGCACCGGCTCCTCGTCGATCAATACTGCTTCGCCTGCCACAACGACAATCTGAAAACCGCCGGGCTCGCACTCGACCTAGTGAGCGCTCGCCCGGTGAGGGAGAATGCCCCGATCTGGGAGAAGGTGGTGCGGAAACTTCGCGGCCGCCAGATGCCTCCCGTCGGGTCTCGGCGACCGGATGAGACAACCTACGAGGCGGCGGTGTCTTCTCTGGAGGACTTGCTCGACAGCGCCGCCGCGACCCAGCCGAACCCCGGCCGCACCGACACCGTCCGGAGGCTCACGCGGTCAGAATACCAGAACGCCATCCGTGACCTTCTTGCCCTCGATCTGAACCTCTCGTCGGTGCTGCCGCGGGATGAGTCCAGTGCGGGCTTCGACAACATCACGGTAGGTGACCTTTCCCCAACATTGCTCGAATCCTACGTAACAGCGGCGGACAAGATCTCCCGCTTGGCGGTTGGGCGGCCAGTCCAGTCTCTCGCTGTCGAGACGATCAAGAAGAGGCCGGACCTCACTCAGGAGTGGCACGTCGATGGTCTCCCCGTGGGGACCCGCGGTGGAACGCTGTTTCCTTATACCTTTCCTCTGGACGCGGAGTACGAGATCGTGATCCGGCTAACGCGAGACCGAGACGAACAGGTCGAGGGCTTGAGAGAGCCGCACCAGCTGGAGCTGCTTTTGGACGGCGAACGGATCCGTTCGTTTGAGGTCGTGCCGCCACGCCATGTCGGAGATCATTCGGCTGTCGACAAGCACCTCAAAGCCCGCATTCCGATCTCCGCTGGTCCGCGCCAGCTTGGCGTGACGTTTCTCAAGAAGCCTTGGGCGGTGCTCGAAACGGACCGGCAACCGTACCAGGCTCACTTCAACGTATACCGGCATCCCCGGGTCCAGCCGGCGGTCTACGAAGTCTCGGTTATCGGTCCCTATAACGCGAAGGGCCCCGGCGACACGCCCAGCAGGGACCGCATTTTCGTCTGTCGGCCGGAGGGCGCCGGAGACGAAGAAAGCTGCGTCAGACGGATTCTGACGACGCTCATGCGCCGGGCCTACCGGCGGGAGGTAACGGAAAGCGACTTCGAGAGCCCATCGGAATTCTATCGCCGAGGGCGGTCCGAGGATGGCTTTGAAGCCGGGATCGAGATGGCCCTGTCATCGATCTTGGTCAGTCCGGAGTTTCTATTCCGTGTAGAGAGAGACCCTGCTGGGATTTCGCCGAATACGGCTTACCGGATCACTGATTTGGAGCTGGCGTCGCGGCTTTCCTTCTTTCTTTGGAGCAGTATTCCCGACGATGAGCTGCTCGACATCGCGATTCGGGGAGAGTTGAGTCGCGCCGAGGTCCTAGAGCGGCAGGTGCGGCGAATGCTGGACGACCGGCGTTCTCATGCCTTGCTGTCGAACTTCGCCGCCCAGTGGCTGCACTTGCGCAATCTCGAGTCGGCCACTCCCGACATGCGCCTGTTCCCGAGCTTCGATGACAATCTGCGGAAGGCGATGCGACGCGAGACGGAGCTGCTTCTCGAAAGCGTCCTCAAGGAGGATCGCAGCGTCTTTGACCTGCTCGCCTCCGATTACACGTTTCTGAATGAACGCCTCGCCAAGCACTACCGGATACCGCACGTGTACGGCAGTTGGTTCCGGAAGGTCATGCTTGACGACGATAGCGGACGGGGCGGACTGCTTCGCCACGGAAGCATCCTGACGGTGACGTCTTACAACACGCGGACCTCGCCGGTGATCCGAGGGCATTGGGTGCTGGAGAACCTGCTGGGCGTGCCGCCACCTCCGCCGCCGTCCATCGTTCCGACGCTGGAGGAGAAGACGATCGATGGAAGCCTATCCATGCGAGAGCGTCTGATGGAGCATCGCGCCAATCCCGCCTGCTTCGGCTGTCACAATTTGATGGATCCTCTGGGCTTTTCGCTCGAGAACTATGACGCCGTCGGCCGTTGGCGCAAATCCCAAGGGGGACAGCCGATCGACGCAACGGGAAGTTTTCTCGGGGGCGCGGAGTTCGACGGGGTGTCGGGCCTCGAGAAGGCTTTGTTAGACCGCCCCGAATTGTTTGTAGGCACCCTAGTCGAGAAGCTTTTGACTTATTCTCTGGGCAGGGTGGTTGAGCACTACGATGCTCCAGCGGTTCGAAAGATCGTGCGAGAGTCGCGCTCCGAGGGTTTTCGCATTTCGTCCCTCATACTTGGGATCGCGACAAGTCAACCGTTTAAGATGAGGAGATCACTATGATCATCAGCAAGAAGGCTCTCCCACGGCGGACGCTCCTGCGGGGCATGGGCGCTACAGTGGCGCTTCCGCTTTTGGACGCGATGGTTCCGGCAATGACCGCGACGGCCTCTACGCCGGCGAGGCCAGTTCGCCGTCTGGGCTACATCTTTATTCCGATGGGATCGGATACTTCCCGTTGGACTCCTCCAGGCGACGATTCGTTGACGGAGCTTTCGCCTATTCTGCAGCCACTCTGGCGGCACAGGGACCACGTCACGGTCGTGACGAACATGGAGTTGAAGAACGCCTATCCGGGCTCGCACGCGACTTCCAACTCCGCCTACCTGAGCTGCGCGAAGGCAAAATTGACCGAAAGCACCGATTACTATCTCGGCACGACTGTCGATCAGGTAGCAGCCAAGGAAATCGGTCAAGACACGCAGCTTCCGTCTCTCGAGCTCGGCATGGATCTGCTGGATATCGTGGGGCAATGCGACGATGGCTTTGCCTGCGTGTACCAGAACAATCTCTCCTGGTCCTCGCCCACCACTCCCCTTCCCTATGAGGCGCACCCGCAGAAGGTTTTCGCACGTTTGTTCGGCGAGGGCAGCCCGGAGGAACGAAGCAGGACTCTGAAAAAGAAGGCCAGCATGCTGGATCGGGTGAAAAGCGATATTTCGCGCCTCCAGCGTACGCTGGGCTCGGGTGATCGAGGGAAAGTGGATCAGTATCTGAACAGCGTGCGGGAAGTGGAGCGCCGCATTCAAATCGCAGAGGCGGGAGTGGCCGAGAATCCGACCCCGGATATGGAGCGGCCGGTCGGCGTACCGGCTGCTTATGCCGATCATGTCCGGTTGATGTTCGACCTGCAGGTGCTCGCGCTCCAAGCTGACATCACCAGGGTGATTACGTTCCAGCTGGCGAGGGAAGGCAGCACACGAAGCTACAACGAGATTGGGGTGTACGAGCCGCACCACCCGCTGACCCACCACGGGAACGATAAGGACAAGATCGCCAAGATAGCGAAGATCAACGAGTATCACGTGTCGCTGTTCGGGTATCTTCTCGAAAGACTCAAGACCACACCGGACGGGGACGGGTCTCTGCTCGACCATTCCATGTATATGTATGGCAGCGGCATGGGAGACCCGAATTTGCACGACCATATCAACCTTCCGATTCTGGTGGCTGGAGGCGGCGCCGGTAGGTTGAAGGGCGGCCGGCACATCCGGTACGCGGATCGAACGCCGCTTGCGAACCTGCATCTGACGCTGCTAGAAAAGGCGGGCGTGCGCATGGATTCGTTCGCCGACAGCAAGGGGAAGGTCGAGGAGCTGCTGTCGATCTGATTCCGCCCGGAACACAAGGGAGGGAGGCCATGGCGCCTTACGTCGCCTGGAGCGATGAAAACTTCGGAGCCGCACGCGGGAGCAAGCGGTTATTGCGGCTTCGACCACTCGCTTCCTCACGGCCGCGGATCCCGAGTCGCGGTTCGCGACTTTGCGGCTTTGCGGTGGCGCTCCTGTCCACGATCAGTTTGGCGGGCGCGGCTGACTCATCGTTGGCGGATGCGGCCCAGACCATGGATCGGGAGGGCGTTCGCGCCCAAATCGAAAAGTCCGTGGATGTGAACGCGACCCAAGTTGACGGCATGACGGCTCTTCACTGGGCCTGCCGGCACGATGACCTTGAGATGGCAAAGCTGCTGGTCGAGACCGGCGCCGACGTGAACACCGTCAACCGATATGGCGTGACGCCGCTCACGTTGGCCTGCACCAACGGCAATGGTGCGCTGGTCGAGCTGCTCCTCGATTCGGGAGCGGACCCGAACACCAGCCTCCCCGGGGGGGAGACTGCCTTGATGACTGCCGCCCGAACGGGGCGGGTTGGGCCTGTCAAGGCGCTGCTGGCCCGCGGAGCCGACGTTCACGGGAAAGTTCATGGAATGGGACGGCAGGAAGTACCGGGCGCCGGCGCCTTCCTCATCCGCATGGGTGACCCTACTATTTTTGACTTCGAGACGAAACCGGAACAGACAGCCCTGATCTGGGCGGCCGCGGAAGGGCACGCTGAGGTCGTTGCGGAGCTGATCAAGGCAGGCGCCGATTTTCAGGCCACTCTGTCCTCGGGGTTCACGCCGCTGCTCTTCGCGGTGAGGAACGGACACGCGGAAGTGGCGAAGACCCTCGTGAAAGCGGGCGCGGATCTCAACAAACGCCTCGAGCCTGACTCGGACTGGCGCCATCGCGGCTACGGCGCGCGGCTACGGCCCGGCGCCACCGCCCTGCACGTGGCGGTCGAGAATGGTCATTTCGAACTGGGGGCCTATCTGCTGGACGCTGGCGCCGATCCCAATGCCGCCGACCCGATCGGCTACACAGCGCTGCACGCAATGACTGCGGCGCGCAGAGTCGCTCTGGGCGATGCCGACCCGCCTCCCGAGCCTACCGGAAACAGGACCAGTCTCGGACTCGTCCGCAAGCTGGCGGCTCATGGCGCGAACCTGAACGCAAGGATGAAGGGGCCGGGCCTGATCAATCTGGGTATCGTCGTGCTCGGGCCGACCGCATTCTTGGCGGCCGCCCAGACCGCGGACGTCGATTTCATGGAGACGTTGAGTGATCTGGGCGCCGATCCGTTCCTCACGGATAAAGACAACAGCACCGCGTTAATGCTGGCGGGCGCAACGACCGGCGCCGAAGGAGAGGTCTTGCAGGCGATCGAACTGCTGCTGGATCTCGGCGTGGATATCGATGCCGTCGACGATGACGGCGAAACTGCGATGCACGCGGCCGCGTACAATGATCGGCCCGAGCCCATCAAGCTCCTCGCCGCCAAAGGCGCCGATATTGAAGTCTGGAATCGGAAAAACAAGCACGGTTCTACGCCACTAGCCATAGCCGTAGGTTACCGAGGGCCGCGGAGCTTTCGGCCCCAGCCCAATGCCGAGCGGGCGATTCGTGAAGTGATGATTGCTGCCGGTGTAGCCCCGCCGGAAAAAGTCACCGTTGCTGCCAAGGCTCAGCAGGCCTATTAGGTTTCCAGGCGGCTGACAGCCTGCTGCCACCAGAGACCTCGAACCGCCGACGCTAGAGCTGAAGAACCTGCGATGGGCAAACTCCCCCTGAGGGATTGTCAAGTTAACGGTTTGAAGGCGGTTTCTCCCTGCAGATCGTCCGCGGTTTCTTCCTCTCAGCAAACACACGTCACCGTCTTCCAGGCAGTGAAAGCTTGCTCTCTCAGGAGTCGATATCGAGGATGTCGTCCTAGCGAGCTTTCCGGTTCTGGAGTACAACCAGACAGCAGCTGAGTGGTAGGCGCTGGAGCGTGCGCGGCTGAGCGGAGACGGCAGGACACCGCCGTTCGTCGACAGGCGGATCGCGGCGATCGCGTATGTCAACGGCCTGATGCTCGTCACGTCAAACGTGGCCCACTTCTGGGGTTTCAATGGATTACGGATACAGAGCTGGGAGTGACCAGCTCGGGATTCGCGAGGCCAAGACAGGGAATCCGGCACGATGACCGCACTTCGAACTGGATCGCGGTGGGATTGACAAAGGGCTGCGCGCGGGCGTACGGCCAGTACACCGACAAGCACGGGCAGAAGAAGATGCTGGCGTATCCGATGCTCTCGGACGCTTGGCGCCCGCTTAGGAGCCTGTGGTAAAAGTCGGCTGGCGAAAGGTCAACGAGCAATTCACGATGAAAATACGATAGAATCGGCTGATGGCGATGGGTACCCGCAAGGTTGAGCAGACGGCGCTGTTCCTGACGGCGGAGGATCTGCCCGTAGCGCCCACGCTGCCGTTCTTCGAAAAGCTGAACGAAGGGCTCGCCCAGGCTGGCTTCGACGACTACGTCGAGGGCCTGTGCCGGAGCTTCTACGACGCTAGGCTCGGACGCCCGTCGCTGGCCCCGGGGGTGTACTTCCGGCTGTTGCTGCTCGGCTTCCTGCTGGGCCTCGATTCGGAGCGCCGCATCGCGTTGCAGGCCTGCGACAGCCTGAGTTTGCGGCGCTTCCTGGGCTACGCGCTGCAGGAGGCCACGCCGGACCCTTCCACGCTCTCGCGCACACGGCGGCGAATCCCGGTGGAGACGCACGAGCAGGTGTTCGGGTGGGTGCTGGGGCGGTTGCGCGAGGCGGGCTTGGCGCAGGGCCGGGCGGTGGCGGTGGACTCGACCACGCTGGAAGCGAACGCGGCGCTGGAGACGCTGCGGCGCAAGGACACGGGGGAGAGCTACCGGGAGTTCGTATTACGGCTGGCGGAGGAGGCGGGCGAGCAGATCGCGACGGTGGGGGAGAGGATCGAGTACGACCGGGGGAGGCCGGGCAAGTCGCTGTCGAACAAGGACTGGGAATCGAAGACGGACCCAGACGCGAAGGTGGCGAAGATGAAGGACGGCGGGACCGACATGGCGCACAAAGCGGAGCACGTCGTGGATCTGGAGAGCGGGGCCCTGCTGGGGGTGACCGTGCAGGGAGCGGAGCTGGGGGACACGCAGACGCTGGGCCAGACGCTGGCGGCGGCGGAGGCGGCGCAGGGCGAGAAGCCCGCGGTGGTGGCGGCGGACAAGGGCTACCACAGTGATGCGACGCTGCAGGCACTGGCAGCGGACGGGCAGGAGTCGTACGTGCCGGAGCCGAAGCGGAAGCGCAACTGGGCGGGCAAGGAAGAAGTCAAGAAGACGGTGGAGGCGAACCGGGAGCGGGTGAGCGGGGAGCGAGGCCGGGAGGTAGGGAAGCAGCGGACAGAGAAGGCGGAGCGGTCGATGGCCCACATGTACGGGAGCGGCGGGCTGCGGCGGGTGTACTTGCGGGGGCACGAGAACATCCGGAAGCGTTTGTTAATCCACGCCTGCGGATACAATCTGGGCATTTGGATGCGGTCGCTGACGGGGATCGGTACGCCTCGCAGCTTGCAAGGACAGGGCCTGAGCGTTGCTCGCTCGGTTTTCGCGGCGATTTCGGCGCTGGAAACGGCCATTGCGGGGCTTGTAGAGGGGTTTCTGGGCGGTTGGGGCCGGATTCGGTCGGCCCGCGTGGCACACGGTTTCGGCTTCGCCAAGGCAAGCGAGATCTGGGCCAGACGCAATGGTTGACGCGGGGCTCGCGAAATCCGAGAAAAACCACAGGCTCTTAGGGCTCCTATTCGGCTTCGTTCGTGAGAATGTCAGCGAAGGTGACACGCCTGATGACGTTCGGCTCTTCGGCGGTGTCCTCATTCTGCACGATGAAGGCCGAGCGCCCCATCCACACACCGTTATTGGAGCCGTCCGATCGGAGGAATGGAGGTGGGGCCTTACCTGAGGCTTCAACTCGGTTGCCTGCTCGAACCTTTTCCCATTCCTCATCGCCTTGCCGGTAGATGGCGAATCGTCTTGCATCCGAATAGACGGCGTCCAGGTCCCCATCGCGATCCAGATCCCAGAAACGCAGGGCCCCGTTATCAGGTTCGTCGGATTCTCCATCGCCATCGAGATCGAGGAGGGGTGGCTCGTCTACCACGGTCACCTCTTGCGCGAACTGCCAGGTGCGGGTGATCGGTTCCCATATTCGTGCTGTGGCGCGCTCGTCTTTCTGATAAACCACATCCATGTAGCCATCGCCGTCGAGATCCAACACGCGCGTGCCGGACGGGGCGCCGTCGGCCTTGCGGATCGGCCGGCCAGCTAGCATATGCTGATCGATCCGCGCTTGCACCTCGGCCATGTTGAGAAACTTCAGCTTCGAGCCGTACTTCCTTTGTGCATAGTCGATGAGTTCAGTTACCTGAGTGTTCTCAATCCAGCCGTACGGATGGAAGACTAGGACAAACAGTCCCTGCTTGGCCACCGTGGCATCGAGGGCCGCCTTGAGATCCTCGACGGTTCTTGGATGGTTCTTGCCTTGCAAATACTGGGCTTCCCAATCGGAAGGTACGGTGCAGGGAAACTCCCAGTGTTGTTTGCCGATGAGATATGGGTAAGGGTAGTTGGTGATGGTATTGACGAAGTCTTTGCCTAACGGAACGTAGCGTTCGAATCGCTCCTCGTTACCGTCGGCGAAGATTTCTTGTGGCAGTTCGGGATCGTCCTGCGTGAAGATCTGGAAGACGGACGAGTCGCTGGCGAGGAAGTTCCCGTCCGGTGTCACCGGGTGCATGATGTCATCGTAGAATCGGGGGCTCACCGAGTTCATCGAATCGCAGCAGGGCATGCGGTAGGTCACCGGACGCATGTTAGGAATGCCCTCAAGTAGATCGATGCATCGGTGGACCGTGCTGCGCGCCTTCGCGAAATCGCTGCCATGCAACAGCGGGCAGGGATGATCGACCGTGTGGACCTCAATACTCACACCACGGTCAAGCCACCGTTGAAGCTGCGGTTCGTTCGGATCAATCTGATTGGTGAAAATGCTGAGAGGTGCGCGCCCATCGATCGCTTCCAACCGTTGCAGGATTGGCTCGATGAAGCTCTGGTAGGGTTCGATCCCGTTCATATCGTCGATGGACAGGACGGCAGCGGCTTCGACCCCATCCTCTCCGATCCACTGCGGCGTGGTGAGCTTTGGACTTGAGATGGAGGGCCAATAAGGATTCGTGAAATGATCGCGGTAGGCGTCGGGATCCGGAACCGCCACGATGGGCGTCGATTCAAATCCCAGGCGCAAGAAGAGAGCCACGCAGGCAAGCACAGCGATAAGGCTCAAGGCGAGCAGAACTCGGGTCATGGGCAGCAGGGGGGTCAGGGCGAGCGCACGGAACTTTCCGGCGAGGGTCGAAAGGCGGATCTCCGATTGCAGGCTACCACTGTCGAGATTGTACACGCCCATCTGCTGAAACGCCTTGATTTCTCGGCATGAAAGCATCTTCCCGGTGTTCAGGGCCCGGCATACGGAAGTCGGGTCAGCGATCTGAGTCGCGGGCGCAGTGACCTTGATCCGGCGTTACGCTTGCCGGACCTTCAGGAGATTTCGGTGGAGGGCCTCGCCGATTCCTTGGAAGCGTTGCAGGTGTCCGCGATTGCCCTCTCCGCCCGAAATCGGGCGCATCGGACGACGGCGTCTCCGGGCGGTCGCCGTATACTGCCACACCGATGGAGCCGCTACCAGATTCAAGCCGTCAGGCAGGATTCGGATCGTGAGTACGAGTTCTCGAACGGTGCCTGCAAGACAACCCCAACTAATGCGTTCTGTCCTTCTTGGACCCGGAAGGGAATCCCCTCGAGTTGATCTGCCACGACACCAAACGCGTATCGCCAAGATCCTGATGAGCCACGGCGCGTCGTTTCGGCTAGCAGCCCTCCAACAAGAAGACACGCACCGACCGTTCCTAATGAACGCCAGCGGGCCAGACATCTGTTGAATGTCGACTTACTCTTCGAGATCGTCGGGCATGGCCGAAAGCCCGACTACGTATGAGTTCTCGATGTCGTTTCGTCCTATCAAGCGCTCACCGCCTTTTTTCTGCTGGATCGTGATTTCGGTGAAGGCGCCAGTTGCGGCCCGCGGCAAGGGCGCGGCGTACGAGCCCAGCTTCACCGCCCGCCACACGCCGGGGTGAGATTCAACTCATCGAACAACGACCCGGCTGGTTTCGGGTTGGACGGCCGCCGCCGCTCGCTGCAGTCTTGCGATTTCGAACAGTCAAGCCGATCACCCGCCGCTTCGATAGCTGTTACGGCCGCCGGATTCTGCTGATCGCCGCGGTAGCCGCAGAGGCGATGTCCGCATCATCCCCATGCCGCAGCGTAGCCAGCGCGCTCAGCGCCTTGGGGTCTCGCCGCCAACCAATCGAATTGATCGCCCCGACTAGCAAGTCGCCTTCAAGACTACGTAGCGCTTCGCGCAACGCCCGGTCGACCGCGGGGCCGGGCATCGGTTCAAGCGCCGTGCGTGCGTAGTGCGAAAGTCTGGGGTCGCGCAACAGGCCTACCAGGGCCGGAACCGCCGACTCATCTCCTACCACGGCCAGTCGTTGGCATGCCTTGGCCTTGAAGAACTCGCTGGAGTCGGGGTCTTCGAGAATCCTGACCAAGTCCTCGGAATTCAGCTCCATGATCTCCGCCGACTTGTAGGGCGTGTTCGCGAGTTCCTGTTCCGCCAAGCGGATCAATTCAGCACGAGACTGACCGCGTAGCCGCTTACCGACAGCGCCGGCGACAAGTCCCATCGCAAAGAGCGTGCGCCTCAACATCCGTAGCCTCCTTCTAGACCAACCGCCAAGGTTCTCGCATTGCGCGAGAACGCATGCGGTTGGCGGCCCCGTTGAGGGGGAAACTATCGGTAGCAGGATCGAATTCCAACGTTTCCCCAAGCTGAAATGCTATGTAGGCAGCGTGGCACGCTATGTGGGCCTGGCACGCGGCGAGCGCATTCGCTCGCGGTTCCTTGCGGGACTTGACGCAGTCCACAAAGTCTCGAACATGTCGAGTCGTGGCCTCCCGAGCGTCGTCGAAAGTCCTCCGATACTGCCGTAGGCCGTCAGAGGTCTCGACGATTCCAGCATCTCCCGTCTGGACCCAGCCCTCATCCCCCTCGAAGCGTACGGCGCATGGACCCAATCCCTCCCAACCGGTGTCACGGAGAACGAGTTCCAATCCGTTCCCGTAACGAAAGTCAACGGAATACGGCGTGACTCCGTCGGGACGGTGAGGCTCGAAGAGCACCGGAGCCGTCTCGTCTAGCCCGGCCGCTGCGTGGCAAAGATCGACCGTATGCGAACCCCACTCGAGAATTCCCCCGCCATGAAAGTCATAGTACCCGCGCCAACGACTCTTCACATACAGCGAGTTGTACGGCCGCCAGGGAGCCGGACCCAGCCAGCGCTCCCAGTCGGCAACGCTCTTGGGCGGCTCCGCTTCGGCTGGCAGCCAATCATGTGTCGTCAAGGGCGTGTACCGGCTGCCCGGCGCCGCATTGGCGTGCAACATGCGTAGCTTCCCGAGCTTGCCGTCGCGAGCCAGATTGATGCAGTGCTCGAAATTCGTGCCGTTCCTGCGCTGGGTTCCTGCTTGGTACACCCGGCCCAGTCTCTGATACGTATCCGCCAGCGCACGGCTCTCGGCGATCGTCATCGAACACGGCTTCTCACAATAGACATCCTTGCCCGATTTCGCAGTGAGGATCGAGAGCAGCGTATGCCAGCGGTCTCCGGTCGCAATAAGGACGGCGTCGATGTCCTGGCGCGCCCACAGGTCGTACATGTCGGCATACATCACGCAGTCGTTGTTGCCGTGATGTTTGTCGACCTTGGACTTGATGGCTTCGCGACGCTCGTTTCGCACATCGCAAATCGCCCGAAACTGCACGTCGTTCTGCGCAAGGAACGACTCGAGATCACGCTCGCCTCGCCCACCGATACCCAAGCCGGCAACGTTGACCCGGTCGCTAGGAGGAATAGCGCCGGCCAAGCCCAAGACGCTGCCCGGAATGAAGAGTGGGGCGGCGGCTTGGAATAGGCGGCGCCTGGGAACGCGTTTCGGTGCGACACCCGCGCCCTGTGCGGTATTCATGCAGTTGCTCCTTCGAAGACTATCGCAAAATCACCGGGCCTTCCTGAAAACCGTGGCGAAAATCGAACACTGTCCCAGTGACAGAATACCGCAGGCCAAGTGCATCCTGGCCGACGCGGATGCGCCAACCTCGCCTGCGGCGAACTCCCAGATGGCTACGTGTTCCATGTACTGCTTCTCGTGCGGAACAGCCGACAAGGCTGGGCGAATTCAGACGGAGCACGGTCCGCAAGCAACCCTTCGAGTCATGGAGACTCTGAACCGAGAAGGAACCCTCTTCGTCTTGCCCAAGCCCTGTTCCAATTCGGATTGAGAAAGAGCCGAGGGCCATCGTCATCGCAACCAAACCGAGGACGCGCGCCGGCGTCCGGCGCACTAACGCGGGGTTCAGGAACTCACTGGGCGACCAAGCGCCGTTCGCGCGTCGACGAGTCGCCGTGCCGGATCGCGGCCGGCCCAGCCCGGGCAGCCGAATCGCGGAACTGACTCGACCGCCCTCAGCGGAACTTGCGGGTGTTGGTCAGCTGCGAGCGTTGGGGCGTCGACCGCGAAGGCGCGAACAGACGGGCACATTCCAGGGGCGGCGGACGGAAGAGAATCAGATCGTATCTTGTTGGCTCCGAACATAGCCATGGCTGCCGGGACGGAGGAGAAGTTCGTTGCCGCGGCTGCACGAGCGGCGATGAACGCGCTTCGGCGAGTGCGCATGTTGGCGCCGAGGCATTCGGTCCTCCCACGAAGGACCGCCGTCCGACACTGCATACCGCGAGGCGCCGAGTTGTGCAAGGGGCGCAGTCTCCGACTGAGATTGTGTCCCGCCGCTCTCAGCTCCGCCAGTCCAGCGGCGACGCGAGTTGAATGAGGCGTGGATTCCTAGTCTGACTACTGACAACTCCAAATGGAGCAAACTGAGTTTGTTTGACCGGAAACCCGGAGTGAGGCCTAGACACAGGAAAAAACGGATTTAAGTGGCTTCCTTTCAAATTTCTACCTGATTACCCGGAAGTCTCAGCCATAGTTAGGAAGCCGAGAAATGATGGATTCGTGCTTGGAACCGGTTGCCTTAGAACGCCGTATGAGATATAATAAATGCCTGATAAGAAAGGAGTTATGTATGCCTAAGAACAAAGTTCAGTTCCAGAAGGGACAGAGCCTGCCGGAGTTCCTGGAAGCGTACGGAACGGATGAGCAATGCGAGCACGCGCTGTTCCAGGCGCGCTGGCCGGAAGGCTTCCAGTGCCCCGCCTGCGGCTACCAAAAGTCTTGCCGCCTGCGCACGCGCCAGGTCTGGCAGTGCATCCGCTGCAAGCACCAAGCGTCGCTCACCGCGGGCACCTTGTTCGACAACACCAAGCTGCCTCTAAGCACTTGGTACCTCGCCATGTACCTGCTCACACAGTCCAAGAACGGCATCTCGGCGATGGATCTGAAGCGTCAGCTGGGGGTGAGCTACAACACGGCTTGGATGGTCAAGCATAAGCTGATGCAGGCCATGCGGGAACGGGATGACAGCCAGGCGTTGCAGAGCACGGTGGAGCTGGACGACGCCTACCTGGGCGGCGAGGCGAGCGGCGGCCAGCGCGGACGGGGGGCGGCCGGCAAGACGCCGTTCGTGGCGGCCGCGCAGGTCAGCGAGGAGGGGCGGCCCGAACGGCTGCGCCTGAGCCCGGTGCGCAGCTTGCGGCTGCAGGAACTGGAGGCCTGGGCGCGCCAGCACCTGCAGCCGGGGACGGTGGTGCGCTCGGACGGGCTGAGCTGCTTTCGGGGGGTGCAGGGCGCCGGCTGCGAGCACCAGCCGCGCGTCACCGGCGGTGGCAAGGGCAGCTGCGAAACGCCCGGGCTAACCTGGGTGAACACGCTGCTGGGCAACGTCAAGCGGGCGATCGACGGAACCTATCACGCCTGCGATCCGCAATACGTGGGGCGCTACCTCGCCGAGTTCGCCTACCGCTTCAACCGGCGCTACCAGTTGGCCGCTCTCGTCCCCCGGCTCGCCTACGTCGCGGCGCGTACCCCTCCGCTGCCTCACCGCCTCTTAACTTTGGCTGGTACTGCTGGGTAATCAGGAATTTCTATAGATCCACAACTTGTTTGCCTGTTGTTTGATTGCCGGGGCCATTCCGCCACCTGCGCTTCGCGGACTCCAAACGCGCGCGCAACGGCTGCGGGAGTTGGCGGGCAGTGACCGAACGGCCCAAGTCGACTGTGGGCGGCAGGCCTCGGGATGTCCAACCCGGCAAGGGTTCGTCCATGATTCGTAGGCGGCGAGGCGCGAACTCCGGCGGGCGCTCGGCGGCGGCCAAGACTGGTAGCATTGCGATATGGCCTTCGGGAAAGCGGTCGGAGCAGGAATCCAGGCATTCCGAAGCCTGGCCCCTCGCCTGCTTTCGATCGCACGCGAGTTGGGCCTCGAAATCGTCGGATTCGTCTTCTTCGTTTTCGCGGCCGTGTTCGTGTTCGGCCCATTCGGCTTCATCCAGGCGTGGCGCCAGTTACCGGACAGCATGGGCAGACTGGTGATTGCGGGTGTCGGCGCGGTGATGTTCGCATGGTTCGGATACGACTCGTTCCGTAGAGCCAAGAGGATCGCCCGCAATCGGTGAGAACGACAGTCGGGCGAAGCCCATGAAGCCGCTGTACGAAAGCCCGCCGGCGCAGCCTGGGCAGAGCATCGGTCGACCGGGCGAGTACCCCTATACCCGCGGCATCCATCCCGGTATGTACCGTGACCGGTTGTGGACGATGCGCCAGTACGCCGGGTATGGCAACGCGCGCCAATCCAACGCGCGCTACCGCTACCTGATTGAGCGCGGCACGACCGGACTGTCGGTGGCGTTCGACCTGCCGACGCAAATGGGCTACGACTCCGACCACGCTCTCGCCCTGGGTGAGGTCGGCCGAGCCGGCGTCGCCATCTCGTCTCTGGGAGACATGGAAACGCTCTTTGAAGGCATCCCCTTGGGCAAGGTCTCCACGTCCATGACGATCAACGCGACGGCCGCGATCGTGCTCGCCTTATACACCACCGCTGCGCGGCGCCAAGGAGTGCCGGCGGACGCTCTGCGCGGCACGACCCAGAACGACATCCTCAAGGAGTACATAGCCCGAGGCACCTACATCTATCCCCCGCAAGCCTCGATGCGCCTCGTCACCGACCTGCTGGCCTGGACGGCCCGCGAGGCGCCCCGCTGGAACGCCGTCTCGATCAGCGGGTACCACATGCGCGAGGCCGGATCAAGCGCCGCCCAGGAGTTGGCCTTCACGCTCGGCAATGCGGTCGCCTACATCGAAGCCGCGCAGCAGGCCGGACTGGACGTCGACGACTTCGCGCCGCGGCTATCGTTCTTCTTCAGCTCGGACCGCAACTTCCTCGAGGAGATCGCGAAGTTTCGGGCCGCCCGGCGCCTGTACGCGAGACTCATGCACGAGCGTTTCGGGGCCCGCGACCCGCGCTCGATGCGGTTGCGCTTTCACACGCAGACGGCAGGCTCGAGCCTCACCGCACAGCAGCCTTACGTGAACGTGATCCGCACGGCCTATCAGGCGCTGGCCGCCGTCCTGGGGGGCACGCAGTCGCTGCACACCAATTCCCTCGACGAAGCGCTGGCCCTGCCGAGCGAACAGGCCGCCACGCTCGCGCTGCGCACGCAGCAGGTGATCGCACTCGAGTCGGGCGTGACCAACACCGTCGATCCCCTGGGGGGCTCGTATTGCATCGAGGGATTGACCTCGGAACTGGAAGAGGAGGCTCTCGCCTACCTGAAGGCGATCGACGACTTGGGAGGCATGGTGGCCGCCATCGAGCAAGGCTATGTCCAGCGCGAAATCCAGGAAACCTCCTATGCCTTCCAACAGCGCGTCGAACGCGGCGAGCAGACGGTCGTGGGCGTCAACGCATACCGCTCGGAGGAGCGCGAACGCGTACCCATCCTCGGCATCGATGCCGAGCAAGAGCACGCGCGCAAGCGAGAACTGGCTGCGTTCCGTACGGGACGCGAACGGGCCAGGGGCGAGGCGTCCCTGGACCGCCTTCGCACCGCAGCGACAGGCCACGAGAACCTTATACCCGTGATTCTCGAGGCCGTCGCCTCGGAGTCGACTCTGGGCGAGATCTCCGACGCCTTGCGTGACGTGTTTGGGACCTACGAATAGCCTGGGCGGCGGCGTTGCGGAGCGGCCGCTAGAGCCGGTGAAACGCCTTGAGTATGTCGCGCATGCCGTACTGGAGCGCGATGGGCCGTCCATGCGGGCACGACATCGGACAGTCTGTTCGAGCCAGCTCGTCTAGCAGCCAGCGCATCTTCTCGGGCGCCAAGGGCATGTTGATCTTGATGGCGGCATGGCAGGCGATGGTCGCGGCCACGCGCTTGCGGAAATCCGCCAGCGTGAGGGAGCGAACGCCGCTGTCGGACTGCTCCAACAATTCGAACAGCAGCGCTTCGACGTGTTGGGGGGACAGCTCCGCCGGAGCCGACTGCACGGCCACTGTCCTGCCCCCGAAGGGCTCGGTTTCGAACCCGTTGGCGCGGAGCTCTTCGGCCAGTTCCTCGTAGGCGATCGCCTGTGGCGGCGTGAGAGTCAGCACGATCGGCATGAGCAGGCGCTGCATCTCGGCCCGGCCGTGCAGGCGTGCGGCAAGCACCCTCTCGAACAGGATACGCTCGTGCGCGACATGCTGGTCGATGATCCAGACGCCGTCGTCGCCAGCCGCAACGATGAAGCTCTGGTGCAGCTGACCCAGCAGCCGCAGGCCGCTCAGGTCCACGAGGCTCGTCGGCCCCCGATCGACCAGCGGGGCGCGGCTGTGGTCTGAGTCGTCTGCGGCGGCGGCTTCCGCAAGGGCCGGATCCAGGGGGCCCGGTGGCGGCCCAGGGCCTGCAGGCGGAGAATCGGCGGCCGGGAACTGCTGGCCGCCCGAAAAGCCGAATCGTTCCGATACGGATGGAGCCGGCTTCGCCTCGCCAAGCGGCATCCAGGCCGGCCCTCTGGGAAAGCGCGGCGAGCGTTCCTGGATGCGTCCCGGATCCGGCGGCCTCGCCACAGCCTGGGCAGGCAAAGGCAGCTTGGAGGCCGGCTTCGCCTCAATCAGCCGCTGTCGGATCGTATCGCGGACGAAATCGAAGACCTGAGAGGGACTGCGGAAGCGGACTTCCGTCTTCGCCGGATGCACGTTGACGTCCACTTCGCCGGCGGGCAACTCGAGAAAGAGAAGAACGAAAGGAAACGCTCCTTTCGGCATCAGGTTTTCGTATGCGCTTGAGATCGCCTTCTGGATCAGACTGTCGCGCACCAGACGCCGGTTCACGAAGATGTAGACCGAGCTGCGGTTGAGCCGCTGCACCTGCGGCTCCGAGACGAACCCGCCTAGGCGTAGCGATTCCTCGCCGGAGGCGGGTCCGGAACCGTTGCCCTCCGCCTCCGTGGAACCCCCTGAGTCCTGAACTGCATGCGGCCCGCGCGCCCGCACGACCGGTTCCAGCTCAACCAACTGGTCCAGCATGCGGCCCCCGAACACTTGATAGACGCGCTCCCGCCGCGTCTCGACAGGCGTCACGTTCAGCAGCACGCCGTGTTCGTTCCGCAATTGGAACGATTTGTCGAGATGGGCCAAGCTGTAGTGCGTCGCGACCCGCACCGCGTGGGAGAGTTCGGTCTTCTCGGTGCGCAGGAACTTCCTGCGGGCTGGCACGTTGTAGAAGAGGTCGCGCACCGCAATGCTTGTGCCTGTGGCCAGCGCCGCATCGCGCACGTCTCGCATGCGGCCGCCGTGAATCTCGACGACCGTCCCGGATTCCTCGTCCTCCGCTCGCGTCTGCAAGGTCACTCGCGCGACGCTGGCGATTGAGGGCAGGGCTTCGCCACGGAAGCCGAGCGTGGCGATCGCCAGCAGGTCCCTTGCCTGCCGGAGTTTGCTGGTCGCATGGCGCTCGAACGCCAGCATGGCGTCATCGCGGCTCATGCCCGCGCCGTTGTCGCTGACCTGGATCAGGCTCCGGCCGCCCGCCTTCAACTCGATCCGCAGCTGCCTCGCTCCGGCGTCAATCGAGTTCTCGATTAACTCCTTGCAGACGGAAGCCGGTCGCTCCACGACTTCCCCCGCGGCGATCTGGTTCGCGACGCGATCGGTGAGAACTTGAATGCGGCCCATTGGCCCTTCAGTCTCAGCGTAGCGCGTTGCGGGCCGCGTACCAAGGAACGACGGCTGCGGGATCTCCACCCAAGGCGCGTGCAAGCCGCTAGGTCGAGGCCGGACGCGTCGGGCTGCTCAAGGTTCCATCCGGCGGCGGCAAGGAAAGCGCGTGGAGCGCCGGAGTCCGCGTGCGGACCTCCCGTTCCATATACTCGAAGCGATGCGGCGTCGCTGCGGCCCGCGTTTGACCCGTCGGGAGTTCGCGCTCGCCGCCGCTGGAAGCTCGGCCATGCAGTGATTCGCTGCGACGCCTGTTCAAGCCCTGGCCTTCGATGTCTTCGACACTATCGTGGATTGGCGCTCGACCGTCATCCGCGAAGGCGAGGCCGTGGGCCGCGCCAAGAATCTGCAGCACATCGATTGGGCCGCATTCGCTGATGCGTGGCGCGACGGTTACGGTCCGGCCATGCAGCGGGTCCGGTGCGGCGAATTGGCTTGGAAGACGATCGACGAGTTGCACCGCCTACTGCTGGACGAATTGCTTCAGAGCTTTGGCATCGACGCCCTGAGCGCCTCCGAAATCGACGATTTCAATCGGGTCTGGCACCGCCTCGACCCCTGGCCCGATGCCATCGAGGGCCTCGTACGGCTGAAAAGGAAGTACATCGTAGCGTCGCTGTCGAACGGCAATGTCTCCCTGCTCGTGAACATGGCGAAGCACGCGGGCCTGCCCTGGGACGCCGTGCTCTCCGCTGAACTGGCTGGCCGCTACAAGCCGGACCGGAAGGTGTACTGGAAGGCCGCGGATCTGCTCGACCTTCCACCTGACACGGTCATGATGGTGGCTGCCCACGAGGGCGACCTGCGAGGCGCCGCCTCCGCTGGACTCCAAACGGCGTTCGTGCCCCGGCCCAAGGAACACCCCAACCGCCAGATCGACCTCTCCTACGACGAAGCCTTCAACGTCAACGCTAGGGATTTCTTGGACTTAGCCGACCAGCTGGGCGCCTAGCGCCGTGCCAGCGCACCCGCGGCCCGGCCGGGAGCACAGGGGCCCTGGGCTCCACTCGAGCCGCTTCGCTTCGGGACCCGCCGGTAACCTTGCCGAGGAGGCATTGGCCAAAGGTAGTAGGGATCCCTCGTGTTCCAGCCGGCTCTTGGATCCGAAGCGCCCCTTCGCCAGCGGTGGAGTTTTCTGGCTTCCTTGCTGCTGCAAGGGCTTGCCGTGGCTGGATTGCTCCTGCTGCCCCTGCTCGACACCTACGAGATCGATCTGGCAAGTTGGGCGCGCAATACATTCCGTTTGATCGCGCCGCCTCCACCCCCTTCCCCGCCCCCGGTCGAGCCTCGACTACGCCCGGTCGTGGCGCGCTCCGAGGCGGACTTCCGGGCTCCGGTGGCGATCCCGGATGAAGTCGCGTTGCTCCATGACATCGGAGATCCGCTCGCTCCGCTCGCCCCGGCGTCGGGCCCCCCGGGATTGCCCGGCGGCATCGCCCACTCGGCTTCTGGCGGCGTGCTGGGCGTGATCCTGCCACAAGACCGGGGCCTTCCCCTGCCGCCACCGATCCACATCGGGGGACGGATTCAGAATGCCAGGCTCATCCACTAGGTTCTCCCCGAGTATCCCCAGGATGCGATCGAGCAACAGGTGAGCGGCGTTGTGAAGCTGGAGGCCATCATCTCCACCGATGGATCGGTTCGGGACCTGAAGCTGCTCCAAGGCCATCCGATTCTTGCGGGCGCGGCGATGGATGCCGTAGCCCAGTGGAGATACCACCCCACGCGACTGAACGGGAGAAAAGTCGAAGTCGTCACGCTGATCGATGTCGTTTTCAACCTGACGATCCTCGACGAGAAAGAACTCAAACGGCAGAGCCGGCGGCAGGGGCGCCAGCAGGATGCGCCCTGAGAGACGCGCGATTGCGTGCCAGAGCCGATCTTGAGGCGCTCATGGGGCGGCGAAGGACGCGACGCAGCCTCCGCCGGACGGTCGGGGTGGGCAGGACTCGGTTCTTGCTGCCGAAGCAATTCCGGCCCGGCCTGCTGGGGTCCTGGGCGGGGACGCCAACCGGGCCGCCGCGAGACTCGGATGCGCCGCCTCGAATGAGAAGAACCCCGTGCGTTCCCGCGGCCGGAAGCCATTCCGGCGCGACGCCGTTCCCCTCGGATCGTATCCCGCGGCCCGGCTTCGGACTGCGCCGTGGCTGTGTCTGGGACGGGATCCGCTCCTCGACCCTAGCCTACGCCATGATCTCGCGGATCAGATTGCCGTGCACGTCCGTCAGGCGCATGTCGCGGCCGTTGTGATGGTAGCTCAGCTTTTCGTGGTCGAGGCCCAGCAGATGCAGGATCGTAGCGTGCAGGTCGAAGACCGACTTGCGGTTCTCGACCGCCTTGTACCCAAAGCGGTCCGTCGCGCCAACGACCGTGCCTCCCTTGACGCCTCCGCCTGCCAGCCAAACGGTGAATCCATACGGATTGTGATCGCGGCCGTCGAGACGCTGGCTGATCGGCATCCGGCCGAATTCGCCGTGCCATACGATCAGGGTCTCCTCGAACAGGCCGCGCTGCTTGAGATCGGCGATCAGGCCCGCGATCGGACCGTCGGTCTCCGCCGCATGCATCGTATGGAAATACTTGAGGGACCAGTGCTGATCCCAGGTCGGCTCATGGTTGCCACCGCCGGAATACAACTGCACGACGCGCACGCCCCGTTCGACCAGACGCCGCGCCATCAGCGCCTGACGACCAAAATACTGGGTGCGCTTGTCGTCGAGACCGTAGAGCTTCCGCGTCGCATCGTCCTCCTTGGAGATGTCGATCGCTTCGGTCGCGTGGACCTGCATGTTGTACGCCAACTCGTACGACTCGATACGCGCCGACAGTTCGTTGTCTTCGGGGTTCAGCGCCAGATGTTCCCGATTCAAGTCCTCTAGCAGGTCGAGCCATTTGCGCTGGCGCTCGCGGCCGATCTCCTTAGGGGGCCTGAGATCCACGATCGGGTCGCCCATCGAGCGGAATTGCGTCCCCTGGAAGGCCGCGGGCATGTAGCCCGCGCCCCAGTTGGGCTGGCCGTTGATCGGTCCGCCGCGGTGATCGGTGAAAACGACGTAGCCCGGCAGATTCTGGTTTTCGGAACCCAGACCGTAGGTGAGCCAGCTGCCGACGCTGGGGTGGCCCGCTAGCACGGTGCCGGTGTTCATCTGGTACAGGGCTGGACCGTGATCGTTGGAAGATGTGTACATCGACCGGACCACCGCCATGTCGTCCACGTGGCGAGCGACGTTCGGGAAGAGGTCGGACACGTCGATCCCGCTCTGGCCGTATTTTTGGAATTTCCAAGGCGAGGGCATCAGGCTGCCGGGGTTGCCTTGCGAGACGACGACCTCACCGACGCCGGCCATCGCTTCGCCGGCGTACTTCTCGAGATCGGGCTTGGGGTCGAATGTGTCGACTTGGCTCGGGCCGCCGTAGCAGAAGATGGAGATGACGCTCTTCGCCTTCGGGGCGAAATGCGGCGCCGGGGTGCCTCCCGCTTGCGGTCCGGCCAGCGCACGGTCGCCAGCCAGCACGGCGGCCAATCCGACATTGGCTAGGCCGCCCCCTAGCACTTTGAGCAAGTCGCGTCGGTTGAAGGCAACTGCCGGCGTCATAGGAATCGCCACCCTATCCCCGTCCAGCTTAGCGTATGCCGCGCAGCGCGCCAAACTCGTAGTGCGCCAGCGACTCCGGCTTCATCTCGATGCTGTAGCCGGCCTCCTCGGGCGGCATGTAGTTCCCGTCGCGCATCACAACCGGGGTGAGGAAATGCTCGTGCAGGTGGTCAACGTACTCGAGAACACGCCCCTGGAGGCAGCCGGAGACGCAGACATAGTCGATCAGAGCCAAGTGCTGCGCGTATTCGCACAGGCCGACGCCGCCGGCGTGGGGACAGACGGGCTTGCCGAACTTGGCGGCCAGGAGCAGGACAGCCAGCACCTCGTTGACGCCGCCCAGGCGCGTCGAGTCGATCTGGACGTAGTCGAGGGCGTCGGCCTGCAGGAACTGTTTGAAGAGCACCCGGTTCTGGCACATCTCGCCGGTCGCGACGCCAATCCCGTGCGGCTTCAGCGCGTCCCGGATAGCCTTGTGGCCCAAAACGTCGTCCGGACTGGTCGGCTCTTCGATCCACAACGGACGGTACGGCGCCAACCGCCGCATCCACTCCACGGCGGGCCCGACATCCCAGACCTGGTTGGCGTCCATCATCAGGTCGTTCTCCCCGCCGATTTCGTCGCGAATGATGGCGCAACGGCGCTGGTCGTCCGCGAGGTCGCCGCCGACCTTGATCTTGAATCGGCTCCAGCCCTGGGCGACTCCCTCCCGGCAGAGGGCCCGGATCTTGTCGTCGGAGTAGCCCAGCCAGCCCGCCGACGTGGTGTAGGCCGGGTAGCCCTCGGCCTGCATGCGGGCGGCGCGCTTCGGGATGCCTTCGGCCCGCCGCTCCAGGATGGCGAGCGCCTCATCCGGCCGCAGTGCGTCCGTGAGGTACCGGAAATCGATCACCCGCACGAACTCCGGTGGCGTCAGGTCGGCCACCAGCCGCCAAAGCGGCTTGCCCTCGCTCTTGGCCCACAGGTCCCAGACAGCGTTGACGATCGCAGCCGCCGCCAGATGCACCGCGCCCTTCTCCGGGCCGATCCAGCGCAGCTGCGATTCACCCGTGACGTGGCGCCAGAATGCTCCCATGTCCGCGGTAAACTCCTCCAGGGAGTGGTTGCAGACCAGGGACCGCATTGCCCGCACGGCCGCCACGACGATCTCAGTTCCCCGCCCCAAGGTGAACGCGAGGCCGTGGCCGCAGAGGCCGGCGTCGGTTTCCAGCACCACGTAGGCGGCGGAGTAGTCCGGATCGGGGTTCATCGCATCGGAGCCGGCCAACTCGCGGGAGGTCGGGAAGCGGATGTCGCGGACGTCGAGCTGCGTGATCGTCATCGGCACTCTAGCGTATCGCGGTTTCGGGCGGCCCGGCCGAGCCTAGTCGGCAACTCTCAGGTCTTCCCGCTCGGCCCGCGTCTGCTCGAAATCCGGCAGCCAGCTGTTCGCATGCTCGTACCGGCCTCCCTTGACCGATAGCACCACGAAGGAATACCACGGGCAGGAGTGCTTCAGGTCGGTCTCCGAGAAGTAGGCGTCGGCATCCGGATGGGAATGATAGATCCCGATCACGTCGAGGCGCATCTCGCGGGCCGCCTTGTCGGCGGCGAGAAGGCTCTCCTTCGACAACTGATAAAAGGCGTGCTGGGATCCTTCAGCGGAGTTTTCGAGCGGCATCGCCAGACCGACTGTCTTGCCGCTCGCGTCCGTCGTGCCGAGCATTGCTCCAACACACTCGTTGGGATAGGCCGCCTCGGCGTGCGCCTTCATGACGGCGAACGGAATCTTGGCAATGCGCAGCATCGCGACCTCACTCGTCCCAGAAGCGCTCGCTCAAGTACTTGTCGGCGCCGTCGCAGAGGATCGTCACGATCGTCCCCTCGCGCAGCGTCTCGGCGAGCCGCAAGGCGGCCAAGACGTTGGCTCCAGAAGAGATGCCCACCATCAGACCTTGCTCCCGCGCCAGGCGGCGAACCATGGCGTAGGCGTCTTCGGTATCGACGAAGACCTCCTCATCGGGAAGCGTGGGATCGTAGATCGCAGGCTGCATCGCTGTGGCCATGTGCTTCAGTCCCTCGAGTCCGTGGAAGCCGGTCGAGGGCTGCATCGAGACGATACGCACGCCCGGGGCCTGTTCGCGCAGGTAGCGGCCTACGCCCATCAGCGTGCCGCTCGTTCCCAGACCGGTGACAAAATGGGTCACGGCGCCGCCGGTCTGGCGCCAAATCTCCGGTCCCGTGGAGTCGTAGTGGGCGCGCCAGTTGGCCGGGTTGCCGTACTGGTCCGGATAGAAGTAGCGCTCGGGTTGCGCCTCAAACTCGGCCCGGCAGGCCTGGATCGCGCCGTCGGTCTGCAGGGCGGGATCCGTCAACACGATCGCGGCGCCGTAGGCCTTCAGAATCCTCTTGCGCTCCGGCGAGGCGTTGCGCGGCAGGAAGAGTTTGACCGGGTATCCCCGGGCCGCGCCGATCATGGCGTAGGCGATGCCCGTGTTGCCACTCGTCGCGTCAACGATCGTCCGTCCCGACCGCAGGGCCCCCTCGCGCTCACCCACGCGGATCATGTTGGCCGCGGGTCGGTCCTTCACGGACCCCCCCGGGTTCAGGTACTCCGCCTTGCCGTAGATCCGGACCTGCGGATTCTCTCCGGCGATCGCGCCCAGGCGGATCAGGGGAGTATTCCCGATCAGGTTCAAAATCCCGGTCCCCCCGTCGGACGGGCTGGGAGCGCTGTTTCGGGGCATGGGGCGGGCGGCCAGGCGCGTCGGCCGAGCGCCAGGGACCGGTCCTCTCGGCATTCCGGAATCGGACTTGCGACTCCCATTCTAGGGACTCTCAACGGCCGAACGCATGCGCTGGCGGCGCGCTCGATCGCAAGGGGGGCATGGTACAGTTTCGTAGGCGGTCGATACGCCTGGAATCAAGGAGCAACAGCCATGGCCAAGGCATACTCGCGGCGAGAGGCAATCCGTTGGGCCGGCGGCGCAGCGGTGGCGACGACGTTCCTGCCCTTCAGCGGCAAGTTTGCGGCTTGGTCACACCCGGCGGAGAAGCCTCTCGCGACCCGTCTGCTGGGCCGCACCGGACGCGAAGTGACCACGTTCGGCCTCGCCGGCGGCAACAAGGTGCAGTGGGAGCTGCCAGGCGACGAGGCCGTCCAGATCGTCGTCAAGGCCGTGCGTGCGGGCGTGACCTACATCGAGACCGCCAACAACTACTTCCTGAGCCAGGAGAAGATGGGCAAGGCGTTTGAGGTCCTCCACCTCAAGCCGGGCCTGCCGGGCTACGATCACAGCCTGCGGGGACGCCTGTTCGTCGCCACCAAGACGGCCTTGCGTCACGCCATCGTACGCGACGGGTCCAAGCCGATGGGCCGCTCCTCGGGCGGCGGAACCCTGGTCCTCGACGACATCAAGCGCTCGCTCACGCAGTTCTTCGGCAACGGCAGGGGCCATATCCCCGAGGGGGCTTACCTGGACCTGATGCAGGTGCATCACATCGGCAGCAAAGCCGACGTGGACGCCGCTTATGAAGGGCTCGACAATCCAGGCGACAAGTCGCTGCCGAGAGTCGGCGCGATCGCCTGCCTGCTCGATTACCGTGACGGCACCAACCACACGGGACTGAATCCGAAGCACCGCAAGTGGATCCGCCACATCGGCATTACGGGCCACGAGAACCCGGCCGTCCACATGTACGCGATCCAACGCGATACGCGCAACATCCTCGACACCCTGCTCGTCGCCGTCAACCCGAACGACCCGAATTACTTCTGCCACCAGACCAACTCGATTCCCGTGGCGCACGCCAAGGGCATGGGCGTCATCGGTATGAAGGTGTTCGCGGATGGCGTCATGTACGGCCTGCAACAGGCGTACGCGCACCGTCCCGGGCAAAGCGTCCCGACGGTGGGTCAGCCGGACAAGCTTCCGTCCGAGGACTTCGTCCGCTACTCCCTCAATCCCGCGGGCATGTCGACGATCATCACTGGGATCGGACTCATCGACAAGGACAACGATCCGCAACGTGACCAACTGGTCGCGAACCTAGCCGCCGCGCAGGTAGCGAAGCCGCTGTCGCGCCAGGAGAAAAAAGACATCGAGCAGACGGTCGCCGAACTTCACGGCACGCGCACGAACTTCTTCCAGCGGCCTTCGGCCGGCTTCCAGCCGCCACAGGATGTTGCAATCGAGCGCCGGTCCGCCAGCAAGGTGCGCCTGCAGTGGCACTCCGCCTATGCGGCAGGCGACCCGATTGTCCGCTACGAGGTGTACCGTCGCCACGAGCGCATTGCGACCGTGCCGTTCCGTCCCCAAACGACCCGCACGCCCTTCTCCTTCGACGACAAGAAGGCGCCAGAGGGTCACAGCGGCGGCGTGTACTACAAGGTCCGAGCGGTCGACACCGCGGGTCGACACGCGGACTCGTTGACGATCAAGGTCTGACTGTCCCGGCGCGTTGAATCGCTCCGAGAGCCTGGGCGGATCCAGCCCAACGAAGACCCCTCTGGATAGGGCTCAGGGGCGGCTTCGCAGCCCCTTTCCACCCTACTCGACCATCGGTCCGTTCCACCCCACGATCGAGTCCAGCGTCTGCGCCGCCATCGGGTGGTACCCGGGCCGCGCCTTCTCGTAGATGGCCAAACCTCGCGCACTCCCACGCTCCGTCGTCGCCAACTCCTCGTACAGAGGCCGCAGAAACTTCCGCCGCCCCACCGTGGTCAGGAACTCCTCGAGCGCCTCGTCCGCCCTCGCGTACTCGTTCCGCACGGCGAGCAGCAGCCACTCACACAGGATCTCGGCATTGCCCGCGCCGGTGAAGCGGTAGGCTTCGTCCAACACCGCCAGCCTCTCCGCTCCCAGATCCTCCGGCATCGCCCGCAAGAACCGTAGCCAATGCTGCGTCGTCCAACCGTCGGTCTCCAGCGCTCCGGCTCCGACGTCCCCGGCAACCCACTGCCGCGCCCGGGCCTCGGCCTCTTCCAGCGCGGCCGATTGCGGCTCGTGCCGCCGCGCCGGCAACCCCGGTTGCTCCAGCCACTCCGCCACCGGAATCTCCCGCTGGATCTGGGGCCGCTCCGCCAGCAACTCGCGCTCCAGGTACGCCGCAAACTCGCCCGTCGTCACGCTCCGAAACGCGAACTCCTCAAAATACCCGCGCAGAAAGAGGTCGAAAGCGCGCCGCCCCACCGCCTTCTCCAGCGTCCGCAGGAACATCGCCCCCTTGCAGTACGGGACCCCTGTGAACCCTTCGTCCGGATCCCTGCCCGCCAAGTCCACGTGCAGCACTTGGTCCCGCTCGTCGAGCTTCGCCATTTCCTCCTTCAAGCTCTCCACCTCCAGGGCAGCTTCCATCGCAGCCCTCTCGGGTCCGTAGACCGCTTCCTGGATGCGCTCCTCCAGGTACACCGTGAATCCCTCGTTCAACCAGAAGTCCCGCCACGTCGCGTTGGTCGCCAAGTTCCCTGACCAGGAATGCGCCAACTCGTGCGCGATCAGGCTCACGAGGCTTTTGTCGCCCGCGACGACCGTCGGCGACACGAACGTCAAGCGCGGATTCTCCATCCCCCCGAACGGAAAGCTCGGGGGCAGCACCAGGATGTCGTAGCGGTCCCAGCGATACGGCCCGTACAGGCCCTCCACGGCGCGCATCATCGCTTCGGTGTCCTCGAACTCCCGCGCAGCCGCCTGCAAGGCGCTCGGCTCGGAGTACACCCCGGTGCGCTCGCCCGTCGCCGCGAAGGCCAAATCTCCCACCGCCAACGCGATCAGATACGAAGGAATCGGTAGCCGCATGCGGAAGCGGTGCTCGGAGCCGCGCGCGGCCTCGGAGAGCGCCTCCGCGCTCATCACGGCCACCAACTCCGGCGGCGTGCGGATCCGAGCCGTATAGGTCACACGGACGCCGGGGGTGTCCTGCAGTGGAATCCAGCTACGCGCATGGATCGCCTGCGACTGCGTGTACAGGAACGGATGCTGCCGTCCTGCGGTCTGACGCGGCTCCAGCCATTGCAGACCGCTCGCCCGCGGGCCCGTGGCGTACTCCACCCGTACGCGCTCCGCCGGCCCGCGCGCAATCCGCAGCGGCGTCCCCAGCACCGCGTCCTCCGGCCCGAGTTCGAACCCGGCCTCTCGAAACGGTCCGCCTGCTTCCGAAGCCTCGACCCTCGACACGGCCAGCCCGCGCGTGTCAAGCACCAGGTCGCCGGCATCTCCCTCGACGTCCAGCGTGCACGCGCCGCGCAATTGCCGCGCCTCGAAGTCCACCTCAAGGTCCAGGTCGATGTGCGTCGCGCGCACGTCCGCGCTGTTGGCATAGGAGTGCAGATCGCGGGACGCATCGGCGGCGTCGTCCGTCGACCCGGGGTCCGATGCGCACGAAACGAGCATAAGGACTCCGATCGAGAGGGTGCAGCGCACGGCGGCCGCTCTATCGTAGCGGTCTCGGAGCGAGGCCATTCATTCCCGCGTGATGAATTCGTCCAGACTCAGCATGGCTCGACTCAATTCGCGCCAAGCCGCCTGTTCGGCATCGCCGCCGCGCACCTCGAACCGCTCCCGCTGCGCCGCGTGGAACCGCTTCGCCCGCGCTGCCTCCTCGGTCCGCGGCTCGCGCGACAGGCACAGCGAGGCAAGCCGCGCGAAGCGCTCCTCGAAGTCGCTGGCGGGGCTTCCCAGCACTCGGTAGGCCAGCGCGTCCGCCGCCTCTAGGAAGACCGGGTCGTTGAGAAGGTTGAGCGCCTGCAGCGGCGTATTCGATCGCTCCCGGCGCGAAACGCTCGTCAGCGTGTCCGGCGCATCGAAATTCACGAGCATTGGATAGGGCGAAGTGCGCCTAAGGAAGACGTACAGCCCGCGCCGGTACCGCTCAGGCCCAGTGTCCACCACCCAGTCCTTCTTGGCGTAGCTCAGCTCGGAGACCCCACCCGGCTGCGGCGGGAAGACGCTTGGGCCGCCAATCGCCGGATGCAGCAGCCCGCTCGCGGCCAACGCGTTGTCGCGGATCAATTCGGCGGGCAACCGCAGGCGGTTCTGCCGAGCGAGCCAAGCGTTGCCCGGATCCCGACCGCGCAGGTCCTGGCGCTCCGAGGAGGATTGCCGATAGGTCGCCGAGGTCGCCACCAGCCGGACCAGCGCCTTGCGGCTCCAGCCCAGGCGCATGAACTCGCTGGCCAGCCAGTCGAGAAGCTGCGGATGGGACGGCGCCTTGCCCTGCGCACCAAAGTTCTCGACCGTCTCGACCAGTCCCCTTCCGAACATTTCCTGCCAGATGCGATTGACCTCGACGCGCGCCGTCAGCGGGTTCCCCTCCGAGGCGATCCACTCCGCCAGCCGTAGCCGCGCAGGCTCGCCCTCCGCCTTGAGAGGGGGCAGCACGGCCGGGACGCCGGGGGGCGCCTCGCTCCCCAGCGCACGGTAGTCCCCGCGTAGCGCGAGACGCGCGGGGATCGGCTCCAGGCGCTCGACCATCGTGTAGGCGCGCGACGGACTGGCCAGCCCTTTGCGCAACGCGGCCAGCTCCTCGCGCGCCTTCGTCAAGCGCTCTTTGATCGCCTCGTCCTTGGCGAAATCCGGTCCGCTGCTGCGCAGGAACCACGCGGCGACCTTCTCCCGCTCCAATTCGGTCAGGTGCTCGAACGGCGCGCGCAGCAACCAGTCGGCCCGGTCGTTCGCCGCGCGCCACTCCGTCACGTCGTGGTCCCAGTCGGTGCGTACGCCCGGGTTGTCCATCGCCGCCAGGATGCGCTCGCGCCACTCGGCCTGCAGCGCGGGGATCCCGTACTTCGAGCGCAGCTGGTCTCGTCCGGCTCGGTAGGCGGGTAAGGTCCGCAAGTACGGTCCGAGCTCGCCCGGAAGCAATGCCTCGATGTCCCGCTCCACAGCGTTGTGGAAGAAGGCGAACATCGCGTAGAACTCCTTCTGGGTGAGTGGGTCGTACTTGTGGTCGTGACACTGCGCGCAGCCCACCGTCAGTCCCAGCCAGGTGTTGGCCACGGTATTCAAGCGGTCTACTGTCTCCTCAAAGCGCTTCTGGGCGTTCTTCGTGCCCGCCTCGCGGTTCTTGATGCCGTTGCGCAAGAAACCCGTCGCTACGCGCTGGTCGACCGTTGCGTTCGGCAGCAGGTCGCCGGCGATCTGCTCGACGCTGAAGCGGTCGTAGGGCATATCGCGGTTGATCGCCTCGATCAGCCAGTGGCGCCAGCGCCAGGCATGCGGACGCAAGGGGTCGCGCTCGTATCCCTCGCTATCCGCGTAGCGGGCCAAGTCAAGCCACGGGAGCGCCCAGCGCTCCCCGAAATGGGGGGACCGCAGCAGTTCGTCCACCAGCGCCTCATAGGCTTGCGGGTTGCTGTCCGCCTGGAATTCGGCAACTGTCTCGGGCGTCGGAGGCAGACCCACGGCGTCGAAGTGGATCCGCCGCACGAGGGTATGCGGGTCTGCTTGCGGGGAGGGGCTCAGCCCCTCCGCCTCTAACTTGGCCAGCACGAACCGATCGATGGGATTGCGCACCCACCCGGACTGCCGCACCGGCGGCGGTTCCGGACGCCGGACCGGCTGGAACGCCCAATGCGAAGCGCCGGCCCCACCCGAGGAGGAATCCTGCTGAGCGGGGCCGGCGTGCTGCTCGGGCCAGACCGCCCCGGCGGCGATCCACGCGCGCAACAGCGCGGTCTCCGAGGCGCTGAGGGCGGATCCTCCTGGGGGCATGCGAAATCCTTCGTCCGCACTGGTCACGCGCGCCACGAGCTTGCTCGACGAGGGATCGCCCGGGACGATCACCGGCCCCGAGTCCGCGCCCTTGAGCGCCATCGCCCGGCTGTCGAGGCGCAGCCCGGCCATCTGCTGCTGGGAGCCGTGACACAGGTAGCACCTCTGATGCAGGATGGGCTCGATGTCACGAACGTAGTCAACGGCGGATTGCGCATGCGTCGGAGCGCACAGCACCGGCAACACCCAGAGGGCCAGTAGACGGCTATGCATCACGCCACGTATTTTATACGGGCGGACTGTGGCGGCTCCGGTCCACCAGCCCTAGTCGGGCAGCTTCCGGGCGCCCACGTCGCGACCCGCCTGATGCAAGGTTAGTGAGGTTACCGCGCCGCCTTCTGCGTGGAAGGTGATCTGGGCGTCCACGACGCGATAGAAAAACTCGGTCTCCGACGAAGCGTAGATCTCCACGCGTGGTTGGCCTGTCGCCTGAGCCATCAGCTGCCGCTCATGGCGCGTTACGGTGATCACGAACCCAGGCTGAACCTCGTAGCGGCCGACATAGCGCTCCAGCGCCACTTCGGGTAACGACACCGTTTCGGTCGGACCGTACGCGACCGAATCGACACCCTCGGCAAGCCGCACGGCGCGTTGCTCGACTCCATTCTGGTGGAGCACCAGATGATCCACCGCGCCGCGATCGTCCCGTCCGAACGAGATCTGCGCTTCGACCGCGCGCAGGAAGAAAAGGGTCTCCGATTCCGGAAACACCTCGAACCGCTGTTGCCCGGTGAGCTGGACGAAGAGCCGATCGTCCTCTCGAGTCACCGTGATGATGGCGTTCCTGGCCAACTGATACCGGCCGATGTACTCGTCGTAGATCGCAGGATCGACCTCGACTTCGGTCCGTTGCGGCGATGGCGTCGCAAGCTCGAAGCGTGAGTCCAGCAGATGAAAGCCCAGGTCGTCGACGCTACGCGCGGAGTTGGACAACACCGTGACGCCAGCGCCCGATGCCGGGTCGAAGCCGAGGAACGAGCGATACCCGCCGGTGCCGCCGTTGTGCCAAACGATGGTGCGGCCGCGCTCGTTGCGAATGATCCAGCCAAGCCCGACTTCCATGTTCGGCGCAGGGAAAGCCCGTCGGGGGCGGTGGGTTACCGCCATCGCCTCGTGCAGCGGTGACGCGCGGAGACCGAGATTCGCTTCGACGAACGTCAACAGATCGTTGACTGTCGAGCGTAGCGCTCCGGCGCCAGCGAGCGTAGGAATGTCCCAGTTCGAGACCGGCTCGAGCGCTCGGTCGTGTCCGGCGGCGAGCCGCTCGCGGCGAGACGGCGTCAAAGAGATGGAGGTGTCGACCATCCCGAGCGGCTCGAGAATCCGCGTCGACACCAAGGTCTCGTAATCGGCGCCGTCTCCACGGGCGAGCGCGTGACCCAGCAATCCAACCCCAAGATTCGAGTACTCGACCGTTTCCCCGATGTCGCGAACCAGCTCGTGCGACGAGAGAAAGGCATACAGCTGGGCGGCGGTGTAGCCCGCGTACGGATTCGCCGGATCGCCTGGGTCAAGGTTGTCGGGCAGGCGGGGCAACCCTGAGCTGTGCGTAGCCAGATGGAGCAGGGTGATCTCGGCGCCGTTCCGGGCCGGTATCTGCACCCCAGGACCGAGCAGGCGCTGCACCGGTGTGTCGAACTCTAGCGCCCCCTGCGCAACGAGATCGGCCAGCACGATCGACGTGAACACCTTGGTGATCGAGCCGATCTCGAACACGGTGTCGCCGTCCGGCTCTCTCGGGTCGTCCGCGCCGAAGCGCCCATAGCCCACGACGCGCCGCGAGCCGGGTTCGACGACCCCGACCACAATACCTACGCTCCGTTTCTCCTCGTCGATCCGCTCGACCAGAAGTCGGCGGATCTCGGTATCGCCTGGAATCGAGGGGGCAGGCCGCGTACCAACGCACGCCACACACCACAGCAGGAGTCCGATCGCAGCCGAGAGCCGCCGCATCATGCACCTCTCTCGATCTTGGCGTCGCGGGCCCTGCCCCACATGGGCGAAGCCCCAGAAGTCCATACTACGCGTCCGGCAGCCGGCCTATGGGCTGGAGACGGGCCTGGTTGCATGATGCGATCCCCGTACGCGGCGGGCGGACAGTGGCTCGGAGGATGCGGGCCCGTAAGCGCGGAGCGAGTGTCGACGGCGGCCGGCATCCAGCTTCGCCGCGAAGGTCTGACGGGCGCAGCCGTTGGCCCAGCGGCAACACCATCAGGAATGGGCTGATCAGCTACGGGTTCGACAGGCGAACGTTGGCGCATCGGGCGGGAGGGTATGGCGCAAGACGTTCGTTCTGAGCTTCGCTCATTTCCACCCGCGCATGGTGACATCATGCGACTCATTCGTGTTCACCCAACCTAGTCCAAGACGGCGAAGGTGGTCAGCACCTCGGCGATATGCGCGTCGCCGCAATGCACTTCCGCCCGCGCAACAACCAAGCGGCGCCCCTTGCGCAGGATACGCGAACGCGCGGTCAGGACACCTTCCGTGGCTGGCTTGAGAAAGTTGATTTTCAGTTCGGCTGTCGTGCAGCGCTCGCCGACGATCCGGGTCACAGCGTGTCCCACGGCGGAGTCGGCGAGCGTGAAGGTCACGCCGCCGTGGACCACTCCAGCGGTGTTCAGGTGCTCGTCCCGCAGCGTCAGGCGCAGCGTCACACCGTCCTCGTGCTGTTCGCCGAACTCGATGCCGACGACCTCGTCGAATGGCTTGGACTTGAGCTGCAAACTCCAGTTTCGCGCAACTCGGAACGGGGTCACCCAGACAATCGGGTGTGGGTGCCGGGCGGCCGGCCGGTCGCGCTGACGGCCTGGCTCGCGGGTTCGCACCGGGAACTCCAGCGGACGTCGGGGGCTGGCCGCGGGCTGCTTGCTCGTACAATCGGAATGAGCCCTTCATGCGGCCCCACAATTACGTTCTGATCATTTTCGACAGTTGCCGCTACGACACGTTTCTCGAAGCGGACCCGAAGACCATCCAGAAGCTGAGCCCAGCCGAACAGCGTTGGTCGTACGCTTCCTGGACGGCCCCCTCGCACTACAATCTGCTGATGGGCCTGCTCCCGCACAGCAGTCCCAAGCAGGTCTACGCCTCCGAGTACTACAAGAAGGATTTCTTCAAGTTCAATGAACGGCTCGGCGTCGAAAACGTCGGATTCAAGTCGCTGGTCCCGCAACTCTACTTCCCGACCTTTCTGCAGCGGCAGTTCCGCTACCGTACCCATGCAATGGTCTCTCTGCCGGTGCTGAACCCGAAGACGATCCTGAACACGGGCTTCGACACCTTCCGGCTCATGCCGAAGCACAACGACATGCGCGCCATGTTGCGAGAGATGCGCTTCCCGGAAGATAGACCGTCGTTCTACTTGCTGAACGTTGGCGAGACCCACTACCCGTACGCCCTGCCCGACGAGCCGCCGGAGACCTGGCCGCGCGTCAGCGGCGTGCACGGGGTGTTTCGCCACCTGGACGACCACATCGTCGGCGGCAAGCTGGTCGAAGGCCAACAGGAGTTCTTCGACCAGACCAAGCTCGACCAGCTGCGCGACCGGCAGGTGCAGGCTGTCCGCTATCTGGACCGCGTGGTCGAGGAGCTCTTCGACTTAGTCCCGGCCAACACCTACATCACGATCACGGCCGACCATGGCGAACTCTTCGGCGAAGACGGGTACTTCGGCCACGGACCGATTCAGCACGACAAAGTGTTCGAAGTGCCGTTCGTGGAAGGCCTGCTGCGCTGACTCGCGCGGCCTGCACCGTCGGTCTCCGCCACCGCCTCAAAGGGGAAGGATCTCTTCGCGGTCGGGATTGAACTTGAGGCGCCGCTTCTGCAGGTAGGCGATATTCCCGAGATGCGAAGCCTGGGCCGAGCGGTGGCCGATCCAGACATCTCCGTTCGGCTTCTCGCGGCTCTTGACGCAGTCGATGAAGTTGTCCACGTGGTCCTGCGTCATGTTGCCGATGGACGGCTGCACGACGGGCGGCTCGTCCGGATCGGTCGTATGCCATTCGTAGCGCTGGCGCGTGATCCAGAGGCGGCCTTGCGTTCCAATGACCTCGATACCGGCTCCGCGCAGGCCCGGCGCGAGCGTCGCCTCGAACGTCGCCGTCCACTCGGCCAGATAGTCGAGGTAACAGTTGATTGTGTCGGGGGCCGTGCGGCCGTCCTTGTAGTGGTAGATGCCTCCGGAGGCGACTGCCGCCACGGGGTTGTCTTGTCCCATGAACATGTGGACCGCATCGATCCAGTGCGTAAACAGATCGGTGATCTGCCCGCCCCCATACTCCAGGTATGCGCGGAAATTGAAGTACTGCTTCGGATCGTACTCACGCCACTTGACCGGTCCGAGGAACCGCCCCCAATCGAGGTTCGAGGGTTGCTCCGCATATTCCTGCGGAAAGGGCCGCAGATGAGCGCCGTTGCCGTGCCACCACGTGCGCGCCAGCGTGACTTTGCCGATCGCGCCCGAGTCGAAGTACTTCTCCTTGGCCATCAGGTAGTGCTTGCTGGAGCGCTGCTGCATGCCGACCTGGCACACGCGTCCGTTCAGGCGCACGGCCTTCACGATCTTCGGACCCTCCTCGATGGTCAAAGTTAACGGCTTCTCGCAGTAAATATCCCTGCCGGCGTTGGCGGCGTCGATGCACGTCCCGGCGTGCCAGTGGTCCGGCGTCGCGATCAGGACTGCGTCCACATCCTTGGACTCGAGCAGCTTCTCGTGATACTTGTAGCCCTTGGCGGCCGGGGCGATCTGCGCCGCCTCGTCGATACGCGCGCTGAAGACGTCGCACAGCGCGGTCGCGTTCACGTTCGGGTTCCGGAGGAAGGCGCGCAGAACACCGCGGCCGCGGCCTCCACAGCCGATCAGGCCCAGATTGACCTTCTCGTTGGCGCCGAGGATCCGGGCGTAGGAAGCGGCCGTGAAAGCAGCTGCTGTGCGAAACAGCGAGCGGCGTTCGATCAGCGTGAACATGGGTAAGAGCTTACCATGCGGCGCCCGGCCTCGGCCCCGCCCGCGTGAAGGGGATCTAGCAGCTTCCCAAGCGTCGGGAAGATCCCGCCGCGCCGCTGCTGGAGCGTTGGCGCGGCACGCCGAATCGGCGGAACCGGTCCACGGAAATCCGGCTCGGCGGGGCGCACCGAATCCGGCGCATGCATTGCGGTATCGTGTTTTTGGGTTTCGCACGACGCGCGCCTCGTCCAGCCTGGACCGGATTGGGAAGAACTGGATTCCGCGATCCCGGGCCCACAAGAAGACGGCCTGTTCGAGCCGACACGCACCCTGCAACGGGCATCCCGTCAGGCCGCAGTCTTCCGCAACCAGGAGCCTTCATGCCGTACGACTTCTATCAGCCGCCTCACCGGGTCCTTCTCGGCCCGGGCCCCAGCATGGTGGACCCACGGGTCTACCAAGCCATGGCGTCACCGCTGATCGGCCACACCGATCCCGAATTCTTCGGCGTTCTCGAAGACACGGCCGAGTTGCTGCGGTATGTATTCGGCACACGCAACGAGTTCACGATCGCGGTGCCCGGCACCGGATCGGCCGGCATGGAAGCCGCCGTCGTGAACTTCATTGAAGCGGGAGCCAAGGTGGCGGTTTTTTCCAACGGCTACTTCTCCGACCGCTTCACCGAGATGTGCCGCCGCCAAGGCGCCACGGTGGCGCGCCTGAAGAAGCCCTGGGGCGAGGTCTACACGAATGCGGAAGCCCGCGAGTTCCTCGCGCGGGAGAGACGCACGAATCGTCATGTTCGTACATGCGGAGACCTCGACCGGAGCCCACCAGCCTGCCGCGGCGATCTGCCAGGCGGCTCGGGAGTGCGGCGCCCTCGTCATCGCCGACTGCGTCACCTCGCTGGGGGGCATGCCTGTCGAGGTCGACAGGAACGGCATCGACATCGCGTACAGCGGCACGCAGAAATGCTTGAGCGCGCCTCCTGGCCTGGCTCCGTTGACGCTCTCCAAGCGTGCCCTCGAGGCGCTGCGCTCGCGGGAGACATCCTGCTCCTCGTGGTACCTCGACCTCAAGCTGATCGACGAGTACTGGGGCAAGTCCCACCGCTACCACCACACCACGCCGATCACGATGTTCTACGCCTTGCGCGAAGCCCTGCGGCTGTGTCGGCTGGAAACACTCGAAGCGCGATTCGCCCGCCACCGGCTCAACCACCAGGCATTCGTCGCGGGCGTCGAAGCTCTCGGCATGACCATGCACGTCGCCCCCGAGTATCGGCTCTGGACCCTGAACACGCCCAGGCTGCCGGAGGGTTGCGACCACGCCGCGCTCCGCACGCGGCTCTTGGAGGAATTCGAGATCGAAGTTCTAGGCGGCTTCGGGCCGTTAGCCGGCAAGATCCTCCGCGTTGCACTCATGGGCGCCTCCTCCCAGCGCCAGTACGTTTTGCTATTGCTCGAGGCCCTGCAAACCTGCCTGCGGGCCGACGGCGGCACTCGCGCGGCGGAGGCTGTGTACCAGGCATAGCTTCGGGAGCATCGCGCCAACACGGATGAGATTGCGTTGCAAGCGTTCCAGGCGACCGACGTCGCGAGCGGGCGCCTCCCACTCCCGCGGAGACCGCTCGTCCGACTTCGCACCAGAGAGGATTTCCGGATCTTCGAGGCCATTCGATACAGAGCGAGTCGGCGCTCACGATTGCCGTCGCAAGACGCTCCCGTTTGACAGCAGTCTGGAAAGCATCGAAAGGCTTGTCGAAGAGACGACAGCGCGGCGTCCCCGCCGCCGGTTGTCCCTTGAACGCGCCCCGATCGCCTCGCGCGGGCGGGTCTTCGATCTCTCGCCTGAGCGGATCCATAAGCTCATTGAGTTTCCCTGACATCAGCGTCTGGCTCGCACTGTTGCTCGAAGACCACCTACACAGAGTGGAGGCTGTGACTTGGTGGGATGCTTACCAGTCGGATCAGATTGCGTTCTCCAGGCTGACTCAGATCGGAGTACTGCTCCTTCGGACCACGCCCGCAGCGATGAACGGACACCCACTCACCATGGCGGAAGCTTGGTCGGTGTGCGACCTTCTCTTTTCGGATGAACGCTTCGTGCTTCTGCCGGAACGGCCCGCGGCCGAGCCGCAGTTTCGCCGGGCGGCCTCCTTGAAACACGCTTCCCCGAAACTCGGGGCTGACGTCTATGTAGCGGCGTTGGCGGACACGACGGGCGCCGAAGTTGTGACGTTCGACCGGGCTCTGGCGGCCCGGTGCGCGCGGAGCCGCCTGCTCGCGCCAACCCGCAAGAAGGTCCGAGACATCGACTGATCCCGTCGGCCCCTCGGATCGGCCGGCGCTCATGGGCCACAAGCAGGCCCGAGTAGCCCTGCGGAGTGCGGTCGACGCCCGCCAAGCACCCGAGGCGCTCTTGCCCCTGCGCATCGCCCAGGAGGTGAATCGCCTGGAGCAGCGGGTGACGACGGACCTTCCGGCGGTGAGCCCGGATCCTCGAACGCGTCCCCGAGGGGCAACCCATAAGCAGCCAAGTCCCGTGCGCCCGAGCCCGACGACAAGCGCACATTCGAATCCCCGGCTGACTCGATTTGACAACCCTTGCGGAATGCGGATACAAGAGGTATTCAAGCCCCACGGGCGGCTAGCTCAGCAGGTTAGAGCGCCTGCCTTACAAGCAGGAGGCCACTGGTTCGAATCCAGTGCCGCCCACCACTCAACTTGGTCTCTAGCGACCGCTTATGCTGAATCTCAAGGGATCCCGGGGGAAGGCTGCGGATCCGCTGGATGCCCGGCCCAGGAACGAGGCTGGATGAGCGGCGACGGCCTACGCCTCCGAGACAGGGGCTCGCGGATGGTCTCCGAAGGAGAGGATCGGGTAGACGGAGCGTTTGCGGAAGAATGCGACCAGTCCGAGCGTGAGCAGGGCGGGAGCCGCAGTCGCCGGAGGCTCGGAGGACGCACCCGATGGGCGCCGCCCGGGGCGCGATCGAGTACCGACGCAGGCTACGGAGACAATCGGAAGACAGTTGGATGGACACCATGCGGATCGTGCGCATAGGCGGGTGCGTTGTTGCCGGGCTGGCGGTGCTCGCGGTTGCGGCGAGCTTCCACCCGATGGTTCGCAACGTCTATGGCGCGCTTTCCCCATCCCAGCACTACGATGCGATCCCGCCGCCCGTGCCGAGTCTCGACGACCCCGCGGTCCTCGTCTTCACCAAGACCAATGGATTCCGACATGGCGAGGCGATCGAGGCCGGTGTGACGGCGTTGCAGGACATCGCGCGACAGGAGGGTTGGTCGCTCTTCCATACCGAAAACAGCGCGGTCTTCGAGACCGGGATCTTGGCGGAATTTCGCGTTGTCGTATGGCACAACGCCAGCGGCGCGCCATTGAACGATGTCCAACGCGCGATGCTGCGGGGCTGGATCGAGGGCGGTGGCGGCTTCGTAGGCATCCATGCCGCGCTCGATGACTCGCATGCCTCCTGGTCGTGGTACGTCAACGACTTGCTCGGCGCACGCTTCATCGGCCACATCCTGGGGCCGCAGTTCCAGGAGGCGACGGTCCGCGTGGAGCAGCCCGGCCATCGAGCGGCACGACACCTCGTGAGGGCCTGGCCGCATGTCGAAGAGTGGTACTCGTTCGATCGCAGCGTCCGAGGTGACAAGGGAGTCGAAGTCCTGGCGACTGTTGACGAAACGACATACTCGCCGCGCCTCAAGTTCCTGTTGGCAGACCGCGAACTCTCGATGGGTGACCACCCGGTCCTCTGGACGCGAAGCTTGGAGCAAGGACGCGCATTCTTTTCGGTCCTGGGACATCAAGGCGCTTTGTACGGCACTGCCGAGTACCGCGGCGTGCTGGCGGGCGCGGTCGCCTGGGCGGGACGCTTGGACGACGCCGCCGAGTCCAAGACCGAAGCCCGCGAGGGTGACGAGGAAGCGTCAGCCGGACCGGAACGCTGAGGGGATTCGCCGAATCCTGGGATGGAGCGGCGGGCCTTCCGAGCCGGTTCCGCGCAAACTCCGGACGAGGCGGCGCGAACGCTCCGCCTCCGCAATCCTCGGCAGCTTCCATCGGCGATTCGAATCGCTTCGGCGTTGAGGGGACGTGGAGACCGCGACTATGCCGCAGGGGATTCCGCCAGCCCTTCGGCTGCGGGGATCGCGAAGACCTGGCGTTGGTAGAATCTGAACCCGCAAGGCCCAACCAACCCATGCAGACCCGGACCCCCACCGCGCTCTTCCTCGCCGGCTTGGGCTTTCTCTCCATGCACGGATGCGCGGGTGAGGAACCCGTGGTGGCGGCCCCCGCGAACATCGTCCTCGTCATGGCCGACGATATGGGCTGGGGGCAGACCGGCTACTACGATCATCCGGTCCTGAGGACGCCGCATCTGGACGCGATGGCCGAAGCGGGCCTGCAGTTCGACCGTTTCTATGCCGGGGCGCCGAACTGCTCGCCAACTCGCGCGACCGTGCTCACCGGTCGGACGAACGATCGCACGGGAGTGGAGAATCACGGCTACGCCCTCCGGCGTGCGGAGCGGACTCTCGCCCGCGCGTTGGACGAGGTCGGGTACGCCACCGGGCACTTCGGCAAGTGGCACTTGAACGGGCTCCGCGGGGCCGGAGTCCCTGTCCTTGCCAGCGACGAGCACAACCCCGGCGTGTTTGGGTTCGACTCGTGGCTCTCTGTGACCAATTTTTTCGAACGCGATCCGCTGATGAGTCGGAATGGTTTGTTCGTCGAGCGCGTCGGCGACTCCTCGGAGGTCCTCGTCGAGGACGCGTTGGACTTCATCGGCCGACAGGCGCGCGCAGCGCGCCCATTCTTCGTCGTGATCTGGTATGGAACGCCGCACTCGCCGTGGATCGCGAGCGACGAGGACCGCGCGGAGTTCGCCAACCTCGACGAGAAATCCCAGCACCATTACGGTGAACTGGTCGCCATGGACCGCAGCCTTGGGACGCTGCGCGCGGGGCTCCGAGAATTCCAGGTCGAACGGAACACGCTGGTCTGGTTTACCAGCGACAACGGCGGTTTGCCCGGACTTGAGCTTGGGACCGTTGGCAACCTGCGCGGTTTCAAGGGAAGCGTCTATGAGGGAGGACTGCGCGTGCCGGCCATCGTGGAGTGGCCAGCGGGCCTTTCCGGACCTCGAAAGACTTCATTCCCGGCGGTCACCATGGATATCTTCCCCACGGTCTCCTCCGTCGTCGGCCTGGACGAAACCGCCATGTTGCAGCCCCAAGACGGTATCAACCTCATGCCCCTGTTCGAAGCCGAGCTTCCGCTACGGGACCAGCCCATCGGGTTTCGCCATACCGGCCGCGCGGCACTGATCGACAACGACTTCAAGATCGTGGCGAACGATCTTGAGACGAAGAGCTACGAGGTCTACGACCTCGGGAACGACCCGAGCGAGACGACCGACATCTCGGCGGACCAGCCGGAGGTTGCCAGCCGCCTGCAGCAAGCGCTGGAGCGCTGGAACGAATCGGTCTCGGGGAGCGCGGCCGGCAACGACTACGCCGAGGGCGACTTCGACAGCTCGGAGTCGCAGCCGAGTTTGTGGATGACGGCCGATGGGTACGCGCCCTACCTCGAAGCTTGGAAGGGGCGGTCCGAATACACGGCGCACATCGAGCGTGTGGGCAAGTAGAAGTCTGCCGCAAACGGCCGCAAAGCCGCCACACCGGCGCGATTGGATGCCTCGAGCGACGCCGGATTCCGCGGCATCGAATTCCCGCGCGAAGCGAGGGTTGATCGTCCAATCAGCCGGCGTGGCAGGACCGAACCGGAGACGCACGGCAAGCCGCGGCGCGGTGGGCTTGATGCTCCGGAAGCGGCGGCGTACTATGCTCTAAGGCGAACCATGTCCATCGCGGTCGGCAACGCCCCCTGCTCTTGGGGAGTCGAGTTTCCTGACGCGGCCTCCAATCCCCCGTGGAGGACCGTTCTGGACGAGACGAGCGGCGCGGGATACCGCGGGACTGAGTTGGGTCCCGTCGGCTACATGCCCGAAGACGTCTCTCTCCTCGAAGAGAACCTCCAAACACGCGGACTGACGCTCACTGCCGGCGTGCTCTTTAGCCCCTTCCATGACGAAACCGCCTGGGACGAACTGCTCGAGGCGCTGCACCGCACCTGCCGTATGCTGCAACCTCTGGGCGCCAAGCATCTCGTATTCATCGACAGCGTCACTCCCGAACGCTCTCCCTACGCTGGGAATCCCGCTCGCGCCCCGCGGCTCCAGCCTCGCCAAGTCGCCGCGATGCACGAGAGGATCCGGACCGCGGCGAGAATCGGCCGCGAACACTACGGCCTTTCACCCAGTCTCCATGCCCACGCAGGAGGCTACATCGAGTTCGAGGACGAGCTGGAGCATGCCCTCGACGCGCTCGACGAAGACCTCGTTAAGATCTGCCTCGACACCGGCCACAGCCTGTACGCCGGATTCGATCCGATCGCCGTCTTCCGGCGCTACAGCGCGAGGATCGACTACATCCACCTCAAGGACATCGACGCGGCCATCCTGCGACGGTCCGTCGCGGAGCGCATCGGGTTCTACGAAGCCTGCGCCCACGGTGTGTTCTGCAACCTGGGTCACGGAGCCATGGAATTCGGTGCGCTCAAAGACGCACTCCAGGAGGCTGGATACGATGGATGGGCGACAGTCGAGCAGGACCGGGGGCCCTTGAGCGTCCAGTCCTCGTTCGAGGACGCTCGGGCGAACTTCGAGTTCCTGAAGTCGAGCGGCTTGGCAGGCTGAGTCGGCCCACGGAATCCTCCTGGAGCCGGCGATGTTGCGCAAGGAGGGGAAGGCGCGCGCTCGTGACCGTGCAAGAGCGGTCAGCGCCTGGATTGCTTCCCCGTCGAACCGCTTGATCGGCGAGACCGACGACTTCCCCGAGATTCTGAGCAGCTTTGTCCAGCGGACCCTCCTGGTGCATGGCGCAGTCGTGCGCGACGCCAGGATCGCCGCAATCTGCGTGGCGCACGGGATCGAGGCGCTACTCACTCGCGATCGCCACTTTTCATTGTTTCTAGAGCTTCGAACGCGCGATCCGCTCGCGGCGCGATAGGAAGGCGCAATCCAGAACGCTGGGCGTGCGCGGCCCGTATCGCCCCCGGATCCGCCTCGCTACCGAACGCCGGGCCGACTCACTGCGCGAGCAGGACGTAGCACCCAATCGTGCACACGCATACAACCAGGCCCATGGCCTTCGCGTGCTTCCAAGGCGTCATGTCGACCTGCGCGGCATCGGGCTCGACGTAGCGGCTTTCCGCGGGCCGGAGCCCACTGCTCAAGAACATGAAACCGACCACGACCACGAAGACTATCGCCAAGAAGTGCAGGAAATGGATCTCCTCCGTGCCCCCGAACAAGCTCTGTAAGAACGCCTGCACGGGCGCGTTGAAGGAGAAGACCAGTAAGAAAAACAGAGCCGGCCCGCCCAGTAAGACGGCCTTAGCCGAGAACGCAGAGATCCGCCTGTGCAGCATGCCCAACAGAATCACGGCCAAAAGGGGTCCGAAGAACATCGCATTGATCCTCTGCAGGTAGTTGTACAGGCTGCCCGAGGTGTCGATCATCGGCGCGATGAACATCGCTGTCAGCGCCAGTACGATGCTGCAACCGCGGCCGGCCGCGACGACCTCGCGTTGCGAGGCGTCCCGGCGTAGAATCGCCTGGTAAATGTCGCGGCAGAACAGCGTGGCCGACGAATTTAGCACGCTGTTGAAGGTGCTCAACACCGCGCCCACCATGACCGCGGCGAAGAACCCGTTCAGCCAGTCCGGCAGCACCGCCTTCACCAGGGTCGGATAGGCCAGCAGGTAATCCTCGGGACCCAACGTGTCCTTGAACATGTGGTACGCGATCACTCCTGGAAGGACGATCAGGAGCGGGCCAAGCAATTTGAAGCACGCTGCGATCAGCATGCCTTTCTGTCCCTCCTTGAGATTCTTGGCGCCCAGGCCTCGCTGCACGATCGATTGGCCGGCGCACCAGAAAAAGGTCTGGTTCACGATCATGCCCGTGAACAGGACGCCGAAGGGCAGGAACGAACCCGGCTCATCGCCGGTGATGTCGAACTTCGGCCGCTCCTCCACGTACACGGTCGAAAGGCCGGTCCAGGGATTCCCGTCCCCGATCTGCATCAACGCCAGGAGTGGAACGAGCAGTCCGGCAATCAAGAAGCCGATGCCGTTGATCGTGTCCGAAATCGCGACCGCCTTCAAGCCGCCGAAGATCGCATAGAGCGAGCCGATCGTCCCCACACCCCACACCAGGAGCCACGTCACCTGCGTGGAGCTCAGTCCAAAGACGTCCTGGAGCCCGAACAGGCTGTCGATGCCGCTCGCTCCGAACAACAGCACGACGGGCAGGATCGCGAGCACGTAGGAGAACAGGAAGGCCGCCGCGGCGATTACTCCAGTCAACCGGTCATAGCGTGCCGCCAAGTACTCCGGAATCGTCGACAGACCCATGCGCAGGAAGCGCGGCAGGAAGTACAGGGCAGTGGCCACGATGGCCAGAGCGGCGGTCGTCTCCCAGGCCGTCACCGCAATCGTGTGGTTGAACGCGTCCCCGTTGAGTCCGATCAGGTGCTCCGTCGACAGGTTCGTCAACATCAGGGAGCCGGCGATGACCCACGCGGTCAGGCTGCGGCCCCCCAGGAAATACGCATCCCAGGTCGTCATCCGGTCGCGCCGCGTGTGGAGATACGAGATCGCAGCGACCAGAAGGGTGAATCCCAGGAACGAAACAGTTGTCACCAGCACGACGGGAACTCCTCTCATCTACGTCGAAGCAGGGCCGGCGCCAAAGAACGCCGGAAGCGCACCCGCGCGCTCCGCTGCTGGACGGCCCCCTCTAAAGGTAATCCCGTTCCTTGGAGCGCCCTGCGCGCCACGCCTCGCGGGCGGCCTCGACAGCCGGGACTTCGGACACCTCCGCGACCGGAACGTCCCACCAGGACTCGTACAACGGCACGCGCTGGCTCCCGTCCGTCTCGATCACCACGACACTCGTACGCTCGTGCCCGGCCATGGCGCGCAGCGCACTCTCCAGGTCGTCGCGGGTGGTCGCACGGCACGCCTCCGCGCCCAGGCTGCGGGCGTTCTGGACGAAGTCCACGCCGACGAGCGGTCCTTGCAGGTGGCCGTTGCTGCGACAGCGGTAGCGCGTCCCGAAGCCCGCGCTGCCGCAGGCCTCGCTCAAGCCCCCGATGCTGGAAAAGCCATGGTTGTCGACCACCACGATGTTGAGCTTCGCACCCTCCTGGATCGACGTCGCAATCTCCTGAGCCATCATCAGATAGGAACCGTCGCCGACCATCACATACACGTCGCGCTCGGGTTCCGCCAGCTTGATACCGAGTCCGGCGGCGATTTCGTAGCCCATTGTTGAGTAGCCGTACTCCATGTGGTAGGAGTTGGGGCTCTTCGTGCGCCAGAGCTTGTGCATGTCGCCGGGCATGCTCCCGGCAGCGCACACCACCACGTCACGGTCCCCGGCCACGCGGTTCACGGCGCCGATCACCTCGCCCTGGCTAATCGGTGGGCCGTGTCCGAGCCCGTAGAGCCTGTCCACTTCGCGCTCCCAGACCTCGCGGTGCTGACGGACCCGCTCCGCGTACTCCGAAGGGACGCGGTAACCGGCGACGAGGATCCCCAACTCCTCGAGGGCCGCCTTGGCATCGGCCGCCAGCGGCAGAGCCGTGTGCTTGAAGGCGTCGAACTCGGCCACGTTGATGTTGAGGAAGCGCACGCCGGGGTTCTGGAACGCCGTCTTGGAGGCGCTGGTAAAGTCGCTGTAGCGCGTGCCGATGCCGATCACGAGATCGGCCTCCCTCGCCAGGATGTTCGCACCCGGCGTCCCGGTGACCCCCATGGCCCCGAGCGCCTGTTCGTGGTCGTAGCGAAGCGCCCCCTTGCCGGCCTGCGTCTCGGCCACGGGGATGCCGGTCGATAACGCGAACTCCGCCAGCGTGGCGCAAGCTTCGCTGTAGAGCACGCCGCCGCCGGCCACGATCAGCGGCGCTTTCGCGTCCCGAACCCACGAGGCGGCGAGGTCCATGGCCTGGGCGTCGCCGCGCTGACGCTGCAGCCCCCACACCCGCTCGTGGAACAGGGCCTCCGGGTAGTCGTAGGCTTCGGCCTGCACGTCCTGCGGCATCCCGAGGGTGACAGCGCCGGTTTCGGCGGGAGACGTCAGCACCCGCATCGCTTCCGGAAGCGCAGTCACGATCTGCTCCGGACGCTGGATGCGGTCCCAGTATCTTGAGACGGGCCGAAAGCAGTCATTGACCGAGACATCCTGCGTCTGGGCGGACTCGAGTTGCTGCAGCACGGGCGAGACGTTGCGGCGCGCGAAGATGTCTCCCGGGAGGAGCAGCACGGGCAAGCGGTTGATCGTGGCGGCCGCGGCTCCCGTCACCATGTTGGTGGCTCCGGGGCCGATGGATGTCGTGCAGACTAGCGCGCGCAAGCGGTTCGAAACCTTGGCGTAGCCGGCGGCGGTGTGCACCATCGCCTGCTCGTTGCGGCACAAGAAGTACGGAAACCCGGTGTCTTGGTGCAAGGCCTGACCGAGGCCCGCGACGTTCCCGTGCCCGAAGATGCCGAAGCAGCCGCCGAAGAAGCGATGCCGCTTCCCATCTCGTACTACGTATTGGTTCTTCAGGAACTCGATCGTGGCCTGGGCCATCGTCAACCGTCGCGTCATGGGTCCTTACTCCGATTCCAAATGCTCCCCGTACACCGGCGCGGCCGCGTGACTGCACGGCCCGGCGCCCCACAGGACTGCCAGCCATATGGTACTGCGTCCGCTGCCAGAGGCGCCTGCGCCGAGGCCGTAGGGAGGCAGTGGAGCGCCGATGCTCCTATTCGCCGGCCGTTCCGCGCGGGACGGGGAGTTTCTTGAGCAGCGCCACCCAATCCTTGCCAGGATGGCTGGGGGGAGACAAGGCCACGGCTCCATCGCTGCGCATCTGCATTTCGCCAGCCCGGACGGTCTTGCGCGAACCGGTCTGCAGCGCTCCGCCGTTGCGTGGGTCGTACCATTCCAGGCTGTACGCGCCCGGTGCGATCGTGACGCGCACCCGCCCCGCTTCCGGCAGGTATACCGCGTAGATGTCGCCCTCCCGGGCGAATACGTAAGCACACTCGTCATCCACCAGGTCGTTCGCCGGCCACATGCTCCAGAAAGGGAGGTGTTTCTGGAAGAACTCCAGCGCATGGCGGGTTTGGTCCCACATCGCGTCCCGTGATCACCAGTCCTCGCAGTTCAAGTCCATGTGCGCGTAGGGGTAGCCGAAGTACCACTCCGCGCCCGAACCTCCGCCCATCAGGTTGCCCCACAAGGCGTGCTTGCGCGGCTTGTCGTGCTGCGGATCCTCGGCGTCCGGCAGCACGCCTGCGGAAGCTGGAGTCTGCTCTTCGTGGAAGACGGCCCAAGGCTGGCCCGAAGAAGCGGAGCGCATCCGCAGCATGACCGCTTCGCGGTTGGTGTCTTCCATACGGCCCTGGATGGAGGTCGCCGAAAAGAGTCTGGACCCCAGCAGGCTTGTGTAGTTGCGCAGGCTCCTCCTGTTGTGCGTGTGGACCGTGACCGCGTGATTGTTGGGATCGACCAGCCGCAGGTAGCCGGCGATCGCGAGACGGTCCGCCACCGGCGTGTCGTTTTCCTCACCGAGGTTCCACACGATCGCGAGGTGGTGGCCGAAGCGCGCGGCCAACTCGCGCAGGTACAGCCAGCGGATTTCGTGCAAGCCGGGGCCGCCGCCGAGTTCCTCGTCGTTTTCCGTCTCCCGGATGACGAGGTGCATGGCGATGCCGAGCCGCTGCATGTGGGCGAAAACGATTTCCCATTGCGCCAGCTTGGAGACGTCAAAGCGGTCCCTGCTCGTCGGATCGGTCCAGACCCAGGTGTCCTGGCCGTCGCCGCCGTCGAGGTTGTAGGTCATGAAGTACAGGCTGTTCATGCCCTTGGAGGCCAGGTAGTTCAGAGCTCCCACGATGTTCTTGCCCTTGCCGCCCTGCCAAGTCGGATCGCCCGGTTTCCAGTCCCCGGCGTGCGGCTCGAAGCGGTGCAGGAACCCCTCGCGGTCGGTCGGGACGCCCCCATGCGGGGCAGTGTCGAACGTGCCGTCGAATTCGAAGTAGCCAAGGAAGTTCTCCGGCGAGTCCGCTCCGCCCTTCAGGAAGTATTCGCCGTTGGAGAACCGCAAATAGTGCCCGCCCGCAGGCGTCAAGAAGCGCTGGCCTCAAAGCCCTGGGCTGCAGACGGCGCGCTGCCGACCGTCAGCGTGCCCGATTCGCCGTCGAATGCGACGGCTTCGCCGGTGGCTTGCGTGAGAGCGATGTCGGCGCCGGCGTGAAACGAGGCGCGCCAACTCCAGGCGCCTGAATCCGGAGGCGTGAAGCGGACCCGCCACTTGTTCCCAGCGGTCGCGGACGATTCGGCCGCATTGCCATCCGCCGCGAAGAACCCCTGCGCGGTGCGCGACGCGCCGGACTGCTGATGCGAGAAGAAGACGCTCATGCGGTAGTCGCGAAATGGGTTGGGCGTCGCGTCCTCCGCGCTCTGCGGACCGTCAAACGTAAGCGTGACCGTCTGCCAGCGCCGGGCGCGCTGGGGCGCCACTTGGTCGGCGCCGGCAAGGGCCGTCCCCGCGGTGATCAGCGCCGCCCATCTTCCAAGCGCGCCGGAGCGACCGACCTGTCCAATGCGCCCGTTCATGGATTCCTCCTGCGGTGCCGTTGGTTCGGCCGGCTCCAGCTCAGGGGCCCGATCCCGACGTCGAACTAAACGCTCATGAGCACGACTCTCGCGCTCACCCCGAGGGCATGAAACGGTCCTCGAGCTGAGGGCAGGGGCCACTCCGGGACAGGCCGCTGGCCCGACGGAAGCTGTGCTGGAATGCCGGGTGGCGGAAGCGGGGCATGGTCGCAGTGGTTAGTGGCGGACTGTTCCCCGTTAACTAAACTGACCCGGCGATCCGGTGTCGAGCCCCGAATTGTGCCGGCTCCGCTTGCGGAGTCTGGACGAGCGGCAAAACGAGCCCCGCCCGCGCGGCGGGTGTCCCACTTCGGGATCGCCTACCCGCTTCCGCCAGAACGGAGTGTACAGCATGGAGCGGGATTGCTTCTCGAGCGACTCGATGCATGTCGCGGTGCCCCGCGCGGCCGGCATCGACGTCCACAAAATGCAGGTCACGGCCACCGTGCGCCTGTGCGAGCCCGGCCGCAGCGACGCGGCCAGCGCCACGCGGGTCTTGGGCAGCGACCCGCCGGCGCTGCGGGCGCTGACCGACTGGCTAGGCGGCCACGGCGTCCGGGCCGCCGCGCTGGAGGGGACCGGCATCTACTGGATCGCGCCCTTGCGGGCCGTGGAGGAGGCCGGCATCCGCGCCGCACTGTTTCAGGCCCAGCATGGGAAGCAGATCAAGGGGCGCAAGACGGATTACAACGACAGCATCTGGCTGGCGCGCGTATGCCAGTTCGGCCTGGCCCGGCCGAGCTACGTGCCGCCCCAGGAGTTCATCGAACTCCGCCAGCAGTGCCGCTACCGGCGCAAGCTGGTCGGCGACCGGGCCCGCACGCGCAACCGCCTGCAGAAGACCCTGGACCCCAGCGGCCTGCGGGTGGGCGGCGTGCTGACCGACCTGTTCGGGCTCAACGGCCGGCGCATTCTCGACGGACTCGTGAAGGGCCGCGACGCGCCGGCCATCCTGGCGCGCCTGAGCGGGCACGTGCGGCACAAGCTGGAGCCGCTCGCCCGCCTGCTGGAAGCCCAGCTGCCAGCCTCCTCCCCGTGGCGGCTGGCCGGCCTGCTGGAGGACTTCGACCGCGCCACGCGCCGTCTCGAGGACCTCGACGGGCGGGTCGAGGCCGCGCTGGCGCCCTGGCAGCGGCAGCGGGCGCTGCTGGAGACGCTGCCGGGCAGCGCCCGCACCAGCGCCCATGCCAGCCTGGCCGAACTGCGGCTCGCGCCCACGCAGGTGTTCCCCGACGCGGCCAGCCTGGCCGCCTGGGCCGGGGTCTGCCCCGGCAACAACGAGAGCGCCGGCAAGCGCCGCTCCGGACGGGCCCGCCCGGGCAATCCGCACCTGCGCGCGATCCTGACCGAGTGCGCCCAAGGGGCGGCGCGCACCAAGGACTGCCAGTTCCACGGCTACCACGGCGCCATGACCGCCCGCATGGGCTACAAGCGCGCCGTGCTGACCACGGCCCACAAGCTGCTGCGCACGGTCTACGCCATCCTGCGCGACGACCATCCCTACCGCGACCCGCGCGGCAACTACGAGGCGCTGCTGGTGAAGCGCAACGCGCCGCGCTGGCTGCGGATGCTCGCCGAGCACGGCTTCCTGGAGGAGATGGCCGCCTGCCAGCGAGCCCGCGCGCTCGCATCCATGCGCGCAACCCAGCCGCACGTCCGTCGGGCCCGTGGCCATAGAGCGGGGCTGCCTCGGGACGACACCGACCACGGCGTCGTTGCCGCCAACCGCTGCCGCTCCCTCCCAACCGGTGCCCAGCTACACTATCCGTGCGCCTGGCCCCATCCGGGTGTTTCACGGCAAACCTTACCAACGCTCGGCGGCAGCGCCACAAGGGTTTGCGCGACGCTTAGCTTGGCGCGGCCGCCACGCTGCGGACCACAGTCCAGAGAATCTTGAATCCGCCGGCGGGCCTGCCCCGCACGCTGCCGCACACCTTGCTTTCGCCGGCGATTCGGGGGCGCCGCGAGACGGGCTCTTCGGCGACGCGCAAGCCGCGCCGGGGAGCCTTGATCTGCATCTCCACAGTCCAACCGTAGCCTCGGTCCCGCATGCCGAGGCGGCGCAGGCTGTCGGCGCGAATGGCCCGGAACGGCCCGAGGCCGGTGTAGCGATGGCCAGGCGCGATCGCCAACAAGCCTGTCACGAGGCGGTTGCCCAGGCGCCGATGCGCGCGAATCGCCCCCGGCTCGGGACGCCCTAGGATGCGGGAGCCCACCACCACGCCGGCCCGTCTACACCGAATCGGGAGCAGAAGGGACTCCACCTTCCTAGGCTCGTCGCTGCCGTCGCCATCGATGAACATCACGACCTCCGCCTCTTCGGGCAGCACCTCGAGGGCCCGCAGGCTGGCGCTCCTATAGCCGTGCCGCGGCTCCACGGTCACGCGCGCCGCAGTCGGCGGCTGCCTGGATGGTCCGGTCCGTCGACCCGTTATCGGCCACGATCACCGCGTCGAACGGACCTGACGGGATTCGAGCCGAGACCCGGCCGATCGATGCCTGCTCGTTCAAGACGGGAATCACGAGCGCCTCCTTCGTGGGTCGCACAGCCGCCAGAAACGAGTCTCCGCCCTGACTTCCGGCCGGGACCAGCGACCAATGCCGGGAGGCGCCCGACTCTCCGATATGCGTTCGCAGGGTGGAGCCAGGCAACTCTGGAGCCCGGGAGCGGCCGGGCGGCCCACGCAGGCCGGAGCGCCCAGTCGGTCGGCGCAGGCGCGCGCGGCGCGGCGCTTGTCCGCCCGGCTGGAAACCGGGGGAACTCCGGTCAGGCCGCCCTTCCGGACTCGGTCAAAGATTGTAGTTGGTGCAGCCGGAAATAGATGCCTTGCTGGGCCAGAAGATCTTCGTGTGTTCCGCTCTCCGCGACACGCCCCTTGTGCAGCACGAGGATGCGATCGGCCTTCTGGATCGTGGACAAACGGTGCGCGATCACGATCGAGGTCCGGCCAGCCAGCAGCTTCGAAAGCGTGTCCCGGATGTGGTGCTCGGTCTCCGGATCGACGCTGGACGTCGCTTCGTCCAGCACCAGGAAAGGCCGCGTGCGGACCAGCGCCCGCGCGAACGCAAGCAGCTGCTTCTGGCCTACAGACAGCGCCGCAGCGCGCTCCAAGACGGGCTCGTCGTAGCCATTCGGCAGTGACTCGATGTGCTTGGACAGGTGCGCGTCCTCGGCCGCCCGACGGATCCTGTCGGGCATCAGTTGCTCGTCGTTGAGTCCGATGTTGTCGGCGATGGACCCCGAGAACAGACACGGGTCCTGCAGGACCACGCTGATCTGGCTTCGGAGCGCGTCCGTCGTCCACTCGCGAATGTCCCTGCCGCCAACTCGAATGCTGCCGGACTGGACGTCATAAAAGCGCAGTAGAAGATTGACCAGTGTGCTTTTGCCTGCACCAGTGTGGCCGACGACCGCCAGCGTCTCGCCCGGCTTGACAGCAAAGCTTACGTCCCTGAGCACCCAGTCCTCATCGCTGTAGGCGAACGAGACGCTGCGGAACTCCAGGCTGGGTGTGGTCAGATCACGGACCCTCGCTCGATCGGCCGCTGGATCGGGCGGCTTGGTATCGAGTAGCTCGAAGATCCGCTCGGCGCCGGCCATCGCGGCCTGCAGCACGTTGTACTTCTCGGCCAGATCCTGGATGGGTCGGAAGACCCGTGTGCCGTACTGCAGAAACGCGAGCAGCACGCCCAGGGTCACCGTGCCTTCGACAACCCAATTCCCGCCGAAGACGATCAGCAGCGCCAAGCCGAGCATGTTGAGCCACTCGATGACCGGGAAGAACACCGCGTGCGCCCGGACAGCGCGGTAATTCGCCAGACGGTGTTCCTCGTTGATCGCCTCGAAGTCTCGCAGAGCCTGCCGCTCGTGGTTGAAGAGCTGCACCTCCGAGATCCCCGTAAAGACCTCTTGCAGGAACGACGCCAGCTTGGCCACCGCCGTCCGCACGTCACGGAAACTGCTCCGTGCTCGCTTGCGGAATTGCACGCTAACCAGCAGCACCATAGGCGCGATTGTGAGATAGACCACCGTCAGGCTGGGGCTCAAGTACAGCATCGCCCCGAAGGCGCAGACCAGGGTCAGGATGTCGCCGGCGACAGCAACCAGGCCCGAAGTGAACAGTTCGTTGAGAACGTCCACGTCCGTCGTCGCGCGGGTGACCAACCGGCCGCTTGGCGTACGGTCGAAGTACGACACCGGTAGGCGTTGCAGATGCGCGAAAATCTCCTGGCGGATGTCGCGCATCACCCGCTGCCCCGTGTAGTTCATGGTATGGATCTGGGCGCTGCGCGTGAGCGCGGAAATCGCCAAGACCGCCAGGTACAGTCCCGCGATCCAGATGATGCCGTCGAGCGGCTGCTCGGGCAGGAGGGGGTCCAAGAACGAGGAGAACGACGGATCCGGCTTCAGATAGCGGTCCACGGCGACCTGCGTTAGCAACGGCCAAAACACTCCCAGGGCGGAAGTCAGCATCAATAGCAAGAGGGAAGCCGCGGCGTAGCCGGAGTACGGGCGCAGGTACCGCCACAGCCGCCTCAGTACGGCTGCGTCGTAGAGAACGGTTGCGGACGTCGTGTCCCGGGCCGCCTCGCGTCCAATCGATCTACCGGTGCTCATTGCAGGGAGAGCTCCTCCTCAATCCGCTGCCGGTTGTGCAGACACGCATAGAGACCGCCACGAGCCAGGAGTTCCTCGTGCTCACCGATGTCGACCACGCGGCCCTCGTCGAGGACCGCGATCCGGTCGGCAAGCTTCGCGGACGACACGCGGTGGGTGACCATCAGCACGGTACGGTTGCGCAGACGGGCCCGAATGCGCCGCAGGAGCGCATGCTCGGTCTCGGCGTCGACGCTCGAGGTCGCGTCGTCCAGGATCAAGATGCTGGGTTCGCGCAGCAGCGCTCGCGCCACGGCTACACGCTGCTTCTGTCCGCCGGAGAGCGTTATGCCGCGTTCGCCAACCAGAGTGTCCAGGCTCTGTGGGAAGCTGTCCGTCTCCGTGTCGAGCATCGCCGAGTCCGCCGCTTCCCGGACCTGCTCGGCGCTTGCCTCGACCATTCCGAGACGGATGTTCTCTGCGATGGTGCGGCTGAAGAGGAACGTCTCCTGTGGCACATGTCCGATGGAGCGGCGCAGCACGTCCAGCGGCAGGCGGCGAGCGTCGACGCCGTCCACGCAGACCTGCCCTTCGACAGGGTCAAGCAGCCGGGGCAGCAGGTTCACGAGCGTGGATTTGCCGCTGCCGACAGGGCCGATCAGGGCCAGAGAATGGCCGGCAGGCACGTGCAGGCTGACATTCTGGAGAGCCGGGCCAAGCGCTGATGGATACCGCACGCTGACGTTCTTCCACTCGATCTCGCCGCGCAGGTAGTCGTAGTCCGTGCGGGTCTCGGCGTCATCTGCGATCCGAGGAGAGTGGCGCAAGAGCTCGTTCAGCCGGCCCAGTGAGGCAACACCGCGCTGAGTAATGTTGACGACGACGCCCATGCCCACCATCGGCCAGGTGAGCATCGCCAGGAAGTACAGGAACATCGTGAACGTGCCGACCGTGATCTCGTTCTGCAGCACCCTCCAGCCGCCAAACCCGAGTACGGCGATGCCGGTAAAGCCGACCAGGAACTCGAGCATCGGATAGAAGCTCCGCCAGATGCGAACGAGGCCCAGGCTCGCGCCCAAGTACTCGTCGTTGGCGTGGCCGAAGCGCTCCAGCTCCTGCGGATCCTGGTTGTAGGCGCGCAACATCCGCAAGCCAGCCACGTGCTCCTGAACACGCGTGCTGATGCCGGCAAAGCACTGTTGCACCCTCTGGAACTGCTCGTACGTGCGGCGTCCGAAATAACCGACTCCGAGCGAGATCAACGGCATGGGCGCGAAGACGAGCAGCGTTAAGATCCAGTCCGTTGAGGCCATGACGGCAACGACGACGACAAAGATGACCGCGATCTCGGCCGTATACATGAGCCCCGGCCCCAGCAGCGAACGCACCTGGGCCAGATCGTTCGTCGCCCGCGCCATCAAGTCCCCTGTGCCATACCGCTCGTAGAAACGGCGGTCCAGCCCAAAGAGGTGGGCGGAGAGATCGTTGCGCAGGTCGAACTCGATGTCCCGCGAGATCGTGATCAGCACCCAGCGCATGGCGTACTGCGCGACCCCTTTGAGCACCGCCACACCCAGCAGGAACGTGGCGTACCGGACAGCCGTTTGTGTCTCCAAAGCGGCCAGGGCATCGATCGCTCGGCCGATCAGATACGGCAGCGCGGCGGCCAGCACGCCCCGGCAGACCAGCATGACAAAGCCCGCCGCGTACCGCCAGCGGTAGCGCAGCAGGTAAGGGATCAGGGTGCGCAGCGTCGTCAGCAAGGCTGGTCTATCGCCGGTAGAGCATCCAGTAGATGACGACGCCGGTCACGGACACGTACATCCATAGCGGCCAAGTCCAGCGCGCGATTTGTCGATGGCGGTCGAAGGCGCCCCGCCAAGCCCGCAGCAGGGTCGTCGCAGCGAGAGGAACGATGACGATCGCGAGGACGATGTGGCTGATCAGGACGACGAAGTAGACGGAGCGGATCCAGCCCTGCCCTGTGAACGGCACCGAGCCGACTTGCCAGTGGTAGACCAGGTAGCCTGTCAGGAACGCGGCCGACGCGAGGCAGGCGCCAAGCATGCAGAGCCTGTGGCGCGAGATATTGCCGCGGCGGATCCAATAGTACCCGCAGGCCAGGCAAAGTGTCGCGAACAGGTTCAAGCTCGCATTGAGCGTTGGGAGATCGGTGACCGCCATGCCTCGATGCCTTGCGTCCGTCCGGCTCGCCGGTCAGGCCAAGTGCGCCGCCTCCGTCCGCGACGCTCGGTACCAAGCTCCCGCGAGCATCAGGACGCCGAAGGCAGCTACGACGAGCCATGCGACCGCCGAAGAACTGGCCGTCTCCGGCAGCGGCGCGCCGAGCAGCCGACGCAGTTCGGTGACGCCGTAAGCGAGCGGATTGACTGCGGTGAGCCAGCGCACCCACACCGAGGAGCCCTCTGCGGGAAAGACGCTGCCCGACATCAGCCACAGCGGCATCAGCACGAGGGTCATGATCGAGTGAAAGCCCTGCACCGAGTTGAGCCACCAAGCGCAATAGAAGCCCAGCGCGGTCAAGCCGAAGGCCATCAGGAATAGGATTCCCAGGAGAAGCGGCAGGTTGGCGGGATCGGGCCGCAGGCCCGCCAGAGGCGCCAGCGGCAGCAGCAACGCACCTTGAATCGCTCCCAGCGTCGTGGCCCCGAAGACCTTGCCCAGGACCAGCGAAAGCCGCGGAACGGGCGCTACCAGCACACCAAGCAGAAAGCCCTCACGGCGGTCCTCGATGAGCGAGATGTTCGCGAAAATCGAAGTGAAGAGAACGACGAGCGTGAGAGTGCCTGGGAAAAAGAACCGCGCATAGCCGTCCCCGGCGGCAAGCAGCGAAGACCCGAAGCCCGATCCCAATACGAACCAGAAAAGCAGAGGTGTTGAGAGGGTGCCGACCACGCGACTGCGTTGACGATAGAACCCGCGCAACTCGCGCAGCCAGAGGGTCGCCGCACTGAGCCAGAAGCTGGGCGATACACGGGCCGCGTCGCCTGCCACGGGCATCGTGGCGACTGCCCCTGGAGGCGCGTTGGTCATCAAGCTCCGAATGCGTGGCCCCGACGAATCCGGGGCGGAATCCTCATTCTACGGGATCAAGTCCAAGCTTGGCGCAGGCGGAAGCCGTCGCTGAATGCGTACTACGAGCGCTATCCGGCCGCTGAGTGTTGCAATCCCGGCGATTCGACAGTGAGCCGCAGTGCCCCGGAAGGGAAGCGCCGCGGCGCGGTGCCGATCAGCCTCCCTGGCGGACGCCATGCCCTGCGCCGCCACGAGGGACCACACAGTGGTGGATAGCGCTCGGTATGCAACCAAAGGCATCGTCGTCGCACTCCTGGCTCAGGATTCCTTCCAAGGGCTCGGTTGGATTCACAATTACCAAGCCCAAGAAGTGCGACTCCACCGCTCGGCCCGCATCCGCCACTGGGCGGAGGATGGCTAGAGCTCCAGCAGGTATCCCGGTTTGCCGACGTTCGACGCAAGTGTCGCGCCGAGGCGGACAACCCGACCAGCACCTTCATGAATATGGCCGCAGAAGCAGTACTCCGGCTGGTGGGCGTCGATGTAGTCGCGCACCGCACGACTGCCGAAGTGCAGGCCGGGTCCGGCTTCATCCAGCTCGGTGTCCCATGGCGGGGCATGGCAAACCAGGACCTGCGGTCGCAGACCCGCAAACTTGGCTAGGCGTACGGCGAGCTCCGCTTCGCTGTACTCGCCCGGCGTGTCGAACGGCGTGCTGTTCGAATAGCCCAGCCCCGCAAAGTGCGTGCCCTGGACCTCGTAGCTGGTCTCGTGGAAGTTCCGAAAGCCATGCTGCGCGCAGAACTCCTCGATCTGCCGGTCGGTCTCGTTGTTCCCTGGCATGACCCAGAGTTGGTCGCCTAGGGGCGCCAGCACGTCCCCGCAAGCATCGAGAGGCGCCGACCACGTCACTAGATCGCCCGCTGCGATATAAACGTCCGCTGGCACCGCGATCGCACGCCGCAAACTGCCAATGTCCCCGTGAATGTCTGAGAAGATCTGAACTCGCACCGCGCTTGCCGAGACCTCTCCGGAGCCAACGCTCACGACACGCGGCGGGTTGCCGCCAGCCTGTCGCGAGCCTTCTCGAGGACTCTCGCCTCGGCTTCCTCCTGGGTCGCCGCGCTTGCCGAGGCAATCGTCGCACCGGGCGAGACATTGTCCGCCTTGGCGTACCAAGTCCCGCCAAGGCGATACGAGGAGATGCGCGCGGACCAACCCGCGAGGGTCAGGTCCCGAACGGTATAGTGCTCGGCTTTCATGCCCCCCTGGCGACGGGCGCCCCCACGAGATTACCCCATTCGGTCCAGGAGCCATCGTAGTTGGTCACATTGTCGAATCCCAGCAGGTACTTCAGCACGAACCAGGAGTGGCTGGACCGCTCGCCGATGCGGCAGTACGCAATGATCGGCTTGGCGCCGCCGATGCCCGCATCGGCATAGAGCTGCTGGAGTTCATCGACGCTCTTGAACGTACCGTCCTCGGCGCAGGCCTTGCCCCAAGGAATGTTGGAAGCTCCCGGGATGTGGCCGCCACGTTGGCAGGTCTCGGGTAGGCCAGGAGGGGAAAGGATCTCACCGCTGAATTCGGCCGGACTGCGCACGTCGACCAGCTCGACCGCGCTGGCATCGACGGCGCTCCGGACCTGAGGCAGAAACGCCCGCAGGGACATATCGGGCTCCGCGGCCGTGTAGCTGGCCGTCGCCGCAGCCGGGGCTTCCGTCGACAATTCGCGTCCCTCGGCAAGCCACTTCACGCGCCCGCCGTTCATCAAACGCACATCGGCATGCCCATAGATCTTCATTTGCCAAAAGGCCCAGGCTGCGAACCAGTTGTTGTTGTCGCCGTACAGCACAACCGTCGTTTCATTGCCGATCCCACTCTCCGCCATCAACGCATCGAAGGCCTCCTTGGGCACGATATCGCGCCGGACCGTATCGCAGAGTTGGCTGTCCCAGGCCCAACCAACCGCACCCGGGACGTGGCCCTCTTGATACGAGTTCGTGTTCACGTCGACTTCGACGACGCGAACCCCGGGGTCTTCGGCGTGCTGGGAGACCCACTCCGTGCTGACCAGCACTTCAGGATTTGCATATTCTGCCAAGGGAATGCTCCTTTCGCTAGTTCGCGCGCAATGCTCGGATTCTATCACGGCGCCGGTCCGAAAGGAACGCGAATCTCGGCAGGCTTTCCTGGGCCTCGAATCGGGCCAATCCCGTCCCGGCGGTTACGCAGCCGCGACGCGGACCAGTTCCGTGCCGTAGCGCAGAAGAAGACCCTGTTCGGCCACTGCAGCCCCGTAGAGACGGCCTTCGACGGACAGCCTGTTCCTTGCGATCCGCACGAAGGTGTCCCCCGCCTCAACCACTTCTGTGACGCCGCCCACGCCGAAGAAGTACACGCGACCCCCAAGGCCGATCGGCGAGGCCCAGCACTGGCCTTCCAGACGGGAGCGCCACACCTCCTGCCCGGAGTCCGCACGCAGGCAGAATGCCACGCCGGCCTTGTTGACCATGTACACACGGCCCCTGTGCACCAGCGGGGTGCTGAAGTAGGAGGAGGCCCCCGTTGCGCGCCAAACGATTTCCGGAACCTGCCGGTGGGTCGATCCGAAGCGGATTGCGACGTTCTGGCCCTTGCTGCTCGATCCTACGACCGCTCCCCCCGGCGCCGGAGTGGACGACGCAACGAACGCGCCGTCCAGTCCATCCAGCACCCACAGCAGAGAACCGTCTTCCGTGTCATAGCCTTCGACGGCGCGTCCGGTGCTGACCAGCGCCAGTTCCCGGCCTAGGTGCTCGACCACCGTCGGAGTGCTCCACGAAACGCCCGTCGGACGGTCCGTCTTCCAAACGGTCTCCCCGCTGGAGGGGTGCAGGCAGATCAAATACGATGGCCCGTCGTGCGCGACCAGCGCCAAGATCCCGGAACCACAAAGGCGCAGGGAGCTGCCGATGCCGTGGCGGCCTCCGAACTCTCCGAACTCTTCGGTCAGACGGCGTTCCCAGAGCAGCTTTCCGTCATGCCCGATGGCCAACACGTTGCCTGTCTCGAAGAAGACGTATACGGCGTCCTCGTCGGCGGCCGGTGTAGGCGCCGCTTTGCTGACCGTATTGGACTCCTTGATCCGCTGGCTGGGAATCGAACGGTGCATCCAAACGGGCTGACCGAATGCCAAGTCGAACGCCGTGAGCATGAGGGTGTCCTTGTGGGCGCCCTCCACGCTGGCGGCGAAGGCCGCTCCGCCGAAGGCGACAGGACTCGACTGCCCGTACCCGGGGATGCCGGAGCGCCACGCGACGTTTCGCGGATCCGACCATTCAAGCGGCACGGTCTCGTCCGCAGCGAGCGAACGGGCGCCGTTGCCCAGGAATTGCGTCCATGGGGAGGCGCCTGCGACGGCCGGCGTGCACAACGCGCCGAGAAACGTGCGGCGCTCGAGGATTCGTGAGACGTTCAGGATTGGCATGCGGATCCCTTTCCGGTCGGACTGTCCGAGGGGTACCCTGGTGAGCCCTTGTCTTGCGGGCGGAAGCGTGGCGCCGCCGCAGTTCATGGGAATCCCGGAAAGCCGGTTGCCGGAGCTGCGCAGTCGGCGTCTTCGTCCCCCGGCCGCTTCCGACTCTGGCGCTGCATCTCAAAGTCCGCCGCGCTGTCGGCCAGCATGGCGACAAGACGCTGGGACTGCGCCTCGGTCAGCGTTAGTGTGGTCGAGCCGATTTGGACATGGACGCATCCGTGCGCGCAAAGAGCGACCGAACCGAATCCGTCGTACCGCGCCAGTAGGGCCGGTTCACCAGTCATGACGTTCCTGCTCTCCAGAATCCAAGCAGCGCAGAGAGTCGATATGCAATCGACCTGCAAAGAATTGCTTCGGGTGCAGCCATGCGGAGCGTGCGATACCTTGGGGTACCCTCTTTTATGGGTTTAAGTCACTGTAAAAAAAGCAATCTTAGCGTTGTACAACTCTGCGCCCGAACCATAGCATGATTTGCAACTTGATGTCAATCATAAGACACGCTGGCTCAGGGCTATTCAGTTGTTTGAATTCAGGGTGGCAGACAGTCGTGGCAAGGGGCTGTGCGAGCCTGTCCGCTAGGCACTGCGATCCTGGGTTCCCGTCTTTGCGACCCGCCAGGGCTGGACATTTCGTTCTCGATCTGTCAGCGTGGGTGGGATGGAGCCGTTGCTGACGCCAGGCCGCGTTCCGGACCTGCGCGCCGTCGCGGTGCGCCCGACCTGCGGTGCGCAGGAGCACCGGCTCTGGGACCGTCTGGTGGGGGCCCATCACTACCTGGGGTTCGGGGGCCTGTTCGGCAAGGGCTTGCGGCCTGTGGCGAGGCTGGGCCCGGCCTGGGTGGCGCTGGTGGGCTGGCAGGCAGCCGCGCTCAAGCTGACGGCGCGGGACCGCTGGATCGGCTGGACGCTGGAGCAGCAGTTGCGGCGCCTGCATCTGGTGGCGCAGAACGCGCGCTTCGTGCTCCTGCCGGCCTTCCAGGGGGTGCCCAAGCTGGCCTCGCGGGTGCTGGGGCTGAGCCTGCGGCGGCTGGCCGGGGACATGCAGCGGGAGCCTGGCTATGGCGTCTTGCTCGCGGAGTCGTTCGTGGACCGGGCGCGGTTCGCGGGCACCTGCTAGCGGGCGGCGAACTGGCGCTCGCTGGGCTTCACCGGCGGCTACGCACGCCAGCCGGGCGCGGTGCCGGAGTGGCGCCATCACGGCCAACCCAAGGAGGTGCTGGTGTACGCATTGGAAGCGGATGCGAGGGCGGCCCTGGGCCCGCCCGAGGAGGACCCGGCCTGGCAGGGCCCGGAGCGGACCGCGCCGCCGCCTGCGCCGGAGCTGCGCAGCCTGTTCGACGGCCTGGGCGAGGTGGAGGACTACCGCTGCGCCCGGGGCCAGCGCTACCGCCTGCGGACCGTGCTGGTGCTGGCCGTGGCGGCGCGGCTGGCCGGCTACCGCGGCCTGACCGCGTGCGCCCAGTTCGCGGCCCTGCTAGACCCGTCGCAACGCGCGGCGGTGGGCTGTTTCTACAGTCCCAGCCGGCACTGCTACACGACCCCGTCGAGCGCGACGTTCCACAACATCCTGGCCGCCCTGCCGCCGCAGACACTGGCGCACGCGGTGGCGGCGTGGACGCGGCAGCAGAGCGAGCCAGTCCCGCTGGATGAGGAGGATACGGCCTCGCAGAAGGAGGCCGGGGAGGCCCCTCGGCCAGGGCTCCTGCCGGGCCTCTCGATGGACGGGAAGGATGTCCGCGGCGCCTCCAAGCAGACGGCGGACGGCCGTCGCATGCTGGTCGCGGCCGTGGAGCACTCCAGCGGCCTGGTGCTGGGACAGGTCGAGGTCGACTCCAAGACCAACGAGATCCCGGCCGTGCGCGAGCGGGCCGGGGAGCTGGACCTGGCCGGGCGCATCGTCACCCTCGACGCGCTGCACGTCCAGCACAAGACGGCGCGCGGCCTGCTCGAGGACGGCGCGGCTCACTACCTGGTCACGGCCGTCAAGGAGAACCAGCCGACGCTGCTGGACGACCTCCAGCACATGCTGTTCGAGGATTGTCCCGGCCACCAGACCCTCGCCAAAGAGCACGGCCGCAGCGACCGCCGCCGCTACTGGGTCAAGGATCTCAGCGACCCGGACTGGAACGGCTATGCCGCCCTGTACGGCCGCCAGCAGGCCATCCGCATCGAGCGCGAGCGGCATGTGCTCAAGACCGGCGAGACCAGCACCGAAGTGAGCTACGCGCTGACCTCGCTGACGGCGGAGCAGGCCACGCCCGCGCAGCTGGCGGTGCGGATCCGCAACCACTGGCACAGCGAGAACCGCCTGCACTACGTGCGGGACTTCCCCTACGACGAGGATCGCTGCCGGGTCTGGGTGCGCGACCTGCCGCGCCATCTCGCCTGCCTGACCAACGCGGCGCTCTCGATCATCCGCTGCCAGTCCGGGTTCCGCTGGCTGCCGCAGGCCAACCGCCATGACGCGGCCCGCCCGCAGGAGGCGCTCGACCTGCTGCTGGCCCCGCCCCGGCGCTAGCCCGGGCCGCTCGCCCGCCCGCGAGCAGGGCTCCGCCTGGCCAGGCGGAACAGTACCGCTGTGTCGGCGCTTGCGACCCAGCCGGTCGACGACGCCCGGACCCTCTGCCCGGGGCCCTCGTGGTAGGCCCTCGGGCCGCGCCCAGCGACTGCACAGGACGTCGAAGCAGGCATCAACCTCACCGAAACCGCCTCAATCAGGACAAAAAAATGTGCCTGCACGCTGGCTCGGTCCAGCGGGCGTGCTGTCATCTGGGCCTTGCTGGCCCGCCGCGCGAGTACGCAGTCGCCGACCGAGAGCGGGGGTCTCTTGCCTTCCTGCCGCCGACTCCGCCTGGGTCTGAATCCACCAGTCCGAGATCGGCGGCGGAATGCTAGGCCGAGAGACTCTGGTCAGGCGCGATCGCGCCCGCCTTGATCAGGCGCCATTGCAAGGGAATGATGTCGACCGTCGTCGCCGCGGATCCCTCCAGAACGCCTCCGTCCAGGATCAAACGGATTCTGCCGTCCATCGTGCCAAGCACCTCGAAACCGCTCCTGCATGTGGGACGACCCGAGACGTTGGCGCTCGTGGCGATCAGCGGCATTCCGAGCGTTCTGATCAACTCCGTCGCGACCGGGGCGGACGAGCGACGCAAAGCAAGGCGCCCCGTGTTGCCCGTGACCTTCAAGGGAACGTGGGAGGATGCGTGCACGATGACAGTGAGGGGACCGGGCCAGAAGCGGCGCGCCAACAGATAGAAGCTGGACGACAGGCGAGTCGCGTACTGCTCCGCCATCCGCACTCCGGTGACGAACAGCGGCAGCGAGCGGTGGGCCTCTCGTCGCTTGGCCTCGAACACCTTGGCCACGGCGTTGAGATTGAAGGGGTCGGCTACGAGCACGTACAGGGCATCGCTCGGAACCGCGACAACTTCGCCTTCGCGAATCGCGTTGGCGGCAGCGCCAATGGCGCGCGCATCCGGCTGGTCCAGCGCGGTCTCGATCAGGCTAGTGGTCAATCTCAGCGGTCCCGGAACGCGAGCGGGCGCTGGCCTCGTCCGTACGGAAGTTCCTATCTTACAGCAGGCATCTGTGCAGACGGAGAAAGGCTAAGCGCATCTCCGGTGAGGCTTTAGGACGGCCTCGGGGATTGCTATGGCCGTGCGTGGTTGAGGTCGGCAATACAGCTACGCGCCGTTCCTGCAATTCGTTTGGAGCCGCGTGCGCTCGCCCCCACGGACTTGACCATGCATACCGCGAATTCTCTCTTGCAGCCGTGGCGCCGATGTGCCTGCCCTCCATCGACCAACAGACCAAGGCAACACGACGGGAGCAGTCGGACGCCGATCCGGAGGAAGCCCGCAAAATGCCCCACCACCCGGGCTATGGCGCGCCGAATCGGAATATGACTTCGCCAGCGGGGAGCACGATCTGCGAGTCGAGCACGGATCTGCGCCAGATGCGGTTCGGCTTGCGCACTCCGTTGTAGCCTTGGATTCCGTAGGGGCGGACCGCGTGGTCCGCCCTTGATTCTCGGGACTGGCAGTCGGCTTCCTATACTGAACCCGGGAACCGCACGGCCGCACCCGCCGTCCCGCGATCTCAGCTATGGCTCTCCCTCCGCACTGCGAACAGCTCAAACAGGCTGCCGGCGAACTGCCGGCATCGCCTGGCATCTACCAGTTCCTCGACGCCCGCGGCCGGGTGCTCTACATTGGCAAAGCGAAGAGCCTGCGCGACCGCGTCCGCAGCTACTTTTCGAGCGAAGCACTGGCCGACGCCAAGCGTGGCGGCTTGCTCTTCGAGGCGCGCTCCATCGGCAACATTCTCGTACACAACGAGAAGGAAGCTCTAGCCCTCGAAAACAACCTCATCAAGGAGCATAAGCCCAAGTACAACGTCCTACTCCGAGACGATAAGACATACCCCTATATCAAGCTAACGCGTGAGAAGTACCCCCGCGTCTACGTCACCCGCCGCCTGAAGAAGGACGGCTCAACCTACTTCGGACCCTACTTTCCCGGCAACTTGGCGCATCGGCTCGTCCATTTCATCCATCGCCATTTCAAGGTTCCGTCCTGCAGCATCGATCTGACGCGCCATCACCCCAGGCCCTGCCTCGAATACCACATCCACCGCTGCTGGGGGCCGTGTGTGCAGGGCTTGGTCGCGGACGACGTATATGAGCGGGCGGCGGATGACGTCAGGGCGTTCCTCGGTGGACGGCGGCAGGAACTCGTCGACGACCTGCGCCAGCGCATGCTGCAGGCGTCCGAATCTCTGGAGTTTGAAAGAGCCGCCGGCCTACGCAACCTGATCACGACAGTTGAGGAGATCACGCAGCGGCAGCGCATGGCGGCGGCGGAAGGCCGCGACATCGACCTGTTCGGCGTCCACGCCGAGCCTCCCCTGGTTGCGGCGAACCTGTTCCACGTCCGCAACGGCCGAGTCGTCGACCGCCGCGCGTTCTATTGGGAGGACATGGAGACATTCGACAGCTCCGAGTTCCTGTCCAGCCTGCTGCCGCAGATCTACTTGGGGCAGCAGTATGTGCCCGCGCTCGTGCAAGTACCTCACGAGTTCGACGGCATGAGGGCTCTGGCGGAGATGCTCTCGGAGAAACGCGGAAGCAAGGTCGAGATCGCAGTGCCGCGGCGCGGGTCCAAGAGGGCCTTGCTTGAGCTGGTGATCACCAACGCCCGCCACTGCTTCGAGCAACGGTTCCGGATCAGCAAACCAAACGCAAAGCAAATCATGGAAGCCTGGCGCGATGCCCTCGACCTGCCACCGGCCCAAGAGGGCATCACGTCCGGCAACCGCATCGAAGGCTTCGACATTTCCCATACGCAAGGCAGCGAAGTTGTCGCGTCCATGGTCGTCTGGGAAGACGGCCGCATGAAGAAGAGCGCGTACCGCAAGTACATCGTGCGCAGGCAGACGAACGACGACTTTGCTGCCATGCGGGAAGTTGTCCGACGGCGCTACGCGCGCCTGCAGAAGGAACGCAAGTCCTTCCCTTCCTTGGTGCTGGTCGACGGAGGAGTGGGACAACTGCACGCCGCGGCCGAAGCCCTCGAGGACGTGGGAGCCGTCACGCAACCCCTGGCGGCGATCGCCAAGCGGGAGGAGACGCTATACGTCTTCGGCCAGGAAGACGAACCCATCCAACTCGACCGCTTCAGCCCAGTCTTGCATACGATCCAACAGATCCGCGACGAGGCCCACCGCTTTGCGGTCACGTTCCACAGACAGCGCCGCACCAAGCGCAGCCTGCACTCGGACCTGCTGGCCATCCCCGGAGTCGGCGAACGCACAGCCAGCAAGCTGCTTCGCAAGTTCGGCAGTCTGGACGGAATCCGAGCATGCTCCTTGGAAGACTTGGCGGCAACCGTCAACGCGCGCCAAGCCGAGGCGATCCGTGCGCATTTGGCGATCCGACCTGGCGCCGTGGAAGAGGGGAAACCGTCCGCCGCGCCCTGAGCAACACCCGTCTGCATCGGCGGCAGCCAGCCCCGAAGGCCGCAGCCGCCTTCAGGCCAAGCAGTTGTAGTAGCCGTCTTGGGAGACTACTTCGATCGGAATCCCGTACACCTCCGAGAGAGTCGCTGTGTCCAGCAGCTCCTCCTTGGGGCCGTCGGCGTGAATCCGGCCCTTGTGAAGCAGGACCACGCGCGACACCTCCGGCACGATGTCCGGCAGATGGTGGGTCACGTAGAGCAGGCTGGTTCCCAAAGAGGCCACCTTGCGCAGCGTCTCGCGCAACTCGAGCGCGGCCCGGATGTCGAGACCGTTCGACGGCTCGTCGAGCAGGAGAGCTCGCGGCTCGTTCACCAGGGCGCACGCGATCACAACCCGCTTGGCCTCCCCGGTCGACATCGTGTTGACCGGCTTGTCGCGGAGGTGCTCCGCACTCATCAGACGCAGCACCTCGCTTCCTCGCCTCTCCATCGCCGGAGTGACCGGGTGCTGCGGCCACAACTCGAAGCTCGAGTAGTAGCCGGACAGCACGACGCTGCGACCTGTGGCGCTCTTGGAACACGCTTGCACCATCTCGTTCGAGACCACAGCGATCAGCTTGCGCATATCGTGAACGTGCCAATCGGAGCGTCCAAACAGCTTCATGACCGGGCCGAAGCGCCGCACCGGGTGGTCATAGCGCATCATCGTCCGGATCAGCGTGGACTTGCCCGAGCCGTTCGGCCCGATAATCGCCACATGTTGTCCACAAGGAATGGAGAGCGAGACTCCATCCAGAGCCAGCGTGTCGCCGCGGTAGACGGTGAGGTTGCGAAACTCGAGGAGCGGGGTGGCTGGGTGCGCATCCGTCATGGGGGTCTGCATCGTAGGCGCCAGATGCGGCCGCTGGCCGCGTCTAGCGCCCAGCTCAGGTCGCGAGGAAGTTGCCGAGCAGCTGCTTGCCTGTCGCAGTCAGGATCGATTCGGGGTGAAACTGAACCCCCTCCACCGGCCACCGCCGGTGGCGGAGACCCATGACGATGCCGTCCGACGTCCATGCGGACACCTCGAGATCCTTGGGGAGGGACTCGCGCTCCACGATGAGCGAATGATAGCGGGTCGCGATGAAATCCTGCGCCAGTCCGGTGAATACCGTGCGGCCGTCGTGCAGAATGCGGCTGGTCTTGCCGTGCATCAGATAGGGGGCGCGCACCACCCTGCCCCCGAACGCCTCGCCGATCGACTGGTGCCCGAGGCAGACTCCGAGAATCGGGGCCTTGCCGGCCATGTCCCGGACCAGATCGACAGAGATGCCGGCTTCGGAGGGCGTGCAGGGGCCGGGTGAGATGACGATCCGGTCGGGATGCAGGGCGCGGGCCTCCTCAAGCGTCACTTCGTCGTTGCGCTTGACCACCATCGACGCGCCAAGTTCGCCCAGGAACTGGACCAGATTGAACGTGAACGAATCGTAGTTGTCGATGATGAGGATCATCTGCTTCTATTCTCGCCTGTCCGGCATCGAACCGCGGCTGGGCCCTCGAAGTCCCAGCCCGCCGGGCTCCGGCGCGCCGCGGCGCCTTCAGCCGGCTGAGTACAATGAGGCGCACGAGACGGAAGGTAGCATCCCCATGAATCGCAGAGCATTCCTCGGCGCTACGGCCCTCGGGGCCGCCGGCGCCTCATGCGAATCCGAGCCAACCGCAGCCGAGCCCTCCTACCCGCCGATGAGAATGCACGTCGGGACGCAACGCAGTCCGACGGACGTCGAGATCCTGCAGTTCTTGAAACGCCACGGCGTGAACCACTGCTGCGGCTACCCTCCACACCCGGGAGAACGCGGCTACTGGCTGCGCCAAGACCTCGAGCAGACGCGGGACCTGTGCGAACGGCACGGCGTCGCGCTGGACATGGTCGCCCTGCCCTTCTTGGCCTCCTCGCACATCGACCGGGAGAAGCGCGGCTCGATCATGCTCGGCGAATCTCCCGAGAGGGAGCGCGACATCGACCACATCCACAGGATGATCCAGGGCTGCGCCGAAGTCGGCATTCCGGCGTTCAAGTACAACATGAGCATCCTGGGCGTGTTGCGCACGCAGAGTACGCCGGGGCGCGGCGGTTCGCGCTACTCAACTTGGCGCTTGGAGGAAGCCGAGCCGGCGACGCCGCTAACACGGGCCGGGCGCGTCGACGAGGAGACAGCGTGGGAGCGTATCACCTATTTCTTGGACCGCGTCATCCCAGTCGCGAACGAATTCAAGGTGCGCGCCGCGTGCCACCCGCACGATCCGGGCGTGCCGCCTGAGGGCTACCAGGGCGCGGTGCGCGTCCTCGGCACCCCGGAGGGCCTCTACAGGTTCATGCAGATCCAGGAGAGTCCGTATCACGGGTTCAACCTTTGCCTCGGCACGACCTCCGAGATGCTGCAGGATCCGGCCACCGAGATCCACGACGTGATCCGGCGGATCGGGGGAGCGAAGAAGATCTTCAACATCCACTTCCGCAACATTCGCGGCAGACGGGACAATTTCCAGGAAGTGTACCCGGACGAGGGCGACATGAACATGGTGGAAGTCGCCCGCACGCTCTGGGAAGTGGACTACCCCTACATGCTGATGCCCGACCACATGCCGCGCCACGAAGACGATCCCAAGGGGCGGCAGGCGTTCGCCTATGGCTTCGGCTACATCAGGGGGATCCTGCAGGCCCTGCGAGACTCGGCCTGAACCCCCGCCTGCGCGACGCCTTGTCGCGCGGAGCGTGAGTTGCGCCGCGACGACGGCCGGACACGCGGATTCCTGTGGTACCGTCGAGTCTTTGTACGGATCGATGCTGGCGCCCCCCGCAGTCGAGGTTTCCGAATGCGTTTTCCGCTACGGCAAGAGCGCGGCGCCTGCGCTCGACGGCGTCAGCTTCCGCGTTCCCCAAGGCGCCATTTTCGGCCTGCTCGGCCCGAATGGCAGCGGCAAGACAACGCTCTTTCGGATCCTATCCACCTTGCTTGTCCCCGACAGCGGCAGCGCCAGGCTCTTCGGCGTCGACATCGCCCAACAGCCCGTTGCGGGAAGGCGTCAGATGGGCGTCGTCTTCCAATCGCAGAGCCTGGACCGACGGCTGTCCGTCGAGGAAAACCTGACCCACCAGGGCCACATGTACGGCATGCGGGGAGCGGCGCTCGCGGAGCGTATTCGCGACGTGCTCGAGAAGGTTGGCCTGCAGGAGCGCCGAAAGGACCGCGTCGAAACGCTCTCTGGAGGCTTGCGGAGACGGGCGGACCTCGCCAAGGGCCTGCTGCACGGCCCACGGCTCCTGCTGCTCGACGAGCCGAGTACAGGGGTCGATCCCGGTGCGCGCTTGGTCTTCTGGCGCTACCTGGAAGAACTGCGCCGCACCGAAGGCGTGACGGTTCTGCTGACCACCCACCTGCTGGACGAAGCCGATTGCTGCGACAGCCTGGCGATCCTCGACCGCGGACGCCTGATCCGCCAGGGCGCCCCTTTCGAGTTGAAGTCGGAGATCGGAGGCGAAGTCGTCACGCTGGCCACGAGCGCGCCTGCTGAGGTGGCGGCGGCCCTGGAATGCGAATTCGCCGTGGAGGATGCCCGGGTCGATGGCCACGAAGTCCGATTCGAGCACCGCGAGGGTTCGAAGTGGGCCGCCCGGCTCATGAATCGCTTCGAATCCCGCATCGACTCGGTGAAGGTCTCGAGGCCCAGCCTCGAGGATGTCTTTCTGCATCACGCCGGACGAGGATTCCACCGGGAGTCGGATTCATGGGGCGAGACAAGCGAACCGACATCCTAGCCATCGCGGCCCATCCTGACGATGTCGAGCAGACCTGCGGCGGCACATTGCTACGGATGGCGGAGCGCGGGTATCGCACGGCGATCCTGGATTTGACGGCCGGCGAGATGGGGAGCCGGGGCACACTCGAGCAACGCGCCGCTGAGGCCTCCGCCGCAGCCCAGATTCTACGTGTCGTTAGTCGGCGAAATGCGGGCCTACCCGACGCTCGCCTCGAGAACACGCTCTCGGCTCGGTTACGGGTCGCCGCGGTCGTCCGCAGCCTGCGGCCGCGGCTTGTCATCCTACCGTACTGGGAAGCGCGCCACCCGGACCATGCGCGCTGCTCCCAGATCGGTTCCGAGGCCTGCTTCCTGGCCGGCCTGCGCAAACTGGATCTCGAGGGCGAACCGCACCGGCCCCGCAAGATCCTGTTTTCCTCGCTGTACGCAGACGTCCGACCGAGCTTCATCGTGGATATCTCGGCGCAATTCGAGCGCCGACTCCAGGCGCTGCTGTGCTACCGCTCGCAATACTCCGACCAAGACCAATCCGCCAGCCTGTTCCCCTCCGAGGCGGAGGTGGCCGAGCGCATCCGGGCGGCGGCGCGGACCTATGGCGCGTTGATCGATACAGAATACGGCGAACCGTTCGTGGTCAAAGAGGCGCTGCGCGTCGACGACATCGTGCAACTCGGAGTGAGGAGCCTCTAAACCAGCCGCCTCCGGGTCGCTAAATCGCGTCCGCGTAATAACCGCTGCGCGCCTGGATCCGAAGACCTTTGCGGGGGCTCTTCAGGGTGATCTTACGGAAGCCCGGCTTGGACAGCTCGCCCCTGGGGGTGTACCCAATGCTGTACTGGCTGCGCATCTCGTCTTCAATCTGCTGAAAGATCGAAGACAGGCGCCTGCCACGGGAGACGCGGAAGAAACTACCGCCCGTATCCTCGGACATTCGCTTTAGCGCTGCCGACCCGGACCCTAGGTTGAGGTACCCGCGGGAGGCGAACGTGCGGTCAAGATACTGGACCGAGTAGATCACGATGTCGGCGCGTTGCGCGGCCTCGACCGCCTGCTTCAGCTTCGTCTTGCTGCCGAAGTCGTACCCGTCGGAGATGACTACGACCGCTTTGCGACCGACTTGGTTGCGGAACATCTCGTCGGCCGCGAGGAAGACCGCGTCGTACAAGGCCGTGCTGGTCTGTTTCTTGCTGCCAGTGGGGTTGGGATGAAAGCCGCCCGTTGGCACTTCCACGTGCAGGCCTTGCAACCCGCGCTCGAGCAGCGCGAGGGAGTCGGTGTAGTCCTGCAGCAACTCGACGTTGCGGTCGAAGCTCATCAAGAACGCCAAGTCCGTCTTCGGCCGCAGCACCGAGCGAAAGAACAGCGTCCCGGCGCTGCGCTCCTCGGGGATCACGAATTCCTGGCTCCCGCTCGTGTCGATGAGCAGTCCCACGGTCAACGGCAGATCCGACTGGTGTGAGAAGTACCGGATGTCCTGCCGCACGCCATCCTCTTCCAGGATGAAATCGTCCTGTTCCAAGGTGCTCAGCAACCGGCCGTTCCGATCCTTGACGGTCGCCAGGACGTTGACGACCTCGACGTCGAGCGAGAAGGTCGGCTCGTCGCTGAGCTCCGTCGAGGCGCCCCTTTGAGCGGCCACTGGGGGCAGCGCCAGGACCGCTGGCGCAATGAGAGCAATCCACCTCATCCTGATCCAACAGACGCCACGCCGGAAGCCGCGGTTTCACACCACGGGCCCGCAGGCCCTAGAAATGCTTGCTGGCAAGGTGCGGTCAAACCCGATCGCCCGCCCGTTCTTCCTCGAGCCCGGAGACACCTCGCCGGAAGGCTTCACGGAAACTCTTTGGGGCCAACGATGCCGCCGTCTTCGCGATATGCAGAACCCAGGGCGCGATCTTGGAGTTGGCGACGACCTGCGAGGTGTCGGCCAGCGGCTGGAATGCGATCAGCCCCAGCAGAACCACGGAGGCGATGAGCAAGCCCCGGAGCACGCCGAACGCGGCGCCAAAGAGGCGATCGACCCAGCGCAGGCCCGTCCAACTCCAGACGCTGGACAGAACGCGCGCCAGCAGCCCACCGGCTACCAGGCAGCCCAGGAAGATCAGCACGAACGCGACGGCCGCCGCGACCCTGCCGCTCGCGATCCAGGGCTCCAACTGCTGCGCGAGGACACCATACCCCCACAGCGCAGCCACGACACCGAAGACGAGGGACGCAATGCGGATCAGCTCTTTCGTGATGCCGTTGCGAGCCGCCCCGAAGACGGAAAGCAGGAGAAGTCCGCCCAACACCAAGTCGAGCACGTTCAGACCCATGGCCGTGCGTTTCCAGACTTCCGACGATCTGCGCCGGACAACTCGACGATTAGCTGCGAGTATACCCGATACTCTCGAACTCCACCCCGCGGTCCGACTCCGCGGCGCCGTTCCTAGCGCCCCGGCAGGTGATCACAAACGCGGGGGGGATATTCAGCCACACGCGGCTCAATCGCACCGAGCTGAAATAGCACTCCAGCAACGAACCTGCATCGAAGTACTCCAATCGCCCGTGATGCATCCGAATGCGTTGCATGTATTGAAACTGGGTCACTGTGCTTCCCGCGTGCAGGCAGGGCAGCAGGGGACGAAAGATGGTGTCCGCCAACGCGTTGTCCATCATGCCGATCCCCAGCGACGAGACGACCCCATCTACGTGGTCAATGCCCCGGCGGCGCAGCTCCGAGGCCGCCGTTTCAGCTCCGGCCTGCACGACGTGGAGACGCTCGTCGCGAATCGTCTCGCACAAGTAGGTCACGAACCGTGGGCTGATCTCCAACGCGAGCAAGAGTCCGTGCGGCGGCATCAGCCGCAGCAACTCCCTCGTCATCACACCAGTTCCGGGCCCGAATTCGACCACGACTTCAGGGGCCTTGCCGCGCAACGGCTCCACCATCGCCCGCACGAGTCGCTGGGAACTCGGCACGATCGCTGCCGTAGTCTTGAAATCAGCGACCGCGTTCCGGACAAACCTTGCCAAGCTCATCGGCATTTGACTGGGCTCTGGCCAGCAGTCCCTCAGGAAGCGAGCATCCTAGCATACACATGTTCTCAGAAGTCCATGCCAGCAAACACCATGCGAAACTGAAAGCGCCGTGCGCTACGCCCTTTGCCGCCTGTTCTCGCTGTTGGCGCTGCTAGCCGCGCCGGCTTGGCCCGAGACGCTGGAGTTGCGGGGCCAAGTCGAGCCCGCTCTTGAGCGCGGCGTGGCCACGATCTCGGCGGTCCAAAGCCCGTTCTACGCCGAGGCTGGCGTGCGGAACAGCAGGTTCTTGTTCCGGGGGCTCCGACCCGGCGGCTATACGCTGACTGTGATGGATCCCCAGTGGGGAATGACGCGCAAGACCGTCCAGGTCACGCCCTCCTTCGCAGACTCGGACGGCCGCGTCAGCGTCCGGGTGACTCTGGAGCAGACCGACACGACCCGCTCCCGACGTGTGCAGCAGCAAGGCTCGGTTTCGGTCGCCGCCCTCAAGGTTTCCGGGAAGGCGCGCGCGGCGCTGCGGCAAGCCCGCGCAAGGCTCGGGAAAGGCGACGAGCAAGGAGGCGTTGCGCTACTGCTCAAGGCGGTCGAACTCTCGCCGTCGTTCACGGAAGCCAGGAACGAACTAGGAACGATCGCCTACAAAGCCGGTCGCTACGCCGAGGCCGAGGAGCGCTTCCGGACCGCCCTGGAGCACGAGCCGCTGGCCTACGCGCCCATGGTGAACCTCGGTGGGACCCTGCTCTCGCAGGGGCGGATCGAGGAGGCTCTGAGCTTCAACCTGATGGCCCGCAGCATGCAGCCGGAGGACGCGCTGGCGAACTCGCAACTCGGGATGAACTTCTTCTACAAGGAGCAATTCGACAGGGCGCGGGAGTTCCTATTGCGGGCCAAGGAAGCCGACCCGTCACACTTCAGTTACCCGCAGCTGTTTTTAGCGGACATCTACGGCAAGCAGGGCAAGCTGCGGGAAGCGCGCCAGGAACTCGAAGAGGTGCTGCGGCTGCATCCGGACGCACGCGTCGCGGTGCTCGCCCAGGACGCGCTGCGGCAGATTGAAGCGGCCGGCCAGCCCGACCCACGCTGAACGAGACCAGCCCCGGCCAGGCCGGCAGGCCCGCCCGCGTCCAACCCGTTGCGCCAGAATAGGGAAACAAGCCATGTCCGTCCGCATCTGGCTGGCCACCGTATTCGCCTTGCTTCCGGTTTCTGCAACGCCGCCGGAGTTGCCCAACTTCGTCGTCATCCTGACCGACGATCAAGGCTACGCGGACCTGGGCGTGCAGGGACATCCCTACATCCGGACGCCGCACCTCGACCGCATGGCCGCCGAGGGGCTGCGCCTGACCGACTTCTACGCCCAGCCGTTCTGCGGCCCCGCCCGCGCCGCGCTGATGACCGGCACGTACCCGGCTCGCAACAGCTTGATGTTCAATCACATCCCCCGGGCCAGGACGGGCATCCACCCCAATGAGATCACCCTTGCCGAGCTTTTACGGGACCGTGGCTACGCGACAGGGATGCTGGGCAAGTGGCACCTCGGAGACGCGCCCGAGTTCCTGCCCACTCGCCACGGCTTCGGCTCGTACTACGGCCTGCCCTACTCCAACGACATGTGGCCGTTCCATCCGAAGATCGAGCGTCGGCCCGACGAAGACGAGCGCATGCGAGAGACCCGCGCAAGGACCGACTACACCGGCTACGCCCAGTCGGACGAGACGTACCGGGTCGACTGGTTCCCTCCACTCCCTCTCATCGAGAACGAGACGGTCGTCGAATACAACCCTCGGCAGGAACTGCTGACCGCTTCGTACACGGACCGCGCCATCGAGTTTGTCCGCGCGAACCGCGAGCGGCCCTTCTTCCTGTACATCGCGCATGCCATGCCGCACGTTCCGCTGTTCCGGGGGCGCGCATTCCGCAACCGTTCGCTACGCGGCCTCTACGGCGACGTGATCGAAGAGATCGATCACCACGTCGGCCGCATCCTGGAAACCCTCGGGGAACTGGGACTCGACGAGAAGACCCTGGTGATCTTCACGTCGGACAACGGCCCGTGGGCCGAATACGGCATTGACTCGGGCTCTGCCGGTCTGCTGCGCGGCAGCAAAGGCAGCGTCTACGAGGGAGGCATCCGCGTGCCGGCGATCCTACGCTGGCCCGAACACATCCCGAGAGGTCTCGTGTCCTCCGCAGTCGCGTCGATCATGGACATCTTCCCGACGCTGGCGAAGCTCGCCGGAGGCGAGACCCCGCGCGACCGCGCCATCGACGGCCGCGACCTGCACCCGCTCTGGACCGATCCCGGCAAAGCCGAGGGACACCCGGCGCTCTACTTCTTCGAGGGCGGCTTTCGGTATAAGGCCGAAGAGGGTCCCCCGGAAAACGACCCGAAACTGCGCGCGGTCCGCTCAGGGCCCTGGAAGCTCCACGTCCAGACCCAACCCGGTGAGCAGCCGGACCAAGTCGAGATCGTTCCCGGCGAGCTCTACCATCTCCACCACGATCCCAGCGAGTCGAGGGACGTGGCCGAGAAACATCCCGATGTCATCGAGCGCTTGACGAAGCAGGCCGACTCGTTCAGCAACAGCCTGCGCAACGACATCCGGCCGCTTGGACGCCTCAGCAATTGAGCGAGGCGGTCCACCCGTGCCGGTCTAATCCACGGTATAGAGCCCGAAGTGGAGCCCCCTCCGCACCTGGGAGTAGGCGCCGGTTGCAGCGAGGACGTTGCGGCCAAGCCGAAGCAGGCCGACATGCTCGCTCATGTCCATGTGGTGGTAGTGGCGCCCTCCGGGGCGTGTGCCCTCGAAGTCGACGATCTTCGCACCGTTCAGATAGACCGCGCCGCTGTCGACGGCATGGTAAGCCTCCACCCATAGGTTCTCCGGAACGGACTCGAGATCGAAGGCCTTGCGGATCCAGATGACGTCCGCCTCCCAGCGCGTGCCGGTCGGGAAGCTTGGATCGGCGCCAGACTGGAACGGCGCCTCGCCGGCCTCCCAACCCTCCCCGCTGTCCTGAGCCTCGCTCCAGTCCCCGTCCGGGGGATCCGTGCGGTACCGCCATTGCTGCGGCGCGTGCTCGGACGTCGCAAGCAGTTGCCCGGTTTTTCCCTCTGCGGCATAAATCCGACCGTGCAGCTCCCGCAGCCGGTTCGCGTCGAACTTGACGAGTTTTCGGTCATAGGTGATGAGGCCGTTCACCTCGCCTTCGACATCGGTTGTCTGGGTGTAGACCGCCGCCGCCAAGCCGAGCCCGCGCGGACCGACGAGGTTGCCGACTACCTCGTGGTACTTGGCGTTCAGATCTTCCCGGCTGAAGTAGGTGCGGTATCCCCAGTTGCGCTTGTCGGTCCACCATAAATGCCCATCCACAGGCCAACCCAGCCCGCCGAATTCTCCGAGCAAGGTGGCGCGACCAGGCGCAATCCGTTCCATGCCCGGACCCGGGTACATGTGCGCGTCAAACACGTCACCGATGCCGCGGTCGGTCCAGCCGCTGGTTGCATTGACCAAGCGTGTCGGATCGCGTTCCCGGAGCCAGCTGTCGATGCGGGCGACGTCGTACTGACCCCAGCCCTCGTTGAAGGGCACCCACATGACGATCGACGGGAAGAACGAAAAGGCGTCCACGAGCTCGGCCAGTTCGGCCTCGAACTGCGTGGCCGAGTCCGCCGGTCGCTCGGCATCCTTGGCGTCCCCCGGACCAACGAGAAGGCTGGCCGGGTTGCCCCTGCGCAGGTTGCCGTTGGGCATGTCCTGCCAGACCAGCAGCCCCAGACGGTCGCAATGGAAGTACCAGCGGGCAGGTTCCACCTTCACGTGCTTGCGAGCCATGTTGAAGCCCAGCTTCTTGGTCACTTCGATGTCGTAGCGCAGAGCTTCGTCCGTAGGGGCCGTGTACAACCCGTCGGGCCACCAGCCCTGGTCCAGCGGACCGAACATGAACAGCGGCTCGCCATTGAGCATCAGCCGCGTAAAGCCACGCTCGTCCTCGCCCAACGCAATATCCCGGATGGCGAAGTAACTGCTCACGCTGTCCAGCTCCGCCTGCCCGTGCTGCAGGCGCACTTCCAGGTCGTAGAGGTTGGGTTCGTCCGGTGTCCACAGTTGCGCGTTCTCGACCGCGAGCCGCAGCGGCCTGCCAAGCCTGCCGTGCGCCCCTCCCAGCCGCCGGCCTGCGCGGTACGCAGCGAGCTGCACGGTGCAGTCGGCGCACACGCCGCGAGCCTCCACTTGCACCTGGACGGTGCCGCTCGGACGGTCGGGCCGGATCGAGAGCGAGCCAACGGAGCGCTCCGGGACTGGCTCCAGCCACACGGTTTGCCAGATACCTGTGACGGAGGTGTACCAGATGCCGCTCGGCTCACTGACCTGCTTGCCGCGCGCCTGTGTTCAGGTATCCGTCGGATCCCAAACCGAGACGACCAGGACCTGCTCGGGATCGTCGTTCAGCAGGTCGGTGATGTCCAAGCTGAACGGTGCGTAGCCGCCCTTGTGTTCGCCGGCCCGCGCGCCGTTGACGGACACGATCGCGTGCCAGTCGACGGCCCCGAAATGCAGCAGCACCCTTTCGCCCCGCCATTCCGGGGGCACAACGAACATCCGCCTGTACCAGAGCCTTTGCTCGGGCAGTGGGCGCTGGCGCACGCCCGAAAGTGTAGACTCGATCGGGAACGGCACCAGGATGGTGCCGGAGAACGCCGCCGGCTGGGGCGCGTCCTTGGCCGCCAAGGCATACTCCCAGGATCCGTTCAGGTTGAGCCAGCGGCCGCGGATCATGTGCGGACGAGGGTATTCCGGCCAGGGCAGGTCGGCATCGACATCCTGGGCGAATCGACTGAGCATGGGGGTCTCGGATTCCGGCTCGCCGCAGCCCGAGGCCGCGAGCAGGGCGCCCGTCAGAATCCAGGGGACAAGGGTGCGTCGAGGCGTCATCGTTCGCGCTTCGGGATACAGGCTACCACGGCCGTACGGAACACTCGCTGGGCCTCGAGCTCCACGCGACAGGCGGCAGAGACCGGCGCGACCGAGGGGGTTTCGACTATGCCGGTCCTCGCCGGCGCGCTGCTAGGAGGCGCGTACGACCCGGCCCGGGCGCCGCCCAGAAGGATGGACTGGTCGGCGGCGCAGCTTCCTCGCGCTCTCCGTCACCGAGCTTCGCAAGACCCTCGCCCACTCCGTCGGCAGGCATCCGCCGACCCCTGCTGAGATCGACCTGCAGCGAGAGAGTCCCGTTTGCAGGATGCGCTCTCCTACCCCAACGGAGCGAACGCTGCGGGCCGGCGCGACGGGGCCGAATTGAGTTCCCTCTAGCCCCTCGAGCGCACATGGCGGTCGAGTTCGCTCGAGAGCTGCTTGATGCTCTGCTCGGCAGCCTCTCGCATCTTCGAGACCACCGAGCGCACCTCGCTCTGAGGCACTTCCTCGGTCTTCGAGGCTGTGCCCGACCAAACGACCCGCGCCGTGCCAGCATCGACCAACTCCAAGGCGATCTCGACGGTTGCCCGCACCGGCCCGCCGTAATCGACCTCCTCGAGGCGCTCCAGACGTCCACGCAGGATGTAGTCCGCTTTCGTCCTGCCATCGAACGTTGCGACACTCGCGAACGTGCCCCGGGACAGCAATTCCCGCGTCAGCGATTCCGCGATGCTATCCTCCGGATCCTCCGCCCAGCGATGGTACTCGTAGAAACCGACCTGCTCGGGGGATTCCCGGTAGACGATGCGGTCCTGGCCGATCACATCGCTGGCCCGGAAGGGCATCAGAATGGCGGTATGCTCGAGCCGGTCCACGGCAGGCGGCGGAGCCGGTAGATCAAGCACATACAGTTGCGTCGGCGGCACCGTTCCACCGCAGCCCAGCAAGGCCACAGTCGCAGCGCTCACCGCAATTCGTCGCAGGCGCGGGGCGGATGACATGGTAGTCTGAGTCAGCCCGTCATTATGCCCGATCTGGCGCTCCGCTGCTACAAGTGCGGCCATGCTCTCAAGTTGATGCCCGGCGACAAGATTCAGCGTCGGGACTGTTGCGTCTCTTGCGGCACGGATCTTCACTCGTGCGTGCACTGCCGCTTCTTCGATCCGGGCCGCAACAACCAGTGCTCGGAACCCGAGGCCGAGTGGGTCTCGGAGAAGGAAGCGTCGAACTTCTGCGGCTATTTCGAGCCGCGCACGTCCGTGAACCTCTCGGCCCACGGTCGCGGAAACCGAGCAATGGACGCGCGCGCAGCCTTCGACAACCTTTTCAAGAAGTAGCCGCAGGCGCCGCAAGTCCGCCAGTCGCCGGCCGCTAGGACCCGTGGAACAATGGGGATTCGGCTGGCTCGATGCCCCAAGACATACACGCCACCCCGGATCCTTCGACGGGCTTGTCGAACATCGACCGGGTCGCGCGGACCTACGGTATCGACAACTGGGGCTACGGCTACTTCAGCATCAACGAGGCTGGCCACCTGATGGTCGCGCCGCAAAAGATCCCGGGGCTCGCCATCGACACATTCGAAGTCGTGCGCGAACTCGTGCGGGATCAGCATGCTCCTCCATTTCTGTTGCGTTTCCCACAGATCCTCGACGAACGCCTTAGCTCTCTGCACCGAGCCTTTGCGGAGGCGATTCAGGAGTTCAGCTATGGCGGTCGCCATATCGGCGCCTACCCGGTCAAGGTCAACCAGAAGGCGGAGGTTATGCGCCGTCTGGTCAGTGGGGGCCGACGCTACGACTACGGCCTGGAGGTCGGCAGCAAGACCGAATTGATCGCGGCCCTGGCCATGCCCCTGGCGGAAGGGGCTCTGATCGCCTGCAACGGTCTCAAGGACGACCTCTACCTGCGCCTGGCGATGCTCGCCGAGAAGCTCGGCCGCCGGGCGGTGATCATTGTCGAGGATCTCCAAGATCTGCAGATGGCGCTCCAACTAGCCCAGACGCTTGGGTTACGGCCTCTGCTCGGCCTGCGCGTCAAGCTCAGCGCCCGGGGCAGCGGCAAGTGGGAGGAGTCTGGAGGGGAGTTCGCCAAGTTCGGCATGAGCACGACCGCCCTCGTGCAGGCGCTCGCTCTCATCGACAGTTGCGGCGCGCGCGACCAGCTCAAGATGCTGCACTTCCACATCGGCTCGCAGGTCAATGACATCCGGCGCGCCAAACAAGCCTTCAAGGAGGCCGCGCGCGTGTACGCGAAGACACGGCGGATGGCCTTCGACATTGAGTATCTGAACGTGGGCGGCGGCCTCGGCGTCGACTACGACGGCTCCCGAACGGCCAGTGAATTCTCGATGAACTACTCTGTGCAGGAATTCGCGAACGATGTAGTCTACACCATTGGCGAAGTCTGCTCCGGGGAGCAGGTGCCTGCACCGACCATCGTGACCGAGCACGGCCGAGCGGTGGTGGCGTACCACGCCATGCTCGTGGTGGATGTGCGGAAAGTGGTCGAGCCGGGAGCTGTGCGAAGCGGAGCCTTGGAAGCGATCGACTCGGAAGCGGAGCCCGTGCTTGAGCTTTCGGATCTCGTCCTCGGCATCAACGCCGAGAACTTCCGCGAGCGCTATCACGATGCGGTGCAACAACGGGGCGACATGAACTCGCTGTTCGAGTTGGGCTACCTCGGCCTGCTGGACAAGGCCAAAGGGGAGTGGTTCTTCTGGAACATCTGCCGGCAGGTCGCGCGGTTCTCGCGCGGCATGAAGAACCGCCCGAAGGAATTTGAGGACCTCGACCGCATGCTGGCGTCGAAGTACGTCTGCAACTTCTCGATCTTTCAGTCGATGCCGGATTCCTGGGCCTTCGACCAACTCTTTCCCGTGCTCCCGATCCATCGGCTTGACGAACTCCCGACGGAACGCGGAGTGCTGTGCGACATCACGTGTGACTCGGACGGCGCGGTGGACCGCTTCGTCGACACCGAACACTTCAAGGAATCTCTGGAACTGCACGCGCCGCGCTCTGGGGAGCCGTACTACCTGGGATTCCTGCTGCTTGGCGCCTACCAGGAGACTCTGGGCGACTTGCACAACTTGTTCGGAGTTGTAACGGAGATGGATGTGGGCATCGAGCCGGACGGAAGGCGGACCGTAGGCCATCCGATTCGAGGAGACACGGTGCGCGACGTCTTGCGTGACATCGGCCATGAACCGGAAGCGCTGTGCGAGGCTATCGCCGGGCGGCTGGCGGACCGCAAGAAGTCCGGGCGAATCGACGATGAAGACGAGCACGCGGTTCTGGCAACGTCGTCCCGCGTGCTGGACGACTACACATATCTGGTCTGAAACTGGTTCGGGCGCGCCGATGCGAGAACGGAATTCCCTGGGGACATCCAGCGTGGCCGAGACCGTCACGGAGCTTCTCGCGGCCCACGACGCGGGTTCAGCCGCTGTGCGCGACGCTCAGGGCGCAACCATGACGTACGGGCAGCTCCGCGAGCAGGCTGCGGCAACGGCGGAAGTCCTGAACGCCAGCGGCGTCGGGCGCGGCGATGCGGTGGCTCTCGTTCTCGAAAACGGACCGCGCATGGCGGCCGCGTTTGTGGGGATTGCGTCAGCGTCGGCGGTCGCTCCGCTTCACCCGGGATTTCGGGAACACGAATTCCGCGAGAGCCTGAAAAGCCTTGAGGCCAAGGCCTTGGTCGTCGCGGCTGGAACGGATTCGGCGGCGACGGCCGCCGCGCACGGGCTCGGTATCCCGGTGTTGCCTCTCGAAGCCACAACAACCCCGGGGAGCTTCCGGCTGCGGCCCGGGCGGGCGGCGGCTGCGGCCCGGCCCGGCCCGGCCACAGCGGGCGACATTGCGCTGCTGCTTCACACGTCGGGAACCACGGCGCGGCCGAAGCTCGTGCCGCTGACACACGCCAACCTGGCAGCTTCGGCGCGCCACATCGCCGCGACGCTGCGGCTCGCGCCGGACGACTTGTGCCTGAACGTCATGCCGCTGTTCCACATCCACGGCCTCGTCGGCGTGCTACTCTCCTCGTTCTGCTCCGGAGCCGCCGTGGCCGCCACGTCGGGCTTCGACGCAATGCGCTTCTTCCGTTGGCTCGACGCCCACAAGCCCAGCTGGTATAGCGCGGTGCCTACGATGCATCAGGCGATCCTGCAGCGCGCCGCGCGCAACCGCGCCAGCCTCGCATCCAGCGGGCTCCGTCTGATCCGCTCGTCCTCCGCGGCGCTCCCGCCCACGGTCTTCGCAACTCTGGAAGGCGCCTTCGGCTGCCCAGTGGTCGAATCGTACGGGATGACGGAAGCAGCGCACCAAATGGCCAGCAATCCGCTGCCGCCCGCCGTACGTAAGGCCGGCACGGTCGGGACGGCTGCGGGGCCGGAACTGGCCGTGATGGACGCAGCCGGCAACCTGATGGCGCCCACGGCGACGGGAGAGGTCGTCGTGCGAGGCGCCAACGTGATGGCCGGCTATCTGGACAACCCGGAGGCCAACGCGATGTCCTTCACCGCGGGATGGTTCCGCACGGGAGACCAGGGCTTCCGCGATCCGGACGGCTACTTCACCATCACGGGCCGCCTGAAGGAACTCATCAACCGGGGCGGCGAAAAGGTCTCGCCCCGCGAGATCGACGAAGCGCTCCTGGAACACCCGGCGGTCGCGCAAGCCGTCGCCTTCGCCGCACCGCACGAGAAGCTCGGCGAGGAGGTCGCGGCAGCAGTCGTGCTGCAAGAGGGAGCGGCGCTTTCGCAGCGCCAGTTGTGCGCATTTCTCGCTGAGCGGCTCGCCGGTTACAAGGTGCCCCGGACGGTCGTTTTCGTGGACGAAATCCCCAAGGGCCCGAGCGGCAAGCTGAAGCGAGTCGGCCTCGCCCGCGCATTCGGCCTGGACTGAAGCCCGACGCAGGTGGCAGGCTCGTCTCCCGCACCGGGCTGGGTCGCCTCAGGACTGGCCGGCGAACACCTCGGCGATCGTCCGCTGGATGCGTTCCGCAGCGGCGCGTGGATCCGGCGCGTTGCGGATCGGGCGCCCGACGACAATCTGGTCGGCGCCATTGGAGAAGGCCTGACGCACATCGACCGTGCGCTTTTGGTCGTCCGCGGCGCGGTTCTCCACCGGCCGAATGCCGGGCGTGACAACCAGAAGCCGCTTGTCGACATGCTGGCGGAGCGCGGCGGCCTCCAACCCCGAGGAAACCACACCGTCACAGCCAATCTCGAAGGCCCGCTTGGCCCGCGACAACACGAGTTGGCCGGGGTCACAGCAGAATCCGAGATCCTCGAGGTCCGCTCGGTCCAGACTGGTCAGCGCGGTGACGGCGAGGATTTTCACGTCGCCGCGGTTGGCGCAGGCAGCCTCGAGCATGGCGTCATTGCCATGGACCGTGCAGTACGCCACGCCCCGGCCGTTCAACCGGGCGACGGCCCGACCCACGGTCTCGGGCACATCGAAGAACTTCAGGTCCACGAAGACCCTCTTGTGAGCGGCGACCAGCGTTTCCACCAAGGAAAAATATCCACCGTCCATGAATAGTTCGAGTCCGAGCTTGTAGAACGAAATGCTGTCGCCTAGGGTGGCGGAGAGCTGCAGCGCGGAGTCGACGTCGGGCACGTCCATTGCGAAGATCAGTCGCTCCCGCAGCGGAATGGGGTTCTGCGAAAGGCGCATGCTCCGTCTAGGCTAACGCGATGCCGGACGCGGGCCACCGCTGCAGGCGGGGAACTCTAGCCTTGCGCCCCGGACCGACCGGTCCGCAGTACACTGGACCCGTGCCACTTCGGATTCCCTACGTGCTTGTCGGCGCACTCGCGTGCAGCTGGGCCTGCGGCCCCCAAGTCCAGAGGGCCACGGATCCCTTCGCGGGGTACAAACTAGTCGACTTGACGCATCCCTTTGACGACACAACCGTCTTCTGGCCGACCGGACAGCCCTTCCACCACCAGCGGACCGCCTGGGGACTGCAACCTGGGGGCTTCTGGTATAGCTCCTACGACCTTGCCATGAGCGAGCATTGCGGAACCCATCTAGATGCCCCCATCCACTTCGCCGAAGGCAAGCCGGCGGTCGGCGAACTGCAGCTGGAAGACCTCGCCGGCCCCCTCGCAGTCGTAGACCTCGTGGAACAATGCGAGGCGAACCCCGATTATGCGGCTTCCGCGGCCGACCTTGACGCCTACGAGGCGAAGGTCGGAGCCATCGGTGCGGGCTCGATTGTCCTCTTCCGCACCGGGTGGAGTCGGCGCTGGCCCGATACACTGCGCTATCTCGGAGACGACACCCCCGGGCGGGCCGACGCCTTGCACTTTCCCGGGCTCGCGCCCGATGCCGCCCAGAGGCTCGTCGAGAGGGGCGTCTCGGCGGTCGGGATCGACACGGCCAGCATCGACCCGGGCCCTTCGACCGAGTTCCCAGCCCACCAGATCCTGGCCGCCGCCTCCATCCCCATCCTGGAGAATGTGGCGAACCTGGAGCAGTCGCCCGAGAGCGGCGCCTACCTTCTGGCCTTCCCGATGAAGATCGGCCAGGGGTCCGGCGCTCCTTGCCGGATCGTGTCGCTGGTGCCCGCAGAATGAGTCCGGATGCTCAATACGCGCGCGAAACCAAGTCCGACACTGGCCGGATGACAAGTCTGTTCGCAGCCGTTGCGGGGAGCGTCGTCAGCAGGACGAACCGGATCCCAGTCTCCGGGTCCGCCCAGGCGAGCGTCCCCGTCGCGCCGCCGTGCCAAAACGTCGCTGGTGAGCATCCCTCGCTGGCGCCCTTCCCCAAGGCGAAGCCCAGTCCACGCGGTCGCCCGAGGTGCGCGGTATGGTTCCGGACCATCCGTTGAGCGGTCTCGGGCCGCAATACCAGAGCCTCCTCCGGGACCAGGAGCTCCCTCAGGAACCGAGATACGTCCGGGGCGCTGGCGTGCGCCCCGCCCCACGGGGACGCGAACTCGCGCCAATAGAGGCTGTTCCAGTCCCAATGCGCCGCCTCCGGCTTGCCCTGTCCGCCGTGCGGCGGCCCCTTCTCCACTTGGCAGCGCTGCGTCTGCTCGAGCCGAAACCGGCCGAGACCCAGGGCGGTTCGCTCCATGCCGAGCGGCTGGAACAGGTGACGGGCCAGAAACTGCGCAAACGGCGCCTCGGTAATCCGCTGACATACCTCGGCCAGCAAAAGGATGCCCATGCTCTGGTACTGATACCGCGTTCCGGGCTCGAACAACAGATCCGCCCGAATCGTTCGTTCGACGAATTCGCCCAATGGAGCATTGCGCCTGCGTAGCTCGATGTTCTCCGGAAGCTGGTCCGGCAAACCCGATGTGTGCGTGAGCAGGTGCTTGAGTGTGATCCGGGACCGCGCTCCCTGGCGAAACTCCGGAATGAATCGGCGCACGGGATCCGCGAGCCGCAGCTCGCCCCGGTCGACCAGCAGCATGACCCCAGCCGCGGTCATCGGCTTGGTAATGGAAGCGAGCAGGAAGACTACATCGACAGAGCGCGCGCCGCCGTAGGCTCGGCTGAAGACGGCGTCGGCCCGGCGAACGTCGAGCACCGCACTTCCAACCGCGCCGCTGGCGACGTGCTGCGCTATCAGTTTCCCGGCGGCCTCGAGCCCCTCCCGGCCGACTTCGGCCGACACGGAGGTGGCCATCGCACTTGCGAGGAACTTGCGACGCTTCAAGACAGGGCGATCGTACCACCGCCGGGAACCGCCGCCGGAGCCCTGGGAGACCCCGCTATTCGAGATCCATGCGGATCTTCTCGATCAGGTTCGGCAGGTAGTTGCGGAACTCTCCGTGCATCTTCGGATCGATCTGGGGCAGACGCTCGATCTGGGCGAGTACGCCCCGCGCCTTCTCGTCCATGTAGTCGAGAGCGTTGAGCGCGGCCATCGACCGGAATATACCGTGCCGCTCGGCATCGGCGTGCTCCAAGAGCACCGCGAGCGCACGTTCCGCGTCAAACGCGTGGCCGAAGCGGCCAAGGGCTTCCGCGGCTGCGATCCGGACCGCCGGCTGCTTGTCCGACAAGGCGCCCCGCAACGGCTCGAGCAGGGCGCCGAACCCGGTCCGGCCCCGCATCAGCGCGCCCGGCGCAGCCCCGTAGCGAACCGCGGCATCCGAATCCTCGAATCCACGGCGCAATGCCGGCTCCGCGTTCTCCTCCAGTGAAGAGGCCAACTCCGCCATGCGCATGATGCGGTCCAGCGGGTAGCGCGCCGGGTCGCTGCCCATTTCGTGCGGCGTTACGCCCGCGGAGCGGGAGTGGATGCCGTCCTCCGGCAGAAACCCGAGGTCACGGATTGCCAGGGACCACTCCCGCCTCGCAGCCCCGAAGCTGCTCCAGAACGGGCCCGTGCTTGGAACTCGAGGCCAGGTTCGTCGTCTCGTCGGGATCTTCGGCCAGGTCGTAGAGTTCTTCAGCGGGCTTTCTCTCCCAGAAATGGGTCTGGGGGGCTGCAGGCGGCCTTCTGCGTAAAGTCGGCGCCAGACCGCCGTGGTGGGCGTCTGGAACACGTACCGAATGTACTGCCCGTAAATGCGGTGCGGCATGAAGTTGCGGATATAGATGTAGCGCTCGTTGCGGACGCTGCGAACCATGTCGTAACGCTCATCCATGCGGCCCCGGAAAGCATAGGCGTACGGCTGGGGAGGGGCCTCGAATGGGCCCGCGAAGGCATGCCCCTGCAAGTGCGCCGGCGGCTCGATGCCGGCCAAGCTGAGCACCGTCGGCGCGAGGTCGATGAAGCCGACGAGCCGCCGACTCTCGCCACCTTTGCGGTAGTCCGACGGGCGCAGGGCGCGGTACTTTTCGGGGATGTAGAGCATCATTGGGACGTTCAACCCGGAGTTGGAGGTCCAGCGCTTGCCACGGGGCATGCCGGGACCGTGGTCGGCCCAGCAGAAGACGCTCGTGTCCGCTTCGAGACCGTCCTCACGCAACTGCGCCGGCACTTGGCCGGCGAGGGTATCCATTTCGCTCAATTTGTCGTAGTACTGCGCCCAGTCCGTGCGGCTCTCCTCCGTGTCGGGATGATAGGCCGGTACCCGCACGCGCGCGGGATCGTGGACGGCCTGGTGCGGCCGCGCCCGAATGCGGGACTCGTGTGTGACGGTGAAGTTGAAGACTGCGAAGAACGGCTGTCCGGGGGATCGTTTGCGCCAGTGGGCCCGCTGGCTGGACTCATCCCAGACTTGGCCTGGCTTCTCGAGGTTGTAGTCCTCCTTGGCGTCGTTTGAAACGTAGTAGCCAGCGTCCCTCAAGTATTGCGGGAACATCTTCACGGAGGCCGGCAGGCGGTCAGGGACCGCATGTGCTGCGAACCGGTCGACGGCGGGTACAGCCCGCTGATGATGGTCGTGCGGGCAGGCGCGCAGACCGGTGCGGTGGACCAAGCGTTGCGGTAAATCATCCCCAGGCGGCCGAGCGCGTCGAGGTTCGGCGTCGTGGCGTATGTATCACCATAGACCCCCAGGTGAGGCCCGTTGTCTTCCGAACTGATCCAAAGGATATTCGGTCTCTGCGCAGCGGCGGCAAGGCCGAGGCAAGCGACGCCAGGCGCAATGGCACGCCCCCGAGAAGCCGAGTAGGGGAGGTCGTTACCGAGCCTCCCCCCTCACCGACCCGAGCGTGCGCGTCTAACGCACTCGGTTCGTCACAGGTCAGATTCGCTCAAAGAGAAGAGCCGTCTGAGGGGGCTGCACGCGTGCCACCGGTAGGGGATACCGCTGGAGCAGTTCCCGCATGGCGGCCCAGGTCAGCCGCGCTTTGCGGCTGCGGCGCGAGAGCCATTTCCGCCAGATGCGAGCGACTTGATAGCTGTAACCAGCGAGTCGCACGCTATTGCCCCGGAGTCCGTAGTAGTTGGCATGCCCTCGACTCACGCTTGCGAGATGGTCTCGCTGGGCGCCCACTGCGTCGTGCCGGTGTCGTCGACACCACTCGCTCACAGCTTGCAGCGCGCGGGCGAACCGTTTCCGGGCCGTACTCTGTCGCACAACCAGATATCCGTTCCGAGACCGCACCCAGCAGTGAGTGAAGCCCAGAAACTCAAAGGTCACGCGCCGTTCCTGCCCGGTTGACCGCCGCCGGAAATCGAGGTACCGCGTCTTGTCTGGGTGCAGCTTCAGCCCGTATCGACCAAGCCGCTTGCCCAGGACCGCCAACACGCGCTGGCCATCTTGTTCGTTCTCGAAGAGCATCACGGCATCATCGGCATAGCGCACCAGTTGGCAGCGCCCCTGCAGGCGTGGCCGCACCTCCTGTTCGAACCATTCGTCCAGCACGTGGTGCAGGTACAGGTTCGCCAGCAAGGGGCTGACTACCCCGCCTTGGGGCGTTCCACTCCGGGGCCGTTGCAGGACGCCCTCGTCGAGCACCCCGGCCTTGAGCCACTTGTTCAGCATCTTCCGGATGACTCCATCCTTGATCCGCTGGTCGAGAAACGCCCGGAGTTGGCCGTGTGGAATCGTGTCGAAGTATTTCGCGATGTCCATGTCGATCACCCACTGCATCCCGCCGTGGAGGCCTGCACGCACGGCGTGCAAGGCATCGTGGGCGGAACGGCCCGGGCGAAAGCCGTGCGAGCACGGCAGGAAATCGGCTTCGTACACCGGCTCCAGCAGCATCACGATCGCTCGCTGTGCCACCTTGTCCTCGAACGTGGGAATGCCCAAGGGCCGCTGCGTGCCGTCCGCTTTCGGAATGTAGTGCCGTCGCACCGGCGGTGCCTTGTAGCGGCCCGACTTGATCCGTCCCAGCAGGCCCTCTAAGTTGGCCTCCAGGTCCTTCTCGTAGTCGGCTGCTGTCGCCCCGTCGATGCCCGGCGCGCCATCCTTGCGCGTTTGCCGGTACGCTTCCCGCATCCATTCCAGATCCAGGTGTCGATGCAGCGTCGTGAACACCCACTCCGGGTGCTCCCCCGCCAGTTCGGCTATCCATTGTCGTTTCGTGGACGTGTTTGTAGAACTCATCGTTTCTTCCATCGTTTCCCTCCAATGGTTCTGTCCCTGCGGTGCCCCCCTTCCCTCGGACGGGTCCCGGTGGTCCCGGTTCCCCGCCGTCACCAGTACTATGAGGACACTACGACTCCCCGCACGGCGTCCCTTCGGCTTATTGGTTCGCCAGCCGGTACCACGCTTGCCTGCTGCTTCGCTCCCGGTCCCCCACAGGCAGGGGCGGGCCCGGACCTTTTGTTTCGGCCAGGGGTCCGTCTTCCGGCCTTCTTGCGTGGACCGTGCGGGGCCTCCCAGGTTCCCTGACGAGCCATCCCGTGGCTATGCAGACGTTCTCTGACCCCGGTCGACCCAGACACCCCTCGCCGTTGACGGCGTGCCCGGTGCTGCCCCCGCTAATCGCACAACGAAGGCGTCGGCATTGATGATTTCGAGGCTCAATAGCGCCGCTTGACCACCCGCTGTGTACGCTTCACGACGTACGTTGCCGCACGCCATGCAACACGCGCTCCCGGCTGACGGGCTGCGCCTTTGCCGGGCGGGAGTCGAACCCGCTGGCTCGCTATGAAAGGTTTCAGATTGCGGTAGGGACACCGGTTACCCGGTGCCCCCCGCGCGGATCCGAGCGGGCGCGTTAACGCACTCGGCTCCTACCTCCGATGGGTGACGGCGAATCTTCGGTCCGGCCACGGATGCAGCACTCGCACAGGCGGCCACAGTTCATCACAAAGTAGGTGCAGACGTTTCCACGGGTGCCGGTCCTTTTGCGACCTCCGGCGGAGAATGGCCATCCATTCTTTCCTGACGCGTCGCTCGAATCGCCGTAGGTACGGGTGGCTGGTGGGGACCGCGAAGTAGTTATACCAGCCTCGCAACACCCTCCCCAGCCATTGCCCGGTCTCCACTTGATCCGCGTGCATGCGCCGTCGCAGCTTTGCCCGGATCGCCTTCAGGGTCCGGCTCATGCGTTTCGCCACCGGCTTGCGCCCCAGCCCGAAGCGTCCTTTCCTCGTCTGTCGGCAGTAATGCGTCATGCCGAGAAAGTCGAACGTCTCCGGCCGTCCCTGCCCACGCGTCTTCCGGTTCGCGATCGCGTACCGTCCGAACTCGATCAGGCGGGTCTTGTCCGGGTGCAGTTCCAGTCCGAACTGGCCGAGCCTTTCCTTCAGGTCCTTCAGGAACCGTTCCGCGTCCTCCTTGTGCTGAAAGCCCGCCACGTAATCGTCGGCGTATCGCACGAAGATCATTTCGCCGCGCGCTTCCTGCGGTCGCCACTTCCGCCCGACCCACAAATCGAGTACGTAATGCAGGTAGACGTTGGCGAGGACCGGCGAAATCACCGACCCCTGCGGCGTCCCCTTGCCCGTATCGACCAGTTGGCCGTCTTCCATGGCGCCCATGCGTAGCCACTTTCCTATCAGCCTGATCAGCCGCTGATCCCCGATCCGCTCGCCCAGCAACCGGAGCATCCAGTCCCTGTCGATCCGGTCAAAGAACTTGGCGATGTCGGCGTCCAGAATCCAGTTGACCTTGCGCTTCTCAATCCCGTATGCCAAGGCGTCCAGCGCGTCGTGCGCGCCCCGCCCGGGCCGGAACCCGTAGCTGAACCCGAGGAATTCCGCCTCGTAAATCGGCGTCAGGATATTGTCCACAACGGCCTTCTGGACGATCTTGTCCTCCAGTGCGGCCACCCCCAGCGGTCGCCTGCCGCCGTCCGGCTTCGGAATGTTCACCCGTCGCGACGGCGTCGCCCGGTACGTTCCCGCATGCACGCGGTCGTGCAGGTCGAGCAGTTGCTCGTCCAGCCCTCCCCCGTACTCCTTCCACGTCACTCCGTCCACGCCCGGTGCCGCATCTCGCTTCAGCGCGACGTAGGCAACCCGCAACGTCTCCGGCGTGACATGCTGCAGAAGCGCAGTGAGCTTCTCCTTGGGATTCCTCTGTATACATTGCCGTATCCGCTCGGCCCCCTGTGACACGGCTGCCCGTCCCTGCGTGCGGACCGTGCTTCGGCCTCCCGGATTCTCGTTGGTCCCGGCCCTTCGCTCCTCCCGCTCCGCAGCCGCTCGCGCCGCCTTGTTCCCGGGACTCGTCGCTAGTATGGCCGAGTCTGACTCCTTCGGATCGTGCATCTCCAGTCTTGACTCCTGTCCTTCCCTTCACGGTCCCGGCGGCGACCCGCCGGGACGACCCGAAGGCCTCCCAGGTCCCAACCTCTGTCGTACATGCGTGCCTGGGTTCTTCGACGCCGCGGAGCCCTCCCGGCCCTAGCTAGAACGGACCGCGAGGTGTTGCCTTCGACTAATGAGACGGTCTCGGCACTCCGAATGATGAAGATTTCGACGCTCCATAGCCCTGCCCACATGCGCCCCTGCCGACGCTTCGCCCGTCCCCTCACGGGAACGACCGCACGGCTCGGGGAGCGCTATGGATCAGCTCATCCTTTACCGCAGAGGACTTTCACCTCCTGACATTGGCCAGTTAGCCTGGCGCACCTCATCGCATCCTCCTATCCAGGGCTTGCCCTGGCGCAAGCCGAGTAGGGGAGGTCGTTACCGAGCCTCCCCCCTCACCGACCCGAGCGTGCGCGTCTAACGCACTCGGTTCGTCACAGGTCAGATTCGCTCAAAGAGAAGAGCCGTCTGAGGGGGCTGCACGCGTGCCACCGGTAGGGGATACCGCTGGAGCAGTTCCCGCATGGCGGCCCAGGTCAGCCGCGCTTTGCGGCTGCGGCGCGAGAGCCATTTCCGCCAGATGCGAGCGACTTGATAGCTGTAACCAGCGAGTCGCACGCTATTGCCCCGGAGTCCGTAGTAGTTGGCATGCCCTCGACTCACGCTTGCGAGATGGTCTCGCTGGGCGCCCACTGCGTCGTGCCGGTGTCGTCGACACCACTCGCTCACAGCTTGCAGCGCGCGGGCGAACCGTTTCCGGGCCGTACTCTGTCGCACAACCAGATATCCGTTCCGAGACCGCACCCAGCAGTGAGTGAAGCCCAGAAACTCAAAGGTCACGCGCCGTTCCTGCCCGGTTGACCGCCGCCGGAAATCGAGGTACCGCGTCTTGTCTGGGTGCAGCTTCAGCCCGTATCGACCAAGCCGCTTGCCCAGGACCGCCAACACGCGCTGGCCATCTTGTTCGTTCTCGAAGAGCATCACGGCATCATCGGCATAGCGCACCAGTTGGCAGCGCCCCTGCAGGCGTGGCCGCACCTCCTGTTCGAACCATTCGTCCAGCACGTGGTGCAGGTACAGGTTCGCCAGCAAGGGGCTGACTACCCCGCCTTGGGGCGTTCCACTCCGGGGCCGTTGCAGGACGCCCTCGTCGAGCACCCCGGCCTTGAGCCACTTGTTCAGCATCTTCCGGATGACTCCATCCTTGATCCGCTGGTCGAGAAACGCCCGGAGTTGGCCGTGTGGAATCGTGTCGAAGTATTTCGCGATGTCCATGTCGATCACCCACTGCATCCCGCCGTGGAGGCCTGCACGCACGGCGTGCAAGGCATCGTGGGCGGAACGGCCCGGGCGAAAGCCGTGCGAGCACGGCAGGAAATCGGCTTCGTACACCGGCTCCAGCAGCATCACGATCGCTCGCTGTGCCACCTTGTCCTCGAACGTGGGAATGCCCAAGGGCCGCTGCGTGCCGTCCGCTTTCGGAATGTAGTGCCGTCGCACCGGCGGTGCCTTGTAGCGGCCCGACTTGATCCGTCCCAGCAGGCCCTCTAAGTTGGCCTCCAGGTCCTTCTCGTAGTCGGCTGCTGTCGCCCCGTCGATGCCCGGCGCGCCATCCTTGCGCGTTTGCCGGTACGCTTCCCGCATCCATTCCAGATCCAGGTGTCGATGCAGCGTCGTGAACACCCACTCCGGGTGCTCCCCCGCCAGTTCGGCTATCCATTGTCGTTTCGTGGACGTGTTTGTAGAACTCATCGTTTCTTCCATCGTTTCCCTCCAATGGTTCTGTCCCTGCGGTGCCCCCCTTCCCTCGGACGGGTCCCGGTGGTCCCGGTTCCCCGCCGTCACCAGTACTATGAGGACACTACGACTCCCCGCACGGCGTCCCTTCGGCTTATTGGTTCGCCAGCCGGTACCACGCTTGCCTGCTGCTTCGCTCCCGGTCCCCCACAGGCAGGGGCGGGCCCGGACCTTTTGTTTCGGCCAGGGGTCCGTCTTCCGGCCTTCTTGCGTGGACCGTGCGGGGCCTCCCAGGTTCCCTGACGAGCCATCCCGTGGCTATGCAGACGTTCTCTGACCCCGGTCGACCCAGACACCCCTCGCCGTTGACGGCGTGCCCGGTGCTGCCCCCGCTAATCGCACAACGAAGGCGTCGGCATTGATGATTTCGAGGCTCAATAGCGCCGCTTGACCACCCGCTGTGTACGCTTCACGACGTACGTTGCCGCACGCCATGCAACACGCGCTCCCGGCTGACGGGCTGCGCCTTTGCCGGGCGGGAGTCGAACCCGCTGGCTCGCTATGAAAGGTTTCAGATTGCGGTAGGGACACCGGTTACCCGGTGCCCCCCGCGCGGATCCGAGCGGGCGCGTTAACGCACTCGGCTCCTACCTCCGATGGGTGACGGCGAATCTTCGGTCCGGCCACGGATGCAGCACTCGCACAGGCGGCCACAGTTCATCACAAAGTAGGTGCAGACGTTTCCACGGGTGCCGGTCCTTTTGCGACCTCCGGCGGAGAATGGCCATCCATTCTTTCCTGACGCGTCGCTCGAATCGCCGTAGGTACGGGTGGCTGGTGGGGACCGCGAAGTAGTTATACCAGCCTCGCAACACCCTCCCCAGCCATTGCCCGGTCTCCACTTGATCCGCGTGCATGCGCCGTCGCAGCTTTGCCCGGATCGCCTTCAGGGTCCGGCTCATGCGTTTCGCCACCGGCTTGCGCCCCAGCCCGAAGCGTCCTTTCCTCGTCTGTCGGCAGTAATGCGTCATGCCGAGAAAGTCGAACGTCTCCGGCCGTCCCTGCCCACGCGTCTTCCGGTTCGCGATCGCGTACCGTCCGAACTCGATCAGGCGGGTCTTGTCCGGGTGCAGTTCCAGTCCGAACTGGCCGAGCCTTTCCTTCAGGTCCTTCAGGAACCGTTCCGCGTCCTCCTTGTGCTGAAAGCCCGCCACGTAATCGTCGGCGTATCGCACGAAGATCATTTCGCCGCGCGCTTCCTGCGGTCGCCACTTCCGCCCGACCCACAAATCGAGTACGTAATGCAGGTAGACGTTGGCGAGGACCGGCGAAATCACCGACCCCTGCGGCGTCCCCTTGCCCGTATCGACCAGTTGGCCGTCTTCCATGGCGCCCATGCGTAGCCACTTTCCTATCAGCCTGATCAGCCGCTGATCCCCGATCCGCTCGCCCAGCAACCGGAGCATCCAGTCCCTGTCGATCCGGTCAAAGAACTTGGCGATGTCGGCGTCCAGAATCCAGTTGACCTTGCGCTTCTCAATCCCGTATGCCAAGGCGTCCAGCGCGTCGTGCGCGCCCCGCCCGGGCCGGAACCCGTAGCTGAACCCGAGGAATTCCGCCTCGTAAATCGGCGTCAGGATATTGTCCACAACGGCCTTCTGGACGATCTTGTCCTCCAGTGCGGCCACCCCCAGCGGTCGCCTGCCGCCGTCCGGCTTCGGAATGTTCACCCGTCGCGACGGCGTCGCCCGGTACGTTCCCGCATGCACGCGGTCGTGCAGGTCGAGCAGTTGCTCGTCCAGCCCTCCCCCGTACTCCTTCCACGTCACTCCGTCCACGCCCGGTGCCGCATCTCGCTTCAGCGCGACGTAGGCAACCCGCAACGTCTCCGGCGTGACATGGTGCAGAAGCGCAGTGAGCTTCTCCTTGGGATTCCTCTGTATACATTGCCGTATCCGCTCGGCCCCCTGTGACACGGCTGCCCGTCCCTGCGTGCGGACCGTGCTTCGGCCTCCCGGATTCTCGTTGGTCCCGGCCCTTCGCTCCTCCCGCTCCGCAGCCGCTCGCGCCGCCTTGTTCCCGGGACTCGTCGCTAGTATGGCCGAGTCTGACTCCTTCGGATCGTGCATCTCCAGTCTTGACTCCTGTCCTTCCCTTCACGGTCCCGGCGGCGACCCGCCGGGACGACCCGAAGGCCTCCCAGGTCCCAACCTCTGTCGTACATGCGTGCCTGGGTTCTTCGACGCCGCGGAGCCCTCCCGGCCCTAGCTAGAACGGACCGCGAGGTGTTGCCTTCGACTAATGAGACGGTCTCGGCACTCCGAATGATGAAGATTTCGACGCTCCATAGCCCTGCCCACATGCGCCCCTGCCGACGCTTCGCCCGTCCCCTCACGGGAACGACCGCACGGCTCGGGGAGCGCTATGGATCAGCTCATCCTTTACCGCAGAGGACTTTCACCTCCTGACATTGGCCAGTTAGCCTGGCGCACCTCATAGCATCCTCCTATCCAGGGCTTGCCCTGGCGCAAGCAATTCTCAATTTGGGGATTTTTGCGTTTAGGAACCGCGCCAAGGAACCAGTTTCTGGGGGCTTGACTTTGCCGGTGCCGTTTCCAAACATAAGATGTGGCCTCCGTTTTCGATTCCCTCCTGCACAGCTTCCGCCAAGCCGCCTCCGCGCTGCCCGATCCGCGGCGCGGCCCCAACAAGCGCTACGCCGTCGCCGATGCCGCCTCCTGCGCCCTCGCCACGTTCTTCTTCCAGTCTGCCTCGTTCCTCCAGTTCCAGCGCCGCATGCAGCAGGAGACCTCCCGCTCCAACTGCCACACCCTCTTCGGCGTGCAGGCCGTCCCCTGCGATAACCAGATCCGCAACCTGCTGGACGGCCGCGACCCCGATCGCTTCGCCGACCTGTTCCCCCGCTGCCTTGACACCCTCCGCGAGCAGGGCGCTCTCGGCCCCTTCGAGCGTCTCGGCGGCCGCCTGCTCGTCGCTCTGGACGGCATCCAGATTCATTGCTCCGACTCCATCCACTGCCCGCAGTGCTCGACCCGCCATGTCGGCAAGGACAAGACCGTGCAGTACTTCCACAGCATGCTCTCGGCGACCGTCGTCGCCGACGGCCACAACCGCGTCATCCCCCTCATGCCCGCGTTCGTCGAGCCCCAGCAGGACCCCTCCGCGCAGCGGCCCGAACTGACCGAGCAACAGCGCAAGCAGGACTGCGAGCGCAACGCCGCCAAGCGCTGGCTGCCCGCCCACGTCGACGAGCTGCGCCCCTACCGGCCGGTCTTCCTCGGCGACGACCGGTACTGCTGCCAGCCCCTGTGCCGGCTGGTCCTCGATCTCGGAGCGGACTTCCTTTTCGTCTGTAAGCCCAGTTCCCACAAGCGTTTGCACGAACTTCTCCACGACGACTTCATCCATTCCACCGGCTGGATCAAGGCCCGCAACCGCCACAAGCAGGTCGAAGTACACCGCTTCCGCTGGATGAACGGGCTGCCGGTGCGCGACTCCGACGACGCCGTGCAGGGGGCCTGGATCGAGTTCGTGATCGAGCGCAACGGCGAGCGCACCTACACCAACACGTTCTGCACCAGCCTGCAGGTCACCGCCGCCAACGTGGCCGCGATCGCCCGCGCCGGCAGAGCCAGGTGGAAGATCGAGAACGAGGGCTTCAACTGCCTGGCGCGCCACGGCTACAACAGCAAGCGCAACTTCGGGCACGGCAGCAAGGGCCTCGCCAACCTGCTCGCCACGCTGAACCTGCTCGCCTTCGCGCTGCACTCGGTCCTGGACTGCGTCTGCGACCTGTGGCGGCAGTGCCGGGCCCGGGCCGGCACCCGGCGCGACTTCTTCGAGGAACTCCGCTTTCTCACCAAGTGGTTCTGCTTCCCCGGCTGGACCGCCCTGTTCGAGACCATGCTCGGGAAACGCCCGCCGCCCGCCGATCCCCGGGCGGCCGCGCTCGCACCGTCCTGACGCAGCCTGCCAGACACCCGGCCAGCGACGCGCTCCTGCGGGAGCCAGCGGCGGGGTCGCGTCGCGCCCGGCACGCGACCCCGTCAGGGCACGCGTCATGCAGCCCACTTACCCCAATCCGCCTCCCCAGCCCCCCGGCTTGCCCCGCTCCGGCCTCCTCGCGGCCAGCACCAACGCTCGCCAGTTCCACCCCACACTCGCCAGTTCCCCCATTTTGAGAATTGCTGGCCCCCGAGTATAGCGGTGGCCGGAAGTCGGCTAGAATCGGTACTCGGGCCCTTCGATACCAGCCGCGCCTCGCTGCCTGTGACCTGTCCATTCTGCGCGCACGACAAAGACAAGGTGATCGACTCCCGCATGACCAAAGAGGGAGACGTGATCCGCCGGCGCCGGCACTGCCTAGGCTGCGGTAGACGCTTTACGACCTACGAACGTATCGACGACATCCCGTACATGGTGGTCAAGAAAGACGGGCGCCGCGAGCGGTTCGACAGACAAAAGGTGCTCAAGGGTCTGTTGCGGGCCTGCGAGAAGCGCCCTGTCTCGATGATAGACATGCAGGCCATGGTCAGCGTTGCGGAGGCGCTGGTGACCGAATCGCATGAGCGGGAGTGCACCACCAGTCGGATCGGGGAGCTGCTGATGCGTCAACTCCAGCGTCTCGACAAAGTCGCCTATGTCCGGTTCGCCTCGGTCTACCGGGACTTCCAGGACGAGCAGCAGTTCGTGCGCGAGATCCGGCGGCTGCGGCAGAGGCCGTAACCGCAGATTCGCTTCGAGCGGCGCACGCGATCACGATCGGATTGCGCCCAGCTTGCGAATGCTCGTGAGGCAAGAACCTGATCGACGACCACCCAAGCGCGGTCTCGGACGTGATTCGCGATTCCGCCCAATCCATCGGCGCAACGGTGCGCGAACTCAATTCCGGCGGAATAGAGGCTGTGTTAGACTGGATTCTTGCGTCCTGCGGCACGCTAGGCCTCAGGAGAGAGCTGGCCTGTGGGGGCTGCATGCCGAAGAGAACGTACCAGCCGAATCGGCGCAGGAGAGCCAAAAAACATGGCTTCCGTATCCGCATGAGAACTCCCGGAGGGCGACGTGTGCTCGCAGCTCGCCGCGCCAAAGGCCGCAAACGCCTCAGCGTCAGCGACGAGTAGCCGACCTGCGGATGCGCAACCGGCCACACTGTGCGGGCTCCCGGCCTCGCGCCGCATTCGGAAACGCGCCGACTTCCAGGCGGTCTATGATGGAGGGGTTCGGGTCGGCGCCAAGCTGTTTACGGTTTTCGTCCGTGCGACGGGTACGGGCGCGCCTCCCCGCATTGGCCTGACGGTCAGTGGCAAGATTGGCAAGGCCGCGACCCGCAACCGCTGCAAGCGCCTTCTACGGGAAGCTGTGCGCAAGCACTGGAGTCTCCTGCCCGACGGGGTGGACGTGGTGTTGAACGCGCGGTACGGACTCGCCAAGGCGCGCGCTGCGGATGTGGAGAACGAGATTGTCGAAGTGCTGCCGAGAGCGATTCAACGGCTCACCTGACCCGGTTTCGCGAGAGGGCCCGACCGCGCCGCAGCGTGCGAGCCTGACGCCACCCCAGCGCATCGCGCTCGCGCTGCTCTGGCTCTACAAGACCGCTCTGTCTCCGCTGCTGGCCTCCGGGTGCAAGTTCTACCCGACCTGCTCGGCCTATGCCCAGCAAGCTATCGAACTCTACGGCGTCCGGCGGGGCGCTTGGCTCACTCTGAAACGGCTGCTGCGTTGCCGTCCGTTCTCGCAAGGCGGCATCGATCCGGTTCCCGAACCATCCGGTCCAGCCGATGCCTGACATGCAAAACGACGACCAGTTCATCCAACGCCGGATGCTCCTGGCGGCGGTCCTGTCCGCCCTGGTCATGGGCGCCTACATCTACTTCGCCCCCCGTCCGCAGCCTCCGGAAGCCGCACCCAGTCCAGCACCGAATGCGGAGGCGACGCCGGTCCGCTCGGACGGGCCCGCAGCGGCGGAGGCGAGTCCAAGCTCTCCCGCCGATCCGACTGCCTTGGTCGCTCCGGACAACCAAGGCATCGAAGCCGCGAGTGAGCAAACCGTCACGGTCGAGACCGAGACATTCCGCGTCGAGTTCACCAATCGAGGCGCAACTGTCAAACACTGGTTGCTCAAGCAGTACGACGATGCCGCAGGCAACCCGCTCGACCTCGTGCATCAGGATGGCGCCGAACACTTCGGCCGTCCGTTCCGCATTGTGCGCTACGGCGGTGACCCCTTGGCTGGCTCTGAGGAGGCCTTGTTCAGCATCAATCCCGGCCCGCCGGTGCGCCGCGCGCCAGAAACGTTGATCTTTGAGTACGCCAAGGCCGGTCTCCACATCCGCAAGACGTTCACGTTCGAGGCGGAAGGCCATGTCTTGCGGGCCGCTACGGAGGTCGCTGAGGGCGGTCGACCGCAGCGCCACCTGATTGCATGGGGCGGCGGTTTCGGGGACACGGCCCAGGCGGGGAACGCCGCGCACAGCCAGACCTTCTACTACGACTCCGGCGGAATCGAGCGCATCCTCGCCTCCGACGCCCAAGATGAGCGAATCGATCACGCCGGCCCGTACCCGTTCGTCGGCCTCGCGGACCTGTTCTTCGCGGCGGCCGCGATCCCGGAACCGGGAGAGGCCATCCGTCTCGAGACGAGCGCTGTCGAGATCGTGCCTGCGGGAGCTGACTCGGACGCCCAGCAACCCTACGCCGCAGCCGCGTTCGGCGGTGCGCCGCACAACCGCCTGCGCCTTTATGTCGGACCTAAGAGCCGCGATTCTCTGGCGGCCGTCGAGGGCGTGGGGAATGGGTTCCGCAAGATCGTGGACTTCGGCTTCTTCGCCTTCATCGCCGAGCCTCTGTTCGCCATGTTGCGCTGGATCCACGCCAATGTCGTGGCGAACTGGGGCTGGAGCATCGTCATCGTCACCATCATCATCAACACCATCTTGTTCCCACTCAAGTTCAAGAGCACCAAGTCGATGCGCAAGATGCAGCAGTTGCAGCCGCTGGTGAAGCAGATCAACAACAAATACAAGGGGGTCACGATGCGGGACTCCCGCAAGGCGAAGCAGAACGAGGAACTCCAAGCGCTCTACAAGAAGCACAAGGTCAACCCCATGGGGGGCTGCTTGCCGATGCTGCTGCAGATGCCCTTCTTCTTCGCCTTCTACAAGCTGCTGACCGTCGCCATCGAGATGCGCCAAGCGGAGTGGCTCTGGGTGAGCGACCTCTCCAACCCGGAAACCCTGGCCATTCGCGTCCTTCCGCTGGCCATGGTGGCGACCCAATTCTGGTCGCAGGCGCTGACGCCGACGCCTTCGGCCGACCCCACCCAGGCGCGCCTGATGAAGTTCATGCCGCTGCTATTGGGCTTCCTTTTCTACCAGTTCCAGGCTGGCCTGGTGCTATACTGGCTCACCAGCAACTGTGTAGGTATTGGCCAGCAACTCCTCCTCAACAAGCTGCCGCAAGACAAGCTGCAGCTCGAGTCCGGGCAACAGCGGGGCAAGAGGAAGAAACGCGCGAAGTAGCAACGTCCCGCGGCTTGGCGGCAGTTCAGATCCCACCATGCCAGAGTTCGAATGGACGGTCGATGCGCTGGCGCCCAAGATCGAAGCGTTTCTCAACCCTGTCCTGGACGCGGCCGACCTCGACCTGGACTACGACATCTACGAGTTGGAGCAGACCGAGGCGTTCATCGGCCCGGAAATCGCCGTGGACTTCGAGGGGGACGATTCCGGCCTGCTGCTGCATCACCGGGGGGAACTGCTCCTCGCGCTGGAGCAGTTGACGCTCGAAGCGTTGCGGATTCCGCACCAGGACCGGTACCGCCTGATCTTCGATGTCGACGACTATCGTATGCTGCGCATTGAGGAGTTGTGCAGGAGCGCCAAGGCGGCCGCGGAACAGGTCAAGCGCACAGGGAAACGCTTCGCTTTTCGCCCGATGACGTCCCGAGAACGCCGCATCATCCACATCACTTTGCGCGGCGAGGAATCGATCACAACGGTTTCCGAGGGGGTTCCTCCGTACCGCTACACCGTGATCGAGGCGCGCTCGGAGAAACCAAACTAGCGTCTGGAGCGCCGCGGCGCCCGCCTGCGGTCCGCTTCAGGCGTGTCGGCACACGGAACCGTCTTGCCCCCAATCGACTCCAACGTTTCTGCGGCCGCTGGCAGCGACACAATCGTGGCCCCGTCGACGCCGAGCGGACGCTCCGCGATCGGCGTCATCAGGCTTTCCGGGCCGCGCGCTTCCCAGATCGGGCGCACGCTCGTCCCCGGCAGGGCGCTGCGTCCACGCACCGCCCTTCTCGGTTCCCTGGTCGACGCGCAGGAGGCTACGGTCGATCAGGTGCTGGTGACTCTGTTCCCCGGACCGGCCAGCTATAGCGGCGAGGATGTCGTGGAGATCTCCTGCCACGGCTCGCCCCCAGTGCTCCAATTCGCGATCGAGCGAGCTCTCGAGCTCGGTGCGCGGCTTGCCGATCCCGGCGAGTTCACGCGCCGCGCGTTCCGGAACGGACGCATGGACCTAGTCCAGGCCGAGGCCGTGCGGGACTTGATCGACGCCACGACTCTGTACCAAGCGCGCGTCGCCGCTCGCCAAGCCTCCGGCGCGCTGTCGGACGAGTTGCGTCAGGTCAAGCGGCAACTCGTCGAACTCATCGCGCTATTGGAAGCCGGGATCGACTTCGCCGAAGACGACATCGAGGTGGCCAGCAGCGGGGAGATTCTGGCCAGGATCGCTCCGATTCGGGACGCAGTGGAGGCGCTGGCCGCCGGATTCGCTGTCGGCAAGGTCGTGCGCGGGGGCCTGAAACTAGCGATCGTCGGTCGTCCCAACGTCGGCAAATCCAGTCTCTTCAACCGGTTGCTCGCGCGCGACCGGGCCATCGTGCACGCGGCCGCCGGCACGACCCGCGACTCGATCAGTGGGACCGCGTCGTTCGATGGCGTCCCGGTCGAGCTGGTGGACACCGCAGGCATCCGTGCGGCCCACGACGCAATCGAGTCCGAGGGTGTGCAGCGTTCCTGGCGGTCTCTGCAAGACGCCGACTGCGCCCTGGTCGTCGTCGACGTGTCGCGACCGGCGGCAGCCTCGGACCGGGAACTGTGGCGTCGCGCTAACCGGTCCTGCCCGGCGCTGCTGGTCGGCAACAAGCTGGACCTGGGTGAACTGTATGCGTCCGAACACGCCCTCCTACGTGTGTCGGCCAAGACCGGCGCCGGCATCGAGGACTTGCGCGCCGCCATCCGGGAGCGAGCTTTACCCGGACTGGACGCGCTGCATGAGGCGTCCTTTGTGACCAACATTCGGCAGGAACGGCTGCTGCGCGAAGCACTCACGGCGCTGGCCAAGGCCGGCGAAGCCGCCGAGCTGACCGTTCCGCACGAGATGCTGCTACTCGACCTCTACGAAGCCCTGCAGCCCCTGGACGGGATCACGGGTGGCACCACCCTGGACGACATCCTGAACACGATCTTCTCGACGTTCTGCATCGGGAAGTAGCCCCGCGGCCAAGCCCGGCGCTGCAACTCACCATGCTAGATGGGATCAGCACGAAATCCCGAATCGCGTCGGCGTCCCCGCTGCCGACCCCGACCCAGCCTCACAGGGTCGAGCCGTAATCAGCCAACTCCTTCTTCGCGCGGACGGCTGCTTCGGCGTCGCCCGCCGCGGTCGCGGCTCTTTGCAGCCCGATCAGCGCGCGGGCGCGGCGAGGCGTGCGCTTGAGGGAGGACTCGAACGCTCGCGCAGCGTCTTCCGGCCGCTCCAGAGCGAGCAGCGCCTCGCCCAGGAGCTCGAAGGCGGGCTTGACCGGAAACGGCGGACCGTACCCGAACGACGTCTGCTCTTCAAGCTGGGCTGCTTCGCGGAGTTTTTCGATGGCCTCACCGGAACTTCCGGCTTCGAGCAGAAGCATGCCTTCGAGTTCCAGCGCGGCAACCGGCAGAGAACGCGCCTCGTCCCCGTGGGCCTTGGCCCTGGCTCGAAGCTTCTTGAACCAGCCACGGCTCAGCGTGAGGTCACCGCGGCGGAGGGCCCGTAGGCCCTCGGCGAGCGCATTGGCGCCCCACGCCCTGTGGGCGAGCCCGTCGTCGTCGACGGGCGCCAAGTCGGCGTTCCATTGCTCGCTATCGACGACGTAATGCGAGCGCAAGTAGGCGTGGTGATTGCGGGCGTGACGCGAACCGGACTGTGCGGCGTCCGCCTCGATCATCGCTAGCTGCTCCCGGGCCTTGTCAAAACGCCCCATCTGCAAGTAGCCGTACTGCATCCACCAGAGGGCGTGATAACCGCGCTCGTCGGTTCCCAATCCCTGGCGCCGGACCCGGGCCTCCGAGGAATTCCAGGAGTCGATGTTCGAAGAGACGCATTCGTCCCACATGCCCAGCGCTAGGAAGATATGCGCGGGCATGTGCTGAGCATGAGGCGCCGAGGAGGCGACCTCAGCATAACGACGCGCGTACCGCAGCCCGAGGGGCGCGTGCACGGGGTCATCGAAGGAGTGGATCAGATAGTGCAGCGCTCCCGGATGATCGGGATTTCGCCCATAGACGTCCTGGGCGATGGATGCGATTCGCATGTAGGTTCGATGGTCGCGGCCGCCGTCCGTCACCCCGAATAGCGAAACGGCGTACAGACTGGCGGCTTCTAGGTCCTCCGGGTAGGAGCGATAGAGGCGCTCCATAGCACGGGAGTAGCGTTTCCACCGTTCGGCACGGCTCCCATCGCCGAACAAGATTCCCGCAGCTTCGAGGTAGTCACGTTCCCTGGCGTCCTCGGGCTCGGCTTTGGCGCGCTTCTTCAGTGCTGCCCGGCCCTTGTCGAACTCTTCGCGGCCCCACACCGGCCGGTAATACGTCAGCGCCTCGCCCCAATACGGCAGAGCGAAGCCGCAGTCGGCATCTTGGGCATCCCGGAACGCGTCGGCCGCGTCGTCGTATTCGAAGTTGTGCAGCAGCAGGACGCCCTTCAGGAACGGCTCCTGCGCGGCGCGGTTGCCCGTGTTCGGAAACGAGAGCACGCCGAGTGTTTGCCCGCACACAGCGGGCGCGGCGAGTGCCGCAAGCAAAGCGAGCCAAATCTTCATGAGTCCTAGCCTACCAGCGCGCGGCAGAGCGCGTCACGCTCCGCCGGGGTCGGACACCGCAACAACATCTTCGGGCCAGCTTATCCAGCCAGCCCCGGCATGATGCGCGCCCCTCGAGCGCAGCAAGTGGTCGAGGCGGCCAGCACAGACTCCCGTGCTTGGAACGTCAACGAGCCCGCTCCACCGAAGCTCGGACGGGCTGGCCCATGCGGCCGCGAACGGATGGTAGCTGGCCTCGGCAAGGCTTCCCTCGCACGCCAGGCCGAGGTCCGCAGCGCAAGTCACGGAGCGCCTACGTCGGCGGAACCCTGCGACCGGCAGGCGCACCCGCTGGGCAATATAATGTGGCATGAAAGCAATCATCCAGGTCGCCCTCAAGAAGACCGTCCTTGATCCGCAGGGGCGCGCCATCACGAAGGCCTTGCAAAGCCATGGCCACGCAGGGATCCTTGGGGTGCGGCAGGGCAAGTTCTTCGAGATCGAGCTGGCTCCGGGCACGAGTCCCGAGTCCGCTCAATCGCGACTGGAGAAGTTGGCCGCCGACGTGCTGGCGAACCCCGTCATCGAAGACTTCGAGGTGAGAGTCCTGGAGTAGCCTTGGACCGGTCCCAGTCGCTATGTCCGGAATCGTCGGATACGTCGGGAAACAGCAAGCCACCCCCATTCTCCTTGATGGCCTGAAACGGCTGGAATACAGCGGTTACGATTCGGCGGGATTAGCGGTCGGCACAGCCCAGAACCTCTTTGTGCGGCAGGCCATGGGCAAGCTGCGCAATCTAGAGGCGGCGGTCCAGTTGGATCCCGTCCGCGGCACCTACGGCATTGGACACACGGGATGGACAGCAAGACGTGAAGGAAGCGGCGCTTCTCGGCCATTGGACGAGCCGGGTTTCGAAAGCATCGTCGTCGCTCTTTGCGGTAAGGCCCGCAACCTGGAAGCGCTTCGAGCCAACTTCCAAGACAGCCCCGAACAGGACGGAGCTCACTCGGACGCAGAGCTCTTGGCCCTGCTGATCGGTACATACAGTGGGAACGGCGTCCCCTTGGAAGAGGCGGTGCGCCGCGCGATGAACGAGATCGACGGGAACTGCGCGCTCGCCGCCATCTCGAAGGACGAACCGGGCAAGATCGTCGCCGCCCGGCTCGGGATCTCCACCATGATCGGCCTCGGCAAGAACGAGAACTTCATTGCCTCCCACATTCCGGCGATCCTGAATCGAACGCGGGACATGATCCAACTCGAGAACCGCGACATCGCCGTGCTGACCGCCGGCGGCGTGCGGATGATGGATCCGGACGCGCGCCCGGTTTCGAGGTCCGTGCATCACGTTCTCTGGGACCCCTTGATGGCCGAGAAAAGCGGGTACAAGCACTTCATGCTGAAGGAGATCTTCGAGCAACCGCGCGCCATCCGGGAAACCACGCTCGGCCGCCTGGACGATGAAACCGGGAAGGTCTTCCTCGACGAGTTGGGAGTGACGCCGCGCGAACTGCGCAAGATCAGACACCTCAACGTCATCGGGTGCGGCAGCTCCTGGCACGCCGGCCTGACCGCCAAGGCGATGATCGAACAGCTGGGGCGCGTGCATGTCGAGGTCGAGTACGGAAGTGAGTTCCGCTACAGCGACCCGGTCGTCGACGAGAATGTGCTGAGTCTCATCATCAGCCAGTCGGGCGAGACGATCGACACCCTGGCATCGCAACAGCTCGCCCACGAAAGGGGCTCGAAGACCATCGCGATCAGCAATGCGCTGGACTCCACGATCGCCCACATGGCGCGCGGCGCGATCTTCACCAACGCCGGTCCGGAACTGGCGGCCGCCTCGACCAAGTCCTTCACGGCGCAGTTGACCGCCCTGTTCTTGTTCGCCATGTACATGGGCCAAGTTCGCGGCCACCTGTCGGCTCAGAGGTCGAAGAAGTACGCCCGCGACCTGTCGCAGCTTCCCGAGTTAGTCGAATCCGCCCTCGATCTGGCCGGACGCTGCGAGCGGTTGGCGCGGCAGATCTACCGTGTCGGCAGATTCCTCTATCTCGGCCGCGGCATCCATTTCCCCATTGCGCTCGAGGGAGCCCGCCAACTCCAGGAGCTTGCGCAGATCCCGGCCGAAGGCTGCGCTGCGGGAGAGATGCGACATGGCCCCACCGCCCTGGTCGGCGCCGACAGGCTCGTGGTCGCGCTCGCGACCGTCGACGACGGCCAGCCGTCGAGTCGCCTCCGCTACGAGAAGACGGTCGCCCAGGTCCAGGAAGTGACGGCCCACCAGGGACGCGTGGTGTGCATCGCCAACGAGGGCGACACCCGGCTACTGAAATACGCGCACGAAGTGCTCTGGGTTCCGCGAACCTGCGAATTGCTGCTGCCGGTCGTCGAACTGATTCCGCTGCAACTGCTGGCGTACAATATCGCCCTGCTCCGGGGGCGCGATATCGATCAGCCCCGGAATATCGCGAAAAGCGTCACGGCCGACTAGCGGACCGCAACCGCGCGTCTCAGCGCCGCTTCAGCGTTGGACGCTCGTCTTCCTCTTCCTCGTCCGCTTCGACGTCGATGTCGTCGGTCGGAATCGTGCCACCCGAACTTGTTCTTCGCAACCGCGGCTTGTTCGGATCGTCGGTGGTTTCCTTGCGCCGCAGGACCATCTGGCCAAGCCGCGCCTTGACTTGCAGGAACTCCGATGTGTTGACGACATATTCCGGCTTGTTCGGCAGCAACTGGTTAATCGTCTTCTGCGTCTTGCGGATCCTGGAACCGTGGGGGGGGTGACTTCGGAAGAGCTTCGACATCGTGCCCGGCCTGCGCTTCTCCGCCGCCAGCATCTTCTCGAAGAAATCGATGAACGAGGTTGGATCGTAGCCAGCCTTGTACAAGTACTGCACGCCCAGGAAGTCCGCCTCCGATTCCATGTTGCGGGAGAACTTCAGAAAGGTCATCGGGATCAGGAGCCCGGCGGCCTGATAGATGCCATAGCCGGTCCAGCCGCCAATGAAGAGCAGCGGAATGGTCGCGATATTGATCAGCTGCGCCTTGGTCGCCTGCCGCGTGCCATGCCGCGCCGCGACGTGCGCAATCTCATGCGCCATCACGCCGGCAAGCTCGGATTCGCTTTCGGCGCGCATCACCAGTCCGCTGTTGACGAAAAAGAATCCACCGGGAAGCGCAAAGGCGTTCACTACGTTGCTGTCGATCAGCTTGATCGTGAAGGGAACCTTGGCGTCCGAGTTGCGAACCAAGTTTTGCCCGACGCGATTGACGTACTCGGCGACGATCGGGTCGTCGACGATCTTCGAGTGGCGCTCGACATCCTGAGCGAGCCTTTTGCCAAGGGCGATCTCCTTCTGAATGGAATAGAAGTTCGGCCCCTTGGCGACATCCCTCTCGCCGATCGCCTCGACATCCTTCTTGGGGGCCTTTGGATTCCGTTTCCCGGTCGATGGCTCCTGCTTGGCGAACGCTACGCAGGCGAGGGCAAGAGCCAGCGCGAGCGGAAGGGTTTGTCTCATCCGAGTCAAGGCCATCATTGCGTCCAATCCGCCGGCAGTGCGATCCACTCCAGGCCGGCACGCTTAGTATAGCCCCAACCGTCCCGCAATGCCTAGCACCGAATCGCGCCGCCTGGAATCGACTGCGGCGCATCCAATGCGAACTCCGAGAGCCGACCTATCCGCCCGCGGCCGGTGCTATGTTGACAAAGGCGCGACGGATTGCCGCCGCGCCGTGGGATCGGCCCGGGAGCCCGCTCCGATCGCCGCAGCCGCTCTCCGGACTCCCGATGGACATCGCAACGCTTCGTGAGCAGTTCCCGGCCTGCGAGGAGTACTGCTATTTCAACCATGCGGCGATCGGCCCGTTGCCGCGCCGCACCGCGGAAGCGATGCGCGCCCAAGTCGCCGATGCGATGCTCCATGGTGTGCACGGCTTCCAGCGCTGGATGGAGGACAGCGAAGCACTGCGCAGGGCCGCAGCGGCCATGCTCCAGTGCGAGCCCGGCGAAATCGCGGTCACCAAGAACACCTCGGAGGGCCTGTCCGCCATCGCCAACGGACTCGATTGGCGGCCCGGAGACATTGTCGTGGGGCTGGCGCGCGACTTCCCCGCCAACTATCTGCCCTGGAGGGAGCTGCAGACCCGGCGCGGCGTGCGTTTCCGGAGCTTGGAGCTCCGCGACGGAGCACTCGACCTCGAGGACCTGGATCGGGCCTGCACGGGAGCCCGCTTGGCGGCCTTAAGCTACGTCCACTTCCTGACGGGATTCCGATGGGACTTGGCAGCTGCCGGCGAGATCTGCCGCCGGCGAGGCTGCCTGCTGGTGGTCGACGCCGTCCAGGGCATGGGAGCGTTCCCGATCGATGTCAAGGCGTGCGGCATGCATGCGTTGTCCGCATCCGGACACAAGTGGTTGCTGGGCCCGGAGGGCTGCGGCGTGTTCTACATCGACCGCGACTGGATGCACGAGGTCGAGCCCATGGAGTTCGGATGGACCAACCTCGAGGGCTTCGAATCCTATCGCTGTGACGGCCGCCTGCGCCCCGACGCCGGACGCTTCGAGTGCGGCACGCTCAACTCGGTCGGTTGTGCCGGGCTACGAACCTCCATCGAGTTCCTCAATGCCATCGGCGCCGAAACTGCCTCAACCGCCATCCACGGTCTGGTCGAGAGGCTGCTCGACGGGGCCCGCGCCCAGGGCTATCAAGCCGCCGCGCGTCGCGACCGGAGCAACGGCTCGGGCATTGTCTCTCTGCGCAAGCCCGGTGTGAACGCGGCAGCCACCGTCGCGATGCTTCTTTCCAACTGCGTCTCGACTTCGGAACGCATGGGCTGGGTCCGGGTCGCGCCTCACGTCTACAACACCCCCGACGAGATCGACAAGCTCCTTGAGTTGCTGCCGTAGAAACAGCGAATCCGAGTGGCCGGGCGCTGAACTCGCGGAGAATAGGGGCGTCCCGCCGCCCGGCTCACACCGGAGCACCGTTGCAGTGACCCGCAACCTTGCGAGCCGAGCCCTGTGGCGAGCCGCTCAAGACGCACTTCCTGAAGCCGGGGGTAACCGAGGACCGGTCATGGGTTTCGACATGACACGGCGTGGCGTCGCCGGACTCGTTCGGCCGACGACTATGCTACGCTGCCCCTTTCGCCGGCACCCTGCTCCGGCCGCTTGATGCTCCTCGAGCTTTCGTCGATCCGCAAGAGCTTCGGGGGCGTGCATGCTCTACGCAACGGCAACCTGCATGTCGAGGCAGGAAGCGTGCACGCCCTGATAGGTGAGAACGGAGCTGGCAAGTCCACACTCATGAAGATCGTGGCGGGCATGCAGCGCCGCGACGCCGGGGTCATGCGCTGGAACGGCGGCAGCGTCGACTTCACTACCCCCTCGGAAGCCCATGCGGTTGGCATCCACATGGTGCACCAGGAATCACTGCTGGCGCCGCACCTGAGCGTCGCCGAGAACGTTTTCCTCGGCCGCGAGCGGCTCCGCGGTCCTCTCCTTGACCGCAGCCGCATGGAGCAGGAGACGGACCGCATTCTCGCCGAGCACCGCTTTCCGCTACGGGCCGATGCGAGAGTCGAGCGACTCGGCCCGGCGCAGAAACAACTCGTCGAGATCTGCCGCGCCCTGCACGGCGATCCGGCTCTGCTCATCTTTGACGAGCCGACATCCTCGCTCTCCGATGCGGAAGCGACCGAGGTGTTCCGAACCGTGCGACAGCTCCGGGAACGAGGCATCGGCATCGTGTATATCACGCACCGGCTGGTCGAGCTCGAACAGATTGCGGATCACGTCACCATCCTGCGAGACGGCGAAACCGTCCACAGCTGCCAAGCCCGTGCGATCACAACCCAAGAAGTCGTGCGCCACATGGTGGGACGAAAGGTCTCCGCCATCTACGACCGCGGCAAGCTGGCTCCCGGCCCGGTGCGCCTGCAAGTCGAACTCCCGGGGGTGGCCTTCGAGATTCGAGCGGGTGAGATCGTCGGCATCGCGGGGCTGATGGGTGCGGGACGCACCGAGGTTTGCGAGACGGTCTTCGGCATCACTCCCGCGCCGGGTGGGGCCATCCAGGTCAACGGCCAAGTGCGCAACATCCAGTCCCCGCACGATGCCGTCGAAGCGGGCATCGCCCTGGTCACCGAGGACCGCCAACGGACGGGTTTGGCCGTGAAACTCCCGATCCGCGCCAACGTCACTCTGGCCAACGTGGAGGCCGTTTGCTCCGGGGGAGTCGTACAGGCCGGCAAGGAAAAACGGGTCGCCGAGGAGTATCGGCAACGCCTCAAGATGCAGGCCGGCACCATCGAGCAGAGCGCTTGGCAGCTCAGCGGTGGAAACCAGCAGAAGGTGGTCATCGCCAAGTGGCTGTTCCGCGATACGGATGTTGTCCTCTTGGACGAACCGACGCGTGGGATCGACGTGGCGGCCAAGGCAGAGGTGTTCTCGCTGATGGATGAGATGGCTCGGCAGGGCAAGGCCCTGCTCATGGTCAGTTCCGAGTTGCCCGAGTTGCTGCAGGTCGCCGACCGTATCCTCGTCATGCGCGAAGGATCGCTTGTCGCGGAACTGCCGCGCGAGACCACCCAGCAGGAAATCATGCACCACGCGGCGGTCGGGGCCTAGGGCCGCGGAGGGGACTCGATGCAACTGCGGTCTGGAATGATCCAGAAGTTTCTACCGTTCATCAGCCTGGCGCTGTTGTTCGTGGTGCTCTCGATCGCCTCGCCGTACTTCCTGACGGCAACCAACCTGTCCAGCGTGGTCCGTCAGACGGCCGTGATCAACATCATGGCTCTCGGCATGACCTTGGTGATCGTCTCAGGCGGGATCGATCTTTCGGTCGGTTCGATCCTGGCATTTTCGGGCGTGATCGGGACCATGACGATGGTGCAGAACGGCGAGGTGCTTTTGGGGATAGCGGCCGGCGTCGCATGCGGGATGCTCTGGGGCTGCGCCAACGGGCTGATGATCTCCAGCTTGAAGATACCTCCGTTCATCGTGACGTTGGGCACGTTGGGCATCGTCCGTGGACTCACGCTCGTGATTTCGGGCGGCTTGCCTGTGGTCGGTCTGCCGAAGCAGCACAGCTTCCTCGGCGAGGGCACGATCGGCCCCGCACCGTTCGTGCTGGTTGTGCTGGTGGTCTGCGCCGTACTGACGCACATCGTGCTGCACGCGACCAAGCTGGGGCGCTATACCTACGCCATCGGCAGCAATGAGGCTGCGGCCGTCTATGCCGGAATCCCAGTGGCGCGCTACAAGGTGGCGATCTACGCGATTTGCGGCACGCTGACCGGCGTGGCTGGGATGATTGAAACCTCCCGCTTGATGACCGGCCAGCCCACAGCCGGCGTGTCCTACGAACTGCAGGTCATCGCCGCGGTCGTGATCGGCGGAGGCAGCTTGGCTGGCGGCGAGGGAACGGTCGTCGGCACCCTGATCGGCGCCTTTATCATGGGACTCCTGTCGAACGGCAGTGACCTCTTGGGCATCAACCCGTACTGGCAGCAGGTGATCATCGGCGCGATCATCATCCTGGCCGTGGCTCTCGACGAGGCGCGGAAACGGCGCTTCGCATCGTAGCGGGTCCGCCGCTTGCCGCGAATCGGAAGACCATGCAACGCGATTGGCTCCGGGTTGGGACTAGATGCACGATGAGCCAGACTCGGCCCGGCCGGGCAGTTCCCAGGACGTCCCGTGTTATGGCAGGTGCGAATTACCTGATGCCCAATGTGCGGACCCGTAAGTGCGCTAACACTGCGGAACCCGGAAAATGTGGCACTCAAAACTCCGGAACTGGGCGATCCGCATCACTCCAGTAGGTCGCTGTGCGGCAAAACTGCGCTACCTGCGACCATTCGCGGGCAAAGGACCGAGGCGGCTGGGCCTACTATACCTGTTGGAGTGAACCGCATAGCAGCCCTTCATCGGCCCGAGTTTCCCAGGTCCTGCGGTCGAATCGGCCTGAATGTCTCGTGCGGAGCAGGTTCGCAGCCGCCATCGTCCGGTCGGCGCCGTCGGCGACAAACCAAGTTCGTAACGTGGTTCTCCCTGTCGGTCAGTACGGGAAACACTCGCATGATCGCGACAAGGCGAGAGAGAGCCTAGGCAGAGCGCTCCGATGGGCGCGAAGGTGTGCGGCTCATAAGTGAGTATCAAAGACCGCCATTTCCTTCTACGATGTCCAAGAGAGCCGGAAACAAGAGAATAGCCGACCGGTTGCCGCTTGCGGCCAGAATATCTTCTAGAATACTGTGCCGTCGCAATTCCGCCAGGATCCGATGCGCAGAGGGCCTCGGAATCCCCGCCCCGTCCGCGAAGCTAGCGCTAGGGAAAATCGGTTGCTTGAAGATCCAATCCAGAGCCCGAATAGCGTATCGGGATCGCGTGGCCTCCGCAACACGGTGCTTCAGGTCCTCGTAGAGGTCAAGAATGCCTTGGGTCTTGGTCAGGTTGTCGTGGGCCTGCGCCTGCACCGCTTCGAGGAAGAACTTGCACCAGCCGGTCCAGTCATCGTCTCGGGAGACGGCGAGCAGCCTTTCGTAGTAAGCGTCTCGGTTGGCCTCGAAATAGGCGCTGATGTAGAACATCGGCCGCTTGATGAGGCCGCGCTGCCATAGAAACAGGGGTACCAGCATGCGCCCCAAGCGGCCGTTGCCGTCCAGAAACGGGTGTAGCGCTTCGAACTCGGCGTGCAGGTTGGCGGCCTGCACGAGTAGGTCAGGCGTGTCTTGGTGGATGTAGCGTTCCCAGTTGCTCATGGCGTTGTCGAGCCTCTCCGAACTGATGGGCACGTACTTGGCCTCCTCAATGGTGCATCCTGGTTGGCCGATCCAATTGGGAATACGCCGATATTCTCCCGGCGCTCTGTTCTTCCCTCGTGCGCCCGAGAGCAGAATCTTGTGCGCCGCACGGATAACGCGTCCGGAAAGGGGCAGATCCTCCAGCATGTCCTCCGCAGTGCGTACGGCGGAGCGGTAATTGAGGATCTCCTGTATATCGTCGTAGCGTTCCGGCGAGGCCGCGCGGCGCCCTGCCTCGAACTCCAGCACCTCGCCCATGGTCGCTTGGGTGCCCTCGATACGTGAAGAGAGCACCGCTTCACGGGTTGTCAGTGGCGCCAGCAGAACACCTGGATCAGGTACGGCCGCGAGCATTCCGTCGTATCGAGCCACCGCGCTTGCCGCCGGGCCAATCAGCGGGATCAGCTTTTGCCAGTCGAGGTGCTTGTCGGGCGGAAACCGCCCTTCGTGGTAGCGAACTGCTGACATCTTCCATCTACTTTCGTTCCGAGTCCGAGTGCCGCTTGATCGGCGTTGCGCGTCGCGTCCTGCTCGTATACTCCTTCCTGCTGCTCATGCAGTTGGGTGGCAAGTCGCGCTTTCTTTCTCCGTGAAGGTGCCGGAGTTGTACTTGAGGAAGCCAATACCGGGGTCACCATGCTTCGATTTGGCCGCGTCCATCGAGCCCTGCAGGGTGTAAGGCTACCGCGTAGCTTCATTACCGAGCGTAGCTGCTGATCATTTGTGGATACCCATATGCATTGTCTCTCATTCGAGCGGATTTATGAGACACGGCGGGATTTGTGTCTCATGGGCGAGCAAGGAAATGCATTGTCTCTCATTCGAGCGGATTTATGAGATACGGCGGGATTTGTGTCTCATGGGCGAGCAAGGAAATGCATTGACGCCCGATAGGTGCTTCGGAGTTTCCGACACGAGCGAAAAGCCGGTCCTAACGCAGGGTAGTTGTCCAAAGATCCTCCAGAATCAGACCGCTCGGAAGATTCGCCCGTTCTTCCGCCGCAGCGTCGCCGAGAGCGGTCACGGTCGTCGCGAAACCCCGTCGCGAAGCGGTACGCTCAGTCAGGCCTCGCGGATTAGCGCTAGCAGTTCGTCCGCCGACATTTTCCCGCTCATGTCGGCCCCCTCGAGAAGATTGTCCGCGAGATCCCGTTTCGCGGCGTGCAGATCGACAATCTTTTCCTCGATGGTGTCCTTCATCACGAGCCGATAGATGGTCACTGGTCGAGTCTGGCCGATGCGGTGCGCCCGGTCCGACGCTTGATCCTCCACAGCCGGATTCCACCATGGGTCCAAGTGAAGCACGTAGTCGGCGGCCGTGAGATTCAGGCCCTGTCCTCCCGCCCTCAGGCTGATCAAGAAGAGATCCCCTTCGCCGGCCTGGAATGCATCGACCTCGCGCTTCCGGTCGCGGGCGGGAGTGCTGCCGTCGAGGTATCGATACGAGATGCCCTGCCGGTCGAGGTGCGACCGGACTATTCGGAGGTGGTCGACGAACTGGCTGAACACGAGCGCCTTGTGGCCGTTGTCCATCAGTTCCGCAACGGTCTCGGCGAACGCCTCGAGCTTGGATCCAGGGATTTCGACGTCAGGCACGACTAACCGGGGATGGCAGCATGCCCTGCGGAGCCTCATGATCTCCGCCAGGATTTTGAAGTGGCTCTTCCCCTCGTCGGAACCCTGCTCGCCGAGCACATCCATAGCCCGCAGGCGAACGGCTTCGTAGAATGCTCTCTCCGGTTCCGTCATTTCGATCCGAATGGCGATCTCGGTTCGCGCAGGGAGTTCGTCCAGGACCGCCGTTTTGGTCCGTCGGAGAATGAAAGGCTGGATCAAGCGCTTCAATCGGCTCTTGGCGTCGTTACTGCCCCGCTGGTGGATCGGAGAGGCGAACTTCGCGTTGAACGATTCGGACGAGCCGAGAAGGCCTGGATTGATGAAGTTGAACAGATTCCAGAGTTCGCCCAGGTGATTCTCAATCGGCGTTCCGGTGGTGATCATGCGGAAGGCCCCGCTCAGCCTCATCGCGGCGCGCGACCTCATCGTTTCCCGGTTCTTGATGGCCTGGGCTTCGTCCAGCACGATCGTCTCCCACTTGACGTTAGCGAGCCGGTCGGCTTCCTGATGCAAGAGACCGTAGCTGCAGACGATCACGTCGTAGGGACCGGTAGCTTTGAGCATTTTCTCCCGGTCGCCGTAACCGAACTGGATTGGGTTGAGTGTGGGCGTGAACCGTCGCGCCTCGTCGATCCAATTCGGGCATACCGATGTCGGCGCCACAACAAGCGCCGGCCCTGCGGGAGCGCGCGCCAGCGCCACGGTCAGCGCCTGCAAGGTCTTCCCAAGCCCCATGTCGTCAGCAAGGCACGCCCCTGCCCCCCAGGCGGCGAGCCGCGCCGCCCACCGGAACCCTTGCGTTTGGTAGTCCCGCAATTCCGCCTGAAGCGTGGACGGCACTGCCGGGTCGAGGGATTGCGCTTCCCGGAACCGACGGATGCGCTCGTCCCAGTTGCCGTCCGCGTCGACCGAACCCACCTCTACGACGAGCGCTTCAAGGGCGGGTGTTCTCGCCTGATGGAACCGAAGGCCATTGCCGTGGCGGTCGACGTAAGCGGCGAGTTCCTCGACGCGTCGAAGGAAGCGACCGGTGAGAGCGACGAAACCCTTGTCTCCGAGCGAGAGGAACCGACCCTGGGCCTCCGCGATTCGATCAAGCAGCTCACGGAGCCCCATGACGAGGCCCGAATCCAACTTGAGTTCGCCCTCGATGCCGAACCAGTCCCGCTTCTTTCGAATCTTCAACGAGAGGCTGTTCGGTGTCGCACGGTGCTGGATCCGCATCGTCTCGCCCTTGGGCCACGCCACCGAGACACGGTCTCCGAGCGCATGCAGTTCGTCGAGCAACTCGAGGCACGCGTGGGGATCGGGCAGCGTCCATCCAGCCCCGTCCCAGGTCGCTCGATGGAGCGACGGGCACGACGACAGCACTTCGTCGTATCGCCGCGTTTCCTCTGCTGGATCTCGTCGCGCCCGCGACCTGCGCCCGCCGACGGTGGCGAAGACCACCTCACCCCCTTTCCCAGGGGCGTACGTGGGACCTTCCCCGACGAACGGCTGGACCAACGGCTCCGCCCGCAGGCCCTCCTCGTATGGGGTCAGATGGACGTGCGTCGTGGGCTCGGCCTCCACGTCCTTGGCATCCGTGTCCCCGCCGTCGATGTCGGAATGGACGGTTACTAGAGCGCTTACGGACGATACCGCACGGACGATCTGGTCCCGCGAGCCAGCAGGGGCAACCAGCCCCTTGTTTCCGATTACTCCAAAGATCTCCCGGTGCTTCGAACTGAACACTGTGACGGTCAGGCGAGTCGGCGCCTCGGCGGTCGCAACGGCGTCCCCCGTCTCGGGAGGCTTCGGTACGAGCTCGATCCTTACCTTCCTGCCCTGCGTGGTCACGCGCAATTCCGGCTCCGCACGCACAACTTCCACGCGGGTGCTCGGAGAGTCCGATCGAAACACAAGCGGATGTCCTGCCAGTGCTTCAAAAGCCTTATCGACATTGAGGGAGTAACTGGAGCGTCCGGAGTATCCCAGCGGGTCAGCCTTGATCGCCTGGCAAACGCGCTCGTCCTGCAGTGTCATAAACGCTAGGTTGGTCCGCGAGTGGAGCCTCTTGAGCGTCACCGCCTTTCCTTTGGACCACCTTCCCGCTTGGCTGCGCTTCTGCTCGTACGGCTGCACGGACTTGGACGGGCCGTCGACTGCGATCCGCCACGTCAGCCTGGATGTCGATCCGGGCGCGGCGGGATCGGTGCCAACCCTGTCGACCATCCGTTCGAGCGCCCTTAGGCTTCGCTCCCAAGGCTGCTCCTCGCGGATCGCATCCGATATGGCCACAGTTCCCAAACGCTCGTGATCCTCCCGCTCGGAGTCAGGCTCCCGGTCATCGGTGCGCAAACGAGCAATCAACTGGGCAAACTCTGCAGCGGCCCACGGATAACCGCCCGAAAGGGCCGCTAGATGCAGGTTCGTGATTTCCGGCAGGGCCTTCCGAGCCGCTCGCTTGTCCACCCAGCACAACGCCGTACAGATCAGCAGTTGGTGCAATGCCGGCTCGCGATCGAGAGAATCGAGGTGGCCCGCTAGGCTCCGAGGCTGCACCTTTCCATCCGCCAGGTCGGCGGCGCACTTCAGAGATTCGTAGAACAGCCACTTGTCCGGTTGTTTCCGGCGGGCCAGATCAAGGTACTTGTGGGCTTCGCGAATCCGATTGCCATCGCCGGTCCCAAGCAGAGCGATGACATAAAACGCACCTGCGGCGGGCTGAAGCACGATTTCGCGCTTTCGCGTGTCCTTCTTAATCTGCCTGATGGCGGTTTCGAATTGCTCGACCGCTTGCTCGTACTCACCGCGAATGCAAAGCTGCCGTCCGACAAGCAGCGCGCTGTCTGTCGTTCCATCGCGCGGAAGCCATTTTTCTGTCGCCTCGAGATCGCCCTTCAGCAGGTTGTGCTTGATGATGAGCTGCCTTTTCCAGTCCGAAACGCTCTCACTTGACGCGACCTTCTGGAGGAGGTTCACAGGGGCGTCCGCAGGCGTTAGCCAAGCGTGCGCGCTCGAAACGAGCTGGCTAATCGCGGTGTCGCGAATGGCCGAGGATCGAGAGGCCAGCCACTCCGCATCGAACGGATTGTTGAACAAGCGTTGGAACACGTCGGGGACGGACACCGGACTGCTGAAGTAGCCGTACAGGGCATCCACCAGCCTCGAGAAATCGTCGGGTTGGTCGAGGTAGATCGCGAGCCTAAGGTCCTCGAATAGGTCCTCGGGCTTGTAGTAGTAGTAGGCGGAGTAGTACCCCTTGCCGCGGTACTGCCGTCGCGGCGTCAATCGATTCACGGCATCCACCCACCGGAGCAGCCTTCCCTTGCGTTCCGCAGCGCGGGTTATCACCTCTAGGATGTCGGGATTGCATGCGATCCGCTGCTCGTCCTCATACAACAGGTCCTTGCCCAACAGCTGGCGAACAAGGATTCTCCAGTGGCCGGAATTGAGCCGGCCACGGGCCGGATCGACGATACCGGCCTTGTTCACGAACTCCAGCCCGCTCGTTCGGGATACCGGGCGGCAGACAACCGAGAGCACCTCAAGCGCGCTCTGATGCGTGGGCGGTAACGATTGGTACTCGGAATACAGTCGTTCCTGAGTCTCATTCACTGGAATTCCCTCGAGCCCAATTCACCTCAGCGTCGCGCCACTTCGCACCGGCGGCTCGCATACCGCCGTTGGAGACTCGCCATATGCTCTGCTCGCAAGATCGACCGCGACCGTAGGGGAGACCGACCTGCCTTGCTGGGCACGGAATCGCCTTGCGCCCCCGAGGCAGCGCATGGATCGACAGGCTCGATGGCGCCTCGGTTGAACTCGCATGCCCATAGCATAGACTCAACCCGATCCAACCGATCCTTCCCTTGTCTCACACACAGAGGTTCGGCTGATCCGCCAATTCCGCTCAGGTTGGCGGAACCGCTTGAGGTGTCGGAGGATCCTAACAGAACGGCACGGAAACCTGTCGCTATTTCAGTTCCGGGACCTGTTCGAGCGAAGGGCCCGCGATATCGTCAACCCCGATACGTCGAGAGTCGGTATCACCGAGACGAAGCGCATCGCGATCATGGCGGACACCCACAACATCCTCTTCGCGCCCCATTTCTCGATGTGTTCGGCTCCGTACCGGGCTTCCCCGATCCATTTGGGCGCGGCAATGCCGAACGCAGTAATCCTGGAGGGTGGCGAGTTGTACACGCAGGCGTTCGGCAACGCACTCCCTAGCGTCCCGTTGCCATACAGGCCCGGGCGCGTCGATGTACCCGGCGGGCCGGGCCTCGGGTTTGAGTTCGATGCAACAGCACCCGCCAAGCTGGTAGTCGGGTAAGCGCCTCCATCCGCGAGGGAACACCTCGCGGGGACCGATCCTATAGCGACGAAGCACGGCAACCGCGCTCGGTCGGTGGCCGAGCCCGTGGCGAGGTGACGCGGCTTCACGCACAATCTCGAGGTGAATCGCACGCAGCTTCCTGCTCGGCGCCTATCGCGACTCCCCGATCGCTACGAGCACTTGGATTCACTCAGCCCTACAACAGACATGTGATCTTCGCGAGACTCCTTAGGTCGTCGAAGATGCCTGAATCGGATCTTCCGAGAAATGGTGGCAACAAAGAACGACAGACCTCCGCACGCCTCTGTGACAGCGTATATGCTATCATACTGCGGTGAGTAGGATCGTGGTCGATACCAACGTCGTAGTTTCCGCGATTCTGTCGACCGATGGCTCGGCACGGGAAGTGTTACGACAATACCTGACCAGGGAAGCCCAGCCGCTAATGAGCAACGCATTGTTTCTGGAATATGAGGCAGTGCTAGCGAGAGAAGAGCTGTTCACTGCGGCGTCAATCACGTCGAGGGATCGAGCGGCACTGCTGGATGCGGTCCTCAGCGTCTGCGAGTGGATTAATATCATGTTTCTTTGGCATCCGAATCTACCAGACGAGTCCGACAATCATCTGATCGAACTGGCGGTTGCAGGTAATGCGGAGTCAATCATTACGGGCAACACTAGGGACATCGCGGCGTGCGAGCTGGTTTTCGACGGCATTCGTATCGTCACGCCGGGCACTTGGCTGAAGGAGGATGACTGACATGGCAACGTTGACGATCCGGGTACCTGATGCCTGTCGTGATCGCTTGGCGGCCATGGCCGCGCAGCGCGGCGTGAGCCTGAACAAACTGATGGAGGAACTCTCTGTACGGGCGTTGGCCGAGCACGACACCGAAATGCGCTTCCGGTTGCGCGCGGCCTGCGGCGATGTCGAGCGCGGACTTGCAGTGCTCGACAAACTGGACCGTCGACATGCACGAGCCCAAGACCCCTGAGGCCATGGCGGTCTGTGGAGGCCAGCTCGGCGCTCCGCCGTACTTAGGTCTCTCGCCAAGACAGCCTACGTGTTTTGGGCCCTCGGCGAGAGCGTGTCGTTCCATTCGCCATGGAACGTGTCCCACTCGATGGAGAGGCTCACAAGTTCCTCGTAGATGACCTTCCGACTGAGCGGATAGGCATTCTCGTCCGGAGAGGATCGAATCGACAGGCCGACCTTCATCGCCGCGGCTCCGCTCAGGTTGGCCACGACCTGGCGGCTGACGAGCGGCCTGCCCCGCCAGCTATGTTCGGGGGCGGGGCATTTTGACCGGATCCAGCAGGGCGGTTCAGCGTGGGATTCCTCACCCGCTTACACCCCTTCGGGGGATGGTGCGGACGGGATGGCGAGCGATATCGACATGATTGCGAATCAGCTCCGACCACGCGAGCTAGATCTTCTCCAGTTCCCGGACAACATCTTTCCAAGAGCTAACTCGGGAAGACGCAGGCCGCTGTCCCAAGTGGCCGTACCGCACCCTACTACGCGGCAGCTGTGAGGAGCGGCGTCAGGTGGCGCGTTGCGGCACAGAAGCAGATACGACGCCCTGGAGCTGGCGGCGCTGGGATATCGATCACCCGAGCGCACCGTGAGCTGGGAGAGTTACCTCAGCAGCCGATCTACCGAGACATGGGATGGTCGGTGGCGATATCGGCGATTGAAGACTCGCAGAATGGCTACGATGGCGGGCGCATCGGGGCCAACGAAAGGGAGAGCGCAATGAAAAACTGGGTTGCTGCGGCAATTCTCTCGGGAGGCGTTGTTGTCACCGCTTCCCAAGCTGCCGAGCCGATTGTCTGGGATCTGTGGCCCGGGAAACCACCCGGAGAAGTCGCGGGACTTGCGCCGGAGTTCGATAGGACCCGGCCCGATGACAGACTTGTGGGCGGACGCCGCGTCATTCGATTGACCAATGTCTCCACCCCACGCGTTTCGATTTTCAAGCCGAGGTCTGTGATCGATACGGGAACGGCGGTCATCATCGCGCCGGGAGGAGGGCACAACATCCTCGCCTACGACCTGGAAGGGACCGAAGTGGCCGAATGGCTGAATTCGATCGGTGTGACGGGAATCGTGCTCAAGTATCAAGTCCCGAGCCGAGACCCGGCCACACGATGGCTTGCGTCGGTACAAGATGGCCAGAGGGCCATGAGCCTCGTTCGCGGAAGAGCGCAAGAGATTGGAATCGACCACGATAAGATCGGCATCCTCGGGTTCTCGGCCGGAGGCTCGCCGTGCGATACACAGCGTTGGTCAAGGAACGCCTCTACGAGCCGGTGGACGAATACGACGACGTGCCGTTCCGGCCGGACTTTGCGGCTCCGATCTACTCGGGAGGTATTCCGGAAGGAGCGACGATCACGGAAGATTGCCCGCCGTTCTTCATGGTGATCGCCCACGACGATCGGGACCGCTCGGTCGCGATGGCGGAACTGTACATTGCCCTTAAGAAGGTGAACGTCTCGGCGGAGCTCCATATCTACGAGAGTGGCGGCCACGGATACGGTTTGCACACGACCGAGCTGCCCATGATGCGCTGGCCCGGCCGTATGGTGGAGTGGCTGCGTCGATTAGAGCTGCTGGCGCCGAAGGAGGCTCGTCCGTAGTGCTGTGGTCCTGTGCCTCGATTGGCACGGAGAAGATGCGCATGCGCCACCTAGGACGCGCGTCGAAATCGGGCTTGAGGCACAGTCCCTATCAGTATCTGAAATTATCGGACATACGGAGCGTCGCTTCGTGCCAAACATCCATCTCACTGAACCAATGGAAGCCTATGTTCGGGGCCAGATTAAATCCGGGGCCTATGCCAACCTAAGCGAGGTGGTACGGGCGGGGATCCGCATGCTGATGGAGCGGGATGGCGCGCGTCAGTTCTACACCTTGAAAGCGGATCTGGAGCCCGCCATGCGCGATGCGGAGACCGGGGCGTTCGTGGACTTCAATCCCCGCGCCTACGAGCCGGATGCATACCAGTCGTAGCCCAATACTGCATGACGATCAGGCTATCCCGCTTGGCGCGACAGGATCTCGACGATATCCGGCGTTATCCGCTCGAGACCTGGGGCCGGAACCAATGGTTGAAATGCTACCGGGGACTAATCCGCGCTTTCGAAAGCATCGTGGCCAATCCCGACGCCGGACGCGACCGGAGTCTGTTTGCGACCGGTCTGCGGTCGGTCAGCTACGAGAAACACGTCAGCTTTTATGCACGCATCGCTGCGGCCGACAATGCCCTGGTGATCCTCCGGATTGCCCATCAACGCCGCAACATGCCGGCGTTGGTCTACTTCGAGGACCTAGGCAGCTGAAGATGCAAGACGCCGCTTCCAACGTTCAAGGACATCAGACTGATTCCTTCTCACCTGCGTCCGAATTCGAGAGGACGCGGGTATCGGACCGTCAGGTGGGTGAAAGAACACTAGATGAAATGCGTCGATGTCAGCCGATTTCTATTTCCGCAGCTGCCAAGATAGTTCTTGATTCTGGCCGGATGGATGTTTGCTGATATGCGATAGCTTCTTAAGTCTTGAATGGAATAGTCCTTCCGAGTTCTCCGGAATCCGCATCAGGTACGGATGCGCTAGCTGGGGGGATTTCAAGGCCGCTCTCGGATGCCCCGATTCGTCTAGATTCGGCCCGCTCGTACGACGAAGCGAGCGGACCCTCACCAGCCTTAAGGTCCGCTACCGGCGTCCTTTCGAATTTGAATGGGGATGCTCGGGAATCAGGAACAACTTGAGGCCGTGTTTTCTTCGTGGGCGGTGTGTGCGGAGTTACCCTTGTCCCTGCGGAAGACTTCGGCATGGCCGGACCGCGACGATCCGATGATCTGATTGCGTATCTCACTCGTCGCTTGAGCTTCACGCGGAAACCGCAGTCTTCGACAATGGCATCGCCGCGGAATTCCTCGCGCTCCGATTCCAGTGCGTTTCTATGCTAGTCGCCTTCGACGCGACATTACCGAATAGATTGTCCCGGACCTCGCGATCGGCCTTGAGCGGATCGTGGGTGTCAATGCCGAGCGGCCAGAGGGGACATCGGCCTCCCGGGCGATCCGGGAGTCGAATCTACTCGCCGACTGCCTTACCTCCTCCCGGCTCATTGCCGCGACGAGGACCTACGGAGTGGCTTGCGGCGAGAGCTGCGAACACCGCGCCTTCGGAACTTGCAAATCGGTACGGAGCATCTGGCCCCATACTTGAATTACGCAATGCGAGGATTCAAGCGCGGTGGCCGCGGGCATTGCTACGGTGGCTCAGTAGCGGTCCGCGACGGCGCCGTGCGAACTGGCCCAGCAGGGCCCGGACGCGCCACTCGTCAATTTCATCGGGGTCGAAGGGTTTTCCGTACCGGGATTCATACCAAGTCACCACCTCTTTGTGCTCGTCGTGGCTTGGATCGAGCGCCGCTTCAAGAAACTCCATGAAGCCCGTAGCACTGCCGACATCTTCGGGCGGGCAGCGGCGGGCACCGTCAACGAACGCAGGGTAGTCGATATCGGCACCGCCGTTGCGGATCTCGTCAACGATGACGTCGTGCTCCCAGTGGTCTCCGAAGTCATACAGGTACGTGAACCGCTTGATTCCACGGTTAAGGAGCGTCTTCAAGCGGATGCTCTTGGCCTTGTAAACCTTCCATTCGAAGTCGTCGTCGGGCATGGGATCGCCGTAGATGCGATCACCAACACTGAACTCGAACAGATGCGAGTTCGTCCAGCCGACCGTGACTTGGATGATATGGTGCAACGCCATCAACGTTGATGAGACCGGCACGTCGACACGGCGCCAGATCTTTGGCTCAAGGCGTTGCAACTCGATCCGGATGCGTGCGACAGGCTCGGTCATGTGTCCTCAGGCTTGCTTCTATCATAGTTCTCATAGAAACAGGCCAGATCGACAGAACACTGTTACGCCGAACGGTTAGAGGTTCGATCCGAACGCATCGTCCGGCCGCTCGGCATCGATTGCGACGATACCAAGACTCAGCACATCCAGCGACTGCGTCTGGTGGTCGCCAGCAACCTCAGGATGTCCCTCGACATCGGGTCAATGCGCCTGCCCGTGCATTCTGAATGCCAAGGCGACCAAAATGGCGTGTCGTCGCCAACGGCACCGACCGGCTGGGTTATCAGCCTGTGGCAACGCAGGTTCTGGACGCGGATCGCGCGCTGCTACTCCCCGTATGAGGCTTGACGCCACGACCTAGGATCCAGCAGAAGTCCGGCAGATCGGGCTCCAAATGACCGGAAACGTGCGGAAGTCCGCCGAAATACCGCGAGATCCGCGTTCTCAGCGCTGAATTGCGTGCTGGATTCGAGTCACCGCAAGCTTTCGGGGCGTGCCGGTCCCTTTCGTTGCCCGCATCAGAACGCACAAGTTGTATTCGCGTGCGTTGATCGGCAGCATCTTCCGCATGTTCCGTAGCCCCCGCAGCTACACGCGCCTCATCTCCTCTCGAATATGTGGGCTAGCGACCGCTCCACACAGTCCGACCCTAGCTTCTCCGGCTCCATGCCTCCATTGCTGGCGTCCCGCTCGGCAATCTCGTCGTGCCGTCGATTCTACTCGCGTTGCCTTTTAAAGTGCGTTCCTGCGCGTGCGGTTGAGCCGGGTATTGCGGCACCCGGACAATGCAGCCTATTCTCGCCGCCCTGACGCCGCCACGCCACCTCGACGCCTGTGCCGTGAGGAAGAGTCCGTCGCAATGCGATCCTTGTAATCGGTGCATAGTCACAGTCCAGCTAGGTCGCAAAGTCGGTCCTGATCGCTAGGCGTAAGTCGGCGCCGGTAGTGGCGAAGCTCCAGGCCCGCATTGAAGGCTGCCAGCAAGCCGTCCTGCGGAACCACCACCTCTTGGCCCAGTCGTTCCGCGAACCAGCGCGCGACGTCTGGCCAGCGCCACAGTCGGTATCGACTGCACGGACCAGTCATCGGCGGAGGAAATCCGCCCGGACCACGTGCACTTCTGATATGAAACAAGTCCCGGGGGCGCCTCGAGTGTGGCCCAGTCCGTGTTGTCGCTTAGGCGCTGGCGGGCTGTGCGGCGTCGTGCAGGACGACGCTGTAGCCCAGGGAGGCGGCCGTGGCGGCGACGTTGGCGAGAGTCCGTTGGCGGTACTGGAATTCGTACTCGACCTCGCCGATGTCGACGTAGTCCTGTCCGTAACGCAGCATGCGGTAGATCAGCGTGGCCAGCTTGCGGGCGATGGCGAAGATCGCCACGGAGGCGCCTTTGTGGCGCGCCTTGCGGCGGAAGGCGGCCCCCAGCGCGGTGTGTGCGAGCGCTGCAGGGAAACCGCGGCCATGCGCAGCACGCACGCAACGCGGGTGGCGCCCTTGCCGTTGGAGCGCTTCTTGCGCAGCGCCTTGCCTCCCGAGATCGCGACCCGCGGAGCCAAGCGCAGCCAACTGACGAAGTGCTTTTCGGTTGGGAAGGCCGCCATGTCCAGCCCGATCTCGGCCAGGATCGTCCGCGCCGCCCCCGCTCCGATGCCGTCGATGCGCGTGAGATCGACCCCCGCGAAGCGCCACAGCGCCGCCCGCGCCTCCTGCTCCCCTTGCGAGCGCAAGGCCTTCTCCTTGGCTGGATTGGGATGCGTTGGCGCGGCCTCTCCGCTCCGCTCGTCCGGCGCCAGCGCCTCGAACTCCGCCTGCGGGCGCTGCTCGTAGGCCGCGATCCGCTCTTGCACCGCGTCGTACATCGCCAGCGCCGCCTCCAGATTGTACACGTGCTCCTCGCGCCAGTTGCCGCTCAGATGCTCCGCGAACTCCGCCTCGGACTTCTGGCAACGCCCGCTCCGCAGCGCCGCCAAGCGCCGTGCATCCCGCTCCCCGGCCGCGATCGCCCGGTCGGGGTAGGCCGCCGGTTACCCAACGGCCCCCCCTCAGATCCGGACATGCGCGCTGACGCATCCGGCTCCTCGCTCCGGTATTGACATCACCCCGTACGGGGCTGCAGTGGTGCGCAGTCTCATTTCCACGGGCGGCCCGCTGCAGGGCATCCGCCCCCAGCGCATCTCCCGGCTCTGTGTCCGGCCCGCGTTTCGTCTGCCACACGCTCCCGTTGCGCCCAGGCCTTCCCTCCACCCGCTCCGCCTCGTGGCATCCCACGTCTTGTTCGCCGGCTTCGTCGGTACTATGCCTAAGTTCGATTCCTCCCCGCCGTCCATCCTCCGCTTAGCATCTGCCTTCACTTTGGCGACCACGTTGCATCGCATCGTGGTGGCGGGGAGGCCTCCCAAGTCCCAGCTTTGTACGTACATGCGTGCCTGCGTTCTTCGACACCGCGGAGCCCTCCCGGACCTCACCATAGCGGTCCGAGCAGTCTTGCCTTCGGCCATCGTGACGACCTCGGCACTCCGAACAACATGAATTTCGTTGCTCAATAGCGCTGCCCACATGCGCCCCTGCCGACGCTTCGCCCGTTCCCTCGCGGGAGCGACCGCACGGCTCGGGGAGAGGTGTGGATTGGTTATTTCCTTCACCACAGAGGACTCTCACCTCCTGTACGCAGCCAGTTAGCTTGGCGCACCACGATCGCCATCCCGGTCTGTCCCGTCAGGTCACTCACCGCGCGGTGCGCCTGCACGTTCATCTGGTCCAGCGCCTGCTGCATCCACTGCACGAAACGCGCCTGCTCCTCCACCAGGAAATCGTCCGCCACAACCGGCTCCTCGAACCAGTACGGCTCGTACTTCTCGACCATCCGCCCAAACGGGATTGCGTCGTAGGCCGGCCAGCGATTGTTCGCGTCGAGCAGGAGGTCAATATCGGGCCCGATTGCCTGACGCACGGCCCTCACGCGCTCGGCATCCGCGCGCATCGGCTCGCCTCCGACCTTCATCTTGACGGCCCGGAAACCCTAGCCGACGTATCCCTCCATCCCCGCAACCAGATCCGCCGTCGTCTTGTCGTCCATGTAGTAGCCTCCGGCCGCGTAAACCCGCAACTTGTCAGTATGCGCTCCGAGCACCTTGTAGACCGGCATGTCGAGCGCGTTGCCAATGATGTAATCGCCCTTAGCGACCGGCTTGCGATTGCCGCGATACATGCGATCCCAGATGCGCTCGACGTGGGAAGGGTTCTCGCCCTGGACGCGGTCGAACAGATCCTCGATCAGCCCTCCGGACTTGGGCAGGCTACGTCCAATGATGCCGGCGTCAGTGTAGAGTTCGAGCTGCGTCATGCCGGCCTGGCCGCCGCCGCTGCGGATGGTCGCGTTGCGTTTGACCGGCATCTTCTCCGGGTACGTCAGCCGTAAGAAACCGAACCCGGTGATGCGAATGTCCGGCGGGGCGGCGACAACCGGAACGGCAGAGGATGCGGCAAGTCCGGCCCCTAGGAAGTTTCGGCCCGTAAGGGGCCAGGCAGGCATCCTGCAACCAGTATAGGACTGCCAAAATGACGGCGGATGCCGCTTGCGAGCGTTGCTTGCGACTCTGTCTCCCAGCTGGGGCGGCTGTCTTCGGGTTGGCTCCCGTTGCCGTCCGTCTTCGTGACAACCGCGCGAGGTGCAGGTATGCTAGCTGTCGCGAGTGGAGCACTGCGGCCCTCGAGCCGCGCGGCACGAATCCGTACTGAAGGGATTGACTATGACCGAGTCCAAGCGACGCGACTTCCTGAAGGCCCTCGTGGCCTCGGCACCCGCCATTTCCGCCGGATCGTGGCTCCGCCGCCTCGGCTACGCTCAGTCGAGCGGCGGTCCGGGGAGGGTTGTCATCAACACGGGCAGGAAGCGCGCCTCGATGGACCCTCGCTTGATGGGAGCGTTTCTCGAGCACCTCGGACGGGCAATCTATGGCGGAGTCTACGAGCCGGACTCGCCCTTTGCCGACAGCAGGGGCTTCCGGGAGGATGTCGTTCGCGAGATGCAGGAACTCAGGTGCCCGATCATGCGGTATCCGGGAGGGAACTTCGTTTCGGGCTACGACTGGCTTCAGGGCGTCGGCCCGAAGAAGGACCGGCCCGCTGTTCTGGAGCGCGCTTGGAACTCTCTCGAGACCAACCAGTTCGGCACCAACGAGTTCATCGAGTGGTGCAAGCTGGTGGGCACCGAGCCGCTGCTCGCGACGAATCTCGGGACCGGAACTCCCGAGACGTCGGCGGCGCTCGTCGAATACTGCAACGTCGAGAAGGGCACTCGCTGGAGCGACCTTCGCCGGGAGCACGGTTACGAACGCCCGCACGGCGTCAGGTCCTGGTGCCTTGGCAACGAAATGGACGGCTGGTGGCAGATCGGCCATATGCCCGCTCGAGAGTACGGCCGCAAGGCCCGGGATGCTGCCCGTCAGATCCGCTCGGTCGATCCATCGACCGAACTCATCGCCTGCGGTTCGAGCGCGCCCTTCATGCCGACCTACCTGGTCTGGGATCGCGAAACCCTCGAAGAGTGCTATCCCGAGGTCGACGGCCTTTCCCTGCACCGCTACTACGGGAACACTCCGGACGAGACGGGCGGCGATTCGGCCCGGTTCCTCGCGCTGAATCTCGACATGGACTTCCAGATCCAGGAGACCATCGCCGTCTGTGACTACGTCCGCGGCCTGCTCAAGTCGCCCAAGCGCCTCTGGCTCTCCTTCGACGAGTGGAACGTCTGGTACCGAGCGCGCAGCGGCGACCACACGAACGGGCGCGGGAAGTTCGCGCCTCCCCTGCTGGAGGAGGTTTACAACCTCGAGGACGCCCTGCTCGTGGGCGGCATGGTGAACACCCTTCTGCGACAGGCCGAGCGAGTCAAGATCGGTTGCCTCGCCCAGATCATCAACGTCATCGCGGCGCTGGTCACGAACAAGGAGGGCGTCCTGCGGCAGACGATCTACTACCCGTACGCGTGGGGGATCAAGTATGCCAAGGGCGACGTCCTGGATTTGCTCGTCGAGTCGGAGACGTATCCGATCGAGCGCGCCTACAACGCCGACTACATGGGCGCGCCGGTGCCGCGGCCGGAGGATGCCCCGTACCTCGACGTCTCGGCGACCCTCGACTCAGAGACCGGCCTCTGCAGCGTCCTGATGCTCAACCGGGATCTCGCGAAGGACCGCGAAGTTGAAATCCGATTCGAAGGCATCACGCCGACCAAGGTCGTGCAGGCCGAGACCATCACCGGCGCAGACCTCACGGCCGTCAACACGTTCGAGAATCCCACGAATGTCGCCGGCCAGGCGTTCGAGGCTCCCCGGCTTGGGACAGCAATGACTGTCAAGCTTCCGGCTAGGTCCTACACGGCCGTGCAACTTGCCACCACTTGAGGCAAGGCGCGGCCATGACTTGCTCCGCTCTGTCAGCACAGTGCGCCTGCTCCCACTGTTGCTCTGTGTAGCAGGGCAATTGAGCAAGCCCAACCTCATTCCACACATCCCACCGTGTCTCCTCCGTGATCGTGCTTATCATTTCTCATCTAGATGTCCGGCTACACCCGACACTGACGTGAAACAAGTCCCGGGCGCGCCTCGAGTGTAGCCGAGTCCGAGTTGCGGCTTAGGCGCTGGCGGGCTGTGCGGCGTCTTGCAGGACGACGCTGTAGCCCAGGGAGGCGGCCGTGGCGGTGAGGTTGGCGAGAGTCCGTTGGCGGTACTGGAATTCGTACTCGACCTCGCCGATGTCGACGTAGTCCTGTCCGTAGCCCAGCATGCGGCAGACCAGCGTGGCCAGCTTGCGGGCGATGGCGAAGATCGCCACGGAGGCGCCTTTGTGGCGCGCCTTGCGGCGGAAGGCGGCCCCCAAGGCGGTGCGTGAGCGCACTACGTGGAATGGCACCTGCGGCGGCGGCTGGCGCCGCTGCTGTTCGAGAACCAGGACCGGGAGGTGGCGCGCAAGCGGCGGGGCTCGCCCGTGGAGAAGGCGCAGGCCGGCGCGGGCACGCAGGCCAAGACCGCCAGCAAGCAAACGCCCGAAGGGCTCCCGGTGCACAGCCTCAAGACGCTGCTGGCCGATCTCGGGACGCTCACGCTGAACGAAATGACGCGGCCCGACGCCCCGGATCACCCGTTCCCGCTGTTCGCCAGGCCGACACCGCTGCAGCAAGGGGCCTTCAAGCTGCTCACCGTCGACCCGGCCAAATTTGTTGCCAGTAAATTGGCAGGTTGAAGTCCCGCTACCTACCTGATATGGCTGTGGTTAGGCCGATTTTGGCGGATGAAGTTCCGTCTAGAGCGAGCCGAACCGGTGTTTCGGAGGTTGGCGGCCGCCTCGTTCGCTCCTCATCGCGAGCGAAGCGTGGGTTCATTCGGGAGCCAGTCCTTGGCAGACCTGTCGCGTGGTCGATCGAAGGCAATCCAGAATTGAACTTTGGTCGGCGGGTTGGTCATCGACACCGAGATTCCCAGCATGTCGATGCGGCGAACCCAACAGTTCCCCGATGGCTCGTACGGGGCGTAGCGTCCGGCTGCGTTGGGCCGGGATCCCGCAACGTCGTCGATGGAGACACCCGGGAGGGCCGGTGGACTTCGCGCCCAAAGGCGCGGCGATACCGTCGATTCGTCGGCGCGCGCACGTGAAACCTAGCTAGAGCGGCTGCAGTCGTTATAGATATCGGATCCCGATCGGTTGGGCGATTCCGACAGAATGTTCCTTGGGAGGCCATTGACGGAGGTCGTCGCTTGCGTTAGCAAGGCCGGCGGATTTCTCGACCGTTGCGGCCGACTCGCTGGATTGTGCCTCTGCCTGTTTCCCCGACGTCGCCAACTCCGCAACCGGACGTGACTTTCTTGCTCCGAAGTACTTCTTGGCAACGGGCGTTCGCTTCGTATAGGCTTGCCGGAACGTCCGGGGATCCGATCTGTGCCGCCGTACGCGGGCTCGAGTCTGCGTTGATGTCGCGACATCTCGTTTCGCTCGGGCTCCTGACTTGTGGACTGGTCTGGAGCCAGGGAGGTCCTCCGGGCTCAACCGTGCTGGACCTTGCCGTTGCTACGGACGCCCCGGGCATCGTCTTCGCCGTGACTGGCAGCGACTTCTACGAAAGCAAGAACCATGGACAGACTTGGCGAAATCGAAGTGACGGGCTCCCGGATGATTCCGTGCGGGAGGTCGCAGGAAGTGAAGCCGTGCAGTACGCCGCCGCAGGCAGCTCCGGCGTCTACCGTTCGCGTGACGCTGGAGACTGGGAGTGGGCTGGCAATGGAATGGAGGGGCAGACAATCCTGTCCATTGCCACTTCCCCAAGGGCCGACGGCAGCGCCTACGCGGGAGCGGCGGCTGGGAACTTGTACCGGAGTCTCGACGGCGGGGACAACTGGACATCGATTGGGGCGGGGTTCGCAAAGGGTGCGTACTTGGATATCGAGGTGTCGCCGCACGACCCGTCGACGATCTTTGCTTCGAACTGGGATGGCGAGCAGTCCTTGAGTCGACTGTACGGCTCGACAGACGGAGGAGGCCAATGGCGGGAGGTGCTGTCCGGGCCCGCAATCATCGCCGGGTTCGCGTTCTCCGCAGCTTCCCCGGACCAGTTGTGGGTCGCTTCGACGGGATATTCGATCGCACAAGTGTTCCTGACCCAGGACGCCGGCGGATCGTTTGCTGCGAAGCTTGAACTGTTCGGGATTCAGTTCCTGGACGTGGCGGTTGATGCCGAGGACCCGGCAGTCGTATACGTCGCCACAAGGAGGCGGGGCGTGTTGCGATCCAGTGACGGGGGTTCGACCTGGGCCTATGCCAGCGTCGGACTGCCCAGGGCCGCCGTCCAGTGCGTCGAATCCACTCCGGAAGCCGTGCTTGCGGGACTTGAATCCAGCGGGGTAGTCCGATCCGAGAACGCCGGCGCCGAATGGCAAGTCGGCAGCGCCGGCATGCTCAACGCCGAGGTCCTGGCCCTGGCGGCAGGCGTGGGTGAGGCTGATTCCGTCCTGGCATCGATCGGCGGCGGCATGTTATTCCGCTCCAATAGCCAGGGCAGGGTTTGGGGTGAGTCCAGGCAGGGCTTGTCTGCTTTCCAAGTCACCAGCCTGCACCCCGACCCGGCCAACCCTGACACCGTCTACGCGGGATCGATCAATCCGTTCTTGAGGGGGGACGGTTCGCTCTTCAAGAGCATGGACGGAGGCTCCACTTGGTCGCTGCTGTCCGCCGGCGTGGCGGTGCACGATCTTGCGGTGCATCCGTACGACCAACGCACGATCTACCTTGCCCTGCCGACTGACTATTACGGCGCGCCGGGACTGATGCGATCCGAGGATGGCGGGAGGAGCTACAGGGCGGTGATAGGGGACGAGGAGGAACTCGAGTTCCTGGATGTCCACAGCGTGGACTTGGCGCCGAACCGGCCCGACGAACTTGCCGTCATCGGCGCCTATGCCTTCTCGAGCAGTGCGGAATACAGGGTGTACACGAGCCGGGACGGGGGCCGTCACTGGCAAGCATCGGACCCGTCAAGAACGCCGCTAACTCGAATCGATATCGACCCGTTTGACAGTCGGCGGATGCTGGTGGGCGGTTACTCGGGAGTTTTTGCAACAACGGACGGAGGGGAATCGTTCCGCCGCTCGAATGCAGGGTTGCCGAGCGATGGGGTGGGCGTTGCAGTGAGCGCCTTGCGCTTTCACCCGAACGAGCGTGGAACGGTCTTCCTCGCGACATCCGGCGGCGTGTACAGAAGCGGCGACGGAGGCGCCTCGTGGGCGCTCGCCAACCGGGGTCTGGAGCCCAATTTGACGAGCCGTCTGGCGTTTCATCCCAGCCGGGACAGCGTGGTTTTTGCAGGAACATACGGTGCCGGCGTCTACAAGACAGAAGACAGCGGCATGAACTGGACCCCGACCGGCGGGCTTGCCGTAGTGACATCCGGCTCCGTCGTCAATGCCGCGACGCTGCAGGGAGGCGGGATCGCTCCCGGCTCGATCGTCACGCTGTTCGTTCAGAACGCTGGGCCCGAAGCCGAGGTCACCGCAGATGGAATCGATCCTGCGACGGGAAAGCTACCGTTCCATCTCGGCGGAGTGCAGGTCTATTTCGACGCCCTCCCGGCGCCATTGTTCTTCGTGAGTGCCGAAAGGCTAGACGTGCAGGCGCCGTTCGAAATCGCGGACAGGGCCCGAGTCCGGGTACGCACGGAATACAAGGGTTCTTCCAGCGCTGCCGCAAGCGTTCCAGTGCGATCTGTTGACCCAGGATTGTATGAGCAGGTGCTCAATTCGGATGGTTCTGTCAACGGTGAGGAAAACCCTGCGCCTGCCGGGAGCGCGGTATCGCTGTTTGCGACCGGGCAGGGCGTATTGACGCCCGCTCTGCCGACCGGGGCTCCGGGGCCCGAATCCGCCCCCTTCCCGGCGCCTGAGCTTCCGGTGCAGGTGTTTCTGGACGATCAGCCGGCAGTGCTGCTCTCTGCGGCAGCCGCGTCCGGCCGCGTCGGCATGCTGGAGTTGCGTGTCCAATTGCCCTCTTCGGCGCCAATCGAGGTCACGGCGCGGTTCCGTGTCGGCGACGTCGAGTCACCCACGACGGTCAAGATCTGGATTCACTAGGCCGGGCGAGTTGTGCGCCGGTCGTTCTGCAACACCGTTCGGTGGCTTCGTGCCGCGCACCGGCGATTCCCTTGTCCGGCCTCGAAATCCTGATCACCGAGCCGCTGGTGGACATGCGGCTTCGAGAGCTGCTTCCGCCGCCCGAAGACTGGACAGCCCCGGCCGGTCGCCGGGCCGTCGACGGAGAACCTGTCTTCGGAGGCGTCAAGCGAGCAGCTGCTCGATCACCCGGCCGCCGACGTCCGTAAGCCGGAAGTCACGGCCTTGGTAGCGGAACGTGAGCTTCATGTGATCAAGTCCGAGCAAGTGCAGGATCGTCGCCTGCACGTCATGCACTTCGACGGGATCCTTGGTGATGAAGAACCCCAACTCGTCGACTTCACCAATCGTTTGGCCAGCCTTGATGCCCCCACCTGCAAACCACATCGGGAAGTTCTCGATGTGGTGGTTGCGGCCAGGGGACTCCCTGACTTCACCCATCGGTGTCCGGCCGAACTCGCCCCCCCAAATGACCAAAGTGTCGTCGAGTAGACCACGATGCTTGAGGTCTCGTACGAGCGCCGCGGAGGCCTGATCGACATTCCGCGTCACTTCGTCGAGCGTCTCCGCGAGGTTATTGCCTCGAACCCCGTGGTGGTCCCAACCAGTGTGGTAGAGCTGAACGAATCGGGTGCCGCGCTCGATCAAGCGGCGGGCGATCAGGCAGTTGTTCGCGAAGGTCGATTTGCCGGGCGTGGCCCCGTACAAATCCAGCGTCGCCTGGCTCTCTGTGGTCAGATCCATCAGTTCCGGCCCGCTGGTCTGCATGCGATGCGCCATCTCATACGAGGCAATCCGCGTGGAGATCTCCGGATCGCCAACGTCCGTGAGATGCGCCAAGTTGAGTTCCCGGATGGCGTCGACGCGCGCGCTCTGATTCGGCGCGGAGAACCCCGGAGGGCTCGAGAGATTCGGAATGGGAGCTGCCGAACGCAGGAATTCGACGCCTTGATACGACGTCGGCAAGAAGCCGCTGCCCCAGATGTTCGCGCCACCCATCAGATTGCGCTCGCCCGTCCGCAACACAACGAATGCGGGTAGATTCTCCGACTCGCTTCCGAGAGCGTAGGTAATCCACGAGCCCATGCTGGGGCGGCCGAAGCGAGTCGAACCGGTGTTGAAGAATAGCTTGGCTGGGGCGTGATTGAAGTTCTCGGTCTTCAAGGAGTGGACAAAGGCGACGTCGTCCACGATCGACGCCATGTGCGGGAAGACTTCCGAAACCCACGCGCCTGACTGCCCGTGCTGACGGAACTTGCGTTGCGGGCCGAGCAGTTTGGGGCGGTCCTTGGTGAACCGCTCCATGAAGGCGAAGCGCTTGCCCTCCAGGAACGAATCGGGGGTGGGCTCGCCATCGAGTTCCGCGAGTTTGGGCCGCCAGAGCCAAGTCTCGAACTGGCTTGGCGCACCCGCCATGAACAAATAGATCACCCGTTTCACCCGGGGCGCAAAGTGCGGAGGCTTCGGCGCCAACGGGTCTCGAAGCTCCGCTGTGGGGGCGGCGAACATGCGTTGGTCGCTCAGCAGTCCGCCAAGTGCGATGTTGCCGAGACCGACGAAACACTGACTGAAGAAGTGCCGCCGAGTGCGGTGCAGCAAGATTTGTTCTTGGAGAGTCATGGAAGCTCACTCCCGTGTTATGAATTCGTCAAGGTTCATCAAAACTCCGGCAATCGTCGTCCAAGCGGCTGCTTTGGCGGCGTCGATATCCTCGGCCGCACCGAGCGTGAGGACCTGCTGGATCCGCTCCGGGTGTGTCCGCAGGTCATCGAGTCGCGTCGCGAGCAAACGTTGCAGCATCCGTTGCTCGGCCTCGGATGGCGCCCGCGTTAGGCAAATGCGAAACGCGTGGGTGACTTGGTCGACATGGTCCCGATCCGGCTGTTCGCGCAAGACGCGATGCGCCAGACCTTGCGCGAATTCGTGAAACCCCGTGTCATTGAGTAGGGTCAGGGCTTGCAGGGGGGTATTCGACCGATTACGGCTCGTTGCGATGGTCAACGCATCGGGACTGTCGAAGACCATCAGGCCGGGATGTGGGCTCGTACGCCAGAAATGCGTATAGAGGCCGCGCCGGTAGCGGTCTTTGCCCTGGCTCTCGGGCCATGGATTGACAATCATCACCCCGCCGGGCTGGGACGGGAAGACGCTCCGACCACCGATCTCGGCCTCGAGCATGCCGCTGGCCGAGAGTGCTAGGTCGCGCACGATCTCCGATTCCACGCGCAGCCGGTTCTGGCGCCCCAGCAGCGCATTCAATTCGTCCCGCTCGGCCAGTGCCGGCCGGTAGGCGGAAGACTGTCGGTACGCAGCCGAAGTCACGATCAGCCTATGGATGGCTTTCAAGCTCCAGTCCTTGGCCACGAATTCCGACGCCAGCCAGTCGAGCAATTGAGGATGGCTGGGCGGCTCGCCTTGGGTGCCAAAGTCGTTCTCGGTCGGTACCAGGCCTCGTCCGAAGTAGCGCTGCCAAATCCGATTGACCGTGACCCGGGGCGTCAGTGGATTGCGCCTGTCCACGAGCCAGCGCGCGAAGTCGAGGCGGGACGGCTGCTCGACCGGAAGCGGAGGGAGCACGGCCGGAGTTCCCCCTTGCACCTCGATTCCCTTGCGCAGGAACTCCCCCTGCAGCAGGACGTGCGTCGGACGCGGCTCCGGAAGCTCCCTCATGATCAGTGTGCTCGGGATGTCGGGGAGCAATTTGGTAACCGCCGAGACGGCGCGCCGCCTCTCTTGCACGCCGAGGTCTTGCCCCAAGTACGCGTCCTTGATGTAGACGAGCCTGCCTGGCAGACGTTCTTCCGGCGGTGTTCGCAAGATGCGCTGGACTCCCAGCGGAAACTTGGCGATGTCCTCGTCCGTCAGACGGGCCTCCCACTCGGGCTGCTTGGCGAGCAAAGCGTCTTCATACTGCTTCTGTTCTTTCCGCATCGCCTGGAGCTGAGCTTCGAGCGCGGCGCGACGGGCGTACTGGTCGTCGTTTCCGAACTCAAGAAGGGGTTCGTAGGCGCGGGCGCGGCCTTCCCGGTCGTTGAACTCGCCACCAAGTTCGTCGATGCTGTTGAAGAACGCGAAAAGCTGGTAGAACTCGCGCTGCGAAATGGGGTCGTACTTGTGGTCGTGGCAGCGGGCGCAACCCAGTGTGAGCCCCAACAAGGCCATGCCGGTCACGTCGACCCGGTCCACGACGGCTTCAACCCGGTATTGTTCGAAGTCGACGCCGCCTTCCAGATTCAACAAGGTATTGCGATGGAAACCGGTCGCGACGAGTTGCTGTTTCGTGGGATTCGGCAGCAAGTCGCCGGCGATCTGCTCGATGACGAAGCGGTCGAAGTGGAGGTCGCGATTGAGGGCGTCGATGACCCAGTCGCGGTACATCCAGATCTTGCGGGGGGCGTCATTGTTATATCCGTTGGAGTCGGCGTAGCGGGCGAGGTCCAGCCAGTGGCGTCCCCAACGCTCCCCGTAATGGGGAGAATCCAGCAGACTGTCGACCAGCCGTTCGTAGGCATCGGGTCGGGTGCTGGCGAGATGGTCTCGGACCTCCTCGGGCGTCGGCAGGATCCCCGTGAGATCGAGATGCACGCGGCGCATGAGCGTGGCCGCGCTGGCCTCGGGCGAGGGTGTCAATCCGGCGTTCTCGAGGCGCGCAAGAACGAAGCGGTCGATTGAATTCCGCACCCAGTCGGACCCCGAAACCATGGGCGCATTCGGGCGCGCGACCGGCTGGAACGACCAATGCGGCGCGTCAGGATTTCCTCGCGCAGCCCGCGATGCTTCGGGCCATGGGGCGCCGAGTTCGATCCAGCGCTCGATGGCGTCAATCTTCGCGGCCGTCAGCTTCCCGTCGGCGGGCATCTTGACGTCCTCGGTGTGGCGCAGGGCGCCCAAAATCAAGCTCTCCGCGGGCCGGTCGAGCGAGACGGCCGGGCCACGATTGCCGCCATGCAGGACGCTTTCGCGCGAAGCGACAGAAAAGCCGCTGGTCTGCAGCGTGTCGTTGTGGCATGCCGCGCAGCGGGTCTCGAAAGTGGGGCGAACTTCGGTTTCGAAGAATCGAATGGAGTCGGCGGAGAACGGCTGCGCCCATGCCGCCGAAACCCCTACGCTCAGGGCTGCGATGAGCGCGACTCGGGCGTCAGAAAAACGCATACGACAGCTATCCACTCGCCACACCGCGCCGGACCTAGCTCAATGGGGCGCGGCGCAACGTCTCGCCCATCGCCAGTCTACCATGGCGCAGTGCCCGAAACCGGGTTCGGCTTCCGGAAGTCGCGCCAAGCGGAAAGCCGCCGCCCGCCCTGGCGCCGGGAGCGGCGTTCCAGCTGGCAGCCCCCAGATCGAGTGGCGCACGACCAGGCTCCCTGCTCGCCGCTCACTCCAAAGCGGTAGAATCATACGGTCGTGATCGGACGAACGATCGCTCGGCGCAAGACTGTCGAAGAGCGACTCACCGGCACCTGCAGGGGCGCCCTGGCGGCCATGACGCTGGGGACGCACGGGACGGCGTCGGACAAGACGCGCAGAGCCGGCCTCCGAGCGAAGATGTTTCTCCTCGCGACCGCCCTGGCAACAGGGCTGGCCTCGTCCCCCGTGGCCGCCCAGAGCGACTCGATCCCGCGCGCGTGGGATGGTCGTCCGGACCTGAACGGGATCTGGCAGGCCATCGGCACGGCGCACTGGGACCTCGAAGATCACGAGGCGGGCCCGGGCCACCCCGACCTCGGAGCGATCGGCGCGATCCCTCCCGGCCAGGGTGTCGTCGTCGGGGGCGAGATCCCCTATCAGGACGCGGCGCGCGACCAGAAACAGCGGAATTTCGAGAACCGGATGCGGGACGACCCCGAAGCGAAGTGCTTCCTGCCAGGCGTGCCGCGGACTACCTATCTGCCGTATCCCTTCCAATTCATCCAGGGCGACAAGAAGATCATGCTGGTCTACGGCTTCGCCGAGGCGAATCGGACGATTCACATGGACAAGGAGAACCCCGAGGCGCCTCCGCTCGACAGCTGGATGGGCCGCTCGCATGGCCGCTGGGAGGGTGACACCCTGGTCGTCGACGCGGAGGGCTTCAACGGCGAAGCATGGTTCGATCGGGCCGGCAACTTCTCCAGCTCGGCGCTCAAGGTCGAGGAGCGCTACACGCCGGTGGGACGGAACGCGATCCTGTACGAAGCGACCCTCCACGATCCCGCAACCTTCACCCGCCCTTGGAAGATTCGCTTGCCGCTGTACAGGCGCCTGGAAGAGAACGCGCGCGTCTTGAAGTTCAAATGCGTGGAATTCTCGGAAGACTTGATGTATGGGCATCTGCGCAGGAATCCGACGCGCTGATAGGGAGCCGGGAAGGCCCAGCGACGTGACCAGATTCCGACACGGCATGCTCGCGCTCCTCCTCGTTGGGACCACTGTCTCGGGGACAAGCTCGGCGCGAGCGGCCGACTATCACCACGTGCAAATCAGCGCCGCGAGTCCTTCCGAGGCTGTGGCTTGGTACAGGCGGCATTTGGGCTGCGGTCCCATCGAGGAGCCAATGGCATTAACTTTAGCGTTTAGTCGCATTAACTTAAGGAAGTAGGGGGGAATGCCGGCCCGTGGGGCCGGTTTGGTGTGAGTCTCAGGCTGGGCTTGCGGCTTCGGTTGGCTTGCGGTTCCTCCATTTGCTGGCGGGCTTGCGGGAGCGACGCGGGCAGGAGCGGCCCGGGCGCCGTCTCTGGCGACAGGCGGCAATGCCCTCCAGGATCCGCTGCACGGTGCTGGCCAGCGTGGTCGCATGCACCAGGAACAGTCCCTCCAAGTGGCGCGCCACCGTGCGCAGGCTGTTCTGGAAATTCGCCTGCAGGGCCGGACGAGAGTGCCCGTCCGGCGCGGCCCGGAACTGCTCCTCGCTGTGGCTGGCGAACATCCGCGTCAGCGCGATCAGGGTGCAATGCGCGTACAGTTCCTGCTTGACCAGGCGCTCGCTCTGGCCATGGAACTGCTCCACCGTCAGCATCTGCTTCGAGATCTTGTACAGCTCCTCGATGCTCCAGCGGCCGTGGTACAGGTCGGCGAGGTCCCGGACGCTGTAGCGCTGGCGGTCCAGCAGCGTGGTGGCGAGGGTGTAGTCGGTCGTGCCGACCGTGTACTTGACGAGGCGCACGCGGCAGGGCCGGAACGCGGCCTGCGGCTGCTGGCGCCAGGCGTCGGCGCTGGGCGGGACGGAGACGATGGCCTCGTTGCGGTCGCCGAGGACGAAGTCGCGGAAGAGGGAGTTGGCGTTCTTCTGCAGGCGGAAGACGGCCTGCAGGCCGCGCTCGACGTGGGCGTGCAGCAACTGGAAGGAGTAGTAGCCGCGGTCGTAGACGACGACATCGCCGCGGGCCAGCGCGGGCAGATGGGCCCGGGCCGCGCGGCGCTCGTCGCCGTGGGCGTGCAGGTCGAAGTCGAGCGGCAGGCGGGCGCGCAGCTGGAACAGGCAGCTGAGCAGGCCCTGCGGGTAGTGGGCCGTGTCCGCGGGCGTGCGGTAGCCCTCCCCGACCAGCGGGCGGGGCAGGTTCAGCTTCGAGCCGTCGACGGCGAAGGCGCGGTGGCCGTGCCACAGCTGGCCGGGCTCGTCCCGGGGGGCTCGCGCGAGGATGGCGCGGTGAACGCGCCGGAACACGTCCTCGTGGAGCTTGGCGCGGGCCTTGCAGATCGCTGCGGCCGAGACCGGCTGCGGCTGCGGCAAGGCTACCTCCAGCCGGCGGCACTGCTCCCACAGCTCGGCCAGGACCGTGCCGTAGCCGCGGCGCTCGGGCGCGAACACCAGCCGGAACACGAACAGGATCACCAGCAGCGTGTTGAGCACCCGCTGCCGCCGAAGCCACTCCCGGTCGTACTCGCCCGCCACGCGCACCACCGTGCCGATGACCCCCTGCCATAACTGCACGAAGCGCTCATCGGCCGGCGGCCCGGGCCGCGGCTGACGGGGCCGCTGCCGGCGGGGCCGGGCCGCGGCTGGCGGGCCGTGCAGCAGGATCGTCCGCCAGTCCGGATGCAGCGGGTGCACGTAGACGCCCTTGGGCGTCTTCGCCGCCACGCCGCCCATCGCCCCGCGCGCCTGCGTCTGGCCCAGGTACTGCCAGTTGGCCGCCCGGTAGCAGGTCGCCTTGTATTGCTCCAGGTCGACGAACGTCTCGACCAGCACCGGCCGGTACCCGTGCTGCCGCTGCCAGTCCTGCGGCAGTTGCCGCACCACCAGGCCGAGCGCCTTCGACGCCAGATTCTGCACCCGCACCCAAGGCAACAGCAGGAATCTCGAGTTGCGCACCACCCGGTCGAGATACTTGCGGTGCGCCTGGCCCTGCCAGCCGATCCACGCGTCCCGGCAGGCCACGTTGCGCGCCGCGAAGTCGAACAGCAGGCAGCCGAGCAGGCGCTCGTGCCGGTCGAGCAGGAAGTAGCGCAGGTGCGCGCCGATCGGCTGGCGGTAGCCCAGCGGATGGTAGCGCTGGACCCACTCGTTCCATGTCGCAACCGCCTGCTGGCCGCTCACCGGCTGCAGCTGCAGGGGCGTCAGGCCGGCCAGCGGCTCGTCGATGGCGGGCTGGGGATCGCTGCCGCTGCCCAGCTCCAGCGGTCTCTGCCGGCCGCGGCCGGGACCCTGCTTGGGCGGCAGGCTCAGGATGCCGAGCCGCTCCAGTTCCTCGAGCAGGCGCTGGGCGCTTTGCAGGCGGTTGCTGCCGTTCGGCGTCTGCCAGTGCAGGTGCTCGCAGAGGGTGTGTCCCAGTTCCGTGCGGCTCAGCTTCGGGAAGCGTCCGACGGTTTCCTGGATGTCGGCGATCTGCCGCCGGGTCAGGCGCTTGCCGAAGAAGGTGGTGGATTTGAGATTCTCGATCAGCGGGTCCAATGCAAGTCGCTCCCCAGGCCTAAGTTGGCAGAAAAGCGAGCCTAAGTCAAGTACTTCCGCAAAAAAATTTCCATGGAGCTGCAACCCGTTGAAACCAAGCGATTAATATGCCGACGCACGGCACTCTGACGATTCATGGTCAGAGAAAATGCCATTGATCGAGGAGCGGGGGGACACCGCCCGGTGCGATGGTGTCGAGCTTATCTTCGTGATGCAGACCACCATGGGCAGCACGCAGGGAACGGGCGTGAACCATTTGGCCTTCTCGTATCCCGAACTCGCCGCGAAGATGGCCGAACTCGAAGCAGTCGGTGTGCGTGGGTCGGGTGTGCGGCTGCAGCGGTTCGAGGACGGTGCGACCTTGCGGGACGTGCCTGGGTCATTCCGGCACGGCTTCATCTTTGATCCTTGGGGCACGCGGATCGAGTTGGTGGAAGACAAGCAGCATCCGGGATTCCACCACATTCATCTCAGTGCCGCGGACCCGCAGGCCACGCTGGCCTGGTATCACGACGCGTTCGGCGGCAAGCCCGCCAAGCTGGGGACGGAGGCGGACGGCCTGCTCTTCGGCGACATCTGGTTGGTGGCTTCGCGCCATCCAGAGGGTGAGCCGGCGCCGACCCAGAACCGAGCGATCTCGCACCTTGGATTCGTGGTGCCTGATCTGGATCGAGAGGCACGCCGCATGCGGCGGCGCGGCGTGGAGTTCGACGCGGAGCCGGCGGCGCCGCCGAACGGGCGCACCTTGGCCAAGCGGGCGTTCGTCCGTGGGCCCGACAGCGTCACGGTGGCTGTTGTCGAGGCCGGGTTCGCTGGCATCCGGGCCGAGGCGGTGGCCGATGTCCCCGGCGCCGCGCGTGAACCCTACACAGCGCCCCGGACACCGTGGGGAGAACCGGATCTTCAGGGTGTCTGGACGGGGAACGCCGCGCACGGCATCCCTCTCGAGCGACCGGTTGACCTCGCCGACGTCGAGGCGCTGACACCTGCGGAGGCGGCCGCTCGCCGTGAGCGCGGCACGCTCGGCAGCATCTGGGGATACGAGCGGGAATGGCGCGACACCACGCTCGGCTACGACAAGATGATCCCGTCCACGCAGGTGGCGATGATCATTGATCCCCCGAACGGCAGGCTCCCCGCGAGAACTCCCGAGGGCCAACGGTCGGCCGTAGAGGCTCGCCGGGCGCGGGACCGAAACGCCAATCAGCCGCCCGCCGGTCCGGAAGACCTGACGCCATACGTACGCTGCATCACGCGCGGGCTTCCGGGCATGATGATGCCCGGTATTTACAACAATGGCCTTCAGATCGTGCAGGGTCCCGGCTATGTCGCCATCCAGAAGGAAATGATCCACGAGACCCGCGCCATCCCGACGCAGCCGCGGGACCCGCTCGGGCCGAAGTTGACGTCGTGGCTGGGCGACTCCCAGGGCCGCTGGGACCGCGACACTCTCGTGATCGAGACGCAACGCTTCAACAACAAAGCGTCGTTTCACGGGTCGACCGAGGCGATGACGCTGACCGAGCGCTTCACGCGGGTCGGCCCATCCAAGCTGCTCTACGAGTTTACGGTCAACGATCCGACCGTCTGGGTCCGGCCCTGGACAGCGATGTTCACTTTCGACTTGGACGCCGAACAGTACGAACTGGTCGAATATGCATGCCACGAAGGCAACTACGGTATGTTCAACATCTTAAGCGGCGCGCGGGCGAAGGACAAAGAGGCGGCTCAATCCAGCCGCTAAGCGAGGTGCATCTCATGTGGCGGACAGCTGCGGTCACTTGCATCGCATTGGTTCTAGGCATATTCGTCTCTGCGGACACCGTTACGGCGCATCACGCGTTCTCCTCCGAGTTCGACGCCACCCAACCGGTCCGGCTGCGCGGGAAGATCTTGAAGATGGAGTGGATCAATCCCCACGCGTGGATGCATATCGAAGTTACGAACGAGGCGGGCGAGGTCGACATCTGGATGATCGAAGCGGGCCCGCCGGGTGCGCTCGTGCGGCGCGGTTGGCGCAAGGACTCGGTGACGCCGGGCGTCGAGGTGCTGGTCGAGGGGTACCGGGCGATCGATGGCAGCCAGAAGGCCAACGGCCGTGACGTGACGCTGCCCGACGGCACGCGGCTGTTCGCGGGATCCTCGGGCACCGGGGCACCGTACGACAATCGGCCCTTGAGGGGCGGCAGATAGGACGTTCCGTTCGCGGGAAGAGTGCTCCGCGAAGGCGCACGCCTGCGTGACGCCGGACTCCGCTGCATTCCCGAAAGTCGCGTTGCGTGCCGGAGCGCTTCGGCAACGGTGCGCAATTCCGCGTCCGGTATTTTCGAATCGCCGAACATCGCCAACCCCGATGTCGCGTGGACCCACGCTCCAGCGGAAGCCTGCGGCGATCGCGATGCGCCTGGATTGTAGTCACCGGCGCGATGCAGACCGCTCCAGCGCGAATCTCGGTGTGGCCGGTTGAAGTCGTGACTGGCAACGTGCAGTCGGAATGTGCGTAACCGCTCTTCTTTCTCCAGGGCGTTCGTTGCACCATCTGGTTGAGCCGACAACCGAAGGTGGTTCCGCAACGTCGCTGCGGGCACGCGCTTACAATGTGGTCGCGACATGTCGAACCTGCACACGCGCCGATCGTTTCTCAAACACGGTGGGTTGTCCTCCGCAGCCGCCGTTTGCGCTTCGTCGAGCGCCACAGCCCGCGGCGGCGCGTCGCATGACTGGCGGCACTATGGCAGCACGCCCGAGGCGACACGCTATTCCAGCCTGGACCAGATCAATGCCGAGAACGTCAACGACCTGAGAGTCGCCTGGACGCACGCCACGGGAGACAGCATCAGCCGTCCCGCGACAACGATCGAGTGCACGCCGATCGTCGTCGACGGGCGGATGTACATCACGACGGCGCAGCTACAGATTCGGGCGCTCGACGCCACGACGGGCAAGATGCTTTGGAACTTCGACCCGTTCGAGGGCATCGTGATGCGGCGTCCCAAGGGAGTGAGCCGTGGTGTGACCTATTGGGTGGACGGGGACCGCCGACGGATCTTCGCGGGTTCCGGCTCCAACATATATTGCCTTGACGCGGACACCGGCAAGCCCGTCGCCGAGTTCGCCGACAACGGGGTCCTGGACATGAAGCGGGGGCTGGACCGCGACGCCTCCCAGAACCGCTTGAGCCACCCCTCGCCGCCGGTCATCTTCGAGGACTTGCTGATTTTGGGAGGCAGTGCCAGCGAGGGCCCCGGACCGGCCGCTCCCGGACACATCCGCGGCTACGATGCGCGCACCGGCAAACGTCGCTGGATCTTTCACACGATCCCGCATCCCGGCGAGTTCGGATACGAGACCTGGGGCAAGGACAACTGGAAGAGCAACGGCGGTTGCAACAACTGGGCCGGCATGAGCGTGGACGAGGGACGCGGCTGGGTCTTCGCCTCGCTGGGATCTCCGACGTTCGACTTCTACGGCGCCGACCGCCCCGGGAGAAACCTGTTCGGGAACTGTGTCCTCGCGCTGGACGCGCGCAGCGGGGAACGAATCTGGCATTTCCAGACGACGCATCACGACTTGTGGGACTACGACCTTCCGGCGCAGCCCTCGCTGGTGCGGGTCAAGCGGGATGGCCAGTGGGTGGATGCGGTTGTCCAGATCACCAAGACCGGGTTCCTCTTCGCCTTCGATCGGCAGACTGGCAGACCGCTGTTCGAGATCGAAGAACGCGAGTTTCCGCGCTCCGATGTCGAAGGGGAGGCGCCTTGGCCCACCCAGCCGGTTCCAACCGCTCCCCCGCCGTTCGCTCGGCAAGGATTGAGCGAGAACGAGATCACGAACATCTCCGCGGAATCGCGTGAGTATGTTCTCCGCCGGCTCAAGGATTTGCGCAACGAGGGGCTGTACACACCCCCGAGCAAGCGCGGAACCGTGTTCTCGCCAGGGACTTTGGGCGCCGGACTCTGGGGCGGCTGCAGCTTCGACCCGGAAACTGGCTGGGTCTACATCAATGCCAACAACGCGCCGAAGTTCTTTACGCTGTTGGACGCGCTGGAGGAAGAGCCGTACCCCTATCGGATCGCGGGCTACCCGTACTTCAACGACCAGGACGGCTACCCTGCGTCGAAGCCTCCGTGGGGTGAGCTGTTGTGCCTCGACCTGGAGACAGCCGAGTACCGCTGGCGCAAGCCGTTGGGGGAGCATGCGGCTCTGAAGGCCAAGGGCGTGCCCCAAACCGGCACCTTCACGGTGGGCGGGTCGGTCGTCACGCGAGGCGGCTTGCTGTTCATCGGGTCCACCCGCGACGAGAAGTTTCGGGCGTTTGACTCGAAGACCGGCGAGGTTCTCTGGGAGCATCAGCTCGAGGCTGGAGGATACGCCACCCCCTGCACGTACGCAGTCGACGGCCGACAGTATGTCGTGATCGCGGCGGGCGGCGCTGGCAAGGGCCGCACGGCCGCGGGCGATCAGTTCGTGGCCTTTACGCTCTCCTGAACGACCAGGGAACAACCGCACTCAGGACGGCGTGGACTCCGTCAAGCGACTGGCGAACGTCGAATCCGGGCCAATTGGGTGGGGCGCGCTGTGGCGAGGCTGTCCATTGCGGAGGGACCGGTTTCCTCCAAGGTAAACCGACTCCATGGCCAGGGGCCAGCGTCCAACACTGCGAACCGTCCGGAGTCGGGCTGAAGTTCGGAACGATTCCGGATATACTGACGGTGCCCGGCAATCCGATCACGGGCGCCCGCAAGACAGGCGGCGACCCACACTCGACCCGCCTGGAAGCCTGGTTCCGGGGGGATCGCCACGGCTCTCGACCAAGCGCGTGGAAAGGAGAGTTAGAAGATGAGATGCGGGATAGCGGCTTTGATCGTTCTGGCGATGGGCGCGACCGTCGTTGCATCAGACGCGCAGGCTCCTACGCCTGCCGCGACCGTTGACGACGCGGCGGAGCGCTGGACTCCGCCGCGGACGGCCTGGGGCGATCCAGATTTGCAGGGAGTGTGGACGAATGAAACGATTACGCCGTTCGAGAGGCCAGAGGACCTGCAAGGGCGGGAGTTTCTCACCGATCAGGAAGCGACCGAGATCGAACAGTCGCTCGCCGCGAGGCGCGCTGCCTCGGATGGCACGTCTCCGCCCGGCAGCGTGGGCGGATACAACCAGTTCTGGTTGGACTCGGGAACCGAAGTGCTCCCCAGCCGCCAGACGTCGCTGGTGGTCGATCCGCCGAACGGCCGAGTGCCGACCCGACCGTCCGCCGAGGCCACGAGGGACTACAGCAAGGCCCATAGCGCGGACACTTACGAGTACATGAGCGTGTGGGACCGCTGCATCACGCGCGGCGTGCCGGGATCGATTTTTCCGGCCGGCTACAACAACGCCTACCGGATTCTTCAAACTCCCGAATACGTCGCGATTCTCTACGAAATGATCCACGATGCCCGCATCATCCCGCTGGACGGCAGTCAGCATGTCAGCCCCAAGATCCAACTGTGGATGGGCGACTCGCGTGGCCGGTGGGAGGGAGATACTTTGGTCGTGGACGTGACAAACTTCACCCCCAAGGGCTGGATCGCCTCCAACTCCGCATCTCGGCGTATCAAGGGCATCCCGCAGACCCAAGCGCTTCATGCCGTCGAACGGTTCACGCGCGTCGACGCCGATACGATCAACTACGAGGTCACCATTGAGGATCCAGAGATTTACACCCGGCCGTGGACCATCGCGATGCCACTGACCCGGGATCTGGAGTACGTGATGTACGAGTACGCGTGCCATGAGGGCAACAAGGCAGTCGAACTGATCCTCGGGGGAGCCCGCGTTCTCGAGAAGGCCGCCCAAAGCTCGCCGGAATAGAGGGCCCGCCCGGCCCGCTTCGGGCGCGGAGGGATTCCGCCACCGCTTGGTCCGACCGGCTACCCACGCCCGCGGAGAATCTCTGAAGGCCCACAATCCCAAGCGTTCCCCCTGGCGGATCCCGAGTTCACGCGAGACCCTGTTCGTCGATCCCCGCCGAATGGGGTCGTTTCTTGCTTGTCGCGACGCGCAAACCGGTCCGCGCATCCGGCATCTGGGAACTTGCCCCGGTAGGGATCCGCGAAAGACGCCTGCTTTCCAACTACCTACGGCGGAATCGCCGAGGCCAAGCCCTACTGGTAGCTGAATAGCGGTGGAAAGACCACCACGACAAGCCCGGCCCAGACGGCGTAGACCGGCAGGTAGGCTGTCTGCCAACGCTCCAAAGTTGAGAACGGGACGCGGCCGCGCAGGAATCGTGCGTACAGCCAAGCCGACCACGTCAGATTGACGAGCAAGATGAGGTTCTCGCCTAAAGCCGCCAGCTTGTTCGCGCTGAAGCCGAATTCGGTGATGCGCGCCGCAATCGCCGCCAGCGCCACGGCGTCCACGACGAGAGCGCCGACCACCAGCAGCAGCTGCAGCGCATCGAACGCGTCGGGAGAGGCCTGGGGGTCGCGCGCCGAGACGGCGTAGAGCAGTAGACCGAGGACCAGCACCAGCAGCAGGTCGAAGCCGATGAGCACCTGCCGCTCCAGGTCAATGCCGCTGCCCGTCCAGAGCATGGTTGTCAGAAAAGCCAGCAGCACGGCGGCGAACAGCGGGGTGAACACGCGTGTGAGCACCGGCGCCATGTTCTCGATGACGCTCTGCTTCGCTTCCACCAGCCATGCACCCACGATGACGGCTCCCATCGCTCCGCACGGCAGCAGCCAAGCCTCCGCCAACCACTGGACATCGACGCCGATGGCGGTGAACATCATCCCCGTGAAAAGCGTCAGCACACCACCGCCGAGGGCAATCAACACGTAGTAGATGAACAACTCGCCCGAGAACCGCACGAAGTCCATGCGCCCGCCACCGGTGCGCCAGTGACCCCCGACGTACGCGATGCCGACGGCCAGCCATAGCGCGATCGGCAAATGCAACGCTGTGAGCCCTTCGGTGGCGCTGTCTTCCGCGAACGGAAAGGCGTTGGCGAAGACGGCGGCGGCGGCGAATGGCAGAAGCAGCCAGAGGCAGCTGACCACGCGCAGCCGGCGCTTCCAGGCGAAATAGCCCGTGAGAAGAGGCAGTACAAAGAAACTGAGGTTGCGGGCGTAAAACCGCTCGTCCTCGCCGAGGGACTGCGAACCGATGAACTCGGGAAGCTTCACAGCCAGGGCCGCGGCAGCCGCCAAGATCACGACAAGTACGGTCTCGGGCCGTGCGCCGCGGCCAGACCTACCGGCGGCATCCGGGTCGACGACCAGTTGTTTCCACAACCGCGCGGAATGTTCTCGAGCGAACTCGCGGGAGACCGCGTCAAGGTTCCCCATCCGCTTGACGGCCACCAAGAAGGCTTCATCGACCGCCAGCCCGGCGCCCACGAGTTCCGAAACCTGATCGCGCAGGTGGCTTTCCAGCTCCTCCATGTCCGGGGCGTGGATCACCCTGCGGCGGCGCAGGTAGGCCCGCCACTGGGCGATCTGTTCGTCCAGCGTTTCCCCGTTCGCCACCTTCGTCATCAGCCTCCCCGTCACCGTGGCGCCTATCCCGGGCCCGCCGCCGGAGACGCCGCCCACCACACACTGTGCAGCGCGGCGTCCACCACTTGCCATTGCCGCCGTTGAGCCGCCAGTTGCGCGCGCCCCTCACCCGTAGTGCTGTAGTACTTCCGTCGCCGGCCGCTCTTCGAGGCCTCCCATCTTGCTTCGACGTAGCCGCGCCGCTCGAGGCGATGCAGGACTGGGTACAGCATGCCGTCCGTCCACTGGAGTTGGCCGCCGGACAGCTCGCCGACGCGCTTCAGGATGGCGTATCCGTAACTGTCGCCCTCGGCTAGGATCGCCAGCACGAGCGGCGTAGCGGAGGCCGCAACCAGATCCTTGTTCACGTTCATCGCGTTCCGTCCATCGCAGCGGCAGCGCCGCCGCTACCGATCGCCACGAGAATCACATCATACATAGAAGTATTATACATTGATTTTCTATGTATATCAATCCTCGACGCCAGACCGCAACGCTTCCATTGCCCGGGGGTTCGAGGAGGCAGCGGCGGTGGGTTTGGCCTCGGTTCGGGTGGAGCGCAGCGCATCCCGCAGTGCGGCCGCTCGAGAGCCTCAATCTTCTCTTGGAGGTTGCACGCTCGCCCTCGCAACATCGTCCCCCCCGCCAGTGAGGCGCAAGCTTCCGCCGGACTCTACAAGAGTCGTTCACGCGAGTGGCTTGCGCGGCTGGCCAGAGCGTTCGGCGAAGCGCGATAGAAGCGCCGCGCAGCGGCGCACAGACCCTGCCCTACACCGGCTTGGAACTCGGGGCAGGCCCGAAACCGTTGCGAGCGTCGACTCAGCTGCAGCCGGATGTCGCGCCGCAGTTCGGGCAGCGGTAGCAACTGCCGTTGACCGTCATGATCGATCCGCACTCCGCGCAGAGAGGGCCGTCGACCGGCGCCGCCTGGAACGTGAACTCCTGCTGCGGATGGGGTTCGCTCGGCTTTAGATTGGGGCTCTCGCCAGCCTCGCTCGTCGAATACTCCGGCGAGATGAACTTGGCGCCTAACCAGCGGAAGATATAGTCGGTGACGGACTTCGCGTAACGGATGCGGTCGTTGTTCGTCCAGCCGCTCGGTTCGAAACGCACATGCTGGAACTTGTCCACCAGCGTCTTGAGCGGAACGCCGTACTGCAAGGACAGCGAAATCGCGGTGGCGAAGTTGTCCATCAGGCCACTGATGGTCGATCCCTCTTTCGACATCCGGATGAAGATCTCGCCTGGCATGCCGGTGTCGTCATAGAGGCCGGCGGTGATGTAGCCCTCGTGGCCACCGATCGAGAACTTGTGGGTCAACGACTGGCGCTCGTCCGGCAACCGGCGGCGCAGAGGCCGCTTCGCTTCCTTCGACACGCCGCTGTCGTTCTGGACGTCCGCCTTGCCCGTGTTGAGGGGCTGCGCGACCTTCGAGCCGTCGCGATAGATCGCCACGGCCTTGAGCCCTAACTTCCAAGCCAGCGTGTAGGCGTCCGCGACCTCCGCGATGCTGGACTCCTCCGGCATGTTGATCGTCTTGGAGATCGCCCCCGAAATGAATGGCTGCACCGCGGCCATCATGCGCAGGTGGCCCCGGAAGTGGATGGCGCGCTCGCCGTTCTGCACTTTGAAGCTGCAATCGAAGATCGGCAGATGCTCGTCCTTGAGGCCCAGCGCACCCTCAATGGTCTCCGTCGAATCGATATGGTTGACGATCCCATTGACGACCTCGGGACCGTATCCGACGCGCGTCAGCGCCTCGGACACGGTGTTGTTGACGATCTTGATCACGCCGCCGCCCACGAGCTTCTTGTACTTGACCAGGGCCAGCTCGGGTTCCACGCCGGTCGTGTCGCAGTCCATCATGAAGCCGATCGTCCCGGTCGGAGCGATGACTGTGACCTGCCCGTTGCGGTAGCCGTGCTCCTGGCCGAGCTCGTACGCTTCGTGCCAGCCGTCCTCCGCGCTGTCGCGCAGGTCGGGCTGGACGCCCTCGCGGCCCAATCCCACGGCAGCTCTGCGATGCATCTGGACCACTTCCAGAAACGGTTCGCTGTTGTGCAGATAGCCGGCGAACGGACCCTGTACTTGGGCGAGCTTCGCGCTGGTCACGTAGGACTGGCCGCACATGGTGGCCGCTATGGCGCCGGCGATCGCTCGGCCTCGATCGGAGTCGTAGGGTACGCCCATCGACATCAGCAGCGCCCCGAGGTTGGCGAAGCCGAGTCCGAGCGGACGGTAGTCGTGGGAGTTGTAGGCAATCCGCTCCGTCGGATAGGCGGCGTTGTCCACCAGGATCTCCTGCGCCACGATCGTCGTCTCGACGGCGCGCCGGAATGACTGGACATCGAACGCCCCGTCCCGCAACTGGAACGTCTTCAGGTTCAGCGAGGCCAAGTTGCAAGCCGAGTCGTTCAGGAACATGTACTCCGAACATGGGTTCGAGGCGTAGATGCGCGACGTGTTCTTGACCGGGTTCCAGCGGTTGATCGTCGAGTCGAACTGCATCCCGGGGTCGCCGCATTGATGCGTCGCCTCGGCGATCGCGTGGAGCAGTTCCTTCGCCCGGTGGCGCTCCTTCGGCTGCCCGCTCAACACCGAGCGCGTCCACCAATCTCCGTCCTCCTCGGCGGCGCTCATGAACTCGTCGCTGACGCGCACCGAGTTGTTGGCGTTCTGGAACGAGATCGTCGAGTAGGCGTCGCCGTCAATGGCGCCGTCATAGCCGTTCCGGATCAGAATGTGCGCCTTCTTCTCCTCATTCGCCTTGCACCAGATGAACTCCTTGACATCGGGATGGTCGACGTCCAGGATCACCATCTTGGCCGCACGGCGCGTCTTGCCGCCGGACTTGATGACACCCGCGAACGCATCGAAGCCCTTCATGAACGAGACGGGGCCCGAAGCCCGGCCGCCACCTGCGAGGCCCGCATCGTTCTCACGGATGGTGGACAGGTTCGTGCCCGTTCCAGACCCCCACTTGAAGAGCATGCCCTCCGTCTTCGCCAAATCGAGAATCGACTCCAGGGAGTCCTCCACCGAATTGATGAAGCAGGCCGAGCACTGCGGCCGATGGTCGTCCGGGTTGAGCGCGGTGACGCGGCAGGTCGCCTTGTTCCAGGCCCAACCGTAGCCGCGCGACTCTTTGCGGACACCCACGTTGAACCAGACGGGCGAGTTGAAGCTCGCCTTCTGCGTGAGCATCAGGTGGGCGAGATCGTCGCGAAAGTTCTCAACATCATCCTCGGACTCGAAATAGCCTCCGGCTGCGCCCCAGTCGGCGATCGTGTCGACGACCCGGTGCACGAGCTGCTGGAGGCTGCTCTCGCGATCGGGCCCGCCGACCGTGCCGTGAAAGTACTTGCTGGCCACGATATTGGTCGCGGTCTGGGACCAGCCGGTCGGCATTTCCACATCGCTCTGCTCGAATACCGTATTGCCCTCGGCATCAGTGATCACGGCCGTGCGCTTCTCCCATTCCAGGATGCTGTACGGCGTCTCGCTTGGCCGCAGCCCGCGAGTGAAGTAGCGTTCGAAGGCGAGTCCTCGCCGCCGCGCGGCCTGCGTAGCAGCGCGCACAGTGTCGACTTGGACTTGTTCTCCCTCATGGAATCGTTTTTCGGTTTCGACGCGAACTTGACTCACCGCTATGTTCTCCTCTGCACGCTTTCTGTGAACCTGACCTAGGATTGCCCGCCTACAACAGCCGCCTCGCGAACCCCGCCTGGCTAGACACGGCGCCCCGCGGAGACGCCGTTCCAGCGGGGATTCGGCGGGCTAACCCGCGCGCGGCGGCGCCCATCGCTCCTCGCAATCCTTCTCCCGTTGCGAGGCAATCGTGTACTACAGGGATGCGCACCATGCAAGATAGACACCAAATGTTGTAGGTGGCTTGCCGACAGGTAGCTGAGATTCTAGCGGAGACCCGCCGGAGGTGTCAACGCGATTCTAACAACCGTTTCTTGGCGCTCCAATTCGTGAGATGCGTCGCAAAGGCTATTGTTGCAAGAACTTCGGATTCCGTTTTCCCATATCCCCCAAAGCGGAGGAGCAAAAAAAAGTGAGTTTTTCTTGGAATTCGGAGCTTCGACAAGCGGCGAATCGGCTTGACCGCCGCGCCGGCGGGCGAACAACGCCCTTCGGAGCGGTCCGAAGCGCCCGTCTCGACGTCCGCGGAAGACTTCCCCAGGCAAACCGTCGAGTCCGAACCAAGAGCCGTCATGGCCTGGGCGTGTGCTGTCGCCAAGGGCGCACATCGCCGCCCCGCGGATCACGCCCAAATGGACTGCGTCGCTTCCCGGCCCAGGCGCGCCTCCCCGCTCTGGACGATCGCGAACTTCGTACTGATGGGTCCGATCATCTCGTAGAGCACGACTGCGGAAAGCACGACCGTCGAGATGATGGCGTAGTAATCCGGAAACTGCCGTGCGACCATCATCACCAGGCCGACCGCCAAGCCGGCCTGGGTCAGCAAGCCGAAGCCCAGGAGGTGCTGGACCTGGGGCTCCATCCCTAGCCTTCGACTGCCCAGCCAGGCGCCCCCGAACTTCCCGAGGCCGCGCGCCAGCAGATACGCGATCCCGATCACACCCATCGAGGTCAACCGGTTGACATCCAGATCCGCCCCAGCCAGCACGAAGAAGATCGCGTAGAACGGCGGATCCGTCCCCGCCAGCGTCTTGAACAGCCGCCGGCTGCGGCGCGAGAGGTTGACCATGGTGGCGCCCACGGCCAAGCTCGCGATCAGCGGCGACAAATCCAAGATCCGCGCCACTCCCACGCACAACAAGATCGAGCCCGCCAGTAAGATGAGCATCTCCCCCGTCTCGGTGACTTGCCTCGCCCATCCTGCCAGCATCAGGCCGGTCAGGAAGCCCAACGCAACCGAGCCGACCAACTGCCACAGCAGCGGGAAGCCCGCTTCGAAGACCGTCGCCCCCAAGGACTGCTCGCCCCAACTGGCGACGAGGTTGACCAGCGCAGCGCATGCTAGGTAGGCGATCAGGCAGATGATGTTGTTCACCGCGATGATGCCCAGCAACGCATCGCTCAGCGGACCGCGGGCGTTGCATTCCCGAATCACCATCAGCGTCGAGGCGGGCGCTGTGGCGATGGAGATGGCGGCGAGTAGCAGCGCCACCTGCCAGGACAGGCCCAGGACCAGCATGCTGAGGAGCACCAATCCGGCAGCCAGCATCGATTCCACCATCGTGAGACGCACGATCTTGCTGCCAATGCGGCGCACCAAGGTGAACTCGAACACGGCGCCGATCGAAAACAGGATCAGGCCGAGGGCAACCTCACTCAGCGCTTCCAGAGCCTGGATATTCTCGTGGCTCACCCAACCCAGCACCGAAGGCCCGAGTGCGATGCCCGCGAGAATATAGCCCGTCACCTCGGGAATCCGCATCACCCGCACCAAGTGCCCGGAGAGCAGCGCGAGCAGCAGAATCAGTCCCAGGGAGAAGAGTTCACTCATTGGCCTGCACCAGGACGCCCCACATCCGGCCGCGGCGCTCAAGGACTAGGTGCATCGGTTCGTCTCCCGTCCTGCGGAAGACGTCTTCCAGGTCCGCGAAAGACTCCGGGGTCCGCTGATTGACAGCGAGCAGTCGGTCGCCCTGGCGTGCGCCCGCCTGCGCGGCCAGGCTGCTGTGGATTACGGACTCGATCTCAAGTCCGCCTTCCTCGCCTACAAACCCATGCGTCGAGGCCGCCACCTCCGTCGCAGCGCGAGCCAGGAGCTGGAGTCGCATTCTGCGCCGCGCTCGCCAGACCTGCAGTTCGTGCACTTCCCGAGAAACCGGCAGCGTGAGAACCTCCAAATCCGTCAGCTCGTCGACGGGAGCGTCGTCGATAGCGAGGATCAAATCTCCCGGCAGCAGGCCAGCCTGATGTGCTCTGTAGCCCCACCAGACCTCCCGGACGATGACGCTTGACGGCCGCCCCAGAAACTGGAGTTCCGTCTCGCCAGCCTGGTCGGCGCGCATCCCGTATCGTGTCATGAGGCGCTGCTCGAACGTCGGCTCGGAGCGGATGCGCGACGCAAGCGCGTCGACTTCGACCGCAATCAGGCCGCCGCCGCACTCCAGCGCGATGGCGATCAGGTTCCCGTCGAGGGTGAAGATGCCCGAGCCCGGCGGCATGGAGTCGAAGTCTAGATTGGTTTGGACTTCAAACAGTTCGACATCGCCGCACTGCCTCGCGGTCAGGCCGAAGCGATTGCCCGAGGAGTAGCGCAGACCGCCGTCCAATGACCGCCACACCGCCAGCAGCCAGGAACCCCGCGCATAGAGGCGAACCGGCGCGCGGGAGCTGACCACGGCGTCCATCGGCGCCTGGAGCAGCACGTACGGCAAATGCGGGCCGGCCAGTTGCGTCACTAACTCCACTTCCCGGTTGCCCAACGCCGTCCTGTCCCCGCTCGGAAATGGGCCCCGGCGCGCAGAAGTCAGAACCTCGCCCGCCTGCCAGATCACTCCGCTGTGCCCGCTGGCGCCCAGCAGCACAACACTGCCTTCCACCTGCGCGGCCACGTATGCGAAGTACTCCGCGATGAGTTCCACATCACGCCTCTGCGAGATTCTCTCGAGGAGCAGAATGTCCCCAGTCACGCTGGTCGACGCGGCTTCGCTCTGCTGGCCCCTGGGACGGATCACCGCGCCGACCCATAGGATTAGGACGCAGATCAGCGCAAGGACCGCAATGTACTTGGGGTCTTTCTTTGGAACAGCCATGCGATTGGGCGCCGCCGGCTCAGATGACGGCTGGGTCGCCGCTGACGCGGTAGTCGACGACCAATAGGAAGAGCGCCGCCACCGCGGCCCCGATACACGTCAGGATTGCCCAGACAATCATCTCGCTTCCGGCGGCGTTCGCAAGCTGTCCGACCGGCCAACCAGCGACCAGCGCCGCAGGCAATGACAGTTGCAGCGAGCGGTCGATCCACCGACACCGCGTCAGGGCGGCAGGCCACGGCGCGAGACGAAGAGCCAGCGGATAGAGGATCCCTAGACTGAGGCCCAGCAGCACGGCGCCGGAAACAGCGGTGAACGTCCAAGGAGCCAAAGCCAAAACAACAGCACCAGGCACTGCGAGCAGAAGGGGCACGCCTAACGTTCTCCAGCTGTCCCGCACGGGCCGCATCCGGTTCGCCAGCGACCATCCAACGGCAAGCACAGCCCAGAACAACGCCAGGACCCGAGTGCCGCCGGTCCCCGTCAGGCCGAGTCCGCGCGAGAGGTGCACCATCAGCCAACACGCGGCAATCCCGAACGCCGCGGCCTGCAATAGCAGGCTCACAGACAACAGCACGCTGCGCGGCCCCGTCCCGCGCGACTTTGGCCGCGGATCCGCACCGCCGGACCCGACTAGGCGCAAGGGGCCCGCTCGGTGCGCGCTGAAGACAACTAATGCAGGCACCCATGCGCAGCAAATCAAGAGCACGTCCGCAGTGTGCCGAGGGACGGCAACCATCGCGGCCAGATGCGCGGTGCACCCGCCCAGAGCGAAGCTCGCGCCGGCAAGACCCAAGACTGCTCCCGCACGCTCAAGCGGCAGCATGCCAACGAGCAAGTCGATCGTCAGCAGTAGGCCGCCCCCGATTGCAAGACCCAAGAGGAACAGCGAGGCGGCCTGCCACTCCGCGGCTCCCGCGTACGCTAGCACGAGCATGCCAGTCCCCGACACCAAACCACAAACGATTGGAAGTAGGCGCCTTCCAGGATCGAGACCCCCACGCCGAGAAGGCCTTCCGCCCGGTAGCACTCCGAGCAGGATCCCGCCTGCCGCCGTCAGGGCATGGCCCGCGGCCGGCGCCGACAATGCTTCGCGCAATGTCAGGACTCCGAGAAACCCAATGCCCAACCCCTGCGTAAACAGGGAAAGCAACGTCAGGCGCACATGGAGGGGCCCAGGAGTCCGTCTCCTAACGGCGGCCTCGGACATGCCCGCATTGTATCAGCGGGGGTCGATTCCCGATTCCGGCCAATGCCCCGTCACGCGGGCTCGCGGCGCATCCCCGGAAGAGCCCGTTCCTCTACGCCTCCGCTGCGCAGGCACGCAACTGACCGGCCAATCCCTGGACCGCGCCCCACAGCAGCACCGATTCCGAAGAGCAACCGATCAGCTTCATCCCGCGCCCGATCCAAAACTCAGCCAGTTGCGCATCCCGGATCTGAATCGCAGGCCAGAGTCCGTACTTGTGGCAAGCTTCGATCACGCGGTCGACCGCCTGGATCAACCGGGGATGATTCCACTCACCGCCAACCCCGAGCGAGATCGAAAGGTCGGCCGGGCCGATCAGCAGGGAGTCCAGGCCCTCGACGCCGGCCAACTCCGGTAGTCGTTCCAAAGCCGGTGTCGACTCGATCTGCGCGATCAGCAGAGTCTCGCGGTTGCAATGCTGGGTGATATCGTCGAACGACGCCGCCTGATAGCCGATCTGGGCCGGACCCATTCCGAAGCCCCGGTGGCCTTGCGGGGGGAACTTGGCGCCGCGCACGGCGTGCGCCAGTTGGCCAGGGTCCTCGCAACGCGGAAAGATGATACCCTCCGCCCCGGAATCCAGAGCGCGAGCGACGAGGTCGTACTGAAAATCGCAGACCCGCACCACCGCCGTGACTTCGGTCATGCGGTACGCGCTGATCAAATCGTGCAGAGTATCGCTGGCGAACGGGCTATGCTCGGAGTCCAAGAAGACCCAATCGAGTCCCGCAGCGCCGAACATTTTCGGGATCTCCGCAGTCGCCAGCTGGGAATGGGCAATACCGACGGCGACCTCGCCGGCCTCCAGGATGCTCCGGGTCCGATTCGCTCGCATTCCCCCAACTGTAACGCAACTCCTTGCGGCGGCCAGGGCTAGAGGCGCAATTCGAGGGCGGTATAAACGAAGGTCTGGGACCCGCCTTGGGAAAGGTTCTGCGTGACGAATTCGCCCGCCAAGAACCGCGAGACGCCGATCCGGAACTCGATCCTAGACACGGGCGTGTACCGCACGACCAAGTCGAGTTCCGAACCCACCGAATCGCTGGCCGCGCCGCCGGGTGGAGGTGTGATTCTCCGGCGGCTATTCAACTGGTAGAGACCGTCCTGGGGGCTGGCGAGGCGGAAATCGTAGAAGTCCAGGTTCAGCCGGAGGGATGCGCTCGGACGCAGCTCGACGCCGGACTTGAGGGACTTCAGGTTGCGCAAACTCGTGACGTCCTGTTCTCCGTAGATCCTGTGGCGCGCGGGGAAGAGCGTGTCGAAGGTCCCGCTGCGGCCATCCAGCGGGTCGCGGTCGCCGCTGGCATAGCTCCACTCGATGCCCAGCCTGGGGCGGGTCGGAACCTGCTCGATCGTCTTGCCGACAGACCAGACTCCCATCCAGGCGCGCTGCCGATAGTCCCGTCCGCCACCCTGCTGAGCGGCCAGGATGACTTGATAGTCCCACGTTTGGGAGAACGTTCCGGCAAACCGCGAACCGATCGTGCGCAACAGGCCTCCGAGGTTCGACTCAGGCTGGATCGGCTTGCGGGTCGTCAGGAGGAACGGCTCAATCGTCTGGCCAACGGCCCAGGATTCAATGGACCCGATGACGCCGTAGACGAAGTGCGTACGGGACGTCTCGTCGAGGCCCTCGCGGATGTCAACTCGCGAGTAGCCCAGCAGATGCACACGGGCGGCCCCGCGACGCACCGTGAGCATCGCCCCGTCCCAGGTGGGCGAGACATTGCTCCAGTTCCGGGTGCCCAGCAAACGGCGATCAAGAAAGGCCAATTCGCGCCGGCCGGCGTACACCGTCCAGGCGCCGTCTTCCCGGCCGAGCGCGACGTATCCCTGACGTAGGTCCAACGGATTCCGGGCGCCTAACGGGTTCCGTCCGGCGGCGAGGCCACCCACACGCGCATCCTGCGCCTGCAGAAAGACCTTGACTGTCTTGGTTGGACGCAGCGTGAGGTCGAGGCGCAGCCGGGACGTCATGAAGCCGTCTTGGCGGGCCGGATTCTCGCCCGCCCCCTGGCGGGTCTCGGCGCGCATCCGCAAGGCGGCTCCGAACTCGTACTTCGGCTCGCGCCCCTGAGCGCCTGCCTGCGGGTCCGGCGCGGAAGCGCCCGCAGCCACCAGAGGCCATCCGCAGTACAGGAAAGCCGCCGGCAATCCTATCTGGCTCACGCGGACTGACCAGTGCCTCACTGCTCCCGTGCTCCTCGCAGCGGCGATTGGCCACGCTTCGGCCGGACCCGCCCGGTCTCGTGTGGCCAGCCATCCCCCAACCTTGACGGTACTAGAACGGTCCGGACCACGTCGCCAGCGATTCTCAGTTTGGCCTTTTTCTATCTCGCGAGCCGCTGAGGGGCCGGTAGCAAGGGACCAGTTTCTGGGGGCTTGACTTTGCGGGCACCGCTTTCAAACATAAAATGTGCCCCCCGTTTCCAATGCCCGAGTGCTCGATTCCCTTCTGGACCGCTTCCAACAAGCCGCCTCCGCCCTGCCCGATCCCCGTACCGGCTCCAACAAGCGCTACGCCGTCTCCGATGCCGCTGCCTGCGCCCTCTCCACGTTCTTCTTCCAGTCCCCCTCCTTCCTCGACTTCCAGCGCCGCATGCACGAGGAGTCCGCCCGCTCCAACTGCCACTCCCTCTTCGGCGTCAGCAAGATTCCGAGTGACAATCAGATCAGGAATCTGCTCGACGGTCTCGACCCCTCCCTGTTCGCCGACCTCTTCCCCCTCTGCCTCGACACCGTCCGCGACCAAGGGGGCCTCGACCCCTTCCTGCGCCTCGACGGCCGCCTCCTCATTGCCCTCGACGGGATCCAGTTCCATGGCTCGGACTCCATCCATTGCGAGCAGTGCTCCACCCGCCATGTCGGCAAGCACAAAACCAAGCAGTTCTTCCACACCATGCTCTCGGCCACTGTCGTCGCCGATGGCCACAACCGCGTCCTCCCGCTCATGCCGCTGTTCGTCCAGCCCCAGCACGACCCCGCCGCCAACCGGCCCGACCTGACCGAAGACCAGCGCAAGCAGGATTGCGAGCGCAACGCTGCCAAGCGCTGGCTGCCCGCCCACATCCCCGCTCTGCTCCCCTACCGGCCGGTCCTGCTCGGCGACGATCTGTACTGCTGCCAGCCCCTCTGCGCACTCGTCGCCAACCTCGGCGCGGACTTCCTCTTCATCTGTAAGCCCAGCAGCCACAAGACGTTATACAAACAGCTCCCCAACCGCCGCATCTGGTCCACCGGCTGGATCCGCACCCGCAACCAGCGCCAGCAGGTCGAGTCCCATCGCTACCAGTGGAGAAACAACGTGCCGCTGCGCGCCGGCGACGACGCCCTGCAGGGCACCTGGATCGACTTCGAGATCTGCCGCAACGGCGAGCGCACCTACCACAATTCGTTCTTCACCAGCCTCAAGGTCACCGCTGACAACGTGGCCGCGATCGCGCGGGCGGGCCGCGCCAGATGGAAAATCGAGAACGAGCAGTTCAACTGCTTGGCGCGGCAGGGCTACAACCTCAAGCACAACTTCGGGCACGGCCGCCAGGGCCTGGCCAATCTGCTCGCCACGCTGAACCTGTTCGCCTTCGCGCTGCACGCGGTCCTGGACTGCGTCGCGGACTTGTGGCGGCGCTGCCGGGACAAGGCTGGCACCCGGCGCCGCTTTTTCGACAAGCTGCGCGTCCTGTCGGAGATGTTCTGGTTCCCGGACTGGAACGCGCTGCTGACGACCATCCTGAACCCACCACGCCGACCCTCGGCGGTTCCGGCGCACCCGCCTGCTGCCCCGTCATGACGCCCTATGCCTGCCCTCCGGCCGCTGCCGGGCTCCTGCGCGAGCCCACGCCAGAGCCGCGCCTCGACCGGCCCGCCCACCGACCCAAGCCCCTCGCAGACGGCCCTCCAGTCTCTGCTGGCGGTTCCGAGCGGCCTGGCTTGCTTCCCACAAGTAGTCCCTGCCGAGTGCGACCGATCGCGATGACCCCAATACCTTGGTCAGACCACCTATTTTGAGAACTGCTGCCACGTCGCGCGACGGATTGGGGGCTTCCGACGCCGAGTGTCGCGCCAAGCCGGAGGTCGGCGTTATCCGTCGTCCCTCACGCTCAAAACCGCCATGAAGGCTTCCTGTGGAATGTCGACCCGACCGACCCGCTTCATCCTGCGCTTGCCCTCCCGCTGCCTTTCGAGCAGCTTCCGCTTGCGTGTGATGTCGCCGCCGTAACACTTGGCGGTCACGTTCTTACGCAGCGGCGCGATGTTGTCGCGGGCCACGATCTTCGTCCCGATCGCCGCCTGCAACGCAACCTCGAACTGCTGGCGGGGGATCAGCTTGCGGAACTTCTGGATCAGAGCCTTGCCCCGGTCAAACGCCTGGTCGCGGTGCACGATGATCGACAGCGCGTCGACCGCATCGCCAGCCACTAGGATGTCGAGCTTCACCATCGGCGAAGCCCAGTAGCCCGAAAAGTGATAGTCAATGGAGGCATACCCGCGCGAAATGGTCTTGAGCCGGTCGTAGAAATCGAGGACGATCTCGTTCAGCGGCACCTCATAGGTCAGAACCGCTCGGTTGCCCGCGGCGTACTCAAAACTCTTCTGCACGCCGCGCTTGTCCTCCAACAGCTTGAGGATGCCGCCCAGGTAGTCGTCCCGCGTGATGACCGTCACGGCGAAGACCGGCTCTTCGATTTGAGCGATCGCCGGCTGTGGGGGCCAGCGGCTGGCGTTGTCGACCTCCAAGACCTCCCCGTCGGTCTTCTCAACGCGGTACCGCACACCGGGAGCGGTCATAATCAAGCGCAAGTCGAACTCGCGCTCCAGCCGCTCCTGAACGATTTCCAGGTGCAGCAACCCCAGGAAGCCACAGCGAAATCCGAACCCCAAGGCCACCGAACTCTCCGGTTCGAACTGGAACGAGCGGTCGTTCAACTGCAGTTTTTCCAGGGCCTCTCGCAGGGCGTCGTGCAGATGCGACTCAACGGGATACAGTCCCGCAAAGACCATGGGCTTCGATTCCTCGAATCCGGGCAGCGGCTCTCGCGGCAGGTTGTTCTCTTCGCAGATCGTGTCCCCGATCCTCGTCTCGGTCACATTCTTGATATTGGCGACCACCCAGCCGACCTCGCCCGCCGATAGCGAGTCGCACGAAACCGGCTTGGGAGTGCGGTAGCCGAGGTCTTCGACTTCATAGGCGCGCGCGGTCGACCAGAGCCGGATCTTCATGCCGTTCCTGAGGGCGCCGCCCACCACGCGGACCAGCATCACCACACCTCGGTACGGGTCGTACCAGGAATCGAACAGCAGAGCGCGTAGCGGAGCGGGATCGGTCGCGCGCGGCGGCGGCACGCGCGCGACGATCGCTTCCAGCACCTCCTCGACGCCCAATCCTGTCTTGGCGCTGATCCGCAGTGCGTCGTCCGCTTCGAGCCCGATTGTGGATTCGATCTCGTCTCGGACGCGGTCGGGGTCTGCCGCTGGCAGATCGATCTTGTTGAGCACGGGGACAATCTCGAGATCGTGCTCCAGGGCGAGATACGCATTCGCCATCGTCTGCGCTTCGACGCCCTGGGCAGCGTCCACGACCAGCAACGCACCCTCGCACGCAGCCAAGCTTCGGGACACCTCGTAGGCGAAGTCGACATGCCCCGGCGTATCGATCAGGTTGAGCTGGTAGAGCATGCCGTCGCGCGCGCGATAGTTCAGCCGGACGGCCTGCGCCTTGATGGTGATGCCACGCTCGCGCTCGAGGTCCATCGAATCCAGCACCTGCTCGTGCATTTCCCGGCTGCTGAGCGCACCAGTCATCTCAAGCAGCCGGTCAGCCAAAGTCGACTTGCCGTGATCAATATGGGCGATGATCGAGAAATTGCGGATCAGGGAAGGGTCCATGCAGCAACGGAAGGCTCGGACGGCGGATGCTCGACCGCCGCCCACTCTCCCCTGCTTCGATTGTAGCGACAGGCCAAGCGGCGAACCCGCGGGCGCCTGTCATGCCGCCACGCGGTCGAGCAGCCTCTGCAGTTGCTCCAAGAGAGCCGCTCCCTGGTACTCGAAGCCCGTCCATTCGAACGTCCCGTCGGGCGAGAACCGTGCTCCCCTTGTGGCCGCGACGAAGCGCATGAGCTTCTGCGGATCGATCTTGGAATCCTCCTGAAATCGCACCAGCAAACGGTTGTTGCGCCTCTCCAGGAGCGGTATGCGCAGGGATTCCGCACTGTGCTTCACGATGGCGTGCGCCAGCAGGTTGTGCACCGCCGCCGGCAACGGCCCATAGCGGTCCTTGAGCTCAGCCACGGCTTCGTCCCGCTCGATGTCGTTTCGAACGGCAGCCAGCCGTTTGTACAACTGCAGCCGTTGCGTCTCCTCGGGCACGTAGTCGGTGGGAATATGGAGATCGAGCTGCAGCTTCAGTTGCGTCTGCACACGTTCTTCGACCTGTTCGCCTTGGAGCTTGCGCACGGCCTCTTCCAGTAGCTGCGTGTACGTTTCGAAGCCGACCGCTGCGACTTGGCCGCTCTGCTCCCCGCCCAGCAAGTTGCCGGCGCCCCGAAGCTCCAGGTCGAGCGCCGCCAACCTAAAGCCGGACCCGAGTTCGCTGAACTCGCGCAGTGCGGCCAGCCGCTTGCGTGCGACCTCGCTCAACTCGCGCTCAGGAGGAACCAGGAGGTACGCGTAGGCGCGCCGGTTCCAGCGTCCGACGCGACCGCGCAACTGGTACAACTCAGCCAGCCCGTACAGGTCGGCGCGGTCAATGATCATCGTATTCGCCAGAGGAATGTCAAGACCGTTCTCGATGATCGTTGTCGCTACGAGCACATCACACTCGTGGCGCATGAACGCGAGCATGACCCGTTCCAGGTCTCGTGCGGCCATCTGGCCATGGCCCACGCGGAAGCGGACTTGCGGTAGCGCCTCGGCAAGCTTGGCCGCCACCATGTGGATCGTTTCGACCCGGTTGTGAAGGAAATACACCTGTCCACCGCGAGCGACCTCGCGTCGAATCGCGGTGTGCACCAAGTGGTCGGCGTATTCGGCCACAACCGTTTGCACCGCCAAGCGGTCCTGAGGAGGCGTCTTGATGACCGAGACGTCTCGCAGCCCCGTCAGAGACATGTACAGAGTGCGGGGAATCGGCGTCGCCGTCAGCGCGAGCACGTCGACGCGACGGCGTACCTGTTTGAGGCGTTCCTTGTGGCGCACTCCAAAGCGCTGCTCCTCGTCGACAATCAGCAACCCGAGGTCGCGGAACTCGACGTCCTGGGACAGCAGCCTGTGGGTGCCGATCACGATATCAATGCGACCGTCGCGCAGCCGCTCGATAATCGCCTTCTGTTCCTTGGCGCTGCGGAAACGCGAGAGCATCTCGATTTCGACGGGGAACGCCTCGAACCGCTGCCGAAAAGTCTCGAGGTGTTGGTAGGCCAGCACCGTCGTCGGGACTAGCACGGCGACCTGCTTGTCGTCCCCGAGCGCCTTGAAGGCCGCCCGCATGGCCACTTCCGTCTTCCCGAAACCGACATCCCCGCAGACGAGACGGTCCATGATGAGGGTCGACTCCATGTCGCGCTTGATTTCTGTCCCGGCGGTCAGCTGATCTTCCGTCGCCGCATAGACGAATGCGTCCTCGAATTCGCGCTGCCAGTTGCTATCCGGAGAGTACGAGAACTCGCGGCCAAGCTTGCGCTGCGCGTACAGCTTGAGCAGCTCGTCCGCCATGTCGAGCAGGCGCGCCTTGACCCTGCTCTTGGTTTTCTCCCAAGTCTGGCCGCCGAGCCGGTCCAGTTGCGGATTGGGCCCCCCCGCGCCGTGGTATCTGTGGACCAGATCCAGCCGTGCCAGAGGTAAATACAACTTCGCTCGTTCCGCGTATTCCAGGAGCATGAAATCCTCTCTGCGTCCGGCAGCCTCGACCTGTCGCGAGCCGCGGTAGCGACCCACGCCGTGCTGCACGTGCACGACGTAGTCACCTTCCTTCAGGTCTTCGAGGTCCGACAGAAACGCCGCACTTGCAGCCTTTCTCCGGCGCGGCTTGGGAACGAGTTCCGAGCTCGAGAATATATCCTGGGTGCCGTACACCGCCAGATTCGAGTCCGGCAGCACAGCGCCCGCCGCAATGGCGGCTTGCACAAGGATCACCGACGCCACGGGACCGGCTACATACGCCTTTTCTTCCAGGTAGCGGCTTAACCGTCTGGGACGCTCGCGCAGCACGAGTTGGTAGGGCACCTCGTAGTGTCGGAACAGGTCCGCCAGCCGCTCGAGGTCGCCAAGCGAGGCGGCCGCCACCAAGACACGCGCGCCCGCTGCGATCTGGGCTTTGATCTCCTGAACACAGTGCGCAATGTTGCCCTGGAAGCGCGCCGCGGACTGGGAGCGGATATGCCCGGAGACGTCTGGCGGCTCGGCGTGAAGCCTATCGAGGCCGAGCTCGTTAAAGACGACCTGTTGCCGCGTGCGCGCCAACCGCACCAGCCGCTCCAGGTCCAGGTAGTACTCAGCAGGGTTACCAGCCGTTCGGGACTGCGCCTCCTCGAGCCGTTCCCACAACCGGTCCGCCTCCTCTCCCACCGCTTGCGGCTCATGCCAGAGCACGATGGCGTCCGGCATCAGATCGAGCAGTGTGCCGGAGCGCCACTGGGGGCCGAGCACACTGAACTCCCAACCTGCCGGCAGCATGCCCTCCCCCGAGCCGCCGGCGGGAAACTCCTGCATCGGCAGTACCGTGACGGCGTCCCTGCGCTGGATCGATTGCTGCGTCTCGGGGTGAAACGTACGGATCGATTCCACCTGATCGCCAAGCATCTCGAGGCGGACCGGGTACTCGGACTCAGGTACGAACACATCCAAGATGCCGCCGCGGACCGAGAACTGACCGACCATCTCGACAGGCTCCCGGCGGCTGTATCCGAGCGCCCCCAAACCAACCTCTAGGTCCTCGAGGAAGACCTCATCCCCAGCCTCAATATGCCAAGTAAGCTCCCGATAGAGCTTGGCGGGCGCCGTGCGCTGGAGCGCGGCGGCCGCAGGCGCGACAACAATCGAGACTTCAGCCACCGCCGCTCTCCACAGGGTGATGCCACGGCTCTCGCAAATGTCCGGGTGGGGAGACAGGCCATCGAACGGGGTAACGTCGTGGGCCGGCAGCAGACATGGCGCGCTGCCGCTCTCGAGCCCGCCGGCCAGTTCGAACCAAGCCTGCAGCGTCTCGTGGAGGGCCTCCGCAACGGTCTGACTGCCTGCCAGTAGGAGCAGCGGACGACCGGTCTTCTGCTGCAGGAGCAACGCATACGCTGCGCAGGCGGTCGGGGTCAAGCCCGAGATCTGCTGCAGAGACGGTTTCCGCGTCCGTAGCTCCGCCAGAAGCGCCCGGAACGCCTCGTGGCGTCCCAAATCCTCGATCTTGTCCCGCAGGCCGAGCGGTGTCAATCCGCGTGCAACCGGAGTATATTCCCGACGACGTCGGTCGTCGAGTACCCCGCCTCGACCGGGATCGCGAAGACCCGCCCACCGGCGGCCTCGACGATCTCGCGCCCGGCAATCCAGTGCGCCCAGTCCGCCCCCTTGACGAGGACATCCGGCAGCAGCGCCTCGAGCAGCGCGTGAGGCGTCTCTTCGCCGAAGATGGAGACGGCATCCACACAGGCCAGCGCGGCCAACGTGGCGGCACGCTCGTCTTCCGGCAGAACCGGCCGCGACGGCCCTTTCAGCTTGCGCACACTGGCGTCCGAGTTGACCGCCACGATCAAACGGCGGCCGTACGCGCTCGCCGTTTCGAGGAGGCGGATGTGACCGGGGTGGAGCAGGTCGAAGCAACCGTTCGTGAATACCACCTGCTCGCCGCGACGCCTCCACCCTGCGCGCAGCTCAAGCAGCTCCTGCCGTGCCGCCACGACGCCCATCGCACCGTCCGTCCTGCCGCCACCGCCTAGTAGCCCAGCGTCATTTCGGGTTCGGCGGCGCTGCCGACGGGCACCAGGAACGGGAACTCCTCGATCCGGGTGTGAATGGGACCCGCCTCGGTCAGCCTGCTCCCGAACAGCACGAAGTGGTCCGGCGTAATCTGGCCGAAGTCGCGGCTCGGCAACTCGTCGATCGCCTCCTGCATCTCGGTCAGGTCGCACTCACCCGGCAGGCGGCCGAGCGTCAGATGCGGGAGGTAGGGCCGCACTTCCGGGGCGATCCCCAGCGACGACAGGCTCGTATCCACGCTGCTCGCCAGTTGGCGCAACGCGGGGGTGTTCTCCGCCGTGACCCAGAAGACGCGTGGGTTGCGGACGTACGGAAAGAATCCGAGGCCCGCCAGTGGCACGACGACAGGCGTCCTGATCGTGACCTCGCTGAGCACGTCGATGACGTCCTCCAATCGGTCTTCGTCCCATTGGCCGATGTACTTGAGCGTGACGTGCATGTTGCGAGGATGGACCCAACGGACAGGGGCCATGGGGGCAAGCCGGTGAACCAGTTCGGTCAAGCTCGCTATAACTCTTGAGTTCAGTTCGAGTGCAACAAACAAACGCATGGCTAACTCCGCTGGCCGGAACTCCGAGCCTGGGTGGTGACTTATTTCCTGTGAACCGAGACCTGCTTCGAGGGCGGACTCAGAGTAATGGTTTCTGTCTGCTCCGTGTCTGTGAGCGCGACCTGGCCGCCGTGAGTCCTGAACCCCTTGCTAATCACCTGGATCAAGACCTGGCCGCGCGGGAGCGGCGGCACCGGCGTGCTGCCTTCGTTGCTCGTCTTGAGTTCGAAGGTCGCGCCCTTCTTCTTTAGTTTTTTGCCTTTCAACTGCCGCACAATCACGCTCGCGCGCGGCACCGGACGGCCTTGCTCGTCCTGGACGAGGATGCGCAGGGCCGTCCACTGGCGCGCCCCGGCCAGAACTCCGGCGCCTGGAATCGCTACGACGAGCGTCCCGATCGCGCACCGGCGCGTCAGCTTGGTTGCTGTGTTTGGCGTGCTCGTCTCAGTCATGGAACCTAGAAGATGTAGCTCAATGCTCCGGAGTAGCTGCGGATCGCCTGCAATAGGTTGAGGATCCGGCCGTCCGCCACATGCAGCGGGATATAGCCGCTCTTGAGGAGATTGCGGAAGTCGGCACGGGCCTCGAACCGACCCGGCAGACCACCGCCGATCGGCAGCGGCTGGCGCAGTGTCAGATTCAGGCCCGGCTCGGAGCGGGACGCGAAATCGTTGAACGGGTCCACCGGTAGGACCGAGGGACGGTTCGACCACTGGAAGGAACTCGTCATCAGGGTGCCCGCGCCGGGCAACTCCGCCGAGACGGCCGCCAGCAGCAAGTGCGCGCGCCGGGATTCCAGCACGTCGCGCAATTCGGCAGCGTGGGTCGTGTGCAACTGCTGTCTGGAGGGGGTCAACGCGCCCGCGTACCCGTAGCCGAGCGACGCCTGCAGCCGGTCGCGGATCTTGCGGGCGTAGGAGATCCGCACGCCCGGCATGCGATAGTCGCCACCGTTGATGGTGGCGGTCGAGGCGTAGAGGTCCGGCACGATGTCGCCAGCCGCGTAAACACCGTCCGGCACCGCGGCGGCGACCGCGGCATCCCGTACCGAATCCCGGTATACGGCTACCTCGATCATGTTGCTGCCAAAGCGCTCCCGGTACGTCACCTCGACATGCTCGGAGCGCTGGACTGTGGGCCGGCCCTGGACCATGGCTACGCGCGGGAACATGCCGAGTTGCCGCACATTGCTCTGTAACGCGGCATCCTGACTGGCCCGGGAAGCGGACGCGGGGGGCACCCCTGAGGCGTAGCTGAGCGCCAGTTCTCGATCGGGCGCCAAGGCATAGACGGCCTTGCCGTAGGGACTGGCGAACTGGAGGCGGCGTACGAACTTCACGGACTCAAACAACACGCCGTATTCCACGCGCAGCGCATCGGTCAACTCGACCGAGTCGCCAAACTCCAATGTCACCGTCTCGAGGCGCGGCACGGACTGTCCCTCTTGCTGGGCGCCGAGGATGCCCCGCGCCGCGGCGCTCGAGGATTGCAACTGGCGCACCGTCAAGGCGACCTCGGGCTTGGCGAGGCCCAGATCCTTCGCGTACGTCGTACGGAAGGCGGTGGAGCCGCCGGTGAGATCGTGGCGGCCGACACCTCGGTTGCCGCTGACAGTCAGATCGTGATTGCCGAAAAGCGAGGTCGCCACCGCGAACGCCGTGCCGAGATCCTGCTGGGATCGCAACCCGTTCGAGCGGTTGCCCTGGCCGGCGCTGAACTCCGCGTACGCTCGGGTGTCCTCGAACGTCCCGCTCAGCTTGCGCAGGAATTCCTCACGCCCGTCGCGGTCGGATGGCGCGAATCGCAGCACGTTACGCCGCGAATGCTCGGCCCGCAGCATCCACTTCCAGCGCTCGGACATGTCTCGGACCTGGCTGCCATAGGACAATTGCAGACTGGCGAACAGCCCGCGCATGCAGACGTCCAGAAACGTGCGCTTGCCGGTTTCGACCTTCAGTTCGCTCTTTCGCGCCGGCGAAAAGTTCGCCTGCGTGACCTGAATGGAATAGACGCCGGGGAAAACATTCGTGAATTGGAACCAGCCCCGATAGTCGCTTTCAAGGCTCCGCGCCACGCGGCCGTCCGCGGTAAGCAACTTGACGGTCGCGCCCATCTGCGGGACCCCCGCCTCGTCGCGCACGAGCCCGGCTATACCACCATCCACTTCGGCTCCCGCCGGGAGCGTGAGAAGAATCCCGAGCAACACCGGCAATCCGGCCCAAGCGGACGCTGCCGGACCTGGCTGCTTCCTATGCATCGACGCCTGCCCTTAGAGCACCTTGAAGATCACGGTCGGAGTCAGAGACTCGTTCTTGACGTTGTCTTCAACCAGCAGGTTCAACCGGTATTCGCCCGGCTCCAGGCTTTGCAGCGGGAGCAGTTTTTCGATCACGACCTGCCGCGCGGAGGCGCCGCGGATGCTGTTGACATCCTCGGTGAAGTTGAGCAACAACTCCTGGGGGCTGTCCAGGCGGGTAATCTGGTACGTCACGTTCCCCATCGGCTTGCTTGTCTCTTCGCTCTGCCCGAGGTTATAGATTTGCATATAGATGCCCATCTTCTCGTTCCGTTTGAAGGAGTCGTCGATGCGCGGACGCACCTTCGAGCTACCGATGACGAACTGGCCCGTGCCCAGCGAGCGGATCGGCACTCGCTCGATCTTGTCGGCGATGATCAAGGAGCTGGCGGCCAGCGCCTCGTCATCGTACTCGGGCACACGCATCGCGGTCCGGTAGGTTCCCATGGTCTCTCCGACCAAATCCTTCACCACAAGTTCGAGGCGGTACATGCCCGGCGCGAGCGGCACCGACTTGTTGTAGACCGACGAGCGGCCCACCTCCTGTTGCAAGCGCTCGGGGGTGGTCTTGATGCTGACCGTATCCTCGAAGGTCGCCTGCACGCGGCGCGTCATGGTCGTGATGCGCCCGAAGATGTTCGCAACGGCCTTCTGCAGGCCGTCCTCTTCCTTGAACATCAGGTTCTCGTTGCGCAGTAGCACGGTGACGCCGGACAGAACGGAACTGTTGGTCACGCGGACATAGTGGATGTCGACCTCATAGGGCAGCGTGTCGTAGTCGATGGTCGAGTTGACGATCGCCTCGAGATCCTTGAACTTGACAGCAGGCGGCTTGAAAATGTTGGCGTAAAGCTGGAGGCGCTCGAACTGGTTGTAGCGGATGGATTGCGCCCCGCCGATCGGCATGCCCATGCGCGTGCCGTCCGTGCGGCGAAAGCGGTCCGCCTTGGTCGTCAAGCCCATCTGCTCGGAGAGCGTTAGACCGGCGCCAGGCACGTGCAGCAAAGCGTCCTTCTCCGAGGGATCCATCGTGAGCCGGTACTCGCCTGTCATCGTTGGGTCGACAAACTCCAGCAGGACGTCGCTGCCGATGCCTTCAATCCAGCGGTAGCGCCAGATCTCGAAGGGATAGGTGGACGTGAAGCCGCCCCCCTCTTCGTAGGGCCGCTGGTACTGGCCGCCAGAAGGATGCGATTCGATTTCGTCGGGCGGACCGTGCGCTATATAGATCCGACCGCGGTCGGTCCTCCAGCCCTGGATGCCGGAGGCATACCGGTCGTTGGCGTAGGCTATGCGGCGATAGTGCTCTTCCTTGTATTCGTTCTCCATCGAGTCAGGCGTCGGGTCCCGGCGCATCCAAAACGACTCGATGAAGTTCTCGCGCTCCTCGTCCGTGGCCATCTGGACGAATGCCTTGCGCTCCTCGCCGGTGATGATGTATCGCACATCCTCGTCGAGCCAGCGCTTGAACGGTCCACGCAGCTCCTTCCGAAGCTGCTTCAGGCGGCGCCTCTCCTCCTTGGCGGAGAGCTTGGTCGGCTCCTCCGCATTCTGGGCGCAGAGCGGAGCGGCCAAGACGGAAAGGACAAGTACCGCGATCCAAGAAACGAGTCGGCGTCGCATTCGATCTCCTACCCGGCACACTCGCCACGGAACTACGAAGTTCCCGCGCTCAGGTCCACTCCGACTGGCCACGGCGCACACCGGCTATGATTTCAGCTTCGATTCTAGTGCCTCAGAGGCCGGCGGTCAAGTGCAAGGCGCGTCTCCGGTGCGATCGAACGGATCCCTGGCCTTGCCTTGGCCATGATTCCTTCCACGTGTTAGGCGGTCCGGCCGCTTCACCGTCGCGGGGCAGGCGCCGCCGAGGGCAGCCGGAGCCCTTGAGAGCGCTGGCGAGTCGCGTCCGGCCGAGGACCTCCGGTCCGCTTCCGAACTCGTACGAGCAGCGCGCGGCTGGGGCTACCAACCGACAACCGGCCTAACTCGCCGGCGAGGCCCGTGTGAGCGTCCCTCATCCTCTCGCGACGGAGAGCGATGGCAAGCGGGCGCGCGCAACAGGGCCTGACGCTCACGCGCCCTGGAAGCCGAGCGTGAGGACGGTGAAATCGTCCTGTCGGGGCGCGTCCGCCGCGAACTCGCGCACGCTGCCGAGCAAGGCATCGAAGAACTCTGCCGCGCCGAGTCCGGCGAGCTGGCTGGCAGCCTCACCGAGCCGCTGCTCGCCGAGCTGCTCGCCCGCGCTGTTGCGCGTCTCCGAGACTCCGTCGCTGTAGACCAAGAGCTTGTCCCCGGGCTGCAGGCGGCAGGCCTCTTCCGCGAACTCGGTGTCTTCGAACAGTCCGACCGGCACGCTGTTGGGCCGCAGCCATTCGACCGAGCTGCCGCCACCGCGCGCGAGGATCGCGGGACAGTGCCCAGCGTTGCTCCAACGCATGCTTCCATCCTCGGCCAGGATCAGCGCGAACACAGTTGCAAACCGCGATTGGCGGGACCGTTCGCAGATGTAGCGGTTGATGCGACCCAGTGTGCGCGCGAGGCAGACTTCCGGGTCGGACCCCAGGAAGAACGCCCCCTGCAGCAGCGAAGCCAGCAGCGACGCGGCAACGCCCTTGCCCGAGACGTCCGCCACGACGGCTACCCATTTGCCGGAGGCTACCTGCACGACGTCGTAGTAGTCCCCTCCCACTTGGGAACTGGCTTCGCTATGGCCCTTGGCGATCAGCCAGCCTTCGCTGGGCAGCGCTACGGGAAGCAGGGCCTGCTGGATGTCGCGCGCGATCCGCAGTTCCTGCTCCAGGCGGCGCTTCTCGCGCTCCTCTTCGATCAGCCGAGCGTTCTCCAGCACTGTCGAGGTCTCGATCGCGAGGGCTTGCAGGAGCGCCTGGTTGCCTTCCGCGAGGCGCACATCCGGGTCCCGACTGTCCATGTACAGCACGCCGAGCGTATCCTTCTTGGCCGAGATCACGCTGGTCTCGTGGTCCTGCCCAATGCGCATGCGCAGGATCGGCACGCACAGGGCGCTGCGAAGCTCGGGCGCGAGCTCGGCGTGGCCGGGAGGAGCGTCGCCCCGGTTTCCGGGTTCAGGAGCAATGGTCATCGCGAACAGGTCCCGCCGACGGTCCAGCGCCTCCGCGATCGTCGCAAGTGGAACTTGAAGCTGCCCGACTCCGCCGGACGCGCTACGGGCGACCTTCACCTCCAGGGCGCCGCTCTCGTCGCGCAGCAGCAGAAAGGCGCGGTCGGCCCGCGCAATGGTCAGAGCCGCTTCGACGACGGCCTCAAAGACATCGTCGACACCCTCGGACGACTCCATCGAGCGGGCCACCTCGAGCATCGCCGAGAGCCGGCCGAGCGCGCCCGTGCGGCTGGCTTCGGCAGAGAGCTTGGCGACCTTCTTGAGCAATGGCGCACGGGGGCTGAGACCCTCGCCGACAGTGATCACGAACGACTCCTCGATGCCGAAGCCAATCCGGTCCCCGACGGTCAGGCGGCAGTGTTGCACCGTCTCGCCGTTGACGGTCAGGCCGTGTCGGCTGTCGAGGTCCTCGATCGAATAGGCTCCGTCCTTCAGCCGGATGCGGGCGTGCCGGCGTGAGATGCGGCTGTCGCGCAGCGTGAGGTCGCACTCCGTGAGCCGACCGATCAGAAACGGATTGCGGGCGACCTGGATCCGCAGGCATTCGCCGGACGGAGGCTCTACGAGCAGAGAAAGCACCTCCAGATCCCCCTTGTCCCGCGCACCGGAACTCGCGGTCATCGCGGAGGCTTGCTCGTCGGTCAAGCCGGCTGCGCGGCCTTGGCGGTTTGCCGCGCTGCCTTCCGACTCTCGTCGACTCCCAGGTCACCCTGCTGGCAGTCAGCGCAGTACCCTCCGATTTCCGTGCGGGCGACCAGGACCTGAAACCCGAACTGCGATTCGATCTGCTGCTTGATCTGCCGCAAGGGATCCCCAAAGTACTCAACGACAGATCCGCAACTCATGCAGATGATGTGCGCATGCTCGCGCTTGAGGCGGGTTTCGTAATAGTGCTGCTCCCCGTCATAGTGCATCAGGTCCAGTTCGTCGACCAAGCCCTGCTCCTTCAGGACCTTCAAAGTGCGGTAGACCGTCACCCTGTTGATCTTGGGATCCTGCTTCTTCGCCATTTCGTAGAGCTGCTCGGCGTTCAGGTGCGTGTGGGAGTTGTGGATCAAGCCGAAGAGCAGCTCCCGCTGGCGGGTCAGCCGGATACCGTGCTGGCGGAGCGGTTCGCGGAGGCTGGTTGCGGGGGCGGACACGGGAAGCAGCTTTACGGTAACACAGAGTCGGCGGCTTCGCGCGCAAGTTCGGCTAGCAATCTCCGGCTCTCTGGACTCCGATGTTCGGGCTCCGATCGATTCCTCGCGTGCGGGCGCGCGTAGACGGCAAGCACACGGAGTTCCGCCCGAGGCGCGCCGTAGCGTTCTCCCACGCACGAGCGCAGCCACCCCAGGGGCCGATAGGATAGAAGTAGGATCCTTCCCGCAGTCGGGCCGTGGCGCAGCCTGGTAGCGCGCTTCCTTGGGGTGGAAGAGGTCCCGAGTTCAAATCTCGGCGGCCCGACCAACTGCTGCAGTGGCTCAGAGCAGCCTCTGCGAATCCTCGTCCCGAGAATCCCGCACTGGGTTCCACATCTGGAGCGGACGCCGTCATCGGCTTGCGGGGACCGGCTTGCCCGACAAGTCGCGAGACTGTTGGCCTGGGCGATCCTGGCGAGGCGCCTTGGCCAGCGCCAGTTGGCGGGTGAGGCTATGGCGGAACGAACGAACACTCGGCCAACCCGGCCACCTGCCGGCGATTGTGCAGATGCGTCCTGACGCAACTTGCCGGAGGAGGCGTGCGCGTCCCGGGTGAAGGGGTTCGGCGGTCTTTGGACTCGTCGGCAGCCCGCAGCTGCGGGCCTCACACCGCCACTTGGTATTCCCGCAAGAATTCGGGGGGCAAGTCGACCCCAAGGCCCGGGCCCGGCGGGATTCGCCATTCCCCGAGGCCCTGGCGCCAGCCGTCCAGAAAGATCGCTTCGTACTGCTCCGTCTCCTTGTTGCCCTCTTCCATGATCAGGAAATTCGGAATCGTGGCCGCGAGGTGCATACTCGCCGCCGCGCAGATCGGACCGTTGGGGTTGTGCGGAGCGATCGTGATGTAGCCGGTGTCCGCCAGCGCCGCAATCTTTTTCATCGCTGTGATACCGCCGGTCCGAGCGACGTCGGGCTGCCAGATTCGCACCGCCTGCTTGGCCAGCAGCTCGCGATAGAGGAAATGGCCCTGAACACCCTCGGCAGTGGCGATTGGAATGTTCGTGGAGCCCTGCAGCGAGGCGAGGGCGTCGACGTTCTCGGGGGGTAGGGGCTCCTCCAAGAAAAACGGATCGAAAGGCTCAACAGCGCGGATGATGCGGCCTGCGGAGGCTACGTTGAACTTGCCGTGGCACTCGATGCAAATGTCGAAGTCGGGACTTGCCTCACGGATTCCTCGGATCATGTCACGCACTTCGTTGAGAATGGACGTGGGAAGCTGCCGGGACGGCTCCGGATAGGGGCCGAAGGGGTCGTATTTTCCCGCGACGGCGCCCTGAGCAATCAGTTCCTCGGTGCGCTGGCGATAGGCGGCGGCGGTCCTCGGAATATTCCCCCAGCGGTAAGACGTGTATAGCCGCAGCTTGTCCCACACACGGCCGCCGAGGAGGTCGTGCAGAGGGACGTGAAGGTGCTTGCCGAGGATGTCCCACAGAGCAATGTCGATGGCTGAGATGGCGGCGTAGAGAGTGCCGCCGAGGCTGTTTTCCTCCACGGTATACATCCGCCGCCAAATCTTCTCAGTGTCCCAGGCGCGTTGGCCCTCGATCAGCGCGCCGAGCGAACGGATTTGCGCAACGACCGGAGCGATATTCGGCGGCGAGGTTCCCTCCCCCCAGCCGTGCAAACCGTCAGTGGTCTCGACGCGGCACACGACGATATTCTTGCGAGAGCCAATCCGGATGACCAAGGGTTCAACGCGGGCGATCTTGAGAGGGCTGCGCGCCGCGTCGCCGGCCTGAGCGATCGCGTCCACGGCGCCAAGGGTTGTCGCGGCGGCCAAATGAATGAACTCTCGACGATTCATGGCTTGCACAGATTCTGCCACGAATTTGCGATCTGTGCGCGGGGCGCCGTGCGTTGAAGTCCCACCGGCTACCAGGCTCGGCGCCTCCGCGCCGGCCATGTCGAATCCGTTTGAACGGGCCAGGGCGCCGCATGGTCATCCGGCCTGGGCGCAAGAGGCTGGCGCAATCCGTCGCTGATTCGGCGCGACCGGAAGGGCCAAGGGCTCGTCCAAGCGTCCGCGCTAAGCGGAGGCGGACCTCGGACGATCCATCCTGGAAGGTGACGCGACACCGATGGCGCGGTTCCCGCGGGGGGTCCGGGCGCCATCCCTCGCTCGACGGCCGCTGGACTCGTGCATCCCAGTTCGGGGGCAACCGGCTTGTGCAAACATTGGCGGTGCCGCGAAGCGCCGCGACGACTATCGTCAGAGCCCGGAAGGCTAAGATGCACCTGATTCATACCGCCCTGACCGTTTCTTCGCTGATCTTGCTCAGCGCGTCCTGCACGTCGCGGGAGGCCGCCCGTTCCTGCGGCGAGCAACCGCCCAACGCGGTCGTGATCCTCGCCGACGCCTAGGGTTGGGCGACCTTAGCTTGCATGGCAACACCAACCTGTCAACCCGCCACATCGACTCTCTCGCCCACGGCGGCGCGATTTTCGCGTGCTTCTATGTCTGCGCCGTCTGCGCACCGACGCCGGCCGAGTTCCTGACGGGCCGCTACTGCGCCCGCGGCGGCGTGCGGGGCGTCTCGACCGGCCAGGAGCGCCTGAACATCGACGAGCACACGATCGCCGAGACGTTCCGACAGGCGCGCAATGCGACCGGGGCGTTTGGCAAGTGGCACAACGGGACGCAACATCCGTACCACCCGAACGCGCGCGGCTTCACCGAGGGGCACAGGGCCACTCCTTCGACTACGAACTCGACCACAATGGCGAGCTTGTAAGCGGGGAGGGCTTCATCATCGACGACGTCACGAACCGTGCACTCGAGTTCATCGAGGAGAACCGCGATCGGCCATTCTTCGCCTTTCTGCCATACAACACACCCCACTCTCCGACGCAGGTCCCGGACGAGTTCTGGGCGCACTTCGAGTCCAAGAACCTCGGGATGCGCCACCGGGCCCAGGACATCGAGGACGTTCCCAAGACGCGGGCCGCTCTGGCGATGGTCGAGAACATTGATTGGAAGTAAGCGTTCGAGCGAGGCGTGAGAGACGGTTGGCGGTTTAGCGGGTTTAGCGATTGAGGATCGCTTTCCAGTCGGGACAAAGAGGTTCCTGATTACCCAGCAGTCCCAGCCAAAGTTAGGAGGCGGTGAGGCAGCGGAGGGGTGCGCGCCGCGACATAGGCGAGCCGGGGGACGAGATCAGCCAACTGGTAGCGTCGGTTGAAGCGGTAGGCGAACTCGGCGAGGTAGCGCCCCACGTATTTCGGATCGCAGGCGTGATAGGTTCCGTCGATTGCCCGCTTGACGTTGCTCAGCAGCGTGTTCACCCAGGTCAGCCCGGGTGTTTCGCAGCTGCCCTTGCCGCCGCCGGTGACGCGCGGCTGGTGCTCGCAGCCGGCGCCCTGCACCCCCCGAAAGCAGCTCAGCCCGTCCGAGCGCACCACCGTCCCCGGCTGCAGGTGCTGGCGCGCCCAGGCCTCCAGTTCCTGCAGCCGGAAGCCGCCCACCGGGCTCAGGCGCAGCCGTTGCGGCCGCCCGTCCTCGCTGACCTGCGCAGCCGCCACGAACGGCGTCTTGCCGTCCGCTCCCCGTCCGCGCTTGCCGCCGCTTGCCTCCCCGCCCAGGTAGGCGTCGTCCAGCTCCACCGTGCCCTGCAAAGGCTGGCTATCGTCCCGCTCCCGCATGGCCTGCATCAGCTTATGCTTGACCATCCAAGCCGTGTTGTAACTCACCCCCAGCTGACGCTTGAGACCCATCGCCGAAATGCCGTTCTTCGACTGCGTGAGCAGGTACATGGCAAGGTACCAAGTGCGCAAAGGCAGCTTGGTGTTGTCGAACAAGGTGCCCGCCGTGAGCGACGCTTGGTGCTTGCAGCGGATGCACTGCAAGACCTTGCGCGTGCGCAGGCGGCAATACTTCCCGTACCCGCAGGCGGGGCACTGGAAGCCTTCCGGCCAGCGTGCCTGGAACAGCGCGTCCTCGCATTGCTGGTCCGTTCCGTACGCTTCCAGGAACTCCCGCAGGCTCTGTCCCTTCTGAAACTGAACTTTGTTCTTAGGCATAGGCAACTCCTTTATTATCAATCATTTATTATATCTCATACAGCGTTTCAAGTCAACCGATTCCAAGCACGAATCCATCATTTCTCGGCTTCCCAACTATGGCTGAGACTTGCGGGTAATCAGGAAGAGGTTTGACGAAGATGTCTTTGACGGGCAGGGCGTATTGGTTGTGCGTGTCGAGTTTGCCGCGGCCCTGGGTTTGGCCGACGTGGAGCCAGTTGGCAGCCCGCTAGCAGGTGCCGCGGAAGCGCGGGGTTTCGCAGAAGGTTTCCAGCAGGACGGGCCGGAGGCCGTAGCGGCTGTGCCAGTCGGCGGGCAGTTGCCGCTCGCTGCGGGCGAGCAGGTGGGAGGCGAGATGGGGGACGCGGATCCAGGGGTAGATACCTTCACAAACCCCACATTGCGGGTGGCGAGGTCACGGTGCACTACCGATTCCATCCGCTGGCCGGCCAGCGGGTGACCCGGGTGGAGCGCCGGTCCTGGCGCGGCAACCCGATCCTGGTCGTTGCCCAGGCGCAAGGGATGCGCTATCACATTCCCCAGTGGATGACGGCTCCGGAAGCGTCGCAGTGGGGCGTGCGGGCAGTTCCGCGCCTGTCCCTGGCAGCGCTGGCGGACCTGCGCCAGCTGGTGTCGAGCTGGCTGGATGAGCCGCCGCCCGCCGAGGAAGGAGAACCCCATGAACCATCGCACGCGCCCGGGCCGGCAGCAGAGCCTGTTCGCCCGCCTGCCCCGGGTTCAGCTGGCACCGGAGCTGCGGCAGGCCGTCCTGCCGGCCCTGGCGGAATTGATCGCAGCGGTGCTGCGCCGGCTGCCCAGCCCGCCCGAAGGAGGTCCGCATGACAGCGCCTGAGCGCGGGCCGCTCACCACGGACCACCTGCGGCGCAAGGCCTTCGTCTACGTGCGCCAGTCGTCCGACTTCCAGGTCCGCAACCATGTCGAGCGCCAGAAGCTGCAGTACGCGCTGGCCGACCATGCGCGCGAACTGGGCTTCGGCCAGGTGGAAGTGATCGACGAGGACCAGGGCACCTCCGGTGACGGCGTGGAGCGGCCGGGCTTCGACCGCCTGCTCACGGCGGTCTGCCGGGGCGCGGCCGGGCTGGTGCTCTCGCTGGAAGCCTCCAGGCTGGCGCGCAACGGGCGCGACTGGCACACGCTGCTGGACTTCTGCGCGATCACGGGCTGCCTGGTCGGGGACCGCGAGCGGCTGTACGATCCCGGGCTGGCCGACGACCGGCTATTCCTGGGGATGAAGGGGGGCTTCAGCGAGATGGAGCTGGCGGTCTTCCGCCAGCGCTCGCTGGAGAGCCGCCAGGAGCTGGCCGCGCGTGGCGAACTGTTCACCACCCTGCCGGCCGGCTACGAGAAGCTGGACCGCTGGCGCATCGAGAGGAGCTCGGACCAGCGCCAGCGGGACGCGCTCGCGCTGGTCTTCCGCAAGTTCGCCGAACTGCGCAGCGTGCGGCAGGTGTACCTGTGGTGCCGGCGGGAGCGGGTCGAGATCCCGGTGCGGCAGCACGGCAAGGGCATTGTGTGGAAGGTGCCGACCAACACCGGCCTCAACTCGCTGCTGTCGAATCCGATCTACGCGGGTGCCTACGCCTTCGGGCGGCGGCGCCAGGAGACAGTGATCGAGAACGGGCGCAAGCGCGTGCGCAGCGGGATCCGCAAGGCCGGCCCGGAGGAATGGACGGTGCTGCTGCGGGACCGCCACGAGGGGTATATTACGTGGGCGGAATACGAGAGGAACCAGGAGTTGATCGCGGCCAACAACAGCAAGGTGCGCGGCGCGGTGCGGCCGGGCCGGGCGCTGCTGGCGGGATTGCTGCGGTGCGGTCGTTGCACGCGGCGCATGCAGGTGCGGGACAACGGCCGGTCGGTCGGCTACCATTGCCGGGGCGATCACGGCAACGCGGGGGCCTGCCAGGATTTCGGGGCGCTGCGCGCGGAGCGGGCGGTGGGCGCGGCCTTGCTGGCGGCGCTGCAGCCGCTGGGAGTGGAAGCGGCGCTGCAGGCCTGGGAGGGGGGTGGCGAGGAGGGCGCTGCGGAGGAGCGGCTGGCGCGCTCTGCGCTGGCGGAAGCGCAGTACCTGGCGGAGCGGGCGCAGGCGCAGTTCGAGGCGGTCGAGCCGGCGAACCGCAACGTGTTCCAGAATCTGGCGCGCAAGTGGGAGCGGAGCCTGGTGCAGGTGCGGGCCTGCGAGGAGCGGCTGGAGGCGCTGGGGGAGCGGCGGCGGGCGGCGGTGACGCGACCGGAGCGGGAGGCGTACCTGGCACTGGGAGAGGACCTGGAGCGGGCCTGGAACGACGAGCGGGCGACGCCGGAGCTGCGCAAGGCGGTGCTGCGGGCCGCGCTGGTGGAGATCGCCGCGACGGTCGAGGAGGAGCGGATCTGCTTGCGGCTGCATTGGAAGGGCGGCGACCATACGGAGCTGGAGGTGCAGCGCAGCCGGACCGGGCAGCATCGCTGGAGCACAGATGCGGCCACGGTCGATCTGGTCCGCGAACTGGCGCGGAGCCTGTCGGATCCGTCGATCGCCGGGCTGCTGAACCGCTTGGGGAAGCGGACCGGCAAGGGCAACAGCTGGACCAGGGATCGCGTGCGTTCGCTGCGCTCCAGCCACGGGATCGCGGTGTACCGGGAGGGGGAGCGCCGCGAGCGGGGCGAGTTGGTGCTGTCGGAAGCGGCGGAGCGGTTGGGGGTGGACCCGAGCGTGGTGCGGCGGCTGATTCGGACAGGGGCCCTGCCGGCCCGGCAGGCCTGCAAGGGCGCGCCGTGGCTGATCGCCGGGCAAGCCCTGGAGACGGCGGCGCTGCGCGCGGCTCTGGCGGGCAGAAGCGCGCTGGCGCCGGACCCGGATCAGCAGGGGCTGGAATTCGCATGAGGTAGGGAGTCGAGAGTGGAGTGGCGATCAGGAGCCGCTTGCGGCGGGGCACGCACCGGAACACGCGTCCGGGCTTGAAGTGGCCCCGTTTTCGTGGACAGCTGAGATAGCGTGATAGGCAGTTGATTGCTTGCAGAGAGGGCAGGGGGTAAGGAGGCCCCGGACAATGAGCAAACATGCCTATGTGAAGGCCTACCCGAAGGAGTTTCGGGACAAGGTGGTGAAGCTGGTGCAGGTCGGTGCTCGCAGCACCCGGGAGGTGGCCGAGGAATTCGGGATCTCCGCGGATTCGGTGCGGCGCTGGATGCAACAGGCCGAGCGCGATCAGGGCAGTCGGCAGGACGGCCTGCGCAGTGCGGAGCGGGAGGAACTGGTGCGCCTGCGGCGGGAGAACCGGCGGCTGAAGATGGAGCGCGAGATCCTGTCAAAAGCAGCCACCTGGTTCGCTCGGGAGACCGATTCGATCCCGTAAGGGTGTTCGGATTCGTCAGAGCGCACCAGGGGCAGTATCCGATCGCCTGCATGTGCCGTGTGCTGGGGGTCTCCACCAGCGGGTACTACGCATGGCGGCAGCGGACGCCGAGCCGGCGGGCGCAAGAGCGCGAGGCGTTGAGCCGGAGGATCGCGGCGATCCACGTGGAATCGCGGCAGACCTACGGGGCGCGGCGGGTGCAGGCGGAGCTGCAGGCGGAGGGCGTGAGTGTGTCGCGGCAGCGGGTGGCGCGGCTGATGCGGGCGCTGGGGCTGGAGGGCGTGACGCGGAGGAAGCGGCGCTGCACGACGCGCAGGGAGCGGGAAGCGGCGGTGGCGCCGGACCGGGTCCAGCGGCGTTTCGAGGCGTCCGAGCCGAACCGGTTGTGGGTGGCTGACATCACGTATGTGCCGACCCTGGAAGGGTTTGTGTACCTGGCAACGGTGCTGGACGTGTTCAGCCGCAAGGTGGTGGGCTGGGCGATGGGCGCGCGGCAGACCGTCGAGCTGGTCCAGGCGGGGCTGGAGATGGCGCTCCAGATGCGGGCGGCGCAGGGCGTGGTGTTCCATTCCGACCGCGGGAGCCAGTACACGGCGCTGGCGTTCAGCCGGCGCTGCGCCGAGGCCGGCATCGAGCGTTCAATGGGGGCGGCCGGGAACTGTTACGACAATGCCATGGCGGAGAGCCTGTTCGCGACGCTGGAATGCGAGTTGCTGCAACGCGTTCCGTTCGCGACCCGCGAGCAGGCGACCACGGAGATCTTCGTGTTTCTGGAAGGCTTCTACAATCGCAAGCGCCGTCATTCGGCGCTGGGCTATCGCTCCCCGGTGGAGTTCGAGCAGGCCTGGCACGCGCAGCAGGCGGGGGTCTGAGCGCGGGCCGATAGGGGCGCGACGGGCCCTGACACTGGTAACGTTACCATGCACCGCGGGGCCTGTTGCCTGGCGCCCGGTCCCGCGGCGGCCCGCGCCCGGCCCGCTCAGTCCCGCCCGAAGCCCAGCGGGGGCTCGACGGCTTGCAGGGCGTCGAGGTCCAGCTCTGTGATCGCCTCCAGCTTCGCCCCCAGCGCGCTCCCGTACAGGCTCTCCGGCAGCTTCTCCAGCCACTCCCCGTAGTGCTCCTGGAGCTGCACCAAGCTCTGCACCGCGTCGCGCCAGCGTTGCGGATTCGAGCGCCGCTCCTGCGGACGGCGATAGCGGACCGGCCGCGCCCCCTCCCGGCGCCGGGCGCGATAGCGCCGCTGTTTCTCTGCGTTCGTCAAGGCCATGCCATTGCCCTCCGGCTGCTCGCGTGGTGGCGGGCTCTCCGCCCCTGGTAACGTTACCATGATCCATGCAACCGCACCGGTCGCAACGGGCGTGCCTGCCAGCCATCCCGCAGGAGCTGTTGTGCCCGGCATGGCCAGTCCGCTCCCGTGCCGACACGGGAGGCGCGAGAGGGCGGCACGATCCGCAGCCAAGTCAAAACAAAAGATGCCGGAAATGTGCTGGGGGGCGCGCCCCCCAGCACCCCCTCCCGGGGCCTCCTCACCCCTTTCCACTGCCTCTCTTGGAGAGGGGGGGAGGGGCGCTCCCCTCCCCCTGCTACCCCCTCCCCCCTTGACATCTCAAGCCCCCTGCACCATCATGGTGCCGCCCCTCTGGAGTTGCTGCAGCTGCCGCACACTCAACTGTCCACCACTCCCTAGCCACCTCAGCTCGCCTGCCGCGCGCGCGGCTTTGGCGCCGATCCGGCGGTGCGGGCGCGCTGCTCCAGCCGTCCCAGCAGCGCCTCCAGCGCGGCAATGTCCTGCGCAGAGGCGCTGGCGGCTTCCTGCAATGCTTCCAAGCGGGCCCGTTCTGCCGCCAAAGCGGCGCGGACGCTGTCGCGGTTCCAGCGGTCGTAGGCCGTGCCCGGGGGCAGGTTGCGGGCGCGTGCATTCTGGCGGCGCCGGTTGCAGCGGTCGCAGCGGAGGCGGGGTCGCCCGCGACGGTGGCGGACCAGTTGCGCACCGCAATCGAGACAGGGTGCCGTGTGCGCCACGCCTTTATTATATGCTTGTAGAAGTGGTTAATGGAAATCTCTGGAAAAGGTCGCGGATCGAGGGGGGGGTGGATTGGAAGTCCGGGAGGCAGCGGGCCGGGACCGCTGGTCGCGTTCTCCGCTACGATGGCAGGGTGGCCGGGAGAATGCTGTCGGGATGCCCTGCCAGCGTGCGATTTCCGGGATCCAGCCGGGGATTCGCATGGCAGGGATGGAAAGCGGTCGGAGAAGTGTCCGCTGACGAGGGGATCGAATCAGGAAGTCCTTGTTTTTCAACGATGTAGCGAGGGTGGGATTATGCAGCAATCTACGGCAGGATGAGATAGCGGGCGTGATTGACGACCAGGGGCAGGTTGCGCTGGCGGGTGGCGGGATCCCAGCCGACGAAGCGGTCGCGGGGGGCGGTTTTCCAGGCCGCGGCGCCGCAGCCGAGCAGGGCCAGCAGGAGGCCGTCGGCGGCGTGCACGAAGTAGCGCAACTGGGCACCGGGCAGGGGCTTGTAGCCGAGGTAGTGGTAGCGCTCGACGAACTCGTTCCAGAGGCGGCTGCGGGGGTCGGAGGGGCGCAGCAGGGAGAGGCGCAGGGGGCGGGCTTGGGCCAGCGCGGCGGGCAGGGGCGCGCGGGGCGGCGGATCGGTGCGCGGGGAAGGCGCGAGCGGGCGCGGGCGCGGCAGGGTCCTCAGCGGCGGCGGCAGGGTCAGCAGGCCGTCGCGCTGCATGCGCAGCAGGGCCACGCGCGCGCTCATCTCCTTGAGGCCGCCGTCGGGCTTGCGCCAGTCCAGCACCTCGCAGACCGCCTGGGATAGTTTCGTGCGGGACAGGGGCGGGTCCGTGTGCGCGATCAGGGCGCGGATCCGGTCCAGTTCGGCCGGGAGGAAATCCCGGCCGCAATAGCGCAGCGAGCCGCTCACGGGTCCGGCCCGGCCTCCGAACACCGCCAGGGCGCTCGCAGGGCCTGGAACCGCTCCGCGGACAGGCCCCACGGCAGCCAGGCCCACGGATCCACCACGACCCCTCCCCGTCCGATCCCCGCCCACTCGCGCAGGAACGCCTCCAGCCAGCGCCACAGGTCGATCCCGGCCCTGTCCAGCGTGGCGCACACCGACAGCAGCACGCCCTGCAGGGCCGCGCCGTCCGCACTGTGCGAGCCGTAGCTGAGCTTGCGCCCGAGCACGGGTCGCCGCAGGGCTCGCTCCACGACAGTGTTGTCCCTGGGCACGAACGCCTTCCTCACAAACACCACCAGGCCCTCGCGGTGCCGCAACAAGGATTGCAGCGGTGCCAGCCGCGGGTCCGGGCCAGCCTTGTCCGCCTCCTGGGTCCGTGTCGCCACCTCCCGCTCGGCGTGCTCGAATAGTGCGGCGCACTCCGCTGCCAGGCGCTGCTGGGCCGCCCGGAACGCCTCGCACTGTCCTTCCAGACCACTCTGTGGATCCCATTGCGCCAGCCGTTCGGCGTTGCGTCGGTACAGCCTCCCGATCCGCTCCAGGATCCCGTCCACCCACTCCTGCAGATCCGGCCGCTTGCGCCCCAGCGTGACAAAATCTCTCCTGGCGTGGGCCCAGCATACGGAGAGTTCGAACTGCTCTGGGTGCTCCCGCGCCAACTTGACATACGCCGCGTAGCGATCACACACCAGCACCACCTTCCCTCTCAGCCCCAGCTTGCCGAACAGTTCCGCGGCCGCCTCGGCACTCCGCGACGGATCCACCCGGAACCGCACGGCGTCCCCGGTCAGGCAGGCCCACAACCAGCAACGCGGGTTCTGCCCTGCCTCCGCCCGCACCTGCACCACCCACGAGGTCTCGTCCCCGTGCACCAGTCGCGTCTGCTCCTGGTGCGCTGCGATCGCCGCCTCCAGCGGCTCGAACCAGGTCAGGAAATCCCGCCCATGCCCCAGCAGCGTGCCCGCCGGCAGACGCACCCCCCTCTCGCCCCACTCCCGCTCGAACGCCCGCACCGGGTGCCGCTGCCAATACACTTGCAGCAGAAACGCCACCCACACGCTCAGTCCGTAACTCGTGCCGCGGAACAGCGTGGGCTCCCGCGGCGCGATCACTGCGGGCACTGGCTGGCCCTGCCGCTGCGCGCACCCGCACCCCGCCCGGAAGCGGGGCCGCCGGATCCGTCTCACATACCCCCGCACATCGACCTCGATCGATGCGCTGCTCTCCTCGCCGTTGCGGGCGTAGGGCTCCCCGCAGTCCGCACACTAGCGGCGCTCCGCCTCCGGCTCGAGCCACTCCTCCTGCACCGCTAGACCGGACCGCTCTACCCGCGCATGCGGGACCGCTCCCCGTGGCCCCCCGCGCGGCCGCTGCGGCTCCGAATCCGCCCCCGGGCGGACCGTCTCCGCTGCTGCCGCCCCTGCCTCACTGCCGCTCTGGCGCTTCTCGCTCCGCTTCCCGAACGCGGACTGCAACAGATCCCGGTTGCGCTGCTGCAGGCCCGCATTCTCCTGCTCCAACTCCTGGATCCGCTCGTGCAGCTGCTCGCTCCTCTGCTGCGCCTCCGCCAGCTTCTGCTCCGCTTCCCCACACCGCAACTTCCACCTCTCGAGGCGCTCTTTCGCTCGCTGGTGCATGCTCCGCCAGTAATGCCACTGGCGTTTCGCCTCCACCGGCTCCAACCACAACGCCCGCTCCGGCTCCTGCTGGACCGGCCTCCATGCCTGCTGCGCTTCCAGCTGCCTTTCCGCCTCCACATCCGCTAGCCTGCCATAAACCCATTTCTCGTGTCCAGCGTTTTATGCAAGTTTTTTTGCCGCCCTCCCCACCGGCTTTCGCCCTCCTCAATTCACGGCCCGCCCGAACGCTTACGACATACAAGTAGCAGGAACGGCGGCTACTGCGGATAAATTCACCGGATCAAGAAACCACAGGAGACGTGCCCTGAGAAACGGCCCTGAATCCGGAGGGTTGCACAAACGAGGGGTCTTGCAACACCCCGGCCCCGGACGGGCTTGCAAAGGGGATTACATACGAAACTCCCGAAACAGGGGTTGACAGATTCGGGAATTTCCTGTAGAATAGTTATGTAAGAGGTTGATATGGAAGTTGCTAAGAAGGGGCCGGGAAAGCACTATCGAAAGGGGCTTTCGGTTTCGGAATTCTTCGAGATGTTTCCGGATGACGCTACGGCAGAGGCCTGGATCGTGCCGCGGCGCTGGCCCGGAGGGGTCTGCTGCCCGCGTTGCGGTTCGCTGAACGTAAACACGAGCGCAAAGCGCAAGTCCATGCCGTTCCGCTGCCGCGAGCAGGTCTGCGATGCGAACTTCAGCGCTAAGACCGGTACGTTCATGCACTCGAGCAAGATCGGCTACCGGGATTGGCTGTTTGCCTTCTACCTGCTCTCGACCAATCTCAAGGGAGTCTCTTCCATGAAGCTGCATCGTGACCTGGGCGTGACGCAGAAGACAGCATGGCATCTGGCGCATCGCGTGCGGAAAGCGCTGCAGTCCGGCGGGTTCCAGTTCTCCGCTCCGGTCGAGGTAGACGAGACCTATATCGGCGGCAAGCGGAAGAACATGAGCAACGCCAGGCGGCAGGAGCTGGAAGGAACCGGCAGGGGCGCCGGGGGCAAGACGGCCGTGGTCGGTGCGAAGGACAGGGCGACCAAGCACGTCGCGGCCAAGGTCGTTGGGTTAACTGACAAGGAAACGCTGCAAGGGTTCGTGCAGGACTGGGCCGACTTGCAGGCTACGGTCTATACGGATGAGGCCGGCGCCTACGAGACGCTGCCGTTCGACCACGAAACGGTCAAGCACTCGGTGGGCGAGTACGTGCGGGGCAAGGCTCATACCAACGGAGTCGAGTCCTTCTGGTCGATGCTCAAGCGCGGCTATATTGGAACGTACCACCACATGAGCCCGCAGCACCTGCAGCGCTATGGGGACGAGTTCAGCGGGCGCCACAACGTCCGCGAGCTGGACACGCTCCAGCAGATGGGCGAGATTGTCGCATCCGCGGCCAACACCCGGCTGCGTTACAAGGACTTGGTGGCGTGAGCTGCGGCCAGTCCCCGGGAGAGGCCGTTGCAGCGGTACCGGGACGTGCCTGTACTGGCCGCCACGAGATGGCGCTAGCGAACTGGGAAAGGCAGACGCTCTGGACGGGGACAACCGCGCCATCATGCGCGGGCTGCACAGCGAGTCGGCGGACCTGATCTACCGCGACCCGCCCTGCAACTCCAGCCAGACGTACAGCGCGCCGAGCGGTTCCCAGGCCGCAGGGGCAGCCTGCAAGGATACCTGGACGTTGGCTGCCGCCGCTAGCGCTTGGATCGGCCTGATTGCCGAGAAGGAGCCGTGCTGAAGGAGCGCGGGCTGGTAGTCTGAACCGGGAGGGAGAGCAGTGCACAAGAAACCCAAACCGAGAATCGTGGAGCTGGTACGGACCGACTACCAGCCGACCAAGGCCGAGAAGGAAGAGGTATTCACGATCGAAGCCTCCATGGAGGAGATCGCGGACGCGGTACTGTCCCCGGTCAATGTCCGTTGGATCGACAGGCCCCGAAACCGGAGGTTGCGCAAGTGAGCTGTCAACCCCTGTTTCGGGAGTTTCGTATGTAATCCCCCTTGCAAAGGGTTAGGCGTTGCGAAACGGTATTGCAGGAGAGATTTGATTGGCGATACCTTTTTGCAGCACCGTCCTCGAGCCGTCATCTAGGCCCTTGTTCGGACTGCCAGGACGTGTTCCAGTGCTTTTTTCGCCCCTTCGCCATCTCGTTTCGACAACGTCCCGAGCTTGCGGACAATCAGAGTGTCATCGAGGGTGAAGAGCTTAAAGCGGACCTTGCAGGGAACGTTAAGGCCAGCTTCCCGCCAGTCTTGGATCGCCACGTCGCTCGGCCAATCGCTCCCGACTGAGGTGATCATAGCCAGGATCGATTGTTCGTGAACTCGATTGAAGTTTGCGGATGAGACGATCAACGCCGGCCGGTGCTTGGTGGCCCGGCGGCCCGTGAAAGGAAAGGGGACGACGACCACATCGAGCGACTCAAAGGTCACGCCACGCTTCCTCGTCTTCGGACGAGATCCATTCGCCGAGAACCTCGGAGAGGCCCTGCAGGTAGTCGTCCCGGCCCGGCCTCACCTTGTGTACCACTAGATGATCGCCCTCGATCTCGAAAGCAATCACATCACCCTCGTCCAGGTTGGCCGCCTCACGGATGCTCTTGGGGATCGTCGTCTGCCCACGCGCGGTGATCTTGGCGAGTTCCATTTGCTTATTTCACTGATATTCTGATCATACAGATAGTAGGACATGACAGAACTGAATCGCAATCCCATTTTGGCTGTACCGGCTTGCGGTCTTGCTCGCACGCCAGTGCTGATCGTTCCTGAGAAGGGAGCAAGAGCGACCCCGGCCTAGCGGGCGTGGGAACCAGATGAGTCACCGCGAGTGCCAGACGCCGAAGGCGAGGGGACCGTTCTGGCGCGGGCGATGCCCTGGGGACGCGCCCGCCGGGACTACGGAAGCGGGGAGACTCCGGAAGCCCCTCAGAGGGGACTCACCCTGCCCAACAGCTGGGGGCTGACCCTTTTCTTTTCCTGATTACCCAGCAGTCCCAGCCAAAGTTAGGAGGCGGTGAGGCAGCAGAGGGGTACGCGCCGCGACGTAGGCGAGCCGGGGGACGAGAGCGGCCAACTGGTAGCGGCGGTTGAAGCGGTAGGCGAACTCGGCCAGGTAGCGCCCCACGTATTGCGGATCGCAGGCGTGATAGGTTCCGTCGATCGCCCGCTTGACGTTGCCCAGCAGCGTGTTCACCCAGGTCAGCCCGGGCGTTTCGCAGCTGCCCTTGCCGCCGCCGGTGACGCGCGGCTGGTGCTCGCAGCCGGCGCCCTGCACCCCCCGCAAGCAACTCAGCCCGTCCGAGCGCACCACCGTCCCCGGCTGCAGGCGCCGGCGCGCCCAGGCCTCCAGTTCGTTCAGCCGAAAGCCGCGCACCGGGCTCAGGCGCAGCCGTTCCGGCCGCCCCTCTTCGCTGACCTGCGGGGCGCTTGGCGGCGTTGCGGAACAGGCGATTCCAATCGTCTGGAGACTCTTTCTCGAGCAACGGAATCGGCGCGCCGTTTGTGAAGTAAAGATCCGCCAGGCCGTCGCCGCTGTAGTCGAACGCGGCGAGACCGCCGGCCACTGTTTCGATCATGTGCTTTTCCGGGGTCGAGTGGTTCCGAAGAAGAAAGTTCACTCCGGACGCCCCAGCGACGTCCCGGAACCGGATTCGCGAGGGCCGACCCACATCCGGGCCGCGAGCGGCCGCAGCAGTCGTGGCAACCGGCCCGAACAACAACCCGACGGACAGGCGAATGGAAGCGACGCGAGCGGCCGCTCGGCCATGCGTCGGCTCTGAGAGTCGAGCAGGGCTAGCGAGGCGGTCCCGGCTCCCGCGTCTCCTTGCTTCCTTGCCGGCTTGCGCGCGCCCAACCGGTTCTATTCGCTCTTGATGCATTTTGCGAACTTGCCACGGTCGCGGTCGAACGTGGTCTTGCGCATGGCGGTCGATCGATCCAGAGCTCTCCGCGCCTCTGCGGGGTTTCCGAGGCGACGCTGCGCCTGGAAGAGCGAGTAATGAATGTCGCCCTAGTAGTACTGCGCCAGCCCCTTCTCCAGTTGGACCGCCGCTTCCTCGAAGCGGCCAGCGACTTGAGCGAACGAAGGTCGCTGTTGTTGCGAGCCGCCGTCCAATTGAGCCCGCTGAATCCCTCCAGACCGTCGAGCCATCCGGTTCATGCGCCGGCATTTTTTGATCAGCCTGCGGGCGGTGCAGGAAGCGAGCACACTCGCTCCGCCGCTCGAGGCTCTTCAACCTTCGCTTGGAACAAGTGCTGCGTCGAACCGCACCTCCGTCGAAAACCTGTGCCTGGGCAGCCGATGCCGTTGTGACAGCATGGCGAAGGATGTGGACGCCACCTGGTCAACATCCGCTCGACACCTCATCGACACGGGAAACCGAGCGGGCTGTGGCCGTGGCCGCCGTCCGATTCCAACGGCCCGGGAGCTTTCCGCCGGCACCGGAGCCGAGACACCAACCGCCCCAAGAGACCGTTCGATAGTGCGTCTGCACACCGAATTGGCTAGTTGAGACTCAGTTGCAGTTTCTGATACTCTCGGAGGCGGCGGCCCGGTCCTGGGCGCATTGCTCCTCGAAAACGGAAGGGAGACCGAGAGTGATTGCATCAAGCCTGCGGTGTGCGTTAGTGGCATTCGCGCTACTGGTTCCGGTCGCGGCGCAACAGGTTCGGATCGTGAGCGGGAGACTAACCGGACCCGGTGGCTTCCCCTTGGCGGGAGCGAGAGTGCAAGTTGTGGAGAATGGTGCGAAAACCCTTTCGAACAGTGTCGGCGTCTTCAAGCTGAGCAACGTTCCTGTGGGAGCGTTCACTCTGCGGGTGAGGACGGACGACTTCGAGCCAGTCGAAGTGCGGGGGGCGGCCACTACGACCGAACTGTCCGTGGAACTCACGGAGTTCAAGCGCAACGAGGCCTCCATCGAGGTCGTCGCCACCGTCGAGGACTTGCGGGTTGCGATTCCGGGTTCTTTGCATATCGTTAGCAAAGAAGAACTGATCGCGTCGAAGCCGATCGACGCGAACGAAGTTCTTCGCCGGGTTCCTGGGATCAATCTACGGGAGGACTCGGGCCCGGTCGCGATGCGGCTGAACATCGGCATGCGCGGATTGAACCCCAACCGCAGCCGCAAGGTGCTGATGCTCGAGGACGGCATTCCGATCGCGCTGGCGCCCTACGGCGAGCCGGACATGTACTACTCTCCGCCGATCGAGCGCATGAGCCGGATCGAGGTCCTCAAGGGAAGCGGCCAGATCTTGCACGGCCCGCAGACGGTGGGTGGCGTCGTCAACTTCGTTACGGCCGATCCACCCTCCAAATTCCACGGCGAGTTCGACCTCGAAGGCGGACAACGCGGCGTGTTCGTCGGGGAAGGCTCGCTCGGAGGTAGCAACCGCGACCAGTCGATCGGCTGGGTCGCAAACTACCTACACAAGCAGGGTGACGGCTGGAGGCGGTTCTACTACGACATCGAGGACGTGCAGACGAAGTTCACGTTCAAGCCGAACGACCGCCACACGCTTGCACTGAAGGCCGGCATCTACGACGAGATCTCAAACTCCACGTATCTCGGCCTGACGACCCCGATGTTCGAGCGGAATCCGAACCAGAATCCGGTGACGGCCGATACACTTGACGTCGAACGCCGATCCGGATCCCTGTCGCACGCCTACACGGTAAGTTCAAACACAATCTTGAGCAGTTCGGCCTTCCTGTACAGCACGAAGCGCTTCTGGGGACGGCAGGACTTCGACCGGTCGTCCATGGGGCGCGCGTACCTGGGCGTCGCAGGGGACCCAGACGTTCCGGGAGGAGCGCTGTTTCTGCGCGATTCGTCCGGCAACCGCAACCGCTTGTTCGACGTGTATGGAGCGCAAACGAACTACGGCCAGCAGCACTCCCTAGGCCATCTCGACATGGGCATCCGGTACATTCACGAGAAGGCCCACGACAGGCGGGTCAACGGAGACCAATTCAACGCAAAGACCGGGACAATCCGGGACGACGAGTTCCGTTACGGACGCGCGTTCTCCGGTTATGTGCAGAACCGCTTTGTGCTGGGCTCGCGGGTCATACTGACGCCCGGCGTCCGTTTCGTGCACTACAACCAGGAACGGCACATCACGCGCAAGCGTGTCTCCGGTGTCCCGACGAACGTGGACATCCGCGAGGACAACGGAGTCACGACGGCGATCCCCGGGCTGGGATTCTCGGTGCGCGCACACAAGGACATCACGTTCTTCACCGGAGTGCACCGCGGATTCGCCCCTCCGGGAACCAAGGTCGCCATCACCAGCAACGGCGACAACCTCGATCTCGATTCCGAGCTGTCCTGGAACTACGAAGCCGGCGTGCGCCTCGCGGGGCAGCGCGCCGTTCGGGGCGAGTTCACCTTCTTCCGCATGGATTTCTCCAATCAGATCATTACGGCGGCGGAATCGGGCGGAGCAACGACAACCGTGACCAACGGGGGCGCATCCCTGCACCAGGGTTTCGAGAGTAGCGTGAGGGTCCACTGGGACAGAGTCGCAGACATCTCCGGTTGGAGCCTCTACACCGATGTCCGGCACATGTTCCTTCCGACGGCCGACTTTCGAGAGAACGAACTCTATGGCGGCAACCGCCTCCCGTACGCCCCGAAACACACATTCGGGGTAATCCTGAGCGTCAAGCAGTATGGCGGCCTCAGCTTACAGTTCGATCTGAACGCGGCCGCAAGCCAATACGGAGACAATCGGCAAACGGTCCGCGCATCGGCCGACGGCACGGTCGGCTTGCTGCCGTCCTACGATGTCTCGAACTTGGCGATCGGGTACGAGATCCGGAGAGAGCGGTGGATGTTGGAGCCCTACTTCACAGTCAAGAACGTGTTCGACGAGCTTTACATCTCGTCGCGGGCGCCCCAGGGCATCCAGCCCGGATTGTTCCGGCAGGTCCACGGGGGACTGAGAATCGGTTTCTGAACTGCGTTCGCTCCGTCGCAGGGTCATCCGCTGAGCCAACAACCGGGTCCGGACTTCCGAACTCGGTTCCTGAGCCTCACCAGGTCGAAGCCTGACCCGCTCGACGCACGCCGATTCCCGGAATCAGTGGCGCCTCGGTTCTTGTCGCTGGTCCGACGCCGACGACGCATCGGGATCGGATGGCAGGGACGAGCGGGCCTGTCGTCGTTCGAACTCCCCGCATCGGCAACCCAGCGCGGCGACGCTGACCGAATCGCCGCCGGGTGTGGGTCGGCAGTCTCCCCCGCCGGAACGCTGTCCACGGAGAATCTTCCGTCGCCGCAATGAAGCCCGGATCCCCCGAATCGCCCGGACCTCAGGCCGAGTGAGGCAGCTCTCGAGGCTTCGTCGAAACTTAGCCGTCGGACTTGCATACCTGCCAGAACGATACGGACGGCGCGGTGTCTGTACATTGACGCACTGTTGTCGAACTCCGAAAACGACGTGTGCTTCGAGCAGCCCGAGCGATCATCCGCGACGATGCGGACGCGATGGACTCTTCCCAGGAAGTGTTCCTACGCGTGGGTCGTCGCGTTCCACTTGTCGTCGGCAAGGCAGGAATCCGAGGGATTGCCGATAGGGTCTACCTGGCGCGAACGACCCGCATCGAGTAGCATTCGGCCCCGGCGTCCCGATCACCGGTTCCCTGGACTGAAGCGATTGCCACCGACGCGAATCCGCATCAACTGGAACGCCGCGACTTCCTACGCCGCCTTGGGAAGGAGGGCTTCGGGAAAGTAAGCGCGAGATGCGCGACCGATGCCGCGGGTTGGATGCTGACGAAGGAGTTCAGAGAGCCCGGCTGTGGCCCTGCTGCCTGTATCGTTCCAGCAGATCCTTGAGCCTCCGTGCCATGTCTGGCTGCCCGTCGAAGAGATTGCGGTCCTCGTGACTGTCAGCTTCGAGGTCATACAGTTGGGCCGGAGGGTCGCCCTCGTGCGGGCCATCCCATTGCGTTGAACCAGGCCCTTGGCCGTCGATGTACTTCCACTTGCCCTGGCGGATCGCGAATGTGCCGTCTACGGAATGATGCACCGTCGCCTCGCGAAGCGGCCCCCTGTCCTCGCCCCGCAGGGCGGGCAGGATGCTGACGCTGTCTTCTGCCGCGTCGGCCGGCAGCGCGAACCCGACGATGTCCGCCGCTGTCGCCATCAAGTCCGTCAGGCAAATGGTTTGCCTGCTTGTCGAACCAGGTGCGATCCTGGCGGGCCAGCTGGCGATGAACGGAACGCGATGTCCACCCTCCCAGACATCGCGCTTCTTACCGCGCAGGTCCGGGTGGTTGGCCTGATGGCCGAATTCCCGGATGTGGCTAGGATCCCACTCGGCGCCGTTGTCGCTGGTCACAATGAAGAGGGTGTTGTCCGCAAGCCCGTTGAGCTCTAAGGCGTCCATTAGGATGCCGATCTGGGCATCGACCTGAGCCACGAAGTCGCCGTACTTGCCCGCCCCGCTCCGGCCCACGAACTCCTCCGTGGGCACCCACGGCCAGTGCGGTGCGGGCAACGGGTAGTACAAGAAGAACGGCTGTTGCGAGTTCGTCGACCGCTGTTCGATGTAGGCGACCGCGTGCCGCGTCAGGTTCGGGAGCACGTCAAAGAAGTCGAAGCCCTCGCTCGCTTCGCCTGGACGCCAAAAGACGGGTCCGTCCGACCGTCCTGGTTCATGGACCGACGCCGGCCTTTCGCAGACGTTGTTTTCCAAATAGACGTACGGAGCCATGTCGAGCGACGCCGGAATGATGTACGAATAGTCGAAGCCATGCGTTGCCGGGCCGTTTGTAACCGGCTGTGCGTAATCCACTTCCATTCCCGTAGGCTTGGCAAACTCGCTTGCCCTCCGAAACGCCGCGGACGTATCGCCCGCCTCCCAACTTGCCGGATCCGAAGTCGTGACCCAGCCGAGCCCGAGGTGCCATTTTCCGACGACCGCCGTGTGATAGCCGTGCTGCCGAAGCATACTAGCAACTGTCATGCGCTGTGGGTCGATCAGGGCCGGCGAGTATCCCGAGAGCACGCCCTTCTGGAGCCGGGTCCTCCAGGCATAGCGCCCTGTCACGACTCCGTAGCGAGTCGGTGTGCAGACCGCCGAGCCGGAATGGGCATCCGTGAAGCGCATACCCTGGGCCGCGAGTGCATGCGTAGACGGAGTCGGGATCTTCGAATCCTCGTTGAAGCTGCCAAGGTCACCGTAGCCCATGTCGTCCGCCATCAGGAAGATGATGTTGGGCAATGCCCCATGTGGCGGAGTCTGGGATCCACACGTAGAGAGTGCAAGACCAGCGAGCGCGGCCGCAAGGCCCGGAAGCAGCCTCTTTCCGATACTCGAATGCTGCATAGTGCTTCTCGCTGATTGTAGTGCGTGCCCCTCCGCAACGGAGTTCGAGCACCGGCTGAGACCAGCTGCCCACGGGTGCTGCGCCCGAGATCCCCCGTCTTGCGCCTCATGAACCGCTCCGAGGACAGCTGTATTACACTCTCCATCGCCATGGCTGCGCGTTTTCTGTCCCCATGTTTGCGCTTGCGTGGCTCGCCGCACTGCCGCTCGACGCCCAGCAGCGCCCCGACTTCGTGCTGATCTTCGCGGACGATCTGGGCTCCGGCGACCTTTCTTCCTACGGTGCGACGGCGCACCGGACGCCGCACATTGATCGCATGGCGGACGAGGGCATTCGCCTCACGGACTTCTATGTCCCGATGCCGTTCTGCGCACCGTCGCGGGGAACGCTTCTAACGGGCCGCTACCCGTTCCGGACGGGGCTGGTCGCGAATCCCTCGCCGGATGCCGGACGCAACAATGTCGGCCTGCCCCCGTCGGAGCTCACGATCGCCGAAGCCCTCAAGCCGCTTGGCTACGCCACGGCGGCGATCGGGAAATGGCATCTCGGGCATATCGAGAAGTACCTGCCGCGCCAGCAGGGCTTCGACGAGTACTACGGGATCCTCTACTCGAACGACATGCGCCCCGTGCAACTCGTCGAGAACAAGACCGTGGTCCAGTATCCGATCCTGCAATCCGAACTGACCCGGGACTACACGAAGCGCGCCATCGCATTCATCGAGCGCCACCGAGCAACGCCGTTCTTCCTCTATCTGCGATACCGCACAAGCCTTTGGCCGCATCCGAAGACTTCTACACTCCGGAAACGCCGGACGACCTCTACAGTGATGTGATTCGGGAGTTGGACTGGTCCGTCGGCCCAGTTTTCGCCAAGCTTCGCGACAGCGGTCTCGATGAGAACACGTTCGTGTTCTTTACATCCGACAACGGAGCGACGCTCGGGGGCTACAACGGCAGCCTGCGGGGCATGAGAGGAGCGAACTTCGACGGAGGCGTACGCGTCCCGGCGATCGCACGCTGGCCGGGGACGATCCCGCCTGGCCAGGTCTCGGCGGAAGTGACGTCCTCGATTGACATCTTTCCGACGATCGTAAGTGCCGCCGGCGCGGCATTGCCGGGAGACCGTGTCATCGACGGGCGCGATATCCTTCCGCTTCTCGATGGGCGCGTACGCCAATCTCGGCACGAAGCCGTCTTTGCCACGGGCGGGGAGAGCCTGCGTATGATCCGCTCCCAGCGCTGGAAGCTCCATGGGCGCGCTCCGCGGCCTAGTTTCCGATGCCTCCACGACGCGAGTGGGTGGAAGGATCCCCGCGGACCGGACGGCATCACGATCATTGCCCAGTTCGAACAGGCCAATCCCACGCTGGGCCCGGGAATCCAGACGGGTGCGGCGCCCAAGCCGTTGATGCTGTTCGACATGCAGAACGACAGGGCCGAGCATCCCGAAGTCGTCGCGCGACTGCAGGCAATTTTCGAACGCGTTGACGCCGAGGCGCCGGACGAGTTCCCAGGCGGAAGCCGCTCGCCGAAGCTGCTCTGGCTCCGGGGCGGCGAGTTGCGGTATGACCGTGTCATCCAACCGCTTCCGGTGGAGTAGCTGGACCGGAGCAGCCTGGAGACAGTCCGGCCGAACTGGCTAGGCGGGCCGCACCTCTCCCCAAGCGAGCGCCGGCCTACGCCGAGGCGATGTTCGCCAGCACCTCGAAGAACTCCGGAAAGGAAACGGCCGCGGCCTCGGCTCCGTGAAGGCTGGACGGCCCGTCGGCGGCAAGCGCAGCTACGGAGAACGCCATCGCGATGCGATGGTCCCCGCAGGAATCAAGTTCCGCGGCGCGCAGCTTGGCGCCTCCCTCAATCTCCATCCCCGTCTCATGCTCCGTCACACGGACTCCCATGCGCCGAAGGTTGTCCGCGACCGTTGCGATGCGGTCGGTTTCCTTGACGCGCAGTTCCCCGGCGTCCCGGATCCGTAGTCCTCCCTCGGCGATAGCGCCCAGCACCGCCAGCATCGGGATCTCGTCAATGACACCAGCCGTGACGTCGCCCGTGATCTCGCCTCCCACAAGCGTGCCGCCGCCGAAAATGACAAGGGATCCGACGGGCTCGCCTCCTTCCTCCGGCTCCGGGTGGACCTCGATCGCAGCGCCCATCCGTCGCAGCACGGTCAAGACCGCCGAGCGTGTCGGGTTCAAACCGACCCGGTCGATGCGCAGATGGGATCCGGGAAGTAGGAGCGCGGCCGCGAGAAAGAACACCGCTGACGAGAGGTCACTCGGCACCGTCATGTCGCATGCTGTGAGGTGCGGAAATCCGTGCATTGCGATCGTGCGCCCGGAGACCGTGAGCTCGGCCCCGAAGCGGCGCAGCGCGATCTCAGAATGGTTGCGCGTCGGCAGCGCCTCGACGACTTGTGTCACCCCGGGGGCATGGAGAGCCGCCAGGAGAACGGCACTCTTGACCTGGGCGCTCGCGACCGGCAGTTCATAGCGCGTCGGCCGCAGGGGCCGTCCGCGGATCGTCAACGGAGGGTACCGGTCTTCGCGTGCCTCGACAGACGCACCCATCTGCCGGAGCGGCGTCAGGATCCGCTTCATCGGACGCTTGGTGAGCGACTCATCTCCGACAATAACGGAGTCGAAACGCTGGCCCGCGAGGATGCCTGACAGCAGGCGCATGGTCGTCCCGGAGTTGCCGGCATCCAGTGGGCCGTCCGCGGACTGCAAGCCCTGCCGGCCGACACCTTCGATCCTGATCCGAGTGCCGTTTTGCTCACAGTCAACGCCGAGTTGGCGCATACAGGCCAACGTCGACATGCAGTCCGCCCCGGTGGAGTAGTTGGCCAACACGCTTCGTCCCTCGGCCAGCGATGCGAGCATCGCATAGCGGTGCGAGATCGACTTGTCTCCCGGCAGGGTGATCGCTCCCGAGATTCCCGCGGCCGGGCGGATCGTGCGCGTCATCGACTCCCATTATCCGGGACGGCGATTCAGGCTGCGGCGCCGCTCATCCCCATCAGCTGACCGGGCTTCACAGGGTTTCCGGCCGGGCGCCAATGGACTCGATCCGGCGCTTGGCCGCGAGTGAACCCGTCGCAGAACTCGGGGCGATCCAACCGTCCGGGACAGGCACATTTTTTTGTCCTGATTGAGGCGGTTTCGGTGAGGTTGATGCCTGCTTCGACGTCCTGTGCAGTCGCTGGGCGCGGCCCGAGGGCCTACCACGAGGGCCCCGGGCAGAGGGTCCGGGCGTCGTCGACCGGCTGGGTCGCAAGCGCCGACACAGCGGTACTGTTCCGCCTGGCCAGGCGGAGCCCTGCTCGCGGGCGGGCGAGCGGCCCGGGCTAGCGCCGGGGCGGGGCCAGCAGCAGGTCGAGCGCCTCCTGCGGGCGGGCCGCGTCATGGCGGTTGGCCTGCGGCACCCAGCGGAACCCGGACTGGCAGCGGATGATCGAGAGCGCCGCGTTGGTCAGGCAGGCGAGAGGGCGCGGCAGGTCGCGCACCCAGACCCGGCAGCGATCCTCGTCGTAGGGGAAGTCCCGCACGTAGTGCAGGCGGTTCTCGCTGTGCCAGTGGTTGCGGATCCGCACCGCCAGCTGCGCGGGCGTGGCCTGCTCCGCCGTCAGCGAGGTCAGCGCGTAGCTCACTTCGGTGCTGGTCTCGCCGGTCTTGAGCACATGCCGCTCGCGCTCGATGCGGATGGCCTGCTGGCGGCCGTACAGGGCGGCATAGCCGTTCCAGTCCGGGTCGCTGAGATCCTTGACCCAGTAGCGGCGGCGGTCGCTGCGGCCGTGCTCTTTGGCGAGGGTCTGGTGGCCGGGACAATCCTCGAACAGCATGTGCTGGAGGTCGTCCAGCAGCGTCGGCTGGTTCTCCTTGACGGCCGTGACCAGGTAGTGAGCCGCGCCGTCCTCGAGCAGGCCGCGCGCCGTCTTGTGCTGGACGTGCAGCGCGTCGAGGGTGACGATGCGCCCGGCCAGGTCCAGCTCCCCGGCCAGCTCGCGCACGGCCGGGATCTCGTTGGTCTTGGAGTCGACCTCGACCTGTCCCAGCACCAGGCCGCTGGAGTGCTCCACGGCCGCGACCAGCATGCGACGGCCGTCCGCCGTCTGCTTGGAGGCGCCGCGGACATCCTTCCCGTCCATCGAGAGGCCCGGCAGGAGCCCTGGCCGAGGGGCCTCCCCGGCCTCCTTCTGCGAGGCCGTATCCTCCTCATCCAGCGGGACTGGCTCGCTCTGCTGCCGCGTCCACGCCGCCACCGCGTGCGCCAGTGTCTGCGGCGGCAGGGCGGCCAGGATGTTGTGGAACGTCGCGCTCGACGGGGTCGTGTAGCAGTGCCGGCTGGGACTGTAGAAACAGCCCACCGCCGCGCGTTGCGACGGGTCTAGCAGGGCCGCGAACTGGGCGCACGCGGTCACGCCGCGGTAGCCGGCCAGCCGCGCCGCCACGGCCAGCACCAGCACGGTCCGCAGGCGGTAGCGCTGGCCCCGGGCGCAGCGGTAGTCCTCCACCTCGCCCAGGCAGTCGAACAGGCTGCGCAGCTCCGGCGCAGGCGGCGGCGCGGTCCGCTCCGGGCCCTGCCAGGCCGGGTCCTCCTCGGGCGGGCCCAGGGCCGCCCTCGCATCCGCTTCCAATTCGTACACCAGCACCTCCTTGGGTTGGCCGTGATGGCGCCACTCCGGCACCGCGCCCGGCTGGCGTGCGTAGCCGCCGGTGAAGCCCAGCGAGCGCCAGTTCGCCGCCCGCTAGCAGGTGCCCGCGAACCGCGCCCGGTCCACGAACGACTCCGCGAGCAAGACGCCATAGCCAGGCTCCCGCTGCATGTCCCCGGCCAGCCGCCGCAGGCTCAGCCCCAGCACCCGCGAGGCCAGCTTGGGCACCCCCTGGAAGGCCGGCAGGAGCACGAAGCGCGCGTTCTGCGCCACCAGATGCAGGCGCCGCAACTGCTGCTCCAGCGTCCAGCCGATCCAGCGGTCCCGCGCCGTCAGCTTGAGCGCGGCTGCCTGCCAGCCCACCAGCGCCACCCAGGCCGGGCCCAGCCTCGCCACATGCCGCAAGCCCTTGCCGAACAGGCCCCCAAACCCCAGGTAGTGATGAGCTCCGACCAGACGGTCCCAGAGCCGGTGCTCCTGCGCACCGCAGGTCGGGCGCACCGCGACGGCGCGCAGGTCCGGAACGCGGCCTAGCGTCAGCAACGGCTCCATCCCACCCACGGTGACAGATCGAGAACGAAATGTCCAGCCCTGGCGGGTCGCAAAGACGGGAACCGAGAATCGCCGTGCCTAGCGGACAGGCTCGCACAGCCCCTTGCCACGACTGTCTGCCACCCTGAATTCAAACAACTGAATAGCCCTGCCGTCCGGGACCTCCAGCGCAAGCTTCTGGATCTGTCCTGGTAAGGTCATCGCAAGGCGCGCCCGGTCAAGCGTCCGGCCATTGCTGTCGAACATTCAGTGTGGTAATGTTCTGAATGGTGCAGGAAGCGGCAGAGTTCGAGTTGTTTTTCGCGGCGGCGACGCCGTACGCCAAGCCTGCGCCGCCGGCCGACGCTCTGACGCTGGCTATGCATTGGATGCCTGTCATCGAGGATGCTGCCGCCCGACGGGGCAATCTCGCGCTATCGGAGGGCTTCTCCGCCGGTGAGTCGATTCGAATGGTTGTCCAAGACCCAGATCTGGACCAGCGCACGCGGGCCATCCCGAGCCGCCAAGGCGTCGCTGCCAAGCCGGTTGCTGCCTGGGTCCAGCACGGAAGCGACGGCAACCCGTTCGCAGTCTCCTCCGAACACGCGCATCTGGAGAACGTCCTGCGAGCGTATCGAAGGCCGGGAGCCAACACGGGCGCCGCGGAACGGCCTCGACCGGGGATCGCGGTCGAGCGCACTCGCGACGGCCGGTCCGTTCTGAGAACGAGTTAGCAGCGAGGTTGTAGCTGTGTTGCCAAAGCGCTGCACGGCAAACGTTGTGGGATGACTCACAAGCACTTGACCCAGCGGACTGTCAGGGCGCTCATCGTCGCCCTGATGCTGACTCCGCCGGCCTTGTCGCTGTCGAAGACGGAGCTCGCCGCCAAGCACTACGGCGCCGCCTCGCAGCTCTACGAGGATCTGCTGCAAGTCCCCAGCCTCGAGCTTCGCGTTCAGCAATACGAACTCGTAATCAGCGCGTTCCAGATTGTCCACCGGACCGATCCGACGAGTGGCTACTGCGACGACGCTCTGGTGACCATCGCGGAGTTGTACCGCGAGATGTCCCGGCGCTTCGGTGAAGACAAGTATCGGCTGAAGGCCATCGAAGCGTACCGATTCGCCTCGCGCGAGTACCCCCACAGCAAGCACAGTCCTAACGCCCTCGCCATGGCGGAGCGGCTGACCCATCAAAAAGCGTCCGGGTCTCCGGCGTCCGGGAAGCCGGCGGAGGAAGACCCCGCCCGAGGCGGCTCGGAACGCTTGGCCCTGTCCGACAGCGGACATCCGGCAGGCGTCATCGTGGAACCGACCGGTCCGACCGCCTTGGGACCGGGCTTGGCCGTCATCTCCGAGATCCGACACCACAGTTACGAAGATGGGACGCGCGTCGTACTCAACATGAGCGGCCAGACTGCCCTGAAGTACGACACGCTGGAGAATCCCAAGCGTCTTTACATCGATCTCTTCGGGAGCAGAATCGCGAATGTCCTGATCCAGGGCGTCAAGGCGGATATTCAAGACTCGTTGCTCGCGAGTGCGCGGCTCGCCCAGAACCGTCGCAACAAGGCGCGCCTAGTGCTGGACCTCAAGCGCGCGGTGGCGTTTGATGTGTTTTGGCTGGCCAATCCGACCCGGTGCGTCCTCGACCTCCGCGCAGCCGGGACGCACCGCCTGCCCCGCACGTTGCAGGCTCTCGATCCGGGACGTTTCCAACCACCGGCCCCCAAGGCGGCTGACACGACCGCCGACGGCCGGCACAGCCTCGTGCGCGCCCTGGGACTCAAGCTCGATCGCATTCTCATCGATGCAGGCCACGGCGGCCACGATACGGGGTCCGTCGGCCCGAGTGGGCTCCGCGAAAAGGATGTCGTGCTCGAGATTTCCCGGCGACTCGGAACCCTGCTTCGGGAGCGTCTGGGCGCGGAGGTCATTTACACCCGGGAATCGGATCTATTCGTGCCCCTGGAGGAGCGGGCACGGATCGCAAACGAACGGCAAGCCGACTTGATGCTGTCGATCCACTGCAACTCCGCGCCCAACACCAACGTCCGAGGCGTCGAAACCTACTACCTCAATTTCACCTCGGACTCGTGGGAACTCAGCGTGGCATCGCTCGAGAACGCGGCCGCGAACCGCTCCCTTCACGAACTCGAAGATCTCGTCGCGAAGATCGCACTGGAGGAAAGGATCGAAGAGGCGCGCGAGTTCGCGACCAGAATCCAGCATCAACTCTACTCGGGAGTGGCGAGACACTCGTCCAGCATCCGCGACCGCGGCATCCGCAAGGCGCCGTTCATCGTGCTGATCGGAGCCGAGATGCCTGCCGTACTCGTGGAGATCGGTTTCATCAGCAACCGCAGAGACGAGACCTTGATGCGCAAGTCCTCATTCCGTGAGGAAGTCGCCGAGCACCTATTCGATGGCATCGCCGCGTACGCCGAAAGCCTCGGCGTGATCACGATGGGGAGGTCACTGGCCCCCGGGTCCTCACAGCGCGACTGAGACTGCGGCCCGCGCTAGCGGGACTCGTCCGATGCGGGAGCCTCAGATGTAAACTGCAGCGCTTTGCTCGTGATCGTCGCGAGAGGTAGGCTGCTCAGCCGCGTCCTTGCGACCCAGCTGTAGCCGCTAGCCGGACGACCGGCGGCATCCGTTTCGTACACGCTGCAGGCGTAGCTCGTGTTCGTGATGCCGTGCGTGAAGGTGCCGACCCGCTTCCAGCGCACTGTCCGAAGCGGCTCGAGGCTGGATAGGTTCCGCCACGATCCCTCCACAGTCGGCAACTCCCAAAAGCCGGGCATAAGCGCCGCGTCGTGTGGCCGCTGGCGAAGTAGCAGGCTGTCGCCTCGGCGCACGATCGCCACCGTGATTGCGAGCCTCCGCGGGGCGCGGCGCGGCGGCTTCGTCGGAAGCTCGGCTGCCGTGCCAGCCGCCAGGCCCAGGCAAGACCGGCTCCAGGGACACGCCTGACAGCGCGGAAAGCGCGGGATGCACAAGGTCGCTCCCAACTCCATCAAGGCCTGCGTGAAGTCGCCCCGCTCTCCCTTTGGCACAGCTTCCACCAGCTCCCGCGCGATGGTCTGCAAGGACCGCCTGGTGGCGGGCTTCGTGATGTCACGATGGTCGTCCACAAGTCTTGCCAGCACACGCAGTGCGTTGCCGTCCAGGGCTACGCGCGGCTGGTCGAACGCGATGCTAGCTATCGCCGCCGCCGTGTACTCGCCGATCCCAGGCAATCTCCGGATCGCGTCGTAGTCCCGTGGAAACCGGCCTCCGTGCTCGCCAAGGATTCGCTGCGCGGCCTCATGCAGCAGGCGCGCCCGCCGGTAGTATCCGAGCCCGGCCCACTGCGCGAGCAATTCCTGCTGCGGAGCGGCCGCTAGGGCGGCCGCGCCCGGATAGTGGCTCAGGAACCGCTCGTAGTAAGGCAGTACCGCTTCCACGCGGGTCTGCTGGAGCATCACCTCCGAAACCCAGACCCGGTACGGATCTCGGGTTCGCCGCCAGGGCAACTCCCTGCGGTTCGCGCGATACCAGTCCAGGAGTTGCCGGACGAGGGCGCTTGGTTCGGCTCTCATTCGCCCCTGAGCACGGCTCGCAAGTAGTCGGCATTCATCTCTGTGATGAAATCGACGTTGATGTTCTTCGGGCAGGCGGCTTCGCAGTCGGACGTGTTCGTGCAGCTTCCGAACCCCTCTGCGTCCCTCTGCTCCAGCATCGCGCGGGCCCTGGCGTACCGCTTCGGCTGCCCTTGCGGTATGTGACGCAGATGTGCCAACTTCGCCGCGGTGAAGAGGGCTGCTGAAGCGTTCTTGCGGGCCGCCACAAAGGACGCGCAACCGATACAGGTCGTAGCGTCGAACGCCGTGTCGGCTTCCACGTTGGGGCCTGAGACAAGGTTCGCGTCGGGAGCAGCTCCGGTATTCACGGATACGAAGCCTCCGGCGCGGACGATCCTGTCGAACGCGCCACGATCAACGACCAAGTCACGGATCACGGTGAGCGCTGACGCACGCCAGGGTTCGACGACGATCGTGTCGCCGTCGGGGAACGACCGCATGTGCAACTGACAGGTCGTCGGGCCGCGATCAGGCCCGTGCGGGACTCCGTTGATCATGGCGGAACAGGCGCCGCAGATGCCCTCGCGGCAGTCGTGGTCGAACGCGATCGGTTCCTCGCCTGTGGCTATCAACCCCTCGTTGACTTCGTCGAGCATCTCAAGGAAAGACATGTCCGGGCTCACGGGTGGGGTGGATCTGCGTGAAGCACGGATTGGCCAAGGCGGCCCCACGCTTGTAGGCGCGGAACGCCGCCGTGACATTGGATCCTTTGGCATTCGTCGGAAGGTAGAAGACGTTGCCGTAGCCGCCCGCCGCGAGCACAACGGCGTGTGCCGACCAGAGCTGGATCGCACCGGTTACGAGGCCACGCGTGACGATGCCCCCTGCGCGACCCTCGACGACGACCAGGTCGAGCATTTCCGACCGGGTGTGCATTTGGACCCGTCCAGCCGCGATCTGGCGCTCCAGCGCCTGGTAGGCGCCAATCAGCAGTTGCTGACCGGTTCTGGCCGCGCGCGCAGAATGTGCGCGCGACCTGCGCACCACCGAACGAGCGGGTGTCCAGCAGGCCTCCCTCGCCACGTGCGAACGGTACGCCCTGCGCGACGCACTGGTCGATGATGTCGTTGGAGACCTGAGCCAGGCGATACACGTTGGCTTCGCGGTTGCGGAAGTCCCCGCCCCTAAATCCTGTCACGGAACAGACAGTCGACCGAGTCGCCGTCGTTGTTGTAGTTCTTGGCTGCGTTGATACCGCCCTGTGCGGCGATCGAGTGTGCGCGGCGGGGGCTGTCCTGGATGCGGAAGCAATCGACGTTGTAGCCAAGTTCGGCAAGCGAGGCGGAGGCGGACGCGCTAGCCAGACCCGAGCTCACCACGATGATGCGGTACTTGCGCTTATTGGACGGGTCGACCAGCTTGATCTCGCGGCGGCGCTTCTCCCACTATAGTTCCAGTGGCCCCGATGGAACGTTGGATCGCAACTCCATTCGTCAGAGCACCTCGCTGAATGGCTGCATTGCGCCGAGTAGGCAGGCCAAGGGGATCGAGACGTTGCCCGCAACGACGGCGATCGCCAGCAGCCTTCCGGCACCCTCGATGCTCGATCGCGGCCTGCGGCCGCCGAGTCCCGCGCTGCGGAAAGCGCTCCCCACGCCGTGGCTGAGGTGCAGACCCAACAGGCCCATGGCAAAGATGTATGAGATTGCGACCAGCGGTTCACGAAAGCCCAGAATCACCATGGAATAGACGTCGTGACGACCGTCGCCGTCGTAGAGCTGGAAGTGCTCCGGGTGCGTCACGCCCATCGTGAAGTGCAGCAGGTGATACGCCACGAACGCCAGCAGCACCGCTCCGATTAGCAGCATGTGGCGCGAGGCGTAGGTCGAGGGAATCGGCCGCTTGAGTGCGTAGGGCTGCGGGCGCGCCGCCCGACTGCCGCGCGTCAGGGCCAAGATGCCGAAGATGTGGATCAACAGGGCCGCCAGCAATCCAGCCCGCGCAATCCACAGCAGCGCGCCGAGGTCCCGAAGGCCCGCGGCGTACGCATTCATCGCGTCCGGCCCGAGGTAGATCCGCAGGTTCCCCAGCATGTGAAACAACACGAACACAACGAGGATAAACTCCGACCCTGCAACAAGATACTTGATGCCTACGGTCGAACTCAAGGCTCAAATGGCGGCACTCATCCGCGGAACTTCTTGCTGGAGAAAAGTAACAGTCTATCAGTACGCAGGCGCTCGCTCAGCGTGGCGTGTCGAACCCGCGCACCAGCGGTGCAGCGCATGTCGGCGGTTGGAATCGAAGGGTGTACAGCCGTGGAATACCGCGCACGAAACAGAAAAACGCCCGTACCCTACCCCGACAACCAGGTAGACGTAGACGCCCTAGCACACACGAACTCGGGCGTCGCATGCAACGCCAACGGGGCCTTCAAGGCCCGGAGAACGCCTTCGAATCACTCGGTCTCTCGGACAGGTAAGACCCTGCCGGAACCGATCCGACAGGGTCCGGAACGGACTCAAGTTATGTCACAATCCGTGCACACCCGCCTAAGCGGTAGGCGTCGATACCGATACTACTGGTCCGGCCGAATCCCGCAGCTTGCACTTGCGGGAATCGGTTAGCTAGCCGCTTCGACGCTGTCGATCGACGTGATCTTCATGCCGTCGATCTTGCCCATAACGGTTACTTTCGCACCCGCGTGATCCTTGACCTTGTCCTGGTCGGCAATCTCGTAGATTTTGCCGTCGTCAGTCACGAGCACCGCCGCTTCACCACCGCCGATACATCCCTTCGCGCAGCCCGCGTGATCGGCTCCAGCCTTTCCGGCTTTCGCACATTTTGCATCCGTGACATACCCCGTGGCTGAACCCGCCAAGCACAGGCCGGTGACCATGAGCGTCAAGGCAAGCAAAATCAGAAACCTTTTCATCTCGATTCTCCTCTCGCGCATCTCGCAGGGAACCCCCTGCAGCATGGACATACTAGCGCACAATCCCGTGCGCGTCAAGCTGCAACCGGCACACCGCGACGAAGTGCCCACGCAATTTCGCAGATTTCCTGGACTAGGCGTTGCCGGATGTTCCCCTCTGGTTCGCGCCGCGCACCAAGGGCGGCCCGTCGGCCGACCGCAACTGCGGACCACCCGGGCCGCCTTGGGTCCGGGTGGCCGCACTGGAACTCCCAGATCCAGCAGCTCCCCGCCACATCCGTCACACCAGCTTCTGCGCCAACACGGACCACCGCGCAACTGCTCGGCTGCGGCCTCTTGCGTCTGCTGGCCTGCGTTCAAGCGCCTCCATCCAGCCAAGCGGTTTCATTCTCCTCCGTAGCGTGCTCTTGTCTCGTTCCTCCGGCCTCTTCTACCACGCAGGATGTTCGGACTTGGACCTGGGCGAGCTTTGCCCGGAGGGCCGACACAAGAGCCTTACGAGCCTTGTGTCTTTTGACATTGATATGTACGAAATGCAGAGGATTTTTTGCCCGGCGGCGCGGCAGTCAGGTGCAGGAGGGGGAGCAGGAGGCTCGAGGCCGCACCGGTGGGCAAAAAATCGGTTGGACTAGACCGAGGGCTCAGGTCTTCGCTATGGGGATTGTTTGGACGGGAGTGGGTGTGCGGGATGGTTCCGGGTGTGTGTTGCGGGGCGTGAGCAGGGGGTAGGAACTGCCGGGACGGGTTGGGCGGGATCCGGGAGGGCGTGGGAGCCGGCCAGGAAGCAGAGCGGAGGGCGCGAGCGGAGGGGTGGACGGAGGTTCTCCGTGCCGCTGGCGGGGTCGGCTGAGCGGGGTCGGGATGCGGAGCGGAGAGACGGCAGTCACGATGTATCCTCGGGCAGCGGGGGGGCGCGAGCGGGGCCGAAGGTCTCGACCAGCGCCATGGATCCGCGGCGGCACAGCGGGCACTGGCGCAGCGACTGGCCGGTGAGTGTCTCGAATCGGTCGCGGGAGTCGGGCGGGGGAGCGGCTGCCGGCTTGGGCTCGGGCATGCCCAGCAGGCGTCGGCAGAGGGCGAGTTTCTCGCGGCGGTGGCAGTTGGCGAGGAAACCGCCGTGGCGGATGCGGTGGAAGTCGGGCGGCAGGACGTGCAGCAGGAAGCGACGGATGAACTCCTCGGCGGGCAGCGTCATGGTTTTCCAGTGGTGCTGCTGGCGGTAGTCCTTCCAGCGGAAACGGACGCGGCCGTCTTGGATGTCGAGGAGGCGGTCGTTGGAGATCGCCACGCGGTGGGTGTAACGGCCGAGGTAGGCGAGGACGCGGGCGGGACCGTCGAAGGGGGGCTTGGCATAGACGACCCACTCGGTGTTGCGCAGGGGGCGCAGGTAGCGGTCGAAAGCGGCGGGATCCTCGAGGTGGGCCAGCGGGCCGGACAGGCGCAGCCGGCCTTGGCGGAAGGCGCGCACGAGGCCGGCGAGGAAGAGCGTGCGGAAGCGGCGGGACAGGACGCGGACGGGCAGGAAGAAGCCGGGCCGGCAGGCGATCCAGCGGTCGCCGGCCGGGGAGGGGCCGCCGCCGGGAACGACGCAGTGCAGGTGGGGGTGGTAGCTGAGGTTCGCGCCCCAGGTGTGCAGGACGGCGAGGAACCCGATCTCGGCGCCCAGGTGCCGGGGATTGGCGGCGATCTCGCGCAGGGTGCGGGCGGCGGCGCGGAACAGCAGGTTGTACAGGGCGCGCGGGTTCTGCAGGGCGAGGGCGGCGATCCTGGCGGGAAGCGTGAAGACGACATGATGGTACTCGCAGTCGAGCAGCTCGCCGCAGCGGTTCTCGACCCAGGCAGCGCGGGCGGAGCCCTGGCACTTGGGGCAGTGGCGGTCGCGGCAGGAGCGGTAGCAGAGGCGGCGGTGCCCGCAGCGGTCGCACTGTTCCACGAGGCCGCCGAGGGCGACGGTGCGGCAGCGCTCGATGGCCGTCATGACGCGTCGCTGCAGGGCGCCCAGGGAGCCGCCGCGGCGTTTGCGGAAGGCCTCGCCGTAGCGCCGGAAGATGTCCGCGACCTCGAGCCGCGGGCGGGTCACCGGCCCGCCTGCGAGCCGTCGCCGTCGGCAGGCTGCGGGCAGGGCAGCAGGTCGAGCGGGCTAGTCGCGGAGCAGACCTGGGAGCAGGCGACCTGCAGGTAGCGGGCGGTGGTGGCGAGGCTGCGGTGGCCGAGCAGCATCTGGATGGTGCGGACGTCGACGCCGTTCTCGAGCAGATGCACGGCGAATCCGTGGCGGAGCGAATGCGGGGTGAGGGGCTTGTCCAGGCGGGCGTAGGCGCGCGCCTTCCGGCAGGCGTAGGCGACGGTGCCTGGGCTGACGTGGCGCCCGGGACGCCGGCCCGGGAACAGCCACTCGCCCGCGGGCCGGGTGCGTCGCCAGTAGGCGCGCAGGATCTCCAGCAGCTTCGGCGAGAGCATGACGTAGCGGTCCTTGTGGCCCTTGCCCTGCTCGACGCGGAGGACCATGCGCGCGGAGTCGATATCGCGCGGGCGCAGGCGGACAGCCTCGGAGATGCGCAGGCCGGCCGCGTAGCAGGTGGTCAGGACGGCGCAGTGGCTGGGATTGGCGACGCCGTCGAGGAAGCGGACGACCTGCTCGGGGCTGGGAACGACGGGCAGCTTGCCGGGCTGCTTCGGGGCGGGCAGGACCTCGGGGATGTTCCAGGCCTTGCCGAGGGTCACCCGATAGAGGAAGCGCAGGGCTGCGGTGGCGACGTTGAGGGAACTGGGCGAAAGCTGCTTCTCGTTGGTTAGGAACACCTGATAGTCGCGGATCTGCTCGGGGCCGAGCCGGTCCGGGGACTGGTCGAAGTGGCGGGCGAAACGCGCGACGTGGCTGATGTAGCTCTCCTGCGTGGCGGGGGACAGGTTGCGAACCTGCATGTCGTCCGTCATGCGACGGCGAAGGGGTGTCATGGGAAGCCTCCTTGTGGGATCGAATGGAATGCGCTGCCATGGGCAGCGGATCCATGCTTCCGTAGCGGGAACTTCCGCGCAAGGTGTGCAATGAGGGGAGTGGCCCTGGCAGACGGACCTATCGGAGTATCGGAGTAGGGGAATCCGCGCTATCGATCAGCCACCGGTACCGCGAAGCGGTTTAGTCCAATGTATGTTTTGATGCATGCGGACCACGATTCATCTGAATGACGCTCTGTTAGTCGACCTCAAGAGACTCGCCGGGGAGACCGGCCGTACCCTGACCACCGTCATTCAAGACGGTCTCCGCGAGTCCCTGTCTCGACGCCGCAACATGGAGCGCGGGCGCGTTGAGTTGCCCCTGTTCCACGGAACTGGGCTCCTGCCCGGCGTAGACCTGCATGATTCGTCTTCTCTGCTCGAGCACATGGAGCGAGATGATGGTCCTGGCTGATGTGAACGTGCTGGTTGCCGCCTATCGTGACGACGCCCCGGACCACGACTCCTGCCGGTCGTGGCTCGAGTCGGTCCTTCGGCGTGACGAAGCATTCGCCGTGTCGGATCTGGTACTGAGTGGATTCCTGCGGGTCGTCACTCACCCCGAGTTTTCCTGGTCCCGAGCCCACTGGAAGAGGCGCTGCGATTCGTGAACGCCATTCGCAGTCAACCGCACTGTGTCTTGGTGAGTCCTGGCCCCAGACATTGGGGGTCTTCTCGAGACTCTGCCTGGACGCCGAAGCCCGAGGGAATCTGATTCCCGACGCCTACTTCGCCGCTCTAGCCGTCGAGTCCGGTTCCGAGTGGGTCACTCTGGATCGAGACTTCACACGATTCCAAGGCCTCAAGTGGAGTCGTCCCCCGCGCAAGGTCGAGTGAGGCTGCTGTCTTGGGTGCGGCCCCGTCCGAGTGACGGATTCCAGACTCCTGCGGTCAGGCAACGAGACACGGGGCGCCGCACGCCACCCGGACGGCCCCCGTGGCCCGGTTCCGCCCTCTCCCGCATGAGCTGGGAACGCGCTTGGCGGCGATTCGGAGGCTGGCAGTCGCGAGCCAGCCATGGCTTGTTTCAGCCAGATGCGTCTGCGGGCGATCGGCCAGCGTCAACTCGAGACTCGCGTCGCGACGGTCATGCGGCGCGAGAGCCTCATGAACGGATCCGATCGTCCATGCGGATTGGCACAATTGCACGCTGAGCTGACGGTCGAGTCAAGCGGAGCCGGGGACCGCCCGTTCGTGCGACAGTGGATCAGTAGCCGTTCGCTCGGAGCACGCCGACCAGCTCCTCCACGGCATTCGCGCTGGAGTCGAGAGCCGCCCGCTCGTCCGTGTCCAGCTCGACTTCGTAGACGTGCTCCAGGCCGTGGCCGCCGAGCTTGCAGAGCACACCAACGAAGATTCCGCTGCGACCGTACTCACCTTCCAGCAGCGCCGCACACGGCAACACTTTCCGCTTGTCCTTGAGAATCGATTCGACCATTTCGACAACGGAGGACGATGGCGCATAGTAGGCGCTACCGGTCTTGAGGTGCTTGACGATCTCCGCACCGCCGTCGCGGGTCCGCTGCACGATCTCGGCCAGCCTAGCGCGCGAAAGGATCTGTGAAATCGGAATCCCGGAAATGCTCGTATAGCGCACCAGCGGCACCATCGTGTCACCATGGCCGCCCAACACCATGGCGACCACGTTCTCGACCGAGACACCGGCAGCCTCGGCCAAGAACGTCCGGAAGCGCGCTGTGTCCAACACGCCGGCCATGCCGATGACTCGGTTCCTCGAAAACCCGGAGACCTGATAGGCGACATGGCACATCGCATCGAGCGGATTCGACACGACGATCAGAATCGCGTTGGGCGAATACTTCGCGGCGGACTCGATGCAGGACTTCACGATCGAGGCGTTCTTGAGCAGTAGGTCGTCGCGGCTCATACCGGGCTTGCGTGGGAAACCCGCCGTCATGACGATCAGGTCGGAGTTCGCCGTGTCCTCGTAGTCGTTCGTGCCGTGCAGATGGACATCGGATCCTTCGACCGGGCACGCTTCCAGCATGTCCAGGGCCTTGCCCTGCGGAACCCCTTCGACAATGTCGATCAGGGTGACATCGGCCAACTCCTTATCGGCGATGCGCAGAGCGCAACTGGCCCCAACGTTCCCCGCACCGATGACCGTGACTTTCTTCCGCATCGCGAGTCTCTCGCCCCCTCACTCCATATGGCGGATGACCGCCGCTCCGAATTCGCTGCAACTCAGCTTCGTCGCTCCGGCCATTTGGCGGTGCAGGTCGTAGGTCACCGCCTTCTCCCCAATGGCGCTGGTAATCCCTCGCTCGATCCGGTCGGCCGCCTCCTTCCAACCGAGGTGTTCCAGCATCATGACGCCCGACAGGATCAGGCTGGACGGGTTGACCATGTCCTTGTCCGCGTACTTGGGGGCGGTTCCGTGCGTGGCTTCGAAGACGGCATGCTCGTCACCGATGTTCGCACCGGGCGCCAAGCCAAGACCGCCCACCTGCGCAGCGCAGGCATCGGAGAGGTAGTCACCGTTGAGATTGGTCGTGGCGACCACGTCGTATTCGTCCGGGCGCAGCAGCAGCTGCTGGAACATCGCATCTGCGATCCGGTCCTTGACCAGGATCTTTCCAGCGGGAACGCGGCCGTTGCCGCCCGACGACCAAGACTCCGCCTCCGTCACGCAGTTCTCTCGGAACTCTTGCGTCGCCACTTCGTATCCCCAGTCCCGGAAGGCCCCCTCGGTGAACTTCATAATGTTGCCCTTGTGGACCAGGGTGACGGAGCTGCGCCGCTTCTCCCGGGCATATTGGAGGGCCGAGCGGACAAGCCGCTTCGAGCCCGTGACCGAGACCGGCTTGATGCCCACTCCGGAATCCGGGCGGATGCTTCGACCGAACTCCCGGTTCAGGTAGTCGATGAGCTTGCCGGCCTGCTCGCTGCCCTGCTCCCATTCGACACCGGAATAGACATCTTCGGTGTTCTCCCGGAAAATCACTACGTCCAACTTGCCCGGCTCCTTCATGGGCGACGGCACGCCCGGATACCACTTGACTGGCCGGACGCACGAGTACAGCGCGAGGATCTGCCGCAGGGTCACGTTCAGGCTGCGGACACCCCCGCCGACCGGCGTGGTCAGGGGTCCTTTGATGGCGATCTTGTACGTCCGAATGGCATCCACTGTGTCCGTGGGAAGCCACTCCCCGAAGCGATCGTGGGCCTTTTCGCCCGCGAAGACTTCGTACCAGGCGATGCGCCTGGCTCCGCCGTAGGCTTTCTCGACCGCGGCGTCGAACACCGTTCGGGAAGCCTTCCAGATGTCCCGGCCCGAGCCGTCGCCTTCGATGAAGGGGATGATCGGGCTGTCCGACGCGATGCAGCGACCGTCCTCGATCCGGATCGGATCGCCGTCCGCGGGGACAGGGATGCCGTTGAATTCAGTCATGGCGCAGATAGTTCCCGCGGGAGGCTCCCGGCGCGCAATCCGGGAACGGAGACTGAAGCGATTGGCCGTGATGAGCCCAACCACCTCGTCATTCATCCTATCATTTCGAGCTCTCGGCGAGCAATCGTGACAAGACATGGACGGGCTCTCCCCGAACCCGCCACCGGAAACGCACATCCATCTCCTGCCGGTAAGATAGGGGTATTCCCACCAAGCCGCGAGAGCGGTTTCGGTGTCGCCGCAGTCCGGCGCAACTGGACGCAGCGCCGAGTTGAGCATGAAGCAGAACCCAGCCAAGAACGCCGTCCAGCACGAGCACACCAAGAAGCAGCCGGTGGAGTCGCAGCGCGGCCTCGTCGCCGAGTGGACCGTGACGATTCTGCTGCTGCTCTTCGGCACGACCACGCTCGTCCAGGCCTTCGTGATCCCGACGGGATCGATGGAAGATTCCCTGCTGATCGGCGATCACCTGCTGGTCGACAAACTGGCGTACGCTCCCGCGGGCGCCGTCAGCCAATACCTGCTGCCCTACCAAGACGTTGAACGCGGGGACATCGTTGTCTTTCGCTACCCCCTCGACTTGAACCAGACATATGTCAAACGCATCGTCGGCATCCCCGGCGACAGGATCAAAATCGTCGAGAAGAGGCTGTGGATCAACAACAAAGAGATGAAGGAACCGTACGTCATCTACAAGAATGACTACAGTGACCCCTACCTAGACAACTTTCCGTCCGCCCCGACCCGGATGCAGATTTACGAGCCCGCCGTGCGGATGCTGCAGGACCATGTCGTCGATGGCGAACTGATCGTGCCCGAGCGGCGGTATTTTGCGATGGGGGACAACCGGGACCAGTCGGCCGACAGCCGTTTCTGGGGATTCGTCCCGCGCGATCACATCATCGGCAAGCCTCTCATCATCTACTGGTCGTACGACGCCCCGACCTCGCACTTGCAGGACCCGGGCATCTCGCTGGAGCACCTCAAGGACCTGACGCTCAACTTCTTCACCAAGACCCGTTGGACGAGAACCTTCAAGCTCATCCGCGCCTACGACCTGGAAGCCCACTGACAGCCCAGCCGATGGCCCTCCAAGGGACTGAAGAACACCACCACGCCGTCATCTTGGCCGGGGGCCAGGGCGTCCGATTCTGGCCGCGCAGCCGCATCCGCCGGCCCAAGCAGCTACTGGTCGAGCTAGGCTGCGCCAGCCTCCTGCGGCAAACGGCGGACCGCCTGCTCGCAGTCGTCCCACCAGAACGGCTCTGGGTGCTGACCGGTGAAGCGCTGCGTGCGTCCGTTGCGGACCAGCTCTCCGAGGTGCCGGCAGAGCACATCGTCGCGGAGCCCGCCCCGCGCAATACCGCTCCGGCTATCGGTCTCGCGGCGCTCCTCTTGCTGCGCGAAGACCCCAAAGCGGTCATGGGCGTCTTTCCGGCGGATCACTACCTCGAGGCTCAGGCAGCCTACCTGTCCCTGCTGCGGCGGGCCTTCGAAGCGGCCTCCGGGGACCAACTGATCGTCCTTGGCATCCCGCCGCGCTGGCCGGAGACGGGCTACGGCTACATTGAGTTTGCAGAAGCGGCGCGGCCCGGGCCGGAAGATCCGCTGCCGGTCGTCCAGTTCCTGGAGAAGCCGACACTGAAAACCGCGCGGAACTTGCTAACGGCAGGCCGGTTCTACTGGAACAGCGGCCAGTTCTTCTGGAAAGCGTCCGTTCTCGCAGAGGAAATGCAGCTGCACCTCCCCCAGACCTGGGAGGTCCTGACCGGAATCGCAGGGCTCTCGCGGGACCGTTTTCGGTCCCATCTGGCGGGGCGGTACGGACTGTGCCAGGACATCTCGGTGGACCGCGGGATCCTGGAGCGCTCCCGCCGCGTGGCTGGGTTCGTCGCCCCCGATATCGGCTGGAGCGACATCGGCAGTTGGCACGCTCTTTACAGTCTGCTGCCCAAAGATCGAGAGGGCAACTGCGCACGAACGCCCGCGCTCCTCCTACGCGCCCGTGGCAACTATATCGACGTTCCCGGCAAGCAGGTGGCGCTGCTCGGCGTGCAGGACCTCGTCGTGGTGGAAACCCCCGACGCCTTGCTGGTCTGTCCGCGCAGCGAAGCGCAGAACGTCGCCTCCCTTGTGGAGAGCCTCCGCACAGCCGGCCGGGACGATCTGCTATGACAAGCCACGCCGGCGCAGCCGAAACCAGCGCGCGAGACGCGGCGGTAAGCCGGGATCCCATTCGAGCCGCTCGAGGTCCTCGGGCCGGTCCACGTCGTATCCCACGCTGAGGGTCGTCCCGGTCTCGAGACCGGCCGCTCGCATCGCCCGCAAGGCCGCCGCACAGGTGTCCGGGCGCGACCAAGCCACTCCGTCGAACATCCCGGGCGCCGTCCGTCGCGCTCCGATCAGCGTAAATCCGCCATCTTCCGAAGGACCCAAGACCGCATCGGTCTTCGCAAGGGCGTCGAGCGCCTCCTCGAGCTGCGCAGTCCGAAGCGTTGGAGCGTCGCTGCCCACGATCAGCACCTTCCTGTATCCGAACGCGAGCATTTCTTGTAGGCAGAGCGCCATTCTGACTCCCAAGTCTGCGCCGCGTTGCAGCTGGAATCGCTCCGCCCCGACAAGAGCCTCAAACTCCGGCCAGCGGAGGTCGCTGTAGAGGAATGCATCGGCCAGCGGCAGCACGGCCAGCCGTTCCCAGACTGCGAACGCGCACTCCCGATGGAAGGCGGCCGCTTCCATCGGCGTGAGCTTGCCCACGAGGCGGGTCTTCACCATGCCCTCGCGTGGCGCTTTCGCGAACAGGGCGATGGCGGCTTCCGGTAATCCCGGCACTAGGCTCCAATGCTACACTCGGCCAGGGACTGTCCGGTCATGTCGGGATCTCGGCGCACGGGCGGCGCCATGACCGCGTTGTTGGTAGACGACGAGCAGTTGGCGCGCGAAGAACTGGGTTTTCTGCTCAAGTCGTTCCCCGAAATCGAGGTCCTCGACGAGGCTGCCGATGGCCCTGGAGCTCTGGAGCGGATCGAAGCGCTGGAACCCGACATCGTCTTCCTCGATGTCCAACTCCCGGGCCTGAACGGTCTGGAGGTCGTGCGCGAGTTGCTCGCGCGCGGCATGAAGCTGCCGCACATCGTCTTCGCCACGGCATACGACCAGTACGCGGTCGAAGCGTTCGAGGTCAATGCCGCGGACTACCTTCTCAAGCCGGTCGAGAAGGAACGCCTTGAAAGATCGGTCGAGCGCGCTCGGGAGTTGGTCCGCTCGCCCGTGCGCGAGTCCGAGCGCATGGCGCGTCTGTTGTCGCATATCCGGGACCAGGCCGCTCCCCCGACCAAGATCCTGGTTCGTAGCGGCAGCCGGATGGTGCTCGTCGACGCTGCTGATGTGATCTTCGCGACGGTCAAGGACGGGACGGTCCGCGTCGTCGCAACGGAACTCGAAGGGCACAGCAACTACAAGACGCTCGACGATCTCCAGTCGACTCTCGGCGACCCGCTCTTCTGGCGGGCTCACCGCTCCTTTCTCGTAAATATCAACCGCATCCAGGAGGTTGTCCCGTGGTTCAAGTCGACGTACCAGCTACGCATGAGCGGCCGCGACCAGACCGAGATCCCGGTCAGCCGCGCACAGACGAGGCGGTTGCGTGAGTTGTTCCGCCTGTGAAGCATCGGGAGCACGTAGTCAGCGACCCGCCGTGTGGTTCCGGGGTCTTGCGCCGAGCGGGTCTCCCGGCGGCGGGAGCCCAGCGGCCTTACACCATCCACAATCGGTACGACTCGCCCCTCGAGTCGCCTGCGCCCGCCGGCGGATACAGCCCGTGTAGATGTTAGCGAGCCCACCCTCTATGCTGGATTGTGTGGTTTGGCTTCGGCGATGCGCTGCACTCGCCACGATGGCTTTGGCGTGCCCCGTGCTTCCCGCGCAGCCCGTGAGCGGGAGCATTTTCGGCGCCATCCGCGGCCCCTCCGGCAACCGCATCGCCGCCGAGGTCTCGGCGACCCATATCGACACCGGTCGAGCTTTTGCGTCCCCGGCCTCCCCGGATGGGCTCTACCGGTTCCCCGCGCTGCCTCCCGGCCTGTACGAACTGCTGCCCAAGGCGGACAATTGGGCGGCGCCGGTGTCACGCGTGCAGGTCCGGGTTGGAACCAGCGTCCAGGTTGACCTGGGCATGGACCTGGAGGCAGTGCAGTTCAGCGTGGACGTCACTGAATCCACGCCGTTGCTCGAAGCCCGGACCGCTGCGGTCGGCACGGTGATCGAACGCCGCGAGATGCGCAACCTTCCCCTCAACCAACGGGTGTTTCTGCCGCTCACGCTGCTCGCCGGCGGTTCCCATTCCAGCGCGCCCGGATCCGAACTCTCCACGCAGAACGACAGCGGTTTCCATGTCGCCGGCGGTCGCGAAGTCTCGAACAACTTCCTGCTCGACGGCATCGACAACAACGACCTCTACATCAATCGCATCGTTGTAAGTCCACCGCTCGACACCGTCCAAGAGTTCCGTCTGCACGCGTCCAGCTACAGGGCCGAGCTTGGCCGCAGCGCCGGCGCCCAGGTCAATGTCGTCAGCCGCGCCGGGACACGGCAGTTCCACGGCTCGGTTTACCACTACCTGCGCAACGACGGCCTCGATGCGCGAAACTTTTTCGACCCCGCCGGCCAGAGCATCCCGCCCTACCGGCGCCAGCAGTTCGGGACCGCCGTGGGCGGACCGTTAGCAGGGCGTAGGACTTTCTTCTTCGGAGGCTTGGAGGGGACCCGGATCCGCGACGCGGCGACGCGCACGGCCGCCGTACCCTCGCTCGCCGAGCGCGGCGGTGATTTTTCGGCCACTCCCGCCACCGTCTTCGACCCGTTCACCCAGGCGCCGTTCCCCAACAACCGGGTTCCCCGGGCACGCCAGAGCGCGGCCGGCCGGGCGCTGGCCGGGTATTGGCCGGACCCCAACCGCTCGGACCCGATCCAAAACTACGTGGCGACTCCACTGGGCGACGGCTTGGTCAACCAGTTGCAGGGCCGGCTCGACCACGACTTCGGCTCGCAACGCGCCTTCTTCGTGCGATACAACCTGGGCCACGCGCGCAGCTTCGACCCATTCTCGGACAGTGATATTCCCGGCTTCGGCAGCTTTACGCTCGATCGAGCCCAGCAGTTGGCCTCCTCCTACTCGCACGCGTTCACGCCGTTCACGTTTCTGGAAGCGCGGGCCGGCTTCAACAGATTGCGCCGCGAGGTCCTGCACCAGAACGTGGGGCGCGACATTGCAGGGGAACTCGGCATTCCCGGGCTTTCGCGCGATCCGCGGTTTACGGGGTTTCCGAGCGTCAACGTCGCGGGCTTCGCCAGTCTCTCCGACGATACGGCGCTCCCGATTCTGCGCCGAAGCGGCACCCTCCACCTCGCCCTGCATACGACCCGCGCTGGCTCGCGACACCAGCTCAAGTGGGGCGCCGAGCACCGGCGCGTCCGCATCGATGGAACCCAGGGACTGTTCGGCCGCGGCCAGTTCAACTTCCTAGGAGCGCTGTCTCAGCACCCAGTCTCGGATCTCCTGCTGGGGTTTCCGACCTTCAGCATTCAGACTGTCGTCGACAACGACTTCCGGCAGCGCGCCCGGTTCTGGAATGGTTACCTGCAAGACGACTGGACGGCCGCCGAGCGGCTCACGATCAGTCTCGGCCTACGCTACGAGTTCAACGCGCCCGCGTTCGACGCCGACGACCGCTTTACGCAATTCGACCTGCAGTCGGCTCAGCTTGTCGAGCCGGGCGCGACGGCGCTGGGCCGCGCAGGGTACGCCCCGGACGGAAACAACTTCGCGCCACGGGTCGGGGTCGCCTGGAGCCCGAGAGACTCCCTGGTGCTGCGGGCCGCGTACGGGCTCTACCACGAAGTCAACATCTTGGAGGCGAACTCGGGGCTTTACTTCAACCCGCCGTACTTCTCGCTCAGGGTATTCTTCCCGTCGCGCGTGCAACTGCCAAGCCTGCAGGATCCCTTTCCCGGCGCGGGTTACACCCCGCCCGCGTCGGTCAACGCCTTGCAGCCCGACTTCCGCACCGGCTACGCGCAGCACTGGAACGCAGGCTTGGAGAGAACGCTGCCTGGGCGGCTCGTCGCGCGCGCTTCCTACATCGGCTCCAAGGGATCGAAGCTGCTTCGGCGCCGAGACCTTAACCAGCCTCCACCCGGAGCGGGAGATGTGAACTTCCGCCGGCCGACGCCGGGATTCGCCAACATCGTACTCTTCGAGTCGGCCGCCTCCTCCACGTATCACTCGGGAGTGTTCACCCTCGAGAGGCGCTTCAGCGCGGGATTCGGTTTCCGGACGGCTTACACATGGGCCAAGTCGATCGACGACGTATCCGCCTTCCTCGGCTCCTCGGGAGACCAGGCGTTCCCCCAAAACAGCCACGACTTCCGGGCCGAGCGGGCCCTGTCGAACTTCGACCAACGGCACCGTCTGGCCTTTTCGGCGCAATATGAGACTCCATTCCGCCACTGGCTGCTGCGCGGTTGGCGGACATTCACGATCGCAACCTTCGCGGGCGGCCGGCCTCTCACACCGCAGCTCAGCGAGGACAACTCCAACACGGGCAACACGGGAGGCATCTTCGGCGCGGACAGGCCGAATCTGATCGGGCGTCCGGGCGCAGGCGCGCCGAGCCCGGAGAGGTTCTTCGATCCGTCGGCGTTCGCCGTGCCCGCGCCGCTCTCCTTCGGCAACGCGGGCCGCAACATCCTGACGGGGCCGGGTACGGCCTCCCTCGATCTCGCCCTGGTGCGGTCGCTGCAGCTCTCGGAAGGCTTGACCGCCGAGGTGCGGGCAGAAGCCTTCAACCTCGCGAACCACACGAACTTCGATCTGCCGCAGCGGACCGCGGACCTGCCGACATTCGGGCGCATCCTCTCGGCGGGCCAAGCGCGCCAGCTGCAGCTGGGCCTGCGCTTCTCCTTCTAGCGAGCCCTGCAAACTCGGAGCCCTGCTGCACGGTCCGGGCGCGCCGCGCGTCTTCGAATGCAGGGCTCATGCCCGAATTCACTGTCAGATACGCGGATGCCCGGGGCGGCATCCGAGAAGAGACCGCCACCGCGACTTCCGCGCAGGCGCTGCGCCGGCAGTACGCGGAACGCGGCATGCTCGTCCATTCGGCGCGGCCCACTCAGGCGGGGACCGAGGCCGTCGCCCGCCCCCGGCGCGGCCGACTGGACCTCGAGCAGTTTGTGGTCTTCAACGAGCAGTTTCTAGCCTTGATCCGCGCGGGTATGCCCATTCCGCAGTCGCTCGAGTTGCTGGCCGACAACGTGCGCAACAAGACCCTCGCCGGATACATCAGTTCCGTGCGCGACGACGTGAAGGTCGGCACGCCGCTCTCGCAGGCCTTCGCCAAGCTCGGCATCTTCCCTCCAATCTACGTCACCTCCCTGCTGGCCGGTGAGAGGTCCGGCGCCCTGGACGGCGTGCTGGACCGCTATGTGACCTACCAAAAGCTCGCCCTCGCGATCCGCAAGAAAATCCTGGTCTCACTGATCTACCCGTCCGTCCTGGTCTCTCTCGTGGTGGCCCTCGTGATTTTCCTTGTCACATTCGTCGTGCCCGAGTTCGCACAACTGTACGAAACGATGGACGCCGCGTTGCCAACCTCGACACAGCTCTTGGTCGCCATCGGTGGCGCGGCGCGGGATTCCGCGCTGCCGCTGGGCGCTGTGTTGGCCTTGGTAGTGGTAGGCGCCGTTTGGGCGCTGCGGAGAGACGCGGCCCGGGCCGCCTTGGATCGCTTGACACTGCGCACGCCCCTGCTCGGCCACCTTTGGATCCGCTACCAAGTAGCCCAGCTGTCCCGCCTGCTGAGCACGCTGTTGTCCGGTGGCATTCCCTTGGTGCGGGCGCTCGAGACGGCTGGTGAATCCATGGGTTCGGGTCTGCTGCGCGGCTCGCTCGCCTCGGTGCGCGACCGCGTGCGGGAAGGTCAGTCGCTCGCCGGCAGCCTGCTGCAGGCCGGTGTCTTCCCCGCTCTGTCGATCGAAATGGTGCGCGTCGGGGAAACGACCGGGGCGCTGCCAGAAATGCTTACATCCGTCGCCGAGTTCTTCGACGACGAGGTGCAAACGAAGACCACGGCGCTGCTCAATCTCCTCGAGCCGGCGATCATGATCTGCATGGGCATTTTCGTGGCGTTCGTGCTGATCTCGCTGTATCTGCCGATCTTCAACCTAGCCGGGCAGTTCTAACCGCTCAACGCAGGAGCCTCCATTCCCCCCCAGTCCACGTTCGGATGGTTCCGCGCGTCTAGATTCCGGAGAAGCAGACGCTTCTGTCGCCATGTCTCTGCCCGAAGGACTGCCTCAAGGCGTGGATGAACACGCCGAGCGCGCCGCCCGGCTGGCGGGTCGCTACCGCTATCCCTTCGTGGATCTCGCGGCCACCCACATCGACAGCGACTTGTTCCGGTCCATCCCTGTCGAGCTCATGTTCCGGCACAACTTCGTGCCGATCGCCGAGCGGAACGGTTCACTCGAGATCGCGATCGCCGACCCGCGCCAACTGCCGGAACTCGACGAGATCGCCTCTCTGCTGGGCAAGAAGCTGCGCATCTCGATCGCGACCCTGTCACAGATCAACGACCTGCTGAACAAGACCGAGCAATCCCAGCGAGTGCTCGAGGAGGTCACCGAAGAGTTCACCCTGGAGGTGAGCGAGGACGAGGATTCCGACGAGACGCTCTCCATCGACAAGCTCACCCAGAACACGGGCGCGGCGCCCGTGATCAAATTGATCGACACGACGATCTTCAACGCGCTGGAACGTCGAGCCAGCGACATCCACATCGAGACGCGCAATGCCGAGGTGGCGATCAAGTACCGCATCGACGGCGTCCTGCACTACGCCATGCCGTCCATTGCGAAGGACTGGCACGAGACGATCTTGTCGCGCATCAAGGTGATGAGCGAACTCGATATCGCCGAGCGGCGCATTCCGCAGGACGGACGCTTCCGGGTACGTTACAAGCGCCGCCAGATCGATTTTCGCGTTTCGATCATGCCGACCGTATTCGGCGAGGACGCCGTGCTGCGTATCCTCGACAAGGAGTCGCTGAGCGAGCGGTTCAAGAAGCTGTCGCTCGATGTCGTCGGCTTCAGCCCCGGAGACCAACGCCGCTTCGGCCACTACATCCGGGAGCCCTACGGCATGGTGCTGGTTACAGGCCCCACCGGCTCCGGCAAGACGACCACGCTGTATGCTGCGCTGAGCGAGATCCAGAGCGACGAAGACAAGATCGTCACGATTGAGGATCCTGTCGAGTACCAGTTGCACGGTATTACGCAGATCCCGATCAACGAAAAGAAGGGGCTCACCTTTGCGCGCGGCCTGCGGTCGATCCTGCGCCACGACCCGGACAAGATCATGGTCGGCGAGATCCGCGACCCCGAGACCGCGCAGATCGCAATTCAGTCCGCCCTGACCGGCCATCTCGTCTTCACGACCGTGCACGCCAACAACGTGGTCGACGTACTAGGGCGCTTCTTGAACATGGGCGTGGAAGCGTACAACTTCGTCTCCGCTTTGAACTGCATCCTGGCGCAGCGCCTAGTGCGGGTGATCTGCCCGCATTGCCGTGTGCTGCGCCGCTACCCCACCGAGCGGCTTGAGGCGTCGATGCTGCCGCTTCAAGAGTGGGCCGACTTCGAGTTCAGTGAGGGAGAAGGCTGCATGGAGTGTTCCGGTACCGGCTTCCGGGGGCGCACGGCGATCCACGAGTTGCTCGACCTCTCCGACCACATCCGCGAATTGATTCTCGCCAAAAGGTCGGGGCCGGAAATCGAGCGGGCGGCGCGCGAGGAGGGCATGCGGACCCTGCGGGAATCCGCCGTCGAGCGCGTTCGCCGGGGTGTGACGACGCTCAACGAGATCGACAAGGTCACCTTCATCGACTGACGATGGGACTCATGCTGCAGGCGCTCGACAGGCTGCTCCCAGACCCGCCGCCGCCGTTGGTCTTCGAGATTGGGGACGCTGGAGTTGTGGGTGTGCGCCGGGCCGGCGCAACGATCCTGGCGCGCGCCGAGCGAGCGCTGCCCGATCCTGGAAACGGGGAGTTCCAGGCGGATGGACGGGACGGGCTGGTAGACGCTCTGGAAGTCCTGCTCCGCGAACTGGCGCCGCTGTCGAGTCCCCATGCGGCCCTGCTACTGCCGGACCGGGAGACGCGGCTAGCGGTCTTCGAATTCGAGAAGATCGCCCGTAGGGCCCAGGAATTGCGCAACGCGGTCGCTGCACGATTCCACAACAGCCTGCCCTTTGACGCCAAGACGGCGAGAATCGCCTACCAGGTCCAGAACGGCGTACGGCCGCCATCCGTGCTGGCTGCGGCAGCCTCGGCGCCGATGCTGCTCCGCTGGGAGGAGGCGTTCGAGCATGTGGGCCTGGTTCCCGGATACGTCGGCTTGGCGAGCGCCGCCGCGCTGCAGCTTGTCTCCGGCGCCGCGACGACGCTTCTCCTCAAGCTGGGGGGAGGGGCCATGACCATGATCGCGGTCGAGGCCGGCGCCGTGCGTCTGGTCCGCCGGATCGCCTTGCCAACCGGGCTCCCGGAGGACGTGAGCGAGGCGATCGGGGAGATCCTAGCGGACCTCTACCCCACGCTCGTCTACGTCGAAGAGAACCTCGGGCGGCCGGCGGTCCGGCTGCTTCTCTGCGGACTGGGCAATCTGCTCGAGCCGGCGCTCGAGTTTCTGCCGCGGGAACTCGGCCTCCCGGTCGAGCCACTCGTAGCCAGCGAAGCCGGCGGCGGACTCAGCGACACCGGACTGCAGGGATATACCCATGGTTGACGGGTTCTCCCGCGCGGCTGGAGCCATAGGGCGATGCAGATTGAGTTGAATCTAGCGAGCCGGCCCTCGGGCGGATACCGAGCCTTCTTCGTGTTGGCGTGCCTGGCGACGGCCGGTCTGCTGGCGGCGGCGGCGCTGCTCATCGCGTCCTACCTGGGTTCCGGAAACTTGCCAGCGGAACTCCTCGAGAAGGAACCGCAGTTGCTGGCCGAGCAGGGTCGACTCGGCGACCTCGGAGCGCAGGCCACCGCTAAGATCGGGAGCGTCCGCACCGGGGAGATCCTGGACCGCACCGCGTTCCTCAACGAACTGCTGATCCGCAAAGGGATCTCGTGGACACGGACCTTCCTCGACCTCGCGCAGGTTCTTCCTCCCAGCGTCCGCGTGCTGACGATCCAGCCGGAAGTCGCCTACGGGGACACGATTCGGCTTGACATGACGGTCAGCGCAAAACAGCCGAGCGACTTTATTGAGTTCCTCAGATCCCTCGAGGGCTCCGAGTTGTTTGGTTCCCCGGGCCTGCGTGGGAGCGCCCCACCCACGGAGAGCGATCCGAATTTCCGCTACCAGCTTGCGGTGGAGTATGACCAGCAACTCTAAGACAGGCTCCAAGCCGCTCGCACCGGCCTCGTGGAGCCGCCGCGTCCCTCCACGGACCGTGCTGGCCGTGCTGGGACTGCTGGCGCTTGTCGAGCTTGGCTTCTACCTGCTCGCGGTGCTCCCGGTCGCGCACCGCGAGCGTGAGCGACGGATCCGTAACGAGGAGTTGGCGGCGCAAGTCGAGGAAACGCGGCTAGGCATCGTGGCGGTCCAGGCCGCAGCGGAGCGTATCGAAGCCGCCGATGTCGAGGGACGCGCCCTCGTGCAGCAGATTGCCTTGTCTAGGCGCAACGCGTTCTCGGCCTTACTCACCGAACTGGACGTTGCGGCCCAGCAGGCAGGTGTCGAGATCCGCGAGACCAGTTATGCTGTGGAGGTCATTGAAGGTAGCGACCAGTACGGCATCCTCGCCGTCAACGCCAATTTCCGGGGACGCTACGACAATCTGGTGCAGCTGCTCTACCGACTGGACCGTTCTGAGTTGTTCTTCATCATCGGATCGCTGGGCGCTACGCCTCGAGACGAGGCCAACTCGAGCGAGCTGCAGATCAACATGCGGTTCGATACCTTCGTGCGGGACTTGTAGGCGGCGCACATGGAATTGGGTGCGAACAGGCGGTCTCTGGCCCAACTCGCGGTCGCCATGGCGGTGCTGGCCGGCGTCGTCTACTACCAGTTCTTCCGCGCTCCTGGCGACTCCGCCCCGCCTCGCCGGAGCGTCGTCCCGCGCGCGACGACGGAGCCGGCACGCATGCGGTCGCCCGAGTCCAGGGCGGCTTCGAGAGCGTCCGCGCGCGGCGCTCGATTCCAGCCCCGGATGGGGAGTCCAGACTCGGAAGCCCGGCCGGACCCCCTGACCGCCGACGCCACCCTGCACAGCGACTTGCTCAGGCGGGTCCGCAGTATCGAGATGCCCTCCGTCGACCGCGACATCTTCAACTTCGGTCGGCCGCGCAAGCCCGCCGAAGTGTCGACACCCGCGGCAAGCCAGCTGGCTCAGTCGCGCCTCAACGAGGCATTGCGCAAGCCGAAGCCAGCCGCTACGGCTGGTCCTGCGAGGAAGGTGTCGCCACGCGTGCGTGCGCCGGACTGGAAGTATTTCGGGCTCGCGAGCAGACCCGGCTTGAACGCGCAGCGCGCCTTCCTGCTGGATGGCGAAGAGATCCTCGTCGCCGCGGAGGGCTCGGTTCTGCAAGAACGCTATCACATCGCGCGAATCGGTTTGGAGGCTGTCGTCTTAGTAGACCTGCAGTCCGAGCAGGAGTTCTCCATCGTGCTGGAGGCCCCCCGGTGACGGAACAAGGCCGGCCCGTTGCGGCGGGACCACGTGGCTATGCGTTGCTGGCGCTGCTGGCGTCCTCGGCGGTTCTGCTGGCAATGTTGGCGCTTGCCATCCCGCGCATGGCGATGCAGGCGCAACGCGTCAAGGAAGAGCGTTTGATCGAGCGGGGCAAGCAGTTCGAGCGCGCCATCATGCTGTATTACCGGCAGCACGCCAAATATCCCGAGGATCTCGAGGATCTCGAGGAGACCGACGGACGCCGCTTCCTGCGACGACGTTACGTGGATCCGATCGGAGACACCGGCGAATGGCGCCTGATCCATATGGGGACGGACGGCAGGTTCGAGGACTCTCTACTCTACGACTTATCGAAAGACCAAACCATGCAGAGCGCCGGTGGGTTTCCGGGCCTTGCGGGCAGTTTGGCGGCCGACCCGGGCCTCGCCCAGGCGCCGGTCTCGCCGGTCCTCCCCGGAACGGTCCGAGCGGGTCCGTCGCCGCCGGGTCCGCAACACCCGCAGCAACCGTTCCAACTGGCCGACCGGGCTCGGACGGTCCGCGACTCGGCGGCGCCGGACTTGGCGCTGCGGAACCGCTACAGCCAAGGATTCGGGTTCGAAGGCGGGCAGGAAGGGACTCCCTCCGCTACGGACGCAGCCAGCGGCCAACCGGATTACAGCAGAATGCTGCCGAGCCTGGTTCCGATGAACGAAAACGAACCTGACCGTAGCGGCCGATTGGGACGCCTAGGGCGGCGCGAGAGGATTGGGAACGATCCCCGAAACACGCCCGCCAACAACGCTGGTGGCGGCGCCTTCCAGGGTGTCGCCGACATCCAGCGTGGCGGGATGGGTGGAACCGCTCCGACTCCCGGCATCGCCGGTGCGATGCGGGAACCGGGGACCGCATTCCCACAAGGGAACCCTGCAGCTCTGGCGGCCGGCTCCGGTGCGCCGGCCGTCATCCACCGTTTGCTGACGTCGCCGCGACCGGGCGGATTGGCCGGAACGGCCAACACGCCGGGGCGCACCGCCGGGGCGCGCACGTTCTCCCGGGGTATAGCTGGTGTGGCCAGCAAGAGCGAGGCAGAGGGCGTCAAGGTCTACAACGGAAAAGAGCTGCTCAACGAATGGGAGTTCGTGTACGACTACCGCAAGGACGGCAGCCTCCAGAACCAGGCCGGCCCGACGCAACCGACCGAGGCTCCGGCGCGGCAAGGACAGGGCCGAAGGGCCATCGACCGCTCAGGCCGCCCCGTGCGCTGAGGCGTGATCGAATCTCCGCTGGGCCGCTGGAATACGAGGCCCCAGAAGGAGAGCCGGATCCAGACGGGCCGCGCTTAGCCGTAGCGGCTTGCCCGCAGGAGCCATCCTGGATCGCAACGAGCCAGACGGCGAGGTGCGAATCCTGCTCGATGCGACCGGGCTCGCGAACCGTAGGGGCCGACTTCCCCGCCGAGCGATGCCGATCGCGCAGGGGTGCACATTCCGGAAACAATGGACTTGGGGGCGGGCGCGCCTCTTCCGGAGTTCTCCCCAAAAGCGTCCGAGTTCTTCAGAGGCTGCTGAACTGTGAACCGAGATACAGTCCTTCGTACAGGAGAGGACGCTCTGTTCTCCACCGGCAGGCATGCGGAGACGCGCGGCGCATTCGAGAGGTCGGCTGCTTGAAACCCAAACCCCGCCAAGTCGAATGCCCAAGACGGCTTGTCGCTCAGGAGATCCGGCGAGCGCGCCCACCAAACCAGCTCGGAACTCCTCGCGCAACAGTGCTAGACTCGGCTGCATCGGGAGGCAGTGATGAAGAGACTTTGGATACTGTTGGTGGCCTGTGCGGCCATCGGATCAGCCGCCGATAAGAAAGTCGTCGTCCGTGCACTCTCGGGTGGCTTCGCCTATGCCGAGGCTGCCATCGCGCGGTACCAAGAAGAAGCCGGCGAGGGCGCCAACATCGTTGCAGCCAGAACGATGGAGGAGTTCGCCAAGGAGATTGTCGACGCCGACGGCGTTATCGGAGGCATCGGCAAAGAAAACTTTGCTCTCGCCAAGAAACTCAAGTGGGTGCAATCGACGAGCGCGGGGGTCGAGGCCTACAGTTTCTGGCCCGAATTCATGGCCAGCGAGGTCACGCTGACCAACTGCAAGGTGGTGCAGGGCCCGACGATCGGAGACCACGCTTTCGCCCTGCTGCTGGCCCTGACGCGCGGGCTGCATGAGTACATTCCCAACAAGGGTCAATGGAAGTCTCGCGCGGAGGCGCCGAAGAATATGACGGAACTGCCCGGCATGACAGCGGTCATTGTCGGTGTGGGCGGCATCGGCATGCAGATCGCCCAGCGTGCGCACGGCTTCGGGATGAACGTCATCGGTGTGGATCCCAAAGACATCCCGGTGTCGGTGTTCGTGCCGACGATCGTTCCGCCAGACCGTCTGGACGAGGTGCTTCCGCGCGCCGACGTGCTGTTTATCTCCGCGCCGTTAACGCCGGAAAGCGAACGTATGATCTCGTCCAAGCAGTTCGGGCTCCTCAAGCGCGGGGCCTACTTCATCGCGGTCTCCCGTGGGCGGCTCTATGACAAGGGCGCGCTCATCAAGGCGCTCGACAGCCGACGCCTCGCCGGCGCGGGGCTGGACGTGACCGATCCGGAGCCGCTGCCCGCGGACGATCCGCTTTGGCAGTTCGACAACTTGCTGATCACGCCACACGTTGCTTCCCACGCCCGGGCATCCGAGACGCGCCGAGTCGGCGTGATCGCCGGAAATGTTGGGCGCTTTGCGCGTGGCGAACCGTTGACGCATGTCGTCGATAAGTCCGTCGGGTACTAGACTTCGGGGCTACGCTCTGACGACGAGTTGAACTTGTAGACCGGACGGGCCAAGCTTGCCTATCAACCGGTGCGCGGCGCCGTAGCGTCCGTGGGCGTCGTGCATGGACCCGTTGTCTCCGGGTCCTTCCAACTCCGACGGCAAGGCCACGGGAAACGACTCCGCCGGGGTCGGCGCGAGACTCGAACGGGAGATCCTGGGCGCACGCCCGTCCGCGAACCGCTAGAAGAAGAACCGAGCACCAAACTGGACCTGGAACGGGTTCACTCCTGGGATCTGACGGTTGTTGCGGTCGAAGCCTCCTACCTCGTCCATAAGCTGCATGAACCGAGGCTGCGGCCCGATTACGTCGCCGGTGTTGAGATCTACTCCCGAACCATAGACCGTGTTGAAGCCGGAATACTCCACGTTGCTCCAATTGAACACGTTGAAGAATTCCGCCGAGAGCTGGAGGAATGCCCGCTCTGTGACGTCGATGTTCTTCATGGGGATTATATACGAAAGTGCCGAAAAACGCGAATTTCCTAGCCTGAGCGCTGGACATTACCGGCACTTTCCTGCATACTAAGAGTATGGCAAAGGCACCGGGCAAGAACCACCGTAAGGGTATTACTTTCAAACAGTTACTCAGGAAATTCCCCACGGACGACAAGGCCGAGGAATGGATCGTCAAGCAGCGCTGGCCGAAGGGCGTGTGCTGCCCGCATTGCGGGTCGTTGCATGTACAAACGGGCTGCCAGCACAAGACCATGCCGTTCCGCTGCCGGGAAAAGCTCTGCGCGAAGCGATTCAGCACCAAGACGGGCACGGTCATGGAGGCATCGAAGATCGGTTATCAGGACTGGCTGGTTGCCGCGTTCCTGGTCATGACCAGCCTCAAGAGCGTGTCGAGCATGAAGCTGCACCGCAACTTGGGGATCACCCAGAAGTCAGCCTGGTTTCTCGCGCAGCGGCTGCGTGCCGCATTGTCCGAGGACAGCAAGCTGTTCTCGGGGCCGGTCGAGGTGGACGAAACCTACCTGGGCGGCAAGCGCAAGAACATGAGCAACGCAAAGCGCAAGGAACTGGCGGACACGGGCCGCGGGCCGGTCGGCAAGACGGCGGTCGTGGGCGCGAAGGACCGCGCGACGAAGCAGGTCGCAGCGACAGTCATCCAGTCGACCGACGCGGGAACGCTGCAAGGATTCGTCAAGGACCATGCGGACCGGCAAGCCACCGTCTACACCGACGATGCGACGGCTTACGAGTCCCTCCCATGCGACCACGACACGGTCAAGCACTCGCTGCGCGAGTACGTCAAAGGGGACGTGCATACCAACGGGATCGAGAGCCTGTGGTCGCTGCTCAAGAGGGCGCACACGGGCACGTTCCACAAGCTGAGCCCGAAGCACCTGGACCGCTATGTGCAGGAGTTCGCCGGACGCCACAACCTGCGGGCTCTGGACACGATCCATCAGATCAGGGGCATCCGCCGCGGGATGGAGGGCAAGCGGCTCACCTACAAGGCGCTGATCCAGGACAACGGTTTGCAGTCTGGTGCCAGGGCGGTGGCGAGATGAGCCTGAACGTCAGGAACCAGCGCAAGCAACAAGGGATGCTATAGAGGCAGATGAAGACACGGAAGACCCCTCCCACGCCCCGCGAAGTGGAGATCATCCATCCGTCCTACCAGCCGAGTGCGGCCGAATTCCGGGAGGATCTGCGAATCAACGCCACGTTCGAGGAAGCGGTCAAGGCTCTGGTGCAACCTGTGAAAATCCGGTACGTGCTGCCCAAGAAGCGGAAGCGCTCAGGCTAGGAAATTTGCGTTTTTTCGGCACTTTCGTATATAATCTCCTTCTTCATCACGCGCATGTCAAGATTCTGCAGACCTCGGTTACGGAAGATGTTGCGGCCCAGGAAAATACCCGGGGCGCTGAGGCCTCGGTCGCGGCTCGAGCGGTCTCCGCTCAGGTCTCGCCCGGCGACCGGATTGATCGGCGGGCCCGACGTCATGCGCGCGATGCCGGCCCACACGATGTCAAACGGTAGCTGGACCACCGCGTTCGATGTGAACTGGTGTTGGATGTGCTGGTTGGCCGGTCCGTATTCGCTCCCGAGATCGAATGGATCGGTATACCAGAAGCCGGTTGCGGTGCGCTCGTTGTCGTCGTCGGAGAACGTCTGCGACCAGGTGTAGAAGAAGTCCCACTGGACTCGTCCGGTTAGGCGGTACTTGCCGGAGGCGGTGAAACCGCGGTAGAGAGAGCGGGCCGAGGACTCGCGGACCGTGATGGATCCGAGAGAGGCAATCGGCCGATTCCGGGCGTTGATGAAAGGAATGAGGGCGGAGTCGTCATTGTGCACCTCGGGGAAGGGTCAGTTGAAATCCTTGTTCCGCTGCAGATGGACGGTGTTGACATGGTGGAAACTCGCTCTCACGACCAGATCGGGGGTGAGTTCGTGGTCAACCCCGGCGGTTAGCGCAATCGAGCGCGGGTTGCGGTAATCGTCGGCCATCGTGATCGGCTGAGCACCCGCAAACGGGTCGGCCCCGCCTCCGGCGACCCGTTGGACCTCCCCGATCGGGAAGACCGGGATGTTGCCTAGAGGGAATCCGTTGAGGTCGATTCCCGCCACTAAGAACTGCTGCAAGACTGTCGGCTGGGTCGTCGGGAGCGCCAGCGAGAGGTTGCCGGGCGTGGCGCGGAAATTGTTGATCGGGTCCGAGAACAGCAGCAGCGGCGTCGCGGCGTGGTAGATACCGAAGCTTCCCCGGACGACCGTCTTGTTCGACTTCGAAACTGGTCGGTAGGCGAAGCCGAAGCGCGGCATAATCTGGTCCGTCATATCGGCGATGACAGCCGGATCGGTGCTCCCCAGAGGCAGGCTCACGTCCTGCACCCGCGCCAACAGGTCGAAGTTGGTGGATTGCGGTTCAGGGTTGTATTGCGCCTCCCACCGAACCCCGTAATTGAGAGTGAACTGGGAGGTCACGCGCCAGCTGTCCTGCGCGAAGAGCGCAAACTGCCCCAGAGCCATGTCGGTGCGCAGGTTGCCGATCTGGCGCAGATAGATCCCACCGCAATCGAATCGATTCGGGATGCCGCCACCGACCGAGAGGCAGTCCAGATGCTGGCCGGGATGCGAGCCGAACAGGATGAAACGGCCGAACTGATCAAAGCCGAAGTCCTGGCCGGCGGTCAGGCGGCTGTAGTCCACGCCCAACTTCAAGTTGTGGCCACCACTCGTGAACGAGATGGCGTCGTTGAACTGCATCCGCATATCGTCCTCGGTCGTCGGCAGGAAGCTGCGGGCTCCGAAACGACCGAGGGTGGACTGGATCAAAGGGGCATCCGAATTGTTCAGGCGCGGGCGCTCCTCGTGACTCACCGTGAAGCGCAATTCGTTGATCCAATTCGGCGTGACCAGGCTTGTCAGCTGGACGGTGCCGTAGTGGATCGCATCCTTCTCGGTCCCGTTGTTACTCAGAGCGCGGTTTGTGCGGGATTGGCGCGGATTGCCGGTGGTCGAAGTGTTGAGTGCGGTTGCACTCGAGGCGTTGTAGCGCAGGGACAAGGTCTGCGAGTCGAGAAAGTGGTAGTCGACGCGCGGCGTGAAGGCCCAGGCGTCGTTGGTGGACTCGAAGGGCTCCTCCAGGCTCGCGTACAAGTCGAAGGCCTCGAGGCCCGCATGGCGGGAGACGGCATCCAAGCGCGGGAACTCGACTTCCCGCGGCGTGTCTGCGGCCTGGTGTTCCAGGGCGATAAAGAAGAAGGAGCGGTGTTTCTGGATGGGGCCGCCCAGCGATCCGCCGGACTGCCGCAGGGTCTCCAGCACTCTCGAGCCGAACGGATCCTCGACTCCCAGGTTGCGGTGGCGGAGTTGGTGAAAGGTGTCGCCGTGCAGTTCGTTGGCGCCGCTCTTGGTTGTCACGTTGAGCATCCCGCCCGAAGAGCGACCGTATTCGGCCGTGTACCCGGCAGGAACGACCTGGAATTCTCGAATCGCGCTTTGCGGGACCGTGATGATCGAGTTGGAGCGCTCCCCGCCCCGGATTCCGCCGAAGAACGGCTGATTGTAGTCAGTCCCATCGACCATCACATTCGAGTTGATTCCGCGCTGGCCCACGAACGACAACTGTCCGCGCTGCCGATCCACCTGGACCGTGGGAGTGAGCAAGGCGAAGTCCTGGAACCGGCGTCCATTGATCGGCAGGTTCAAGATCGCCCGATCGTTGACGACGCTGTTGGAATTCGGCTGGGTCGAGTCGATCAACGAGGCGGAGACCTCGATCTCCACAGTCGAAGCCTCGATCCGCAAAGCGATGTCCGCATGAATGGCGCTTCCGACATTGAGGATGACTCCTTCGAGCGTTGTGCTGGCGAAGCCCTCACTCGTCGCCACGATGGTGTACTCCCCGGAATCGAGCGCAATCGCCTGATACTGGCCGCCCTCATTCGTCCAGACAGTCCGCTCGATGCCAGTGCGCTTCTGGATCAGAGTCACCCGCGCGCCCGCGACGACCGCGCCTTGCGGGTCGGAGACGGTTCCTAGGATTCGCCCCTTGTGGGCGTCGGTTTGAGCGCATAGCAGGCAGGCACAGGCGACCTGCGCCAGGAGCAGTCGAACGCCGGGAGTCATGGAGTAGTGGTTTCCTTTCAGATCTTTGCACGGATCATCCCGGGGTGCGCCGGACGAAAACCTGACAACCCGCGCCGAAATCCTATCTTCCGTCGGGGGAGTGACGGCGAGGTGACGCCATCGTTAGCCTTCGGTGACGCGGGCGCAGGCGAACGCAGCCCAGCTTCGCCGCTCTTCGTGCTGATCTTGGCGAAGTTCGGGAACCTAGAGGAGTCTGAGGAGGTGTCGCGGCGGCCGTGTAGCTGCACAACCGGGGCCAGGGGAAGACGCGCGCCGAGGTGCGGCTCCAGAGCTGCGGCCAGCAGACCCGTGTGCTGTGTATCCGCACCGGGTGCCAGGGCGAGGAGCGCGCCAAGCACGCGCAGCGTCTGCAGCGGGACTCCGTCGAACTCCAGCCGCGCCTCGAGACCGGCCGGCTCAAGCAACCGCTCCAGATCGGCGAGGCCGTCGGGCGGCTCAAGAAACGCCACCCGTGCTGGGCGCGCTACTCCAGCATCGATTCCGACGCGGAGAGTCCGGCCCACACGACGGCGGTGCACGAGGTGCGTCACTAAGTGGCCGAGCGGCTCGCCGGCAACTGGGTGCTGCCGACGGACCACACGGACCTGGGGGCCGCCGAGGCCTGGCGTCTCGACAGTCTGTCACTTGCACCGAGAGGGCCTTCCGCTGCATGCAGAGTCCGCTGGAGGAACGGTTGATCTTCCACCATCTAGAGCGGCGGGTCGAAACGCGCATCTTTCCGTGCGAGCTAGCCTATCCGCTGTTGGCGGCGATCGAGAAGACCTGGTTGGACCAAGGCGTGCACTCGTCGTGGGCCAGCGTCGGAGACACGTTGAGGAGCTACCAGATCGTGACGGTCGCGCTGTCCACGAAAGCAGCCGGCGAGGTGCGCATCCGGCGAGCCACGGTGCCGGAACCGGAACACCAGCAGATCTACCGCTGGCGGGGGGGCATGTGCGACTCTACTACGCCCGTCCCGGATTCTGAACCCGCCCGAGGCAGCCACGCCAAGTAGTGAGGAAGAATCTCGAAGTGCTTGAAAACAATGGTCGATCAATTCAAAGCGGCGAAACTGAGCCAAGTCCCAGGGCCACCACGACTGCGGCCGCAACGGGCCGAACCGCCCCACAATAGTATCCGAAGCAGAGTCCGACGGCAAGGTCGCGGCTCGAGCAGCGCCTGCGGAGGAGTGTCGGTCAGGAGTCTGTATGCCCGGAGAAATGGATCGCTGGCGGGGCCGCGGGATAGGATCACCGGAGCGGATCCGCAGCCCGCAGCGCTAGGTGCGCTCCAGCAGCCGTTTCGAGGCTCTGGCGTCAAGACCCAGGCCATCGACAATCGCCCGGTAAACGTCTGAAATCGGCTTCCCAGCGTCGACTCGCAGAAGCATGTTCCTGTCTTCGAACAACTTCAGCAGCGGGCGCGTCTTCTCGTGGTACTCCGCTAGCCGCTGCCCGAGCGCGTCGGGATTGTCATCGGCGCGCTTGGTGAACCCGCTGCCCTCCCCCACTTGCGCCCGCGCTCTTACACGCGCGCGCACAACTCCGTCGTCCAGATCCAGGTAGATCGCCCGATCGAGGTTCCAGTTCTCAAATAAGTACATCGCCTGCGACGGGGTGCGTGGAAAACCGTCCAGGACGAAGCCGTATCTCCAGTCGTGCAGTTCGAGACGCGCGCGCACCACGTTTTCGACGACGTCGTCGGGCACCAGCCGACCCTCCCGCGTGATGCGGGTCACACGCGAGCCGAGCTTGGTGTGGTTGCTGACGTTCCAGCGGAAGATTTCGCCAATCGAAATATGAACGAAGCCGAACTCCTCCGCCATCAATTGCGACTGGGTGCCCTTCCCCGCTCCCTGCGGGCCGATCATGATGAATTTGTGCATGGAAACGAGAGGAACCGCCCTCGGACCAGACGCCCAGCGGCAACCGGGTGATCTTAAAGCTATCGTAATACGGGAGCGCCGGGCCGGAGTGAGGACTGGGCTGGCCTGCAGGGGCACCATATCGTTGCATGGACACTCTCCAGGGCAAGGTCATTGCGGTCACGGGAGCCGCGAAGCGCATCGGGCGCTCGGTGGCGCTGGAGTTGGCGCGGCACGGGGCGCAACTCGCCGTCCACTACCGCAGCTCCGGGAGGGAGGCGGCGGAGACCGCAGCGCAATGCGGAGGTCGGGCCTTCCGGGCCGACCTCGCCCGAGTCGACGACATCCAGCGGCTGTTCGATGAGATCGGGCAGGCCTACGGACGGCTCGACGCTTTGGTGAACAACGCCGCGCTGTACCGCGCCGTCGACCCCCTCGACACCAGCGAAGAGGACTGGGACGCCATCCACGACGTCAACCTCAAGGGCGCCTTCTTCTGCTGTCAGCAGGCAGCCAAACTGATGCTCCGGACCGGAGGGGGTCGGATCGTCAACATCAGTTCTCTGGGAGGACTACGGCCGTGGAACCGGCACGTCCCCTACTGTATTTCCAAGGCTGGAGTCATCATGCTGACCCGGTCGCTCGCGAAGGCTCTCGCTCCTGAGATCGCCGTCAACAGCGTGGCTCCGGGCGTCATCCATTTCGGCGACGAGATGCCGGAGGAGATCGCCCATCTCGTCCGGATTACACCGATGCGGCGCCACGGCACCGGCGAAGAGATCGCGCAGGTAGTCCACCAGCTGCTGACCGGGCCGTCGTTTGTGACCGGGCAGGTCCTCGTCGTGGACGGTGGCCTCTTGCTGAAGTAGCGGGGTCAGCCTTCGTGCTCGTCTCACGAAGCGACCAGTTGGTGGATCACGGCGGCTTGGCCGAGCAGTCTGGGAAGAAGATCCGGGCGCAGCGTGTTCGCGCCATCCGACAAGGCGCGGCTCGGCTCTTCGCGCACCTCCAAGAACAGGCCGTCAACGCCGCAGGCCGCACCCGCGGGCGAGTGGCTCAATGGCTTCGGTCCGCCCCCCGTTTGATTCGCCCTGCTGCCCCGGCAGCTGCAGGTTACGGGTGGCGTCGAGCACCACAGCGTAGGCCTCCGCGCGCAGCTACGCCAGTCCGCGGAAGTCGACAACCAGGTTCCGGTCCCGAAGCTGTTACCGCGCTCAGCCAATAGGATCCGGTCGTTGCCCATGGAAGCGACCTTGCCCGCAGCATGGACCATGCCGCCGGGAGCCAGAAATTTGTTGACGGCGCGCCCCGTGCAGCCAGCGGCCAACAGAGGGTCCGCCCGCCGGCACAGGAAGGCCGGAATCTGGAAAATATCGCAAACCTCCTCGGGGACCTCGGCCGGTTCTGGTTCGTGGATGTCAGTTAGAACCTGTAGGGCGCGAGAATTAGCGGGATGGCGGGCGAAGAATTAGCGGGATAGATCGAGGCTAGGCTCACCCGAGGTTAAGGGGCGGCTGAAGCTAAACTCAGCTTCGACCCTTCCAAGTTACTCCGCGCCTCTCCGCTACGATTCAGCTAACTAATATCGGCGGCACCGGACCACAGCGGGCTACGCACATCTCGCCGACAATAACCTAGTCGAGGTGGGGGAGCGGGTGGAAGCTTCATCGCCGTTGCGACTGGTCGACCAGGCCCCGAATGTAAGGCAAAAAAACGAGCGACACAGGAGCGCGAGAGCTAGCGACACAGATTACAGCCGTGTGAAGCGATCTAGTAGCGCATTAAACGGCGTTCAAATGGCCTTTGAGTGACGCTTGAAGGTGGGGGACTCGGCGAAGAAATGATGCGTACGGCTCGCGAAGTCTGTTGCGTACGGAGCTTGGCTGGGACCGACACACGCTAACACCCATCAAGCGCCTATCGGTGCGTCTGGTCAAACAGGACTTTCTTCAAAACTCGGATCCCACACTTCCAGCCAGCGCTTTCGAGCACGCTTGTAGTCAGCCCGTGCCTGATGTCCGTCTACCCACGTGTTGAAGAAAAAGTGATCCAGAATGTCGCCAAACATCACAGCGAGGCGGGCCATTTCGTACAGCACGTTTCTTAGAACACCCTCCTCAACGAAAGGCCTGCCTTCAGCATCGCCGTCCGGTCGAGGTCGCATCATCTCCACAGACTTCATGGTGGGATGCCCAGCAAGTTCCGAAAATAACTTGTAGTGCTGATAGCGCTTTTTCTCCTTGCATCCGTATCGGGCGTCTAGATCGTCGCGTACCCGAAAAGGGCTGAACTTCTTCCTGCGCTCCTTCTCATCGGCGCACCGCCACCTCTCGATCAATGACCTGTCGCCCTGGAGAAGGTCCAGCAAGAATACGATCTCCAGGATAAGGCGCATGATCAGAGCGCTGTTTTGCCCATAGCCGGAGAGAGCGAGCTTGCGGCTGGAACCGAAGGCGCAGAATGCTCGCATGCCGAGCGTCTGGATTGCCTTGATGTCTTCGTCGTCGGTTGGGAACTGGCGAAACAGATCCGCCAGATTCGTCGCATTTCCGATCACAGAAATGTGCAACTGGAGTTGGCTGTCGCGTGCAACTAGCCCAAGTGCCTTGAGCCGCAACTCTTCTTCTTCGGCATGGAGGGCACTCAGGTTGTCGAAGATCAGGTGATTGGACATCGCCTCCAGGGTAACCGGCAAAACTGGCCTCAGAGCAAAGACAGCGGCGGGAGGTTATGGGAATGGTTCTGGGGATTGGAACCACGGTCCTCATAATCGGGGCCGCGATGCTGGTCTTCAAGGCCATCGATTGCCTCTTCCGCTTTGTCGTGCCTCTAGCTGCCGCCGTGGCCGGGCTCGTGCTCGAAACCGTAGACTGCCTCATAGACAACGAGGATTCGTGGCCCGGAGCTTCCCTGAAAGCGCCGTTTACACGCCGCTTGAATGCTGTTCAGGGTGCCTGTGAACACTTTACAGTTGCGACAAAGCAAGTGACGGCTTACAAGGCACCGTGCTGGCAATCAGGTGATCTGGCCCAAGGTGGGACTATGAAGATTCCGGGCATAGGCTTGCAGTGGCGGGCAGTATCGGGCACCTAGGGCGCTAGAACTGAAGGGGTTAGGCGTCGTCTGCCCGAGGCGCCGAGCGAGAGGCTGCTGAAGGGCGAATGATTGTCCCACTCGGCGAAAATGCGCGAAAAGGGGTGCGGGAGTGAGGATTCGCCATTTGGCGTGCCCAGCGGATCGGAGCGTTTAAAGTGTTTTCAAATAAGGGTTTAACGGCCTTTGAGGCCATTCCGCATACTATCGCTCGGTTCCAAAGGTGGTGCAGAATTTGCACCACCTTTGGGGGTTTGCACCACCTTTTGGACTGATGCGGAGCGGGCCGTCGTCGGGGTCAGTCGGCCAGTGTGCGAGGTTCCCTCGGGAGGTGTCGCCGCCTGTGGTCTCGGCGGAGGCCCTCGGTTATGGCTTCTTCCCGACGTTGATCACAATGTCTACTACGACCCGACCGACATGGCGAAGCCGGTCACGGCGTACTCCGTCGACGGCAGGCGGATCTGCATGGCGGCGCACATTCCGAACACGGCCTTCCGCGACAAGGCGGCGGCCCAGGAACACGCGAAGAGCAAGCGCCGCCTCATGAAGCACCGCAAGCAGGAGCTGGAGGAGCTCGGCCGCATGAACCGGCTCGAGTACCAGGCCGCCTACCCCGAGATCGAGGACGCGGAGCCGCCCGAGCCGGGCGTGATCGTCCCCAACTTCGGCCAGGAGCTGAAGGTTGTCCACGGCGCGGTCGTGGACGCCGGCCCGGCCGCGGCCGGTGGCGCGCCGGACGCGTTCAAGGGGCTGGACGAGCTGGACGAGATCGCGCTCCGGATGGGCGAGGAGTACTACGAGCGGAACCGGAAGGACCGGCAAGGGGGTGGGCAATGAGTAGAGGGACTCCGCCGCGCGGCGACATCGGGGATGCCCTGGCGAACTGTGTCGGGAAGTGCCGGGGCGCGCAACGCAAGGAGGAATACCACGCGCGGGCGTACCGCAGGCCGTGGAACCAGGCGCTGCTGGACTGGTTCAAGCAGCAGTGCGAAGAGAGCCCGGACCTGGCCTGGATCGCCTCCATGATCTACGTCGAGGGGCGTAGCGACTTGGCGAACCAGCTGCTGCCCGGCATCGAGCGCTACCTGGGGCGGTACGTGTTCGACGAATTCCACGTCACGCTGCCTGCGGCCCCGCTGCGCCCGGAGCTCGTGGTCGACAACACCGGCGGCACCGGCAAGGGGAGCCTCGCACCGAAGCGGGGCCGGAGGAAGAGGGCCGTCTCGCGGCCCGCGGGGGACGCCGCCTGACGCGGCGGAAAGGAGACACCGATGACGAATCCACAGCTGCAGGACCCGGAGGCCTTGGGTCCGCCCGAGCGTCCTTACGGGCGCAGGCTCCAAGACGACCTAAGCACGGCGGTTATCGAAACCGAGGGGGTCCTGTTCGAAGCGCAGGGCCTGCCGCCGTCCGCGCGCGAGTGCCTCGCGTGCGATGCGGTCTATCTCTACTACGCGCAGCTGACCTGCACCTGCGATCTCGAGACGCTCCGGGAACTGCTGACGACCCTGCGCTGCCTGGAGCGGAACCCCCCGCCGCTGCGCGCGGGTGCCATGGCGGACATGGTGGTCCAGCTGGATCCGATCATCGTGGAGTTCGGCACCGGAGCGCCCTGGAGCGGGGAGATGGCGGAGGTCGCGGCGAACGGGAGCACCCGGTTTGGCGAGGCTCCGATCACCATAGCGGTGCGCGGGGCCGGCAAGCGCGACGCCAAGCGTCGGCTGGCGTATCTCTTCCGCGGCTTGGGGGTTCCGGCGTGACGGCAGCCACCCGTCGGGAGGGGCGCGGAAATTCGCTCTCTGAGCGTCCGAACCCCTCGCACCGCCCGAAGCCCAAGGAAAAATTCTTAAACGTTTTTAAACGGGTTTTAAACGAAATTAAACGGGGTCTGGTGACGCTGCCCCACGGGAATGGAAGGGAGATCGCAAGTGCAGCACGGAATCGAGCTTGAGAGCCCCTCCGAGCATGCTGGCGGAGAATCCGCTAACGGAACGGCCGGGGTGGTGAGGTTTCCGGAGCCCGCCGCGGGCAGCGGCGGCCTGCGGCAGGATCTTGAGGCGCGGCGTCGGGCCGGGCCGACGTGGGTCGACACGCCATCCTCGCGGCGGGTCATGGCGGCCCTCGGATTCGCCCAAAGGGAGGGCGACATCGCGGTCATCCACGGCGGGACCGGCGTCGGCAAGACATTGGCGGCCCGGCGCTACGCGCGCCAGTGCGAGGAGGTCTGGATCGCCGTGATGTCGCCGGCAGAGGAGCGCCTGCGCCCCTGCCTCGAGCTGCTGGCCTTCGCTTGCGACATCGGAATCCTGGGCCGCAATGCTACCCAAATCTATCGCAGCCTGTGCAGGTACCTGAGCGACAAGCGCGGGCTGCTGATCATCGACGAGGCCCAGCATCTCGGCCATCCCCAGCTGGAGACCCTGCGGGCTCTGCACGACGAAACCGGATGCGGGCTGGCGCTGCTGGGGAACGATCAATTCGGGCACCGGATCGAGCGCCCGGAATTCGCCGCGCTCGCGAGCCGCGTCGGCGGGCGCGTGCATCTGACGGCCGCGACCTGCCGTTGACACACAAGTCAGGTTAAAACCACTCGTTTGTACAAATCGCTGTCTTGCTGCATCCGGATGACTCGCTCGTAGGCCTGCGAGGCAGCGTTCAGGAGCGTGTAGCCGGACCAGATTTTCTGATGCCCGGGCGGCGGCTCCTTGTTGCGGTTCAGGTAGCCGCCCAGGATCGCCATCGTGCGCACCGCGCGCCCGAGATTGTCCGGGGGCGGCAGCTTGCGGTCCCTCGCGAAGTCGTTCAGCGCCATGCTCTCGATGTCCGAGTACAGCACTGCGGCCGGCAGTTCCGGCGTCTCCCGCCCCAACAGCGTCATCAGCGTCAGCCGCCAGGCGATCACCGCGTTGATCGTCACCGCCCGCTCGATCCGCTCGCCCGTCCGATGCCCTAGGTGCTCCACCTTGCAGCCCGACTTCAGCACCCGGTGCCAGTCCTCGATCCGCCACCGCAAGCGGTACCAGTTCAGCACCCGCTCCGCGTCCTGCCGCGACTGCACCCGCAGCGTCGTCAGCAGGAACCATTCCAGCCGCTCGGCGTTGGCAGGCTCCGTCTCCTCGCGCACGTGCACCAGGTTCAAGCGCACCGCCGCCGCGCCGCCCCCCGGTGCCGGCAGCTCCACCGCCTTCCAGCGCAGCCCCACCTGCGCGACCCGCTGCTCGCGCGCCTCGCGCCCCTTCTGCCCGCGGCTGCCCCGCCGCGCCGACAGGCGCCCCACATGGATCTCCAGGCGCGCCTGCGCCGCCTCCGCCCGCACCGCGTCGAACAGCTTCGGCACGCCCTGGCCCAGCGAGCGGTTGTGCTTGGCTCGCACCAGCAGGTCGAGGCTCCCCAGCCGGCGCTGCTCGGCGAACAGCGCGAACACGTCCCCCTCGCGGTCCAGCACCGACACCGGACGGACCCCGTCGAGCTCCTCCGCCAGCGCCGCGCACGCTCGCAGCCCCCGCACCCAGCGGTACGTCTTGCGCTCCTCCAGCGGCCGACCCTTGTCGGCCTGCCCGTCCGGCGCCTCGTACTGGATGTGCGGCACCCCCAGCGGTAGGCCCTCCCCGTTGACCACCAGCGTCGAGTGCATGTGCAGCCCCAGCGTGCCCGCCGCGCGCTTGTTCTTGCCGATCAGTCCCAAGCCGATGCAGCCGGGGTGCTCGGCGAAGTTCAGATCGCTGCCGTCCTGCAGGCACAGCACCGCCTGCTGGCCCTGCATCCGCTGCAGCGTGCGCCGCCGGTGCGGCGCCAGGATGTTCTCCGGCGTGACCTCCGAGGCGGCCGGCTGGTCGATCATGCGGTAGTGGCCCCGCACCGCCGCCAAGTTCCCCCCGGCCGCCCCCGGGAACGACGCCAGGGGCTGCTCCGACTGCATTTGCGCGCTCTTCACCAGGCGCTTGCTCAAGCGTACATCGCCCAGCGGCGCGCCGCCGAACTCGTGCTGCGCCCACACGTCCCGCGCGAGGCCCTCGCCCGCGCCCAGCGCCGGCAGCGGCTGCGGCGACGCCACGCCCAGCTGCGCGCGCCAGTTCCGCGCCAGCGGGTACAGGTAGACCGCTTTCAGCGGCACGCGCGCGCCGCGCGGCGCGAAGCGTCCGCGCCCGGCGGTCTCGCCCGCCAGCACCCAGTTGGCGGCGGCCAGCGAGGTGCCCGCGTGGCGGTCCTTTTCGACAAAGGTCTCCACCAGCAACGGGCGATAGCCGTAGCGGCGCTCGAAGTCGGTGGGCAGGCGGCGCAGGCACAGCCCGAGCGCCTTGGAGGCAAGGTTCTGGCAGTGCACGGAGGGACGGATCAAAAAGCGGCTCAGAGCGACCACGCGATGCAACTGGCGGGAGCGCCGGTCGGCGTCCCAGCCGATGCAGGTGTCGCGCGCCGCCAGCGCCAGCGCCGCGGCGGCGAAGCCCAGCGCGCCGAGGACACCGTGCTCGGAAACCAGCAGGTAGCGCAGTTGCGCCCCCACGTGCCGCGCCGCGCCGCGCGGATGCTCGCGTTGCAGCAGCTCGGTCCAGAGGCGCCGCTGGTCGTCGCCGGTCACCTCGACCAGTTCCAGCCCCCGCACCTGATCGACCCGCGCAGGCACGCCTTGCGGCTCCGGGACCGGCCGTTCCAGACCGCGCGGCCGGCAGCGGCGGCGCTCGTGACGCGGGGCCGGCAGCTGGATGCGGCCGTCCGCGTCGAGCGCGCGTAGCGCCTTCATGCAGCCGGCCAGCTGGGGGTGGCCGCGCGCGTCCTGGAAGCCGAACAGCTGGCACACGCGGCGGCCGAACTCGGTCCGGCTGGCCGAGCCGACTTGCGCCAGCAACTCCTTCAGCCGGGTCGTGCCGCCGGCACTGGTGAGCGTGGCCGCGATTTGATTTTGCTCGTGCATGCCCCAGGAATGACACAAAGCAAGTACAAAAGTCAACCCCTGACTTGTGTGTCAACGGCAGGCCGCGACAGCCGGGGACGTGGACGCGCTACTCGACGCCTTTGGGATCGGGGATACGCGTGACCGCCAGGCGGCGCGCCGCTTGGCCGCGCCCCCCGGAGGGCTCCGCAAGCTGGGCAAGGCTCTAAAGAGAGGGGCCCTCGGGAGCGGGAAGGGCACGACTGCCAGGAACCCCGGCGAGCGCCGGAGCGCGCCGGGAGGCGCGGCGTGAGCGGCAGTATCACCGAATTTCCCGATTCGCCGCGGGGATCCGCTTCTGCCCGGGGCGAAAACGGGGGTCCCGCGTCCTTAGTCGAGCTTGTCGCCGAAGAGGTCGCGGACGCGGCCCGGCGGGCCCTGGCGCGTCACTGCCCGGACCGCGGGAGGGCGGAGTCGTACCTGGCGGCGAGAGCCCTGTGGGTGGCGATGAACAGGCTGCTCGGCCCCGCCTCGGCCGAGACGTTCGTGGTCTTCCTGGCCGGGCAGGCCCTCGAGGACTTCGATCTGAAGCGCAAGGGAGTGATGTGAACGTGTCGGCCGACAAGCGGCGGAGGTCCGAGCTGGCGAAGATCCATATCGGCAAGAAGCAGCTGTTCGACGCCGACGAGGACTACCGCGACATGCTGGAGTCGGTGGCCGGCGTGCGCTCGGCGGCCGATCTCGACGAGGCCGGCCGCCGGAAGGTGCTGGAGCACCTGAAGGCCTGCGGGGCGGAGTTCCGCCCGGCGCGCAAGTCGGGGCTGAAGCGGAACCCGCCCGCGCCACCTCCGGAGACGGCGCTCCAGATCCGAAAGATCCGGGCCATGCTGGCCGAGGACGGCCTGCCCGACTCCTACGCGGAAGCGATCCTCCAGCGCATGTGCTCGCACTTGCACCGGGTTCCGCTGCAGTGGGCGAGCAGCGAGCAACTCGGGAAGGTGATCGCAGCCCTGAGCTACCGCAAGAAGAGGATCGAGAGGCGGGCTGCGGCGGGCGCCGCGAGGAGGCAAGCCAGCTGACGTGACGGCTCGCGGCAGCGTCCAGCGACTCGACTGCGTCGGCTGCGGCGATCCGTTCGAACGCGCGCCCGGCCCGGGCCGCCGGTCGCAGTTGTGTCCGGCCTGTCGGCGGATCCGCAGGCGGGAACGCGACCGCCGCCGCTCCGCCCAAGCCCAGGCGCGCAAACTGGAGGGCCTCCCGCGGGAGGTCCGCTGCCAGGACTGCGGGGAGGCGGTCGAGGGCTACAGGCGGGGCCAGCGAGGCGGCGTGCCGAAGTATTGCCGCGGCCATGCCAGCGAGCGCCGCAAGGAGCGCAACCGGCGCAGCGCCAGGGAGAGCTACGAACGGCGCAAGGCGGGTCGGCGCGAGCCGGCCCCGCCCCCATCAGATTCCAGGGGCCGGATGGCAGAGGGCTTCCCGAGGCTACCCGCTCCGTCGTGCGAGACCTACGCCCGGCGCAGGGTGCGCGCCGAGAGGATCGACGCCCTGCTCGGCACCGGAGCCTACCACGCGTCTCACTGAAGACGCGCCCGCCGGGAGCGCCACAGGAGGCGAGAGCTTCCGCGCTTCCCGCGCCCAATTCCGCCGCGCATTCGCGGCCAGCGTGTTAGCAAGAGAGCGGCACAGCCAAAGATATCCGCGCCGCGGATGGCCTCGAGAAGCTTCCGGCCAGCCGCTGCGACCGAGCGCAGCAGCGCGCATGAGCGTTCCCCCGAAGTCCTGGACGGATCTTGTCGGCCTGCTGGGGGAGGAGGCCGCGCACAAGATCGTCGAGCGCTACGGCGGCGAGCAGCTTGTGGTTCCCAGCAAGTACGATCCCCGCAGCCGTCTCGGGCGGCAGTTGGGGAAGCAGCCGCTCTCGTTGCTGGTCCGGTGGTGGGGTGGCTGCCCGATCTACGTGCCCACGATGGCCGCCGCGCGGCGGGCCGCCCGGGACGAGCGCATCCGGCGCGGGCGGGCCGAGGGCGCATTGGTGCGCGACATCGCCCGCAGCGAGGGCCTGACGGCTCGGCGCGTCCGCGGCATCCTCTCGCCGGGAAGAGGATAGGTTCGCCGGGCGGCGGGAGCCCCAAGCACACCGTCGCCAGCAACGGACGTGCCGCCGGTCCGGAGCCGAGGCGGCGCTCGATTCGCAACGCGCATCCAGGGACAGAGTGGGATGCTGTGGGCTTGAGGGAGTACGCCTTCCAGGAAGAATCCCCGGCCGGGTGGATTACTCGGTCGCGCCACGCCACGGCGTCGGCCGCGGCCGACGCGGCTTTCGGCGAGGGCGCCAACTTGGGCGTCCGCCGCCGGGTCGTCGGGGTGGTCGAGACCTCGGTGGTCCGGATCGGCGTGCCGGACGAGCGGGAGTTCCACCCGACGGGCGTGGGGGGCAACGTGGTCGAAACCTACGAACCCGAACCGGCGGAGTCGGCGGATGGCTGACGTGACCGCCGGGCTGGGCCTGAGCGCCCGCGACAAGGCCGCGCTCGCGGAGATCCGCGCGATCACCGCGGGCTGGGCCGAACCCCTGACGGACGCCGTGATCATCCGTGCCGCGGTGCGCAGGCTGGCGGAGGAATGGTACCAGTCGCCGCTCGAGGCGGAACGGTGTGGCGCTCACGTCATGGCGGGCGTACGTTCGCGGGAGACGATCACCGCCTGGGCCCGCGACTTGGCGCGGTAGTCACACAGGAGATAGTCAATGGCCACCGACACCTACGCCGTGCAGGTTCTGGACTCGATGGGGCGATGGATCACGCGATCCCACCACTCGAGCGCGTCCGCAGCCGCCGGGGCCGGATCTGAGTTGGGGCTGGGCGTAAAGCGATGGCGTGTCGCGCTCGTGCCGCATGGCGTCATCGCGATGGTGGGCGAGCCGTCGCCGCTGACGGCCGCCGGAGTGCGCGAGATTGAACGCTTCGGCGCCTCGATCATCGGCGAGCCGTCGCCGTACGCATAAGATGCGCTGAGGCGGAGCGCTCGGTCGCCCAGGTCGAGCTGGAAGCGCACCCCTATCACAAGCTACTCGCTGCCAGTTTAGACGCCGGTAGATCCGATTGGTTTGGCCGAGGCCTCGCCCTCTCGCCTACAAGTTCCGGCACCACTTGCCCCAGCCAAGCTATCCTCCATGCCCAAGTGCCGCTTCGAGAATTGGTAAGTCTCAAAGGACTTGACAGCAAGACAGAGCGCCTACGGATCTTCTGGCTCGTCCTTCGTGCTTCCCTGCTCGCAATCCCCGTAAACGGAACATGCCTCGTAGGGCACTTCGATTCTCCAACGCAGGAACTCCACGAACTTCCGCAAACCTCGGCCGCTCACGGCGTCCGGGGCTACCTCCAGGATGGGTTTCTTGTTGCCAACGCCGATATACGTCCCCGCTCTCAGGCTCGCGACACTTACGTCCGCATCGGCTTTGAGCACCCCTTCCTCCTTCATCTTCGCCACTATGGCCCGCAGATTGGTGCCCCGTCCGTCCAGCGTCACCACCCCGAAGTCCACTATCGCGGGGCCGATCCCCTCGTTCTTGAGGTAGATCCCCCAGGTCTCGCTCGTATGGCTACTCGTCACCTCCGCCAAGACCATCTGTGTCGCCGACAACCTGTTGTGCTGTCTGCTTTCGCATCCCTCCCAGGCAACAACCGACACGGCCGCAACCGACACTACAAGGCTTGCCCTTGCTACCCAATCCGGTTTCGTCGTTGCGCTATCCTTCATCGCGTCCCTCTCCATCGCTGGTTTTCGATTGCTCCATCCGCTGGCTCCACAAACGAGCCTGTGCCGTCTTGCGAAGCTGACACCGCTCCCACGGAAGCCGTCCGACCGCACTACCGGAACGCCAAGGCCGCGCCGCTCCGCCGGCCTGCCAGCTTGACCGCCAGTATACTAGCATCAGACTTCCTTACATCGGCCGAGATGGCCAGACAGCGTAGGTCAGCCTAAGTTCCTACGGTTCATAGAGTTTTAGTCGGTTCCGAAGTGCCAATTTGAGTTGCGCCGGACCCGTTTTGACTGTTATAATATGTCCATGGAAAGCCTCAGCGAGGCCCTGCCGCGACCCACCGGACTGCCCGCGGCCCTGTCCCTGCAGCCGCCGGAGGCGACCGCTGTCAACGCGCAGCTGAGCTTCCTGGAGGACAGCGGCCAGGTGTATTGGTTCCTGTACCTGCAAGTGTGCGACTGCTACCTGCAAGGCGATCGCCCGGCGCGCGCGCGCTGCCTGGCGCGCTTCCTGACGTGGGGCGTGGCGACAGCGGCGGAATTGGCGCAGGCGCTCGGGATCAGCGCGCGCACGGTGACGCGCGCGCGGCTGCGGATGCAGCGGGAGGGGGAGTCGAGCTTCGGGCGTCCGCGCCAGCCGCGGCGGCGGCACGGGATCGAGGACCCGGCGGTGCTGGCGCGGGCGGCGGAGCGGCTGCAAGGGGGCGCGAGCTTGCGTGGCGTGGCGCGGGAGTTGGAGCTGTGCTTCGAGACGCTGCGCCAGTACAAGCGCGAGGGCTTGCTGCCGGGGATCGCGGCGCAGCGCGAGAGCGGGCGGGCAGTGGTCGCCGAAGCGGCCGCGGGAGCGGGCCGCTCCGAGCCAGCCGGGAACTTGGCGGCAGACGTTCCCGAGGCTGCTGGCGCGGGTCTGGAATCCGGCGGGGCGCGCGGCGCGAGCGGCGCGGGAATTCCCGCCGAGCCGGCCGCGGGCAGCCCGCCCGGCAGCGTGGACAAGGCCGGCCGCAACCGGCGCGACGCGGCCGCTGCGATGGGCCGGGCGGCGCGGGACGTTGGCGGGCGCGTCGCGGCCAGCCTCGGCCTGCTGGCCGAGCGGCTGCCAAGCTTCGAAGCCACCGCGACCGTTGCCAACGGTGGCGTGCTGACGGCCGTCCCGGCGCTGTTGCAGGCCGGCCTGCTGCGCCATGCCAGCCTGCTGCACATTCCGCCCGGCTTCTACGGCCTGCGCTCCGTGCTGCTGCTGCTGGCCTTCATGCTCCTGGCGCGCGTGCGCAACGCCGAGCGCCTGCGCTACGAGCAGCCCGGCGAATGGGGCGCCCTGCTGGGCCTGGACCGCTGCCCCGAGGCGCGCACCTTGCGGCGCAAGCTGGACCAGTTGGCCGCCGACCCCGAGGCGCTGCACGCCTGGCGCGCGGCCCTGGCCGGGCAGTGGGCCGCGGACGATCCCGCCACCGCCGCCACGCTGTTCGTCGATGGCCATGTCAAGCTCTACAGCGGCAAGGCCAACCTGCCCAAGCACTTCGTCGCGCGCCAGAAACTGCAGCTGCCGGCCGCGGCCGGCTACTGGCTCAACGCGCTCGGCGGCGCGCCCCTGCTGTGCATCCACAAGCAGGTCGATCCGCAAATGGTGGCCGAGATCCGCCACGGCATCGTGCCGCAACTGGAGGCGCTCGGCCTGCTGGCGCCCGCCGCGGGCGCGGCGGCGGAGCCTCACCTGACGCTGGTGTTCGACCGCGAAGGCTGGAGCCCGCAGCTGTTCCGCTGGCTGGCCGCCAAGGGCATTGCCTGCATCACCTGGCGCAAGGGCGCGCAGACGGAGCGCTGGCCCGACAGCGAGTTCCGCCCGGAGCGCGTCACCGTGCGCTCGCCCTTGGGCGCGGCGACGCTCGAGGCACAGGTCGCCGAGCGCAAGGCGCCCCTGCTGCCGGGCTGCGAGGCGCGCGAGGTGCGCTTCTGGATCGACCGGCGCCTGCAGCCGCCGGGCAAGAGCGGCCAGCCGCGCGAGCCCGTGCCCGCCGCCGGCCAGCGCCAACCGTCGGTCATCACCACGCACCCGAGCCTGTCGGCGGCGCAGGTCGCCGGGCTCATGCGCTCGCGCTGGGCCCAGGAGAACGTCTTCAAGTACCTCAAGGAGGAGTTCGGCCTGGATTCGCTACCGCAGCGCGGGCTGCTGCCCGTCGAGCCGCACACGCGGGTGGTCAACCCCGCCTGGCGGCTGATCCGCAAGGCCCTCGACAAGCTCCGCAACAAGGTCGGCAACCTGCGCCGCAAGCTGGCCCGCGAAAAGGCCCGGCCCAGTGCCGGGCACGCCGACAAGCTCCGCGCACTGCACTCCGAGATCGACGCGACCGACCGCTGGATCGAGGGCCTGGAGCATGCGGCCCGGCACGCCGACGAGCACGTGCCGGCGGGCGAGCTGTCCCCGGAGGAGCGCCTCATGGCCCTGCCCGAGCCGCTGCGCAACCTGCTCGACTCCCTGCGCATGATCGCCTACCGGGCCGAAACCGCGATGGCCGTCGCGGTCGCCCCCGAACTCGGCAAGCCCGAAAACGCCCGCGCGCTGCTGCAGGCGCTGTTCCGCAGCGACGCCAACCTGGTCCCCGATATCCGTGCCGGCACGCTCACTGTGCAGCTGCTGCATCTGGCGAGCCGCTCCCAGGACGCCGCCCTGGGCCCGCTGCTCCGCGAACTCAATCAAACGCGCACCGCGTTTCCCGGCACCTCGCTGCGACTCGTCTACGAACTCCTGCCCGACGACCATCCTACGAGCGCTGCTCCCCGCCCGCAACTCGCTGTCTAGCCGGAAAACCGCGACACCTCATTCTGGTCAGATGTCAGGAAGTCTGAGCATTGCGATCGGACCAATCAGTGGGGGCCGGTCACGTACTATAAGAGCGGAGTCGTCATGTCCGAAGAGGTTCAACGAGGTGCCTGGCTTTGTCTTCTCGAGACGGAGCGTCAGGTTCGCTACTACACGAAATTGTTGCACAAACAGCGAAGGCGACAGGCACTCTAAAGGCTCCCCAAAAGCCTGGGCAGCGACTTGCACCTTCCCGCGCTATACCGCTCTGCGCACCGAGAATCTGGGCCAACTCATGTGATCGCCGTGGGCCAAATCATCTGTGTAGGGCGAAAAAATGATGCGTACGGCCCGCGAAGTTTGTTGCGTACGGATTTCGACCTTCGGCGGGGTCGATTGTAAGGATCTTAATCTGTCGTCCAGCTAAAAAGTTCTTGCGCTTTGTGAGGATCGATGAAGAGAGAATTGACATTCCGGCACCCGTAGCGTTACCTTAGCCGGGTGCCACTCCCGAGGCTCACCAAGAGAGTCTATGACCGTATCTCGCGCGGACTCAAGCGTTTTCAGCCGATCTTGATGTCCGCGCAGTCCAGAGACATCAACGAATCCGACACGGGGCTGATCGTCACGGACATTCTTCATGACATGTTCGGGTACGAGAAGTACTCGGAGATCACATCGGAATACAAGATCCGATCCACGTACTGCGACCTTGCGATCAAGCTGGATGGCGATTTGGCCCTCCTGATCGAGGTCAAGTCGATCGGGATTGACCTGAAGGCCCAACACACCAAGCAGGCGATTGACTACGCTGCCAACCAAGGTGTCGATTGGGTCGTTCTCACCAACGGGATGGACTGGAAGGTGTACAGGATCACCTTCAAGAAGCCGATCCAGAGCGAGGTTGTTCTCTCGTTCAGCATAGATGCCCTGTCGCCAAGGAGCCAGGCCGATCTTGAGGTGCTCGGGCTGCTGGCCAAGGAAGGTTGGAGCAAAGCCCATCTTGGCGAGTATCATTCGCAACGGCAGGCCCTCAGCCGATTCGCCGTGGGAGCCTTGCTCGTGGGAGATCCTGTTCTTGCCGTGGTCCGCCGGGAGTTGCGCCGCGTGTTCCCCGATGTCCGTGTGAGCCAGGACGACGTCGAGCAGGTTCTTCGGGAAGAGGTCATCAAGCGCGAGGTTCTAGAGGGCGATAGCGCTACCGCGATCCGTCGCAAGATCTCAAGAGCGGTCCAGCGGAATCTTAGGAAAAGGAAGAGCTCGGGTACGGATGCGGAGCCTGAGCCAACCAAGGATTGATCTGCTATCCCCCTTCAAAGGTCTTTTAGGGCCGGCTTGAAGGCTGCATCAGTGGCACCGATCTGCGACAAAGCAACCGACAGCTTACCGCCTAGCCTAGCCCAGATCCATCCCGCTAATTCTTCGTGTACAACTCAGCGATCGCCCCCGCAAATCCGTGTCGCTCATTATTGCGCGGCTGTGTCGCTAGTTTTCGCGCCCTACAGCAATTCCAGTCTCGACCTGCCACAATCAGTTCCGCGCGCTATCCCAACCATTTCGGCGCCTTACATCTGTCAGTTGCTTTGTCGCAGATTTCGGCAGGGGCGGTCCGACCTTGTGCCCGGCGGGGAAGGCGAGAGGCGCGAGGTAGCTGCATGCTGGCTCCAGACGGTGTAGAGTCGCTGGAATGCGCCGGCCGCGGCGGGTGCTACTGAAAGGCCATTCTGAGTGCGCAAGCGTCGCTTCGCTCCGAGCTGTCACGATCCTCTGGATTGAGCGTTCACATTCGCCGGAATACGTAACCCGGGCCTAACGACTAATCCGCCCCAGGTGCGCAGAAACTGTCAAACCAGGACTCGAAGCTTTTCGATGGGATTGCTGGGGCCGTGTCAACGGAGCGTCCGGGTCAGAACCAACGATCATCAGTACCTTGCGCGCCGAGCATCTGGGCCAAAGCAACTGATCGCCGTGGGCCAAATCATCTGAAAGCCTACAAGGCACCGTGCGCCACAACGCGGCAGAGCGCAACCCTGCTTGACAGTTGTGTAAATCAGACGTATGATTCATTCAAACGTTTAATTCACGCTGTGCCCCAAGCATTCGAAACGAAGAAACAGATCCTCGATGCCGCGGAGACCATGTTCGCGGCACACGGCATCGAAGGGGTTTCCCTGCGCTCGCTCACGAAGCAGGCGTGCGTCAATCTAGCGTCGGTGCACTACCACTTCGGGTCCAAAGAGGCGGTCGCGCGGGCAGTATTCACGCGCCGGGTCCGTCCCATCAATCGGGAACGCCTCGACCTGCTGGACGCCGTCGAGCGACAGGCGGGAGAGGGCTCCATCGAGGTCGAAGACGTTCTGACCGCGCTCTTCGCACCCGTAATCCAGCTCTCGCAGGATCCCAAATGCGGGCGTCGCTTCATGCACCTTTGCGCCAGGTTCTACTCGGAACCGGCGGACTACCTGGAGGCGCTCTTCGAAGAAGAGTTCGCCGACGTCATCCACCGCTTCGAGCTGGCCTTCGCTCGGGCGCTGCCCAGCCTCTCGAGCAAGGGACTGCGCTGCCGCATGCACTTTGCCATCGGCGTCATGGTGCATACGATGCTAGGCCGCGGCTCGACCCGCAACAGGACCGACGACGCGTACGACCCGTCGGACACGCCAGAGACGCTCGATGCCATGGTGAGCTTTGTCGCGGCGGGCATGCGCGCGTCAGAGGCAGCCAGCGCAACCGCCGATTGCTTGCACCCATCGGTCGGAGTGGCCGGGCGATGAGAAGTCCACGCGCCACCGCGGCCGCCGCCGCCGTCCTGCTGACCGCCTGCTCCAAGCCCGTCCAGGTCCCGGTGCGCCAGTTTCAGGTTCCCACGCCGGGAGCCTGGAGCGGGGGCGCGTCGGCTACCCCCTTCCAGGACGGCGACTGGTGGGCCTACTTCCAGGCCGACGGCCTGGATACGGCCATCCGGAAGGCCTTGGCCTGCAGCCAGAACCTGCGCGCGGCAGCCGCCCGGATCGAAGTCGCGCGGCAGGAACGCCGCATCGCTGGCGCAGCCGACCTACCGGAAATCAGCCTGGGCGTCAACCGCC
>CBDCLH010000007.1:0-928478 GCA_965218615.1 Bryobacterales bacterium
CACCACTCGCTCACAGCTTGCAGCGCGCGGGCGAACCGTTTCCGGGCCGTACTCTGTCGCACAACCAGATATCCGTTCCGAGACCGCACCCAGCAGTGAGTGAAGCCCAGAAACTCAAAGGTCACGCGCCGTTCCTGCCCGGTTGACCGCCGCCGGAAATCGAGGTACCGCGTCTTGTCTGGGTGCAGCTTCAGCCCGTATCGACCAAGCCGCTTGCCCAGGACCGCCAACACGCGCTGGCCATCTTGTTCGTTCTCGAAGAGCATCACGGCATCATCGGCATAGCGCACCAGTTGGCAGCGCCCCTGCAGGCGTGGCCGCACCTCCTGTTCGAACCATTCGTCCAGCACGTGGTGCAGGTACAGGTTCGCCAGCAAGGGGCTGACTACCCCGCCTTGGGGCGTTCCACTCCGGGGCCGTTGCAGGACGCCCTCGTCGAGCACCCCGGCCTTGAGCCACTTGTTCAGCATCTTCCGGATGACTCCATCCTTGATCCGCTGGTCGAGAAACGCCCGGAGTTGGCCGTGTGGAATCGTGTCGAAGTATTTCGCGATGTCCATGTCGATCACCCACTGCATCCCGCCGTGGAGGCCTGCACGCACGGCGTGCAAGGCATCGTGGGCGGAACGGCCCGGGCGAAAGCCGTGCGAGCACGGCAGGAAATCGGCTTCGTACACCGGCTCCAGCAGCATCACGATCGCTCGCTGTGCCACCTTGTCCTCGAACGTGGGAATGCCCAAGGGCCGCTGCGTGCCGTCCGCTTTCGGAATGTAGTGCCGTCGCACCGGCGGTGCCTTGTAGCGGCCCGACTTGATCCGTCCCAGCAGGCCCTCTAAGTTGGCCTCCAGGTCCTTCTCGTAGTCGGCTGCTGTCGCCCCGTCGATGCCCGGCGCGCCATCCTTGCGCGTTTGCCGGTACGCTTCCCGCATCCATTCCAGATCCAGGTGTCGATGCAGCGTCGTGAACACCCACTCCGGGTGCTCCCCCGCCAGTTCGGCTATCCATTGTCGTTTCGTGGACGTGTTTGTAGAACTCATCGTTTCTTCCATCGTTTCCCTCCAATGGTTCTGTCCCTGCGGTGCCCCCCTTCCCTCGGACGGGTCCCGGTGGTCCCGGTTCCCCGCCGTCACCAGTACTATGAGGACACTACGACTCCCCGCACGGCGTCCCTTCGGCTTATTGGTTCGCCAGCCGGTACCACGCTTGCCTGCTGCTTCGCTCCCGGTCCCCCACAGGCAGGGGCGGGCCCGGACCTTTTGTTTCGGCCAGGGGTCCGTCTTCCGGCCTTCTTGCGTGGACCGTGCGGGGCCTCCCAGGTTCCCTGACGAGCCATCCCGTGGCTATGCAGACGTTCTCTGACCCCGGTCGACCCAGACACCCCTCGCCGTTGACGGCGTGCCCGGTGCTGCCCCCGCTAATCGCACAACGAAGGCGTCGGCATTGATGATTTCGAGGCTCAATAGCGCCGCTTGACCACCCGCTGTGTACGCTTCACGACGTACGTTGCCGCACGCCATGCAACACGCGCTCCCGGCTGACGGGCTGCGCCTTTGCCGGGCGGGAGTCGAACCCGCTGGCTCGCTATGAAAGGTTTCAGATTGCGGTAGGGACACCGGTTACCCGGTGCCCCCCGCGCGGATCCGAGCGGGCGCGTTAACGCACTCGGCTCCTACCTCCGATGGGTGACGGCGAATCTTCGGTCCGGCCACGGATGCAGCACTCGCACAGGCGGCCACAGTTCATCACAAAGTAGGTGCAGACGTTTCCACGGGTGCCGGTCCTTTTGCGACCTCCGGCGGAGAATGGCCATCCATTCTTTCCTGACGCGTCGCTCGAATCGCCGTAGGTACGGGTGGCTGGTGGGGACCGCGAAGTAGTTATACCAGCCTCGCAACACCCTCCCCAGCCATTGCCCGGTCTCCACTTGATCCGCGTGCATGCGCCGTCGCAGCTTTGCCCGGATCGCCTTCAGGGTCCGGCTCATGCGTTTCGCCACCGGCTTGCGCCCCAGCCCGAAGCGTCCTTTCCTCGTCTGTCGGCAGTAATGCGTCATGCCGAGAAAGTCGAACGTCTCCGGCCGTCCCTGCCCACGCGTCTTCCGGTTCGCGATCGCGTACCGTCCGAACTCGATCAGGCGGGTCTTGTCCGGGTGCAGTTCCAGTCCGAACTGGCCGAGCCTTTCCTTCAGGTCCTTCAGGAACCGTTCCGCGTCCTCCTTGTGCTGAAAGCCCGCCACGTAATCGTCGGCGTATCGCACGAAGATCATTTCGCCGCGCGCTTCCTGCGGTCGCCACTTCCGCCCGACCCACAAATCGAGTACGTAATGCAGGTAGACGTTGGCGAGGACCGGCGAAATCACCGACCCCTGCGGCGTCCCCTTGCCCGTATCGACCAGTTGGCCGTCTTCCATGGCGCCCATGCGTAGCCACTTTCCTATCAGCCTGATCAGCCGCTGATCCCCGATCCGCTCGCCCAGCAACCGGAGCATCCAGTCCCTGTCGATCCGGTCAAAGAACTTGGCGATGTCGGCGTCCAGAATCCAGTTGACCTTGCGCTTCTCAATCCCGTATGCCAAGGCGTCCAGCGCGTCGTGCGCGCCCCGCCCGGGCCGGAACCCGTAGCTGAACCCGAGGAATTCCGCCTCGTAAATCGGCGTCAGGATATTGTCCACAACGGCCTTCTGGACGATCTTGTCCTCCAGTGCGGCCACCCCCAGCGGTCGCCTGCCGCCGTCCGGCTTCGGAATGTTCACCCGTCGCGACGGCGTCGCCCGGTACGTTCCCGCATGCACGCGGTCGTGCAGGTCGAGCAGTTGCTCGTCCAGCCCTCCCCCGTACTCCTTCCACGTCACTCCGTCCACGCCCGGTGCCGCATCTCGCTTCAGCGCGACGTAGGCAACCCGCAACGTCTCCGGCGTGACATGCTGCAGAAGCGCAGTGAGCTTCTCCTTGGGATTCCTCTGTATACATTGCCGTATCCGCTCGGCCCCCTGTGACACGGCTGCCCGTCCCTGCGTGCGGACCGTGCTTCGGCCTCCCGGATTCTCGTTGGTCCCGGCCCTTCGCTCCTCCCGCTCCGCAGCCGCTCGCGCCGCCTTGTTCCCGGGACTCGTCGCTAGTATGGCCGAGTCTGACTCCTTCGGATCGTGCATCTCCAGTCTTGACTCCTGTCCTTCCCTTCACGGTCCCGGCGGCGACCCGCCGGGACGACCCGAAGGCCTCCCAGGTCCCAACCTCTGTCGTACATGCGTGCCTGGGTTCTTCGACGCCGCGGAGCCCTCCCGGCCCTAGCTAGAACGGACCGCGAGGTGTTGCCTTCGACTAATGAGACGGTCTCGGCACTCCGAATGATGAAGATTTCGACGCTCCATAGCCCTGCCCACATGCGCCCCTGCCGACGCTTCGCCCGTCCCCTCACGGGAACGACCGCACGGCTCGGGGAGCGCTATGGATCAGCTCATCCTTTACCGCAGAGGACTTTCACCTCCTGACATTGGCCAGTTAGCCTGGCGCACCTCATAGCATCCTCCTATCCAGGGCTTGCCCTGGCGCAAGCGATCTGAACTTCGCCGAGCACCCCGGCTGCAGCGGCTTGGGGCTGATCGGCAAGAACAAGCGCGCGGCGGGCACGCTGGGGCTGCACATGCACTCGACGCTGGCTCATCCAGCGCGCCCGCTCCAGCCCGCGCGGATGCCGGAAGTCGATGTCCTCCACGCACGCCTGCTGCTTCAGCTTCGCCAGCGCCAGGCGCCGCGTCTGCGCCCGGCTCTCCTTCCACGTCCACTGCGAATCGACCAGCAGCGCGAAGCGCTCCTCGAAGGCCAGCTCGCTTGCGGCCGGGTCCTCCAGCTGCCGGCGGAACGCCTCCGCCATGCCGTTCAGCCGCATCGCGTACAGCTGTTCCAGCGTGGGTTGCACTAGCCTGTCTGATCCTCCTGGCTCCTGCCGCCGGCCGGCGGCTCCCCGTAGTAGGCGCCGCCGCGCACGTTGTCGTGCTCGACCGGCGCGCCAGCGGACGGCGCGCCCTCCAGCGGCTGCCGGTCCGCCCCGCTCGTCAGGATCGCCTTGATGCTGGCGTAGCTGACCGTCCCGTAGTGCAGCGCCCGTCGCGCCGCCGCTTCCATGCGCTCCTCCCCGCACTGCCGGGCCAGGCGGATGATGCCCAGACAGCTCCCGTATCTCTCCTGCGGGTACTCGCTGCGGTCCAGCAGCTCGCTCACCGCGCGCCCCGTGCTCGGACCCACCGTGCCCGCCCATGCCTGCATCCGTTCCGGCGGCCACTCCCCGTGCTCGCGGTGCGACTTCGGCCGGTGCGCCGGCTGCGTCGTGAAGCCTCCCTGCACCCGGCTGCGCCCATGCAACGCCACCCGCCGGCCCTGCTGCAGCACTTCCACGCAGCTGGCCGTCAGGCGCACCTCCACTGGCTCCCGCACCAATGCGCACGGCACCGAGTAGCGATGCCCGTCCACCGCCACGTGGTAGTCGAGGTTCACTCGCCCCTGCGTCCACTCGGCATACTCGTAACGCTGCGCCGGCAGCGGCCGCAGGGCCGGCCGGTCCAGTTCCTCGAACAGCTGCAGCCGGGATTCGGGACGCTTCTGGAACGGCTTCGCGTTCAGCACCGGCCGCAGCTCGGCAAGCGCCTCGTTCAGCTCGCCCAGGCTCGTGAAACGCTCGTGGCGCAGCACTTCCAGCAGGCTTTGCTCGACCAGTTGCACCCCTTTTTCCGCCTTCGCTTTATCTTTCGGGCGATACGGTCTCGCAGGCACGATTGCCATGCCGTGGTGCCGCGCCATCTCCTTGTAGCTGCGGTTCAAGACCGGCTCGTACCGGCATGCGCGCGTCACTCCCGACTTCAGGTTGTCGGGCACCAGGGTGCTGACGGCGCCGCCGAAGTGGCTCAAGGCCCGCACGTGCGAAGCGATCCAGGACTCCACGTCCTGGCCCCAGCTCGCTTCGGCATAAAAGTACGAGCTCGCCCCCAGCACCGCCACGAACACCTGCGCCTCGCGCGTCTCGCCCGTCTCCGCGTCGTCCACCGGAACCGTCTGGCCGGCGTAGTCCACGAACAGCTTCTCCCCCGCCTTGTGCTCCTGCAGCATGACCAGGTCCTGGCGCGACTTCCACTGCCGGTACAGCTCGCAGTACTGGCTGTAGCTGTAGCCGCCCGGGTTCTGCTCGCGGTACTCGTGCCACACCAGCTGCAAGGTCAGGTGCTTGCGCCGGCTCAGTTCCTTGCGCACCGCCGCGAAGTCGATCGCCTCCCGCCGGGCACTCGGCCTCGTCCCGCCGGGACGTCCGTACAGACGCTCGAGCAACGCGCCCTCGTCCAGGTCCGGCGGCAAGGGCCACGACAGGCCGGCCTGCCCGGCCAGCCGCAGCACCTTGTTGACCGCTCCCGCCGACAGCCCGCACGAGCGGGCGATCTCCCGTTGCGAGCGGCCGCACTCGTGGCGCAGCCTCAGAATCTCTTCAATCGAATGCATCGCGATCCTTCCATTGGCCATCACGAACTCCTTTCCGGGACGGAGTTCGCTTCCTTAGCTCGTGGCCGCGACGCTCCAGCCCCTGTCCATTAGGACCGGGACCGGCGTTCACGATGGATCGGAACAGGTGTTCACGTTGAATCGGAATATGCACCCACTGCGACGCTTCCGGAGCCGTCATCCACTGGGGAATGTGATAGCGCCTTCCGTGCGCATCGGCAACGATCAGAATCGGGTTGCCTCGCCAGGACCGGTGTTGCACTCGAGTCACGCGCTGGCCAGCCAGCGGATGGAAGCGGTAGTGAACCGTGACCTTGTCCCCCGCGATGTGGGGGTTGTGTGGCCGTCTTGCCCTGGATCCGCGTCCCCCATCTCGCCTCCCACCTGCTCGCCCGCAGCGAGCGGCAACTGCCCGCCGACTGGCACACTCGCTACGGCCTCCGGCCCGTCCTGCTGGAAACCTTCTGCGAAACCCCGCGCTTCCGCGGCACCTGCTATCGCGCTGCCAACTGGCTCCACCTCGGCCAAACCCAGGGCCGCGGCAAACTCGACACGCACAACCAATACGCCCTGCCCCTGAAAGACATCTTCGTCAAACCTCTTCCTGATTACCCAGCAGTACCAGCCAAAGTTAAGAGGCGGTGAGGCAGCGGAGGGGTACGCGCCGCGACGTAGGCGAGCCGGGGGACGAGAGCGGCCAACTGGTAGCGCCGGTTGAAGCGGTAGGCGAACTCGGCGAGGTAGCGCCCCACGTATTTCGGATCGCACGCGTGATAGGTTCCGTCGATCGCCCGCTTGACGTTGCCCAGCAGCGTGTTCACCCAGGTTAGCCCGGGCGTTTCGCAGCTGCCCTGGCCGCCGCCGGTGACGCGCGGCTGGTGCTCGCAGCCGGCGCCCTGCACCCCCCGCAAGCAGCTCAGCCCGTCCGAGCGTACCACTGTCCCCGGCTGCAGGTGCTGGCGCGCCCAGGCCTCCAGTTCCTGCAGCCGCAAGCCGCGCACCGGGCTCAGGCGCAGCCGTTGCGGCCGCCCCTCCCCGCTGACCTGCACGGCCGCCACGAACGGCGTCTTGCCGGCCGCCCCCCGTCCGCGCTGGCCGCCGCTCGCCTCCCCGCCCAGGTAGGCGTCGTCCAGCTCCACCGTGCCCTGCAACCGCTGGCTGTCGTCCCGCTCCTGCAGGGCCTGCATCAGCTTCTGCTTGACCCTCCAAGCCGTGTTGTAGCTCACTCCGAGTTGACGCTTGAGATCCATCGCCGCAATGCCGTTCTTGGACTGCGTGAGCAGGTACATGGCGAGGTACCAAGTGCTTAGAGGCAGCTTGGTGTTGTCGAACAAGGTGCCCGCGGTGAGCGACGCTTGGTGCTTGCAGCGGATGCACTGCCAGACCTGGCGCGTGCGCAGGCGGCAAGACTTTTGGTAGCCGGAGGCGGGGCACTGGAAGCCTTCCGGCCAGCGCGCCTGGAACAGCGCGTGCTCGCATTGTGCATCCGTTCCGTACACTTCCAGGAACTCCGGCAGGCTCTGTCCCTTCTGGAACTGAACTTTGTTCTTAGGAATACATAACTCCTTTCTTATCAGGAATTTATTATATCTCATACGGCGTTCTAAGGCAACCGGTTCCAAGCACGAATCCATCATTTCTCGGCTTCCTAACTATGGCTGAGACTTCCGGGTAATCAGGAACCTCTTTGTCCCAACTGGAAAGCGATCCTCAATCGCTAAACCCGCTAAACCGCAAACCGTCTCTCACGCCTCGCTCGAACGCTTACGTCTGCAAAACCGGCGTCCGAATGGCGATATCTGATGCGGAAGCCACCGGTCCAGACGGAAGGCGACCAAGAAGTCTTCGATAAGATTGCATTGGGTTCCGAAACACTCCTGGGAGGTCCGGGAACCGCGCCGTGGCCCGGCTACAATAGCGCTTCCACGTGCCGCCATTCCGCGTTATCGCCGACGGTCCGCTGGACTCCACAGTGGTCGGATTGGCGGGTGACCGGGTCGAGTTCCTTCCTTGGAAACTCGCACAGGAAGGCTCCGTCGAGCCCGTCGCCGGCATTTACACCTACGGACATCCGCTTCTCGACGGCGATACGCTTGACCGCATTCCGGGCGTGCGTGTCATCAGCAACTACGGCGTCGGCGTCGACCACATCAATGTCGCTGACGCTACGGCCCGCGGCATCCCGGTCGGCAACACTCCCAACATCCTCGATGGTGCGACCGGGGATGCCGGTTTCGCCCTCCTCCTAGCGGCCGCCCGCCGTATAGTCGAGGGGGACCGCTACGCCCGATCCCCTGAATTCCGGCGCTACGACCCGGGGTACATGCTCGGGCGCGAGGTGCATTCAGGCACGTTGGGCATCATTGGCCTCGGCAACATCGGCCGCCAGATCGCGCAGCGGGCGCGGGCCTTCGACATGCGGGTGCTCTATCGGAACCGCAGACGCCGGCCGTACGAGGAAGCGGACCTCGGCGTCCAATTCGCGTCCGTGGACGAGTTGCTCCGGGAGTCGGACTATGTCATGTTGACGTGTCCGCTGACCGAGGAGACTCGCCACTTGATCGACGCCACCGCGCTTCGCCAGATGAAACGCACCGCCACGCTCATCAACATCGCGCGCGGTCCGATCGTCGACACCGATGCATTGTACGAGGCTCTTCGCGACGGTGAGATCGCCAGCGCCGGACTGGACGTAACCGATCCGGAGCCGCTGCCCCGGGATCACCCTCTGCTTGGCCTCAACAACGTCACGATCCTTCCCCACCTCGGGAGTGCGACCGTCGAAACACGCCGCAAGATGGCGGAGATCTCCATCGAGAATTTGGTGCGGGGCCTGCGAGGCGAGCCGCTCCTGCATCGGGTCGTGGCGTGACCCCCTGGCGGGCGCCTACATCAGCGCGTCGATCTGCGCGGTGAGCGCCGCTTCGTCCATGAACCCCGGGTGGTAGAGGCGGACCACCCCCTCGCGGTCCACCAAGACGAGCGTCGGCGTCGTGCTCACCCCGAAATCGACGAAGTTCCCACCGCTCAGAGGCACCGGCACACGCTGCAGAAACGGGCTGTCCTTCAAATGCTTCTCCTCGAGGTAGGCCCGTTCCTCCTCGGGCGCCGCTTCCCTGCCCCGTTCCATGTACCCGTACAGGCGCGTTGGGGCGACGATCCGCAGGCCCCGATTTGCGTAGCGCTGCTCGAGTTTCCGCAGAATCGGCTTTTGAGCGCGGCAGTCCGAGCACCAATGCGCCCAGAAAAAGAACAGCGCCACCTGACCTTTCAGCCAGCTGCTCTCGAAACGCTGCGGCCCAACAAAGCGCCTTGTATCCAGGGTTGGCATGGGCTTGCCTGCCAAGTCCAGCAACAGGAGGTTCTTGTTGAGGCGCGTCTCGACGGACGCACCGGCGTACGTCCGGAGTTGTTCGCGCAAGAAAGCAACAGCCTGGTCGCGCTCGCCCCTAGCAACGTAAACCTTGCCCAGTGTCTCGATGGCGGCGCCCAACGCGATCGGCAGCGGGGCCTCAGGATCCTCGTCCAGCGGGCCGCTGGCGAGCAGGAGTTCGGCTCCGGCGAATGTCGTCGCGGCGTATTCCTCGGCGAGTTCCCAGTCTCCAGCGATGGCGCCGGCTCTTCCGACCCAAGACATCGCCGCCAGCCACTCCGGGCCAAGGGCCGATTGTGCGGGGCGCGACGACTCAAACAGGACTCTAGCCTGTGCGGGTCGCTTGCCGAATGCCAACTCCTTGAGCTCTCGCACAGGTGGCTCCGATGCGTATAGGAGTGGAGCCAGCAGAACGAGGATTGGAGCGAGGTTGGGTTTGCGGACGCTGCGCATGTCACGAGCCGAGAATGCCCGGCAGCACTCAGAGTACCGCAGGCGCACGAGAGAGCGGGGCACCTCAGACGGACTCAGGCCGCCCCGGCGCAAGCGGGCGACAACGCCCGAAGGCGATTCACGATGCCGGGAAGCGTGTCCACGACCGAGTCCACTTGGTCGGCATCCGTCTGTCGACCCAGCGAGAACCGGAGGGTCGACTTTGCCTGCTCGCGGCTGAGGCCGATCGCCGTCAGCACATGCGAGGGTTCCACGGCTCCGCTGGAGCAGGCGGCTCCGCTGGAGACCGCAAATCCCTGCAAATCCAGCGCGATCAGCAGCGGCTCGGACTCCACATGGTCAAAGCGGATGCTGGTTGTGTTGCACAGCCTTCGAGCGCGGGCGCCGTGAATGTGGGATTCCGGAATGCGATCCAGCAGGCGACTCTCGAGGCGGTCGCGCAGACCCGCGAGCCTATTCGCCTCGTGCGGCAAGTCGTGTCCGGCCAGCTCCGCCGCCGCGCCGAGCCCTACGATCCCCGGGACGTTCTCTGTGCCAGGGCGGCGGTCCCGCTCGTGGCGGCCGCCGTACTGCACTTTCTCGACTTGGACGCCTCGACGAATATACAGCGCCCCAACGCCCTTCGGGCCATAAATCTTGTGCGCGCTCAAACTGAAGAAGTCCACGTGCAGATCCTTCACTCGGACCTCGACCTTGCCGCAGCTCTGGACGCCGTCCACATGGAATAGGACCCGTGCCTCGCGCGCGACGCGTCCGATCTCTCGCACCGGCTGCAGCGTGCCCAGCTCGTTGTTGGCCTGCATCACGCTGATCAGCACCGTCGTGGGCCGAAGCGCAGCGCGCACGTCGTCGGGCGCGACCAAGCCGTCCGGCCCGGCTGGAATGTAGGTGGCTTCGACACCCTCGCACTCCAACTGCTGGCAGGCGTTCAACACCGCAGGATGCTCGATCTGTGTCGTGATCACGTGTCGAGGTCTGTCCACGATGCCGCGCACGGCTCCAAAGATCGCCAAGTTGTCGGCCTCGGTGCCACCGCTCGTAAACACGATGTCGCGATCCTGGCAGCCCAGCAGAACCGCAACCTGCCGCCTCGCCTCCTCAACCGCTGCCCGAGCTTCCTGCCCGAAGCTGTGAAGGCTCGACGCGTTGCCGTAGCCGTCCCGGTAGTGCGGCAGCATCGCCTCGAGGACACGCGGGTCGACCGGCGTCGTCGAGTTGTGGTCGAAATAGCAGCGTCGCATCAGCGATGCGCCTACGCCTTCAAGTATAGGCGCGGGGAGCGGCACTCAGACGGTTCCGCAAGGGGCCGGGAGAAACGGTCAGACGGTTGCACGCCTTCTCGCTTGCGGCCACAATGAACTTCAGACATGGGCCTTCGGATTCTTGTCGGCCTCGCCGCTATACCGGTGCTCGCAGCGGGCGCGGACTTGGCGGGAGAGGCCAACGCCATTCTTCAGGAAAACTGCCAGATGTGCCACGGGGCGGCCGTCCAGCAGTCTGGCCTCGACCTGCGGACGCGCGACAAGATCCTTACAGGAGGAGAACGCGGCGCAGCCGTGACGGGAGCCAGCTTGTCGGGCAGTTGGCTCTGGAAGCTCGTGACACACACCGTCACGCCGTTCATGCCGCCTGGCGGGAAGCTTCCTGACGAGAAGATTGAGATCCTGCGCAAGTGGATCCTGGCCGGCGCACCCATGCCGGAAGGCGGCGTCACAGACGAAGAGGCGGAACGGCTGGAAGCGCTGCGCAAGCTCGAGGAGCGCCCGATCACGGAGGTAGAGAGATCGTGGTGGTCCTTTACGACTCCTGTGCGCCCCATCGTACCCGGCGATCCTGACCGGCATCCCGTCGATGCATTCCTGGAGGCCAAGCTGCGCGAGAAGAATCTGGTACGCAGTGCAGCCGCGGACACGCGCACCTTGGTGCGGCGTCTCTATCTGGACCTGACCGGCCTGCCGCCTTCGATTGCGGAAGTCGAGGAGTTTCTTGGCGATGAGTCCCCCGACGCGTGGACTGTGCTGATCGATCGGCTACTCGAATCGCCCCACTACGGCGAGCGATGGGGCCGGCACTGGCTGGACCTCGTCCACTACGCGGATTCCGGGGGATTCGAGCGCGACTACGACTGGCCCACGATGTGGCGCTACCGGGACTATGTCGTCGATGCCTTCAACAATGACAAGCCCTACGATCAGTTCATCCGCGAACAGATCGCGGGCGACGAAATCGCCCCCGGCTCGTCCGAAGCCAACATCGCCACCGGGTTCCTGCGGATGGTGCTGGATAACAACATCAAGGACGAGCGCACCCGCATGGACGAACTCGACGACAACGTCGGAACTACCGCCCAGACCTTTCTCGCGGTCACTGCGCAGTGCGCGCGTTGCCACAGCCACAAGTTCGACCCCATCCCGCAGAAGGACTACTACCGGATGCAGGCCGTCTTCTTCTCGACGATCGAGACCGACTTCCCGCTCGTGCCGCCGGAAACGGTCGCCCAGCATGAGGAACGCAACAAGGAGATCGACAGGCAGACGAAGCCCTTGAATGAGCGCTTATTGACGCTCGAGAAGCCTCACCGGGATGTCCTGTTTCAGGACCGGCTCGACGCGCTTCCGAGCTACTACCGGATAGCCTGGGAGACTCCGCCGGAGAAACGCACCAAAGCGCAGCGTCTGAACGCCAGGCAGGTGGACGCACTCCACACACAGATTGAGCTCAAGGACGTCCTGGAAAAGATGTCGGATCGGGACCGCCAGGAGCACGCCGAGATTGAGCTCCAGGTCCAGGCTCTCGAGCGCAGCCGACCCGAGCCGTACCCAACCGCACGGACCATCAGCGAAGACAGCCGCGACCCGCTGCCGTCGTTCTTTCTGCACCGCGGCGACCCCGGAAGCAAGGGATCGCGCATGGAACCCGGAGTTCTGACGGTAGCCACCCGAGCGGAGCCGGCCTTCCCTCCTCCACCCTCCGATGCCTCGACCAGCTGGAGGCGCCGGCACTTCGCCGACTGGATCGCATCCTCCGACAACCCGCTCACGATGCGGGTGATGGTCAATCGCGTGTGGCAGCACCATTTTGGCGAAGGCATCGTCCGGACGCCGAGTAACTTCGGCGGGACCGGGATGCTCCCATCGCACCCCGAGCTCCTCGACTGGCTTGCCGTCGAACTTATCGAATCCGGGTGGTCGATCAAGCACATGCACCGGCTTCTGCTGACCTCAGAAGCGTACCGGATGGCTAGTCAGGACCTGCCCGCAAATCTCGCGAAGGACCGCGAGAACAAGTACTTCTGGAGGCAGAGTCGGAACAGGCACGAGGTCGAGGTGATCCGCGACCAGATCATGGCTGTCGCCGGAACCCTCAACCGGGCGGTCGGCGGTCCCCCCGTGCGGCCTTACATCGATCCGACTTTGTTTCAGTCCAGTACCGATCGGACCTGGCCAGGGATGAACGTCGGGGATCCGGCGAGCTGGCGGCGCAGCCTGTACGTGTTTTCCAAGCGCTCGATCCGCTACCCGATGTTCGAAGCCTTCGACCAGCCGGACATGGTGTCGTCCTGCAGCCGGCGCACCCGGTCGACGGTGGCGCCGCAGGCTCTGCTGCTGATGAACAACGCCGAGGTCCTGCTGCAGGCCAAGTATTTCGCGCAACGCGTCGTCGTAGAAGCCGGTCACGATCCCCCCGCGCAGGTGGAGCGCGCTTTTGAGCTTGCGTTGTCCCGCAAGCCTCGCGAGGCGGAAATGGACAGGGCCCTCGGGTTCGTTGCGAATACTCCCACAGGCCTCGTGGACCTGTGCCAAACGCTGTTCAATCTAAACGAGTTCCTTTACCGCCAGTAGCGGCGGTCCAGAATCCGCAATTGTGCCGTCAGCGGCCCGTCGACCCGAAGCCGCCGTCCCCCCTGCCGCTCGGCCCCAAAGACTCGACCGCCTTCCAACGCACGTCTGCGTAGCGGCCCACGATCAACTGCGCGATGCGATCGCCCGCGCGAATCCGGTACGGCGCGGCGCCAAAGTTGATCAGCGTCACCTGGACTTCTCCGCGATAGCCTGGGTCGACGGTGCCGGGGCTGTTGAGCAGCGTCAGTCCATGCTTGCGGGCAAGCCCGCTACGGGGACGGATTTGGCCCTCATACCCCGGCGGGATCTCGATGCCGAGCCCCGTGCGCACGCTCCTCCACCCTCTCGGCGGCAGCACGACCTCTTCCGCCGCAAGAAGGTCCATGCCGGCGTCTTCGGAAGCCCCGTGGGCGAACGTCGGGGGAGTCGCGCCGTCGAGCAGCTTTATGTAGCGAAGCGTCAACCTCTCGGGCATGGGACTAGCCAAAGTACCACAGCTGTGCAGACGGACCGTTCAAGCGCACGATCTCGCGACGGCACCCGTCTCGACCTGTGTCCGTCGTTTGAAACAATGCGCTGAGTGAGCGGGTCATGATTGGTATCTCCGTGATCGGCGCGGGTGTGATTGGCAAGGTCCACGCCGAGAACATCGCCCGAAGTCCTGATTGTCAATTGATCCATGTCGCGGACCTTGATCTTGCGAAGGCCTCGGCGCTCGCGTCCCGCTTGGGCGCCGTCGATGGCGGCGCTTCGGTCCAAGCGGTTCTCCGTGATGATCGCGTCCAGGCCGTCGTGATTGCGTCCTCGACCTCGGCTCGCGAACAGCACGTGCTGCAAGCGACGCAAGCCGGACAGGCCATCCCGCTCGAGAAGCCTATCTCAGACAGCCTCAAGGGTGCGAGGACGTGCCTGGACGCGGTCACAGACGCGGGCGTGGTCGCCAGCATGGGATTTAATCGACGATTCGATCGAAACCATCGGGGGTTGTTCCAAGCAGTCGGAGAAGGCAAGATCGGCCACCTCGAGACGCTGCACCTGACTTCGCGCAGCCAAGCCGCTCCCGACCCCCGACAGACCCCGCTCTCGGGAGGCATGCTGCGCGAGAAGGGAGCCCACTTCAATGACCTCGCCTGCTGGATCGCGCGGAGCGAGCCGGTTTCGGTTTTCGCGGCTGGCGCGTGCCTGTTTGAGCCGGCTTTTCGGGAGTACGGTGACGTCGACACCGCGGTGGTCACGCTCCGCTTAAAAAGTGGAGCGATTGCAAGCTTCGACTTCAGTCGACGCAACGGATACGGCTACGACGAGCGCATCGAGGTGCACGGCTCCCTGGGAATGCTCGAGTCGCGGCGGCCGCGCCGAGGAGATCTTTCCCTCTATCGAAGCGACACGATCACCGAGGATGGCCTCCACCAAGGTTGGTTCGAGCGCTTCGAGGAGACTTATCGTCAAGAGCTGGCCGCGTTCGTCGGAGCCGTGAGGGGGGAGCGCGCACCGCACGCGACACTGGCGGACGGGTTTCGCGCGCAGGCCATTGCGGAGGCCGCCGATCGCCCGGCATCGGAGAATCGACCGATCGACGTAACCGCCGTAGGCGCTTCGTGAGATATGCGAGGAGGGGCGTCTTGGATCAATGGCCTGCCATCCTTGCTAATCACAAAACACTGACCACCCTTTCGCGGTCGAAATCAGCGAAGGGATTGCCGGGGCCCGCACGTTTCCTGAGGCCACGCGCGCCCACCGTATCAGCCGTGGCCTCAGGCCTATCCCCCGCAGGTTCCAATACAGGCGCCTCGGATCGGCGGACGTGCCCGCCGGAATGCAGCTCTCCATACGCTCCTCGGAGGCCGTGCAAACTCGATCGAGAGATCGACTCGATTCCGAATCGGCAACCTTTGTGGAACGGCTCCCGAGAGGCTCGACTTTCCGGACGCGTTCGATTACTGGCCGTGGACCCGGTGTTGCGGGCCGAGCGAGCGGGACAGTTGACCCTAGAACGATCCACAGCTACCCTCCAGGGTATGCCTCGGCGGCGGGCCCTGGACGGCCCACCCCGTCCCCGCTCCGGTGCGAACAGGTCTTGGCGATGAGGAAATTTCGATGGGACGGATCAACGGTATTCTGGTCGGCGCTGGCTTCTGCTTGGCGGCGGGCTTGGCCCGGGGCGGCGATTGGCCGACCTTCGGACACGACCCGCAGCGGACAGGCTGGGCGAGGACCGAAAGGACGCTCAGTCCCGACAACGTCTCCAAACTCGAATTGAAATGGAAGACCCAAGTCGAAAACCAGGCTTCCCTGCTCGACGCCCTGACAGCGCCGATCGTGGCGGTGGATGTCTCGACGCGCCTCGGACTCCGGGACGTGGTGTATGTAGCCGGCAAGGAGGGTGGCGTGTTCGCGCTCGAGACTGGCGGCAGCGCGATCCTATGGCAGTGGAAGCCGATGAAGTATGCGCTCCCGAACAATATCGGGCTGCAGGGATCCGTTTACTGCCCCAATGGCGTCAACGCCACACCAACGTTTGACAAGCGGACAGGCATCCTCTACACGATCGCGGAGGATGGCGTCCTCTACGGCCTCGACTCCGGAAGCGGTCGCGTCCGGTTCGGACCGGTGCAATTCGTAACGCCGTCCTCCAAGAACTGTAGCCTCAATCTCGTCGGCGACACGATCTACACAACCTTGGCCCAGGGGTGCGGAGGAGGATTGTCAGGCTTCTATTCCATGGAGATCGGCGACCGGCATCGCCCTCTCGTTCGGCAGCTTCTGCTGTCCAACACAAACACCGGCGGCATTTGCGGACGTGGCGGTCCCGTGATCGGAGAGAACGGCCGAGTCTACGGCTCCACGGCGGACGGCCCGTTTGATCCGAACCTCGGTGACTATTCGAACAGCGTCGTAGCCGCTTCGCTCGACGAACTCGAACTCGTAGATTACTTCGTACCCCGGAACTGGTGAGAGCTCTACCGGCTCGACCTCGACTTCGGCGGAGCCAGCCCGGTCTGGTCCGGTTGGAAGAGCTACAACCTGCTTGCCTCCGGGGCGAAGAAGGGGGTGCTGTGTCTGCTTGACGCGGATTCCTTAGGAGGACAGGACCGCCAGACTCCGCTGCTGGAGGGCATCAAGCTTGGTAACGACCCAAAGGATTCCACATCCTTCGGCATCTGGGGAGGACTCTTGACATGGCGCGACGACGAAGGCCGGACCTGGCTCTACGTCCCTTTGTACGGCGCGGTCTCCGAAGAGGCGCCAACCTTCCCGATCACCGACGGTCCGGCTCCGGATGGTAGCGTCCTGGCGTTCGAAGTTGCCGCCGAGCCGGAGACGGGAAAGCCAGCGCTGAGACCAATATGGAAGTCGCGCAACCTGAAAGTGCCGGACCCCGTCGCTCTGGCGAACGGGGTCGCGTTTGTCCTGGCGACTGGAGAGAACGTGAATCAGAGAGCGGGAGCGGAGGCTCGCCAGACGGAGAATACCCAGCCAGCCGTCCTCTACGCTTTCGACGCACGGACCGGCAAGGAACTCTACAACAGCGGGGACACGATGGGTGCCTGGGTTCATTTCAGTGGACTGGCGATCGCGCAAGGCCGGATCTATGCGGTGGACTACGACTCGGTGGTGTACTGCTTCGGCCTTGAGGGCCGGTAGGGACCCGAGCCAAGTCAGCGGGCGCGGCTGAGCGCATCGCGAATGCCGGAGATTGCACGGGCGAATTCCACGGCGCCAGCATGGGCCGGTCCAGATGCCGCCTCGAGAACCCCGCGCGTCCGCTCCGTGGATTCCGGAGCGTCCGGCGAGTCCCACTGTTCCCGAAGGATGGCCCCGATGCTTCTTGCGGCGATCGCGACGCTCAGGGTACTACGGCCAAATGACTTCTCGCCACCTGCGAGTGCTTGCTACTGCGTGGCGATGCTTGGTCCACGTCTCCTTGGCCCCAAAAGACTGCGCCGAGATGGCCATCGACATCGGCTGCCGTCCGCCGGGGAGCGCAGCACGCATCGGGTCATTCGGACCAGGGCGGCGTCACATCGTTCGAGCGCGCGTATGCGATCAGTTGGCCCAGGTGTTCGTGGCCATGTCCGAGTGCGATCAAGCCAAAGTCGGCGAGTGTGCCTTCCTGGCCTCCGAACAGCTTCGTCGCCTGGTTCAAGTCAGCGCTTTCCAAGGCCTCTTTGATGGCTGCGAACGACCCCTTGAGCTTGGCGACGGCGGCGGCCTTCGTGGTGACACTCTGTTCCCAGTCCCCCAAGTCGCCGGGCGGCATGCTTCCACCGAGGCGGGAGGCGAAGAAGTGGTTGGCGCTGGCGATATGCATCAGCACTTGGCTCACGGTGCGCACCTTGTCGGAAGGCGACCAGCTGTACTTCTCGTCGGGAATCGCTTCGGCCAGTCCGATGACCTTGCCTTCCACGGCCGCAAGGTTCGCGGCCATCTTGGCACCCATATCGGAAGCGCTCAGCGGGGTGGCGAGGAACGCGAGTACAGCAAGCGGCAGGCTCACCTTCGTCGTGGGGTTGAGCAGGGTTCTCATGGTTTCTCCATCGTAACCGCCGTCCAGGATGCGGACCCCAGCGAGAGTCTGCTTTCTCCCTGCCGACAGCGGATTCCTCGACGGATTCCTTGGTGTGCCGCGCCAGTTTCGTTGATAATGTGTAGCGGGACCTCAAGATGTGGGTGGTTTCGATTCTATTGGCCCTCACAATCTGCGCCGTCGCAGCCGACGGAGTCGACTTCGCCACCGAGATTGAGCCGATTTTCCGGGCCAAGTGCTACTCCTGCCACGGCGAGGCGCAGCAACTGGGCCAGTTGCGGCTGGACTCTCGCAGCGTCGTCATGCAGCCGGGTCCCAGCGGCCACCGCGTGATTCCCCACGAACCGGAGGTAAGCACCCTTTACCAGCGCGTGGCGGGACTCGGCGAACGCGACCGCATGCCGCTCGGAGGCCAGCTCAGCGATGAAGAGATCGGGAGAATCCGCGAATGGATCCGGATGGGGGCCGTCTGGCCTGAAGACCGCGGGCGCGCTGGCCCGAACCCGCACTGGGCCTTCGTACCGCCACAGCGGGAATCGCCTCCACCGACCGGCCGCGGCGACTGGGCCGCGAATCCGATCGACAACTTCGTGCTGGCAAGGCTCGAGGCCGAGGGCTTGGCGCCTTCCCCGCGGGCGTCGAAGGAAACCTTGGTGCGCCGCCTCAGCCTCGACCTGACAGGCTTGCCCCCCTCAATCGAGGAAACCGAGGAGTTCCTGGCGGATGCCGAGCCCGGGGCCTACGAACGCCTGATCGAGCGGCTGCTGGCCTCCCCGCACTACGGGGAGCGCTGGGGCAGAATCTGGCTGGACGCGGCGCGCTACGCCGATTCGGACGGGTTCGAAAAGGACAAGCCGCGCCAAGTGTGGTTCTACCGTGACTGGGTGATCGAGGCGCTCAACCGGGACATGCCGTATGACCGTTTCATCGTGCGCCAAATCGCGGGTGATCTGCTGCCCGGCGCGTCGCAGAACGAAAACGTTGCGACTGGGTTTTTGCGCAACTCGATGATCAACGAGGAGGGTGGCGCGAACCCGGAGCAGTTCCGCATGGAGGCGATGTTCGACCGCATGGACGCAGTCGGCAAGGCCGTGCTCGGGCTGACTGTACAGTGCGCGCAATGCCACGACCACAAGTACGACCCGATCACGCAGCGCGACTACTACCGCATGTTTGCCTTCCTGAACAACTCCCACGAGTCCACGCAGGCGGTATATACCACGGCCGAGGAGCAGACTCGCGGCGAGATCCTCGGCGGCGTCCGGAAGATCGAGGAGGAGCTTCAGCGTCGGACGCCAGATTGGCGGGATCGGATGGCCGCGTGGGAGCGCGCCTCCGCACTCGATCAACCCGAGTGGACGGTCCTCGACACGCACATCGAACTGGGTAGCGGCGAGAAGTACCTTGTGCTCCCGGACAAATCCATCCTGGCCCAGGGATACAAGCCGTCACGCAATGTCGTCAGCCCCGAGGCCCGCCTCGAGTCAGGAACCATCCGGGCGATTCGACTCGAATTGTTGACGGATCCGCGTCTACCTCTCGGCGGTCCGGGCCGCTCGATACTGGGCACGGGGGCGCTGACGGAGTTCGAAGTCGAGGTCATCCCTGCGAGCGATCCGGAGGGGTGGAAGAAGGTTAAGCTCGCCCGCGCATCGGCCGACGTTAACCCACCGATCCGTTGGCTCGACTCCTTCCTATTCCCAGACAAGGAGAACAAGCGCAGGATGCTCGGCGACGTGGGCTTTGCGATCGACGGCTTCGAGATGAGCGCTTGGGACATCGATGCGGGACCCGGCCGGCGCAATCAACCGCGCAAGGCCGTCTTTCAGCTGGCCGAGCCGATCGTCGCCGATGAGCCTCTGCTTCTTAAGTTCAATCTGGTCATGAAGCACGGAGGTTGGAATTCGGACGATAACCAGTCGCTGAATCTGGGCCGCTATCGCCTGTCGTACACCGCGGACCGGAATGCCTGGGCGGATCCCCTTCCGCGCCGCGTGCGGGAGATCATCTCGGGCGCGTCCCGCGAGCGGCGCAGCCCCGAGCAGGAGGCAGCGGTCTTCAGCTATTGGAGGACGACGGAGCGCGACTGGTCCGACGCCAACCGCCGCATCGAGGCCCTATGGCGGCGGTATCCCGCAGGGTCGAGCCAACTGGTGATGGATGAGCGCGACGATCCGCGCTCGACGCACATGTTGCAGCGCGGCGATTTCTTGCGTCCTACGAAGCAGGTCAAGCCCGGGGTGCCGGGGTTCCTGCATGCGATGCCGGAGACCGGCCAGACCCCCGGACGGCTGGCGTTCGCGGACTGGTTGGTCGACCGCAACTCGCCCACGACAGCGCGAGCGATTGTCAACAGGCTCTGGCAAGGGTACTTCGGAACCGGCGTCGTGGAGACCTCCGAAGATTTGGGCAGGCAGTCCGCCGACCCGTCACACCCGGAACTCTTGGATTGGCTAGCCGTGGAGTTGATGGAGAACGGTTGGAGTCTGAAGCACATCCACCGCCTGATCGCCGCGTCGGAGACGTATCGCCAGTCGTCGCGCGTCAGCGCGGAACTGCTCGAACGCGATCCCAAGAACCGCCTGATGGCTCGCGGTTCGCGCTTTCGAGTGGATGGCGAGATCGTGCGAGACATTGCGCTCGCCTCCAGTGGCCTGCTGACACACGAGATTGGCGGGCCACCCGTGTATCCACCGGCTCCCGAGTTCCTGTTCTTGCCGCCCATCAGCTACGGACCGAAGCGCTGGTACGTCGAGGAAGGTTCGCAACGTTACCGCCGCACGCTGTACGCATTCCGCTACCGCTCGGTGCCCTTCCCCGTGCTCGCCACCTTCGACACGCCAACAGGGAACTTTGCCTGCGTGAAGCGCGACCGCTCCAACACGCCGCTGCAGGCCCTGGTCACCCTCAACGAAACGGTGTTCCTCGAGGCCGCGCGCGAGCTGGGGCGTCGCACGCTGAGGGAAGGCGGAAAGAACGACTCGGATCGCATGAACTTCGCCTTCAAGCGTGTTCTTTCGAGGTCGCCGCGCCAAGCTGAGCGCGCGGAACTGTTGGCCATGCTAAATGGCCAGAGGGACCGCTTGGCTGCCGGGGATCTCGACGCCGCGGACCTCGCATTCGGCAGCGAAGCGCCCGGCGCGCCTCAGCAACAACCGCCTGCCATGGAGCTGGCGGCCTGGACCGCCGTGTCCAGGGTGCTCTTGAACCTCGACGAGGCCATCACCAGGGAGTAACACATGCAACGATCGCAACCCATCACGAATCCACTGGCCCGCCGCTGGTTCCTGCAGCAATGCGGAGTCGGACTGGGTGCCGTCGCCCTACGCCAACTCCTGCACGCGTCCGATCCGCTGGCCCCCAAGCAGCCGCACCACAAACCGCGCGCCAAGAACGTGATTCTTCTGTTCATGGGCGGCGGACCGAGCCACCTGGAGCTTTTTGATCACAAGCCCGAGTTGGCGAAATACGAGGGTAAGCTGCCCCCGAAAGGCCTGCTCGAAGGCTACCGCGCGGCGTTCATCGACCCCAACTCGACGCTGCTTGGGCCCAAGTTCAAGTTTGCTCGTCACGGCGAAAGCGGAGCTGAACTCTCGGAATTGATCCCGCACATCGCTTCGATCGCCGACGACATCGCGATCGCCAAGTCGCTCGTCACGGACGCCTTCAACCATGCGCCGGCGCAGGTGATGATGAGCACCGGATCCCAGCAGTTCGGCAGGCCATCCATGGGCGCCTGGACGCTATACGGTTTGGGGACTGAATCCCGCGATCTGCCGGGCTTCGTGGTATTCAGTTCCGGACAGAAGGGACCCAGCGGAGGAAACTCCAACTGGGGCAGCGGCTTCTTGCCGTCGATGTACCAGGGTGTCCAGTTCCGCACAAGTGGCGATCCGGTGTTGTACCTTTCCAATCCGCCAGGGGTGGATCGGAAGCTGCAACGGGCTTCGCTGGACTCCATTCAGCGTCTTAACCGCATGCACCTGGAGGAGGTGGGTGACCCGGAGATCGAGACCCGCATCAATTCCTTCGAGATGGCCTACCGCATGCAGATGAGCACGCCGGAGTTGATGGATCTCTCGCGGGAGCCGCAGAGCATTCTCGAGATGTACGGCGCCGAACCGGGCAAGCCATCGTTCGCCAACAACTGCATCCTGGCGCGGCGCTTGGTGGAACGCGGAGTGCGCTTCGTCGAACTGTTCCACGAGTCTTGGGACCAGCACGGAGACTTGGTCTCGGGGTTGACGAAGAATTGCAAAGATACGGACCAGCCGAGCGCAGCTTTGATCCAGGACCTCAAGCGGCGCGGCCTGCTCGACGACACGCTCGTGCTATGGGGCGGGGAATTTGGCCGCACTCCCATGGTGCAGGGCGGCACGGACGACGGCCGCGACCATCATCCGAACGCCTTTACGATGTGGATGGCGGGAGGCGGCATCCGGCCGGGAGTCACGCTAGGGAAGAGCGATGAGTTGGGCTTCAACGTCGTCGAGGACAGGGTGCACGTGCATGACCTGCACGCCACGATCCTGCACCTGCTGGGATTCGACCACACCAAGCTGACGTACCGCTTCCAAGGGCGCGATTTTCGCCTGACGGATGTCGCGGGAGAAGTCGTTCGCAAGCTCATTGCGTAGAGGACGGGGCGCGGGGATAGGCCCGCCCGTCGGTGGGCCGTCTTGTAGGTTTCTGAAGGGATGTCCTGCGTGTAGCGTTCGAGTTGGGCCTGTTGTGACCGCACAACTGGAGCCGCTTCCCAAGTTCTGAGGCGCCGGGCGTCGAACGGGCTTGGCGGACCGGAATCCGACGGATCCTCTCTGCAGCGCGGTATCGGACAGTGGGCGGATCGGGCCTTTCCTCAGACGCCATCCCGCTTCACTTGCCGGCCGCGTTCGACCGCGATCCCAGCGCGCTACGGTCCCACCCAGTCGACGCGCCCGGCGCCAAACAAGGTCCAACCAATATCGGATCGTTCGCCCTCCAAACCACCTCGTAGACGACTTCGGCGGGCGCCTCCCGTTTGTATTCGCGCAGGCAGGTCCACTGTTTGCAGGGACGCCGGGAACGCAACTGACGGATCCCGTTGTCGAAGATCGGCAGCGTGCCGTTCGGCGTCGGATGCGGTGCGTGCTGGTGATAGGGCCGGCGCACGCGGGGCGAAGGAAAGCGCCGCGGCGTACGGGAGATGGGGATTCGGGTTGGCCGCCACGACGGGTTCGCTGCGGAACCCAGGCTGCTGCGAGCAACTCCCGAGCCAGACGCCGAGAAGGATGGGAATGGCGCCGATGCCGCCCGATGCTCAGATTGGGGCGATGTCCATCGAGCTTGGCGTGGCCAACCTGCGACGGTCGGAAACTGAGCCGTATCGGCAGCGCCGAACCGCGAATATCGGTTTACCGCACCCGACTCAGGCGGGATTTGACTCGCTTGACGAGCTTGATGATTTCCTCCGCCTTGCGCACGCTTCCGAGATCGACGGTATGGAACTGGTTCCGCTCGATCTCTTCTTGCAGCTCGGTGGCTAAGGCCAGGACTTTGGCCATGTCCTCGCTGGATTTCTCAACGTCGTTCTTGAGGATCATGAGCGTGCGCGACCTTCCGTCGGGCATGCGTGGCTGCCGCTCGTCTCCGAATTTGGGCTCCCGCGGACCACCGCCGCCCTGGAGGGTCTGGCCGTTCAACGGCGCCACCAGCAACAGCAGCACGGGCAGCATACGCCAGCTTTTCGTCATGTCTATGCATCATGATACGCTCAGATTAAGGCGAGTCGAGACTAGTCCTTTCCAATCCACAGATGAGCCTGAAGGAGGTCGGGAAGAGGAAGTGGGAATGAGTAGATCATACCCCTTCTTTGGGAGGGGGTAGCAGGGGGGAGGGCAAGCCCCCCAGCACATTTTCCGCATGTTTTGCTTTATCGGGTCCGGCCTCCCGCCGGGACGGGACCCTGCCCCACAAACCATGACTCATATGAGCCATTGTTCCGCTAGCATGGCTGCATGGAACCCTTGGTTTGCGCGGACTGCGGGGTGGCGTTGAGGCGACCGCGCAGGGGACCTCTGCCGCAGCGTTGTGCGCGTTGCGGCAAGCGTCGGCGCAATGCGCGGGCGCGGATGCTGCCGACCGGGCAAGCTGCGGAGTACCCGCACTGGGACGTGGCCTCGCTGCGGCGGGCGGTGGCGGCCCAGCGGGCCCTCCTGGACGAACTTCGGGATGCGGAGGTGCGGACGCAGCGCGAGCTCGAGAGGCTGCGCCGGCGGCTCGCCTGGCTGGAGCGCCGCGAGCGGGACGCCGGGGAGGCCTGAACGCCGGTTGCAAGGCACTTGGCTGCGTTCGCCCTGTCTCCGATGCGGCCGCCACGAAACGGTTGGGAACACGGATCGACGGGGAACCGTCAACAGGGCTCGGAGTTCCGTCAAGCTGTGCCGGACGAGTGCCCCGCCCGCCGCCGCAAGACCGCCGCGGCCCGCTGCAATGCCAGCCCGAAGGGCCGGTGCCGCCACGCGGCCTACTGGCGCGCGCAGCGTGTGCTACGCCGGTTCCTGCGCGGCTGAGACGGCTCCCGCTGCCCGTCCCGGCAGCCGCTGCAGGCGGGTTCGGGGGCGCGCAAGGGACGAGAAACTGGACGCTCGCGTTTCCAACGAGACATGAGCCTGAAGGACCCCGCCTTCAGGCCGCGTTCGCCATCTCGCTGCGGATCGCCGCGAACAGCTCGTCGCGCGCCTCGTTCAGCTGCCGTGCCGCCTCGTTGTCGCTCAGTGCGCGGGCCTGCGCGTCCAGCTGCGCGAAGTCGATCCCCTCCTTGAGGCAGGCCGCCGGTAATTGCTCACCCAGGGGGCTGGCTAGGTAGGTTTGAGGACGGTACGTCGCTTGATAGTGGTGACAATCGACTCGAGAGTCGTCAGATCATTGAGGCGTCCGGTGCCGATCACCGAGCGCACGGCCCCGAACACCTCGGCCCCCCACTCGGAGCGGAAGCCGTTGGTCACCTTGCGGAAAATCGTGCTCGGTCGCAGCGCCCGCTCCGAGGCGTTGTTGGTGAAGGGCACCTCGCGATCCGTCACGAACACCAGCAGGCTGTCCCGGATCTTGCCGTAGCGCTTCAGCAGCCGCTGCCCGTCCGCCTGCGTCGGCTCCAACTCCAGCAGCTTGTCCAGCCGCCGCCCGAGATCCCGTTGGTGGCGCTTCAGCGTGCTGTCCCGCAGCCGCTCGCGCCGCTGGCCCACCCGCATCACCCGCACCAGGAACGCCTGCAGCGCCGGCCCGAACACTGCGTCCCCTGCGTCGATCGCGTACTGCGCATCCCGCAACTGGTGCGCCAAGCACACCTGCCACACTGCCGCGTGCCCGCGCTGGCACACGTACAGGTCCGACACCCACACCTCCGGTCGCGCCCCCTCCAGCACGCTCTCCGGCTCCGCCTTCGAGCGGCTCGGCCGCAGCACGTGCAGCACCGCTCCCGCTCCCAGGAACACCCACTCCCACCACTTGCGCCCGTGCACCCGCGCCGACGTCTCGTCCGAGCACACCACCCGGCTCCCCCGCACCCGCTCCCGAATCGCCTCCGCCTGGTCCCCGAACCGCCCCTGCACCCGCCGGAACAGGTTCGCCAGCGCCCCTTCGCTGATCTCCAGACCGAATACATCCCGGAACAACGCGCGCAAGCGCTCGTAGCTGATCGCTTGCGCGTAATGCAGATACACCGCCAGCGCCTCGATCGTCGCTCCGAACGGCGAGCCCCGTTCCAAACCCTGCGGCGCCAACGCCGTCACCCGCCGCCCGCAGCCCGGGCAGTCGCAACCGTGCAGCGTGACCCGCGTCACGTGCGGCCGCACCGGCGGCAACTCGATGCGCTCGTACACCGCTTGCGGCGCCTGCTCCGCCCCGCCCAAGTCCGTCCCGCAGTGCGGGCAACTCTCCGCCCGCGCTTCCACCACGCTGTTCGGATGCGGATGCAGCTTGCGTCCCGTTCCCGGACGCCCCTTGCGCTTGCGCTTGCCGCCTCGCACCGGCTTGTTCGCCTTCTCCCCGCGCGAGGGCGGCAGCGACGAGTTCGCCGGTGTCTTGGGCGGCGCTCCCAGACGCGCCTCCAACTCCGCCACCTGGGCCCTCAGCTCCGCGTTGGTCGCCGTCAGCTTGGCGACCTTCGCCGCCAACTCCGTGATCGTTGCGGTCAACTCCGCAACCCTCGCTCGCAGGTCAACGACAAGGGCGCTCTTCCCGGAGTCGAGCGCCGAACCGAGATCCGAATTCGCCTCGCCCATACCCCATCTATAACATATTTATACTCTTTTGTTTCAGATTTCTAATCTGATCGGTCACGCTAGGACGGCACCAAGGTGAGCAATTACGGCCGCCGCGCCCGGCACAGACTTCAGCTTCTCGTACGGCGTCAGGATGTCCTGCCGCCGGTAGCGCTTGCGCAGCTTGCCCTTGGCGTCGATCTCCTCGCTCGGGAAGTAGCACGGGCGATGGTAGTTCAGGTACGGCGAGAGCACCGCGCGGTTGAACCGGTCCAGCCGCTGGGCGTAGCGTCCCGGGATGTGGCCGTAGCCGAGCTGCTTGCGCACCACCGTGCCGTTCTTCGACTCCACCAGCGCGTTGTCGTTGCTGCGCCGCGGCCGCGACTTGGTGAACTCCCCGACCCGCAGCTTCTCCAGCAGGGCCGCCACCTGGTAGTTCACGTACTCGGACCCGTTGTCGGAATGAAACCCGCGGATGCGGAACGGGAACGCCTCCAGCAGGCTCTCCAGCACCGGCAGCAGGTGACGCTCGGAGATCCGCTCCACGCTGCCCACGAACTGGAACTGCGTCACCTCGTCGACCACGTTGATGTGATAGACGCCCTTGACCTTATCGAGGTCCCCCTGGTGCACCGAATCGACCCGCAGGTAGCCCGGCAGCCCCTCCGGGCGCGGCCGCCTCCGCTCCGCGATCGTGACCCCGGCCGGGCGCGTGGGGTCCTTGCGGCCCATCCGCCGCAGGTAGGCCTGGCTCCACCGCAGGTTGTACAGATGCCCGTTCGACAGCCCCGCCAGGCGCCGGAAGCGCACGTCGCCGAAGACCTCCCAGGCGCGCTTGAGCAGCGCCAGCGTCGCGGGTCCCGACAGCGTCCCGTGCAGCTCATCGGTCTCCGCCAGCAGCACAACGTCCGCTCGTTCGTACTTGCGCCGGAACGGCTTTGCCGCGCCCCGGCGACGGTCCGCCAGCTCCCCCTCGGCCAGGTAGCGTGCGATCAGCCGCGCCAGCTGCGCCCGCGAAAGCCCCGTCGTGCGGGCCAGGTAGCTGCGCAGCAGACCTTTGTCCGGCTTGCCCAGCCGCCAGTACGAGAACCGCCGCAGCACCCGCCCGATATGCGCGTAGGCCTGCTTCCGCTCCGGGACCAGAGCCGTCCCTTCCGGATTCCCCGCGAGAAACGCGCGCACATCGTCCAGGCTCGAGTGAGCCTCCAAATCGAGATGCAAGATCACCCTCCGATGATTCCCACATCCTCTGTAGAGCCCCTTTCAGGCTCATCTCTCGTTGGAAACAACCCCTCGCTTCAGGCTCATCTCTCGTTGGAAACAACCCCTCGCTTCAGGCTCATCTCTCGTTGGAAGAGACTCGCTGTTCCCTGGACCGCCGGGTTGTGATAAACTCGTCTTTCTGGGGCCGTTGCCGAAGTCCGTGTCGGCTGCGTTTTCGGGATTCGGCACACAGGCAAGACAAGCAAGTCAGTTCAGCGGAGGTTTGAAACTATGACTTACATCATCGCGGAGCCGTGCATCGGCACGAAGGACACCGCATGCGTCGACGCTTGCCCAGTGGATTGCATTCACCCGAAGGACGATGAGGACGACTTTGATACCGAAGAGATGCTCTACATCGACCCCGAAGAATGCATCGATTGCGGTGCGTGCGTTCCGGTCTGTCCCGTTTCGGCAATCTTCGCAGAAGAGGACCTTCCGGAGGAGTGGGATAGTTTCACCGAGCGCAACGCCGCCTATTACGAGTAGAACTCGAGGTTCCCGCGCATGGCTGCCCGCTAGCGCCGTGGCGGCTCCCCCGCCTCGACCCGCCTTTCTCTAGAGCCGTTTGAGGTGCGCTGTCCCCACGCCTCGGCGTACGCCCGCGTGGGCGCCGCCTCCGGCTATTCGTCGTCCTTCTTGTGGACCTTATGGCAGGTCTTGCAGCCTGCAGACATCGCCTTGAGGCCCTTGTTATAGCCGTCCGCGTCCATGCGGTACGCGCCCATCATCGTGTCGCGGGCGGCTGCGACAACCGCATTCGCGCCATCCCGCCATGCGTCGTCCTTCACTCGTCCACCCATCAGCATGAGTTGGGTCGCTTCCGACACCATCGAAACCGCGCCGAACGCCTTCTTCCACTCCGCCTTATCCGAAGGACCGCCCGCTTCGCGGTAGGCCTTGATCTTGTCCATGGCCGGTTCGACCATGTACTCCATGATTTCGTGCGCCGAGGCGGCCTTCTTGTAGACATACTCCTCCTGGCTGTCCGCGAGACTGGTTCCTACAACCGCGCAGGCCAGCCAGGCCAATAGCAAATTCCTGCTCATCCCGTGTCTCCGTGACCCCCGCGTATCCAGCGCCGGGCAGCCGCTTCGGCGTCGGCCGACGGCGCCACACGGGATTATAGCGAATGGCCCGCCGGGCGGCCGGCGATGCCGCACTGGATGCCATCGGCTGGCTACGGAATTCCGGGCTCGAGTCGACCTTCAGACCCTCTCGCTCCCACACATGTGCGAACGCCGATGCAACCCGGGCGTGTTCCTCCCCACCAATCTGCGGCAACACATTGCGCATGATTGGCCCTCTCTTCTGCTAGGAACAGGGTGGGGCGATGACCTCGCATGTCGAGCCGCCGGCACGGCTGAGCTTCCGGTCCAGCGTCAAGAGCGGGCGACCCAGCGCTTCGGCCAACGACACATACCACGCATCGTAGCTGGTCAGGTTGCCGCGTAGCTCCCAAACACGGTCAGCAACTGGTGCGAACGGAAAGAGGTCGAGATTCAGCCGCAGCAGATCGCCGTGGGCGGTACTCGCTTCGAGCCGGGAAATCCGGCCAGCACGTTCCAGCCGGCGCAGCACCTTGCTGACCTCGGCTAAGGCCGATTCCGGACCGGCCAAAGGACGCTCGGCGACTGCGGATTCAGCCCACCTGCCTTCGGGGCCCGAGTCGACCAAGGCCACAACCAGCACGGATGCATCGACGACTGCCACCACGTCCGGCCCGCATTCCGCGCCCGCAGAACGCTCGTAGGCGGAACACGGGTTCCCGCCGCCTCTTGGCGTTGACGAACTCCCTGGAGCCACACGCCGTTGGAAGGCCGCGACGCGAGCCGTTTCAATTCACAGCGGAGGAACTCCCGCATGGACTGACGCTGGAGCGCGGCGCGCAGCAAGCTCATCGCGAACCTCTTCCGGAACACCGCGTATCGTGATCTGAACAGGCATGGCCGCAGGATGCCGTCGATGCCAGCAAATCGCAAGCACCGGCGACCGCCATCAGAAGGGAGGAAGCGCTAGTCCCAGGAACGCTGCCGGGCCGCGAGGAACTCGTCGCCGTCTTTCCAACTCGGCAGATCCGGCTGGGCCGCCACAATCCTGCCGAGTTCGAATCCGAACCGCGCCAGTTCGGCGACCCCCGAGAAATCCCAGTCCTCCCCGTACTCGTCCGACGGCTGGTGATAGTGCTGGACGCGGTACTCGCCGACGCGCTCCTGTCCCCAGCCCTCGGGCCGGCCGATGACCTCGGCGCCCGTCTTCAGAGAGAACGCGGGCACGCCGTGCTTGGCGAGGCTGAAATGATCCGAGCGATAGAAATAGCCCTGTTCCGGGTGAGCGTCCGGCGTGAGCTGCACGCCGAACTCGTGCGCCAGCGCCTCGACGGTCCGCTCCAGAGTCGTGCGCTCGTACCCGGGCAGTGAGAAATCGCGCGTGGCGCCGAACGGGAATAGGCCATCGTAGTTGAGGTCAACTGCAGTGCGGCCGACCGGCACGACCGGGTTCAAGGCGTAGTACGCGGAACCCAGCAATCCGCTTTCCTCGGCGCCGACGAAGGCGAACAGGATCGATCGGCCCGGTCTTGTAGCCAAGCGGCCGTACGCCTTCGCAATCTCCAGGACCACGGCGCAGCCGGTTGCGTTGTCCACGGCTCCGTTGTACAGGGTGTCCGCCCCGTCGCCGCCCTCTTGGATGCCGAGATGGTCCCAGTGCGCCGTGTACAGCACAACCTCCTCACTGAGGGCAGGGTTCCCGCCTTCGAACATCGCCAGCACGTTCCGCGTCTGGATCGGCGTGATGGAGCTGCGCAGATCCCCTCGCGCACGCACGCCCAACTGCATCGGCTCGAAGTCCTTCCGGTTCGCCATCTCCAGCATCTCGTCGAGCGACTTGCCCCGCGTCGCGGAAGAGGCCTCGAAGAGCCGCTCCGCGGCGCTGGAATGCAGCCACCCCGCCAAGGCGAGCTTGGACTCGCCCGGCCCGATTGCGACGTACGGTTGGCTGCCGCTCCAGGAATTGCGCACCACGTCCCAGGGATACCCGGCAGTCTCGTCGGTGTGCACGATCAGAACGCCCAACGCGCCGCGCCGCGCCGCCTCCTCGTACTTAAAAGTCCAGCGGCCGTAATACGTCAACGCCCGCCCGCCGAAGAACGCATTGTTCTGCGAGGGGGGTTCGTTCGTGAACAACAGCAGGATCTTGCCCTGAACATCGGCGTCCTTGTAGTCGTCCCAGTCGAATTCAGGCGCCGCGATGCCGCGACCGACGTACACGATTTCGGCGTCGAACGTTTCCCGCTCCGTCTGGAGTTCGTTCGTCCCGACGTACTCGTCCAGGAGGGCGAGCTCGCGGCCCGCCACCCGGAGTTGCGTCCCCCGCTGCGCCGCGATACCGACCAGCGGCACCGTCTGAAAGTAGCTGCCTCCCTCACCGGCAGGTTGAGCGCCCGCCCCGGCCAGCTGCACAGCCAGGTACTCCGTGGTCAGCGCTTCGCCGCGGCCCCCAACGCCGCGTCCTTCGAGCAGATCGTGCGAGAGGAAGCGAACATGCGCCGCGATGCCAGCGGGGTCGATCTCGACCTCCCCGCCCTGCGGGCCTGCTCCACACCCCGCGGCGAGCAAAAGAAGGGCCAGCAACCAGCGCATCACCCAGCGATGCTAGCAAAGCTCCGCGCGCGGTTCACCACACGACGGCCTTGTGCTGGGCGGCCGGCGGACGGATCTCCAGGCAGCCCTTGCCCGTTGGCAGGATCTTGCCGGGATTGAGGCGACCGTCGGGATTGAAGATCCGCATCAAGCGCTCCATCTGCGCCAAGCTGTCCTGCCCGAAGAGCAGGGGCATCAATTCGTTCTTCTCCATGCCCACTCCATGCTCGCCGGTGATCGCTCCTCCCGCGTCGACGCAGTATTGGAGGATCTCTTCGCCCGCCTTGCGCGTGCGCAGGGTTTGGTCCTCGCTACGTGGATCGAACAGGATGATCGGGTGCATATTCCCGTCGCCGGCGTGAAAGATGTTGCTGATCGTGAGGTCGTATTTCTGGGCGACGCGGTAGATATGGCGCAGCGTGTCAGCGATCCTGGTGCGCGGGACGACGCCGTCCTGCACGTAGTAGGTCGGGCTGACCCGCCCGACCGCGCCGAACGCGTTCTTGCGGCCCTTCCACAGCAGCGCCCGTTCCTCCGCGGACTTGGCGACCCGGACTTCGCGGGCGCGGCTCTCGAGGCAGACCGCGTTGACTTGCACCAGTTGCTCTGCGACGGCTTCGCGAATGCCTTCAAGCTCGATCAACAGCACGGCCTCCGCGTCCATCGGATACCCGGCATGCGTCGCTTCCTCGACCATACGCAGCATCACGCCGTCCAGCATCTCCACGGCCGCGGGCGTGATGGCTCGAGCGGTCAATTCGCCCACCGTCGCTGCGGCATCTTCGGCCCGTTCGTAGATTGCCAGCAGGGTTTCGACGGCTTCGGGCGCGCGCATTAGGCGCACGATCACCTTGGTGACCAACGCCATCGTGCCCTCGGAGCCGGTCAGCAAACCGGTCAAGTCGTAGCCCGGTAGATCCTGCTCCTTGCCTCCGATGTTGAGGACCGTCGCATCGGGCAGCACGACCTCCAGGCCCAGCACATGATTGGTCGTCACGCCGTAGATCAGCGTATGGGGACCACCGGCGTTCTCCGCGACGTTGCCGCCGATCGTGCACGCCTTTTGGGAGGACGGGTCAGGGGCGTAATAATAGCCCTGGCTCTGAACGGAACGTGTAATGTCCAGGTTGACGACACCCGGCTGGACCACGGCGCACTCGTTCTCGCAATCGATCTCAAGGATCCGGTTCATCCTTGAGAAGCCGATCATGATGCCGCCGCGCGTCGGGATCACGCCCCCGCTGAGACCGGTCCCCGCCCCACGGCCTACTAGAGGGAGGGCGTAGTCAGCCGCAATCCTGACTATCTCGACGACCTCTTCCGTACTACGGGGAAAGACGACGCCTTCGGGACGCCCCTTGTCGATACTGCCGTCGTACTCGTACAGCAGTAGGTCCTGTTGCCGGTGCAGCACCGCGCGGGGACCCACCGCGCGCTGCAGATCCCGGAGCGCCGAAGGAGGGAGCACGCTCCTATGGTACTTGAGGCTTCACGACCCGACGGGTACGGCAACTCCCGCTTGCATCGTCGCGGCGGTGAAGCTCAGCAGGTCCTTGCGCTGCCGGGAAACTTGCGCCAGGCGACCGTAGTCGCCGGCCATTTGACACAGCTGTAGCGCGTTGGGGCACGTCAGGAACTGCGGGTCGGCATCCGCAAGGTGCGCGACCGCCACGTCGGCGGCCTCGGCTGGCCGGCCAATCCGGACCAGCAGGTTGACCAAGGCCTGCGCTGGGGCCGTGCCCGCGATGTTCGGGTCGCACGTTTCGATCTTGCGGCGGAAGTGCGCCAGCCCGTCCGCGACTCGGCGTCCCAGCACCGTGCGGATGTAGATTGCGTGGTCCTCGAAGACGCGCTCAAAAGGGGGATTGCCGGGAAACTGGTACATCTCACCAAGCCGCTTGCCGTATTCCGCCAGGCCGTGCAGGAGTTCCAGGGTCTGGTGGCGCTCGATGGAGGGAGCCATCTGGACCAGCGAGGAGACGTGCGACGTGTCGAGGTAATACGCGTTACCTTCGAAGAGCCAATCGCGTCCGTTCACGATTGCAGCGAGGTCGTTGGACTCCGGCGCTTGGCCCTCTTTCTGGGTCACAGCGTACTTCACGTTCGCCAGGAGTTCCGAGTAGACGTTTTCGGCAAGCAACTGGGCGCAATCCGCGCGGCCTTCCTCAACGGGATACTGCGAGAAATTCGTAATCGCACGGCAGGTGCCGTAGTGTTTCAGGATCAGTTCGAAGCCCTTCTTCGGATGCACCTGTTCGTGGTACGCCACTTCGATGATGCCGTCGAGGGCTTCTCCAGGCTCCGACTCGCTACACGACTCGATCGCCGCTCGGATGTTGTCTTTTTCGCCGAGCGCCCGAAAGTACGGCCAAGCGCGGCCGATCTCGCCGTCTCGTAGGAAAAGCGTACCGACTTCCCTCGCGGCCTCGACCGTCGCCCGCTCATACGCCGCTTGCATCCCCGCTTCAAGGTTCCGCCACGGTTCCGTCTGGATCAGGGGCATGCCCAACTCATGGCGCTGCTTCATGAGGCGAGCCTCGAAGATCAACGGATAGGCGCGTTCCTCCAAGAACCGCTTGATTGCCAAGTCGAAGGCGCCGTCCACCTCGCCCGAGTCCAGAGCATCGTGCACTTGGTCGAATACATCCATGTGGTCAACCTACCGCTATTATGCGGCAACGCTCGGGCCAACTGGGTCGAGCAGCCCAAGGACCGGGACGCGATCCATCTTCCCGGATCGGCCGCAAGCTACGCGACGCAGGCCAAAATGCGGGCGCGGCGCCGCCCGCCATCCGCCGGGCCTCAGCGACCCCGGTAAAGGACCATCCTACGACGCCGGGACGTTTGGATACGACTCCAACTGCCCCACAAGAGAATCATCGACGTGAGCAGCATCCAGCCGTGTCGCTGTAAGCCTTCGATGCCGTCGAAGTGATAGCCGCTACGGAATATGGCCGCGATCAATACGGCGCTGAGCCCGAGCGACCAAAGCAGCATCGGCAATCGAAGCAGGGTCTTGGACTTGAGCGCCAGCAGTGAGGCCACGATGGCGAAGCACCCAGCAGACGCCAACGAAGCCACCACATGCTCCCCCTGAACAGGAACGAGCGGGACGACCATATCCCCGCCAGTAAGCCAGCCGAGCAGTCCCAAGCCCAGACAGAACAAGCCTATGCCTAGGTTCCCCAGGATGGCCAGCACGCCGAACAAACCCCGCATGAACAACCCAGGCAACACGGCCTTCTTGGATTCTAACAATGCTCGTGCTGAAATGTTGCGCGAGACGATGTCCCGGCTTGCCCGACACCATAATGGAAGCTTGGCGATGACCCTACACGGCCTGCACCCCGCGACAGGTGCCGCTCTCGCCGTCCATGTGCGGGACGGCGTCATCGAACGCATCGAATCCTCTTCCGCGACGGATAGCCCATACCTCTCCCCCGGCTGGCTCGACCTGCAAGTGAACGGTTTCGCCGGAGTCGATTACAACGACCCGTGCTCGTCGGCGGACGAGATCGCCCGCTCTATCGAAGTGCAGCGGTCCACAGGAGTAGCGCGCTTCTATCCAACTGTCATTACGGGATCCCAAGAGGACATGTTGGGCTCGCTGCGCAACTTGGCGCGAGCGAAGCGCACGCTGGCGGAGGGCGGCTCCATGTTGGGATTCCATGTCGAAGGCCCCTGGATCTCGCCGCACGACGGACCGCGGGGCGCACACCCGAGAGAGCATGTGCGACCACCGAGCATCGAGGAGTTTGAGCGGTTCCAGGAAGCGGCGGATGGCAACATCCGACTGGTGACTCTCAGTCCGGAGCATGAAGAGGCGGCAAGGGTCATTGAACACATGGCGTCGGCCGGAGTCGTGGTCTCAATTGGGCATACTGACGCCGCCGCCGCGCAGATCGCCGATGCCGTGGCGGCGGGCGCGACCATGAGCACGCACCTGGGCAACGGCGCGCACGCCACCGTTCCGCGACACGACAACTACATCACGCAACAGTTGGCGAACGATCAGCTTTATGCTGGCTTGATCGTGGATGGCATTCACCTGCCTGCGTGCTTTGTCAAGATCGCTCTCCGCGCCAAGGGTTTGAGCAAGTCGATCCTGGTCACCGACGCCGTCGCGCCCGCGCATTGTGCTCCAGGCACCTACAAGCTGGGAGAACAGGATGTCGAACTGTTGCCTGAGCAGCGCGTGGAGTTGCTTAGCAGCCGCAGGCTGGCTGGCTCAGCGTTGAGCATGGACCGAGGCATTGAGAATGCCATGCGGTTCGTGGGTCTCTCGCTCCTGGAAGCGACCCGTCTGGCAACCGCGAACCCCGCGGAAGCGATGGGTCTGGGGGACCGTAGCGGCTACCTCGAGCCAGGCCAGTGCGCGGACTTTACCCTCTTCCGAGTCGAGGATGGCGGCCATGTGCGGGTCGAGAGAACCATTGCCGCTGCCAGCTGAGCCCGGTGGTGGTCCCGAGTATACTTGCAACTTGGCGAGGCGAGGCTTCTTCGTCAGTTTCGAGGGGCTGGACGGCTGCGGAAAAACGACGCAGATCGATCGACTTGCGGCGCAACTGCGGGCGCTGGGAATCGCTCCAGTGCTCGCCCAGGAACCAGGCGGCACCCGCCTCGGGCGCGCGATCCGCGCATTGTTGCTGGATTCGACGAACTCCGACCTGCTGCCCATGCCCGAGTTGCTGCTGTATTTCGCCTCGCGCGCGCAAAACCTGGCGGAAGTGATCTGGCCTGCACTTGAGGCGGGTCATGTTGTCCTCTGTGATCGTTTTACCGACGCCTCGGTCGCCTACCAGGGCTACGGCCGCGACCTCGGCGTGGAGCCGGTTCGCCGACTCAGCGCCGTGGCCTGCGGGGGCATGCAGCCGGACCTGACACTTTGGCTCGACATCGATCCCGAGACTGCACTCGCGCGGGCCCGCAACCGGAACGAACTCCGAGACACCGACGAGGGTCGCATGGAGGCGGAGACTCTGACCTTCTTCCTGCGCGTCCGCCATGGATACGCCGCTCTTCACGACGCCGAGCCGCAGCGGGTGCGGCGCATCGACGCCGGCGGGCCGGCCGCTGCGGTTGCCCAAGCCATCCTGGAGACCGTCTTGCCCGCCATTCGGTCACGCGGCCATTCCGGCCCCTAGTGAGCATGCCCGCGCCCAAACTCATCGGCCACCGGACCATCGCGGACTCGCTGTGGCGCATGGTCGCCGAAGACCGCCTACCCCAGACGCTGCTGTTCGCAGGCCCCGCAGGCGTGGGCAAGGCCACGCTCGCGCGACACCTCGCGGCTGGCATCAACTGCGCGGGCGGGCCCGGGAGACCGTGCGGGGACTGCTCCTCCTGCCAGCGTATCCTGACCACCGACCTGTCCTCGGAATCCTACCGCCAGATGTTCGACGAGCGACGCAAGCTCCCGGCCGCCAAGCGGTCCGAAGCCCCACTCGTCATCGCAACGCACCCCGACTTCCTGATCTTTCCTCCGGATGGGCCGATGCGCGTCATTGGCATCGACCAAGCGCGGCTCCTACGAAGTTCGGCGCGCTACAGCCCATCGGAAGGCCGACGCCGAATCTTTGTTCTGGAGCATGCGGAGCGGGCCAATGTGGAGGCGGCGAACGCGCTGCTCAAGACGTTGGAGGAGCCCAGCTCCGAACTCACGATCGTTCTAACCTCGGAGAATCCCCAGCTTCTGCCAGCGACGATCCGCTCGCGCGCCATCCCCATGTACTTCGCGGCTCTGTCGCACGAGGAGATGGAGAGCTTTCTGCGTATGCGGGCCGACATCCCGGATACGGTTCGCGAGCATGTCGGCTTGTGGTCGCAGGGCAGCCCGGGACTCGCTTTGTCCCTCAACGTCGAGGACTTCCTGCGCCGGCGTCAGGCGATGCTGACGCTGTTGAACACGGCGCTCTCCAAGGGCAAGTTCGCCCTCTTGACCAGCGAGCTGGATGCGCTGGCCCGCAAGCAATCGGAGGGCATCGACCGGCTCGCCACGATGCTCACGTCCCTCCTGCGCGACCTCCTGCGCCTGCATCTGAGAATCGGCGAAGGCCTGATCCACCGGGACATAGCAGGGGAGTTGTCCCAATTGGCTCGACGGTCCGACTTCGCTTGGACGGAGCGCGCCGTAGCGGCTCTCGACGAACTCGAAAGGCTGCAGCAGACGAACATCCAAAAGCAGATTGCGCTGGAAGCATTCGCGCTGACGCTGCGGCAGTAGCAGGCTCAGGCCGGGCATGGAGCACTGGCCAGAGCCATCGGCGCACGCGCTTGGCTGTCCTTGGCTCTTCCACCCGGACCCACGGCGCCGACCGTGGCCGTCAGCGCGTCCGAATTCGCCTGCCCGCCAGCCGCCGGCACTTCGGGAGGCCGCGGCCATGCTGCCGTTCCGCCGACCGATGCGGCTGCTAGGCCGACAAGGAAGGGGCGCCGGAATCGGGCTGCCAACCGGTTAGACTTGTGGCAAAGGAGACACGATGGCTGCCACCGCCTCCGCCAGCCTTCCCCGGGTCGCCTCCCCGGCAGGGGGCGCCTTTCTGATCGCGGATATGCTCGCTGGACAGGTCTTGACCCCCGAGGACTTCCACGAGATGCAGAACCAGGTCCGGGCGACCGCGTACCGTTTCATGAGGGAGGAGGTCCTTCCGAGAGTCGTCGCCTTGGAGCGCAAGGAGCCCGGCCTGGCACGCGGCCTCATCGACCAGGCCGCGGAACTCGGTCTGCTCGGCATCCTTGTTCCGGAACGCTTCGATGGCCTCGAGATGGACATCACGACCCAGATGCTGGTCTGCGAGTGCGTCGGCAGTTACGCCTCGTTCTCGACGACCTACGGTGCGCATGCCGGCATCGGGACCCTTCCGATCGTGTTCTTCGGCAGCGAAGCGCAGAAGCTCAAGTACCTGCCACGCCTCTTGAGCGCCGAACTCCTGGCGGCATACTGCTTGAGCGAGCCGCAGGCCGGCAGCGACGCCCAGGCCTCGCGCACCCGCGCCGAGTTGACGGCCGATGGCAGGCACTACGTCCTCAATGGCCAAAAAATGTGGATCTCCAATGGGGCTTGGGCGGATCTGTACACGGTGTTCGCCAAGGTCGACGGCGAGAAATTCACTGCCTTTTTGGTCGAACGATCCTGGGTCGGCGTCAGCACCGGCGCCGAGGAGCACAAGATGGGGCTCCACGGAAGCTCGACTACGGCCCTGTACCTCGACAACGTGCACGTACCCGTGGAGAACGTGCTGGGTGAAGTGGGACGCGGTCACATCATTGCGTTCAACGTGCTCAATCTAGGCCGGCTCGAACTCGGAGCTTCCTGTGTGGGAGGCGCCAAAGACCTGATCGCGGAAGCGGCCGGATACGCCCGACAGCGCAAGGCGTTCGGCAGGCCGATCGCGCAGTTCGGCGCCATCCGCCAAAAGCTCGCCGACATGGCCATACGCACCTTTGCCGGCGAGTCGCTGATCTACCGGACATCCGGGATGATCGACGCGCGGCTGGCCGGATTCTCCTGGGACACGCCCGATGCAGCCAAGACGGCCCTGCGGGCGGTTGAAGAGTACGCCGTCGAGTGCTCGATCGCGAAGGTCTACCTCACCGAAGCTCTGGACTTCATCGCCGACGAGGCGGTGCAGATCCACGGTGGGTACGGATACCACCGGGACTACAGCGTCGAACGCGGCTATCGTGACTCGCGCATCAACCGTATCTTTGAGGGCACCAACGAGATCAACCGCCTGCTGACCACGGGCATGCTGCTCAAGCGTGCGGCGCAGGGCCGGCTGGACCTGATGGCGGCGATGGGCCGGGCCGTCATGGGCGGCGCGGCGGATCGGGGGACCACGCCGCCGGCCGAAGGGTTCGAGCGAAACCGCGGCTTGGTCGGCCGCGCCAAGCGCGCCACATTGAGCATGGCGGCGCTGGCGTACCGGCGATTCGGAGCAGGGCTCGAGCAGCAGCAAGAGGTCACCGCGGCGCTCGGTGACATGGCCATGGGCGTCTACGCGGCGGAATCCGCGCTACTCCGCGCACAGAAGCTGGAGGAAGCCGGAGGTCGGCGACCTGCGGGGGACCTGCTGACCGTGCTCACTCAGCAAACCATGGGCCTCCTGCACGAACGCGGCAGCTTGGTGCTCGGCGCCTGCTCCGACAGCGTCGAACTCGAGCGGAGGTTCGAGGAGTTCGAGGATCTGACGCGGACGATTCCGGCCGACCTGCCCGCCGCGCGCGACCGGATTGCCGGCCGCGTGCTGGAGGCAGGCGGATACATCTGGTAGGCCGTAGTCGCGGCGACTCGATGTAGTCGGCCGCACCGACGACAGCGCCAAGCGCGGAGACTGTCTTGGTGGCGCCGGTCGGGACGCTTGCGGAGACAAACCCCGAAGGCAACCCACATCTCGTCATATACCGGTCCAGCAACTGCGACTCGCGGTAGCGGCGCATGGGCGATTCGTCCGCAATGCGCTCTGCTGGTAGGAACGTATGATTGCGACGCATGGCGGTCGGTTCGCCATCGGGGCCTCGGCGGATGTCGTGCGGCCCGTGCTCGCCTATGCGTCCACTGTATTGCACGACGATCTCGCGGAAGTCCCTAATGCCGTCGCCGTCTTCGTCCGGCAGCCTGAAAAGGCAGCCTTCGCCGTTCTGGGGGTTCGTGCAATTGGCGTAGAGCGTGGACCCGTCGAACCAGATTCCCTGGCGGTTCTCGACTTGGTCGCTGACGACCTGTTCGGACTCGAAGAATCCGTCGGCATCCACCTCCAGCAGCCGTGTCGGATAGCTGCGCTCCTTCGAGACGACCGGAAGGACTTGGGCGTCGAACGTCATTTGGATCAGGGATCCGACTTGGTCCGCGTCAGCAGCGGCGTCGACTACGAAGCCAGGGGCACTTGATAGGGAATTTGCAGGACTGGATCGGCCGGGCTGCAGCACAGGAGTAGGAAAACGGCAAGGATCCAAAACTATCGGAGCATGGCCTTGGACGATTCTAGCGATCGGGGGCCGTCGCACTATCGTCCCGGTTCGTCCACGGGACGGCCGGACGGCCCGGGCGCTTAAGAGGGCAGTTGCGGCTGCGCCTCGAATCGGCGAGAGGTCGACCAAGCGAAAACTGGCGTCCGGCAGTCTTTCGGCCACCGACCCCGGCATCCTTCCAACTGCTGGCCAGCCCCGCCCTCGTGAGTCTCTTCCCGGCCATGCAACCGACACCTGCCACACGTACCGGGAGTCCGAGCCTGCTGCGCCCCCCCCAATCCAACGGCAGAGATCTACTTCGCGCACAATACCCCGTTGCCGGGTCGAGCCGATTCCGTGCTGCGAAATGGAGGAACACACGTCCTTGCAACCGGATCCGTTGGCGACGGCGAGGTCTTCACGCAGGGGAGCCCGGGCCACCGACTCGAGACGAAGATCGCGACCAGGCGACAATGCCGATGAGGCCGACATCTGTGTGCAGGACCTTGCCCTGGCGGCAGACCCAGCCTACAGGTTTCCGATACTCGCGGTCCCGGCGAACAGCTCGGTTCGGGCTGACCGGCGCGTGCTGACCCTTCCAACAGCAACACCTCGGCGCGTCGGTTGCCCCTGTCGCTCAGGCTTGGCGCGGAACCTGCGACGGACCCAGGGACGCGCAAGTCAGAATCAGGGCCATCCAAAGAGCCTGGGCGGCAAGAAGATGGACGATCTGCAGCCAAGCCGGAGCCGACAACCCGATGTTGAAGAATCCGATCGCCACCTCGAGCACCACCAGATACATCGCCGCGCGAGCCCAACGGTTCCCGTCGGCCTCCTTCCCCAGCAGCCAAAGCAGATACCCCGCCGCCGCCACCGCGAACACGGGGTGCAGCACGCGGAGCCGGACCAGGAAATGATTGCCCGCGGACAAGTCGTCCCGGATCTCGGCGAAGACACCTGTCCCCGTAGTGAGCTCCCTGGGAAACAGCGTGTCGCCCAGAGCCGTGATGGCGCCGCTCATCGCGGTCGCCACAACCAGCGCCAAGCCGACCGAACAGGCGACCCGGCGCCGCATCAAGAACTTTTCTGCTCGATGCTCCTGGGAACGCCAAGCCGCTAGTGCGGCGAAGGCCGTGAGGGCCAGCGTGTTGGTCAAGTGCAATGCGATCACGACCGCTCTGGCGATCGAGTCGTTGTCGGCAACGAGTTCGCCGAGAACGAGGCCCGCCCCGATGACAGCCTCGAAAAGGATGAACAGAAGCGTGAGCGCGACTGCGCCGGTGACCGGGTCGCGCCCAAAGCGTCGCCAGGACCAAACCAGCATCGCAAGACCGAAGAGGCCGCACAGGCCACTCGTCAAACGATGCGTGAATTCGATCAGGGTGGCCGTAGAGGGAGCCGTGGGGACCACTTCGCCATGGCAGGTCGGCCAATTGCTGCCGCAGCCGTCCCCAGAGTGGCTGATCCGCACCCAGGCGCCGAACAGGATGACGGCGACCAGATAGGCGCAAAACAGCCAGGCCGCCAGCGGAAACCGCGATGCCCGGGCCCGCACGAACTCACGATCCTAGGACCAGCAGGAGGTCCTTGGACTCGACTTGGCTGCCCGCCTCTACAAGGATCTTGCGGACCCGGCCGGACTTGGGCGCATAGATCGTGCTCTGCATCTTCATCGCCTCAAGGGTCAGCAGCTTGGTATTGGCTTTCACATCGTCGCCAACAGCCACGAACAGACCCGTCACCAAGCCCGGAGTCGGCGCTCCGACGTGGTCCGGATCTCCGCTCGCCGCCTTGGGCGCCGCCGGCTTCTCCGGCTGCCGCGAGCGGTCACGGACCCGCACTTCGCGGGGCTGCCCGTTGAGTTCGAAGAAGACGGTTCGGGTGCCGTCCGGCTGCGGTTCGCCGCAGGTATGGAACTTGACGATCAGCCTCTTCCCCGGCTCGATGTCGAACACGCACTCTTCGCCTTGGTCCAAGCCGTAAAAGAATACCGGCGTCGGAAGCACGCTTACATCGGCGTACGCGCGGCGGGTTTGGGCAAAAGTGGCGAAGACATCCGGATACAGTAGGTAGCTGAACGCATCGCCTCGCTTAGCCTTGCGGCCGAGTAGCTTCTCCGCTTTCGCGGTGGCTGCGTCGATATCGGCGGCGGGTAGCTTCTCCCCCGCCCGTCCTTCGATCGGTTCCTTGCGACAAAGCAGGATCTCCCGGATGTCCGGGGGCCACCCGCCGGGAGGCTGGCCGAGCGAACCCCGCATCATATCGATGACGGAGTCCGGAAACCCGATGTTGTGGTCGACGGGCAGCTTGCGTACCTCCTCGCAGGTCATGCCCTTGGTCAGCAGGTACATCGCCAGGTCGCCCACGACCTTGCTCGACGGCGTGACTTTGACGATGTCACCCAGCAACTGGTTGACGTCGGCATACATCTGCTCCACTTCGCGCCAGCGGTGGGCCAAGCCCATCGCAGCAGCCTGTTGCTGGAGGTTCGTGAACTGGCCGCCCGGGATCTCGTGCGTATAGAGCCGCGCGCTTCCGAACTTGGGCGCGTTGTCGAACGGCAGGTAATAGGAGCGGACAGTTTCCCAGTACAAGGAGCAGTCCCCCAGAGCGTCCCAGTCGAGCTTCGTATCGCGGGGGGTCCCTTTGAGCGAGCCGACGAGGGTATTGAGATTCGGCTGGCTTGTCGAACCCGACAAAGCAGCCACGGCGGCATCCACGACATCGACCCCGGCTTCGGAAGCCTTCAACAGAGTCGCCGCGTTCAGGCCGCTGGAATCGTGGGTATGGAAATGGATCGGAAGCCCCAGCTCCTCTCGCAAAACCTTCACCAGTTGGTAGGCGGCGTACGGACGGCACAGGCCCGCCATATCCTTGATGCCCAGCATGTGCGCGCCCATCGCCTCGAGTTTCCGCGCGAGGTCGAGGTAGTAGTTCAAGCTGTACTTGGGGCGTCGCGGGTCGAGAATGTCGCCGGTGTAGCAGATCGCGGGCTCGCAAATCGCTCCGGTGCCGCGGACCGCATCGATCGCCACTCGCATGTTGCCCACGTCGTTGAGCGAATCGAAGATGCGGAACACGTCGATGCCCTGCAGGGCGGCCTCGACCGTGAACTCCCGGACGACGTTGTCCGGGTAACTGGTGTACCCAACCGCGTTCGAGGCGCGGAGCAGCATTTGGAAGCAGATGTTCGGGACGGCTTCGCGCAGGACGCGCACACGCTCCCACGGGTCTTCGTACAGGAACCGGAGTGCCGAATCGAACGTCGCTCCGCCCCACATCTCGAGGCTGAACAGGTTCGGAAGGCGCTTGGCGACCGCCGGGGCCGTGCCGAGCAGGTCGTGTGTGCGGACGCGAGTCGCGAGCAGCGACTGGTGCGCGTCGCGGAACGTCGTGTCGGTCACCAACAGACGCTCCTGCTCGCGCACCCACGCGGCGAATTTCTCCGGACCAACTTCCTGGAGTCGTTGGCGGGTGCCGGGTGGCGGATTCGAGCCCTGCTCGCAGGGCACTGTCGGAGGCGGCTCGGACGTCTTCGGGCGAGCTTTGCCGGCGACGGTCGGATTGCCGTTGACGATGGTGTCGCCGATATAGCTGAGCAGCCGGTTGGCGCGGTCGCGGGCCCGCTTGAAGCGGAACAGCTCCGGTGTCTCGTCCAAGAAGTGCGTGGTGACGGCGCCGGCCTGGAATGCTTGGTGGTTGACGACGTTTTGGAGGAATTGAATATTGGTCTTGACACCGCGAATACGGAACTCCCGCAATGCCCGGTCAGCCCGAGCGCAGGCGCCTTCCACCGTCGCGTCCCAGGCTGTGAGCTTGACTAGCAGCGAATCGTAGAAGGGGCTCAGCACGGCTCCGGAATAGGCGCTACCGTCCAGACGTATGCCCAAGCCCGCGGCGGTACGGAAGGCCTGCAAGCGGCCGTAGTCGGGCGAGAAATCGTTGGCCGGATCCTCGGTCGTGATGCGGCACTGGATGGCGGTGCCCCGCCTCTGGATGTCCTGCTGCCGCGGAATCGAGAGAGGAGGATCGTGCAAGGGGCAGCCCTGCGCCACGAGGATCTGCGACCGCACCAGATCGATGCCTGTGACCATTTCGGTGACGGTGTGCTCCACCTGGATGCGCGGGTTGACCTCGATGAAGAACCACTCCCCGGTCTCGGCGTCCAGCAGGAACTCCACCGTGCCCGCGTTGACATAGCCCGTCGCGCGAGCGACTCGAATGGCCGCCTCGCAGATGCCGGTGCGCAGTTCGTCGGCAAGGTTCTCAGCCGGAGCGAGTTCGACGACCTTTTGATGCCGTCTCTGCACGGAACAGTCTCGCTCCCACAAGTGAACGATCGACCCGTGGGCGTCGGCCAGGATCTGGACTTCGATGTGACGCGCTCGCGCAATGTAGCGCTCCAAGAACACGGATCCATCGCCGAAGGATCGCTGCGCCTCACGCCGCGCCTCCTCGAGCCTGCCCAGCAGTTCTCCCGGGCTGTGCACGACGCGCATGCCGCGGCCGCCTCCGCCAAACGAAGCCTTGACGATCAGGGGGTAGCCGATCGACTCGGCGGCCTGATGGATCTCTTCGGGATCGTCCGGCGCTAGGCCCGTGCCGGGGATGATCGGCACGCCGGCCTGCTTCGCGAGGCTGCGGGCGGCAGTCTTGTCCCCGAGCGTATCGAGCAGATCAGGCGTAGGCCCGACGAATGCGATGCCGGCCTTCGCGCAGGCGCGCGCGAAGGCGCTGTTCTCCGACAAAAAGCCGTAGCCAGGATGGATGGCGTCGACGCCGCGGTCCTTGGCCAGCGCGACGATGCCGTCGATGTCGAGGTACGCCGCCACCGGTCCCTTGCCGCCTCCAACCTCGAAGGCCTCATCGGCTTTGAAGCGATGCAGGCTGAGCCGGTCCTCGTACGAGTGGATCGTAGCTGTACGCAGGCCAAGTTCGGTCGCGGCCCGCATGATGCGAATGGCGATCTCGCCTCGATTGGCCGCCAACAGCTTCTTCATGGGCGTAATTCATAGGCTATCAGCCGTTTGGAAGCGGCCCCAACTATAATGACGGCGGTGCCTCGCAGAGTCGGACTCCTGCTCGTTCTACTCGCTTCTTGGGCCGCCGCTGCGACGTTCGAGGACACCGTTCGCCCTTTCCTGGCTCAGCATTGTGTGGTTTGCCACGGCGCCCAGATGCAAATGGCCGACCTGCGGCTCGACGTTTTCCCCGACGAACAAGAGGCATTGCAGCACACAGGCGTCTGGGAAGACGTCCTGCGCATGACGCGCGATGGCAAGATGCCGCCTCCCGGCAGCCCGCTTCCGTCCCAAGCAGCGCTGCGAGCCGTTTCCTCCTGGATCGAGAGCCGGCTCAAAGCTATGGAGGAGAACCGCAAGCTCCGGCCTGGCCGCGTCACCGCAAGGCGGCTCAACCGAGCGGAGTACAACAACACCGTCCGCGATCTGCTCGGCGCCGACCTGCGTCCGGCCGATGCATTCCCCGTCGACGACTCCGGGTACGGTTTCGACAACATCGGCGACGTCCTTTCGATCTCCCCTCTGCTGATGGAGAAGTATCTCGATGCCGCGGGCAAGCTCGCCCGCGCGGCGATCTGGGAGCGCCCGCATTGGGCCGAGCCAACCCGCTTCCGGATCCAGGCGACCCGCGATGCCGCGAACCCGGCCGCTATCGGCCGGGTCTCGGCCTACACCGCGGACGGCTCCATGCGCTTATCCCACAACTTCCCGGCCGCCGGTCTCTACCGCTTCGCAATCAGCGCGACCGACCGCCGGCAGCACTCCGAAGACAATTCCCGCTATCTGCCCGACATGAGACCGCCGCCACCGCGCCTCATGACGATGCTTCTGGACGGCAGGCGGATGGCGACCAAAGCGGTGGAGGCGGCCCAGTACTTTGATCGTACCGAGCGGGTGACGCACCGCATCGAGCCGGGTCAGAAGGAGCTCTGGCTGGGCTTTATCGACTTTGCCGGCCGGCCTATGGACCCCAATGCGGAGTACACCCAGCGCAAGCTTTGGGTCGATTACCTGGAAATCAACGGACCCTTTGACGCCGATCCTGTTCCGCTCCCCGAGAGCCACCGCCGAATCTTCACCTGCATGCCCTGGGGGGAGGAGCCGTGGCGGCCGTGCGCGCAAGAAATCTTCGACCGCTTGGCCAGCCGCGCCTACCGCCGCCCGGTGAGCGGGACGGAGATGGAACGGCTGATGCGCCTAGCAAGTCAAGCCATGAGGAAGGGAGAGAGTTTCGAGGGCATGGTGCAGACCGTCTTGCAGGCCATTCTGGTCTCGCCGCAGTTCCTGTTTCGGATCGAGCGGGATCCCGCTCGCGGCAAAGGCGAGGAAGTCCGCGCGATCGATAGCTACGAGTTGGCCAGCCGGCTCTCGTACTTCCTCTGGAGCAGCATGCCCGATGACGAGCTCTTCGATGCGGCGGGGCGTGGCATGCTGAGCCAGCCCGAGCACCTGCGGCGCCAAGTGGCGCGCATGCTGTCGGACGCAAAGTCCTTCGCGCTGGTCGAGAACTTCGGAGGCCAGTGGCTGCAGCTGCGGAATCTGGCGCGCGCCCAGCCGGATGCGGCGCGATTCCCGGAATTCGACGACGAGTTGCGCCGCTCGATGCTGCGGGAAACGCAGCTCGTTTTGGAAAACAACCTGCGGGAGGACCGCAGCATCCTCGAGTTCCTCGACAGCGGGTTCACATACTTGAACGAGCGATTGGCTCGGCACTACGGCATCGATGGCGTCACCGGAGACGAGTTTCGACGTGTCGAGATCTCCGACGGCCGGCGTGGCGGCCTGCTCGGCCAAGCCAGCATGCTAACGATTTCTTCCTATCCGACGCGCACCTCTCCCGTACTGCGGGGTCTCTGGGTGCTCGAGAACATCCTCGGGCAGAGCCCACCTCCACCTCCAGCCAACGTCCCGGACCTGGAGGTCCAGGCGACAGGCGTCGGCGGCACGCTGCGCGAGCAACTCGAGGCCCACCGGTCCAACGAGGGCTGCATGTCCTGTCATCTGGTCATGGACGCGATCGGTTTCGGCCTGGAGAATTACGACGCCATCGGCAGGTGGCGGACGACGGACGGCGAGTTGCCGCTAGACACGTCCGGCACCCTACCGGGCGACCTCTCATTCGAAACTCCCTCTGAATTACGCCGGATCCTCGTCGCGACGGAAGCCGCTTCGTTCAGCCGCACCCTGACCAAGAAGCTACTGACCTACGCCCTGGGTCGCGGCGTCGATCGGCGCGACAACCCGGCGGTCGACGAGATCCAGAGCAAGCTAGAGGATGCGGACTACCGCTTCTCAGCTCTGATTGACGGCATCGTCAACAGCTTGCCGTTCCGCATGAGGGCGCGCGACATGGCGTCGATTTCGGCAGCGAGCGACGACTGACTGGTCAGCGCTAGGGGCCTGGGCCGAATTCGGAATTACATGGGACAGGACTGGTCTGTCTCAGCGGTTCGCCAGCGGATTTCGCAATCCGGCGTCGGAGCCACGGCCAGCACCGAGCGTTGGGAATGGACTAGCTTTCTGTGTAGGAACCGCGAGGCGCAGGGCGACAATCCGCGCGACCACCTTCAAGTCGCCGAGAACACTCGGTCGTCGGCTGTGCTCAAACTGTTCACGAATGATCGAGGTCAGGGAATCGATCGGGAATGACTTGACTACTCAAGCTGAGATTGTCTTTTCAAAAAAACTCAAGTGGAACGTTAAGGGTTCTTGCGGCTCCGGCTTTTTCAACGGCGACCTCGAAGATAAATTGCCGAGAGGAGATCAACGCCGGGATCCCATGCGCCTTCAAGTCCAAGGAATGATTAGCGTAACGGAGCACCCCGGAAGAGAGGAAATCTGCTTGGTCGAAGATTGAAAGAGCATTTGGGGGCTGTTCGGGGCGAGCATACGATTCCGAAAGCCCTCTCGTCAATATGTTCAATAGCGTCTCAAATCTCCTTCAACGCCGGGAATATCGCATCTGCCGTGTTGGGCAGGACTATCGAAACCGAAGACTCAGACGGAATGTCCTTGATCATCCTGATTGCGAGGTTGAGTGCGACGAACATGAGTTCCGCATAGCCCAAGGCATTGAAAACCCGCGCCCTAGTCTTGATATAGGGCTCGTCGGGACGATCTTCCAACTCATGGAGCGCGCTGAGGCATAGGGCGTGAGCCGTATCGAGCCGTCCTGCGTATCCGTCAGGTTCCGGCCGATTTTCGCGGTCAATATCCCGAATGGATACCTTCACGTTTCCCACCGGGAAAAGCAGTTCCTCACCCGGGCGAACTGTGATGGCAGCTCTCGAGTCAGGTTCGCGGTAGGTAAGAGTTTTTCCGAGGACTTTGTTTCCGTCCCTTCCGGCAGGCACAACCCGGACCCCTATCAACGCATCATTGCCACCCACGTTTGGCCCGATGTTGAAGCCCATATAGCGAATAGGTTCGTTGGTCATAATTTGTCTCCGTCAGCAACGAGGCTTGGGTAGCCAAGTAGATAATTTCCAATCAATCCATGGCCTACGGCACGGCGTGGACGATCTTGCCGAGGATTACAGGGCCGTCGGCTCCGGTGGCCGAGGGCAGGTTCGCCGGTCGTCCGTGGAAGGTCTCGTACGCTAGGACCGCGAAGGCCACGGCTTCCTTGGCGTCGCTGCCGATTCCGAAATCGTCGCTAGGACGGATTCGCGTGGCGGGCAGGCCGTCGCGGAGCGGTTGGACAATAGCCGGGTTCCGCCAGCCGCCGCCGGAGACAACGAGCTCGTCGACCGGCATCACGGGCCGCACGAGGCGCTCGATGGCCAGCAGGATGGTGCGGGCGGTCAGCTGTGCGGCCGTAGCGACGAGCGACTCCGGGGACAGCTCGCGCTCCAGCAACCGCTTGGCGAACTCCCAACCGAAGTGTTCCCTTCCCGTGCTCTTGGGCGCGGGTTCCGAAAAGTACGGATCTTGCAACAACTCTGCTAGCAGAACCTCGTCCGCCTCGCCTCGACCAGCCATCCGCCCGTCGCGGTCAAACCGCTCCTTGCCGCCCGTAAGCGACGCCACCAACTGGTCTATGACCATATTCCCGGGACCGGTGTCGAACGCGAGAACCGACTCGGCGCCCGCTCCCGCCGGAACCGCCGTCAAGTTCGCGATGCCGCCGATGTTGAGTGCGACGCGGTTCATCGTATGGTGCCTAAAGAGAACGTAATCCACGAACGGGACGAGCGGAGCACCCTGCCCGCCAGCCGCGATATCCGCCGGACGGAAATCGGCCACCACCGGGACTCCGGCGGCGCGGGCGATACAAGCTGGCTCGCCAATCTGCAGCGTACTGGAGACTTGGAAGCCGCAAAGGGGCGCCACGTCGGCTTGGTGGTAGATCGTCTGGCCGTGGGATCCCACTAAGTCCAGATCGCGCGCGGGCACGCCCGAGCGTTCGCAGGCTTGCAGCAGCGCCTCTCCGAAGAGCTGGCCGAGCAGGAAATCGAGTTGACTGATTCGCGCGGTGGCGACAACCGCGTCGGATACGCAGAGCACTTCCTCGCGGACCCCGTCTGGAAATGGGATCTCGTGGAACCCGACGAGTTTAACGTCTAGCGAGAAGCCCTTCCCCCGAAGCTCCACAAGCGCGATGTCGATGCCATCGACCGATGTCCCGCTCATGATTCCGGCAACCAGCATGCTCCCTTCAAGCTAGCGCCTCGCCAGCGTGAGGCGCGGGCAGGCGAGGCCCCTCCACAAGAATCAGTCGTCGGCGCAGCTGGCCACGCTCGCTTCGGCGAGCGATTCCAGCAATTCGCTGTCGGCGGACACATCCCGGAACGCCTCCAAGATGGCGGGCGGCTCAAAGCCGGCCCGCACCAAGGCTCTGTACAGCCGCGCCAGTTGCCTGCGATCATCGATTCTGGTGTCGCCGAGGCGCGTTCCCAGCTTGCGGCGCAGATATTTCCGGGCGAGTTCGGACTCGTCGGATTCTTCATAGGCGTCGGCGACCGCTCTTTCGGCCGAAGCCCCTTCCACACCGCGACGCCGCAGCTCGCCGAGCACACGCTTGTGCCCTAGCAGGGCGTAGTCTCGGCGAAACACGGAGTAGGACTCGGCGAGGCGCTCGTCGTCTAGGTAGCCGTGGCCGCACAGCCTCTCCATGACGCCCGCGACATCCTCGTCATGGGCGCATCGCCGCGAGAGCTTGGCCTCGAGCTCGGCAGACGTGTGCGAACGGCGCGAGAGAGCGCGGAGGGCGTACTCGTAGAGCGCTTCAGCCGCCAACTTGCTGACGCCTCCTGGGGCACGGGCCATCGGCACCATCTTAGGCGAGTTCATTTACGATAGGGCGATGCGCGGCAGGATGGGAGCGCGACTTGGCGCGATGATGTTCGTCCAGTTCTTCGTCTGGGGAGCTTGGTACGTCGGCGCGCCGCTGTATCTGGTCAAGATCGGCTTCAGCGGCGGCGACCTCGGCTGGACCTACGCCGTCGGCCCGCTGGCGTGCATACTCTCGCCGTTCTTCGTTGGCATGGTCGCGGATCGGTTTTTCGCGACCGAGAAGATCCTGTGCGCCCTGCACATCCTGGGCGGCGGCTGCATGTTTCTCGCGGCCTCGCTGATGAATCCGGCCGCGCCGGCTTCTCCTACGACGATCAACTTGGTCTTCTTGGGACATACGCTGTGCTACTTCCCGACCCTGGCGCTGACCAACTCGCTCGCGCTGCACCACGTCACGGATTCGCAGAAAGAGTTCCCGCTGATCCGCGTGTTTGGGACGATTGGCTGGATCGTGGCGGGCTTCGCCCTGGCTTGGATCGGTTGGGGAGATCGCCTGGAGATGTTCCAACTGACTGGAGCCGCCGGGGTGCTGATGGGCGTCTACTGCCTGACGCTCCCGCACACGCCGCCCCCGTCCCAGGGCAAGCGCAGCTCGTGGCGGGAGTTGGCGGGAGCGGACGCGCTGGAATTATTCCGAAAGCCCTCGTTCGCGATCTTCATTCTGAGCACCTTCCTGATCTGCATCCCACTGGCGTTCTACTTCCAGCTTGCCGCCAAGGCGGTTCAGCTGGCAGGTATCGCGGACGTCACCCAGGCCATGAGCTACGGCCAAATCTCGGAGATCTTCTTCATGCTCCTGATGCCGCTGTTCTTCCGACGGCTGGGTGTGAAGTGGATGCTGGCCATCGGAATGCTGGCCTGGGTGCTGCGCTACGCTCTGTTCACCTTGGGCACTCCGGACGCGGTGGTCTGGATGATGTACGGCGGCATCGTCCTCCACGGCATCTGCTACGACTTCCTTTTCGTGACAGGCCAGATCTATACCGACATGGCCGCCCGGAAGGAGATCCGGGCTCAGGCGCAAGGCATGCTTGTGCTGTTTACGCTAGGTCTTGGGATGCTGATCGGGGCGCGGGTCGCGGGCGTTTGGGAGGAGTTCAACACACCGCAGGAATCCCGTGCGCTGAGCGTTGAAGTACAGCACTTGGGAAGCGAGATGGCTGGTCTGGAAGAGGCTGGGGCAGACGAGGCTGCGATCCGACCGTTGCGCGAGGAGCAGGCAGCGAAACTGCAGCGGGCGCAGAGCCTCATCAACTGGCGGTCGATCTGGGGGCTTCCGGCTGGGCTCTCGGCCTTGGTGCTGGCTCTCTTCGTGGGGATCTTCCGCGAGAGAACGACGCCGACTTAGCGGTCGACTCGGGCATACCCCGCACGTAGGCCGGCGTAGTCCGAACGCCAGTAGGCAACGTTGACCGGACGGCCCGCCCCATTCCTGGACCGGAGGCGGCGTTCAGCCCGCCGCAAGCAGGAATCGGGAATGGATTCCGCTGTGTGGCGCAGGGCACCTTCCACCATGGAGTGGCGAGCGGATTCTGAGCGACCCACTCCAAAGCGTCGCCGGTTCGGAGCACAGATCCGGGGCCGACCCTGTCTCCGTATTCATCGCCGAACGCGGGCAGACGAGAGGCGTCTCGATATCGCGGGCACCCCTTCGGCTGGATTCCCATGGGAAGGAGCCCCGCGTCCACAGTCACCACCAAGTCCACCTCCTCGCCGGTCACCGTGCGCCAGTAGGAGATCTCCGGGCGTCCGGTTCAAAGCCGGTCCAGGTTAGGAGGTTTTGGAGGCTCAGGTTCTCGAGATGCGCACCCGTCGGATCGGGATCACTCCCAAGGGCCCAAGTTTGGAGTTACTCGCGAGTGACAGCTGTAAGTCGTTGATTCCATTGACCGAGAATTCCGCCACTGGGCTATGCGCTTGACTCCAGTAACCACAATATGTTGTGGTTGCTGAGTATGCGCTTGAGTCCAGTGATTCCGGAGTCCGCTGAGGGTCGCTGGCGAGAGCGCTAGCAACCATCGCGTGGCGAGGGGCCGGTTCCGTTGCGACTGCCTGCTGCACGAGCCGGTAGAACAGCTTGCCGCGCGAGCGGGATGCCCTCCGGTTGAATCGGAAGGTGAACTCGTCCAGGTAGTAGTCCAGGTAGGGATGCCCGACGGCACCTTGGTGAGTTCCTAGCAGCCAGCGCTTCAACAGGGACGCGACGCGATGCACCCGTGGGAACTCCCGGTCCGTCCGGGCCGGGTCTCCTCCCGTGACCCGGGTCTCGTGGCGGTACCCGCGGGCCGCCAGCTTCGAATAGCTCGGCCAACCGTCCGTGCGCACCGCGCTGCCGGGCTCAACCGCCTCGAGAATGAACGCTTCCAAGCTGGCCGCCGAAGCATCGGGTACCCGCTTCAGGCGAATGCGCCCGGTCCCGGCCCCGGCCTCTTCCGCGGCGACCGCGACCAAGGCCTTGTTGCCGAGCTTGCGCCCCCGCGCTCCCTTCTCCTTGCCGCCCACATAGGTCTCGTCCACCTCGACGGTCCCGCCCAGACGATCGCGTCCCGGGCGCACCATCGCCCGCCGCAGCTTGTGCAGCCAGGTCCACGCCGTCCCGTAATGGCCCAGACCGAGGACCTGCTGCAACCCGAGGGCACTCGCGCCGTTTTTCTGCTCGGTCACCCACCACATCGCTCGGAGCCACATGCTCAGCGGCTTGCGCGTGCCTTGGAAGATTGTCCCGGCGGTCAGCGACGCCTGGTAGGCGCAACCGGCGCAGACCATGCGATTCCGCCTGGCGATCCAGGCCGACCCTCCCTTGCATCGCGGGCAGATGAAGCCGTCGGGCCAGCGAATCCGGACCACATACTCGCGACACGCCTGCTCGCTGGCAAACCACAGGTCGAATTCTGCCTGAGTCTTCGGGTAATCCTCCCTCACGACTGCAACTACAACATATTGTGGTTACTGGAGTCAAGCGCATAGCCCAGTTCTGCCAAACGGATTTGAAGGCATTACACTTCCTGATTACCCGTAAGTCTCAGCCATAGTTAGGAAGCTGAGAAATGATGGATTCGCACTTGGATCGAGTTGACTTAGAGCGCCGTATGAGATATAATAAATGTCTGACAATAAAGGAGTTACCTATGTATAAGAACAAAGTTCAGTTTCCGAAAGGGTAACCGTTCGAGCGGTCCGTGAGGGGCGGCTGGGGAGCTAGCGATTGAGGATCGCCTTCCAGTCGGGGCAGAGGGGTTTGACGAAGACGTTTTTGACGGGTTCGGCGTACTCGTGGCGGGTATCGAGTTTCCCGCGGCCCTGGGTCTGGCCGAGATGGATCCAGTTGGCGGCGCGGTAGCAGGTGCCGTGGAAGCGCGGGGTCTCGCAGAAGGTCTCGAGCAGGACGGGGCGGATGCCGTAGCGTTGGTGCCAGTCGCGGGGGAGCTGGCGCTGGAGGCAGGCGAGCAGATGGGAGGCCAGGGAGGGGAGGCGGATCCAGGGCAGGATGAGGTAGCGGGCGTGATTGACGACGAGGGGCAGGTTGCGCTGGCGGGTGGCGGGATCCCAGGCACATTTTTTTGTCGCGATTTGGGGCGTCTCATCGAAGTTGATTCCGACTCACACGTCTTGTGGGTAGCCGGGCGCGGCCCGAAGGCGTGCCGCGAGGGCGCTGGGCAGGTGGCCCGAGCCTCTTGGACGTGTTGTCGAGAACAGCGGGCACAGCGCTAGCGTGCCGCGCTGGAAGGCGTGGAGCGCAACGGAGGCGGGAGGGCGCGGGCTAGCGGGCTAGCGGGTTCAGCAGCAGGTCGAGAGCCTCCTGCGGCCGGGCCGCGAAATGGCGGTTGGCCTCCGGCAGGAACTGGAACCTGGACTGGCAGCGGACGATCGAGATCGCGGTGTTGGTCAGGCAGGCGAGATTGCGTGGCAAGTCGCGGACATAGACGCGGCAGCGGTCTTCGTCGTAGGTGAAGTCGCGGACATAGTGCAGGCGGTTCTCGATGTGCCAGTGGTTGCGGACCAAGGCCGCCAGCTGCTCGGCAGTGGCCTTGTCGGCGGTCAGAGAGGTGAGGGCGTAGGTCACTTCGGTGCTGCTGGCCCCGGTCTTGAGGACCTGCCGCTGGCGTTCGATGCGGATCGCCTGGCGGCGTCCGTAGAGGCCGGCATAGCCCTCCCAGGCGGAGTCGGAGAGGTCCTTGACCCAGTAGCGGCGGCGGTCGCTGCGGCCATGCTCCTTGTCGCGGGTTTCATAGGCGGGGGAGTCGCCGAAGAGCATGGCCTGCAGGTCGGCCAGCAGCGTCGGCTGGTTGTCCTTGATGGCGGTGACCAGGTAGTCGGCGCCGCAGTCCTCGAGCAGGTGGCGCGCTGTCTTGTGCTGGGCGTGCAGCGCGTCGACGGTGACGGTGCAGCCGGAGATCTCGACGGCGTCGGCCAGCTCGCGCACCGCCGGGATCTCGTTGGTCTTGCTGTCAATCTCGAGCTGTCCCCGCACCAGGCCGCTGCCATGCTCGATGGCCGCGACCAGCATGCGGCGGCCGTCCTGGGTCTGCCTGGAGGCGCCGCGGACATCCTTCCCATCCATGGAGACCGCCGGGATGCCCGCGGTCCGCCGACGCTTCGGCGGCTCGCTCTCGTGGCCCGTATCTTCCTCGTTCGGCTGGACTTGCCGTGGATTCCCGCTCTGCTGCCGGGCCCCCTTCGCGTAAGCGTTCGAGCGGGCCGTGAAAGGCGGCCGTGGAGCTAACGATTGAGGATTGCTTTCCAGTCCGGGCAGAGGGGTTTGACGAAGACGTTTTTGACGGGCTGGTTGTACTCGTGACGAGTATCGAGTTTGCCGCGGCCCTGCGTCTGGCCCAGATGGATCCAGTTGGCGGCGCGATAGCAGGTGCCCTGGAAGCGCGGCGTTTCGCAGAACGTTTCCAACAGCACGGGACGCATGCCGTAGCGTTGTTGCCAGTCGTCGGGAAGTTGTCGCTGGAGGCAGGCGAGTAAGTGGGAGGCCAGCGACGGGAGCCGGATCCAGGGCAGGATGAGATAGCGGGCGTGATTGACGACCAGGGGTAGGTTGCGCTGGCGGGTGGGCGGATGCCAGCCCACGAAACGGTCCCGAGGGGCCGTTTTCCAGGCCGCGGCGCCGAAGCCGAGCAGGGCCAGCAGGAGGCCGTCGGCGGCGTGCACGAAGTAGCGCAACTGGGCACCGGGCAGGGGCTTGTAGCCGAGGTAGTGGTAGCGCTCGACGAACTCGTTCCAGAAGCGGCTGCGGGGATCGGAAGGTCGCAGCAGGCACAGGCGCAGAGGACGGGCTTGGGCCAGCGAGGCGGGCAGGGGCGCGAGGGGCGGCGGAGCGGTGCGCGGGGACGGCGCGAGCGGGCGCGGGCGCGGCAGGGTCCTCAGCGGCGGCGGCAGGGTCAGCAGGCCGTCGCGCTGCATGCGCAGCAGGGCCACGCGCGCGCTCATCTCCTTGAGGCCGCCGTCGGGCTTGCGCCAGTCCAGCACCTCGCAGACCGCCTGGGATAGTTTCGTGCGGGACAGGGGCGGGTCCGTGTGCGCGATCAGGGCGCGGATCCGGTCCAGTTCGGCCGGGAGGAAATCCCGGCCGCAAAAGCGCAGCGAGCCGCTCACGGGTCCGGCCCGGCCTCCGAACACCGCCAGGGCGCTCGCAGGGCCTGGAACCGCTCCGCGGACAGGCCCCACGGCAGCCAGGCCCACGGATCCACCACGACCACTCCCCGTCCGATCCCCGCACACTCGCGCAGGAACGCCTCCAGCCAGCGCCACAGGTCGATGCCGGCCCTGTCCAGCGTGGCGCACACCGACAGCAGCACGCCCTGCAGGGCCGCGCCGTCCGCACTGTGCGAGCCGTAGCTGAGCTTGCGCCCGAGCACGGGTCGCCGCAGGGCTCGCTCCACGACAGTGTTGTCCATGGGCACGAACGCCTTCCTCACAAACACCACCAGGCCCTCGCGGTGCCGCAACAAGGATTGCAGCGGTGCCAGCCGCGGGTCCGGACCAGCCTTGTCCGACTCCCGCTGCGCTGCCTGGGTCCGTATCGCCACCTCCCGCTCGGCGTGCTCGAACAGTGCGGCGCACTCCGCTGCCAGCCGCTGCTGGGCCGCCCGGAACGCCTCGCACTGTCCTTCCAGACCACTCTGTGGATCCCACTGCGCCAGCCGTTCGGCGTTGCGTCGGTACAGCCTCCCGATCCGCTCCAGGATCCCGTCCACCCACTCCTGCAGGTCCGGCCGCTTGCGCCCCAGCGTGACAAAATCTCTCCTGGCGTGGGCCCAGCATACGGAGAGTTCGAACTGCTCCGGGTGCTCCCGCGCCAACTTGACATACGCCGCGTAGCGATCACACACCAGCACCACCTTCTCTCTCAGCCCCAGCTTGCCGAACAGTGCTGCGGCCGCCGCGGCACTCCGCGACGGATCCACCCGGAACCGCACGGCGTCCCCGGTCAGGCAGGCCCACAACCAGCAACGCGGGTTCTGCCCTGCCTCCGCCCGCACCTGCACCACCCACGAGGTCTCGTCCCCGTGCACCAGTCGCGTCTGCTCCTGGTGCGCTGCGATCGCCGCCTCCAGCGGCTCGAACCAGGTCAGGAAATCCCGCCCATGCCCCAGCAGCGTGCCCGCCGGCAGACGCACCCCCCTCTCGCCCCACTCCCGCTCGAACGCCCGCACCGGGTGCCGCTGCCAATACACTTGCAACAGAAACGCCACCCACACGCTCAGTCCGTAACTCGTGCCCCGGAACAGCGTGGGCTCCCGCGGCGCGATCACTGCGGGCACTGGCTGGCCCTGCCGCTGCGCGCACCCGCACCCTGCCGTTTACACACAAATAGGACTTGACAAGTGGATTTCCAGTGTGCCATCCCTAGGACATGTACGAGCAACACCGGATTCCCTCCACGCTTTCGAATCCCGCATCCCTGGCGCGCGTCAAGGCGCTGGTGGCGGCCGCCGGCTCGGCTAGCCGCATGGAAATCGGCCGCCGGGTCTGCCAGCTGTTCGGCTTCCTGGACGCCCGCGGGCAGCCCCAGCTGGCCAGTTGCCTGCGAGCCTTGCGCACGCTCGCCGCCGCCGGCCAGATCCGACTGCCCGCGCCCCGGCATAACCACCGGCGCTGCCGCCCGCGCGGTCTCGGCCGCCCCGTGCCGCCGCCGGTCGGCGTGCCCGCCCGCGTGGACCAGCTGTGCGGGCTGGCACTGATCGAGGTCAGCGACTCGGCCCAGCGCGGGATCTGGAACGAGCTGATGCGCAGCGAGCACCCGCGCGGCGCCGTCCAGCACGCCGGCGCCCAACTGCGCTACCTGCTGGTCTCCGAGCAGGGCGTGCTGGGGGCCTTCGGCTTCGCCGCCGCGGCCCTTGCGCTGGCCGCCCGCGACGCCTTCATCGGCTGGGACGCCGACCAGCGCGGCCGCCAGCTGCACCGCGTGCTCGGGCTGAGCCGCTTCCTGATCCGCCCCGGCGCCGCCTGCCGGAACCTCGCCTCCAAGGCCCTCTCGCTCGCCTTGCGCCGCCTGCCGGACGACTGCCAGCAGCGCTACGGCTACCGCCCCCTGCTGGTGGAAACCTTTGTCGAGAAAGGCCTGTACAAGGGCACTTCGCTGGCCGCCGCCAACTGGCTGCGGGTCGGCGAGAGCGCCGGGCGCGGCCGCTTCGCGGCCAGCGGGACCGCGGTGCCGGTGAAGGCGGTCTGGCTCTACCCGCTGGCGCGCGACTGGCGGGCGCAGCTGGGCGTGCCCGCGCCGGAAGCGCCGCAGGCGCTGGGCGCGGCCGACAAGCTGGCGGCGGACGTGTGGGCCGAGCACGAGTTCGGCGGCGCGCCGCTGGGCGATGTACGCTTGAGCCAGCGGCTCGTGAAGATCGTGGACCAGCAAGCGCAAGCGCCCACCAAGTCGTTCCCGGGAGCGGCGCAGAACGACCAGGCGGCGGTGCGCGGCTACTACCGTCTGATTGATCACCCGGCGGATTCGGAGGTGACGCCGGAGAACATCCTGGCGCCGCACCGGGAGCGCACGTTGCAGCGGATGCAGGGGCAGGCCGCGGTACTGTGCATCCAGGACGGCACGGACTTGAATTTCGCGGAGCATCCGGGCTGCGTGGGGCTGGGCTTGATCGGCAAGAACAAGGGCTCGGCGGGGACGCTGGGGCTGCACATGCATGCGACGCTGGTGGTGAACGGGAAAGGGGTGCCGCTGGGGGTGCCGCAGATCCAGTTCGAGGCGCCGGACGGGAAGGCGGAGAGAGGCAAGCCGCTGGAGCAGCGCAAGACGATGCGCTGGATCCGGGGGCTGCGGGAATGCGCGGAGATGGGCGGGCAGCTGGCGGGGGTGCGGCCGGTGTCGGTGCTGGACCGGGAGGCGGACGTGTTCGCCCTGTTCGCGGAGCAGCGGCGGCTGCGGAAGGTGGACCTGCTGGTGCGGGCGAAGCACAACCGCTCGCTGGGCAAGGACGTGCCGAAGCTGTTCGACTGGGTCCGGGGGGAGGCGGCGCAGGGACGGATGCAGATCCACGTGGCGCGGCTGTCGGGGCGGCGGGCGAGCCGGGGGCAGACGGGCCGCGAGGCGCGGGAGGAGCGGGTGGCGCAGGTGGAGCTGCGCTGGCGCGAAGTGGAACTGGCGGACCCGGACCGGCAGGAGGCGGCGCTGCAGCTGCGCCTGGTGCACGTGCGGGAGGAGACGCAGCCGGAGGGGGCGGAGCGACTGGAATGGTTCCTGCTGACGACGCTGGCGGTGCAGACGCAGCCGGAGGCGGAGCGGGTGCTGGAGTGGTACAAGCTGCGCTGGCGGATCGAGGACTGGCACCGGGTGCTGAAGGCGGGCTGCAAGGTGGAGTACCTGGGGCACCGGCAGGGGGAGCGGATCGAGCGCGCGGTGACGATCAACGCGGTGATCGCCTGGCGGCTGACACTGCTGACGCTGCTGGGACGGGACACGCCGGAGCTGCCGGCGGACACGCTGTTCACGGAGATCGAACTGGCGGCGCTGGAGGATTTCGCGCAGGACCGGCGGCAGCCGCCGCCGGACAATTTGGGGCGGGCCGTGCTGACGCTGGCGATGCTGGGCGGGTATCTGAATTACAAGCGCAAGCAGTACGCGGTGCCGGGGCACAAGGTGCTGTGGGAGGGCTACACAAGGCTGGCCACGATCTCGCAGGTGGTGGAACGGACCCGACGGCTCAGCGAGGGTAGCAAGCTCTATCAGAAGATGCGTCCAGGGTGACTTGTGTGTAAACGGCAGCCCGCACCCCGCCCGGAAGCGGGGCCGCCGGATCCGTCTCACATACCCCCGGACCTCGACCTCGATCGATGCGCTGCTCTCCTCGCCGTTGCGGGCGTAGGGCTCCCCGCAGTCCGCACAATAGCGGCTGTCCGCCTCCGGCTCGAGCCACTCCTCCTGCACCGCTAGACCGGACCGCTCTACCCGCGCATGCGGGACCGCTCCCCGTGGCCCCCCGCGCGGCCGTTGCGGCTCCGGATCCGCCCCCGGGCGGGCCGTCTCCGCTGCAGCCGCCCCACCCTCACTGCCGCTCTGGCGCTTCTCGCTCCGCTTCCCGAACGGGGACCGCAACAGATCCTGGTTGCGCTGCTTCAGGCCCGCAGTCTCCTGCTCCAACTCCTGAATCCGCTCGTGCAGCTGCTCGCTCCTCTGCTGCGCTTCCGCCAGCTTCTGCTGCGCTTCCCCGCAGCGCAACTGCCACTGCTTGATACGCTCCTTCGCCCGCTGGTGCATGCTCCGCCAGTAATGCCACTGGCGCTTCGCCTCCACCAGCTGCCACGACAACCGCCGCTCCCGCTCCAACTGGCACTGCACCGGCATCCCTGCCGGCTGCGCTTGCAGCTGCCTTTCCGCCTCCACATCCGCTAGCCTGCCATAAACCCATTTCTCGTGTCCAGCGTTTTATGCAAGTTTTTTTGCCGCCCTCCCCACCGGCTTTCGCCCTCCTCAATTCACGGCCCGCCCGAACGGTTACCCCTTCGCCACGGCGGTTTCCAGCGTCTCCGGCGGCAGGCTCGCGAGGATGTTGTGGAACGTCGTGATCGACGGCGAGGTGTAGCACTGCCGGCTGGGGCTGTAGAAACAGTCCGCGGCCTGCCGCTGCTGCTGGCTCAGCAGGCCGGCGAATTGCGCGCAGGCTGTCACGCCGCGGTAGCCGGCCAGCCGCGCGGCGACCGCCAGCACGAGCACGCTGCGCAGGCTGTAGCGCTTGCCCCGCGCGTGCCGGTACTCCGCCACCGCGCCCAGGAACTCAAACAGGCTGCGCAGCTGGGGCGCCTCCGGGGGCGCGGTCCTGGCCGGGCCCTGCCAGTCCGGCTCCTCGGCGGGCTGGCGCAGGGCCGCGCCGGCGTTGGCTTGCAGTTCGAACACCAGAATCTCCTTCCGCTGGCCGTGATGGCGCCAGTCCGGCGCCGCGCCCGGCTGGCGCGCATAGCCGCCGGTCAGGCCCAGCGAGCGCCAGTTCGCGGCCCGGTAGCAGGTCCCGGCAAAGCGCGCCGGGTCCACAAAGGTTTCCACTTTCGTCACGCACTGCTATACCGGAAGGTGCCGAGCCGACGGACCGGCCCGATACGGTCACGATTTGCCGCCCGCACGATCGGCTGGAAGGGACGGCGGTGTCGGTCATCGGCGTACGCAACGCGGGAGTGCGCGGCCTGAAGGTGAAGGTCCGGCTGCCGGACGGGAGCCACTGCTGGCTGCCGGCAGCGTGGACCAGTCTGGGTGCCCCGGCGGGGGTTGCGCCCGGGCTGGCCGGGGAGTTGCCGGACTTTCTCGCGTTGCGTAACCTTGTCTGGACGCTGGCGGAGCGCTGCGGAACGGCCGCTGGAGGAAGATCGCACCCTGCCGCTGCTGGCGCTGCTGGAGTGGGAGCAACGCTGGCAGCGCTGGCAGACGGTGCCGGAAGCGGAGCGGACACGGCTGGTGCGGGAACTGGCACGGGTGATGCTGCGGGTCGAGGCCAGGGAGGGGGACGATGAGCGCGACGAAAATCGGGGCGCGGCAGCGGGAGCGTCTGGCGGCGGTCTATGTGCGCCAGTCGACGCCGAAGCAGGTGCTGGGCAACCGGGAGTCGAGGGCGCGCCAGTACGGGCTGGCGGAGCGGGCCGTGGAGATGGGCTGGAGCCGGGATCGGATCCGGACGATTGACAGCGACCAGGGACAGAGTGCCGGGGACAAGGGAAAGGGGACGCGCGGGGGGTTCGACGAGCTGTGCCGCCTGCTGGCCCTGGACCAGGTCGGAGCCCTGTTCGGGATCGAGGTGTCGCGGCTGGCGCGGAACACGGTCGAGTGGTTCCAGTTGCTGGACCTGTGCCGGGTGCACGAGGTGGCGGTCATCGAGGACAGCCAGGGGTACTTGCCGAGCCGCGACGATGACGAGCTGGTGCTGGGCAGCAAGGGGACGCTGTCGGCGGCGGAGCTGTCGGTGCTGCGGGCGCGGATGGAGGGCGGGCGGCGCAACAAGGCGCTGCGCGGGGCGCTGTACTGGCGCGTCGCGGCCGGCTTCGTACGCAGCGGAGAGACCGTTCGCAAGGATCCGGATCAACGCGTGCAAGGCGCGATCGAGGCAGTGTTCGGGACGTTCCGGGAGGCCGGGACGGCGCGCCAAGCGGCGGCTCTGTTGCGAGAGCGGGGGATCGAGCTGCCGGTGCGGGAGCACTGCGAGGGTGTGATCCGGTGGCAGCCCGCTTCCTAGCACCGGACGCTGCGGATCCTCAAGAACCCGGCCATGGGAGGGGCCTACGCCTATCGTTTCCTGCGCGGCCGGGAGCGCAGCACGCCGCTGCGCCCGGTCGAGGAGCAGTGGGAGCTCCTCCAGCCGGGGCACCATGAGGGGTACGTCAGCTGGGAGGCGTGGCGGGAGGTGCAGGAGCAGCTGGCGCGAAACCATTCGCACCCGGAGGGGGCGCGGGGGCCGGCACGGGAAGGACCGGCCCTGCTGCAGGGCCTGGTGGTGTGCGGGCGTTGCGGATACGGGCTGCGGGTGCGCTACAACGCGAAGGGCTGGAGCTATGGGTGCGAAGCAGCGGACCCGGCCGCCCCCCAATGGCATTAACTTTGCCGCGAGCACGCATTAACTTTAGAAAACAGGGGGGAATCCGAGCAGGCCGGGGCGTTTGAGGGGAGTTTCAGGCGGAGCTTGCCGTTGCGGTTGCCTTGCGGTTCCTCCATTTGCTGGCGGGCTTGCGCGAGACGCGCGGGAAAGAGCGGCCCGGGCGGCGTCGCTGCCAGCCGGCGGCGATGCCTTCCACGACCCGCTGCACGGATTCCGACAGCACGCTCGCATGCTGCAGGAACAGAGCCTCCAACTGGCGCGCCACCGTGCGCAGGCTGTTCTGGAAATGCGCCTGCCGCGCGGGGCGGCCGTGCCCGTCCGGCGCGGCTCGCAGGCCCTGCTCGCAGTGGTTGGCGAACAGGCGAGTCAGCGCGATCAGGGTGAAGTTTGCGTACAGTTCCTGCTTGACCAGGCGCTCGCTGCGGCCGTGGAACAACTCCACGCTCAAGCCTTGCTTGGAGGTCTTGTACAGTTCTTCAATTCCCCACCGGCTGTGATACAAGTCGGCGAGTGCGCGGACGCTATAGCGCTGGCGGTCCAGCAGCGTGGTGGCGAGGGTGTAGGCAGTCGCGCCGACGCTGTACTGGACCAGGCGCACCCGGCAGGGCCGCCAGACGGCCTGCGGGTGCTGGCGCAGCGCGTCGGCACTGGGCTGGACGGTGAGCGTGTCGTCGGTGCGGTCGCTTTGGATGCAGTCGCGGAAGAGGGAGTTGGCGTTGCCCTGCAAGCGGAAGACGGCGTGCAGGCCGCGCTCGAGGTGGGTGTGCAGCAGCAGGAAGGAGTAGTAGCCGCGGTCGTAGACGACGACATCGCCGGGGCGGAGCGCGGACAGGTGGGCCCAGGCGGCACGGCGCTCGTCACCGTGGGCCTGCAGGTCGAAGTCGACCGGCAGGCGGGCGCGCAGTTGGTACAGGCAGCTGAGCAGGCCCTGCGGGTAATGGGCCGTCGGCGAGGGCGTGCGGTAGCCGTCGTGCACGAGCGGGCGGGGCAGGTTCAGCTTCGAGCCGTCGACGGCGAAGGCGCGGTGGCCGTGCCACAGCGCGGCCGGACTGTCCCGGGGCACCTGGGCGAGCACCGCGCGATGGAACCGCCGGAACACTTCCTCGTCGACCTTGGCGCGGGCCTTGCAAATCGCCGCGGCCGAGACCGGCCGCGGCTGCGGCAAGGCCAGCTCCAGCCGGCGGCACTGCTCCCACAGGTCGGCCAGGACCGTGCCGTAGGCCCTCCGCTCGGGCGCGAACACCAGCCGGAACACGAACAGGATCACCAGCAGCGTGTTCAGCGCCCTCTGCCGCCGGAGCCACTGCCGGTCATGCTCGCCTGCCACGCGCACCAGCGTGCCCACGATCCCCTGCCACAACGACACGAAACCGTCGTCCGCGACGGCCTGCGGCAGGGCCCGCGGACGCGGCTTGGCCGCCTTGGCCGCCGCGCGCGGGCCCTGCCGCAGGATCGCCTGCCAGTCGCGATGCAGCGGCTGCACGTAGACCTGCTTGGGCGTCTTTGCCTCCACCCCGCCCCGCGCCCCGCGCGCCTGCGTCTGCCCCAGGCACTGCCAGTTCGCCGCCCGGTAGCAGGTCGCCTTGTGGCGCTCTGGGTCGACGAACGTTTCCACTTTCGTCACGCACTGCTATACCGGAAGGGGTTGAGCCGCCGGGTCCACCGGATGCGGTCACGATCTGCCGCCCGCGTCACCCGCTGGAGGGCACGACGGTGTCGGTCATCGGCGTGCGCCACGCCGGAGGGCGCGGCCCGAAGGTGAACGTGCGGCTCCCGGACGGGAGCTGTTGCTGGCTGCCGGTCTCGTGGACCAGTCTCGGCGCGCCGGTGCCGGGTGCGCCCCGGCTGGCCGGCGAGTTGCCGGACTTCCTCGCATTGCGTAAGCTTGTCTGGACGTTCGCGGAGCGCTGTGGAGCGGCCGATGGAGCAACCGGATCGGACCCTGCCGCTGCTGGCGCTGCTGGAGTGGGAGGAACGCTGGCAGCGCTGGCAGGGGGTGCCGCCAGCGGAGCGCACACGCCTGATGCGGGAACTGTCGCGAGTGATGCTGCGGATGGAGTCAGGGGGGCCGAACGATGAGCGCGACGAAGCTCGGGGCCCGGCATCTGGAGCGACTGGCGGCGGTCTATGTGCGCCAGTCGACGGCGAAGCAGGTCCGGGGCAACCGGGAGTCGGGTCGGCGGCAATACGGTCTGGTGGAGCGGGCCGTGGAGATGGGCTGGGCGCGGGATCGCATCCGGACGATTGACGGCGACCAGGGGCAGGGTGCGGGGGCCGCGGCGCAGGGGACGCGCAGCGGTTTCGATGAACTCTGCCGCCTGCTGGCGCTGGACCAGGTGGGCGGCGTGTTCGGGATCGAGGTGTCGCGCCTGGCGCGGAACACGGTCGAGTGGTTCCAGCTGCTGGACCTGTGCCGGATGCATGAGGTGGCGCTCATCGAGGACAGCCAGGTCTACTTGCCGAGCCGCGACGATGATGGTCTGATCCTGGGCATCAAGGGGACGCTGTCGGCCGCGGAGCTGTCGGTGCTGCGGGCACGGATGGAGGGCGGTCGGCGCAACAAGGCGTTGCGCGGGGCGCTGTACTCGCGCGTGGCGGCGGGCTTCGTGCGCAGCGGAGAGACCATCCGCAAGGATCCGGATCAACGCGTGCAAGGCGCGATCGAGGCGGTGTTCGAGACCTTCCGGGAGGCCGGCACGGCGCGCCAGGCGGCAGCCGTGTTGCGGGAGCGCGGCATCGAACTGCCGGTGCGGGACCACTCCGAGGGTGTGATCCGGTGGCAGCCGGCGTCCTATCACCGAACCCTGCGGGTGCTGAAGAACCCGGCCATGGGAGGCGCCTACGCCTATCATTTCCTGCGCGGCCGGGACCGCAGCACGCCGCTGCGTCCGGTCGAGGAGCAGTGGGAGATCCTCCAGCCCGAGCACCATGAGGGGTATGTCAGCTGGCCGGCATGGCAAGATGTCCAGGAGCAGCTGGCGCGGAACCATGCGCACCCGGAGGGGGCCCGGGGACCGGCGCGGGAAGGGCCGGCCCTGCTGCAGGGCCTGGTCGTGTGCGGCCATTGCGGATACGGGATGCATGTGCAGTACAACGCGAAGGGCTGGGCCTATCAGTGCACCGTGCCGGAGCCGGTCACTCGCCAGCGGCGCGGTTGCGTCTCGGCGGGCGGCAAGCGCATCGACCGGGAGGTGGCGCGCCGGTTTTTGGAGCTGGCGAGTCCGGCGGGAGCGGAGGCGGCGATGCAGGCAGCGGCCGAGGCGGGAGAGCGGGCCGCTACCGCGTTGCGCCGCTGGGAACAGGCCCTGCAGCAGTGCCGCTACGAGGCGCGGCTGGCGCAGCGGCGCTACCGGCAGGTCGATCCCGACAACCGGCTGGTGGCGGCGACGCTGGAGCGGGAATGGGAGCAGGCGGAGGTGGCGCTGCAGGAGGCCGAACGGGCTCTCGCCGTGGCCCGCGCCGAGCAGCAGGAGCCCCCGCCGGCGGCGTTTTTCGCCGAACTCGGAGCCCAGCTGGCCCGGGTGTGGGAGGCGCCGACCAGCTCCAACGCCGACCGCAAGCGTCTGCTCGGCTGCCTGCTCGAGCAGGTGACGATCGAGAACCGCCGGCAGGACCGCCGGATTGCCGTCAGCGTGCATTGGCGGGGCGGGCTCGTCGACGACCTGGAGTTCCCGAAGATCGTGAATGTCCCGCAGCCGAAGCGCACCGCTGCGAGCACGCTCGAGCTGCTCGGCAACCTGTCGGTCCACTACAATGACCGGACGGTCGCGCGCATCCTCAACCAGCAGGGACGGCGCACCGCCCGCGACCTGCCGTTCAGCACGGAACTGGTCGGAGGCCTGCGACGCTCCCACGGCATTCCCGCCCACGTGCCGCCGCGGGATGCCGACGCTGCCGCCAGCATCCCGCGCAGTGTCGGGGACGCCGCGAAGGAACTCGCAGTCGACGAGGCCACGCTGTACCGCTGGATCCACGCCGGCCTCGTGCCGGTCAGCGACCCCGGTGTCGAAGGAGCCCCGTTGCGAGTGCGGATGACGGACGAGTTGCGAGCCCGCTTCCGCCCCGAGGTGCCGTCCGGGTTCGTGCCGGTGGCGACCGCGATGCGGCGTCTGGGCGTGACCCGCCAGACCCTCTGGAACCGGATCAAGGCCGGCCAGCTGGCATCCTGCCATGTCACCCGTGGCAGCCAGCGCGGGCTGTATGTGCGGCTGGAGGAGGAGGCCGCCGCGCTGCCCTTGTTCGCCAGCCTGGCAGAAGGGCAGGAAGGATGACGCAGCAGCCAGTCGACAGGGATTGTCTTGGCCCGGCTGCGCTGGGGGCGACCCGGAAATCAATGACTCACTCAAGTCATGGTTTTGCTAGGATGGCGGCATGGACAGCCTGGTTTGCGCGGACTGCGGAACGGCCCTGCGGCGGCCGCGGAGGGGGCCGCTGCCGCGGCGCTGCGCACGGTGCGGCAAGCGTCGGCGCAATGCACGGGCCCGGATGCCGGATGCCGGGCAAGAGGTGGCGTACACGCACTGGGAAGCCGCCTCGGTGCAGCGGGCGCTGGCGGCCGAGCAGGCCCGTCTGGACGCACTACGGGACGAGGCGGGACGAGCGGAGAGCGAGGTCGAGAGGCTGCGCCGTCGGCTCGTGTGGCTGGAGCGCCGCGAGCGGGAAGCCGGCACGGCCTGAACGCCTCGGCGCACCGCTTCCTGCGCGGCTGAGGCGGGTTCCGGGGCGCGCAGGGGACCGGAAACTGGACTCCAGCGCCGCCACGGGCCCCTTGCACGCTGTAAAACGGCTGGAGGACCCTTCGTTGATCCGAGCTAAGATATTCATTTTCAATCACTTGTGCAAGATCCCACCAACCCGGGGTAGGGAGTAGCAGTCTGATGTCTAAGTGTCGAGGAGCAGCGGGGCATAGCCGTAGCGCAGGAGGAAATCGGCGGGGAGGCGGCGCAAGCACAGGCCGAGGGCCTTGGAAGCGAGGTTGCGGCAGCGCACGGAGGGACGGACGAGGAAGCGGCTCAGGGCGAGGACGCGATGGAGCTGGCGGAGGCGCAGGGGCGGGTCCCAGCCGATCCAGCGGTCCCGGTCGGCGAGCGCGAGGGCGGAGGCGGCGAAGCCGATGGCGCCGAGGATGCCGTGGCGGGACAGGAGCAGGTAGCGCAGCTGCGGGCCGGCATGGCAGGCAGCGCCCTGGGGATGCTCGCGCTCGATGAGTTCGTTCCAGGTGCGGCGCTGCTCGTCGGTGCGGACCAGGTCGAGGCGCAGCCCCTCGACCTGGTGGACAACCGGGGGAACGAGCAGGGGGGCAGGGACGGGTCGTCCGAGACGTCGAGGCAGGCCGCGACCGCCGTTGCGGACGGGAGGCGGGAGCGCGATGCAGCCGCGGGAGTGGAGGGTGCGCAGGGCCTTGAGGCAGCTAGCGAGCTGCGGCTGGCCGAGAGCATCGGCGAAGCGGAATTTGGCGCACACGCGGTCGGCGAGGGCCGTGCGATGGGAGAAGCTCTCGGCTGCGAGCAGCGCCGCGACGCGCGCCAGGCACTCGGGACTGGAAATCGTCTCGAGAATGCGATGCTGCTGTTGCATATCTCATTGAGAACAGATCCTGTCCAGTTTGTTAAGTCACTTTATGGGTAAAGGGCAGCCTGCGGGAGCGGGACGACAGCCAGCCTTTACAGGGCACGGTGGAGCTGGACGACGCCTACCTGGGCGGGGAGGTGAGCGGCGGCAAGCGCGGACGGGGCGCGGCGGGCAAGACGCCGTTCGTGGCGGCCGCGCAGGTCAGCGAGGAGGGGCGGCCGCAACGGCTGCGCCTGAGCCCGGTGCGCGGCTTGCGGCTGCAGGAACTGGAGGCCTGGGCGCGCCAGCACCTGCAGCCAATGTCCCTGACATAGGCAAGACGGTAGCCGGATTTTCTGGCAGACCTCCAAGACGTGGATTCAAAAGCACTTACAGTGTTTTCTGACCGGCCTCAAAAAAGCCCTTGACATCCTGGGCCGGATTTGCGATGGTAGCTAGGAACCGGTTTCCTAGGCGCTGCCATGGACCCCCGCATCGAGAATCTCCAGTCCACCACCTTCTGCGGCAGGCGCTTCACGCGTCGGCAGATCGCCCAGGTCCAGGAGACGGTGGCGACGTTCCCGGCGCTGGCCCGCAAGGAACTGGCGCAGACGATCTGCGAGCACCTGCGCTGGCGGACCCCCGCAGGCAAGAACAGCGTCGCAGCCGCCCTGGGCCTGCTCGAGGCGCTGGAGAAGGAGGGCATCCTAACTTTGCCGGCGAAGCGCGAGGAGAAAATGCACGGGACGCGCAAGCCGCTTGCGCGGACCCCGCGCACGGATCCGCAGCCGCGCATCCAGGCCGACCTGCGGGACTTGGCTCCGCTGCGCCTGCAGCGGGCGGAGGGCCCGGAGCAGGCCGGGCTGTTCAACGCATACGTCGACCGGCATCACTACCTGGGCTACCGCCAGCCGCTCGGCCCGCACCTGCGCTATTTCCTGCTCGACCGGCACGAGCGCCCGCTGGGCTGCCTGCTGTTCAGCCAGGCGACCCGCTCGCTGGCCTGCCGGGACGCGTGGGTCGGCTGGCGCGAGGGCGAGTACAAGCGGCACTTGCAGCTGGTGGTCGGGCAGCCTCGCTTCGTGCTGTTGCCCTGGGTCCAGGTCAAGAACCTGGCCAGTCATGCGCTGTCGCTGGCCGTCCAGCAGCTGCCGCAGGACTGGCACAGCCGCTACGGCTGCCGGCCGGTCCTGCTCGAGACCTTCGTCGATCCGGAGCGTTTCGGCGGAGTCTGCTAGCGCGCCGCCAACTGGCTGCGCCTGGGCCAGACCCGGGGCCGCCCCGACGCGGGGCGGACCCGCAAGGACGTCTACGTGTACCCCTTGGCGAAGCACTGCCGCGAGATCCTGCTGCACGGGCCGCGCCCCCGCAAGCCCAGGCCGCGACGCCTGCCCGCGCCGCAGGCTGCGGCCCCCGACGAGGCCTTCGTGCGCCTGTGGCAGGACCTGATCGGCGCGCTCAGCGCCGTCGCCACCACCCACGACCAGCTCTGGCAAGTGCGCCGGCGCGTGCTCAACACGCTGCTGGTGATGCTGTTCGTCTTCCGCCTGGTGTTCGCCCCCCGCCGCCAGGGCTACACCGCCACGCTGGCCGAACTGTGGGACCACTGCCGCGCCCTCGAGGTGCCCCTGCCGCAGGCGCTGCCGGTCTCCGACGCGGCCATGGTCCGCGCCAGGCGCAAGGTCCAGCCCGGCGTCTTCCTGCAGTTCCACGCCGAGATCCTCCTCCGCGCCGACCAGCCCGGCCCTCTCTGGCACGGCCACCGCGTCTTCGCCGTCGACGGCTCGAAGCTGAACCTGCCCCGCCCGCTGCTCGCGGCCGGCTACGCCCTGCCCAGCGAGCAGGCGCACTACCCGCAAGGCCTGCTGAGCTGCCTGTACCGCCTGCACTCGAAGCTGCCCGTCGATTTCGACCTCCTCGCCCACGGCAACGAGCGCGCTGCCGCGCTCGCCCATCTCCAGGCCCTGGCACCGCCTGACGTCGTCGTCTACGACCGCGGCTAGTACTGCTTCGAACTGCTCTGCGCCCATCGCCAGCGCGGCCTGCAGGCCGTGTTCCGCATCCGGCGCAAGGCCGGTCAGGCCCTCGACCGCTTCCTCGCCAGCGACCAAACCGAGACCGTGGCCGAGATTTTCCCCGGCCCCGATGCCCTGCGCGAGTTGCGCCGCAAGCAGCCCCGTACCCACTGGCGACCGGTCCCGTTGCGGCTGGTCAAGTACACGCACGGCGGGACCGAGTACATCCTCGGCACCACCCTGCTCGACCCCCAGCGCTACAGCGTCGCCGCCCTGGCCGACCTCTACCATGCTCGTTGGGGGATCGAAGAACTCTATAAAATCAGCAAGCAGTTCCTGGAGGTCGACCAGTTCCACGGCCGCACCGAGAGCCTGATCAAGCAGGAACTGTTCGCGCACTTCAATCTGATCGCGATGACGCGCTGCTTCACCAACCGCGACGCCGCCCTGTGCCAGGCGGCCGGCCCGGCCGACGGCAAGCCGCCCCCGCAGGCCAACTGCAAGCACAGCCTGGCCGTCCTGTCCCGGCATCTGGAAGCCTTGCTGCTGCGCCACACCGAGTTCGTCCGCGACACCGTCACGCGCATCGCCGAGTGCGTCGGGATCGGCCGGCGCAAGCCCCGCCCGAACCGCTCGTACCCGAGGCGCTCCAAGCAACCGGCTCCCAAATGGTCCCGGCGCAAACCCGCCCCAGCCTAGCCGCCTGGGACCCGAAAGGCTGCCGCAGGCTCCGTCGAAGCCTGAAAGCTTAAGTTAGTAGGCAAAATCCTTTTATGTTGGAGAGGTGCCGGAGAGAGGGATGGCCGCCGCTGCCTCGGACCCTCTCTCCCCAGTGCCGCAGGTGGCGCAAGCCACCGCTGCGGCAGGTAGCAGATCCCTCCCCGCCTCAGCGCAGGGAGGCCCCCGGCGGGGCCTGGCCAGGCCCCGCCGGGGGCGACGGGTCGGACCGTTTAATCCTCGGATATCAGATCCGTACTTTAGCTTGGTCGGCCCGTCGCAACCATTCCTGCGCGACCTGAACGGAAGCGTGGGTACCGCCCCGAATCGCAAAAGGACAGGAACACAGGAATGACTGAACTCAATCCCATCGTAGTCGCCGGCATCGACGTCGGCAAGTCGAAGCTCGACGCCCACATCCTCGACTCCCGCCTCGAGCGCCAGTTCGACAACACCAAGCCCGGCCGCCGCGCCCTGCGCAACTGGCTGCTCAAGCACGGCGTCACCCGCGCCGTCTTCGAGCCCACCGGCCGCTACCACCGCAACCTCCACCAGGGCCTCGCTGAGGCCGGCCTCGAGACCGTCCTGGTCAACCCCTTGCGCTCCCGGCGCTTCGCCCAGGCCATCGGCCAGCTCGCCAAGAACGACCGCGTCGACGCCGCCATGCTCGCCCGCTTCGGCCTCCTTGACGGCCTCGATGCCACCCCGCCCCTGCCGCGCAACCTCCAGCTGCTCAGCGACTGGCTCGCTCTCCGCCGCAAGCTCGTCGAACAGCTCGGCGCCCTCCGCAAGCTCTGCGCCGAACTCGCCCCCGAGGCCGCCGGCTGCCCCGGCGCCACCCTCGACGCCTTGCAGGCCGACAGCGCCTCCTGCGAGTGCCGCATGCTCACCTGCATCGCCGCCGACACCGCACTCTCCCGCCGCGCCGCCAGCATCCGCTCGATCCCCGGCTGCGGCCCCGTCACCGCCGCCTGCCTCTGCGCCGACATGCCCGAGCTCGGCACCCTCGGCCGTCGCCAGGCCGCTTCCCTGTTCGGCCTCGCTCCCTTCGACCGCGACTCCGGCCAGCACCGCGGCGGCCGCTCCATCCGCGGCGGCCGCGCCCAGCCGCGCCACCTGCTCTACATGGCGGCCCTCTCCGCGGTCCGTTGCGAACCCGCGGCCAAGGCCTTCTACGAACGACTCCTCGCCCGCGGCAAGCCGCCCAAGGTCGCCCTCGTCGCCGTCATGCGCAAGCTCGTCGGCCTGCTCGACACCCTGCTCCGCGAGGATCGCCTCTGGCAGCCCGAGCCTCCCACCCACGCACTGCAGGCCGCCGCATGAGCACACCGACGAGCGGCTCCCAACCGAACCTCGCTATCCGGAAAGAAATGCAAGAAAATCGCCTCTCCGGAACATCTCTGCCCGGATATGTGCTTGACAAGAAACACGGAAGCTAAAGTTAGTGCCATTGCACCTGCAGCCGGGGACGGTGGTGCGCTCGGACGGGCTGAGCTGCTTGCGCGGGGTGGAGGGCGCCGGCTGCGAGCACCAGCCGCGCGTCACCGGCGGCGGCCAGGGCAGCTGCGAAACGCCCGGGCTGACCTGGGTGAACACGCTGTTGGGCAACGTCAAGCGGGCAATCGACGGAACCTATCACGCCTGCGATCCGAAATATGTGGGGCGCTACCTCGCCGAGTTCGCCTACCGCTTCAACCGCCGCTACCAGTTGGCCGCTCTCGTCCCCCGGCTCGCCTATGTCGCGGCGCGTACCCCTCCGCTGCCTCACCGCATCTTAACTTTGGCTGGTACTGCTGGGTACTCAGGTTACACTTTGTACCTGTGGCTCGCCTCGCTTTCTCCGTTCGCTTGGAGCTCACTTCGATCCACGGGCACGGTGCGACGGTGGCGCCGGAAGCTCAGCCTCGCAGCGGCAGCGATGCGCCTGCTCCGGATTCGGATCCACGTCCTGCCGGTGGCTCCAAACCTTCCCCTCCGCCATCCGCATCGTCGTCGTCAGCCGCACCCAGCTGCGCAACCGCTCGCGGATCGATTTCCAACTGTAGGCGACGCCCTTCGACCGCAGGCGATAGCGCAGGGCATGCGCCAAGTGGTACGCCAGCACCGTCAGGAACAGGTGCCCCGCGACCCGATCGCCCAGGCGGTGGTGCAGCGGGCGCAGGCCCAGCTCGTCCTTGAACGACCGGAACGTCGCCTCGATGTCTGCCAGACGGCAGGACTCCCGCACGATCCGCCCGTGGTCCCATTCCACCCGCCTCGTGCGCAGCAGGCTGGCGCCCTGGATCCGGTCGCGCTCCCAGTCACGCTGGTTCGGATCCCAACGCACCGCTGCGGCAGGGCCCTTCTCCCCGGCCCCCCGTCACCGTGTACTGGCGCGCCACCAGCTTGTACGTCTCTTCGATCCGCCCGACCTTGCGCGCCACCTTGTCGCAGTCCTTCAGTCAGCCTTTCACGCTCAGCCCCTCGTGCAGCGCGCGCAGCCCCGCCTGGAACCGCTCCCGCTTGCGATCCAGCATCGACTGCTCGTGCTGGTGCCAGGCCGGGCTCCACACGCATCAGCTGCTGGACCTTGGGGCCCAGGCGGCGGGAGTGGACCAAGCGGTAGGCGACGCCGCTGGCGGCGCCTTGGGGACGGGTTTCTACGCGCCGCGCGAACATGGACCGATGGCGCCGCAGCGGAACCGCCGTGTCATCTGGTGTCGCAAGCAAGTGGTCAGCACACTCAGAATCGCGGCCAGGAACGGATGGAATCGGTGGGAAAAGGACACAAGAGAGGCGAAAAAACGGAGGTTCCGCGCCGAAATCGCCGATTCGGGCGATCCACACGGGACGGATCGGCTGCGTCATAGCCCTATTCCGGGCCGGAGCTCCAAAGATGGGAGCTGAGGGGCCAGTCGCGTGTCGCTCCAGTAAAGCCTCGGGGACTTGATCAGTCTCTTCGTGCGGTTCACCGCGTATGCCGGAAGTCTGACCACGAGAATGGGCGTCTCGAGCAGGTTCAGGTAGCACCGGACAGTCGGCTGAGGCAGCGCCACGCCACGGCCGAACTCGGCCTGGTTGACCAGGCTTCCCAGCCGCAGGCGCGGCTGTCTCATCGTAATTGCTCACCTTGGTGCCGTCCTAGCGTGACCGATCAGATTAGAAATCTGAAACAAAAGAGTATAAATATGTTATAGATGGGGTATGGGCGAGGCGAATTCGGATCTCGGTTCGGCGCTCGACTCCGGGAAGAGCGCCCTTGTCGTTGAGCTGCGAGCGAGGGTTGCGGAGTTGACCGCAACGATCACGGAGTTGGCGGCGAAGGTCGCCAAGCTGACGGCGACCAACGCGGAGCTGAGGGCCCAGGTGGCGGAGTTGGAGGCGCGTCTGGGAGCGCCGCCCAAGACACCGGCGAACTCGTCGCTGCCGCCCTCGCGCGGGGAGAAGGCGAACAAGCCGGTGCGAGGCGGCAAGCGCAAGCGCCAGGGGCGTGCGGGAACGGGACGCAAGCTGCATCCGCATCCGAACAGCGTGGTGGAAGCGCGGGCGGAGAGTTGCCCGCACTGCGGGACGGAGTTGGGCGGGGCGGAGCAGGCGCCGCAAGCGGTGTACGAGCGCATCGAGTTGCCGCCGGTGCGGCCGCACGGGACGCGGGTCACGCTGCACGGTTGCGACTGCCCGGGCTGCGGGCGGCGGGTGACGGCGTTGGCGCCGCAGGGTTTGGAGCGGGGCTCGCCGTTCGGGGCGACGATCGAGGCGCTGGCGGTGTACCTGCATTACGCGCAAGCGATCAGCTACGAGCGCTTGCGGGCGTTGTTCCGGGATGTATTCGGTCTGGAGATCAGCGAAGGGGCGCTGGCGAACCTGTTCCGGCGGGTGCAGGGGCGGTTCGGGGACCAGGCGGAGGCGATCCGGGAGCGGGTGCGGCAGAGTCGGGTGGTGTGCTCGGACGAGACGTCGGCGCGGGTGCACGGGCGCAAGTGGTGGGAGTGGGTGTTCCTGGGAGCGGGAGCGGTGCTGCACGTGCTGCGGCCGAGCCGCTCGAAGGCGGAGCCGGAGAGCGTGCTGGAGGGGGCGCGACCGGGGGTGTGGGTGTCGGACCTGTACGTGTGCCAGCGCGGGCACGCGGCGGTGTGGCAGGTGTGCTTGGCGCACCAGTTGCGGGACGCGCAGTACGCGATCGACGCAGGGGACGCAGTGTTGGGGCCGGCGCTGCAGGCGTTCCTGGTGCGGGCGATGCGGGTGGGCCAGCGGCGCGCGCGGCTGCGGGACAGCACGCTGAAGCGCCACCAACGGGATCTCGGGCGGCGGCTGGACAAGCTGCTGGAGTTGGAGCCGACGCAGGCGGACGGACAGCGGCTGCTGAAGCGCTACGGCAAGATCCGGGACAGCCTGCTGGTGTTCGTGACGGATCGCGAGGTGCCCTTCACCAACAACGCCTCGGAGCGGGCGCTGCGACCGAGCACGATTTTCCGCAAGGTGACCAACGGCTTCCGCTCCGAGTGGGGGGCCGAGGTGTTCGGGGCCGTGCGCTCGGTGATCGGCACCGGACGCCTCAATGATCTGACGACTCTCGAGGCGATTGTCACCACTATCAAGCGACGTACCGTCCTCAAACCTGCCTAGCCAGCCCCCTGGGTGAGCAATTACGTCTCATCAGGCGGCGGAAATCCGGTAGCGCGGCAATCCTCGCAATGTCGAGCAGGTCAGCCCCCAGGTACATGCGGACATAGACATCGAACCCAATGGATCGTTCTCCCGGCGTCTTGAGTCGAACCGCCGGAACAGGCGACGCGCCGCGGAGAACGAGGGCGCGCTATTCGGCCCGAAGAGCGAGGCGCTCAGCGAGAGTCGCGCTGGCTCGCCATCAATCGTGCAGCTAGCGCTTGCGCAGCGTCGCTGGCCAGCCTTGCCGCGTGCTTGGATTCGTTGGGCAGGCCGTCGACGGAAGACTCAACCGCGCGCGCGTCGATGCCGCGCACATCCTCGACCCGGCGCCCGAGCAACAGGCTAGTAAGCGCCGACCCAGCCGCAATGGATGCCGTGCAGCCGCGCACCCGGAAACGCACGTCGCGGACCACGCCATCCGACACCTCCGCCGAGAGCGTCATGATGTCGCCACAGATCGGGTTCTCGACCCGAACGGTTACTGCAGGCGGGTCGAGGGATCCCACGTGCCGTGGGTTCCGGAAGTGATCGAGGAGAGTTTCGCTATACACAGGCGAGCAAACTCATTCGGTGGCGGCGCCAAGCGCCGTCTTGCGATTCTTGCTGTCGACGGTATGCAAGATAAGCTCCTGGCGCGAATCGAGTTCGTGCTTCGGAATCTCGAAACGAGCCGCGACCAGCCCGCGCACCAATTCACCCGGAGCGAGGTGCCGATCATCGACCAAAGGCTCGTCCCGCATGCCGCCCAGCGCCGGGAAGTACTTAAACAACTGCTGGATGTCGAACACGCTAAGGATCCGCCCCTCCTGTACATTCCCCGACAGGTCGACGATCACGAGCTCCCGCCGGTTGATCGAGAGTTCGTAGTTCGATGCATTCGATGCCTCGAAGTTGACGATCGCGACGGAGCTCGAGGCATCCATTCCGAGCGTCCGGACCCCCGTGATCTCGCCGTCAAGACGCGGCGTCGCGCCCCAGTTATAAACGATGATTCCGCCTGCGACTATCAAGCCGCCGATCAGGCCGCCGCCCAGGATTGTGCTGTTCCAATGCATGCGCGCTTGCCGAACCCGAGGCCCCGGTGCGGTTCCTGGATCTATGGTGGCACAGCCGCAATCTTGGTCGGTTCGTCGTAACAGCCATGGTCCCTCCCTCGGACGGCCTGGCAATGGCATACGGATTGTGAGAACGGGTAGATGTTCCGTGGAAGTCCGTTAGAGGGCTGATTCCAGGGAGGATACAGAGCCCGCGAATTTCTTTCCCGCAAGGGGTTAACTTCTCCGCCCGAATCTGGCAGGGTAGTCGTGGATGACCGAACCGCCTCCCATCGATCCTCGCATCGAGCGCCTCGCTTCCACGACCTTCTTCGGCAAGCGCCTCACCCGGCGCCAGATCGCCGACATCCAGGAGACCGTTGCACTCTTCCCCAAGCTGAGCCGCAACGAACTCGGGCACACCCTCTGCGAGCACCTGAACTGGAAGACACCGCGCGGCCGCAACCGCATCCAGCTGGCCGTGCGGCTGCTCGAGGAACTCGAGCGGCTCTCCATCCTGACGCTGCCGCCGAAGCAGCACGCGCGACGGAACCCGAACAAGCCGGTCCCGACGGGAGAGCGCAGCGAGCCCGGACCTGTCATCGACGCTCCGCTGGCCGACCTGCAGCCGCTCCGGCTGGAGACCGTGACCGAGGCGGCGGGGATCGCCGCGTGGAACGAGTGGGTGCAGCGGCAGCACCCGCTGGGGTACCGTCGGCCGGTCGGGGTCCACCTGCGCTACTTCCTGCGGGATCGCCAGGGGCGCCTGCTGGGCTGTCTGCTGTTCGACTTCGCGGCGCGCGAGCTGGCCTGCCGGGACGCGTGGATCGGCTGGCAGGGCGAGGCGCACCGGAAGCGGCTGCAGCTGGTGGTGCGCAACGCGCGGTATCTGCTGTTTCCCTGGGTTCGCGTGAAGAACCTGGCGAGTCATGCGCTGGGCCTGGCCCGGCGGCAGTTGCCGCCGGACTGGCAGCGGCAGCACGGCTACCGGCCGGTGCTGCTGGAGACCTATATCGATCCGCAGCAGCACGCGGGGACCTGCTACAAGGCGGCCAACTGGCAGTACCTGGGGCTGACCCGCGGGAGCCAGGCGCAAGCCGGCCGGCCAAGCCGCCGAAGGCGGTGTATGCCTGCCCGCTGCGGCAGGACTGGCGGGAGCTGCTGCTGGGCGGGCCCGCCGCCGTGGCCCGGCCGCGCCGAGCCCCGCCGGAGAGGCCGCCGCAGGCCGTGCCGCAGGACCGCTTCATGGCGATGTGGCAGGAGATTCTGGCGGCGGCGACGGGTGCTGAACACCCTTTTATGTTGAACACAGTGAGACCGGAGATCGGCAGGATGTTCCGAGAGGGGCGGCGAGTGCTGGACCGCCCGGGTCCGTCCGTGAGGACGCGCGTTCCGGTTTGTGCAAGAGTGGAGTTTCGCCCGGTCGCCATCGACGGCGACCGGCGCATCGGAAATCTCCCCGTCTCGTGGCGGGGAGGCCGCCGCCGGGCCTGGCCAGGCCCGGCGGCGGGCGGCGGGTCGGATCGTCTTAACACCCGGGTGCCTGGCACCGACCAGCAGCTGGATCGCCCGCCGCAGCAATTCCTGAGAGACCTGAACGGAAGAACGGGCACTGGCCCGCATCCCAAAAGGATAGGTTCGCAGGAAGCCCCTGGCCGCTAGAAAGGATATCCAACATCCCATGACAAATCCCGCAGCAACCACGGCCGAGCCAGTCGCCGGCATCGATGTCGGCAAGCTGTGGCTCGACGCCTGCGCCGATCCCGCCGAACTTTCCCGCCGCTTCGAGAACACCCAGGTCGGCCGCCGCGCCCTGCGCAACTGGCTCCGCAAGCTCGGAGTGCGGCGCGTCGCTCTCGAGCCCACCGGGCGCTACCACCGCCAGCTCCACCAGTGCCTCCACGACGATGGCGTCGCCGTCGTCGTCGCCAATCCGCTGCGCGCGCGCAACTTCGCCCGCGCCCTAGGCCAGCAGGCGAAGAACGACCGCGTCGACGCCGCCATGCTCGCCCGCTACGCGCGCCTCGAGCACGTCACGAGCACGCCGCCCAAGCCGCGCAGCTTGCAGGAGCTCAGCGACTGGCTCGCCCTGCGGCGCAAGCTCAGCGAGCAGCGCGACGCCCTGCGCAAGCAGGCCGGGGAGTTGGGCGGCCAAGCCGCCGCGCTCCTCGGCTCCCTGCTGGCCGCCTTTACCGATAAGCTCCAGCAGACCGACAAGGCCCTGCAAGCCTGCCTCGAGGCCGACCCCGCGCTCTGCCGCCGCCGCGCAATCATCCTGTCGGTCCCGGGCTGCGGCCCGCTCAATGCCGCCAGCCTGTGCGCCGACCTGCCCGAACTCGGATCCGCCAGCCCCGCCGAGGCCGCCGCACTGGCCGGCTTGGCACCGTACGACTGCGATTCCGGCGGGCGCCGCCATCCTCGCAAGCTGCTGTACATGGCCGCCACTTCCGCGATCCGCTTCAATCCCGGCCTCAAAGCCTTCTACGAGCGGCTGGCCGCACAGGGCAAGCCGCGCAAGGTCGCACTGGTGGCGGTCATGCGCAAGCTGCTCGCCCTGCTCGGGGCCCTGCTCCGCGACGACCGCCTGTGGTCGCCGGAAGCACCCGTCAGCGGAGCGCCCGCCTGAGCGAAGTTGAGCAGGGGTAAGTGCTATGAGCGTCCACGCAGCCCTCGATCGAACCGCCCCGGAACCCCCGGGCCAGCCGGAGACATCCGCCGCCTACGGCTTCGGCTGCCTGGCCTGCGGCGGCGCCATGCCGGTCGGCCGCCGCGGCCCGATGCCGACCTACTGCCGCCGTTGCGCCAAGCGCTTGCAGAACCTCCGCGCCCGCTCCGGCCACGCCGCCGATCCCCGCTCGCCCGTCCCGCGCCAGTGCCTCGCGGCGCGCGCCGAACTCCTGCGCTCCGCCATCCGCAACGCCCACGCGGAACTGGCCGAGGTCGAGCGGCGGCAGGTCGAACTCGAGCGGCTCTCCCGCGATCTTGACCGAACTGCGGAGGAGACCCGGCGACACGCCCTGCCCTCGAAATCGCAGAGTTCATCGCCCATTCCCGGTATTGTCGGGAAAAACGCTTGACATCCATCACGGAAGCTGCTGGTGGTGCTGTTCGTCTTCCGGCTGGTGTTCGCGCCCGGCCGCCAGGGCTACGCCGTGACCCTGGCCGAGCTGTGGGCGCAGTGCCGCCGCCTGGGCGTGTCCCTGCCCCAGGCGACGCCGGTCTCGGCGGCCTCGCTGTGCGCGGCCCGCGCCAAGGTCCGCGACGAGGTCTTCCGCCAGGTCCACCGCGCGATCCTCGCGCGGGCTCCCCGCGACGATCCCCGCACGCTGTGGCGCGGCCACCGCGCCTTCGCCGTCGACGGCTCCAAGCTCAACCTGCCCCGCCCGCTGCGGCACAACGGCTACCGCACTCCCTCCGACTCGGCGCACTACCCCCAAGGCCTGCTCAGCTGCCTTTTCCAGCTGCGCTCCCGCCTGCCACTCGACTTCGACCTCGTCTCCCACGGCGACGAGCGCCGCGCCGCCCTCGCCCACCTGCCCGCGCTCGACCGCGGCGATGTCGTCGTCTACGACCGCGGCTACTATGCCTTCCGCCTGCTGCACGCCCACCTCGAGCGCTCTATCCACACCGTCTTCCGCCTCCAGTCCAACGCCAACGCCATCTTCCGCGACTTCATCCGCGGCGAGCGCCGCGACGCCATCCTCACCGTCGAGCCCAGCGCCGAGGCCTGCCGTCAGCAGCCCGAGGCGGTCTTCCGGCCCTGCCGCGTCCGCCTCGTCAAGTACACCGTCGGCGGCACCGACTACACGCTCGCCACCACGCTGCTGGACCGCCAGCGCTACCCCCTGGCAGCCCTCGCTGACCTGTACCACGCCCGCTGGGGCATCGAGGAGCTGTACAAGGTCTCCAAGCAGATGCTCGCTCTGGAGCGCTTCCACGGCCAGAGCGAGCGCCTGGTCCGCCAGGAACTGTGCGCCCATTTCAGCCTGCTCGCGATGACCCGCCTGTGCACCCAGCACAGCGAGCGCGGCTTCCCCTCCGAGGCAGGCAAGCCGGCCCTGCTGGCCAACTTCCGCAACGGCCTGCGCACGGTCGGCCAGCATCTGGAAGGGCTGTTCCTGCACTACGCGGTCACGCTGAGCGAAACCGTCGAGACGATCCTCGCCAGTATCGCGGGCTGCCGCCAGAGACAGCCTCCGAACCGTTCTTACCCGCGCCTCTCCCGCAAGCCTGCCAGCAAATGGAGGTCCCGTAAATCAACCCCGGCCCCAACCCCGGCCTGAAACCAGCAGACCTCGCCGCCAAAGCGCCGCAAATCCCACTGCTCCTTAAACTAACGCGCCCAAACCACTAAACGAATGCCATTGGGCGGCCTGGAGCGGGCCGCCGCGGCCCGTTCCAGATTGGGTTGCCTTACTCCGATCTAAAGTTCGAGCGCATCCCGACGCGAAATGTTCTCCCGTATTCGGCCCCGTACTAGGTCGGGCGCTCGATGTCCAGGTTCGAATCGACCGAGCTTCAGAGGTCGTCTATTGCAACGTAGAGTTCCATTCCGGCCTAGCGGCAATATTGTTGCTTTAAGGCTATGAGGCCACGATTTGAGGAGTCCAGTCGTGGAGCTTTCGGGACAAGGGGCCTCGGTGTCGGACCTTGAACTTGCTCATCTTTCGCTTGACTCCGCACGGCTTGCTCTGACCACGGCTCGATGCGGCGCGTTCCTCGAGGATCTCGTCCCTGACCGCCTGCTGAAGCCCTCGCTTGCAGCGCGCAGGGGGGAAGCGCCGGGATTCTGAATCCGGCGGCGGACAACCCGAACGGCGTGGGGGAACGAGAATCGGTCGGGATCCTCGTCCGCTTCCCGGGCGCCCTCGTGTGGGAAGTGGCGCACCGCGTAGTGCGCCAGCATCAGGCCTTCGATCCGGCATTCCACAACGCGCGCGGGCGCGCCGCCGAACTCGCTGCGGAAGGAGCCGTCCGTGAGGACTTAGTGCACGCGCAGGGCCAGGTTGCGCCTCGCCTTCCACAGCAGAGCCGCTCCTGTCCGCGCGGCCGCCTGCCACAGCTCGGCCCCGAGATAGCCGCGGTCCGCCAGAAGCAGCGTCCCGGACTGCAAATGCTCGTGCAATCTCATCGCTTGCGCCTTTTCCGACTCTTGGTAGGGACTCTGCTTCCAGGGCAGCGCGGCCCGCGTCCCCGCTTCCACCAGCGCCGTCACCCGCGCCTTCGGGAACGCCGCCTCCCCGCGCCCCGCCCCGGGCCGTCCGAACGCTTCCCGGTTGCGCTCCTCGTCCGGCACGTCCAGCGTCGTGCCGTCGTAGGCCAGCAACCGCAGGCCCCGGCACTGCGCTCCCCGCCTGCGCCCGCACCCTCGAGACCGACGACTGGCCCGAGATCCGCAAGGGCGCGCCTGATCGCGCCCACCGCAATCCGTCCGCCAAGCAGCGCAGAACCTCCCGCGCCGAAACGGCCCGGAACAGACCCAGAGCGATGACGAATTACACCATCGCCTCCGCCGGCAGCTCCCGCGGCGCCGCCCTCACGGTCCCCAGCCGGAAGACCTTCGCGATGACCCCGACGCTCAGGTAATCGGCCAGTCTCGCCCCTCCGGGAAGAACGCCTTGCATACGGGCCACGGCGTATCCTCCGCTGTCTCGGTAATACGCCCCAATAGATAGCACCTCGGTTCTTAAACCGAAGTTCCCCAGTGAGAACCGGTCGTAACTTTCTGATATTAAATCGGTTTGTCATCAATTGGACTTGTCGTCTACTGGGAACGCTCGGACGAGTTCCAGCGCTCGCTTCTGCAAGGGCGTCGGCTCGGTCAGGCGCTCCACGGTGGGCCCCTGCGGATCGTCTCGCAGGCGGCATTGATGGTGGCAGCGGGTCGCCAGCGCCTGCATCAGCGTCGAAAAACTGTGCAGCTCCAGGCCCTCTGACGTCATGCGGCGGTTCTTCTTCGCTTGCGCTTCCGGCGTCGGCTTGGCCGGCGCGACCGGATCGCGGCGCGCCTGCCACGCTGCCAGTCCCTCTTCCTGGAACAGCAGCGGCGCCAGCGCCTGCCGCAGGTGCCATTCCACGTAGTAGGCCAGCAGGCACAGGAAAATGTGCGCCCGCACACGGTCCTCGGCGCGGTGCCGGATCGGTCGCACCATTAGATCCACCGTCTTGAGGCAGCGGAAGGCGCGCTCGACGCGCGTCAGGTTCTTGTAGCTGCGCACGACATCCTCGGCCGTCAGCTCGGCCTGGCTGGTGCGGATGATGTACAGGCCGTCCAGGGCCGCCTCGCGTTCGATCGAGACCGGCTGGCGGGAGAACTCGAAGCGGCCGTCCTCGATGACGGTCTCGAAGTGCTTCCCGACCTTGAAGCGCTGCTGGGCGCGGCCGACCTTCTTGGCGATCGCGGTGGCCCGCAACGGCTTCTTCGTGCGTCGCCGCACTTCGCGCTGGATCCGCCCGAAGGCTTCCTCGGTCGCGGCCAGCAGCGCCTCGCGCTTGTGCCGGCGGCGGGCGGCCAAGGCCGGGTTCGAGCAGACCACGAGACGCTCGCCCGGGTATAACGGGGAGCGGATCTCGGCGAGGTTGCGGGCGTCGAACAGGGACATCGGCACGCTCTTCTCGGCGGCCAGCTTGCGGATGGCGTCGTGGCACAGGGCGGAAATCCAGCCGAGGCCGGGGTATTGCCGCAGGTGCTCGATCTGGGTGTCGGTCAGCATGCCGCGGTCGCCGACCAGCACGAGCCGCTGCAGTCCGAAGCGGCTACGCAGGGTTGCGATCCGGTCGGGCACGGTGGAGGGGTCGGCGGTGTTGCCGGGGTCGGCCTGCACGGCGACCGGGCGGCCGCGGCGGTCGGCGAGCACGCCGTAGACGACGAGCGGGCGGCCGCGCTTGCCATCGCGGCTGTAGCCGAACTGCATGCGGGGGCAGGTGCGGCCTTCGTAGTAGCTGGAGGAGACCTCGTAGAGCACCTGGGCGTCCTCGCCGAGGTGGCGTTGGGCGAGGCGTTTCTGGATGCGCTGCTGGCGTTGGAGCAGCCAGTCCATGGCGTCGTAGAGGTGGTCCTCGTCGGCATCGAGGAGGGAGAGTTCGCGGGCGAGGGTGGAGCAGTGCCAGAGGCGGGAGGTGGCGAGCTTGGAGGCGGGGTGGAGCAGGCGCTGGGCGAGCATGGCGAGGACGCAGTCGCGCTGGCGGGAGGGGCGGGGGTCGAGCAAGGCCGGGAGGCGGAGCCGGCGGAAGGCCTCGAGGACGAGTTCGACGTGGCCATGCGGGAGGGAGCTGGCGATGGTGAAGACCTGGTCGGGGCTGACGAGGGGCTCGTTGCGGAGGAGTTTGCGGAGGGCGTCGATCTTGGCGGGAGGCCAGGAGGAGAGGTTGGCGAGGGTGCGTTTGCGGACCTTGGAGCCCTCGCGCCAGCCTTCGCGGAGGAGGATGGCGGGCGGGGAGTTGCGATTGGGGACGGTCTCCACATACATGGGAACATAATATCACGGAATAGTTGAGTAAGTCAAGTTATCAATATTGATAAACTCAACCAAAATGCACATTACATGGGAACACAAAGACAGCCGCGAGGTCGTTCTGGGAGATCGGAAGCTAAGTGGGATCAATGTGTTAGCGGCAAGTTCAAGAGGTAGAACCTGAAAAGAACTTCAGCTTAAAGCAACAGTATTGGGCCTAGCTCGACTTGGTGGAGCACCAGTCCCGAATCCGGTACCCGTCGCTGATCCCGGTCCCTGACCGCCCCGAGACGGGCCACTTGCTGCAATACGTGCCCAAGAGATTCATTCTCAAGCCCCCGAAGCGGTTCGTGTGGACCACCGGACACTGAAGCGGCGGTGGCGCTGGTGCCGCCCGACCTTAAAGAACCCAGACCGGCGGTCCACCCAAAACCCCGCGTCGCCACGCAAGTCGAGCGTCCCAATTGATCCGCCGGAGGCAGCCGCCTTCGCATCGAAGCGCTGTCGTGGATCGCGCGTGATCGTGGTGATAACGCTGGCGATCGCGTCCGAGCCGTAGAGCGCAGACCAAGCGCCATTTACGACCTCGATGCGATCGAGGCGGTTGGTCGACTGGCGGTCCATGTTGAGGATGCCCCGCTTGGTCCCGCGCGCGCCGACGACCGGGTAGCCGTCCAGCAGGATCAGAGACTGCCTCGAATCGGTCCCTTGGATCCGCGTCTCCGAGCGGCTCCCGAAATGTCTTCCACGCGGCCCGCCACTTGGAAGCGTGGTCCGGACGCCGCGGTCCAAATGAAGAGCGAAGCCAACGCCCAGAGACGCACAGTACTCAACTCAGAGAAGTGTTTCTCATCGGGATTCCTCCATTGGATTTGCGCGACGGACTCAGGCGGCTCCAATGAACTGCGCCTCAACGCGGAAGACACACTCTGCTGTTCGGTGGTGGGTTCGTGTTTCTTGGCACGAGACTCGCCACGGGAGCTGCGCTTCGAAAAGGCGGGTCCCAGCGCGCGTGGCCGTCTAGTCCGTACCGACTGGCGACAGCAAGTCGATCTCCTCCCATTCGATGAGGAGCATTTCCGTCCGGCCGTCCGAGGCGCGGACCACTGTCCTGGAGCGCGGCAGGAAGTCCCCGCCAACCTCCTGGTAGACGTCGGTGAACGCTGTGGACTGTTTGACAGATCCAGTCGCCTTGTCGAACACCGCAACGAAGACGTGCGTCGGCAAGTATCTGCCGGAGTGTGTCTCTTGCGTTTCCATCACGGTGATTAGCAGACGACTATCGTCCATGTTCCTGTCGACTTCAAGAATCCGGTTGTCGCCGATGCGGTAGCTGGAGCTTTGCTGGTCTCCCAGGAAGATTCGCCGCCCGAGCGGGTGGCGATCCTTGTCCGCCAACGTGATGGTCTCCTTCTCGGAGCCGCTGGACCGGTTCGACGCCATGCGGTGCGACAGCAGCGACCGCAGCGTACCCTTGACGCTCTTGCGCACATCGGCGTCCTCAAGTTCGACCTCGAGCGTGATGGGCGGTCTGAAATGCATTCGTCCCTCGTAGACGTGGCCGTCCTGGTGGACAATCAGCTTGCTGCGGAAACCGGGGAAGTCCTTCGAAAGAGTCTCGCGGTGCTCTCGCGCCTGTTCGAGCAGTGTCTCGGCAGTTTGCTCGCCGACGGGTCCGCCCGCTCAGCTCGAAACCAGCAGGAGCAAGCTGGCCGTCAAGCAGATCGCGGCAGCCGACGGAGGCGCCGCATAAGCGATCCCCCGAATGGCTCGTACAAAGACTTGCAACGAGGGATCCTCGCAACCCAGCCTCCCGTTTCCTCGTGAAATGTTGATACCCCCAGAATTCTTGGCGCTTCCAGTGTGATACGACCCCCGTCCGCATCGCGCCTCCAATGACCGGGTATGTGTATATTTGCCACTCGATCTCAACTAGAAATTCGCGTGGGGATTCATCGATAGGCCAAAGAAACGAAATCGTGACTAATATTGTTGAATTCAAACAGGTTATAGTATTCGCTAACTGGGCTATGCGCTTGACTCCAGTAACCACAATATGTTGTGGTTGCTGAGTATGCGCTTGAGTCCAGTGATTCCGGAGTCCGCTGAGGGTCGCTGGCGAGAGCGCTAGCAACCATCGCGTGGCGAGGGGCCGGTTCCGTTGCGACTGCCTGCTGCACGAGCCGGTAGAACAGCTTGCCGCGCGAGCGGGATGCCCTCCGGTTGAATCGGAAGGTGAACTCGTCCAGGTAGTAGTCCAGGTAGGGATGCCCGACGGCACCTTGGTGAGTTCCTAGCAGCCAGCGCTTCAACAGGGACGCGACGCGATGCACCCGTGGGAACTCCCGGTCCGTCCGGGCCGGGTCTCCTCCCGTGACCCGGGTCTCGTGGCGGTACCCGCGGGCCGCCAGCTTCGAATAGCTCGGCCAACCGTCCGTGCGCACCGCGCTGCCGGGCTCAACCGCCTCGAGAATGAACGCTTCCAAGCTGGCCGCCGAAGCATCGGGTACCCGCTTCAGGCGAATGCGCCCGGTCCCGGCCCCGGCCTCTTCCGCGGCGACCGCGACCAAGGCCTTGTTGCCGAGCTTGCGCCCCCGCGCTCCCTTCTCCTTGCCGCCCACATAGGTCTCGTCCACCTCGACGGTCCCGCCCAGACGATCGCGTCCCGGGCGCACCATCGCCCGCCGCAGCTTGTGCAGCCAGGTCCACGCCGTCCCGTAATGGCCCAGACCGAGGACCTGCTGCAACCCGAGGGCACTCGCGCCGTTTTTCTGCTCGGTCACCCACCACATCGCTCGGAGCCACATGCTCAGCGGCTTGCGCGTGCCTTGGAAGATTGTCCCGGCGGTCAGCGACGCCTGGTAGGCGCAACCGGCGCAGACCATGCGATTCCGCCTGGCGATCCAGGCCGACCCTCCCTTGCATCGCGGGCAGATGAAGCCGTCGGGCCAGCGAATCCGGACCACATACTCGCGACACGCCTGCTCGCTGGCAAACCACAGGTCGAATTCTGCCTGAGTCTTCGGGTAATCCTCCCTCACGACTGCAACTACAACATATTGTGGTTACTGGAGTCAAGCGCATAGCCCAGTTCGCTAAATTGATCCTCTGACCTCTTCCGCACCCCTTCGCTTTCATATAACTGTACCTGATTACCCAGCAGTACCAGCCAAAGTTAAGAGGCGGTGAGGCAGCGGAGGGGTACGCGCCGCGACGTAGGCGAGCCGGGGGACGAGAGCGGCCAACTGGTAGCGCCGGTTGAAGCGGTAGGCGAACTCGGCGAGGTAGCGCCCCACGGATTTCGGATCGCAGGCGTGATAGGTTCCGTCGATCGCCCGCTTGACGTTGCCCAGCAGCGTGTTCACCCAGGTCAGCCCGGGCGTTTCGCAGCTGCCCTGGCCGCCGCCGGTGACGCGCGGCTGGTGCTCGCAGCCGGCGCCCTGCACCCCCCGCAAGCAACTCAGCCCGTCCGAGCGCACCACCGTCCCCGGCTGCAGGTGCTGGCGCGCCCAGGCCTCCAGTTCCTGCAGCCGCAAGCCGCGCACCGGGCTCAGGCGCAGCCGTTGCGGCCGCCCCTCCCCGCTGACCTGCACGGCCGCCACGAACGGCGTCTTGCCGGCCGCCCCCCGTCCGCGCTGGCCGCCGCTCGCCTCCCCGCCCAGGTAGGCGTCGTCCAGCTCCACCGTGCCCTGCAACCGCTGGCTATCGTCCCGCTCCCGCAGGGCCTGCATCAGCTTCTGCTTGACCCTCCAAGCCGTGTTGTAGCTCACTCCGAGTTGACGCTTTAGATCCATCGCCGCAATGCCGTTCTTGGACTGCGTGAGCAGGTACATGGCGAGGTACCAAGTGCTTAGAGGCAGCTTGGTGTTGTCGAACAAGGTGCCCGCCGTGAGCGACGCTTGGTGCTTGCAGCGGATGCACTGCCAGACCTGGCGCGTGCGCAGGCGGCAAGACTTTTGGTAGCCGCAGGCGGGGCACTGGAAGCCTTCCGGCCAGCGCGCCTGGAACAGCGCGTGCTCGCATTGTTCATCCGTTCCGTACGCTTCCAGGAACTCCGGCAGGCTCTGTCCCTTCTGGAACTGAACTTTGTTCTTAGGCATACATAACTCCTTTCTTATCAGGCATTTATTATATCTCATACGGCGTTCTAAGGCAACCGGTTCCAAGCACGAATCCATCATTTCTCGGCTTCCTAACTATGGCTGAGACTTCCGGGTAATCAGGTAACTGTAACTCTCATGCATTTGCACAATATTCTAGGTGAGGATCCGCCTACTCGCGCAATGATCCGGCGTACGCTTGAGCGGCCAGTCGGCGGTATCGAGGACAGCAGCCAAACCGAGAGTTCGAGATGCGGGTCCGGGTCGGCCCTAGTGGTCCTCGTCGAGATCCGCGAATAGCGCGGTCTTCCAGCCGGCATGCACAGCGAAGCCGCGCGCTTCGAAGAACCGCGGCTCGCTGGTCACAGCGAAGAGTTGCCGCACTCGGCGCTCACGCCCACGCCTCTTGCACGCGTGGACCAACCGCGCACCGATGCCCTGGCCCCGATAGTCGGGATGGACGGCTAAGCTGCGCACCTCAGCCAGCCGTCTCGAGTACACCTGCAAGGCGCAGCAACCGACGATCTCCCCGCTATGCTCGGCTATGAAGAAGGAAGGGATGCGCGGAATATCAGCCTGAATGAGCCCGTCTGGGAAGAAGGCGATCAGGTCCCGGATTTGCGGCATCTCTCCGTACCGAGCGGGCCGAATAATGACCAAGCTCTCCGACAGCTCGCTTGACTTACAGTCACCGCCTCCGACGGCGTCTTGGCAAGGACCGCTGGACTTCGGCCGCGACATGCTCGATCCGATCTTGGCGCCGCCGTTGCGTCATTCCCCGGCGAATAACTCGCCCGGTTCCGTGACGGGTCGTTCGCAGGCGTAGTTTCGACAAACGTACGCCGTAGGCCGTCCGTCGACCATGCCCCGATTGGCGAGAAGGGGAATTCGCACGGTGACTGGCATCCCGAGCCGCTCGGTGCGCGCGACAACCATGTTCGGACGGTATCCGCCATGAACCCTTGCGAGCAGCTCTTGGGTGCGGGGGTCCTCTCGCGGGCCGACGATCGCGACTTCATCCCAGCCACGGTGCCAAGCGTCAAGCGCGCAGAGCAACCGCTCTTGCTGGAACACCGAGCGCAACGAGGAGTCGACGAAGGTCTGCAGAATGGTTCCCGCCTTGTCCCGGAAGTCGTCGCGCCCGAGCAGGATCGCCAGTCTCTGCAGGCTAAGCGCCATCGTGGAATTGGCTGCAGGCGTCGCCCCGTCCTGGACGCTCTTGCTTCTCAGCAAGAGTTCCTCGTGATCCGAAGCAGTGAGAAAGAAACCACCGCCATCGTCGTCCCAGTAGTGCTCGATCAGGGCATCGGCGAGCCGCTCGGCCTCGAACAGGTAGCGCGAATCCGCGTTCCATTCGTAGATCGCGACAAGGCCCTCGATCAAGAACGCGTAGTCGGTGCTGTAGGCCCTTAGACGTGCTCGCCCCTTCCCAAAGCTAGCCAGTAGGCGGTCGTCGCTGCGCACGGAACGGAGCAGGAAGTCCGCCGCTTCTACCGCAGACTCGCCGTATCGCGCCTCGCGCAGAACCGCCGCCGCCCTGGCCAATGCGGCTATCATCAGCCCGTTCCAGCCGGTGAGCACCTTGTCGTCGAGCGCGGGTCGCACTCTAAGACCGCGCAGGGACAACAGGCGCGATCGGGATCTTGCCAGGCTCGCCTCGACCTTCTCGAGGGCGACTCCATCCAGCTTGGCCAGAACGTCAGCCGGACGTACGACCTGCAGCACGTTCTTAGGCCCATTCGGCACGTGCGCGTCTCCTGGATGCATCCAGTTGCCGTGCTCCGAGACATCGTAGTGGGACGCGAAGAAGCGCGCGTCCGACTCGCCGAGCGCCTCACCGATCTCCTCCCGGGTCCAGATGTAGTACTTGCCCTCCATGCCTTCACTGTCGGCGTCTTCGCTGGAATAGAAAGCTCCATATGGGCTGCGCAGGTCACGCAAGACGTAATCGCAGATTCCGCAAATGCGGCTCGCGAAGAGATCCTGCTTCGCTGTGTCCTCCGAGGCCTGCCGCGCGTCGAGCAGCACCGATACCACGAGAGCTTGATCGTAGAGCATCTTTTCGAAGTGCGGAACAAGCCACCTGGGATCGGTCGCGTACCGGTGCAGCCCTCCTCCGAGATGGTCGTAGATTCCGCCGCAGGAGATCCGCTGCAGGGTGAGTTCCACCGCCTCGCGGTATTTGACGTGACCGGTTGCTTGGTATGCACGCAGGAGCAGCTCCAAAGACAGGCTCTGCGGAAACTTGTTCGAGCCGCTGGCGATTCCACCCTGCACAGGGTCGAACGCTCGGTAGATCACGCTGGCAGCCTCCTCGACGTGCCTCGGACCGGCAAGTGCCCCTCCGCCTGGCTGCGCGTTCAGCCGCCGTAGAGCCTCGACCACCTTCTCTGCATCCTGCCGGAGCGCCGGCCCTTCGAAACGCCACTTCTGCTGCAGCAGCCGCAGCAAGCTCTTGAATCCAAGCCTGCCATAGGCGTTCTCTTTCGGGAAGTAGGTTCCCGCGAAGACGGGCTTGAGGTCCGGCGCCAAGAAGACGCTCATCGGCCAGCCGCCGTGGCCGCCTGAAAAGAGCATCGTGGCGGCCATGTAGATCTCGTCGAGGTCAGGCCGCTCCTCGCGGTCCACCTTGATCGAGACGAAGTCCCCGTTGAGAACCTCCGCGACGGCCGCGTCCTCGAAGGACTCGTGCTCCATCACATGGCACCAGTGACAGGCGGCGTAGCCAATGCTCAAGAAAATCAGCTTGTTCTCTCGACGCGCACGGTCCAGGGCCTCTTCGCCCCATGGATACCAGTCGACGGGGTTTTCCGCGTGTTGGAGCAGGTAGGGGCTAGTTTCCCCCGCGAGCCGGTTGGCCATCTTTCGCGATGGTATCAGGACTCCTTAACCCAGTGTGAAGCGGTATTCCAACTCGGAATCGGGATTCCGGCTTTGCGCCGGGGCGATTGCCGCGGAGGGCAGTTCGGGCCAGGTGGCGCTAGAAGGACAACCCGACCACGATTTCGACGTGATTGCGCAGGGCGTTGGCCAGTCCGATCGCGAAGGTCTTGTCCCGCCAGCGGGCGTAGCGCCCTTCCACGCTCAGCTTGAGGTTGATGTCGTCGATCAGCTCGAAGCCCAAGCCCGCGATCGCACCCATCGTGCTGTCGGTCTCGACACTCGCCTTGACGTCCAGGAATTCGCTTTCGCCACCGTCGATATCGCCAATCTCCTTGCGCGCGGACGCGTTCCGGACGAGGCGCATGCCGACGCCGCCGGAGACGAACGGCCGCACCCGCTGCCTCGGCCCATTCAAGTAGTACCTCGCCATGACCGGGATGTCCCAGTGGTTCGCGGAGGTGACCAAGAATTCGTTGGAGAGCAGTTGCTGGTTCCGGGTCGCAGTCTGAGCGCGGTCGACCCGAGTCCCGGTCTTGAAGCGGATGCTATGCGGGATCAAGTCGACGGTCACACCCCACCGGGGCAAGATGTTGACTTGCGCCCCGCCACCGAGGCCCCAGGCGTCCTTCTGCGGCTCCGATCTGGCCGTGAAGATCGTGGGGGGATTCGTGTCTGTGTTGCGGAGCTCGTCTTGGCCCTCCGAGATCTGGGCTGTGATCTGGTAGCCGAGGCGGACTCCGACGGACCACCTGTCGAACTCGACCCTTGGGCTGCGGCTCCGGGGCTCGGGATCCCGCTGGCCGTGCAGGCCAATCGGCAGGAGAACCAGAATCCCCAATCCGCTCAAGGCGCGGAAGCATCGGCTGCTACGCATCATTCTTTGTTGCGACCCCTTTCAGTCAGATTCGCATATTCCGAGGAGTCTCAGTGGATGTCCGCGACCACCGGAGCGTGATCGGAGGCCGTGAGGCCATCCTGTTTCTTGCGGAAGTCGCGGTCGATTCCGACGGACTCGAGCCGACGGACGACGGCTGGGGTGCCGAGAAGGAAATCGATCCGCAATCCCAGGTTGCGGTAGAAGGCGCCAGCCCGGTAGTCCCACCAGGAAAACTTCGCTTCCCCGGGGTGCTTGGAGCGGAAGAGATCGGAAAAGCCCCATTCAAGCAAATACGCAAAGCGTTCGCGTTCGGATTCGGTATGAAAGATGGTTCCCGCCAAGCCCTCTTCGTTCCAGCTGTCGATGGGCGCGGGCACGACATTGAAGTCACCGCACAGAATCGTCGGCGCCTGCGGATCGTGCCGTTCGCGCACATGCCGCACAAGACAGTCCAGCCACGCGAGCTTGCGCCCGTAGTCGGCATGCTCCAGGCTCTTGCCGTTCGGCACGTAGACGGTGGTGAACGATAGGCCCGTTACGTCCGCCGTCAGTAGCCTGGCGCCGAAATCTTCCTGCCCCGGCAAGCCCACCTGCCGCACGGCGGCGGGTTCCCTGCTCAGGACCGCGACACCGTTCCAGCCCTTTTGCCCGTGGGTGGCCGCATGGTAGCCCTCGGCCGCGAACACCGAACGCGGGAACTGCTCGTCGAGCATCTTGAGTTCTTGGAGGCCCACAACATCCGGTCGCCTCGTCCGCAGCCAATGCCGGATGTACTCGAGCCGCGCACGGAGGCCGTTGACGTTCCAAGTGGCGACCCGCAACCCGCTATTAGAGCACGCTTGTAGGCTGTGGGGGGCAGGAATCCGCCGGCTGTTGGGATCGCGTATCGTTCGTCGCGACCTAGCCCACCGCTTCCCAGCGGCGGCTTTGCGCGGCTCTGGATGCGGCGTCGAGGACTCTCTGGTTTTGCAGCCCGTCGTGGAAGTCCGGGTGAATCGGCCCCCCTGCAGCCAGTGCTTGGAGCCAGTCGTAGATGGTGTGTGTAAAGCTGTGCTCGTAACCCAGGAGGTGCCCGTCGAACCACCAAGCGTCGGCGTAGGGGTGCTTGCCGAGCGAGCAGGCGATGATCTCGTGAAAGCCCTGCGCGTCGGCCTGATCCTCGACCGAGTAATACCGCAGGTTGTTCAGGTTCTCAAGATCGAAGGACAGCGACCCCTTGCTGCCATTGATTTCGAACGCGTTGTGGTTCTTGCGTCCCGGAGCGAAGCGCGAGGCCTCGATCGTCCCGATTGCTCCGCTGGCGAACCGCACGCACAGCGCCGCCGCGTCGTCCACGGTTACGTCCAACATCGCGCTTGAGCCGGCCGAGGCGGGCCGCTGCTGGATGAATGTCTCGCAGGTGGCGGCCAGTTCGGCGATCTCCCCGCAAAGATAGCGGCCAAGGTCGATCACGTGCGCGCCCAAGTCGCCGAGAGCGCCGCTGCCGGCCTGCTTCGCGTCAAAACGCCAGACCAGTTCCAAGTCCGGCGACATCGCCCACTCCTGTAGGTAGCGGGCTCGGTAGTGGTAGATCCGGCCGAGCCGGCCGTCTTCCACCATCCGCTTGGCGAGAGCGACTGCCGGCACGCGCCGGTAGTTGTGCATCAGCAAGTGCCGCACGCCGGCCGCCTCCACGGCCTGAACCATCCGCTCAGCCTCGGGAAGAGTGTTGGCCAGCGGTTTCTCGCAAACGATGTGCTTGCCGGCCTCGGCCGCCGCGACCACCATCTCGCAGTGCATCAGGCCCGGAGTCACGATGTCGACGATGTCGATGTCGTCGCGGGCCACGACCGCCCTCCAATCGGTGGAGGATTCCTGCCACTCGAATGTTTCACGGGCCTGCGCGGTCTCGTCGGGGTTGCGGCCGCAAATCACGACCCGCTCGACCTTGGGCGCGTCCGGAAAGTACATGTTCACGTTGCGGTAGGCCTGGCTATGGGCCTTGCCCATGAATTTCGTACCAAGCAGGGCGACGCGGTAGGTCCGCTGCCCGCTGGCTGCTTGTTCCTTGGGTTTCAAAGCGATTGCCTCCAATCGTGGGCGCCGGCGCTAGGAGTGGCTAGATGAACATCTCCTCGTCCGTCGAGATCCTGCCGGGCTCCTGCTGGCGGCCCTGCGAGAAGTGCCGCAACGCCGCGACTACGCCCGCCGCCACGGCGCGCACCTTAGTCGCAGCCAGGTGCACGGCCTGTTCGAGAGCCGCGGTCGCCGCGTTGACGCGTTCCAAGGTCGCCTGCAGGGTTGAGTCCACATTCGCGATATTGCGTTGCGCCGCCTGGGCGAAGTCTCCGATAACCGAGTCCGCCTGCAACGCCTGCTTCTCCAGGAGCGCGCTGACGCGGTTGAGCCTGGACAGTAGTTCTCCGGACTGCTCCGCGAACTCTTCGACAGCTTGTTGGGTAGTCTTCGCCACGGGCTGCCAGTGATCGAAAAACTCTTCGGCGCGCACGTTCAGATTGCGTAGGCTGCGCCACATGGAAAACGCCAAGCACGCAATCGCCACAAGCGTCACGGCGACGAGACCGGTGAAGACGGCCATGATCGCCAGAAACTGTTGCGTTTCGCTCATTTGTCTGCGTGCCAACACAGAGCGGTCGGCGCCGGCGGCTACAGGGCCCCCTACGATTCGCCAGCGGCCGCCCGGCGGTATGCCTGCAGGCCGGCCTCAAGCGCCGACTGCAGCTGCCCCCGTTGCGAGTCTACGGCGTCCTTACCTCTTTCCAGGACCTCTTCGGCGTGCGTACGCCACTCGTCCGAGCTGCGGCGCACAACGTCGCGTCCCTCCTTGGCGCCGCGGCGCAAGTCGGCGCGCATCTCGTCTCCCGACTTGGGGGCAACCAGCAATCCCATCGCGGTTCCCACACCAAATCCAATCAGAAAGCAGGGAAGACGCTTGTCCGCCATCAAGGACCTTGGCCGATAGTACCATACGCCGATCGAGCCCGAGAGGACCGAACCAAGCGACCCAGGGCTCTTTTTTAGTCCGCATCCAGGGCGGCGCGTTGTGGGGGCAATGGCACTAACTTAAAGGATTTTGCCTACTAACTTAAGCTTTCAGGCTTCGACGGAGCCTGCGGCAGCCTTTCGGGTCCCAGGCGGCTAGGCTGGGGCGGGTTTGCGCCGGGACCATTTGGGAGCCGGTTGCTTGGAGCGCCTCGGGTACGAGCGGTTCGGGCGGGGCTTGCGCCGGCCGATCCCGACGCACTCGGCGATGCGCGTGACGGTGTCGCGGACGAACTCGGTGTGGCGCAGCAGCAAGGCTTCCAGATGCCGGGACAGGACGGCCAGGCTGTGCTTGAAGTTGGCCTGCGGGGGCGGCTTGCCGTCGGCCGGGCCGGCCGCCTGGCACAGGGCGGCGTCGCGGTTGGTGAAGCAGCGCGTCATCGCGATCAGATTGAAGTGCGCGAACAGTTCCTGCTTGATCAGGCTCTCGGTGCGGCCGTGGAACGGGTCGACCTCCAGGAACTGCTTGCTGATTTTATAGAGTTCTTCGATCCCCCAACGAGCATGGTAGAGGTCGGCCAGGGCGGCGACGCTGTAGCGCTGGGGGTCGAGCAGGGTGGTGCCGAGGATGTACTCGGTCCCGCCGTGCGTGTACTTGACCAGCCGCAACGGGACCGGTCGCCAGTGGGTACGGGGCTGCTTGCGGCGCAACTCGCGCAGGGCATCGGGGCCGGGGAAAATCTCGGCCACGGTCTCGGTTTGGTCGCTGGCGAGGAAGCGGTCGAGGGCCTGACCGGCCTTGCGCCGGATGCGGAACACGGCCTGCAGGCCGCGCTGGCGATGGGCGCAGAGCAGTTCGAAGCAGTACTAGCCGCGGTCGTAGACGACGACGTCAGGCGGTGCCAGGGCCTGGAGATGGGCGAGCGCGGCAGCGCGCTCGTTGCCGTGGGCGAGGAGGTCGAAATCGACGGGCAGCTTCGAGTGCAGGCGGTACAGGCAGCTCAGCAGGCCTTGCGGGTAGTGCGCCTGCTCGCTGGGCAGGGCGTAGCCGGCCGCGAGCAGCGGGCGGGGCAGGTTCAGCTTCGAGCCGTCGACGGCGAAGACGCGGTGGCCGTGCCAGAGAGGGCCGGGCTGGTCGGCGCGGAGGAGGATCTCGGCGTGGAACTGCAGGAAGACGCCGGGCTGGACCTTGCGCCTGGCGCGGACCATGGCCGCGTCGGAGACCGGCAGCGCCTGCGGCAGGGGCACCTCGAGGGCGCGGCAGTGGTCCCACAGTTCGGCCAGCGTGGCGGTGTAGCCCTGGCGGCGGGGGGCGAACACCAGGCGGAAGACGAACAGCATCACCAGCAGCGTGTTGAGCACGCGCCGGCGCACTTGCCAGAGCTGGTCGTGGGTGGTGGCGACGGCGCTGAGCGCGCCGATCAGGTCCTGCCACAGGCGCACGAAGGCCTCGTCGGGGGCCGCAGCCTGCGGCGCGGGCGGGCGTCGCGGCCTGGGCTTGCGGGGGCGCGGCCCGTGCAGCAGGATCTCGCGGCAGTGCTTCGCCAAGGGGTACACGTAGACGTCCTTGCGGGTCCGCCCCGCGTCGGGGCGGCCCCGGGTCTGGCCCAGGCGCAGCCAGTTGGCGGCGCGCTAGCAGACTCCGCCGAAACGCTCCGGATCGACGAAGGTCTCGAGCAGGACCGGCCGGCAGCCGTAGCGGCTGTGCCAGTCCTGCGGCAGCTGCTGGACGGCCAGCGACAGCGCATGACTGGCCAGGTTCTTGACCTGGACCCAGGGCAACAGCACGAAGCGAGGCTGCCCGACCACCAGCTGCAAGTGCCGCTTGTACTCGCCCTCGCGCCAGCCGACCCACGCGTCCCGGCAGGCCAGCGAGCGGGTCGCCTGGCTGAACAGCAGGCAGCCCAGCGGGCGCTCGTGCCGGTCGAGCAGGAAATAGCGCAGGTGCGGGCCGAGCGGCTGGCGGTAGCCCAGGTAGTGATGCCGGTCGACGTATGCGTTGAACAGCCCGGCCTGCTCCGGGCCCTCCGCCCGCTGCAGGCGCAGCGGAGCCAAGTCCCGCAGGTCGGCCTGGATGCGCGGCTGCGGATCCGTGCGCGGGGTCCGCGCAAGCGGCTTGCGCGTCCCGTGCATTTTCTCCTCGCGCTTCGCCGGCAAAGTTAGGATGCCCTCCTTCTCCAGCGCCTCGAGCAGGCCCAGGGCGGCTGCGACGCTGTTCTTGCCTGCGGGGGTCCGCCAGCGCAGGTGCTCGCAGATCGTCTGCGCCAGTTCCTTGCGGGCCAGCGCCGGGAACGTCGCCACCGTCTCCTGGACCTGGGCGATCTGCCGACGCGTGAAGCGCCTGCCGCAGAAGGTGGTGGACTGGAGATTCTCGATGCGGGGGTCCATGGCAGCGCCTAGGAAACCGGTTCCTAGCTACCATCGCAAATCCGGCCCAGGATGTTAAGGGCTTTTTTGAGGCCGGTCAGAAAACACTGTAAGTGCTTTTGAATCCACGTCTTGGAGGTCTGCCAGAAAATCCGGCTACCGTCTTGCCTATGTCAGGGACATTGGTTGCGGGGGAGGGCCAGTGCGCGGCTGTCCGATAGGCGTTGCGCTCTTCGGTTTCCGTCGGTCGAACCAGAAAGGGCTGGACATTTCGTTGTCGATCTGTCACATTGGGCCGTATGGAGTCGCTGCTGGCGGGAGGTCGCGGTCTGGATGTGCGCGCCGTCAGCGTGCGCCCGACCTGGGGTGCGCAGGAACATCGTCGCTGGGACCAGCTGGTCGCGACGCATCACTACCTGTCCTTCCAGGGTCTGTTCGGCAAGGGCCTGCGCCATGTCGCGACCCTGGGTTCGACCTGGATTGCGCTGCTTGGCTGGCAGGCAGGCGCGTTGAAGCTGACCGCGCGGGATCGCTGGATCGGCTGGTCCCGGGAGCAGAAACTGCGCCGCCTGCACCTCGTCACCCAGAATTCCCGCTTTGTGATCCTGCCCGGATTTCACGTCCCGAATCTGGCCTCGCGGGTACTCGGGCTGAGCCTGCGGCGGCTGTCGGAGGACATGCTGGCGGCGCACGGACACCCCGTGCTGGTCGCGGAGACTTAGGCATTAGACTGCTACTCCATACCCCCGGTTGGTGAGATCTTGCACAAGTGCTTGAAAGTGCAGATCTTAGCTCGGATCAACGAAGGGCGCTCCAGCCATTTTACAGCGTGCAAGGGGCCCGCGGCGGCGCTGGAGTCCAGTTTCCGGTGCCCTGCGCGCCGCGGAACCCGCCTCAGCCGCGCAGGAAGCGGTGCGCCGAGGCGTTCAGGCCGTGCCGGCTTCCCGCTCGCGGCGCTGTAGCCACACGAGCCGACGGCGCAGCCTCTCGACCTCGCACTCCGCTCGTCCCGCCTCGTCCCGTAGCGCGTCCAGACGGGCCTGCTCGGCCGCCAGCGCCCGCTGCACCGAGGCGGCTTCCCAGTGCGTGTACGCCACCTCTTGCCCGCCATCCGGCATCCGGGCCCGTGCATTGCGCCGACGCTTGCCGCAACGTGCGCAGCGCCGCGGCGGCGGCCCCCTCCGCGGCCGCCGCAGGGCCGTTCCGCAGTCCGCGCAAACCAGGCTGTCCATGCCGCCATCCTAGCAAAACCATGACTTGAGTGAGTCATTGATTTCCGGGTCGCCCCCAGCGCAGCGGGGCCAAAACAAACCGTGTCGACTGGCTCCTGCGTCATCCTTCCTGCCCTTCTGCCAGGCTGGCGAACAAGGGCAGCGCGGCGGCCTCCTCCTCCAGCCGCACATACAGCCCGCGCTGGCTGCCACGGGTGAGATGGCAGGATGCCAGCTGGCCGGCCTTGATCCGGTTCCAGAGGGTCTGGCGGGTCACGCCCAGACGCCGCATCGCGGTCGCCACCGGCACGAACCCGGACGGCACCTCGGGGCGGAAGCGGGCTCGCAACTCGTCCGTCATCCGCACTCGCAACGGGGCTCCTTCGACACCGGGGTCGCTGACCGGCACGAGGCCGGCGTGGATCCAGCGGTACAGCGTGGCCTCGTCGACTGCGAGTTCCTTCGCGGCGTCCCCGACACGGAGCGGAGTGCAGGCCGCATCGCCGGCAGCCTGCGGCGGCACGTGGGCGGGAATGCCGTGGGAGCGTCGCAGGCCGCGCACCAAATCTGCGGTGAACCGCAGGCCGCGGGCGGTGCGCCGTCCCTGCTGATTGAGGATGCGCGCGACCGTCCGGTCCGGGTAGTGGACCGACAGGTTGCCGAGCAGCTCGAGCGTGCTCGCGTCGGTACGCTTCGGCTGCGGGACATTCACGATCCTCGGGAACTCCAGATCGTCGACGAGCCCGCCCCGCCAATGCACGCTGACGGCGATGAGGCCGGCCTGCTTGCGGCTCTCGATCGTCACCTGCTCGAGCAGGCAGCCGAGCAGGCGCTTGCGATCGGTGTGGGCGGTGCTCGGCGCCTCCCACACCCGGGCCAGACGGGCTCCGAGTTCGGCGAAAAACGCCGGCGACGGGGGCTCCTGCTGCTCGGCGCGGGCCACGGCGAGGGCCTGTTCGGCTTCCTGCAGCGCCACCTCCGCCTGCTCCCATTCCCGCTCCAGCGTCGCCGCCACCAGCCGGTGGTCGGGATCGACCTGCCGGTAGCGCCGCTGCGCCAGCCGGGCCTCGTAGCGGCTGCTCGGCGCGGGCCACGGCGAGGGCCTGTTCGGCTTCCTGCAGCGCCACCTCCGCCTGCTCCCACTGCTCCAGCGCCTGTTCCCAGCGGCGCAACACGGTAGCGGCCCGCTCTCCCGCCTCGGCCGCTGCCTGCATCGCCGCCTCGGCTCCCGCCGGACTCGCCAGCTCCAGGAACCGGCGCACCACCTCCCGCTCGATGCGCTTGCCCCCCACCGAGAAGCAACCGCTCCCCCGGGGGGCGGCCGGGTCCGCTGCTTCGCACCCATAGCTCCAGCCCTTCGCGTTGTAGCGCACCCGCAGCCCGTATCCGCAACGCCCGCACACCACCAGGCCCTGCAGCAGGGCCGGCCCTTCCCGTGCCGGCCCCCGCGCCCCCTCCGGGTGCGAATGGTTTCGCGCCAGCTGCTCCTGCACCTCCCGCCACGCCTCCCAGCTGACGTACCCCTCATGGTGCCCCGGCTGGAGGAGCTCCCACTGCTCCTCGACCGGGCGCAGCGGCGTGCTGCGCTCCCGGCCGCGCAGGAAACGATAGGCGTAGGCCCCTCCCATGGCCGGGTTCTTGAGGATCCGCAGCGTCCGGTGCTAGGAAGCGGGCTGCCACCGGATCACACCCTCGCAGTGCTCCCGCACCGGCAGCTCGATCCCCCGCTCTCGCAACAGAGCCGCCGCTTGGCGCGCCGTCCCGGCCTCCCGGAACGTCCCGAACACTGCCTCGATCGCGCCTTGCACGCGTTGATCCGGATCCTTGCGAACGGTCTCTCCGCTGCGTACGAAGCCGGCCGCGACGCGCCAGTACAGCGCCCCGCGCAGCGCCTTGTTGCGCCGCCCGCCCTCCATCCGCGCCCGCAGCACCGACAGCTCCGCCGCCGACAGCGTCCCCTTGCTGCCCAGCACCAGCTCGTCATCGTCGCGGCTCGGCAAGTACCCCTGGCTGTCCTCGATGACCGCCACCTCGTGCACCCGGCACAGGTCCAGCAACTGGAACCACTCGACCGTGTTCCGCGCCAGCCGCGACACCTCGATCCCGAACAGGGCTCCGACCTGGTCCAGGGCCAGCAGGCGGCACAGCTCGTCGAACCCCCCGCGCGTCCCCTTTCCCTTGTTCCCGGCACTCTGTCCCTGGTCGCTGTCAATCGTCCGGATCCGATCCCGGCTCCAGCCCATCTCCACGGCCCGCTCCGCCAGCCCGTACTGGCGCGCCCTCGACTCCCGGTTGCCCAGCACCTGCTTCGGCGTCGACTGGCGCACATAGACCGCCGCCAGACGCTCCCGCTGCCGCGCCCCGATTTTCGTCGCGCTCATCGTCCCCCTCCCTGGCCTCGACCCGCAGCATCACCCGTGCCAGTTCCCGCACCAGCCGTGTCCGCTCCGCTTCCGGCACCGTCTGCCAGCGCTGCCAGCGTTGCTCCCACTCCAGCAGCGCCAGCAGCGGCAGGGTGCGATCTTCCTCCAGCGGCCGTTCCGCAGCGCTCCGCCAGCGTCCAGACAAGGTTACGCAACGCGAGAAAGTCCGGCAACTCCCCGGCCAGCCCGGGCGCAACCCCCGCCGGGGCACCCAGACTGGTCCACGCTGCCGGCAGCCAGCAGTGGCTCCCGTCCGGCAGCCGGACCTTCACCTTCAGGCCGCGCACTCCCGCGTTGCGTACGCCGATGACCGACACCGCCGTCCCTTCCAGCCGATCGTGCGGGCGGCAAATCGTGACCGTATCGGGCCGGTCCGTCGGCTCGGCACCTTCCGGTATAGCAGTGCGTGACGAAAGTGGAAACCTTTGTGGACCCGGCGCGCTTTGCCGGGACCTGCTACCGGGCCGCGAACTGGCGCTCGCTGGGCCTGACCGGCGGCTATGCGCGCCAGCCGGGCGCGGCGCCGGACTGGCGCCATCACGGCCAGCGGAAGGAGATTCTGGTGTTCGAACTGCAAGCCAACGCCGGCGCGGCCCTGCGCCAGCCCGCCGAGGAGCCGGACTGGCAGGGCCCGGCCAGGACCGCGCCCCCGGAGGCGCCCCAGCTGCGCAGCCTGTTTGAGTTCCTGGGCGCGGTGGCGGAGTACCGGCACGCGCGGGGCAAGCGCTACAGCCTGCGCAGCGTGCTCGTGCTGGCGGTCGCCGCGCGGCTGGCCGGCTACCGCGGCGTGACAGCCTGCGCGCAATTCGCCGGCCTGCTCAGACTTCCTGACATCTGACCAGAATGAGGTGTCGCGGTTTTCCGGCTAGACAGCGAGTTGCGGGCGGGGAGCAGCGCTCGTAGGATGGTCGTCGGGCAGGAGTTCGTAGACGAGTCGCAGCGAGGTGCCGGGAAACGCGGTGCGCGTTTGATTGAGTTCGCGGAGCAGCGGGCCCAGGGCGGCGTCCTGGGAGCGGCTCGCCAGATGCAGTAGCTGCACAGTGAGCGTGCCGGCACGGATATCGGGGACCAGGTTGGCGTCGCTGCGGAACAGCGCCTGCAGCAGCGCGCGGGCGTTTTCGGGCTTGCCGAGTTCGGGGGCGACCGCGACGGCCATCGCGGTTTCGGCCCGGTAGGCGATCATGCGCAGGGAGTCGAGCAGGTTGCGCAGCGGCTCGGGCAGGGCCATGAGGCGCTCCTCCGGGGACAGCTCGCCCGCCGGCACGTGCTCGTCGGCGTGCCGGGCCGCATGCTCCAGGCCCTCGATCCAGCGGTCGGTCGCGTCGATCTCCGAGTGCAGCGCGCGGACTTTGTCGGCGTGTCCGGCACTGGGCCGGGCCTTTTCGCGGGCCAGCTTGCGGCGCAGGTTGCCGACCTTGTTGCGGAGCTTGTCGAGGGCCTTGCGGATCAGCCGCCAGGCGGGGTTGACCACCCGCGTGTGCGGCTCGACGGGCAGCAGCCCGCGCTGCGGCAGCGCATCCAGGCCGAACTCCTCCTTGAGGTACTTGAAGACGTTCTCCTGGGCCCAGCGCGAGCGCATGAGCCCGGCGACCTGCGCCGCCGACAGGCTCGGGTGCGTGGTGATGACCGACGGTTGGCGTTGGCCGGCGGCGGGTCGGCCCGCGGCGGGCACGGGCTCGCGCGGCTGGCCGCTCTTGCCCGGCGGCTGCAGGCGCCGGTCGATCCAGAAGCGCACCTCGCGCGCCTCGCAGCCCGGCAGCAGGGGCGCCTTGCGCTCGGCGACCTGCGCCTCGAGCGTCGCCGCGCCCAAGGGCGAGCGCACGGTGACGCGCTCCGGGCGGAACTCGCTGTCGGGCCAGCGCTCCGTCTGCGCGCCCTTACGCCAGGTGATGCAGGCGATGCCCTTGGCGGCCAGCCAGCGGAACAGCTGCGGGCTCCAGCCTTCGCGGTCGAACACCAGCGTCAGGTGAGGCTCCGCCGCCGCGCCCGCGGCGGGCGCCAGCAGGCCGAGCGCCTCCAGTTGCGGCACGATGCCGTGGCGGATCTCGGCCACCATTTGCGGATCGACCTGCTTGTGGATGCACAGCAGGGGCGCGCCGCCGAGCGCGTTGAGCCAGTAGCCGGCCGCGGCCGGCAGCTGCAGTTTCTGGCGCGCGACGAAGTGCTTGGGCAGGTTGGCCTTGCCGCTGTAGAGCTTGACATGGCCATCGACGAACAGCGTGGCGGCGGTGGCGGGATCGTCCGCGGCCCACTGCCCGGCCAGGGCCGCGCGCCAGGCGTGCAGCGCCTCGGGGTCGGCGGCCAACTGGTCCAGCTTGCGCCGCAAGGTGCGCGCCTCGGGGCAGCGGTCCAGGCCCAGCAGGGCGCCCCATTCGCCGGGCTGCTCGTAGCGCAGGCGCTCGGCGTTGCGCACGCGCGCCAGGAACATGAAGGCCAGCAGCAGCAGCACGGAGCGCAGGCCGTAGAAGCCGGGCGGAATGTGCAGCAGGCTGGCATGGCGCAGCAGGCCGGCCTGCAACAGCGCCGGGACGGCCGTCAGCACGCCACCGTTGGCAACGGTCGCGGTGGCTTCGAAGCTTGGCAGCCGCTCGGCCAGCAGGCCGAGGCTGGCCGCGTCGCGCCGGTTGCGGCCGGCCTTGTCCACGCTGCCGGGCGGGCTGCCCGCGGCCGGCTCGGCGGGAATTCCCGCGCCGCTCGCGCCGAGCGCCCCGCCGGATTCCAGACCCGCGCCAGCAGCCTCGGGAACGTCCGCCGCCAAGTTTCCGGCCGGCTCGGAGAGGCCCGCTCCCGCGGCCGCTTCGGCGCCCACTGCCCGCCCGCTCTCGCGCTGCGCCGCGATTCCCGGCAGCAAGCCCTCGCGCTTGTACTGGCGCAGCGTCTCGAAGCACAGCTCCAACTCCCGCGCCACGCCACGCAGGCTCGCGCCCCCTTGCAGCAGCTCCGCCGCCCGCGCCAGCACCGCCGGGTCCTCGATCCCGTGCCGCCGCCGCGGCTGGCGCGGACGCCCGAAGCTCGACTCCCCCTCCCGCTGCATCCGCAGCCGCGCGCGCGTCACCGTGCGCGCGCTGATCCCGAGCGCCTGCGCCAATTCCGCCGCTGTCGCCACGCCCCACGTCAGGAAGCGCGCCAGGCAGCGCGCGCGCGCCGGGCGATCGCCTTGCAGGTAGCAGTCGCACACTTGCAGGTACAGGAACCAATACACCTGGCCGCTGTCCTCCAGGAAGCTCAGCTGCGCGTTGACAGCGGTCGCCTCCGGCGGCTGCAGGGACAGGGCCGCGGGCAGTCCGGTGGGTCGCGGCAGGGCCTCGCTCGAGCTTTCCATGGACATATTATAACAGTCACAGCGGGTCCGGCGCAACCCCAATTGGCACTTCGGAAACGACTAAAACTCTATGAACCGTAGGAACTTAGGCTGACCTACGCTGTCTGGCCATCTCGGCCGATGTAAGGAAGTCTGCTGCTGAGCCAGCAGCAGCGGCAGGCCGCGGACTGTTTCTACAGCCCCAGCCGGCAGTGCTACACCTCGCCGTCGATCACGACGTTCCACAACATCCTCGCGAGCCTGCCGCCGGAGACGCTGGAAACCGCCGTGGCGAAGGGGTAACCGTTCGGGCGGGCCGTGAATTGAGGAGGGCGAAAGCCGGTGGGGAGGGCGGCAAAAAAACTTGCATAAAACGCTGGACACGAGAAATGGGTTTATGGCAGGCTAGCGGATGTGGAGGCGGAAAGGCAGCTGCAAGCGCAGCCGGCAGGGATGCCGGTGCAGTGCCAGTTGGAGCGGGAGCGGCGGTTGTCGTGGCAGCTGGTGGAGGCGAAGCGCCAGTGGCATTACTGGCGGAGCATGCACCAGCGGGCGAAGGAGCGTATCAAGCAGTGGCAGTTGCGCTGCGGGGAAGCGCAGCAGAAGCTGGCGGAAGCGCAGCAGAGGAGCGAGCAGCTGCACGAGCGGATTCAGGAGTTGGAGCAGGAGACTGCGGGCCTGAAGCAGCGCAACCAGGATCTGTTGCGGTCCCCGTTCGGGAAGCGGAGCGAGAAGCGCCAGAGCGGCAGTGAGGGTGGGGCGGCTGCAGCGGAGACGGCCCGCCCGGGGGCGGATCCGGAGCCGCAACGGCCGCGCGGGGGGCCACGGGGAGCGGTCCCGCATGCGCGGGTAGAGCGGTCCGGTCTAGCGGTGCAGGAGGAGTGGCTCGAGCCGGAGGCGGACAGCCGCTAGTGTGCGGACTGCGGGGAGCCCTACGCCCGCAACGGCGAGGAGAGCAGCGCATCGATCGAGGTCGATGTGCGGGGGTATGTGAGACGGATCCGGCGGCCCCGCTTCCGGGCGGGGTGCGGGTGCGCGCAGCGGCAGGGCCAGCCAGTGCCCGCAGTGATCGCGCCGCGGGAGCCCACGCTGTTCCGGGGCACGAGTTACGGACTGAGCGTGTGGGTGGCGTTTCTGTTGCAAGTGTATTGGCAGCGGCACCCGGTGCGGGCGTTCGAGCGGGAGTGGGGCGAGAGGGGGGTGCGTCTGCCGGCGGGCACGCTGCTGGGGCATGGGCGGGATTTCCTGACCTGGTTCGAGCCGCTGGAGGCGGCGATCGCAGCGCACCAGGAGCAGACGCGACTGGTGCACGGGGACGAGACCTCGTGGGTGGTGCAGGTGCGGGCGGAGGCAGGGCAGAACCCGCGTTGCTGGTTGTGGGCCTGCCTGACCGGGGACGCCGTGCGGTTCCGGGTGGATCCGTCGCGGAGTGCCGCGGCGGCCGCAGCACTGTTCGGCAAGCTGGGGCTGAGAGAGAAGGTGGTGCTGGTGTGTGATCGCTACGCGGCGTATGTCAAGTTGGCGCGGGAGCACCCGGAGCAGTTCGAACTCTCCGTATGCTGGGCCCACGCCAGGAGAGATTTTGTCACGCTGGGGCGCAAGCGGCCGGACCTGCAGGAGTGGGTGGACGGGATCCTGGAGCGGATCGGGAGGCTGTACCGACGCAACGCCGAACGGCTGGCGCAGTGGGATCCACAGAGTGGTCTGGAAGGACAGTGCGAGGCGTTCCGGGCGGCCCAGCAGCGGCTGGCAGCGGAGTGCGCCGCACTGTTCGAGCACGCCGAGCGGGAGGTGGCGATACGGACCCAGGCAGCGCAGCGGGAGTCGGACAAGGCTGGTCCGGACCCGCGGCTGGCACCGCTGCAATCCTTGTTGCGGCACCGCGAGGGCCTGGTGGTGTTTGTGAGGAAGGCGTTCGTGCCCATGGACAACACTGTCGTGGAGCGAGCCCTGCGGCGACCCGTGCTCGGGCGCAAGCTCAGCTACGGCTCGCACAGTGCGGACGGCGCGGCCCTGCAGGGCGTGCTGCTGTCGGTGTGCGCCACGCTGGACAGGGCCGGCATCGACCTGTGGCGCTGGCTGGAGGCGTTCCTGCGCGAGTGTGCGGGGATCGGACGGGGAGTGGTCGTGGTGGATCCGTGGGCCTGGCTGCCGTGGGGCCTGTCCGCGGAGCGGTTCCAGGCCCTGCGAGCGCCCTGGCGGTGTTCGGAGGCCGGGCCGGACCCGTGAGCGGCTCGCTGCGCTTTTGCGGCCGGGATTTCCTCCCGGCCGAACTGGACCGGATCCGCGCCCTGATCGCGCACACGGACCCGCCCCTGTCCCGCACGAAACTATCCCAGGCGGTCTGCGAGGTGCTGGACTGGCGCAAGCCCGACGGCGGCCTCAAGGAGATGAGCGCGCGCGTGGCCCTGCTGCGCATGCAGCGCGACGGCCTGCTGACCCTGCCGCCGCCGCTGAGGACCCTGCCGCGCCCGCGCCCGCTCGCGCCGTCCCCGCGCACCGCTCCGCCGCCCCTCGCGCCCCTGCCCGCCTCGCTGGCCCAAGCCCGTCCTCTGCGCCTGTGCCTGCTGCGACCTTCCGATCCCCGCAGCCGCTTCTGGAACGAGTTCGTCGAGCGCTACCACTACCTCGGCTACAAGCCCCTGCCCGGTGCCCAGTTGCGCTACTTCGTGCACGCCGCCGACGGCCTCCTGCTGGCCCTGCTCGGCTTCGGCGCCGCGGCCTGGAAAACGGCCCCTCGGGACCGTTTCGTGGGCTGGCATCCGCCCACCCGCCAGCGCAACCTACCCCTGGTCGTCAATCACGCCCGCTATCTCATCCTGCCCTGGATCCGGCTCCCGTCGCTGGCCTCCCACTTACTCGCCTGCCTCCAGCGACAACTTCCCGACGACTGGCAACAACGCTACGGCATGCGTCCCGTGCTGTTGGAAACGTTCTGCGAAACGCCGCGCTTCCAGGGCACCTGCTATCGCGCCGCCAACTGGATCCATCTGGGCCAGACGCAGGGCCGCGGCAAACTCGATACTCGTCACGAGTACAACCAGCCCGTCAAAAACGTCTTCGTCAAACCCCTCTGCCCGGACTGGAAAGCAATCCTCAATCGTTAGCTCCACGGCCGCCTTTCACGGCCCGCTCGAACGCTTACGCGAAGGGGGCCCGGCAGCAGAGCGGGAATCCACGGCAAGTCCAGCCGAACGAGGAAGATACGGGCCACGAGAGCGAGCCGCCGAAGCGTCGGCGGACCGCGGGCATCCCGGCGGTCTCCATGGATGGGAAGGATGTCCGCGGCGCCTCCAGGCAGACCCAGGACGGCCGCCGCATGCTGGTCGCGGCCATCGAGCATGGCAGCGGCCTGGTGCGGGGACAGCTCGAGATTGACAGCAAGACCAACGAGATCCCGGCGGTGCGCGAGCTGGCCGACGCCGTCGAGATCTCCGGCTGCACCGTCACCGTCACCGCGCTGCACGCCCAGCACAAGACAGCGCGCCACCTGCTCGAGGACTGCGGCGCCGACTACCTGGTCACCGCCATCAAGGACAACCAGCCGACGCTGCTGGCCGACCTGCAGGCCATGCTCTTCGGCGACTCCCCCGCCTATGAAACCCGCGACAAGGAGCATGGCCGCAGCGACCGCCGCCGCTACTGGGTCAAGGACCTCTCCGACTCCGCCTGGGAGGGCTATGCCGGCCTCTACGGACGCCGCCAGGCGATCCGCATCGAACGCCAGCGGCAGGTCCTCAAGACCGGGGCCAGCAGCACCGAAGTGACCTACGCCCTCACCTCTCTGACCGCCGACAAGGCCACTGCCGAGCAGCTGGCGGCCTTGGTCCGCAACCACTGGCACATCGAGAACCGCCTGCACTATGTCCGCGACTTCACCTACGACGAAGACCGCTGCCGCGTCTATGTCCGCGACTTGCCACGCAATCTCGCCTGCCTGACCAACACCGCGATCTCGATCGTCCGCTGCCAGTCCAGGTTCCAGTTCCTGCCGGAGGCCAACCGCCATTTCGCGGCCCGGCCGCAGGAGGCTCTCGACCTGCTGCTGAACCCGCTAGCCCGCTAGCCCGCGCCCTCCCGCCTCCGTTGCGCTCCACGCCTTCCAGCGCGGCACGCTAGCGCTGTGCCCGCTGTTCTCGACAACACGTCCAAGAGGCTCGGGCCACCTGCCCAGCGCCCTCGCGGCACGCCTTCGGGCCGCGCCCGGCTACCCACAAGACGTGTGAGTCGGAATCAACTTCGATGAGACGCCCCAAATCGCGACAAAAAAATGTGCCTGAGCAACGGATAGCGATCCGGCGCACCGCGGGAGCGCGTGCTATCGTGCGTTGAGTTGAATCGCGGCCGGACGCGCGGCGGCCACGTAGCGCCCGGACTGGAGACCCTGGAGGCAATGCATGAGGCGGATGTGGGATCCGAGTCCCCAACCACCGAGGGGCGCCGCTTCTCCGCGGGACCACCAGGCGCACCCAAGATGATCGGGTCCGCAGCGAAGCGGATCGCAGCGCTTCTCGTCTTCTTGGCGGCGCCGACCGCGCTCGGGCAGGACGAGGCGCAGCCGAGACCGCAATTCGTCGGCAACCGCATCTGTCAACCGTGCCATCCGCAGGTCTGGAGCGACTTCACCCGCAATCCGCACTTCAAGTCCATCGCGCTGGAGAACGAGCCGCCCGAGCGCACCGGCTGCGAGGGGTGCCACGGGCCCGGCGGTCTCCATGTCGTCAACGCCGACAAGGAGAAGATCATCCGCTTTCCACTGCTCGCCCCGAGCGCGGCGCAAGACCGCTGTCTGCGTTGCCACTCCGATGATTTCGGCAAACTGCACATTCGCCGGTCCGCGCACATGACCGCCGAAGTCGGCTGCTCCAGCTGTCACTCGATTCACGACTCGCATCAGATGGGTCCGCTGCTGGCCGGCGACCAGCGTGAAGTTTGCTACGCCTGCCATCAGGAGATCCGGGCGCGCTTCGACATGCCCTTCAAGCACCGCGTCAATGAAGGGGCGATGGACTGCACCGACTGCCACAACCCACACGGCGCGCCGATCGCCACGTGGCGCGCGTCGCGCGCGCCGCGCATGGTCTCGCAGGCCTTTGGCAACGATCTCCCGTGCACCAAGTGCCACACAGACAAACGCGGGCCGTTCCTGCACGAGCACCCGCCCGTGCGTGTCGAAGGCTGCCCGAGTTGCCACAACCCGCACGGGAGCACGAACCCACGCCTACTCAACCGTCCGGCGGCGTTCACGCTTTGTCTGGAGTGCCACGGCGACATCGCGGAATTCGGTCTGCGCGGCGAGGGGATCCTCGGACCGGGACGGGCGTTTCACAACCTCGTCGACCCCGCCTTCCGAGACTGCGTCCTGTGTCACTCACGGATCCACGGATCGAACGCCGACGCGCTGTTCCGACGATGAAACTCCGTCTAGCGTCGCTGCTCGCCTGTCCACTCGCTCTGGCCCAGCAACCAGTGGCGCCGACCCCCGACCGGCCAGTGCGCTCCCGGCAAGTCGGCGGCTATGCCGTCTCGAACTCGTTTGAGGTCGGCTATCGCTTCGCGGAGGTGGACGGCAACCTCGATCTCTACCGCGCCAGCGTGAACTACGGCAATGGGATGCGTCTGTTCGATGGCCGGATCCGGATCCATTCCCTGGACGGACAAGGACGTCTCCTCGACGAGTTCTCGCTCCGCTCTTTCGGAGCCCCAGCGGATCCCTACCAAGCGCACGTCGTCCGGGCCGAAAAGAACGGCCTGTACCGCTACGACATGCAGGTTCGCACCATCCGCTATCACAACCGTCTCTTGACGCTCTGGAGCGGCGAGCACGGTCTGCGGACCGGTCGCTCGCTGCAGACGCACGACCTGACACTGCGTCCGGGGTCGGATTTCGAGGTCCTGGTCGGCTACGACCGCAATCGGCGCACAGGGCCAGGCTTCGCCTCGGAGGGTATCGCGGACCGCTTCGGAGGATTCGACGCCCGGAATTTCCTTCGCTACCGAACGGACCTGCGCCAGCAGGGAAACCAGTACCGCGCCGGGTTCTCCGCACGCTTCCTGGGGTTGGCGCTGACAGCCATGCAGGCCCTCGACTTCTACGAGGAGGCCGGTGATTTCCGGGACGCCTCGCAGCTTCCCTCCGCGGCGGCCAACATCCAGCCCGTCGAGGCGTTCGATCGCTCCGAGCCCTTCCGCGGGCGGACGCCGGTCACGACCGTCGCATTGCGCACCCGCGAGGAGCGCCGGATCGGCTTCAATGCCCGTTACGTCTACTCCGGCGGCTCGCGCAACTCGACCCTCCTCGAAAACCTCTCGATCCGCGACCCGGCCACGAGTGCAGCCACGAGCCGCGAGTCGTTCGTGGTCGGCGACGCGGACCGCAGGCAGAGTTCCGGCGATTTCACCGTCGCGCTGCTTCCGACGCCGCGTTGGACTATCACCAACACGACTGCCTTCCACAACACGCGCATGGACGGCCGGGCCTCATTCCTCGAGATCGGTCTCTTTCGTAATGAGTTCCTCAGCTTCGAGCACCTTGGAATCCGCCGCCTTGCGAACGCCAGCGAGGCGAACTTTCGCCCCGTGAAACAGGTAAGCCTTTACGGCGCGTATCGATTCTCGACCCGCCGGATTCGCACGAGTGACGCCCTGCGCTTCGGGAGTTTCGGATTCCAGAATGAGCTCAGCGCCACGGATAACGCCGTGCGCAGCGGCGCCGGAGGCGTCCGATGGCTGCCGGTGACCGGCCTGCGCGCCTCTCTCGACTTCGAAGCCGGTCGCGCCGACCAGCCCCTGGCCCCGACAAGCGATCGCCGCTTCCACAACCAGTCCGCGCGCGTCCGTTGGCGCGGCAAGGCGGTGTCGATCAGCGGATTCTTCCGGAACCGCGCCAACGACAATCCGACCGAACTCCTCGCCTACAGTTCGAAGAGCCGCGCCCACGGCGTGAATGCATCCTGGACAGACCTGGCATCGGGTCTGGTTCTGGACGCCGGCTACAGCTTCCTGGGTCTGGATGTCTCCGCCGGGATCCTTAACTTGTTCGACCTGGGCGGCGCAGGGCCGGAGCGCGCCCGGAGTGTGTACGCCAGCAGGATCCACAACGTGAACATCGCGGTGCGGGCGGCCCTGCTTGAGCGCCTCACGCTCCATGCGGGGTATGTCCTGACCCGGGACGCCGGGGGCGGCCGCTTCAGCGCAGTCCGAGTGGCCGACCCGACGTTCTCACTCGACGGGGCCAATGTCTTTTCGAGCTTGCCGTTGACGTATCAGTCGCCCCAAGCGCGTATCTCCGTGTCTCTTCGAAAGAATCTTTCCTGGAACTTCGGCTGGCAGTTCTATGGCTATTCCGAGCGCTTGGCGGCGCGCCACGGCTACCGGGCGCACGTAGGCTTCTCAAGTCTTCGGATCGGCCTCTAGGCCAGTGTGGAGGCGCCGGCTCGACGCTGCAATCTGGGCCGCGCGGCGCACTGCGCCGGCAGTTCTCGTCCGTCCTCCAAGTCGACATTGGCTCGAGCAACCAAGCTGACGCACCTTCGACGACCGCCAGTGACCTGGCAGCAGCCCAGTGGTCCTCAGCTCGCGCCTGCGGCGCCGGCCTGCCTGCCCGTAACGGCGAGCACGGCGGGATTGACTGCGGCGCCAGGGCGCACCGCCCTGAAGGTCGCGATTCCGCCAACGGCTTCCGGAAGGACCGGGGTTCGCAGTCGCCTCGGCGCACAAGGATCCGAGAACCTCAACGGCCCGACATGCCGATTCCGTATCTCCGTCGCGATGGCGCGGAGCCCAGCCGCCCAGGCAAGGGACGCCTGAAACGGCCCCCTATGGGGACGAGGGTGGCAGGTTGATCGTCCAGTTGCCGTCGTCGTTCTTCTCGGCGGAGGCTCCGTATCGCGGCAAGCCGACTGTCTGGTCGCCGCAGCGCTTCAAGTTCCTGGCTGCCAAGGTGATGCATGCCTTCCCGGTCCCGTCCACGGCAAACGAAGCTTGCAGGCCATCCAGTGACAGCGAGCACTGCTGCCCCGGCATGAGGACCGTGTCCGATGCGCACGCCGTCCCCGGCGGCGCCGAAGGCGGGCTCGCTACGCTCAACTGCGGGCCCGGAGGGGAAGCCACATCGTCGACAAGCAGGACGACGGAGTGTTCGCCATCGGCCGCCGACTGCGGAATCCGCACATCCACCCGATTCGTCCCCAGGAAACCGGGAGCCGCGCCGACATACAGCACGTCAGCCTGCGGCACTTCGATGCCGCCGATCTGTACGCGTACGTTCATGCTGGAGACAGATCTATCCTCGAGAGGCAGCTCCCCTGTGGCGAGCGCCGGCACCACGGGTCCGAATCCCGTTCCAAACAGGGAAACGACCTCGCCCGGTACGGCCGGCGAGGCCTCGATCCAGGGAAGCAGGTTCTTGTTTCCGACCGGCGTTTCGTCTTGGTGCCGCGCGGCAACGGCCGACGGGCTCTCGGAGAGCAGAAAGAAGGCTGGTTGGACCGCCGCGATCTCGAAACTCGCCTCCTCGCTTCGTGCTTCATCATCAGCGCCGCAGTCCCGGATCACCTTTACCGTGGCTTGACCCAGACCGGCGCCCACCGGGACCTGAAAGTCGATCCGCTCCCGGGAGACGTACTTCAGCGGTGACCGCTCGCCGTTGACTTCGAGACAGACCCCTCCAGCGATCGTCACCGCGCGCTGCTGGTCGTCGAATGCCAGCCACGCCTTCGTCGACGCGGAGGCGAAATCCGTACCGAGAACGGTCGCGAGCGCGCCGGGGGCGCCCCGCACAGACCCGCTGTGGAGATCCGCCAGTACAACGCCCCCCTCCGAGATCTGGGGCGGTCCCAACGGCCCTTCACTGGGCTGCACCGTGGTCTGGAGATTGTAGATGTTGTCACCCGACACATTGAGGTTGCCGTTGGCTGCGTTGACAGCCACAGCGAACGCCACGGGGCCGGTATCCTCTGGCGGGGCGGTCCACTCCATTTCGAAGGCGACTTCGGTTCCGACTTTCGCAACCCTATGAGTCGCCCACTGGACGTTTAGGGAATCCCCACCGCAGGTACCCTCTCGGATCTGTACCGCCCCTTCGGCCGAAAAGTCTCCCGCTTTGCCACAACCGTCGCCCGACCTCGCGGTCAACTCGAATCCAAACCGCACCGCGTCCGAATCGTTCGCTCGAACCACGACCGGGACTGTCTCGCCGGGAGAATATGAGTACTCCCCGGCGGCTATCCCATTGATCAGCAACGAGATACTGCCGGATCCCGAGTTGGGTTCCGCGCGGTGACACTTCGTGCAATTTTCTTCGCCTGGGAAATCGCCACCGGAAACCCCTGTCGGCGCTCCTGCCGAGTACGACAAAAGAGCGGATGGAAAGCAAAGCGCGCCTGCCGCTAGAAGGACTGCGGAGCGCAAGGCGCCGACCCCAATCCCAGCGCTCATCGAACGCTGCCCTGCGGAGCGCGGCCTCGCGCGTCCTCGGGACCGCCCGAAACCGAGCGGTCCACGACCCTGTGCGTCGAACTGCACCCCGGCGCGGCTGTCGCCCCTGAAATCCTTCACCCGACCTTCGCGGGTGGACGCCACGCCGACCTTCGCGCGCTGCAGGCAGATGGACGTTCTTTGGCGCAAGACCCGTTCCTGGGACTCTTGATCAACGCTAACCTGGGTTCGCATGCCATTCCCCCAACACTCGCTCAGCATAACAGACGTATCATGACATGTGGGCAGAAGCGTCTAGTTTCCAATTGATTAGCATCGCCGTCAACACCCTGGCCGACCGGGGTAAGCGCCGATCGGGCTCCGATTTCGCGGTGCGGAGAACGGTGGCGTCGCGAAGCAGGCGCCGCCAATGCGCGCACCGCCATTCCTTGTGCGCCAGGCCCATGGCGGGCAACACAGCGCAGGCGGTATCCGGCGACCTGGGCTCCGATCCGGCCTCCCAGCCGCTCCCTCGAGAGGCTCGGCGAGCCTCTTCGGCGCCGGTTCGGACGGATCGGGAGCCGCCCAGCAAACCGCTACAATCTCCCCCGTGTGGGCTCCCCTTATAGCCTCCGCCGCGGCGCTTGGGTACGGAGCCTACGCGGCGGCGTGGCCCACCTCGCAGCGCTGGGGAGCCAGTCTCTCGCGCCTGCCGACCGACGAGAAGCGCATCGCGCTCACGTTCGATGACGGACCGAGCAATGAAACGGCGCGCTTCTTGGAGGCGTTGGATCGATGGGGTGTCCCGGCCACCTTCTTCCTCTGCGGCAAGAATGTCCAGCGGCGGCCTGGGACCGCTCGCGACGTGGTCGCGGCGGGCCACGCCGTAGGCAACCACACCTATTCACACCCGTGCCTGCTCGTCCGCTCGTTCTCGCGCGTGCGCGCTGAACTCGTCCGGACCCAGGAGGCGATCGGGGAAGCCACGGGCCGCAGGACGGCTCTGTTTCGACCACCCTACGGCCTCCGATCTCCTGCGCTGCGGAGCATTCTGCCGGAACTCGGCCTGACGGGAGTCCACTGGACTGTGACAGCCATGGACTGGGCGTGGGACCAGCGGCGGATCGCCTCACGGATTGTCGGCCGTGCGTGTCTAGGCGGTATCGTCTGCCTCCACGACGGCGAGGACACCAAGCCGACGACAGACCGCTCGGAGACGCTCCAGGCGATCATTCCCGTTTCACGGGACCAGGGCTACAGCTTTGTCCCCCTACCCGACTGGGAGAGGCGGGCGTAGAGTCGACCACCCGACACGGCATGGGACGCGGCAGCCCTACTGCGCCGTCCAGCCGCCGTCGATCACCATGTCGGTCCCGGTGAAGTAGCCTGCGCCTTCCGAACAGAGATAGACGGCGAGTTGGCCGATCTCTTCCACCTTCCCCCAACGGCCCACGGGCAGGCGCTCCAGGAACTGGCGGTTTTTCTCGGGATCCTCGATCAAGGGCCTGTTCATCTCCGTTGCAAACGGTCCCGGGCTGATGCCGTTGACGGTAATGTTGTGGGGTGCAAGTTCGAGCGCCAACGCCTTCGTGAAACCCAACAGACCGGCCTTCGTCGTGGAGTATCCCGTCCGATTCGGAAGCGAAACGTGGGACATGATCGAGGTCATGTTGATGATCCGTCCCCAGTTCTTCTCCTTCATACCGGGGACGAAGACGCGCGACATCATGAACGGGCCGGTCAGGTTCACCTCGAGAATCTCATGCCACTCGTCGACCGACATGTCCTCGATCGGCTTGCGGTTGTTGATCCCGGCATTGTTGATTAGGATGTCGCAAACGCCGAACAACTCGCGGACCGACTGTTCGACTTCCAACGCGGCCGCCTCCTCTGTGACGTCGGCCACGACGTAGTCCGCATCTCCGCCGCTCTCCTGGATGCCCAGCACGACTTCGCTCAGCAAGGCTTCGCTGCGCGCCACGAGAGCGACCTGCGCCCCTGCCGCGGCCAGGGATTCGGCCATTTGTCTACCGAGTCCCTTGCTCGCGCCCGTCACCACCGCGATATGGCCCCTCAGCGAAATGCTGCTCATGGTTGTTCATGGCCAGACGGCGTTGCCGCTGCCCGAAATAGCTAGCATACCAAGCGTTTGTCGGCTTCCGAAGACGCCGGGCCGTACGTGGCGCACCGCCCGAATCGACTCAAAGCGCCTCGATTCTTCTCCCCACGCGCTGGGCGGCGCCAGCGTCGAGTGTCGCCACGAAGATCGTGTCGTCGCCGGCGATCGTCCCGACGATGTCCGGCCACGCAGAAGCGTCCAGCAACTGGGCAAGCGCGTTCGCGCCCCCGGGAGCCGTGCGCAGCACCACGAGGTTCTGCGCCGTGCGCATGTCCAGCAGAAACTGCGCCACCACGCGCGCCAAGGCCTCCTGGGCCGGCGAATTCGGCTCCAGGCGGTCTGACCGCACGTACCCTGCCGCCGTCTTGACGATCGCGAGTTCCCGCAAGTCGCGCGAAAGCGTGCCTTGGCTGACCTTGATGGCGCGGGCCGCAAGCGCGGCGGACAGCTCGTCTTGCGTCCGCACCTGCCGTGAGCCGATCAGACGCAGGATTTCGCGCTGGCGGCGGGCTTTCACGAGTCTCGCTCTTCCGGACTTGCCGAATCTTCACGGAGACGCGCGAGCCGGGCCGTCGCTGTATCCAAAGCCTGGCGCACGAACCGGACTGCCGTCCCTCCAGGGACGACATGCTTGTCGACGGCCTGGCGCGGCGCCAGCGCCGCTTTGGCTTGGGCATCGAACTCGGGCGCGAACTCCCGTAGGTCGTCCAGGGTCCAGTCCTGGGGCCGCTTGCCCTGTTTCAAGCTCGCCAGCACGATTCTGCCGACGATTCGGTGCGCCCGGTGGAACGGGACGCCCTTGCGGGCCAGGATTTCGGCCAAGGCCGTCGCCGAAACCCAGCCGTCCTCGGCAGCCTGTTCCATCCGCTGCGGCTGGACGCGGGTCGTGTCGACGCACAGCGTCAGGACCTCGATCGAGCCACTCAGCTGGCTCGCCGTATCGAAGACTCCTTCCTTGTCTTCCTGCAAATCGCGGTTGTAGGAGAGCGGCAATCCCTTCAGGGTCATCAGGAGCGACTGCAGGCTGCCGCATGCCCGTCCGGTCTTGCCCCGCAGCAACTCCAGCGCGTCGGGATTTCTCTTCTGCGGCATCAGGCTCGATCCGCTGGTGACTTCGTCCCCCATCTCGAGGAATCCGAACTCCTCGCTGCTGTAGAGGATCCAATCCTCCGCCAAGCGGCTTGCGTGCACCATCGTGACGGACGCCGCGTAGAGGAAGTCCAGCGCGAAGTCGCGGTCCGAGACGGCGTCCAGGCTGTTCGCCGAAATCTCCGCAAAGCCCAGCTCGCCAGCCATGGCGTACCGGTCGAATGGGAAGCCGCTTCCGGCCAGCGCGCCGCTTCCCAGCGGCGACACATCGGTGCGCTCATAGGCTTGCTGCAAGCGCTGCCAATCGCGGTGGAACATCTCAAAGTACGCCAGCACGTAGTGCTCGAATAGGACGGCCTGGGCGCGCCTCAAGTGCGTGTACCCTGGCAGCAGCGCTCCGGACTCGCGCTCGGCGAGCGCGAGGAACGAACTCATCAGTGCTTCCAGGCGGTGCTGGACCCCGCGGATCGTCACCTTCAACCAGAGTCGGAAATCCGTCGCGACCTGCTCGTTGCGGCTTCGTCCGGTGTGGATTTTCTCGGCGAGCCCGCCGACTGCTTCGCCCAACTTGCGGATGACGAAGGTGTGGATGTCTTCGTCTTGGGCCTCGAAGAACGCGGGGTCCCGCGCCGCATGCAGCATCGAGTCGAACGCTGCGTGAATCCTCTCCCGCTCCTCGCCGGTCAGGATGCCGGCCCGCTCAAGAGCGTTCGCGTACGCCTTCGAGCCAACCACGTCGGCCTCGAAGAAGTGCTTGTCAAAGCGCAGCGAGCCGGAATAGCGCTCGAAGAGTTCCGCAGCGTCCGTCTCGAAGCGCCCACCCCAGAGCTTCATGCCTGTCCGTCCTTTCCGCCGGCGAGTCCGACCCGCAGGTCGGTCTTGACATTGACGGGTCCGCCTTGGACGGCGGCGTGGACCCGGACCGGCAGGCCGGTGAGGTTGATGAACCCGGCAGCATCTTGCTGGTCGTACTCCTCGCCCATCGTGAAGCTCGCGATCTCCGGAGCGTACAGGGAGTACGGCGAGGTGCGGCTGAGCACATCGATGCGCCCCTGCTTCAGCCGCAGCCGAACTTGCCCCGTGACGTGGCGCTGCGTCCGCTCCACGAATCCGTCCAGCGCCTCCCGCAACGGCGTGAACCACTTGCCGTCGTAAACGAGTTCGGCGTAGTCGAGAGCGATCTTCTGCTTGTAGTGCTGCGTGGCGCGGTCGAGCGTCAAGGCTTCCAACTCGCGGTGCGCTGCCATCAGAATCGTCCCGCCGGGCGTTTCGTAGCATCCGCGCGACTTCATCCCCACGAACCTGTTCTCCACCAAGTCGATGCGCCCGATGCCGTGGGCGCAGCCCAGCGCACTCAAATCCTCGACCATCGCGGCCGGACTGCGCCGTTCGCCGTCCACGGCGGCCAGCGTACCGGCCTCGAACTCGAGCGCGACCATCGCGCCTCCAGCTGGCGCCTCGTCTGGGTCCACGGACAGGGTCCAGACCTTGCCCGAAGGGGCGTTCGCTGGATCCTCGAGTTCCGCGCCCTCGTGAGAGATATGCCAGAGGTTCGCGTCGCGGCTGTAGATCTTCTCTTTGCTCTGCTGAATCGGGATGTTGTGCCTGACAGCGTAGTCGACGGCGTCCTCGCGCGAGACGATGTCCCACTCCCGCCAGGGGGCGATCACGGGCAGATGAGGCGCCAGAGCCTTGTAGGCCAACTCGAACCGCACTTGGTCGTTGCCCTTGCCCGTCGCGCCATGCGCCAGCGCGTCGCAGCCTGTACGCAGGGCAACCTCGACCTGGAGTTTCGCCAGCAGAGGCCGCGCGATCGACGTTCCGAGAAGATACTTGTGTTCATATACCGCGCCCGCGCGGACCATCGGCCAGACGTAGTCCCGGACGAACTCTTCGCGCAGGTCCTCGACATACACCGCCGAGGCGCCGCTGGCGAGCGCCTTTGCCTCGAGCCCCGCCAGTTCACCGGAGCCCTGCCCAATATCGCCGCAGACCGCGACGACCTCCACTCCGTAGTTCTCGCGCAGCCAGGGAATGATGATTGAGGTGTCAAGCCCGCCGGAGTAGGCAAGCGCGACCCTCTTGAGTTTAGTGTCGGCCATGGTTCGATCACCTGCCCCCCAGCATCATCACCAGCAGCGCCTTGTGGGCATGCAGTCGGTTCTCGGCCTGATCGAATACGAGCGACCGGCCGGATTCGATCACGGAGTCGGCAACTTCCTGACCCCGCAACGCCGGCAGGCAGTGCATGAACACCGCATCCGGCCTGGCGGCCGCCATCACCGCGTCGTTGACCTCGTAGCCCTGGAACGCGATCCGGCGCTGCTGCGTCTCCTCTTCCCAGCCCATGCTCGTCCACACGTCCGTGTACACGACTGCGGCGTCCCGGACGGCCTCGGGAAGGTCGGACAGGACCTCCACGGTGGCCGCGTGGGCCTTGGCGGCCGCGCGCGCGGCCGCCAAGGCATCGGACCGCGGCGCGTACCCGGGCGGCCCGCAGATGGAGACCGGAATCCCCAGTTGCGCGGCGCAGTGCAACAGAGAGTGCGCAACGTTGTTGGCGTCCCCGACGTATGCGATCTTGAGACCCTCAAACGATCCGAAGTGGTCGAGGATCGTCAGGTAATCGGCGAGCGCTTGACAGGGGTGATACGCCTCGCTCAAGGCATTGATCACCGGGACCTTGGACCAGCACGCCAGCAGCTCCAGTGTCTTGTGGGCATAGGTGCGGGCGACGATGGCGTCGAACCACCGGTCCAGGTTCCGGGCGATGTCCCGCGCCGGTTCGCGCTCTCCGATCCGGCCGTCGCGGTGGTCCTGAAAGACCGAGAAGCCACCCAGCTGGAGCGCCGCCAACTCAAACGTCATCCGCGTGCGCAAGGATGGTTTCTCGAATAGCAGGGCGACCGAGCGGTTCTTGAGCGACTGGCGGTAGAGTTCCGGCTCGATCTTGACCTGCAGCGCCAACTCCAAGAGGCTGCGCAACGCTTGGGCGGACAGGTCGCTGTCGCGCAGGAAGTGTGGCGTCTCGACGCTCCGGTAAGTGCCGAGCGATGCTGCATGAATATTCATTAGATTGCATGATTACACACCTTGGGTCCCAAAGTCAAGCGGCGCCGGCGCGCGTCGGTCCGCGCCGGAACCGGCCGCGTGTGCCACGCTGAAGGCGATGCGGCTGAATGCCGAGCCAGGCAGAGCGGGCGCGCGGCTCGACCTCTTCCTCAGCAAACAGATCCAGGGCGCGAGCCGCGCCCTGATCCAGGAATGGATTCGAGACGGCCACGTGCGCGTCGACGGACAGGTGGAACGCAAGGGATCCCACAAGCTGCGGGGCGGGGAGACGGTCGAGGTCGAGCCGACCGAACGCAAGCCGCTGCAGGCCGAGCCGGAAGCCATTGATCTCGACATCGTCTACGAAGACTCCCACGTGGCCGTCGTGGACAAGCCGGCCGGTATGAACGTGCACGCCGGAGCCGGCAACCGATCAGGGACGCTGGTCAACGCGCTGCTGCATCACTTGAGCAGCCTGTCAGGAGTCTCCGGGGCGTTGCGCCCGGGCCTCGTCCACCGGCTCGACCGGTTCACGAGCGGGCTGCTGCTGGTCGCCAAGCACGACCTCGCCCATCGGCGGCTGCAGGAGCAGTTTCGGCGGCGTATCGTCGACAAGCAGTACTGGGCGGCGGTCGAGGGCGTCTGGCCGGCCGACCCGCACGACGAACCCAGGCTGCTGCGTTTCGGCCGGCCGGTCATGCAGGACGGTCACTGGTGGCTGCGTCTCGAGAGGCCGATCCGGCGCGACAAGCGCAACCGAATCAAGATGGCCGTCGCGCACAATGGTCGGGAGGCCGTCAGCGATGTGCGCTGCCTGCGGGCCGGCGCAAGGTATTCACTCGTCGCCGTGCGCATCCATACCGGCCGCACGCACCAAATCCGCGTGCACTTGGCGAGCTCGGGCCATCCCGTGGTCGGCGACACGCTGTACGGAGCGCGGCGGGAGGCCCCCGAAGTTCCCGACCTGGAGCGTTTTCTGCTGCACTCCCGGCGACTGGAATTCGAGCATCCGGACAGCGGCGCCAGGATGGGCTTCGAGGCCCCTCTGCCTGCCGATTTCGAGGGCCGGCTGGCTCCTTTGGGTCTATAATGCAAGGCATGCTCAGGGCTTTCGCCGCGTTGCTGGCAATCGGCTTGCTCGGCGTTGCCGTATCGGCGCAGGAAGCCGGCCAACCCGAGCTGAAACCGGTCTATTCGGACTCCGAATCCGATATCATCAGGATCGACGTCGCCCGGGTGCCACTGCTGTTCACGGTCACGGACAGGAAGAACCGATTCATCACCGATCTGGGCCGCGCGGACTTCCAGGTCTACGACGACGGCTGGCAGCAGGAGATCCGCGAATTCGATCGCGAGAGCGAGCTGCCCCTGCGAATCGGCGTCATCCTCGACACCAGCAATTCGATTCGAGCCCGTTTCAAGTTCGAGCAGGAAGCGGCCATCGAGTTCCTGCAGGGCGTGCTCGCCGAGGCGTACGATCGCGCGTTCCTGGTGAGCTTCGACACACGGGCTGAACTGATCGTTGACTACACCAATGACGTCGAGGAGTTGGCGAACGGCGTGCGCGGCTTGCGCGCGGGCGGCGGCACCGCACTCTACGACGCGATCTATTACGCCTGCCGGGACAAGCTTCCGGAGGACCAGCCCAAGGAGCAGTTCCGTCGCGCGCTGGTCGTGATCGGCGACGGCGAAGACAATCGCAGTGGCGTCACGCGCGAAGACGCGCTGGAGATGGCGCACAAGGCCGAGGCCGTGGTGTATACGATCTCGACCAATCGCACGGGCCACGCGGCCGACGGAGACCGCACCCTGCGAAGATTCGCCAAGGAGACCGGCGGCGTCGCCTTCCACCCGTTCCAGGCCCGGGATCTTCAGCAGTCCTTCGCGAACATCGCGAACGAGCTGCGCCATCAGTACTTCATCTTGTACTCGCCCAGCCAGTTCGTCAACGACGGCTCCTTCCACACGGTGGAGGTGCGTACGCGGCACCGCAATTCCACCGTGCGAGTCCGGAGCGGCTACTACGCTCCGCTGCCGCCCGAGTCCAACTAGCGGCAACCGGACCGTTTCATGCCGCTGTACGGCAGCATCCCGCATGCGACGAAGCAGGCGCGCGAAAAACCCCACGACCGTATTCGCCATTTGTTCGCCTCTTTGTTATACTTAAGGAACTGAGGTCACTCACAGAAGGAGTCAAGCATGGAACAAGTACGGCAAAGAAACCTGGACGCCGCCATTCGTCAGATCGAGAAGGACCACGGCAAGGGGGCGATCCTGCGCATGGGCGAGCGCGACGCGGGCGTGGGAGCTGATGTCATCTCCACCGGATCGGTCTCCGTGGACGCGGCGCTCGGCATCGGCGGCTTCCCGAAAGGGAGGGTCGTCGAGATCTACGGCCCCGAATCCTCGGGCAAGACGACGCTGGCGCTGCAAGCCGTCGCGCAGGCGCAAAGGCAAGGGGGCATGGCGGCATTCATTGACGCCGAACACGCTATGGATCCGACCTACGCGGAACGGCTCGGCGTCGATGTCGACAACCTGCTCGTGTCGCAGCCGGACTACGGCGAGCAGGCGCTGCAGATCGTGGACGTGCTCGTGCGGTCCGGGGCCGTCGACGTCATCGTGGTCGACTCGGTCGCGGCCCTGGTGCCGCATGCGGAGCTTGAGGGAGAAATGGGCGACAGCCACGTGGGCCTGCACGCCCGGCTGATGTCCCAGGCCCTGCGCAAGCTGACGGCGAATCTGTCGCGGGCGAACTGCTGCATCCTCTTCATCAACCAGATCCGCGAGAAGATCGGCGTGATGTTCGGCAGCCCGGAGACGACGACTGGCGGACGGGCGTTGAAGTTCTACTCCTCCGTGCGGGTCGACATCCGCCGCATCAGTGCGATCAAGGACGGCGATGAGGTCGTCGGCAACCGCACTAAGGTCAAGATCGTGAAGAACAAGCTCGCGCCGCCGTTCAAGCAAGCCGAGTTCGACATCATGTACGGCGAAGGGGTCTCCCTCGAAGGCGACCTGCTTGATCTGGGCGTGCAGCACAAGCTGGTCCAAAAGAGCGGATCGTGGTTCTCCTACGGCGACCAGCGGATCGGGCAAGGCAGGGAGAACTCCAAGAACTTCCTGAAGGCAAACCCCGACCTGCGGGGTCAACTCGAGCGCCAAGTACGCATGACGTTGGGCCTGCCCGTCCCGGACGAGGCTGGGCAGGCCACCGACGGATCGGCAGCCCAGGCGCACTGACCCGTCGGCCAGCGGCGCGAATCCGACGGCCACGGCGCGTCGCTCGGGGAGTGCCCGGACCGGCTTGGAGTCCGCGCGCCGCTCCTGGGGCAGGCCTCCGTTGCGGACGATGCCGCCGGCTGGCGCCCGATGTCCTGGAGGGCGAGCGTGTCCAACTTAACCGAACTGCTCGCGAAATCTTGGAAACGAGGCCCGGAAACCATCCTCGAACGTGCCGCCTTCCGGCCGATGCACGCTCTCGAACGATACGATTCCGTCGTAGCCGTCGCGCTCAAGCGATGCCGCCAGGTCCCCGAAATACGCGGACATCTGCCCGTTCCCAAACCGGCACTGTTCGACTGTCGCCTTCGGAATGTCGACTCGAACGTCCTTGATGTGAAGATGCGCGAGAATGCCGCGCACTGCTTCGTACCCTTCGGGATAGGGGCGCTCGGCGCAGTACAGGCTGTTGCCTGGGTCCCACAGAACTCGCAGACGATCGCAGTTCATCTCATTGACAAGCCTTCGAGCCAGGAAGGCGGAGGTGATCATCGCGTTGTTGCCGGTCTCCACCACCAGCGTCGTATCTTCCTGGTGCGCGAGGTGCAGGGCCGGGTCCAGCAACTGTTTGAACTTGTCCCAAGCCCCCGTGGTGACGTTCCACGCTTCCGCGCCCCCCGATCCAAACAAGATCATCTCCTTCCGAAAGCTCATGATCCGGACTAGGCTGCAGTCGAGCGCCTTGGCCGTGGCGATGCAGCGCCTCAGCGCCTCCATCTGCCGGGAATGAGCCGCATCGCCCACCTCGGTTTGGCCGATCACCAACCCCGCGAAGTTGTGCCGTGAAATACAGCAAACCTGCATGCCGTATTGCTGGACGAGGTCCTGCGCACGCCCGAGCGGCGCATCGTCCAAGTCGCCGACTTCCTTGCGCCAGAGGTACTGGAGCTCGGCGTAGCGAAGGCCGTGCTCGCGCATGACCTCCAGCGCGTACTCAAACTCTAGGCTGATTCCGTCGGTGATGACGCCCAGCTTGGCCACGGTCAATCCCTACCAGGTCACTTCCGTTCCGGCAATCTCTTCGAGGCACTTGGCGACGGCCCAATTGTCTTCGTCCGGATACCGAGAGATGCCGGCTTGAAACAGCTCATAGGCTGAACTCGTCGCGAACATCGCTGCTCCAGCTTCCCGGACCACGCTGATGGAGATGCCCAAGTCCTTATACATCGTTGCGATGTGACTACCGGTGTCCTTGAACTCCCGCCCGAGGACGTGGCGTGCGCAGGTCTCCAGCAGCGGACTCCCAACGGCACTCGATCGAAGCACCTCAAAGAGTGTCTCGCCCTTGATGCCGGCCTTGCTGCCGAGCACAAGCGCTTCGAAAGCTCCGGCGAAGGTGCACCCAATCAACGCCTGCAAAGCGGCTTTCACTGTCTGCCCTTGACCGATCTCCTCCCCGACATGGAAGATCGCCTTGGAAACGGCTTCGAGCGCATCGCGGTTCTGTTCCAAGACCTCCGACTTGGCAGCCGCCATCAGCGTCAGCGTCCCTCCCTCCGCTTTTATGTTGGAGAGGTGCCGGAGAGAGGGATGGCCGCCGCTGCCTCGGACCCTCTCTCCCCAGTGCCGCAGGTGGCGCAAGCCACCGCTGCGGCAGGTAGCAGATCCCTCCCCGCCTCAGCGCAGGGAGGCCCCCGGCGGGGCCTGGCCAGGCCCCGCCGGGGGCGACGGGTCGGACCGTTTAATCCTCGGATATCAGATCCGTACTTTAGCTTGGTCGGCCCGTCGCAACCATTCCTGCGCGACCTGAACGGAAGCGTGGGTACCGCCCCGAATCGCAAAAGGACAGGAACACAGGAATGACTGAACTCAATCCCATCGTAGTCGCCGGCATCGACGTCGGCAAGTCGAAGCTCGACGCCCACATCCTCGACTCCCGCCTCGAGCGCCAGTTCGACAACACCAAGCCCGGCCGCCGCGCCCTGCGCAACTGGCTGCTCAAGCACGGCGTCACCCGCGCCGTCTTCGAGCCCACCGGCCGCTACCACCGCAACCTCCACCAGGGCCTCGCTGAGGCCGGCCTCGAGACCGTCCTGGTCAACCCCTTGCGCTCCCGGCGCTTCGCCCAGGCCATCGGCCAGCTCGCCAAGAACGACCGCGTCGACGCCGCCATGCTCGCCCGCTTCGGCCTCCTTGACGGCCTCGATGCCACCCCGCCCCTGCCGCGCAACCTCCAGCTGCTCAGCGACTTGCTCGCTCTCCGCCGCAAGCTCGTCGAACAGCTCGGCGCCCTCCGCAAGCTCTGCGCCGAACTCGCCCCCGGAGGCCGCCGGCTGCCCCGGCGCCACCCTCGACGCCTTGCAGGCCGACAGCGCTTCCTGCGAGCGCCGCATGCTCACCTGCATCGCCGCCGACACCGCACTCTCCCGCCGCGCCGCCATCATCCGCTCGATCCCCGGCTGCGGCCCCGTCACCGCCGCCTGCCTCTGCGCCGACATGCCCGAGCTCGGCACCCTCGGCCGTCGCCAGGCCGCTTCCCTGTTCGGCCTCGCTCCCTTCGACCGCGACTCCGGCCAGCACCGCGGCGGCCGCTCCATCCGCGGCGGCCGCGCCCAGCCGCGCCACCTGCTCTACATGGCGGCCCTCTCCGCGGTCCGTTGCGAACCCGCGGCCAAGGCCTTCTACGAACGACTCCTCGCCCGCGGCAAGCCGCCCAAGGTCGCCCTCGTCGCCGTCATGCGCAAGCTCGTCGGCCTGCTCGACACCCTGCTCCGCGAGGATCGCCTCTGGCAGCCCGAGCCTCCCACCCACGCACTGCAGGCCGCCGCATGAGCACACCGACGAGCTGCTCCCAACCGAACCTCGCCATCCGGAAAGAAATGCAAGGAAATCGCCTCCCCGGAACATCTCTGCCCGGATATGTGCTTGACAAGAAACACGGAAGCTCCAGCCTTTCCGCCGCTGACCGGCGAGTCGATGAGCCGGATGCCTTTCTCGACAAGCGGCTTTTCCAATACCCGCACCTCGGCGGGCAGAAGGGTGGCTGTCACGATTACGGTGCCACCGGCCCTCATTGCGGTCCCCACACCGGCCGGGCCAACAAGAACCTCGCGGGCCTGCTCGCCATTGAGCACCATCACGAATACGGCCTCGCACCTTGCACCTACTTCGGCGCAGCTCCCCAGGCCGGTGCCACCCGCTGCGTCCAAAGCGGCGAGCCTTTCGCCTCGGACGTCGAATCCGTAGGTGGGAAAGCCCGCCGCCAAGAGATTCTTGGCGATTCCGATGCCCATATTCCCGAGGCCAATGATTCCAATGCGTCTCATGCCTACCTGCCGCGTCTGCTCAAGCTCACCGATGTCGCGCGATGCGGATGAGTTTCTTAGCACAGGGCTAGGTACTTTACTCCACACATCACTACATGTTGTGGTTGAGGTCGAGGGTGAAGATTACCCCCGAACGCTGGGCGATTTTGAAGCGCGGTTCTCGACCGAGCCGGCCTGTCGCGGATATCTAGTCAACTACGGCGGCTTGACGGTTTCGTATGCCCGCACAGCACAGCCGGGGCTGTGCGAACCGCCACCCGGAACCGCTTGATCTGCACATCCTGCCGCTATCAGGCATCGGTGACGGGTGGTACAAGCTTCCAGAATGTGCGTAAGCGCCTGACCGTGTGGAGTGAGATGCATACCCCTGACCACAATATATTGGGGCGTGTGGAGTTAAGTACCTAGCCCTGTCTTAGCAATACGCGATTCTAACGCCGTGATTGGCGCCGCGCGCTCAACTGCCCGGCTGCGAAGGCCGTAACCAGCCTGCTTCGCTCGGCGCCCGGAGGCCTTGCCCGCAAGGCGCCACTCGGGGTCGAAGACGTGAGGTTCGGACCGCGCTCCGAGCGGAGCGTTCTAACAGCACTTGTTCCTGGCTGGCCGGAGGCATCCTCACGATCGTCGCCCTTCCGACACTCTCAGTTTATCTTCGGCGAACTCGCCGGAAGATACGCATGGAGCGATTGCCAGAATGTCTCACTGCGGCATCTCGGCGAAACAAGCTCACTTCACCCAGCTCCCGGAGCCTGCAAGCATCCCAGTTGGAGAACCTCGTGCGGGCCCGTCGACAGAACCAACGCCAGTGGGGCAAGTACAATGAAAAGCAGCGGCGATCTGGTGGAGCAGCTGGCGCTCCGACGCGCGGGACGGTCATCCGAATCAAGGCGCTCGGTACGAGCGCGAGCTCCATCGACACGCGGAGCCGGTAGCTGCTGATCGAATCGAGCTGGAGTGGCGGAATTGGCAGACGCACTGGACTCAAAATCCAGCGCCCTTGACCGGGCGTGAGGGTTCGACCCCCTCCTCCAGCACCACGTTTTCTAAGCTACGGCCTCGGGCAATCCCCCTCCGCCGCAGTTCTGGGCTCGTCCGACTGTGTCCTTGGCGATGCTGCGGTCGTACAAGACGACCGCGGCTTGGCCTCCTGCACGAACCGGAATCCCGTCGATGCACGACCTCCGAATCGGGCGCGCCAATCTGACCCGCCGCTTGCGCATGCAGGCACTGGTCGAGCGATTCCTCGGCGCCGAGGTCTAGATCGTCAACGCTGTCGCACCAACGCGGCCTCGCGCCCCGCTCCATGTCCGAAGCAGCTGGCGGCAGCTCATGCAGCGCCGGCAACGCGCCCCATTGCAGGGGTTCGCGCGGGCTGCGGTCGTGACGACCCCTGACAATACGGCGCCGAACACCTCGGCGGCGGTCTTCCTTAGGCGGCTGCGAGCGTGTCCGAGCTGAGCCTTTCGCGCTAGGCTCCACTGGTCCACAGGCGCGTGTTCCAGCGGCGCGCGGGAGCCGATCCGCTATACTGTCCCTTCGACTGGGGTCAATGATGCCCTCGGGTTTCGGCAAGTCTGTCTTGCTACTCAAGCCGCGCGGGTTCTGCGCTGGTGTTGTTCGCGCGATCGACATTGTAGAGCTAGCCCTGCAGACGTACGGCCCGCCAATCTACGTGCGGAAGGAGATCGTCCACAACCGGTTCGTTGTGCGTGACCTCGCGTCGCGAGGCGCGATCTTCGTGGACTCGGTGGACGATGCACCTTCGGGGGCGCGGCTGGTTTACAGCGCACACGGCGTCGCGCCATCCGTGCGTCGAGCGGCGAAGGAGCGAGGTCTCCGGGTCATCGACGCGACATGCCCGCTGGTCACGAAGGTTCACCTCGAGGCGGTCAAGTTCGCCAAATCGCATAGCACGATTCTCCTGATCGGGCACCGCGATCACGACGAAGTGATCGGGACGGTCGGAGAGGCGCCTGAGCGGATGATCGTCGTGTCCACTCCGGAAGAGGCCGAAGCCGCGCGGGTGCCCGAAGGAAATGTCGCCTACCTCACGCAGACCACGCTTAGCCTCGATGAAGCCCAATCGATCATAAGCGTGCTAAAGCGGCGTTTCCCTCACATCCAAGCCCCTCCCGCCAAGGACATCTGCTACGCCACGGAGAACCGTCAGATCGCGGTCAAATATGTCGCGCCGAAGGCCGACTTGCTGTTGGTAGTGGGTTCACAAAACAGTTCCAATTCACGGCGCATGGTCGAAGTAGGCGCACAACGCGGCCTGCCCGGTTACCTAATCGACGACGGGGGGGACATCGCACCCTCCTGGCTCGAGAACGCACGGCACGTTGCGGTCAGCGCGGGCGCTTCGGCGCCAGAGTCTCTCGTGAAGAGCGTCGTAGAGCATCTGCAACGGTTGGGATTCCGAGATGTCCTGGAAGTCGACGCTATCGAGGAAAACGTCCATTTCCCGCTGCCACAGGAATTACGCCGTGCGCAGCCGCTTGCGCAGATCGCCACGTATCCGTGAGTCCCTCTGCAGGCGAGAACAGCGACCTCGCCGCCGGTCCGAGGCCAAGCAGAGAAACCTGATCGCGGAGGCGCCGATGGGCGGACGCTGCCTGCGAGCAACCGCTAGACCCAAGTCCATCTTTGTGTTACGCCCCGTTAGCCAGCATGTCACTCAGGTTAGAGTGGGAGCGGAGGAAGCAGCGACCGCAATGGTGGTCCACAACGTCCACATAGGAGTAGTTGACGAAACCAGTGGAGGGCACTGCTACCGGCTGGAGCGACAGTTGCCAAGCGGTGTACTCGCTGGCGAACAGCGTCTTTTCACGGCGCACTGCTCTCTCCGACACAAGAGGCTCATCTTGTATTGGAAAGGGCAGTCACCTGCTATAGTTTGTTCCACGCCTCAGGCATTGTGGCGGTACACGGTTGACGGAGCGGCGGCTTAGGCTGAGTTGTACAGGGGGTTGCGGAGGCACGGACGGTGGAACTGGTCATCAATCGATTGAACGGGATCTTGGTCGCAGAGGCGTGGACGCGCGTCGATGGTAATAACGCCGGAGAATTCGAGAAGGCGCTGAGGGAAGCGATCAACGACAACTATCGCGCCGTTATCATCGATTTCGAGCACTTAGCGTACATCAGTAGCGCGGGTCTGAGAGTCATCCTGCTAGCAGCCAAGGCGCTCAGGAATCAGAGCGCCAAGTTCGGTATCTGTAGCCTTGCGAATCCAATTCGCGAAGTCTTTGAGGTCAGCGGCTTCGACAAGATCATCCCGGTTCACGAATCAAGGGCCGACGCGCTCGCAGCGGTTGACGCCTGAAGCGGCACGCGTTGCTAAGCAGGCCCCAAAGTCCGTCGCTAATGCACCTCGGTTGCCAGGACGGCGCCCGTCACTGGTAGGTCTACGATCATCGCCGTGTCCTCTCCGGCTTGAGTATCGACCCGGATTTTCCCCCGTGCTCGCGCACGATATTGTTGGACAGGGCCAAACCGAGACCCGTGCCTTGGTCCGTGGGCTTGGTCCTGAAAACGGGTTGAACATCTTCTCGCGGACTTCATCCGGAATGCGGCCGCAATTGTCTCGCACGCGGATCTCGCCCCGGTCCCCGTTGCGTCTCGTCGCCAGTCGCGGCGTGGGAACGTAAGGCTCGGTGGCGGCTCGCCGTTTCTGGTCGGTCGCGTGGCAGGAATTGCTCAGCATGTTCAGGACAACGCGGCCCAGATGCTGCGGCACGACTTCCATCTCGCCCATGTCCTGGTTAAAATCCTCCTCAATGTGGACTTGGAAGTCAGGGACGGTTGCCTGCGCGCTATGGTAGGCCAGTTGCATGTGCTCCCTGACTAGGCTTTTGAATTGCACCGGACGCTGCTCGCTGGAACCAAGGCCCATCATCAGCATGTCGTGGACGATCCGGTTGGCACGGTCGCCACGCTGGCGTATGCACTCCAAGTTCCCGGTCAAGTCGCTAAGGATCTCCTGAATCTCGTCGCGCTGGTCGTCGTTCAACGGATCGCTTGATTCAGGCAGCACTTCCTTCAGTTCCTCGAGAAGTTCTTCCGAGACTTCCGAGAAGTTCTTCACGAAATTCAACGGATTCTTGATTTCATGAGCCACGCCTACAGTGAGTTCGCCGAGCGCGGCCAACTCTTCGCGCATGACGATCTGATTCCGCGCCTGACGCAGGTCCGCCAGCATGGCCTCCAGCTCGAAGTTCTTGCCGCGGAGGTCTTCGGCCAGCTTCTCGACCAAGTTCAGGCGCTGGACCTCCAAAGCATGCAGGCGGAACACCTCGAGGGCAGCAGCCATGTCCGCAACCTCGTCACTCCCTTCAATCTCGACCCTCGCCTCAAGGTCGCCGCTGGCCATTTGGCGCAGCCGGGACGGGAGCTGTTCGATGCGTCGCAGCAGGAAGCGTCCGACAAACAGTCAAGCAATCAGGACGGCCCCGGTTATGCTGACGACGTTGAGCGCAAGCAGAAGGCTCCGCCCTGTTTGGATCGCGTCTGTTGACGAGCGGGCGGCCACGAGAGCGCTCGTGCGAAATCTGCTCACTAGGCCCTCGACCTCGGAGATCAAGTGGGTCGAGATCTCTTGGTTGCGCACAAGCAGGTCGGCCTGTTCCGCCGAGATTCGGAGTTCACTTGCGCGATGATCGAACGCGCTATCTGCGCCGACACTTAGCGGTAGTTTTCTGTGGGTCGGCTAGACTCGCCACCATCCGGCGCCGGACCGTACCGGTGTGAGGATTCAATGCCGTGTGGAGAGCCGGCGCATCGCGCTGCCCGATCGAGGGCTGCGCGAGGGCTCCGATCAAGTGCAGACTCTCCTGGCCGAGCGCCCGCCCAGATTCAGCAATCTGCGTCAGCGTCTTGCAGCTGGCCAGCCGTGCCGCGATCACCCGCCGGACCCTGGTCCGCGGAGCATCGGCCCGGCGGCTCGGTCGACATCGAAGTTGTCACGCATTACCTGCGGCTCCGTGAGACGCTGAGCGACGAGGCGATTTCAGCGCGCACGACCGGCAAGTGCTCCGAGCGCTTGCGAGATCGGGCGCGTTGTCCCCGGAGGACGCGGCGCGCCTGTTGCACGAGTGGCGGTTGTGAGCCGGCATCCTGACCCTGCAGCGCCCTTCCGACGGAAACCTTGATGGCGGGTGCATTCCTGAGCGGCTGCGGCCGCTGTTCCTGGCCGTTGCGGGCGCTGCGTTGTTCGAGGACATCGAACCGCGAATGGACGGGAAAGCCGCCGCCGCAAGGGAGGTCCGCGACCGCATCCTGGGGATCCAGGGGCGAGAGCAATCGACTCTCACTCCGGAGGTAGGATCGCAGTCTTGAGACGGCCGCTTCGGGTCGTCATGCGGTGGAATACCGCGACTATATCGCCGAGCGGCGCCTCACCCGCCACAAAGTCAGAGGAGTGGAGGTCGCCGCGTGTGACGAGTTCCAACGCTTCCCGGAAATGGTCGGGCGTGTGGTGGAACGTGCCCCGCAGCGTGAGCGACGCGTAATGGAGCCTGCCAGTGTCGAAGCAGACCATGGTCTGCTTCGGGCAGCCACCGAAGAAGTTCACCGTCCCGCCGGATCGAACCATCGAAACCGCTTGGCGCCAGGCGTGAGGCGAACCGACCGCCTCGATCACCACGTCGGACCCGCGGCCGCCCTCGGTGTGGCGCCGCACCTCGTCCGTTGGATCGCTCCCGCGCCGCGACTCGATCAAGACCTCCGCGCCGAGGTGCTCGGCGCGGTCGAGCTGCATCTGGCGGCGCCCGACCGCAACGACGCGGGCTCCGGCGATCTTCGCAACACGCAGGAACATCAAGCCGATCGGGCCCAGGCCGATGACAGTCACCGTGTCGCCGCATTTCACGCGGGTATCGTCCATCCCCTTGAGCACGCACGCCAAAGGTTCCGCGATCGCTGCTTCGCGATAGTCGACATGGTCGGGTACTCGATATGTGTTGCACTCTACGATTCGCCCGGGGATCTTGATGAATTCGGCGTAAGCGCCGTTGTTGAAGAGCAGGTTTTCGCAGAGGTTCTTCTCGTTGCGCCGGCAGAAGAAGCACCTGTGGCACGGAGCGGAGTTGGCCGCGACAATGCGCTCGCCAACCTTGAACTGCTTGACCGCTGGGCCGACTTCGACAATGTCGCCCGCCAGCTCGTGACCGAGAGGTGCGGGCAGGGCGATCATCTTGGCGTGATGTCCCCGGCGGTAGACCTTCAGGTCCGTGCCGCACGTCAGCGCGGCCTGCACGCGGACCAGAATATCCGAGGGACCAAGGGCGGGCACCGTAATCCGCTCGAGCCTCAGATCCTCCTGGCCGTGGAGGACACCGGCAAGCATCTTGCCTTTCAAGCGCACCTCACTCCTGCGGACGGACAAGCAGCTTGAGCGCACCACCCCGCGGCCGGCTGGCCAAACTCATCGCCGCTTCGAACTCTTCGAGCGCGAACCGATCCGACACCAGCGCATCGACTGGGAACGCAGGATCCCAAACGGTTGCAGCGGCCTCTCCCTGCAAGTCAGCGCACGCGCTGTAGGAGCCGAACAGCGCACGATCCTCGGCGCAGACGCTCTTGCCGTCGAGAGAGAACCGCTCTTCCGGCGATGTCTGCGCAAAGAGCATGACGCGACCGCCCCTGCGGGCCAAGGATACGGATTCCTCGACGATCCCGGGCGCGGACGCCGCTACAAGCACGGCGTCGGCTCCCCTCCCTTCGGTGGCGCGCCTGAGGCCTCGTACGGCTTCTTCCCCGGCGCTCCAGGCTTCGGCGGCGCCCAGTCGCCGCGCGAGCCGAAGCCGATTCGGGAGCCGGTCCGCTACGTAGACCCGACTCAGTCCCCGACGCCGTAGAAGCGCGGTGAAGAGTAGCCCGATCGGCCCTTGCCCAATGACAAAGACGGACTCGTCCGGATCGAGCGCGCACTTAGCCAAGGCTTTCAGGCAAGTGTTGGTCGGTTCGACGAACGTTGCACGCTCGAAGCTCACGCCATCGGGAATGATCTCGACGCCACGACGCACAATCCAGTCCATGACGCGGACATACTGCCCGAAACCGCCACCGGCTGGCTCGAAGCCTGCAGTCACTCCCACCTTCCGATACGCCGCGCACTGGGCGTAATCCCGGAACCGGCAGTAGTAGCAGTCGAAGCACGGAATGTGGTGGAAGAAACAGACCCTGTCGCCAACGACGTAATTCTCGACTCCCTCCCCGATGGCGGCGACCGTCCCGGCAGTCTCGTGGCCGTAGATTCGCGGAGCCGGGAGTAGGTCATACTCGATTTTCTTGAGATCCGTGTGGCAGATCCCGCAGCACTCGACACGCACCAGCAGTTCGCCCGGGCCGATTTGCGGTACGGCAACGGTCTCTGCGGCGACCGTCCGGTCGCCGCGGTATACGACGGCTTTCATGGAAGCCGGTATGGATTGGCCGGTCATGCTACGCGTTGAAGTCGAACTGAGACAGGCACCGGGCGAGCGACTCGGCCGCAATCCGTGAGTCTCGCCATAGTCGCACCAGATCGAACCAGTTCGCCGCCCGGAACCCGGCTTGTCCCAGCACACTCCAAAGCGAGACGGCGCCGTCCCTGCGCAGCGCACGGTTGAAGTCCACGGGCAGGTGCTGCTCTGCCCTGTCGCTAATAGCGCGGATGCGGTAGAACGGTAGACGGTGCTCGACCGCCACAGCCGCGGCGGCCGCAGACTCCATATCCACTGCCCGCGCTCCGTGCCGCGCGAGCGCCAGCTTGGTTTCCGGGGACTGTACTATTTCGTTGACTGTAACAACCGATCCGCGTCGAACGTTCGCTGGGCAATCCAAGGGTGCGTCTCCGCGGTAAACTCGACCTCCGTCCAGGACATGCTCCGCGAGGACCACATCACCGATCTGGAGAGCCGGATCCAGAGCACCGGCGAAGCCAGTGGAGATCACCGCACGGACACGGTATTTGGCGAGCATCTTGCGCGTCCCAGCGGCGGCGGCGCAGCGGCCGATGCAGTTGGCCACCAGAATCGCATCGATCCCCTGGATGGCGGTGGTCGCCAGCCATCGCACGTCCCGCGAGGAATGCCTAACGAGACCGGAAAAGCCCGCGTACTCGCGCGCGTCCGCCGCGATCAACAACAGCATGCGAATGACGCCTAGGATCCGAATAGGACCAACGCCGCCCAAACACCTCGACTCTATTCTTGCACTCGGGCAGTGCAAAAAAACAAACACAAACAGTTCTGCATCGACTTCCCGACGCCTGCATCGCATCAACCGGGCGCAACCACCGCAACTTGCACCGGCTCCTGTTTGAGATCGGCCTCAAGACCGCCGTAGTCACTCCTCTGCGCCCCGGGCGCTTTGCCGAGGCTGTCGGCAAGCTCGCCTAGAACGACCGCGTCAGCGTTCCATACCAACCCTCTGCTACCTCCTCGACGGCCTGGAATGCCCCTGCACCGGATGACCCGTACGGCGTCGGCGACATCATCGCCGTCCGGCGCAAGCTGCGTTCTCGACCCGGCTCGCAGACCCGGCACTGCATCGACTTCGGCCAGACGCTTGGCCCGGTCCGGCGCGGGAGTTCCGGGGAGCGGTTGCGCGAGCTGCCGCAGGGCGTGCGCGAGCCACGACGCCCCGCATGCGGCAGAGCTGGGATCCGCTTGGCCTGAACCTAGAAGCTCACACCCTGCAATGCAATGAGTTAGTGCAGCCGGACGTGAGGAACCCGAGTTAGGAGATCTGGATGTCGACTGCTGAAGTGCATGACGAAATCGCGTTACCCACGGGCATAGAAGAAATAGTAAATCAGAGGGTATTAGACTCGAAATCAAACTCAGAAACGCAAAGAATATTGTCTCCAAAGAATCGAAAAATCTCCCTGATAGGTAACGGCAGATCCTGCTAAATTAATTCTCTTCCCGGGATTGTTCTGGCGTTTGTATTGCGACCTTGCCGACTGCAACTACAATTCCAAGATCAGCATCAACGACTTACGCTCGATTCCGGCCCAAACCCCTGGAACATGGGCTAGAAACTCGCGAGCCACTCGTGGTACAAGAAGCATCAGATGAATCGTTCCAGTCCGTACCATCAGAGGGACATCCGCTACGAGCCCGATGAGAGGCCCCCGCACCTGCTCTCCTTAGGCCTCGGACTTCAGATCGTCCTGCTCAACATTGGGGGAATCGTGCTGATGCCGGCGATCATCATCCGGGCCGCGGGTATCGGCGACACGTACCTAGCATGGGCGGTCTTCGCGGCACTTGGCGTTTGCGGCGTATCCACGGTCCTCCAGGCCGTTCGCGTCGGAAGGATCGGGGCCGGCTACATCCTTTTGATGGGAACCGCTGGCGCCTTTACCGCCGTGTCGGTAACGGCGCTAGCGGAAGGGGGCCCAGCCTGCTGGCGACACTCATCGTCGCGTCGTCACTGATTCAGTTCGTGCTCGCATCGCGCCTGTCGCTGCTGCGGAGGCTGATCACACCGTTGGTTGCGGGTACCGTGATCATGCTCATCTCCGTCACGATCATGCCAATCGCATTCGACATGCTGGCAAACGTGCCGGACGGTGCGCCAGCATCCGGCGCTCTCGCGAGCGCCGCCGCAACCATCGCCTGCACCGCGGGCCTCGCCCTGCTCGCAAAGGGCGCCTGGCGGCTCTGGGCCCCTCTCCTGGGGGTCGCCGCAGGATGCGTCGTAGCAGCGTTCTATGGCATCTTCGATACCGCCCGAATCGCCGAGGCCCCTTGGATCGGGTTGCCGTCGAGTGGCTGGCCCGGCCTCGACTTCACGCTTGGACCCGCATTCTGGACGCTACTCCCTGTCTTCGTGCTGGTCACCGTAGTTGGCGCGATCGAAACGGTCGGCGACTCGATCGGCATCCAACAAGTCTCGTGGCGGCAGCCGCGGGCGACGGACTTCCGCTCCGTCCAGGGGGCGGTAGCCGCGGACGGAGTGGGCAAGCTTCTGTCGGGCCTGGCGGGCACCGTGCCCAACACGACCTACTCGTCTAGCATCGCGGTCGCCGACCTCACCGGTGTCGCCTCCCGATCCGTCGGGACCTGGATCGGAATCCTATTCGTCACGGCAGCGCTCTTTCCCAAAGTCACGGGGGCAATCCTAGCGATTCCGGATCCGGTCGTCGCTGCCTACATCACGGTCGTCATAGCGATGCTGTTCGTTGTGGGAATGCGGGTCGCGGTGCAGGACGGCATCGACTATCGAAAGAGCGTTGTCGTCGGCCTCGCGTTCTGGTTGGGCGTTGGGTTTCAGAACCAGCAGATCTTCGCGGACCGCATCGGCGACGCGACGGCGGGGATTCTCGAGAACGGCATGGCGGCCGGCCGCCTTGCCGCGATTCTGATGACGCTGATCATGGACTTGGCCGAGCCGCGACGGCGCAGGATCGAAACGAAGCTCCAAGTAGAGTCGCTGCCGAGAATCGACACATTCCTGCGCGAATTCGCCACGGACCGGCGTTGGAGCCCGGCGGCTACACACCGGCTTCGGGCTGCCGCCGAGGAGTCGCTTCTGAACCTCATTTCGGACAAGGACGACTCCGAACAGGACGACCCGCGGAACCTGCTTCTCGTCGCGCGAGGGGACCGTCGGGCAGCCGAATTGGAGTTCTTCGCGTCGCCCGCGGAGAGGAATCTCGAGGACCGGCTGGCGCTTCTAGGGCACTGGACGGAACGATCGGTCGCTAGCGAGTCCTCGTTGCGGCTACTCCGCCACTACGCGAGTTCCGTTCGCCACCAGCAGTACTACGATACCGACATCGTCACGGTGCGCGTGGAAGGAGACGCCGTAACGAAAGGGGATTATATCGATGAGTGGCGAAGCCCCAATATCTAGGGACTGGGCTTCCGGGGCATGACATAGCGAATCTTGACCGGCTGTAGAACGGCTTTCACCAGTTCCTCAAATGTGACATCCACGCGGATGTCCTCGTTGAGTTCAGCGACGCTCGGCTGGTAGGCGTAGTGAGGTAGCTCGATGATGCGTAGCTTCGGCTTGTCTGGCTTGGTCTGGCTCTTCATGCCCTATTCCGCTGTTCTTCCGTCTGTCGCAATCCCTGCTTGGCTAGTTTCGCATGCTACGCAGCCCGGCTGGTCGCGCCCTTGGATTCCCACCCAAGCCAAGTCCACCTCACTGAGGGTCCCGGTGTCCTTGCAGGCGGCACCAGCGGCTTCTGCCCTCGTCAGTGTTTCCCTGCGTCCGGTTCGAGTTGCACGGCGGGTCCAGGCAGATCCGATCGACGCTTGCGGAGTGCAACCCGCACATCACCGCGAGACGGTCCCCGGAAATCAGGGTGCGGTTCGTGACGCTAGTGCCACTACGACGCCACCAGCCTCGCTCCTGATGGCAAGCCGTTGTCCTTGATCAGCGCCTTGTAGGTGAGCCGCTTGCCTTCCATGCCCTTGCGCAGCGATCCCAGCTGGTCGATCGTGTCCAGCTCGCGGACGTTGTGACGCCCCGCGAACTCCTGCAGGTACCGGTCGAGAGGCTTCGGGCTCAGCTTGTGGAACGTGCCCTTGTGCGCACGCTTCAACATCGACCACAGGCTCTCGATGCCGTTGGTGTGCACGTCGCCCTTGACGTACTCCTGCAACGAGTGCTTGACCGTGTCGTGCTCGAACGCCAGCGTTTCGTACGCGGCCGCATCGTCCGTGTACACAGTCGCGTCGGGGTCGGCGTTGTCCTGGACGAATCCCTGCAAGGTCTGCTTGTCCGTGGCCGGGACCACCTTCGCAACCACCTGATTGGTCGCGCGATCCTTCGCTCCGACCACGGCCGTCTTACCGACTGCGCCCCGGCCCGTGGCGGCCAGTTCCTCGCGCTTCGCGTTGCTCATGTTCTTGCGCTTCCCGCCGAAGTAGGTCTCGTCCACCTCCACCGGACCCCGGAACAGCTTGCCGTCCTCCGCAAGGGCCTTGCGCAACCGCTGGGCCAGGAACCAAGCTGACTTCTGGGTGATCTCCAAGTCCCGGTGCAGCTTCATCGAGGAAACGCTCTTCAGATTCGTGGTCACCAAGAACATGGCGACCAGCCAGTCCTGATAGCCGATCTTCGAGTGTTCCATGACAGAATTCGTCCGGACACTGAACTTCTTGGCACAAGCCTTCTCGCGACAGCGGAACGGCATCGTCTTGTGCTTGCAGCCGGTCTGGACATTCACCGAGCCGCAATAGGGGCAGCAGATTCCCTGCGGCCAGCGCTGTTGGATGAACCAGGCTTCGGCTGCCGCGTCGTCCGGGAACCGCCGCATAATCGCCTTGAGACTGAGTCCCTTGCGGTGCGCCTTGCCTGGAGCCTTCTTCGTTCCTGCCACCCTCTCATTCTACACGAAAGTGGCAATAATGTCCAGCCAGGAATTGAGCTAAATTGCTGTTTAAACTAGACTTATGGGGTCTTTCCGCGATGCTCGACCAAACCTCGCCGCGTTCGACAGCAGTCCCTAGATATTGGGGCTTCGCCACTCATCGATATAATCCCCTAACGAAAGGTCGCGCTTGAACGGCGGCAATCGCCGCTACTGTCCAGCCTGCCCGCGGCGGAGATCGTCGGAAAGCACCACGGCTTCCGCAACCTGCTTCATCGGTATGCGCCGCCTCCGGCTCTCATGCTGCAGCTTGAGATAGGCCTGCTCCTCCGTAAGGCCCAGGTTCCTCTGCAGGATCCCCCTCGCGCGCTCGAGCAGCTTTCGCGTCTCCAACTGCCCGGTCAGCTTGGCGACTTCGGAATCCAGCCGAGCCCGCTCGACCTCGGCGCCCACGAGATGGCCGATCGTCACCGCTAGCTTGCGTTCGCGTTGCGAGTGGGCATGGGACTTGCGATGCTGCAGATTGAGCACTCCGATCAGCCGGCCACCCGCCAGGATCGGCGCGGACAGGAACGCTTCGAACCCATCTTCCGGCAGCTGGCTGAATCCACGGAATCGGCTGTCGCGCATCGCGCCCCGGGGGATCGCGACGACCTCGCGCTTCTCGGCAACCCAGCCCGTAACACCTTCCCCCATCGGGATGCGGATGGTATCGACCGATTCCGGATGCGGATTCCTGGAGGCGCGCAGGACGAGTTCCTTGCCTTCCAGCACGTGGACGAAACACGAGTCCCCGACGACGTCGTCGTTGAGGAATTCGACGATCTGGTCGAGCACCTCGTGCAGCGGATCCGCCACGGCGAGCCGGCCGCTGATGCGGTGCAGGAATTCGAGGCGGCTGTCTCCGTCCGAGCCTAAACCTCCGTCAGCCGTCTGGGCGCTGCCGCCCGCCATGCGTGTCGAACCCATTGCACCGATCTCCTCTGCCACTACCGCACTCACTGCAAATCCGTACTATCGAACTCTACGACGCATCGCCGAGGATCTCACGCACAGGTCATGCAAGCCTGCGCCGCGACCGCGTCACCGGCGTGAATCCTATGCAGATCGGTCGCGAGCAGGGCGTCGAGCTGCCGGACCGGGGGCAACAGGAAATAGACTCCCTCGCCCGCCACGCGGACGGGGAAGACCTTGAGGTTGTACGGCTCGCCGGATAAGCACTCGCTTGTTTGCAGCGAAAAAGGGTTCTTGTGCAACGGACATGTGACCTTGGGCGTCGGGCCAGCGCTGCCCGTGATGCCCCGAGTGAGCACGAAGGCGTTCTTGTGCGGGCACATGTTCTGGCAGGCGCGCCAATCGCCGCGGGACGCGAGGTTGAACACGGTGATCTGCGTCTCCCCGTACTTGACGGTAGCGCCCCCGTTGTGCGGAGAGTCGGTCACCCTGCCAACGCGCACGCAGTGCAGCTTGCGCCCGTTGCGGTTGCCGCCGTTCTGCCTGGACTCGCCCGGCGTCGTGCTGTTCATCAGCTTGATCTGATCCAGCATGACGCCGTCCTTGGGCCAATCGGCGGGCCGGCGCTGGCCGCGCTCCTCGACGATCTCGATGCCGGCGTCGATCTCGTGGGTGTTGACGAATTGCCGGAACAAGCTCCTGCGCCGGGGATCGTTGACGACCTCTTTCCACTCGCAGCGGTAGCTGTCGACCAGGAACTGCATGCGTTGCTCCAACTCCTCACAGAGGCCGAGCTTGTCGTGCACGATCACGTCCTTGAGACGCTCGATGCCTCCTTCGAGCTGCTCGATCCATACCGCCGTGCGGGTGAGTTTGTCGGTCGTCGCGATGTAGTACATGAAGAAACGATCGATGTAGCGGATGGCCGTGTCCTCGTCGAGATCGGACGCCACCGGGTCGGCGTGCCTTGGCTTGGCGCCGCCGTTCCCACAGACGTACAGGTTGTAGCCCGTCTCAGTCACGATCAGTCCGATGTCCTTGGATTGGGCCTCGGCGCACTCCCGCACGCATTCCGAGACCGCGCCCTTGACCTTGTGCGGGGCGCGGATCCCGCGGTAGCGCTGCTCGATGCGGATGGCGAAGCCGACCGAATCCTGGACTCCGTACCGGCACCAGGTCGTCCCGACGCAGCTCTTGTTCGTCCGTAGCGCCTTGCCGTAGGCGTGTCCACTCTCGAACCCTGCCTCGATCAGTTTCTCCCAGATGCTCGGTACCTGGTGCAACTGGCCCCGAACAGGTCGACGCGCTGGCCACCCGTGATCTTGGTGTAGAGGCCGTATTTGTTGGCAACCGCGCCCAGGGCGATAAGCTTGGCGGGTGTGATTTCGCCGCCGGGGACGCGCGGGATGATGCTGTAGAGGCCGCCACGCTGCATGTTCGCCAGGAACCGGTCATTCGCGTCCTGCAGCGTGTAGTGACCGGGGTCGGTGATGCTCTCGTTCCAGAGCGAAGCGAAGATCGAGGTGGCGGCGGGCTTGCAGATTTTGCAGCCCTGGGCCCCACCGTGGCTGCGTATCAACACGTCGAACGTCCTGATGCCCTTGATCTTGATGATCCCGAACAGATCCTGGCGCGTGTACGGGAAGTGCTCGCAGATGTTCTTCCGCACGCTTTTTCCGCTGCCTCCAACTCGGCATTGAGCAAGCCTGTCATGAGCGGAACACAGCCTCCACAGTCCGCGCCGGCCGCGGTGCACTGCTTGATCGCGCCCACCGTCGTCAAGTCCTGTTCGCGGATCACCGAGCAGATCTCGCCCTTGGTGACGTTATTGCAGGAACAGATCTTCGTGTTGTCCGCCATGCCGGCGGAATCGTCGGCGGTTGGCTCGCCGACTCGTCGCGCGGCCGGATGCCAGCGGAAACGATGATCATGTCCGCCTCCAGCGCGGCGCCATCGGCGAACACCATCGCACGGACCTTGCCGTTCCCGAGGACTTTCCGGGTCGCCTTCTCCGAATGGAGGTGCACGCCCAGAGCCTGGATCTTTTGCACCAGCAGGTGCGAGCCCGCATCGTCGATCTGGCGCGGCATGAGGCGCGGCGCAAACTCGATGACGTGGGTTTCGAGCCCGAGGTCATACGCAGCCTTGGCCGCCTCCAGGCCGAGCAAGCCGCCCCCGATCACGGCGCAGCGTCTGGCGTGCTTGGCGTACTCGATGATGGCATCTAAGTCCTTCTTGGGACCCTGGGCAAGGGCCTCGGCGAGAGATTCACGCCGAAGGCCGAAGAGGCCTGAACGGAAAGGTGCGCCGTGCTGACCACGCTCATAAAGGAGGCGGCCTCCTTGCAGCCGGCTACGTACGGAGATCCGAAACGCTTCGAGGAAGAGGCCGATGCCCGCAGTCCGAATCGAAGGGCCCGCCGTCCGCTCCGGGCTTCCTGACAGCGGCTGAGCGGCCGGCGGGCGAACGGCTGGTGGTTGTAGGGTTCGGCACAGCTGGGTCCGAGCGGGTCGAGCGACTGTCACATTCCTCTTCTTCGGATACAAGCTGGAACGCAATTCATGGTCGAATCTCACCCAGCGCGTCCGGCGCCAGACGCCCTCGTCCCCAGCGTTGCGGCCACGGACTCTGCCCCCGAGGAGGCTTCCGCTCCAGCGAACCTTACTTCAGGCAGCGCCCTGCCGAGCGCATGGTGTCTCCGGTGTCCACCGCCAACAGGCTCTTCAGCGACGCATGGCGGACGAGGGATTGCCTCGCACACGCGCCTGCAACCGGCGCATGCCGCGGAGCCAGCGGTCGTAATCCGCGGTCTTGCGGCGCATGTATTCGGCGACCTCCGGATGCGGCAGGATCAGAAAGCGCTCCTCGGCGAGTCCTTCGATGACAGGGTCGGCGACATCGGACGGCTCCAGTGCTCCGGGCGTGAGGAAATTGTCCCGCTCGCCGTGCTCACCCAGCAGCAACCGCGTGCGCACGCCCTGTGGGCACAGGACGGAAACCCTCAAGCCCTGATCGCCATGCGCAATCGCCAGCCACTCGGCCAAGGCAACGGCGGCATGCTTGGTCACAGCGTACGGAAGGGACCCGATCTGGGTTAGCACTCCCGCAGCCGATGCCGTGTTCAGCAAGTAGCCCTCGCCGCGCGCCGTCATCTTGGGCACGAGGTTCCGTGCCGCATACAGGTGCGATCGATAGTTGATGTCGAACACGCGTTCGAAATCGGCATTCGAGACTTCCGCACCGCCGGAGTGCGAGATGCCCGCATTCGAGCAGAATAAGTCGATCGGCCCGCAGTTGGCCTCCGTCGCCGCAATGAGTTCGCCGACATGCTCCTCGCGGGTCACGTCCGCGACATGCGCCAAGGCTCCGATCTCATCCGCCGTCCTATGGAGCGCCGCAGCGTCGATGTCGGAGGCCACGACATGCTTCGCACCTTCCCGCACGAAACGCTCCGCCATCGCGCGGCCGATTCCGCGCGCCGCGCCGGTCACGACGACGACCTTGTCTGCAACTTGCATGCATCCCTCCTATCCCACATACGGGGCGGCGCTGTCCGCGGCTGCGCCCGCGCCTTGCGAGCCCCATCCGGCCTTCTCCTATATGCGAACACTCCGGTAGTATCCAATCTGCTACGAGCCGAAACCGGCCGCCGCCTGTCGGCAGGCGGACGCACGGGGCAGGCGCGTCGGGCGATCCCTGGGCTCCGTCCGTCCAGGACGGACACATTATCGCCAACTCCAAATTGAGTTGAACCGGCCGCCGTCGCGACGGACGCGAGACTGGCAGCGCACGGCTGTGGATGGGTTGCGCCCCGCACCTCGGAGCTTCAGCGCGAAGTCGCAACGCACCAGCGCATGCGGTGTGCGACGCGCTGGGCCTCTGCGGGTGTGCTCGGGGAGTGTGCTCAAGCCAGCTCGGATGGCTGGGGCAGTCCGCTGCGTGGCTGGGCGCCTGCGCTTGAGCCGAATCGGCCGACGTTCCAAGTCATCGAAAGAGGTAGCCCAGAACGGCCGCGCTTAGCAGAAGCAGCAGGGGCTGCACCGTGCGCCAGAGTATGCGCTCGTGACTCTCCACGACGGCGTGCAGGGCCTTGTTGCCAGCCTTCATCTCACTTGGATCCTCGCTCAACTGCACCTTGAAGTCTGCATTCTGTGTCGTCACCGCGGCCTCGAACTCGGCCACTTGCGCCGAAAGATCCTCCTTGGCTTCCGCGATACTCACGTTGATTCGAGCGATGACGTTCTGGCCAGCCATGTCGCGAACCTCGTCCACTGTGTCGTGCGCGTTGTCTGGATCCGCGCCGAGCTTGCGCAGCGTGGTGTACAGAGAACTGCGCGGGGGATCAATCGTGTCTTTTTTTTCTATGAGTCTACTTTCTAGTCTTATTATGCACGTTGTCGAATCCCGCAAGCGCCAAGCCGCGGTTCGCCGCACGCGAGGCTCCCCATGCTCGACGGCACCCCGCCAGGGTGCGCTGCGCCGGCTAGCTCTCCCGTGTAGCCATAAAACGCACAGGACAAGGGCTTACGGCTGACCTTCGAGGGCACGGCGACGGACGCTCTCCATGGCGACCTGATGCCCTAGCGTAGCGGTCGTCAGCGCGCTGTAGCCATGCCACATGATCTGGTGGCCGGGATCCGGGTCGTGCTTGCGGTCCCGGTACCCGCCCAAGTGCGCCACCAAACGCACCGCTGCCCCCAAATTGACCGGCCCGCCCAGACCGAATTTGGCCGCATAGTCGACGAGAAAGTTCTGTTCGTGGTCGGTGAACATCAGCCCTGGCTCGCACTCGGGCACCTCCCGCCCCAGCAGCGTCATCAGCAGGATGCGCCACGCGATCACGCTGTTGATCGCGATCGCGCGCTGCAGACGGTCCGCCGTGCGGAACACCAGGTGTTCCACCCGGCAGCCCGACTTGAGCACCCGGAAGAAATCCTCCACCCGCCAGCGCTGCAAGTAGTGGCGCACGATCTCCGCCGCCGCCTCCGCATCGCCCACCTCCAGGCTGGTCAGCAGGTACCACTGCACCGGCTCCTCCCCCTCCGGCGGATCGGTCTCCACCACATGCACCCCCGCCAACTCGACCGGCTCCGCTCCCCCGCGCGTCGCCGGCAGCCGCACCGGCCGGTAGCGCAACTCGCACGCCGCCAGCCGCTTCTGGCGGGCTGGCCGCGCCTGCTTGCGGCTCGCTTTCGGACGCTCCGTCAGACCCGCGATCTGCACCTCGATCCGGCCGTCCGCCGGCCCCCCGGCCAGCGTCGCGAACAGCTTGTCGCCCTTCCGCTCCAGCCTGCGGTCATGCTGGGCCCGCACCAGAATCTCCACCCGGCCCCCTTGCCGCTGCTCGTCCAACAGTTCGAAAAAGTCCCCCTCGCGGTCCAGCACCGCGATCACCCGCGTCTTCCGCGTCAACTCCCGCGCGGCCTCCGCGCTGTCCCGGTAGCCGTCGATCCAGCGGCGCGACTTGCCGCCCTGCTCCTGCGCCGGTGTCCCGAACCCGCACCGCAGCACCCCCAATGGCAACCCCTTCTCGTTCACCGCCAGCGTCAGCTGCAGCTGCAGCCCCAGCGTCTTGCTCTGCGTCTGGTTGCGCCCGATCACCTCCAAACCATCACAGCCCGGCCGCGTCGCGAAGTTCAGATCGCTCCCGTCCTGGATGCACAGCACCGTCCGCTGTCCCCGCATCCGCTGGATGCTCCGCTCCCGGTGCGGCGCCAGGATGCTCTCCACCGTCACGGCCGTCTTCTCCGGCTGCTCGATCAGCCGGTAGTACCCGTCCACCGCCGCCGCATCGCTACGGGCGTTCGCGCTGATCGCCCGTCCCGGGTATTCCGCCAGTAGCGCCGCGCTACGCACCAGCCTCGCCGTCAGCCGTTTGTCGCCCAATTGCGCACCTCCGAACTCATTGTGCGCCCACTGCGCCGCGTCCAGCCCCGCGCCCGGCTCCAACCGCGGCGCCGGATCCACCCACGCCACCCCCAGCCGACTCCGCCAGTCCCGCCGCAACTCGTACATGTAGATCGACTTCACCCCGGTCGCACGGCGCTTGTCGCGGTCCTGCCGACCGCGCCCCGCGGTCGCGCCGATGCGCACGAAATTGGCCGCCCGCAGACTCGTCCCCGCCTGCCCCGCCGCGCAAAACGTCTCCACCAGCCAGGGACTGTAGCCGTAGCGCTGCCGGAAGTCCTCCGGCAAGCGCCGCAGCACCCGCCCCAGCACGTGGCTGGCCAGATTGGCGCACCCGCCGCGGATCAGAAACCGGCTCAGCCCCACCACCAGGTCCAAATGCGCCCGCCGCTGCGCATCGCTCCAGCCCATCCAGCGCTCCCGCGCCGCCAGCCGCAACGCCGCCGCCGCAAAGCCCAGCGCCCCCAGCCAGCCGTGTGCCGAACCCACCAGGTAGCGCATCTGGGCCCCCGCGAAGGTCGTCAGCCCCTGCCGGTGCTCGTGCGCGATCAGCGTGTTCCAAACCGCCCGCCCAGCGCGGTCCGTGACCGGCTCGATGACCAGCCCCTGCACCTGCTCGAGCCGCTCCGGAACCGTGGCGGCCAAGGCTGCCTCCTCGGCCAGCGCTGCCGACTCGCCACCGGGTCGCGGGCCGACCGCAGGGGGCAGCACAATGCGGGCCGAGGTCTGCTCCAAGCTGCGCAGCGCCTTGAGGCAGCCCGCCACCTGCGGCCGCCCGCTGTGGTCGAGGAAGTCGAACTCGGCGCAGACCCGGCGACCCAGCGCCCCACGGCTGTCAAACTGTTCCTGGCACAAGATCGCGGCGACTCGGTCGATCGCGACGGCATCGCCCAAGGTGCGCTGGATCTGGGACTGCGCTCTCATAGACCATGGTCTAACACAAGCTGAGCGCTCTTGTCCAGCCCTTTTTTCAGCTACACGGTAGGCCTAGCTCGCCTCGGCAAGGTCGAGGTTGAGCAGAGGTTCGCGGCCATCGATTACGGCCGCACAGACGATCGCTCCGCTGGCGTAGCTACGGCGTCCTGCAAACGTAATCACCAGCGTCGTCGGGGTCTCCGCCGCGGAATTCCGTACGTTCGGGATACACGCATAGCGGACGGGTCTTGGTGATCTTGCCGTCTGCGATCTTCGTGGCGGTCAGAGGCCCAGGCGCATGTCCATCCTCCACCCAGCTCTCGAGCGCACGGAGCCAGTCGACGCGGTCCGGACCGGGGCCGCCCGCGCAGTGAAAGACGCCGGGCATCAGAAAGAACCGGAAATAGTCGCGGACGGCGGGGTCGCGCTTCTCGGCCCCCTCAAAGTAGTCGATCGAGGCATAGGCTGTCAGCGCCGCATCGGACCAGCCATGCCAGAGCAGCAGCTTGCCACCCGCCTGCTTCAACGCGGACAGATCCGTGTTGGTGGCGTTGAGGTAATCGGCCAAATGCGCGGCATCGCGGTCGTAGTCGTCGAAGTCATAGCGCGAATAATCGAACTCCGGATTCTCAAAAACGAAATATTTGAACCCCTGCGTGGCGAAACCGAACTGCGAACTCGGCTCCCCATAGGCTTCGAGAAGACTGGGACTGGGACCGGTGATCCAGCCCTGCCAGCCGGCTGGTTCGGCCTCGCCGCCGAACGGGAGACCGGGATAGATCGGCCCGCGCGCGTTGCGGGGGCCCTCGTAGACGGCCGCGATCGCTTCTCGCTGGGCCACGGTGAGGCAATGGCCAGCCGGTTTGGCCCCGGCGCATAGAGGCAGGTCCGCGAGTTGGAAGGCGCAGTCGCGCGGATCGTTCAGCAAGCCGTCCTCCACGCCGTCACGCGCATCGCACTGCCGTAGGATCTCGGATTGCAGCAATTGGCGGTTCTGCGGCGTGATCACTGGCTCGGTCAGATCGTGGGGGTTCGGGAAGATGCGCTGCATGTTGTACGCGAAGGCAGCGATCACACCGCTGAAGTCGTGCGCCGGCGCTCCCGCCACGATGCCATCGAAGTCCTCGGGAAACCGCTGGGCGGACATCATCGCCTGGCGGCCGCCATTCGAACAGCCGTAGAAATAGGAATACTGGGCGCTGCGCCCGTAATATGCGCGCACGACTGCCTTGGCCGCTTCCGTGGTGCGGTGCACGCCCAGGTAGCCATAGTTGATGCGTCGCTCCGGCTGCCGGTAGGCCCACTCCGCCCGGATTCCGGCGGCCTGGTGCCCCGTGTCGGTGGCTGCGGTCGCGTAACCCCGGTTCGCCGAGAAGCGGCCCTGGTTGCCGAGGCTGCCGACGAAGCCTCCTCCTCCGCCCATGAGGAACTTACCATTCCAATCGTCGGGCAGCAGCACCTCGAAGCGGGTCTCGCTTCCGATCGCCCCCTCGACCTTGCAATGCGGCACGGTCGCTCGGGGCGAGAACGAGACGACGCCCTCGGGCAGGTCTTCGTCCTCGGCGTCCTCCCCACTGGACGCGACTGCCCGATCGATCCGAATGTCGGGAAGCTGCAGGCCTGCTAAGGCGGCGCAGTCACGCGCGTGGGCGGATCCGGCCGCGAACAGCAAAGCCGCCAGATACACGGCCTGGGGAGTCCAGCGAGTCATGAGTCGATACCTCCGCGGCGGCCGAGACGCGCGGTCGGCCGCGACGCGAGAGTACCACGGGCGGAACGGGAGCATTCGCCAGCCCGACCCCCGTTCCGTTGCATAGGAGAGGCTGCGACTGAGGACGGCGACCGGCTTGGCGAGAGTTCTCCGAACGGCGCCATGGCAACTGCTCCTGCAGGATGGGCTCGCGCGCATTCTTCGATGCTCTGCATGAGAATGGACCGAGAAGGGACTCACCCTTCTCGGCCAGACGCCAGCTTCGTCATGGTGATCGCCGGAGCGGCCGAAGCTCCGGAAAGCTCCGGAAAGTCTCGCCATGTACGCACATGACGATGGCCGCGTCTACGAACTGACGCATGGGCCGCATGCGAGCCACCGCGCACCGCTCGTTGCCGGTGCGGAGCTCTCCCGACCTGGTCGCCAGCCTGTCGTCCCTGACGGCGGTCGAACTCGGGCTGGAGCCAATCCCGGACCACGGCATGCGGATGCCGAGGGCGTAGGTTGAGTCTTATAAGTATTTCAAAGACATGGAATTACCAAAGAGTTCATATCTCGAAACCGTCACACTGGAGGCGCAACAATAGTCTCCGGGCCGGACGCATTCGTCGTAAACGCTCTTCCAACACACGGAACCGCACTCGCGCCGGATCCGTTGCGGTCTGGCGCGGCCGGCGGCCAGCGTCCGGAGCGTCCGGCTCCTCCGGCGCGACTCGACCGCCGGGGGAGGCCACGTTCTCAGATAATGGGATTCCGCTCGTCCTTGCCGATCACCGCCAGCCCCGCAAGGCCGTCCAGCGGCGCCGTGGCCGCTTGACAGCTACCGCGCCCTTTGACGACGCTACAAGACATGAATCGTCGCGAATGGATCCTGGCGTCCGCCGCCGCAGCCGTGTCGCAGGCAGCCGACCCCAAGATCGAGCGGGCTCTCATCGACTCCATGCTGCCGAAGGAACTGCCCCTTGTCGACCGCTATAGGCTGGCGGTCGAGACTGGCTTCCGGTCGATGGAGGTGCGGGCCGTGCGCGATGACACCGAGGCCACCCGCATCCACGATGCCGCTCAGCAGGCCGGACTGCGCATCCATTCCGTGATGAACCAGACGCACTGGCGGCACCCGCTCTCGAGTCCCGATCCGGCGGATGTCGAAGCCTGTGTGGAGGGCGTCCGCGCCTCGTTGCGCCAGGCGGAACTCTACGGCGCCGACGCCGTTCTGCTCGTCCCGGCCGTCGTGCGCTCCGACACGACCTATGAACAGGCCTGGCGCCGCTCCCAGCAGCAGATCCGTAAGCTGATCCCGCTGGCCGAGCAGCACGACGTGACCATCGCGATCGAGGAAGTCTGGAACAAGTTCCTATTGACCGCGCGCGATTTCCGCCAGTACATCGACGAGTTCAACCACCCGCTGATCCAGGCCTACTTCGATGTGGGCAACGTCGTCCACTACGCCGTGCCGCAGCACTGGATCCGCGAACTCGGCGACCGCATCGTCAAGGTGCACCTCAAGGACTATTCGCGCAGCAAGGGCTTCGTGAATCTGGGGGAAGGCGATGTCGACTGGCCAGCCGTGCGTCAAGCGTTCGCGGATATCGGCTACAATGCCGAGGCGACGGTCGAGTTGCGGGGCGGTGATCCCGAGTACCTGATGGACCTGGGCCAGAGGGTCGACCGCCTGCTCGGGCTTTAGGGATCAGAGCACGAGGCTGTCAGATAGGGAGGAGAGCATGAACTGGGCCGGAGCCGCGCACGCATTGCTGCGCATCATGACGGGATTTCTGTTCATTCCGCACGGCTATCAGAAGCTGTTCGGTCTCGGCGAGATAGGGCCGCGGGAGGGCCCGATTCCGCTGACCGCGGGCCTCATCGAATTGATCGGGGGGATCCTGATCCTGCTCGGATTTCGGACCCGCTGGGTGGCCTTCCTCTGTTCGGGCTTTATGGCGGCGGCCTATTTCAAGGCGCATGCCGAGGAAGCCTTTCTGCCTCTCCTCAACCAGGGAGAACTCGCGGTGCTGTATTGCTTCGTGTTCTTGTTCCTGTGGGCCAACGGTTCCGGCCCGTGTTCGATCGACGCGCTCCTGGAGAATCGCCGCTACTCATGAGCCTGACCCGCCGGGCCCCTCGGCGCCGCTCCGCGTGACCCCGACCGGAAACCGCTTCCGCACGAATGCCAGTGCTTGGTCTCGATCAGCCAGCTGGCCTTCCAGCTGGCGCTCCTCGACCAGGGCGAGAATCGTTCCAAAGACCGGACCCGGCGCGTAACCTGCGCGCTTGAGGTCGCCGCCGGTCAGCAGCTGGGGCGCGGGTTCCTGCTCGGCGAGCTGCTCGAACCGCTCCGCGGCGAAGGCATGGTTGTCCAGTCGACCATGGCTGGCCAGACAGTCCAGCCGGTGCAGTTCGAGGTGCTCCTCGAAGTGCGATTGCCCCAGGAAGCGCTGGAGCTTGGCCGGGCGCATGCGCTGCACTTCCATGAACTTCATATGGTTGCCCACCAGGGCCAGGATGCGGTCCCGGTCGGCTTTGGACACGCGCAGGCGGGCGCAGATCGCGCGGGTCAACTCAAGGCCGCGCTCGACATGGCCGTGGAAGCGGATGCGGTCGTCGCGGCGGAACGTGTCCGGCTTGCCGACATCGTGCAGGAGGACGCCCCAGGCCAGTGGCTTGGAAGGCTGCCGTAGCCGGTCGAGCATCAGCAGGGTGTGGTCCCACACATCGCCTTCCGGGTGAAACTCAGGCGGCTGCGCCACGCCTCGCAGGGCGGCCACTTCCGGCAGCAGCGGCTCCAGGAGGCCGGTCCCGCCCAACAGTTCGAAGCCGAGACGAGCCCCTCCCTCGGTCAGGATCCGCCCGAGTTCGTCGCGGATCCGTTCGGGAGCCACCACCGCGATCCTGGGGGCCAACTCGCGAATCGCATCCATCGTCGCGGCTTCGATCCGAAAGTCCAGGCTCGCGGCGAAGCGGACCGCCCGCAGCATCCGGAGCCGATCTTCCTCGAAACGCCGTCGGGGCGAGCCGATCGCCCGCACCAGCTTGCTCCGCAGGTCGTCCAAGCCACCGACATGGTCGATGCATTCGTGGCTCAACGGGTCCCGCAGGATGCCGTTGATGGTGAAGTCCCGGCGCGAGACATCCTCCTGGGCATCGCTCGTGAAGGAGACGGCCTCCGGTCGGCGGCCGTCGCGGTAGACGTGGTCACGGCGGAACGTTGCGACCTCGACGGAATCTTCGCCGTCGGGAACGACCATCACACCGAAGCGTGCTCCCACCCGGCGGGCTCCCGCAAAGAGCTCGGCAACCTGGTCGGGATGCGCGCTGGTTGTGACATCGCGGTCCTTGACCGGGCGGCCCAGCAGAGCATCGCGTACACAGCCGCCGACCCAGTACGCCTGATGCCCGTGCCGCCGAAGCTTCTCTATCACGCGCTGCGACATGCGCCCGACTCCCGTCGAGGAGCCGCCCGGGCCGGGTCCTAGAGCTTGGGACGGTACCCGGCACGCGTGCGGATGCGGTAGCGCTGCTGCTGGGGACCCGTCAGTTCAACCTGGATACTGCGCCAGCCGCGGTTGGGGTTGGGTTGCGGATAGTAGGTAATCGTGTATGAGCTGGCGAGTTCCTCGCGGATTTCGACGAACGCCTCCGATTGGCGTTGCCAAGTCTTGGCGAAGTACGCCTTGCCACCCGTTCGCTGGGTGATGCGCCGGAACGCGTTGCTTGAGACCGGATCGCGGTTCAACTCCCGTGTGCTGATGACGTAGATCGGCACCCCCTCGTCCTCGGCGATGGCGCCCACATCGTCCGGGGAAACCGCACTGGCGTTGTCGGGTCCGTTCGAGAACACGATGATGACCTTGCGGCCGGACACCTCGGCGGCGTCGCGCAGCGTCAGCAGCAGGCAGTTGTAGAGGGCCGTTTCGTCACCCGCCACCGCCCGGCGCAGACCACGTAGCGCGTCGTCATGCCCCGGGGCCAATGAGGTATGCCGCGTCAGATTGCGGCTGAACGCGTAGACCGCCACCGAATCGGCCCCGTCGAGGCCGCGGATGAAATCCGCAATCGCGTCCTCGGCATAGACCAAGCTGCGGTACATGAAGTTGCTGGTGTCGAAGAGCACGAAGACGTTCATGCCGACCAGTTGACCCGCCAGGGCCTCAGGCAGAGTGATCTCAGGCTGATCCGCCGGCGCCGAAATGCTGGGGCGCACTCCCGTTCGAATGACGCGCCGAGGTGCGGTGTTGCCCTCGCCGAACGAGGCGATGGCCTGCCCGATGCCATCTTCGGTGATGCGGAAGTCGCCCGGCTTGAGCTCGCGGATATAGCGACCGCGCGGGTCCGTGACGGCAATGTTGAGCATGACGAGGTCGACTTCGACCTCGAAAATGGCGGCAGGCTCGTCCGGGGCGCCCGGAACCTGGCCGCACAGAGGCGCCGGCAACACACAGAGCCCAAGGGCCGCGAACAGGCCTACGGCGCCCAGCCCTCCCCTCGTTCCAAGATTTCGAGCCACGGATCGGTATCCTCCTCTCTCTTTCTACCACCTATGCGCATCAGCCGCCCGATGCGGGCCCCGCGGGAGCGTCGGGCGCACCTGCGACCTCTTCGCCGGCCGGGCGCTCCGCGCTGGTTTCCCGGCGCACTTGGTCTGCGATCAGGCGCAGCGAGCGCCACAAGGCGGGCCAATCGTCCAAGTGGGTGGCGAAGATGCGCTCCAGCGTCCGCTGCGTCCATTGGGGGATCAGCAGGTTGAGTTGCGCGGGGGCGATGTGCAGTTCGTCGGAGAGCGCGGCCCAATGCAGATTGTTGGACTCCCAGCTCTCCGCCAGAATACGGCTGGAGTACCCCATCAGGGTCGGGAAAAGCGGCAGATGCAACAACTCGAGCCGGTAGGAGTGCGCCAGGCGCGGATGGGGCATCCCGAACAGGCTTCCGATGCGGGACTCGGTGTAGCGTTCGGAGTCCCGGGCCTCCAGGTCCTCAATGGCGGACAGGTAAGGCTCCCCGATCGCAGCCACGCGCCCGCGCTCGGAGGCACGCAAGCGATGCGCCAAGTCGAAGAGTTCGGAAGGAGTGACGATGTCGAGACCCTCACGGATCTGTCCGCGCCGGAAGGCATCCTCGATCTTCCAAACACGCGACGGCTCCACACGCCGCCGCAGCTCCGCCCGCACCAACGGGGCCAGTGCCGGATCCAGGGCAGACTGCGTCAACAGGGCCCGCGCCAGCCGCGAGTGCAGTCCAACATAGTGCAGGTCCGCCGGGCGAATGCGCCACCAGCGCGGCAGCGTCGCTCCCAGCAGCATCTGCGGCGCCAGATCCTGCCAGATCAGCGCTTGACGCTCCGTGGGAACCATGAAATTCTGCTCCGCGGAAGCCAACGCGTAGGGCAGGGACATGAGCGAACCGACGAGACGCCCGCCACCGCTGCTGGGCCAGCCGGTCGCCTGCATGCGAGTCCGGCTCCAGCTGAATTTGCCTTCCGGACCGAGGAAGTCGTGGCTGCGCACGAAGAGCGGGTTGGCCCGGATCAATTCGGCCCCAGGGGGCGCGTAGAGGGCGTAGGCGATTCCGACCAGCGAGTCGCGCAGGATCGGCGCCAGTCCGCCGCGAATCGAGAGGAGTCTCTTGGGGTTGCCCTCCGCGCGGTCGACAGCCCGCCGCAGATTCAAGGAGCGCTGCCGCTGGATATGGCGCTCGACCCAGTGCCCCTGGGCCATGGCATTGGACTCCTCGACCGACAGCAGAGAGCGCGGAAGGCGGATGTCCGAGATGCTGGCGGAGAGACGGTTTGCCATCGCCACGTTGAAGGCCTCCCCGCGGGAGACACGCTCCAGGTGATCCGCGAGGTCGAAGAGGGTCTTGAGCGGCACGAGTCGCTGCAGGGCGAGCAACTGATTCAGGCCGTCGAGGATTTCTTGGCGCTCTTGTTCCTCACCCGGACCCGGCGCGCCCACGAGCAGGTCCAGCAGGTCCTGTTGCGGCGACTCGCCGGGTACCCGTCCGGCCGCCTCCAGCAGCGCCAAGACGCCGTCGCGTCCCGCCTCAAAGACATCCTGCTGATCGCTGACGTTATTCGAAAGCGAGAGCAGAGCCTGCATCGAGCCGTCGGCGCCCGCATCGGGGATCGCACCATTCCGGCGCAGCACCTGCCATAGGGCGAGCTGGGCCTGCAGGATGCCGATCGCATCCGCCCGCCGCAAGGCGTTGCCCATCCGGTCCAGGCCGGTCATCGTATCCAGGTGCGCCTGGATCGTCTGTTCGCTCAGATCCGGCGAGTCGTTGTAGAGTGCGAATTGCTCTCCGTGCTCGGGATAGGCCCGGATCATGCGTTCGACCGTCGCCGCAGAGAGCGGCTTGGATCGGTTGCGGTCGACATTCGAGACGGCCAAGAAGATCCGCAACGGCTCGTTCTCGATCGCCTTGCGGCACAGCGCGAACATCGCCTCGATGACATCGTCGGCCTGCGACCAGCCGGCGGCGGATTTGGTCAGCTTGCCGTCGTACTTGCCGTGCGGGTGCTTGACGAAGAGGTCTTTCCAGGGCGCGATGCCGCCCGGTATGCGGGGCTGGGCGCCGGACGGAAAGTCCAGCCGCGAGGCGAGCAGCAGCAGGTCGGCGCTGGCCCGAAAGATTGGGCGCGCAGGCCCGGGGCTCGTGATCCTGCCCCGCACCGCCAGGTAGAACCGCTCGATGCGCTGCGGGTCGTAGAAGTAGTCGCGCGCCGCCTGGCCCTGAACCCGCGCGAGCGCGTCGTAGAAGGCCGCCATCCACCCGTCATCCAATTCGATCAACTGTTGGAAGAAGCGCCCGCCCCGGCCGACCTTGGCCCCGGTCAGCTTCTCCCACGCGGGACGCGCGCGCGCGCCGCCTGGCACGACGGCGCGCCCGTCGCGGACCTCGAACATCGCCCCAAAGAAGTCGAGCACGTTCGCGTAGTCCTTGAGGCGCTCGACGGGCACGCTCGCCCGCAGAGCGTCGGCGGTCGGGCGGTGCAAGTTGAACATCGCGATGTACAGCCGGGCGAGGCCGGGATCGTCGATAAAGGTGTCGAGGAAGTCGCCCTGGGTTCGGCGCGCCGCCCCGAGCCAGTAGTCGCGGTCGAAGAGCAGGGGCAGGCGCGCGGGACCGAACGGCAGACGAAAGGCCTCGCCGCGTCGGTAGGCCAGCTCAAGGTCCGTCAAAGGAAACGCCGAATCGATCGCCAGGAAGGCGCGCGACGGATTCACCGTTTCCAAGACAGCGTTGGGACCGCACTCCCCGCGCAAGCGATAGCCGAGGATCTTGAGCAGCTGGGCGGTCTCGGCCGATTCGCAAATGGGCACCTCGATCGTGTTGTCGTCTCCGGCAAAGACTGCGAGCTCGCGTGCCTGCGTCAGGTACTGTTTTAGGAGCTTGAGGTATTCCGTGGGTTCCAGGGCGGCGCTGCCGCGGGAAGCATGGTAGCCGCCGGTGAAAATCGTGCGGCCGAGAGAGGGGAGCAGTTCCTCATGGGATAGATCCGTCGAGAGCGCAGCCATGCGGCGGAAGGAATTGAGCCTACCTGGCACCAGGATGGAATCGGTTTCCCGCGCGGGTCCGGCCGGGCGCAGAATCAAGTCCGCGCCCTCCCACGCATCGCCGGCCGCGCGCAGGCCCTCCAGCGCCTGCCGCGCCGCGCCGGTGTCGCCATGCATCAAGGCCGTCAAGGCGAGCCGGCGCCGCAGTTCCCGGCCCGGTCCGGCCTCGTCCGGCGGGACGGCCCGCAGGGCCGCGGCATACGCCTCGACGGCGCCGGGGTCGCCGTAGCGCTCGAGAAAGCTGGCCCACGCAGCCAGCGCATTGACATCCCCGGGCGATGCTTCGACGAGCTTCTGCAGCGTCTGCCTCGCTTCCTGAGGCTGGCCCGCCCGCTCCAACTCGCGAGCCTCCGCCTCGGATCCTTGCGCGGGGGCCGCGCCGTAGATCGCGACCGCCAGAGACAGGGCGAGGAACACTTTCGAACTGCGCATCATACCGCTCCGCTTGGATTGTACACCGAGAGTCGGCCAAGGGGCCAATCGATCGCCTGGGGCGACGCAGATGAGCGCTATGCGGCCTGCTCCCGCGCGAGTCTCTGGAGCAGGTCCCACAACCGCCGAACGTGGTCCTCGGACGTGCGCAGGTTGCCGACCGCGACCCGGATTGCGTAGCGGCCGCCGAGCTTGGCGTCGGAGAGCAAGAACTCGCCCGTGGAGTTGACCGCCCGCAACAGGCGTTCACTGGCCAGATCAGCTTCCGCCTCGCTCGCACCCCGAGGCCGAAGGCGCAGGCAGACGAGCGAGAACTCCACAGGAGCCAAGCGTTCGAAGTCGGGAGACGCATCGACCCAGCCTGCAAGGAGGGAGGCCAGGCGGAGGTGTTCGCGCAGCGTGGCCGCGATCCGCTCGGATCCGAACGAACGCAAAACATACCAAAGCTTGAGCGCACGGAATCGACGGCCCAGCGAGATGGAGTACTCCATGTAGTTGACCGCGCGGGGGTGCTCCCGGCTCCGCAGGTATTCCGGGACCACGGAAAGGGCGCGCCGGAGGAATGCCGGGCGGGCGGTGTAGAAGGCGGTCAGGTCCATGGGGACGAACAGCCACTTGTGGGGATTCACGACGAATGAGTCGGCGCGCTCGCAACCGTCGAAGCAGCTCCGCTTCTCGGGCAGCATGGCGGCAACGCCCGCGTAGGCTGCGTCGACGTGCAGCCAAAGTGAGTGCTCCGCACTGATCTCAGCGATGGCGGCGACGGGGTCCACGGCGGTCGAGGCGGTCGTGCCGATGGTCGCGACCACCGCAATCGGAGTGAGACCGCCGCGCAGGTCCGACTCAATCGCCTCCCGCAGCGCCCCAGGCCGCATGGCGTAGCGCCCGTCGGAGGCGATCTTGCGGCAGGCGCCAAGGCCGCGGCCCAGGGCCGCCATGGTCTTTTCGATCGAGGAATGCGCCTGGTCGGAGGCATAGATGACGATGCGGTTGAGATCGAGTTCCGCACCCGTTTCCCGAGCGGCCGCGGCGGCGCGCTCCCGGGCGGCGATCACCGCGTGCAAGCTCGCGGTCGAGGCCGTCTCGTGGATGATGCCGAACCAGGATGTCGGCAGGCCCAACAGTTGCGCCAGCCAGCGCAACGTCGCTTCCTCGAGTTCGGCCAGCGCGGGCGAGGAACGCCAGAGCAGGCCGATGTTGTTCAGAGCGGCGGTCAGCGTCTCGGCCAGCACGCCGGGACTGGACCCCCCAGCGGCAAAGTAGGCCATGAACCCGGGGTGGTTCCAGTGCACCGTGTGCGGCAGGATCGTGCGCTCGAAGTCCGCGAGGATCTCCTCTTGCGCCGACTCCTGGACAGGCGCCTCGGGAGGCAGCTTGTCGAGCAGAGTCCCGGGCTCGACGCCCGGCAGCACGCGCTGGCGCTCCGGATGCGCGAGGTAGTCTGCAATCCAATCGATGAGGGCGTGACCTGCGCGACGGAATTCCTCCGGCTCCAAATCGCCCCTCGTAGGACCGTCCGGACGGTAACCATCGCGGGGGTGCATGGCGTCTTCTATAGGCAACTGGGGCACGCCGCCGGCGTGCCGCGGAAGCAGTCGGCGGTCCCCCGCGCAACCAGCGCCGGGGTGTCCGCCCATGCGGCCTGTGAGATAGTGTATGCTTACCACTAAAGGCGCGCATTTTTGTCGAAAGGAATTCGCCATCATGCCGAGCAAATCGATTCGTAGCTTCGTCTTCGCTGTACTGGCTTTCTCTCTGCTGGCCTCCAGCGCATTCGCCCAAGTCGGCTCCATACGCGGCAAGGTCAGCGGCGCGGACGGCCAGGGTGTCCGCGATGCGATGGTCTTCATCGAACGCATGGACGTGCGAGGCAACTACAAGGTCAAGACGAACAAGCGTGGGAACTACTTCCACGCCGGTCTGCCGCTGGGACGGTACGTCGTGCGGCTCGAGATTGACGGGAAGAGTGTCTACAGCGTCAATGGTTATCAAGTCAAGCTGGGCGAAGAGGAGCCCCTGGATTTCGATCTGGCCGAGATCCAACGCGAGAATCAGGCCACGCGGGCCGCGGGCGGTCCGACCAAGGACCAGATCGCCACGATGAGCGAGACCCAGCGCAAGGAGTACGAAAAGGCTCTCAAGGCCCGCCAGCAGCAGATCGGCAAGAACAAGAAGCTCAACGAAATTTTCAACGCCGGCATGGAAGCGAAGCGCCTGAAGGACTACGCCATAGCGGTGCAGCAGTTCAAGGCGGCGGCTGAGATCGATCCAGAGCAGCATGTGATCTGGGGGAACATGGCTGAGGCGTTGGGCGGGCTGGTTTCGACCAAGGCCGGAGCCGCGCGCGACGAGACCGCGGAAGAGGCGATAGCGGCCTACCGCCGTGCGCTGAGCTTGCAGCCCGATCCGGCTTACCACAACAACCTAGGCCTGCTGCTCATCAGATTGCGGCGCCTCGAGGAGGGCAAGGCCGAACTTGAGACGGCAGCTGAGCTGGCTCCGCAGAACGCCGGCACGTATTACTTCAATCTCGGCGCAGTGATGGTCAACACTGGCAACACCGACGGGGCCATCGCGGCCTTCCGCAAGGCGACAACGGCCCAGCCCGACTTTGCGAATGCGTACTACCAGTTGGGGACCGCGCTGGTCGGCACGGCGCAGATGAAGGAGGATGGTTCGATCATCGCGGCCGAAGGAACCGTGGAAGCGTACCGGAAGTACCTGGACCTCGAACCGACGGGACCGTACGCTGCCAGTGCGCAAGCCATGGTGCAGAGTCTGAGCGGCAAGCTGGAGACCGTCTTCGAGAAGCCCAAGAAGAGGAAAAGGAACTAGCGGGCGGGGCCCATCGGCCCGCGCATCCATCCAGGACATTCAACGGGCGCCTCGCCGCAAGGCGGGCGCCTTTCTTGCTGCAAGGGAGGGTTGAGGCGCAGTGCGAAACATCCTGCTGCTGTTGATCGGAGTGATCGGCCTGGCGATCCTGCGCAACCTGATCCGGGAGATCAGTCGGTTCGTCGTCCGCGCCATGGGGCAGTCCGCAAGCGGGGCGAAAGGGACTGGACAGCGGCAAGAGGAACAGGTCCACAGCAGCGGCAAGCTTGTCCGCGATCCGAATACTGGGACGTACGTGGACCCAGCGCACGCGGTCCGCGCCAAGGTTGGCGGCACCGTGCACTATTTCGAGTCGGAGGCGAGCCGGGACGCGCACCTCAAATCGCAGGCGTAGTCGAGTCCGTACTCAGTCCATCCACATGCCGCCGTTCACCTCGACCGATTCGCCGACAATGTAGGACGCCGCATCGCTGGCCAGGAAGACGATCATCCGCGCAACCTCTCGCGCTTCCCCGGCCCGTCTCTGCGGGATCTGCGCCACCATCTCCCGCATGCGGTCGGCGCTCGAAAACCGCTCATGGAAGGACGTCCAAAGACGCCCGGATTGACGGCGTTGACACGGATGCCATCGCGAATCACTTCCTTCGCCAAGCCCTTGGTGATGCCGGTCACCGCAGCCTTCGCGGCGGCGTAGGGCATCGCTCCCGGGCCGCCCCCGTTGTGGTATGCAATCGAGCCGAGGTTCACGATGGAACCCGAGCCGCGCTCCCTCATGTGGGGGGCCACGGCCTGCGTGACCCACAACACGCTCCCCAAGTTAAGGTCCAGGACGCTGGCCCAGACTGCTTTGTCGATCTCGTGCGATCGCCGGCGGCCGACGAGGGATCCGGCGTTGTTGACGAGGGCATCGATGCGGCCGAAACGCTGCAACGCCGCGTCGGCGAGCCGGCGACACTGGTCGGGCTGCGCAAGGTCCACTTGCAAGGCGGCGGCGCGCCCGCCCCCGGCCTCAATGGAGACCACGACTTCGTGAGCTTGCTCCTCGCTCGCGTTGAAGTGCACGGCAACCGAGGAGCCATGGCGGGCGAACTCGCGGGCTATTGCCGCACCGATCCCAAGCGAGGCTCCGGTCGCCAGAGCAACGTGCGATGATGGAAATTTCCGCACGCCGAACCAGCGTAGCGGGACGACGGGACGCGGCAGCCCAGGGGTAAGCACAGTGAGCGTAGCGACGACGTATCGGAACTATATCGACGGCGAGTGGGTGGCTTCGGACCGCACATTCGAGAACCTCAATCCCGCCGACACGGGCGACTGCGTGGGCGTCTTCTGCAAGGCGAATCAGGCCGCTGTGAACGTGGCGGCGGAAGCTGCGCAAGAGGCCTTCGCCGGGTGGTCGGCGCTGAGCGCCCCGGCGCGGGGCGCCTACCTGTATAAGGTCGCGGCCATCCTGGAAAGGAACCTCGAGTCGCTGGCGCGGGATATGACGCGCGAGGAGGGCAAGACTCTGCCCGAGGCGAAGGGCGAGACGATGCGCTCGGTGAACATCTTCCGGTACTTCGGCGGGGAGGGTTCGCGGATCCCGGGCATCCAGGTTCCGTCGGAACGAGACCGCGTCTTCATGTACGCCGTGCGCAGGCCGCTGGGGGTTGTGGCGCAGATCAGCCCCTGGAACTTTCCCAGCGCGATTCCCGCCTGGAAGCTGGCGCCCGCCCTGGTGGCGGGCAACACGGTTCTGGTGAAGCCCTCCACGACCGCGCCCCTGAGCGCCTGGAGGATCGCCGAGGCCTGCCACGAGGCGGGCATCCCAGGCGGTGTGGTGAACCTACTCTGCGGGTCCGGCGGCGAGGTCGGCGACGCGATGGTGCACGCGGAGACCGTCAAGGCGATCTCGTTCACCGGTTCGGTCTCGGTTGGCCGCACGTTGCACGCGCAGGCATCGGCGCGGCGTCTGCGGGTGCAGCTCGAGATGGGCGGCAAGAACCCGACGATCGTACTGGCGGACGCGGACCTCGACAAGGCCGTGGCCAACACGATCAACGCAGCGATGTACTCCACGGGCCAGAAGTGCACAGCAACGAGCCGCGTCATCGTCGAGGAAGCGATTCACGACGAGTTCCTGGCGCGCGTCGTCCAGGCGGCTCGCGCACTGCGAGTCGGAAACGGCCTGGTCGCCGGGATCCAGGTGGGTCCAGCGATCGACCAAGCCCAGCTCGACACGAATGCCCGCTACTGCCAGGTCGCAGTGGACGAGGGCGCGACACTCGAATGCGGCGGGCAGGCTCTGACGGAAGGCGACTACGCCAAGGGCTTCTTCTTCGCACCGACAGTGTTCAGCGGCGTGACGGAAGACATGCGCATCGCGCAGGAGGAGGTCTTCGGACCGGTTCTGGGCGTGCTTCAGGCCGCCAACTTCGAGGACGCCATGCGGATCGCGAACAAGACCGAGTTCGGCCTCTCGGCCTCGATCCAGACCCGGGATGTTTCGCGCATCTTCGACTATGTCAACCGGATCGAGGCAGGGCTCATCACCGTAAACTTGCCGAGTGCGGGCGTGGAATACCAGCTGCCGTTCGGCGGTTCGAAGGAATCGAGCTTTGGCCCGAAAGAACAGGGTCCGGTGGCGCTGGACTTCTACACGGATTACAAAACTGTCTATCTCGGCTACTGAGGACGAGCGCTCGGCGGCTGCGCGCCATGAGCTCCGGGAATTCGCCGCCGCGCTTGCGGGGGGAAGCGCGAACGCTACGCCGGGCTCCGGACAGGATCCGCTCGGATGGCGCGAACGTGCGATCCGGGCGACGAGCCGAGCCCTCCGGCGTCGCGCGCCTGGTTCCTACCGAACCGGGCATCTCGGGCCTCGCCCTTGGAGCCAGGACCGATGCCGAAGAGCGTCTATTCCAAGCGCATGAGCTAAGGAGTCTAGACAAAATAAACTATCCAACAGGGCACTTGCTTGGCTACGCTGGGTGCAGTGAGCGCCTTAGCGGAAAGCCTGCCAGCCAGGTTCGCTGCGCTACGTCCGCTGTTGGATGAGCGGGCCCGCCGCATGTGGGCTGCGGCAGAAGCCCGGGCGATGGGCCGGGGAGGGATCACGCGTGTCGCCGAGGCGACCGGGCTCTCTCGCAGCACGATTCGGGTCGGCTTGCAGGAGTTGGATGCGGGTCGGCAGGAGTCCGGCGGACGGTTGCGCCGGCCGGGCGGCGGGCGCAAGGCGGCCACCGCCAAGGACCCCGGGCTCGCGGCGGCGCTGGAGCGGAAGCTGGATCCGGTCACGCGCGGCGACCCGATGGGGCCGCTGCGGTGGACGTGCAGCAGTTCGTCGCGGCTGGCGGAAGAGTTGCAAGCCGAGCGCCATGAGGTGAGCGGGCGGACAGTGCAGCGCTTGTTGCACGGGCTGGGCTACAGCCTGCAGGGGAACCGCAAGACGATCGAAGGCAAGCAGCATCTGGACCGGGACGCGCAGTTCCACTACATCAACCGGCGGGTGCGGGAGTTCCAAGCGAAGGGGCAGCCGGTGGTTTCGGTGGACACGAAGAAGAAGGAACTGGTTAGCCGATACCGCAACGGGGGTCGGGAATGGCGGCCGAAGGGTTGGCCGGCGGCGGGGGAGGTGCATGATTTCCAGGACGAGGAACTCGGTAAGGCGATTCCGTACGGGGTGTACGATCTGACGGCGAATGTCGGCTGGGTGAGCGTCGGGGTGGACCACGACACGGCCGAGTTCGCGGTGGAGACGCTACGGCGCTGGTGGAGGCGGATGGGGCGAGCGGCCTATCGGGGAGTGGAGCGCTTGCTGGTCACGGCGGACGGCGGCGGTTCCAACAGCAGTCGCAGCCGGTTATGGAAGGTCGAGTTGCAAGGGCTCGCCGACGATCTCGGCCTGCGCGTGTCGGTCTGCCACTTCCCGCCGGGGACGAGCAAGTGGAACAAGATCGAGCACCGCATGTTCTGCCACATCACGGAGGACTGGCGGGGCCGGCCTCTGGTGAGCCGCGAGGTGGTGGTGAACTTGATCGGAGCCGTGACTACGCAAGGCGGCTTGTCGATTCGATCCGAACTCGACGAGAACAGCTACGAGACAGGACAGAAGGTGACCCCGGAGCAAATCAGCGCTCTGTCCGTGGAGCGAGACAAGTTCCATGGCGAGTGGAATTACACCCTTGCACCAAGCCCATAAATGGATGAGTTATTTTGGCTAGATTCCTCAAGGGGAATAGGGAGAGCTGCGGGTCTAGGCAATGTAGGTCGAAGGAGAGGGCGCGTTCGCACCGGGGGGGAGCCTTTACAATCGGGAGAGGTACGGCCCGACACGGAACGGACGAGGTGCCCGACTGCCGGGCTCCGAGCGAGCCGCCGAGAGAAACCGTGAGCCTGGGCGCGTAGCTCAGTTGGTTAGAGCGCCTGCTTCACACGCAGGAGGTCCCCAGTTCGAGTCTGGGCGTGCCCACCACTTAATTTGTGTGTTTTTGGCGCCCGTCTGCCTTCCCTCTCATTCCCGAAGACGGAATCGTAAAGAAACCGTCAGACAACTAGCTCTAGCTGGCCAGCGCCGTAAAGGAATTCGCGCCGCGCTCGTTCGTGTGCCGATCGAGCTTGGACAGCGCTTCCCGCATCATATGGAGCTTCGTCTGGCTATAGCACGTAAACACCGAGGCGTCGCTTTGTCTGAGCATCTGCGTCACGAAATAATCCGCGACGCCCTCGGCGCTGAGCCGGGTCGCAAAGGTATGCCTACGCGATCCATGTCCTGCTGAGCCGGGATCGACCCGCAGTCCAAGCTGCCCGTGCTCGCGGCCTCCATGGGGCACGTCTCGGTGGTCTCGACAGCCTACCACCTTGGGTTTCTCGAATCCCTCGCCGAGGCCGCCGCCGAGCGCTTCGCCCGCCACGCCCGGTCCGTCCTCGGCCGGGAGGAAGGAGCGAGCCATGCCTGACGTCCGCCCCAACGCTCTCGGCCGTGCATTGCGCGGCTTTCTCGCCGACGACCTCTCGCGAGTGCGCGGCGCCAGCCGCCACACGGTCCTCTCGTACCGCGACGCGCTCAAGCTCCTGCTGCGCTTCCTCGCCGCGCGGTACTGGCGCCGCGCCGCGGCCCTCGACTTTCCCGACCTCGCGCCGGAGCATGTCCTCGCGTTTCTCGATCACCTCGAGACCGACCGCGCCAGCGGCGTCTCGACGCGGAACGCCCGCCTCGCCGCCGTGCAGTCCTTCGCACGCTACGCAGCGGCGCGCTACCCCGAGCACCTCGAACTGCGCCAAGGCATCCTCGCCCTGCCTGTCAAACCCGGCCCGCAGCGCGTTGTGGAGTATCTGGAGGCCGATGAGATGCGCGCCCTGCTCCAAGCACCGGATCCCTCTACGCCGGACGGTCGCCGGGACCAAGCCCTGCTGCTTTTCATGTACACGGGCGCGCGGCTCCAAGAGGTCCTCGACCTGCGCCGGAGAGACCTCCAGCCCGAACGGCCCCTCCAGGCCCGGCTCGTCGGGAAGCGACGCAGGGAGCGTGTCTGTCCCTTGCTGCCGGAGACAGCCGAGGCGTTGCGAGCCTTCCTGAGGGAAGCCGACGTCGGGCCAGCGGACGACAGCAAGCTGTTCCGCAACCGACTCGGGCAGCCTCTGACCCGCTTCGGCGTGCGCTACCTGCTAAGCAGGCACGCCGGCAAGGCGTCCGAGGCGGCGACCACCCTGCGGGACATGCGCGTTCACCCGCACGTGCTGCCATACGACCGCCACGCACTTGCTCCAGGCGGGCGTCGACCTCGTAACGATCAGTCACTGGCTGGGCCACTCCGGCATGGCGACCACGTACCGCTATACCGCGGTGAACCTCAAGACGAAACGCGCTGCGGTGGACAAGCTGGGCCGCTGCGAGCCGTCGATTCCGAGCAGGCCGCGTGGCAGCAGGATGCAACGATCCTCGAATGGCTCGAAGCGCTCTGAAGGCACCCCTCGCCCTTGTTATGTAGGGTTTGGCAGCGTGCAAAGCCCCGCAACCGCAAGGGCTTTGTTGGTCAACTCCACATAGCAAAGCACTCAACATGGCGCTATTACGGCTTCCTCGCTCATCGCCATCGCTCGGCGGAGCTGGCTCGCTGCCGCCAACTGCTCCAGGTTTCTGAGACCTCCGACGACGCGGCGACCATCTTGACGACTGAACAACAGCCAGCTGTCGAGCGCCGTTGTCCCCACTGCCGCCAGGGCTTGCTACACATCGTCGAATGGCTTTCGGCGGTTGAGTTGCTCATCCGCCGACACGACCTCACGCTGTCCGATCCGATCAACTCCTCATGAAATCCGAGCGCGCCTGTCCAGAATCGAAGACGACTCCCGCGTCCGCCTTGCGCCCCTCCATCGTGCTACGTCCGGACTGCCTGTCTCAACGGCGTCCTCCGAGGCACTGCGCTGCAGCCCCCAAAATCCCCGGGATCCGTACAACACCCGCACACTCACACGCTCCTCACCCCCCGTGACAGCCCCATCCTCGCCATAGAATCCCCTATAAGTTGCGAGGACGGCTTGGTGCAACAACCCGTATCAGCAATGCGCGGCTCGACCTCTCGTGGCCTCTCTCGCGGCGTTTTTGCCCCGCCGCACTGATGACACAGTCCTTTTATGTGTTTTCGCCAGCCATCCGTCAAGCGGTAGGATTGACCCGTCTGGGTCGGCCAGACGATCAGCCACTACAAGATCCTGCCATCGTTTTCGAGCGAACGAAGTGCGGCTACAGCTCAGCGTGCTGGCCTACTAACCTGGGCAACCTGTGGCGGCGACTCGGTCTGCCACAGAGAACCAAGGCTACTTCGCCGCTTTCTCCCGGATCGCCTTAGCGCGGGCGGCCAGTCTTGCCGCCTCTTCCCGGCGGTTCGTCTCCCGTAGCAGGATGGCGTAATGCTCAAGGCTCGTCGCCACGTCGGGATGCTCCGGTCCCAGGGCTCTCGTCCAGATCGCCAGGGCGCGCTGGAAAAGTGGCTCGGCCTCGGCATACTTGCCCTGCGAGTAATAGAGCAGAGCCAGGTTGTTGAGGCTCGTCGCCACGTCGGGATGCTCCGGTCCCAGGCCTTTTCCCCCGATCGCCACGGCGGCGCGTTCAAACTCAGAAACCGCCCCCGCGAGTTTTCCGTGGTTCGCCAAGAAGAACGCTAGCTTGGCGTGGTACGCTGCATTATCCGGCTGCTGGGCCGAGGCCAGCCGATACTGCTGCTCCGCCTTCTTCGTTGCGCCCTTTTGATCCAAAAGACCCGCCAGTCGAATCCGCGGGGCGGTCAGATTTTCATCCAGCTCGATCGCCTTCGTGAGATGACCGATCGCGGCGTCTTTGTCGCCGACCTTTTGATAACAGGTTGCCAATTCAACGTGGTAGTTCGCTGTACCGGGGAACATCTCGAGAAGGAGTTTTAGATCCGATACGGCTTTGTCGAAGCGCCCCGCCCGCATGTTCCCCGCATACCGGCGAATGCACGAACGCGGGTCAACGGCTAACAATTGCATGTCAAACCGCACAGGATCGGGAACACTTAGCGACGGCTTCAGCGTCCCAGCTTTGTCGGCTGCCTCCTCGGCTCGGCCACGGTCTCCTATCAACTGGTATGCTCTGGCGAGCGCCGTGTAGACCATGCTATCGGCCGGATCCAGTTCTCGTGCCTGTTCGAGGTGTATTACGGCTGACTCGGCTTCACCCATAGAAAGCAGTGACTGTCCCAACCCGTGATGCGCCATCGCGAACTTCGGATCCAGCTCAACGGCCGTTTGATAGGCGTCACGAGCTTCGGTCAACATCCCCTGCCGAAGCAGCGCCTCCCCATAGCGAAAGAACGCAGGTGGATAGACGGAATTCAGCTTGATCGCCTTCTCGAAGGCCTCGACGATCTGTTTCTGATCGGGGCCAAGCAAGTCGCGTACCACGGCGAGCATGTAAGCCCACTGAAAGGCGCCGGGAGCAAGGTCATGGGCACGGCCGTAGCAAATGGCGGCGTCGGAATAGAGGTGGTGGGCGTCAAGCACATTGCCGAACCTGCCCCAAGCCTCGGCCGAACTCGGCTGCTTGACCACGCCCTCGCGAGCAGTTTGGATGCTGCGAGCCACCGGGGGTAGCATATCCGAGAGGTCGGGATCGGGGATGTGCCATTCAGCTGCGGGGGACGCTTGGTGTAAGCCATCGTCCCGGAGGACGAAGTATCCCGCCGCGCCGAGGGCCAACGCGGCTACCACAGCAACCCAAGTCCGCGAGCGAGAGCTGTCGGGCTGCCGGCGATCAGGCGGCGCCTTGGAAGGGATGATTGCTGATGGCTCGCGCCGCTTTAGCCTATGTTTATTCACGAACGGCTTCTCCGCTTCCGCGCGCCAGCTCAATCGCTTGGTCTGCCGAGACGCCCGGGAACCGCTCGCGCAGGCCATCAGGCCATAGCACCTCAATGGAGTCAACTTTAGAGGCAGGGCCCAAGCCGAAGTGAGCCATCGAATCGCTACTTGAGAGATAGCTGAATCCTCGCGTGATGGTGCGGAGCATACGCTTGCCGCCCGCTGACACGATAACGCGCGCTCCGATGGCTTCGCGGTTAAGCCGATGGTCGCGACACTGGATCCCGAGCCAATGACCTTTCCGCGGGGCGTTATTCCGGTATAAGCGTGCCTTGCCCTGAACGTTGCTGATCAGCAGGTCGAGATCTCCGTCGGAGTCAATGTCGCCGACAGCCAGCCCGCGCGTGACCTCAATCCTGCCACAAAAAGACTTAGCCTGCTCCTCGGCGAGAGTGAACTTGCCGGTTCCATCGTTGAGATAGAAAAGGTTCGGTTCCGCGTAGATGTCCCAGGGTGGCCTCACGCCGACTCCAGGCAGAACAGAGCCATTATTCGCCCTGCCGTTGACAACCGCTAGGTCGAGGTCTCCGTCGAGTTCCACATCGAAAGCCGCCACGCCAAAACCTGTATATTTCATGCTTGAGGATCCCAGTCCGCTTGGACCGCTAGCGTCACTCCACCCAATCGATCCTCCCTGATTACGATAGAGCGTGTTGGTTTCCTCTGCTAGATGGGTCATGAAGAGGTCCAGGTACCCATCGCCGTCCAGATCCGCCGCCACTACTCCCATGCCGGCTTCCTCTTGGCCGTTAAGATTTACCGCCACGCCCATGAGCAGAGCCTCATCGCGAAATGTCCCATTCCCCTGATTGATCCAGAGCTGATTCGCGTAAGCGTCGTTTGCAACATAAATGTCCGGTAACCGATCAGCATTGAGGTCCTCGCAAACCACGCCGAGTCCAGCGGCGCGAACCGCTGAGATACCAGCTTTCTTGCTAACGTCAGTAAACTTGCTGTCCCCATTATTGTGAAGCAGAATGTCGTGTATCGGGCGAAAAGCCTTGGGACCGCCATAATCCCGCCTTCCTGCCCGGTCGAAGATACTTGTTCGAGGATCGAAGTCCACATAGCGGGCCACGTACAGATCCAGATATCCGTCGAGGTCATAGTCTAGGAAGGCGGCTGAAGACGACCACCCCTCCACCTGCACGCCTGCGATGGCCGTTATGTCTTCAAAGGTGCCCTTCCCCGTGTTTCGGTAAAGTCGATCGGCACCGTAGTTGCTGACGTAAACGTCCAGCCACCCGTCGTTGTCAACGTCTCCGATGGCGACGCCCGTCCCGTAGCTCCCATCTCCGAGACCTGCGGGATCGGTTAGATCGATAAACGTGCCATCCGCGTGCTGGCGGTAAAGGCGGTTGACGGGAGCGCTCGCCACGGATGGCCGCGCGAGGCCGCAGTTCCCGTTGATCAGATAGATATCCAGATTTCCGTCGTTGTCGAAGTCGAACAGCGCAGCTCCGCCCCCCATGATTTCCGGCGTGTATTTCTCACCTGTGGCTCCGGACTCGTGCTGGAAGTTCAGGCCAAGCGCGTCGGTGGCTTCCTCAAACCAGTCAGCCCGCGGAGCGGCCTGGTGCTCGGAGAGGCCAAGCGCGGGGTTTCCGTTTTTTGTGGGCGTGTCACACGCAGGCCCGAAAGCAAGGTACAGCGCCATTGGTGCGAGAATTTTAGGGCTTAGAGTCCCGGAAGCTTGCATTGTGGCGTCGCCGCCTCCCTCCTGGCAGTTCCAGGCAACGAAAGTTTCGACACGCAGACATGCTAGCTTGACATCACGGTGTACCTTAGGTAAAGTGTGACCGAATAGGAGGTTGGTCTCATGACGTTTGCGGGTGCTCGCTTTTGGGTTTTTGTCGGCATAGCCACCTTGGTCTCAGGGGGTTCGCCTTGTGCGAACGCGCAGTCTCGCGACTCGGGGCTCGTCGGGACTGTCATGGACTCGTCGGGAGCTGTGGTGCCGGACGCGGACGTGACCGTCGCCAATGTCCAGACTGGTGAGGAGAAAGTCGCATCCACGGGCACTAGGGGCGACTACGTCGTTTTGGACTTGCTTTACGGCGAATACACGGTCAGCGCCAAACTAGAAGGATTCAAGACGACCGTCGTCGAAGGGGTCATCTTGCAGATGGGTCAGCGAGGAAGGGTGGATTTGACGGTTGAAGTCGGGGCCGTCATCGAGGTTGTCGAGGTAAGCGGGGCCCTGCCTTTGCTCGATACCGAACGGGCTACTGTTTCGCAAATTATTGATTCCAAAAAGGTTTTGGACTTACCTCTGAATGGCAGAAACTGGATTCAATTGGCTACGTTGGCGGCCGGAGTAGTGGAACCCCGTAATTTGAACGCCACGGGACCAGGATTCCAGGCTGGTAGTGCAGTTACTGTGAACGGTAACGGCGCGGATTTCAACAACTACACACTGGACGGAGTAGACAATAACGCCCCCTTGGTCAACGCGCAGAGCATCAACCCCACCATCGACTCGATTAAGGAATTCAGGATCGAATCGAACAATGCCGCCGCTGAGTACGGCCGGGCAGCTGCACAAATCACAGTGGCTACAAGGTCCGGCACAAATGAAGTCCACGGTAGTGCTTACGAGTTCTTTCGCAACGACGCGTTGGACGCCAGAAATTTCTTCGACTCCACGGGCGTGATCCCACCTCTTCGAGTAAACACCTTTGGTGGCACTTTTGGTGGGCCGATTCGTCGAGACCGGATGTTTTACTTCCTCTCGTACGACGCTAATCGCAACCGCGAGGGAAGGACGAGAAGAGGAATTATTCCCCCGCGCTCGTTTATCGATGGTGACTTCTCCTCCCTTCCACAACAGCTGACGGATCCCTTCGGCAACCCGCTTGTAAGCAACCAAGTACGTCCCGACCAAATCCATCCGACGGCCAAAGCGCTATTGGATTTCTATCCAGCACCCAATTTTGTAGATCCGACTTTCAACTATATTACGGTGGATTCAGTGAGTAGTAGTGACGATCAAGGGATCGGACGGGTTGACCTTCGTCTGACCGACGCAGACCAGTTATTTTTCCGGGCCTCGGTCCGCGACGGCGATCGGTCTGCTCCGGGTCTTTTCCCCATTGGGGTCGGGGGCGCCGACCAGATCCGCGGCGCTCTCAACTTCGGGTTATCTCACACGCATGTCTTTTCGCCATCGACTTTCAATGTCTTACGGGTGGGTTACAACCACTTCAACTTCGAGCGGCTGCCGGAAGGTTTTGAGAAAGATTTCAGTCCTGCAGTAAAGCCTCCGCCGGAAGCGGACGGCAGGTTCGGCTTCATCCAGTTTGGAGTTCCTGGATTCACGGGTATCGGCTTTGGAGACCGGCGAATCAAACAACCGGAGCACGTCTACCAGATCACTGACAGCGTTTCTTGGATAATCGGCCACCACACCCTGAAATTTGGCCTGGATATCCGGCATTGGCAGAGCAACCTGACGCAGACGTTCGCCTACAATATGGCTTTCAATGGTCAATTTACTGGACATTCTGTGGCTGACATGTTGTTTGGCTATGGCTCCTATGCCTTCGTATTTGACGGAAACTTTCAGCAGCACCTCCGCCGCTGGGATCAGGCCTACTACTTTCAGGACGATTGGCGTATCACACCGACATTGACTCTGAGCTATGGGATGCGGTGGGAATACCTCGGTCCCCTCTCGGACCAACGCGACAACTTGGCGAATTTTGACTACGACACACAACAGATCCTTTTGGTAGGGACATCAGGGTATCCAACTGGGAGAAACCGAACGTTCCGTGATATGAATAACTTCGCTCCTCGGTTCGGACTAGCCTGGAGCCCGGAGAAACTTCCCCGCACAGTCTTTCGGGCGGCCTATGGTGTGTACTACGTGCCAGCAGAAGGCCAAGCGGACCTCGTACTGGGGCCGAAGGGAGGCACCTTCTACAGCTTGTTCGGGGACGTATCCAATCCGAAAGGCTTAGGATTTGACAATCCTGCTCCGATCAACACAGTGCCTGGAGGCTTTCCTTCCGTTTCTGCAGTCGACTTGCATATCAAGGCCCCGTATGTGCAGCAATGGAATTTCACAATTCAGCAGGAAGTCAAAGGCGGTATCTTGCTTGAGGCTGGTTATATCGGCAACAAGGGGACCAAGCTTTGGACGATTCGGCAGTCCAATTTCATGCCCCCGGGTCCAGGGCCAATCCAGTCGCGTAGACTGTTCCCCCAGTTCGGCGGCATAGAACTCAACGATGGCAGCAATGGTTCCGTCTATCACGCCCTTCAGACGAAGTTTGAAAAGCGGTATGGAGGAGGTTTGTCGTTGCTGGCCTCGTACACTTGGAGTAAGGCGATTGATCTCAACTCGTTCCTGGGAGTCCGGTTGTACAATCCGTTTGATCTCGGCCAGGATCGAGGAATGGCCGACCATGATGTTCGCCACCGGTTCATTACCGGATGGGTCTACGAACTTCCGTTCGGACGCAACAAGCCGTTTTTGAAATCCATCGGTTCGGTCGCGAACCAAATCGTAGGAGGTTGGTCGGTTGGATCGATCACCACGTTTCAAAGTGGTGTTCCCATCTTCATAAGGGCCACGGGAAATCCCGGCAACTGGACGCAAGGGACCCGTCCGAACGTCGTAGGAGAAGGCCCGCTTAATAATCCTACAATTAGACGCTGGTTTAACACAGATGCTTTTGAGGCTCCTGCGCAATTCACTATCGGCAACGCAGGCAGGAATCTCCTGGTCGGGCCTGGGTTTCAAAACGCGGATATAATCGTTCTGAAGACCATCGATGTTGCGGAGGGCCACCGGCTCCAGTTTCGCGGCGAGTTCTTCAACACATTCAACAACCCGACGTTCAACAACCCCGGTCGGTTCTTAGGTCGGGGAGACTTCGCTGTGATATCCACCGCTCGCCCCGGCCGTATCATTCAGCTCGGCCTGAAGTATAACTTCTAACAAGCTAAAGGGAGGCCTGGACGGAACGGCACGCCTTATTGTGGCGTAGCCGAACCGCCTGAGTTGATTGACCCATGACAGTCTTGCGCAAGCTTTTCGGTTGTTTTGCACTATTTGCTACTGCCGGGGTTGGAGCCCCAGCGGACGCGGACAGCATCCATCTCGACGGTCAAAACTTTGAACGTGTCATTAGTCGGAAGACGGGAGCTACGATCGAGCTTAGCGCAGGCCAGAAAACTCTATTCGCGGGCGGCGAGGAATTCAGGATCGTGGCAAATGGCCACGACTTTGTCATGCGAGACTTTCGAGTGGCCGAGATTCAACCCGGCCCTCAGAAAGTTATCGTCACTCTCAAGAACAGAGATATCGAGGTGGATCTCGAGTATTGGACGTCGCCGCATGGGTATCTCCGAAAGAGATTGAGGTTGAGGGTACGGAAGGAGTTGACGCTGGATCGCGTAGATGTCGAATCCCTCCAAATCTCAACTGGCGTCAATGTTGCTGTCCCTAGGGGTTCTCGCAATCCAAGAGGTCTCGGCGGACTTGGTGAGTTTCCGATTTGTGCGTTCGCGGCAACCGACACCGCGGGTGCATTCTTAAGCCTGGACTTCGCCATTAGCAAAATCGAGTCCTCGAAAGGCTTGCTGCGCGTTGGATACGAACCCCACATAAAGTTACGCAGTGGCGAAGAATACGAAAGCCATAGCGTTACCATCGGGGCGTATCGCCTAGCCGGGGAGCGACAAGGGCCGTACGACAAAGGAGCGGCTGATGCCTTTCGTCGTTACATCCGTTTTGATTACGCCCCTCCCCACCTCAAAGGTCCCCAGTTGATCTACACATCGATTGTAAATCGGCACACCGAAATTGACCGCTTACTTCCTCCAACGAAGATAGGAGAGCCACCCATTGCCAACACCATCTTCTACACGCTGTCGAACGCGAATTACTACATGCTTCGGCCCGAGAAAATCCCAGCTGAGATCGATTTCTGTAAGAGCCTCGAGATGGAAATCTGTCAACTCTACGAGGGCCCATTTGCGTGGACGCCTGGCAACCCAGCAGCAAGCGTGGCGCGGAAAATCGGGGAGTATGCGCGCGATCAGGGTCTCAAACTCGGCCTTTTCACAGCTGCTAACCACCTGACGGCCGCACATTTCGACCACTACGCCCAAGAGAAGGGTCGACCGCGCTGGAAGATGCTGGTCAAGGACGGTAAGAGGGGGGCATATTGTTGGGGATCGGATGAATTTGCAGACTGGTTTGCAGACTTGGTGATAGAGACCAGCCTTAATTACAATTTCCAGATGGCCAATTTAGACTTTCTCGACATCACACCCTGCTACGACAGCAGCCATGGGCATGCGGTAGGAGAAAAAAGCATTTACCGTCAGGTTTTTAACCTCGTCAGGACGCTTGAAAACATTCGCGCCTCGGTGCCTGGATACAGCTATGACTCGAATCTCGGTTGGCCTCCTTTTGTACCGAAGGTCGCGAAATGGATGGATGCTTTCTACCTTAATGATCCACATTTCTCAGTCTATTTCCCATCGTTGAATACGACCGAGGTCTTGGATAACTCACGCCGTTACGAAATGGTTGCCTATTACTTGAAGTATTTGACTCCAGTCGAATATTTCCGCAACTGCGAGTATTTCATCTCTGGGGATTCGGTATTGCATGATTCGCAGATTTTCGAGTACGGCATTCTACAAGGATTGGCCGTAACTCCGAACCTCCAGCTGGGTGAGGCTAGGGCGCTATTCGACCGTCTGCGTCCAGACGACCAAGACCGTGCGCGACGCTTTCTCTCGCGGTGGACTAGCTTCGCGAAGGCGAATTTCGACTACTATGCGAACACGATTTTCTTAACGGGCTTACCGAGGCTTGGCCAGGTTGAGATCTACGCACATGCCAAAGAGGACCGGAGTCTAGTTTTTTTGGTGAACCCGAATCCGTTTCCTCGTGACGTTTCGTTTCGGTTAGATCAGACCATCGGCCTGCAGCGCAAAGGGCCGTACCTGGTCCATGAACTGTACCCTGAGGACCGGTTGCTGTCCGGCGTCGAGGGCCTCGAAGCGAGTGCGGGCGAGCAGTTCGAGGGCGAAGTGCCGGCACGGACGGTGATCGTCTTGGAGGTAGGGGTGGCGACCGGCTACTCCGATCCTCCGCTGCGGATCGCGGGCGCACCGGCAAGCTACGATCGCTTCCCAGATCACTATAGCATTCGGGTTGAGGGCGAGCAGGGGGAACGTCGGACCCTGGAGCTGTTTCTCCCAAGCAACGAAACCCTCGTGCGTGTGGAGTCGCGGGGACGAGCGCTCCCGGCGAAACCGGTCTTCGGCGGCCATGCGGTCTCTGTCGTGTTTCCGAAAGAGCGAGTGCAACCTAATGTCCTCCAGTGGACTGCCAGCCCAGTAAGCCTGGAGGAAGGTATGAACGCGAGCCTTTGGAGATCTCCTCCCGACCGGGATCCTGTCGATTTTCCACAATTGGAATCTGAATCCTCTGGCGCCCACTTCCTGGGTGCGAGAGTTGAAAACCTGCTTAATGAGAGGTTCAGTCGGGAGCTACTAGTTTATTTCGAAGAGGGAAAGATGGATCAGGAATCCGCAGTTGTTGTTTCAGTCCCGCAGCAATCTGGCCAGACTGAGGCAAAGGCGGAGGTTGTGTTGTCTCACGAAGGAACCGAATGGTGGTACACCGCTCGTATTCCAATTGCGTACGTGCAAACTTATATTCGCCCAGCTCCGGACCAGCACAACTATATCGCCCTAAATTTCAAGAATCCGGGTGCAGTAACGGAGATTAGGGCGTGGCTTAATGGGAAGGAAACTGCCGTTGAAACGTTCCGGCACTGGCGGGGGCCCGACAGGGCTTCAAACTACTACATCGACGGCACCGATTCAGGCTTGAAGAGGGGCGAGAACATCCTCAGCATCTTCGTGAGATATGGCGACGGGCAGTAGGCCCATCAATGGAAATGTGGTGCTGAGCGTGGCCCGCTTGGGCTTCTCAATTGCTCTGCCTGTCGGACTGCTGGCGGATCCTCTAGTCCCAAGCACTTCTGATACCAACCATCAGAGAACTCAATGGTTGTCAATGGGGATTACATACGAAACTCCCGAAACAGGGGTTGACAGCTCACTTGCGCAACCTCCGGTTTCGGGGCCTGTCGATCCAACGGACATTGACCGGGGACAGTACCGCGTCCGCGATCTCCTCCATGGAGGCTTCGATCGTGAATACCTCTTCCTTCTCGGCCTTGGTCGGCTGGTAGTCGGTCCGTACCAGCTCCACGATTCTCGGTTTGGGTTTCTTGTGCACTTCTCTCCCTCCCGGTTCAGACTACCAGCCCGCGCTCCTTCAGCACGGCTCCTTCTCGGCAATCAGGCCGATCCAAGCGATAGCGGCGGCAGCCAACGTCCAGGTATCCTTGCAGGCTGCCCCTGCGGCCTGGGAACCGCTCGGCGCGCTGTACGTCTGGCTGGAGTTGCAGGGCGGGTCGCGGTAGATCAGGTCCGCCGACTCGCTGTGCAGCCCGCGCATGATGGCGCGGTTGTCCCCGTCCAGAGCGTCTGCCTTTCCCAGTTCGCTAGCGCCATCTCGTGGCGGCCAGTACAGGCACGTCCCGGTACCGCTGCAACGGCCTCTCCCGGGGACTGGCCGCAGCTCACGCCACCAAGTCCTTGTAACGCAGCCGGGTGTTGGCCGCGGATGCGACAATCTCGCCCATCTGCTGGAGCGTGTCCAGCTCGCGGACGTTGTGGCGCCCGCTGAACTCGTCCCCATAGCGCTGCAGGTGCTGCGGGCTCATGTGGTGGTACGTTCCAATATAGCCGCGCTTGAGCATCGACCAGAAGGACTCGACTCCGTTGGTATGAGCCTTGCCCCGCACGTACTCGCCCACCGAGTGCTTGACCGTTTCGTGGTCGAACGGCAGCGTCTCGTAGGCGCCGGCCTCATCCGTATAGACCGTAGCCTGCAAGTCGGCCCAGTCCTGCACGAACCCTTGCAGCGTTTCCTTGTCAGTTAACCCAACGACCTTGGCCGCGACGTGCTTGGTCGCCCTGTCCTTCGCACCGACCACGGCCGTCTTGCCCACGGCGCCCCTGCCGGTTCCTTCCAGCTCCTGCCGCCTGGCGTTGCTCATGTTCTTCCGCTTGCCGCCGATATAGGTCTCGTCTACCTCGACCGGAGCGGAGAACTGGAACCCGCCGGACTGCAGCGCTTTCCGCACGCGATGCGCCAGATGCCATGCTGTCTTCTGCGTCACGCCCAGGTCACGATGCAGCTTCATGGAAGAGACTCCCTTGAGATTGGTCGAGAGCAGGTAGAAGGCAAACAGCCAATCCCGGTAGCCGATCTTGCTCGAGTGCATGAACGTACCGGTCTTAGCGCTGAAGTTCGCATCGCAGACCTGCTCGCGGCAGCGGAACGGCATGGACTTGCGCTTTGCGCTCGTGTTTACGTTCAGCGAACCGCAACGCGGGCAGCAGACCCCTCCGGGCCAGCGCCGCGGCACGATCCAGGCCTCTGCCGTAGCGTCATCCGGAAACATCTCGAAGAATTCCGAAACCGAAAGCCCCTTTCGATAGTGCTTTCCCGGCCCCTTCTTAGCAACTTCCATATCAATCTCTTACATAACTATTCTACAGGAAATTCCCGAATCTGTCAACCCCTGTTTCGGGAGTTTCGTATGTAATCCCCTTGTCAATCGAGTGGCATGAGCCTATCGAGGCTGTCAATACAGGTTGGGTCCCCCAATATGCGTATAAGCTGAGAGGGGTTGAATAGGAGGGACCATGCCAGTTCTCTCTCGCCGCAGAGCCTTGGAACTCACATCCTTGGGCTCTTGGCCGCATATCTGCTCGCGCGGCGAACGTGGCCGTTGACTTTCCTCTCGGTCTTCGACTTCCCGATCATCGATACGGCCTGCAGCCGCCGCCTTTCCCTCCACTACTCGGCTGCAGTCGTTGACCGTGATGAACAGCGAGTTCGTCATCCACAACGCGCGCGAGACCGGGCGGCGGCTGGTTGCGCGTGCCGGTACAGCTACGAATCCGGAGGGAGGTGTACGAGAGACGTACGGACGGCTATTGCCCCGCTCCCCCTCGGCGGAGGAGAATGAGATCGCCCTCGATCACCTCAAGTCGCAACAGCGGCTCTATGCCAGAGCCAATGCGCCTGCAGATGAAGCATTCGAAAAGTCTGCTAGAGAATCTCGTTCATATACTTCTGAACTCGAACGAGTTTCTCTAGGTGGACTAGCCATCCATCGTGATTCAAACAAATCTGCGGTAGCACAGTGCCTGGGCAACAACCAATCCCGAAAACGCCGGGCTCCGAAACCCTCAGGCCATCACTGCCCGCACGACCTTTGCTTGGTGCACGTCCGTTAAGCGCTCATCCCGCGCGCCGTGGCGGAAGGTGAGGCGCTGATGGTCCATGCCAAGCAAGTGTAAGACAGTCGCATGAAAATCGGGAATTGTCACCGGCTCTTCGACCGCGTGATACCCGAATTCGTCGGTGGAGCCATGGGTCACCCCACCTTTGACGCCCCCACCCGCCATCCACAGACTGAACCCGAACTTGTGGTGGTCCCTGCCGTCCTTGCCTTCCGCCATGGGTGTCCGTCCGAATTCACCGGCCCAGATTACCAGGGTGTCGTCGAGCAACCCCCGTTGTTTTAGGTCCGTCAACAAAGCGCCGGTAGGCTGATCGGTTCGGGCGCAGATTCTCCGGAGCTTCTGTTCATTGTTCTTGTGCGTATCCCAAGGCTGCCCCGACTGCAGCACTTGAACGAAACGCACTCCGTGCTCGATGAGCCGCCGGGCCAGCAAACACTGCCGCCCGTGGATGGCGCTCACGTTGTTGTCCGTGCCGTACATGGCGTGTGTCGCCGTCGATTCCTGCGAGAGATCGAGCGCCGAAGTTGCTTCGATTTGCATTCGCGCCGCCAACTCGAAGGCGGCAATGCGCGCCTCCAGTTCCAGTTGGTCCTTGCGCTGCTCCAGGTGCGAGCGGTTAAATTCCTGGATGAGATCCAGACGCACACGCGCGGCGCCGGGGTTCCCATGTGGCTCCAGGTGGATCACTGGCGTCCCCTCGGCTCGCATGGCCATACCCTGATATAGCGGAGGCATCCAGCCGCTTGAGAAATTGCGTACGCCATCAACGGGCAAGCCCTTCGGGTGCAGAATCGCGACATAGCCCGGCAAGTTTTGATTCTCGGCGCCCAATCCGTAGACAACCCAGGAACCCATAGCCGGGCGGCCCGGCTGGATGTTTCCCGTATTGAAGTTCCAGATCGCCTGCTCGTGATTGGAATGCTGAGTCACCATCGATCGGATGAGGGCGATCTGGTCGGCATGTTTTCCCACACCCGGCAGGAGTTCGGAAAGCTCCATACCGCATTGCCCGTTCTTAGTGAACTTGAACGGACTGCCGAGCCACGTCCCGGTCTTTTCGACATCAACCGTGTTGACGTATCCCTCGCCCGGCTCTTGCCCATGTCGTTTGCTCAGTCCAGGCTTCGCATCGAAAAGGTCCACCTGGCTCGGCCCGCCATTTTGGAAAAGCAAAATGACTCGCTTGGCCTTCGGAGCGAAGTGGGGCTGCTTTGGGAGCACGTTGAACCGGTCTTGATGTTCCGCGTGCAGATCGTCTCCCAACAGCGAACTCAGAGCGATGCTGCCTAGGCTGAGCCCTATACTCCCCATAAAACCCCGACGGCTCAGCATTTCCCGAATCGGCGTGAAGCGAACGTGGGAATCGTTGCTATCCGACCACATGGCGCCACCTCTCAGTATCAGTCCACATAGATAAACTCGTTCATGCTCATCAACGCCTGCCCCAACTCGGCATATAAACGGGTTGCCAAGGACTTCCCTTGCAGATCCGAGTAGCGTTCCGCCTGGCTGTGCAGGAACCAGAGAAGCCGGTTCGTTTCCACGGCGGAGGGCTTTCGCGCTAGCCCGACGCGAAACGCGTGCTCGATCGTACGGGGATCCACGGGCCCATCTGGCCCGTACGACGGAGGGGCTTCGGCGAGAATTCTCCGGGCGAAATGCTCCGCCATGGCGGCTATGAATTCACTGTTCATCAGTGCCAGCGACTGGGAGGCGGAAACCGAGGTCGTGCGCCGGGCGCAGTTGATCTCCATCACGGGCGCGTCGAACACGTTCAGGAGGCTCTGGGGCGCTGAACGCCGTACGAGTTGGTAAATCGAGCGCCTTCCTCCAGAAGTGTCGCCCAAGGGGACAATCTCGCCGCTCGGCTTCGTCTTGGTCATGACCGGCTCGCCGTACATGGTGGAATCGAGCTTTCCCGCCGCCGCCAGCATGCCGTCGCGAACGATTTCCGCTTCCAGACGCCGGGGCGTCATACGCCAAAGAAGCTTGTTCTCAGGATCCAGTTTCATCTCGGCGGGACGCGCTCGGGATGCCTGGCGATATGCGCTCGAATTCAGCATCAAGCGATGCAGGGCCTTAATACTCCAACCCCGCCGGACGAATTCAGTCGCCAACCAGTCAAGCAGCTCCTGATTGGCAGGAGCTTCGCCGGATTCACCGAAGTTGTCACGAGTCGGCACGATGCCGCGTCCGAAGTGCCACGCCCAGATGTGATTGACCATGACGCGGGCCGTTAAGGGATGTGCGGGTTGGGTCAGCCACTCGGCGAACGCCGTTCGCCGTCCAGTGGTATCTGCTTCGGGCGCCGGGCGCGCGGCGGCGTAAGGGCGTTCAGGATTGTCAAGCACCGCCGGAATACCGGGCTGCACCTCTTCGCCTGGTTTCAGGAAATCGCCGCGATGCAGAATGTGGGTGGGCGGCGGATCGGCGTCGAGGTCGTAGAGTGCTCGAATGGCCGGCAGGTTGACCCGCTGGCTCTCCTCTTCTTTGAGTTCCCCCTCCAACTGATCGGCCTTGGCCCGAAATTCGGGGAACATCTCCTTGACTTCGGCCTCGGTTGCTTCATCGCCCTTAGGGTGCTTGGCCCGGAATTGGGACAGGCGGGCGGCCCGCAGACTTTTGAGGGCCTTGATGACCTCGTCCAGCGGTTTGTTGATTTGTTCGGCTGCTTCCTGTTCGGCCTTTGCGGCCTCAACGATTACGCGTTTGTAACTGGGCAAGACCGGACCGCTGGGACGTATAGCACCTGCGAAGAAAGCCTGTAAGCGATAGTAGTCCCTTTGAGTTAGCGGCTCGAACTTGTGGTCGTGACAGCGCGCGCAGTCCAGCGTCAAACCTAACAACGAAGAAGTGATGATCTGCTGAGTATTGAAGAACGTTCGCCACTGATATTCGGTAAAGTCGCGCAGTTGAAAGTCCTCGCGCGTCGCGTCGACCGCCGTTCTAAGAAACCCGGTGGCCTCGAGCTTTTCGACCACGTCGGGCGGTAGCTTCTCGTAAAGGCGGTACTTCGACAGTTCATCGCCGGCAATCTGCTCTTTGAGAAAAACGTCGTAGGGCTTGTCGGCGTTGAACGCGCGGATGACGTAATCGCGATAGCGCCAAGCGTTCTTCCGGATCACGTCGGCCGCCAGCACTCCTTCCGATTCCGCGTAACCCGCGAGATCCAGCCAATGCCGCGCCCAACGCTCGCCATAGTGCGAGCTGGAAAGCAGTCGATCGACCACCTTCTCATAGGCGTCGGTCGAGCAATCCGCCAGGAAATCGTCGACTTCCTGGGGCGTGGGCGGCAGGCCGATCAAATCATACGTGACCCGCCGGAGCAGGGCGATTCGATCAGCTTCCGGTGAGAGCGTGAGCTTTTTCTTCTCGAGCGCGGCCAGCAAGAACGCATCGATCGGCGTGCGAACCCGCTTCCTGTTTTTCACCCTCGGGATCACAGGGCGGTTGGGCGGCTGAAAGGCCCAATGCCGGCGATCGGCCGCGGATATGCGGGGCGGCTCGGCCGACACCGTCCCGGTTTGTTCCGCTGGTGCGCCTTGTTCGATCCACGCACCGATACGATCAATCTCAGCGGAACTGAGCACAGGCCCGCCGAGCGGCATCTGCCCCTCGCGAATACGCTGGAACAGCAGACTTTTCTCCGGCTCGCCGACAACGATGGCGGGACCGCTCGCCCCCCCCCTTAGGAGTAGCTCGCGAGATCCTACATCGAGGCCGGCTTGCGGGGAGGAGCCGGCATGGCATTTGAGGCAACGTGCTGTGAGAATCGGTAGAACTTGCTTCTCGAAACTTCCGGAAGAGGTTTCAGCGGCGCCACTGAGGTCGCCTGTTCGAGTTTGCGCGTTCGCAAAGAAAGGCGCTACGACGCACACAATCACGACCGTATGCAGATTAGGCAAGTTGCGTTTCGCCGATCCCGAAATCATCGCTCCGCCGCTTGGCGCCCCCCTGCTGTCGATACACCGGACTCTCGGCGCCTTCCATGTCCAGGACCACCGTTCTTGATGCATCATTGCCTTCCGCACGAGCCGCCAGTTCCCGATTCAGGCAAACTTCTCCTCGCTGGCCAACGATTGAAAGCTGGAAGCTTAATACTATACTGCAGTAAACATACCACAACAGGCACTCATCGTGTCCAAAAAACTCGACATACATTGACGAGCAGGAACGGGAGCCAGTGCACGACGACGGTCAATTTCCAATTGACAACGGCTGAAGCCACCGTCTGCAGACGGTGGTTATTCACTTCCAGATAGCGTTCCAACACCTGCGCGTCGGGCCAGCTATGGACCCAGTAACGGTACGATGCGCCTTTCGGTGTGCCGAGATCCTTGTAGCCGTGGCGGTGCGCGATCCACTTACCCTCGGCATTGGGCCGCACGTCCTCCAATTCGCCTGTCGCTACGCTCTTGTTCTGCACAAGGTGGTGGTGGGCCGAAGCGGTGATCTTGTTCGGATTGGCTTCCACCATCCGCGTCCACCACTCGACCGTTTCGCTGGCGCCACGCCGCAAAAATTGGCGCAGGGCAGGCCGCGTCCCACCTACTGGTTCGGTTCATTTATGTCGCTCACCATCAAGACCAGTCCGTTGCCGACTTGGAAAGAGTAGCGCTCTCAGATCCCTTCGACCTCGCGCGGACGGTTGTGGCGATCGACCCAAGAATGCTGCGAATGTTCGCCCGTCGGGTCGAGCTGCTTTCACCACCAGCAGTACTTCCGCTCGCACTTCTTCCGAGTGGCCTGGAACTTTCCGACGAGTACCCTCGTCGTTCTCCGGTGTGGCTTGGCCGCCAGACATGTCGCCGAGGTCGAGCGCGAGATCCCAATCGAACGGCGGTCCGCCTTCTTCGCCGCCAAGGACGCGGACGGCGCTCATCGCTGTGAGGGAAGAGGCGGTGCGAGTGGAGCCGGCGATTTGGCAGCTGCGCATCCTGCGCAAGAATGGCGGTCACTCCGCCTTCGTTCGTCTTACGCGACGGACGAATTCGACGGACTCTGGGTCGAATGCGCCGAGGTCGGGCTTGGCCGTATCCACGCCGCCAGCGGGAACGGTCAGCTTCACCGTCCAAACGATGCCGTTGAGGATGAAGCGGCGCGAATCGTCATTGCTCCAGTTCTTGTAGAAATGAGGCATCACGATGCCAAAGCCGCGCCCGCCGTCCTGGCGCTCGACGCTCCACGCGACCGTTTCGCGCTTGGGAGCATCCGGCGGCAACATTGAAATCGCCAGGGCAGGAACGGCCGGTGCGAGTCGATTGCCGTCACTGCCGAAGTAGTAATTGGTGTAAGGCTCGTCGTGGAAAGTGAACGTCTTCTAGCCGCGCGAGATGGGATGCGGGGGCGCGGCCGGCTCGATCGTGGCCACGGGGTAGACCTTCGTGATCGATTGATGATGCGGGCACGAACGGTCGGCGAAGTAGCCGCCGAGCCAACGCACTAGCGGATGGTCGCCGTCGGGCGCAATATCTTGGCCGAGCAGACCCGTCGCGAAGTGAACGCATACGATTCCGCAGCCGCGATTCATCATCTCGCCTAGCTCAGCCAGGTTTCGACCGGGATCTTCGAAGCGGTGCGCCGGAAACGTGTCGCCGATGAATACCACCGTCGAAGGCGCTTCGCGCGACGCCCTGTCCCGAGGCCACTCGTAGACCACATCGGCCCGAACCCCGCCCACATTCGCCATCTGTTGGGGAGCGCTTTTCAGGAGACTTCCTCCGGCCGCGGCTTCGTGCGAGCCGGGCGGATGTTTGCTCGGCCCGACAACGATCAGAACGCGAGCGTTGTCAGGAGCGTGGAGCAACAAGCCCGCGATGCCGAACAGCACGCCGAAGCGAATGAAGCGATTCATCCTGAAGGGGCTACCGCCGGGCTAAACGGCGGTATGCGATAGTCCGGGCCCTTGTGCAGTTCGCCGTCGGCAATGGCGGAAGCATGCGCCGCGATTCCGGGGGCGGTGGATGCGGCCGCCCCCCAACCGTTGACCGAGGGATGACGGCCCTCAACGGTCGCTCGAATGATCTCGTGGGTCAGAAAAGCGTGCGAGTCTCGATGGCCGGTCTGCACGCGCGGAGCCTCGGGCGACCGGTCGCGGCAGTCGTTAGGTTGCCATGGCTCCATCGCGATCCTCCCTTCCGGCTATCCGTTCGCGTCGACCCTGGTTTCACCGTTCGTCTCGACGCGAACGACCGTGTCTGGCGATCCTTCCGGCCGGCGCCTAATGATCACCCGCGGTCGCCGTAGAAGTGCGCACGCTCAGTGGCGCCGCCAGCGGCGCGCCAGAAGACGCCGATTCGCTACGCCTGGCCGCTGGAGGTCCTGAACGCCCCGATAGTGTTCCAGGAGGACTTGTCGTAGCGGTTCGCGCCGCAGACTGCGTAATCATCTGCCCAGCCGATCACCTGCAGCTCGGCCAACCGTTCGCTCGTTACCGGGAGGATCATGCCGGTCGAGCGGTTCGCGCAGAGCATCCGCGGGAATCCGCGTCGCCAAGCAGGCAGGCTACGATCGTCATCCATCAGCGAAAGCGGGCCCCCGTGGTGGTACTCGGCCTCAAAGTAGACGATGGTTCCAAACTGGCCTCGTTCAACCATCTCGCGCCGCGATGATTTCGGGCAGGTGGCAGCTTGTTTCGGCCATCATGTAGCGCTGGCTGGCGCGCTGGACCGCGTCGGTGGGGCGCTCGAGATCTTCGATGGTCCGAGCCGCCGGGACGGCGGCCACGACATGCGATCTTGCCCGAGAGCAGAATCAGGTCAGGATTGGCCGCCAGGGCGCGTAGGCCGACTGGGCCAAGCGGCAGGCAAGGAAGCCGTTGAATCGCATGGAATGATCTACGAGTTGCCGGCGCTATAATCACGGCGGCTGGGCGATCCCAATGATTGCGTCGAGGACGGTTCTCGTTATGATTTCGCTGATGACCTCGGCGACAGCTGCAGCGGAAACGCACCGATTCGAACCGAAGCGCTATCACAACACGTTCTCGTTCGCCCATGAACCGGTCTTGACGATCGCGCCCGGTGATCGCGTCATCACAAGAACGATCGACGCCCGCGGTTTTGACGCCGAGAACCACAAGGTCGGCGAACGCCCGAATCCTCAGACCGGACCGTTCTATGTGGAGGGCTCCGAACCGGGCGATGTTCTGGTGGTGCGATTCGAAAAGATCGAACCGAGCCGCGCCACGGCTTGGTCGAGTAGTGTACTTGCGCCCTACACTGCAGACCCCGCCTTTCTTCGCCACGAAGCCGAGCGCGAACAAACGACTGAGACCTGGGAGATCGACAAGGAACGTGGCGTGGCCAGGGTCGCCTCAGATACGATTCGGCCGTCAGGCATCGAGGTTCCGCTGCGACCGATGCTGGGCTGCGTCGCGGTCGCGCCCGCGCGCAAGGAAGCCGTCGCGACCAGCACCCCCGGCGCCTTCGGCGGCAACATGGACTACAACGGCATGGTCGTCGGCGCCACGCTGATGCTGCCCGTCTCCGAGCCCGGCGCCCTGCTGTTCGTTGGCGACGGACACGCGCGGCAGGGTGACGGCGAGGTTGTCGGAAACGCGCTTGAGGTGTCAATGGACGTCGAGTTCACCGTCGATCTCATCAAGGATCAAGAGATTGGCTGGCCGCGACTGGAGACTGACGATCATCTAATGACGATCGGCAGCGCCAGACCTCTGTTGCAAGCATTGCAGCACGCGACGACCGAGCTTCAGCGTTGGCTGATGAGCGATTACGGTTTCGATGAACGAGGCTCGTCATTGCTGCTGGGACACGCCTTGGAATACGACATCGCCAACGTCGTCGACCCGCATTTCACCGTAGTCGCCAAGATCCGCAAGGACTTGCTGCCAGACGGCCCATAGGCAAGACCGATCGTGCCTCGGGTGGGATGATGAAGTCGCCATTCGAGTCGCAACGCTTCGGCGAAAGCGGTATCGGCGTTAGCGACATCTTTCCCTGGATCGGCATTCAAATCGACGACTTTTTTAGCGCGCGGTCGATGTGGTCGGCGAGCGTGAATCTTCCGCCGTCGACAGCGGTGCCGATTACCGGGCGTAAGTTGTGCGGCGGCTCGCGTCCGCCGCTTGGCTCGTGGCACGTCTACGGCCTGGGCTCCAACAATCGAAACCTGCCTGGATTCGTCGCGTTGCGCTCGGGCGCTCCGGTGCGAGGCGCTCGGAATTGGTTGTCGTCCTCCTTTTCGACTCAGTTGCAAGGCGCGTGGATACGCACCGACGCCGAAACGCCGAACGAGCTGATACAAGGCGGCGCCAACACTCCCAATACGCGCGCGGGGCGGCGCCGGCAACTCGAGCTGCTCGACCGTCTTGATTCCTCGTTTCGCGATCGGGTCGGGTTCGACCCGCGGCCAGAGGCCAACATCGAGTCAACGGAGACGGCGTTCCAGATGCAGACCGAGGCGCCCGGGATCTTCGACTTGTCCGATGAGTATGTACGCTCGCATTCCGGCGATGGAGCATACGGATGCGGATGTCTGATGACTCTGAGGACCGCCGAAGCTGGCGTGCGCGTCTCGCAGGTTGGCTGCGGCGAAGGCCAGCCCTGGAACAGTCACGGCGACATCATGACCCAGAAGACCCACGCCCAGCTCCCGGACGGGCCGATCGCCGCTCCCGTGGAGGATCTCCAAGACGGCGGCATGTTCGATGACACGCTCGTGATCGTCGGCGGCGAGTTCGCGCGTACTCCGATGATCCCGAACTCGGGGACACAGAACGTCGGCCTGGGAGGCGACCTCAACCCGCCGGGGTACTCGATCCCGCTCGCCGGAGGTGGGACCCGCGGCGGCCAGACGTTCGGCGTGACGGACGAGTTTGGCCACAGGGCAGTAAAGAAGCCCGTCAATCCGCATGCCCTGCATGCCGCCGCGCTTCGCCTTCTCGGCTGGACGAAGTTGACCCGCCGCCACAACGCGGGAGACATCCGGCGAACGGACGTCGACGGTCATGTGATCCGAGAGTGGGTGGCCTAGCCACATGATGCGGCTCACCTCGTTAGCGCTGTTGATCCCGTTGGCGGCGATGGCGCAAGAACCGTTCGCGGCCGTTGCGCGGCAGACATTCGTCGAACTCTTGAAGAGTTCCGCAGAAGCGCCGACGGTTTCACCAACGCTGCATGAACGAGTCACCGAACAAGGACTGGTAATCGAGGACCTCTCGTGGGAATCGAACGACGGCGAGGCTGTGCCTGCCTACCTGATTCGTCCGGCCGAGTTCGAGGGGCCGCTGCCGGCCGTCGTCTGCTTGCATGGCTCAAGCGGTAGCCGGGAGTCAATGGTCGTCGCTGAGTTCGGACTTGGAGAGTGGACGCGGCCCGGCCGCGACAAGCCCCACACCAGAATGCTGGGATGGGCCAGAGAACTCGCGCGGCGGGGCTTCATGGCGTTGGCAATCACGCAACGCGGGCTCGATCGCCGCAAGCCGCCCATCAACGTGCAAGCCAACGTCATGCTGGTCCAGGGCCGCACAGCAATGGGGGCATTGCTTGACGAGATCCGTCAAGGCCTGACCTATCTCGAGGGGCGCGGGGATGTCGGCGCGATCGGCGTTACCGGCATGTCGTTCGGCGGGATCACCTCGTTCTATACCTGGTTGGCGGACGACCGCGTGGCGGCGGCCGCTCCGATCTGCGGCGGAGTCGGATCGCTGGAGTCCTTCATTCGCTTGGGAAGGCTCTCGTATCACGGTACGTATTGGTGGGTTCCGGGCTTGCTCAGGCAGGGCGATCACGGCGACTTCGCGGCGGCCATGGCTCCGCGGCCGCTGATGCTTTGGGCTCCGACCTCGGATATCGGTATGCCGCGAGAGGGAGTGGATCGATTCCGCGAGCGCGTGGAACCCGCCTATCATCGAGCCGGGGCTCAAAACGCCCTGAGGATTCATCAGCCGCCGGGTGAACATAGCTTCACGCTCGAAGCCTTCGAAGCGATAGCGTCGTTCTTCGACGAGTTCTTGCGTTAGCAGCCTGTCGGACTTAGGACTACAACTCGCCCCAGAAACCACTCCGAGGCGTTCTCGACGCGACCTCCGCGCGGCAGCAGTCCTCGAGTCGGAGCCGCCGGCCATTCGGTTCCCAGCCGGTCAATGGCCCCACATCGCCCTCCCCGGGCTTCAGGCAATGGCACTGACTTAAGGATTTTCTTGCTGACTTAAGGCTGCGGGCTTCGACTGGGCCCCTTGGCAGCCTTTCGGGTCCCAGTCGGCTAGGCTGGGACGGGGTTGCGCCGGGACCATTTGGGGGCCGGTTGCTTCGAGCGCCTCGGGTACGAGCGGTTCGGGCGGGGCTTGCGCCGGCCGATCCCGACGCACTCGGCGATGCGCGTGACGGTTGCGCGGACGAATTCGGTGTGGCGCAGCAGCAGCGCCTCCAGATGCCGCGACAGGGCGGCCAGGCTGTGCTTGAAGTTGGCCTGCGGGGGCGGCTTGCCGTCGGCCGGGCCGGCCGCCTGGCACAGGGCGGCGTCGCGGTTGGTGAAGCTGCGCGTCATCGCGATCAGATTGAAGTGCGCGAACAGTTCCTGCTTGACCAGGCGCTCGGTGCGGCCGTGGAACTGGTCGACCTCCAGGAATTGCTTGCTGATCTTGTAGAGTTCTTCGATCCCCCAGCGGGCGTGATACAGGTCGGCCAGGGCGGCGACGCTGTAGCGCTGGCGGTCGAGCAGGGTGGCGCCGAGGATGTACTCGGTGCCGCCGTGCGTGTACTTGACCAGGCGCAGCGGGACCGGTCGCCAGTGGGTGCGGGGATGCTTGCGGCGCAACTCACGCAGGGCATCGGGGCCGGGGAAGATCTCGGCCACGGTATCGGTTTGGTCGCTGGCGAGGAAGCGGTCGAGGGCCTGGCCGGCCTTGCGCCGGATGCGGAACACGGCCTGCAGGCCGCGCTGGCGATGGGCGCAGAGCAGTTCGAAGGAGTAATAGCCGCGGTCGTAGACGACGACGTCAGGCGGTGCCAGAGCCTGGAGATGGGCGAGTGCGGCGGCGCGCTCGTTGCCGTGGGCGAGGAGGTCGAAATCGACGGGCAGCTTCGAGTGCAGGCGGTACAGGCAGCTCAGCAGGCCTTGCGGGTAGTGCGCCTGCTCGCTGGGCAGGGCGTAGCCGGCGTCGAGCAGCGGGCGGGGCAGGTTCAGCTTCGAGCCGTCGACGGCGAAGACGCGATGGCCGTGCCAGAGGGGGCCGGGCTGGTCGGCGCGCTGGAGGATCTCGGCGTGGAACTGCAGGAAGACGCCGGGCTGGACCTTGCGCCTGGCGCGGACCATCGCCGAGTCGGAGACCGGCACCGCCTGCGGCAGGGGCACGTCGAGGACGCGGCAGTGGTCCCACAGTTCGGCGAGCGTGGCGGTGTAGCCCTGGCGGCGGGGGGCGAACACCAGGCGGAAGACGAACAGCATCACCAGCAGGGTGTTGAGCACGCGCCGGCGCACTTGCCAGAGCTGGTCGTGGGCGGCGGCGACGGCGCTGAGCGCGCCGATCAGGTCCTGCCACATGCGGACGAAGGTCTCGTCGGGGGCCGCCGCCTCCGGCGCGGGCGGGCGTCGCGGCCTGGGCTGGCGGGGGCGCGGCCCGTGCAGCAGGATCTCGCGGCAGTGCTTCGCCAAGGGGTACACGTAGACGTCCTTGCGGGTCCGCCCCGCGTCGGGGCGGCCCCGGGTCTGGCCCAGGTGCAGCCAGTTGGCGGCGCGCTAGCAGACTCCGCCGAAACGCTCCGGATCAACGAAAGTCTCGAGCAGGACCGGCCGGCAGCCGTAGCGGCTGTGCCAGTCCTGCGGCAGCTGCTGGACGGCCAGCGACAGCGCATGACTGGCCAAGTTCTCGACCTGGACCCAGGGAAACAGCAAGAAGCGAGGCTGCCCGACCACCAGCTGCAAGTGCTGCTTGTACTCGCCCTCGCGCCAGCCGACCCACGTGTCGCGGCAGGCCAGCGAGTGGGTCGCCTGGCTGAACAGCAGGCAGCCCAGCGGGCGCGCGTGCCGGTCGAGCAGGAAATAACGCAGGTGCGGGCCGAGCGGCTGGCGATAGCCAAGGTAGTGATGCCGGTCGACGTATGCGTTGAACAACCCGGCCTGCTCCGGGCCCTCCGCCCGTTGCAGGCGCAGCGGAGCCAAGTCCCGCAGGTCGGCCTGGATCCGCGGCTGCGGGTCCGTGCGTGGGGTCCGCGCAAGCGGCTGGCGCGTCCCGTGCATTTTCTCCTCGCGCTTCGGCGGCAGCGTCAGGATGCCCTCCTTGTGCAGCGCCTCGAGCAGGCCTAGGCCGGCCGCGACGCGGTTCTTGCCTGCCGGGGTACGCCAGCGCAGGTGCTCGCAGATCGTCTGCGCCAGTTCCTTGCGGGCCAGTGCCGGGAACGTCGCCACCGTCTCTTGGACCTGGGCGATCTGCTGCCGCGTGAAGCGCCTGCCGAAGAAGGTGGTGGACTTGAGATTCTCGATGCGGGGATCCATGGCAGCTCCCAGGAAACCGGTTCTTGCCTACCATGGCAAATTCCGCCCAGGATGTCAAGGGGCTTTTTCGAGGCCGGTCGGAAAACACTGTAAGTGCTTCTGCATCCGTGTCTTGGAGGTCTGCCAGGAAATCCGGCTACTGTCTTGCTTATGTCAGGGACATTGGGGCTTCAGGAGCCGTCGTCCAGTCCCTTGCGGGCCGGATGCGGTCCGATCGCACGCGCCAGACTGCGTGATTCAGTTGGAGCTTGTGCAAGCGCTTGCAGTTGTCAGCCAGCGTGACCAAGTTCCACTCCCCGCGCACCTTCTCCATCCCCCGTAGGGAGAAGCGCCGGAATCCCGGCACCGACTTCACGATTCCGAACACCGGCTCCACCGTCCGCCTCCTCAGCTTGTACTTCGCCCGCCCTTCGTCTCCATCCAGCTTCTTCGCCATAGCCCGCAGCCAGTTCGCCTTCGGCTCCTGCGGCTCCTTCCCGCTCTCCGGCCGGAAATCGTGCGGCCTACGCCGTCCCTCCGCCCCCGTCGCCACGTACGCCTCCACGCCTTGCGCCTCCAACTTCCGCTCGTACTCCGCCCCCTGCCGCGCTTGCTCCTCCAAAGCACCCGCGCCGGGTCCAGCTGGCGCTTCAACTCCTCACGCCGCGCGATCCCCCCCGGCAGCACCTGCAGGGGCCACTTCACTCCTCCCGTCCGCCTCCTCCGCCTTCCGCAGCAAGGTCTCGATCCCCAACTGTCCAATCTGTAACGCAAGCGTTTCCCCTGCGCCTTTCCAAGCGAGAGGCCTCAGAAATCCTGCCGGGACAGCAACCGGAGCTCCCACTTGCAGCTGTGCGGGATGCCTCCGAGCCAACGAGGTGCGTATGCATTCCAGCAGACCGACTTCCATCACACGCCGCGGGCTGGTCCGCACGGCCGCCACGGCGAGCGCGCTCTTCGCGGTCCCCGGCCTGTTCGCCGAGCAGCTCGAGCACACACCAGACCTTGGCGAGGGTCCGTTCTATCCAGACAAGATGCCGTTGGATACGGACAACGACCTGCTCGTGATCCATGACGCGACCACGCCGGCGGCTGGCGAGATTACGCACCTGACCGGTAGGATTCTCACTTCCTCCGGCCAGCCCGTGCGCAACGCGACGGTCGAGATCTGGCAGGTCGATGCGCACGGAGTGTACATCCACACGAGGGCGCCGGGCCAAGACCGGCGGGACACGAACTTTCAAGGCTTCGGACGATTTGAAACGGGGTCCAGCGGCGAGTATCGCTTCCGGACCATCAAGCCCACGCCCTACCATTTCGGCGGACGGCGCGCGCCGCACATTCACTTTGCCGTCGATCGCAAGGGGCGCCGGGTCGTGACGACACAGCTCTTCCTCAAGGGCTTCCCTGGCAACGAGCGCGACAGCGTCATCCAGGGAGGCCGGCGGGACAGGAACTTGGCCTCGCTTTTCGTGGACTTCAACCCGGCGCCCGGTTCGAAGATCGGTGAACTCGCGGCCACCTTTGACATCGTCATCGACGGCGAGCCTCTGGCCGGCGTTTACGAGCCGGCACGGTAGGCGTCGGCGGATCCTCGGCGGACCGGCGCGAGGCGCCTCCTTGGGACCGGCACTCCACCCGTCATGGGGTATGGTGTCCCCAGACGTATCCGCCATGAAGCCGCTGCTCGATCCCATGCTCCAGGTTCTGTGCGCCGCCGGCCTCGCGCTCGCGACCGCCTGCGGCCCGGCGCCCCCCGACCTCGCGGACACCTTGTCCGATCGAACTCGGGACCGCCTGATGTCGTACTTGGCGGAAGAAGCCCGCGCGATCACGGATCGCGCCGTCGCGGAAACGGCCTCGCGAGCATCGTGGGAAGCCGTCCGGGAGCAACGCCTTGCCGAGCTCAAGGAGATGCTCGGGCTCCAAGACGAGCGGCCGAGAACCCCGCTGAACGTCCAGGTGCGCGGTCGCATCGAACGACCTGGATATGTCGTCGAAAAGATCGCCTTCGAGAGTCTGCCCCAGGTTTACGTCACCGCCAACCTGTACCTTCCCCGGGGTGTCGACGGCCGGGCGCCGGGAGTGATCTATGTCTGCGGCCATGCATATTCTCCGTACGGCGCGAAGACCTCCTATCAGCGGCACGGCCATACGCTGGCGCGTCACGGGTACGCGGCCATGATGCTCGACCCCGTGCAGATCGCGGAGACGGCTGGACTGCACCACGGCGTCTGGAACCAGGAGATGTACGAGTGGTACACACGCGCCTACAGTCCGGCGGGACTCGAAGTCTGGAACGTGATCCGGGCCCTGGACTACCTGGAAACCCGGCCGGAGATTGACAGTGAGCGTTTCGCCATCACAGGCCGATCGGGAGGCGCCGCCATGAGTTGGTTCGCGGCCTCGGTGGAGCCCAGGCTCAAGGTGGCCGTGCCCATCATGGGTATCAGCACCTATGCCGCACATGTCGCCGACGACACTCAGCGCCGGCATTGCGACTGCATGTTCCCAGTCAACTTCCGCATGCACGACATGATCCACTTGGGAGCCCTGATCGCGCCACGGCCGTTGTTCATGGCGCACGGCAGACAGGATCTCCTGTTCCCGGTCCCGGGCTACGAGGAATTCGAAGCGGCGCTCGCCTCGCTTTATGCGTCCTACGGCTCGTCTGAGCGGTTTCGCAACCTAGTCGTCCAGAGCGGGCACGAAGATTCCGACCTGCTCCGCGCGGAGGCCGTCCGGTGGCTGGACCGTTGGCTCCTGGGGACCGAGCCCCGCGAGATCGACACCGAGTTCGAAGAGATCGACGCGGCCGAACTCGCGGTGTTCGGAGGCGACCCACCGGAGAACGCCCAGAACTACCGGGCCCATGAATTCTTCCTCCCGAGTCCGCCGCCTGTTGCCTGGAAGGATTCGGCAGCATGGGGCAGTCAGCGCCGGGAGCTTCTTGCGGCGTTGCGCGAGACGGTGCTGCACACGATCCCCCGGAGCCAGGCCGCTCCGGTGGTGCGGCCTGGTAGCCTCGACGCGCCGGATGGGTACGAAGCGCTGGCCTTCGACTACGAAGGCCGGGTTCCCGTCGAGATGTTGCTGCACGCGCCCGTCGATGCGGACGGCGCGGCGCTGCTGCATGTGGCCTCGCCCGGCGAGGACCCGCCGGCGGTGCAGCGGCTGCTGCGGAACCTCCCTCGCTTCGGACGCAATCCGGTCCTGATGTTGTACACGCCGGGTACGGGAATCGGCGCTTGGCCCAAGTCCGAGTGGAAGATGCTGCTGCGCAACGCCATGCAGACGGGACGCACGGTGGATACGATCCGCATCGGCAGCATTCTGGCCGGAGTGCAGCTGGTGCGGGAAAGGACCGGTGAGACCCGAAATGTGGCCGTCAGCGGGATCGGACCGGCAGCCGGATGGGCCCTGTATGCCGCGGCTCTGGACGAGACCGTGGACCATGCGATCCTGGTCCGGGCTCCATCCTCCCACATTGACGGGCCGGTCCTGCTCGGCGCCGCGCGCCATGCGGACCTGCCCGACATCGCGGCGCTGATGGCGCCGCGGCGGCTGACGTTCTATGGAGGGATGCCAGCCGAATACTCCCGAACGGTGGAGGTCTATGAGGGTTTGGGGGCGGGTTCGCACATCAACGTCTCGATGAGCATTGCAGCGGCCCTCAATGGACGCTTCGGGCACGGATTCTCCCTCGGCCAATAGAATTCCCGAGTCGGCTCCGGCGCCATGCGGTCAGCCGCGCCGCGTTGGCGGGGATATCGTCTGCCCACCTTCACGCGGACAAAGGCCGGTCGGTCACCCGCACCATCGTCGCGATCAGGGCCGCAACCGACCTGGGGCCGTCTCCTCATGCAGTCCGACACGACACGCTCACCTCAGCCCTTCGCACCGCCTCGGCTAGAACGGACTGGGTTGGCGGCCGCCTGCCTACGGACGCTCCACTGCGCGTCGCCTCCAACCCAACAGTCCACCCAGACGTTGGAGTGAGAACAGATCACAGGGGGCCCAAAAGCCACTTTTTTGGCTATATCGGCCATGTGGAGACGATCCCCTGGAACGCCAGCGAACGCTAGATCGTTGCGTTGCGGACGGAGTTCGTCGACCGCATGCCGGGACCCCAGGACGCCGCCGAGATCGTCTTGCTCGATACCAGCGACGGCTACGCGGAACGCGTCGTCGACACGACACGGGCCTGGAACGTGCAGCAGGGCACGATGCTGTATTGGAACCCGGCCAACCCGGAGAACCAGTTTTTCTTCAACGACCGCGACCCGCGGACGGGTAAGGTGTTCTGCGCACTCTACGACATCGAGGCAGGCCGCCGGGTCCGCAAGTACCGCTTTGACGACACCCCGATTGGCAACGGTGGAGTCTCATCCGATGGCAGGTATTTCGCCGGCATCAACTATGCGCGAATGGTCCGTCTGCGCCCTGTCACCGGCTATCCGGGAGCGACCGACTGGACGGAAGGTGTCAGCGATCCCTCCGACGACGGCGTGTTTCGCGTGGAGGTCGAGACAGGCCAGAAGGAATTGCTCGTCTCATTCCAGGATCTCGCGGAGGCGCTTCGAAGGGAGCATCCAGATATCGACTCGATCCTTCTCTTCATCAACCACACGCTGTGGAACCGCAACGGCGAGCGGCTCTTCTTCTTCGCGAGAGGGAACTTTGGGGGCGCTGACCTCGTGAACGCGTCCTTCACGGTCGGCTCCGACGGCGCCAACCTGGCGCGCCAATCCCTGCATATCGGCGGGCATCCCGAGTGGGACGCCGGTGCTCGAATGATCGGCGCCATGGCCAACAGGCAGGCGGTCTACGACACCGAGGCTCAGGATTGGTTCAGTTGCTCGGCGACCGCGACCTCTTCCCGGACCCGGAGGGCGACATTGCTCTTTCGCCCGACTGGCAATGGCTCGCCAATGGCTACAAGGACGACGGCGAAGTGTACTAGGTTCTGCACAATCGCAAGACCGGACAAACCTATCGAGCTGGGGGATACGACCTCTATGCGCGCGTCTCCAGCGATCTTCGCTGTGATCCGGCTCCGCGCTGGAATCGCGCTGGCGACACCATCCTGATCCCGAGCATGCTGGAGGACGGCACGCGGCAGATGTTCCTCGTGCGCATGCTGTCAGGTCGAGGCGGAACCCAGGCGCGGACGAGTCCGATGGGTACGCGAGAAGCCCTTCACCGAGGCGCGACAGAGCCACGGAAGCGCTTCGTGAGGCGTGGTGGCTAGGGGCGGAATCGAACCGCCGACGCCGGCCTTTTCAGGGCCGCGCTCTACCAACTGAGCTACCTAGCCGTGGCTCTCATCGTAACGTAGCGCCTTGGGCCGGTCAATTCGACTTTCGAGGTCGACTTGGCGCTCAACTTTGCTGAGTTCGGCTTCGCGTTTTGGAGCAAGCGCCGGGAGGGCTCCAATTCTGTATCCTCGAGTTGAATCCATTCTTGGGGGCCAATACGGATTCCTGACGACGCAACCCGGCCGGCGGCGGCCACGATCTCGCTGCGGGATGGCGAGGGCGGGAGAGTTTTGCGCGCCCAAGTCGCTCCATTCGTGGACCTTCCCCAGGTGCGGTCCGGACGGGATCTGCCCGCGTTCTTTCGCGCCTCGCCGCTGGCCGGGGGAGACTCGTGTTCCAACGCGACCGGTTCGCCGACCGTTTGGTTGAGATTCCTTAGACGCCCGGCTTCGCACTGGCTACAAACGTCGGCGGCGAGTTGGTCAGGCGTATTACGAATCCCTGTGTCCTCGGATGGATCTCGGCTCAGATGGCGGGCGATCTGCCCGCCAGCCGGGGTTCTGGGGGAGCTGGTGCGCGGGGTACACCGGCTCGAACCTGACGATCCACGGCGGACTCGTTACCAAACTTGGATCGTGGGGACCTCGCACTTCAATTCCACGATCGAATCCTCGCCTTCGATGCTGTCGCAGCTCGAATCTGGGGTGAGATCCTCGGCGGCGGAGAACGCGAGGGCATGCCGAACAAGCAGGGATGCGCCCCAACCTCACACGCCGTCGCAGCGTAGGCCGGCGCAAGTATCACGCCGGTGGCCACGTTGGAGGTGGTCTTGCTTATCGCTGTCGCCGGGGCGCCGATCGCCAGCGCCAGGACTCGGTCCAGCGCTACTTGCATCGCGCGGAGCCCGGATCCAATCCAAGCGGCTACTCCGCTCTCCAGAACCCCGGACGCCCAAGCGACGCCGCCAGCCGGCTAGATTCCTTGACCCGCGCCGACATCGAAAGATGAGTCGAGTCTTTCGCCGGCGTTCGCCCCGCAGCCGTCCAGAGCAGGAGGCGTCAGGCGGCGTGGCTGTCGACCGTACGGTCGGACGGCAGCAGAAACGGGACACCACCATCGCCGCAGGCGAATTGTGGACACCGCCGGGCGCCGGGAGCAGGTGCGAGCAACCTGGAAGGTTGATGGCGCCCAGGTCCCGCGGAGCCCGGCGAATCGGCGCTCGGCCGTCAACTCCGTCCACGGGGCACGCTCAGAACTCGTAGCGAACGAAGAGCTCGATCCGTCGGGGGCCGGTTAACGTGCTGGTGATGCGGCCGAACTGAGTCGAGCCGATGGACAGGTTGCCCGCGAAGAAGGTCGGGTGGTTGAGTATGTTCTCGATCCGCGCGCCCACCTTCAGAGAGTGGCTCTCCTTGATGCGAGTCGACTTGCTGGCGGACAAATCGAATGCGAAGGCGCTGGGGCCCGAGAAAAGGCGGCGCTGGAGCGCGCCGACTTGGCCCGGTCCGGGGTGGAAGAAGACCTGGCCGGGATACGGATCCAACCCGTCGACCGACACGCCGCTGTTGTCGCGCGGGTTAATGGCGCAGCGGGCAATGTAGAACGGGCCGTCCTCCGTCATGCGGAAGCCGACCACGTCGGCAAGCTGCTCCTTGGTCAGCCCGGTGTGCGCCGTGTTCTGGGTCGATCGCCCGCGGCGGTTGAGCGTGCCGCGCCTCGACAGAACCGAGAGCGGCGCGCCGCTTTGCCACGTGACGATCGAAGCGACTGTCCAACCTTGCCGCAGGCGGCTTGAGGATCGGAAGGGAAGGTTCCAGACCAAGTTGGCGTTGAAGACGTGGTTCAGGTCGAACGTCGCCCGCGCACGCTCCAGGTGCGGCTGGGCCAAGTCCAAGAACGGGTCGAAACGAACCCTTGTTCCGCTCGAATCAGTCAGCACCTTCGAAAACGAGTAGTTCCCCTGGAAGTGCAAGCCCTTGGCCACGCGCCGCCTCGCCTCGAGTTGCAGCGCGTGACAGCTGGAGTTCGAGTAGTTCGTGACTAGGTCGCTGACTAGAGCGTTCCGATTGCGGCGGAAGCTGACGTCGGTTCCCTCGGTGAGGCGGTTCACAATGTAGATCTCCGCCAAGGCGCCCGCCTCGCCCTGGCGGATGAACTCTTGAATGATCGGGAAATTCAGGAATCCTCCCGCCGGGAGGCGGGGGGAAAAGCTCAACCGCTGGCGTCCCGCGATCGACGGGTTGTAGATCGGCTGGAAGGCGCCAATGGCTTCGAGAGCGAGGAAACCGTTGCTCCGGGCTCGGACCACGTCGTCGAGAAAGCCGTTCTCCTTGATGATGACCTAGTTGTAGTCGAATGCGCGGACCAGTTTCGTTCCTTTGTTGCCGACGTAGCGCGCTTCGAGAACGGTCTTTCAGCCAATCTCGCGCTGCAAGCCGAAGCTCCACTGCTGCACGTACGGAGCGCGCAGGTTGGGATCGATGCCGTAGGCTGCCGTGCCCGGGTCGAGGAGCTGGTTCTGGCTGATCCGGCGCGGCACTTCGTAGTCCGGCGTCGTCAGGGGCACAGGCCCGTCCCGCAGAAAGGCGTCGAGGTTCTGCCGGAAGGTCGAGCCCTGCAACCCGGCATTGGCGACGACGGCGTTCTCGCCCGTCTGGATCGTCTCGTTGTTGACGTAATTGATGCTATAGCCGGCGCGCAGCGAGGTCCAGCCGTCTCCGAACACATCCCAGGCCAAGCCGATGTTGGGCGCGAAGTTATTGCGATCGGCGTTCCAAAGAGACCGTCCCGCCGCACCGCCGGCGAAGTCCAGTTCGGCGTCGGAGAGGATCGTCTCGATGATGCCGCCCGGGCCGGGTACGGGCAGCAGCATCAGGCTGTCGCGTTCATCGAGCCGTCCGTAGGACTCCCATCGCACGCCCAGGTTGAGCGTGAAGCGGGGCGTGACCTTCAAGTTATCTTGGAAATAGGTCGAGACCGTGTCAAACCGGTAGCGCCGCCGGTTCTGGTGGCCGACGACGAAACCCGATGTGCAGTCGCGCACGTTGAAAGTCTGGTCGGCTTCCGCTATGATGCCCGCGAGCGCTGCAAGCAGGTGCTGGGCCGTGCCGAGGTCGCCGGATCCGATTCCGCCCGCGAACAGCACGCCCGAGAGTTGATACCGGCTCCGCACTCCGAGTCCCAGATCCATCGTCGGCAGCACGCCGAAGTCGTCGAAACTTTCGACGCGAACCTGCTGGGCGTCAAACCCAAATTGCAACGTGTGGCGCCCGATCTGGGCGAGCGCGTCGTCGCGGTAGTTGTAGGTGTCCGTGAAGCGGCCCTGGGGCGCGAAGTTCACGGTTGGGTTTGTGACGAGCAGACCCGTCAACTGGTAATCGACCGGAGCCGCGCTGTTGCGGAAGTCGCCGGGTGCGAGATTGAATCCGACGCGCGCCTCGTCCGGCGCGGTCCGGGGCTGGTCCGCCAGCCCGCCGACAGGAAGTTCGTTTGCTGGAAATCCTTGACCGGGGGGATCTCGTAGAACGCCACGCCCGCGTCGGGCCGGTCGTTGTCCTCCTGCCTGAACTTATACGTCACGGCAACTGCGTCCCGTGATGTCACGTTCCAGTCGGTGCGGGTCGTTACGGCGTCACGGTCGCCGTCGTCGCGAGTGAAGAAGCGGTAGCCGGCTGTGTTCAGCAGGCGCTTGCTGGAACTGTCGCCCGTGTCGAAGTTGTTGATTTCGGTCGGCGAAGGTAGACGGCCCAGGACCTGCGCCGCCTCCGGATCGGGCTGCAGGCCCTGCAAGCGAAGAACGTCGACCTGGCGCATTGCGCCGCTCAGGTCGATATAGCTGAAGACGCCTCGGGCGGCGTCAGGCGTGAGGATTCTGGTGTTCTCGAGCGAGCGCCGTCGGTCGCGCAGGGACTCGTAATTCGCGAAGAAGAAGGCCCGGTCCCTCACGAGGGGACCGCCAAGGGAGCCGCCAAACTGGTTGTAGCGCAGAGCCGGCTTCTCGAGGCCCTGTCGGTTCGAAAACCAAGGCGACGCCGCCAGCTTGTCGCTTCGCGTGTGCCAGTAGGCGTTGGCGTGAAAGTCCGGCCCTCCCGAGCGGGTGCTGAAGTTCACTTGGGACGCGCCGCCTCCGACAGCCGGGGACCCGTTCTGGGACGTCACGGCGAATTCCGCGACTTGGTCCAGCAGCGTCCGGCTGGACAAGTAGTCCAGGGCGTTGTGGCGGATATAGTTGTCCTGGATGTTGATGCCGTCGAGCGTGACGCTCGAGAACGACGTGCGCTGCCCGTTGATGGTGGTGGGCGTCGCACCGCTGTAGGCCACCCCGGCCTGCAGCCTGACGAAGCTGAGCGGATCGCGCCCGATCAGCGGCAATTCGGCGATCTGTTCGGAGGTTACGATGGACGAGACTTCGGCATTGGTGGTCTGCACTTGGCTCACCCCGCCCTCGACGACCACGACCTCCGTGGAGAGCCCCAGTTCCAGAACGATGGGCGGCAGGGCCGTCGCCCGCGCAACATCGACCTTTTGGCCTTCGACCGTATGGCTTCGGAAGCCTTCCGCCGAAACCTCGACGGTGTAGAGTCCGGGGGCGAGGGAAGCGGCGGCGAACGCGCCAGCCGCGTTCGTTTCGAGTCCGAGGGCGGTTCCGGTCGACTCGCTGCGGACGATTACCTCGGCGTCCGGAATGGCGGCCCTGGTCGGGTCGAGCACGGTCCCCGCCAACCGGCCCGTCGCGGACTGGGCGAAGGCGACGGCCGGCGCCAAGACGATCCCGAGTGGAAGCGCGAGTTCGAGCCTCCCGATCACGGCGTCAGAGTACCAGCTTCCCCCGAAGCCGACAACCAACGAACCGGTCCGTAGTCCCGCATGCAGCGGGCGCGCCTTGCGATCACCCGAACCCGAACAGTCTCGCGCCAAGCGCGTAGACGGCCGCGGGCACGATCAGCAGGCCGATCACGTCGAGCATGATGCCGGCGCGAAACATCTGCGGCATGCTGATCCAGCCGCTCGAGAAGATGATCGCGTTCGGCGGTGTCGCCACCGGCATGGTGAAGGCGAACGACGACGTCACGGCCATCGGAATCAAGAGCAAGTAGGGATGCACCCCGACCTCAGTCGCCATAGCGGCGACTGCCGGCGCAAGCATCAGCACAGTGGCCACGTTGGAGGTGGTCTCGGTCATCGCTGTTGTCAGCAGACAGATCGCCAGCACAAGGACCCACCCCGGCACGCCTTGCATCGCGCCGAGTCCGGATCCGATCCAAGCCGCCAATCCGCTCTCCGAAATCCCGGACGCCAAGGCGAAGCCGCCGCCCAGCAGGAAGACGATCCCCCAGGGCATGCCGCGGGCCGCCCCCTTCCAGTGCAGGAGGCGCCCGCTGGCGTGGCTGCCGTCGGTCCCGCCTGAGGGCAGCAGAAACAGCAACACCGCCATCGCCATGGCCACCGTCGAATCGTGGACATGGCCGGGCACGGGGAACAGCCGCGACCACCCCGGGAGATACAAGGCGCCCAGGTCCAGGGGAGCCCGGAAGATCCACAAAAGGCCCGTCGAGGCGGCGACGGCCAGAACGCGCTTCTCCGGGACGGACATCGGGCCGAGCGCCTTCAGCTCCGCCCGGATGACGCTCTGGCTACTTGAGAAGCGGATCCTCGCAAGCGGAATCGAGCTCCCAAAGCGGCACAGATAGAGCCAGGTCAATGGCAGGAAGACCACCACGATCGGCAAGCAGACCATGGACCACTGCACAAAGCCGATCACTGGCAAATCGGGATAGGTGTCCGACGCGAAGCCCAAGAACGCGACGGTTGTCGGCGACCCGACGATCGTTCCGATGCCGCCGATGCTGGCCGCATAGGCGATGCCCAGCAGGAGCACGCAGCCGAACGCGTTCCGCGCCAAGGCGGCGACCTCGGCGCCCGGCTGCATGCCGCGGATCTCGGCCGTGTCCGAGAGTTGGTTCACGACGGCCATCGCCATCGGCAACAGCATCATGGTCGTGGCGGTATTCGAGATCCACATCGACAGCACGGCCGTCGTGACCATGAAGCCAAGCACCAGGGCCTGCGGCCGGGAGCCGAATCGCTCGATCGTCGTCAGCGCAATGCGGCGGTGGAGGTTCCAGGCCTCCATCGCGTTGGCGATCAAGAAGCCGCCGATGAACAGGAAGATGAGATGGTTGGCATAGTGGGCCGAGACGGCCCGGCTGGACGCGACGCCCAGCAACGGAAACAGCACGACGGGCAGAAGAGCCGTCACCGCGATGTGGACCGCTTCGCTGATCCACCAGCAGATCATGAGCACGGCGACGGCGGCCGTCTTCTGGGCAGCCGCCTCCATGCCCGCCGGAGCGGGCAAGGCCAGGACCGTGACGAAGCCGATCAGGCCAGCCGCCAAGCCGATCGTCTGGCGCCGCAATCCACGTATCCCGAGCATCATCGTGTTCGCGGGGACGGCTGGCGGGCGCCTCAAGGGATCTCGCGAACAGACGCTCTCGAAGCGGGCTACGCCGTGAATTCGCCTGGCAGCGCTACGGGGATTTGAACCCCGATCTGAGCCTTGAGAGGGCCCTATCCTAACCCTTAGACGATAGCGCCGGAGGTGGCGTTATTCTAGCAGGTGCGCCGGCGCCAAGACCCGGCCGCAGCGTTGAGATAATGGCGTTGCAGCCGGCATCGGCATCCTCGGCGTGGGCATCCTCTACCGTTACGTCTTTCGCGAAGTCGCCGCCGCCTCGCTAGTCGGGACGCTGCTGTTCACGCTCGTGCTGTTCCTCCAGCGCGTCGAGCCAGTGATGGAATTGCTGGTCGGCCGCGGCGCCCCGGCCGCCGATATGCTGCGGCTGTTCGCGCTGACCGTTCCCCAAGCGTTCCCCTTCACGATTCCGATGGGCGCGATGACCGGCATTCTTGTGGCGCTGGGGCGCCTCTCCAGCGATAACGAGATCCTGGCCATGCTGACCTCAGGCGTTCCGGCGCGGTCCCTTGTGCGCCCGATCGCAGTCGTGGCGACGCTAGGCTTGGCCGCCTGCGCGGCGACGACGCTCTGGCTCACGCCGTGGTCGCTACGCGAACAGGCGCGCATCGCCGATTCCTTCCGGATCCGACTGGCCGGCTCCGAGGTCGTACCGAGGGTCTTCATCGAAGACTACCCGGACCACGTGCTCTGGGTGCAGGACGTGGTGCCGGGAGACGGCGTGCATTGGAAGGGCATCTTCATGGCGGATATGCGTGCGCCGGATGCGCGCGGCTCGATTAGCGGGTTCAACGCCGCTGTCGACGGCCCCCGCATTACGTTGGCTTCGGAGGCCTTCGTGCTCGCCAGACCGGAGCAGAACCGCGTCCAGATTCGCTTCCCGTTCACCACGACCTACGAGCAGTCCGACGACCCGACCCGCTATCTGGCATTCCGATCGGAGCACGCGGACCAAGTCCTACAAGCGCGTGCCAGGCGATTCGACCCCGCGGCGAAGCCGTTCGACCGCATGGAAACCAGCCTGCTGCTGCGCGCTGCAGCCGACGAGACCGATCCCCAGGCCCGGATTCTGCTGCACGAGCGTTTCGCGCTGCCGTTTGCGTGCTGGGTTCTGCCCCTGGCCGGCATCCCGTTAGCGATCTCGATCCGCAGGGCCGGCCGATCGCACGGCATCGTCCTAGCGTTGTTGCTGTGCTTCGCCTACTGGATGATCGCGCTGGCCGGAACCGCACTCGCGGAGCAGGGAATCGCGCCCGCCACACCCGCCATGTGGATGGCGAACGCGATCTTCGCTCTCGCGGGAGCCGTTCTGGTGCACCTCATGGACTACCCCGGACGCCGCGAGTGGCATGCGCGGATCGGCACCTATCTGTCGGACGCCGGCAAGCGGTTCGCCGGCCGCTTGGCGCGACGCCGGTGGGCCAGAGCGACCAACGCAGGCAAGGCGAGGCGCAGGCCGATCGAGCCGATCACTCCGGTCGTGGATCGGTACGTCCTGCGCAGCTTCTTGTTCTACCTGCTGGTGTTTGTGCTCGCCTTCATCGCCCTCTGGCACGTCTTCAGCTTCTTCGAGCTGTTGAACGACATGTTGACTCGTGACAAGCTCGGGCGCTTCGTTCCGTACCTGTACTACCTGACCCCCTTCCTGGTCTACAACACGGTTCCGCTCGCTGTCATGATGGCCACCCTGGTCTGCTTCGGAGTGCTCGCCAAGCGGAACGAACTCACGGCATTCCGCGCCTGCGGCATCAGCCTCTACCGCTTGGCCCTCCCCGTCCTGCTCGTCGCGGGGGCGCTCAGCGGAACCTTGTTCGTCCTCGAAGAGTTGTACCTCCCGGAAGCGAACCGGCAGCAAGACGCGCTGCGCGACGAAATCAAGGGCCGACCGCCGCGGACTTACCTGCGGCCGGACCGGCAATGGACGTTCGGGCTGCGGGATCGCATTTTCTATCACCGTGCTTTCGATTCGGACAACAGGGTCTTTTCCGGGATCAGCATCTACGAGTTGCGTTCCGAGCCCTTCGAGCTGCGGCGCCAAATCCGGGCGGAACGGGCGCGCTGGGATTCCGGTCAGGGCGCCTGGGTCTTCGAGAACGGTTGGGTGCGCGACCTGGACGGCATCCGCACGAACCAGTTCGAGACGTTTGACGAGCGCGCCTTTCCGAGCATCGTCGAACCGCCCGACTACTTTCTCAAGCGGGACCGCAATGACCAGCAGATGAACTTGCGCCAGTTGCGGGCCTACATCCTCGACCTCACCCAAAGCGGGTTCGACACGGTCCGGCTTCAGGTGCGGATGCACAAAAAGCTGGCCTTCCCCCTGTTCGCGTTCTCCATGGGTTTGCTGGCGGTTCCGTTCGCGCTGAAGAGCGGTCGACGCAGCACGATGCGGCCGGTATGCTTCGGCTTGGGTCTGATCGTCGCCTACTACGCTTCGAACGCTCTGGCCGAACAACTCGGTCGGGCCGGGCAACTTGAGCCCCCGGTAGCCGCCTGGGCCCCGTGCCTGCTCTTTGCGATCGGAGGGACCTACTTGATGCTGCGAGTCCGAACTTGAAGCACGCGGTGGGCGCTCACGACATCGGTACGAAGCGCACGCACATCGGCAAGGGAACCTCGATCTTCGCGCCGGTCGGCGTCAGCCGGCCGGTTTGCGGGTCGAGACTCAGGACCTGGACATCGTCGGAGCGCTGGTTGGCGACCAGCAGAAAACGCCCGTCGGGCGTGAGCCGGAAGTTGCGCGGCCAGTCGCCTCCTGTCGAAACGCGCCCCACGGGAGAGAGGTGTCCGCTTGCAGAGTCGATGGCGAAGACGGCGATCGAATTGCTGCCGCGATTCGAACCGTACAGGAAGCGTCCGTTGGGGTGGACCAGCACCTCGGCCGTCGTATTGGACGGCCCGTCGTAGCCTTCCGGGAGAGTGCTGACGGTCTGCCGCACCTGAAGTGATCCTTGCGCCGCATCGTAGTCCAGCAGGGCCACGGTCGAGGCCAGTTCGTTGATCACATAGGCCCAGGCGCCGTTGGGATGGAAGGTCATGTGGCGGGGTCCCGATCCGGGAACCATGCGGACCTCCGCTCCGTCGCGCTTGGCAAGCTGCGCTGTCTCTGGATCGATGGCGTAAATCAGGAGCTCATCCGTGCCCAGGTCCGGAACGACCACAAAGCCGCCGTCGGGAGTCAGGTTGGCCGAATGCGGATGCGGTTCCTGCTGTCGCTGGGGATGGATGCTGGATCCGGCGTGCGGAAGGTCGGAGGCCAGGCTCCCCAGCCGACCGTCCGCCTCGAGCGTCAAAGAGACGGTGTTGCCATCGCCGTAATTCACGGCAATGAGCGCGCGCCCCGTGCTGCTGACCGCGACCTGCGAGGCTCCTTGGCCGGCAGTCGTGGCCCGGTTCAACTCACGGAGCGCGCCACTGCGGCGGTCGATCGAGTAGGCTGCCGCAAAGCCGTTTGGTGCGGAGCCGGCTTCCGATTCCCGGCCCACGGCATAGAGGATCGAGCCGCCGGGGTGGATGGCGAGGAACCCAGGCCGCCCGATCTCGGCGGCCGGGCGCGGCTCGCTCAGACCTCCGCTCGCGGGATCGAACGAGGAAACATAGATGTGGCTTGCCCCGGTGCCGAAATACACCCAGTACTGGGAAGTTCGATCCCCCTCGGAGCACGCGATGGCCAGACCGCCGAGGAGCGCCGCCGTTGGGGTCATCAAGCGTCGAGTTCGAATGGCCATTCGATAGGATCTGAAACCCGCTGCCGGTTAGTCGGGCAGCGCAAAGGTGAACATGGCGTGTCCGGACGCGACCGTCAGGTATTGCCTGCCCTCGACTTCATAGGTGATCGGCGACGCCGCGATTTGACCGCCCAGGTAGCGCTGCCAAAGCAGTTTGCCGTCAGTTGCGTCCAACGCGAAGAAGTGCCCTTCCCGGCTTCCGGAAAAGAGCACGTTGCTGGCTGTGGTCAGAAGTCCCGAGTCGGTCACGTCGGTCATCGAGAACTCCCATATCTTTTCGCCCGTGAGCGGATTGAGCGCTCGCACGGCGCCGTAGCCGTCCTCCTCGGTGTAATTCATGAAGCGCCGCCGCTTCGTCGGGGAAACAGGGCTCCGGGTAGAGCCTCCGACGTAGAGTTTGCCGGGCTCATACGGCTGATCCCACTTGAAGTACAACGAGTAATATCCCTCCCAGGCCGACAAGTAGAACAGCTTCGTAAGGGGACTGAAGGAGGGAGCGTACCAGTTCGTCCCGCCTTGCACGCCCGGCCAGGTCAACGCGCCTTGTTTGCTGGGCCCGCGCCCCGGGATCTTGACCGGACGCCCGTCTTCGTCCAAACCCGCAGCCCAGGTCTGCTTGACGAACGGCTTGCCGAGCAGGAATTCGCCCGTCTCGCGGTCCAACACGTAGAAGAAGGCATTGCGGTTGCCCCATAGCATCAGCTTGCGGGGCTTGCCTTCCCACTCCAGATCGGCCAGCACAGGGATCTGCACCGCATCCCAGTCCCACTCGTCGTGCGGCGTAAACTGGAAATGCCAGCGGAGCTTGCCGCTATCGGCGTCCAAGGCGATCACCGAGTCCGTGTACAGGTTGTCGCCGGGCCGGACATCGGGGTTCCAGTCGGGCGAGGGGTTCCCGACGCCCCAGTAGGTGAGATTGAGTTCGGGATCGTACGAACCGGTCAGCCAGATCGATCCGCCGCCGGTCTTCCAGGCCTCGTTCTCCCAAGTCTCATGGCCTGGCTCACCGGGGCCGGGGATGGTGTAAAAGCGCCAGACCTCCTCGCCGGTGGCGGCATCGTAGGCCGCCAGATAGCCGCGGATGCCGAACTCTCCGCCCGCCGTGCCGACGATCACCTTGCCATCGACGACCAGAGGCGCCACGGTCAGCGCATAGCCTAGCTCGTAGTCTTCGACGACAATCGCCTCCCACACCTTGCGGCCCGTCTTCGCGTCGATCGCGAGCAACTTGGCGTCAAGGGTGCCGATATACAGCGTGTCGCCCCAGATCGCGGCCCCGCGGTTGACCCTGCCGCAACATGGGTAGACGCGGCTCGGCAAGTCGTGCTCGTACACCCAGAACTCGCGGCCGCTGACGGGATCAAGAGCGACAAGCTTGTTGGGCGGCTCGGTGAGGTACATCAGGCCGTCGACGACCAGAGGCGTGGTCTGGAACTTGTCGGTTGACGCGGCCTGGTACACCCACCGCAGTTCCAGATCTTGGACGTTGGAGCGGTCAATGCCCTTCAACTCGCTGTAGTGCTGGCTGAAATAGGTCCCGTTGTAAGTGAGCCAGTTGTGCGGTTCGGAAGCCGCCTGCTCCAGGCGCCGCTGATCGACCTGAGCCCCGAGACTCAACGCGGCGAGAACTCCGAGAATGCCCCAACGCATGGGATTAGGATACCCGAGCGCCGACGGCGCCAGGGTTGCGGAGCGCCAGTACAATGGGGCGCTCGTGCGAGCCGTAGTCCAGCGCGTCAGTTCGGCCGAAGTGAGCATCGATGGGCAAACCCAAGGCCGGATCGGCCACGGGCTGGTGATCCTGCTTGCTGTCGGACGCGGGGACACAACGAAAGATGCTGCCTACCTGGCCGCGAAAACGGCGGGTCTGCGGATCTTCGAAGGGCCCGACGGCAGGATGACGCGTTCGGCGCGCGATCTCGGGGCAGCCGTGCTGGCCGTGCCGCAGTTCACGCTGTACGGGGATGTGCGCCGCGGACATAGACCGAGCTTCGACGGCGCAGCCGCACCGGAATTGGCCGAGGCGCTCTACGAGGAATACGCCCGGTTGCTCCGGCGCGAGGGCTTGGAGGTGGCCACGGGGGTGTTCCGCGCCAAGATGCGCGTTGCACTGGTCAACGAGGGACCCGTCACGATCCTGATGGACTCGATGAAGGTCCTCTGAGCGCCCGCGACCCGACCGCGCCGCTGCGCGCGGGGCGTCCCTCCTCATCGAGAACCTAGACCGCCCGCGTCCAGCCGGCCGAAGCACTCTGAATCCTGGCTGGAAAACAGATCAGGTCGAAGCCTGTGGACGGCAAACTCTCGAGATTGCCGAGCTTTTCGATCTGGCGATAGCCTCGCTCCATGCCGGCCTTGTGGCCTTCCGAGATGATCGACGGATCCTTCGTTCGCTTCCAGCGCTCGAGAGTACGCGCAAACGGCGCGTCCCAGGACCATGCGTCGGTTCCGACTACGCGCACGCCGCGGGCGGTCAGCCAGAGCGTGGCGTCGCGCCCGAATCCGCAGCCTGTGTGGAGGTAGCCGTTCTCTCCGTACCGGGTGCCGGCTGCTGTGTTCGCGACCACAATGTGCGGCGGCTTGAGGTCTTGGCCGATGCGTTCGAGTTCCGCCTCGATGTCGCTCGGCGCCATAACGTAGCCGTCCTCAGGATGGCTGAAGTCCAGCTTGACGGCCGTCTGGTAACACCACTTGAGCGGGATCTCGTCGACGGTGATTGCGCGTTCGCCCCCATCCATCGTCGGGTGGTAGCGCCACGGAGCGTCCATGTGCGTGCCGTTCTGGGTCGCCAATTCGACCTCCTCGACCGCCCAACCCATGCGGGAGGGACGCCGTTCTGGCCGGAGCCCGGGAAACAGGGCGCAGAGGTCGTTGGCCGTCTCTTGGCGCCCGCGGTAGGCGATCTTGGGCAACATGCGGTCAGGATCGGATCGGATCCCAGTCTCGAGGGGCACGGAAATATCGACAAAGCGATGCGGCATGGTGAGCCTTCCGGGCACCGTAGACCGCGCCCGGACCCCCGCGCGGCGGCGCGCATGAGCTTGCCGGGAAAGCCGGTGACGGCCTCGTGATGAGCCCGCGAATCTAGCCCGCCGTGGTTGCCGAGCCCTCTCCCTGTAGGATGGCTTGCTTGCTGCGGGCGCCCTCGGAACTCCTCGCCGGGAGCCGGTCCATGACAGCCGGGTACGGATAGTGCAGGCCGAGCAGATCCTGCATGCGTTTCGTGTAGCGCACGGCTTCGCTGCGGTCGATACAGCGGCTCCAGTCCTCGATGGGCTTGATGGACTTCAGCGTGTAGGATCCCAGCAAGGCCGCCCGCGAGGCGGTGGAATAGTTCGTCTGGCCGGCGTGCCACAGCAGCGCCGGAAAGAGGAGCAGCGCGCCGGGCCGCATCGTGACCCGGATGTGCCGGGCGGCGAACTCGTCCGTTGACGGCCAGCGCGCGAGCTTGTGGCTGCCCGGTGCGATCGCCGTCTTGCCATTCTCCAGAGTGAACTCGTCGAGCGGGACAACCGACTCCACGGCGAGATAAAAGCTGGCGTTGAGCGCTTCCGGCCAGCGGTCCCGGGCATGCAGATCCCAATACGGGTAATCGACATGCGGCTCCTGGGCCTGCGCGCCGGGATGAAGCACGTTGGCGGCGAAGGAACTGAGCATCAGGTCGCCGCCGAGGATCGGCCGCAGGATGGCGAGCAAGCGCTCGTCGCTGCAAATCTCGCGAAAGACCGGATCCTTGGCGGGCAGATTCCAAACGCGGGCCTGGGCCGCGTTCTGCTCGTCGCCGTAGAAATGCGACGTGCGGCCGGGTTCCTGCGTGACGAGCTGATAGATCCGCCGGCGAGCCGCCGCAATCAGGTCCGCCGGGTAGAAGTCCTCGAACAGCAGGTAGCCGCGACCGTTACACAACTCCTCGACGGCGGAGCCGACATCCGGAACGCCGGTATGCATGCGGTTAGGATAGCGAGATCACAGGAGGAGCGGATTGAGCCATCTACGCATCGCGCTGTTGCCTGGAGACGGCATCGGCCCCGAAGTGATCGGCGGGGCGGTCCAGGTGCTGCAAGCCCTCGAAGCTTGCTCCGACGATCTCGTTGTCGAGTTCCAGAGCCTCTCTGTCGGCGCCGGGGAGTACCTGCGCTGCGGGGACCCGCTGCCACCGGAGACGCTGCGTAGAGCTCGCGAGTGCGACGCGATTCTGCTGGGCGCCATGGGGCTGCCGCATGTTCGCTGGCCCAACGGCACCGAGATGGCGCCGCAGATCGACATCCGGGAGGAACTCGATCTCTACCAGGGAATCCGCCCCGTGCGCCTGTACGAGGAATCGCTGAGCCCACTCAAGGCGCAGCGGTCCGGCGGGATCGACTTCGTGCTGTACCGGGAAAACACGGAGGGCCTGTTCTGGGAACGCAAGGCCCGGCACGATCCGGGAGCCGAGGCCGTCGAGAACGCAATGCGCATCTCGCGCCGGGGGGCCGAGCGCATCGTGCGGGCGGCTTTCGAGGCAGGGGGACGACGCCGGCGGAAGGTGGCCCTGATCGACAAGGCCAACGTGCTGCCGGCGATGGCGTTCTTCCGGGAGGTCTTCGACGGCGTCGCCCGCGAGTATCCCGACATCGAGACCGAGCGGATCTACGTCGACGCCGCCGCCTTGTACCTGGTCCAGAATCCCGCGCGGTTCGACGTGATGGTGACGGAAAACATGTTTGGAGATATCCTTTCGGACTTGGCGGCGGGAATCGTGGGAGGCATGGGCCTGGCGCCCTCGGCCGACATCGGCGAGCGGTATGCCGTCTTCCAGCCGGCGCACGGAAGCGCGCCCGATATCGCCGGACACGACGCGGCGAACCCTCTGGCGGCGATCCTTTCGGCTGCGATGATGCTCGACTGGCTGGACCTTCCGGCCTACGGCAACGCCATTCGGGACGCGGTCGCGGCGACCCTCCAGCAACCCGCATGCCGCACCCGCGATCTAGGTGGAACCCTGCGGTGCTCGGAGATGACCTGCGCGGTGATCCGGCGCCTCTAGACTGGCTCCCAAGGCCCTTGACCGGTCCGCCGTGTCACGCGCAGGCCGAGGCCTTCCGGGGAGAGCTACTCACACCAGTTCGCGGGCCGCTCCAAGAACTCGGGCAGGACGGTCGAGGCATCTCCACGCGTGGCGCGCAATAGCTCAGGAGTCAGGTCCTCCGCCGTGCGGATATCGGCGCCGCGCAGATCGGTGTCCGCAAGGTCCACCCCAATGAGCCTGGCGCCCACCAAGTTCGCGTTGCGCAGATCGGCGCCGTGCAGATCGGCGCCCGACAGGTTCGCCATGACCAGATTCGAATCCCGGAGATCGGCGTCCCTCAGATTCGCGAGGCGCAGGTCGGCGTGGGAAAGATCGGCCTCGCGTAAGTCCACGCGACGATGCGGATTCCGCTGCCGCCATAGGTTCCAGGCGTCCAGATCCGCGCGTAGCACCTGCAACTGCGCCGCTTCCGCCATCGCCGCCTCGTGCAGCCCGCGCCGCCTCCGCCTGGAACCAGAGGAGCGGGCCGCAACCGTGCAAATCATTAGAGCAGACTCCATCCGGATCCGACAGCGCAGTTCCAAGCAAGCCGGACAGGGCCCAGAACCCGCTACAATGCGGGCAGCCAGCCAACGCGGAGCGAAGCATGATCCCCCTGATTCTTACCCTCGCACTGCTCGCAGCGGCAGGCTGCAGCGCGCCCGAGCCGGAGTCAGCCCCAGCCAAGAAGCAGGCGGCCGCCGCCGCGGAGAAGATTCGCGACGAGACGCACAAGTTTCACAAGACCGGACTGCTCGCAGCCCGGGTCGTCGAGGCGAACCTGGGAGGCAAGGACTTCATGCCCGGCGGCAACCTTGCCGAGTACGAACAAAAGGGCAAGAAGTACCACGTCTTCTTCAGCCTGCGGCGCAATGCCCAACGGGCGACGTTCCTGACCACCGACTATCGCGATATCCTGAGCGATGCCAAGTTCATAGCGCACTTCGGCGGTTTCTTCGGAATGGATGGAGAGACGCCGACACTGGTGTTCCCGAGGAGCAAGTACATAGTCGTGGTCGCCGGACTGGAATTCGAGGAAGCGGACCAGGCGGGCCGCATGATCGCGGGCTACCTGAACTAGGCTTGCAGCTGATTGCAGCTAAGAGTGACATGCTTGGCTCGACGACACTGGCGAATTGGACGCATGGCGCATAGAATATTGGCAGTGATGCCGCGCGGAATCGTATGGTTGGCTCTACTAGGCGCCGTTCCCGGCCTGCAGGCGCAAAGCGACGAGATTCGTTTGTTCGAGGAGAAGATCCGGCCGGTCCTGGCGAACAAGTGCCAGAGCTGCCATAGCGATCAGCTCAAGACCAGCGGGCTGTCCCTGGCGTCGCGGGAAGCGGTGCTCGAAGGCGGCGCACGCGGTCCAGCCATGGTGCCTGGAAATCCGAAGGACAGTCTACTGCTGGCGGCTATCGAGCGGGCCGGGGCCCTGCAGATGCCGCCCACCGGGCCGCTGGAGGCCGACGAAGTGGAAGCGTTTCGGACATGGATCCTCCACGGCGCCGCCTGGGGGCAGGCGGCGGGCGATCCGGCCGCAGCCGCCGCGTTGTGGTCGTTCCTGCCGGTTCGGCGCGTGGAGCTGCCCGCTGTCGCAACAACGGACTGGGTTCGCAATCCGATCGACAACTTCGTGCTGTCCAAGCTCGAACAGGCAGGTCTGAAGCCATCCCCGGAGGCCGATCGCCGCACACTGATCCGCAGGGCCAGCCTGGACCTGACTGGACTGCCGCCGACTCCGGAGGAGGTGCGGGCGTTCCTGGGAGACGAGCATCCGGGCGCCTACGGCCGGCTCGTCGAGCGGTTGCTGCAATCGCCTCACTATGGGGAGCGCTGGGGCCGCCATTGGCTCGACATCGCGCGCTACGCGGATACGAACGGGTACTCGATCGACGGGCCCCGCTCGATCTGGATGTACCGTGACTGGGTGATTCAGGCGCTCAACGACGGGATGCCGTTTGACCGCTTCGTCATCGAGCAGGTCGCTGGGGACCTCCTACCCGAACCCAGCGACCAGCAGCTGATCGCCACCGGCTTCCACCGCAACACCATGATCAACCAGGAGGGCGGCATCGATTTCGACCAGTACCGCGTCGAAGCGGTGGTCGATCGGGTCCGGACGACTGGCGCGGCGTTCCTGGGCCTGACCCTCGCGTGCGCGCGCTGCCATGACCATAAGTTCGACCCGATTTCGCAGCGCGAGTTCTACCAGATGTTCGCCTTTTTCAACCATGTCGACGAGCTGGATGGAACCCTCGAGGAAAACGTTTCCCGCGGCCGCATGATGGAGCCGATCCTGGAAATGGGCGAACCGGCGGCGCTGGGCAAACGGAAGGCCCTCAAGGAACAGATTGCCCTGCTCGAACGCGAACTGGAGACCTACAAACGGTCGCTAGAGTCGGAGTGGGACACGCGCTTCCCGCCCGGAGACGACGTGTCCATCGAAAGAGTCCGCGAAATCATCCGCATACCTTACGAGGCACGGTCGTCTGTCGACGAAGCGGTGCTCGACAACATCATGGACGACCACGAACCCGAGTTCAAAGCACGGCGGGAAAGCATCGAGACACTCAAGAAGGCCATTCCGGAAGTCGAGTGGACGATGATCATGCACGATCTGCCGCAGCCGCGCGACACCTACATTTATGTCCAGGGCGACTTCACACGCCGCGGCGACCCCGTTGAGCCAGGTACGCTCCAGGTGCTGCCGCCGCTGCCGCCTGCCGCACCCCGGAACCGCCTAGGCCTGGCTCGCTGGCTGGTTGCAGACGACAACCCGCTGACACCTCGGGTCACGATGAACCGCATCTGGCAGCGCTACTTCGGCCTTGGAATTGTGGAGACCGAGAACGATTTCGGGTCGCAGGGAAGCGCGCCGAGCCACCCTGGACTGCTGGACTGGCTGGCTTCCGAGTTTGTGCGGCAGGACTGGAACCTGAAGGAGATGCACAGGCTCATCGTGACGTCCGCGACCTACAGGCAATCTGCGGACTACCGACCCGACGCGTTGCACGTCGACCCGGAAAACCGTCTTCTCTCCCGCCAGAACCGCCTCCGGCTTGAGGCTGAAGCGATCCGGGACGCCGCCCTGACCGCGTCCGGATTGCTGACCCGCAAGGTCGGGGGCCCGAGCGTGTATCCGCCCCAGCCAGAGGGCGCAGGGCAGTTCACGCAGATCGACCGGCAGTGGAAGGCGGATGATGGGCCCGACCGCTACCGCCGGGGTCTGTACACGTACTTCGTGCGCTCGGCGGCCCATCCGGGCCTCATTCTGTTCGACGCTCCGATCGCACAGGAAAGCGTGACACGACGCAATCGCTCCAACACGCCCCTGCAAGCGTTGACGCTGCTCAATGACGAGTCCCAGACCGAGTTCGCGGGCGCCCTGGCCCGGCGCATCCGGAACAGCGCCGACAGTCGGGACGCTCGGATTCGAAACGCGTTCGAAATCTGTCTGGCCCGGCCGCCGCGCCAACCGGAACACGAGCGCATGGGGCAGTTCCTGGCGCACATGACGGACGCGTTCGCCAGCGATCCGGACGCCGTTCGGGGGGCGGGCGAGGAGTCTCCCGAAACAGCCGCCTGGGCCGCCGCCGCACGCGTGCTGATCAACCTCGACGAGTTCGTGACGCGGCAATAACCTGGAGGACGAGACCCGTGGACCTCAATCGCAAACTTCTTGCCCAACGCACGCGCCGCCAGTTGTTCGAGGACTGCGGCGTGGGCGTCGGAAAGCTGGCGCTGACCTCGCTCTTTGTCGGCGATTCGCTGTATTCCAAGCCGAAGAGCGAGCGCCAAGGGATGCACCACGAGCCGCGCGCCAAGAGCATCATCTACCTGTTCATGGCGGGCGCTCCCAGCCAGTTTGAGCTGTTCGAACCCAAGCTGGAATTGCAGAGACTGAGCGGCCAGCCGCTGCCGCCCTCGATGTTGGAAGGCAAGCGCTTCGCATTTATGGATTCGTTTGTCAGGAAACCTCCGAAGCTGCTGGGAACTCGCCGCAAGTTCGCTCGGCACGGGGACTCGGGGCATTGGGTGTCAGACTGCCTGCCCCACACCGCCCAGGTTGCGGACGAGTTGGCGTTCGTGCACACCGTGCACACGGAGAACTTCAACCACGCTCCCGCGAAGATCATCATGAATACCGGCACACCGTTTTTCGGCCGGCCGAGTATGGGCTCTTGGGTCAGCTACGGTATCGGCAGCGATGCCAAGGACATGCCGAGCTTCGTGGTGCTGCAATCCGGACCACGCGGACCGCGCGGCGGGGCGATGAATTGGACGAGCGGTTTCCTGCCGACGGCGCACCAAGGCATACCGTTTTTGAGCGGTGGCGCCCCGATCCTGAACATGACGAGTCCGGCCGGATTCGAGTCTGGCCGCCAGGCGGCGACTGTCGACGCGATCCTGGACTTGAACCGAATGAACCTCGAAAAGGCCGGGGACCCGGAGATCACGACACGAATCGCGGCCTACGAGATGGCGCACCGGATGCAGACCAGCGGACCCGAGTTGATCGATTTCTCGACCGAGAGCCAAGCCACGCTGGACCTATACGGGGCCAAGCCGGGCGAGAAGTCATTCGCGAACAACTGTCTGTTAGCGCGCCGGCTCGTCGAGCGAGGCGTGCGCTTCGTCCAGCTGTACCACTCGAGCTGGGATCACCACGGCGGTAAGGGCGAGACCCTGGACAAGGACCTTGACGAGGTCTGCCTCACGGCCGATCAGGCCTACAAGGCCTTGATCTTGGATTTGAAGCAGCGCGGAATGCTGGACGACACACTGGTTGTTTGGGGGGGCGAGTTCGGCCGGACGCCGATGGGCGAGGAGCGCGAGTACACGGGGCGCAACCACCATATCGACGCGTTCACCATGTGGTTCGCGGGCGGGGGGACGAAGCCCGGGCAGAGCATTGGCGAGACCGACGAATTCGGATTCGCGCCGGTCAAGGATCCAGTGCACCCCCACGACATCCAGGCTACGATCCTGCACCTGCTCGGCATCGATCACACCAAACTGACCTTCCGCTTTCGGGGGCGCGACTTCCGGCTCACGGATGTCGGCGGTCATGTGATCGAGCCCTTGCTGGCCTAGCGCCAGTCGTTGGAGTGTTGGCGCAGCTCAGTATTCCGCCGCTGGGCAAAAGGTCAACGAAGACACTGGGGACGCCACGGGGCCACGTTGGCAAGGTCAGGAATCCTTGCTTGGCGGCCGGGGAGGCGGTTGAGGGCGCGGCCGAGGCGGCGGCTTCACCGGAGGCCATTCGTCCTAGATCCGATCTGCGCCAGACATTAGGCTGATTCTACGCTGAGGCGGGAATAGACGACCCTCTCCCACTCAGACATCACGTCCGGCTTCCAAGGGCTTCCCGTGCTGGCTGTCTCCGACAGTTCGCTGACGCGGTGGGGAAGTCCCTCGAAACGGTTGTCGGCATGGTCTTCGTACCACCTGCACCAGAGTCGCTCGTATTCGTTTTGGAGTTGATTCCAAGAGCCGTGCAGCCTCGAGAGCGCCAAAATACTCTGGTCGAGACTCGCAGCGATCGAATACCCAGTGAGGGCTGCCACGAGGATCGCGAGCGTCGCCGGAACCCACGGGGCAAGACCTCCGAATGCGGTCACAGCGGCGCCGGACGACAGCACGAACGACAAGCCGAGGATCCATTGCTTCCTCTTTGTGCGCCGAGAGGCCATGTCGGCGCAGTAGAGCGAGCGCACTTTGGCTTCGAGCATTTTCTCCCAGACTCGGCCAGCTTGATCCGGAGTCATACCAGGACCTGTCGCATTGCAGTCGGTGGCCTCGTCTTGTACAAACGCCGATGTCTGGCTACCAGCCGCACGCGAGCAACGCACTGACGAGACCCACCGTCGAACAACTCCGCAGATTCGTCTCCGTCACAGTCCCTTGGCGCGATGGTCCACCCAGAATGGGAATTCGATGCGATTGCCCCGAACGGCCTCTTTGAAACGTCCACGACACCATCCGAAACAGCACGACGTCGCGACATTGGCTATGCAGTCTCGAAGCATCCGTCCGACGCGCGCCGTGTAGCAGTTGGGTTGTTGGCCGCGATAAGCAAGCCCTGCATGGCGGGATCGTCCTCGCGCTCGGCGCCACAACGTCATTCAAGTCGGACACCAAAGGCCGCCGGAAGACATGGCGCAGCTGTTGATTTCGTCCGGACTCAAAGGAATCTAGCGGACGTTTCCCGCTGGCGCCCCGAATCGACTGCAGACGTTGCATGACGCGATTCGCCGACGCTCAGAACCACCGTCCGGAAAAACTGGTGCGCATGCCGCTGCCGGTCGGAGCCGACACGGGGCGTGGGCCAGGCGGGTTCCCGAATCGGCCGCCTGCCTGGTCGAGGCCTCACCAGCCCGCCGATCCCGCCCCCGGACTCCTCGGATGTCCGCTCCGGCCTATTGCGGCAGCGCCCTCGGGCACGATTTGCGCAATTCGTGCGATTGGCGCTTGCTCACACCGTGCAACCCAGCTAGACTGCAAGTGGTCACGCCGCCAAGTTTCCCCTGCAACGGGTTGCGTAACGGCGAGGTTCCGAGATTCAGCCGAGCAGAGGGGGACCTATGGCAGAACACAACGCGCGAGTCGACCGTCGCACGCTCCTCAAGACGATGGGCGCGGCCGGCGTATCGACGACCGTAATCGCGGCTTGCGGCGACCAGTCGGCAGGCGCGCGTGGGATCACAGGGGCCAAGTTCGACAAGACCGTCCGGCTTGCCACGGCCGGTCCGGGCGGAAGCAAGAATTGGCAGCCGGGCTATGCGCTTCAGTTTCTTCCGTCCGAAGACATACCGACACGCGGCGAGGCCGCCAGCACGCTGGCCGGCCTGCCCCAGGACAAGCTGCTGGAGTTCTACCGCTTGATGAGCACCAGCCGCAAGTGGGAGACCACGTTGAAGGACCTTTTCCTCGCTGGCAAGGATGGCCTCTACGGCTCGTTCCACACTTATGTTGGCGAAGAGGCCGTCGCGGTCGGAGTGATCGGCGCCCTGAACGAAGACGACTACATCGCCAGTACGCATCGCGGGCACGGGCATCTGATCGCCAAGGGCGGCGATCTCAATCGGATGTCCGCCGAGATCTTCTTCAGGGAGTCCGGCTACAACAAGGGCTACGGCGGCTCGATGCACATTACCGACATGTCCAAGGGCATCATGGGCATGAACGGCATCGTCGGAGCTAGCTTTTATATGGCCGCGGGCGCCGCCCTACGGGGCATGGTTCGCGGCACGAAGCAGGTCGCCGTCGCATTCTTCGGCGACGGCGCCGCCGCGTCGCCGTACTATTTCAGCGCGGTCCGCAGCTGCAAGAACCTCAACATTCCTGTGATCTTCGTGAACGAGAACAACTTCCAGTACATGAGCATTCCCGTAGCGGATAGCGTTCCGACGAAGTTCATCACGGACTACACGAAGGGCCTGGATATCCCCCATCACCTGGTCGATGGGAACGACATCGCGGCCGTCTATTCCGCGACCGAGCAGGCGGTCGAGTGGGCGCGAGCCGGGAACGGACCCAGCGTGATCGAGGGGCTGACCTACCGCTGGTACGACCACAGCGGGTTCGCCGGCGCCCGCGTCGGCCAGGAAGGCGCTCTCAGGCTCCCCTATCGGACGGACGAAGAAGTCCGCGCCTGGATGACGCGGGATCCGATCCAACGCTACAAGCGATGGCTGGTAGCCAAGGATCTGGCGGACGAGGCTGCACTGACCGAGATCGAGTCGGAAGCGCAGGCTGCGGTCGACGCCTCCGTCGAGTTCGCTCGTGGTGGCGACGATCCCGATCCGACGGCGGGAGTCCTGCACACCCATGCCGACGGGGCCGTGCTCGCCAGCCAGTTCTACAACCGCAAGGGCGCGGTCGCGACCTAGGACAACGGAGGATTCACGATGGCCAAGAAGTCCTATTACTACGCGCAGCTCGAAGGGGTGGCCCAGGAGATGCGGGCCGACCCGGAGATGGTCTACTACTACGAGTATCAGAAGCCGGCAACGTTCTCGCCCAGTGGAGAACTCTTCGACTTGGTGGGCGAGTTCGGTGAACTTCGCACGTCCGGCCGGGGTTGGCCGATTGACGAGTCCTGGATTGCGGGCGTCGCCATTGGCGTGGCGGCGGCCGGGTCGAAGGCGATCGCCCGTCTTCCGTCGATGGCTCAGATCTTCGCGCTTGAGTATGTCTACAACCAGGCCGGCAAGATGCGCTCGATGACCGGTGGTCAGGCCAACATGCCTTTCGTGCTGTGGGTGGACGGCGCGGGCCGGAGGCGCGGCAGCGCGGGCCAGCACACAGATGTGGGCGCCGAGGCGCTGTTTGCGAACCTTCCAGGGATTAAGGTGGTCGTGCCAAGCAACGCCTACGATGCCAAGGGCCTGCTGATCTCGGCGATCCGCGATCCGGACCCGGTCGTGTACATCGATTACCCGGAGGTCAAGTCCGGAAGGCAGCCGGATGTACCCGACGACGCGTACGAGGTGCCGCTCGGCGACGCTGCCGTTCGCCAAAGGGGCCGGCATGTGACCCTCGTGGCCTGGGCTCCAGCAACGGGCGATGCCAACCGGGCGTTGCCGCGACTGGCGAAGGCGGGGATCAGCGTCGAGTTCATCGACCCGCGCTCGCTGAAGCCTCTCGACCTGGACACGATCGTCGGCTCCGCGCGCAAGACGCGTCGGCTGCTGGTGGTGGAACACGGCCACTACACGGCTGGCTTCGGCGCGCACGTCGTCGCGGAGGTTGCGCAACTCGTTCCCGGGGTCAAGGCCCGGCGGCTGGCGTTCCCCGATGTCCCAGGGCCCGGTGCGGCCGGAATGATGTCGTGGCTGCGTCCCGATGCCCCGAAGATCGTCGACGCCGCGATTCAGCTCATGAGGGCCTAGACGCCACCTTCCCCGGGGCAACGCGGTGGAACCGGATTCACCTGGAACACGGAGAGCTTGCGAGAGCGCCACGATGCAGCGCCCGCATTGATCGTCCCCGGAGACTCGTGTGCTCAACGAATCAGAAGCCCTGCCCGCATCCTGTCCGCGCTGCCACGAAGCGATGCTGGCTAAGACCATGAGAACAGCCGTCTGGCAGGGTGACCGGGTCGCCATCGTCGAGGACATACCCGCCCACGTCTGCGAGACATGCAGTGAGCAGTTCTACGACGCCGCCGTCAGCGATGCCCTGCGGCGGCTCGCTGAGGACGGCTTTCCCGCCGAGGCTGCCAAGAACGAGATTCTCGTCCCTGTCTTTTCCCTGAAGGGCCGCATCCAGATTCCCCAATCGCTACCCGAGGACTCCTATGTCGATTAGCCGAGACTGCGCTCCCATTCTCGCGGCTGCCGCCGCGCTGCTGTTGTCGGGCTGCGCCGACGCGCCCGAAACCGAGCAAGCTGCGCCGGAACCGGCCGCGGCGCCCGAGGCCGCCTCTCCCGCGCCCACGTCGCTCGCCGACATCTTTCCCACGGGCCTCGGACGGCCCCTGGTGCTCGACGCATGCGGCGCCTGCCACGCCGTCGCCTGCTCCGCCATTGGGCAACGGACCCAGGCCCGCTGGGACAACCTCAAGAACGATCATCGCGACAAGGTGGCGGACATGAGCGAGGAAGACTTCGACGTGGCCTTTGCGTATTTGAGCGAGAACTTCAACGACACCAAGCCGGAACCCAAGGTGCCGCCGCAGTTCTTGGAAGGCGGCTGCACGCCCTTCTGAAGGCCGGAGAGCGATTGGCCGCACCCGACAGCAGACCGGACTGGCGATCCATGGCGATGTCCACCCGCATTCTTCACATCGCGGCCCGTGCCGCCTTGGTTGCGATCGCGGGGATTGGTTGCAGTGGGCCGGAGCCGTCCGAGCCGCAACGGGCAGAAGCTGCGGCAGCTGCCGGCAGCGAGGCGGCCGCCTTCAACATTCAGGACATCTTCCCGCCAGGGCCGGGCCGCGATCTCGTCCTCGACAACTGCCAGAGTTGCCACGTCTTGGTTCCCATTTTCGTCCTCCCCATGGACGAGGCCGCGTGGTACCGGAATAGCTTGGAGCACCGGGAACGCGTCGAGGGCCTGAACGACGAAGAGTTCGAGACTCTCTACGCCTACCTTTCCTCCACGTTTACGCCCGATCGTCCCGTCCCCGAGCTTCCGCCCGCGCTCCTGGACACCTGGACAACCTACTAACGTTCGAACCACGTTTCGCGCGCCTTCCCACGGCGCCACGAGGCGAACCAGGAGCGCCGCGCGCCCCGGTCATTGAGCCGGAACGGCCGCACGCTTGGGTCCTCGCTTGGGACTACACCGGATGGCCGACGCCTACTCGAAGATCATGTCCGAATAGTTGCCTGCGGCCGTTGGCGTACCCCGTGGGACTGCGTACCGTTCGACCAGGTCGGAGTTCAACTCGATCCCCAGTCCGGAGGCCTCGGGCAACTGGACCTGTCCGCCCTCGATCCGCAGGGGCTCCGTCAGCAGGTCATCGATGAGAGCAGGCGGTCCAGATCAACAGAATGCACACCGGTACAGGTTCGAGGTGGTTCGATCTGGAAACGAAGCTGGGAAGTACGTCAACTTCGAAGAAGATCACTACTTCATAAAGGCATCCATCCGCGTGGGCAGAGAACGCCTCATATTTGTCACTTCATTTCACCACATAGGGCGAGAGTTGTCCGGATTAATGGAGGCCACTGCGTTCGCACAGCTCGTTTCATATGAGCAATCGGAAGAGAGGGAGCAAGTTTCACAAGATTTTTTTCTTTGTTCTTTAGTAACTGCCCAGGTCGCTGATTTGGGAATTGACCGAGACGTTGGCCGCTCGGCTTGGAAGGCTTGATGGAGAGCGACGGTGACAGACGATTGGCAAGCGGCTGCTCGCTAAAGGCTCCGACCCAGTGGCGGGGTCATCGATACGCGTGTTCGGCGCCAGCGATTCTGGCTAACCGTCGGCAGCGACGGACGCGGGCCAGCCCCGGCAGGCCGCTACATGTTATAGTGGAAATGTTCCAGCAAGGCCGAGCCGGAAGCTAGCGCTTGCACGCTGTCGAATCCGGCATGACGATGCGTTCCGATCGCTTGCGGCTGGGCCTGCGCAAGAGACCCAGCGATGCCCCGGATGCCAGAGACGGCAGGCCGCCAAGGCGGCGGTGCCTCGGAGCTGATCGAGGAGTTGCGGCAGCAACTCGCGGAGAGAGACCAGCAACTTGGGGAGAGAGACCAGCAACTCGCGCAGCTGGGGGCGGAAAACGCCTTGTTGCGGGAGCGTCTGGAGGAGCTGGAGCGGCAGCTGGGCCTGAACAGCCGCAACAGCAGCAAGCCGCCTGCGAGCGACGGGCTGGGCAAGCCGCAGGCTGGGAAGCGCACGCGGAGCTTGCGCGGCCGCTCCGGGAAGCAGTCCGGCGGGCAGGCGGGGCACCCGGGCGAGACGCTGTGCCGGACGGAGGCGCCGGACCGGATCGAGGAGCACGTCCCGCTGCGCTGCGCGGGCTGCTCGGTGCCCCTGGCGGCAGGCAGCGCAGTCGGGGAGCCGGTCACGCGGCAGGTCTTCGACCTGCCCGAGCCGCGGCCCTTGGAGGTGACCGAGCACCGCGCTCATGCCGGCCGCTGCGAGCACTGCGGAGCCGTGACGCGGGCTGCGTTCCCGGAGGGGGTGAGCGCGCCGGTGCAATACGGCCCGCGCATCGCCGCCACGGCGGTTTACCTGCAGAACGCGCAGTTCCTGCCCGAGGAGCGTCTCTCGCAAGTGCTGGGCGATCTATTCGGCGCTCCGCTGTGCCGCGCGACGCTGGCGGCGATGAGCCGCAAGGCAGCGGAGCGCTGGCGGGGCTTCGCCGGGCAGGTGCGGGAACGGATCGCGAGCGCGGCGGCGGTGAAGCATCTCGACGAGACCGGTTTCCGCGTCGGCGGGAGCACGCAATGGCTGCACGTGCTGAGCACGCCGCTGCTGACGTTCTACCGCGCCAGTGCCGGGCGGGGCGAGATGTTCGAGGGGCTTGCGGGCTGCCTCGTGCATGACCACTGGCAGTCGTACTTCACGCTGGAGGGCGTGGTGCACGCGATGTGCAACGCGCATCACCTGCGCGAGTTGCAAGCGCTGGTCGAGATCGAGAGGGAGGACTGGGCGGGACGGATGCAGCGCCTGCTGCGGCGGGCCCATCGCGCGATGCGGATCGCGCGGGGCCTGGAGATCGAGCTGCCGCAGTCCCTGCGGGAACGGATCGAGCGGCGCTACGACCGGTTGCTGGAGGAGGCGCTGGCCTTCCACGAGGCGCAGCCGCCGCTGCGCCAGCCCCAGCCCGGCCGGCGGGGGCGCAGCAAGCGCCGCCAGGGACACAACCTGGCCCTGCGGCTGCAGGGGCGCAAGGAGTCGGTGCTGCGTTTCCTGCGCGACCCCAAGGTGCCCTTCACGAACAACCTCGCCGAGCGCGACCTGCGCATGATGAAGCTGCGCATGAAGATCTCGGGCTGCTTCCGGTCCGCGCAGGGAGCGCGCGACTTCGCCACGCTGCGCAGTGTCCTGTCGACGGCCGGCAAGCAGGGCTGGAACCGCATCGAAGCCTTGCTGGCGCCCCCGGACGAACTGCTGGCCAAGCTGCAGATCTGACCGCTCCCGAACACGGCACGGGCGAAGTCCGGAGTCCCCGTCCCCACCGCAAGACCCGGGCGTGCGAGATCCGCCCAGCACCGGGCTTGTCGCCAACCCCGTGCTAACCGTCTGTCCGGGGCGTTCTGCACCATCCTTTCGAGGCCGAGCGGCCAACATCCTGGCAAATGCCGACCAAGCACGGGACCTGGGCAGTTACGTTCTTTAGAGCCTTTTGTGTTTACCTATCGAACGGAAGAAGTAGAGATTGAGACAGCGTTCGACGATTGGCTCGACACGGCTGTCGCTGCGGCAATCAAAGAGTACGGTGATCGATTGTAATGATTGCCCCGCTCACGCACCGATCGGTCGTGCACCGAAAGCGTGTCGTTTCGCCCGGCAGTGATGACGGGAGCAGTCGTCAGGTTCCACCCCTTGAGCTTGGTGTCTATCATCTTGAGTTTCCTTGATTGAAATGCGCTCCAGCCTAAGAGAACTCAATTCAAGATCGCTTGATCCTGCTGAGGCTACTCCGGCATTTCGTTAGCGTAACCAGCTTCTCCACACCGCCGGTTTGCGGCCGCTCCCAGCTCGGGTCGATCTGGGCATTGTTGGCACGGATCTAGGGGGACGACCGTGAGTGTCTGCTGAGCCCATGCGCGGCTCGGGCGTTTGGCCTCGCGTGGCTGCTCGGCGGCAATTCCACGGCAACGGTTCGGGGATGCGGTCGATCTTGTTATCGATGGTACGGTCAAGAATTTCACCACACAGCAGGCTGTGGATGAGGACCGAGACGCGCGGACCCCATCGTGGCCCGGAACCATCGCGGTTCTCCTCAGAGGTCGGATATATTGGCGAAGACCACCGTCCAGCCGACCGTAGCGTAGACACCCCGGGAGCGAACCATATATTGGCTGCTACTGCTGGGTAATCAGGTCGATGAATGAGTTCCCGGTCTGATCAATTTCGACGGTGACCGCGTGCGGGGTAGAGGCTAGGAGATGCATGTTGGCGGTGAGCGCGACAGCGTCGCTCCAGGTGTGGGGCGCGAGGCGCAAACCCTTGCGCCGGGCGAGGGCTGCCATGCGCCGAGCTTCCGTCAGACCGCCGCACCGGCAGCAGTCGGGCTGGACGATCTGGACGACGCCAGGATCAATCAAGTCGCGAAATCCCTGGAGACCGAACTCGTTCTCGCCGCCGGCCAGAGGAATCCCGTCGAGTTCGGGCTGAAACTCGAGAAAAGCGTCGGGGTTCTCGGGAGCGAAGGGCTCCTCCAACCAGAAGATGCGGGCGCGGCGGAACTCCCGCGCCATGCGCCGGGCCTCGTCGAGGGAGTAGCGTGCGTTGCCGTCGACCATCAGCCGCGCGTCCGGACCGCTGGCGCCGCGGACGGCGGCCAGAGAGGCGCAGTCGTACTCACGGGTCCGACCGAGGCGCATCTTCATGGCTCGGAATCCGTTCGCGAGATGATGTTCGGCTTCCTCGCGGAGTGCGGCGATGTCCTCTTTCCAAAGAAGCCCGCTGGCATAGGCAGGAACCCGCGCGCAGGCGTGGCCCAAGAGGTCACGGACCGACTTGCCGGCGGCCTTGCCGCGCAGGTCCCACAGGGCGATGTCGACGCCACCCCAGCGCCGAGACGGCGACGCCCTTGCGTTCGTACCAGCGTGTGCGCGAACAACAGCGGCTCCACAACCGATCGATGTCGAGCGGGTCTTCTCGCAGGAGCAAAGGGCGCAGCCGGTCTTCGACGATGGCTCGAGCCAAGTCCGGATGGGAGTAGACGGAGCCCAGCCCGACGAGGCCCGTGTCCGTGTGAACCCTGACTAGGCTGGTCAGTCGCCCGGTACACACGCCGCCGGCAAAGCGGAGGCGACGCGCGACAGGGTATTCCAAGCACAGGTTGATGGCTTCGATGTCTCGGATCTGCATGGCGCCTTCCCAATCCCTTGGCGCCTCGTGTGGTCGCGTCGCCGGCCAGCCAAGCCGTTCGCAAGCTATCAGAGAACCACGAAGCTCAGCAGCATCCCGATCGCGACGACCACGATGCCCAGTATCGTCGGGACGAACGCGCTGCGGCGGACCTGCGAGACTCCCAGCCTCCCGGCCTCGATCTGGCTGGTGCGCAGCCAGCCGCCCTGCTCGACATGCCGCAACTCCCGGGATCGCTCGGCGCCGCGAACCGCGGTCACCGCCGCCATGACCCCAGCCGTGAGAAGCAAGCTCCAGACGGTGCTCGCGTAATTGTTCACGAGGATCGGCGGGAGTATGGCGACGCCGTATCGCAGCGCCATAAAAGGCGCGAGCAGCTTGAGGGTGCCGTAGAGGATGCCGACCGCCAAGCCGATCAGCGCGCTGGAGCGGTGCACCCGCGTGAAGGAGCCCATCAGATAGACGGCCAGCAGGGGCATGACGAACGCCCCGACCCAGTCCAGAAATACCAACAACATGCCCCGCTCTTGGAGCAGCAACGGAACGAACCCGAACGAGCCGAGGATGACAAGGGGGGTGAGGAGCCGGCTCGCCGCAACATAGTAGCGGTCCTCTCGATCCTTCACGAACACCCGCGCATAGACGTCCCGGACCAAGAGGGAAGGCACCGTCGATCCGATCGAATCGAACGTCGAAAACGAAGCCGCGACAACCCCCGCTACCACCACGCCGCGGACACCCACCGAAGTCAGCTCACGCACGAGCAGAGGAAAGATCGAGTCGCGAACCTGCAGGGCCGAGGCCAGCGGCATCAGGCTCGGATCCGGATACAGCGCCCGCCCCATGATCCCGACCGTGAGGTTGGTGAAGTTCAAGGCGATCAGGATGAAGCCCGAAACCACGACCGCCATCTTCATGTCCCACTCCGTGCGCGCGCCGAACAGGCGCATGGACTGCGTGTGGTTGACGACGGCGTAACCCAAGCCGAGCAGCATCCACGCCAACGCCACCAGCCAGGCAGGCGTTGTCGTCACGATCTCGGCCGTCTCGGGATGGTGCTCGCCGCCCAACATGAGACGGCGCTGGACCACGGAAGGGGCATCCCCGGCCACCGATTCGCGGGCGACATCGTCGCTACCGGCATGCAGAAGCTGCGTCGCGAGGCCTTGCTGGTGGGCGTCCAGCCTTGTCTCGAGGCCATTCCAGCCACCAACGGCGGCCCAGGCGACGAAGAACAGAAGAAGCGACGAGGCGACCATGACGACGCTCTGGAGGGCGTCCGTCACCGCGACCGCCTTCAGCCCGCCCAATGTGGTGTAGACCGTTGCGAGCACAGCGATCAGCACGACTCCCCACCATGCCGTCCGGCCCCAGCCGCCAACGATTGCAAGCACGAGGTAGAGCGTGGTGGCGATGATCCCCAGCAGGAACGTTCGGTAGAACGCCTGGACCAGGGCGCTGAGGACGCGCGCCGCGAGCCCGAAGCGCGCTTCCAGATACTCGGCGTTGGTGTACATGCCGGCCCGATACATAGGCACAGCGATCCAGTGCGCCAGCAGCACCCAGCCGCCGTTCACGCCAACCCAATTGGCCACCAGGTAGCTCGCGCCTACGGCATACGTGCCGCCGGAGTCCGCCACGAGGTCACTGGTATCAATGGCCGTGGCATACAGCGAAAGCCCGATCGTCCACCACGGAAGGGTCCTTCCCGCGAGGAACCAGTCAACGCTTGTCTTGGTCCCGCGGCCTGCCCTTTACCCATAAAGTGACTTGACAAACTGGACAGGATCTGTTCTCAATGAGACATGCAACAGCAGCATCGCATTCTCGAGACGATTTCCAGTCCCGAGGGCCTGGCGCGCGTCGCGGCGCTGCTCGCCGCCGAGAGCTTCTCCCATCGCACTGCCCTCGCCGACCGCGTGTGCGCCGAATTCCGCTTCGCCGATGCTCTCGGCCAGCCGCAGCTCGCTAGCTGCCTCAAGGCCCTGCGCACCCTCCACTCCCGCAGCTGCATCGCGCTCCCACCTCCCGTCCGCAACGGCGGTCGCGGCCTGCCTCGACTCCTCGGACGGCCCGTCCCTGCCCCCCTGCTCGTTCCCCCGGTTGTCCACCAGATCGAGGGGCTGTGCCTCGACCTGGTCCGCACCGACGAGCAGCGCCGCACCTGGAACGAACTCATCGAGCGCGAGCATCCCCAGGGCGCTGCCTGCCATGCCGGCCCGCAGCTGCGCTACCTGCTCCTGTCCCGCCACGGCATCCTCGGCGCCATCGGCTTCGCCGCCTCCGCCCTCGCGCTCGCCGACCGGGACCGCTGGATCGGCTGGGACCCCGCCCTGCGCCTCCAGCAGCTCCATCGCGTCCTCGCCCTGAGCCGCTTCCTCGTCCGTCCCTCCGTGCGCTGCCGCAACCTCGCCTCCAAGGCCCTCGGCCTGTGCTTGCGCCGCCTCCCCGCCGATTTCCTCCTGCGCTACGGCTATGCCCCGCTGCTCCTCGAAACTTTCGTCGACCGCAGCCGCCATGACGGCACCTGCCTCAAGGCCTCCAACTGGATCCCGGTCGGACTCACCGCCGGCCGCGGCCGCTGCGCCCCGACCGGCACCGCCGTGCCCGTCAAGTCGATCTTCCTCTATCCCTTGCGCCCCGACTGGCGCCGCCAGCTGGGCCTCCCCGACCCCCAGCCGCTGCCCGACCCCGTCGCCGGACTCGAGCGGCCGGGCTGGGCCGCGCTCGAGTTCGACGGCGCCCCCCTGGGCGATGTACGCTTGAGCAGGCGCTTGGCGCGTAGCGCCGCCGTGCTGGCCGTTGCGCCCAGGGCCTCGTTCCCCTCCGCCGCGCAGTCCGACCAAGCCCTGATGAAAGCCTACTACCGTCTGATCGACCAGCCCGCCGACTCGGCGGTGACTCCCGAGAACATCCTCGCCCCGCACCGCGCCCGCACGATCCAGCGCATGCGCGGCGCAGAGGCGCTGCTGTGCATCCAGGACGGCACCGATCTCAACTTCGCCGAGCATCCCGGCTGCGAAGGCCTGGGCCTGATCGGCAAGAACTCCAACTCGAAGGGCACGCTCGGGCTGCACATGCACTCGACGCTGGTCGTCAACGGGGACGGTGTTCCGCTGGGCGTGCCGCTGATCCAGTACGAGGCGCCGGACGGCAAGGCGGAGAAGGGCAAGCCGCTGGAGGAGCGCAAGACGCAGCGCTGGGTACGCGGGCTGCGGGACTGCGCCGCGCTGGCCGCCCGGCTCGGCGGCGCGCGGCCGGTCTCGGTGCTGGACCGCGAGGCGGACGTGTTCGAGCTGTTCGACGAGCAGCGCCGTCTGAGCACGGTCGACCTGCTGGTGCGGGCCAAGCACAACCGCAGCCTCGGCAAGGGGGTGCCGAAACTGTTCGACGCCGTGCGGGCGGCACCGGCGCAGGCGCGCCGGACGATCCATGTGCTGCGCAGCTCGGCACGGCGGGGCACCCGGCGGCAAGCGGCGAGCGAGTTGCGCGAGGCGCGCCAAGCGGAGGTGGCGCTGCGCTGGCGCAGGGTACGCCTGCCCGCGCCAGGCAAGGGAGCCGGCTTGGGGCGGGAGCCGGTCGAACTGAGCCTGGTGCATGTCTGGGAGGAGTCGGCCCCGGCCGGGGCCGAGCCGCTGGAATGGTTCCTGCTGACCAGCCTGGAGGCGAGCAGCGAGCGGCAGGCGGAGCGGGTGCTGGAATGGTATCGGCTGCGCTGGCGGATCGAGGACTGGCACCGCGTGCTCAAGTCCGGCTGCAAGGTGGAGTACCTGGGGCACCGGCGGGGGGAGCGGATCGAGCGGGCGGTGACGATCAAGGCGGTGATCGCCTGGCGCCTGACGGTGATGACGCTGCTGGGCCGTGACACGCCCGAGCTGGCGCCGGACACGCTGTTTTCCGACACCGAGATCGCGGCCCTGGGGGATTTCGCGACGGATCGCCAGCTGGCGCCGCCCGACAATCTCGGGCGGGCCGTACTCACCACGGCGATGCTGGGCGGCCATCTCAATCGCAAGCATGACCTCGCACCCGGGAACGAGGTGATCTGGGAAGGCTACACGCGCCTCGCGACCATCGCCCAATCCTACGAGCGTCTCCTCCGCTTAGGCCCGACCAGTAACTTGTACCAAAGCATGCCCAAATCCGCGACTTGTGGGTAAAGGGCAGCCCGCGGCCGCGGAAGATCCCGTACAGGATGATGCCTCCGTTCAGCGCGACAACGATGGCCCAATCCAGAGGGCTCATGCTACGCTTGACCTGAAACGATGGCTTCGCGGGCAGCAGTTGGATGTGTCGCGGTTGCGGCCACCTGCATCGCGGGGCCTGGCGTCGCGCAGGACGCCAACTTCTTCGAAAAGCAAGTCCGTCCGATCCTAGCGAATCGCTGCTTTCTCTGTCACGGGCCGCACGCGGGCGAAGGACAAGCCGGGCTGCGTCTCGACTCTCTTGCCGGCATGCTCCGGGGCGGACGCTCCGGCCCCGCGCTTGTTCCCGGACAGGCGGACCGCAGCCTGCTCATCCACGCCGTCAACCACGACACCTCGTTGCAAATGCCGCCGAAGGCCAAGCTGCCGATCGACGAGGTGCGCACGCTGACTCGCTGGGTGGATGCCGGGGCGCACTGGCCGAATGCGGAACCGGCCCGGCAGCCGACGCGTAGGCTCGAAGCCGCCGACTCGGAGTTTTCGGACGAGGAGCGGTCGCATTGGGCCTTCCAGCCCGTCCGCGATCCCCGCGTCCCGGAACTCGGGGACACCCCCATCGACGCGTTTCTTCTCAGCCGGCTCCAAAGCCAAGGTATCCTGCCCGCGTCCCGCGCGGGCAAAAGGACCCTGATCCGCCGGGCGACGATCGACCTTCACGGCCTGCCTCCGACTCCTCAAGAGGTGACGGCTTTCCTCGACGACAGCTCAGACGGGGCGTTCGCGCGAGTCGTCGATCGCTTGCTGGCCTCCCCGCGCTACGGCGAACGCTGGGGACGGCACTGGCTCGACGTGGCGCGCTACGCGGACAGCAATGGGATGGACGACAACATCGCCCACGGCGACGCTTGGCGCTACCGCGACTACGTGATCCAGGCTTTCAACCAGGACAAGCCCTACGACCAATTCGTGCGCGAGCAGCTCGCCGGCGACGTGATCACCAAGTGGGGCGACGACAACCGGGCTGAAGGACTGATCGCCACGGGCTTCCTGATGCTCGGACCCAAGATGGTCGGCGAGGACGATCCAGTGAAGCAGAAGCTCGACTTCGCCGACGAGCAGCTCGCCACCACGTCGAAAGCGTTCCTGGCGCTGACGATCGATTGCGCCCGCTGCCACGACCACAAGTTCGATCCGATCCGCAGTTCCGACTACTACTCGATGCTAGGGATGTTCACCAGCACCAAGACCGTGCTGACCTATCGCGTGACTTCGAAACTCAACGCGACTGCCCTCGCAAGCGCCGACGCGGATCGCAAGCTGTCCGAGATTGAGCGCCGGTTTGACTACCACGACGACTTCGTCACGAACTACAATCGCGCGACAACACCCAAGCAAGTTGTGGAGGAGCAGCGGCGGGCCGTCCGGGACGCCCTGGATGACTACTACGGCATCCCCAAGGCGATGGCGGCCTCGGAAGGAGAGATCCAGGATTTGCCCGTGATGATTCGGGGCAATCACCTGACGCGTGGGGCGCTCGCACCGCGCCGTTTCCCCGCGATTCTCGCGGGCGAGGAACAAACGCCCGTTGGGGCCGACAGCAGCGGACGCAGGGAGTTGGCGGCTTGGCTGGCCCGGCCGGATCACCCCTTGACCGCGAGGGTCATGGTCAACCGGATCTGGAAGTGGCACTTCGGCGAAGGCATCGTGCGCACACCCGACAACTTCGGCAGGCTCGGCGATCGGCCCGACCACCCCGAGCTGCTCGACTGGCTCGCGCGGCGCTTCGTGGAGAGCGGCTGGTCCGTCAAGGCGATGCATCGGCTAATGATGCTGTCGAGTGCGTACCGGATGGCGGGAACGCGGAATCCTGCCGCGGCGCAGGCGGATCCGGAGAATCGCTTGCTGTGGCGAGCCAACCGACGCCGCATGGAAGCCGAAGTGCTGCGCGATACGCTCCTCGCCGTCTCCGATCGGCTCGACGCGACCGTGGGCGGCAAGACGCTGTCCCACAAGAACTTCACCAACCTCAATGCGAATGCGTACTCGCGCGATCCGGAGCTTTACGCCTCGCACCGACGCAGCGCCTACTTGCCGGTCCTGCGAAGCGCGCTCTACGAGGTCTTTGCGGCCTTCGACTTCGCAAGCCCGTCGACTTCGAACGGCCGGCGGGGAGCCACCATGGTGGCTCCGCAGGCGCTCTTCATGATGAACGCGGAGTTGATGGAGGATGCATCCCGGCGCTTCGCGGAGCGCCTCGAACGAGAGGCGCCCGGCGATGAGGCGGAGCGCATCGGGCTAGCCCACGAGATCGCCTACGGACGCCCAGCCGAGGCCGACGAAATCGACAGTTGGGGCGGATTCCTGGACCGATACGAGTCGGCCTCGAGCAGCCGGTGCGCTGCTTGGCAAGCGCTGTGCCGCGTGCTGCTTTCTTCGAACGAGTTCTTGTACGTACAATGAAGCCGAGCACGATGCATTCTCCAGCGCAGGCCCGCGGCTTTTCGCGCCGCGAAGCGCTCCAGCAGATGGGCGCTGGTTTCGGGGGCTTGGCCCTGACGGCCCTGCTCGCGGACGACGCCGCCGCATCCGGGCCGCTCGCCGTTCGCCAACCGCACTTCCCGCCCAAGGCGAAGCGCGTGATCATGCTGTTCATGTTCGGCGGGCCGTCGCACATCGACACGTTCGATCCCAAGCCGCTCTTGCAACGGGACAGCGGCAAGCCGCTGCCATTCGCCAAGCCCCGCGTCATCTCGTTTCCGCGCCGCGGAGGCGACCTGATCGGGTCGCCGTTCGAGTTCCGCAAGCACGGCGAAAGCGGCGCCGAGATCAGTGAGCTGTTCCCCCACATCGCGGGCATCGTGGACGATCTCGCCATCGTCCGTTCGATGCACTGTACGAATCCCCGCCATGGAGGCGCGGTCCTCGAATGGCATACGGGCAGCGACACGTTCATCCGGCCCGCGATGGGCTCCTGGTTGACGTACGGCCTCGGATCGGAAAACCAGGACGTCCCCGGATACATCACGATTTGCCAAGCGCTGGCCGAAGGGGGCGCCAACAACTTCGGGGCGGCCTTTCTTCCGGCCGCCTACCAGGGAACACCTCTGGGATACGGCAACGTCAAGGCGCGCGACGCCGTGTTTCCATTCATCGGTGACGGCAGCCGAACCGATCGACAGCGCCTCGAGCTCGACATGCTCTCGGAGGTCTCCCAGCGTCAGCTGGATCGAACCGGACCCGACAGCGAACTCGAGAGCCGGATCGCGACCTTCGAGCTGGCCTTCCGCATGCAGACTGAAGCGCCGAAGATCCAAGATATCGGTGGCGAGAGCGACGCGACACGACGGCTGTACGGCCTCGACGATCCGGTCACCGAGGATTTCGGCCGCCAATGCCTCATGGCCCGCCGCTTCAGCGAGAGCGGCGTGCGGTTCGTCCAGTGCAACAGCAATGGCTGGGATCATCACCTCGACCTCAAGAACAAGCTCACCGAGATGAGCGCAAAGGTGGACAAGCCGATCGCCGGCCTGATCACGGACCTCAAGGCGCGCGGGCTGCTCGACGAGACGCTCGTGATCTGGGGCGGAGAGTTTGGTCGGACGCCCACGGCCGAGAATTCGGACGGCCGGGACCACAATCCGCACGGCTTCACGATGTGGCTAGCCGGAGGCGGCGTTCGGGCAGGTATCACTTACGGGCAGACCGACGAATACGGCTACTACAGCATCGAGAACAAGGTGCATTTCCACGACCTGCACGCCACGATCTTGCACCTGCTCGGCCTGGACCATACGAAGCTCACCTATCGGCACGCGGGCCGCGACTTCCGCCTCACCGACGTCCACGGCGAAGTCGTGCGCGGCCTGCTGGCGTAAGACGCCGCCACCGATTGCGGGGGTGCGTGGGACTCACGGCCGCGCCGGGTTCGACCGAATCCGGTCTTTGGACTCGCTCCCAGCGGGTCAACCAACGAGGCCGCCTCGCTTGATCGTCGCAAGCCGCGCGACCTGGCCGGTTCGGAAGGCGAGATTCCCCAGTTGCGCGCTGACACACGCCCGAACGCCGTCTTCCGCCGGCGTATTGGGTTTCTCGCGGCTGCGGATCGCGTCGACCCAGTTCTGCAGGTGGGGCTGCTCACCGTCGACGTCGAAATCGGCGCCGCGCTCTCTGTTCCCGGGGGCCCAAATCTCCGCCTCCAACCCGCTTCCGGGCTCGGGATGGATCTCATAGCGGCCCCGGTCCAGATACAGCGTGCCCCTCGTGCCCATGATCTCGACCATGGCCTTGTTCCGGGCGTTGACAAACGTGCCTTCGAAATACACTTGGACTTCCCGGTCGGGATAGCGCAGGAGCGTCTGGATCGTGTCCGGGGTCTCCCATCGGTCCATCGCGAAGGTGTCGCCGATCGTCGTCGCCATGGCCGGTTCCGGAAGATCAAGCAGCCAGTTCACGGCATCGATCCAGTGCACCATCAGGTCGGTAAGGATGCCGCCGCCGAAGTCCCAGAACCAGCGCCAATTGCGGAACCGGAACGAATCAAAGGGCTGGACCGGGGCGTTGCCCAAGAATCTGCTCCAGTCCAACGACGCAGGATCGACGTCATCCGAGCCGGCGCGCGGTGCGGTGCGGTTCCGGTTCCATGTGAGATGAACCTTGTGAATCGCGCCCAGCTTGCCGGACTCCAGGATCTCGAGCGCCCGGCGAAACTGCGGCATGCTGCGCTGCTGGGTGCCAACCTGCACGACGCGCTCGTTCTCATCCTGGGCGCGGATGACCGCCTCTCCTTCGGCCAGGTCATGCGTCAGAGGCTTTTCGACGAAGACGTCCTTGCCCGCCCTGCAGGCTTCAATCGTCATCGGAACATGCCAGTGGTCGGGTGAGCCGATCAGGACCGCGTCGACATCGCTGCGGCCGAGCAACTCGTGGTAATCCTCCGTCGCGAACGCCTGCGGACCGGCGATTGCCTGGGCTTGCGCGAGGGCCTCGTCCCAAATGTCGCAGACCGCCGTGATCCGCGTCCCCGGTACGTCGGCGAGCCTGCGCATCAGTCTGCGGCAGCGGCCGCCCGTACCAATGCAGCCGACGTTTACAGTTTCGTTGGCGGGGTAGCCGAAGGCGCTCTTGGCCCCGGCCGCGACTCCGGCAGCCGCGAGAAAGTAGCGGCGGCGCGTGAGTAACCGTTCGGGCGGGCCGTGAATTGAGGAGGGCGAAAGCCGGTGGGGAGGGCGGCAAAAAAACTTGCATAAAACGCTGAACACGAGAAATGGGTTTATGGCAGGCTAGCGGATGTGGAGGCGGAAAGGCAGCTGCAAGCGCAGCCGGCAGGGATGCCGGTGCAGTGCCAGTTGGAGCGGGAGCGGCGGTTGTCGTGGCAGCTGGTGGAGGCGAAGCGCTGTTGTCGCTCGGTGTCTGTTGACGTGAGAATCTCAAATTATTTCGGCGGCACGGAGGGAGGTATTCCCACTTTCTTACGCTCCCGCCGGAAGGAAACGTAGGAGACGCTGGTCTGAGAGCACTGTAGGCACGGGACTTAGGCGCATCGCCGTGCTAAGACGGTTCTCGAATTATCCTGATTTCCAATCATTCCGGCGTCAGCGCAATTCGAGAAAAAACCGGGGTATCCGGCCGGAATAATCCGAGCGCCAACAAGCGCCAGTGGCATTACTGGCGGAGCATGCACCAGCGGGCGAAGGAGCGTATCAAGCAGTGGCAGTTGCGCTGCGGGGAAGCGCAGCAGAGGAGCGAGCAGCTGCACGAGCGGATTCAGGAGTTGGAGCAGGAGAATGCGGGCCTGAAGCAGCGCAACCAGGATCTGTTGCGGTCCCCGTTCGGGAAGCGGAGCGAGAAGCGCCAGAGCGGCAGTGAGGGTGGGGCGGCTGCAGCGGAGACGGCCCGCCCGGGGGCGGATCCGGAGCCGCAACGGCCGCGCGGGGGGCCACGGGGAGCGGTCCCGCATGCGCGGGTAGAGCGGTCCGGTCTAGCGGTGCGGGAGGAGTGGCTCGAGCCGGAGGCGGACAGCCGCTATTGTGCGGACTGCGGGGCGCCCTACGCCCGCAACGGCGAGGAGAGCAGCGCATCGATCGAGGTCGATGTGCGGGGGTATGTGAGACGGATCCGGCGGCCCCGCTTCCGGGCGGGGTGCGGGTGCGCGCAGCGGCAGGGCCAGCCAGTGCCCGCAGTGATCGCGCCGCGGGAGCCCACGCTGTTCCGCGGCACGAGTTACGGACTGCGCGTGTGGGTGGCGTTTCTGCTGCAAGTGTATTGGCAGCGGCACCCGGTGCGGGCGTTCGAGCGGGAGTGGGGCGAGAGGGGGGTGCGTCTGCCGGCGGGCACGCTGCTGGGGCATGGGCGGGATTTGCTGACCTGGTTCGAGCCGCTGGAGGCGGCGATCGCAGCGCACCAGGAACAGGCGCGACTGGTGCACGGGGACGAGACCTCGTGGGTGGTGCAGGTGCGGGCGGAGGAAGGGCAGAACCCGCGTTGCTGGTTGTGGGCCTGCCTGACCGGGGACGCCGTGCGGTTCCGGGTGGATCCGTCGCGGAGTGCCGCGGCGGCCGCAGCACTGTTCGGCAAGCTGGGGCTGAGAGAGAAGGTGGTGCTGGTGTGTGATCGCTACGCGGCGTATGTCAAGTTGGCGCGGGAGCACCCGGAGCAGTTCGAACTCTCCGTATGCTGGGCCCACGCCAGGAGAGATTTTGTCACGCTGGGGCGCAAGCGGCCGGACCTGCAGGAGTGGGTGGACGGGATCCTGGAGCGGATCGGGAGGCTGTACCGACGCAACGCCGAACGGCTGGCGCAGTGGGATCCACAGAGTGGTCTGGAAGGACAGTGCGAGGCGTTCCGGGCGGCCCAGCAGCGGCTGGCAGCGGAGTGCGCCGCACTGTTCGAGCACGCCGAGCGGGAGGTGGCGATACGGACCCAGGCAGCGCAGCGGGAGTCGGACAAGGCTGGTCCGGACCCGCGGCTGGCACCGCTGCAATCCTTGTTGCGGCACCGCGAGGGCCTGGTGGTGTTTGTGAGGAAGGCGTTCGTGCCCATGGACAACACTGTCGTGGAGCGAGCCCTGCGGCGACCCGTGCTCGGGCGCAAGCTCAGCTACGGCTCGCACAGTGCGGACGGCGCGGCCCTGCAGGGCGTGCTGCTGTCGGTGTGCGCCACGCTGGACAGGGCCGGCATCGACCTGTGGCGCTGGCTGGAGGCGTTCCTGCGCGAGTGTGCGGGGATCGGACGGGGAGTGGTCGTGGTGGATCCGTGGGCCTGGCTGCCGTGGGGCCTGTCCGCGGAGCGGTTCCAGGCCCTGCGAGCGCCCTGGCGGTGTTCGGAGGCCGGGCCGGACCCGTGAGCGGCTCGCTGCGCTATTGCGGCCGGGATTTCCTCCCGGCCGAACTGGACCGGATCCGCGCCCTGATCGCGCACACGGACCCGCCCCTGTCCCGCACGAAACTATCCCAGGCGGTCTGCGAGGCGCTGCACTGGCGCAAGCCCGACGGCGGCCTCAAGGAGATGAGCGCGCGCGTGGCCCTGCTGCGCATGCAGCGCGACGGCCTGCTGACCCTGCCGCCGCCGCTGAGGACCCTGCCGCGCCCGCGCCCGCTCGCGCCGTCCCCGCGCACCGATCCGCCGCCCCTCGCGCCCCTGCCCGCCGCGCTGGCCCAAGCCCGTCCTCTGCGCCTGTGCCTGCTGCGACCTTCCGATCCCCGCAGCCGCTTCTGGAACGAGTTCGTCGAGCGCTACCACTACCTCGGCTACAAGCCCCTGCCCGGTGCCCAGTTGCGCTACTTCGTGCACGCCGCCGACGGCCTCCTGCTGGCCCTGCTCGGCTGCGGCGCCGCGGCCTGGAAAACGGCCCCTCGGGACCGTTTCGTGGGCTGGCATCCGCCCACCCGCCAGCGCAACCTACCCCTGGTCGTCAATCACGCCCGCTATCTCATCCTGCCCTGGATCCGGCTCCCGTCGCTGGCCTCCCACTTACTCGCCTGCCTCCAGCGACAACTTCCCGACGACTGGCAACAACGCTACGGCATGCGTCCCGTGCTGTTGGAAACGTTCTGCGAAACGCCGCGCTTCCAGGGCACCTGCTATCGCGCCGCCAACTGGATCCATCTGGGCCAGACGCAGGGCCGCGGCAAACTCGATACTCGTCACGAGTACAACCAGCCCGTCAAAAACGTCTTCGTCAAACCCCTCTGCCCGGACTGGAAAGCAATCCTCAATCGTTAGCTCCACGGCCGCCTTTCACGGCCCGCTCGAACGCTTACGCGCGTGATTGGGTTCATGACAATCCTCCTCAAGGCACGTGGAATGGCTCGCGTGTCCCACGAGCATTCTACACTGCGGGCGCTCGGCCGACCGGCTGCTGCCGACGCCGCGGCGCCACTTGGCTCGGCAGGCCAACGGACCCGGTCGGGACACTGACGCTCGCGGATACGACGCGAGTAGCCCACGGCCCTCAGGCCTTGGGACGAGCCCCGGGGAGCGCCCGGTATCTACGCTTCGCCGCCGCCACTTCGCCCTCAATAGCGCCACCCTCGTGGAACCAGAGCCGTCCCCGCAGACTCACTGTCTGGCCCGGCTCGCAGTCGGGAAAGACGGGATCGGAATGGAGGCATGGACAGCGAGGGCTCCCCCAGCACCGGCTGGCCCGGTCCCAGGCGGTCAGGATCCAACGATCTCCGTCTTCCGAGCGGACCGCGGCAACCGGTGGGTCAAAGAGCTTGTTGGCAAGCGTCTGCGCCTCAAACCCCGATGCTCCTTTGAGCATCACGCACAGCTGCGTCCGAAGCCCGCTCAACGTCCGGTCGAGGCCGTTGCGCAGCCACAGGCTCAGGGCGACCGCGGGGCCGTCGACCCGTAGCGACGAACCGAAGGACGCTCCGTTCGGCAGCGTCCAAGCGAGGTCCAATCGGCCGTCCCGCGTGGAGCGCCAATCGGCGTTGTCGAGCCAAACGTCCAGATCGTTCCAAATCGTCGGCACATGCGTATGAGCAAGAAACAAGTGTCCGAGCTGAGACGTGATCAACTCGGGCAGGTCGACCACCACGTAGCTCGCCGGATCCCAGGGCAGAAACACGCTCGCCTTGGTCCCGCGCAATGGGTCGATCGCGCCCTCCAGAAACCCGATTCGCGGGTGGCGGCCACCCGGGTAAGGCCAAGTCTCCACCTGACCGGGCTCCGGCGTCCGCCAGGACGCCAATCTGCGTGCGTACGCCGCGCGTTCCTCTTCGGAGAATCCCCCAACCGCAGATGCTTCCCGCACCGTATACCGGTGTCTCAGCATGGCATCGTTCCATCGCTGGAGGTCCGCGCGGGTCTGGACCGACTCGACCGGTTGCACAAGTTCGCTCTCCGGCGCCGGAGGGTTGCGCCGGTCGGCGTTGGGGTCCTCGACCGGTTCCTTCGGCGCCTGGGCGCCAAGATCGCGAAGCGCGAGAACCTCGAAGCCCTGATGCTTGAGCTCGCCCATGTACTCTCGGAACGCTTCCGGGGTCGTGTGAACCCAGGGGTGCGCGATATCCGGCACACCGTGGAACTGCAGCACCACGATCCCGTCTGCGGCGCGGTCGAGGACGCGCCGGAAGAGATCGAGCGTCCAGCCGGGAACGGCATTGCCGGTCGTCGGGATGAGAAGCTGATCGTGGCGGGCCGGATCGTACGCCGGACCCGGTTCGAGCGCCCGGTTGTCGAGTTCGGGCGACAACCCGCGGCGTGCGAACCGATAGCCGAGATCCCGGAGCTTACGCAGGGCTTCAGGACCAAAGTGATTGCCGCACCATGCGAAGCTGACGGGTTTCGCAACGCCGACTCCGGCGAGTGCGTTCTCGACCAGGGCCAGTTCCCCTTCCAGCCGCGCCGCGTTCTTGGGGATCGAGAAGTTCGCATGCGACCAGGAGTGGTTGCCGATCTCGAACCCCATCTCCGCAATCTCGGCGATCTCCTCCCAGGTCATGAAGTTCGCGCGGTCGTCCATCCAGCGATGCGTCACGAAGAACGTGGCGGAAAAGCCGAGATCGGCGAGGATCGGCGCGACGAAGTCCCGGTGCGACCGCACGGCGTCGTCGAAGGTCAGGACAGCGGTCGGCTTGGAGAACGCGCAGCCGCTCAGGACCGCCGGACCCGCAAACGAGACGGCCTTGAGGAAACTGCGGCGCGGCGGACGGACGGACTTGGCGCCCCAGAGTGTGGTGAACCGGCCGCCAGACCGCAAGCGGTCCGAGCGAGGGCCGGCGTCCGGGGGCAACTCGGCGCCGATTGCTCCGATCCTAGTTCGCACGACTCCTCCGATCAGTCCGCCCGCGGCGCCCAGCGCTCGGTCTGGGTGACGTTGTAGCACACGGCGGTGTCGTGCGCACGCTGCTGGCCGGACCGGCTGGCGCCGCGCGCAATGACACGATCGAAGGCCTCGCGCACGCGCTGGGCCATCTCTGGGTGACTCCCGGACGAGTCCTGCTGTTCGCCGACATCCGACTGGGGATTGTAGAGTTCGCTCACCGTGGGCTGGCCGCGCGACTCTTCGAGGTAGCGGCTGCGATTCCGGAACACCAGTTTCCAAGAGTCGTCCCGATAGGCGAATTCGCCGTGAATCGAATGACTGACGAGCGACATGCGGCTGCCCGCCTGCGCCCCGGCGAGGGCAGACGACAGGAAGCTGACGCTGTCCTCCGCGCCGTTCTGCGGCAAGTCCGCCCCTACGATCTCCAGACTGGTCGCGAAGATGTCGGTCAGGCTCGCAGCTGGTCACTCGTCGAATTCGGCTCGATCCAGCTCGGCCAGCGCACGATCAATGGGAACCTGTGGCCTCCTTCCCAACCATCGCCCGTGTGACCGCGATACGACCCGCTGGGCAGGTGTCCGGCAGCAACCAGTTCGTCCCGGCCGGTGTCGTGCGAGTGCCCGTTATCCGCCGTGAAAATCACGATCGTATCGTCGGCGATCCCCGCGTCATCCACGGCGGCGATGACTTGGCCAGCGGACCAATCGGTCTCGATCACGAAGTCGGCGATCGGCGCGATCCCGCTCTGGCTCAGAAACCCGTCCGACGGCACAACGGGCTCGTGCGGCGAGGTCATCGAGAAGAACATAAAGAAGGGTTCGTCCCGCTGGGACCGCTCGTGGATCTGCAGGACCGTTCGCCTCGTAATCTCCGGGAGGATCTGACTGAATCGCCACCCGGGCGCCATCGGGCTGCCTTCGAAGTTCCGCGGCATGACGACGCCTTCGGTTGGGTCATGCACGTAGCGCGCGGTCGGCGCTGGCGCGACCATGTCGTTCTCAATGTAGGTGAACGGAGGCAACTTCGGCAGGTCGACGCCGAAATAGTAGTCGAAGCCCCTCCGCGTCGGACCGCTGCGAATGGGCTTGGCGAAGTCCCATTCCAGGGACTTCTGGCCGTTGCGAACCTCAGTCATGCGGCCCGCCTGGGGTCCAGGCCACTCCCAGCCAAGGCGCCGCTTGCCGATGCGCACCGTCTGGTATCGGTAGTCTCGGAGAACGCCTGGAAGCGTGGGTCGATCCTCTCCGATCACGAGGCTCGTACGCGGCGATCAGCCATTCCTGGAGCCTCGTGCGCCATGCGTACCGACCTGTCGACAGCCCGTACCGCGTCGGTGAACTCACAGCCGACGGGCTGGGCGCATCGGTGAAACTCATCCCCTGTTCCACGAGGCGGTCCAGATGCGGCGTCGCGATCTTGTTGTCGGGGTACAGGGCCTCGATCTCGCCGACCCCGAAGTCGTCGGCAAGGATGATGACGATGTTCGCACGTGGGTGCGGTCCGTCCGCAACGCAGGAACACGGCGCCGCCACGGTCAACAAGACAATCAGATTCGAACGACGCATCGTCTCCACGCACGGCTTGGGCGGAACTCTGCCCCGACCCTCGAGACTACGCAGAAGACAGCCTGCCACCGTGCTCGCTCGCACGGCGCCCGCCTCCGCCCGTCCGAACCGGAGACGCGTGACTACGGAGCGTGGCCTCGATCGCGAGATTTCTCTTCACCGGACAGTTCGCCCAACTTGCCCGGCGGCTCGCGGTTCGCCCCAATGCGGGCGGCCATTCTGATCTGATGGAGGAGCACGGAGCACAAGGCGGCGTCGCGTGGTGACGGTGATGGATGGCGGCATGGGCGGGGAGTTCATCCGCCGAGGCGTAGCGCCGCGGACCGGGCTCTGGTCCGCGAAGGCTCTGCTCGACGCTCCAAACGCCGTGATCGAGACGCACGGTGACTCCATTGCGGCGGGCGCTCGAATCATCACCTCCTGCAGCTATTCGTGCATACCGAGCTATCTCGGCAAAGCCAACCTTGCGGACCGCTACGACGAGCTCGCGGCGCTCGCAGGCCGCCTCGCGCGCGTAGCCGCCGATGGCTCGGGCGGCGCCATCCTGGTGGCCGGCGGCTTGCCGCCGCTAGCGGAAAGCTATCGATCGGATCTCGTGGTCGATGACTCTGAGGCGCAACCAATCTATGACGCCCTGGCGCAGGCGCTCGAACCGTACGTCGACCTTTTCCTTTGTGAAACGTAACTACTCAGCTTCCGTGTTTCTTGTCAAGCGGATTTTCGGGGGAAAGTGGTGACGAGGGGCAATTGAGGCGCGTTTTCCCAACAGAGCCGGCTGTTGGTCTGGGGCTGGTCGGCAGCGGTGTCACGCGGCGGCCTCCGGTTCGCGGGCGGGCGGCGCGGGCTGCCAGAGGCGGTTCTCGCGCAGGAGGGTGTCGAGCAGGCCGGTGAGTCTGCGCATGACGGCAACGAGGGCGACCTTGTGCGGCTTGCCGGCGGCGGCGAGGCGCTGGTAGCAGGCCTGGGAGGCCGGTTCCCAGCGGATCGCGGTCATGGCTGCCATGTAGAGCAGATGGCGAGGCTGGGCGCGGCCGCCGCGGATGGAGCGGTGGCCGCGGTGCTGTCCGGAGTCGCGGTCGAAGGGGGCGAGGCCGAACAGGGCGGCGGCCAAGGGTGCCGAGCTCGGGCATGTCAGCGCAGAGGCAGGCGGCGTTGACGGGACCGCAGCCGGGGATCGACTGGATGCTGGCGTCGCGGCGGGTGAGCTCGGCGTCGGCAGCGATGCATTGGCGCATGCGGCGGTCGCAGTCGGCGATGTCGGACTGGAAGGCCGCGAGCGTGGTGCCGGGGCAGCCGGCAGCCTCGGGGTCGAGTTCGGCGCAGAGCTTGCGGAGGGCGCCGAGCTGCTCGACGAGCTTGCGGCGGAGGGCGAGCAAGTCGCTGAGGAGCTGGAGGTTCCGCGGCTGGGGCGGGCTGGCCTCCAAACCGTCGAGGAGGCCGAAACGGGCGAGCATGGCGGCATCGACGCGGTCGTTCTTGGCGAGCTTTCCGATGGCTTCGGCGAAGCGGCGGGAGCGCAGGGGGTTGATCACGACGGTTTCGATGCCAGCGTCGGAGAGGCCTTGGTGGAGGTTACGGTGGTAGCGCCCTGTGGGCTCGAGAACGGCGCGGGTGACGCCGTGCTTGAGCAGCCAGTTGCGCAGGGCGCGGCGGCCGCACTGGTCGTTGTGGAACGGGCGCTCGAGGCTGCCCTCGAGGATGTGGGCGTCGAGCTTGGACTTGCCGACGTCGATGCCGGCAACGACAATGGAGTGGGGTTGGGTCATTCCTGCGTTCCTATCCTTTTGCGATGCGGGGCTTCACCCACGCTTCCGTTCAGGGTGCGCAGGAATTGCTGCGACGGGCCGACCAAGCTGAGCAACGGGGCTGTGAGCCCGAGGTACAAACGGTCCGGCCCGTCGCCCCCGGGGGCCTCCCCGCGCTGAGGCGGGGAGGGATCTGCTACCTGCCGCAACGGTGGCTTGCGCCACCTGCGGCACTGGGGAGAGAGAGTCCGAGGTAGTGGTGACCATCCCTCTCACCGGCACCTCTCTAACATAAAAGGTACTCCGCAGGCACAAGCCCTGATCAGTGGGATGGCTGGGATTCCACTTTCGCCAGCAGGGCCGCCGGCCCTTGCAGCAAGACCTCGATGCGGTTCAGGCCCTGCTTCCGCGCGGTCGATAGTACGCTGCGTAGCGTGGCGAAGTCTCGTGCCCCCTGCTCGGACCGGAACCCACCCGAGATCTTCATCCGCAGTTTCATCATCCGCAGATCCTGCTCGGCCTGATTGTTCGTGAAGGGCACCCTCTCATCCCTCAGAAAGCGCAGCACCGACTCCCGCCGGTCCCTCAGCCGCAACGCCAGAGTATGCCCCGGTCGGCGCTTCTTGCGACCCCGTCGCCCGGTCGGCAAGGCTGGCAGGGCCTGGTGCTGGGCCCGCGCCTCCCGCACCCACTGGTCGTCGCGCCGCTCGATCCTCTCCAGCAGGGATCGCGGCAGCGCCATACCCCGCTCCCGAACGATCCACAGCGCCCGCTTCGCCCGCCTCAGCAGCTGTTGCATCCGCCGCGCCCAGGCTTCCCCGTCGATCTCCGCCAAGGCCTGTAACTCACGCAGATGATGGGCGTTGCAGAGCCCGTGCAGCACGGCCTGGAGCTTGCAGTACGACGCCCAATGAGCGTGCACCAGAATCCCCCGCAGCCCCTCCAGCAGGCTGCCCCGCTTCGCGCTCGTGCGGTAGAACGTCAGCCACGGCGTGCGCAACACGTGCAGCCACTGGGTCCTGCCTCCGATCCGGAAGCCCGTCTCGTCCAGATGCTTCACCCCGGCGGCACTCCCCAGCAGAGCGCGCACCCGCTCCGTGAAACTCCTCCAACCCGGGGCCGCCTTGCGGGTCATCCCCGCCAGCGTCGCTGCGCAGACCGGCACCCGGAACAGGTCCTGCAACACCTCCGCCAGCCGCTCCTCGGGCAGGCACTGCGCGTTCTGCAAGGACACCGCCGTGGCGGCGACGCGCGGCCCCTACTGCACCGCTGCGTTGACGCCCTCCGGGAACGCGGCCCGCGGCACGCGGCCACAGACCGCGCACCGGCAGGCGTGCGCCTGCTGTTCGCTCACCTCCAGCGGCGGCGGCGGTGCCAAATCGTACACCTGCCGACGCTGGGGCTCGCCCTCGATGGCGTCCGCCGACACCTCCGCCCCGCAATCCGCACAACTCGACGGCAGCTGGGCCTGGATCCGATCCGGCGTGTCCGTCTGGCTCAGTGTCGCGCCCTTGTGCCCGCGCTGCCCGCCCGCGGACTTCCCGCACCGGCCCCGCTGGCTGCGCGTCCGTTGCGCTGCCGGCGGCTTGGCCGGCCCATCGCTCGACGGTGGCTTCCCGCTGTTGCTGCTGTCGAGGCCCAACCGCCGTTGCAAGCCCTGCACTTGCTCTCGCAACGACTGCAACTGCTTCGTCAACTCCTCCTGCAGGGCCCGCAACCGGGCCTTCTCGGCCCGCAACTGAGCGCTCTCGGCCTCCAATTGCGCCTGCCGCGGCTCGCTGTTGGTTCGCTCCGCCTGCATCCCGCTAACGCCTGTCCTGCTCGTCACGAGCGCATCGGCTTGCTCGCAACCGTCCGCACACCTAGAACATTACTATTGCTACATGGTTTCCCAGCAGAAAGTCAAGTGCTGCGCATTCCGACCATCCCGGTTGCGCGGTTCGCGTGGAACCATCCGGCCTGCATTCCCCCCTATGCGGTACGCATCACCTGTGTACGGGTGGCGGTACCTTTTATGGTGGAGAGGTGCCGGAGAGAAAGGGATGGTCGCCACTACCCCGGACCCTCTCTCCCCAGTGCCGCAGGTGGCGTAAGCCACCGCTGCGGCAGGTAGCAGATCCCTCCCCGCCTCAGAGCGGGGAGGCCCCCGGTGGGGCCTGGCCAGGCCCCACCGGGGGCGACGGGCCGGACCGTTTGTACCTCGGGCTCACAGCCCCGTTGCTCAGCTTGGTCGGCCCGTCGCAGCAATTCCTGCGCACCCTGAACGGAAGCGTGGGTGAAGCCCCGCATCGCAAAAGGATAGGAACGCAGGAATGACCCAACTCCACTCCAGTGTCGTTGCCGGCATCGACGTCGGCAAGTCCAAGCTCGACGCCCACATCCTCGAGGGCAGCCTCGAGCGCCCGTTCAACAACGACCAGTGCGGCCGCCGCGCCCTGCGCAACTGGCTGCTCAAGCACGGCGTCACGCGCGCCGTTCTCGAGCCCACAGGGCGCTACCACCGCAACCTCCACCAAGGCCTCTTCGACGCTGGCATCGAAACCGTCCTGGTCAACCCCCTGCGCTCCCGCCGCTTCGCCGAAGCCATCGGAAAGCTCGCCAAGAACGACCGCGTCGATGCCGCCATGCTCGCCCGCTTCGGCCTCCTCGACGGCCTCGAAGCCACCCCGCCCCAGCCGCACAACCTCCAGCTCCTCAGCGACGTGCTCGCCCTCCGCCGCAAGCTCCTCAAGCAGTTCGGCGCTCTCCGCAAGCTCTGCGCCGAACTCGACCCCGAGGTCGCCGGCTGCCCCGGCGCCACGCTCGAGGCCTTCCAGGCCGACATCGCCGACTGCGACCGCCGCATGTGCCAATGCATCGCTGCCGACACCGCGCTCTCCCGCCGCGACGCCATCATCCAGTCGATCCCCGGCTGCGGTCCCGTCAACGCCGCCTGCCTCTGCGCTGACATGCCCGAACTCGGTACCCTCGGCCGCCGCCCTCTTCGGTCTCGCCCCCTTCGACCGCGACTCCGGACAGCACCGCGGCGGCCGCTCCATCCGCGGCGGCCGCGCCCAGCCTCGCCAGCTGCTCTACATGGCAGCCCTGACCGCGATCCGCTGGGAACCGGCCTCCAAGGCCTGCTACGAGCGCCTCGCCGCCGCCGGCAAGCCGCACAAGGTCGCCCTCCTCGCCGTCATGCGCAGGCTCGCCGGCGTGCTCGACACCCTCCTGCGCGAGAACCGCCTCTGGCAGCCCGAGCCGCCCGCCCGCGAACCGGAGGCCGCCGCGTGACACCGCTGCCGACCAGCCCCAGACCAACAGCCGGCTCTGTGGAAAAAACGCGCCTCAATCGCCCCTCGTCACCACTTTTCCCCGAAAATCCGCTTGACAAGAAACACGGAAGCTGAGCAGTTACTGCGAAACAATGTCGAGCGTTCGCGAGTCCCGCAACGCCACCGTCGCGGCGAAGGCAGCGGGCGCCGCGCGTGGATTACCGGTTTATGTGTCCTGGACCCTGCACGAGCGACCTGGGGCGGGGCTCCGCAGCGGGGAGAGCATCGAGGAGGCCTTCCGCGCGCTTGACGACCTGGAACTCGACGGCTTCTTGTTCAACTGCACGCATCCCGACGCCATCGAGGCCGGCGTCGAGCAGATCGTCGGGCTGACCGACAAGCCGACCGGCGGCTATCCCAATCGGTTCAACGTCCCGACTGGCTGGACACTCGACAACGAAGTCCTCGTGGAGCGTCGTACGGACTTCGAGACCGAACAGTTCGTGCGGGCTGCAGCGCGCTGCATTGAGCATGGCGCCACCCTCGTCGGTGGTTGCTGCAGGATCGGCCCCGAGGACATCGCCGCGTTGTCAGCTTGGCTGGCGCAGAGCGGCATCGACTCGTAGCGGGTCGTGGCGCCGAGTCGTTCTCGATGCAGGCATCACGGATACCGTGCGGGAAGGGCTTCAGGTCTTGGCGGCCGCAGAGACCTATCGGAAACTCCGGGAACTTCGAGGAAAGGTCGCTGTATCCATCGATCTCGAGCAGCTTCGGGAGGATCGAAGGTGATCGCCGTCGACTCTAGCTCGCTGATGGCCTTTTTCCGAGGAGACGAAGGCGGAGATGTGGACTGGCTGGACCAGGTGCTGGGAATGAAGCAGCTTGCGCTACCGCCGGTCGTCGTGACTGAGATCCTGAGTGATCCCGGATTGAGTCATGGTGTCTCCCAGCTGATTCGGGATCTACCCGTTCTTGAGGTCCATCCTGGATTCTGGGAACGAGCCGCCGCAACCCGGGCTAAGCTCCTGCCGCATCGAATACGAGTGCGCTTGGCCGACACCTTGATCGCCCAGTCCCGTCTCGATCACAAAGCCCCTTTGATTACCAGAGATCGGGATTTTCGGCACTTTTCTCAGCATGCTGGACTTGAGTTGGTGTGAAGTCTGGCGCAATCACAGCTTTCCTCCGGTCGCAACCTCAACCACAAGATATTGCGCCTACCGGAGTGAAGCAAGTAGCCCTGTCAGGTAATATTAGAACCAGCTTACCGGTGTGCCTAATGCGGCTTAAGTCAACTGCCAAGCTTATCTTCCCATACACTTCTATTTCAATTGCCTTGTTTTTTGGCTCGGTTTCTCCGGCTGCGGAGACGGAAAACCAGGAGGTTGTCCGGTTTGAATCTGACATTCAGCCTATTTTCGAAGCGAACTGTTTAGCCTGTCACGGCGAAACGTTGCAGCAAAACGGTCTGGATTTACGGACGCGTGGAAGTGTCTTGAAGGGCGGGGCATCGGGATCCGCCGTCAAGCCTGGATCTGCGAAAGAGAGCTTGCTTTTTGAAAAAGTTCTTTCGGGCTCGATGCCCATCGGTGACGACAACCTGAGCACGCAAGAGATCGAACGGATCCGGCATTGGATCGATGCCGGCGCCTGGAGCGAAGGGGAGCAGGTCGGGAGTGGCCTAAGGCCGTCGGGGGGGACCCAGGTTACCGAACGCGATGTGCTGGTGACCATTCTGCAAGTTCGCTGCGTGGTTTGTCACGGCCGGCGAAATCAGGAGGGGGGGCTGGATTTGCGGACCCGCGCCAGTCTGCTCAAAGGAGGAAGGTCAGGTCCGGCGATCGTCCCCGGCAAACCGGACGAGAGCCTGCTGATCAAGCGAATCGCCGACCAGCAGATGCCCCCTCCCGAATCGCTGAGAGACTACACGGTGCGCCCGGTCACCTCCGATGAGCTGGAGCAGCTGCGGCAGTGGATTGAGGCGGGTGCACCGGCTGGACCGGAAGAGGTTCTGGAGGTGGGAAGCGGGCCTGACCCGCTGGTGAGCGAGAAGGACCGCCAGTTTTGGTCCTTCCAATCGCCCAAGCGGCCCTCAGCGCCGAAAGTGCGGAGCCAAAACTTGGTCCGTACTCCCATCGATGCCTTTCTGCTGGAGAAGTTGGAGGCCAAAGGCCTCAGCTTTTCGCCCGAATCAGAACGTCTGACGCTGATGCGGCGAGCGTATTTCGATCTGATCGGGCTGCCTCCGGAGCCCGAGGAGATAGAAGCCCATCTGAAAGATCGTAGCCCTCTTGCCTATGAGCGCATGATTGACCGTCTGTTGGACTCGACCCGTTATGGCGAGCGGTGGGCAAGGTATTGGCTCGATGCCGCCGGGTACTCCGATTCGGAGGGCAAGGTCGAGAACGATCTGGTCCGGCCTCAACTCCACCGCTATCGCGACTACGTGATCCGTTCCTTCAATAGCGACAAACCCTATGATCAGTTCCTGGTGGAGCAGATTGCCGGCGACGAATTGTTCGACTACAAGTCCACCCAAGAGCCCACCGCCGACCAATTGGACAAGCTGGTGGCTACCGGCTTCCTGCGGACCGCGCCGGACGGCAGTTATTCCCTAGCCGGGAACAAGATATCGGACCGGATGAACATGCTCGCCGACCAGGTCGAGATTTTCAGCTCTTCGGTGATGGGACTTACGATGGCGTGCACGCGATGCCACAGCCACAAGTACGATCCCATTCCCCAACGGGACTATTATCGACTGAGCGCTATCTTCCGAACTGCCTACGATCCCTACGATTGGCTCTTTCCCAACGAAAACATCGACGATCCCGAAGGGAAGACAGTTTTTCCCATGCGCTATTTGACAACCGTCCCCGAGCGGGAGCGCCGGGAAATAGAAGCCTACAACGCTCCCATTGAGGAGGAGATCGAGCGCCTGCAGAGTTCCTTGGAGGAAACGGCGCGGCCCCTGCGGGAAGAACTTTTCGAGGAGAAGCTGGCGGAATTGCCCGAGCAGGTGAGAGAGGACCTCCGGAAGGCACTCGACACTCCCGACGACCCACGAAGCGCCAAGGAGAAGTATCTGAAGGAAAGATGTTTCAAGTGCGGAGAGGGCCTCCAGAAGGCGCTCCAGCCCCCCGACGACCCACGAAGCGGCGTACAGAAGTATCTGTTGGAGAAGTTTGGGGCCTTGGTCAAAGTGGAGCAGTTGGAGTTGGAGGAGAGGTTCGAAGATTTCAAAACCCAAGCGGAAAAGATCAACAAGGCCATCAATTCGGCCAAGGTCCGGCTACGACCGGAGCCGAAGGTCCGCGCCCTGTTCGACATGGGGGGTGAACCCACACCCACCCATCTACTGCGGCGAGCCGACTACCTCAATCCCGGGCCCTTGGTGCGGCCTGGAGTCCCGTCGGTCCTGAGGGATGGGATTGCCCCCTATCAGCTCATTAAACCTGCCTGGACGACGGATACCAGCGGCCGCCGGCTGGCGCTGGCGCGCTGGTTGGTGCAGCCCAATCACCCTCTGACGGCGCGGGTGATGGTGAACCGTATCTGGCAGCACCACTTTGGAACAGGCTTGGTGGCGACCCCAGGGGACTTCGGCCACACGGGAGCCCGGCCGTCGCATCCGGAACTGCTGGATTGGTTGGCTACCGAATTTGTGCGTCAGGGCTGGAGCCTTAAGGCGATGCACAAGCTCATGATGACCTCCGCGGCCTATCGACAGAATTCCCGGTTCGATCGAAGTCGGCAAGATGCGGACCCTGACAATGTTCTCCTGTCTGGATTCACGATGCGGCGGCTGGATGCCGATGCGATCCGTGACTCGATCCTAAAGGTGGCACGACGGCTTGACACTACACCCTTCGGACCGGCGGCCAAGGCTGAGATTCAGCCTGAGGGCGAGGTGGTGAGCGAATGCTCCCAGGGCGGATGCCGTCGTAGCATCTATACGCTCCAGCGCCGTACGACGCCGAATACCCTATTGGAAGCCTTCGACGCGCCCCAAATGACCCCGAACTGCCTCAAGCGGGCGCACTCCACGGTCTCCTCCCAGGCACTCCAATTGTGGAATAGTGATGGGCTGCGCAAAAACGCCCGTTATTTCGCCGGGCGCGTGATTGATGCTGTGGGTACGGATGTGGGAAAGCAGATCGATCGGATCTATTTGACGGCGCTGTCGCGGTGGCCCTCAGAGCAAGAGCGGGAGATGCGCATCGAGCAGGTCCGGGAGTTTATGCAACGTTGGTTGCAGCATCTGGAGAAAGAAGTCCCGGCAGAACCCAAGCGGATCAAGGCCCAATGGTTGGCGCTGGCCACCTTCTGCCACTCCATTCTGAATTCGGCCGAATTCATTTACATTGATTGAGCCAGGGCAAGCATGTTCCCCGATTTCCATCCGAAAACTGAAAGCGATAGTACTCGAGAATCGACTCGCGCGCGCCGGGGCTTCTTCTCGAGCGTTGGGGACGGGTTTTTCGGCGCCGCGCTGGCTTCTCTGCTCGGGGCGGATCTATTCCAGCCCCATCCTGCTTTGGGCGCTACGCGCAATCGCGAAGTGTACGATCTAAGGCCGCGGCCCCCGCACTTCGAGCCGAAGGCCAAGGCCGTGATCCATCTTTTTATGAACGGGGGCCCCAGCCAGCTGGACTTGTTTGATCCGAAGCCCTTGCTCGAGAAGTACAGCGGCCAACCCCCTAGTCGCGAGCTGGCTAATGATATTGAGTTCGCCGATCAGATGGGTGGGCTCATGCCGTCAGCCTTCAAGTTCGCCAAGCATGGGGAATCGGGGATGGAGCTCTCGGAGCTGTTACCTCACCTATCCCAGCATGTGGACGACATCGCCCTGATCCGCTCCATGTTCGGCGGCCATTTCAATCATGAGCCGTCACTTTTTTTAATGCAGACGGGGCGTTTGATCCCCGGTAGCCCGACGCTGGGCGCCTGGGTCGTTTACGGGCTAGGCGCAGAGAATCAAGACCTCCCCGCTTACGTGGTGCTCGACGATCCAAAGAGGCTTCCTATAAACGGCATCCAGAACTGGCAGTCGGGATGGTTGCCGCCGGTTTATCAAGGGAGCCGGATGCGCTCGCAAGGTTCTCCGATCTTGAACTTGCAGCCCCAAGAGGAGTTCCCGGGGCCCGTATTGAAACTGGCGCGTTCGGTTCTAGCTGATTTCGATGCCGATCATCGCCGCAAGCGACCCGGCTACCCTGAGCTGGACGCTCGCATCGCCAGCTACGAGCTGGCGGCCCGCATGCAATTGTCGGCCACCGACGCGCTGGATACTTCCCAAGAGAGCGCCGCTACCCGGGAAATGTATGGGTTGAACGATGACCTTACCGCCTCCTACGGCCGGCGCTGTCTTATGGCGCGGCGCTTGGTGGAACGCGGAGTGCGGTTCGTGCAGATCTACATTGAGGGGCAAATCTGGGACAACCATTTCAACCTGCAAAAAGAGTTGCGTTACTGCTGTGGAAAGACCGACAAGCCCGTCGCAGCGCTCTTGAAGGATCTCAAACAGCGGGGCCTTCTCGACAGCACCTTGATCGTCTGGGGCGGCGAGTTCGGCCGCATGCCACTCTCCCAAATCAGACCGGGGGAGAAGAACGCGGGCCGGGATCACGGGCCGGGGGGGTTCAGCGTGTGGATGGCCGGTGGTGGGGTCAAGGGTGGAACTCTTTATGGGGCGACCGATGAGATCGGCTACAAGGCCGTCGAAAACCCTGTGAGTGTGCACGACTTCCACGCGACGATCTTGCATCAATTGGGAATGGACCACAGTAAGTTGGTCTTCCAGCGGAACGGTCTCGACGAGAGACTTTCCGGGGTGGAGCCGGCCCGGGTGCTGAAGGAGATTCTGGCTTGATGACTGCTGGGGGTTTTTCCTCGAGAGGCGAAGTTGCGACACTCGTGAATTACCCAGCGCCGATAACTTCAAACTCGTCGGATCTGTTCTCTACAGGAAAAGCACGGAATCCAGTCTCCCTTCGGATACCAAGTCAGGAGGCCTTTGGAATTCTTGGGGGGCAGTGGCTGGAAAAGTTTGGTAGGATCCGTCACCAGATCGAGTTGGACGATGAACCGCCAGATCATCCACAGTGGGGCGCTTGCGAAAGGCGCGTAAAGTGAGCTGCTTCGATGTTTGCATTTGAGGCCAAAGACTACTCAGGTTGGGAAGGGTGTTAGAGACTCGGGGGATTATTAAAGATTTTGGCGGAACGAGAGCCCTCGATCGGGTTAGCTTCGCCGTTCGCGCCGGAGAAGTGCATGCCCTGGTAGGTGAAAACGGGGCTGGAAAATCGACCCTCATGAAGGTCATCTCCGGTGCTCTTAAGCCCGACGCCGGTACGATCCACATCCAAGGTTCCGCCGTTCATGTAGACAATCCCCACCACGCGTTGAGATTGGGCATCTCCATCGTCCATCAGGAGTCGGGTCTGGTCCCCGACCTAACTGTAGCGGAGAACATCTTCCTGGGACGCATGCCCAAAACCAGACTGGGTCTAGTCGATTGGAAGAAGCTGTACCGTGATGCGATTGCGCTGCTCAGGCGCCTCGACTTTGGTTTGGACGTACACCGACGAGCGGGGGATTTGGACGCTGCCAGCCAGCAAGTTAGCGAGATCGCCCGCGCTCTATCGGTGTCGGCGCAAGTTCTCATCATGGATGAGCCCTCCGCCGTTCTGGGATCGAGCGAACTGGACCGATTGTTCAGGATCATTCGCAAGCTGAAAGCGGAAGGAAAGGCGATCATTTATGTCTCGCATCGCTTGCAAGAAATCTTCCAAATTGCGGATCGGGCTACGGTGCTCAAGGATGGTCAGATTGTTGGCACGTTCTCCCTTGACGGCCAGATGGATCCCTCATTCCTCATCCGCAAGATGGTGGGCCAGGGATGGGTCGAAAGGTCTCTCGAATTACCGGAAGCGGCGGGTGAGGAACTGTTGCGCGTCGAGGACCTGACTCGAAAAGGCGCCTTCGAGAGCGTAAGCTTCAAACTCCATGCTGGGGAGATTCTAGGTTTGGCCGGACTGGTCGGGTCAGGTCGAACGGACCTCTGCAAGGCCATCTTCGGCGCCACATCGCACGACGGCGGCCGGGTCTATGTGGAAGGCAGACCGGCCCACATCCGATCGCCCAGTGATGCCTTGGCGCATGGGGTCGCGTACTTATCCAAGGATCGTCACAACGAGGGCTTGATCCTTCGCCAGCCGATCGGCAACAACGTCACGCTGCCAATCCTTCGCCGATTCACATCCCGGGGCGTTCTCAACCTCAGACAAGAGAATCAATTCGTCGATGCAATGATCGACAGGATGAAAATACGTGCGAGAGGGCGTACGCAGTTGACTGCTGACCTCAGCGGAGGCAACCAGCAGAAGGTTGCGCTGGCGAAGTGGCTTAGTACCCGGGCGAGGATCTTCCTCCTAGACGAGCCGACTGTCGGCATCGATGTCGGGGCCAAGAGCCAAATCCACCAACTTGTGGCTGAGTTGGCTAGAAGGGGGGCAGCTATTCTGCTAGTTTCTTCGGAAATACCGGAGATCCTCTCCCTCTGCAACCGCATCATCGTTATGAGCAAGGGACACATTACGGGACATCTCCAATCCGAGGTGGCTAGGGAGGAAGACGTATTGCAGCTCGCCACGTAGGCGAAGTCGCTCAACGGACCTCCTCGGCATTGGCTCGGGCCAAGATTCTGTATCTGAGTGTGGATTGGGATGAGCGTCGTGCAGAACTCCTTCGCCGCTACTAGCCTGCATTCCCAACACATAGAAATCATGTGCGTCGCCCGAGCCAGCCGTTTTCCGGGGAATCCGGATGCCCTTCGATCTCACTTGAAGGCGAGCCGCAGGGGGCGGTTCTCCAGCCAGGGGATCGGAACGGCCTCGTCGGCGACTCCGGCGGCGACGAGGAGTGGATTGTGGGCGCGGCGGCCGAGGCGCACCTGGATGCCGTCGAGCCCGATCTCGACGCGCGCGCTGGCCTGCGCGAACTTGCGGAACAGCGTGCGGGCGCGGGCCGTGGCGTAGTCGCCGCCGAGGTTGCGGGCCAGCAGGCGGTAGAGGGTGCTGGCCATCAGCGTGAGTTGGAGGTCGGCGTCAACTTTCAGCGGAACTTGGGAGGAGAGCGCGTCCATGTGGAAGAAGTCGATGGCGTCGGCGATCGCGTTCTCGACGAGCATGCGGCGGGCGTAGCGGTCGAGCAGGGCGGCGAGCGGTTCGGCGGGGCGGTTGGAGAGCAGCAGAATGGGCTTGTCGTGGCCGAGGTCGAGGACGGCGACCTGGCGGACGGCGCCGGGGAAGCCGGGCAGGTCGACGGTCTGATCGAGCGCGCGCGGGTGGCGGTAGCGGCGGCCGATGTTGGCCAGCCGCAGGCGCTGCCAGTCCGCGTCGGGCGCGGCGCGGACGGCGGCCAGGATCTTCTTGGTGCGGCGGCGAAGAGTGAGGAAGCCGATGCCGAGTTGGTCGAGTTGGGCGAGGTTGGCGTGCGTGGTGAGGGTGCTGTCGAAGACGAGTTCGCGCGGGTAGTGGCCGGATTGATCCTTCCAAGCGGCGGCGAAGCGCAGGATCTCGTCGTTCTGGTCCTGCTTGCGGACGGTGGCGTTGGAGTAGCAGAAGACGCGCGAGTCGGCGTCGCGGGCGAGGAAGGCGAGGATGCCCTGCTGGCGGCGGCTGCGCTTGGAGAGGTAGTGTTTCTGGACCAAGGCGTCGTCGCCGTGATAGGGAATGGTGTGGAAGTCGAGGTCGAAGGAGTCGCCACGGGGCAGTCCCAGGTCGTGGACGGCGTCGAGCCAGAGGCGGGCGAGTTGGGCGTGGGAGCGGGGGTCGATGCGGCAGGAGTATGCGGTGAGGGTGGAGCGCTTGGGGACCGCGTTCAAGCCGCAGAAGAGGGCGAGGCCGGGATCGCAGGTCTCGGCGCTGACGTGGGAGTGGCGGGCGCTGCCGTAGAGTTTGAGGGCGAGCAGGGAGCGGAAGGCGCAGTCGGCGGGGATCCAGGCGCTGCCGGGCATGGCGGTTTGGCGCAGGATGTCGTCGAAGGGCAGGCGAGCGAGGAGGGGGGCGAAGAGGAAGAGGCCGCCGAAGGCGGTGCGGAAGGAGCGCGGTTGGAGGTCGAGTTCGCGGCGGTCGGCGGCGGGGGCGGAGAGCGGGCGGGCGGCGCTGATCTGCTGGGGGGAGCGGCGCGGGAGCTTGGGGATGCCGGCGTTTTGGAGGGTCTTGGCGACGAGGCTCTTGCTGACGGAGAGGTTCTCGCGGGCAAGTTGCTCGACGATTTCGAGCACGGAGAGGTGGCGCTGGCGGCGCAGCTCGAGGATGCGCCGGTTGCGCTTGGCGGAAGCGGGGGGAGGCGACTCGGGTTTGCGGCCAGGCGGGGAGGGGAGGAAGAAGACGCGTTCGGGGCGGATGCGGAAGTCGCGGCAGAGGTTACGGAAGGAGCCGCGAGAGTCGCCGAACTTGAGAGCGGCCTCGGCGAGGGGGAGGCCTTCGACGCAATGGGCGCGCAAGGCTTCGTACTGGCGGTGGTTGGGAGTGCGGGGCTGGAGGAAGTGGTGGGCAAGGTCCTGCATGAAAACTCCGGGAAATATGGACTGACAATCACCATATCAAAATGAGAGAAGTGGAGGCAAGCCGGGATCGCAGGGCGGGGAGCAGGGGTCTGAGCGGGACCAGGAGCCGGGCGATTAAGCTATATATCACAATCGATTATGGAATGAGGGTGCCTGGGTGGTCCACATGGGGAACTCTGGCGGAAGGATTCAATTAGAACAGTGAAACTAATTCCTCATTCCTCGATCTCAGAGGTTGATCGAGGGGCTTCGCTTGCCTTCAACAGCGCGAAACCGGCAGTTTTGGGCCGTTTTCCGATCCAGCCAGCAGAGGATGTCTCATACCATTCCCCTGTGTTGGGAATGCAGGCTAGCACCCGAAGTCGGTGGTTTCTGGTCACAAGCTTCTCGTACCTCGCGGCGCAGCAACAGCTTATGGGAGATTTTGCAATGCTCCGATATCTGTGGCCAAAATCAGCTCAGTCGAGACTCAGGAGCTGACGAGAGGGCTTGATCCCAGGCTTTTCTTTGGTTTGGAGGTATCCGACGGCGACCCCGCCGCCTACCACCCCGTACCCCTGCCCCCAACGATTGCGACAGCCCGCTCTGCTTGAGGTCGCCCCGGATGTTGCGCGATGCGTCGCTGCAGCCCGCTTTGCCAGTCGATCCAGTAACTACGTCAGTAGCGGGATTGAGCCGTGCGCCTGGATCGATTGCAGTACCCAGTGATGCAATGTCCACAGCCCCGAGCCGCTCGTCAGCGTTCGTCAAGCCTGTTTCACCAGCTGAGATTGCGACGAGCAGACATGCTGGATATGCGGAGGAAACCTGCCCGGGGGCGCCGAGGGCTAGGATGGCCAAGCGAAACCCGCTCCGGAGTTGCAGGGCTTCCCGAACGATCGGTTGCAACCACGCTTGGGGGTCACCTCGCAGCCCAACCCCAAAAAGCGCACCAGCAGTATCCGCGCGGCCGGCAAATCCGTGCTGGGCACCAGCCAAGCGCCGACTGGGAACCACAGGGCATCGTGCAGACCTATCTGAAGCGGATCGAGATGGAAGCTACCTTCCGTAGCCTGCATGCGAGGATCAACTTGTGTCCGATCTGGCGCATCAAGGGGAGCCGCCTGCGGGTGCACGGTTGCGAATATGCCTCCAGATCCGTGGCTACCAGGACCGGTGGACCACGGTCCGCCGCAAGCTGGCGGACTGGGTGCCTCTCGCGGCCGGACCGCGCACGTCCGGGCAGTGAGCCAATCGTGTGGCACCGCATGCCCGCCCGGAGACCGAAATGGCCGGCGTCGAGCCGAGAGTGCACGAGGTCCGCAGCGAGGGCCAGTTCCGTAGGGGCATGCCCAGCCCAGCCCAACCGTATCAGCCTGCCATTCAAGCACTTCTGACATCGGCCGATCACCGAATGGTGAAGCAGGGTATGATGATTCGCCAACCATGAATTCAAACATGAGTGTTCGGTGCGGGATCGATACAGGCGGAACCTTCACCGATTTCGTCGCCGTGGACGAAACCTCCGGCGAATTGGTCGCTTCCAAGTGGCCTTCCTCGCACAGCAACCCTGTGGAAGCGATCGTGGGCGTGGTCAGGGAGTCAGGCTTACCGCCAGCGAGTATCTACTTCTTGATCTTGGGAACTACCGTAGCCACGAATGCGCTCATCCAGCGCACGGGTGCGCATGTCATCTATGTCACGACGGAGGGCTTTGAGGACATCCTCTACATCCAACGGATGAATCGACGGTATCACTACTCCTTCGAATGGACCAAACCACTCCCCTTCGCGGAGATGCGGAACTCGCTGGGCGTCCGGGAGCGGATCAATGCCAAGGGCGAGGTCGTGGTCCCCTTGGAGCAGGAAGGAATGGAACAACTGGCGCAGAAGATCGAGGCGCGCCTGGAGGGGCACAGGGCCGAAGACTCGGCCATCGCCGTTTGCTTGTTGTTCTCCTACCTCAATCCGGATCACGAACTGCGTCTCAAAGAATTCCTGCGCTCCCGATTTCCCGAAGTTGCGGTGTCGATCTCGCATGAGGTTGCACCGATCTGGCGGGAGTACGAACGGGGCACTACTGTCGTGGCGGACGCCTTCGTCAAACCTCTTCTCCAGCGCTATGTGAGTTCCGTTCGTCAGAGCCTCGACAGCCTGGGGTTACGTTGTCCCTGGGCAATCATGAAATCCAATGGCGGCCACGCTTCCGCCAAGGTTGCCGAAGGTCAGCCTGTGAACCTCCTCCTGTCCGGCCAGAGTGGCGGGATCATCGGCGGCAAGTACTTTGGGGACCTCGCCCGAGAAAAAAACTTGATCACTCTGGATATGGGAGGGACGAGTTGTGATGTGGGGGTGGTGCAGGGAGGCAAGCTCTCCTACATTACGAACTACGAAGTGGAGTGGGGACTTCCCGTCAGCGCTCCCTTTGTTGACCTGACCACGATCGGTGCGGGGGGGGGGAGTATCGCCTGGATCGACAAAGGAGGCTTTCTGCGGGTGGGGCCGCAGAGTGCGGGGGCCGCACCGGGGCCGCTTTGCTACGGGCGCGGTGGGACCCAGGTGACGGTGACCGACGCCAATTTGGCCCTGGGGCGGCTAAACCCGGAGTACTTCCTCGGAGGCAAGATGAAACTGAATCCGAAAAAGGCCCAAGAAGGGTTAGCCGAACTGGGGCGCCGGTTGGAATTGAGCGCTGTGGAGGTGGCTCAAGCTGTCATTGATCTGGCCAATGAGAATATGGCCAACGCCATTCGGCTTGTCTCCATCGAGCGTGGCCTGGATCCGCGGGATTTCAGTGTGGTCGCTTTCGGAGGAGCCGGGCCGTTACATGCCGGAGGCATCGTCGAAAAAATGGGGATGACTCGGATCGTGATCCCTCTTTATCCGGGACTCTGCTCGGCCTTCGGCGCGGCGATCGCTGATTTTCGGGTGGACAAGGTGTGGAGCACGCACTATCGCTCCGACAGCACGGAAGCGGGCGTCATCATCGACCAGTTCCACACGTTGGTGGCGACGGCTCAAGAGGAGTTGCGTGAGGAAGGGTTCACGGAAACCCCGGAGGTGCACCGTTCCATCAGTATGCGCTATGCGGGGCAGAACTATGAACACGACGTAAAACTGCAAGATGGCGCGGTGAATTCGGAGAGTCTCCGACAAGCGTTCGATGAGTTCCATCGTCTTCACGAGCAGCTCTACGGTTACTCGATCAGCGGAGAGGTCATCGAGCTGATCCGTGTCAACGTCACCGCCATAGGACGCACCAAGAAGCCTCGGCTCAAGATGCCTCCAAGCAATAAAGACCCGCAACCGCGCCAGACTCGGTCCGTGTATTTTGACAAGAGTGGTTTTGTTTCTTGTCCCGTGTATCACCGGGATGACTTACCCGGCCAATTTTCAGTTGTGGGGCCGGCAGTTATCGAAGAGGTCGATTCCACGATCTTGCTCCACCCTGGACACACACTGCAGGTGAACCAACACGGCGTGATCGGCATTCGCATGTGAGGAAAAGGCAATCATGGAAAAGATCGACACCGTTACTTTGAGCGTGATTAACAACGCTTTAGTCAATATCTGCCGGGAGATGGGAACGGCTATGATGCGGACCAGCTATTCCCCTATCTTCAATGAAGGTCTGGACTTTTCGTGTGTAATCTTTAACCGGCGGGGCGACATGATCGGCCAGGCAGAGTTTTGTCCGACCATGTTGGGTTCTGCCCAGTACGCCGTGAATTGGACCATCGAAGAGCTCGGTCTGGAGTCGTTTGAGCCCGGTGATGTAGTCGTGCATAACGACCCCTATCGTGGTCAGTGCCATATGCCCGAACACATGGTTCTCAAGCCCGTTTTTTTCGAGGATCAGATATGGGGCTTCGTAGCCAATATTGCTCACTTAGGGGAAATTGGCGGTATGGCTCCTGGTTCATTTGCGGCGGATGCAACGGAAGTTTATCAAGAAGGACTGAGGCTACCTCCAGTGAAGGTCATTAGCCGCGGTGAGTATGTCAAGGACATCTGGAAGATCATTTTGAGCAATCACCGCACCCCCAAGACGAGCTGGGGAGATCTTCATGCCATGATCGGTTCGCTTAGTATCGCGGAAACGCGGCTGCTGGGAATGCTGGAGCGATACGGTGCGACTTTTCTGACTGCGGCAAGCGACCAGCTTCTGGACTACTCGGAGCGCTGGATGCGGGAGGAGATACGGGATATTCCCAATGGAGAGTACCACGCGAGCGATTGCATGGAGGACGACGGCGTCACCGACCAACCGGTATGGATCAGGCTCAAGCTTGTTGTCAAGGACGACGAAGCGATTGCTGATTGGACACGATCCGATCCGCAGGCCAAGGGTCCCGTGAATGCCACCTTCGTGGTGACCGCAGCTGCTTCCTACAGTGGCCTCTTGCATCTCACCAGCAACGATATTCCCCGTAATTCAGGCTGCTACCGACCAATTCGAGTCGTAACCAAGCCCGGCTCGGTCGTCAATGTGCGCCATCCGGGCCCCTCGGTGGGAGGCAATACAGAAACTCACCCTCACATCCAGAATGTCGTCGTGGCGGCCCTGAGCCAGGCGATTCCCGAGCGGGCAGCAGCCGCGGAAGGAGCCAGCGGCTGCAACTTTCTGTTCGCCGGCGTTCACCCCGATACCAGTGAGTATTACACCAACTACCACATTGACGGGAGCGGATGGGGCGGCACCGCTTACCACGATGGAAACTCGGTCATGTGTCCCGAAAACGGAAACTGCCGCAATACCCCGGTGGAAGTCCTGGAAAACAAGTTTCCCTGGATGACGCTGGAATACCGCCTCCGCCCCGACTCGGGCGGGCCCGGAAAATACCGCGGAGGTCTCGGCAGTTCCCGTACCCTGCGGGTATTAGCGCCGGAAATCACTGTGAACGCCCTGATGGACCGGACGAAGACCCACGCGTGGGGCCTATTTGGCGGGGGGAAGGGCGCCCGCGGCGGAATTTTCGTCAAGAAAAAGGGAGACACGCGGTTCCGAACGTTTTCGGAGGCCTTTGGCACCATCTCAGACTCCAAATTCACGCGTGTCGCTTTGAAGCAGGGTGACGAGGTGATGATCCAATCGCCCGGTGGCGGAGGCTACGGCCCACCTTCCGAACGCCTACCCGAGGCAATCGAGCAAGATATCCGCCAGGGGTGGGTCTCGCCCGAGGCTGCGTATGAGTCTTACGGATATGATCCGTAGGGAGCTGGCTGGATACTCGCGAGCATCCCGATCGGCGGATGGCATTCATTTGGGATGAGAATTCAGCCTGCTAATGGCTGTGGGAGTAAGAACGAATGGGTCACTGGGAAGAGAACACCGCGAAGTGGTACGAGCAGACGATGGTTTACTGCAACCTTTGCGGGAGGATCATTCCAAAAAAGTTCTGGATCGTGGAAGAGGGGTCCGAGAAACTCGTCTTCTGCGACCCGGACTGCGAGCAACTCTATCAAGACTATTGGCTACCCGCGCAGAACCAGCAGCCATGAAGCCTCTCAGCCGGCGCAAACATCCAATTGCTGATCACACAATCAGATCAATCAGCGGTCCGGCATTCAAGCTGGAAAGGCCACTTACATCGTCCAGTAGTCGTCGGGCTCATCCATCTCGACATATTGATCCACATTATCCTGGGTAATCTCGACCAGCGCGACAGGCTGCCGCTTGGGGACCGTCTCACCCTTGAAGATCTTGATCATTGAATTCACGCTCCGCGAGCCATGCAATCGGGGCGGATGGAGGATCGTGTACTTGCCCAATCCGGCCTTGATCAACTTCAGGCCACCGTTGTAGCCGTCCAGCCAAGTGAGGCAAGGTTGATTGGCCCTCAACATGTCATCCGTGATCCCGGCAGCTCGTAGTGCTTGGAGGCCTCCGACCGCCATTTCCCCGCTGTCGAAGTGAATCCCATCGAGGTCTGGGTGGGCTGTAATGATGTTTTCTATGACCCTCTGGCCGCTGGCCCGCGACCAATCACCGGCCTGCCGCACGGTCTCGATATTCGGATGCTTCGCAAGGACAGCGTCGTAACCCGCGTTCCTCTCCACCGCCGGGCCGGCTCCCGGGAGTCCCTCCACGATGGCAATCTTGCCCTTGCTTCCAATCAACTCGATGTGTCTACGCATACCCTTGACAGCCGCGTACCGGTGATCTGTCGACACAAAGGTTGTGTACTTTTCACTCGAAACCTTGCGGTCGACGATGACGACTGGAATCCCCTCTCTCTCACACTCATCCAGGATCGAGTTTGCCACATACAAATTCGCCGCGCCAATGATGAGCCCGTCCGCTCCCTTGGTCAGCAGGTCCTCCATGTCCGCGACCTGCTTGGCCGGCGAATCGTTGGCGTCGGTGATGAGAAGATCGATATTGTCGTGTTTGGCGACTTCCCGCTCAATGGATTCGCGGAGAGCGGTGCGCCAGGTGTTGGTCTCTGAGGCGTTGCTAAAGCCTATGGTCCAGCTTCGGTCCTCGTATTCCGCCTCCGGGTCCCCGCCGGTGGGGACGGCCTCGCGCGAACAAGCTCCCAGGGTCATGGCAATGCCAGCCCCCGCCGCGCGTGCGACGAATTGCCGTCGACTGAATTGCAGGTTGACCTTCACAATGGCTTTCCCTCCTCTTATCCGGAAATCACTCAGGGCGTCATAGCCATTTTTCCATGACGCCTCTCCAGGTGCTGGTCCGCTGCCACCAAATCCCCGAAGGGTGCCCTACGCTACGCGCTTCTTATAGAGAGCGACGGCGACCAGAATGATGCATCCCTTGGCGATGCCCTGCGTGTAGGGTGACACGTTCAGCAAGTTCAGTAAATTGTTGATCATCGAGATAATCAGAGCCCCGAGCAAGGTACCCCACAGCGAGCCTACACCCCCGAATAGGCTGGTCCCGCCCAGAACGACCGACGCGATGGCGTCTAGCTCCAGGCCCCGGCCGGCCCATGGATCCCCCACTGTCACACGGGCACTGAAGATGATGCCGCCCAGCGCAGCCGATACGTTGCTGATCATATACGTTACGAGCTTCACCCGGTTCACCGGAATTCCGGAAAGCCTTGCCGCTTCTTCGTTTCCTCCGATGGCGTAAACTTGGCGCCCGTAGGGGGTGAACCGCAGCACGAGACCGCCCAGCACGAAAGCGGCAAGCATGATGGTCACGGGCACAGGGACGAACCCAATCGAGCCAGCCCCAAGCCATGCGTAGGTTCCTTGGATTCCTCCGATCGGCTTTCCGCCCGAAATTGTCAGCGCCGCGCCGCTGGCAATCGCCATCATTGCCAGGGTGACGATGAAGGGAGCCACGCCTCGCCAGATGATGATCCCTGCGTTGAAGGCGCCGACAGCGGCGCCCAACGCGAGCGTTGCCAGGATCACGACCGGCAAGGGATAGCCTGTACCACCCGCGAAGAGCATGGCGCCGACGACACTGTAGAGGCTGAGCGTCATGCCGACCGAGAGGTCGATCCCGGCGGTCAAGATGACGAAGGTCATGCCCACGGTGACAACCCCGAGCATGGAAGTTTGCCGCAGAATGTTGAGGACATTGCGCTCGGACAGGAAATTCGGCGACAGCACGACCCCGATCACGATGATGAGGAGGAATCCGATGATGACTCCCGCGCTCGGCCCCAGTCTGTCCAGGGCTGGATCCAAATATCTCGACTTGAGCCCCGAATGGAAGGTCGTGCCGGGTGGCGCAGGTTGCCCGACGCCTTTTTCGTCTTCTTCCCTCATCGATGTGGTCACTTGCTATCCGTCAGATTCTCCGTCCATGCGAGAGTTGTGCATCTCCAGAACAAAATCAATCGCCTGAAGGTCCGGACCGAGCGCGTTCTGTTCCATTTCAGCCCGGCACGGTACCTGGGTTTAGTGGAAGCTCAAGTAGCGTGTTTTCTCCCTACATTTCATGGATTGATTCCGCTCAGGTAGGACGGGATCTTCATGTAAGGCAATCCCAGCCTCCGATCGTCCGCAGCCTGAACTCTCCCATTGCAGCCAAGTCTAAGGAAATCAAAGACAAAGCTCTTTCCGCGGGACGCGTCCTCACTCGCTGCCCGAAGTCGACCTGCAGGTGTTCCAGAGCATTGACTATTCGTAAGAATCTTAGCTTATGCCGTGGGTCCTGGCCAGCCCTTGCGCTCCTCTGATAGGGAAATGACGCTTCTCCTCGATAGAAAAGGGGGTGCTGGGAAAGCTGCCGGTTGCGGACTCATCCGTGAAGTACTGGCCCGAACTGTTCATGAAAGGTGGACCCATTGCTCGCTGATTGGGGCGTGATCTCGACGCCCCCACCGGGTTCCGACATTTCTTGGGCCTATTTCTCTGTTTCGACGGGCACGCATTCCGAAGGCTGACCCGCATTGGGCAGATCAGAGGGGTTTGCTCAGACTCAGATGCCTTCGTGCACAATGCGGGCTAGAATCGATGAGCTCCTCCATGCAAGTCTGTGTCGTCGGCGCTGGAATCTTCGGCATGGCGGCTGCGCTCGAGCTGCGGAAGCGCGGCCACGGGGTGACCCTCATCGAGCGCGGCCAAATCCCCAATCCCGAGGCGTCGAGCACGGATGTCTCCAAGGTGATCAGGCGCACTAGCTACGCGAATGAGACCTATGTGGAACTTGCGACGCGGGCGGCGGTGCAGTGGCGGGAGTGGCACGAGCGCACGAGTCGCTCGATCTACTTCCAGACGGGCATGCTGATCGCGGTGCGCGGCCTCTGGCCGGAGCACGAGGCGCTGGCTGGCTGGGAGACGCTGAACCGTTTGGGCAAGGATGTAGTCGAGCTGACTGCAAAGCAGGTGGTGAAGAGGTTTCCCCAGTTCATCGTGAGCGACGAGGACCGGTTGTTCTTCGACCCTTGGGCCGGTTACCTACGCAGCGGTCAGGCGCTGGCAGACCTGGCGACTGTGGCCCGGGACTCGGGTGTGACGATTCGCGAGAACACGCTTGTCGCGGCCCTCGAAGAGACCTCGGACGGCGCCCGCGTGCGGTGGGACTACGAATCGAAAATCTGCGACCGCGTGGTGGTGGCGGCCGGCCCCTGGGTGGCCGAACTGCTACCGGCAATGAGAGACCGGGTGCGCATTACGAGGCAGCAGATGGCCTTCTTCGTTCCAAAGGACGCTGCTCCCTTCCAGCGCGGTCGCTTTCCGGTATGGACCTTGCTGTCGCCGGGCAACCTCTGGTACGGATTCCCCTACCTGCACGAGGGCTTTGTGAAGGTGGCCGAAGACAGCAAAGTGGAGGACACCGCGGTCGACATCCCGCGCGAACCGACCACCGAGTTTCTGGCATGGGCGCGCGAGTTCGTGTCCCAACGAATCCCCGCTCTCACCGACGCCGAGATGGTCGGTGGTCGTTCCTGTCTCTACACGAACATCGCAAAGATGCAGGACGAGCAGTTCGTTATCGACTGGGCTCCGGGGTGCGAACGAATTCTGATCGCCGGCTGCGGCTGTGGCCATGGCTTCAAGTTCGGCGGCTCCATCGGTCCGGTGATCGCCGACGCGCTGGAAGATAAAGAGAATCACCTGGGAGATCTGTTCAGGATCGGAACGAGGTTTGGAAGAGGGGAGAGGGCCTGAGGGTTACCGACCCAAAGAAGATCTACGACGAGGCGATCGTGATTGACGGTCTGAACGTCAGCAACTGGGAGAACAACGCGGTCTTTGAACACTTGCGGGCCGGGAACCTCACCGCCATCAACGCCACGGTGGCCACATGGGAGAACTTCGTGCAGACCATGGCGCGCCTGGCGGGGTGGATGTGGCGCTTTCGTGAGCGCGACGATGTCCTGCAGGTCAAGGAGACGGCCGACATCCATGCCGCCAAAAAGCTGGGCAAGACTGGGATCATGCTCGGCTTTCAGAACGCCTCTCCGATAGAAAACGAGCTGGATCGACTGGGCTGTTCCTCGCACTCGGAGTGCGGGTCATCCAACCCACGTATCACGAGACCAATCTGCTGGGCAGCGGCTACTGGGAGCGCAACGAAAGCGGCCTGAGCAACTTCGGCATCGATGCGGTGCGCGAAATGAACCGGCTTGGCATCGTGATCGACTTGTCGCACGTCGGCCCGAAGACAACGATCGACGCCATCGAGATGTCCGAGAAGCCGGTCGCCATCACCCATGCCAATGCGCTCAGCTTCTGCGGCCATCGGCGCAACAAGGAAGAAGAAGCGCTCAAGCTGCTCTCCGAAAGGGGGGGGGTCGTCGGTGCCACCTCATTGGTCAACTTTCTGCCCACAGGATTCGATACGACGGTCGAGGATTTGGTCGATGCCATCGACGACATGGTGGCGCGGATCGGCGTCGATCATGTGGCCATCGGCACCGATTCCACCCACGATCAGCCGCTCGCATTCTGGCGTTACATCGGTTCCCAGCAGGGCACGAAATTCCCTTCGACGTTTGCCGACGATTCAGTGCCCTACACCGAACTGAGCTTTCAACCGATGGGGATCGACAGCCCGGCGGAGTTTCCTAATCTGGCGGAGTCTATTGCCAATCGTGGCTACAGCTCCGAAGACATCACCAAGCTGCTGGGCGGAAACTGGATGAACCTCTTCGCGCAGGTGTGGGACCCCTGAAGCAGCCTCGGCCGCCGTAGCTGCCGTTCGATCACCACTCCCGCCAACGCCTGCACCCCTTCCGGCACGGTCCGCCTGCGAATCGAGTGCTCGAAGCCTGACCACGTCGGCTCTAACGTCAAGCACAACGGCGGCTCGGCGAAACGGAATACTAACAGTGATCTCGTTTCTCTGCCAGTTGCCGTCCTCCCCGGTTGCGGGCGTCCAGAGATCAAGCTGCACCTTCCAGCTGGTGGAGCGGGGATCCGAGCCCCATCGTGCACGACGACCGCCTTCGGATTGGGGCCGAGTTTCCGGGAGTTCTTGCGGCCTATTCGTGTTTCGTGCTACGGGCAGCGCCAGGAATGCTAGAATCGGGATCTAGGCTAGCGGGACTTCCGCGAGCAAATGGAGGAACGAACACATGTGGAATCTTAAAAACGGGTTGCTTTTCATCGCAATTGCCCTGCTTTGCTTTGGGTTGGCGTCGTGCGCCGCCGAGGAGCTCATGCAGGAAATGGAGGCCGAAGCCCCAGCCGAGGCTGAGGGCGGCGAAGAGGCCGCGGGCGAGGAGATGGAAGGCATGGAGCAAGAAGAGGGAAGCGAGGAAGCTGAGTCCGAAGAGGAGGCAGAGGAATAGGGAAAGCGAATTAGTTCAGCGGTGGCCTGGGATCTGAAGCGGCCCGCGGGTTGGCTGGTCCCGGCATTCGATCCCGCGGGGAAGCTTAGTTTCCAAGTCACCCGCCTGGATGCTGGTCCTTAGGGCTCAGGCTCCAGCTATCAGCCGAATTGTCGGCCGCTTCGACACGCGACCGCAAGACACCGGCCTTCGGTGCAAGCGCCGCTTTGGCGCCTTCAGGCTTTTCTCCCGGGGCAACCCTCAGGTCCGCGCCTCGCGCAAGGGTTGCATTTCACAGCGAAGCGTGGTCACCCAGTCCAATTGGACCCGTATGAGAAACCAGAGAGATAGGTAACGATTCGTACCGGACACATGGGTAACACTTTTTTGCCATCTGGCAGGAGGTGTTGATGCCGTGGAAAGAGAGTTCGGTAATGGAAGAACGCTTACGATTTGTTGCCCGTCTGTTGGATGGCGAGAGCATGAGCGAGGTGTGCCGGTCGTTCGGGATCTCCCGCAAGACCGGCTATGAAATTTTCAATCGCTACAAGGAACAGGGGCTGGAAGCGCTTTGCGACCGCTCGCGGCGGCCGGTGCGCTCGGCCAACCAACTGCCCGCACCGCTGGAACAATTGATCGTGCAGCTGAAGAAGGAGAAGCCGCACTGGGGCGCGCGCAAGATCTGCGAGTTGCTGGTCCGGCGCCTGGCCGGCGATGTGCGCATTCCCGCCCAAAGCACCGTGCCTGCGGTGCTGGACCGCCACGGCCTGGTCCGGCGCGCCCGCCACAGGCGGCGCCACAACGCGCGGCACCCCCCTCTCCCAGACCACCGCCCCCAATGCACTCTGGTGCACCGATTTCAAGGGCGAATTCAAACTCGGCAACGACTCCTACTGTTACCCCCTGACCGTCACAGACCAGGCCTCACGCTTTCTCCTGTTGTGCGAAGCCCTGGAATCGACCCAGGAGAAGGGCACCTTCGCGGCTTTCCAGCAGCTCTTCCGGGAGCGCGGTCTGCCCGCGGCCATCCGCTCCGACAACGGCCTGCCCTTTGCCAGTCCCAACGGCCTCTACAACCTCTCCAAGCTCTCCGTCTGGTGGCTCCGGCTGGGCATCGCCCTCGAGCGCATCCAGCCGGGCCACCCGCAGCAGAACGGGCGCCACGAGCGCCTGCATGCATCTGACGCTTAAGCAAGAGACCACCCGCCCGCCGGGCGGCAACATCCTGCAGCAGCAAGCCTGCTTCGACGCCTTCGTGCATGACTTCAATACCGAAAGGCCCCACCAGGCCCTCGACGTGCGCTGCCCCGGCGAGCTCTACATCCCGGCTCCCAGGGCCTATCAAGGCCTGCCGGAGCTGGCCTACCCCTTCCACGAGAAGGAGGTTCTCGTGACCCACTGCGGGCGCATTTGCATGCACCGCAAAAAGGTCAACATCTCAACGGTCATGGCCGACCAGCGGCTCGGCATCAAGGAGGTCGACGACGCCATCTGGCTCGTCAGCTTCATGCACTACGACCGGGGGTATATTGACCTGGAGCAAAGAACCCTGCAAACCATCGACAACCCGTTCGGCGCGAGGTTGTAACCCATGTCTCCGGTACGTTCTGTTACCTATGTCTCCGGTCCGGATCGTAGGGGAGTGGTGGACCTGAAGGGATTCGAACCCTCGACCTCCTCCATGCCATGGAGGCGCGCTCCCAACTGCGCCACAGGCCCACGCCAAGCACGTTGGGGTCCCTTCACGGTACCACTGTTTCTCGCAAACGTGGTCGCGGGCGCGCAGCCCTTGTGGCGGCTGCCCCCACGACCCGTCGGTTATAGCCACGAACGCGCTGGACGCAGCCCAAAGGCGCTCAGATCCGATTGAAGCGCTTGATCACGTCCGTCAAAGACTTCATCTTCTTGATCAAAGGCACCATCGCACCTTCCCGCTCATCGATGTCGACGGCTGCGGCCAGCACCTCCGCCGCGTGCTCCTTCGGCACGACCACTACACCGTCCTCGTCCGCCACGATGATGTCGTCCGGCTCCACCATCACCCCGGCGCACTCCACCGGTTCGTTCTTCGACACGCTGATATACCGACCAACCGCAGTCGCCGGAGTGTAGCTTCGGGCGTAGACAGGCAACCCAAGCGTGCGGAGTTCGGCCAAGTCCCGGGCCCCGCCGTCGAGCACCATTCCCGCCATGGACCGCGCCTTGGCGGCGGTCATCATCAGGCCGCCCACGGCGGCGACGTTCAGGCCGTCTGCGATGACGATGACACCCACCGTGCCGGGAGCTGCCCCGTCGATCATCTCGACGGAGTGGCTGACCGCCCTGGTAGCCGTCGATTGGCCCTCGTCCAGCGGTACCAGCTTCGCTGTGGCGGCCCGCCCGACAAGGCGTCCGGGGATGACAGGGCGCATGTCATAGTTCATGAATCCGCGTTCCCCGGTCACGGAGTCGACCGCGTCGGAGACCGAAGCGATGGCTACGAGCCTAAAGCCATCAACCATGGAGTCTGCAGTGACCCGTTGCGAGGCCACAAACCAACCAGCCGCCAGAGCAAGCACCACGGCAATCGTCAATACAGGGGTTCGGACAGTCTTCATCGAACTTTGCTCCGCTGTCCATTGTAATTGGCCATGCGTGCGGGGGTGGTGAGCCGGCAGGGCTCTTTTTTAGTCCGCATCCAGGGCGGCGCGTTGTGGGGGAGGGCCAGTGCGCGGCTGTCCGATAGGCGTTGCGCTCTTCGGTTTCCGTCGGTCGAACCAGAAAGGGCTGGACATTTCGTTGTCGATCTGTCACATTGGGCCGTATGGAGTCGCTGCTGGCGGGAGGTCGCGGTCTGGATGTGCGCGCCGTCAGCGTGCGCCCGACCTGGGGTGCGCAGGAACATCGTCGCTGGGACCAGCTGGTCGCGACGCATCACTACCTGTCCTTCCAGGGTCTGTTCGGCAAGGGCCTGCGCCATGTCGCGACCCTGGGTTCGACCTGGATTGCGCTGCTTGGCTGGCAGGCAGGCGCGTTGAAGCTGACCGCGCGGGATCGCTGGATCGGCTGGTCCCGGGAGCAGAAACTGCGCCGCCTGCACCTCGTCACCCAGAATTCCCGCTTTGTGATCCTGCCCGGATTTCACGTCCCGAATCTGGCCTCGCGGGTACTCGGGCTGAGCCTGCGGCGGCTGTCGGAGGACATGCTGGCGGCGCACGGATACCCCGTGCTGGTCGCGGAAACCTTTGTGGACCCGGCGCGCTTTGCCGGGACCTGCTACCGGGCCGCGAACTGGCGCTCGCTGGGCCTGACCGGCGGCTATGCGCGCCAGCCGGGCGCGGCGCCGGACTGGCGCCATCACGGCCAGCGGAAGGAGATTCTGGTGTTCGAACTGCAAGCCAACGCCGGCGCGGCCCTGCGCCAGCCCGCCGAGGAGCCGGACTGGCAGGGCCCGGCCAGGACCGCGCCCCCGGAGGTGCCCCAGCTGCGCAGCCTGTTTGAGTTCCTGGGCGCGGTGGCGGAGTACCGGCACGCGCGGGGCAAGCGCTACAGCCTGCGCAGCGTGCTCGTGCTGGCGGTCGCCGCGCGGCTGGCCGGCTACCGCGGCGTGACAGCCTGCGCGCAATTCGCCGGCCTGCTGAGCCAGCAGCAGCGGCAGGCCGCGGACTGTTTCTACAGCCCCAGCCGGCAGTGCTACACCTCGCCGTCGATCACGACGTTCCACAACATCCTCGCGAGCCTGCCGCCGGAGACGCTGGAAGCCGCCGTGGCGAAGGGGGCCCGGCAGCAGAGCGGGAATCCACGGCAAGTCCAGCCGAATCCGGAAGATACGGGCCACGAGAGCGAGCCGCCGAAGCGTCGGCGGACCGCGGGCATCCCGGCGGTCTCCATGGATGGGAAGGATGTCCGCGGCGCCTCCAGGCAGACCCAGGACGGCCGCCGCATGCTGGTCGCGGCCATCGAGCATGGCAGCGGCCTGGTGCGGGGACAGCTCGAGATTGACAGCAAGACCAACGAGATCCCGGCGGTGCGCGAGCTGGCCGACGCCGTCGAGATCTCCGGCTGCACCGTCACCGTCGACGCGCTGCACGCCCAGCACAAGACAGCGCGCCACCTGCTCGAGGACTGCGGCGCCGACTACCTGGTCACCGCCATCAAGGACAACCAGCCGACGCTGCTGGCCGACCTGCAGGCCATGCTCTTCGGCGACTCCCCCGCCTATGAAACCCGCGACAAGGAGCATGGCCGCAGCGACCGCCGCCGCTACTGGGTCAAGGACCTCTCCGACTCCGCCTGGGAGGGCTATGCCGGCCTCTACGGACGCCGCCAGGCGATCCGCATCGAACGCCAGCGGCAGGTCCTCAAGACCGGGGCCAGCAGCACCGAAGTGACCTACGCCCTCACCTCTCTGACCGCCGACAAGGCCACTGCCGAGCAGCTGGCGGCCTTGGTCCGCAACCACTGGCACATCGAGAACCGCCTGCACTATGTCCGCGACTTCACCTACGACGAAGACCGCTGCCGCGTCTATGTCCGCGACTTGCCACGCAATCTCGCCTGCCTGACCAACACCGCGATCTCGATCGTCCGCTGCCAGTCCAGGTTCCAGTTCCTGCCGGAGGCCAACCGCCATTTCGCGGCCCGGCCGCAGGAGGCTCTCGACCTGCTGCTGAACCCGCCCGCCCGCTAGCCCGCGCCCTCCCGCCTCCGTTGCGCTCCACGCCTTCCAGCGCGGCACGCTAGCGCTGTGCCCGCTGTTCTCGACAACACGTCCAAGAGGCTCGGGCCACCTGCCCAGCGCCCTCGCGGCACGCCTTCGGGCCGCGCCCGGCTACCCACAAGACGTGTGAGTCGGAATCAACTTCGATGAGACGCCCCAAATCGCGACAAAAAAATGTGCCTGCCAAGCGACCTTGCGACGCCTGCCGAAGCCCGCGGTCGGCGTCCCTTGGGGCGGAGCCGACCTCAATCCGCGCCGTCGCGGCCCGCCGCTCGCGCCTCGCTCCAGAGCGTGCAGGCCGCGTCGAAGTCCCGGACTGCCAGCGCGACCAGCGCGGCGGTCGCGAGGGCCCTGCTGGAACGGTGCAAGGACAGCGCCCGGTCGATATGCCCTTGCGCGCTGGGAATGTCGCGGCCATTCAACGCGACGCGCGCCTTCGAGACGCAGGCAGCCGCCTCCCGCTCGACCGCGATCACATCCGCGAAGCAGGTGCCGCAACGGTAACACGTATCCCCCGAATCGTACCGGGCGCGGCAAGTGGGACAACGCGTCACGGCCTACTCCACAAAGAACAGCAACTCCGCGAGTTCGACCGCCAAGGCGTCAACGCGCGACTCGTTCCCCGTCCGGGCCGCGCGGTGTAGTTCTCGGCTTAATCGCTCGAGTTCTTCCAGGTCTTCCTTGTGGGCCGTTTCGAGCGCCGCCTTCGCCCGTTCCAAGAGACGCTCAGTCTCCTTGCGTCCAGCCTCCTCGGGACTGGCATCGGGCTCCGCGTCCTCGCCTGCGGCTTCGGTCCAGGCCGGCTCCCCGAAGGCGTCGTGCTGCGCGGCGAGCGCATCCTCGACCTTCCCGGTGATTTCCTTGCCCGTCCCTCTCTCCCTGGCTGAGAACTCCAAGATGCCGTCCACGTCGAGGCTGTAGGTGAAGACGATGCCGTCGTCGTATGCGTGGCGGTCCTTGTTCAGGCCCTCGAAAAAAAATGAACCGATGTGAGTATTGTTTCGGGCGTCGGGATCCTCTCCCTGAAAGATCTCGACCTGGACCGCCTTCTGCTCGGGCGCCAGCGCATAGAAGACCTCGCTCTTGGTGACTGGAAGCTTGGAATTACGCGGAATGATCGGAACGAACCTGTGACGCGATGGGATTCCGTCGACTTCCCCCACCGCGCTGGTGCCGAACGTGTAGGGCGTGATGTCCACCAGCACGGTCCCTACGTCCAGGCCCGCTTCCAGACCCGCCTGCATCGCGGCGCCGAGCGCGACGCACCGGTCCGGGTCCACTTCGCCGTGCGGCGTCATGCCAAGGCGCTCCTGAAGGAGCTGGGCGACGAGCGGAATTCGCGTCGAGCCCCCTACGAGCAGGACCAGATCCAACTCGTGCGAGCGGACGCCTGCGTCGTTCAAGGCCTTGGTGACTTGATGGAGGCTCCCTTGCAACGGATCCAGGATGTCCGCCTCGAAGTCGATGCGAGCGAGTTCGTAAGTCAAATGCACCGGCTTGCCCGAGACCAGCGCCAAATTGTCCTCCTCGATCGCGACAAAGGGTTCCGACGAAAGCCTTCTCTTCGCCGCCTCCGCGGCGTGCAAGAGGCGGGCCTGGACGGCGCGGTTCTTGCGCAGGGATGCGGAGCCCGCGTCCGACTCCAAGTGGCGGTTGAGGCACTCGACGATGAGGGCGTCGAAGTCGTCTCCGCCGAGACGGTTGTTGCCGGCGGAGGAGAGAACCTCGACCACGCCGTTCTCGGTGGCGACCACAGAGACGTCGAATGTGCCGCCGCCCAGGTCGTAGACGAGGATTCGGGAGGCTTCCCGATGGTCGATATCGTACGCGAGAGACGCCGCCGTCGGCTCGTTGATGATGCGCTCGACTCGGAGGCCGGCGATCTCACCCGCCTCGCGCGTCGCCTTGCGCTGCGCGTCCGTGAAGTAGGCCGGCACCGTGATCACCGCCCGGGAGATCGTGTGACCCAGGACGGTACGGGCTCGCTCGGCCAGGTTCTTCAGAATGAACGCCGAGATCTGCTGGGGCGTGTATTCGGAGGGGCCCAGGCGGATTCGATCCAGACTGCCCATGCGGCGCTTCACCGAGAGTACGGTGCGCTCAGGAAACAGAGCCGCCTGGTTGCGCGCCCAGCTGCCGACGACAATGCCTTGCCCCTCGTCCAGAGCCACGCACGATGGAACCAGGCCGTCGTCTCCATCGCGCAGGACCTCGGGTTTGCCGTCGCGCACAACGGCGACCGATGAGTTGGTCGTTCCCAGATCGATGCCCACGACCGTCTTAGTCTCAGTGTTCACTCTCGCCTCCCAATGGCGCTCCGGACCGGTTCACGAGCACCTCCGCTGCACGCAGCACCTTGCCGTTCCGCAGAAACCCCCCGCGCACTTCCTCGACGACCGTTCCGCTCGGTGCGCCCGGCAGCTCGCGCGTGCCTGCTGCGGTCATCGTCGCTGGGTCGAAGGGGTTTCCGGCGGTTTCGATTCGGAAAATCCCGTGTTCCTCCAGAATACGGTCGAACTTCCGGATGATCAAATCGAAGGCCGCCACCAAGCCATCGGCGCCCGCAGGCTTGCGCTGCAAGAACCCCCGCGGTTCGAGTAGGCGAGCCGCGGCGGCGCGGCTCCGAACCAGGGAGTCCCGAATCTCGAGAAAGCTGACGATCACGGCTTGCGCCTCGAAATGCGCATCGCGCCGCGCCAACGCGTCCGTAACGGCGGCACGCTGAGCTTTCAGTTCTTGCCCCACGGAGTCAAAGGCGGAGCGGGCCGATTCGAGGTTGACCAGCGCCTTCTTATGCGAGCGGCTCTGGAGAGCGATCTCCTGGCGCAGCGCAGCGAACTCGGCGTAGAGATGCGCCAAGTCGCGGCGCTCTTGCCCAGGTTGCGGCGGCGCCGCCCGTTCAGCCGGCAGGTTGCTCAACCAACGGGTGAAGTCACGCAGGATTTCGTCTTTCCAGTCGCTTTCGGGGTTTTCCATGATCAGGTGCTTCGGCCTCGACGAGTTCGCGCAGGCCTGGGACTCGCCGCCCCAAATCCGCCGTGTCCTCCACGTCCGCGAGGGCATCTTCGAACGTTTCGTAGCGCACGGCGCCGAACAGGTGCGATTCCACCCGGGCCGCCGGGGTCTTGATCGCGTCATAAGCCGCCACGACCTTCTGAAACCGCCGCGGCGCCCGGCTGGGCGGATGGGCGCGCACCAACTCAAGGTAGCGCTTGCGAATCTCCTCCTCCGAGGCGTTCCGAGGCAGGCCCAAGACTCCGTACGGATGGATCACGGCCGTTCCCTCCTGGCGGCGCTCGCCCCGCCATGAATGCGCGCGCTCGTCCCGCTCGGCATCAGAACAGTCCTCGTGGCTCGTCGAGGCGGTCGAAGTCGAAGGTGCGCAGTGCTTCGCTCAAGACCAACGGGAAGTGCGTCTGCAGAACTCGCCCCAGTTGCGCCGCAGCGACTCGGATCGGTTGCTGCTCCTCGGTGGGGATGGATGCCTTCAGTTTTTGGAAGCGCCTCGCTCCATCATCCTCCCTGAGCAGATACCGCACAGTCGCCAAGTACAGCAGGAGCTTACGCCGATTCTCAAGGTCCCCGGCTCCACGCAGCCTCCGGGCCGCTTCCCGCCGCACCTCGCACCAAGCGTCAAACTGAACGGCCAAGCTGAAGGCCTCGAACAAGGCCCGCTGCGGCATCGCGCGCAGGATGACCTCCCAGCTGTCGTCGATTGCATCGGGAACCGCCGTCGGCGACGTCACGCACTCGTAGACCTCGGGCAGCAGGGCCACCAACCGCGGCAACCCTGCGGGGTCCTCGAGGCAGGCCTCGTCGATCTCCGCCCTGACCATCCCCGACAACGCTCCCCGAGCGCTCCCCTTGAGAGTGAAGCGGGCATTAAGCCCGCTGCAAGCGTCCAGCGCCAGGATCAGCGCATGCGCCCGCCTGCAGGGCGGAAGCGGCCCGATCTCCTCCTCAAACGAGGCCCGCATGTCGCAGCGCCCTCGCCGCGCGAACGCAAGCAAGGCCTTCCAGGCCCGCAGCAAGGGCTCGATCTTCGCGCTTCCGCACCGCTCCGCGACAGTCAAGTCTCGAGCGGCCAACTCCAGCCTCATGTTCCGCACGTTGTTCTGCGCTGCGAGGACCAAGGTCAGCGCCCGCAGCTCCAGGACTCGCGGGTCCTGGCTGGCGTACCTGCCCGCATTCTTGAGGGCGGCGTCCGCCTTGCGGTACGCGTTGTCCCGCAAGCGTAACTCCGCCAGAGCGATCCACGGCTCGGGATCTTCCGGAAACGCCTGCGCGTAGTCCTCGTACGCATGGACGATCTCGGATTTGTTGGGGTAAATGCGCCGGCGCAAGGTCGCGATTAGCTGCTTGTGGGCATCCCGATTTGTCGGATCGTGCCGAAGGCTGAGCCGCAGCAGGTCCGCAGCAAAGGACCGTGGGCCTCCACCGGAGCTTGCGACGGATCCCCTGGAGAGCGGTTCCAGCATTTCGGAGAGGCTGGCGAGATCGTCGGCGTCAAGATCCTGCCAGTCCGTGGCCTGGACGGCCTGAGCCAAGCGCTCAAGAACTCGCGACCGCGCCAGCCGCTGCATGTCCGGGTCTGGAAACTCGCTTTCAATCCTGACAAGAAAATCGGCGATCAGTTCCACCGCTTCCAGTTGGGGAGGGTCCATCCACAGCGCTTGCACCGCGCTGTGCAGGATGTGCATTTCCCGCCGGTCTTCCCGGACTAGCCTTCGGACAACGCGCCAGTAGGAATCCCTCTCCAGCAAGCCCTTTTCAACCGCTAGGTCCATGGCGCGCAAGAGTTCAAGCTGCATTTCCAACGAGTTCTGCGGGTCCATGGCCCCGGCGAGGTCCGACACGGCCTTGGCGATCCGCACGGGCAAGTTCCTTTGGATGGCCTGCCGGAGCGCCCGGCCGAGCAAGGGCACCAGTTCCCGCTTCACTCCGAGAAGTTCGGCGACGGGTCCGGAAACCGAGGCGGACGAAGCCTGAGCGGGCGCCGCCGCGCAGCGTAGCGCCTTGACAGTCGACGGGAGGGGAAAACCCGCCGGGAGCAGATCCAGCGCCCGCCCGAGCGCCTCCCGGTCACCGTCGGCGTAAGCTTCCATGGCGGCGCAGAAGACCCGCCAGTCCCGGAACGCGGAGGCGCGGGAAATCGGACGCATCGTCTCGCGCGCGCGCCGCCACTCAGCCCGGTCCATCGAATCGAGCGCCGAGAGAACGGTGGTCGCCTCGCGATGGAACTGGCTATCCGGGTCCAGCTTCGCGAGCTGCTCCCCGCACCGCTGCAGCATGATTCGATCCGCCAGCGCGACTTCGGCCTCTGGGTGGGGACCGTTCGACCGCGAATACGCGGCGTACGCCCGGAAACATGCCTCGTCGTCGAGGCCTCGCAACCAGGGCAGCAAGTCTTCCGCAGCAGGCGGCATGGTCTCGGAGCCGGACGAGTACCGCGCGGCAGTTTCGCGGAGGGCCTGCGCCTGCTCGAGGTAGCCCCGCGCTTGAAGGTCTTCCGCCCTCAGGCTGTACGCGCGATGGAACAGGGGAGCGATCCGTTCGAGAGGCGCGCCCTTGAACTGCGCGCGCCGCAGTAGATCCAGAGCTTGCTTTCCGTCTTGGGCGCCGAGTCGCCGGAGCGCGTACTCCAACAATACCTCCGGGGTGTCGGCTCGGCCTTTCTTTTTGCGAGCCATGCGGACCCTCTCACTCGCCGGACCGCGCCTGTGGAGGCGCCTCTCGCGAAGACAAGCGGGAAGGGCGCGCCGCCAAGAAACGCGACGTCCGTAGCCGGAGTTCGCACATCACAACGCCACCTGCGCAACGCGCTGGCAGGCGGAAACCGCGAGATCCGCCATTGTGTCACATCGGGGCCCAGGGCAGTCTTCTCCGAAGGACGCCCGAGCGAGGGCTGGGGGAAGCATGCCGCCACCCCCGAATCAACTGACCCTGGCGGCCAGGAATCTGCCGCTCTGCGCAATCCCTCCAGCCTCTCTTCCGCGCCAAACCCCGGAAATACCTGCTGGCAGGGGCTTTTGGGCACTGGGCTTGAGCGAACGGCGCATCCTTCCTACAATACTATTGGGATGGATTTGTCATGAATCGACTGCACGCCGCCGCGGCAGCTGCCATAGCCGCGGCCACCCTGGGGGCGGCCGAGCCGGTGAGCTACTACGAAGACGTTCGCCCGCTGCTCCAAGTTCATTGCTCCGGCTGCCATCAGCCAGCCAACGCGATGAGCGGCCTCGAAATCACAACCTACGCCGGCATCCTCCGGGGCGGCGCGAAGCACGGTAGCTCCGTCGTCCAGGGTGCTCCGAACAACAGTCCGTTGCTCGGACTGGTGACCGGCAAGATGGAACCACGCATGCCCATGGGAGGGGCCGCCCTCCCTGCCGAAGCGGTCGAACTCCTGACGCGCTGGGTCCGAGAGGGCGCGGACGACGACACTCCCGCGGAGGCCAAGGCGCCGCAAGTGCCCTCCGAGCCGCCGACGTATGCGCAAGCCCCGACCATCACCGGGATGGCGTACTCGCCCGACGGCAGCCTGTTGGCCGTCGGAGGATTTCAGGAAATCGTGTTGCACAACACGGACGGCTCCGGCATCCACGCGCGCCTGCTGGGCCGCTCCGACAAGATCCACTCGATCGATTTCTCCTCGGACGGCAAGACGTTAGTCGCCGTCGGCGGCACGCCAGCGCGCTTCGGGGAAGTGCAGGTATGGGATCTCGCATCGCGCGAGCAGGTCCGCTCCGTGACCGCCACATCCGATACGCTGTTCGCCGGCGATCTGTCTCCGGACGGCACCCGCGCGGTGTTCGGCGCCGCCGACAAGACGGTACGCGTCGTGGACATCGCGAGCGGCGAGGAGGTCTTCAAGGCTGGACACCACGAGGACTGGGTGCTGCAGTCCGTATTCGGCATCGACGGCAAGCGGATCGTCTCGATCAGCCGGGACCGCGCCGCGAAGCTTGCCGACGCCGGCACTGGCGCCTTCCTCGAGAACGTCAACCTGCTGCGAGACAAGCTGTACGCCATCGCACGGCATCCGCGGCGCGACTACGTGCTGGTCGGCGGCGAGGACCGTGTGCCGTACCTGTACACGATGGACCGTCCGCGCGCGCTGAAGATCGCTGACGATTCGACGCTCGTCCGCCAGTTCGAAGAGCAAAGCGGCAAAATCTTCGCAGTCGCCTTCAGTCCCGACGGCTCAAGGATCGCGGTCGGAGGCGTCGCCGCGGAAGTCCCCATCTACGACACCGAATCCGGCGAGCGAATTACCGCTTGCAAAGGCCATGACGGAGGCATCTTCGTCGTCGCATTTCATCCGGACGGCAGCCGCATCGCGACTGGCGGCTTCGACGGCACGGTGCGCCTGTGCGACATCCAGACCGGCGAGCAGGTGGATTCCTTCGTGCCGGTTCCACTCGAACGTGCAGAGACCGCGCGCCCGGCCCAGGGTGCGGGGTAACGCGATGCGCGCGCCTTGGCCACGGACTCCTCGATTTCCGGATTCGCCAGCCCGGCCGCTGGCGGCGCTGGCGGCTCTTGTTGTGCCTCTGGTCGCGGCTGGCCCGACGCTCACGAACGTCACTCCGCCCGGCGGGCAGCGCGGATCCGCCGTGCGTCTGACTCTGGAGGGCAACGGCCTCGACGGTAAGATCCAGCTGCACTCCAGCATCCCCGGCACACTCACGGAGCTGAGCGCCAGCGGAGCCGTCCGGCAGTACCTGCTGGAGATCGATTCACAAGCTTCCACGGGAGCCTATCCCCTGGCGGTGGAGACGACGGACGGCGTGACCAATACGTGGCTCTTCAGTGTCTCCTCGTTCCCCGAAACCCTCGAGACCGAATCGCAGCAGCAGCGCCGTGTCCCCCGCAACGACTCTCCGGCAACTGCTCAGCCGATCCAGGCGCCGGCTGTCGTCAACGGCACGCTGGGCGCAGCCGACCGCGACCACTTCACCGTCTCGTTGCAGGCCGGGGAGCGCATCGTGTTCGAAGTGGAAGCACGGCGGCTCGGATCCGCGATCGACCCTGTGCTCGTGCTTCGAACCCCGGACGGCCGTATCGCGGCGCGCAGCAACGACTCGCCCGGGATCGGCGCCGACGCACGCATTGCTTACGAAGCCCCACTCGACGGCGCGTACCTCGTCGAGGTGCATGATGCGCGCTTCAGCAAGCAGAGACACAACTTCTACCGGCTCGTCGCAGGTCCGCTCGAGTTCGCCGAGGCCATCTTCCCGCTCGGCTGGACGAAGGGCGAACCCGTCGAGGTCGAACTGTCCGGCGGCACCTTGAGCAAGCCGCGCACAGTGACTGTGGTCGGCAACTCGGTGGCATTGCCCGGACTGCAGGGCGGCCTTCCGGCGCCATTCCTGCGCGGGGGAGGCGCGGAATCGCTCGAGCCATCCGGGAAAGGACGGCGGCGCTTGGTCGAGGGTCGAGTCCTCAACGCTCGTATCGGCAAACCCGGGGAAGTGGACCGCTTCCGTCTGAAAGTCCGAGCTGGCGAGGAATGGATGATCGAAACCCAGGCCGCCATCCTGGGCACCTCGCAACTCTATACGTTGCTGACCCTACGCGATCAGAGCGGGGCGAAGCTGGCGTCCGCCGGCGACCAGCCCGCGGAGGACCTGCTCTCGAATACTTCCACGCGCGCGGAGACGTTTGGGGACCCCGCGCTCGGCCTGCGGGTGCCCGCGGGGATCACGGAGTTGGAGGTCAGCGTCGAGGATCTGCTCGGCCGCGGCGGACCGGGATACGGGTACCGCCTCGTGGCGCGCCGGCAGCCGCCGGACTTCATCGTGCGCCTCGACGACACGCACATCAACGTCCCGCAGGATGGCAGCACAAGCGTTGGGTTCACTCTCGACCGCAGGGGATACATGGGGGCGATCCAGATTGTTGCCGAAGGCCTGCCTGAAGGGGTGGTCGCCGAAGGAGGCTCCATTCCCGCCGAGTTCGGAGGGATGACAACGCAGCGCAATTCCCGCAACGGACGCCTGATGCTGACGGCCGAGGAAGGAGCCGAGCCCCGGCGCACCCCAGTGACCTTCTACGGTGAAGGCCGGACCGAAGACGGCCGGACCATCCGGCGCCGCGTCCTGACTTCCCTATTGGTGAACCCCGTCGCGGGGGCGAAGCAGAGGCCCGTACGCCTACCCAGCGCGCTGGGAACCGTCGAAGCGGTGGTCGCTTCTTCGGGGCCGGCGAGCATCGAGATCGTGTCGCCGCGCTCCATCCGCCTGATCCAGGGCCTGGCGCACACGATCCGTTGGGCCTACCACACACAGAAGGGCGGGGTGCGGGCTCTATCGCCGGTCCTGTTGCTCAACGCTCCCGCCGTCGGCAACCTCCGTTTTCTGGGCGGAGCCAAGATCAAGCCCGGCGACGCCAGCGGCGTGTTCGAGATGAACACCACAATGGGCACTCCGGCCATGCGTTGCGACCTCGTATTGCAGGCGCAGGTCCGTCACGAAGGCGTCGACCACACGGTGTATTCCCGGGCGATCACGGTCGACATCGTGCAGGGGTACAGCGTCGGCGCTCCAGACGCCCCTGTGACGGTCCAAACCGGTTCCGAGTTCTCCCTCACGGGCCGCTTCGCCCGCGAGCCGGAGTTTGATTCGGAAGTCGTTGTCGAAGCGGTCAACCTCCCCGTGGGTATGGCTTGCCAGCCCCACAGCATCGGGAACAGTCCGGCGAGCTACTCCTTGTCCTGTCACGCGGGCGAGGATGCCGCACCCGGCGAGTACCTAGTGCAAATCGCACCCCGCTCGGTGCTGGCCGGGCGGGACAAGGAAGCCGTTCCCTACAACATCCCAGCCGTCGAAACCGTCCTGATCGTTGCCGAAGGCGATACAATAGCGGTGTCGCGTCCAAATTAGCGGAGTCCTTCCAAATGAAGAAAATGCCTGTACTCTTTCTGGTCCTGGCTTGTTTCGCAAGCATGGCGGCGCCAACGTTCGCCGAGACGGCGGAGCAGCGCCGGCTCAACTTCCTCCGCGACGTCATGCCGATCCTCAACAACAGCGGCTGCACGGCCGGCGCCTGCCACGGCGCCGCCAAAGGCAAGAACGGCTTCAAGCTCTCGCTACGCGGCTACGACCCGGAATTCGACTACAGCGCGTTGCTATTCGAAGTGTCGGGGCGGCGCTTCAACCGCGCAGTTCCCGCCGCGAGCCTGATGCTTTCGAAGCCGGCCATGCGGGTGCCGCACGAGGGTGGGCTGCGCTTGGACGAAGGATCCGACGCCTACGACACCATCGTGCAATGGATCTCTCAAGGGGCGCCATTCGGTGACCCGCAGAAGGACGCCGTGTTGAGGCTCGAAGTGGATCCCTCCGAAATCTTTCTGGAGGAGCCGGGTCAGGAGCAGTCTTTGCAGGTGATCGCGCACTTCGCCGACGGCTCGACGCGGGACGTCTCGGAACTTGCAGTGTTGGAAAGCAACTCGACCAGCACGGCGAAGGTCGGCGCAAGCGGCGCGGTGCTGGGAGAACGCATCGGCGAAGCGGCCATCATGGTGCGCTACGAAGGCAAGTTCGTCACGGTGCCTTTGACAGTGCTCAACCCGGCTCCTGGCTTCGCCTGGAAGCAGCTGCCGCAGCGCAACTTCATCGACGAGCAAATCGACGCCAAGCTCAAGCGCCTGAAGATCCAACCGTCCGAGGCCGCCAGCGACGCGGCGTTCGTGCGGCGCGTCTACCTCGACCTGACCGGAATTCCTCCTACGCCGGAGCAAGCGCGCGCATTCCTGGAGGACCCGGACTCGTCCCGGAGCAAGCGCACGAGGCTGATCGAGCAGTTGCTGGGCAGCCGCCCGTACATCGACCACTGGTCCCTGAAATGGGGCGACCTGCTGCAATCCAATCGCAAGCACCTCGGCGAGAAGGGCATGTGGGCCTTCCGACAGTGGATCCGGGACGCCATCGCCTCGAATCAGCCCTACGACGAGTTCGTGCGCGAGCTGCTCACCTCCGTAGGCAGCACATTCCAATCCCCCGCGGCCAACTATTACCGCGTCAACGACGATCCCAAGCTGGCCATGGAGACGATGACGCAGCTGTTCCTCGGCGTGCGGATGGTCTGTGCGCAGTGCCATGACCATCCCTTCGAGAGATGGACCCAGAACCAGTACTTCCAGCTGGCGGCATTTTTCGCAGCCGTCGGCATGAAGCCCGGCTTCGACAGCGACGAGCAGATCGTGTATTTGAAGCGCGAGGACACCGACTTCCTGCATCCGAAGACCAACAAGGCGGTGGATCCGGAGTACCTGCTGGCCTCCGCCGGCATGCCACCGATCGGGTCGTTCGGGGATACGCGGGAAGCGCTCGTCCACTGGCTCACCTCAGCGAAGAATCCGTACTTCGGCAAGGCGATCGCGAACCGCGTTTGGAGCTACTTTTTCGGCCGCGGCATCATCGAGCCGGTCGACGACATCCGCGGCTCGAACCCGCCCATTAATCCGGCGCTGCTGGACGCGCTCGAGAAGGACTTCGTCAAAAGCGGTTTCGACTTGCAGCACCTGATTCGCACGATCGTCAATTCGCGGACCTACCAAGCGGCCATGGAGACCAACGCGTGGAATGAGAGCGACACCATCAACTTCTCGCACTTCGAGCCGCGGCGCCTGCCGGCCGAGTCGCTGCTGGACGCGATGACCATCGCGACGGGCTCGCGTCCGGACATACAGGAAGTTCCGGAAGACTTCAGCGCGCAGCAACTGCCGGACCCGCACGTGGACACGGGCGGCTTCTTGAACATGTTCGGCCGGCCGGAGCGGGAATCCCCTTGCGAGTGCGAGCGCCGGAACGACCTCAGCCTGCCGCTTGCAATGAGCCTCGTGAACGGCCCGACGCTGGCGGATGCCGTGGCGAGTCCCGAAGGACGCATCGCGAATGCGATCCTGGCAGGCCGCTCCGACCGAGAGCTCATCGAGGAGCTCTACTTGGCGTCGCTGGGACGCTTTCCGACTCCAGGCGAGATGGACGCAGCCATCACCTACCTGGGCAGTTCCCCGGGACGCGCTGCCAAGGCGCAGGATCTCCTGTGGGCTCTGATCAACTCGAACTCGTTCCTGTTCAACCGCTGAGTCCGGCTTTCCCGGACCCCCGCGCGGCGTCCGGGAGCCGTTCGGCAACGAGTTCTGCGACGTCGGCCACGCGAATGTCGTCACGCCCTGCACGGCCGGCGGCATCCCGGAGCATGATCGGACAGTAGGGGCAGGCAACTGCGACGGTCCCGGCGCCGGTCGCCTCGACTTCTTCGAAGCGCTTGTCGTTCACACGGCCGCCGAGCGGTTCCACGCTGTCGTCGGCGATATAAAGCTGCCCGCCACCGGCGCCGCAGCAGAAGGTCCTCTCGGCATGGCGTCGCATTTCGACGAGGTCTGCTCCCAAGGCGCGGAGCACGCTACGCGGCTGTTGCGTGATGCCACGCCCGCGCGACAGGTAGCACGGATCGTGCAGTGTGACGGCGCCGGCCGAGGCTTCCAGCGGAAGGGATTCGACCAGCCGCGCCAGTAGTTCGGTGTGATGCGCCACCTCGATCCCCAACTCCTCGAACTCCTCCTGCTGGCGGTAGTCGAGGTCGAACATACGGGCGCAGTGCGGGTCGCAGGTCACGATCCGGCGGACACTCCGCGAGCGCAGCGAGTCGATCACGTGTTGCGAGAGCTCCAGATAGAGATACTCGTTGCCGGCTCGGCGGGCCGGCTCCCCGCAACAGGTCTCCGTCGCCAATACTCCCCACGAGACACCGGCTGCGTCCAGGATCCTCTGCATCGCCCTGACGACTTCCTGACCGTGCGGATCGTAGCTGCAGCCGCAGCCGAGCCAGAACAGCCACTCCGCGGAGGACTGGTAGAGCGGCAGGCTCTCGGCTTCGACTAGCTTCCTGCGGACCTGCTGGGACAAACCCCAGGCATTGTGGGGCGAACGCTCCATGGTCGTAAACATCGCAGAGAGCTTGCCGCTGCCCGTGCGCCCCTCACTGACCAAGCCCCGCCGCAGGTCCAGAATCTTCATGCCGACATGCTCGATCCCGACCGGGCAAGCCTCCTCGCAGGCGCCGCAGGAGAAGCACTGATAAAGGTCCTGCTCGCTGACCCAAGCTTGGCCGCGCTCGACCAGAGCACTGTCACCGGCAATGCGATCGGCGCCCGCCAGAAGGCCTCGCCGCAGTTGCAGGACGATCTTCTGCGGGTCCAATGAGCCGCCGATCAGATGCGCGGGGCAGTTGTCGGTGCAGCGGCCGCACTCGACACACGAGTTCACGTCGAGAATGTCCTTCTGGGAGAGATCGCCGAACGAGAGCATGCCGAAATCCTCGTCGTCGTCCTCGCGCAGAGCGCGCATCGAACTCGTAACCTCGCTACGGAAAAAGATCGCCACGGGAGCCAGCACCAAGTGCAGGTGCTTGGAGTTCGGAATCAGCCAGAGCATGCCGAGTAAGGAGACCGTGTGGGCCCACCAGTTCGCCTTCCAGGCCGCCGACGGCGCCTCGAAAAACCGCCAATCCGCGAGGTAGGTCGCCATGAGCGCGACGATCAACAGCGCCACCAGAGCCGAACTCCCGGATAGGCGTTCACCCAGCGCCTTGGGTCGCACGAGGAAGCGCCGAACACTCAGCCCGACGATCCCGAGGAGCACAGCAGCGGCCCACAGAGCTGCGAACGCCGCGTACCAGGAGTGCTCCTCCCAGGCGCGGTCGAGCCCCCCGAAACCGATTTGCAAGTGCTCCAGACTGACCCAGGCGAAGGCGAAGAACCCCCACATTACCAGCGCGTGCAGGATCCCGACGACCGGCCGTTCTCGGATGACGCGGGTCTGTAGCAGCACCTCCGCAACGACCGTCCAGAGACGCACGCCGAGCTTATCGAGCGGTAGATTCCTCTCGCGCGCGGCAAGCAAGGCGGCGAGGCGCCGCCAGAGCGCCCACAGGAAATAGGCCAGGCTGGCGAGAGAAACAGCGACAAAGACGGTCCGCTCGATCACAGCCTTGGATTGTAGCGGTCGAAGCGGTGGAAGGACTGTCCGCCTCGCAGCTTGACTCGGAACCAGCCCTGCGCCTGCCGGGCTTCGCTCTTGAGAGCCAGCTTGACGGCTCCGCGCTCGGGCGGGCTACGTCCGTCAGCCTCATCGTCGTCTTGGTCGACGACATAGACCAGCTCGACCTACAAGATGCTCGGAACACGATCATCCAGCTGGTTGACCGTCAAGGGGATCTGCGGGCCACTTGTTCGGACGCCTGGACCACATGCCGCTCGGAGCGCCGATCATGTCCCGGCTGCTTGAATCCCCGCTGGGATCCGGCGGGCAGGATGCTCCATGGTCGATCAGCACTCGGTCCAGTTGTTGTCACACGCCGCGTCATCAGGCGGTGCAATCTGATAATCCCGTTTCCGCGAGTCGTGCCTAGCTGTCCGGAAACCGGCGAATGGACAGGTTTCAATCGAACAGCTGACCGACGGCCTAGAATCGATACCCAATCCCCACTTCGATCGATTTGGAGAGAGGTGAATCTAAGTAGTTGAGAATGAACGAATATCCCGCTCGCCAGACAACATGGGGAGCAAGATTCGCCAGGACGCCCCCGCGCACGATCAAAGGGTAATTCGCTACCCCATCCCTGAAGTCGATGAACTTCTCGGCGCGGACGAGGGTCGAATTCGCCTCCACGGCATTGCTCCAGCTGCGAACGCGCGTGCCCCGAGCGCCGTCCCCATCCGTGACCGGCCGCGCATCAATCGGTCGATACCGTATCAACTGACTCTGATGCTCAAGTCCTAAGCCGCCGCCAAAATAGATTGAGAATCGCTCCCTTCTCCACAGCCGGACCACAGACGGCAGAATGGCAATCAGTCTCTGTGTCGTGAAATCCTCATTCGGTATTCCGGGATTCTGTCGGTAGAACTCAGAATAAGGATGATCATCATACGGACCGTGTAGCCCCTCATTCACCTTCAGGACGCTCAAGTTCCCATCGATCAACACCGCCCATTTCGAACCGAGAGGGAACAGGCCACCTACTGCGACCTGAGGCCTCCACTCCCTGTTCTTCAACAAGTGCGCACTACTCCCGAAGTAATATGCACCCGTCAGTCCATAGAGTTCTATCGCAGGATCGCGCTGCTGGGCCCGCAATGGCGCCTCGGACAGTCGCAGTGCGAACAGGGCAAGGACAGAAAGAACGACCCCGGTGTAGCGGAGACGATGGCTGGCCGGACTAGCTGGGGCACTCACACGGGTCAGTGTAACTTTGAGGACGACCTTCGCGAACTGGACTCCCGCAGTAGCCACAAGAGCGGTCCGACTCCGCACCCAAAGAACGATTGGAGACGGAGGCATCCTTCCGCTCCAGCCAAATCCGCCCGCCGCGAACTCAATGCCTCACTCCGTCTCGCACGTGGTTGACAAGCACGCTGTAGAATATGCAACCGATGCGCATTCTTCTCGCGTTTCTCATCGGCTTGGCCGCCTATGGACAAGACAGGCCCGCCAATCTCGTCGTGATCCTCGCCGATGACCTGGGTTACGGGGACCCCACGGTCTACAATCCGAACTCTAAAGCACCCACTCCTCACATCGATGCGCTCGCAGCGCATGGCATGCGCTTCACTGACGCCCACACCGCATCCTCGGTCTGCACGCCGTCACGATACGGTCTGTTGACTGGCCGTTACCCCTGGCGGTCGCGCCTGCCGACGGGAATCGTGAACAGCTGGGGCGGCCCCGTGATTGTCCGCGATCGGCTGACGCTCGGTCGGGCGCTGCAATTGAAAGGCTATCGCACCGCGTGCATCGGCAAGTGGCACCTGGGCTGGGATTGGCCGGTGGAGGAAGGCGGCTACCTTTCCGACGAACTGGAGGGAGTCAACGTCGGTCCGGACTACGAACGCTACGGAGAGCGGATCGATTTCACGCGGCCGGTCCGCGAAGGGCCCACCACGCGCGGGTTCGACTACTACTTCGGCGACGACGTGCCGAACTTTCCTCCCTACGTCTTTCTGGAGAATGACCGCGTTCTGGGCAACCCAACCGATCGCATGCCGCACAACAAGGGGCAGCGCGCCGGCCCGATGCTTCGGGGATGGGACTTGTGGGCCGCTCAACCCACGATTACGGCGCGCGCGGTCGCGTGGCTTGAGGAACGCGCTGCCGATCCTGAGACTCCGTTCTTTCTCTACATGCCCTTGCTCGGGCCGCATACGCCGATCGTCCCGAACGCCGCGAATCGGGGCAAGAGCGACGCCGGCCCGTATGGGGACTGGGTGCACCAGATGGATGCCATCCTCGGACAGGTGGTCGGCGTTCTGGAGAGGACGGGTGCGATCGAGAACACGATCGTGCTATTCACCTCCGACAACGGTTCGCCGGCGCGCAGCGGGATTGGAACCTTAGGCGGCACTGCGACGGTGACAGAACTCTATTCGCACGTCCCGAATGCTCCCTGGCGTGGACTGAAGGCCGATGCCTGGGAGGCGGGCCACCGTGTCCCGTTCGTCATTCGCTGGGACGGACGGGTCGAGCCCGGGTCCGTCAGTACTCGCACCATCTGCCTAACCGACGTGTTCTCTACGATGAGCGAGATCATCGGCTTCGAGACGCCTCAGGACTCCGGCGAAGACAGCTTCAGTTTGCGGCCGTTGCTACTCGGCGAAGGCTCCTATGAGCGGAGACTCACCGTCCATCACAGCCTCAGCGGTCTGTTCGCGATCCGCAAGGGCGGATGGAAGCTGATCCTAGGCAACGGCAGCGGCGGATTCTCGGCGCCCCGCGGCGAGATTCTCGAACCCGGCCAGGACGGCCCGATGCAGCTCTACCTGCTGAGCGAAGATCCGCGTGAGCGCCGCAACCTGTCGACTGCCCGGCCCGACAGGAGGAACGAACTCCTGGCCGAGTTGCTCCGGATCCGCAACGCAGGGCGTTCGCGCTGACAGATGTGGAGGTGAGCCCCTCTCGCTCGCCGGCGACGGCAAGGCCGCACGCGAGCGTTGTCTTCCCTGCGCCGCGCTTCCGGCTGATGAGTGCGACCGTGAACACTGGCTATCCAGTGTTTCATGTTAGGCAGGATATATATTAACTAGCTATCATAATTAACCGGCTAGCCAACTCATGGTCGCACACGGATCGGCGTGCGCACTGGTGGAGAGATAGAATCATCAGCGGTGAGTATATTCTCCTTCTGGCCGCTCGTGTGTCTGGGCCTATTAACGTCTGGTTTGGGACTGTTCCAGGGAAGGGTATCGCTACTAGTCGCCTCGGCTGTCTTAGTCCTGCCGGCATCGCTATACCTAGCCGCAACACCGCGTCTCCAATACTTCGGCCTTTTCCCCGTGGTTGCCTATCTGGTCGCTGCAAGAACGGTTCGTGGTGGCCCGGTGTGGCTCACGGGGGGACTCGTGGCGGGCGTGGGTGCGTTCTTCGGATGGCTAGCGCTGATCGTGTTGGCCGAGGTTGGCCCGAACTAGTTTGGATGACCGCAGGATGAGGGCGCGCGTGATCGGGCGCCCCCGTGTGCGCGTCGTGCAAGGGAGGGATTCTCATGGGCAGGCTGGCTAGTTGTTACACACCTTCTGTCTGCCGGGTGCGGGTCTCGCGTTGGCGAGTTGTGGGACGTCGCGGCCACCTGCTTGGATCCGCTCGATTTCCTGAACCGTCATCGAAGCAGAAGTTCTCCGCCGCGAATCGCTCACGCCCCAACTGCGTAGGCGTAACCGCTACAATTCTCGGCTCACGGACGATCCGCAACGGTTAACCCGATTCCAGTCGAGCTGATACCGGTCAGCGGAGCAAATACAGCACGACCGCGCCGCCGCCCACACCACCGGTCAGCGCCACAAGGAACAAGACGACCGCCCACCCTCACCCGAGCGCGTTGAGCCAGGCGTTGTAACGCTCGATTCGGTGCTCTAGCCGCTCGTAGGCCGCGCCGACCCGCGCCTCACGGCGCTCCGCGTTCCGATCCATCGTCCGGACCACCTGCTCGACCCGCTGCGCGAAGTCTTGCACCCACGCGACCTCCTGCTCAGCCCGATCGGCGCTGCCAATCATCGATTCGTGCAGGCGCTGTACCGTCTTGAGCCCCTCGTGAACACCGGCCATCCTAGCGGCTCCATCCCCAATCCCGGCGCCGATCCACGAACCGCCGCGCCTGCTCCGCGATGCCCGACGCGAGTTCGCGGATCGCCTGCTCGATCATGCGGACCTCTTGCTCGAGCCAGCCGATCTCGTCTGCCATCGCCGCGATCCGCTGGTCGAGGCCGCCTCGCTCCTGCACCAGCCCGCGATTGTGCTGCTCCACGCGCCCGGCGTGCTGCAAACGCGGGGAGGGCGTCTTCCCCGACATGTCGTTGAGCGCCTGCGGACCAAGATGGACGTTCGGCTCCCGGCTCAGCGCGGCCGCCCGCTCCAGGTCGCCGTCCCGGTGGGCTTCGTCGCGCAGATCGGCCAAGCTGCGGTGGTCGATGCGCTCCCTCCGGCCCGCCTGCTCCAGCGCCTGGTTCGCCTCCTGCGCCCACGCCTCTCGGGTCTGCTCCAGCCACGCCTGGGGCATGGCCGCCCGAAATTTCCGCGCCCCGCCCCGCTCAGGGGCCGTCGCGTTGTAGCGCTTGAACCACTGCTCGGCGCTGCGCTCGATGCCGTCATTGGTCCGCTCCGAGAACATTAGGTGCACGTGGGGGTTCTCTCCACCCCCGCGATGGATCGCCAGCGTATAGGGCAGCCGCTCGCCACGATTCGGCCGCTCAGCGAAGCGCCCGGCTACTTCGCGCCGCTGAACCGCGTGCGGGTACGGCACGGGTTCCCTTCCTCTGAGAAGGGTGTCTAGATTGGCGACGTGCAGATTGAGCGGATAACATTCAAGCTCTTTATGCGCGAGCCCTCAGGGCATGTCTGAACAGCATTCGAAGCTCCCCAAGATGACCTAGCGCGATCGTTTCCCCGATTGGCTCGTTCTCGTCATGTTCTTGCAGCGCTACCGGCCGAATATCGCCACTCGCACTCTTGAACGGCGGCAGTTCGCTGAAATGTTGAATGCCAGCACTGAATCTTCCCAGGATCAGAGCTTGGCAATCCCGATCCCGAAGGGTCCCAAACGAGACGGCTTTGCTCTCAACCAGACAGAATCTACTGGACGCAGTGAACAACCGAGCCCACCCAGCCGAAATCCCTGCTGGCGGTGCTGGCGACGCTGCAGCCGCTCGATGAGGAATTCCCGTCGATCCCTGAATTACCCGTAGATTCCGTCGAGCTTTGATGCGCTACCTGCTCGACACCAACATGGTCTCGGATCTCGTCCGCAATCCACGGGGGAGGGTAACGCAGCGCATTCGCGAGGTTGGCGAAGCACAGGTCTGCACCAGCATCATCGTCGCCGCCGAACTCCGTTGCGGGGCGACCAAGAAGGGGTCGCCGCGGTTCACGGCGCAGATTGAGGCGGTGCTCGCCGCCCTTGAGGTGCTGCCGATCGAGGCGCCCGCCGACGCCGCCTACGGCCCGGTCCGTGCCCGTCTCGAACGAGCCGGCCAGCCGATCAGCGGCAACGCTCTGCTCATCGCCGCACAGGCCGTTTCCCTCGACCATACACTTGTTACCGGCAATGAACGCGAGTTCGCCCGAATCGAAGACCTTCTCGTCGAGAACTGGCTGCGAGCAGCCTGATGGATTCGCCGCCGATGTCTTTCTCAAGAACGACCGCACCCGAGTCGACCCGGCCGACCGCATGCCACGCAACAGGGGGCAGCGGGCCGGCCGATGTTGCGGAGATGGGACTTGCGGGTCGCTGAGCCCACGATTACGGCGGGCGCGGTCGAGTGGCTTGAGGAACGCGCCGCCGAGCCCGAGACTCCGTTCCTTCTCTGCATGCCGCCGCTCGGGCCGCATAAGCCGATCGTCCCGAACTCCACAACCTGTCGGCCGTCCGACCCGGGAAGAAGCAGGAGCTGCTGGCTGAGCTAGTCGGGCGCCGCAAGTCCGGGCGCTCGCTCTGAACGAATCGCGACACCTCACCTCCGCATCCATCGGGGAAATATTGATGGCGCGCGAGCCCACGACGCGCGGATGCGGAATGTGGCGCCGCCATAGGCTACACTGAGCGGTTTCCAGTGGATCCGCAACTTTTGGCCCTCGGCGGCCTCTGGTACGTCGCGTTCCTGCTGTCCCTCACGTGCCATGAGGCGGCCCATGCACTCGTAGCGCTCTGGGGCGGCGATGACACGGCAGCGGCTGGAGGACAGGTCACTCTCAATCCCCTGCCCCACATCCGGCGCGAGCCGTTAGGAACGATCGCGGTTCCCCTACTGACGTTCGCGCTGCAAAACTGGATGTTGGGCTGGGCCTCGGCTCCCTATAGCCCATTGTGGGAGCACCGCTACCCGCACAGGGCGGGTTGGATGGCGCTGGCCGGACCGGCGGCCAACCTGCTGCTGGCCCTCACGGCGGCCGTGCTGATCAACGTCGGCCTCGCACTGGGGGCCTTTGACATCCCGACATCCATCACGTTTTTCAAGGTCGTCGAGGCTGCCGGGGACCTCGCGCCGCTCGCGCAGTTCCTGAGCATTCTGTTTACGCAAAATGTCCTATTGATGACGTTCAACCTGCTGCCGATGCCGCCGCTGGACGGCAACACTGTGATCGGTTTGCTGATGCCTGAGCAAGCCGCGCGCCGCTGGTTCGACCTCACCCGCGACCACGCCTACAGCCTGTTGGGACTGCTTCTCGCTTGGTATTTCTTCGGCGAGATATTCTGGCCGATCCTGCGCCTCGCCGTGCGCCTGCTGTACTGGGTGTGAAGCCGCGCCGTCCACGACATCGCACTTGCGGACGCCCGCGCCAAGTCCCGACGCCCTTGGCGCCCGGCGTCAGTAGTCCGCCCCGGCAGCGGGCGGACGAGGGAACTTCCGGACCCGGGAGTAGCGGATGTAATCCTCCCAGATCTGGCCGCCGCCCGACACTCTGGGGTCCCCGGTCTCCACGAGGTAGGCCTCGAGTTCCTGCCGGAGCCGCTCGAGCAACTCCGAGAATTCGGGTTGCTCGGCCAGATTGTCCAGGCACCCGGGATCGCTTTCCAGATCGAACAACTCCTCGGCGGGCCGCTTGCCGACCGCCCACTCGAAGTATTGCGCAATGCCCTTCTCCTCGCGGCCCTCGATCAGCCTCGTGAGGGTAGGAGATGGGTCGATGTCGTGGTAAGCCAGGTGCATCGCTTCCAACGTGTTGGTGTCCTGCATATACTTCTGCGGCGCACCCGCCGGCCAGCGCTGCGGCTTGAAGTTGCGGATGTATAGGTGCTCCGGCGTCCGCATCGACCGCTGCGGATAGGTCAGGTTGTTCCAACGGGACGATGAGTGTCTCTCGCGGCCTGAAAACGCCCGTGTCCGGCTGGCGTCGACCAGCCCATCCTGTTCGGACTCGAGGATGCCGCGGATGCTCCGGCCAGCCAGCGCCGAGGCGCCGCCAGGGTGCTTAACGCCGGCAAGGTCGAGGATTGTGGCCGTGAGATCGACAAACTGCACCAAGTCGTCGACCACCCGCCCGGCCCTCCCCCCGCCGGGCAAGCTCACGGCCAAGGGCATGTGGATGCCGTAGTCGTAGAGGTTGGCCTTGGCGCGCGGGAAGGCCATGCCGTTGTCCGCGGTCACGATGACGAGGGTGTCGTCCAGCTCGCCGACAGCCGCGAGAAAGTCCAGGATGCGGCCGAGATGTGAGTCGAACCATTCAATCTCGACGGCGTAGTCCAGCAGGTCTTCCCGGATTTCAGGCGTGTCCGGCAGGAACGGGGGAACTTCGGCGTCCTCGAGCTGCTTACCGGCCTTTTTCCAGGATCCCGGCTCGAACCGACGGTGCGCTTCGCCGCAGCCAACCCAGAAGCTGAACGGCTGGCCAGCTGGTTTCAGCGCGAAGAATGCTTCGAAGTTGGCGGCGTAGTCCGTGTTCCGGATGCCGCCATAGGGCGGCTCGGTATTCTTGTCCAGAAAGTCTGGGCCAGCCGGGTTGCGCGTGCGTCCGGATGCCTCCCACTTGCCGGGCCCCCAGGGCTTGCCCGTGTAGCCGACCGTATATCCAGCCTCCTCGAGCAGATCCTGATAGGAGTGGAAGGTCCGCGGAAAGGAGCTAGCGTGGGTTCCGGCCTGCTCGATCATCCAGATGTGACGACCCGTCAGGAGGGCTGCGCGGGTCGGGCTGCAGCCCGGCGCGGGAGCGTAGGCGTTGCGGAACAAAACTCCCTCGGCTGCCACCCGGTCGAATGCCGGTGTCACCACCATCTTCGAGCTGGCAGCAGAGACATGCGGATAGGACACGTCGTCCCAGATCGCGAACAAGACGTTCGGGCGGTCGCGGCCCGGACCCGAGGAGCAGCCGACCGCACCACAACACAGAGCCAGGAGCAGGATCGTTCGCTGGGTCATCGCCTTGCAGTGTATCGAAGGCGCTGAAGCACAGCACACGCGCGGGACGTCCGGACCGGGAACCTCTATAGTGAATTCTTGTGGCGCGCGACGGGGTGCTGCTGGCTGTAACGCTAACACTCTGCGCCTCGCTGGCGAGTGCCCAGCGGGATGGCCCTCCGACCGAGGTGCTGATCCGGCAGGGTTTCATGGCTCTGCAAGTCCGAGACATTCCCAAGGCCCAGGACTTCCTCGAGCGCGCGATTGAACAGTCCCCGGACGAAGCACGCGGCTGGGTCGGGCTGGCGCAGATTTACCGCATGTTGAATCTGCACACTCAGGCCTCCCGCCACGCCGCGGAGGCGGCGCGCCTGGGAGAGGACTCCCCCATCATTCAGCACGCCTTGGCGCTGTTTTACGGGGACTACGGCAACTGGGCCGAGGCGGGTCGTTGGGAGGAAGCGTTCGCCCGTAGCGGGAAGGCGGACGCCGATGCCTACGTACGCTCGGTCTCGTTATACCTGCAGGCGGAGATGCCCTTGCGGGCCATCGAAGTGGGCCGCGAAGGTCTTCTGCACTACAACACCGCGCCCCTCCACAACGCCCTCGGCAAGGCCCACTCGATGGCGCAACAGCCCCTGGAGGGCCTGCTCCATCTCGCGCGGGCGATCCATGCGCAACCATACGAGGAATCGTTCCACTACGACTTGGGCTACTTCCACCTGCGCCAGCAGGATTTCATGGCGGCCACCGACGCCTTCCTCGCCGGCCGGGACTACTTCGACAAAAGCCCGGCGATCGAGCTGGGGCTCGGGATCGCGGCGTACGGCCAAAGCCGCTTCGCGGACGCGGTAGACCGCTTCCTGCGAGCATCCGAGCTTGCGCCTCCGATGGAGCAGCCGCACGCTTTCCTGGGCCGCCTGTTGCAGCATGCGAAGGACCGGCTGGGCGACGTCGAAGCCCGGATGCGGATCTTCCATGAGCAGCATTCGAAGAATCACTTCGGCCCCTTCCTGTACGGCCAGGTCCTCCTAGCGCGGCTCGGCGCGCGCAAGGATCCAGAGGCGATGGCCACGATTGAATCCCTGCTGCGGGAATCCATCCAACGCAAAGAGGATTTCTGGGAGTCGCACTACGAACTGGGCGTACTCCTCGAGAAGAAGCGCGACTTCCGAGGCGCCGAGGAGCAATTTCGGCGGGCCGCGGCACTCAATCCTGACGCCTCCAAGCCGCACTACCGGCTGGCGCGCGTTCATCAGAGGCTCGGCAAGTCCAAGGAGGCCAAGCGCGAGCGAGTCCTTCACCAGCAGATCACGGAGCGCGAACGCCGGGCGATGCGGGCGGGCGAGTTGCCCAGCGAGCTGCTGGAGTCGCTCGGAGCGACCCGCCGCTAGCGGGCCGCGTACTTGGCGGCCGCAGCGGGTTGGATGGGTAGCTGCTCGACGATCTGGATCCCGAAGCCCTCGAGGCCCGCCACCCGGCGCGGGCGGTTGGTCAGGAGACGGATCGTCTTCAGCCCCAAGTCCTTCAGCATTTGGGCGCCAATGCCCACACGGTACTGCAGGCGCGAGTTCCCATCGATTTCGGACGCGGAATCCAGCTGCGGGTGCGGATGGATGACACCGGGGCCGTCCGAATCCGGCTCGAGGCCGAATCCGAGCGCCTTGTGGTGCAAGTACACCAGGACCCCGCAGCCTTCGGCCGCGATCATGCGCAGCGAGTCGTGCACGTGCCGATAGCTCGGATTGACTCGGGAGGCGAACACGTCTCCGAACAGGTCCTGCGAGTGCATGCGTACCAACACCGAATCGACGTTCTCGACTTGTCCCATGACGAGCGCCACGTGCACCTCGTCGTCGAGGTCAGTGCGATAGGCAAAGACACGGAACTCGCCGAATTCCGTTGTCACAACACCCTTCCCGACCCGCTGGACGCATGTCTCGTGCTCCAGGCGGTAGCGGACCAGGCTCGCCACTGCCAGCATCTTCAAGCCGTGGGAATCGCAGAACCCGAGCAGGTCCGGCACTCGGGCCATCGTGCCATCGTCCTTCATGATTTCGCAGATCACACCGGCGGGGACCAGGCCGGCCAAGCGGGCTAGGTCCACGGCGGCCTCGGTCTGCCCCGCCCGCACCAGCACGCCACCCCGGCGCGCGCGCAACGTCTGGACATGGCCGGGGCGGGCCAGATCCGCGGCGCGCGTGGCGGGATCGATCGCCACCCGAATGGTGTGCGCCCGGTCCGCTGCGGAGATCCCCGTGGTGACGCCCCTGGCCGCATCGATCGGCTCGCTGAAGGCCGTGCCGAACATGGAGGTATTGCGCGGAGATACGAGCGGGATCGCGAGGTGGTCGAAGCGCTGTTCCGTCATCGCGAGACAGATCAAGCCGCGGCCGTGCGTGGCCATGAAATTGATGGCCTCAGCCGTCGCGTGCTCCGCCGCCACGGTGAGGTCGCCCTCGTTTTCGCGGTCCCTGTCGTCGACCACGACGATCATGCGGCCCCGGCGAAGTTCGTCTAGCGCCTCGTGGACGGAAACGAAGGCCACGCTCCGATCTTATCAGGGGCTCCCGAATGCCGGGGTGCAACTGGGCGGGCGCCCGCGGCCGACAGCATCCGAACCAAACCGAATCCACGCCTGCTCGGCTCAAGCGCGTGCTATTCTTATCCGTCGAGGCCCAGTGGGCCGCGCCACCCTAGGCCGACTCTTCCGAGCCGCAGCCGCGGTTCGTTCTTCGCCGCTCGAGGGATACCGATGTCCGCCATTACGCACCTGCAGGCGCTGGAAGTTCTGGACTCCCGGGGCAGTCCCACCCTTCAGGTCCAAGTTGTCCTGGCTTCCGGCGCCAAGGGGTCCGCGCGCGTCCCGTCCGGCGCGTCGACAGGCCTCAACGAAGCGGTGGAGTTGCGTGACGGCAATACGAACCGCTACTTCGGCAAGGGCGTACAAAGGGCGGTCGCCAATGTCAACACGGAGATTTTCCTGGCTCTGCAAGGCTTCGACGGGGACGATCAAAGGACGGTCGACGAGGCCTTGATTCGATTGGATGGCACCGAGAACAAGGGCCGGCTGGGCGCCAACGCCATCCTCGGTGTTTCGATGGCTCTCGCGCACGCCACCGCCTTGGACCAGAACATTCCACTGTACCGGCGTTTGGCGAATCGGGACCGCTACACCCTTCCAGTGCCCATGTTCAACATCATGAACGGCGGCCAGCATGCAGACAACAACGTGGACATCCAGGAGTTCATGATCCTCCCACTGGGGCTGCCTGCGTTTTGCGAAGGCCTGCGCGCCGCCGCCGAGACGTTCCACGCTCTGAAGTCAATCCTGCAATCGAAGGGATACGGCACGGCAGTCGGCGACGAAGGCGGATTCGCGCCAGAACTGAAGTCGAACGAAGAACCGATGGAATTGCTGGTTGAGGCGATCGCCAAGGCGGGTTATTCGCCGGGCGAGGAGATCTTCATCGGCCTGGATGCCGCCGCGAGCGAGTTCTACCACGACGAGGAGTACATCTTCGATCAGTCGGACGGGAGTCGGCGAAGCGCATCAGACATGGCCGCCATGTGGCAGGACTGGGCCGCCAAATATCCGTTGATCTCCCTTGAGGACGGATTCTCCGAGGTCGATGCCCAAGGCTGGCAGGCTGGGACCGCGGCATTGAGCCGGAAGCTCCAACTCGTGGGCGACGACCTGTTCGTGACAAATCCCAAGATCTTCCGGGATGGCATCTCGCAGGGCCTCGCGAACTCGATTCTGATCAAGCTGAATCAGATCGGTACAGTGACCGAAACCCTCGACTGCATCGAAATGGCGCGCGAACACGGCTACACGTTCATCATTTCGCACCGTTCCGGAGAGACGTCCGACACCACGATCGCGGATCTGGCTGTAGCGTGCGGTGGTGGCCAAATCAAGACCGGTTCGACCTGCCGCAGCGATCGGGTGGCGAAGTATAATCGCCTGCTCGAGATCGAGGCCGAGTTGGGCTCCCAGGGCAGCTACGCGGGGCGGGACGCGTTTCGTGCCTGGCTCTAAGCCGCGGCCCGCCCGAGAGGCCAGCTCCCACGTCCCGACAATGGCATTCACTTAGCGGATTTTGGCGTTCACTTAAGGGGAAATGGGGCGATCCGGCGCTGCCGCAGCGGATTTTCGAGACGTCAGGCTGAGGTCGGGGCTGGAACGGTCTTGCGGGACCTCCATTTGCTGGCGGGCTTGTGCGAGACCCGCGCGTAGGAACGGTTCGAACGCTGGCGCTGACGAGAGCCGGCGCTGCTGGCGAGGATGGTCGAGACGGTCTCGCTGAGCGTGGTCGCGTAGGTCAGGAACAGGCCTTCCAGGTGGCGCCCGACCGTGCACAGCCCGTTGCGGAAGTTCGCCTGCAGCGGCTCCTTGCCGGCCGCGGTGGGGAAGCTGGCCTCGGACTGGTTGGTGAACAGGCGGGTCATCGCGAGCAGGCTGAAATGGGCGCTGAGTTCCTGGCGCACCAGGCGCTCGCTCTGGCCGTGGAACTGCTCCACCTGGAGCATGGTTTGGGAGACCTTGTACAGCTCCTCGACGCCCCAGCGGGCATGGTAGAGGGCGGCGAGGGCCTGCCGGGGATAGCGGCGGGAGTCGAGCAGAGTGGTGGCGAGCAGGTACTCGGTGTCCCCGGCGGTGTAGCGGACGAGGCGCACGCGACAGGGCTGGAAGCCGGTCTCGGGCTGCTGCCGGCGGGCGGTGTCGGAGGGCAGCACGGTGAGCAGGCCGTCGTCGCGGCCGGAGCGGCGGAACTGCTCGAAGACGGTGTTGGCGTCGGCCTGGAGGCGGAAGACGGCGTGCAGGCCGCGGGCGCGGTGGGCGTGCAGCAGGCGGAAGGAGTAGTAGCCGCGGTCGTAGACGACGACAGCGGCGGGGGCGAGGGCGTGCAGGTGGGTGAGGGCGAGGCGGCGCTCGTCGCCGTGGGCGGCGAGGTCGAAGTCGACGGGCAGGCGGGAGCGCAGGCGGAACAGGCAGCTGAGCAGGCCTTGGGGGTAGTGCGAGCCCTCGGCGGGGAGGCGGTAGCCGTTCTCGAGCAGGGGCCGGGGCAGCGTGAGCTGGGAGCCGTCGACGGCGAAGGTGCGGTGGCCGCGCCACAGCGTGCGGGGATCGTCGCGGGGGGCGTGCCGCAGGATCGCGCGGTGGATCTGGAGGAACAGCTCGTCGCGGACCTTCGAGCGGGCGGTGTGCATCGCGGATGGCGAGACCGGTTCCGGCTGGGGCAGGGGGATGTCCAGGGCGCGGCACTGCGCCCACAGCCCGCGCAGGGTCAGGCCGTAGCCCTGGCGCTTCGGCGCGAACACCAGGCGGAAGACGAACAGCACCACCAGCAGCTTCCGTGATGGATGTCAAGCGTTTTTCCCGACAATACCGGGAATGGGCGATGAACTCTGCGATTTCGAGGGCAGGGCGTGTCGCCGGGTCTCCTCCGCAGTTCGGTCAAGATCGCGGGAGAGCCGCTCGAGTTCGACCTGCCGCCGCTCGACCTCGGCCAGTTCCGCGTGGGCGTTGCGGATGGCGGAGCGCAGGAGTTCGGCGCGCGCCGCGAGGCACTGGCGCGGGACGGGCGAGCGGGGATCGGCGGCGTGGCCGGAGCGGGCGCGGAGGTTCTGCAAGCGCTTGGCGCAACGGCGGCAGTAGGTCGGCATCGGGCCGCGGCGGCCGACCGGCATGGCGCCGCCGCAGGCCAGGCAGCCGAAGCCGTAGGCGGCGGATGTCTCCGGCTGGCCCGGGGGTTCGGGGGCGGTTCGATCGAGGGCTGCGTGGACGCTCATGGCACTTACCCCTGCTCAACTTCGCTCAGGCGGGCGCTCCGCTGACGGGTGCTTCCGGCGACCACAGGCGGTCGTCGCGGAGCAGGGCCCCGAGCAGGGCGAGCAGCTTGCGCATGACCGCCACCAGTGCGACCTTGCGCGGCTTGCCCTGTGCGGTCAGCCGCTCGTAGAAGGCTTTGAGGCCGGGATTGAAGCGGATCGCGGAAGTGGCGGCCATGTACAGCAGCTTGCGAGGATGGCGGCGCCCGCCGCGGATCCGGCGGCGGCCGCGGTGCCCGCCGGAATCGCAGTCGTACGGTGCCAAGCCGGCCAGTGCGGCGGCCTCGGCGGGGCTGGCGGATCCGAGTTCGGGCAGGTCGGCGCACAGGCTGGCGGCATTGAGCGGGCCGCAGCCCGGGACCGACAGGATGATTGCGCGGCGGCGGCAGAGCGCGGGGTCGGCCTCGAGGCAGGCTTGCAGGGCCTTGTCGGTCTGCTGGAGCTTATCGGTAAAGGCGGCCAGCAGGGAGCCGAGGAGCGCGGCGGCTTGGCCGCCCAACTCCCCGGCCTGCTTGCGCAGGGCGTCGCGCTGCTCGCTGAGCTTGCGCCGCAGGGCGAGCCAGTCGCTGAGCTCCTGCAAGCTGCGCGGCTTGGGCGGCGTGCTCGTGACGTGCTCGAGGCGCGCGTAGCGGGCGAGCATGGCGGCGTCGACGCGGTCGTTCTTCGCCTGCTGGCCTAGGGCGCGGGCGAAGTTGCGCGCGCGCAGCGGATTGGCGACGACGACGGCGACGCCATCGTCGTGGAGGCACTGGTGGAGCTGGCGGTGGTAGCGCCCGGTGGGCTCGAGAGCGACGCGCCGCACTCCGAGCTTGCGGAGCCAGTTGCGCAGGGCGCGGCGGCCGACCTGGGTGTTCTCGAAGCGGCGGGAAAGTTCGGCGGGATCGGCGCAGGCGTCGAGCCACAGCTTGCCGACATCGATGCCGGCGACTGGCTCGGCCGTGGTTGCTGCGGGATTTGTCATGGGATGTTGGATATCCTTTCTAGCGGCCAGGGGCTTCCTGCGAACCTATCCTTTTGGGATGCGGGCCAGTGCCCGTTCTTCCGTTCAGGTCTCTCAGGAATTGCTGCGGCGGGCGATCCAGCTGCTGGTCGGTGCCAGGCACCCGGGTGTTAAGACGATCCGACCCGCCGCCCGCCGCCGGGCCGTCGCACAGCACCTGCTGCCAGTTCTCCCGCAACGGGTACAGGTACACGTCCTTGGGCGACTTGGCCGGCTGGTCGCCCTGCGCCTTGCGGCCCCGGGTCTGGCCCACCATAAGCGCTAACTTATAGGTTGACATCACAAATTCTGCCGGGTATGATTGGCGGAGGGTGGTATAGGCACTCGGCGAAAGAAGTGAACCCGGAGACAAGTGAACCACTGAACGAGGACTGGGGGCTGCTGGTCTCCTTCCTGCCGCCGAACTGGGAGGATCTGGCGCGGCAGACCGGAGCTTTGAGGAAACTGCGTAAGCACAAGTCGCCCGGGAAGCTGCTGCGCACGCTGCTGCTGCATCTGGGCTGTGGCCACTCGCTGCGCGAGACGGTGGTGCGCGCGCGCCGGGCGGATCTGGCGGACCTGTCGGACGTGGCCTTGCTGAAACGGCTGCGGAAGTCACGGGACTGGCTGCAGGCGCTGTGCGTGGAACTATTCCGGGAGCAAGGGCTGGCCGCCGCAACGGCGGCGGGGAGCGGCGAGGTGCGGGCCTTCGATGCGACGACGGTGAGCGAGCCGGGGCGGACGGGTTCGCTGTGGCGGATTCATTACAGCGTGCGGCTGCCGTCGCTGACCTGCGACTTCTTCAAGCTGACGCGGACGGAAGGAGTGGGCACGGGCGAGTCGCTGAGGCAGTTCCCGATCGCGGCGGGGGACTGCATTCTGGCGGATCGCGGGTATTCGACGGGTCGGGGAATGCAGTACGTGGCCGCGGCAGGAGGCCAAGTGACGGTGCGGGTGAACAGCGGGTCGCTCGTGCTGGAAAAGGAAGACGGCACGGCACTGGACCTGGTGGATTGCATGCGGCCCCTGCACAGTCCCGGGATCATCGGGTCTGTCGCGGCCCGTGCGCTGGCGAGCGAGGGTGCGCCGGTGGCGGGCCGGGTGTGCGGCCTGCGCAAGAGCGAGGAGGCCGTCCGCCTGGCCCAGGCGAAGATCCACAAGGAGGCCTCCCGGAAGGGGCGCACGGTCCAGCCCGCCACGCTGGAACTGGCCAAGTACGTCATTCTGTTCACCACCGTGCCGGAAAGCGAGTGGTCGGCTGCCGACGTGCTGGGGTGCTATCGCACGCGCTGGCAGGTGCAACTGACGTTCAAGCGGTTCAAGTCGCTGGCCCAGCTGGGCTGCCTGCCGAAGTACGACGACGACAGCGCGAAGGCGTGGCTGTACGGCAAGCTACTGGCTGCGCTGCTGGTCGAGAAACTGATCCACCACGCGAGCGCCATTTCCCCCTGGGGGTACGAAGTGGGACCCGGATCGCCCACGCAGCGCCTGGCGTGACTTCCAATTCGTTTGGAACCAGGTGCAACGAGCGATCGAGCCGCCGATTCCGCTGTCGCAGACACTCGCCGACTGGCGGGCGATTTCGGCGGAACTAGCGGAGAATCCTCGGAAGCGCCGATCACAGATGGCGAATTTCTTTGGCGGCGATCAATAAGTTAGCGCATATGGTCTGGCCCACCCGCTCCCAGTTCGACGCCTGGTAGCAGGTCCCGCGGTGGCGTTGCGGATCCACATAGGTCTCGCACAGGACCGGCCAATGGCCGTGCCGCTGCCGCCAGTCCGCGGGCAATTGCCGCAACGCCAGCCCCAAGGCATGCGAGGCCAGATTCTTGACCCGCACCCAAGGCAGCAGCAGATAGCGGGAGTTCCGCAGCACCCGATGCAGGTGCTTGCGGTGCGCCCGGCCCTGCCAGCCGATGCGCTGGTCCCGGCAGGCCAGATCGCGGGCCGCGAAGTCGAACAGCAGGCAGCCCAGCAGACGCCCCTGGCGGTCGCGCAGGAAGTAGCGCAGGTGCGTGCCCAGCGGCTGGCGGTAGCCGAGGTAGTGGTAGCGCTGGACCGTTGCGGTAGGACGCCGGTTACCCGACGCCCCCCGCGCAGATCCGGGCGTGCCCGCTAAGGCACCCGGCTCCTCGCTCCGGTCGTGACGGCACCCCTTTGGAACTGCCGTGTCGCGCAGACGCCTGTGACGCGGGAAATCCGGCTCTGTGTCCGGCCCGTGCTTTGCCTGCTGCGAACTCCCGTTGCGCCCGGCCCTTCGCTCCGCCGACTCCGCCACAGCGCACCCGCTGCTTTGTTCGCCGGTTTCTTCGCTACTATGGCCGAGTCCGACTCCTTCCAGCCGTGCGTCCTCCGCTCGGCTCCTGCCTTGACTTTGACGGCCCCGACCCTGCGGCCGGGGCGGCTGGAAGGCCTCCCAGGTCCCGGTGTTGGACGTACGTGCGTGCCTTGAGGTCTCGGACACCGCGGAGCCCTGCCGCCCCTCGCCAATGCGGGACGACCAGTGTTGCCTTCGACTCGAATGACGGCCTCGGCACTCCGAACGATGTGGATTTCGGTGCTCAATGCTCTGCCCACACGCGCCGCTGTCAACGCTTCATCGACCGCCTCACGGCGGCCAACGCATGACTCGCGGGCCAGTACGAAATGGCTCATTCCTTTACTGCAAGGGACTTTCACCCTCTGTCCATTCACCAGTTAGCCTGGCTGTTCCACTCGTTCCACTCCGCCACCGCGGACGGCTCGCGGACCGGCTCCAGCCGTAGCGGCCGCAACGCGGCCAGCGGCCCCTCGATGGGCGCCTGCGGGTCGGAGCGGGCCGAGCTCGGGACCGGCTTCTGCGGGCCCCGCCCGGGGTTCTGCTTCGGCGGCAGCGTCAGGATCCCGAGGCGCTCGAGCTCCGCCAGCACGCCCCTGGCGAGCTGGATGCGATTGCTGCCGTTGGGCGTCTGCCAGCCGAGATGCTCGCAGATGGTGTGGCCGAGTTCGGTGCGGCTCAGCTTGGGGAAGAGGCCGACGGTCTCCTGGATGTCGGCGATCTGGCGCCGGGTGAGGCGCTTGCCGAGAAAGGTGGTCGACTTGAGCTGCTCAATGCGGGGGTCGATGGCGGGGGCCGGGCTCATCCACCACCACGGTGGCAGATCGGGAGGGAAAAGTCAAGCCCTTGCGCGCAACAATTTCCTCGGGACCGTAACGTCCATGGAATCAATGACCTGGAAGACTCGCTAAGAATATTCACCCCGAAATGGCAAATGGAATGCCATTGCACGTCCCGACGGTGTCACCGAACGCCAGGCATGACGTTTTGCGCGGCGGAAACGCCAAAGATCCCGAGCAGACGCCGCCGAAGCCAGGCCAGCGCCTGTGGAACAATGGAAGACTAGGTTCTTGGAGCAGGGAGTGAATTCGGAAACCCCAGAGTCGCCCAGACCGCAGGCGGTCGACGAGGCCGCGCTGGATCTCGAGCTAAGGCCCGACGAGACGGTCGGATCCGCACCGGGCGATTCCAGAAAATCCCGCAGCGACCAAGCGCCGCCCACAGCCAAGCGCGCGCCGGAGTCGCAAAGGACCGCCTCCGCCATGCCGGCCATGCCGGCCATGCCTGGCGAAGCGTTGGCGGAGGGCGAGATCCTGGAGGAGGACGACGACTACGAAATCCCGGACGAAGTCGAGTACACGGATATCGTCAAGACCGCACGTGGCGCGCGGCCGCCGTCTCGAGACCGCAACGCGAATCTCATCCAAGGAACCGTGGTCGGACTCCGAGGCGATGGGGTCTTTGTTGACATCGGCCAGAAATCGGAAGCCTTCCTGCCGATCGAACCGCACGCGAAGCTGGATAAGCCGCTCCAGGTCGGGCACACAATCGAAGTCATGGTGACGGGCCAGTCCTCGGAGGGCTATCCGATGCTGACCAGCCTCAAGACCCAGCAGCCGAAGGGCTGGAGGCAGCTGGAGGCAGCATTCGAGACGGGCGGCACCGTCCTGGGTCAGGTGACCGACTCCATCAAGGGCGGCCTCGCAGTCGATGTGGGGGTGCGCGCCTTTCTACCCGCCTCGCGGTCTGGCGAACGGAGCGAGGAAGGCTTGCAATCCCTGGTCGGAAAACAGATTCGAGCGCGCATCGTGCAACTCCAAGAGTCCGATCGGAACGTCGTGCTCGACCGGCGCGCCGTGCTCGAGGAGGAACGCGCCAAGAGGCGGCAGGAGGCTCTCACGAAGCTCAAGCCGGGCGACCGCGTCCAAGGTATGGTGCGAACTCTGCGCAAGTTCGGAGCTTTCGTGGATCTGAACGGCATTGACGGACTGCTGCACGTCAGCGACATCGCCTGGCAGCGTGTAAACGACCCGTCGGACCTGCTCCATGTCGGCCAAGTGCTCGAAGTGCAGATCCTCAAGGTCGACCCGGAAGCGCAGCGAATCGCCGTAGGGCTCAAGCAATTGCAGCCCGAGCCGTGGAGCGTGGTGGCCGACCAGATCAAGCCCAACGCCCTCATACGCGGCAAGGTCATCCGGCTGAAGGACTACGGGGCCTTCGTCGAGGTGATCCCAGGCGTCGAGGGACTGGTGCATGTGTCCGACATGTCCTACGCACGCCGTGTTCGGCATCCGAGCGAGATCGTCAAAACCGGCGATGTCGTGGAAGTTCTCGTCCTGGACGTCAAAGTCGACCAGAAGCGCATTTCTTTAGGACTGAAGCAAGCGCTGGGTGATCCGTGGCTGCGGGTCGGCGAGCAGCATCCGGTCGGATCGGCCGCAACTGGGACAGTTCGGAAGATCGCCAGCTTCGGTGCGTTCGTCGAGATCATCGAAGGCGTGGACGGACTCCTGCATGTCTCGGACATTACGTCCGAAAGGCGCCTGAACAGCCCCGCCGAGGTGTTGCGCGAGGGGCAGCAGGTCCGCGTCAAGATCCTGGAACTCGATCCCGTCAAGAAGCGCCTGAAGCTGGGGATGAAACAGCTCGAGCCGACCGAGATGGAAACGTTCATATCCCACGTCGAAGTCGGCGAAACGGTAACCGGTCGCGTCGTCAAGACCGAGGGCCACCAAGCGATCATCGAGATCGGTGACGGCGTACATGCGGTCTGCAACATCAAGCCTCGCAGCACTGTCAAGAAGAGCGCGCCGCTCGGCCAGACGTCGGACTTGTCTTCCTTGAAATCGATGTTGGAATCAGCTTGGAAGGGCGGAGTCCACGCACTCGATGATGCTCAGGAAGACCCTTTGACACCAGGAGCGGTGCACTCGTTCAAGATCACTAGGCTCGACGCCGAAAAGGGCGCCATCGAACTGGCGCGGGCGTAGCGTCCAACTCGATCCCTAGCCGGCAATCCACGTTCGATGGGTGCACGACGTCAGAGGCAAATGAGGCGGAAACCCGAACAGCGACCCGCCACCTGCCGGCGTACCGAACCCCAACCCACAGTGGCGGCGCACCTCCTGTCGACTCAAGAGGCTCCGGCCGTCGCGACAGGGTGCGGGGCTCCCGCCGCAGGACGAACGGCTACAGTGCGAGCCTTCCGTCGTAGACCATGTCCTTCAGGCGGAACCGGCGCTTGATCTCCTTACCCCACAACGCATCGGCCATGCCCAGGCGGCGCCCAGCGGCCCCAGCTGTCGGCCCGCCAGCAGCTCCCGGACGGCCCTGGCCCGCACGCTGTTGGCCTCCTCCTTCCCGACCCCCACCGGGACGGCCCTGACCCTGGCCTTGAACTCCCCAAGGCCTCTCAAGCTTCATGTAGAACTCCACGTCCTTGTCGGCCAACTCGATGGAGGCTGAACGCGGGAAGTAGTACAGCAAGACGACAGGTTGCGATCCCCGCACCTGCACCTTCTCCGGCAAGACGTCGTCCTTGTTCTTGCGCCTTAGCCGCGCCGTCCCGCGAAGCCCCTCGGCGTTCTGCCCGAGTCGGGCCAGTGGCGCGGGGAGGCCTTCGACTGCCACCACGTAGTGGGGGTTCTCGTAATCAAGATACTGCTGCATCTGCGGAGTGAGTTCCGTGCTTTCTCCCATGTTGTACTTGATCTTCGCGTGTTTGACCGGAAGCGCCTCTTCGAACCGGACCAGCAGATTGATGGGAGGCGGGGTCGGCATCGCCCCGATTCCTCCGACACGCGCGCGTCCGCCACCCGCGCGTCCGCCACCCGGCGGTCCGCCACCCGGCGGTCCGCCGCCAGCACCGCCAGCGCCGCCAACGCCGCCATATGCGCCGCCGGAAGAACCGCCACCCCCACGTGGGCCGGCTGGGCCACCGCCAAGCGTGCCCATGGGAGACCTCGTCGCAATACTCACTTGTTTCGCCCACGGGGAGTTCATTAAGATGCGCGTGACTTCGTTGTGCGTCCACCGGGAGAAGTGCTTCTTGTCCCAGAACCCAGCGCCCCAAACGCTCGCCGTCAGCACGACGAGTCCCAGCAGCAGCCTCCAGGCGATTCTGGTTTCGGATGAACGGATCGTAGGCATCACACCCCTCAGCGGTATAGGCGAACCGCAACGTTGCTCAGGTTACCGCCTATCGTACTCCCGACCTATGCGCGGCGCCTAGTTGCATGGACAGACAATTGGCAGCTTGAGCCACACTGACGACTTGATTCTCGCGGGGACCGATCCGGAAGAACTGTGTGGGCATTGCATGTGGTCCGCCCTCGCCACCTGGCGCCACAGTGGGAACGCGGCGCACCCCAAGAACGCCGGCCGAAGCTCCGCGATGCTCGTGATATCGTTGAGTTCCTGGCCGTATGAGCATCCAGCCCCGCCTCTCTCGCGGCCTACGCGATCTGCTTCCCGAGGCGATGATGGCGCGGCAGCGCCTGATCGACACGGTTCGTGGCGTTTGCGAGAACTACGGGTTCTCGCCGCTCGACACGCCGGCGATCGAGTACCTCGATGTGCTGTCCGGCTCCGCCGGTCAGGAAGCCCAGCAATCGATCTTTCGCGTCGCCAACCCCGAGCGGGAGGAACTGGGTCTGCGGTTCGACCTGACTGTCCCCCTTTCGCGCGTGGTCAGCCAGTACGCCGAGATCACGTTGCCGTTTCGACGCTACCAGGTTTCCCAGGTCTGGCGGGCGGACAAGCCGGATCCGGGCCGCTACCGCCAATTCACGCAATTCGACCTCGATGCGGTGGGCGCGCCGTGCGGCACGGCCGACATCGAGATTCTGGCTGCGATTTGCGACTCGCTCAGCGCCATCGATGCCGAACCGTATCTGGTGAAATTCTCCAGCCGCGAAGTCCTCAATCTGCTCTTAAAACGCGCCGGCATCGCCGAAGGGATGGCGGCGGATGTGTTCCGGGTGCTCGATAAGCTCGACAAGGTCGGTTTGGAGAAGGTCAGACTCGAGTTGACCTCCGGCTATGTCGATGCCTCGGGGGATCCCATCCGGGGCATCGGCCTTTCCGAGCGTCAGGTGGCCGCGATCGAAGAATTCCTTGCCATCTCGGGATCAACGCGCGCCGACGTTTTGGCGCAACTGGCCGAACTGTTCGCTGGCATCGAGGGATGCGAGCAGCAACTGGGGCTCATCGAGACCATTTCCTCGGGTCTGGACGCATTGGGCTATCACAGCGACCGGATTGCCCTGGACGTCAGCATCGCGCGAGGCCTGGCCTACTACACGGGCCCAGTCTTCGAGGCCATTCTACTGGATGCGCCTCAGTTCGGCTCGGTCTTCGGAGGCGGGCGCTACGACAACCTCGTGGCGCGTTTCGGCGGCGCGCCCCTGCCCGCGACCGGCGCGTCCTTGGGCATCGACCGCGTGCTGGCGGCGCTACAGCATCTCGGCAAGACTGCAAGCGTCCGGACGACGGCCCAGGTGCTGGTGAGCGTGATGGATGAATCGCTGACCCAGGAATGCCTCGCGTTGGCATTCGAGCTACGGCGCGCCGGGGTCCGCACCGAGATCCACGTGGGCCCGGGGAAACGGCTCGCCAAGCAGCTGAAGCGAGCGGATAGGCTCGGCATCCCCTACGTCGTACTGATGGGGAGCAACGAGGCTGCACGGGGCGTGGTCACGATCAAAGAGATGTCGGTCGGCCGGGAACGGGGAGCGGGAATCGGGGCGCACACCGCCTGGAAGGCGGCCCGCTTTGGACAGAAAGAAGTACCCCGGAACCACGTCGCGAATGAACTGAGACGCCTGCTGGACGGTGCCTGACCCGGCTGCTATCAGGCTCGTCCACCCCGCAGGGAGTGTTCGGCGCTGTCCGCTAAGATGGGTGCTGCGGCACGCCGAGCGGCGGTCGTTCTCCCAAGACTCCGACTTAGGCGCAAGGCATGCGAATCGAGAAATTCACGCTCGGAGTAGGCGACCGCTTCGCCCGCCAGGCGAAGCCTCAATTGCGCGCTTGCATGCTGGCTGCGGACCGGGGCGTGGCCGTCATCCCAACCTGGAACAAGTCGCACAGAGAGCACCGGATCGTAGGCACGCAGCCCCCCAGCGTCCGCCACGCCGCTGACGAGGCCGTGCAGATTCTGCATTGGCAGAATCCCTACTACGTGGACGCCGACCACATCAACCTGGACACCGTCGACGGCTACCTCGAAACCAGCGACTTCTTCACGCTCGACGTGGCTTACGCGATCGGCAAACCGCCGGCAACCTCGGCGATCGACGGCCTGGTCCGCCGCCACCCGGAACTGGTCGGCAGGATCGAAATCAAGGGAATCCACGAACCCTTTGTGAGCACTCGCGAAGGCGTGGAGCAGTGCGCCGGACAATTCCTGTTCGCCGTCCAGGAAGCCGGACGAATCTATCGCCGAATTGCATCCGCCAAGGGAGCGGACTCGTTCATTACAGAGGTCTCGATGGACGAGACCGACAACCCCCAGACGCCTGCCGAACTGCTGGTCATCCTCGCAGCGGTAGCCGACGAAGGAATTCCCATCCAGACTATCGCGCCGAAGTTCACCGGCAGGTTCAACAAGGGTGTCGACTACGTCGGGAACCCGGCCCAGTTCGCCAAAGAGTTTGCCGAAGACATCGCCGTGATTCAGCACGCAGTCGACGCCTACGGCTTGCCCGCAAGTCTCAAGCTGAGCGTGCATTCCGGATCGGATAAATTCTCCATCTACGAGGCGATCCGGGAGGGCGCTCGGCGGTTCGGAGTCGGCGTGCACGTCAAGACGGCCGGCACGAACTGGCTGGAGGAGCTCATCGGCATGGCCGAGGCGGGAGGAGCCGGACTGGAACTGGCGAAGCAGGTCTATGCCGAAGCCTATGCCGCGAGGGAGTCTCTGTGCGCCCCTTACGTGGCCGTTATCGACATCGATCCGGAGCGGCTACCTAGACCCTCTGAAGTCGCCGATTGGGGGGCTGCGCGATACACGGCCGCGTTGCGGCACGATCAGAGCTGCCCGGAATTCAACGCGGACTTCCGGCAGCTGCTGCATGTCGGATATAAGATCGCAGCGAAGATGGGCGACCGGTACCTCGGCATGTTGAGCGAGTGCGAAGAGACGATCTCGAAAAACGTCACCGAGAACCTTTTCGCACGGCACATCGAGCCGCTCTTCCTAGCGTCTTAAGTGCGCGAGGGCGGGCTGGCTTCGATTCCGAGCCAGGCACATGACAGAGGCAAGTCCATGAGGCGGGGGATCGCGACCGTGGGCAGTTCTTTGTCGCGGAATGCGCCTCTGCTGGCCGAGCACGAGCCGCCTCCGTACCGCATCGCTAACCCGATGGGCCGCGCACCGATGGTCTTCACATGCGACCACGCCTCGCACGTCGTACCCGAGTCCCTCGGCAATCTCGGGCTCGACTCGCGGGACCAGCGGCGCCATATCGGGTGGGACATCGGCGCCGCGGAAGTGACGCGCAGGCTAGCGGAGAGGTTCGACGCTCCGGCGGTGCTGACTGGGTACTCGCGCCTCGTCATAGACTGTAACCGAAAGCTCGGATCCGAGACGTCCATCGTCGAGGTCAGCGACGGCACGGTAATCCCTGGAAATCTGGGACTCGAGCCCGATGATGTCGCGAGGCGCGCCGAGGCCTTGTTCGTGCCGTATCACGATGCCATTTCGAGCATCCTGCAACGCATCCGTCGCGGCGGCTCGACGCCAATCTTCGCAGCCATCCATAGTTTCACGCCCAGGTTGAACGGTTGCACCCGGCCCTGGCACTTTGGCGTGCTCTGGGACGAGGATCCGCGGGTCGCACGGCCTCTAATCGAATCCCTTCGCGGCAACCCGGGAATTGTCGTCGGTGACAACGAGCCCTATTCGGCCCGAGACCACTTCGACTTCTCGCAAGAGTTCCACGCCTCCTCCGCGGGAATTCCCAGCGCGCTGGTCGAAATCCGGGAGGACCTGATCCGCGACCGAGACGGAATCGAACTCTACGCCGATATGCTCGGCAATGCCATGGAAGGCGTCGCCGCAAACCTCCGCTCCAGGCTCGGAGTGGGCTGATGCCCTTACGAGAACCCAGCTTTAGCATCGGAATCGAGGAAGAGTACCTTCTAGTCGACCGACGATCGCGGGACTTAGTCAGCGAGCCGCCGTCCGCGCTCATCGACGCCTTCGAGACACGGCTCGCGGGCCACTTCAGTCGGGAATTCCTTCGCACACAGATCGAAGTCGGCACCTCAGTCTGTGGATCCATAGCGGATGCACGGGACGACCTGATGCACTTGCGTCGTACCGTCGCGGAGATCGCCCGTGGACATGGACTGGCGCCGATCGCCGCGTCTACGCATCCCTTCGCCCAATGGAGGGAGCAAATGCATACGGACAAGCTGCGATATCGGATTCTGCACGAGGACATGCAGGTGGTGGCTCAAAGGCTTCTTATCTGCGGCATGCACGTCCATATCGGCATCGAAGAAGACGACCTTCGAATCGACATACTCAACCAAGTCTCGTACTTCCTGCCACATCTTCTCGCTCTGAGCACATCCTCGCCGTTCTGGGAAGGCATCGAGACGGGCCTCAGGTCCTACCGACTGTGTGTCTTCGACGAACTCCCGCGGACCGGCCTGCCGGAGCGCTTCGCGAGTTACGGCGAATACCGTCGTGCGGTCGAACTGATGGTGGGCGCCGGGCTGCTGGAGGACACCACGAAACTTTGGTGGGACGTGAGGCCAAGCGCTCGCTTCCCGACAGTGGAGATGCGGATCACTGATGTATGCACGCGAATCGACGACGCGATATGCTGCGCCGCGCTATTCCGGTGCCTGTGCCGCATGCTCTACCGGTTGCGACGGGACAACCAGCGTTGGCGGGTCTACGCTCGGATGCTCGTGGACGAGAATCGGTGGAGGGCACAGCGGTACGGTCTGGATGAGGGCATGGTGGACTTCGGGCGCGGCGAGATCGTCCCGTTCTCGGATCTCATGGAAGAACTCTTCGGTATCCTGCGCGAGGACGCGGAATGCTTCGATTGCGTGAAGGAGATCGAACACGCCCGTAGAATCATCAAGCGGGGAACCAGTTCCCACATGCAGGTCGAGGCATACCGAGAGGCGCTGCGATCCGGCGCAACACGCGAAGCGGCCCTGAGGCGGGTCGTGGATGTGTTGATCGAGGCGACAGCGGCGGGCCTTTAGGTGCGGAGTGGTTTCAACGGGTCGTCGCGACACGAGATCATGGCGCAGACTCGGTGGTTGATTCAAGAACTTGAGCGCAGTTGTGGGTACGTCTGCATCCCACACATCGGCCTGTACCCTCCGACCACCGCAAGCTGCTGGCGCCAAATCTGCAGAGCATCAGACTTCGTTACATCGTTTGATTAGAGTTGTCACGAGTTTGGGCTGAGACTCCGGCTGGGTGAGACTGCAAGGCCATCGGCTGGGAGCAGTCACTGGACGGCAATTCGTAGACGAGGCGCAGCTGGGTGCCGGGAAACACGGTGCGCGTACGGTTCAATTCGGCCAGCAACGGGGCGAGGGCCGCGTCTTGGGCGCGACTGGCTTGGTGCAGCAGGCGCACCGTCAGCGTGCCGGCCGCCGGATCGGGCAGCAAGCTAGCCTCGCTGCGGAACAGCGCCTTGAGCAGGCTGCGGGCCGTCTCGGGAGTGTCCAGTTGCGGGGCCAGCGCCGCCGCCATGGCGGTTTCGGCCCGGTAGGCCAGCATGCGTAGCGTCTGCATCAGTTGGCGCAGCGGTGCCGGCAGGGCCTGCAGCTTCTCTTCCTCCGGCAATGCGCCCGCCCGCATGTGCTTGTCCGCCACCTGGCGCGCCAGCACGAAGCCCTCCACCAGCTTGTCGCAAGCGCCAATCTGCGCATCCAATTGGCGTGCCGCGTCCGTCTTGGCGGTGGGCTCCAAGGCCCGCTTGCGGCGCAGGTGACCGACTTGGTTGCGGGCCTGCTTGAGCGCCTTGTCGATCGCACGCCAGGCCGGGTTGAGCACCCAAGCCTGCTCGTCCACGTCCACCAGCGCGTGTTCGGGCAGGCTGTCGAGGCCGAACTCGGCGCGCATGTACTTGAAAAAATTCTCCTGGGTCCAGCGCGACCGCAACAGACCCGCCACCTGCTCGGCCGCCAGGCTGGGATGCGTGGTCACCAGCGCCGGCTGGCGCTGGCTCTCGCGCGGCTGGTCGGCCCACTCGCGCGGCTGGCGATCCTGGCCGCTCTTGCCCGTGCCGCGCAGGCGGCGCTCGATCCAGAAGCGGATCTCGCGCACCCGGCAGTGCGCACCCAAGTCCACCTCACGCTCGGCCAACTGGCCCTCCAGCGTGGCCGCGCCCAGCGGCGTGCGCAGCGGGATGGCCGCCGCCCGGAACTCGCTCTCCGGCCAGCGCTCGATTGGCGTCCCCTTGCGCCAGCTCACCACTGCGATCCCCAGCGCGCGCAACTCGCGGAACAACTGCGGACTCCAGCCTTCGCGATCGAACACCAGCGTCAGACGCGGCTCGCTGGTGGCCGCCCCGGGCTCCCAATGGCATTAACTTTGCCGCGAGCACGCATTAACTTTAGAAAACAGGGGGGAATCCGAGCAGGCCGGGGCGTTTGAGGGGAGTTTCAGGCGGAGCTTGCCGTTGCGGTTGCCTTGCGGTTCCTCCATTTGCTGGCGGGCTTGCGCGAGACGCGCGGGAAAGAGCGGCCCGGGCGGCGTCGCTGCCAGCCGGCGGCGATGCCTTCCACGACCCGCTGCACGGATTCCGACAGCACGCTCGCATGCTGCAGGAACAGAGCCTCCAACTGGCGCGCCACCGTGCGCAGGCTGTTCTGGAAATGCGCCTGCCGCGCGGGGCGGCCGTGCCCGTCCGGCGCGGCTCGCAGGCCCTGCTCGCAGTGGTTGGCGAACAGGCGAGTCAGCGCGATCAGGGTGAAGTTTGCGTACAGTTCCTGCTGGACCAGGCGCTCGCTGCGGCCGTGGAACAACTCCACGCTCAAGCCTTGCTTGGAGGTCTTGTACAGTTCTTCAATTCCCCACCGGCTGTGATACAAGTCGGCGAGTGCGCGGACGCTATAGCGCTGGCGGTCCAGCAGCGTGGTGGCGAGGGTGTAGGTAGTCGCGCCGACGCTGTACTGGACCAGGCGCACCCGGCAGGGCCGCCAGACGGCCTGCGGGTGCTGGCGCAGCGCGTCGGCACTGGGCTGGACGGTGAGCGTGTCGTCGGTGCGGTCGCTTTGGATGCAGTCGCGGAAGAGGGAGTTGGCGTTGCCCTGCAAGCGGAAGACGGCGTGCAGGCCGCGCTCGAGGTGGGTGTGCAGCAGCAGGAAGGAGTAGTAGCCGCGGTCGTAGACGACGACATCGCCGGGGCGGAGCGCGGACAGGTGGGCCCAGGCGGCACGGCGCTCGTCACCGTGGGCCTGCAGGTCGAAGTCGACCGGCAGGCGGGCGCGCAGTTGGTACAGGCAGCTGAGCAGGCCCTGCGGGTAATGGGCCGTCGGCGAGGGCGTGCGGTAGCCGTCGTGCACGAGCGGGCGGGGCAGGTTCAGCTTCGAGCCGTCGACGGCGAAGGCGCGGTGGCCGTGCCACAGCGCGGCCGGACTGTCCCGGGGCACCTGGGCGAGCACCGCGCGATGGAACCGCCGGAACACTTCCTCGTCGACCTTGGCGCGGGCCTTGCAAATCGCCGCGGCCGAGACCGGCCGCGGCTGCGGCAAGGCCAGCTCCAGCCGGCGGCACTGCTCCCACAGGTCGGCCAGGACCGTGCCGTAGGCCCTCCGCTCGGGCGCGAACACCAGCCGGAACACGAACAGGATCACCAGCAGCGTGTTCAGCGCCCTCTGCCGCCGGAGCCACTGCCGGTCATGCTCGCCTGCCACGCGCACCAGCGTGCCCACGATCCCCTGCCACAACGACACGAAACCGTCGTCCGCGACGGCCTGCGGCAGGGCCCGCGGACGCGGCTTGGCCGCCTTGGCCGCCGCGCGCGGGCCCTGCCGCAGGATCGCCTGCCAGTCGCGATGCAGCGGCTGCACGTAGACCTGCTTGGGCGTCTTTGCCTCCACCCCGCCCCGCGCCCCGCGCGCCTGCGTCTGCCCCAGGCACTGCCAGTTCGCCGCCCGGTAGCAGGTCGCCTTGTGGCGCTCTGGGTCGACGAACGTCTCCACCAGCACCGGCCGGTACCCGTGCTCCCGCTGCCAGTCCTGCGGCAGCTGCCGCACTGCCAGGCCCAGCGTCTTCGACGCCAGATTCTCGACGCGCACCCAGGGGAACAGCAGGAAACGGGCGTTCCGCACCACGAGCTGCAGCTGCTGGCGGTGCGCCTCGCCTGCCCAGCCGATCCACGCGTCCCGGCAGGCCAGCTTGCGGGTCGCGAAATCGAACAGCAGGCAGCCCAGCTTGCGCTCGTGCCGGTCGAGCAGGAAGTAGCGCAGGTGCGTGCCGAGCGGACGGCGGTAGCCCAGCGGGTGGTAGCGCTGGACCCACTCGTTCCACTCCGCGACCGCCTGCTGCCCGCTCACCGGCTGCAGCCGCACAGGCAGTAGCTCGGCCAGTGGCCCGTCAATCGCGGGTTGCGGCGCCGTCCGGCTTCCCAGCTCCAGCGGCTTCTGCCGACCCCGCCCCGGGGCCGGCTTGGCCTTGGCCGGCAGAGTCAGAATGCCGAGCCGCTCGAGTTCCTCCAGCAGGCGCAAGGCGCTCTGAATGCGGTTGCGGCCCCTGGGCGTCTGCCAGCGCAGGTGCTCGCAGATGGTCTGCCCCAATTCGGTGCGGCTCAGGTCGGGGAACGTCCCGACGGTTGCCTGAATATCGGCCAGCTGGCGCCGGGTGAAGCGCTTGCCGAAGAAGGTCGTGGAGCGGAGCTTCTCAATCAGCGGGTCCAATGAGACATCCCTCGACACCTAACTTGGCAGATCGAACCGCAGAAGTCAAGCCCTGCCAGCAAGAAAATTTCGCGCAGCCGCAAACCCTTGAAACTACAGGAGAATTATCTCCTCATGAGCGCTGTCACTAATTCGTCGGTCTCGTCGCGTACGGTTAATGCCATTGCCCGGGCTCCTCCGGCAAGGCCAGCCGCTGGCGCGTCACGAAATGTTTCGGCAACCGACCCTGGCCGCTGTAGACCTGCACGTGGTCATCGACGAACAGCGTGGCCACGGCCGCGGGATCCTCCCGGCACCAATCCCGCGCCAGGGCCCCGGTCCAGTCCGCCAAGCCCGGGCTGGCGGCCAACTGGCGGGTCCTGCGGCGCAGCGTGCGCGGGCAGGGGCAGCGGTCCAAGCCCAGCAGCGCACCCCACTCGCCGGGCTGCTGGGTGCGCAGCCCTTCGGCGTTGCCCACCCGGGCCAGCAGCAGGAAGGCCCACAGCAGCAGCAACGCGGGCAGCCCGTAGAAACCTTTCGGCAGCGCCAGCAACCCGGCGTGGCGCAACAGGCCTTGGCGCAACAGGGCCGGCAGGGTGCTCAGCACGCCGCCCCCGCTCACGGTCGCGGCCGGCTCGAAGTGCGGCGCTTGCCCGTTGAGCACGCCCAGACTGGCTGCCACGCGCCCCGCGGTGTCGCGGGCGGCCCGGCCCAGCGGGGCCTGCGCGTCGCGCCGGTTGCGCTCTTCCTTGCCGGGCAGCACGAGCGTGCTGGCCTCGGTCTCGACGCTCGCCTCAGACACGACCGCTGGCTCGGGCCCAACCGGCGGCTCGCACCGTTCCGCGGCCTGGGCCAGCAGCACGGAATCCTCGATGCCGTGCCGCCGCCGCGGCTTGCGCGGCGGGACGAACTGGCCCTCGCCGCGCTCCTGCAGGCGTGCCTTGGCGCGTGCCACCGTGCGCGGGTTGAGACCGAAGGCCTGCGCCAGCGCGGTGTGCGTGGCGAGGCCAAACAGTGCGCAGCGAGCGAGACACAGATTGCGCCCGACTTTGTCGTCGATGGCATGCGAGGCGATCGGCTGGGTGCACAGGAAGTAGACGAAGTCGTGGTCATCGCGGAGCAGGCTCAGGCAAGCGCCGAGGGGCAGGGCGTGGCCCGGTTGGAGGGCCAAGGCGGGCGCTTGGGCAGCGTCTTGCGGGAGCGTTGCGTCGGCAGGCACTGGACAAAGTATATCAAAAGATACTGGGGCTGGTCAAGCCCACAGCTCTCAGCGGAAAGAGTTCCTAACCCTCGATTTGCACGGCAGTTACGCCGCGAACAAGCATCACGCTACCTCGCCCGATGTACCGAAGTCTGAGCATGGTCGTCTAAGAGGCCGAAAACCCTCGCAAACAAAGGCCCGGGCGATTACCTGAGCCCTTCTTGACCCCATGCGCTGGAAGCCGTTTTTCCACCGCAAAGCGATTCCGATCACCGCACGGCATGCAAGTCCCTTCATTCAATCAGAGTGGAACGTGCCACCATGCGCGAACGTTCCAGCGAAACGCCGCAGGACTTCACCCGAATCCTTAACGAGCAGGTGATACAGGAGAACGTCCAGCGCAAGCAAGAGATTTGCGAAGCACAACTCGAAGAATTCCTCGAAGCACTCCGCCCCCGACTCACCAAGCGCCAAGTCGAAGCAGTCTGGGTTTTTGGTTCTCGCGCTCGCGGAACGGCAGACCCAGAAAGCGACATTGACATCCTCATCGTGGAACCCACTGATCGCCCGTTCGTCGAACGTCCTCGCGATTACATGCCGGCCCTGCTCGCCACAAGACTTCGCGTGGACATGCTCATCTATACGCCCGAAGAGTTCCAAGAATTACTGGACGAGGAACGACCGTTCTTCGTCAAAGCGCTTGAAGACGCGGTATCAATCGATGTGGGACGCAAATAGAGAATCCAGACGCTGGCTCGAACAAGCCCGTATCCCGTATCGACCTCAGCGTAAGCCGGTCCCTTCTAGAATCCGAACACTTCGGACACGCTTGCTTCATGGCGCAGCAGACCGCAGAAAAATCCATCAAATCAATCGCTTACAGTCTTGGCGAACGAACCATACGGGTACATTCCGTTGCCGATCTCGTCAAAGAATACTCAGATCAAGTGCCTGCCTTGCAAAACCTTCTTCCGGTTGCCAGGGCTCTAGACTTCTACTACATCCCAAGGCGCTACCCCAACGGCTTGCGAGACGAAGACCCTTCCAAAGCGTTTTCCAAGGAACAAGCGATCAACGCCGCGGACCGATTCTTCGAAATCGCGCAAGAGGTCCGAACGCGAAGAATCGGCCCGTCGCGCTGAACCGCGCCACACCCTTTCGCGCGAGCCCGTCTGGACCCACGATAGAATCGCCGCCGCTCAGCACTCGACAGACGGCCGCTACGGCAGCGACGGCGCGGCGCGAGCCGGCTTTCGCACTGGCTCGCAACGCGCCGCAACCGCTCGATTTCGCGCAGCCCCGCTCGGCGTCCAGCGCCCTTTCGCGTCACTGCCCTCACTCACCTCCACCTGGTTCGTCGTGAATCGCTGGTTTGCGACCCGCGACACTGACATTCGGACGAAGCGGAAATGCGCCGACTCGATCTGTCATTTGGGTCGAACACCAGATAGACGGAAAGGAGTGCAGCTCGGCAAGTGCTGAGGCTGGACCCTTCCGAACCAACCATTCGAGACCGGCGGGATTCCGCCCCAGGGTCCGTCCAACTGCATTCGGATTGGCATGAGCGTGCGAACATAAACCCATGAATGGCGGCGTGACGATTCTCCGCGCGCCAGCCAAGTGGTCGTTGGCTGATCTCGCCCATCTCGCGGCTGAGCCGCTACGGACGGCGGGAGCGCAGTGTGCCATCGCATTCGGCTCCTTTGCCCGAGGAGCCGCCGACGCTTGGTCGGATCTTGATCTCGCGGTCGTGATCGATACCGAATTGCCTCGACTAGAACGGGGTCGACTGCTCGGCGATCTCTACGATGCGATTCCGGTTTCCCTCGACCTCTTGATCTTCACCCCTTCAGAGTTCGAAAAGGGAACCGCAGCCGGGTTTGACGTATTCTCCGCCATCATCGCCGAAGGGAAGACGATCTTTCCCCAAACGCAAACGCACTAACAGCACGTGAACACCCCCGACCGCGACGCCCGACGATGGCTGAACACCGCCCGCGAGGATCTCGCGTTTGCTCGTCACGCTGCCAGCTCCGACTTCCACGCTCCAGCCTGCTTTCATGCTCACCAAGCAGCGGAGAAGGCGGTCAAAGCGATGCATTGCGCTCGAGGCGCACGGCTCGTCGTTGGTCGCGGCATCCGGCACCTAATCGAACGTCTGGAACTGCCGAGCCTTGAGACTCTGCTTCCCGGCGCACGTAAGCTTGATCTGTACTACGTCCCCACTCGCTACCCCAACGGACTAGACGATGGCACCCCTGCCGAAGCGTTTTCCGCCGACCAGTCGTCGCGAGCGCTTGGTTTCGCAAACGATATCGTCACTGCTGCTGTTGCAATGATCGACCCGCCGACTCGAGATCGTTAAGGGCCAATGCTCTTGCCAATAGCGGCTGCGACGGACGTCATCACGAAATCGTGGATTTGCCGACTATTGGTGTCGCAATTGCCCTACTGATCACCCGTAGGTCTCAGCCAAACTGAGAAGTCGACCGGCCAACCTTGGAGTGCTCGCAGCAACATAGGCGAGCCGAGTAACGGGATCCGCGAATCGGTACTCTCGGTTGCAGCGTTAGGAAAACATCGTGATGAGTTCGGGCATCGCGATTGCATCGAGGATCACGACGTGAATGCAACTAGAAACGTACGTGAGATGGGCCAAGGGGCTCAGAACCCAGACGGGACTCTTCCCACGGAGTGAGTGGGGGGAGGCTCCAGGTCCCGTTGGGCGTCGCCGCTGGGTTGAACGGGATGCCTAAACCGCTTGGTATAGAAGTCCGCGATGTTAACCGTTCCTGACGTAGGTTCGTTAAAGCAGCGGTACCTGCGGCGAGCCGTAAGCAGCCGCGATCCGAGATTTGAGGAAGGAATGATGGTGGTGGAAATGCTCGAAGACGTCCTAATCCCCTTGGGATTGTTCGCAATGGTGGTCCTGATCGTGTGGATCGAGACTGTCAGCCATCGGCGGGACAGGGAACGCCGAGCCGAGCTGATCCGCAAGTTGATCGACAAGTTCTCGACAGGCGAAGGGTTTGCGCAGGCCATGCGGGGCCCCGGGGGCTCGAATCTCGCCGAGGTGCTCTCTCTGGAGAAGGAAAAGCCAAAGAAATTGTGGGTCGGCCTGTTCATCCCGGGCGCTATTCTGACGTTCCTAGGCATCGGATTCTTCGTCCTCGCCGCTGTGGAGGACGAGGATTTCCTCGTGCCGGGCGTGGTTATCAGTTCGGTCGGCGCGGCTTTGCTGCTGTCAGCCTACGTGGCATCGCGAGCTGAATACAAGGTCCGAGAAAAGGAAGTCGAGAACGAGAGTCCGACCTCGTCGAGTCTCGGCCCCTCGGAGGGGGCCGGACCAGACGGCGTCTAGCCCTGATCGCGGCTGGGGCTCTGATCGATGAAGCGGCATGCGTCCGACACGGAGGCGTTCGAGCGGTTCTACAAGGACACGGCAGCGTCCATCCGCGCGTACATTCTCCGTCACTGCAGCGACAGGGCTGCCGCCGACGACCTCTTCCAGATCACATACATCAAGTTCCTTGGGAGTCGGATGGCCAAGACCCAAATGGCGCGCGAGGCTCGAGCGTATCTGTACCGGATCGCTTCCAATGCTATCGCGGACCATGGGCGCACGCTGCAACGGCGGAAGAGACTCGAAACTTCGGCTCGCGAGCAGCCCGCGGGCGATCAACGACCGCCCAACCCGGAGAGCCTCAGGTTACGCGACGCTCTCCGCACGCTCTCCAAGCGCGATCAGCAGCTTCTCTGGCTCATATACGCAGAAGGGTTCGCGCACCAGGAGGTAGCGGGTATCATGAATCTCAAGCGGGCCAGCGTTCGCGTGCTTGCTTTTCGCGCTCGTAAGAAGCTAGCTAGGCTCTTGGGCGCAGCCGGCGAAATCAGCGGGAGGGCTTCATGACCATGAACCGGCGCATGCATTCTGAACAGGACGCGCCCGGCGACGTGTTGGACGCTCTCTTAAGGAATGAATTCTCCCGAGAGATCGGGGAGCAGCGCGACCGGCTACCCAGCGCGGAGTTGATCCTTCTGGCCGCCAAGCTAGACGCGTGTATCCAGCGCCGAGCGAATGCCGCGGCATTGGAATGCTGGTCCGAGGCGATCGTGCTCTGCACGATGGCCGCTCTCCTATCCTTCTGGTGGAACGACGTGGCAGCTAGGCTCGAAGCGTTATTTCCCTTGGCTAGCACGGGCGCGCCTCGGACCGCGGGCCTCGGACTAGCAAGCGCGCTGCTGGCGTTCTCGCTGTACTGGGCGCGGGGACTGTTAGGCAGGGCCTGATCGTACGTAGTCCCTCACGGGTTGCACCTATCATGGGAACAGTCCCGGAGCCACCGGATGTCCTTTATCCACGAAGATTTCCTGCTTTCCAACGAATACGCCAAACGGCTTTACTACAACTACGCCAAGGACCAGCCGATTCTCGATTACCACTGCCACCTCCCGCCCGGGGACGTGGCGGCGAATCGCCAGTTCCGCAACCTGTCCGAGATCTGGCTCGAGGGCGACCACTATAAGTGGCGGGCGATGCGCGCCAACGGAGTGGGCGAAGCTTACTGCACCGGTGGCGCGGACCCGTACGAGAAGTTCCTCGCTTGGGCCAGGACCGTGCCCAGCACCCTTCGTAGCCCGCTGTATCACTGGAGCCACCTGGAGTTGAAGCGCTACTTCGGCTTCGATGGGTTACTCGACGAATCCAACGCCAAGAGCGTCTGGAACCTCGCCAGCGAGCGACTGGCGCGTAGCGAGCTGAGCGTGTTCGGCATCCTCCGCAAGTTCGACGTGCGGGCGCTTTGCACCACCGACGATCCCACGGACGACCTCAGCCATCACAGGGCGATCGCCGAATCCGCCCTGCACACCAAGGTCTACCCGGCGTTCCGGCCCGACAAGGCGCTCGCGGTCAACCATCCGGAAGTCTTCAATCCATGGGTCGCGGCGCTCGAAGCGTCCGCGAACTGCGAGATTCGTTCGTTGGGGGATTTCCTGGAGGCCCTGCAGCGGCGGCACGACTTCTTCCATTCGATGGGATGCCGGCTCTCGGATCATGGGCTCGACTACGCCTACAGCGACTTCCCGGACGAATCCGCCGCCGAGGCCGTCTTCGAGGCCGTCCGGGACGGTACACCGGCCTCGACGTCCGAGCACGCACAGTTCGCGGCGTTCATGATGCTCTACTTCGGCCGGCTCGACTCTGCGAAGGGCTGGACCAAGCAGATGCACCTGGGCGCACGCCGCAACAACAACACTCGCGGGTTTCGAGCCGCAGGCCCGGACACCGGATTCGACTCGATCGGAGACTCGCCCCAAGTCCAGTCCTTGGGGCGCTTCATGGACCGCCTGGACCGGGAGGACGCGCTGCCGCGCATGATCCTCTACAACAACAACCCGAACGACAACTACACGTTCGCCACGATGCTGGGCAACTTCCAAGACGGCGCGATCCCGGGCAAGATGCAGTTCGGTTCGGGCTGGTGGTATCTCGACCAAAAGGAGGCCATGGAGTGGCAGCTGAACTGCCTCTCCAATGTCGGCCTGCTGTCCCGTTTCGTGGGCATGCTGACCGATTCCCGGTCCTTCATGTCGTACCCGCGCCACGAGTACTTCCGCCGGGTCCTGTGCAACTTGCTCGGCAGGGACATGGCGAACGGCGAGATTCCAAGCGACGAGGCCCTTGTCGGCGGATTGGTCGAGAACATATGCTTCCGCAACGCGCAAGAATATCTGCGCCTCGAGGGTCTCTAGTCGTGCTGCTTGCGGCCTGGACGCTTCGAACTGCAGGACACCAGGCGTCATGATCACCCGCCGTCAGTTCGCGAGTTCCCTGGCAGGGGGCGCCTCCGGATGCGGGCTGTCGTGCGGCCGCAGCTCGCAGGGCCCGAGTACCCAGCGGCGCGTTGTCGTCCTCGGGCTGGATGGTCTGGATCCCAAGATCATCCGTGCGCTGATGGAGTCGGGCCGCACTCCGAATTTTCAGAAGCTCGCTTCGATGGGAGCCTTCCACGAGCTTGGAACGACGATGCCCGCGCTGAGCCCTGTGGCGTGGAGCACCTTCATTACCGGAACCGACCCTGGTAGCCACACCGTGGTCGACTTCATCATGCGGGACCCGGCGAGCTACCAGCCGTACTTCTCGATCTGGGAGTCCCGCCCCTCGGGTCGCACCTTCAGCCTGGGCGAGTACGAACTGGCGATGGGTCGCCCTCGCCTCGTCAACAAGCGTGTCGGCGTGCCGTTCTGGACCTACCTCACGGACGCTGGGATCCCTTCGACCGTGATCAAGATTCCCACCAACTTCCCGGTCGACGACACCGCGGGCCGAGCCATCAGCGGCATGGGCACACCCGACCTGGCCGACTCCTTCGGCCGATTCAACTACTTCACGAGCGACCCCGACGAGGAGTATCCAGGATTGACCGGCGGTATCGTGCACCACGTCAGCGTGCGGGGTGGCCGCGCCGAGGCGCAGTTGTCTGGACCAGACAATGCCCTGCGCAAGGACAAAGCGGAACTGCGCATTCCCTTCACCATCGATGTGGACGAGCGCAACGATGCCGCTATTCTCGAGATCCAGGGCCGGCGGCTGTTACTCCAGCAGGGCGAATACAGCGAATGGATCCACGTGCGATTCGACATGGCCTGGTGGCTCGCGAGCGTGTCCGGTATCTGCCGCATCTATCTCAAACAGGCGCATCCGCACCTGCAGCTCTATGTCACCCCCATCAACATCGACCCGGCGTCGCCGGCGATGCCGGTCAGCCATCCCGCAAAAGCGGGTGGCGAAATCGCCCGCCAAATCGGTCCCTTCTGGACCAAGGGGCTGCCCTCCGACACCAAGGCGCTGGACTATCGGGTGCTCGACGACGAGGCCTACGTCAAGCAGGCGGAGCTGATCCTGACGGATCGCCTCCGCTTGTTCGACTACGAATGGCAGCGATTCCGGGAGGGACTCTTCTTCTTTTACGTCTCCAGCACGGACCAAGATGCGCACATGCTCTGGCGCAACATGGACGCAACGCACCCAATGCACGGCGCCAGCGACGTGCGTTTCTCCGGCTACATCCACCACTTGTACGAGGAGATGGACAAGCTGCTGGGCCGCATCCTGCCAGCCGCGGGCGACGACACTCTCGTGCTGGTGTGTTCAGACCATGGATTCGCTCCCTTTAGCAGGCAGTTCCACCTCAACTCCTGGCTACGCCGGCAGGGCTACCTCACCGTCAAGGACCAAGCCGCCAGCAAGGAAAACGCCAGCGTGCTCGACATCGACTGGTCCAAGACAGCCGCCTATGGGATCGGATTCAACGGCTTGTACATGAACCGCGTTGGACGCGAAGGCCAGGGTATCTTGAGCGATTCGGAAGCGTCGCGGCTCTCGGGGCGAATCGCTGGCGAGTTAGAGAAGATCCGGGACGCGGAGACCGGCCAGCGACCGGTCCACCGAGTCTACCGGCGCGACGACATCTACTCTGGAGAGTTCACACCCCAGATGCCGGAACTCCTGGTCGGCTACACACCCGGGTACCGTTCCTCGTCCGAATCCGTGATGGGTGAAAGTAGCCAGAAGATTCTCAACCTGAATCCCTGGGCCTGGGCGGGCGATCACTCGATGGCGCACGAGTTGGTGCCCGGTTGCCTGTTTAGCAGCCACGCGTTGCGCGGTGCGACTCCGAACATCGTGGACCTTCCACCCACGATCCTAGAGTTCTTCGGCATCCCAAAGCCCTTTGGCATGCAAGGCAGCGTTCTGCTGTAGAGCGAGGCTTTAGGCCTCAGCCAACTCTTCGGACCGGTCGCTAGCGGCTTCCACGGCAGCGATGAGCGCTCCGCGCACCGCGTGCAATTCCAGCTGCTGCAGTCCCGCGATCGTGGTTCCCGAAGGCGTTGTCACGCGGTCTCGGAGTAGGGCCGGATGCCACTGTTCGTCACGCAGCAGTTTTGCGGTCCCATACAGCAACTGGCAGGCTAGCGATTGGGCTAGCGCGGGTTGCAGGCCCTTCTTGACGGCTCCGGCAGCGAGACCCTCGAGCAACAAACTGACGTACGCCGGACCGCTCCCGGTCAATGCGGTCACAGCGTGCATCTGGGATTCCTCGACACGCACGATAGTCCCCACGGAGCGGAAAACGGACTCAGCGGTTCGCATCTGGTCTGGGCTGACAAAACGGTTGGCGCAAAGCGCCGTCGCGCTCTCCCGCACCAGCAAAGCCAAGTTCGGCATGGCGCGGATTACCGGCCGCTGGGGAGGCAGGCCGCTCTCGATGCGCGCGATCGGGATACCGGCCGCCACCGAGAGAAACACGCATCCTGGCCGCAACGCATCGTGCACATCCTCGAGAACCGCAGACAGTACGTGCGGCTTCACAGCGGCTACGACGATGTCGGCGGCAGCGGCCGTTTCGGCGGCGCCCATGCTCGAGAAGGCCCCGCCGATCCGCTCCGAGAGTTCGTCAAGCCGCTTGCGGGAGATGTCCGCGGCGATCACGCGCGTAACCGCTCCCGCTTCGAGCGCTCCCTGAGCGAGGGCGCCGCCAAGGTTGCCAACTCCGACGATTCCGAGCGTCAGTCCAGCACGCATGAGACAAGTGTACGACGGCCTTGCGCGACCCGAGCAGGGGGCGTCTTCCCGCCGCCGGAAAGCGATTCAGTCCAAGTATTCGAATTCCCAGCCGGCGTGATCGTATTGACTGCGGATCCTCCATGTGAGCAGGGCTCCAAGAAGCTCCCTCTGCTTGGCCGCACAGGAGGCCTCGCCCCAAAGATTGCGGACCTCGTCGGGATCGTTGGTCAGGTCGAACAACTGCCCGTCCTGGGCATCCAGGAAATGCACAAGCTTCCAGTCGCGGCTACGGACCATGGTCTGAAAGTCATTGGTCGTGAAGTTGACGTCGCGAGCCGATTCGCAAAAAACATGCTCGCGTCCGGCCCACGGCTTGCCCTCGAGCGCGCCGACGAGCGAATCGGCCTCCATCTTGCTCGAGGGTAGCACGCCCGCCAATTCCAGGATGGTCGGTCCAAGGTCGAGCAGGGAGCATAGTCCATCGAGCCTCCTTCCGCACGCGAACCGATCGGGCGCCCAGACGATCAGTGGCATGTGCGTCACGATGTCGTACATGGTCCATTTTTGGCTGTGGCCATGGTCCGTCAAGCAGTCGCCGTGATCGGAGGTGAAGATCACCACCGAGTTCCGCAGGTACTCGGTGGACTCCAGGGTTGTCATGATCTCGCCGATCCGCTCGTCGATGAGCGTGACGTTGCCGCAGTAATAGGCGCGCTGACGGTATCGTTCTTGTTGGGAGGGATGCCACTGGTGCACGACAGAGTCGTGGTCGACTTCGCAGTTGTGCTGGATCATCCCGCGGTACGCCTCAGGCTGGTTGTCGAGTTCCTCCTGCGTGACCGGGAGCAGCGGCAAGTCTTGCCGCATGTACGGATCGGAGTAGTGGGTCGGCGGATCGTAGGGCGGATGCGGACCCGGGAAGCCGATCTGCAGGAACAGCGGCTCGGTCTTGGGATAGCTCTCGAGCCACCAAGTGGCGAGGCCGCCGACGAACGTGTCCGGGTGCATGTCCTCGTCGATCGGCCACTCGAAGGCGCCGAGTCGTTGCCGATAATCGGGCAGGCTGCGGTAGGACAGGCGACCCGGCTTGCGCAGGCCGCGAGCGCGTAGAGCCTTGTCCCATTCGTCAAAGAAGTAGCGCCCCTCCAAATGCCGGTCCTTGTTCTCAACGGTGTAGCGCTGCCGAAAACCGAACAACTCGTTGTATGGGAACGTGTGCATCTTGCCTATGTTGATCGTGTTGTAACCGGCGGTCTTGAGCTTCTCGACCCAACTGTGCCGCCAGGGGTCTCCGTTGCGGAGCACACCGTGCGCATGGGGGTACTGCCCGGTGAACAGGCTGGCGCGGCACGGAGCGCAAGACGCAGCAGGGACATGGCAGTTCGTGAAGGTGACGCCCTCGCGCACGAGGCGGTCGAGGTGCGGCGTGTCCATGTGCGGGTAGCCGAGTTCGCAGATGGTGTCGAATCGTTGCTGATCGGTGATGATGAAGATGATGTTGGGTTGGCTCTCGGACATCAGCCCCGTATTCTAGCCACCAGGATGCCGACCGTCGCGCGTCGAGACGTATACAACTCTCCGGCTGGCCACCGCCCATCGGCCCGCTGCCGAGTTGCCCCAGCCGCTCCCTGCCGGCTGGAAGCTTCCCGGCGCGCCGGAAGAGCGCTATGGCTTCGCGCCGATCCGAACGAGTCTGCCGCACGCCTCCACATCGACTGATGCGAATCGGAATCACCTGCTACCCAACCTACGGCGGCAGCGGCGTCGTCGCAACGGAAATCGGCATGGAACTTGCGGAGCGGGGCCACGAGGTTCACTTCATCACCTACGCCAATCCGATCCGGTTGCCGGACGATACGCGGGGTGTCTTCTATCACGAAGTCGAGGTCAGCAGCTACCCGCTCTTCCAGTACCCACCCTACAGCTTGGCTCTGGCTTCGCGGATGGCGGACGTCGCCAGCTCCGCTGGATTGGACTTGGCGCATGTGCACTATGCGATCCCGCACTCGGTGAGCGCAATGCTCGCCTCCCAGATGTTGGACGGGCGGTTGCCGTTCGTCACCACTTTGCACGGCACCGACGTGACGCTTGTCGGAGCCGATCCCTCCTATCTCCCGATCACGCGGTTCGCGATCGAGAAGAGTCCGGCGGTGACCTGCATCAGCGAGCACTTGCGCGATGAGACCCAGCGCGTGTTCGCTATCCGCCGCGAAATCGACGTGATCCCGAATTTCGTCAACAGCTCCATCTACCGGCGACGCGACGACCCCCAACTACGGGCGCGTTACGCACGCCCCGACGAGGCTCTGCTCGTCCATCTCTCGAACTTCCGTCCCGTCAAGCGTGTGCTCGACTGCGTGCGGGTGTTCGCCCGACTCGCGCCCAAGGCGCCCGCACAACTGCTCATGATCGGGGACGGGCCCGACCGCGCCGCGGCCGAGACGCTGGCGGTCGAGCTGGGCGTAGACGGGCGCGTTCTATTCTTGGGCGAACAGACCTCGGTCTCGCGTCTGCTCGGGATATGCGACATTCTTCTTCTGCCGAGCCAAATGGAGTCGTTCGGACTGGCCGCCTTGGAAGCGATGGCATGCGGCGCTATCCCCATCGCCAGTCGCGTCGGCGGTCTACCTGAGGTTGTCACCGACGGATCCGACGGCTTTTTGGTGCCCGCGGGCGATGTCGAGGCCATGGCGCAGGTCGCCTTAGAAGTGCTGCGAGATCCGGAGAGGCAGAACAGAATGCGACAAGCAGCCCGCTCGACAGCGGTCGCTCGCTTCGGTAGCGAAGCCGTGATCGATCGGTACCTCGCTCTATACGAAAGGGTTCTCGGCTGCGCCGATTAGAGCCAGCGTGCTGCGCTCGGTCGCGATGCGCAGCGAAACCGATACGGGCGGCAACCCCGTCTGCACCCTCGAGCGCCTCGACAGAAGCCGCCGTCCGCAAGCCCAAGAAATCCTAGCGCTTCGGCATTCCGTCTCACCGAGGGCAGGTCTAGAAGGGCGATTGTGCACGACGACACGAGTTTGACAGCGCCCTGGGGGGGTGGTAGCGTGGAACGCTCATTCACCCAAGCCGCCTCTGTTCCGAGTGGAGCCTCGGCCACATGGCTGAACATTCCCGTTACCCCATGCCGAGGAAGACGCCGCTATACCGGATCCACCGCGCGGCGGGAGCCCGCATGATCGATTTCGGCGGCTGGGACATGCCGGTCGAGTACGCGGGCATCATTGCAGAACACAGGGCAGTCCGTACGGGGGTTGGCGTTTTCGACGTCAGCCACATGGGCGAAATTGAGATCCGAGGCCCCCAGAGCGTCGAGCTCGTCGACTCGCTGTGTTCCAATCGCGCCGCGAGTTTACAGGACGGCCAAGCGCAGTATTCCGGCCTACTGAATCCGCAAGGTGGGTTCGTCGACGACCTCATCGTGCACCGGATCGCGTCCGACCACTACCTGCTGTGCGTCAACGCCGCGAACCAAGACGAGGATTACGCCTGGATCGACGGAAACAACCCGTTTGAGGCCGAAGTTGTCTTCTCCAGCGGAGAGTACGCTCAATTGGCGATTCAGGGGCCTCGAGCTCTGGGGGTCGCCAGCAAGTTGACCGACCTTGACTTGGCAGGGATGCGATACTACTGGTTTGCCTGCGGCGAATTCGCCGGAGCCCCGGCTATGCTCGCCCGCACGGGGTACACCGGTGAGGACGGATTCGAGGTCTACCTGCACCCGCAAGAAGCCGAGCGGACATGGCGCGCCATCCTCGCAGCGGGCCGGAAAGACTCGATTCAGCCCTGCGGTCTAGGCGCGCGCAACACTTTGCGACTCGAGGCCGCCATGTCGCTGTACGGACATGAGATCGATGCGCAGACCACGCCTTACGAGGCTGGCCTCGGGTGGATCGTCAAGCTCGCCAAGCCTGCGTTCTGCGGACGCGAGGTCCTCGCTCGTCAAAAGGCAGAGGGCGTGCGTCGCCGGATCGCCGGCTTTGCCATGAAGAGCCGCGGCATCGCTCGCGACGGCTACCCCGTGCTCGTGGCGGGCCAGAATGTGGGCCGCGTAACCAGCGCTTCGCCCGCGCCGTTCTTGGGTCAGAACATAGGCCTGTGTATACTGCCCGTCGAGTACCGCCAGCCCGGACAGCCCATTGAGATTGAGATCCGCGGCCGGCCCGTCGCAGGCGAGATCGTCCCCACCCCTTTCTACAAGCGCCAAGCCTGAGGAGTCATGAAGTATCCGACCGAGTACCGGTACACTCGCGAGCATGAGTGGGTCAGCATCGAGCAGAACACAGCCATAGTCGGCATCACGCACCACGCGCAAGAGCAACTTGGCGATGTGGTCTTCGTGGAGCTGCCGACAGTCGGCGCCAAGCTGCAAGCCGAGTGTCCCTTTGGCGCAGTCGAGTCCGTGAAGGCCGTTTCGGACATCTATGCGCCCATCAGCGGCGACGTCACGGAAGTCAACGAAGTTTTGCTCGATGCCCCTGAGAAGATCAACGAGGATCCCCACGGCCAGGGCTGGTTGGTCAAGCTGAGAATCTTCGACCGCAATGAGATCGAAGCTCTGATGAGCGCGGAGCAGTACGCGGAGTACGTCGCGGCCGAAAGCGACAGGTAGCCGAGGGGACGTCCGTTTGCGCTACCTTCCGAAGTCCCCCTCGGAGCGTGAGGCGATGCTCGCCGAGCTGGGTCTGCACTCAGCCGAGGAATTGTTCGCCAGTATTCCGGCCGCGCTGCGGCAGGGGGAGCGACTCGCGATTCCGGCCGGCCAATCGGAGTACGAGATCCGCGACTTCTTCGAGGCTTGCGCCGAGGAGAGCGCGCGGGGGTACGCGTGCTTTCTGGGCGCGGGAGCTTATCGCCATTTCCGGCCGGTCGTGGTCGATGCCTTGGCAACGCGAGGCGAGTTTCTGACGGCCTACACGCCGTATCAAGCGGAGATATCACAGGGCGTCCTGACGACGATCTTCGAGTTCCAGACGATGGTCGCGCAGCTTACTGGAATGGATGTGGCCAACGCATCCATGTACGACGGCTCGACTGCCGTTCCGGAGGCCGGCATGATGGCGGTGCGCATCGCGCGCCGGGAGCGTCTGCTCGTGGCGGGTACGCTTCACCCGGAGTACCGGCAGGTTCTGGATACCTATTTCCGAAGGCAGAATCTGCCGGTCGAGACTTTGGCCTACCACACCGAGAGCGGCCAACTGGACCTGGCGGACCTTGAGGCGAAGCTGTCCCCGGAGGTGGCTGCTGTTCTCGTGCAGTCGCCGAACTTCTTCGGCGTCGTCGACCAGGTCCGCGAAGCAGCCGAGTTGGCGCACCAGCACGGGGCGCTGCTCGTCGTCGTGTTTACGGAGGCGGCCTCCCTTGGGGTCCTCGCACCGCCAACGGACGCTGACATCGTCGTCGGCGAACTGCAATCGTTCGCGCATCCGGCCAGCTATGGCGGGCCCTATGTGGGGGTTCTGGCAGCTAAGCAGCAGTACGTCCGACAGATGCCAGGCAGGCTTGTGGGAGAGACGCTCGACGCCGACGGCAGGCGAGCCTATTGCCTGACGCTGGCGACGCGGGAGCAGCATATTCGTCGCGCCAAGGCGACATCGAACATCTGCACGAACCAAGCACTGGTCGCATTGATGGCGACGATCTACATGACCCTGCTGGGGAAGCGAGGTTTGCGCGAGCTTGCTGAGCAGAATCTAGCTAAGGCGCACTTTCTGGCCAACGCGCTTCAGGCAGCCGGAGGCGAGCAGGTGTTCTCGGGTCCGTTCTTCAACGAGCTTGTCGTGCGGCCCGGCGCGCGCACGGTGCGGCAGGTGGCGGACTCGGCCGTGGAAGCGAAGATCGTCGGAGGATTCGAGCTGGGTCGGTTCTACCCCGAACTCGAAGGATCTCTGCTGGTCTGCGCGACGGAAATGACGACACGCGAGGAGATCGAGCAGTACGCGAGCTGCTTTCAGTAGGCGGACGATGACCAAGATCCGGCAGCATCAGACGCAGAACGAGCCGCTGATCTTCGAGCACTCCTCGCCCGGGAAGATCGGCTACCAGCTACCACGCCTCGATGTGCCCCCGGTCGATCCGGTTCGAGCGCTCGGACGTGACCACGTGAGAGAGGAGATTCTGGGCTTCCCCGAGGTCAGCGAGGTCGAAGTCGTCCGGCACTTCACCCGGCTGTCGACTTGGAATTACGCCATTGACCTCGGACTCTATCCGCTCGGTTCCTGCACGATGAAGTACAACCCCCGCCTCAACGAGGCGGTGGCGCGGATCGAGGGTATCCTCGATGCGCATCCCTACCAGCCGGAATCCCTGGCCCAGGGCCTCTTGCGCATCCAGCATACGCTGGAGCTTTACTTGGCTGATATCTGCGGATTGGACGCCGTCACGCTGCAGCCAGCCGCGGGAGCGCACGGAGAGCTGACCGGCCTACTGCTCATCCGAGGTCTCCTCGAATCTCGGGGCGACGCCCGGCGAGTAGTCTTGATCCCGGACTCCGCGCACGGCACCAACCCCGCGACCGCAGCCATCGCAGGCTACGAAGTTCAAGAAATCGCCTCGAATCGGCAGGGGATGATCGACACCGAGGCGTTGCGATCCGCTGTCGACGAGTCGACGGCCGCCCTAATGGTCACGAACCCCAATACCCTCGGAATCTTCGAGCGGGACATCGCGGAGGTCGCGGATCTGCTGCACGAACGCGGGGCGCAATTGTACATGGACGGGGCGAATATGAACGCGTTGGTGGGGGTCGTGCGACCGGGCGACTTCGGCGTCGACGTGATGCACCTCAACCTGCACAAGACATTTTCGACGCCGCACGGCGGAGGCGGGCCCGGAGCGGGTCCCGTCGCCGTCAAACGCCACCTGGAACCCTTTCTACCTCTGCCACGCATCGAGGAAACGGCCGACGGCTTTTGCTACGACTGGGAGCGGCCGGACTCGATCGGCAGGGTGCGCGCATTTTATGGCAACTTCGGAGTGCTCGTACGGGCGCTGGCGTACATTCTGGCCCACGGCGGAGACGGTCTGCGCAATGCGACTGTCGACGCGGTCATGAACGCAAACTACATTCGCAACGGAGTCGAAGGCCACTATCAACTGCCGTACGATGCGCCGTCGCTGCACGAATGCGTCTTTAGTGACGCTTGGCAAGCGAAGCGCGGCGTCAAGACCGGGGACATCGCAAAGCGCCTTATCGACTACGGGTTTCATCCCTACACGGTGAGCTTCCCCTTGATCGTGCGGGGCGCCTTGATGATCGAGCCGACCGAGACCGAGAGCAAGCTAGAACTCGACCAGTTCATCGCTGCGATGCAAGCCATCGCTCAGGAGGTGGAAAACAATCCCGGCTTGGTGCTTCAGGCTCCGGGTACGACGCGCACCAGCCGAGTCGACGAGACGCGCGCTGCGCGCAAGCCGGTCGTGACCTGGCGAGGAGACCGGTAAGACTCAGTCCAAGAGGACAAGGGGGTGCCTGAGCGGAAGGAAGTTGGAGTTCGAGCAACAAGGGCGCGGACCGATGGTGCGCAGCGAACCCCCTGAGCTTCGTGGTCCGAAGCCACGCACCGAGTGGAGACGCGCGCGAAGACCACGGTGCTGCTGGAGGGGGGCGCATTCCTGGAGGGGCCCCGCAGGCGCGAGGGCAAACTCTGGTTCTCCGACATGCACGCCCTTCGGGTCATGACGGTGGACTTGGCGGGCAACGGCGAACTCGTTGTCGAAGTCTCGAATCGGCCTTCCGGCCTCGGGTGGCTCCCGGACGGTCGCCTATTGGTGGTTTCGATGACGGATCGCAAGCTTCTGTGCCTCGACCCGGACGGGCTTGTCGAACACGCCGATCTGAGCAGATTCGCCCGACACGAGTGCAACGACATGGCGATCGACCGCCATGGGCGAGCCTATGTGGGCCATTTCGGATTCGACCATTTCAGCCGCGCGGACCCGGAGCCGGCCAGTCTTGTGCTGGTGGAGACCGATGGAACGGCCCGCGTCGTAGCCGAGGAACTGACGTTCCCGAACGGTATCGTGATCACGGAGGACGGCCGCACTCTTGTGGTGGCCGAGAGTTGGGGGCGTCGGTTGGCGGCCTTTGACATTGTGAGCGGCGGATCGCTCGCCCGGCGACGTGTTTGGGCCGATCTCGGTATGACTCCCGACGGTCTCTGCCTGGACGCGGAAGGCTGCATTTGGGTTGCTTCGTCGACAGCACGGGCCGTCGTACGCGTCAGAGAAGGTGGCGCCATCGAAGAGCGCATCGATGTGGCACGGCGGGCGATCGCCTGCACGCTGGGAGGACCCGATCGGCGGACACTTTTCGTCTTGACCTCCGAGACGACCACTCCCGACAAGGCGTTCGCAATGCGTAGCGCCCGCATCGAGACCGTCGTGGTCTCGATTCCGGGAGCCGGAATTCCCTGACATGGAGTTCTTACGCCAAGCTTGGCGTAGGTGGATCGGCCGCAGCAGCGGAACGAGGCGTGGATCGACCCGTGGCAGCCGTCGCCCAGATGGGCGAGTTCGAGTAGGAGTTGGGAGTGACGTTGCTCCATGGCAGGCAAGGGATCAGACATGGGGTCCTCCTAAATCTGAGGGTTAATCATGCTCTCAGAAATGCCAGTCTCTCCTTACTCCCAAGATCTCCCACCACATTGGTGGCGCGCACGAATGTAAGAGGGGGTGCTGGTCCCGGACCGGAGGGAGGAGCCCGAGAACGTCAAGCGTGTGCTGCGTAGCTTTGGCGCTTGCAGCTGTGGCGGCTGGGCAAGGCTGACAAGAGCCTGCTGCGGCGCAATCTGCTGCGCACCACGGGCCTGTCGTGGGCGCGGCTGCCGGGGATGGTGGTGCGCTAGCGGTAGTTTACTGCCATTTGGCCCTGACTCGCTGAGCTGACAAGCTAAGCCTTTGATAGGCAAGGATTTATGCGTTCTTGGGAGCCTGGTTTTGGTATTACCTAGTTTTTTGGGGCCCTGTAATTCGTCGTTTTATTCTTAGTAAGTTGACAATAGATCCTGGTTTCTGGTATCTTTGTATTACCTTAGGAGGCTCCTTTGGCCAGCATCATCGCCAAACGCCAGGGCAAGAACACCTACTACTACGTCGCCGTCTCCAAACGCGTCGACGGCAAACCCCGCATCGTCCAGCAAACCTACCTCGGCAGGGCCGAGCGCCTCGCCGCCCTCGTCCGCGATCGCACCGCCCCTATCCCCCTCGAGGCCACCTCGCGCGAATTCGGCCTGCCCGCCGCCCTCTGGCAGGCCGCCCAACGCTCCGGCGCCTTCGAGGCCCTCCTCAAGCTCTGGCCCGCTCCCCGCCAGGGCCCCTCCACTGTCCACTACCTTCTGCTCGCCGCCTTCCACCGCCTCTGCTCGCCCGGCCCCAAGACCGAAGTCGCCGACTGGTACCGCGCCAGCATCCTGCCGCGCCTGTGGGGCTTCGCTCCCGAGCGCTTCCGCTCGCAAGCCTTCTGGGACTGCTGCGAGCGCCTCGCCGTCGGCGCTGCCGTCGGCGCCGCCCCCGACGACGCCCTGGAGCAGGCCCAATCCCAGTTGCTGCAGGCCTTCCGCGGCCGCCACCTGGTCGGCTCCCGCGTGCTGGCCTACGACACCACCAACTTCCACACCTGGATCGCCACCACCAACACCCGCAACACGCTCGCGCAACGCGGCCGCAACAAGCAGAAGCGCCACGACTTGCGCCAGGTCGGGCTGGCCTACGCGCTGGACGCGCAGCACGGCTTGAGCCTGTGCCACCACGTCTATCCGGGCGCTGTGCCGGACAGTCAGGAGTTGCCGGTGGCGCTTGCGCGGCTGGCACGCATGCTGGAGCGGGCGGGGATCGCGCGCGAGGAGGTGACGTTGGTGCTGGACAAGGGCTCGGCGGCGCTGGACAACACGCTGGAGTTGCAGCAGCGCGGACTGGGCTGGGTGGCGGCCTTGCCCTGGAACCAGGCGCCGGCGGGCTTGCGCGCACGGGACGAGGAGGAGTTGAAGCCCGTCGGCGGCACGCATCCCGGGGTGCGCGCGGCGGCGCAGCGGACGCTCGTGCACGGCGGCGAGTATCTGTGCGTGGTGCAGCACTCGACGGGGTTCGCCGCCGAGCAGTTGCACAGCACGAGTCTGTCGCTGGCGAAGGCGACGCAGGCGCTGCGGCGGCTGGCGCGGGAGCTGGCCAAACCGCGGGCGCGTTGCACCGAACAGGGTCTGCGCCAGCGCCTCGAGCGCTGGCTGGCGCCGAACTTCGTGAGTCAGTTGCTGAGCTACGAGTTGAGCGGCGAGGAGGGCCGCTGGCGGTTGGAGTACGAACTCGACAATGGCGCGCTGCAACGGCTGATCGGCGCGCGTTTCGGACGCACGACCCTGTTCACGAACCGTCTAGACTGGAGCGCCGCGCAAGTGGTGGAGGCGTATGGCGGGCAGCAGCACGTGGAGCGCGTGTTCCGCGGGCTGAAGGGTGGGGAGTGGCTGGGCTGGGGACCTCTGCAGCACTGGACCGACAGCAAGATTCAAGTGCATGCCTTCTACTGCATGCTCGGGATCTCGCTGTTGCAATATCTGCACAAGCAGGCCGAGACAGTCTGGCCGGGCCTGTCGATGGAGGACTTGCTGCACGAGTTGCGTCAGATGCAGCAGTTCGAGTTGCTGTATGCGGGAGCGGGCGGCAAGGGCAAGCCGCGGGTCGAGACGGTGATGTCGAAGCAGACGCTGGTCCAGCAGAGTTTGGCGCAGGTTTTGGAGCTGGATCAAGTGCTCGCGGGCACCTCAGGGTAATACACCACCCTGATCGATAACTGTTTCCCGATCAGCATGTTACAGGCGCGTCTAGCCGATCCAGTAGAGTCGGGGAGCGACGCGCTTGCTTTAGCGTGAGGGAGTAGCCGTTCGCCGACCGCTTTCGCGTGACGCGTACGCGTCGTGCCGGTGCCTCAGTCTCTCGCGTTGCCACGTTTCCGCTCCCCGCTCACCGAACCCGCCGTGCGGCTTCCCCGCAACGGGCTCTCCAGTGAGGATCATGCCGCTCGCTCACGGGTCGATCCGCCAGCCGATGGGAATGACGCGTCGGCTACGCCGCACGCATCTCGGGAGTTGCCCGTCCCCTTCTTCTTCCCGCCAGTTGCCAAATCCGGCCGCAGGCCTGTTCACGCCCTGCCACCAGCACCGCAGTTCCGGCTCTCGCTCGGCCCCGCGTGTGCGTCCCTTCGCTTTCGCCTGGGGTGCTTCCAGATCTCCCGGATAGAATGCCGGGGTCCTAGGCCTTGCCACTCCCGGCCTCCTTCGTTCTTTCACTCACCTCTCCTCACCTGAGGCCCCTTCCCTCCCTCGGCGTTACCCGACTTCTCTGGTAGTACGGGCCTCTCCGCCACCCTGCGCGGCCCGGCCTGTCCCTTACGGGATTCCGGTTGGCGCGTGCCCGCCACCGGCAGGGCTTCCCGTGTTGCTGCTGTCTGCCTCTTGCGTGCATGCTGCCGTCATTACCCCGGCGGACCCGGTCGGTGCTTGCGTCGCTCGCTTCCCGACCGCTGCCAGCCTTCCCCGATTACTGGGCGGGTCGGCTTCCGCATCGCTGTTTTCGAGGCCTGCTCAACGTTCACTGCTCGTTGCAGCCTGCACGCTCGCTGAACCACCCAGAGGCGGCCCTTTGTCATCGGAGTGCTTCAGTCCACGTTGTTACCTCCGCAAACCGCTCCGACTGCTACCGGCTGGAGCGACAGTTGCCGGGCGGGTCTCGCAACCCGCTAGTAGACAGCGCCTTTCCACGGCGCACCAGTAAACTACCGCTAGATCTCGGGCGGAGAGCTACGGGAACACCGCGGCGGGACGGGGAGTCTGTTCCAGCGGCGCTACGAGCCGTCCGACGCCCTGCAGCTGGCGGAGACAGATGAGCCGCACGGGACGCTGCCGAACCCGGCGATGCGCAGGGTCCTGGAACGGGTCTGGGCGGTGTTCGGAGATGCGCGATTCAAGCGCCGGGCGGGGATCTCAAACGGACACCCCCACAACCTGCGGCGTTCGCTGTCGTACAAGCTGCGCATCGGCGAGAAGGACGCGACGCGCCCGGCGCAAGTCGTGATCGGGGAGCGGAGGCACCGACGCCCCGAGGGCCACCCGGACTACGTGCCGGTCGACTCGGTGCATCAGGGGGATCTGGGCAGGGTTAAGGTTGTGTATCGCATCGACGTGGCGGACGAGGCGAGCTGCTTTCGCTGAGGGTGTACGTCGGGTTCTTAGATTTACAGACTCCGGCTCAGGCCCCGAACTGCCGAGCGTCCAGGAAGATCTCCGTGCTGCGGTCCTAGTTCGATTAGGATCGCTCAGGCGCAGGTGCGGTCGATGCCGGGAATGGTTTGCGGCAGCTGCGGGACCCGCTCGTGGTCGGCGATTTCGGCCTCGTCCCGCGCGTCGAGTTCCGCGATGCCATGATCGGTCGCGTCGACGGGCTGCGCGAGGTCGCGCTACTTCCACATAGAGTGAAGGTCGAGTTAGGCGGCGAGGGTGAGCGCTTACCCATAGTATCCAACTGTCTTCGTCCGACTTGTAAGATTCATCAAATCAACTAGTTAGATTCCAATGCGGCACCCACTGGTCTTGCGTGAAATCCCAAGTTCCCAGTTATATTGTGGGACAAGATGGCGTACCATTCGGTAGACAAGAATCGTCCCCTGACCGCAGCCTTTGTCAAAGGCGTTCGGCATAGCGGCAAGCCCTACGGGCCAGACAAGTACTACGACCAGCACGGCCTGATCCTGCGCGTGCTCCCGACCGGAGGCAAGCAGTGGATATGGCGCGGCACGATCCACGGCAATCGCGTTGACCTGGGCCTCGGCGGCTGGCCCTACGTCTCCCTCGCCGAGGCACGCCAGGCGGCTTTCGACTACCGGAAGCTGGCGCGGGCAGGCGGCGATCCTCGTTCGCTTCGCCGCGGGCAGGGCGTCCCGACCTTCGCGGAGGCTGCCAAGACGGTGATCGGGATCCACGAGCCAGGATGGAAGGACGGAGGAAAGACAGCCGCGCAATGGCGGGCGAGCCTCCGGGACTACGCAATCCCGAGGCTCGGGGAGCTGCGCGTCAGCAATATCTCCACGGCCGACGTCATGGCCGTGCTGCTGCCGATCTGGAACGAGAAGCGCGAGACTGCGCGACGGGTGCGCCAGCGGATCGGCGCAATCATGAAGTGGGCCGTGGCGCAAGGCTACCGGCTGGACAATCTCGCCGGAGAAGCCATTGGTGCGGCGCTGCCGAAGAACGGCGTTGCCGGGAAGCACCATCGCGCCCTGCCGCATGCCAAGGTTGCGGACGCCATCGCCACGGTGCGGGCGTCGCGCGCGTATTGGGCGACGGTCGCCGCCATCGAGTTCCTGATCCCGACCGCATCGCGCTCGGGCGAGGTGCGGAAGGCCCGGTGGGACGAAGTCGACCTCGAAACAGCAACCTGGACGGCTCCTGCCGACAGGATGAAGATGCAGCGCGAGCACCGGGTTCCGCTCAGCGGGCGGGCATTGCAAATCCTGGCCGAAGCCCGCGAGTGGGCCGACTTCTCCGGCTTTGATCTTTCCGAGCGTCACGGGGCGGCCGCTGTCCGACAGTACCCTTTCGAAGCTGCTCCGGGAACAAGGCGTTCGAGCAGTCGTGCATGGATTCCGCAGCAGCTTTCGTGATTGGTGCGCCGAGTGCTCGAATGCGCCGCGAGAGGTCTGCGAACTGGCGCTCGCCCATGTCAATGCGGACCGCGTTGAAGCGGCCTACATGCGAAGCGACTTATTCCAGCGGCGGCGCGCATTGATGCAGTCGTGGGCGGACCATATCTCGGAGGGCGGTCTCAATGGATGAGGGCTGGCTGTGATCGCCAAGGGGCTCGGGCGAGGGAGTGCCTGACGCCAAGCACGCACTCTTGCTGCGCGGAGGGTCGTTCAGGGGGCTTGGCTGCCGGGGCCGGGAAAGAGGCGGCCTTTCTCATTCGGCACTGGATCGCTGATAGAGATTCGGAAGCCATCGCTGCCAGGTCCGAAGGTAGCGGCGAACTGGTCCGCTATGGCTTCCATTGGGGATTACATACGAAACTCCCGAAACAGGGGTTGACAGATTCGGGAATTTCCTGTAGAATAGTTATGTAAGAGGTTGATATGGAAGTTGCTAAGAAGGGGCCGGGAAAGCACTATCGAAAGGGGCTTTCGGTTTCGGAATTCTTCGAGATGTTTCCGGATGACGCTACGGCAGAGGCCTGGATCGTGCCGCGGCGCTGGCCCGGAGGGGTCTGCTGCCCGCGTTGCGGTTCGCTGAACGTAAACACGAGCGCAAAGCGCAAGTCCATGCCGTTCCGCTGCCGCGAGCAGGTCTGCGATGCGAACTTCAGCGCTAAGACCGGTACGTTCATGCACTCGAGCAAGATCGGCTACCGGGATTGGCTGTTTGCCTTCTACCTGCTCTCGACCAATCTCAAGGGAGTCTCTTCCATGAAGCTGCATCGTGACCTGGGCGTGACGCAGAAGACAGCATGGCATCTGGCGCATCGCGTGCGGAAAGCGCTGCAGTCCGGCGGGTTCCAGTTCTCCGCTCCGGTCGAGGTAGACGAGACCTATATCGGCGGCAAGCGGAAGAACATGAGCAACGCCAGGCGGCAGGAGCTGGAAGGAACCGGCAGGGGCGCCGTGGGCAAGACGGCCGTGGTCGGTGCGAAGGACAGGGCGACCAAGCACGTCGCGGCCAAGGTCGTTGGGTTAACTGACAAGGAAACGCTGCAAGGGTTCGTGCAGGACTGGGCCGACTTGCAGGCTACGGTCTATACGGATGAGGCCGGCGCCTACGAGACGCTGCCGTTCGACCACGAAACGGTCAAGCACTCGGTGGGCGAGTACGTGCGGGGCAAGGCTCATACCAACGGAGTCGAGTCTTTCTGGTCGATGCTCAAGCGCGGCTATATTGGAACGTACCACCACATGAGCCCGCAGCACCTGCAGCGCTATGTGGACGAGTTCAGCGGGCGCCACAACGTCCGCGAGCTGGACACGCTCCAGCAGATGGGAGAGATTGTCGCATCCGCGGCCAACACCCGGCTGCGTTACAAGGACTTGGTGGCGTGAGCTGCGGCCAGTCCCCGGGAGAGGCCGTTGCAGCGGTACCGGGACGTGCCTGTACTGGCCGCCACGAGATGGCGCTAGCGAACTGGGAAAGGCAGACGATCTGGACGGGGACAACCGCGCCATCATGCGCGGGCTGCACAGCGAGTCGGCGGACCTGATCTACCGCGACCCGCCCTGCAACTCCAGCCAGACGTACAGCGCGCCGAGCGGTTCCCAGGCCGCAGGGGCAGCCTGCAAGGATACCTGGACGTTGGCTGCCGCCGCTATCGCTTGGATCGGCCTGATTGCCGAGAAGGAGCCGTGCTGAAGGAGCGCGGGCTGGTAGTCTGAACCGGGAGGGAGAGAAGTGCACAAGAAACCCAAACCGAGAATCGTGGAGCTGGTACGGACCGACTACCAGCCGACCAAGGCCGAGAAGGAAGAGGTATTCACGATCGAAGCCTCCATGGAGGAGATCGCGGACGCGGTACTGTCCCCGGTCAATGTCCGTTGGATCGACAGGCCCCGAAACCGGAGGTTGCGCAAGTGAGCTGTCAACCCCTGTTTCGGGAGTTTCGTATGTAATCCCCCTTCCATTTGGGGCGAGCTCGCTTGGTGGGTGCTGGAGTTCCTAGAGGCGTACCGCGCCGAAGCGACTGCAGGCCGACAAGGGGGGCGCAATACAGCCACCGCGATCGCAGTCTTGCCTTGGCCGAAGTCATCGGCTTGCTTGGATTCCTGGGCATGGAATCGACAAAGTTAGGTCGCAAGCAACTCCTGACGAATTCGGCCAGAGTCCGCGACCGTGAGAGAAGCGATCGACGCCGCCAACAAACTCGACGAAGAGCCCCCAATCCTTGCGAATGCCTGCCGTTTGAGTCCTAACTGCTAGCGGGTTGAAGGCTATCAGCGAAAGGGCTCCCTGTACTTCCTGCCGGTTTACTGGCACCCTGTGGTTTCGCAGTTGCGAGAGAGGTTGCAAATGGAAGCCAGAATCCTCCGCCGCCGAGAGGTTGAGCGGCTCACTCGATTGAGCAAGGCGAGTATCTATCGCCAGATGCAGATGGGAACGTTCCCGATGCCGTTGAAGCTCGGGCAGCGGGCAGTTTCCTGGCGCGCCGACGAAATTCATGAGTGGATCGCGAGTCGCCCGCGTGCAACGGGCGAAGCGACGCTGAGCGGGCGCACGCAACGACTGCCCGGTTCCCACTCTTGACGCCACTTGACTGACCGCGGATCGCCGGCGATTCCAATGGGAGTGGTAACCCGAACAGCGGCATCCTCGCCCTGGGCTCAGCCGGATTCCGAGGCCGCAAGCGCGTAACCTGAATCTGATGACCGGGAGCTGGAGATTCCCGGTGAAATTGCCGAAGATGCGCGGCTGCGACTCGACTGAATGGGCCTCGTCTGGAAGGAACAGCCGCGAGGAGGTATCGGTTGGCTCCGCTGCCGCGAGTGCGGCGAAATCGGAGCATCACAGCACGGCCAGTCTTGCTCGGAGGGCAAAGCCGAATCAATTTTCGGGCGTGCTGGCCGTCGCTCGAGGCGCAGTTAGGCTCCTCACAGGCGCGTCCGCGGGATTTCCGCACGAACTTCAGGAAGCAGCTGGTGTGCGGGATCAGGGCCTCGCTCGGGGCAGCTGCGCGTGGAAGCCTGCGACCGGCGCATCGTCCTGGATCCGGGGCCGCCGTCGGTCGCAAGCCGGATGGACCACCACGATGGGAGGAGGCGCAAGCGGGAAACAGTTTGCGCCGATTTGGTCGCGCTTTCTTGCGAGCGCGCCTTTCACGGTTCGCCGCCCCTGCGTGTGCCGGTTCGATAGTGCCGGTTGCGCCGATTTAATTGCGGTTTTCCGCCGGTTCGGTCACGCATATCGAAATAGCGGTCGGCGGGCCTTGCAGTGTTCCTGCAGTCCGGCCGGTAGGTTCCGAGCGAGGCGGCACGGATCCGTTGCCCGCCCGACACCCACAAGCCCCGCTGCTCGGGCGGACGCGAGACAGGGGCGGCGGTCCGTTGGGGCGCCATGGCCCGAATCTGGCGGCTCTGCAGGCTGACGGTCGGGATATCGAAGTCATGGAAGTCACGCAACGGCCCCCGGGGCCACCTTACCCATCGGTCTTGGGCACTGCAACCCCGCTTCCGTTCACGTTCGCCTTTCTGCGCCGGCGGCCGGCGAGTTAACCGTCAGGGTCTCAGCGTCGGTATTGGCGCGGCCCCCGCGGTAACGCGTCGCATACAGCGCGCACACGGTGTGACATCACGGAAGAAGGCTGGAGCGTCGCGGCCACCGCCAAGAGACAGCAAGATCGCGATTTGGTCTACGCCACAAACCGAAGCCGCACTCCGCAGGCAGAGGCGATCTTGGTAACCGTGCCGAGCCTAGGATCCCTGTTTCCCGACAAGCCCCGGGAAAGGCCCACACGATCGATGTCGGCACGACGAGCGATTTCAGATACGCCGCCCTGCGCCGCCGCCACGTTACGAAAGGCTTTCATCAACAAGCGAGGGTCGCCGTCGAATTCTTCGATCGCGGCGTTCAGGTACGCGGCGATGTCTTCGGGTGTCTTGAGGTAGTCGCTAGCTCTGTGTTCTTTCACGGGCATTTTCGCTTCTCCTGTTGATACGCCTTCCAGCAGGCCTGCGCCATTTCGATATCGCGCACCTGCCGCCTCTTGGTTCCGCCGACCAGTAAGATCACGAGTCTTGCGCTGTCGAGGCCATAGTACACGCGGTATCCGGGGCCGAAGTCGATGCGAAACTCGGAAACGCCCTTGCCAACCCCTTTGTGGTCGCCGAAGTTTCCAAGTTCGACCCTGTCGATGCGCGTCTGAACGCGCGCTCGAATCTCGCTGTCCTGGCGCCGTAGCCACTCGGCAAAGTAGTCCGTGCCGTCTTCTGCCACGTAGTGGACTACTTTGACTAAGTCTTCATTGTAGCCAATTGACTACAGGACGTTGCGTGAATCGGCAAGGCCCATACCGCTGTTTGCCGGCGATTTCACGTCTCGCCATCCGCGCCTCCTCCAATGTCGTGTCCGAGGTGCGTGTTTTCCGGCGCTGTCGTGATCGATACCGCATCGGCGTAACTGACAGGCGCTTTTCAGAACTCGTGCTGGTTGCGCCGTTTAGGCCCCCAGCACCCCCACAGCGACCTGACCCGGTAGCGAATGTGTCGAAAGGCATCGCCCCTGATGCGCTGCAAGGCAGATGGGTGCCCGGCAACTCGAGTTCCACCCCCACCAGCGCTGCGTCGTTCCCGGCAGCGGCCTCTCCTCAGCTTCTTCCGGCCTGTCTGCGGCATCTAGCGCCGCTTCCACACCCTCTTCCCCCGCCGCCTCTCCCCCCGCTTCGTCCGCGACCTGATCGCCGTCACCGACCTCGGCCACGACAAGCCCACCCTCCTGCTTACCAACCAGCTCGACGCCAAGCCTGCCGACTTGGTCGACCGCTACGCCCGCCGCATGGTCATCGAGAACGCCATCGCCGAGTCGATCGACTTCTTCCACATGAACGCACTCTCCTCGCCGTCTCCCTCAGAATCGACTCCGACCTTCAGTTCACGCTAATGGCCGGCACGCTGTACCGCCTGCTGGCGCGTCGCCACGGCCACGAGCGCATGTGCGCCCGCCAGCTGTTCGAGCGCTTCATGCGCACTGCCGCGACTGTGCGCATCGACGAGCGCAGCGTCGAGGTGCGGCTCGGCCGCCGTGCCCACAACCCGCTGCTGATCGCTGCCGGATTCGGCGACGATCGGCCGGCCTATCCATGGCCACCGATTTTCATTTCCGATTAGACCCTAATTTTGGTATGCGCAGACCGGCCTGAGATCGCTCGTCGGTCGTACAACATCCCTGGATTGAGTAGCTTGCGGATTGATTGAGTTCGCTGGATCTGAGTGCACACCCAGCAATCCATGACGCGGGGTGAAATCCCAGCTCGGGCTAAAACGTGCCCCCCGCTGGCGGCAGCGCGACATGAAATGTCTGCAAGTTCCTGATTCCACATGCTTTCTGCGCGGATGCCCCGGAATCCGGATCTTGTTTTACATACCTTGCTCTATATGTCTTATGTGCGGTATAATACCTAATTCAGGCGACTGCCATGCCCTCCGAGTCCTACAGCGCATTCTTTGCCCAGCCTGCCGACCCGCTCCAACGCCGCTACGAGGTCCTGCGCGCCTTCTTCCTCGAGGGCCTGATGTTATTTCTCTGTTTATCTCGGCCGAAAACGGCCATTTTTCCTCGAATTAGATCGACGCCAAGAAGCTTGGAAATCAGAATAATCTGAGAACAATCGTGGCGCGGTAGCCTTGGTAACTCCTTTGCTTACAGGCTCTCCAGGCAGCCGTGTCCATGGATTCCTTCCGGCAGGAGCGTACTAGAGTGAGAAAACCTGCCCACCTACCGCCGGAGGAATTTGAGAATTGCACGCCGGAATAATCCGAGCGACAACACCTGACCGCCGAGGCCGTCGCCCGGCGCTTCGGCTATGCCGTCGGTTCGGTCTATGCCATGACCCGCGACTTCCGCCGCCTCGACGATCCGGCCGCGTTCTTCTTCCGCCCCCCCGACGCTCCCGGGCGCTCTCCCGTCCTGCCGCTGCCGGACGTGCGCCAGCGCGTGCTCGAATTGCGCAAGGCGAACCTCTCCGTTCCGGACATCAAGGCCCGCCTCGACGCCGAGCCGGGCGACGCTCCCAGCTTGCGTGCCATCGGCCATGTCTTGCACGAGGAAGGCTTCCAGCGCCTGCCCCGCCGCACCCGCGCCGAGCGCGCCGCCGCCACTACGCCGCGCCTGCGCGCGCCCGCGAGCGTCTTGCTCGACCCGCACTCCGAGCAGACCTTCCAGTCCGAGCGTGCCGCCGGCCTGCTCTGCCTGCTGCCCTGGATCCGCCGCTACGGCCTCGACACCGCGATCGCCGAGGCCGGCTACCCCGGCACCCGCGCCCTGCCGGCCCTGCAGTCCGTGCTTGCCTTCGTCGCGCTCAAGCTGTCCGACGCCCGCCGCTACAGCGCCGACGACCTGTGCTGCATGGATCGCGGCCTCGGCCTGTTCGCCGGCCTCAACGTGCTGCCCAAGACCGCCTCGCTTTCCTCGTATTCCGATCGCACCACCCGCGCCATGAACCAGCGCCTGCTCGGCTCCCTCGCCGCCATCTGGACCGCCAAGGGCCTCGCCGGCGACTCCGCCAACCTCGATTTCACCACCTTGCCCCACTGGGGCGCCGACGCCACCCTGCAAAAGCATGGGGCCGGCACTCGCGGTCGCTCCCTCGTCAGCATCTCCGCCGCCCTCGCCCAGGATCCCGACTCCGGCCTGCTGCTGCAAGCCGACGCCAGCAGCATCCGCACTGCAACCAGTGACGGCGCCGCTCTCGAGTTCCTCGACTGCTCCCGCCGCCACGGCCCCCCCTCCGCTATCTCGTCTTCGACAGCCGCTTCACCACCTACGCCCGCCTCGACAAGGACGGCATCCTGTTCGTCACCGTCCGCCGTCGCGGCAAGCGCCTGCTCGCCAACGCGCGCGCGCTCGACAAGTCTTCCCTGCGCAGCGTTCGCGTCCCCACCGCCTCTTCCACGCGCCTGGTCTCCGCCCACGACGCAACCGTCGCGCTACGCGATTTCGGCGGCGAATTGCGCCAGATCACCATCCTGCGCGGCGCACTGCGCCGCCCCTGCCTGCTACTCACCAACGATTTCGACTCCAGCCTCTCCGCCCTCCTGCGCCGCTACGCCCGCCGCTGGCTCGTCGAGAAGTCCATTGCCGAGCAGCTCGCCTTCTTCCACCTCAACCGCCTCTCCTCCTCCCTGGTCATCCAAGTCGATTTCGACCTTGCCATGACCGTCCTCGCTTACAATCTCCTGCGCCTGCTCGCCCTCGACCTGCCACCCGGCTACCGCCAGCTCACCGCCCGCACGCTCTGGTTTCAGGGTGGGGCCTTTCGCCCGGCGGAGCCAGAATCCGTATCCGGGACATTTCGGGTTTCTTTGTCCATCAGCCCCTTCAGTGGATTCATGTTGGATCAAGGTGTTGTCTTCACAGACGGCAATACGACGGCGACGACCCTGGAAGAGCTGCAGCGGCTCTACATCGAACATGGCGCCACGGAACTCTACGCCCGCCTCAACACGCGGCGCGCGCACCCGGGAGGGGTAGCCAACCACAGCCTTGCGCGCGGCCTCGAAAAGGCTCGTTTGGCCAAGAGGCTCGGCATCCCGTTCAATCCGGAGCTTGGTCTGTTCTGCACCTACGGAGACATTCGTTGCCAGGCCCCGCCGGATTTCTCGGACTATCCCGAGATCGAAGCTCCTGACTCGTGGATGTCTCTCCGGCTGGAGCAAATGATGCCCCTACTTCGGCAGTACGGCGTAGTCGTCGCCCAGGAGATTCTTGACACCGGTGTCACTGTCAATCTCTGGGATTTTGGGGAAGGAAATCGAATTTGGAGCAGCTGGGGTAGCGCCAGCGCCCTTGCCGGGCGGAGATGCCTGCGCCGACGAGGAGGGTCCGGGGTGGTACCGCCCTCCGGACGCCGTCGATCCTGCTATCGGAAAGCAGGACATCGTCTCAATCATGGGGATGCCCGAACCTGAACGCATCCGATGGCTTCAGGCGCATGTCTGGCCTCACTTAGCCCGAATTCTCACTGCTGTGACCGAGGGGATCCGCTCCGTCGATGGTGATGCGCGTTTCAGCACGCACGGCAGCGGTTATCTGGCGGAGCGTCCCGCGTTGGCGGTAGCTTTCTTTCAAAGCCTGAGGGATGGCGGGTTTTTCCCAGACGAGTTGGGTTATTCGTTCTATCCGAGCGCATCTGCGGATCCTCCCGACCGTTTGTCAGCGTTCGTTGAAACCATCGACCGCACTTGGGAAACGTTCGGACGACCGATCATGATCGCCGAGTTCGGCTAGCCAGCAGGCTGGATGACGGAAGGCCCCTTCAAGAATTGGAATCATGCGCTTGCCGCCTACCCGCTCAGCCTGCAGGGTCAGGCCGCTATTGCGCGCGACTTGGCAAGCTGGGGCGTCACGGCTGGCCTGAGCGGAATTCGGCCCTGGGCGCCCGATCTAGTGGTTCCCGGTTGGGCGCCCATGACATTTTTTGAGTTGCAGGGCGAGACAGCAACTGCTCGTGCGTCCATAGACGCGATCACGCAGGGGGTTCGGAAACCGGACCCGCGTGGTTTGAAGGGTCTGCTCGAGCAGAAACAGGAAACAGGGAAGCCCGATCAGGACGAATAGACTCTGGGCAAGTCACACCGGGCTGGAACTCGATGTCCAGCTATTCAACCGCCGGTGTCAATTAGATCGACGCTACGAACACCGTGCCTATTGGAATGGGGATTATAAGGGATGGTGCCCAAAAGCATCCCGTCTAGCGGACGTGATTATTTCGTAAATCCAAGATAAATCAACCACTTACGATTGAAACGGTGGGCACCATTTGGTAAGATAATGAATAGAGATGACGATCAAGAAAGCACCGGGCAAGAACACTCGGAAGGGCATCAGCATGATTCAGGCCATGAGGATGTTCTCCCACGACGCTGCGGCGGAGGAGTGGTTCATCCGCGTCCGCTGGCCGCACGGACCGCAGTGCCCGCATTGCGGGGCCGGCTCCCACCGCGTCCAGTCGGGCGCGCAGCACAAGACGATGCCGTTGCGCTGCCGCGCTTGCCGCAAGCGGTTCTCGGTTCGCATCGCAACCGTCATGCAGGACTCGAACCTGGGCTATCAGGTGTGGGCCATGGCGATCTATCTGTTCATGACCAGCCTGAAGTCCGTGTCGTCCATGAAGCTGCACCGTGACCTGAACATCGCGCAGAACTCGGCCTGGCATCTCAGCCACCGCCTCCGTGCCGCCTTGTTCCAAGGTGGTACATTCTTCGCCGGTCCAGTGGAAGTGGACGCAACCTACATCGGCGGGAAGCGCAAGAACATGCCGAACTCGGTGCGCAAGGAACGGACGGGCCGTGGGCCGGTGGGCAAGACGGCCGTTGTGGGCGCGAAAGACCGCGAGACGAACCAAGTGGCAGCCAAGGCGGTGCAATCCACGGACAAGGAAACCCTGCAGGGATTCGTGAAGGATCACGCAGACCTGCAAGCGACCGTCTACACGGACGACGCGAGTGCCTACGAGACACTGCCGTTCGAGCATGAGTCCGTGCAGCACTCTGTCAGCGAGTACGTGCGCGGACCGGCGCACACCAACGGAGTCGAGTCGTTCTGGTCCATGCTGAAGCGCGGGTACTACGGGACGTTCCACAAGGTCAGCCCGAAGCATCTGGACCGCTACGTGCAGGAGTTCGCCGGTCGTCACAACATGCGCGAGCAGGACACCATCGAGATGCTGGGCGCGGTCGTCCTTGGCCTGGATGGAAAGCGGCTCAAGTACGATGACCTGATCAGGGACAACGGGCTGGATTCTGGAGCACGTGGATGAGCGGCTTGGAACTGGACACGCTCTACGACGGCGACCGCCTTGACTGGATGCAGCGGTGGGACGATCAGTGCGTAGACCGAATCCACCTCGATGGCAAGCCATTGGCACAAGGAACACTGTTCCAGGAGGATTTTCGATGAAGGACACCAAGAAATCGAAGCCAGTGACCAGACTCCAGCCGCGCCGAGTCGAACTTGTGCGCCCGACCTACCAGCCATCCAAGGCCGAGCTTGAGGAGTCGATCACGCTACCGCAGATGTCGCTGGGGGAGGCCGCCCGCAGACTCATGGAACCGGTCGAGATTCACTACATCGAGAGGCCCCGGTGCGAGAGCTAGACGGGATGCTTTTGGGCACCATCCCTTATAATCCCCATTGGAATAGGTGGAGCGGCGGGAATCGAACTGTTTAGTAACCCGACTGATGCCGCCGGTACAATTCGCTACCGGGCAGCAAGGCGGCCGCTCGCTCCAGCGAGTCCCTGATCCTAAACTGTTCTTCGGGGTGGAGTTCTAAGATGCGTGAGATGTACGACGATGGCGATTCGAATTGTTCCGGCCATGCCATCAGACGGCCGTTGCCGCCGACCTGCGGACCCACCAGCTTGCCGGCCTCGTAGGCCCATTGAACGAACGCTTGGACGATCTCCGATGTGCGCGCGGCACTGGCGCCAATAGATTTATCCAAACACGTCAGCGGCCCAGCACCGGCCCGGGGAGCACTCTGGCCAGTCACGTCTTGCACCACCGCGATGATCGAGAGCAGCCCGAAGAAGAATAGTGGGGACCAAAGCCGGTGCGGATGAACCAACGCCCTTTGAAATCTGCGGCTAGGAGAGCCGAAAATTCGGAAGGTCGATAGCTCAAAAACCATGTAGCCGAGACGCTTGATGCTCATGCTTTCATCTAAATCAGTCTGTCCGTTCCTGCCTCGCCCATCCCCGCGTTCTCAGACTTTCTTATGGTTCTGGAGTTTGAATTTACGCCCTGCTTTCCACGATCCGTAGTCAAAGCCGTATCTAAGTAACGATCTCCTAAAGAGAAAAGTCCCAATATATCCTGCACGAGTAAAAGGCATCCTGAAGCGTCAGGCATGATTTACTCGAATCCAACGCCCGCAGCTTCTCCCAGTCCATCTGTTGCAATATTGCAACGCTTGATTCCAAGAAACCGGACTTTCCAGGTGAGAACGAGCTGCAGTGCGTGCCAGCCTGGTGTCGTCTTGCCAGCATCAACTTGACAGTACCCAATCAGGCAATGAGTTCGTGCACGACATTGCCGTAGACGTCGGTCAGGCGGAAGTCGCGGCTATTGTGGCGGAAGGTGAGCCGCTTGTGATCCAGGCCCAACAGGTGGAGGATGGTGGCATGGAAGTCGTGATGCGAGACGCGGTCCTTAACGGCGTGCATGCCGAGCTCGTCGGTGGCGCCGTGGGTAATCCCTGGCTTGACGCCGCCGCCCGCCATCCACATGGAGAAGCCGAAGTGGTGATGGCCGCGGCCGAGGGATTCCTCCTTACGCGACTCCTCCATTGGCGTGCGACCGAACTCAGTGGCCCAGACGACGAGAGTCTCGTCCAGCAGACCGCGTGACTTCAGATCCATGATGAGGGCCGCGATGCCTTGATCAGTGCGGGCCGCGTTCGTGCGGTGGTTGTCGATGAGCCCGCCGCGGTTGCCGTGCGCGTCCCATCGCCGCCCGTGGGCGCCGTCGAGAATCTCCACGAAACGGACTCCGCCCTCCACCAGCCGTCTCGCCGTGAGGCACTTCCTCCCGAAGTCGGTGTCACCGTAAAGAGCCTTCACCGAGTCCGGCTCGTTACGGATACCGAAGAGCTCCGGCGCTTCCATCTGCATGCGAAACGCCGTTTCGAATGCAGCGATGCGCGCGTCGAGCTCGGGCTGCGTGCGGTGCATGCCGCGATGGAGGTGATTCAACTTCCGCACCAGATCCAACTGCTTGCTCTGCTGGTCTCGGCTGAGAAAGGCCGGCGCCTTGATGTGCGGCACCGGTGGATTTCCGGGCTTGACGTCCGCCAGCGTGGCCTGGTGGATCCCCGGCAGGAAACCGGCATCGTGAAGCGCGCGCCCGCCGGACGGTCGGCCGTCCGTCATCACCACAAATCCCGGCATGTTCCGGTTCTCCGTCCCCAGTCCGTAGGTCACCCACGAGCCAAGACTGGGGTGGCCCGGTCTGGAATAACCCGTGTGCATGAGGATCTGGCCGGTGAAGTGGAGTGCCGAATCGGTGTGCATCGAGTTGATGAACGCGATGTCGTCGACCACTTGTGTCAGGTTCGGGAAGATCTCGCTGACCCACGCGCCGCTCTGGCCATAGCGCTTGAAGGAGAACACCGGCGGAACGATGCGCGTGTGGGTGTACGTCTTCTCCGGGCTAAGGCCTTCCAGGTCTTCTTTGGAGAAAATGTCTCGTGCCAATCTTCCGGCGTACTTTTTCAGAAGCGGCTTGTGATCGAACGTCTCAAGCTGACTTGCGCCACCGACCATGAACAGGAAGATGACGTTCCTCGCCCTGGGAGCGAAGTGTGGCTGCCTGGGCGCAAGCGGCTCTCTGAGGTCAGCCGCCGCACCGCTCGCCGTCTGGTCCGTGAGCAGGCTGGCCAGAGCGATGCCGCCCAAGCCAAGTTCCTTGAGGAACCCACGGCGCTCCCAGCCAACCGGTCGAGTTTCATAGCCTGCGTCAGTAAACATGGATGAACTCGCTCAGGCCCGGGAGGGCGTGGCAATATTGTACAAGAGAGAGGAGGTAACTGCCCCCTTCTCTTGATGGATCTGCTCCGGTTTGGACCAAAGAGGGCACCCACGAGGGGTGCCCCTACTCACCACCTCCCATAAGAAGGAGGCTACTGCTCACCCTGAGGTGTAAAGGATGTCCTGACACCGTATACACAAGGGGCGCCCCTATCACGAATTCTTTGTCTATTTGCGCAAGATTTTGGAAATAAGGAACTGTCAGGCAATGATGTCGTGCATGACGTTGCCGTAGACATCGGTCAGGCGGAAGTCGAGGCTGTCGTGGCGGAAGGTGAGCCGCTTGTGATCCAGGCCCAACAGGTGGAGGATGGTGGCGTGGAGGTCGTGATGCGAGACACGGTCCTTGATGGCGTGCATGCCGAGCTCGTCGGTGGCGCCGTAGGTGATCCGCGGCTTGACGCCGCCGCCTGCCATCCACATCGAGAACCCGTAATGGTGATAGCTGCGGCCGAGGGTTGTCTTAATAAGCGTCTTATCCCCCTCCTCAAACGGAGTGCGACCGCACTCAGTGGCCCACACGACGAGAGTCTCGTCCAGCAGACCGCGTGACTTCAGGTCCATGATGAGGGCTGTGAGGCCCTGATCGGTGCGCGCCGCATTCGTGCGGTGGTTGTCGATGAGCCCGCCGCGGTTGCCGTGCGCGTCCCATCGCCGCCCGTGGGCGCCGCCGAGAATCTCCACGAAACGGACTCCGCTCTCCACCAGCCGTCTCGCCGTCAGGGACTTCCTCCCGAAGTCGGTGTCACCGTAAAGAGCCTTCACCGAGTCCGGCTCGTTACGGATATCGAAGAACTCCGGCGCTTCTATCCGCATGCGAAACGCCGTCTCGAATGCAGCGGTGCGCGCGTCGAGCTCGGGCTTAGTGCGATGGTTGTCGCGATGGAGGCGATTCAACTTCCGCACCAAATCCAACTGCTTGCTCTGCTGGCCTCGGCTGAGAAAGGCCGGGGCCTTGATGTGCGGCACCGGTGGATTTCCGGGCTTGACGTCCGCCAGCGTGGCCTGGTGGATACCAGCAGGAAACCGGCATCGTGAAGCGCGCGCCCACCGTCCGTCCGTCCGTCATCACCACGAATCCCGGCATGTTCCGGTTCTCCGTCCCCAGCCCGTAGGTCACCCACGAGCCAAGACTGGGGTGGCCCTGTCTGGAATAACGCGTGTGCATGAGGATCTGGCCGGTGGAGTGAATTGCCGAATTCGGTGTGCATCGAATTGATGAATGCGATGTCGTCGACCACCTTCGTCAGGTTCGGGAAGACCTCGCTGTCCCATGTGTCGCTCTCGCCATAGCGCTTGAAGGAGAACACCGGGAGAACGACACGCGTGTTGGAGTAGTCTTTCTCCGGATTAAGGCCTTCCAGGTCTTCCTTGGAGAATATTTCTCGTGCCAGTCTTCCGGCGTAATTTTTCAGAAGCGGCTTGTGATCGACTGTCTCAAGCTGACTCGCGCCACCGACCATAAACACGAAGATGACGTTCCTCGCCCTGGGAGCGAAGTGTGGCTGCCTGGGCGCAAGCGGCTCGCTGAGATCAACCGCCGGTACGGCCGCCGCACCGCTAGCCGTCTGGTCCGTGAGCAGGCTGCCAGAGCGATCCTGCCCAAGCCGAGTTCCTTGAGGAACCCACGGCGGTCCCGACCAACCGGTCGAGCTCCGTAGGCTGCGTCAGTGAACATAGATGAACTCGTTCAGGCTCATGACGGCATGGCAGTATTGCACCAACGGGCTTGGGGCATCCAAGGACCCCGGCTCCTTGCCGGCCTCCAACGCGCCCGCGCGCCGTTGACCGAGAATCGACAGGCCGATCTCGCGTTCTTCCACGGTCGGTGGCCGAGAAAGAGCAATCCGGTATGCCGACTCGATCTGTCGGCCGGGATCGCCTCCGACTCTGTCCCACACCCGTTGTGCGAAGCGTTCCGCTTGCTCCCACACGAATGGCGCATTCAGCATGAACGCCGTGCTGCTCGGTGTCGTGCTGACGTCACGAAGGCCGATGCTTTGCGTGTTGTCCGGCGGGTCGAAGATCTTGAGGACCGGATGGAGGTTGAAGCGCGGCGACATGAGGTAGACGGACCGGCGCCAGGTGTCCGGCGTGTCCTTGAAAGGTTTCTTGCGGTTGCCAATGGGAGTGCTGGGCCCGTACATGTTCGTGCGCAGAGAGCCGGAGACGCTCAACATGTGATCGCGGATGACTTCAGCCTCCATGCGCAAGGGCCTGCGGTGCCACAGGTATTCGTTGTAAGCATCGTGCCGGGCCTGAGCCAAATTCGTGCTGGCCGCCTGTTTGTACACGGCGGTGTTCATGATCAGCCGGTGGATCGGTTTCAATCGCCAGCCCTCCCGGATGAGCTGGGACGCGAGCCAATCCAGTAGAGCGGGGTGCGTGGGCTCGGTACCGAGTTTGCCGAAATCATTCGGGGTGCTGACGATGCCGCGTCCGAAATGATGTTGCCAGAGACGATTGACGATCACCCGGGCCAGCAACGTACCGGCGCCATGCTCGACGTCGGTGAGCCAGTTCGCAAGCATCCAAAGCTTCGATGCCTCAAGCTGCGCCTCGGGGCCGTCGGTGGCCTCGGGACGGGGCCGCCAATCCTTCGAGCTGCGACCGTCCCGCATCAAGACGCGCAGGAACCCCGGCTCGACCGGCTTGACGGGGCGCTCCCAACTGCCGCCGGCCAGAAGATGGGGTGTAGTCACCTCCAGGGGGACGTACTTGCCGCCTGCGTCTGGCTTGACCTCGGCTTCGTCGAAGAACACAGCCGTCAACTGGTAATACTCTTCGGCCGTGATCGGGTCGATCTTGTGGTCATGGCAACGCGCACACCCGACCGTGAGGGCAAGGAACGCTTGGCCGGTCGCCGATACCATGTCGTCGAGGCGGTGAAACTTGCGATCGTTCGGGTTGTCGGTCTTGCTCAGGTTGGTTCCAATCTGAACGAACATGCCCAGGTCCCGCCGCCTGGAGGGAAAACTTTTTGGAGCGCCGGCAACCTGGTAGCGGACGAACTCGTCGTAAGGCAGGTCGTCATTGAAAGCGCGAATCACGGCGTCGCGGTATCGATACGCGTCCTCTCGAATTGCGTTGTCCTCCTCGTGTGCTCCAAGGCTCTCGCCAAACCGAGCCGCATCCAACCAGTGCCGTCCCCACCGTTCGCCGTAGTGCGGGCTGGTGAGCAACCGGTCAACGAGCTGGCGAAACGGTGCCGCAGAGGAATCTCGAACGAATGCCTCGACTTCGTCAGGCGCCGGCGGCAAACCGATCAGATCGAAGTAGGCGCGGCGAATCAGGGTGGGCCGATCGGCCTCCTGTGCAGGGAGAAACTGCATCTCGCGCAGCTTGGCGAGGACGAAACGATCAATCGGCGAGTCCGTCCACACGGCCTCATCTGAACTTGCCGCCGATACCTGAGGCGGATCGACAGGACGCAGGGGACGGAAGGCCCAGTGGCGACGTCCTGATTCGAGATCCATGGCCGCCGTATCGACAGCCTTCGCCTCCCTTGGATCGGGTGCGCCGAGGGCCACCCATTGGACGAAATCAGCGATGACCGAGTCGGGCAGTTTGCCGCCGGGCGGCATCTGCAGGTTGCGGTTGGTGTACTTTAGGGCCTCGATCAGCATCGACTGATCGGGTTGCCCCGGCACGACGGCGGGGCCCCGGGACCCGCCCTGCTGGACACCCTCCCGGGTGTCGAGCTGCAGCTTCCCCATCAGCATTCCCGTGCGGGCGGCCGCCGCCGAGTGACACTGATAGCAGCGCTCCGCCAGCACCGGACGGATCTTCTTCTCGAAGAAGTCGATACGGTCTTGACCAAGTGCCTCGGGGGCACCGAGCAGGCTGAGGGCGATTACGAATAGGATCACGCGACTACCTTACGCTTGTACTTGGAATTTTAGGTCGGATGGTCGAATGAAATCCACCAGGCAAACGGACGTGTGCCTTGGTCCCTCAGTAAGTCCCAATCCCCAGCCATCCTTCTCCCAGGGGGTCAGTCGTTTGATCTGTTCCGGAGAAAGAGCACGAACCTCCGTGTACTCGGGGATGGTCTCCTCGAGACCCAGCAGTTTTCGCATTTCCGGGAGGAGACGATCTTGCACGCTCTGTGGCATGACGTGGGCGTTCTCGATCATCCCTTCGACCCACCATCGATGAGAAAAGGCCAAGATGGAATGCCTGTCGTGATCGCTGCGGTTGATGCCGCTGGCGTGCCAGGTCGCCTCATTCCAGACGATGGCGGTACCCGCGGGAACAGTCGCCTGGCGGAATCCCAGGTAGTCGGCATCCGGGTCGCGGATCTGACAAGAATTGTGAGTGCCGGGCCAAGCTAGCGTAGCGCCGTTTTCGGCGCTGAAATCCACAACCGCCCAGGCGACATTGATCGCCATCGGGTAGTGCTTGCCGCCCTCGAAGGGCACGATGCTGAACGGAGACCGGTCGGCGTGAACCTGAAACCCACGCCCCGGTTCCTTGCCCTCGCTGGGTCGAATCGAACGCGCCTTTGCATCGTACAAAACCATATCCTCACCCAAGTACTCACGGCACACGGAGAGGACCGCCGGATTCAGGTAAGACGTTTCGAAGAAAGGGTGCTTGCCCACGATACAGTGGGCGGCGAGAAATGCCCAATAGTTGGTGACGCAGGACTTAGGCGGCACGTCGAACTTCTTGAATTCCGTTCCTGAATTGTACTCCTTCAATCACCTGCGCCAGCCGCTTCGGCCCGTTCAGCCGGCGCCATTTCTGCTGGGCCGATAACACCAGCTGCAGCACCATTGCGAAGGCTGTTTTCCGGCTCAGGCACCCGCGCGTCTTGACCGCCCGCAAGCGCATGACCGCAAACACGCTCTCCACCGGGTTCGTCGTGCGCAGATGCCGCCAGTGCTCGGCCGGGAAGCCGCACCTGAGAACCTAGCCAGGTTCATTCGCGAATGCTTCGAGCCCTTCGGCGGCGTGGAACTCGAACTACCGCCACGCGAACCGATGCGCGAGCCTCCCGATTTCAGTTGAGGCTCCCGAATGTTCGTTCTCGATTCCGATGTGGTGTCCGAGTTGATGCGCCCGGTGCCCGATCCCATGATCGTGTCATGGGGCGCAGAACATGCGACATCGAGCCTGTTTCTGACGGTGGTGGCCGAGGCCGAGTTGTGCTACGGTCTTGCGGTCATGGCGCCGGGCAAGCGCCGAGACAGCCTTGCGACGGGCCTCGAACGGATGCTCGAAACAGGCTTTGCGAACCGTGTCTTGCCGTTCGACAGCAGTGCGGTCCACGCCTATGCCGGGATCACTTCCGCACGGCGTCGGCGGGGCCGACCGATTGCGCAAGCCGATTGCCAGATCGCAGCAATCGCTCGGGTGCGCGGCATGGCGGTGGCGACACGCAACATTCAGGACTTCGAGGAGATAGGGATTGACACACTCGACCGATGGAATAGCGCGTGAGCGGCACGACTGCAGCCTTCTCCCGCGTCAAGATCGACGCTCTACCGACGGATGTCATCTGGAATTTTAGTGACCGAGTGAGCGTCCGCTTCGAATGCACCCTGCACGGAGTTGACGTCCTTGGCGGCCTCGGCCCCCAGACCGTGCAGGACGACATCACGGCCGCGGCGAGCGTCGCCTCGGTTGCGAGCAGTGGGAGGCGGCTGGCAGGAGGTCGTTCTCCTTTCTCTTGGCTTGCGGGGCGCCATCGGAGTGCGATCAACTTGCAATGATTGACGCACTAGACGGACTTCGAAGGCTGCTGCCGCCGGCGCTCCTAAGGGCCTGGGTTGCCGAGCCCAAGCAAGAGTGTCCGAGTAGTCAGGTCGCTGGCACGCCTACTTGACCGAGCGGGCGGAATCACGCCCGTAAAGGGGACGCTGCCGCGGTCCCCAGATACGATGAGGGTAGTTGAGCCCTGATAGCTCCGACAAGGAGCGCCCCGATGTCGGTGGTCCTCCATTTTTTCAACGGAACAACGAAGGAATACCCGCGTGCGGAGGCCGCGAACTTGCACGACCCGCTTTTCACAGGCTCAATAGCGCGGCCCACAGGCTCCCTGTGTACGCTTCGCAGCCGGGGTCACCCCCGCTGCACCACGCAACACTGGGTTCCGGCTGGTGGTCAGCCTTGTCCAGGTCAGGATTCGCACCTGCTGGGTCGCAAAGAAGGTTTCCGTCATAGCTGTTGGCGTACATGGCTTCCTCCTTCACCAAATCCATCAATGATGATCGTCGATTCTTAAAGGGTGGCACCGATATCTCTGTCCCACACGATTGATGATCCACGCTCAATGGAAAGAAACAAGGCGAGGAGCCCTGAATGTGGGGCCAGCAACATGGAGCCCGTGCCTCAGCGCGACGCGCTGTTGTCCAGCACTTGAGTGATCCAGCTGTTCAGGCTTAATCCGCTTTCCGCTGCCGAACGGGCCACACGTTGATGCAGGTTCGGGCCAAGCCGAACATTGAGCTTACCTGAGAAAGGCTTCCTCGGCTCGACGCCATCCTCTCGGCAAGACTCCAGGTATTCGTCGATGGATCGGTGGAACTCACTTCGAATCCCCTCGACATCGGTTGCCTCAAAAGTGGCAATCGGATAGGGGCCGCTGTTGACGACCCGTCCGTGAAGACGTCCCACAGACTCGTCGAGTTCGACCTCGGCAGCGTATCCCTTGTACTCCATCATGGGTTGACTCCTATGGTTTCAAGGAAAGCGGCGATGTCGCGCACCGTCGCTTTCCCGGTCTCCGTCTCTGGGCGTGGGCGATGAATCGCCATCCTATCCGCTCCTTTCTTCAACAGCACACGCGACCCCGAACGCTGAGAGACCTCAACGCCTGCCGTCTCGAGCATCGTGACGACGCCCGCCCACCGAATACCTGCCGGCGTCGGCTTCTGGAACATGCTCTTCAAGATGCGCTGATGCTTCGCTCGCGTGACGAGGAAATAGTACCAAATACAGTACCAGTGTGCAATCTCTAACACCCTCGTCTCATTCCGACACTCTCCACTCCCCTCCGGTCGGTATCCCAGTGACAGGACCCTCGCTCCGTCGCGCGGGTATCGGCTCATGCGTGTCATGCGGGTCCATGGCGGCGCATTCCCGTGAGTCGCGACCACACCGGAGATAAGGAATGGAGCTCTTTGGCAGTGACCGTGCCTGGCGGCGTTCCTGCTGGAGACCGATGCCGCTCTGGGCCTGGGCTTCGAGGATCTCGAAGCCCAGGCCCAGACGCCTCCGGTGAGGGGGCGGCCAAGCAGCCGAGATTCATATGTTTTCATGAGCAAGACAAAGAAGGCACATCCGGGACGCTGCCACCGCAAGGGACTCAGCTTGGTCGAAATCATTGCTCTGTTTCCGAATGATGAAGCAGCCGAAGACTGGTTCGAGTTGCAGCGTTGGCCAGAGGGCATCCACTGGCCAAATTGCGGATCGATTCGCTACAGCATTGTCCGGAATCGCAAGCCGATGCCGTACTACGGGACAGCCCGAGGGACGAAACTGCGAGCTCCTGGGTCAGACGAAGGCGATAGCGCCAGAACTTGTTGTACTCCAGCGTGTCGAGGCCGGCATCATCGATCTTGGTATCAAGATCATCGGCCAGGGGTAACTTTAGTTCGAGAGTGAGCTGACTCTTCTTTGGCCTGAACGTTACAAAATCGCTAGGTTGGCCGTCGTTCTCCAAACCGATATAGAATTCAGTAGTTCTCAATTTGGCCTTTTTCTGTCTCGCGAGCCGCTGAGGGGCCGGTAGCAAGGGACCAGTTTCTGGGGGCTTGACTTTGCGGGCGCCGCTTTCAAACATAAAGTGTGTCCCCCGTTTCCAATGCCCGAGTGCTCGAGTCCCTTCTGGACCGCTTCCAACAAGCCGCCTCCGCCCTGCCCGACCCCCGTACCGGCTCCAACAAGCGCTACGCCGTCTCCGATGCCGCGGCCTGCGCCCTCTCCACGTTCTTCTTCCAGTCCCCCTCCTTCCTCGACTTCCAGCGCCACATGCACGAGGAGTCTGCCCGCTCCAACTGTCACTCCCTCTTCGGTGTCAGCAAGATCCCGAGTGACAATCAGATTAGGAATCTGCTCGACGGTCTCGACCCCTCCCTCTTCGCCGACCTCTTCCCCCTCTGCCTCGACACCGTCCGCGACCAAGGGGGCCTCGAGCCCTTCCTGCGCCTCGACGGCCGCCTCCTCATCGCCCTCGACGGAATCCAGTTCCATGGCTCGGACTCCATCCATTGCGAGCAGTGCTCGACCCGCCATGTCGGCAAGCACAAAACCAAGCAGTTCTTCCATACCATGCTCGCGGCCACCGTCGTCGCCGACGGCCACAACCGCGTCCTCCCGCTCATGCCGCTGTTCGTCCAGCCCCAGCACGACCCCGCCGCGAACCGGCCCGACCTGACCGAAGACCAGCGCAAACAGGATTGCGAGCGCAACGCTGCCAAGCGCTGGCTGCCCGCCCACATCCCCGCTCTGCTCCCCTACCGGCCGGTCCTGCTCGGCGACGATCTGTACTGCTGCCAGCCCCTCTGCGCCCTCGTCGCCGCCCTCGGCGCGGACTTCCTCTTCATCTGTAAGCCTAGCAGCCATAAGACGTTATACAAACAGCTCCCCAACCGCCGCATCTGGTCCACCGGCTGGGTCCGCACCCGCAACCAGCGCCAGCAGGTCGAGCACCATCGCTACCAGTGGAGAAACAACGTGCCGCTGCGCGCCGGCGACGACGCCCTGAAGGGCACCTGGATCGACTTCGAGATCTGCCGCAACGGCGAGCGCACCTACCACAACTCGTTCTTCACCAGCCTCAAGGTCACCGCTGACAACGTGGCCGCGATCGCGCGGGCCGGCAGGGCCAGATGGAAGATCGAGAACGAGCAGTTCAACTGCTTGGCGCGGCAGGGCTACAACCTCAAGCACAACTTCGGGCACGGCCGCCAGGGCCTGGCCACTCTGCTCGCCACGCTGAACCTGTTCGCCTTCGCGCTGCATGCGGTCCTGGACTGCGTGTCCGACCTGTGGCGGCAAGGCCGGGCGCGCGTCGGCACCCGGCGCAAGTTCTTCGCGACCCTGGGCTTCCTCACGGAGTGGTTCTGCTTCCGCAGTTGGACCGCCCTGTTCGAGACCGTGTTGAGGAAGCGCCCGCCACCGCCCGATCCCGGGGCGCCCGCGTGCGCCCCCTCATGACGCAACCTGCCCGCCATTCTGCCCGCGACAGGCTCCTCTTCCAGAGGCCCTCAGCGGGGGTGCGTTGCGGCAAGTCCATGACCGCGTCATTGCCGCTGCCAGACGACTCGCCCCCCCGGATACCGACTCAACAGCCGTCCGATCACCCCGCAACGGGTTCCAACGGCGCACACAAACGCTCGCAGATTCCACCCCACACGAGTCAGACCCCCCATTCTGAGAATCGCTGTATAGAATTTGTTGTACTTCAGGTTGATAGTCGAATCTAGGATATGGAGGATTTCGAGTATCTGATCAGCTAGATTCAGGTATTTAGCTAATCCGATTGAATCTCTCTGGTAGCCCTTGAAACGCGAAAATGGTGGAGGCGGCGGGAATCGAACCCGCGTCCGAAAAAGTTCACCGAAAAGAGCCTACATGCTTAGTTCATTCGCGTGTCTCGACCGCCGACTGGAAATGAACAAGCCGACTGCGGTCCAGCCCGATGGATTTCGGCCGCAAGACTATGGGCGGAAGCCTTGAGACCCAGCTCGCGGAATGACGCCCGGGACCAGCGTGCGAGCCCACCGGCCGAGGCGGCTGCCTAATGCTTAGGCAGCGTGTGCAAACTGCATGTTGTTGGCAGTTGTTGTGGTCCGATCGTTTTACGGGTGCTCGGAGCCCGGCATGCCTCTCAACAGCAATGACAATTCCGTCGAATCCTGTTCGCCCCCCTTTCCGGCATCCGTCTTCTGGCGAACGCCTCTTCTCATTCTACAGACGAATCGTTCGCCGGAAAGGTGACATTCTCTGGCTCCAAAACCGCCGTTAGACTCGGTGCTTGGACGCCAAGACTCGCATCCTGCTTGCTATCGTTATCATTTCCAATGCCTTAGGCAATGTTGCACTGGGCTATGGGATGCAGAAGATCGGGGACATTAGCTCGTATTCTCCACTTGAACTTGTCTTGTCCGGGGTCGCCAGCCTGATGGACCCATGGGTTTTATTGGGGGTGTTCCTGCTTCTGGTCTTTTTTGCCGGGCATACGTTGCTCCTGAGTTGGGCCGATCTCAGCTATGTCTTGCTTAGGGGATTACATACGAAACTCCCGAAACAGGGGTTGACAGCTCACTTGCGCAACCTCCGGTTTCGGGGCCTGTCGATCCAACGGACATTGACCGGGGACAGTACCGCGTCCGCGATCTCCTCCATGGAGGCTTCGATCGTGAATACCTCTTCCTTCTCGGCCTTGGTCGGCTGGTAGTCGGTCCGTACCAGCTCCACGATTCTCGGTTTGGGTTTCTTGTGCACTTCTCTCCCTCCCGGTTCAGACTACCAGCCCGCGCTCCTTCAGCACGGCTCCTTCTCGGCAATCAGGCCGATCCAAGCGATAGCGGCGGCAGCCAACGTCCAGGTATCCTTGCAGGCTGCCCCTGCGGCCTGGGAACCGCTCGGCGCGCTGTACGTCTGGCTGGAGTTGCAGGGCGGATCGCGGTAGATCAGGTCCGCCGACTCGCTGTGCAGCCCGCGCATGATGGCGCGGTTGTCCCCGTCCAGAGCGTCTGCCTTTCCCAGTTCGCTAGCGCCATCTCGTGGCGGCCAGTACAGGCACGTCCCGGTACCGCTGCAACGGCCTCTCCCGGGGACTGGCCGCAGCTCACGCCACCAAGTCCTTGTAACGCAGCCGGGTGTTGGCCGCGGATGCGACAATCTCGCCCATCTGCTGGAGCGTGTTCAGCTCGCGGACGTTGTGGCGCCCGCTGAACTCGTCCACATAGCGCTGCAGGTGCTGCGGGCTCATGTGGTGGTACGTTCCAATATAGCCGCGCTTGAGCATCGACCAGAAGGACTCGACTCCGTTGGTATGAGCCTTGCCCCGCACGTACTCGCCCACCGAGTGCTTGACCGTTTCGTGGTCGAACGGCAGCGTCTCGTAGGCGCCGGCCTCATCCGTATAGACCGTAGCCTGCAAGTCGGCCCAGTCCTGCACGAACCCTTGCAGCGTTTCCTTGTCAGTTAACCCAACGACCTTGGCCGCGACGTGCTTGGTCGCCCTGTCCTTCGCACCGACCACGGCCGTCTTGCCCACGGCGCCCCTGCCGGTTCCTTCCAGCTCCTGCCGCCTGGCGTTGCTCATGTTCTTCCGCTTGCCGCCGATATAGGTCTCGTCTACCTCGACCGGAGCGGAGAACTGGAACCCGCCGGACTGCAGCGCTTTCCGCACGCGATGCGCCAGATGCCATGCTGTCTTCTGCGTCACGCCCAGGTCACGATGCAGCTTCATGGAAGAGACTCCCTTGAGATTGGTCGAGAGCAGGTAGAAGGCAAACAGCCAATCCCGGTAGCCGATCTTGCTCGAGTGCATGAACGTACCGGTCTTAGCGCTGAAGTTCGCATCGCAGACCTGCTCGCGGCAGCGGAACGGCATGGACTTGCGCTTTGCGCTCGTGTTTACGTTCAGCGAACCGCAACGCGGGCAGCAGACCCCTCCGGGCCAGCGCCGCGGCACGATCCAGGCCTCTGCCGTAGCGTCATCCGGAAACATCTCGAAGAATTCCGAAACCGAAAGCCCCTTTCGATAGTGCTTTCCCGGCCCCTTCTTAGCAACTTCCATATCAACCTCTTACATAACTATTCTACAGGAAATTCCCGAATCTGTCAACCCCTGTTTCGGGAGTTTCGTATGTAATCCCCCTTATATTCCTTGGTGCATATGCCCCCAGGCTAGTTTGGGTCCGGGCAGGCGACCGTTCACTGGCGAGGCCTCCGCGGAGGCACTCCCCCCCATCAGAATCCGACGCTACGCCATCCCGGGCCGGAGGCCTCGCCGAGGAGGACAGTCATGAGCGCAGCGAAGAGAACCCGCACGCGGGAGCGCAAGCAGAGCCGGAGGCGGCGGGAGGCGAGTCCAGCGGCGCTGGCGAAGATCCGCCCGCAGGTGGCGGGCGTCGATTTGGGCAGCGTCGAGCACTGGGTGTGCGGCCCGGCCGTGGACGGGGAGGAGCCGAACGTGCGGGTCTTCGGCACGACGACGCCGCAGTTGGAGGCGCTGGCGAGCTGGCTGCAGGAGCAAGGCGTGGAGTCGGTGGCGATGGAGAGCACGCACGTGTACTGGATACCGCTGTATGAGGTGGCTAGGGAGTGGTGGACAGTTGAGTGTGCGGCAGCTGCAGCAACTCCAGAGGGGCGGCACCATGATGGTGCAGGGGGCTTGAGATGTCAAGGGGGGAGGGGGTAGCAGGGGGAGGGGAGCGCCCCTCCCCCCCTCTCCAAGAGAGGCAGTGGAAAGGGGTGAGGAGGCCCCGGGAGGGGGTGCTGGGGGGCGCGCCCCCCAGCACATTTCCGGCATCTTTTGTTTTGACTTGGCTGCGGATCGTGCTGCCCTCTCGCGCCTCCCGTGTCGGCACGGGAGCGGACTGGCCATGCCGGGCACAACAGCTCCTGCGGGATGGCTGGCAGGCACGCCCGTTGCGACCGGTGCGGTTGCGTGGATCATGGTAACGTTACCAGGGGCGGAGAGCCCGCCACCACGCGAGCAGCCGGAGGGCAATGGCATGGCCTTGACGAACGCAGAGAAACAGCGGCGCTATCGCGCCCGGCGCCGGGAGGGGGCGCGGCCGGTCCGCTATCGCCGTCCGCAGGAGCGGCGCTCGAATCCGCAACGCTGGCGCGACGCGGTGCAGAGCTTGGTGCAGCTCCAGGAGCACTACGGGGAGTGGCTGGAGAAGCTGCCGGAGAGCCTGTACGGGAGCGCGCTGGGGGCGAAGCTGGAGGCGATCACAGAGCTGGACCTCGACGCCCTGCAAGCCGTCGAGCCCCCGCTGGGCTTCGGGCGGGACTGAGCGGGCCGGGCGCTGGCCGCCGCGGGACCGGGCGCCAGGCAACAGGCCCCGCGGTGCATGGTAACGTGACCAGTGTCAGGGCCCGTCGCGCCCCTGTCGGCCCGCGCTCAGACCCCCGCCTGCTGCGCGTGCCAGGCCTGCTCGAACTCCACCGGGGAGCGATAGCCCAGCGCCGAATGACGGCGCTTGCGATTGTAGAAGCCTTCCAGAAACACGAAGATCTCCGTGGTCGCCTCCTCGCGGGTCGCGAACGGAACGCGTTGCAGCCGAGTAGGGGAGGTCGTTACCGAGCCTCCCCCCTCACCGACCCGAGCGTGCGCGTCTAACGCACTCGGTTCGTCACAGGTCAGATTCGCTCAAAGAGAAGAGCCGTCTGAGGGGGCTGCACGCGTGCCACCGGTAGGGGATACCGCTGGAGCAGTTCCCGCATGGCGGCCCAGGTCAGCCGCGCTTTGCGGCTGCGGCGCGAGAGCCATTTCCGCCAGATGCGAGCGACTTGATAGCTGTAACCAGCGAGTCGCACGCTATTGCCCCGGAGTCCGTAGTAGTTGGCATGCCCTCGACTCACGCTTGCGAGATGGTCTCGCTGGGCGCCCACTGCGTCGTGCCGGTGTCGTCGACACCACTCGCTCACAGCTTGCAGCGCGCGGGCGAACCGTTTCCGGGCCGTACTCTGTCGCACAACCAGATATCCGTTCCGAGACCGCACCCAGCAGTGAGTGAAGCCCAGAAACTCAAAGGTCACGCGCCGTTCCTGCCCGGTTGACCGCCGCCGGAAATCGAGGTACCGCGTCTTGTCTGGGTGCAGCTTCAGCCCGTATCGACCAAGCCGCTTGCCCAGGACCGCCAACACGCGCTGGCCATCTTGTTCGTTCTCGAAGAGCATCACGGCATCATCGGCATAGCGCACCAGTTGGCAGCGCCCCTGCAGGCGTGGCCGCACCTCCTGTTCGAACCATTCGTCCAGCACGTGGTGCAGGTACAGGTTCGCCAGCAAGGGGCTGACTACCCCGCCTTGGGGCGTTCCACTCCGGGGCCGTTGCAGGACGCCCTCGTCGAGCACCCCGGCCTTGAGCCACTTGTTCAGCATCTTCCGGATGACTCCATCCTTGATCCGCTGGTCGAGAAACGCCCGGAGTTGGCCGTGTGGAATCGTGTCGAAGTATTTCGCGATGTCCATGTCGATCACCCACTGCATCCCGCCGTGGAGGCCTGCACGCACGGCGTGCAAGGCATCGTGGGCGGAACGGCCCGGGCGAAAGCCGTGCGAGCACGGCAGGAAATCGGCTTCGTACACCGGCTCCAGCAGCATCACGATCGCTCGCTGTGCCACCTTGTCCTCGAACGTGGGAATGCCCAAGGGCCGCTGCGTGCCGTCCGCTTTCGGAATGTAGTGCCGTCGCACCGGCGGTGCCTTGTAGCGGCCCGACTTGATCCGTCCCAGCAGGCCCTCTAAGTTGGCCTCCAGGTCCTTCTCGTAGTCGGCTGCTGTCGCCCCGTCGATGCCCGGCGCGCCATCCTTGCGCGTTTGCCGGTACGCTTCCCGCATCCATTCCAGATCCAGGTGTCGATGCAGCGTCGTGAACACCCACTCCGGGTGCTCCCCCGCCAGTTCGGCTATCCATTGTCGTTTCGTGGACGTGTTTGTAGAACTCATCGTTTCTTCCATCGTTTCCCTCCAATGGTTCTGTCCCTGCGGTGCCCCCCTTCCCTCGGACGGGTCCCGGTGGTCCCGGTTCCCCGCCGTCACCAGTACTATGAGGACACTACGACTCCCCGCACGGCGTCCCTTCGGCTTATTGGTTCGCCAGCCGGTACCACGCTTGCCTGCTGCTTCGCTCCCGGTCCCCCACAGGCAGGGGCGGGCCCGGACCTTTTGTTTCGGCCAGGGGTCCGTCTTCCGGCCTTCTTGCGTGGACCGTGCGGGGCCTCCCAGGTTCCCTGACGAGCCATCCCGTGGCTATGCAGACGTTCTCTGACCCCGGTCGACCCAGACACCCCTCGCCGTTGACGGCGTGCCCGGTGCTGCCCCCGCTAATCGCACAACGAAGGCGTCGGCATTGATGATTTCGAGGCTCAATAGCGCCGCTTGACCACCCGCTGTGTACGCTTCACGACGTACGTTGCCGCACGCCATGCAACACGCGCTCCCGGCTGACGGGCTGCGCCTTTGCCGGGCGGGAGTCGAACCCGCTGGCTCGCTATGAAAGGTTTCAGCTCATAGCATCCTCCTATCCAGGGCTTGCCCTGGCGCAAGCAACTCGCATTCCAGCGTCGCGAACAGGCTCTCCGCCATGGCATTGTCGTAACAGTTCCCGGCCGCCCCCATCGAACGCTCGATGCCGGCCTCGGCGCAGCGCCGGCTGAACGCCAGCGCCGTGTACTGGCTCCCGCGGTCGGAATGCAACACCACGCCCTGCGCCGCCCGCATCTGGAGCGCCATCTCCAGCGCCGCCTGCACCAGCTCGACGGTCTGCCGCGCGCCCAGCGCCCAGCCCACCACCTTGCGGCTGAACACGTCCAGCACCGTTGCCAGGTACACAAACCCTTCCAGGGTCGGCACATACGTGATGTCAGCCACCCACAGCCGGTTCGGCTCGGACGCCTCGAAACGCCGCTGGACCCGGTCCGGCGCCACGGCCGCTTCCCGCTCCCTGCGCGTCGTGCAGCGCCGCTTCCTCCGCGTCACGCCCTCCAGCCCCAGCGCCCGCATCAGCCGCGCCACCCGCGGCCGCGACACGCTCACGCCCTCCGCCTTCAGCTCCGCGTGCACCCGCCGCGCCCCGTAGGTCTGCCGCGATTCCACGTGGATCGCCGTGATCCGCCGGCTCAACGCCTCGCGCTCTTGCGCCCGCCGGCTCGGCGTCCGCTGCCGCCATGCGTAGTACCCGCTGGTGGAGACCCCCAGCACACGGCACATGCAGGCGATCGGATACTGCCCCTGGTGCGCTCTGACGAATCCGAACACCCTTACGGGATCGAATCGGTCTCCCGAGCGAACCAGGTGGCTGCTTTTGACAGGATCTCGCGCTCCATCTTCAGCCGCCGGTTCTCCCGCCGCAGGCGCACCAGTTCCTCCCGCTCCGCACTGCGCAGGCCGTCCTGCCGACTGCCCTGATCGCGCTCGGCCTGTTGCATCCAGCGCCGCACCGAATCCGCGGAGATCCCGAATTCCTCGGCCACCTCCCGGGTGCTGCGAGCACCGACTTGCACCAGCTTCACCACCTTGTCCCGAAACTCCTTCGGGTAGGCCTTCACATAGGCATGTTTGCTCATTGTCCGGGGCCTCCTTACCCCCTGCCCTCTCTGCAAGCAATCAACTGCCTATCACGCTATCTCAGCTGTCCACGAAAACGGGGCCACTTCAGGATCCGCCCCTGGGCGAGCCGTCTCCGCTGCTGCCGACACTCCCTCACTGCCGCTCTGGCGCTTCTCGCTCCGCTTCCCGAACGGGGACTGCAGCAGATCCTGGTTGCGCTGCTTCAGGCCCGCATGCTCCTGCTCCAACTCCTGGATCCGCGCTTGCTGCTGCGCGCTCCTCTGCTGCGCCTCCGCCAGCTTCTGCTGCGCTTCCCCGTAGCGCAACTGCCACTGCTCGATACGCCCCTTCGCCCGCTGGTGCATGCTCCGCCAGTAATGCCACTGGCGCTTCGCCTCCACCAGCTCCAACGACAACCGCCGCTCCCGCTCCAACTGGCACTGCACCGGCATCCATGCCGGCTGCGCTTGCCGCTGCCTTTCCGCCTCCACATCCGCTAGCCTGCCATAAACCCATTTCTCGTGTCCAGCGTTTTATGCAAGTTTTTTTGCCGCCCTCCCCACCGGCTTTCGCCCTCCTCAATTCACGGCCCGCCCGAACGGTTACCCCAGGACGGGCCGCTGACGGTGTTCGTTTCCTACGACGAGAAGCCGGGCATCCAGGCGATCGGAGGGGTCGCGCCCGACTTGGCACCGGAACTGGGCCGCCACGCCGCCACAGTGCGCGACTACGAGTTTAAGCGGTACGGCACGCTGACGCTGATGGCCGGGCTGGACCTGCTCACGGGGTGTATCCACTGCGCGGTGGTCGAGCGGCACGGTAGCCGGCAGTTCGTGGCGTTCCTGCGCCAGTTGGACGCTACGTATCCGTCGGAGGCGCGCATCCGGCTGGTGCTGGACAACCATTCGGCGCACGTGTCGAAGGAGACGCGGGCGTACTTGGCGACCACGGCGAACCGTTTCGAGTTTGTCTTCACGCCGGTGCACGCGTCGTGGCTGAACTTGGTGGAGTCGTTCTTTGCCAAGCTGACCAACACGCTGTTGCGCGGCATGTGAGTGGAGTCGAAGGAGGAGCTCAAGCAACGCATTGAGCTCGACATCGACCGCTTGAATGAAGACCCGGTGGTGTTCAAGTGGAGCTACAAGATGGACGAAATCTCGGCCGCCTAGCCATTGGTATGTTATTGGGGAATCGATCTACTAGTGTTCGACCGCAACCTATCAAAGTGCTGAAGTCAAGGTGCCGAAGCTACGGCAGACACTACACAGATTCGAAATCGAGATTCTTCGTGATCCGAATACCCTGCGTAGAAAACAGGTCCAGGAAATCTTGCGTCCGTTGCCTCGCCGTTTCCTCCTGCTCGACCGTCAGGTTGACGTTGAGTAGATCAACCATCCACGGAGCTTTCTGGCTGCATCTCACGTAGTCGTCGACAACGACACGCGAGACGGGTAGCGTCGTGACTTTGGAGTCGTCATGAACGTCGACGTTTCTTGCTTGTTGAAGCTTCGCGAACTCTTCAGCGAGTAGCCGTGAGAACATCTCTTCGGTAAACGGATCGCCTTCCTTGGCACCGGTTTCCTCGTCTGCCGCTGTGAGGGTCGCCTTCTTGTGCAGCCATTCCCAAAGGATGCTGAGCCGGATCTCTCCTGTCGCCATATCTTCCATCAGGTAGAGAACGTCTTCGATGCCGAAGAAGTCAGCGGGTTTTAGCGCTGCCGCCTGGAATCCCTGTTCGAAGGCGTTGCCGTACTGGACGGCCACGCTGATCAGGTCTCGGGCTCCACGGATTGTTCGCGGAGCAGGCTCGCGAAGCACCAGACCGGCGGCGTCGGCATCGGTGTAAGTCAGGGGCGGGAATGAGCGGCCTGCTTGGTTCGCCTGACCGACTTTTTCCCAGACCGGCCGAATGATATGCACCATCTTCCAGTGGGCGACCCACTTGCCACTGGCACCCTCTCTTTGTTCGCGTTCGGCGCCGAGAGTCGCTTTCTTCATGCTCGCGGAGACGCCCTCCGGGGAGCCGACCGGAATATTGGGTTCCATGCCGCCCTGCCAGAGCGCGCATTGGCCCTTCTCGTCGCGAGTGTTGGCGGCTCGCCGCACCCGGTCCTCGTAGTTCCGCATGTAGCCGTAGGTCATCACTACGGCATCGATGTTCGGGTGGATGAAACCCGGATCCCAGGCCATCGCGTCAGCCACGCTGTTGATGTAGTCCCAGCGGCCGGTATTGAATCCTACGAACCGGTTTCCGAGCGCAGCCCGAATCTCCATCAACTGGAACGAGGCCTCGATCTGCTCGACCAGAACATAGGTCTTGATCACCCCGCTCTCCAAGCCCAAAGACGACTCTACGCCGCCGAGAATCTCGTGCCACAGCGCGGCTTCTTCCCCCGTCTGGATCTTTGGAAGGTAGAGAACCAGGCTCGAGCCCTGGTTCGCCAATGTTTCGTGATTAGCAGCAACGTAGAGGGCAGCATCGACAATCGACGCTGAAAAGCCGCTGCCGTCGGCGTTGCGAATGTGACGATCCTCTAAGTGAAGACCGCGTGCCCGAAAGATTTTGGTGGTAAAGGCGAGCTGTTTTTGCCAGTCTTCGATGATTTTGTGCCCCAAAAAATCTTCCGCCCATTTATTCATCTCTCCTGCCACAGTTTCCGCGGCTCTTAGGAAGATCGGGGCCTTCGCGAATGCCAAGCGCAGGTTCCGCTGGTTATCGAGTGACATGGTCAGAATCTGTCCCAGAGCATCCTCGCCGTCGAACATCCACCCGTCCGCGCCCGAGAGAAGTGCGTAGGCCACGTTCCGGATGCTCTTTTCGATCGGAGACCGGGGTTTCGCACCAGGACCGGTACCCTGTATCCACTGGCACTGCAGGTCTTCCGGGATCGCCGACCCGGTGAAGCGCCCCGCCCGTGCGTCGGCAACCTTGATACCCGTGCGGGGAATTGTGGATTCCGGACCCAAGAACTGAATCCTTTCCGCATTCTGAGCGCGCCGTCGCCGGCGTTCCAATCTAGCCTGCATCACGTCCTTGCGGTCGCGATCCAGTTCAGCCAAATCAGCGATCACGTCAAGAGCTTTGGAAGTGAGCACGTCAGCGTATTGTTCCTGAACGCCCGCCCCGATTTCGAATACATCGGAATGTGACATGAGGACAAGACTACTACAAGGTCGGTGTGTGTTTTCGTCCAACGAGAGTGTCTATAGTTTAGGAGCTGGGCACTCGCCAAGTCGTTGGATGCTAGTACCTTGTATCGTCTAAAGTTTCGGATCACTAGTGTCGCGTTAAGCTCGCGGGTTTGACCTATAAGATACTAGTTTTCAACCACTTGCGAGAGATTTTAGGTGTCCGACACTTGTAAGCGTTCGGGGGAGCCGTGAAAGGTGGTGACCGAGGAAGGTGGAGACAGGAAGGAGGGGCGAAAAGAAGTTGCTGAAAGCACTGAACACCGGGACAGGCAGTGTGGCAGGGTACGGGTATGGAAGTCGGATGCGCGGAGTGGTCGCAAGCGGCTTGGCAGCAGGCCGTGCGGAAGGGTTTGGGGGATTGCGCGGGGTGCGAGCGGCTGTGGCAGGAACGGGATCGGCAACGGCGGGAACTGAGCGGGTTGCGCGGGGACCGGAACTATTGGCAGCGGGAGCACGGGAAGGCGCGGGCGGCGCGGGCGCGGGCGCGGGCGGAAGTGGCGCGGCTGCGGCAGGAGCCGGACCGGCCGCCTGCTGTCGGTGTACGGCACGCTGGAGCTGGCCGGGCTGAACCCGCAGCGCTGGACCTGCGCCTACCTGCAGGCCTGCGCCGAGCACGGCGGCCGGGCGCCGCCGGACGCCGCCCAATGGCACTGAAATAGGCTAGCCGGAATCTAGATTTCTCAGCAAACCTCCAATGCGTTGATTCGAATGCACTTGCAGATTTTTTTCGAACGGCCGCAAAAACCACTTAACATGCGAGCCTGGATTTGCGATGGTAGCCAAGAACAGGTTCCTTGGTGGCTGTCATGGATCCCCGCATCGAGAAGCTCAAGTCCACTTCCTTCTTCGGCAGACGATTCACGCGCCGGCAGATCGCCGCTATCCAGCAGACGGTGGCCACGTTCCCGGCCCTGAGCCGCCAGGAACTGGCGGAGACGATCTGCGAGCACCTCAACTGGCGCACGGCTGCTGGCGGCAACCGGGTCGCGGCCGCCCTGGGCCTGCTGGAACAGCTCGAGCAGGCCGGCATCCTGACGCTGCCGCCCAAGCACACGCAGAACATGCGCCCGGGACCGCGCCCGCCGGTGGCCGCGACCCCGCGCACCGATCCCCAGCCGCTGATCGCGACCAGCCTGCGGGACCTGCAGCCGCTGCGCCTGCAGCGGGTCGAGCAGCAGGAGGACACCCAACTCTGGAACGAATGCATCGAGCGGCACCACTATCTCGGCTACCGCCAGCCGCTGGGCCCGCACCTGCGCTACTTCCTGCTCGACCAGCACGGGCGCCGGCTGGGCTGTGTGCTGTTCAGCCAGGCGACCCACTCGCTGGCTTGCCGCGATGAGTGGGTCGGCTGGCCTGCCGGGGAGTACAAGCAGCACCTCGACCTCGTGGTCAGCCAGCCGCGCTTCTTGCTGTTTCCGGAGATTGCTGCATAATCCACACCTCGCTATGTCATTGAAAAGAAAGGACCTGCTGATTTGGATCCGCTGTCAGCGGACGCTTGCCCGCCAGCGCCTCGCGCACCTGCCGCGTTTTCAGGGCCTGATTGGCAATTAGCCACGGCGCACCCTTGCAGGCCTGCCGCGCCGGCAGGATTCCGCTGCGGATCAGCCGCCGCACGTGCCAAGGGTCCACCTCCAGCCGCTCCGCCGCTTCCAACAGTACCAGTTCGCCCCGCTCCTCGCGCTCCCCCTTGCGGTACACCGCGATGCCGTGGCTGGACCGCAAGGAACACACGCGCTGCTTGGTCCAGCTGTTCCCCTTGCCGGTCCGTTGGCCCAAGCGGTTCAGCAGTCCCGCGATCTGCGCATCGCACAAGCTCCGGGCCAGCTCCCGCACCAGATCCACGGTCGCCGTAGCGGTGCTCCAGCGATGCTCCCCGGTCCGGCTGCGCCCCACTTCCAGCTCGGTGTGGTCCCCGCCCTTCCAGTGCAACTGCAATCGGATCCGGTCGCCCTCGACCGTCGCAATGATCTCCACCAGTGCGGCGCGTAGGATCGCCTTGCGCAGTTCCGGCGTCGCCCGCTCGTGCAGCCAAGCCCGCTCCAGGTCCTCGCCCAGGGCGAGATACGCCTCCCGCTCCGCAGGCGTCACCGCCGTCCGCTGCCGCTCCGCCTCCAGCACCTCCAGCCGTTCCTCGCAGGCCCGCACCTCGACCAGGCACCGCTCCCACTGGCCCGCCAGATTGTGCAACACGTTGCGGTTGCCCGGCTCGACCGCCTCGAACTGCGCCTGCGCCCGCTCCGCCCGGTAGCGCGCTTCGGCCAAGGCCGACCGCGCCAGCCGCTCCTCGGCCGCTCCCTCTTCGCTGCGCCCCTCCCAAGCCTGCAGCGCCGCTTCCACACCCAGCGGCTGCAGCGCCACCCGCACCGCCGCACCGACTGCCGCGTCCGCCCGCACCGCGCCGAAACTCTGACAGGCATCCCCGTTGCCGCTGGTGTCGCCCCGGCAGTGATAGCCAACTGTCTTCCCATTGTCCCGCACCTGCATCCGCCGGGTGCAGCACCCGCACCGCAGCAGCCCCGCCAGCAGTGCCCGGCCCGGCCTCACCGCGCCCCGCACCTTGCTGTTGTTGGCCGCGATCAACTCCTGGTTCCTCTCGTACTCCGCCCACGTAATATACCCCTCGTGCCGGTCCCGCAGCAGCACGGTCCAGTCCTGCGGATCGGACTTCCGGATCCCGCTCCGCACGCGCTTGCGGCCGTTTTCGATCACCGTCTCCTGGCGCCGCCTCCCGAAGGCGTAGGCCCCCGCGTAGATCGGGTTGGAGAGCATCGAGTAGAGGCTGGAGTCGGTCGGCACTTTCCAGACAATCCCTGCCCCAAGGCGCCGCACCGGAATCTCGACCTGCTCCCTGCGGCACCACTGGTAGACTTGCCGGACGCTGCGCAACTCGGCAAATTTGCCGAACACCAGGCGGACCGCGTCCTGCTGGCGCTGGTCCGGGCTCATCTCGATCTGCCAGCGGTCCGCCTTCTCGTAGCCGGCCGGCAGGCTCGTGAACAGCTCGCCGCGCTCCGCCATCGCCAGGCGGCTCTCCAGCGAGCGCTGCCGGAAGATCGCCAGCTCCGCCTCGCTGAAGCTGCCCTTCATCCCCAGGAACAGCCGGTCGTCGGCCGCGCCGGGATCGTACAGCCGCTGGCGGTCCCCGACCAGGCAGCCCACGATGGCGCAGAAGTCCAGCAGGGTGTGCCAGTCGCGGCCGTTGCGGGCCAGGCGCGAGGCCTCGAGGGAGAGCACCAGCCCGACCTCGCCCCGGCAGACCGCCGTGAGCAGGCGGTCGAAGCCGGTCCGCTCCACGCCGTCGCCCGAGGTGCCCTGATCCTCGTCGATCACTGCCACCTCGCCGAAGCCCAGCTCCCGCGCATGGCCGGCCAGCGCGTACTGCAGCTTCTGGCGCTCGACATGGTTGCGGACCTGGAAGTCGGATGACTGGCGTACGTAGACGAACGCCTTGCGCCGCAGGTGGTCCGCCGTGAGCAGTCCTCGATCAGGCGCCGTCATGCGGGCCTCCCTCGCGCGGGGTTGCGGTGGGCTGGCGCAGCACCGCCGCGAGCAGTGCGGCCAAGGCCGGCAGCACGGCTTGCCGCAGCTCCGGCGCCAGCCGGACCCGGGGCAGGGGGTCGAACAGGCACGCCTGCCGACCTTGGCGCTGGTTGTGTTTCATAGGGTTCTCCTTGCCCCGCGGACGGCGGCTCGCGCAGGAACGTCGACACCAGGTCGCGCAGGTCCGCCAGCGCTGCCAGGGAGAGGCGCGGCACTTCCCGCACGACCCACTGCGACGCTTCCGGAGCCGTCATCCACTGGGGAATGTGATAGCGCCTTCCGTGCGCATCGGCAACGATCAGAATCGGGTTGCCTCGCCAGGACCGGTGTTGCACTCGAGTCACCCGCTGGCCAGCCAGCGGATGGAAGCGGTAGTGAACCGTGACCTTGTTCCCCGCAATGTGGGGGTTGTGTGGCCGTCTTGCCTTGGGTGCAGGTCCCGAACCTGGCGAGTCACGCGCTGGGGCTGGCAGCCCGGCAGCTGCCGACGGACTGGCAGCGGCGCTATGGCACGCGGCCGGTCCTGCTCGAAACCTTCTGCGAAACCCCGCGCTTCCAAGGCACCTGCTACCGCGCCGCCAACTGGATCCATCTCGGCCAGACCCAGGGCCGTGCCGACGCCGGGCGCAGCCCCAAGGATGTGTATGTCTACCCGCTGACGAAGCCGTGCCGCTCGATCCTGCTGCACGGGCCGCGCCCGCAGGCCCGGCGACGGCCGCCGCCGGCGGCGCAGCCGCAGGCCCCCGACGCGGACTTCGTCGCCCTCTGGCAGGGCCTGCTCGGCTCGCTCAGCGCCATCGCTGCCGCTCACGACCAACTCTGGCAAGTGCGCAGCCGCGTCCTCAACACGCTTTTATGTTGAACACAGTGAGACCGGAGATCGGCAGGATGTTCCGAGAGGGGCGGCGAGTGCTGGACCGCCCGGGTCCGTCCGTGAGGACGCGCGTTCCGGTTTGTGCAAGAGTGGAGTTTCGCCCGGTCGCCATCGACGGCGACCGGCGCATCGGAAATCTCCCCGTCTCGTGGCGGGGAGGCCGCCGCCGGGCCTGGCCAGGCCCGGCGGCGGGCGGCGGGTCGGATCGTCTTAACACCCGGGTGCCTGGCACCGACCAGCAGCTGGATCGCCCGCCGCAGCAATTCCTGAGAGACCTGAACGGAAGAACGGGCACTGGCCCGCATCCCAAAAGGATAGGTTCGCAGGAAGCCCCTGGCCGCTAGAAAGGATATCCAACATCCCATGACAAATCCCGCAGCAACCACGGCCGAGCCAGTCGCCGGCATCGATGTCGGCAAGCTGTGGCTCGACGCCTGCGCCGATCCCGCCGAACTTTCCCGCCGCTTCGAGAACACCCAGGTCGGCCGCCGCGCCCTGCGCAACTGGCTCCGCAAGCTCGGAGTGCGGCGCGTCGCTCTCGAGCCCACCGGGCGCTACCACCGCCAGCTCCACCAGTGCCTCCACGACGATGGCGTCGCCGTCGTCGTCGCCAATCCGCTGCGCGCGCGCAACTTCGCCCGCGCCCTAGGCCAGCAGGCGAAGAACGACCGCGTCGACGCCGCCATGCTCGCCCGCTACGCGCGCCTCGAGCACGTCACGAGCACGCCGCCCAAGCCGCGCAGCTTGCAGGAGCTCAGCGACTGGCTCGCCCTGCGGCGCAAGCTCAGCGAGCAGCGCGACGCCCTGCGCAAGCAGGCCGGGGAGTTGGGCGGCCAAGCCGCCGCGCTCCTCGGCTCCCTGCTGGCCGCCTTTACCGATAAGCTCCAGCAGACCGACAAGGCCCTGCAAGCCTGCCTCGAGGCCGACCCCGCGCTCTGCCGCCGCCGCGCAATCATCCTGTCGGTCCCGGGCTGCGGCCCGCTCAATGCCGCCAGCCTGTGCGCCGACCTGCCCGAACTCGGATCCGCCAGCCCCGCCGAGGCCGCCGCACTGGCCGGCTTGGCACCGTACGACTGCGATTCCGGCGGGCACCGCGGCCGCCGCCGGATCCGCGGCGGCCGCCGCCATCCTCGCAAGCTGCTGTACATGGCCGCCACTTCCGCGATCCGCTTCAATCCCGGCCTCAAAGCCTTCTACGAGCGGCTGGCCGCACAGGGCAAGCCGCGCAAGGTCGCACTGGTGGCGGTCATGCGCAAGCTGCTCGCCCTGCTCGGGGCCCTGCTCCGCGACGACCGCCTGTGGTCGCCGGAAGCACCCGTCAGCGGAGCGCCCGCCTGAGCGAAGTTGAGCAGGGGTAAGTGCTATGAGCGTCCACGCAGCCCTCGATCGAACCGCCCCGGAACCCCCGGGCCAGCCGGAGACATCCGCCGCCTACGGCTTCGGCTGCCTGGCCTGCGGCGGCGCCATGCCGGTCGGCCGCCGCGGCCCGATGCCGACCTACTGCCGCCGTTGCGCCAAGCGCTTGCAGAACCTCCGCGCCCGCTCCGGCCACGCCGCCGATCCCCGCTCGCCCGTCCCGCGCCAGTGCCTCGCGGCGCGCGCCGAACTCCTGCGCTCCGCCATCCGCAACGCCCACGCGGAACTGGCCGAGGTCGAGCGGCGGCAGGTCGAACTCGAGCGGCTCTCCCGCGATCTTGACCGAACTGCGGAGGAGACCCGGCGACACGCCCTGCCCTCGAAATCGCAGAGTTCATCGCCCATTCCCGGTATTGTCGGGAAAAACGCTTGACATCCATCACGGAAGCTGCTGGTGATACTGTTCGTGTTCCGCCTCGTGTGCGCTCCGCGCCGCCAAGGCTACACCACTACGCTGTCTCAGCTGTGGGCCCAGTGCCGCGCCCTCGACGTGCCCCTGCCGCAACCGCAGCCGGTCTCCGACGCGGCCATGTGCAAGGCCCGGCCGCGGATTGACGCCCAGGTCTTCCGGCAGTTCCACGCCGCGATCCTGCGCCGCGCCGACCAGCCCGGACCGCTCTGGCTGGGCCACCGCGTCTTCGCCGTCGACGGCTCCAAGCTCAACCTGCCGCGCCCGCTGGCCGCAGCCGGCTACGACCCGCCCGGCCCGCACGCCCACTACCCGCAGGGCCTGCTCAGCTGCCTGCTGCGCCTGCAGTCCCGGCTCCCGGTCGACTTCGACCTCTTCGCCCACCGCAACGAGCGCGCCGCCGCACGCGCCCATCTGCGGGCACTGGCCGCCCCCGACCTCCTCGTCTACGACCGCGGCTACTACTCGTTCGAACTGCTCTGGAGCCACCGGCGGCGCCGACTGCAGGCCGTCTTCCGCCTCCCCCGCAACATCTGCCCCGCCATCGATGCCTTCATCGACGGCGACGGCACCGACACGCTCGTCACCATCCTGCCCGGTCCCGCTACCCTGCGGACCCTGTCCCGCAAGTATCCCGGCACGCGCTGGCAGCCCCTCCCGCTGCGCCTCGTCAAGTACACGCACGCCACGACCAAGTACGTGCTGGGCACCACCTTGCTCGACAGCCGCCGCTACAGCGTGGCCGACCTGTCCGACCTGTACCATGCCAGATGGGGCCTTGAAGAGATGTACAAAATCAGTAAATCGTTCCTGGAGGTCCAGCAGTTTCACGGCCAGAGCGAGCGCCTGGTGCAGCAAGAGTTGTGCGCCCATTTCAACTTGATTGCGATGATGCGGCTGTTCACCAACCGCGACGCGGACCTGTGCCAAGCAGCCCGGCAGCCGGACGGCAAGGCGCCGCCGCAGGCGAACTTCAAGCACAGCCTGGCCGCCCTGTCCCAGCATCTCGAGGGTCTGCTGCTGCGCCACTCCGCGTATGTCGGCGAGACCCTCGAACGCATCTGCGCGTGGGTCGGGACGGGTCGGCGCAAGCCGCGTCCCAACCGCTCGTACCAGCGGCGCTCGCTGCAGCCGGCCCCGCAATGGTCCCGGCGCAAGGCGGCGACAACCTAGCTGCTTCGATGCCAACCCCGCTGCCCATGACCTGAGTGCCCGGAACCTGCAAAATGGACTGCCCTCAGGCCCCTCGCCCTTAAGTTAATGCCGAAAACCTTAAGTTAGTGCCATTGGGACGCCGCCGCCTGGCTGCCTTGGAACCTGGATCCGGAGCGGGCCCGCGCGTGCGGGCGCCCGGACCGGGACGACGGCCCGCCGCCGTCCAGACGGGAGCGGACTCGGTGAGCGAGACAGCGCCGCGACGCTACTGCGGTCGCGACTTCAGCGCCGCCGAACTGGACCTGATCCGCGCACTGGCCGCGCCACGCGACCCCGCTCCCGGCGGCCGCGCGCTCTCGCGCGCCGTGTGCGAGCGGCTCGGCTGGCGCAAGCCTGACGGCGGCCTCAAGGACATGAGCGCCCGCGTGGCTCTGCTGCGCATGCAGCGCGACGGCCTGCTCGACCTGCTGTAGGCGTTCGGTTTATTCCAGCCTCTGAGCCCCAGATTATTCCGGCGGAAGGGAGGCAGGTTTTTTCACATTGGTACGCTCCTGCCGGAAGGGAACTGGGCGCACGGCTACCTGAAATAGCCTGTATCTAAGGGCTTAACAGGATCTTTAGGCAGCAGCCGTTCTCGGATTATCTTGATTTCCAGTCTCTTTGGCGTCAAGCTAATTCGAGAAAAAATGGCCGTTTTTGGCCGGAATAAACAGAGAACCAACACCTGCCCCCGTCCCGGGGCTCTTTCAGCCGGCCCCGGCCGCCCGTTCCCTCGCCCGCCAGCGACCCGCCGGCCCTGCTCGTCCCCTCCGGCGCGCTCGACTCCCTGCGGCCCCTGCAGCTCGAACCGCTCCGCCCGCACGACCCGCGTAGCTCGCTCTGGAACGAGTTCGTCCAGCGCTACCACTACCTCGGCCACAAGCCCCTGCCCGGCGCCCAGCTGCGCTACTTTACCCGCTCGGCCGACGGCCTGCCCCTGGCCCTGCTCGGCTTCGGCGCCGCCGCCTGGAAAACCGCCCCCCGCGACCGCTTCGTCGGCTGGGACCCCGCCACCCGCGAGCGCAACCTGCCCCGCCTCGTCAATCACGCCCGGTATTTGATCCTGCCCTGGGTCCAAGTGCCCAATCTCGCCTCCCACCTGCTCGCTCTCGCCGCCCGCCAGCTTCCCGACGACTGGCGCCAACGCTATCGCATCCGTCCCGTGCTGCTGAAAACCTTCTGCGAGTCGCAACGCTTCCGCGGCACCTGCTATCGAGCCGCCAACTGGATCCACGTCGGCCAAACCCAGGGGCGCGGCAAGCTCGACGTCCGCAACGAATACGCCCTCCCCGTCAAGGACATCTTCCTCAAGCCTCTCCAGCCCGATTGGCGCTCTGTCCTCTGCAGCTAACCCGCCCTCCACGGCTCCCTCGAACGCTTACCGACACTTGAACTCTCCGAGGCGGTGATCGAGCGTGCTCGATCACCGCGAGCTTGCGACCGAACGCCCCCCGCAACGCCACAGTTCTCCGGGTCTTCGCTTGCATGCTTTGGGTATGTATCGTGGCCAGACCCTCTTCTCCCAGGTCATGCAGTACCCTCCCAGGAAGGCCTTCTCGCGGATCGTGGCCCGCTACGATGGCGACCGCCGCGTGCGGAGCCTGAACTGCGCCCAGCAGTTCCGCGCCATGGCCTTTGCCCAGCTGACCGGGCGCAAGAGTATGCGGGCCCTGACCGCTTGCCTGGGGGCAAACCGAAACGTCACTCGTTGCTTCATCCCGGAATCTCATCGAGTCTACTGCCAAAGTTGGACGGACCCACACGGCGACGAATTTCGCTGCTCCCCTACCACTTGGCAATGCCTCTCGAGATCTCGGCGAACCAAGCGGCGTCGGTACTTGTATATTGGCCACACGGTGGCCCAACGCACGACCCGAATAGGGTTCGAAGCAGCAATGTAGCCGGCAACACCGATGCTTCTTCAGCACAGGCAACCCTCCACGAGATCCGGCCGCTCCAAGACTGCGCTCTAGGCTCTCATGACGACAGCCACCGGCCAACCCTCCACCAAGAAAGCGACTTCTACCAAGCCTGCCGGCCATAGTAGTTGTCGCCAGCCAAAGAGGAGGCCTGAATGACGACCGCCGAAGCGATCGCGGAGCGACTCAAGGATTTCAACCATACCCTGGCCAATTCGGACACTTGGAGCGAGCTGGACTCGGACACTGAGAATCTCATTCGGAGGAATCCATTCGCGTTCCTGGTCGCCGTGGCTCTTGATCGGGGCATGCGATGGCAGAAGGCATGGCAGATTCCGGCGGAGATCGATCGGAAGGGTTTCCTGGACCCCGAGCTATTGGCATCCATGTCCGAGGCCGAACTGATTGAGCTGCTGGACGGTCTGCCGATCCGCCCCAGGTACGGTGCAACACAAGGTGCCAGGACCTTGTCGGATGCGGCCCGCCTGGTCTGCGAGCGGTTCGATGGTGACGCAGGCGGTATCTGGAAGAGCTCGTCGCCCGCCGAAGTGGAGAAGACCCTGTTGGAAATTCATGGACTCGGTGCTGAGATCTCCTCAATGGCGACTCGCATATTGCACGACGACTTCGGCTGCTTTAAAGGGCAGGAGCGGCAGATAGACGTAAAGCCGGACGGGCTTCTTTTGCGCGTGTTCCGGCGGACGAGGCTCATCGAAGACGAATCCGCGGACCAGGCGAGACGGGTGGCTCGACGCCTGAATCCCGAGTTTCCGGGAGCATTGGACCGGCCCGCTTGGCGGATCGGTCAGCGTTGGTGCCACCCAAAAGAACCAGAATGCGCGCGTTGCCCATTGACCAGGGTGTGTGCGAAGCGGATTTAAGCTTTCCCCGCAACGACTTCCGACGCGACGGTTCCAGCTCCTGGGATGATGGGTGTGGTCTTCGCTCTGCTCGACACCCTGACTGCCCCCCGGTGTTCTGGGCCACTGACCGCGAAGTGGTCAATCCGGGCCGTTCTGAGCGCCGGCGGCAGGCCTGCAGAAGCGCCTGGTCCGACTGAAAATCCGGATTTTCGGCTTCGAAGTGGTCAAACCGCACAAAACTGAAGGATGTCTCCGACGCCCACAGTGGTCCACGAGGCCTCGAATCCGGGGGTGCTAGGGCATAGGCGCTAACTTATTGATTGACATGACAGATTTGGTTAAGTATGATTTTGGTGGGATGGTTGGCATGCCCGCCGAAACAAGTGATTCCCATAACAAGTGAACCTCTGAACGAAGACTGGGAGCTGCTGGTATCCTTCCTACCCGACAACTGGGAGGAACTGGCGCGGGAGACGGGGGCGCTGAGGAAACTGCGGAAGGACAAATCGCCGAGCAATCTTCTGCGGACGCTGCTATTGCATTGCGGCTGTGGCCACTCGTTGCGCGAGACCGTGGTGCGGGCTCGCCGGGCGGAGCTGGCCGACCTATCGGACGTGGCCCTGCTGAAGCGCCTGCGGAAGTCGCGGGACTGGCTGCATGCGCTGTGCGTGGAACTGTTCCGGGAGCACGGCGTGGCGTCGTCGTCGTCGGACAGCTTGCAAGTGCGTGCCTTCGACGCGACGACGGTGCAGGAACCTGGCCGGAGCGGCTCGCTGTGGCGCATGCACTACAGCGTGCGCCTGCCGTCGCTGAGGTGTGATTACTTCAAGCTGACGAAGACGGAGGGGGCGGGCACGGGCGAGTCTTTGACGCAGTTTCCGATCGCCGCGGGGGACTGCATTGTGGCCGACCGCGGGTATTCGACGGGCCGGGGCATCCATTACGCGGTGGAGGCGGGCGGCCAGGTCACGGTGCGGGTGAACAGCGGATCGCTTGTCTTGGCGGGAGACCACGGCAAGACACTGGATCTTGTGGAATGCGTGAAGCCTTTGCAGAGTCCCGGGATTACCGGGTCCGTGCCGGCCCGGGCGCTGGCCGGCGAGGGCGTGGCGGTGCCGGGGCGGGTCTGCGCCCTGCGCAAGACCGAGGAGGCCAGCCGCCTGGCCCAGGCGAAGATCCGCAAGGAGGCGTCCCGCAAGGGACGCGAGGTCCAGCCAGCCACGTTGGAACTGGCCAAGTACGTCGTCCTGTTCAGCACGGTGCCGGAGCGCGACTGGTCGGCCTCGGCGGTGCTGGAGTGGTATCGCACGCGCTGGCAGGTCGAATTGGTGTTCAAGCGATTCCAGTCCCTGGCCCAGCTGGGCTGCCTGCCGAAGTACGACCAGGAGAGCGCCAAGGCCTGGCTGTACGGCAAGCTTTTGGCGGCGCTGCTGGTCGAGAAGCTGATCCACCACGCGAGCGCCCTTTCCCCCTGGGGGTACGAACTGGGGCCAGCCGCGCCCTCGCAACGCCTGGCGTGACTTCGCCTTCGTTTGGAACCAGGTGCGGCGTGCGATCGAACCGGCGATCCCGGAGGCTGAAACGCTCGCCGAATGGCAGGCGATCTCGGAGGAACTGGCGGAGAACCCTCGCAAGCGGCGGCCTCAGCTCACCAACTACTTTGGGTAGGAATCAATAAGTTAGCGCCCATGGGGTGCTAGGGGGCCAGGCCTCGACCAGGAACGCCGTAGACGGGCTCAGAGCGCAAGTTTTTTCGGGATCGCGGCACGCCTCTCCCCCGTTTTACACGCGACCCTTACAGCAGCAGTTGTGTCGACGCCGGGAGGAACGGAGCGACGAGCGTCATGTGGTCAGCCGCCGCCACGACAAACTCCTTGTGGCGTTCACCGAACGTCTTTGTCCCGGTTGCCGATTGCATCGCGTCGACGTTTCGGATGAGCTGCTGCACGACGGTGGAATCCAGCGAGGATTTTCGGATTGCTTCTCGTAAGTCGTCGAACAGGACGGCCGATTCGACGCTGACCACATTTGTGGACGAGTCCGATGATTGAATGTTGACGCGTGCGTTCGAGCCAATGAGGTTGTAAACGACTTGCGGTCCCGCCGCTGGTCGGGGACGCGGCGGGACCGCAGCGGTGTTCTTTCGCCCCTTCGACTGATGGTGCGCCGGAATGCTGTGAAAACGTTGCTGAAACCCCGAGTCCATCACCGTGAAGACGTCAACGATCCCGCTCGGCAGTTGTCGCTCAAACTGGTCGCCATCCTCAATCGGAATTTTCGGATTGTCCGTCATTATCAGATTGGGCTGAACTACCGCACGCAAATCCTCGAACCGTTATCCGTCCTTCTTGACGAGCGTCACGCGCTCAGTCGGTACTGACTGAAAAATGTTCATGTCGAGAGTTTACCCCGGGGGGCACGGAGGCATAAGCGCTAACTTATAGGTTGACATCACAAATTCTGCCGGGTATGATTGGCGGAGGGTGGTATAGGCACTCGGCGAAAGAAGTGAACCCGGAGACAAGTGAACCACTGAACGAGGACTGGGGGCTGCTGGTCTCCTTCCTGCCGCCGAACTGGGAGGATCTGGCGCGGCAGACCGGAGCTTTGAGGAAACTGCGTAAGCACAAGTCGCCCGGGAAGCTGCTGCGCACGCTGCTGCTGCATCTGGGCTGTGGCCACTCGCTGCGCGAGACGGTGGTGCGCGCGCGCCGGGCGGATCTGGCGGACCTGTCGGACGTGGCCTTGCTGAAACGGCTGCGGAAGTCACGGGACTGGCTGCAGGCGCTGTGCGTGGAACTATTCCGGGAGCAAGGGCTGGCCGCCGCAACGGCGGCGGGGAGCGGCGAGGTGCGGGCCTTCGATGCGACGACGGTGAGCGAGCCGGGGCGGACGGGTTCGCTGTGGCGGATTCATTACAGCGTGCGGCTGCCGTCGCTGACCTGCGACTTCTTCAAGCTGACGCGGACGGAAGGAGTGGGCACGGGCGAGTCGCTGAGGCAGTTCCCGATCGCGGCGGGGGACTGCATTCTGGCGGATCGCGGGTATTCGACGGGTCGGGGAATGCAGTACGTGGCCGCGGCAGGAGGCCAAGTGACGGTGCGGGTGAACAGCGGGTCGCTCGTGCTGGAAAAGGAAGACGGCACGGCACTGGACCTGGTGGATTGCATGCGGCCCCTGCACAGTCCCGGGATCATCGGGTCTGTCGCGGCCCGTACGCTGGCGAGCGAGGGTGCGCCGGTGGCGGGCCGGGTGTGCGGCCTGCGCAAGAGCGAGGAGGCCGTCCGCCTGGCCCAGGCGAAGATCCACAAGGAGGCCTCCCGGAAGGGGCGCACGGTCCAGCCCGCCACGCTGGAACTGGCCAAGTACGTCATTCTGTTCACCACCGTGCCGGAAAGCGAGTGGTCGGCCGCCGACGTGCTGGGGTGCTATCGCACGCGCTGGCAGGTGCAACTGACGTTCAAGCGGTTCAAGTCGCTGGCCCAGCTGGGCTGCCTGCCGAAGTACGACGACGACAGCGCGAAGGCGTGGCTGTACGGCAAGCTGCTGGCTGCGCTGCTGGTCGAGAAACTGATCCACCACGCGAGCGCCATTTCCCCCTGGGGGTACGAAGTGGGACCCGGATCGCCCACGCAGCGCCTGGCGTGCCTTCCAATTCGTTTGGAACCAGGTGCAACGAGCGATCGAGCCGCCGATTCCGCTGTCGCAGACACTCGCCGACTGGCGGGCGATTTCGGCGGAACTAGCGGAGAATCCTCGGAAGCGCCGATCACAGATGGCGAATTTCTTTGGCGGCGATCAATAAGTTAGCGCATATGGGGCACGGAGGGGGGCTCAAGCGCCGCTAGGCGCTGCCCCGTGTGGGTGTGCGGTCCCTGCCGCTGCTAGGTGACCGCTGTGGCCTCGCTAAGCCGACTGGATCTCTCTATCTCAACAGGAAAACGGGTGCGATCCGCGCTTGCGCGGGAGCGTACTTGGTTGATGCTTTAGCTGTCTTCGAGGCTATTCCACAGCAGTCGTCGCTCCTACTACTTGGTATGTACTACTTTCGACTAGGCCATGCGCAGAAACGCCATACTCATAGCCGCCGTATCCGTATGTCCATGCGCGGCGACCGATTCCGCAGGCCACGACGACGTCCGAGGGCTGATGAAGGAAGGTGCGAACCTCTCGGCCGCACAGGTCGAGGCTCTGGAGGCACAACTGGAGGACGATCCTCTGAACATGTCCGTCCGCACGAGATTGCTCGGCTACTAGAGTTACCGATCCCGCCATCGGGAAGCCTCATCAAAGGCCCGCTCGCGGGCACTCGTGCTCTGGCTGATCCATAAGGAGCCCAAATCCGGTGTGCTGGGGGCACTGCCGGCACCGGTCCGAGGGTTGTCTCCTTATGGTGATCCTGATGGATATGTCGAGGGCAAGCGGGCGTTCCTGGCGCACCTCGAGAAGGAATCGAACGACATGACCCTGCTGGAATATACCGCAGATTTCCTAAGCCTGCGAGATCGCTCGCTTGCCATTGAACTGCTCAAGAGAGGTCAATCCCTTGACAGTTCAAACCCGAAATGGGCACTCAGCTTGGCGTTCAAGTATTATCTCGGCATTCGTGGCAGATCCGGAGAACCGAATGTCGAGGCTGAACGCGCCCGCACGGGTCTGTACGGGGGGAGCCGAGCAATCGGCTTCCCTACCGTGATCCCGCGAACCGGCCCTTTCGGATCGAGCGGCCCCCGCGGCGCGGGCCTGCCGTGCCGGAATGGTGGGACTGTTTAGGGGTCTTGAAGGCCTTGTTGTTAACTAAAGTATTTATTTTCAGTAACTTATAGAAAATGTATGGCGGAGGAAGAGTCCATGGCAGATTCGATTGCGCTCTCCCGTATAGCCGCCATCGGACCGGTACCCGCCGACCAGCGTCGGCCGTTTGAGCCTTCGAAGACGATATGAATGCCGTGCAGTGCTCCCTTGGTGGAATCGGGCGAGGGTGCGAAGGCGCAGCGTGCGCCGGTGTCCATCGAAAAGACATCTGACATGGCGGGTTCCCCGGGGGGATCTCGGGAGACAGGAAGCGTACGGAGCGGTTCGAAGTGGCGCAAGGTTCAGGTGGGAGAGGGAAGTCGGCAAGGCTGTGGCGGCATGCTCTTCGACGGGCGCGGGGACCGGAACGCTTGGCGTGTGTCTTTTCTTTGTTATCAGATACTGATAACATGCATCGATGACGACGCCTGATCGTGATCCCGGGCTCGACACGCTGCTCGACCTTCACGGCCAGACGCTGTTCATAGACGAGATCAGACACTGGGTGAAGTTCGTCGTGCTGGGAACCGAGGTGACTGCGGAATGGCCGCACGGGCTGAGCTATTCGCTCACGCTGCACGCCCCGGATGGTACCAGGCTGGTCGGTTTCGACAATGCGCACCCGGTGAGGGAAAGGTGAGGCCCGGGTACGCGGCGACGCGGGAAGCGCGACCATCGGCACCGGATGCGGACGATCCGGCCCTATGAGTACAAGGACGCGGCCACGCTGCTTGAGGATTTCTGGAAGGAAGTGGACGCGGTTCTGAAGGAAAGGGGAGCGATCCCATGAAGACATTGCAGATCGGAATTGCCGGCTACGATCGGATGAAGGCGCGCACCATGGCGATCGCTCGCGGGGAGCACAAGCCTGCAAAGGGCGAGCCGACGGTCTGGTTCACGTCCATCGAGAGCTTTGCGAGAGTGCTCTCGCAACGCAATCGCGAGCTTCTGGCGCTGATTGCCCGGGAGAATCCGGACTCGCTCACCGACTTGGCGAAACTCGCGGGCCGCAGCAAGTCGAACCTGTCTCGGACCCTGAAGACAATGTCGCGCTACGGCCTCGTGGAACTGGAGCTGGGACGGCACGGCATGCTGGTGCCACGCGTCCCCTACAACCAGGTGAGGCTGGACGTGTCCCTGACTGCTCCGCCGCGGCCAGATGCCTGAACGCACTTGTCGCTAATGCTGGTGGCGACAGCCCTGAAGCCTCCGACGAATTGAGAAGTGGCTCCAAACGATGACGAACAAGCAGCCGCGTTGGTGATGGCCTCGTTGATGTACGACGTTCTCCAAGCGACGACGATGTTGTTGTTCTTGCTGTCCTGCATCTCAACGAGTCGGCGGAAGCAATACTTGTCAGCCAGGAGTTCCCGGACGACGTTGTTGAGTTGGCCGGAGTTCTCTTTCTTTCCCAAGTTCATTGACAGCTCGGCCTTCGACAATGGCTTGCCCGCCAGCAGGTTGAGCACCTTCGCCCCAAGTGACTCTGGCTGCGACTCCGGCCGTGACTCTGGCTGCGACCGACTCTAGCTTCCGTCCGAATTGGTCTGAATTCCGCGATACTCCACCAGCGCTGATCGGCCTACCGCATCGACTATGCACGCCAGCAATTCGTCCTCTGAGGGCGGGATTCGAACCCACGAAAAAAGGCCTTGCAGAGCTGCGCCAATACCCGCCTCTGCTAGGTTGGAAAGCCGCCGTGGGTGATTCCGAACACGAGCACGGGTACCCGAGTCTCCGCGGGCTGTCGCCGCTGTGGTGCTTGTGCACAGCCCGTTGCCAACTGTCTTCGCAGGGTCCGCAGCGAGCAACTCGGACCGCCGCCACGGCCAACAAGGAGAGCACGTGAATCTCGCAGGAACATACCGGCTGATCCGCTGTGAAATCCGATGGTCAGACGGCAAAGTCGAACTGCCCTACGGCGAGGACGCGGACGGTTTGCTGGTCTACACGCCGACCGGACACATGTCGGGACACCTGATGCGCCAAGACGTACCACGCTTTCGAACAGACGCGCGCCGGGCTTCACCCGAGGAAACCCGCGCTGCATTCCTTGGATACCTCGGATACTACGGGACGTTTACCGTGAACAAATCCGCCGGTACGGTTACCCATCGGGTGCTCGGTAGCTGGCATCCAAACTGGGTCGGAACGAATCAGCTCAGATACTTCGAATTGGAGGACGATACGCTTGTCCTTCAGACCAGCCCCAGCATCTCCGGGGACCGGTCCCGGCACAGCCGCCTTGTGTGGCAGCGGGTCAGGATACCGTGAGACGCCCGCTGGACCGCGGCTCGGACCGGAAGCCGACACATGATTGTGTAGTGTATGGGCGGCGCAGGCGCCAGATGCGGCCAAGCGCTGCGCGAGTATACTGTTAGCCGCCCAGCGAGGCATGCGAATTGCTCGCCCGGGAACAACTCTTTCCACGCCGTGAGACCAGCCCTGGGATCCCGACGGCCACGGCCCCGTGATTGCCGGACTTCGCCATGAAGATCGCCACGTACCAGACCCGCTTGGCTTGTCCCTCGCAACAGGTCGACCGAACTCGCGAGTCGGTCGCGGCATCGATCGCCAACTTCGTCACCATCGAACTGCGAAGCGACACGCATCTGGAAGGCATCGGTTACGCCGGCTTCGTTCGAGTCGAGATGTTGAAGGCGCTACGGCAGACCTTGGATGCGCTGGCGGACTGCATCATCGGAGACGACCCACTGGCGACCGAAGCGATCAGCGAGAAGCTTCTGGGACTGGGCGGCATGGGTGCGCCGGCCGGATTGGTCACACGTGCCGCAGCGGCGATCGATGTCGCTCTGTGGGATCTCAAGGGCAAGGACCTCGGTCAACCTCTGTTCCGTCTACTCGGCGGTGGCGCAAACCGTATTCCCGCCTACGCCAGCGGCTTCTTGTGGCGCGACTACGATGCCGAGATGTTGGCCGAGACGGGCGCCGAACTCGTAGGGCAAGGCTTCCGAGCCATGAAGTTCCGCATGGGAGCCGAGAAGACGGCCACCGCCGAAATCCTGCGTATGCGGGCCCTGCGAGAGGCAGTCGGCGATGAGATCGATCTCATGGTCGACATCAATCAGGGCTGGGACGCCAACCGCGCCATCCGGATGGGCCGGGAGATGGACCATCACCGGCTGTATTGGCTCGAAGATCCTATCCAGCATCAGGACTACGCAGGCTTGGCGCTCATCGCCGACGCCCTAGACACGCCTGTCGCCACTGGGGAATACCACTACGGCATCGTGCCCTTCCGGCACATGCTGGAGCAGAACTCGGTGGACATCGTGATGGTCGACCTGCTGCGGGTCGGCGGCATCACCCACTGGATGAAGGTCGCGCACTTGGCTGAGGCTTTCAACAAGCCGGTCGTCAGTCATCTGGCGCCGGAAATCCTTGCGCATTGCGTCGCGGCGGCTCCGAACGGGCTTACGGTTGAGCATATGCCGTGGGCTTTGCCTCTGTTCCGGGAATCGTTCGCGGTGGAAGACGGCGAAATCCTGTTGTCCGAGAAACCGGGGCTCGGACTGGAACTCGACCTGGACGCGATCGCGCGTCTGGACCCGACAGCCTGACGCGCAGTCCCCGTCAGCGTCTGTTGGATCGTCAGGGCCACGGCGCCGTCCTTCGGCCCTCCGTGGGGACCGGCGGCCGGCTTGGCAGTCTGCCCGGGCTAGACTCCAGACGCAAAATCCGAAGCAAAACGCCCTACGACATCACCAAGCCGCCGCAGATGTTATAGGCTTGGCCGGTAATTCCCCGTGCATCGTCCGATGCGAGATAAACAGCCATCGGAGCGATCTCTTCCGGATCGAGGATTCCGCCGATCGGAGTCATCTGTTGCTTGTGTTCGTCCGCTTCCCGACAGAGTCGGCGCGCATCATAGTCGATCCGCTTCGCGAGCATGGCCGTTTCGACCGGCCCGGGACAGATGCAATTCGCGGTGATGCCCGCTGGGGCCACTTCCAGCGCTAGGGTCCGCATGAACCCAAGCACGCCGTGCTTGCTAGCGGTATACGCGCAGCCGTGGTAGGACGGCCGCCTAGCGTTGATCGAGGCAACCGTGACGATGCGACCCCAGCGGCGTTCCAGCATGGCGGGCAAAACCGCCTTTGTAAGCAGGTACGGCGCCGTCAGGTTGACAGCTAGGCTCAAGTCCCAGTGATCGTCGTCAAAGGAGGCCACGGGCTTGAAGTCGGGACCGGTGCCAACTCCCGCATTGTTGACCAAGATCTCAACGGCGCCCAAACTCGCCTGCACATGTGCGGCCAGTTGCTTGGGAACGGAGCGGTCGGCCAAGTCGGCCTCCAGCGAGATTGCCTCGCCTCCAGCCGATCGGATCGTTAGGACGACCTCGTCCAATTCCGTGCGAGTCCGCGCCGCGAGCGCGACTTTCGCTCCTTCCCTAGCGAAGCTGATCGCGATGGCCCGCCCAATGCCGCGTCCGGCCCCCGTCACAAGAGCAACTCGATTCAGCAGTTTCTGCATTCCGCCTCCTTGCGCTCGGAACCTCCAGCCATGACGAGTCCGACTCCATGCGAACCACGGGCGAGACCCGGTCGACGCACGAGCAGCCAGTCCCAAGCCTGTGAGCCAGCCCGACGTCACGTGCCTGACAAGCCCCGAGGCGCTCTGCAAATGGAATTTCCAATCCCAAATCCAGTTCATAAATCATACACCGATCCACATTCGAGCCCCATGAATGGCGGGCCGTACTCAGATGGAGCCTCAGCTCCTTCGAATCGCGCGTATGGGCTTGGCCTCACCGAGGTGGAAATCACCAGGACCGTGGACCGACCTCCTACTTCGATGGGGGTGCAGGCCGAGTTTCCGATCGAGATTTCCTCGCACGGACGCCCACAGCGCCAACTCGCCCGCAGAACGAGTCCGCAGCGAGCTGTGCCTAACAGAGAGCACCGGTGTCCGCAGGTCTGTCGCACAGGCTTGTAAGCTGACAATGAAGCTCATGGTCGGCGAGTTCCAAGACCTCCGACTCCGAGTCGGCACAACAAATGCGGTCTGGAATCCAACGACGGCCTGTGTTGGAGTGCATCAGGCTCGACACGCCACCGGCGATATCGCCCACCGCACTTGACAACTGCGGCATTTACTCTGTATTTTAGAGCTACGCTTGAAATAAGAGTATTCTGTTCATCCAGAGTTTAGGGGAATTCTATGACCGATACCAGGCGACTCAAGGAGGACATCGCGTACGTCCGAGCTGCAACTGAGCGATCGGAGACGATCCCCGTTCCCGCCATTCATCTCCTGTGGGCATTGCTCGGGCTTTGTGGCTTCGCACTGGTCGACTTCGTCGACGACTATAGATGGGTCGGTGTCTACTGGCTATTCGCGGGGCCGATCGGTTTCGCGCTCTCCGTTTGGCTCGGAGTCCGGGCGGGCCGCGACGCGGGTTGCGCCAACCGCGAGACGGGAGTTCGTCACAGCCTTCACTGGCTGGCGTTCATGGCGGCCGGATTACTCGGATTGGCGCTCGTCCAGGCGGGACATTTGACGTGGCAGGGGTTTGGATCCCTCTGGGTGCTACTCCTGGCTCTGACCTACTTCCACGGGGGGTTGCATCTGGAACGTCGGCTGCTGCCGATAGGCCTCCTTATGGGCGCCGGGTACTTGGTGACGGTCTGGGCACCAAGTTTCGGCTGGACCACCGCCGGCGTGCTGCTCGCCATCGCACTTACGGCCGGGGCCTTTTGGGGAGCACCGAAGCGTGAAGCCGCGGGCTGACCCCGAGATCCCTGCCCTTGATGAACTGGGGCTGCTGAACGGGCTATTCGAACACCGCGTGCGGCTTGCAATCTGCGTCTTGCTCTCCAAGCACGACGCGATGTCGTTCAGTGGCCTCAAGCAGGTGCTCGACGAGACGGACGGCAGTCTCGGCACGCATCTCCGCAAGCTCGAGGATTCCGGCTACCTCTCGGTCGAGAAGTCCTACCGCAACCGGAGGCCAGTAACCTGGTATCAACTCAGTGCCGACGGGCGGATCGGCCTGAAGCGGCACCTTGCCATCCTGACGCGTCTGATCGACCGGGCAGGCTAGCCGCCACCGAGAGCCCATTCAGAACTCGCAACGAATGCCGTCGGCATGACCCGCTTAGGGCTAGCGCTCCTCGCAATTGGAGCTTGGAGGCTGTGGTCATGTTGCGTACGGCGACGCTCCAACACCACCTCATTCGCGACGCGTCGGGCGCCTGCAAGCCGTGCGTGAGCTTGTCCTCATTCCTGATTTGCGATCTGCTCGGGCTGTTCCGCTTGGCGGCTATGGTCAGACAATTGGCGATCCGAGCCGGCTGGACCCCTCTACAGGCCGTCCGGACCATATGGATGAAGGACCACGCTTACTCCATGGTGGGGTCCTATGCGGCGGCGTTCTCCGACAACGAGGCCCGCTGTGGTGCGCGAGGAGCAAGGCCACAACGGAGTCCTGGGCTTGCCTGGCTAGGTCCGGAATTCCTGACGCCGTCGTCTGATCGAGGTGGCCGGCTCCGTGGGCTGTCGGCCTGACACGCATACGTTAGTCCGGCAGCCCGGAGATCGCCTGCTCGGAATTCGGAGCCCGGAAGCGATCTAGACGTACAGGGGATGGCTACGCTCAGGCCAGCGATCCAGGTTTTTTGTGAGAATCGGTGAAGAGGAGCACTGCATGAAACTCTGCACCTTCGAACACGCCGGGGCCCGCGAAGCCGGAATCCTGCGCGACGGCAAGATCCTTCCGCTCAGCCAAGTCAACGCCAAGAGGGGAGCCGACTTTCCGCTCGAAATGCTCAGCCTGATCGAGTCGGGCAACCTCGAAGCGCTACGCGCGCTGGCAACGGGACTCGAGGCGGAGATTCCGTTGCAGGACGCATGCCTGCGGATCCCCTATTCCCGGCCTGGCAAGGTCTGGTGCATCGGCCTGAACTATCGCTCTCACGCCGAGGATCTCAGCGAAGTCCAGCCGAAGGAACCCGGCAGCTTCATGAAGCCTTCTTCCTCCTTTTTCGAGCCGGGCGGAGAGATCGAGTTGCCCTCGGAGGACCTGTCGCGGGATGTCGACGCGGAGGGGGAACTCGCCTTGGTGTTCGGGAAACGCTGCCGGGATGTCCCGCTCGAAAATGTCGCGGACGTGTTATTCGGCTACACGACAGCGCTCGACATGACTGCGCTGGACATCCTGGCACGCAATACGCGCTACCTGCAGCGCGCCAAGAGCTTCGACACGTTTTTCTCGTTCGGCCCCGTGATCGTCACGCCGGACGAGGTCCCAGACGTCGGTGCCTTGGAAGTCCAAACCGTCCACAACGCGAACGTGTTCTCCCGCGACTTCGTCCACAATATGAAGCACCGGCCATTTCAGCTCGCGGCATTCCACACCCGGGTGATGACATTCGAGCCCGGAGATCTACTCTCCACAGGCTGTCCCAAGGGCGCCAGAATCCAGCCTGGCGACACGGTCGAAGCCTGCATTGAGGGCGTCGGACGCTTGAGCGCCTCCGTAACGCGGCGCGCGACGACGCCCTGAGAGTGCATCGTCCAGACGGGTGTTTCCGACGAAGGAAAGGGTCCGCTACGGAGCGAGCGGCCGCACACTGACCTCACGGAAGTACACGATCGAATTCTCGTCGTGGTTCTGCAGCCCGATGAAGCCCTCGTCCGGCCGAGGTCCTCGTTGCGGCTCAAACCATTTCATGCGCTCGGGGACTTCCTGCCCGCCCTCGAACTCATTGACGACCTTGCCGTTCACCTCGATCCGCGTCGCCTGGCCTTCGAGGAACACCTCCATCGTGTTCCAACCGTCAGCGCTTGGAGGAAACTCCGCAGACGGCGCGAGTGAGTAGATCGAACCGGTCCGGTGGAACTCGTCTCCGGTGTCTTGGATCTGCACCTCGTATCCCTTGTGCACGGCGAACCAGGGGTCATGCGGTTCCTCGGGCACACGGATGAACACTCCGGCGTTGGAGTCCGGCGTAGCGGGCATATAGACGATCCGGATGACTGAGTTGCCGATCTTCCTCCCCTCACAGACGAGAAGTCCCATGCCGCCGACGGTCTTCAGCGCTCCGTCCTCGACCGTGAATTCGCCGGGGCCGACGTGACGCCAACCGGTCAAGTCGGAACCATTAAAAAGTTGCTCCGCCGGGGGTCCGGAAACTCCGCAACCGAAACAGGCCAAAACAACGACCTTGGCGGCAAGCTCCCTCATGGCGACTACCAGCATACCTTGCCAGCGCTGCGGCATAGGCGCCAGCGGTCGATGGCCCCAAGAGTTCTGTATGGGATCCGCCGCATGTTGTTAAGTTGGTTTCATGTCCGAGATTACGCGCCTGGGCGCGGCGCAACTTGGCCGCCTCGTGCATCGCGGCGAACTCGCTCCTAGCGAGATCGTCGAGGCTCATCTGCGACGCATCGAAGCGGTCAACCCGACCCTCAACGCAATTACCGACCTGCAGGCCGAGAGGGCCCGGGAGCAGGCATCCCTGGCGGACCGGGCGCGCAGTTCGGGAAACCCGCTCGGCCCATTGCACGGTGTTCCGTTGACGATCAAGAGTTCGATCGCCGCCGAGGGATGCCGCTACGAATGCGGTACTCCGCTGCGGCAAGGTGAGATCGCCAAACGAGATGCCTCTCTTGTAAAGAGACTGAAGGACGCCGGGGCAATCATCCTCGGCACCACGAATGTACCCGAATTCCTGATGGCCTACGAGACGGACAACGACCTCTACGGCCGGACGAACTCCCCCTTGGACCCTGCGCTGACGCCCGGTGGATCGAGCGGCGGAGACGCCGCAGCGGTTGCCGGGGGTTGTTCGGCTGGCAGCTTCGGCAGCGACGCTGGCGGGTCCGTGCGCGTTCCCGCGCACTTCTGTGGTCTGTACGGGCTCAAACCCACGCCGGGGGCGATTCCGAGAACCGGCCACTGGCCCGCCGTGGCGGGACCGTCTACCACGCTGGCAGCGGTCGGGCCCCTCGCAAGAACAGCCGAGGACCTGGACCTGTTCTTGGAGATCACATCTGGCCACGATCCCATGGACATCTCTTCCCTTCCGCCCGGCCTGCCACCTGCACCGCGATCCGACGAACTCAGGACGTTGAAGATAGGCTGGTTCGACCACGCATGGGAGACCCCGGCGACTGCCGAGACACGCACGGCGGTGCGCGACGCGGCCGACGCGCTGCGAGAACGAGGATTCCGCGTCGAGCGCGTGGAACTGCACGGCTTAGACCAAGCTCCCCGAACCTGGTGGCTCCTCTTCGGCATCTGCCTGAGGACGCTGATTGAGGCGTCGACCCCACCCGACTACCGTCTGCACGCGCTGTCTTATGACGCCATGGCAGCCGGGGACCAGGAGGCGGCCACCGACTACAAGGACCTCTTGATGGCCTGGGTTGCCCAGGACCAAATGCGCTTCAGGCTGCATGAACAGATGTGCGACTACCCGATCCTGCTCGGCCCGGTTGCGGCCGTCCCGGCGTTTCCCCACGGACAACGGCTATGGTCGATCGACGGGCAGACAGTCGGCTACCCCGACGCCTTCGTCTACAGTCAGGTGTTCAACTTGCTCGGCGTCCCAGCGGCCACCGCGCCCGTCGGACGCTCCTCCGACGGCCTACCCATCGGAGTGCAGATTACAGGGCGGCCGAATGAAGACAGGACGGTGACTGCGCTCGCGCGGGAACTCGAAGCCGCCTTCAGCGGTGCCTGACAAGTGCAAGCAGTTCAGGACCGGCCCAGATAGCTGCCGTCCGCCGTGTTGACGCGGATCGACTCGCCTTCCTTGATGAACGGAGGCACCTGCACAACCAGCCCGGTCTCGGTCTTGGCGGGCTTGTTGACGTTTGTCACGGTCGCTCCTTTGATCGCAGGCTCGGTCTCGACGACCCGAAGGTCGACGGAGGAAGGTAGGTCGAGGTTGAACGGCACGCCGTCGAGGAATTGAACTCTCACGATGGTGTCCACAATCATGTAGTTCACCTGATCTCCGAGTTGCTCCTTCGTGAGTTCGATCTGCTCGTAGGTCTCCGTGTTCATCAGGTGGTACGCGCCGCCATCCGCGTACAGGTACTGCATTTCCTGGGATTCGAGAGTGGCCTTATGCAAGAAATCCTCGGAAGCGAACCTCTCTTCAACCATCGCGCCAGAACGGTGGTTGCGCATCTTGGCCTGCACGAAGCCTCGCTTGTTGCCCGGCGTCCGGTGCTCGGTCTTGTGGATTGTGCAGATGTCGCCGTTGTAGCGGACCACCATCCCGGGGCGCAGTTGGGTCGCTTGTATGTTCAAAGCCTGCCCCCCCGCCTTGGGAAGCCCCGTCAAACCAACTGGCCCCGGGGCTTTGCGGCATTATATCGCGATATCGCGCTTCGGCATTTCCCTTCGGACCGGCTCCCGGTGGATCGCTGGTCGCTCAATCATGTCGCCGAGGAGTTCCGAAACAAAATCCTGCCCGATTGCAAGAGTGAGGACGGGTTTGAAGCCGTGGATCCCGAATCGGTGCGCCCCAAACAGGAATGAGCTTGGACGAACTCGGCGCAATCGAGTGCTCACCCACTTCCGGCAACGACCACCATAGTGGAACGTCTTTGTCTTGGCGTCGTGAGCATGCGAGCGGAGCAGCAACCGCACCTGCAGGGGTCAGAAGGAAGCATGTGCGCCTCCGATTCAGAACATGCCCAGGCGCGCTCCATGGACCTCCGACTTGCCCCTGGTCCGCCAGCAGGCCCTAGTCGACCGACAATGCGTACGGCATCAGGTGCATGGCGCCTCCGCGAAGCCAAGCTGCCCAACCCAACGTGCTCTTCCAGGCCCTGCGCAGTTCCTCGAGCACCGGGGCTTCGAGCAATTGTCCTGCGCTGGCTCTGGCGCCACGCCCGAACAGCGCTTGCGCCAGCGTCCGTGGCGGCGGGTAGTTGACGATCTGGATCTGCTCGTCGGCAGCGATCCCGGCCGCTTCCTTGACCAGCTCGATCGCCCGTTGGTAACCGCCTAACTCGTCGATCAGGCCGTTCTCCAGAGCCTGCGACCCGACCCAGACCCGCCCCTGGGCGAGATCGTGCAGCGACTCGACGGTGACGTCGCGTCCTTCCGAGACGCGGTTCAAGAACGTCACGTAGATCGAATCGACGAAGTCGCGAAGCCTCTCTTTCTCCGCCTGTGACAGGGTCTTGTAGTCGGAATCGATGGCGGCGTAGCGGCCTCGCGACAGAATCTCCTTATTGATGCCCAGCTTGTCGTACAGTCCACGCAGGTTCAAGTGGATCAAGAACACGCCGATCGACCCGGTGTAGGTGCCCGGATACGCCAAGATCGGCACATTCGGGGCGGAAGCGATGTAGTAGCCACCCGAAGCCGCGACATTGGACATCGAGACGACGAGCGGCTTGTCCTCGCTCAGGCGCCGCACCGCGCGCAGCATCTGCTCCGACGCGATCGCTTCCCCGCCGGGAGAGTCGATACGCAGGATCACTCCCGCAAGGCGCTCGTCTTGGCGCAGCTTGTCGAGTTGCGCAATAAAGGTCCGGGATCCCAAGACCTCCTGGCTACCGCTGAGCGGATCGGTCCAACTGGAGCCGCTGGTGATGGCCCCGATCGCGTGCATGACTGCGATCTTCCGGCCCTTGCCAAGGCTCGGCAGCACACGCTTCGCGTACGTCCCGGCACGCAACTGGTGAATGCTCTCCACCTCGGCTGTCTCGCTCAATCCCGCAAAGAACGCGTCCTCGTGCAGAATGTCGTCGACCAGTCCGTGCCGCTTGGCATCCTCCGAGGTGAACGGCCCCTCATCGAGGATCCCGCGCCAGTGCGCGGCGTCCAGACCACGAGCCTCCGTGATGCCTCCCAACAGCTGTCGATAGAACTCGTCCAGGGTCTCGTCCAGGACTTCCCGGAGTTCTTCCGACATCTCGTCACGGGAGTACGGCTCGCCCGCCCCCTTGTACTTTCCTGCGCGAACCAATTCGGCGGCGATGCCGAGCTTATCGAGCGCGCCCTTGAAGAACATGACTTCCATGCGCAGACCCTTGAGATCGAGGAAGCTCTCCGGTTGGATCACCACGTGGTCGGCCAAAGATGCGACGTAGTAGTCCGCTCGGCTCGCGATTTCCAGGAAAGCCCAGACAGGCTTGCCCGATTCTTTGAATTCCTGGATCGCCCAGCGAAGCTCCTGCGCCTTGGCCCAACCGGACCCGGAACCGCTCGAGCGCAGAACGAGCGCCCGAATGTCCTCATCCGCGGCGGCTCTGCGAATGATCTCCGTCAAACCGTACAACGTCACGAGTGGCTCGTCTTCAAAGCCGCTCAGGATCCCTGGCAATTCCGTTCCGACATGCTCCGGGATGTCCCCTCGCAGCCGGACGACCAGAGCGGAATCCGACGGGATGTCAGGCTGGCCTCGGCTGGCGAACCACACCAGCAAAGCCATAAGCGGGACGATCATGTACGCCAACACGAGACCGCTTAACAAACCCAATAGAAACTGGCGCATAGGAGTCCTCGTGGACTTCATTATATCGGTGGGGGCGCTATTCAAGGAGGGCGCGACTGGCCGTGCGGCGCCGAGGCGAGCGAAGGGATGGCTGCTGGTCGGTAACCGATTCGGCCGGCAGTCGTGCCGCGCGAGCGGATGCTACCACTCGCTGTACGGCGTCCCTGAGAGGGAGGTTTCCTCCGCGCCACTCCTCACATCGAACAAGCCGGACTCCCCTGTGGGACCGGTTTCGATGATCAACTCCCAGGTGTCGCGCGAATTGGTGATCGGATCGATGGGAACCTCCCGCAGGTACCCTTCCTGCACGAGATCTTCCAGCGACTGCGGCGGCGCTTCCTTGTCGTAGGTGTACTGGTCAATCACTGATCGCAGGGTGAGCAGGTTCGACCGCAGAACGCTTTCCCGCGCCCGCACGAGGGCCGCCGAATAAAACGGAACGGCGATCGACACGATCGTGACGATGATGGTCATGACCACCATCATTTCCAAGAGCGTAAAGCCCCGACCGCCACGCCACGCGCTCCTCATCCGCCTAGCTCCTACCAATCGTTGTACTGCGTGCCGTCGAGCGCGGTCGCGCCGCTCAGCGAGTAGACATCGAAGACATTACGTCCGCTCCAGCCCCTCGCTCTCGGATCGTCGGAGACGGAGAGCAAGCCCCACTCCCTGCCGCCGGTCATGGGGTCCACGGGAATCGACCGCAAGAAGCGGATGGTCTCCGGTTCGTCCCTCTCCGAACTCTCGTCCCGCTCGGAGAAGCCGCCGGTCCCCGGTCGGCCGCGAGTGCTAAATGCGTCAGCCGAACGCGAGTCCGGTCCAAGCCCGCCCAGCCGGTCCCGGTCTCGCGTCATGGCCCGGGAAGGCTCCAAGCCAATACCGGGAGAGGAAGAGGGCTGAGCCCCCGGCTGCTCCTGAAGCGCAGCACCGTCCACGAGCGTTTCGAGGCTTTCCGGATAGCCGTGGTTGTCAGGATCGAGCATGCCCAGGCGCCCTGCATCCGCCATGTCCTTGTGACGGTCAATCGCCTGACGAATCTCGTGCAGCGCTTCGCGCAAACGGCGTTCCTTCTCGCGGCTCACTTTGACCTGCGCGACCGGCAGCGCCATCAGCGAGAGAATCAACATCAGGCTGAACGCGACGATCAGTTCAATCAGCGTCAATCCAGCCTCGCCGGCATGCGGAGCGAGGCGCCTGGCTAGACGACGTGTGGCGCGCGGAGCTGCGAATGCGGCCGGCATGGCTCCCTATTGCACATCGATATCCACTGCTAGGGGCTCAACCTGCAGCGCCGCGTTGGCGGCGTCGCGGGCCGCCGTCGCCATCACACGCACTTGCGCCCGCCCGGGCGCGAGACCCCTGAAGGTCAGCGTGACGAGCTCGCCCTCTCCATCCGCTCCGCCCGTTCCAGCGAAACGCGAGATGTTTACCGCGGCCAGACCGTTGGCGTGGCGGATGCTGCGGGAGAAAATGATATCGCTGGCGTCACTGCCTGCCAGGAACGGACCTTTCTCGATCCCGACTAACCGGAGCTTTTCCCTGTCGTACTGGATGCGCAGGGGCATGCTGACCAGCGCGACCGCGTCGCCGACCATAAGCGCGACATTCGCTTCCTGGCCAACTCCCACCACAACCCCCGGCGGCTCCAGGAACAAGCGCGGCCCCTGGGGGGCTTGGTCGGCTGGAGGAGCATCAAGATCGCCGGGAGCAGGCTGTCCCGGTTCGAGCTCCCGGCCGACTTCAGGTTGGTCGGAATCCGGCTGGGGCTCGGCGGCGTCCGGCGCGGGCGGGTCGGCCGGCGACGCGGGCTCCGGAACGGCCTGCGTGTCGCCCTCCGGGCGGACGGCGTCGGGCACATCCAGCGGCGGCAACGCGGGCCTGCCGTTGTCGGGCTGCTCATACCGTAGCCGGAACTGTTGCGCCGTTCCAGAAGCGACCATGCGCAGGTTCGTGTCCTCGATCTCTGGCATGCGAACGATGTGGGGCACCAGAACGAGCAGGATCTCGCTCTCCGTCCGCTGGACTTCCTCTTCGCTGAAGAGCCGGCCGATGATAGGAATCTCGCCCAGGAACGGAACGCCCGCCTTGGTCGTGAAAACCTGGGACTGGTTTAAGCCGCCGATGATACTCGCCTCTCCCTCCCGGATCCGGATATCGTGCTGGATCGTGCGCTGGCCGATTACTGGCTGCGAGATACCGCCGATGTCCCTGAATTCGCGCACGTTGGAAATCTCGATCTCCACGTGTATCGAAACCTCGCGGTTCGCGTGGATCTTGGGCGTCATGGCAACATTCACGCCAACATCTGTGTACGTGAACTGGGTGTTGACCAAGGGGTTGATGCCGACGCCGCCGACGCCCGGCTGGAAGCTGCCGGTTGCGATCGGAATCCGGTCTCCGATGCGCAGGTCCGCTTCGTGGTTGTCGGTGGCTCGCACGCGCGGCGACTGCAGTAGATTCGTGTCCGAGTTGTTGAACAGGGCGGTGACCAGGAATCCCGGCATGGATGTCGACCAGCTTCCGGAGCCGACGTCGCCGAGCCGGTTGAGCGGCAGGCCAGCCGACCCACCTGACTCCGAAGACGAGGCGCCACCCGTAAACGAGAGGGGAAACTGGAGTCCCTTGGCACCGCCTGACAACGGCGTCAGCCCCAGGGTGCGGCTCCTCGATTTGCTCGTCTCGAGCACCAGCACATCGATAATCACCTCTGGACGGGGTTTGTCCATGTCGTGGACGATCTTTTCGGCGATGGCGACATTCGCCCTTCCTCCGCGCATGACGATCGCGTTCATCGAGTTGACGGCAAAGATCCTTGTGAGTTCTGTCAGGCCGCGGATCGCCGTGGTGACTTCCGTGAGGTCCTGGGGAGTGGTCAAGTTCGTCAGGTAGACCGTCTTGATGACCCAGTCCTCGTATTCGCGCCGCTTGTTGGGGTTGTCATTGGCGACCAGCAACGTGTTGTGCGTGACCGGCTTCCAGAACGCTTTCGCAAGGAGGCCGACGTAGTCCAGCGCTTCGGGCAGTGTCGCGTTGCGAATCTCGATCTCGACATCCTCGTCGGAAAAGTCCGGGTCGAAAAGCACGTTGATTCCCGCCAGCTTGCCGATCGTCTCGAAGACGACCGTCGCTTTCTCGCCGAGCATCAGGTTGATCGGCTCGGTCGAAAGCGGCTCGAGGTCGAAAGGCTGAGTGATGCTGGCCACGCGCCGCGCGCGCGCGGAACGCTCCGCCTCCAGGGCGCTCTCCAGAACCTCGGCGGGTTTCCCGGAGTCCAGGGCGCTCGCGGCCCGTTCTCGCTTCTCGATCAGCATCAGAGTGCGGCTGTGCTCCTGCATGGCTACGCTGGATGCGGGATCGATCGCGATCGCCCGCTCGAACTCGGCTAGAGCTTCTTCGTAGAGACCTTGGGCGCGAAGCTTGAAGCCGGTATCGACGTGCGATTGACCGGCGACGAAGCGCATACGGCGCTCGGCCAGGCCAAAGCGGTTGTCGGAGGGCGCCTCCTGGCTCGCCAAGCTGTACAGCTCGAGCGCCTGGTCGTACTGTCCGCCGAGTTCCGCCGCACGGCCCTGCTGGTAGAGTTTGCGAGCCTTGCGGGAGCCTGCCGACGCGGCGTCCGCGACCAGCAGCAAAGCGACAAGGAACACGGCTGCGGGACGCAGAGCGCAGGTCAATACTGGCATCCTGAAGAAGGCAGTCCTAGTCCGCATGGAAGGATCGGCCTAGATCTAGGACGCCGGGAGCCTCCCGAACGTGGAACCGCAATGACTAAGCATTCAGGCCGCAAGGTCCTGGCTGACAACCGCCGCGCACGTCGTCCCTACGTCATCCTCGAGCGGCTCGAGGCCGGCATCGTGCTCAGTGGGGCGGAAGTGAAATCGTGCCGCAACGGGAAGATCCAGCTCTCCGACGCCTACGCGGCCGTCCGGAACGGTGAACTCTGGCTGCACAACGCGCACATCAGCGCCTACAGCCATGCCCGATCTGCCGACACGGAACCAGTCCGGTCGCGCAAGCTGCTCATGCACCGCAAGGAAATCGACCGCCTGGCCGGCAAGGTCCGCCAGAAGGGACTGACCCTGATTCCAACGCAGGTGTACGCCTCCAACGGACGCATCAAATGCGAGATTGCGCTCGCGAAGGGCAAGCTGCTCCACGACAAGCGCGACGCGAAACGCAAAGCGGTGGAGGAAGCCGAAGCACGGGACGTCATGTTGCACCGCCGCGCGCGGCCCTAGCCCGCGTGCGATCCCAGGTCGGTCTGAAGCCGCGGACAGTCTGAACTTGATCGGAAGAAGCCGTCCGTCGCGGTGTGCCGAACCCACTGGTGAGCGCCCCAATGGCACTAACTTAAGGTTTTCGGCATTAACTTAAGGGCGAGGGGCCTGAGGGCAGTCCATTTTGCAGGTTCCGGGCACTCAGGTCATGGGCATCGGGGTTGGCATCGAAGCAGCTAGGTTGTCGCCGCCTTGCGCCGGGACCATTGCGGGGCCGGCTGCAGCGAGCGCCGCTGGTACGAGCGGTTGGGACGCGGCTTGCGCCGACCCGTCCCGACCCACGCGCAGATGCGTTCGAGGGTCTCGCCGACATACGCGGAGTGGCGCAGCAGCAGACCCTCGAGATGCTGGGACAGGGCGGCCAGGCTGTGCTTGAAGTTCGCCTGCGGCGGCGCCTTGCCGTCCGGCTGCCGGGCTGCTTGGCACAGGTCCGCGTCGCGGTTGGTGAACAGCCGCATCATCGCAATCAAGTTGAAATGGGCGCACAACTCTTGCTGCACCAGGCGCTCGCTCTGGCCGTGAAACTGCTGGACCTCCAGGAACGATTTACTGATTTTGTACATCTCTTCAAGGCCCCATCTGGCATGGTACAGGTCGGACAGGTCGGCCACGCTGTAGCGGCGGCTGTCGAGCAAGGTGGTGCCCAGCACGTACTTGGTCGTGGCGTGCGTGTACTTGACGAGGCGCAGCGGGAGGGGCTGCCAGCGCGTGCCGGGATACTTGCGGGACAGGGTCCGCAGGGTAGCGGGACCGGGCAGGATGGTGACGAGCGTGTCGGTGCCGTCGCCGTCGATGAAGGCATCGATGGCGGGGCAGATGTTGCGGGGGAGGCGGAAGACGGCCTGCAGTCGGCGCCGCCGGTGGCTCCAGAGCAGTTCGAACGAGTAGTAGCCGCGGTCGTAGACGAGGAGGTCGGGGGCGGCCAGTGCCCGCAGATGGGCGCGTGCGGCGGCGCGCTCGTTGCGGTGGGCGAAGAGGTCGAAGTCGACCGGGAGCCGGGACTGCAGGCGCAGCAGGCAGCTGAGCAGGCCCTGCGGGTAGTGGGCGTGCGGGCCGGGCGGGTCGTAGCCGGCTGCGGCCAGCGGGCGCGGCAGGTTGAGCTTGGAGCCGTCGACGGCGAAGACGCGGTGGCCCAGCCAGAGCGGCCCGGGCGGGTCGGCGCGGCGCAGGATCGCGGCGTGGAACTGCCGGAAGACCTGGGCGTCAATCCGCGGCCGGGCCTTGCACATGGCCGCGTCGGAGACCGGCTGCGGTTGCGGCAGGGGCACGTCCAGGGCGCGGCACTGGGCCCACAGCTGGGACAGCGTCGTGGTGTAGCCTTGGCGGCGCGGAGCGCACACGAGGCGGAACACGAACAGCATCACCAGCAGCGTGTTGAGGACGCGGCTGCGCACTTGCCAGAGTTGGTCGTGAGCGGCGGCGATGGCGCTGAGCGCGCCGAGCAGGCCCTGCCAGAGGGCGACGAAGTCCGCGTCGGGGGCCTGCGGCTGCGCCGCCGGCGGCGGCCGTCGCCGGGCCTGCGGGCGCGGCCCGTGCAGCAGGATCGAGCGGAACGGCTTCGTCAGCGGGTAGACATACACATCCTTGGGGCTGCGCCCGGCGTCGGCGCGGCCCTGGGTCTGGCCGAGATGGATCCAGTTGGCGGCGCGGTAGCAGGTGCCTTGGAAGCGCGGGGTTTCGCAGAAGGTTTCGAGCAGGACCGGCCGCGTGCCATAGCGCCGCTGCCAGTCCGCCGGCAGCTGCCGGGCTGCCAGCCCCAGCGCGTGACTCGCCAGGTTCGGGACCTGCACCCAAGGAAACAGCAAGAAGCGCGGCTGGCTGACCACGAGGTCGAGGTGCTGCTTGTACTCCCCGGCAGGCCAGCCGACCCACTCATCGCGGCAAGCCAGCGAGTGGGTCGCCTGGCTGAACAGCACACAGCCCAGCCGGCGCCCGTGCCGGTCGAGCAGGAAGTAGCGCAGGTGCGGGCCCAGCGGCTGGCGGTAGCCGAGATAGTGGTGCCGCTCGATGAATTCGTTCCAGAGTTGGGTGTCCTGCTGCTGCTCGACCCGCTGCAGGCGCAGCGGCTGCAGGTCCCGCAGGCTGGTCGCGATCCGCGGCTGGGGATCGGTGCGCGGGGTCGCGGCCACCGGCGGGCGCGGTCCCGGGCGCATGTTCTGCGTGCGCTTGGGCGGCCGCGTCAGGATGCCGGCCTGCTCGAGCTGTTCCAGCAGGCCCAGGGCGGCCGCGACCCGGTTGCCGCCAGCGGCCGTGCGCCAGTTGAGGTGCTCGCAGATCGTCTCCGCCAGTTCCTTGCGGCTCAGGGCCGGGAACGTGGCCACCGTCTGCTGGATAGCGGCGATCTGCCGGCGCGTGAATCGTCTGCCGAAGAAGGAAGTGGACTTGAGCTTCTCGATGCGGGGATCCATGACAGCCACCAAGGAACCTGTTCTTGGCTACCATCGCAAATCCAGGCTCGCATGTCAAGTGGTTTTTGCGGCCGTTCGAAAAAAATCTGCAAGTGCATTCGAATCAACGCATTGGAGGTTTGCTGAGAAATCTAGATTCCGGCTAGCCTATTTCAGTGCCATTGGTGAGCGCCCCCCTGCGTGGCGGACTGGCCGCGAGTTGCGCGGGCTGGCGTGGCCACGGCCGGTTCAGACCAGCACGACGTATGCAGTTCGCATTGCCCGGGAGGCCAAGGTGCGCGTGCTCGCGGGCTTGCGCCCGATTCGGTCCGGCCGAACGACCGGGAATCGCGACGAGTCTCTCGGATCACCGGCCGCAAGCAATTCCGAACCGTCTATGAGCCTTGGACCGCCATCCTCGAAGGCGGCGATCAGACCCTGGTGACCAACCAAGCGACCCGAGCCGCCTCTGGGCGCCTTGGGTAAGTTATGCAGGCTAACTTGCGACGGATTGGCTTGCGGCGGCGTAGGGCGAGATCCTCATGAGTTATTGATCCTCAGACCCTTGCACACGAAACAGGTCTCACCGTAGCTGCAGATTCATCCGAGAGCCCGTCGACGTATTGAGGAATTTAGCGAGCCGCAAAGCCGCACTTGGTGTGCCCCCCAGTCGTCCCGGCACGATCTCGTTGGCGCCGGAACGGCGCGTGGATTGCGTCCGCCAAGTGATGCTGAGTGCGACCCCGGGGTCCCAGAAACTCTTCCACGACCATCTCGCTAGAATGCGTCGGGATTCGGTGGGCTGGCGCACGCATCACGGAGTCCTCTCGCTACCGCTAGTCGAGATCCCGACCGGGTAGGGATCCGAATCCGTCCAAACCAAGCAGATGCAGTATGGGTGGTCGATCGGGACGCTCTGCTGACCCTGCCGCGCGCCGAATAGGGCTACCAATCGGTTTCCCGTGGTGCAAGCAGGTCACTCAGCTCAGTAGCCGAATCGAGTTGCTCAGGCTCAATCGCGACGGCCTTCCACAACGCCTGCGGACAGGTCCGGTGAGCTGCTTTCTTCGCACCGCCACTAAAGACGTCGTTCGGCCTCGCGTTCGCGAACGAGACGATCACTGTATCCCGATGGCGCGGAATCCATGCGATTCCGTCGGGCCTGCTACGACGTGAACCGAAAGCAGAGGCTGGGCTATGCCCGACCTGGAACATCGGATCGAGACCTCCGAGGAGGCCCTGTCGGAGAGGGCCGCCCTGCAGGGGCTGAAGACCACCCGGCTCGCGGAGGTCGCGGCGGCGCACCGCGCGATCCGCCGAATCGTGACGAAGGCGATGCCCGCTCTACGAAGGGCGGCACCGCCCAACCTGGCCGACGATTGGCGCCGAAAGAAATCTACGCCGGACACACCGACATGGAGAATGCGGCTGTGGAGACCTTAGCCGTCGAAACGGTCGGCGAACAAGTAGAACTTGAACTTGGGAGTGAGCGACCCGACCCCCCAGCGGGCGACCTTGTAGCCAACCTTCAAAAAGCGCACCTTGGGGAACGCATCCAAATCACACAAGATCTGCCAAACGCCGGTGTAGAACTTCTGCGGAAAGCTCCGCAACGGCGGGTCCAGCCACTCGTCGCCGTCTTCTGAACCGAGGATTTCGACATCCAAGCTCTCTTGCTCGACGATCTCGGTGACGCCAAGGGACAGCAGCATCGTCCCGCTGGACCGGCCGATCTCAAATGGCTCGCCGGAGCCGCTTTCTTCAACGGTGGATTCGGGAAAGAGGAAGCCAGGAAGCATAGGTGCTCATCTGCTTGGCTAGGCCATTTTACCATTCGCGCCGACGGTCCCCGGCCGGGTTGGCAACGGATGCGGCGAGCGCTCAGGCATCGCGGACTTCGACGATCGTAGCGCCCGCCCCTCCCTCGTGCTGTTCCGCTTGGTAGTACGTGGCGACGTGCACATGCCGCGCGAACATCCGCCACAATTCGCGACGCAACACGTCCTTGCCGAACCCATGGATGACCCGCAGCCGGGTCTTGTTCGCCAGCACCGCTCGGTCCAAGAACTTGTCGACATCCAGGAGCGCCTCTTCGGCCCTCTTGCCGATGACATTGATCTCGGACGGAAGCTCGGACGGTTCTCCGGCGGTTTCGAGACGGACACCAGCCGGCAGCTGGGTGGACTCCTCACGCAGTTCCTCAGCCAAGGCGATGTCCTCGCTCGACGCTTGGAGCCGCATCGAACCAGACCGGACCTCCCAGCGGGCGGAGTCCAACCTGCGGACGATCTCGCCAGAGATCCCCATGGAGACCAAGCGCACTCTGTCCCCGGCCGCAAACGGCTCCGCTGCGTCCTCCACTGGCGGCCCACCGCCATCCCCCAGAGCAGACCTCACATCCTTGCTCACAGCCCTGCGGTAGGCACCCAACGAGTGGGCCGCGTCCCGCTCCAGGGTCCGGAGAGACTTGGCGGCAGCCTTCGACTCGATCTTTTGCAGCGCCGCGTCGAGAGACTCGCGGAAGCGTTTCTCGAGATTGCGGGACAGGACTTCGATCCGCTCTTCCACCTCCTTGCGCAGCGAGCGGGATCGCGCCAAGGCCTCGCGTTCCAGTTCCTGCTCGCGCTGCTTCAAATCTCGACTCTGGCGGCGCGTGTCTAGCAAGGCATCCTCGTACTCCCTGGCGCTCTTCCGAAGGTCGGCGAGGAACTGGGACGCTTGCTCTCCCCCGTGGCCCTTCAGCTCCCGAGCACGCCGGATCACATCCAGAGGCATGCCGAACCGCTGCGCCATTTCCAGACCGGCGGACTGACCCGGGATGCCCATGTGCAACCGATACGTCAGGCCGAGGGTCGCGTCATCGAATCCCATCGATGCGCTGACCACGCGGGGGGCATGGGAACCGTACATCTTGAGTTCCGGGAGATGCGTCGAGACGACGGCGAATCCGCCCAGTTCCTGTAAACGCTCGACGACCGCGACCGCCAAAGCCCCACCGTCCTCTGGGTCCGTCGCGGAGCCCAACTCATCCAGAACGACGAGGCTGCAAGGCGTGGCGCGCTCCAGCATGGCAGTCAATTTGGAGACGTGCGCGGAAAAGGTGCTCAGACTTTCGCTGATCGACTGCGCATCGCCGATGTCAGCGAGAATGCCGTCAAACCACGGGAATTCGGCTTGCTCGGCGGGGGTCGGGATCCCAGCCTGCGCCATCGCCGCCAGAACTCCGACCGTCTTGAGAACGACGGTCTTGCCTCCCGCGTTCGGACCGCTCACGATCATCGTCCGGCGGCCCCGTTCCAGCCGCAGACTCATCGGAACCGGCTTGCGGCCTTGCCGACCCAGGAGATCCTGAAGCAGGGGGTGTCGCGCCTCATCCAGGACGATCCTCGTCTGGACGTCCTCGTTGAACCGAGGCCGGCAGCAGCGAAAGTCACGACAGAAGCGCGCCCGCGCAAATACAGACTCCAACGCACCCAGCTCCTCCACGGCTTCTGCAATCGGCTGCCTGTCCGAGCGGAGCCGAGCGCTCATCTCGCGCAGGATCCGCAGGATTTCGCCCTGCTCCTTCTCGCGCAGCCGGACCAACCGGTTGTTCTGCACGATCGTGTCAAGAGGTTCCACAAAGACCGTCTGGCCGCTGGAACTCGCGCCGTGGACAATGCCTTCGACACGGCTCTTCCAATTCGCCTTGACCGGAACGACCGTGCGGCCGTTCCGCATCGTGACGTATTTGTCCTGCAGAACTCCTGTGTCTTCGTACTTGCGGACAAACCTTGTCAATGAAGTCTCTACAAGCTGGCGCTGCTTCTCGATCTGACGTCGAATCTTGGACAAGGCGCTACTTGCCAGGCTCGCGACCTTACCGTTCGGCTGTATCTTGCCTGACAGATCCGCGAGCAGCCTCTTGCAGTTCGGCAGGCGCTCGCCACAGGCGTGGAGCGCGGGGCGCTGAACCCGGACCTGGAGCAAGGCCGCCCGAATTCGCTGGGAGATGTCCAGGACGGTGAGGATTGCACCGATCTCCTGCGCCTCCAGGACGATGTCCTCCATGGACAGCCGTTGGACCGCCTCCCGAACATCCTCGATCCCGTCGAAGCGGGGCGCGGCCGGCGCATTCCGCTGGCCTCGGTGTTCTGCATCCCGCAACCAGTCGGCCGCCTCGCCGACCGTGGCGAGCTCGGCGTCCGCAGCGACCCGAGACTCGAGGCTGGGCTGAGCCAGCAGGGCATCCAGCCGCGCCGCGCCCAAGGGGCTGGACACGTAGCGCCGGAGGAGCGCCACAACTTTGTCGAATTCCAGAGCGTCGTACGGATTCGCAAGCATGTTGCCGTCGCTCAAATTCAGTGGCCGCCTGCCATGCGGTATCCCTTGGCGATGACTTCGGCCGCCCCTTCAGTCAACCGCAGGCTATGCAGAGTTCCAATTTCAAACCATCCCACCTCGGCGGCGTCGTCACCCGCGCGCAGTAGCCCTCCGGCCGCTTCGCAAAGATAATCGAGCACCACGTAATGCTCCCCCCCGCCACCATCGCTGGGCAGCCTTTCGTAGACCGCAACCAACTCGCCCGGCCGCACGCGCAGACCGGTTTCTTCAAGCATCTCCCGTTCGACCGCCTGCACGACGCTTTCACCTCGCTTTAGCTTCCCGCCAGGAATCGACCAGTAACCCTTGGCGGGATGCGTGCCTCGTTTGACTAGAAGGACGCGGCCTTGGTCGAACACGAGCGCCCCCACCCCCAGAACCGGCCGCCTCTCCGACAGCTGCGCCCTCTCTTTCGAATTCATGCAGGCCCTCCATCCGCGCTTCGCTTGGGAAACGTGGCGAGTGATTTACCGGATGTACAGGAATTCTTTGAGGTTAAAGATCGCATGCGCCAAGTCGGACCAAGCGTCGGCATCGGCCTTCGTTCCGAGGTAGCCCAGGCTGCGGTCCAGTTCCAGAGGAGCTGGCGGACGACCAAGTGCGCCCAGGAACATTGTCCGGACCGTGTCGGAAGGAGCGCCGGGCCGAGCGGCGAGCCGCCGCCCCCAAAGCTTCGCCTGGGAAAGGACTAGCGGGCTGTTCAGCATCGTGAGGGATTGGGCCGGCACGTTGGTCGTGTCGCGCTGGCCGCGCGTCGACGAAGGCTTGGGTTGATCAAAAACCTCCAGGAACGGGTTATGCGCGTTGCGCCGAATCTCTTGATATACGCTTCGGCGCCCCTGCCCGTCGAGTGGACCCTTCTCTCGATCCCCCTTAGTCTTTCCCTTAGCGAAGGCGTAGTAGACATTGACTGACGGCCCCAGCACGCGGGGGTCCAGGCGGCCCGAAACGGCGAGCAGGCTGTCGCGGATCGCTTCGCCTTCCAAACGCCGCACGGGCATGTGCTGCAGAAGTCGGTTGCGGGGATCCAGCTGAACTGCCCGCGCCGAAGGTTCGCTTCGGAGTTGATACGTGGCGGTCAGGACCAGACGGCGGATCATGCCCTTGATCGACCATCCCTCCCGCATGAATTGATCGGCCAAGTAGTCCAACAATTCCGGATGCGACGGGGTATCGCCGATTCGTCCAAAGTTATCGACCGTGGCGACTAGGCCTTGACCAAATAAGGTTCCCCAGATGCGGTTGACCATGACGCGCGCGGTGAGTGGGTTCCGCTCATCAGTCACCTGTTGCGCCAAGCGCAGGCGCGTCGCGGCGGGGTCCGAATACGGCTCGCCGCCGAGAGCCTCCAAATAGCGCCGCGGCACCGGCTCGCCGAGGTTCTTGTGATCACCGCGCACGAGAAGCGCTTGGTCGGGCCCGGCCTCGTCCAGCACGCTGGGCGCGCGCCGGTAGATCGGAACCTTGTTTTCCAGTTGCCGATACGCCGCGACCAGTCCGTCCAAGCGGTCCGATGCGCCGAGGGAGGAGGGCAGCAGGCCCAGCCGCACGAACGAGTCGAGATAGGCGGCTTGCCGCGCCATCATCGCGCCGTCGCGCCACGCATGCACAGCCTTCCGCAAGCGGTCTGCGTAGCGCTGCGCCAACTCCTCCACACTCTCAGGCGCCGGTCCCTCCAGCAAATACCCAAGCGCGGCCGCGTCTTCTTTGGGCGTCCCCTTCTCGTTGTGAAACGCCACAGCCAGGGCCCCGAAGTAAGAACGTCCGTCTTTACGCGGCTCCGGCTTTGGATTCTTCCGGCTATCTTCCGCGTCCAGCCGGAAGTTGGTCGCGTCCTGCATCGTCGCGAATTCGAGGTAAGCGCTGAATCCCTTCCAGTAGGTCGTGTCCCAACCACTCCAAATGGGCTCGTCCTTCTTGGGGCTGTAGCGCTGCTCGTAGATTCCAGCGCGTGGCACCGCGTAATTCTCGATGATTAGCCGGACGACGCTGAAGGCGCCGCCTTGGACGAGGAAGCTGATGTAGTCAGTGTCAATGGTGAACCGGGGCGACTGCAGCACCCCGTTGTGGCGCCTGGACAGCAGCCCCGTGTAGACCCCTGGGGCGTAGATGCCTTCGACGATGCGGTCGCCTTCCGGAACAACCGAGAACTCGCCCGCCTGAGACGGAGTCTCCTGAAGGCCTGTGCCTAGACGAAGCCAGCCGGACTGGTCCAGTCCGGGCCGCCAGATGGCCTCGAACCGCTCCCGGTTGAAGCGCTCGCGCGAGGCTCGCTGCCGGGCCCAATCTCCGGCAAGGCGCCGCCAGCCAGCTTCGATCTGGGGTCCAGACCGGCTGGACAGCTCGACCCAGGGAAAGAGCGGGCTGTCGGGGTCGCACGCAGCCGCCTCGAACGCGGGGCCGAACGTATCGCGATCCTCTCGCAGCTGTGCGGGCAGATCGACGACCGCCTGCAACCAGACCGAGGCCAGCGTGTATCGGATTCGCCGCTTCATCCCGCGCAACTCGTCCTCATACTTCCGGAGCAAGTCGGGCGTGTCCACCGCTCGCTGGACAGGACGAGCGCTTGCAAATACGCCAAACAATGCGTAGTAGTCACGCTGGCTGATCGCGTCGAACTTGTGGTCGTGGCAGCGTGCGCAGGAGACGGTCAACCCCTGAAACGCCTTCGAAAATACATCGATCTGGTTGTCCGTCCACTTCACGCGGTCTTCCCACGGGTCGACCGGCTGGAAGCCGTGCTCGATCATGCGGTAATGCGAGGTCGCCAACAACGATTCGTTCAGCCCGTCCAACTCGTTGTAACGGGGCTCGGTGAACAAGTCGCCAGCCAGGTGCTCCCGCAGCAGCTGGTCGTAGGGGACATCGGAGTTGAAGGCGCGGATCAGGTAGTCCCGATAGCGCCACGCCTCCGGCAGGTCGGGGTCCCCTTCGCTGCCGTGCGATTCGGTATAGCGTATTAGATCCATCCAGTGGCGCGCCAAGCGCTCGCCAAAGTGGGGGGATGCCAGAAGACGATCCACGGCGCTCTCGAAAGCCTGCGGCGAGGGGTCCTCGAGAAACGAGCCGACTTCTTCGGGAGTCGGAGGCAAACCGGTCAGGGCGAAGGATACGCGGCGCAGGAGCGTGTGCCGGTCCACCGTGCGGGCCGACGCAAGTCCTTGCTTTTCCAGTTCCGCCAAGATGAACCGGTCCACGGGCGACCGCGGCCAATCCTCATTGGCCACCGAGGGCGGCGGCCTGGAGCGCAGCGGCTGCCAAGCCCAGTGCTCGTCACGCCTCCTCTGCAGATCGAATGCTTCGCTCGGATCGGGTAGGCCCGGGGCCTGTTCGTCCGGCCAAGGGGAGCCTCCGTCGACCCAGGAAGCAAGATCCGCGATCTGCTCATCGCTCAATCGCCCGGTCGGAGGCATCAGGACTTCGGCCTCGCCCCGTACGGCCCACAGCAGCAGGCTCGCGGCGGAATCTCCCGGCACGACCGCCGGGCCCGAATCACCGCCCCGGAGCAGACCCGCGCGGCTGTCCAGGCGCAGGTTGGCGAAGATACTCGGGGCCTCGGCGCTGTGGCAGGCGTAACATTTCTCCGCCAGGAGGGGCCGGATTCTCTTCTCGAACTGCTCAAGAGCGCCACCGGCGCCCAGCAAAGACAATGGCAGCAAAAGTATTGCCGCGGCCAGAGCTCGGGCGGTACGGAGCCATGCCCCACGATCCATGAAATCCATTGCCTTTTCGCCCATATTGTAATCCTTTGTCCCGCCCATGAGACCGTCCGAGCCGAGGCCGGCGGCGCGTCACGATCCGATAGACTCGTAGCTTGCTATGGATGACGCGCTCGCGCACTTCTTCTCTGAAATCCATTGGTCCCTGCTAATCGTTTGTATCGCCTCGTCGCTCTTCGTACTCGGCAAAGCCGCAAACGTTCTCGTCGACCAAGCGGTTCAGATCGCCGAGACCCTGCGCATTCCACCTATGGTGGTCGGTGCAACCATCGTCAGTCTAGGGACGACGACACCGGAGGCTGCCGTCTCCGTTCTGGCAGCCATCGGGGGATCCCCCGGCCTCGCCCTGGGCAACTCCGTCGGCTCGGTGATCGCCGACACCGGCCTGATCCTCGGACTGGCCTGCCTGATCGCACCGCTGAGGCTCGATCGCAAGATCGTCAATCGCCAGGGCTGGCTCCAGGTCGGTGCGGGGTTTCTTCTGGTGCTTCTGAGCATTCCTTGGGCCCGGCCGAGCCAGATGTTCATCGACGGAGGCCGGCTTCCGCAGCCAAGCGGATTCCTGCTGCTGGCGCTATTGGTCGCCTATCTCTATTTCTCGGTGCGTTGGGCGGGCCAACAACGGGACATGAATGCGGACGGGGACAGAAACGGAGCCAGCCTCAGGTCCGCTTGGTTGACCCTGCTGAAACTGGTGGCTGCGATCGCCATTGTCGTACTGTCAGCCCATTTCGTCATCCCCGGCGTCACCGAGGCGGCTCGACGGCTCGCCGTCCCCGAAAGCGTCATCGCCGCCACGTTGGTTGCCTTCGGGACCTCGCTGCCCGAGCTGGTGACCGCTGTAACGGCGGCGCGCCGTGGGCACGGCGAGCTGGCGGTCGGAAATGTGATCGGAGCCGACATCCTGAATGTCTTGTTCGTAGCCGGCGCCGCAGCGGCAGTCACGCCCACCGGGCTTGACGCCAGCAGCAACTTCTTCACGGTGCTTTACCCGGCCATGCTGTTTATCTTGATCGTTTTCCGGGTCGGAATTTTCCTGTCCGGCGACGTGCTGCGGCGCGGGTTCGGGTATATCCTACTGGCGGCTTATTGCGTCTACATCGTGGCCGGCTACTATCTGCTGCCCGGTGGGCCGCCCGGCGCCTAGTCGCTGCCAGATCCGCTCGGCGTCCCGCACAAGCGCCTGCGGCGCCGGACAACACAGCGCCATCGAGCGCTGGGCCACGCGCGCCGGAAACCGCGAATCGATCTCCCCCACGACCCTCTGGATAGTCGCGTCCAAGGGCGCCCTGCAACTCCGCTTTGGATGCCATACGCCTCGGCGCCATAGAATTCCGAGCGTACCCAGCTTGCCAAAATGCGCGAGGGGAACTTTGCGCGCGCACAAGGAAACCCTCCATTCGACGGCGACCAGCGAGTCGGGCACGTGGTCCAGTCCGGTCGGGCCTCGAAACTCGGGCCAGTTTTCAGCGTGTGCAGGGGCGCCAGAGCACTCGAGGAGTGCCATACGCTCAGCAATTGCCACGAGCTGCCGGAGCAGTGCCCGCACATCGCGTCCAGAGCCCGGGACTTGGCCTCATGAGATCTCTTCATACACCCCAATGTCATTACGGAAGGCCGCCCTCGATCGGACGATGTGGCGATGTGGCTCCGTTACGCTTTGCATATGCGGACGACGACTTCCCTTGAAGATCGGCTCGCGAAGAGCGTGCGCCGGGAGGCGGCCGACCCGCCTCCCACACCTTGTACGACTTGTCCGGCAGAGCCGCTAGGCCCCGCACCACGAAGAGGTCCGGCGCCAGCTTCTTGTCCGGGTCGCCTTCCTTGTAGAACAAGTCCATGTTCGCAGCGACCTGGACGCGGGCAACGTCGGCGAAACGGTTGCGCAAGGTGGCGAGCGCGTAGAGGATCGCGTCCACATGCCACGGGCTCTCGGCCATCGCCTTGCCGTCCGAATAGAGGTATTCGATGGTGGCGCGGGGGAGCGCGGCGACGGGCCTCTTCGCGGGAAGTGTTTTGGTTGCCATGGGATCGCTCCGGGCTTCTCGCTCTCTCGCGCTTCGCGTAGCAGGTCGCTCCGGCGCGGAACGCACTGCGGAAACCTGTCGCGCCGACCGTTGCGAGGGGTACTGCAAGAGCTTCCGCTCGAGCCGCTCCGCCTCGACCGGGCTTCGATCCCCGGTCACCGGCGTGCAGCCGCTTAACACGGCCCGACTGAACGGTTACGAAAGTATTTCCTGAGCTTCTTGAGAGAGTTGCGCGAGAAGCCGGACTCCGCTTTCCAATCCGCACGCACTCGCTCGGTGGCTTCCGACACGATTCCGCCCTGCTCGTTCCGCTCTGCCTTGAATCTGGCGCGACTTCATGCAGCGGCGACGGCAGGAATCACGCCACCAGGAACGCGTCAACCAGGATTTCAGCTTGTCGCAGGATTGCGCTGAGCGTGCCCTCCGGCACCGCACCGCCGTGGTTGGGGATCGTGGGCAGCGTTTGGACAGCCAGCACAACTCCCGCCGACAGTCCTTCTCCCGTTGGAGTCGCGCGGGAAATGCACATCACGGTGCTGCCCAACCGCTTCCGGCGGCGCCTCGCGGATCGCTCGCTGGAACCCTACGGGATCGTCGGAAACCATGAACTCCACGCCACCGAAACCGAACTCTATACATTGGTGGAGAGGGATCGCTTCGATCTCCTCGCCGTACGCTACCTCGGCCAGGCCGATCTGCGGGGATCGTCTGCAGTAACCTCGACATCGTCGTTCCCTTGAAGATCGAGTGGGAGACGGTCCTGTGCATTCCATCGGCGGAGCACGTGCAGATGCGTCTCATCGCGTGAGGCGCTTCAGTAGGTTTCAATTGTTGGATCGAAATCTCTCGAAATCCTCATTGTCAAGGGCCGTTCGTAGGATCGCCGCCAGGGGCTCCGGTATCCTCAGTCCGTCAGCTATCAAACGATCGCTCGAGCCGGCCAACCGGCAGGCCTTGGTGCCGGACCGACCTCACGCTCGGGCGATCGGCGAGCTAGACTAACGAGACGCCGATGCCGCGGAACGTCGCAGTATCGTTCTGGCTGGTTCTTCCGGTGTTCCTGTTCTTCGCGCCGGCCGGCTCGGCGCAGACGGGTTCAGCGTTCACTGTCGGCATCGTCGAGGCGAACGGGAATCTCGTGCCGGTCGCGACGTTCGACGGGTCTGGTTGGTCCAACCCATGGCCAGTCGATCTCGCCCTCGACGAGAACGCGCCATCCTGGCCCGATTTGCCCGAAGACTGGAATCGTGGTGGCGGATCCCTGAGGGACTGGACCCTTTGGGTGGACACTCCAGGACCGTCCCCTGAGGACAGCCGAAGGCCGTGGGAATGGGCCACTCGGCTGTTGCCCGGGCGGACAGCATTCGTCGCCGGCGGCCTCGTTGAGTCCGAACCGAAGTGATCCAAGAACCTCGCGCTCGCCACCGACGCCGGGGACCTCCGAGCTTCCCTGATCCAATGTAACTATTGCTGTCCGGAGCCTAAGAGGGGTATCGCGACGACCGGGGCGTCTCCGCCGGAACTGGTTGAGAGATTGGCGCCCGAGGGCGAGGACAGCCGGAAGATTGCGGCTCGGGTTCAGCATACCTTCGACGGGCTCGAAAGCCAAGCAGTCGAGCGTGCGGCCCGCATGCATGGAATTGTCGATGGGCGGCTACAGTACAGGGGACAGTGGCTGGACGCGAGCCGACGCAACGCAATCCCGCTCCGCGTTCGGAATGCGTTCCGTATACGGGAAGCCAATACCTCGATCTACTATCTGGAAATCTACCGGGACTATCGGTCGGCGTCCAGCCCAGGGGTTTCCTGTCCAGGTTACTCCTATCTCCCAACCTGGGTCCTCAGCAACGCCGACGCGGAGTTCATTTCGATCGAACAGGAATTTCGTCTGATCGACTGCGATGGGAAGACAGATTGGTCCGACACACCCCTGGTCTTCTGGAAACAAGCAATAGGCATCGACCTGCTGGTTCGACGCCTCGGCTTTGAGAGCGAGGAGTACCTCATCCTGACAATCGAAGACGGAGCGATCACCGAGCGAACCGAAATGTCGTTCCGCCGCTAACAGCTCTGACGCTCGTGGTGTGACCCGATCCTCAGTATTGGTTCGCTGGATCAACTGGAGACCCATGACCTGATTTCCTGTGAGTCCACACCGCAACGGGGTGGACGCGGCCCCGGCGAGATGGGTCGATCGGGTGCGACCTGATCTGTCTCAGCCAGCGACGCGGCGCGGCCAACTATCGGCCGCCGGAAGGCCGGAAAAGCGATCAGAGCTTCAATAGGCCGCGCTCGACTAAGTAATTCCAGACGGCTTCCGTCGATTGCTCGGGAGTCTCCCGGCTCGAATCAATGCGTACGTCGGGACTTGTGGGAGCTTCGTAGGGATCCGAAACACCAGTGAAGTTCTTGATTTCGCCAGCCAGCGCCTTCTTGTAAAGGCCCTTCACATCGCGCGCGATGAGCGTCTCGAGGGGGCAGTCCGTAAAGACCTCCACGAAGTGCACGGCGCCTGCCCGCACCTCATCGCGAATGCTCCGATACGGGGAGATGGCCGCCGCGATGGCGACGACGCCGTTGCGCGAAAGCAGGCCGCAAACGAAGCCGATGCGCCGGATGTTGGTGTCCCGGTCTTCCTTGCTGAAGCCGAGCCCCTTCGAGAGATTGGTCCGCACGACGTCGCCGTCAAGGACTTCGACCTTCGCGCCGGCGCTACGTAGGCGGCTCGCGAGCAGGTTCGCGACGGTGGACTTGCCCGATCCGGAGAGTCCGGTCAGCCAGACAGTGACTCCTTGATGTTTCATCCGAGGTGTTCTGCTGTACGCAGCTTGAGTTCCTTCCGAGCGCCGTGCTCGACGACGCTACTTGACGCAGTACGGGCGTCGCGCGGGCAGCACCTCGTCCAGCAGCAGATCGAACTCCCGGCGCGTCTTGCCGCTCGCGGAGAAGTGCATGCCGCACTCCTTGTCCGCAGCGTCCTCCCACCACCAGCGTCCCGCGCGGCTGCCCTCGCCCGGCTGGACGGCCCGTGTGCAGGGCTGACAGCCGATGCTGGGGTAGCCCCTGGCGTAGAGCGGATGCAGGGGAACATCATGGCGCTCGGCATACTCGAAGACCTGCTCGTCGGTCCAGTCCGCGAGCGGAGCCAGCTTCACCATGCCCCCATGCTCTTCGTCCAGGGTAACCTTATCCACCTGCTCCCGTGTGTTGTTCTGGTCGCGCCGCAGCCCGGTGACCCAGGCGTCGAGCGTGGCGAGCCTCCGTTTGAGGGGCCTGACTTTGCGGATCTCGCAACAGACTTTCCGCTTGGCTGGGTGTTCATAAAAGAGATTGGGACCGTGCAGCGTGAGCATGGAGCTGAGTTCCTCGGCGTCCGGCGTCACCAGCTCCACGACAATGCCGAATCGCCGACGGACCTCGCCGATCAAGGCGTAGGTCTCCTCGTGCAACCGCCCCGTGTCGACGCTGAAGACCTGAACATCCGTGCCGGCCAGTTTGGCGGCCATGTCGAGGATGACGGAGCCGGTGGCCTGAAAGCTTGTGCAGATGGCCAGTCCGCTGCCGAATTCTTCGATCCCCCAGCGTAAGACTTCCTGCGCTGTCGCGCTGGGCGCCGGCCAAGTGAATCTGGGTCTGGGCGCCAGCATCAGGATTCCCGCGCCGCGGCGATCAGGATCTCGGCGATCTCGGGCCGCGTGAACTCACTCGGGGGGACTCGGCCCTCGCGCAGCATCTGGCGTACCACGCGGCCTGCTAGGTGGACGTGGTGCTCCGCCGGGTGTGGACATGTCTTCCTGGAGGCCATGCCGCCACAGACTTTGCAGTAGTGCACGAAATCGAAGAAGATCGGCTCGATCCCCAATTCACCCGGCCGAAACTCCGAAAAGATCGTCTGGGCGTCGAACGGCCCGTAGTAATCCCCAACCCCGGCATGGTCCCGGCCAACGATGAAGTGCGTAATGCCGTAGTTCTTGCGCACTTGGGCATGGAAGATAGCTTCCCGTGGTCCGGCATAGCGCATCCAGCCGGGAAAGCCGGCGAGCAAAGCGCGATCTGCAGGGTAATAGTTGCGGAGCAGGACGTCGTAACAGGCCAAGCGCACCGCTGCAGGTGTATCGTCCTGCTTCGTTTCCCCCAGCAGGGGGTGAATCACGAGTCCATCGGCTGTTTCCAGCGCGATCTTGGTACAGAACTCGTGCGCCCTGTGGATCGGGTTACGGGTCTGAAATCCAACCACCTGCTTCCAGCCTTTCGCGGCGATCAGCGCGGCGGTCTCGCGCGGAGAGATCGGCAAGGACCCGGGTATATCGAACATCCAGTCAGAGCAGACTTCGACGCGTCCCGCAATTGAATATTCGCCCGCGTCGCGCAGCCAGGCGACGCCGGGATGCGCTTCATCTTGGGTCCGAAAGATCGAGTCGGCATAAACCTCCTTGTCGATCAAGAAGATGTCGTCGACGATCAGCGCCCCAGCGGGCTTGTCCCCGTCGAGGAGCGCGACCCGATCCGACGACGCCACGCGGGCCTTGGTCTCGGCGTCGATCGGGAAGACGATCGGAATGCTCCAGGGCTCCCCGGTGGTCAAATGCATCGTCGTGCACACAGACCGTACATCCGCTTGGTCCAGGAAGCCCTGCAGCGGCGCGTAGCCGCCTTCCGCCAGCAGGTAGAGGTCGCTCAACTGGCGGAACGTAGCCGAATGGGAGGGCGTCGAGGCTGCGCGCAGGCCTTCAAGTTGCTCGGGGGTGACAGGCATCGAACCGCATTATACCTAATTCCGATCGGAATAGTAGGGAATGTAGCAGGCATCATGCGGCTTGCGCCAACGAGGGGACTACGCTCCCCGCGTCAAAGCTGCGGGCGTTCCTGCTTGCGCCGGACGACATACTCCTGCAAGCACTGGTCGAGACCCGGCATGGGAGCGATGCCGGCCGCCTCGATGCGTGCGTTCGACAGCACGGCGTAGAGCGGACGTTGCGCCCGCGTCTTGTACTCACGGCGATTCGTCCGGGCGAGCTGTGCGGGACAGCGCGCCGCGCTCACAACCTTCCTCGCAAAGTCGTACCAGGAAACCGCTTCCCCGCCGGCGAGATGGTAGACACCAAAGGGGATCTGTTGCTCCAGGACGTCCAGCGAGCGGGCCGCCAAAGCGGGGCCGAAAGTCGGAGTCGTCAAGTGGTCTTCAACGATCCTGAGCGGTGCGCCGTCCTTGCACTTGCGCAAGATCCATTCCGGGAAATTCCCATGGTTCGTGTAGCGCCCGGGCGGGCCGTACACACCCGCGACCCGCAACACGTAATGCGATGCGCAGCAGGAACGAACGAACATCTCCCCCAACAGCTTGGACGCGCCGTACACAGACTGCGGCGCCGGCAGATCGTCTTCCGTATACGGGGATTCCTTGGAGCCGGAGAACACATAGTCGCTCGAGTAGTGCACCATCGTCGCGCCAACCTGCTCGCAAGCCGACGCGACGGCGCGCACGGCGACCGCGTTGATGCGCATGGCCGTCTCCGGCTCGCCTTCCGCGTCGTCCACCTTGTTATAGGCGGCGGCGTTGATCACGCACTCCGGCCGGTGCCGAGCGATCCGTTCCCGCACTGCCGCAACGTCGGCGATGTCGAGCTGGCAGCGGCGCAGGGCGAGCACGGAGTGCCCGCGCTTGCGGCACTCGCGCGCCAAATCAACCCCAAGCTGGCCACCCGCACCGAAGAGAATCGCTCGCAACGCCGCAGTGTATCAATCGGCGCCCCCCAAGGAGCGCAGAGCTTGCTCGAGCCCGGATCGGGCCCGCATGGACTGGCTGGAGGCCGTGCTGCGCGGGACGGGCGCGGCTTCGCTGCGTCGCGCTCCCATGTCGAAGAGCCGATCGTCGTCGTAGAGCTTCCAGCGTTGCGTGCGCACGCAGCTCATGCCCGTGTGGTAGGCGTAGGCCCAGCGACGCCGAGACGCGTCGCCACCGCGTAAGCGCGCAGCGAAACTGATCCCATCGAGGCCTTGGGGCACCGCTCCGCCCGCGAGTTCCACGAACGTCGGCAACCAATCACTGAAATCCACCAGGTCGTCCACTGCTTGGCCAGGTCGCAGGACTCCGGGCCAGTTAGCCACCAACGGCACGCGCGTGCCGGCATCGGTCAGGTCTCCTTATCCGCCGCGCACGATCTCGCCGTTCCAACGGAACTCAATCCACTGCTTCAGCATGTCGTTGCCCTGCGCCTTGTAGTAGTTGCTTCTGAGCGTCCCGTTGTCCGCTGTGAAGAGGATCAGCGTCCGCCCGCGCAACCCCAGCGCGTCCAACTCGTCGACCAAGGCGGCCAACGCGCTCGTCCATGTTCTCGACCATCTGCTGGTAGCTGTCGTAGTGGCCTTGTGGCCCAAGCGGAGCCGGCGTCCCGATGTCGTCGGTCACGTCGTGCGCCAACGCCATTGAGTAGAAGGCGAAGAAAGGCTTGTCTCGGTGGCTCCGCATGAAGTCGACCAGCACGTCGACGTAGACATCTGGCCCGAAGCGGTCGTCGACGTCCGAGCGCACCTTGCCATCCTGGTAGATCATCGGCCGGTAGTAGCGCGGCCCTTCGCGCCAGCCGAAGAGCGAGGAACGCTGGAATCCCAGGCGGTAAGGGTAGGCCGGCTCGTCGCGCAGCAAGGTGAGTTGCCACTTGCCGGCCACGGCCGTGGCGTAGCCGAGCCAGCGCAACCGGTTGGCCAGTGTGGCCGACTCCAGGTTCCTCGGATACGTTCCCCACGTCGGATGTCCCACACGGAATGGATACTGACCGGTCAGGATCGCCAGCCTCGACGGGTGGCAGACGGGCATGGAGTAGCAATGCCGGAACCGAACTCCCTTATCAGCAGCCAACGCGTCGATCCGCGGCGTGGCGAAGGACTTCCCGCCGTAACAACCGATCGCCTGATCGCCCACATCGTCGGCCAGGATGAAGACAATGTTCGGCTTCTCGGCGGCCGACACTGCGGCGGCGAACGCGAGAAATAGCGTTGCGCTGACACGCAAGACCATCCAAATCGGCGCCCATCATACTGCAACTTTCGGCGTAGCGAAAGGCTCTCCTGTTCAGCTCACCTCACGAATGGGATGGACATCGAGAGCAGCCTCAGCCGGTCTCTGCAGGCATGTACCATTGGAAGGGCTCGAGATCTATGACCAAGCCGCTCATTACGGGCGCCACCGGGTTCATTGGAAGCCGCTTGTGCGGGCTCATCCAGGCCCACAACGTCCTGACCCGCAGACCCGAGGACGCTCCACCTGAACTCTCCCAGGCAGCCTGTTTCCGCTGGGACCCCGAAGCGGAACCGCCGCCGGCGGAGGCGTTTGCGGGCTGTGATGCGGTCTTCCACCTCGCCGGGGAACCCGTCGCAGAGGGCCGCTGGACTCCAGAGAAGAAGGCCCGCATCCGCGACAGCCGGACGCTGGGCACCCAACACCTCGTCGCTGCCCTGCAGGCCTTGGAGAATCCCCCGCCAGTGCTCGTCGCGGCCTCGGCGGTCGGCTATTACGGCACACGCGGCGACGAAGTCCTCAGCGAGCAGTCGTCTCCCGGGACGGGGTTCCTGGCGGACGTCTGCCGCGAATGGGAGGCCGCCGCCCGCCAAGCCGAAGAGTTTGGCGTGCGGGTTGTCACGATCCGGATCGGACTCGTGCTCGGCGGGCAGGGCGGCGCCTTGGCCAGGATGCTGCCGCTCTTCAAGCTCGGCGCGGGTGGGCCGCTCGGAAACGGGAGGCAATGGATGCCCTGGATCGAGCTCGAAGATCTGGCGCGTCTGTTCGTCTTTGCAGCCAACGACGAGTCCATGCAGGGCCCAGTCAACGGCGCCGCGCCCTATCCCGTCCGCAACCGCGACTTCACCCGGGAGCTGGGCCGCGCTGTAAAGCGTGCGGCTATCCTGCCGGCGCCGGCCTTCGCCCTCCGGCTCGCACTGGGAGAGTTCGCCGAAGTCCTGCTGGCCTCGCAGCGCGCGGTCCCCCAAGCCGCGACGAACGCCGGCTTCGAATTCCGACACAAGACCCTCGACGCAGCCCTGACGCACATCCTGTAGCAGACCGGCGGCTCCCCGAGGCGGCCCACGGCGCCCCTGCTAAACTGCGGGGCGACCAGCCATGGACCTGTCCGGGAAGACCGCACTCGTCACGGGTGCCAGTAAAGGCATCGGACGCGGTATCGCCCAGCGGCTGGCCGAGTTAGGCTGCGAGGTCGCGGTCCACTACAACACGGACGAAGCAGGCGCCGAGCAGGTCGTAGCGGCCATGCGGTCAGCGGGCCGCAAGGCATTCACGGTGCAAGCCTCTGTCGGCGAATCGGTGCAGGTGGAGCGCATGTTCGGGATCGTCCTCGCTGAGTTCGAGCGGCTGGACATCCTCGTCAACAACGCCGGCACACAGGTCTGGGCCCCACTGCTCGAACTGTCCGAAGAAGACTGGGATCGCGTGGTCGACACCAACCTCAAGGGATGCTTCCTCTGTACGCAACTGGCCGGACGCCATATGAAGGAGCACGGAGGAGGCCGCATCGTCAATATCGGCTCGGGCTGTAACAAGGTCGCGTTCCCGAACTTGGTCAGCTACACCGCCAGCAAGGGCGGCATCGAGCAGTTCACCAAAGTGGCGGCCGTTGAACTGGGCGAACACGGTATCGCTGTCAACTGCATCGCCCCTGGAGCAATTCTGATCGAGCGCACGGAGCGCGAGGCCAAAGACTACGCCGGACAATGGGCGAAGCTTACGCCGATGGGCCGCGTCGGCTTCCCTCGCGACGTAGCCGAGGCGGTGGCGTTTCTGTGCGCGGATGCCGGTGAGTTCATCTCGGGCCAGACGATCCTGGTCGACGGTGGTCTGTTCACGCGCGGACCGTGGGCTTACACCGGCGCATCGGATACCTAGCAGCCGAGCTTCCTGTCCGAGCACATCACGCGTAATCGGCGCCGGTCAGGCTCTCCAGCACCGACTGCTGCCATCCGCGGAGGAGCCCGACGAGCCGTTCGGCGGTCTCGGGTTGGGATGCAACGAGGTTGTCGCGTTCGGCCACGTCGGCGCGGATGTCGAACAATTCCCGCATCGGCGCCGTCTCGGGGTCAGCTGAGGCCGGACCCTCCCCATCGAGGACGAGCTTGTATCGGGACTCGAGGATCGCCCTGGGACCCGCGAAGTCCTTTTCGTCGACGCGCGGGTGGTGAAAGTTGCTAAAGTTCCGGGTCAAGCGGCCGTCCATCATCTTTACCAACGGCGTCGTGCCTTCCTGGAGCTTGAGGTCGATATACGGCTCGTTCTCACTGTCGCGGTTGGCGGAGTAGCTCCAGAAACAGATCGGCTCCGGCCTTTCCTGCATGGCGCCATCGAACAACGGCAGTAGACTCAGGCCGTCCAACCGCCGGTCTGGCAGTGGTTGCCCGCTCAGCTCGCAGAGCGTCGGCAGGATGTCGCTGGTGACAGCGTTCACTCCGGTTTGGCGAGACTTCGGAATGCGCGCCGGCCATTCGACGATCCCCGGCACACGCACGCCACCCTCGTACACGCGCCCCTTGCGTGAGCGCAGCGGCGAACCGAAGCTCCCCTCCGCCGGGGCCCCGTTGTCGCTGCAGTACCACAGCAATGTGTTCTCCCGCAAACCCTCCGACCGCAGGTGTCGCCGCAGCTTGCCCATTGCCCGGTCCATGGCCGTGATCTCGGCAAAGCGCGCTTGGAGCACCTTGTCGAGCCGGACTTCTGTCGGCAGACCATCCTTCATGGATGTAATCCGCGCGGTACTTTGCCGCAGGCTCGGGGGTAGGTCCGTATAGAGGCTCAAATCCCCTTCCAATCCGCTATAAGGCTCGTGGGGCGACCCGAACCAAATCACCGCGAAGAACGGCCGTCCCTGCTGCTGCGAATTGCGCATGAACTCGATCGCCGCATCCACTACGATATGAGAGCTTTCGCCACGATCGCGCTCAGGCGGGCCTCCGTTGCGCGAAAAGAACGGATCGATCTCGAAGAAGTTGTCGTGCGAGAGCCACTCCTCGAAACCCATGGCGCCGGGATTGGTCGGCGACCCAGCCTTCACCGGGCCGAGGTGCCATTTTCCGAAGTGGCCGCACGCATAGCCGGCACGCCCGAGAATCTGGGCAATGCTGACTTCCTCCGGCCGGATAGAGCAGTTCGGGGTGAACGTGCCGTAGCGGTTGGGATGCCGGCCAGTCACGACGCTCCCACGGGTCGGGGAGCAAACGGGCGCGGCCGCATAGAACCGGTCCAGGCGCAAACCCGAATCCGCCATCTCGTCGAGCACAGGCGTCTGCAGGTAGGGGTGCCCGTTGTAGCCGGTCTCGTGCCAGCCGTGGTCGTCCCCCATACAGAGAACGATGTTCGGGCGCCCGTCATGGGGGCTTGGGGCCGGAGCGCAGGCCAACGCGCCAGCCGATGCGGCTGCAGTTTGCAGCAAGCGGCGTCTCGAAATCCGATCTTGCATCGGTCAGGCACCTTATCCTTGCACACTCCGAGCGTTTGTCTTGGCTCGCGTTCGCACGTTTGGAGCCGACAGTGCGCCGGGAGTAGGCGATGACGGAGTGGGCGGGGCGCTCCAAGCATCGTGTGGAGACTGGACGCGCACCGCCCTTCGCGGGCACCCGAGTCGGCGGCTCCCCCGCCAACGGAACGCCCCGAAGACGGACCGTGCCAAGTTTCGGTACGCTATGCGGTTGCTGATGGCCATGCAGCCGTCATCTCAGCGTCCGCTGCACTGGTTCCGGGTGATCACACCGGGCCTTTTGATGGCCGCCACCGGCGTCGGGGCCGGGGACCTGATGACTGGGACCTTGGCTGGGACGGAGCTCGGAACCACGGTGCTCTGGGCGGTTCTCGCGGGCGCGTTCCTCAAGTTCGTTCTCAGCGAGGGAGTTGCGCGCTGGCAGCTCGCCACAGGAACGACCCTGCTCGAGGGCTGGAGCAACAAACTGGGGGTCTGGATCCGCTGGGTCTTCTTGGCCTATCTGACCCTGTTCTCCGTCATCGTGGGGCGCGCGCTGGCAAACGCCTGCGGCGTCGCAGGGACGGCCTTGCTGCCTCTGGGCGAAACGGAAACGTCCGTCATGATCTGGGCGGTGCTCCACTCCTTCGCCGGTGTAGCGCTGGTGCTGCGCGGGAACTTCCAGGCCTTCGAATCGACCATGGCGGCCCTGGTCGGCCTGATGTTCGTCACCGTGGTGGGCACCACGGCTCTGATCGCGCCGCCCCTGGGAGAGATCGTGGCCGGACTCGTCCCGTCGATCCCGGAAGGCGGAAGCTCCTGGGTCCTGGCCGTGCTGGGCGGAGTGGGTGGGACCGTGACGCTGTTGTCCTACGGGTACTGGATCCAAGAACAAGGACGCCAGGGGCTTCAGATGCTTCGCACCTGCCGTATCGACTTGACCGTGGGGAACGGCGTCACGGCTCTGTTTGGCTTCTGCGTCGTGATCATCGGATCGCAGATCGAGGTCGCCGGTGGCGGCGCAACGTTGGCCACGCAAATGGCCGACCGCCTTGCGGAGGCGGCCGGCCCGACCGGAAAGTGGATCTTCCTAGTCGGATTTTGGGGGGCGGTCTTCTCGAGTCTTCTGGGTGTTTGGCAGAGCATTCCCTACATGTTCGCGGACTACATGCGGCTCTGGAAGGGTGGAAGCGGCGACCTGCGCCACTCCACGCCGTACCGACTCTATGTGCTCCTGGTCGCGATCGTGCCGCTGTTCTTATTCAACGCCCCGGTGCGCCAGATCCAATTGACCTACGGTGTGTTCGGCGCCCTATTCCTGCCGCTGCTAGCCTTGACGCTGCTTCTGTTGAACAACCGCAGCGCTTGGGTGGGCCGCGAGAGCCGCAATCCGCTTTGGATCAATCTCGCGCTGGGAGCCGGCCTAGTCTTTTTCGCCGTGCTCCCGCTGCTGGGAGGGTAGCCGACTCGCGCTCGGAGTTGCGCGACCCTACCGGTCTCCCCAGTTCATCTTGCTGCGCAATACATCGAAATAGCCCATGCTCTTGGTCTGGACGATGTCGACCGAGTGGTTGGCTCTCCACGCCCGGATCCTGTCTTCGGCCTCGAGCCTACGGCCGACTTGGCCGTCGATGCTGAGGAAATTCTCGTCGTCCCCGCCCGAAATCCGGATCTCGACGCTGGCCGTCGAAGGTAGGAGAACGGACCTGTTGGAGAGGGTGTGCGGGCAGATGGGGGTCAGGCAGAGCGCGGCCACATCGGGCGCCATGACGGGTCCCCCCGCGGACAGCGAATAGGCCGTCGAACCCGTAGGGGTGGCGAGAATCAGGCCATCGGAGCGGTACGCGCAGATGAATTGACCGTCCGCGTACGCTTCCAGATGCAGCAGACGCGCAACCGCTCCATTCGACACCACGACGTCGTTGAGAGCGAAGAACCTGCCCACGGAGGCTCCGTTGCGGTCCAGATGCGCTTCCAGGACCATCCGCGAATCGAGTTCATATGCCGATCGGGCGACATCCTCGAGAGCAGCCGGCAATTCCTCCGGCCCCGTCGTCATCATGAAGCCCAGCCCGCCCAGGTTGACCGCCAGCAGGGGTGTCTGGCGTTCTCCGACGCAACGTGCCGCCGACAGCAAGGTCCCGTCGCCACCAAGCACTACGAGCAGGTCGCATCCCTCGGGCAGTTGGTCCCGCTCCTGGCCTTCGCTGCGGTGCAAGTAGGCTGCCGAGGCAGGGTCGACGGCCACATCGATGCTGCGCTGGGCGCACCACTCCACCACGAACCGCAGCAGTGCGGGAATGTCCGCCCGGTCCGGCTTGCTGACAATACCGATGCGCCGGATCATGATGGCGCCGCGCCGCGAGGCGGATTCCACGCGGCGCCGTACAGCAGGAACTCCCGATTGCCACTCGCACCTCGAATCGGGCTCTCGACGCAGTCCACTGCACCGAAGCCGCAGGCTGTCATGGCGCCGGCGACGGCGGCGACGACCGCGCGGTGCTGGGCCGGATCGCGCACAATCCCTCCCTTGCCGACCTTGCCCTTGCCAACTTCGAACTGGGGCTTCGCCAGGACCACAGCCTGCCCACCGGGCCGCAGCACGAGCGGCAAGCGCGGCAGGATCTTCTTGACCGAGATGAAGCTCACATCGCACGTCACCAAGTCGATGGGCTCCCCGAGATCGTCCGCCGCGAGATGACGGGCGTTCAGTTGCTCGCGCACGACGACCCGCTCATCCTGCCGAATGCGCCATTGCAGTTGCCCGACTCCCACGTCGACCGCATAGACGCGGGCGGCGCCGCGCTGCAGCAGGCAGTCCGTAAAGCCACCGGTGGAGGCGCCAATATCGAGGCACACGACACCGGCGACATCGATCCCGAACCGGCTCAGCGCGGCATCCAGCTTCTGGCCGGCCCGGCTGACAAAGGGAGGCCGCTGCCGCACCAGGCGGATCGCGACGTCGGCCGGGATCTGCCTGCCGGGCTTGTCGACTTTCTGTTCGTCGATCAGCACTTCGCCTGCCAAGACCATGGCCTGCGCCTGCCGCCGGGATTCGACCAAGCCCCGCTCGACGAGCAATTGATCCACACGCGCGCGTGCCAAAGCAGTTCCGCAAGCATTGTCTCACGACTGTGGCGGGCGCCAGCTGCCCAGGAAGCCGTTCGGCCCGCTCAGGGCAGCGTCAGCAGCGAGACGGCGATGGCCCCATCGAAGCAAGTTGCGACGTCGCAGCCGGGCTGGCGGTCGCGCTGCCGGTAGACGCCGGCATAGGAATACCTCTCCCCATCAACGGCATAGCTAAGCTGCATCGGCTTGGTGTCTACGTGGCACTCGACGAGCGGGGGCTCCGCGTGGCCAGGGGGCAAGCTCGGCAGGTTGACATTCCAGAAGGAGCCCGCCGGTAGGGGTCGCGCCAGCAGTTCGCGGAGGAGCCCACGCACCCAGCCCGTTGCGCGTCGCCAATCACCGGCGGTGAACTCGCGATCGCGATACTGCGAGATCGCGATCGCCGGCAGCCCGTGCAAGGTCGCTTCCCGGGCCGCCGCCACGGTGCCGGAATAGTAGACATCGACCCCGAGGTTCGCGCCGTTGTTGATGCCGGCCAGAATCCAGTCGAAATGACCTCCATCGTTGTGCAACGCGATGCGGACGCAGTCGGCCGGCATGGAATCCACGGAGAACCTCTGCTCCGCCAGTCGCCTCACGCGGATCGGCCGACTCGTCGTGACCTGGTGGCTGCACGCCGAGCACTCGTCCGACGGCGCCGCCACGAGAACCTCGGACCCCCCGGGAAGCGCGGCTTCCAAGGCCGCGAGTCCAGGCGCGTCGACTCCATCGTCGTTGGTCAGGAGGAACCGCAAGCGCTTCCGGCGAGGCACCGAACCACCATTCTGTCAGACACACTCAGGGGTGTTGCAGGACCGCCTAGGGCTGCCGTTCGCGGAACGAGGCAAGCGTCATCGTCAGCCCCGCTTCCAGGGAAACTTTCGGTTCCCAGCCAACCAGCCGTTTGGCCTTGCGGATATCGGGACGCCTCTGCTTGGGATCGTCCTGGGGCAGCCCCTCGTAGCGGATCCCGCACTTGGCGCCGACGAGCTCCTGCACGAGCCGGGCGAGCTCTAGCACCGTCAACTCGTCCGGACTCCCGAGATTGACCGGCATCCGCTCGCAGCTGTGCGCGAGCCTGACGAGGCCCTCGACCATGTCGGAAACATAACAGAAACAACGCGTTTGCGAGCCGTCGCCGTACACGGTGAGCGGCCCACCGCGGAGCGTCTGCTCCAGGAATGCAGGCAGCACGCGGCCGTCGCCACGCTTCATGCGAGGACCATAGGTATTGAAGAGGCGGGCCACATGGGTCCGGAGACCGTATTTCCGGTAGTAGGCCATCGTGAGGGCCTCTGCGAAGCGCTTGGCTTCGTCGTACACAGAACGCGGTCCGACAGGATTGACATTTCCCCAGTAGGATTCCGATTGGGGGTGTTGCAGCGGATCGCCGTAGCATTCCGAGGTCGATGCCTGCAGAAATGTCGCCGAGTCCCGCAAGGCGACCTCGAGCATGTTGCGTGTTCCGAGCGAACCCGCAAGGAGGGTGTCGAGCGGAGCCGCATAGTAGTCCCGTGGACTGGCGGGCGAAGCGAGGTTGTACACCGCGTCGAACCGACCGCCGCCGTGCAGTGGCTCGCAGATGTCGTGCCGGACCAGGCTGAAACCACAGCGGCCACTGAGATGCGCCAAGTTCTCGGCACGGCCGGTGCTGAAGTTATCGAGCGCCACCACCTCGTGGCCGTCCGCGAGCAAACGGTCGCACAGGTGCGAGCCGAGGAAGCCGGCGCCGCCGGAAACAAGGATGCGCAAGAACGTTGCTCCCTGCTTCAATCGTACGGAAACCGCCCGCTTTGCGGAGCGCGGCATCGGTCACCGTTCGCCGAGGGTGCGCAAGAGCGCAACCGAGTCGAGGATCGCCGCCAAGCCGAACGCCTCCAACGCCTTTGCGAGGCGCTTCCTCGTGGTCCAGGCTCGGCGCATCACGATTCTGCGGATGTCGACACGGCGCTCGGCTTGCAAGGAGTTTCGAAATCGGTGACCATAGGGGCGCTGTGATGCAAAGACGCAACGCATTGAAGTTCTTGGCCGGCGCCAGCTTGGCGGCCGTGCCGGCCGCCTCGGCCCAGGAGCAACAGGCTAGACGCGGCCTCCCGGAGCTGCGAATCACCGATGTCAAGGCGATCCTGACCGCCCCGCCAGGGCTGCCCCGCACCGTGATTGTCAAGGTCGAAACGAGCGAGCCAGGCCTGCACGGTTACGGTTGCGCGACCTTCACCCAGCGCGCCAAGGCCGTGGTCACGGCGGTGGACGAATTCCTGCGGCCGTTCCTGAAGGGCAAGAACCCCGACCACATCGAAGACATCTGGCAAACGATGTACGTGAGTTCGTACTGGCGCAACGGGCCCGTCCTCTACAACGCGATGAGCGGCGTCGACCAGGCGCTCTGGGACATCAAGGGCAAACGCGCCAACATGCCGGTCTACGCCCTACTCGGAGGCAAGGCGCGCAACGGCGCGGACGTCTATCGCCACGCCTCGGGAGCCAGCATGGGGGAAGTCGAGGATGCGGCCCGCTCCTACATCGAGGATGGCGTGCGGCATATCCGCATCCAGGTCGGCATTCAGGGCAACGCGAATTACGGAGCGCGGCTCAGCGGTGGCAACCCGACGGGATTCCTGGGCGCCCCTTCCGCCGGTCCTCACCCGGAGAGCATGTACGAGCCGACGCCGTACGTGCTGAGCGTACCCAAGCTCTTCGAGCACATGCGCAAGAATCTGGGCGACGAGATCGAGCTGCTTCACGATGTGCACGAGCGCATCAGCAACTCCCAGGCCATGTGGCTGCTCAAGCGTGTCGAGGAATATCGGCCCTTCTTCATCGAGGACCCCGTCTCCCCCGAACAGATCGGGTATTTTCGACACATGCGCTCCCAAACCACGACCGCCATTGCGATGGGAGAGTTGTTCAATTCGCCCCATGAATTCACGGGACTCATCGCCGACCGGCTGATCGATTTCATCCGCGTGCACATCTCCCAAATCGGCGGCCTGACACCCGCCCGCAAGCTCGCCGCGCTGTGCGAATGGTTCGGCGTGCGCACCGCATGGCACGGCCCAGGCGACACGTCCCCCATCGGCCACCTGGCGAACATCGCTCTCGACGTGAGCTGCTACAACTTCGGAATCCAGGAAGCGCTAACCTGGCCCAATTCCGTGCACGAGGTCTTCCAGGGCTGCCCCCGGCTGGAGAACGGATTCTTCTTTCCGAACGAAGCGCCCGGATGGGGAATGGAGATCGACGAGACGCTGGCGGCGAAGTACGATGTCGACTCGCGCTATGACACGCCCTTCGACTACGACTGGGGTACTACGCGCCGCCGGGACGGCTCGATCATTCGGCCGTAGCGCGCGAGCTGCGTCCGAGCGCGCGAATGATCGCATCCACGTCGTACACGCAGCCGCTCCACGCGCCGCCACTGCAGGCCTGCATCGCGGCCCAGAGGCGCGTGTCGTCCGGCAGGCCAGGGTGGGGCGAGAGGTCCTGCCGCGGTGGCCGCTCGCCCAGCACGCGTCCCCCTTCCTCGGTATCGAAGAGACGGTCGTCGTGGCCGACCAAGTCGAGCGTGCCCCGCAGGCGGCGGCAGTCGATCTCGACGCGCACAATGTCGCCCTCAACCAGCTTGCCGATCGGACCTCCAGCGAGCGCTTCCGGTCCTACGTGGCCGATGCATGCTCCGGTGGAGACCCCCGAAAAGCGCGCATCGGTGACGACCGCAATCTCTTTCCCGTAGGAGAGGTGCCGGAGCGAAGAAGTGATCTGATAGATCTCTTCCATGCCGGAACCGAGCGGACCGCAGCAGATCAACACCATGACATCGCCGGGCCGGACCGTTCTTTTCTTAATCGCCTCGATCGCGCTGACCTCACGTATAAAGATCCTGGCCGGACCCTGCTTGCGGTACACGCCGTCTTCGTCGATCACGGAGGTGTCGATGGCCGTGCTCTTGACGACTGAGCCCTCGGGAGCCAGATTGCCGCGGCAGAATGTGATCGTGCTGGTGAGTCCGCGCCGGGCGGCAGCCTGCGGCGTGAAGATCACTTCGTCCGGATCGACTCCATCGAGTTCCCGCAGACGGTCTCGGAACACCACGCGGCGCCCGCTGGACTCCCAATCCTCGAGCGTCCGGCCGAGGCTGGCCCCCGTCGCCGTACGGGCTGACAAGTCGAGTAGCCCCAACTCGCGCAAGTGGAGCATCACTTCGGGGACTCCACCTGCCAGGAAAACGCGGATCGTGGGGTGTCCGACCGGTCCGTTGGGCAGGACGTCGACTAGGCGGACAACCTGGCGGTTGACCCGGGCCCAGTCGTCGACCGTCGGACGCTCGAGTCCGGCGCAGTAGGCGATGGCCGGAAGGTGCAACAGCAGATTCGTCGAGCCGCCGAAGGCGGCATGCACCACCATCGCATTGCGGAGCGAGCCCTCGGTAACAATGTCCCGGACGGAAATGCCGGCGGCCTTCTGCGCGATCACGGCCACGGCGGAGCGCCGCGCGACATGCTTCCAGACCCGCTGACCGGACGGTGCGAGCGCCGAGTGCGGCAGAGCCAAGCCGAGGGCCTCCGCAACGACTTGGGCCGTCGCCGCGGTTCCCAAAAACTGGCACCCTCCTCCGGGGCTCCCGCACGCCCTGCAGCCGAAGTCTTGGGCCTGCTCCAAGCTCAACTCGCCATGTGCGAAGCGTGCGCCAATGGTCTGGACCTTGCCGGCGTCTTCGCCGCCGCGGGCGGGCAGCGTTACGCCGCCCGGGACCAGAACGCAGGGCAGCTCCCCCATCGAGGCCAGCGCCATCATCATCGCCGGCAGGCCCTTATCACAGGTCGCCACCCCGAGGACGCCGCTGCGCGTGGGCAAAGACCGAATCAGCCGACGGAGCACTTGCGCGGCGTCGTTGCGGAACGGCAGGGAGTCCATCATGCCCGGCGTTCCCTGCGTGCGACCGTCGCAGGGGTCGCTGCAGAAACCGGCAAAGGGGATGGCGCCCCGGTCGCGGAGTTCGAAGGCCGCCTCACGCATGAGGAGTCCGACCTCGAAATGACCGGTGTGGTAGCCCAACGCGATCGGGGCGCCGTCTTCCGCGCGGATGCCGCCCTGCGTACTGAGGATCAGGTACTCGTCGCGGCCCAGATCAGCTGGGTTCCAACCCATCCCGGCATCCTGCGTCCAACCGAAGATGTCGCCACTCGGAAGCGTCCGCAGCATGACGGGCGTCAGGGGCAGGCGCCCCTCTGGTCCCGGAGCGTCTGTTTGAATGTCGTAGATTGCAGGATCGTCCGAGTCGAAGACACTGTTCATAATGGTCTAGTTTCGCGCATCTAGCAGCCTTGAGTCCCCGACAGTGGTATGCAAGGAACGGCACAGGCGCGTGGTCGGCAGTTACGACATCACCGTCGCGCTGGCCGACCCGGGCCAAGCGTAGAAAGTCGCCGGCAAGCACCAGGGAAAAGCATCCGCAGTCGCCTGGCAGCGCGCCGCATTGGAAGCCTCTTACGGGAGCCTGTAGGCCACGACCGGGCTGCGTCCGCTCAGGCGCGCCAAGCCCAGCCGCATCCGGGTGCCTCTGTTTCCGGCCGCGCTACGATCCTCGACCCGCCCAGCCCTGGGACGCCACGACCGACGAGATGTCGCGGAAGCTATCCTCGGCCCAGAACCGCTGAACCCAGCGCGCCGCCAAGTCGGCCGCATACACTAGGGAGCGTGGACAAGCCGGTGCGAGTCATGGCGTTGGACTGGGGTATGCGTCGCATCGGGATCGCGGTGAGCGATGACTTGGGCATCGCGGCGCACGGCCTACCGACCTTGACCCGCAAAAACGTACGCCGCGACCTCGACACCCTGGCGGATCTGATCCGGGAACGCGCCATCGAGACCCTCGTCGTCGGCAATCCGCTCCATTTGGACGGTAGCGAGAGCCGGTCGACGAACCGCGCGAGCCAGTTTGCGCGGCGCCTAGCCAAGCATGCGAACGTCGAGCTGGAGCTCTGGGACGAGCGCCTGACGAGCTGGAGAGTCGAGCTGCTGACCGGGACCCGCACCAAGGACCGGGGCTCGACCGACCGGCTCGCGGCGATCCTGCTGCTGGAAAGCTACCTTGCTGCAAACAGGCCATAGCCAGCGCAGCGTCTTGTGCCTTGCCCTCCTGACCGGCTGTGCCGGCGCCGACAGGCCCACCGAAGCCTTTCCCGAACCAGTCGTCCTGGAGATCTCGCGCGGCGCGACCTCGCAGGAAATCGCTGAAATGCTCGAGTCACGCGGCGTCATCAGCTCGAAGTGGGCCTTCCTGTGGGAGCGAGTGTGGAACCGCGAGGCGACCCTGATGGCCGGCGAGTACCTCTTCGAGCAGCCCGTACGGGCCGACGAGGCGTTCGAGATCCTGGCGTCCGGTCGAGTGCAGCTCTATCCCATCACAATCCCAGAAGGATACAACCGCTTCGAGATCGCCGACCTCGTTGCCGAGGCTGGCCTGGGAACCCGTAGCGAGTTTCTGCAACTCACCGTCGATCCGACGCGCATCCGAGAATTCCTGCCTCTGGCCGAGACGCTCGAAGGGTGCCTGTTCCCCGAGACCTACAACTTGGCGAAGACCTCGTCCGTCGAGGATCTGGTCGATGCCATGGTGGCCCGTTTCCTGCAAGTGATGGAGGCTGTCCGCCTCCAGCAGACGGCGCCGCTTGAGGATTGGCAGGCGCTCATCCTGGCCTCGATGATCGAGAAGGAGACCGAGAGCGAAGACGAGCGCGGCCTCGTCTCATCCGTGTTTCACAACCGCATGCGGCTCGGCATGCTGATGCAGTGCGATCCCACGATCATCTATGGACTGATCGTCGAAGGCCGCTACCGCGGCCGCATCTACCTCACCGACCTGAGGGATGCGCATCCTTACAACACTTATGTCCACGGCGGGCTGCCGCCCGGCCCGATTACCAACCCGGGCAAGCAGTCTCTGCTCGCGGCATTCTGCCCGGCCGAGAGCGATTACCTGTTCTTCGTCGCCAAGCCGGGCTTCGAGTCCGGACACGTCTTTTCCAAGTCCCTGCGCGACCACAATCGAGCTGTACGCGACTTGAGGCGCTTCGAGCGGTCGCGCTGACGCCAACGCGATGGCCCCCGGAAAGCAAACCACCGTGCGAAGAGCGGTCTTGGAATACCTCGAGGAGCACCGGCCGGAGCGTGTCGACGCAAGGACTCTCCAGCATATCCGGGAGCATGTCGCCTCGCACGTGCGGCGCACCCGGCAGCCAGCGAGGGAATACCTCTTGGACGTCCTGCTGAGCACGCCGGTCGAGGTGGACCGCCACATCGGCGGGATTCCGCCCGACTTACGGGGCAAAGTGCGCACCGGGAGCCTCGAGGAGGCGAGGCAGTCCCTGCTCGCCATGTCCAGGGAATACGCGCAGTCACCGGACAAGTCGCGGGCCGCCGATGTGCACGGGGCTGTGCTGCGCAGCAAGCAGCACACAAAGCTTGCGCTCGCCAGCCGCATGGACGGCGACAAGCGGAAGGTCAAGCAGGAGATCCTCGAATGGCTGCTCGTTTGGCTGGAGAATCCCGCCATCTTTGAGAGCTGGTTGTCGGTCCGGGAGAGCAAGAGGCAAGGCGCCTGAACGGCAAGAGTGAACCGTGTATGTGGGAGGAACGGCTCGGACCGTTGGGCCAGAGCTATGCGAGGTTAACCGGGTCCACATCGATCACGAGCGCAGTGGCCGACCAGCCTTGCTGCTGCGCATAGCGCCTCGCCTTGCCGAGCAGCCCGGCGATCGCCTTGCGGCGCCGTGACTTCATCAGGAATTGATAACGGTATTCGGTGCGGAGCTTGACCATGGGCGCCGCTGCGGGTCCGATCAGCCGCAGGCCAGCGGGCGGAGGCTGCAAATGCGTTCCCAACTCGGCGCTCATCGTCAGGGCATCCGAGGCGCTGCGGCTACGCACCACGATGCTGGCCATCGCCGTCACGGGTGGATACCACAGCGACTTTCGGAAGTGCATTTCACGCCGGTAAAAGGATTCGTAGTCCTGCTGGGCCGCTAACTCGATCGCGTAGTGGTCTGGGTTCATCGTCTGCAGCAATACTTGGCCGGGCTTCTCACCACGGCCTGCCCGCCCTGCAACCTGGGTCAACAATTGGAAGGTGCGCTCCGCGGCCCGGAAGTCGGGCCTCCCTAACCCAACGTCGGCATCGACGACGCAGACCAGCGTGACGTTCGGAATATCGTGGCCCTTGGCGATCATCTGCGTGCCGACCAGCAGATTGCAGGCGCCCTCGCGGAAGGATCGCAGGATCGTCTCGTAGCGCTGATGGCCCCTGACCGTGTCACGGTCCAACCGCGCGATGCGTGCCTGCGGGAAGCTCGCTCGGAGTTCGGCCTCGACCTTTTCTGAACCGCTACCTTGGAATTGCAGGTGTTCGCTGCCGCAGGCGTCGCAGCGACCCGGCACGGGCACGGCATGGTCGCAGTAGTGGCACAGCAGCTGCTGCTCGCGCTTGTGATAGGTGAGCGTCACCGAACAGTTGCCGCACTCGACCCGCTTGCCGCACGCTCGGCAGAGCACCCACATGGCATAGCCCCGACGGTTCAGCAGGATCATCGCTTGCTCACCCTTGGCGAGGCAGTCGTGGACCTTGGCGGCCAGTCCGCGCGAAAAAAGCAGGTTGCGGCCTGTCTCGGAGAATTCCCGGCGCATGTCGATCTTGCACACTGTCGGCAAGGGTCGTTCCAGGATGCGCTCGGGCATACTCAAGAACCTGTACTTTCCACTCTCGGCGTTCCAGCGCGACTCGAGGGCCGGGGTCGCGGAACCGAGCACGACTGCCGCTCCCGCCGCACGCGCGCGCACGATCGCCACGTCGCGTCCGTGGTAGCGCGGCGCCTCGTCCTGTTTGTAGCTGCCGTCGTGCTCCTCGTCGACGATCACTAGTCCTAGCGTATGTAGCGGAGCAAAGACGGCGCTGCGTGTACCCAGCACCACGCGCGCCTGCCCGGCCCGGATCCTGCGCCACTGTTCCGAGCGCTGCAGACCACCGAACGCACTGTGGAGGAGCGCAACGTTTTCCCCGAAGCGGTCGAAGAAGTGCGTCGCCAGCGCGGGGGTAAGAGCGATTTCCGGAACCAGCAGCAGGGCGGAACGCCCGAGCTTCAAGGTCGTCTCGATCACCGAAAGATACACCTCCGTCTTGCCGGAGCCCGTCACGCCTTGCAACAGAAACGTCTCGAATCGAGCCGTGCGGACGGCAGGCTCGATCGCATCGACCGCAGCTCTCTGGGCTGGATTGAGTTTCGGCCGCAGGCCAGAGCTACGGGTCTGCGTCTGCGGCCGCACGACTCTCAGGCGCACTGCACCGGCGCTCGCCAGCTGGCGCGCAATCCGGATGGCATCGCTGCGTTCAACGGATAGCGCCCTGAGATCGTGGCGGCCAGGGTGGAGCCGCAGGTACTCCAATAGCCAGCGCTCTCCTGAATCGGGTTTCTCGGGGGCCCTGTCCCGCTGGCCCGCCTCGACGACCAGGAGTCCGTCACGCGCAAGCGTGGGATCGCGTGCCTCGATCGATTCCTCGATGATGACCAAGCCGCGTTGGACCAGCCTGCGGATGGCTGCGGCGGCGCCCGGATGTTTCTGCGCGAGATACCGTGACGTCAGTGGTCGACGCCGCAGGGATTGCAAAACGGCCGCATCCGCACCTTGGGTGTTAGCTGAGGCCTGCAATGTGCTCGCCTCGACCGAGCCCGCTGGCGTGAGCGACACGACCGTTTTCGCGCGTGTCTCGCCTCCCAAGGGCAGCATCGACTTCAGCACCTCTCCGATCGGCGTGCAATAGTAGCTTGAGATCCAGCGGCCGAGTTCGATCAACTCGTCGCTCAGAACCACCTCTTCGTCCAACAGTTTCCGAACGGGCCGCACGACGAACTCGGGCTTCACATCGTGCGTTCGGAGCACGACTCCCGTGAGCGTGCGTGATCGAAATGGAACGAGCACACGGCACCCCGTCTGAACGTGCTTGCGGAGACTCTCCGGTAGGGCGTAGGTGAAGGTCTTGTCTAGTGGAACCGGGAGCGCGGCTTCGCAGTACGCTGGCCTCGCTGCGGAACCCGGACGCGGCCGCATCAATTCAGGTGCTGGCCCACGCGTTCCGCCCAGATCGCGTAGCCTGTTTCGCTCAGGTGCAGACCATCTTCCACGAAGAGGTCCGGCTTCGGCCTGCCGTCGGGTCCCAGCAAGGGGGCATCGATATCCACGTACTCGAGTAGATCGTGCGCCTCCGTCGCCTTCCGGATCCGGGCATTCGCGTCCCGCACGGCATCGATCAGATGCCAGCGTCGGATACTCGGCTTGATGCAGACGAACACGATCTTGGTCTCGGGAAGGGCAGCATGAACGCGCTCCACCAACTCACCGAACTCGTGGGCCACGGTCGCGGGGCTCTTGCCGTTCGCCAAGTCGTTGTCCCCCTCATAGAGAAAGATCGTTCGCGGCTGCAGAGGCAGCACGATCCGGTCCAGGTACCTCAGAGCATCCGCCATTTGGGAGCCTCCGAAACCACGGTTGATCAAGGCCTGCCCCGGAAAAGATCTGTCTAGATCCCAGCGTCGGAAGCTGGAACTTCCGAGGAACACGACTCCCCCTTGGGGGGGCGGATTCTCACGGTCGTTCTCTTCGAAGGAGCGGATCGCTTCTTCCCAGCGACCCATTTCCTGCTGTGTGGCGGCTTCCGGAGCCGGCGCATTCGCCTGCGAGACCGAACAGACGGCCCAGGCGACAAGAACCGCCGTCCGAATCAAGCTGCGGTAGACGGATGGATCAAGCACAGCGCTACCTCTCCAGGATAGTATCGCGCTGGCTCCGGCTCCAGGACGCTGCCGTGCCTTGCTGTCGGAGAGCCGCAGGGTAGGTGCACGCGATTGAGATTTTCTTCGGGTGGCATGATTTCAACTGTTCCCCCTCGGTCCCAGTGGCTGCAGTGGCAAGAGCCGGTAGCACGACTGGAACCGATGGCGGCGACAGTGGGGAGCACCGAAGTCGACAAGCGCAGAGGGTCACTCCGCACAAGCATCTGTCTTACACTGAATCGCGGATATGCGGTCGCGCCTATCGAGCAAAGTCTGGCTCGTCCTGGGGGCCTCGCTAGGGGTCTCCGGCGGTTTCGTCATCCTCATGTCAATGCCACGAGGCGGTGAGGCCCTGTGGCTGGGACTCGGGCTGATCGCTGCGGGCTCGCTGGTTTTGCGCGCGGGTCTGGCGGGCCTTCAGCACGAGAGGGACGCAACGGACGAAAGTGGTGCCCCGGAGACTGCCCGGCATCGCGATTCGGACATTGAGCCGGAGTTGCTGCAACCTCCCCCGCGCAAGGTGGCGATGACGAGGCGCGGCAAGCTGATCGTGACGGTGTGGGTGCTGACGTTGACGGTATTCGGAGTTCTCGCACAGCAGCATTTCGGGCGGCTGCCCCCACCCAGCATCAGGAGGCAGTTGGAGCAGCGCGGCGCTCTCGCATCGGCCACGGTGCATGGCCAGGAAGTGCGCAACCTACCGAACGACCGTACGCTCTACTTCATCGCCTACAACTTCGAGACCGAATCCGGCACTCCGGTCCGGATCAACCGAAGCGTGCCACCCAGGATTTTCGCGCTGCTGGCCGAAGGAGATACGACCCGTGTCGTTTATTTTCCGGACAACCCGCAGGTCCACTACCTACCCGAGATCACCTCTCCTGTATCCACGCGGCTGATATTCGTCGCTGCAGGACTCCTACTGGCGGCGGCAGGATTCACGGAAGCGCAGCGACGATTGCATCGCCGGCTGGTTTCGACCGGTGCTCCGGTTTCGGGTTTCGTCGCCAATGTACGCCGCCGGGGTGGTGTACGGTCCTTCCTGGTCAATTACGACGTAGTCGGCCAGCGCCGGACACTGAAAGCCTCCGAACGCAACCCCAACTTGCGGAACGGACAGCTCGCGACGGTGTTGCACGAGACCGCAATCTCGGGACGAGCGGTGCTGTATCGCCTAGCGTTGTACCGGGCCAGGACCTAATCCGCCCGAGGGGAGCCGTCGGACCGTTCGCCGCGCGACACCGGACTCGGGCCGGCCCAATCGTGGCGCCGACTCTCGCAAATCCGGTCTGGGTCTGCGTCGAATGCGTTTTCAGGGTTGCGGCTCCGGCATCCCGGAAAAGACGAGCGTTACGTCGACCCGCCCACTGGCCTCGTCGATCTCGAGGCTCCATGTGGTTCGCTTGAGGTTCTCGAACATCGCGTCGGCCTTCACTCGGTCCAGAAAATACGCCGGATACCGCACGTCGAAGGGATCGCCGGGCTGCATGCCCCAGCGCTTGCGCACCGCCGGTTCGGAGAGGATGTCGAGCCCCTGGATGATCAACCGGGAGAATGCGTACTGCGTGCCGGGAACGATCTCAATCTCAAGGTGCACCCGCCGGGCATCGTGGTCAATCCGCTCGTCGAAGGCCGCTCGGGCCTTCATGTAGCCGAGGCGCTTCATTCCTTCGCTGATCGCCGCCATGGTGGCGTATGCCGCCTTCATATTGACCACCTGTCCGGGACCAATCCGATTGACCTCGCGCAGACTCTCCGGATCGATCGGGAGCGGTTCCGGCCACGCCACCTCGCCGAAAAGGTAAACCTCTCCCTGCTCGACCTTGACCTCGACTAGAATGCCTGCGGAATCTGGGTCCGGACTGGCCTCGCACGGACAGAACGCCACGCTCATGTAGCCTCTCTCGGTGTAGAGCGGCCGCGCGTTGTAGTGGAGCAGTTCCTGCAGGCGGACCTCCGAATAGGGTTCTCCGATCGCCGACTGGTTGAAGATGCGCTGCAACTCGAGAGCATCGACTTCCCCGGTGTTGCGAAACCTGACAAACGCGATGTTGTTGGTCTCCCGCTCGGGTCCGATCCGGATCTCGAATCCACCGTCCGCAGAGGGTACGAGGCTGCCCGTGACCTCCTCTTGGTGGCCCTGCTCGCTCCACCAGGCCTGCAAGGTGTTGACGATCATGCGGACCATAGGGCCGCCGCCCGGGACGAGGTCCGCGTAGAGTGGCAGGCTCCGACGCAGCAGGGTCCGGAGGCTCTCCAGCGGAACATCGAATCCGTCGAAACGGACCGGAAAGAGCTCCGGCACTTCCTCGACGGCGATGGTCAGCTTGTACCCGTCGCCCAGCGGCTCGAAGCGATAGCGCAGCCTTTCAAAGACGCCCGTCTCGTTGAGTTTTCGCAGGGCGGCGTCGAAGTCGCGCTTGCGCACCTCCTGCCCTAATTCGAGGCCGGTCACTCGAGCCAAGTCGTCCGCCGGGAAGTGCCGGTTGCCGTCGAACTCGATCGCGCGCAGCGGAAAGGCGTCTTCCGCCCGTGAGGCTGCCGTGCCTAACACCGCCAGCAGCAGAACCTGTACTGCGAATCTGCGCACTGGCATGCGGGATGACATCCGAGGCCTTCCCAGATCAGACAGGCCGGACCCGCCCATCGTTACGCGTAGAGCTCCTCGATCTGCTCGGCGTATTTCTCGTCGACTTGGCGCCTTCGCACCTTCATGGTCGGCGTGAGCTCTCCTCCGGCGATCGAGAACTCTTTGTTGACAAGCGCGATCTTCTTGATCTGTTCGTACCGGGCCATGCCGCTGCACAATCCCTCGATTTCGGCCATGACGTGGTCGCGCACGCGGGCATCGGCGCAAAGCTCTTCGTTGCTGGAACATGCAATGCCCTGGGACTCCGCCCAGGCACGGAGCCTGGCATACTCGGGCACGATCAGCGCGCTCGGAAAGTTGCGTTGCTCCGCCACGACAACCGCGGTTTCGACGAGCGGGCTGCTCTTCAAGTGGTTCTCGATTGGCGCCGGGGCAATATATTTCCCGCCTGAGGTCTTGAACAGGTCTTTCTTGCGATCCGTGATCGCGAGGTACCCGTCGTCGTCAAGTTTCCCGATGTCCCCTGTGTGGAACCACTCGCCGTCCATGACCTCCGCGGTCTGCTGCTCCATCTTGAAGTAGCCCTGCATCACGTTGGGCCCGCGCACGAGGATCTCGCCGTCTTCGGCAATGCGCACCTCGACATTGGGGATGACCTGTCCCACGGCGCCAAACCTCAGAGTCTCGATCGAGTTGATCGAGACCAGGGGTGATGTCTCGGTCAGGCCGTATGCTTCGCAGATGGGCAGGCCGAGCGCATAGAAGAACTCCGCCAAGTGGCGCGCCAGGGGAGCGGCGCCGGATACGAACATCCGGATGCGACCGCCGAGCCTCCCGCGGAGCTTATGGAAGACAAGTTTCTCGGCGAGCCGGTGCTTGAAGCCGAGAACCGTCGGCAGCGGTTGGGCGGCCAAGCGGTAGGGCGTGGCGGCCTTCCCGACACCGACCGCCCACTCGAAGATCTTGCGCCGTACGGGCGGCGCGTCGGCCATGGCTCCCATGACGCGAGCATAGACCTTCTCAAAGAACCTCGGGACACCTACCGCCAGGGTCGGCTTGACTTCGTTCATGTTCAACGGCACGGACTCGATCGACTCGGCATAGGCGACCGTCGCGCCAGAATTGAAGTAGACGTAGTCCGCCAAGCGCTCGGCGACATGGCAGAGCGGCAGGAAGGACAGGGCCACATCGCTGTCGCTCACTTTGAGCGTAGAGTCGCGGACGTTGGTCACCAGATTGCTGTGCGAGAGCATCACGCCCTTGGGAACTCCAGTCGTCCCCGAGGTGTAGATGATGCTTGCAAGGTCGTCGGCCGCGACCGTGTCCGCTACCGCATCGAAGCGCTTCCGTTCGGCTTGGCCGAGTTCGCCTTCACGCAGCAACGAGTCCAGGCGCGTGACCCGCTCCGCATCGATGGGTTCAAAGACGATAACCAAACCGAGGTCGGGAAGCTTGTTGCGGATCTCCAGGATCTTCTCGAGTTGCTCGCGGGTCGAGCAGAATATCGCCTTGGACTCGGAGTGTTCGAGCAGGTAGCGGACCTGCTCGCCTGGCAGCGTAGGGTAGATCGGGACACTGACAATCCCGGCGGTCATCATGGCAAAGTCGGCAACGGCCCACTCCCAGCGGTTTTCCGAGATCAGGGCGCACTTGTCGCCGCGGCTGATGTCCGCGTCGCGCAGGGCCAGATGCAGACGGACGACCCGCTGTTCCAGCTGCTGCGAGGAGATGGGAACGTACGAGCCTTGCTCCTTGGTGAGCATGGCGTCCGGCTTGCCATATGCGACTGCGTGTCGAAACAGCTGCGCAAGTGTGTTAGCCATCGAAGCCTCCAGAATGGCACGATCCTAACACGCCGGGGCCGGGTTGGTTGCGCGGGCCGAGTCCTTGCCTGATCAGGGAGTGAGCCGAAGGATTCTCCAGGCCTGAGTCCGCGCCTTTCCAATGCCTGCGCCGCAGGGGCTCCCACCGGCACCGGCGGAACAAGGCCTCAACGCAGGCTGGACCATGCTTGTAGATTGGTCTCACTGGCCATTTGTTATCAACACAAGGTTTTTTGGTTAGCACCACACGGCTGCCTCCTCCTCAGCGAGCAGGCCGGAGGGCGTGGTCGCGGCGCCGCGCTTGAGCCGCAGCGCCTTCAAGACCCTGCCCGTCTGTTCGGAGCCTTGCGTCACGACTCGCTTCTTGGCGCCCTCCTCCGTCTCGAGCCCCACCTGCTTGATCTTCGCCATCGCTTGCCACGCCGCGTTCGCCAACAGATCCTCACCCGCTGCCTGGAAATCGCGCTCCAGCAGCCCGTACAGCAGCGCCAAGCCCACTCGACCTGCAGGCGCGGACTCTTGCTGGCCGGCCTCGCGGCCGCGGCCCTCCAGCGGGGCAGCCGGCCTTCCCCGGCTCCTCACACGCGAGGCCGGTCTCGAGCTACTGTGCGAGCTTCCGCCCGGAGCAAGGGCGCCTTCGGGACACACGACACAGTGAGGTCCGTGGGCGCTGGCTTGCCAGGGTCTTGATTGAGCACTGGCACGGAATTGAGCCGACCCAGCACTGCTCCTTCCAACCGGCCGTGGCGAAACCCTTGACTGAGCCACCATGCAGCCTCTCAATCAGCCGAATCGAAAGTTGACGGCCCGGCGCCAACGTGGGGTTCTGGCGGCGCAATAGCGAGCAGGCCCTCACGTGCAAACACGCGCACAGCGAGCGCGCCGGCAGGGTCTCACGCGCCAGCGCAAGCGGTACACTTGGCGCAGGTCGAGTTCGCATGACTCCGAAGAACAAAAAGCCAAAGGCAGCGACGGATTGGAATGCCATCGCCAAGGGCCACGGATTCCAGATCCCCGACGTCGAGATCGAGCGTCTAGCGACAGTGTTGGACGAACTTGTTTCAGATTGCAGCAGCTCGATTAAGAAGGACCTGAACCAGGTCGAACCTATCGGAACCTTCCATCCAGAGGAGCCGTAGGCCAGGAGCGCCCCACACGGCCGGCGTCACCGAGTCGCGAATCGGGATCCGGTCACGTCCAAGCGCACCGAGATCTCTGTCGCTCCAGCCGGGTCGACGCGCAAGGGCAGGATCCGCCCCGCGCGATAGTACAGGCACGTTTTTTCGCGCTGCTCCGCGCAATAGTAGACCATCGCCTCCAGGTGCACCAAATCCGTTTGGGTGAGTTCTAACGACGCTTCCGCGGCGCCGTTCCGCAGGACCACCGGTATCGTGCGATCGCCAACCCGCATCGTCAGCCCCGACACCGCTTCGGGGTTAAACAAATGGCCGTCCGGAAGCTCGGCCCTAATACGCATCGTGAGTCTTCCTGCGCGCACGGCCTGCTCCGGGAGAACCGCCGGATCACCAGCGGGAGGGATGAGCCTCGCCATGTCCCGAAGCGTCCATGTCGAGACCGCATTCGTCTCCAGGTCGAGGATCCGGATCGCATGATTGTTGGTGTCGGCGATGAAGAGCCTGCCACCGGCATAACTCAGGCCGGCCGGCTCGTCGAAGCAGGCTTCGGCTCCGGTCCCCCCACGGTGATCGGCGGCGCCGCTCCCTGCCAGCGTCCTGACGCTCAAGGTCGGCAGAGCGATGGACTTGATCTTGTTGTTATAGGTGTCCGCGACGAACAGCTGGCCTTCAGCGCACACGACCCCCATCGGATGCTGCAAGCGGACGTCCGGACCCACGCCGTCCGTGTCGCCGAAGTCGAACAGCCCCTTGCCGACAACGGTTTTGACATGGCCGCCGCGAGGATCCAGAGCGACAGCGCGAATAGAACTGATCTCGCTATCGGCGACGAAAAGGTTGTCGCCGTCCGTGCTCAGACCGCTGGGCTGCGCGAGAGCCGCCGCCATCAGCGGTCCGTCCACATGATCCTCGCGCCCGCTGCCGGCGTGGCCCGCTATGAACCCACCCTCCAAGTCGATCCCGAAGATCTGGTGGTTGCCCGCCATGGCGACAAAGAGCACGCCGTGGACCAACTGCAGGTCCCATGGCGAGTTGAGTCTCCTCCCCTTCAGGGGTCCCGGAGCGTTGTCCCACTCGGTGTCTTGATACCCGTCGCCGACGACCGTGGACACGACACCAGCGGCGAGGTCGGCCTCACGGATCGCGTGGTTGCCCGTATCCGCAATGAACAGCGTCTCGTCGGACAAAGCCATCCCCTGCGGCTTCAAGAACTGCGCGTCCGCGGCGGAACCGTCCCGGAAGCCCGCTTCGCCGCTGCCGAGCACCTGCAGCACCACACCGTTTTCGAGCGAAGCGACCACGATCCGGTTGCGGTTGGTGTCCGCAATGAATAGCCTGCCGCCTTCCTCATCCGCAAGCACCTTGCCGGGAAACGAGAGCACCGAGTTCGGAACCCGTTCCGCTTCCGTGCGGACGCGCAATGGACCGAGCTGCAATTCGCCTGTGGACTCGTAGTGCTCGATCATCTGAGCGATGACCCGGTCGAAGAGTTCGAAGATCCGCTCGCCGGAATGCGAACCGAAGACCTTTCCGAGCGGATCGATGAGAATGAAGCTCGGCCAGGCACGGACGGTGTACTCCTGCCAGACGCGCATCTCGCAGTCGTTGACCACGGGGTGCTCGATGCCGTAGCGCAGGATGGCTTGGCGGATATTCTCCGTGTCCTTCTCGGCTTCGAATTTCGCCGAGTGGACACCGATGACGACCAACTGCTGGGAGTACTTGCGCTCCAGGCGCTTGAGGTCCTCAAGCGCGTGCATGCAGTTGATGCAACAGTGCGTCCAAAAGTCGACTAGAACGACCTTGCCCCGCAACTGCCGAATGGTCAACGGCTCGTCCGTGTTGAGCCAACTCAGCCCCTGCGGGAATTCCGGAGCGTTGACAGTACCGGGCTCGATTACCGGTCTGGATCCTTGTCCTTTCATCTCCGCCATGAACCCATCATCCTAAGTCGCTGCGAATCCTGCTTGTGTCTCGAAGTGATTCCCTCGATTCCAATCTAGAATGAGCCAGTGGCCGGCGACCGGCGAACAGATTGCTTAGGCCGAGAGGAAGATGGACTCTGTGAGGCCAACCTGGGTGTCCGTGAAGTTCAGTTCCGACTCTAAGACGCAAAAAACGGCAAGAACAACCTGGCGGTAACCGTAGTCCAGGAAACAGCCCGACCAGATGAACCCGGCCAACAGCCAAGCGTGTCGATTGCGGAGGCGCCGCGGGGTGTTCCGGATGCAGCCGAATCGGTCTAGCTGATAGGCGGTATGCGCGGCGGATCCCGCGTCGACTGGAGTTCAGGATGGTCCTAGACGATCCCTTCTCCGATAGCTGCAAGTATCACGCTGAAGCACTTGTCGCGCACACCAAGATGTCAGCGGTGCAAACTGGTAGGACGTGCGCGGAGCGAGACATTTGTCCAGCAAAGTAATCGATCGCCCTACCAAGCGAATCTGTCTTTGGTCGGGGCCGCGCAACGTCTCAACCGCGCTGCTCTATTCGTTCGCGCAGCGCAGCGACACCGAAGCCGTTGACGAGCCGCTATACGCGCATTTCTTGCGAGTCTCGGGCGCACAGCATCCATTGCGAGAGCCGTCTCTCGCAGCCCAGGATCAAGATGGGGAGCGCGTAGTCCAAGACGTCATCCTCGGCCCCTCCGCCACGCCAGTCCTTTTCTTCAAGCAGATGGCGCATCACTTGGTCGACCTGGACTTGGAGTTCATGCGGCAGACGCACAACGTCTTCCTGACGCGGGATCCCGAGCAAATGCTAACGTCGTTGCAGAATCAAATCGACCACCCCACCTTGCGCGACACGGGGCTTGCGCGCCAATGCGAGGTCTTCGAGATGCTGCAGCGCTGGGGCCAAGCGCCTGCGGTGCTCGACTCACGCGAACTGCTTCTGGACCCTCCGGGTGTGCTGCGAAGACTCTGCGATCACTTAAAGTTGCCCTTCGAAGCAGGCATGCTCAGTTGGCCCGCTGGCCCCAAGGAATTCGACGGCGTTTGGGCGCCGCATTGGTATCGCAACGTGCATCGCTCGACTGGATTCCTGCCCCATCAATCCAAGCGGGAACCGTTCCCGGAGCGCCTCAAGCCGCTCTTGGAACGATGTAGGCCGTACTACCTGCAATTGCTGCCGCACGCGATTCGGTCGTGACCGTGCGATTCGTCCCCTGCTCCTGAATCCATTCGCCGTGCCGTCCCTGAGCCTCGTAATTCCGGCCTACAACGAATCGCACCGTCTTCCTTCGACGTTTCGGAGCATCGCAACGTACCTGTCAGACGCTCCGTTCGAGCAGGCCGAGCTGCTCGTCGTCGACGACGGCTCGATCGACCGGACTGCCGAGTGCGCGAGGCGGGGAGAACACATTCTTGAGGAAGTCGGCGCGGCCTTGCGCGTGCTGCCGAATCCCGGAAACCGCGGCAAGGGCTACAGCATACGGCGCGGCATGCGGGAAGCGCAGCACGAGTGGGTGCTGTTCTCCGATGCGGATCTTTCGGCGCCCATCGAAGAACTCGACAAGCTCCTGCAGGCGGCCACCACCGGCGGCCATCAGGTCGCTATCGGATCGCGGGCGCTCGACCGCTCCCTGATTGGCGTGCACCAGCCGCAGTACCGGGAACTCTCCGGACGGGTGTTCAACTCCTGGGTACGGCTTCTCACGGGGCTGAACATCGCCGACACGCAATGCGGCTTCAAGTTGTTCTCGCGCCCGGCCGCGCGGGAGATCGCCGCCAAACAGCGGCTCGAACGATTCGGTTTCGATGTCGAGCAACTGTACTTGGCCCGCAAACTGGGCTTCACTATCGCGGAAGTCCCGGTCCGTTGGAACAACGCCGCAGGTTCATCGGTCGGGTGGCGTGACGGCCTGTCGGCCTTTGCCGATGTGTGCAAGGTGAAGTGCAACGATTGGGCCAAGCGCTACTCGTGAATCCGGCACGAAGGAGCCATCCGCCCGCAACGAGTACGCCGCCTGCAAGCAGAGTCAGACCAGCTCTCCGGAGGCGTGGATACGTTCAGCTCCAAGGTAGGTGCGCAGAGCCTCTGGGACCACGACGCTGCCGTCGGCCTGCTGATAGTTCTCGAGAATGGCAAGCCAGGTGCGGCCGATCGCCAGACCGCTGCCATTGAGGGTGTGGACGTACTCAGCCTTGCCCTTGCGCCGCGCGGAAATTCTGCAGCGAATCCTCGCCCTACGGGCCTGAAACGCTTCGAAGTTGCTGCAGGAGGAAATCTCTTTGAACTCGCCAAGGCCGGGAAGCCATACTTCCAGGTCGTACGTCTTGGCAGCGCTGAATCCCATGTCGCCACTGGACAGCAGCATCTTGCGATAGGGCAGTCCGAGCCGCTGCAGAATCTCCTCGGCGTCCGCCGTGAGGCGCTCCAGCTCTTCGTAGCTCTGCTCCGGCTGCACGAGTTTGACCAGTTCGACCTTCTGGAATTGGTGTTGGCGAATCACGCCGCGCACATCGCGCCCGTACGAGCCGGCCTCGCTGCGGAAGCAGGGCGTGCAGGCGGTCAACAAAATCGGCAGCTCTTCGGTAGACAGGGTCTCGCCCCCATACAGGTTCGTGAGCGGGACTTCGGCGGTGGGCACGAGCCAGTAGTCCGTCTCCGCAAGCTTGAAGAGATCGTGCGCAAACTTAGGGAGCTGGCCGGTGCCATAGAGGCTCTTGGAGTTCGCGATGAACGGCGGCAGGACCTCGCTGTATCCGTGCTCGCGGGTATGCACGTCGAGCATGAAGTTCATCAGTGCCCGTTCGAGCTTCGCGCCCGCGCCCATGTACACCGCGAAGCGCGAGCCGGCAAGCTTGGAGGCGCGCTCGAAGTCGACGATGCCCAGCTCGACTCCGATGTCCCAATGCGGCTTGGGCTGGAAGGAGAACTCGGGCTGCTCACCCCAGCGGTCGATCTCGATGTTGGCCGATTCGTCCGCGCCCGCCGGCACAGATTCGTGCGGCATGTTCGGAATCCGGCTCAGAACCGAATCCATGGCTGCGTCGAGCGCGTGGACCGATGTCTCCCGCTCATGAATCTCGGCGCCGAGTCGCCTCGATTGCTTGACGACATCCAGAGCGTCCTGGCCGCCCCGTCTTGCCTGCGCCACACGGGCGCTCAATTCGTTGCGCTTTTCGTGCAAGGCTTGGGCTTCGGTGACGGCGGTGCGCCACTGCTCATCCGTAACGGCGAACTCGTCAAGAACCTGCAGATCCGTACGGTTCTCGAGCCGCAGCTTGACCTCGTCGAAGTGCTGGCGCAAGTAGCCACGATCAAGCATTGTTAGGACTGGAAACCCCAGTTGGAACCGAGGAAGCGGCGGACTTTCAGTCGCTCATGCGATCCACAGGGAGATTAGCGGACAGCGTTCCTGCGTCAAAACTCAGTATGCCACGTCCTCCGGGGTCATTCGCAGGCTGAGGGAGGTCACCGGTCCGGCAGCTGATTCTGCTTTGCTGCGAGCACGTTGTCCATCGTCCGCACGTTCTCGGTCATGCCAACTTACACAGTGCTTGCGATACGCATCCCGCCATGAATCCAGCCGAAGTTGGAGGCGAGGAGCGGAAGCACGGTGAAGCCCGAGAGCTTTCGCAGGGTTCAACCGAGCCCATCGTTCCCTGCCCGAGGCGCTACTTCCCCCCGGTTCGTTGAGTCGTTAGCGTTCCCATGGCCCATGCTGAACCGCTCGTGGTTCAAGGTTCTTCGCGATGCCACTTCCGGCCTTCCGCGCACCGAATCAGATGTTAAGTCTAGGATCAGCAGTATGAGGCAACGGACGACGCTGACAGCGGAAGGCGACCATCTGGAGCCTCTCCGGGCGGAAGCCAAGCGCAGAGGAGTTTCGTTGAACGCGGTGCTTGAGGAGCTGGTTGAGCGCGGAACCTCGGGAATCCTTGCCGAGAAGCGGCCACGATTAGGGCTGGGAGACAGCGGCGGCGCCAACCGTTCACACTGCAGCGTCACCGACGAGGAGTCGCCGGCGCAAACTCCCTACCGAAGCTGATGGCGCTGGTTCTCGACACCGGTCCTGTTGTTGCGGCCCTCGATCGTGGCGATCCGGATCACGAAATCTGTGCGCATTTGCTGAGCACGTGCCGCGAGCCCCTGGCCCTCGTGGCGCCCACCCTGGTGGAGATCGACCATTGGATTCGTAAGCGACTGACATTGGAAACTTAGCGGAGCTTTCTCGAGGACTTCGTCGGGGCGCTTACCTCGTCGCGGAGCTCCAGCCGAGCGGGCTCGCGGGCCGGCGAGCTCGAACGGCAGTACGCCAACATCAACCTGGGATTCGTCGACACAGCCGTCATCATAATCTGTGAGCGGTTAGGTGAAGAGAAAGTGGCTACGCTCGACCGACGCCCCTTCAGCACAGTGCGGTCGGCTCACTGCCGCGCACGGCGGCTCCTGCCTGAAGTGTCGTAATCCAAGGGCCATGAAACGGCCGTCGTGATACCTCGGTGCGATCGCATCCAACCGAGGGCGAATCGTGCTTGGACGATGTCGATCGCATCGGGCGCGCGTACTGTCCATGCAGCATGGAAGGGGTGGACCATCTCCGGCGGCGACCGCCGCATACCGAAGTCTGGAAGTTCGCCACCCCCTTGGCGGGTCGACACGGCCGTTCCCGGGACCGCAACCCTCAGACCGATTGATACGATGAGCGAGTGTCGGATCGGCCCGCCTGCGCGAGACCAAAGGCTGGACGCCCCCGGCCGTATTGGCCTTCTGGCATCGCGCTCGCTCTGAGCTCGATCGGCGCTCTGCAGGGAGCATGGCCGGGCTCGGAAAAGCTCGATGCTGCGATTGGAGCGGCGGTCGAGAGCGGCATAACGCCCGGAGCGGTCGCCTGGATCGAATCGCAAGGAAAGAGGCTGCATTACGCCAGCTACGGCTGGCGGAGTCTCGAACCGGAACGCGAAGCAATGACCCGCGATACGGTCTTCGACTGCGCATCCCTCACAAAAGTCATGGCGACGGCGCCGGCGATCATGATGCTAGTTGAAGAAGGAAGGCTCCGGCTCGATGACCGCATCCAAACCTACTTGCCTGAGTTCCAAGACACGAACCGTATCACGGTCGAACAGCTGTTGACGCATCACTCGGGTTTGCGGCCGACACTCACGCTGGAACCCGCCTGGAGCGGATACGCCACGGGGATCGACCTCGCACTCCAGGAGCAGCCGGTCCAGCCCCCCGGCTCGGCATTCGTCTACAGCGACATCAACTACATCCTGCTGGCCGAGATCGTGCGCAGAGTAAGCGGAACGCCTCTCGACGAGTTGGCGAAGAAGCGCATTTTCGAACCTCTCGGCATGGACGAGACGTCATTCCTGCCGCTCGAAAGCGTGCGGCCGCGGATCGCACCCACCGAAGTGCGCGAAGACGGCACGATCCTGCGCGGCGTCGTCCACGATCCCACCACGCGCATGATGGGAGGCGTGTCCGGGCAGGCGGGGGTCTTTTCCACAGCTACCGACGTCGCACGTTTCGCCCGCATGATGCTCAATGAGGGGCAACTCGACGGTGTGCGGATCCTCAGCCCCTTGAGCGTCCTGCGTATGACGACGCCACGGAACCCGGAGAGCAAGGACGCACGCGGTATCGGCTGGGACATTGACACTCGGTACTCGTCGCCGCGCGGCGACTTGTTCACCGTGGCGTCTTACGGACACACCGGCTACACGGGTCCGTCCCTTTGGATCGATCCCATTAGCCGCTCCTTTGTAGTGCTAATGACGAACCGCGTTCATCCGAAACCGGTGACCTCGGTCGTCCAACTGCGGAGCCTCGTGGCTTCGATCGTAGCCGCTAACCTGGAGACGGTCGATCTGCAGGCTGCGCGCAGGGCCCGAATGGACCTCGAGCGGCGTGATCAGCCCATCTCCATCAACGTGCTCACTGGGCTCGACGTCCTCGCCGCCCAGAACTTCGAAAGCCTGCGCGGGAAAAAGATCGGCCTCCTCACCAACCACACCGGCATTGACCGAAGGGGACGCCGCAACATCGACCTTTTGGCGCAAACCGAGCATCTGAGCGTGGAGATGGTCTTTGCGCCAGAACACGGACTTGCCGGTACGCTCGACGAGCCCGAAATCGCGGACGGCGCCGACAGCCGTACCGGGATCAGGGTCTTAAGTTTGTACCAAACTGATCGCCGTAGGCCGCCCGCGCAACTCTTGCGGGGCTTGGACGCGCTCGTCTTTGACATCCAGGACATCGGCGCTCGCCCATACACCTACATCACGACGATGGGCTACGCGATGGAGGCGGCGGCGGAAACCGGAATCGAATTCATCGTCCTGGATCGGCCGAATCCCATCAACGGCGAGACCGTGGAGGGACCTGTTCTCGAAGAAGGTCTGGAGTCCTTTGTCGGCTATCACCGGCTGCCGGTCCGCCATGGAATGACCGTTGGAGAACTCGCCAGGATGTACAACGAGGAGCGAGGACTCGGAGTCGACCTCACGGTGATTCGGATGGACGGATGGCGCCGCAGCCTCTGGTTCGATGAGACGGGCCTGCCATGGGTGAACCCGTCCCCCAACATCAGGACGCTGGATCAGGCGATCCTGTATCCCGGAATCGTGATGCTCGAATGGCTTGCAAACTATTCCGTAGGCCGGGGGACGGATACGCCATTCCAATTCGTCGGGGCCGACTGGATCGACGGCGCCCAACTGGCGCGCGCCCTTCGCCAAGAATCGATTTCCGGAATCCGCGTTTATGCAAGAAAACAGCGTCCCCTCGCATCCGTCTTCAAGGGGAGCGTCATCGATGGCGTACAGCTCTCTATCGTCGACAGGAATACCCTCCGGCCAACCCGATTCGGATTGGCGCTTGCCACAATATTGCGGAGCCTTTATCCCGATAAGGTTGATTTCAGAAGGTCCGAAGAATTGATCGGGAATCGGGCAGTCGTCGAAGACCTGACGCGAGGTCGCGATCTAGCAACGATCGCAGGCCGCTTCGAGAAATCCCTCAACGACTTCCGCGCAAGAAGACGCCGGTTCCTTCTGTATTAGGCTTCCTGTTTTGAATGTGTGCCTAGGAGTAGCGCGAACGCACGCGCTACTCCTAGCGAAACCCAGATATGCTCGACCCGGCTGCGGCCGGGACTATCTACGCTCTCTGGCTTCTTTAACTTCGTTAATCCAGGCGGGCCGCCTTCCGCGGCGCTTTCCACGAGCGCGCGCGAGGCTTTCCAGTGCTAAGACCGCATCCTCAACTTGTTGGCGCTCCTTGGTCAGCTCATCAAGAACTTTCTTGGTCTCCCTGCTGCGCCCCAACTGCTCAAGGGCGCTGACGGCGTTCTCAATTTGCTCACGCTCCTGGCGCAACTCATCAAGAATATTGGTGATATCCATACTTGTCTTTTCCTTTCATGTGATGCTCCGTCGCAAATCCGTGCATCTTCCTCACAAGATTCCCTGACGGAGCAAAGTTCGTACCTCTTTTTACAATAGATGGCACAAGTTCATATCCGCAACCTCCCAGGTCTCCCACGTCCGCTTGTCACTCCAAGGCCAAGTAAATTGTTCGCCTCCAGTCCCGCGAGAGTAGGGTCGCCGCTACGGATGAGATCGGTCAACGCCAGTCGATTGCACCAGTTTTTGGGAACTGTCAAGGGTCTCTTGCAACGATGAGTTCCGCGCACCGTGATCAGAAGGACGCTACCGGGGATGGCCAACCAGCTGGACAAGATTCCAGCATACCGATTCGACCATCCGTCCATCAATTCGATCCGCGGGCGAACTGGGGAATTGTGCGTCCTCGTGTCTGCCGTCGGTACGACGCTTGGCTTCAGCGGCCGGCCGGAGCCGCCACTGAGCCCCGAGAGCATCCGTGCACTTGGAAAGGGGTAGGAGGCGCGGTCGCTCAGGGTACTCCTGTCACACACGGGAACTCTTGGCCACTCTTGCTGTTGGGCCCGAGCCGCCGTTGTCCGCCGCTCCAGCCATCCCTTCCAGAGTCCGACCTCTGCGGGGCGCTGCCCTGCGGACAGCCGCCCGGTCGCCCAAAGCAGCCACCGCCGCCCTAGCGGCCTGCAAATCGCTCCGGCGGATCTCGGGCATTCGCGGACGGGCGTCCGGCGCTGGGCCTCGGCCCGCAGCAGGTCGCCGCTCGGTTCGGTTCCCTTGGAAGGCCGCGCGAGCGCCACGTGCGAGGTGCGCGCTACTCGGCGCCCGTGCGATCCCCTGGTCCTACAACAGTGGCGCGAGCTAAGGTCGCAAGCGCCACTCCGGGATCATTGCCCACCAAGGGGGCCCCGCTGAGGCTCCCAAGCCAAGGGACCAAGCACTGATCCATTGAAACCACAGGGCCTGCATCTGTTGCGAGTGGGGCGTGGATGAGCCGCGTCCAGATCTCAGTCGGCTCACCGAGTCCGAGAGGGACACGCTCATCGTCGCACGGCGAGCGGCCATCGCGGTGTTGCAGGCGCGGATAGCGGACGGGAGCCGGCGGCGCACACGCTAGCGCATGATCCGGGACAGCCTGCTGATGTTCGTGACTGGGCGCGAGGAGCCGTGAATAAACTGCGCCTTCCAGCGGGCGGTGCGGCCGCGCGCGATCCTCCGCACGGTCACCGACAGCGTCCGGTCCGCAAAGGGCCGAAGTGTTCGCGGCAGTGCGCTCGGTCATCCGCAAAGGGCGCCTCCACGATCTGCCCATATTCGAAGCCGTCCGCGCCGCCATGGATCAGTGCGGCGTTTTCGACCCTGCTTAGCTGCTTGGCGAGCGATCACGCTTGAAGCAGTGGGGGATCCTATTCCACTCGGGTCCGGAACCAGGGCCATGAGATCGACTGTCCTTGCCGGGCGGAGGACTGATATGGTTCTCGCTGACGCGAGAGTCAACCGAAACTGATGTTTCAGCTCCTCGGGAGTGCCGAAACTCGAATGTGGCCGAATACCCTTATAGGATTCCGGCATCAACCACGGCTTATGCGAGGCGCCTGTTGATCGATGTCTGCTGGTGCGGGATGCTCTAGGAGTGACGCGAGTCGCGATCGTTTGAACTGTCGTAGAAGCTCTTGAAAATTCTGGCCACGGGCGCTGCCGGTTTCATAGGCTTTCACACCGCCAAAGCGTTTCTTGATCGGGGCGACGAGGTCGTCGGTCTGGACAATCTCAATGACTACTATGACGTCGCGTTGAAGCGGGCGCGGCTCGACATCCTACGACAAGCGCAGTCCTTCGAGTTCGTCAAGCCGGACTTAGCAGATTCCAATGGTATGGCGGAGCACTTTGAAAAGGGTGAGTTTCAACGGGTGGTGCACCTAGGCGCTCAGGCCGGTGTTCGTTACAGTCTCAAGACCCCGATTGCTTACGTTGACAGCAACGTACTGGGAACATTGACGGTTCTCGAAGGCTGTCGGCATCACAATATCGAGCACCTAGTCTACGCATCCGCCAGCTCGGTTTACGGGGCCAATACGAACATGCCGTTCTCGGTCCACCACAGCGTGGATCATCCGCTCTCGCTCTATGCCGCAACGAAGAGGTCAAGCGAACTCATGGCCCACGCTTACGCGAACCTTTACGGCTTGCCAGTGACCGGGTTGCGCTTCTTTACGGTCTATGGTCCGTTCGGCCGACCTGATATGGCGCTCTTTAGCTTCACCGAAAGGATTCTCGCCGGTAAATCCATCGATATTTACAACTACGGTCACCATCAGCGGGACTTCACGTATATCGACGACATCGTCGCGGGCGTCGTCAGGGCTTTGGACCGTATTGCCGAACCAGATCTGGGTTGGAGAGGAGACGCTCCAGATCCGGCCGGCAGTCACGCACCATACCGGATCTACAACATCGGTAGTGAGAAGCCCATCCAGATTATGCGCTATGTTGAAGTGCTTGAGGCTTGCCTTGGCCGAAAGGCTGAGAAGAATTCCCTTCCCCTGCAGTCCGGCGATATCCCCGATAGCTAGGCGGATATTGGGGACTTGGCTACGGAACTGGACTACCGGCCGCGCACCTCGGTGGAGGAGGGCGTCCAGCGCTTTGTGGACTGGTATCTAGACTATTTCAATGTTAGGACTTGACCGATGATGCAGACTGTCTCGCGCCGTACCCCAGGCTGAATTCCCATCGGCGGATTCCATCCTGACGCAGCTTGCGGCCCCAACACGGCAGCCGCGTTACCCACCTGCCCCGCCACCTTATCGAGGAACGCTCGGCCGCCGCCCGCACTGCTTCTAAGGCCCCCAAGAACAGGCCACGATGAGCAATCACGGAACCACGCTGGTCTGCGAATCGCCGCCACCGAGTCCGATCGTGCACGGAACGATCTGGCGCATGCACTCGGGCTCGACAACGAAGTTGCACGCGGTTCTGCGATGTCGCTATTATTCTCCCCCCAACGGGAGGGTCTGACGGTTCAGGAATACTCCTTGAGCATGGAGTCCAACTCTCCGAACGAACGAGACCGCCTCACGTGACAGAAGCGGTGCGACGGCGATGAGGAGGGAATCGTGGCACATAGACTATCGCCTAGTGAGCACGATCGCAAAGTCTGCAAGCGGGCTTAGCTCATGCAAGCCCTGTTTCTCGTGGTGTTCGCATTGTTGCTTGTGGCGCCACCTGCTCTGGCGCAAGAGTGTCTCAAGGTAACGGTGGTTGATCCTTCGGGAGCAGCGGTTGCGGATGCAACCGTCTCGATTGGTGCGACCGAGTTGCCTACCGACGACTTCGGCGTGGTGATGTTCCGCGGACTACGTCCCGGTCCCCACTCCGTCCTCGCGACCGCTCCGGGACTCACGGCCCTAGAACAAACAGTGACGCAGCCGTTGGGCGAGGCGCGGATCGCTTTGGCTCTCGCGACCGTCAGCGAGCAGATCGTGGTGATCGGCAGTCGCACCGCGGGGCGCGCGGTGCTGGAATCCGCCGTTCCCGTTGCCATTGTCGACGCTCCAGACATCACCGAGTAGGGCGACCTCGGATCTCGCCAACCAGTTGAACAACACGGCGCCGTCCTTCAACGCCAGTGTCAATCCCATCAGCGATGCTGGCACCATCGTTCGTCCCGCGAGTCTCCGCGATCTGGCGACGGACCACACACTCGTGCTGGTGAACGGCAAGCGAAGCCAGCGTGCCGCCGTGATCCACTGGCTTTCTCGTTTCGGCCAGGATGGCGCACAGGGCCCTGACTTGTCGGTCATTCCGTCGATCGCAATCAGGCACGCCGGGTTGCTGCGTGACGGTGCGTCGGCGCAGCACGGGTCGGACGCCATCGCCGGCGTGTTGCATTTCGTGCTGAGGGACGCTCCTTCAGGGGGCAGCATGCAGGTGACCGCCGGCGGCTATGGCGAGGGCGACGGACAGACCGTCACGTTCGCCGGCAATGTCGGACTGCCTCTCGGTCAAGGCGGATTCGCCAACCTCAGCATTGAGTACGGCAACGCCGAGGCCACGAGCCGCAGTGTGCGGCGCTACGACGCGGCGTAGCTCATCACCAACGGTCTGCCGGGCAGCTTCACGCCGCAGTTCGGCGGCGATGTCCAGGATTCGTCGATCTTTGCGGGCGTTGGCGGCACGTTCGGGCCCAGCATCGTGTGGGACGCCAGCATCGGCGTTGGCTCGAACTTCGTGGACTTCTTCCTCTACAATACCGTTAACGCTTCGCTGGGGCCGGAATCGCCGACAGTATTCGATCCTGGTAGTTACAAGCAGAGCGAGGCAACATTACCGCTTTGACGCTACACCAGAAAATGCCTCCTTGCGTCGGGAGCCGCACTATTTTATACTCGCCAACTAGTTGGCACTGTGCCGGGTCTCTGTTCGAGCCGTTGCATGGCAGGTCGGTTTGTGCCATGATTCCCTCTTAGAGCGTCCACGGACATTTTCGGAGTTCACGATGATCCTGAGAAAAGCTACGCAATCCGTGCTCACGGCTTGTCTGATTCTGATGGTTGCTGCGGTCGCCATTCCGAATCCGCAGAAAAAGGAATACAAGGACAGGGCGGAGTACGACGTCATCAGCAAGGTCTACGGCGAAGCAGATCCGGCCAAGAAGTTGGCGCTGCTCGACGAATGGAAGCAGAAGTATCCCGAGACCGACTACCATCTGGAGAGGACGCAATTCTATCTCGCCAGCTACCAGCAGACTGGCAAGACCGCGGAAGCTGTTGGCGCCGCCAAGGAACTGTTGACGAAGGTTCCGGGCGACTTCGGCGCGAACTACGCCATCACGCTGTACAGCCCGTACCTCGGCAGGGCGGACGACGAGGTCATCGCGGACGGAACCGAAGCAGCCAACGCAGTGCTGGAGGGCCTTGGGACTCAATTCGCCACCAAGCCGGACACTGTTCCCCAGGACCAATGGGATAGCCTCCGCAAGCAGGCGGAAACCTCTGCGCACCTCACGATCGGCTGGGGGAGGATGCAGAAGAAGAACAACGTCGGGGCCGAGGAAAAGTTTGCGAAGGTGCTGGAACTCGACCCCTCACGTGCTCAGGTGTCGTATTGGTTGGGACAGGTCGTGCTAGCGCAAAAGGACGCCGCAAAGTATGACATGGCGTTCTTCTCGTTTGCTCGAGCAGCCCTTTACGACGGGCCGAATGCGATGCCCGCCGAAAGCCGTACTCAGGTCGCTGACTACGTCACGAATCTCCTTCGATCGAACTACGGAGAAGAGAGCTTCAACTTGTATTGGCCGAGGTTCGAAGAGATGGCCAAGATGGGCGCGTTGCCGAGCGAGAGGATCGCACTCAAGTCGACACAGCAGTTGCGGTTCGAGGCCGAGCAGAAGTCGCGTAAGGAGAATCCCCTTCTCTGGACGTACAAGGACCTGCGGACGGCGCTGACCGGGGCGAGGGCCGACACCACCTGGACTGGTCTCAGGGGCGCGATGTCGCCGAAGATGCGCCTCTACGTCGTCTCGGCGACCCCGCCGGAGCGTCCCGGGACGATCAATCTGACCAGTGCGCCGGGCGGCTCTATTGAGGTGGTTCTGAATCTCGAAAACCGGCGTCGCACCGGCGTGCGAGCTGGCACGATGATGACATTCGAAGGAGTCGCTTCCGCGTTGACGAGGTCGCCGTTCCGTCTGACGCTCAACGACGGTAGGACCTTCTAACGGGTCGCGGCCACCGCGCATCAATCCGCTAAGCGGCCCGAGACCAAGGCGGTTAGCCTGCTATCGCAGCCCGATCGGCCGGATCCTCTGCGCACGGGAGGCGCGGTTGTCCTGGCTGCTGGTAGCAACTGCGCCGCCGTAGCCGGCCGAGCGTATCGAATTCCAATACGCCCCCATGGACGGAGGTCTCCTTGAGACCACGGAGACGATCCACAGGGTCGCGCACTTCGAAGGCAAGGAGACCGTCCCCGACCTCCTTGTGCCGCTCAGCCGCAGCTTGGTCCGGCACACCGAAACGGCCTCGTCGAACACGGTCGATGTCCTGCCCGTCAAAGTTCTGCGCACCGGCAGCGCCGTCGCGAGCCCGGTCTACGCAAGCCTGCTGAGCCCGGATCATGCCGGCAGGCTTCTCGGCCTCTCGGGGTACGGGCAGCCGCCTGGTTTGCAAGGGCCAACTCGCGCAAAGTTTGGCGCACCGGATGGCGCAACTCCTCATCTCCGACTCGCTGCGACGCCGGCACGACGACGCCTACCGGCGCGTCTAACGAGATCTGGCCGGAATGAGCTTCGAGCTTGGCGCACTCCGGCTCTCGGCCTGGATCCAAGTCCTGCCCTACGTGGCGGATCGACCATCCTCCATGCGCCGGCGATCCTGCAGGTTCCGGTGGGCAAGTAGGGGCTGCTGGTGCGCCCTGCCGTTGACACACAAGTCAGGTTAAAATGTTGGTTCTCTGTTTATTCCGGCCAAAAACGGCCATTTTTTCTCGAATTAGCTTGACGCCAAAGAGACTGGAAATCAAGATAATCCGAGAACGGCTGCTGCCTAAAGATCCTGTTAAGCCCTTAGATACAGGCTATTTCAGGTAGCCGTGCGCCCAGTTCCCTTCCGGCAGGAGCGTACCAATGTGAAAAAACCTGCCTCCCTTCCGCCGGAATAATCTGGGGCTCAGAGGCTGGAATAAACCGAACGCCTACATTAAAACCACTCGCTTGTACAAATCGCTGGCTTGCTGCATCCGGATGACTCGCTCGTAGGCCTGCGAGGCAGCGTTCAGGAGCGTGTAGCCGGACCAGATTTTCTGATGCCCGGGCGGCCTAGCGACCGGACATAGTTGATGCTGGAAGTTTCGAGGCAATCGTGGATTGATGCTCACATTCGGTCTTGATGGTGCCGGATGGGCCTCCCGCATACTGGGGGGCGAGACGAGGGAGACCAGCGCAGCACGACAGACGCACGCATCTGGCGGAACCGGGTTGGGGCTGCACGGCCAGCGTTGCCATTCCGATCATTGCGTTGCGAATGGGTCCCATTCGGCCGTCACGCATTGGTTGGGAAAACGGATCACCGGGGAACAGCGGGCAGACTTCGAGCTGCGCCCAGGTGTTCCCGACACGGCACGCATCAAGCCCTGCCGAGAAGCTTCCCTGCTGCCCACGACAGTGCCTCCATGGAAGAGTTCTGCACTCCCCCCTGACGGCCCCCTGCGGAGAACCGGCGGATGCCGTTCCACCAGACACTCCCCGCCCACCCCGGCGCGGGCTGCTACGGCGGTCCTCGCAGCGCCTGCCGATAGCGCACCATCGTTTGCAGTTGCTGGTACGCCTTCCACAGCACCTCGTTCCCCGGCAGTTCCCGGTGCTTCTTCGGACGCCAGCCCCGCATGCGCGCCAGCAGCACGACCCAACTGCGAATGCCCGGTCCCACCGGCTGGCCCCGCTCCCGCGGCGGCCGCAACCGCTCCGTCTCCGTCACGCCCTCGATCACGGCCATCTCGTCCGCCGTGAGCACCTCCTCCGCCGGCGTGTCCGGCGCGTCCCGGGCGTAGCGGTCCAGGCTGAACACCCGCCAGGCCGTGATCGCGTCGAACACCAGGCACTTGCCCAGCGCCTCCGCATCCCGCAACCGCCGGTCCTCGATCCGCGTCCCCGTCTTGAGCAGCCGGAAATACTCCTCGATCCCCCAGCGCCGCTCGTACCAGCTCACGATGCGCTCCGCCCACTGCGCTGTCCGCCCCCCCTCACTCGACAGCAGCAGCCACTCCAACGCCTCCTCCCCCGCCGGCGGGTCCGGCTCCAGTACCCGCACCAGCCACACCGGCACCGGCGCCACCGCTCCGGCCCGCCCCTTCGGCGGCAGCAACTCCACCCGCCCGATCCGGATCTCCGTCACCGCCGTCCGCTTCTGCCGCGCCCGCTGCCCCCCTTGCGACTCGATCTCCACCTTGCGGCCCGTCACCACCGCCTCTTCGAAGTCCGGCTGCGCCTCGATCGGCCGGATCATCTCCGAGCGGAACGCCGCGTCCCACGCCCGCACCTTGCGCTGCCGCCCCAAGTGCACCCGCACCAGCGTAATTGCTCACCTTGGTGCCGTCCTAGCGTGACCGATCAGATTAGAAATCTGAAACAAAAGAGTAGAAACATGTTATAGATGGGGTATGGGCGAGGCGAATTCGGATCTCGGTTCGGCGCTCGACTCCGGGAAGAGCGCCCTTGGCGTTGAGCTGCGAGCGAGGGTTGCGGAGTTGACCGCAACGATCACGGAGTTGGCGGCGAAGGTTGCCAAGCTGACGGCGACCAACGCGGAGCTGAGGGCCCAGGTGGCGGAGTTGGAGGCGCGTCTGGGAGCGCCGCCCAAGACACCGGCGAACTCGTCGCTGCCGCCCTCGCGCGGGGAGAAGGCGAACAAGCCGGTGCGAGGCGGCCGGCGCAAGCGCCAGGGGCGTGCGGGAACGGGACGCAAGCTGCATCCGCATCCGAACAGCGTGGTGGAAGCGCGGGCCAATGGCACTGACTTAAGGATTTTCTTGCTGACTTAAGGCTGCGGGCTTCGACTGGGCCCCTTGGCAGCCTTTCGGGTCCCAGTCGGCTAGGCTGGGACGGGGTTGCGCCGGGACCATTTGGGGGCCGGTTGCTTCGAGCGCCTCGGGTACGAGCGGTTCGGGCGGGGCTTGCGCCGGCCGATCCCGACGCACTCGGCGATGCGCGTGACGGTTGCGCGGACGAATTCGGTGTGGCGCAGCAGCAGCGCCTCCAGATGCCGCGACAGGGCGGCCAGGCTGTGCTTGAAGTTGGCCTGCGGGGGCGGCTTGCCGTCGGCCGGGCCGGCCGCCTGGCACAGGGCGGCGTCGCGGTTGGTGAAGCTGCGCGTCATCGCGATCAGATTGAAGTGCGCGAACAGTTCCTGCTTGACCAGGCGCTCGGTGCGGCCGTGGAACTGGTCGACCTCCAGGAATTGCTTGCTGATCTTGTAGAGTTCTTCGATCCCCCAGCGGGCGTGATACAGGTCGGCCAGGGCGGCGACGCTGTAGCGCTGGCGGTCGAGCAGGGTGGCGCCGAGGATGTACTCGGTGCCGCCGTGCGTGTACTTGACCAGGCGTAGCGGGACCGGTCGCCAGTGGGTGCGGGGATGCTTGCGGCGCAACTCACGCAGGGCATCGGGGCCGGGGAAGATCTCGGCCACGGTATCGGTTTGGTCGCTGGCGATGAAGCGGTCGAGGGCCTGGCCGGCCTTGCGACGGATGCGGAACACGGCCTGCAGGCCGCGCTGGCGATGGGCGCAGAGCAGTTCGAAGGAGTAATAGCCGCGGTCGTAGACGACGACGTCAGGCGGTGCCAGAGCCTGGAGATGGGCGAGTGCGGCGGCGCGCTCGTTGCCGTGGGCGAGGAGGTCGAAATCGACGGGCAGCTTCGAGTGCAGGCGGTACAGGCAGCTCAGCAGGCCTTGCGGGTAGTGCGCCTGCTCGCTGGGCAGGGCGTAGCCGGCGTCGAGCAGCGGGCGGGGCAGGTTCAGCTTCGAGCCGTCGACGGCGAAGACGCGATGGCCGTGCCAGAAGGGGCCGGGCTGGTCGGCGCGCTGGAGGATCTCGGCGTGGAACTGCAGGAAGACGCCGGGCTGGACCTTGCGCCTGGCGCGGACCATCGCCGAGTCGGAGACCGGCACCGCCTGCGGCAGGGGCACGTCGAGGACGCGGCAGTGGTCCCACAGTTCGGCGAGCGTGGCGGTGTAGCCCTGGCGGCGGGGGGCGAACACCAGGCGGAAGACGAACAGCATCACCAGCAGCTTCCGTGATGGATGTCAAGCGTTTTTCCCGACAATACCGGGAATGGGCGATGAACTCTGCGATTTCGAGGGCAGGGCGTGTCGCCGGGTCTCCTCCGCAGTTCGGTCAAGATCGCGGGAGAGCCGCTCGAGTTCGACCTGCCGCCGCTCGACCTCGGCCAGTTCCGCGTGGGCGTTGCGGATGGCGGAGCGCAGGAGTTCGGCGCGCGCCGCGAGGCACTGGCGCGGGACGGGCGAGCGGGGATCGGCGGCGTGGCCGGAGCGGGCGCGGAGGTTCTGCAAGCGCTTGGCGCAACGGCGGCAGTAGGTCGGCATCGGGCCGCGGCGGCCGACCGGCATGGCGCCGCCGCAGGCCAGGCAGCCGAAGCCGTAGGCGGCGGATGTCTCCGGCTGGCCCGGGGGTTCGGGGGCGGTTCGATCGAGGGCTGCGTGGACGCTCATGGCACTTACCCCTGCTCAACTTCGCTCAGGCGGGCGCTCCGCTGACGGGTGCTTCCGGCGACCACAGGCGGTCGTCGCGGAGCAGGGCCCCGAGCAGGGCGAGCAGCTTGCGCATGACCGCCACCAGTGCGACCTTGCGCGGCTTGCCCTGTGCGGTCAGCCGCTCGTAGAAGGCTTTGAGGCCGGGATTGAAGCGGATCGCGGAAGTGGCGGCCATGTACAGCAGCTTGCGAGGATGGCGGCGGCCGCCGCGGATCCGGCGGCGGCCGCGGTGCCCGCCGGAATCGCAGTCGTACGGTGCCAAGCCGGCCAGTGCGGCGGCCTCGGCGGGGCTGGCGGATCCGAGTTCGGGCAGGTCGGCGCACAGGCTGGCGGCATTGAGCGGGCCGCAGCCCGGGACCGACAGGATGATTGCGCGGCGGCGGCAGAGCGCGGGGTCGGCCTCGAGGCAGGCTTGCAGGGCCTTGTCGGTCTGCTGGAGCTTATCGGTAAAGGCGGCCAGCAGGGAGCCGAGGAGCGCGGCGGCTTGGCCGCCCAACTCCCCGGCCTGCTTGCGCAGGGCGTCGCGCTGCTCGCTGAGCTTGCGCCGCAGGGCGAGCCAGTCGCTGAGCTCCTGCAAGCTGCGCGGCTTGGGCGGCGTGCTCGTGACGTGCTCGAGGCGCGCGTAGCGGGCGAGCATGGCGGCGTCGACGCGGTCGTTCTTCGCCTGCTGGCCTAGGGCGCGGGCGAAGTTGCGCGCGCGCAACGGATTGGCGACGACGACGGCGACGCCATCGTCGTGGAGGCACTGGTGGAGCTGGCGGTGGTAGCGCCCGGTGGGCTCGAGAGCGACGCGCCGCACTCCGAGCTTGCGGAGCCAGTTGCGCAGGGCGCGGCGGCCGACCTGGGTGTTCTCGAAGCGGCGGGAAAGTTCGGCGGGATCGGCGCAGGCGTCGAGCCACAGCTTGCCGACATCGATGCCGGCGACTGGCTCGGCCGTGGTTGCTGCGGGATTTGTCATGGGATGTTGGATATCCTTTCTAGCGGCCAGGGGCTTCCTGCGAACCTATCCTTTTGGGATGCGGGCCAGTGCCCGTTCTTCCGTTCAGGTCTCTCAGGAATTGCTGCGGCGGGCGATCCAGCTGCTGGTCGGTGCCAGGCACCCGGGTGTTAAGACGATCCGACCCGCCGCCCGCCGCCGGGCCTGGCCAGGCCCGGCGGCGGCCTCCCCGCCACGAGACGGGGAGATTTCCGATGCGCCGGTCGCCGTCGATGGCGACCGGGCGAAACTCCACTCTTGCACAAACCGGAACGCGCGTCCTCACGGACGGACCCGGGCGGTCCAGCACTCGCCGCCCCTCTCGGAACATCCTGCCGATCTCCGGTCTCACTGTGTTCAACATAAAAGGGTGTTGAGCACGCGCCGGCGCACTTGCCAGAGCTGGTCGTGGGCGGCGGCGACGGCGCTGAGCGCGCCGATCAGGTCCTGCCACATGCGGACGAAGGTCTCGTCGGGGGCCGCCGCCTCCGGCGCGGGCGGGCGTCGCGGCCTGGGCTGGCGGGGGCGCGGCCCGTGCAGCAGGATCTCGCGGCAGTGCTTCGCCAAGGGGTACACGTAGACGTCCTTGCGGGTCCGCCCCGCGTCGGGGCGGCCCCGGGTCTGGCCCAGGTGCAGCCAGTTGGCGGCGCGATAGCAGACTCCGCCGAAACGCTCCGGATCAACGAAAGTCTCGAGCAGGACCGGCCGGCAGCCGTAGCGGCTGTGCCAGTCCTGCGGCAGCTGCTGGACGGCCAGCGACAGCGCATGACTGGCCAAGTTCTCGACCTGGACCCAGGGAAACAGCAAGAAGCGAGGCTGCCCGACCACCAGCTGCAAGTGCTGCTTGTACGCGCCCTCGCGCCAGCCGACCCACGTGTCGCGGCAGGCCAGCGAGTGGGTCGCCTGGCTGAACAGCAGGCAGCCCAGCGGGCGCGCGTGCCGGTCGAGCAGGAAATAACGCAGGTGCGGGCCGAGCGGCTGGCGATAGCCAAGGTAGTGATGCCGGTCGACGTATTCGTTGAACAACCCGGCCTGCTCCGGGCCCTCCGCCCGTTGCAGGCGCAGCGGAGCCAAGTCCCGCAGGTCGGCCTGGATCCGCGGCTGCGGGTCCGTGCGTGGGGTCCGCGCAAGCGGCTGGCGCGTCCCGTGCATTTTCTCCTCGCGCTTCGGCGGCAGCGTCAGGATGCCCTCCTTGTGCAGCGCCTCGAGCAGGCCTAGGCCGGCCGCGACGCGGTTCTTGCCTGCCGGGGTACGCCAGCGCAGGTGCTCGCAGATCGTCTGCGCCAGTTCCTTGCGGGCCAGTGCCGGGAACGTCGCCACCGTCTCTTGGACCTGGGCGATCTGCTGCCGCGTGAAGCGCCTGCCGAAGAAGGTGGTGGACTTGAGATTCTCGATGCGGGGATCCATGGCAGCTCCCAGGAAACCGGTTCTTGCCTACCATGGCAAATTCCGCCCAGGATGTCAAGGGGCTTTTTCGAGGCCGGTCGGAAAACACTGTAAGTGCTTCTGCATCCGTGTCTTGGAGGTCTGCCAGGAAATCCGGCTACTGTCTTGCTTATGTCAGGGACATTGAAGCGCGGGCGGAGAGTTGCCCGCACTGCGGGACGGAGTTGGGCGGGGCGGAGCAGGCGCCGCAAGCGGTGTACGAGCGCATCGAGTTGCCGCCGGTGCGGCCGCACGTGACGCGGGTCACGCTGCACGGTTGCGACTGCCCGGGCTGCGGGCGGCGGGTGACGGCGTTGGCGCCGCAGGGTTTGGAACGGGGCTCGCCGTTCGGGGCGACGATCGAGGCGCTGGCGGTGTATCTGCATTACGCGCAAGCGATCAGCTACGAGCGCTTGCGCGCGTTGTTCCGGGATGTATTCGGTCTGGAGATCAGCGAAGGGGCGCTGGCGAACCTGTTCCGGCGGGTGCAGGGGCGGTTCGGGGACCAGGCGGAGGCGATTCGGGAGCGGGTGCGGGGGAGCCGGGTGGTGTGCTCGGACGAGACGTCGGCGCGGGTGCACGGGCGCAAGTGGTGGGAGTGGGTGTTCCTGGGAGCGGGAGCGGTGCTGCACGTGCTGCGGCCGAGCCGCTCGAAGGCGGAGCCGGAGAGCGTGCTGGAGGGGGCGCGACCGGAGGTGTGGGTGTCGGACCTGTACGTGTGCCAGCGCGGGCACGCGCCGGTGTGGCAGGTGTGCTTGGCGCACCAGTTGCGGGACGCGCAGTACGCGATCGACGCAGGGGACGCAGTGTTCGGGCCGGCGCTGCAGGCGTTCCTGGTGCGGGCGATGCGGGTGGGCCAGCGGCGCGCGCGGCTGCGGGACAGCACGCTGAAGCGCCACCAACGGGATCTCGGGCGGCGGCTGGACAAGCTGCTGGAGTTGGAGCCGACGCAGGCGGACGGACAGCGGCTGCTGAAGCGCTACGGCAAGATCCGGGACAGCCTGCTGGTGTTCGTGACGGATCGCGAGGTGCCCTTCACCAACAACGCCTCGGAGCGGGCGCTGCGACCGAGCACGATTTTCCGCAAGGTGACCAACGGCTTCCGCTCCGAGTGGGGGGCCGAGGTGTTCGGGGCCGTGCGCTCGGTGATCGGCACCGGACGCCTCAATGATCTGACGACTCTCGAGTCGATTGTCACCACTATCAAGCGACGTACCGTCCTCAAACCTGCCTAGCCAGCCCCCTGGGTGAGCAATTACGCACCAGCAACCCGGCTTCCTCCGTCCGCTCCGCCTGCCGCTCGAACAATTCGAACATGTCGCTCTCGCGGTCCCCCACCACCACGACCCGCGCCTGCGGACTCTCCCGCCCCAACTCCTGACCCTGCTCGAACCCCCGCAACCAGCGCCGGCTCTCCTTCTCCTTCTCCGCCTCCGGGTCCGGCTCCTGCTCCGGCCGCGCCCACCGCTCCAGCCCGCTCACCCCCAGCGGACGCCCGCCTTCCGTGAACCCCACCGTCGCGTGCACGAACAGCCCCCGGGAACTGCTCGCGCGGTCCTGCAACGGCCCCAACCCGCTCGTGCAACCCTTCAGGTTCGTGTAGTTCAGCGTCGTCGTGTCCTGTACCAGCAACACTGTCGACTCCACCTGCACCCGCTCCAGCAACGCCTCCCGGTGCGGCTGCAAGATATCCCGATCCTGCACCTTGTCATTGTGCAAAAGGCGCGTCGCCGCCCGCAGGTCCCCCTGGTGCGGGAAGATTGCCGGCAGATCCTCCCCCGGATGCCGCTCCCAGCTCTGCCCCATCCGCTCCAGCCGCTGCCGCAGCCGCCCGTCCGGCAGGTCCGAACGCAGGTACTCCCGCCGTGCCCAGTTCGCCTCCTCGTTCAGCACCAACTCCGGGTACTGCCCCAGCTTCTGCTCCGGCTTCCGGCCCAGCTTCTGCTGCCAGTTCGCATCCAAACCCAGCAGCCAGACCGCCTTCGTCTCCACCGCCTCGCCCGCTCCCGGCGGCCGCCCCTGCGTCGGTCCCACGCACTGCCAGCCGGCCGCCTTGTAACTCGTTCCCGGTCGCGAACTTTGCACGCAGGTCTCCACCAACCAGGGCCGCACTCCGTGCTCCTGCTCCCAGTCCTGGGCCAGTCTCTTGATCGTCTTCCCCAGTACGTGCGAGGCCAGGTTCGGGACCTGCACGCCCGGGACCAGCACAAAGCGGTCGTTGCTGAGGATCCGCTCGATGTGCGCTCCGCGCGTGCGGTCGTCCCACTCCAGGAAGGCATCGCGCGGCCCCAGCCGGAACGCTGCCGCCACGAACGAGAGCACGCCCAGCGGCCCGCAATCGGCTGCCAGCAGATAGCGCAGCCGACAGCCGGGGGCCCGGCCCGGGCCCAGCGGATGGTGCTGGTCGAGCAGTCCGGCGCACAGCCGCCGCTCCGCCTCGGAGGTGGTCAGACGCACGCGGACCTCGCCGAGTTCCGCCAGCGAGCCGGTGAAGCCGGTCGACGGCACGGGCGGGTCCGGGCTGGACCGCGGGCGGCAGGCGGGCGGACCCGGCTGGGCCGGCGGCAGCGGCAGGTCCAGCTGGCCGGCCAGCTCGGGCAGCACCTTGCGCGCCGAGGCCGTGCAATACTCGCCCTTGGGGTTGCGCCAGTCCTCCAGCTCGCATACCCCGCGACCCAGGGCCGCCCGCGACAGCTGGCCCAGCTGTAATGCCTCTCGCAGCCAAGCGATCGTCTGCGGACGGAAAATGCGCAGCCCTACCCGCACTACCCCCGTTCTACACAGAACACCGCGCCAGTGTTAAGTGTGTCCGGTCGCTAGACGGGCGGCGGTTCCTTGTTGCGGTTCAGGTAGCCGCCCAGGATCGCCATCGTGCGCACCGCGCGCCCGAGATTGTCCGGGGGCGGCAGCTTGCGGTCCCTCGCGAAATCGTTCAGCGCCATGATCTCGATGTCCGAGTACAGCACTGCGGCCGGCAGTTCCGGCGTCTCCCGCCCCAGCAGCGTCATCAGCGTCAGCCGCCAGGCGATCACCGCGTTGATCGTCACCGCCCGCTCGATCCGCTCGCCCGTCCGATGCCCTAGGTGCTCCACCTTGCAGCCCGACTTCAGCACCCGGTGCCAGTCCTCGATCCGCCACCGCAAGCGGTACCAGTTCAGCACCCGCTCCGCGTCCTGCCGCGACTGCACCGGCAGCGTCGTCAGCAGGAACCATTCCAGCCGCTCGGCGTTGGCAGGCTCCGTCTCCTCGCGCACGTGCACCAAGTTCAGGCTCACCGGCGCCGCGCCCCCCTTCGGTGCCGGCAGTTGCAGCGTCTTCCAGCGCAGCCCCACCTGCGCGGCCCGCTGCTCGCGCGCCTCGCTGCCCTGCTGCCCGCGGCTGCCCCGCCGCGCCGACAAGCGCCCCACATGAATCTCCAGGCGCGCCTGCGCCGCCTCCGCCCGCACCGCGTCGAACAGCTTCGGCACGTCCTTGCCCAGCACGCGGTTGTGCTTGGCTCGCACCAGCAGGTCGATGCTCCCCAGCCGGCGCTGCTCGGCGAACAGCGCGAACACGTCCCCCTCGCGGTCCATCACCGACACCGGACGGACCCCGTCGAGCTCCTCCGCCAGCGCCGCGCACGCCCGTAGCCCCCGCACCCAGCGGTACGTCTTGCGCTCCTCCAGCGGCCGACCCTTGTCGGCCTGCCCGTCCGGCGCTTCGTACTGGATGTGCGGCACCCCCAGCGGAAGGCCCTCCCCGTTGACCACCAGCGTCGAGTGCATGTGCAGCCCCAGCGTGCCCGCCGCGCGCTTGTTCTTGCCGATCAGTCCCAAGCCGATGCAGCCGGGGTGCTCGGCGAAGTTCAGATCGCTGCCGTCCTGCAGGCACAGCACCGCCTGCTGGCCCTGCATCCGCTGCAGCGTGCGCTGCCGGTGCGGCGCCAGGATGTTCTCCGGCGTGACCTCCGAGGCGGCCGGCTGGTCGATCATGCGGTAGTGGCCCCGCACCGCCGCCAAGTTCCCCCCGGCCGCCCCCGGGAACGACGCCAGGGGCTGCTCCGACTGCATTTGCGCGCTCTGCACCAGGCGCTTGCTCAAGCGTACATCGCCCAGCGGCGCGCCGCCGAACTCATGCTGCGCCCACACGTCCCGCGCGAGGCCCTCGCCCGCGCCCAGCGCCGGCAGCGGCTGCGGCGCCGCCACGCCCAGCTGCGCGCGCCAGTTCCGCGCCAGCGGGTACAGGTAGACCGCTTTCAGCGGCACCCGCGCGCCGCGCGGCGCGAAGCGTCCGCGCCCGGCGGTCTCGCCCGCCAGCACCCAGTTGGCGGCGGCCAGCGAGGTGCCCGCGTGGCGGTCCTTCTCGACAAAGGTCTCCACCAGCGCCGGGCGATAGCCGTAGCGGCGCTCGAAGTCGGCGGGCAGGCGGCGCAGGCACAGCCCGAGCGCCTTGGAGGCGAGGTTCTGGCAGTGCACGGAGGGACGGATCAAAAAGCGGCTCAGAGCGACCACGCGATGCAACTGGCGGGAGCGCCGGTCGGCGTCCCAGCCGATGCAGGTGTCGCGCGCCGCCAGCGCCAGCGCCGCGGCGGCGAAGCCCAGCGCGCCGAGGACACCGTGCTCGGAGACCAGCAGGTAGCGCAGCTGCGCCCCCACGTGCCGCGCCGCGCCGCGCGGATGCTCGCGTTGCAGCAGCTCGGTCCAGAGGCGCCGCTGGTCGTCGCCGGTCACCTCGACCAGTTCCAGCCCCTGCACCTGATCGACCCGCGCAGGCACGCCTTGCGGCTCCGGGACCGGCCGTCCCAGACCGCGCGGCCGGCAGCGGCGGCGCTCGTGACGCGGGGCCGGCAGCTGGATGCGGCCGTCCGCGTCGAGCGCGCGTAGCGCCTTCATGCAGCCGGCCAGCTGGGGGCGGCCGCGCGCGTCATGGAAGCCGAACAGCTGGCACACGCGGCGGCCAAACTCGGTCCGGCTGGCCGAGCCGACTTGCGCCAGCAACTCCTTCAACCGGGTCGTGCCGCCGGCACTGGTGAGCGTGGCCGCGATTTGATTTCCTGATTACCCAGCAGTACCAGCCAAAGTTAAGAGGCGGTGAGGCAGCGGAGGGGTACGCGCCGCGACGTAGGCGAGCCGGGGGACGAGAGCGGCCAACTGGTAGCGCCGGTTGAAGCGGTAGGCGAACTCGGCCAGGTAGCGCCCCACGTATTGCGGATCGCAGGCGTGATAGGTTCCGTCGATCGCCCGCTTGACGTTGCCCAGCAGCGTGTTCACCCAGGTTAGCCCGGGCGTTTCGCAGCTGCCCTTGCCACCGCCGGTGACGCGGGGCTGGTGCTCGCAGCCGGCGCCCTCCACCCCCCGAAAGCACGACAACCCGTCCGAGCGCACCACCGTCCCCGGCTGCAGGTGCTGGCGCGCCCAGGCCTCCAGTTCCTGCAGCCGAAAGCCGCGCACCGGGCTCAGGCGCAGCCGTTGCGGCCGCCCCTCCTCGCTGACCTGCGCCGCCGCCACGAACGGCGTCTTGCCCGCCGCGCCCCGTCCGCGCTGGCCGCCGCTCGCCTCCCCGCCCAGGTAGGCGTCGTCCAGCTCCACCGTGCCCTGCAACCGCTGGCTGTCATCCCGCTCCCGCAGGGCCTGCATCAGCTTGTGCTTGACCATCCAAGCCGTGTTGTAGCTCACTCCGAGTTGACGCTTTAGATCCATCGCCGAGATGCCGTTCTTGGACTGCGTGAGCAGGTACATGGCGAGGTACCAAGTGCTTAGAGGCAGCTTGGTGTTGTCGAACAAGGTGCCCGCGGTGAGCGACGCTTGGTGCTTGCAGCGGATGCACTGCCAGACCTGGCGCGTGCGCAGGCGGCAAGACTTTTGGTAGCCGCAGGCGGGGCACTGGAAGCCTTCCGGCCAGCGCGCCTGGAACAGCGCGTGCTCGCATTGTTCATCCGTTCCGTACGCTTCCAGGAACTCCGGCAGGCTCTGTCCCTTCTGGAACTGAACTTTGTTCTTAGGCATACATAACTCCTTTCTTATCAGTCATTTATTATATCTCATACGGCGTTCTAAGTCAACCGGTTCCAAGCACGAATCCATCATTTCTCGGCTTCCTAACTATGGCTGAGACTTCCGGGTAATCAGGTTTGATTTTGCTCGTGCATGCCCAAGGAATGACACAAAGCAAGTACAAAAGTTAACCCCTGACTTGTGTGTCAACGGCAGGGTGCGCCTCTTGCGCTCGTACCATGGCTATCCTGCGGCGCAGGGGGGTCCGAGGGGGTCCGACAGAATGCGCCGCGGATTGAGGGGGAACCGCTGCGCATGGGGCTGCCCGACTTCCGCGCGAGCGCCACGGTACAGGGCCGTGACGAGACCGTCCTGGATCCCGACAGTCTGCGGCTTGTCAAGCAGACACTCGAGTTCGAATACGGTCTCTCCCGGCGCCAGCCCGACGGAGGGCCGGCGCCCTTCGATGTCCGCGAAAACCACGAGTTCTCCGTGCGGCCCATCGAAGACACGCAGCCCCGGGGCAGTAGAGTCGGGGAGCGACGCGCGCACCTTAGCAAAGAGGCAGTAGCCGTTTGGTGTAGTCCTACGGCTTTCGCCATGTGTAGGTGCCTCACTGGCCCTCTCGCCTAGCCACGTTTCCGCTCCCCGCTCGTCAAACCGGACGTGCGGCTTTCCCGCATCCGGCTTGCAGTGCAGATCATGCCTTGGCCCACGGAAGGCTCTTGGTCGTCTGCGTCAGGCGCACGAGGCCGCACTCACCGTACAGCCGGGCGTCCGGGAACAGCACGTATTGCCCGGACTTCACCTTGTGTTTCCGACAGAGCCACTGGCGCAGCCGCCGGACCGCGTGGCGGTCAATCGCGTTGTACGCCGGACTCACCTGGCCCAGATGGAAGTAGTTCGCCCATCCGGTTAGGCACCGGTTCAGGCGTTCTACCATTGCCTCCCGGGTCCGTTGCCCGCTCCTCGGCGCTGTCCACTCGCTGCTCTTGCGGCCGATGCTCTGGACGCTGGCCTGGCTCGGACGGGTCCCGCTATACGGTCCTTTCCCGCTGGGCCTGTAGTTGCGTCCTAGGCGGTATCCGAGGAACTCGAACGGCTCCTCCGGGCACCGCAGGCAGCGGGTCTTCCGTTCGTTGACCGGCAGTTTCAGCTTCCGCATCAGCCGCTGGACTTCCTCGAGCCTTGCTGCTGCCGGAGCCCTGCCGAGCACGCAGAAGTCATCCGCCTAGTTCACGATCTCCGCTCGGAAGCGCTCGGCGTGTCCCAGCATCTTCCAGCCCAGGATGCAGCGCCGCCTGTAGAGGTTGCTGAGCAGGGGCGAGAGCGGAGCCCCTTGCGGGGTCCCTTTCCGTGCCTGCCTCGCCCGGTTCGTGCGGTGTTTGCCGCCCTTGCCGTCCTCCTCCTCCACGGCCCTCTCCAGCCCTGCCTTGACCCACCCCAGCAGGCGCCCGTCGCTCACGCGTCGGGCCACGCTCCGGAGCAGTTCGGCGTACGGGATCTCTCCGCAGTCATTCGACAGATCGCCGTCAACCACTTCCTGGCATCCCTTCCTCAGCAGGCTGTGGACGCGGCTCACCGCGTCGTTCGCGCTGCGTCCCGGCCGGTAGGCGTGCTGCTCCGGTTGCAGGTCCGCTTCGATGCTCGGTGCCAGCACCAGCAGGGCTGCCGTCTGCGCTACCCGCTCCCGGATGCACGCTATGCCCAAGGGCCGGAACTTGCCGGGCTGCTTCTTCGGGATCCGCACCTGTCGCACCGCTTGCGGTGCGTAGGTGCCGTCCTGCAGCTCCCTTGCCAGTTCCCCGAGCCACGCTTCCGCCCCTCGCTCCTCGATGTCGGCGAAGCTCTCCCGGTCCACCCCAGCACTTCCGCCGTTCCGGCGGACCTGCGCCCAAGCCTCCCGCAGGATATCCTCCCGCCACCTCTTGTCGCTCAGCGCATGGAACCGTCGCCCCGGTTCTTCCTTCGCTTTCGCATGTAGCACGGTCTGGAGTTTCCGAACCCTATCTGGCCCTGTTCGACGTTCGTCAGTGGCCATGCCTTGCGTCCTTTCCGTACCTCTCTCCACTCAAGGCCCCTTCCCTTCGCGGGCATTACCCCGCCTCTGCGGTAGTCCGGGCCTATCCGCCACCCGGCCCGGCCCGGCCTACCCCTCGCGGGGCTCCGGTTGCTGCGTGCTGCATCACCGCCAGGGCTTCCCGTGTTGCTGCTTCCTTCCTCTTCCATGCGTGCCAGCGCCAGTACCCCGGCGGGCGCGGGTCGGTGCCTGTGACGCTCTCTTCCCAACCCGCCGTCGGCCTTCCCCCTAATTGCGAAAGGGTCGGCTCCCGCGTTAACTGTTTCGAGGCCTGCTCGGCGTTCACTCGCGTTCTAGCCCGCATGGTCGCTGAGCCGCCCAAGGCGGCCCTTTGACACCAGAGTGCTTCAGCCCATTTCGTTACCTCCATGAACCGCCCTGGCTGCTACCAGCCGGAGCATCAGTTGCTGGGCGGGATTCGCACCCGCTGACTGGAAACGCCTTTCCACGGCGCACGCGATTCTAAATTTAGCCTGCTTTGGGGGTTTTGCCGCTGCAGATGCCGGAATGAGGGACCAATTTCTGGGGACTTAACTTTTCGGACAGCGCTTTCAAACATAAAATGTGGCCTCCGTTCCCGTCCTTGAGTCTCTCCTCGACAGATTCCGCCAGATCGCCTCCGCCTTACCTGCTCCCCGGACCGGCGCCAACCAGCGCTACAGCCTCGCCGACGCCGCCTCCTGTGCTCTCGCCACCTTCTTCTTCCAGTCCCCCTCCTGCCTCGACTTCCAGCGCCGTATGCAGAAAAAGGACGCTCGCTCCCATTGCCAATCCCTGTTCGGTGTCGGGAAAATTCCCTGTGACAACCACCTCCGAAACCTCCTGGATGGCCACGACCCCGACCACTTCGCCCCCCTGTTTGCCGACTGCCTGCAAACCGCCCACGACCACGCTGCCCTGGATCCCTTCCTGCGCCTCGACGGTCGCGTGGCCATCGCTCTTGACGGCATTCCATTGCAGTGTTCGAATGCCATCCACTGCGACCAGTGTTCGACCCGCCATGTCGGCCCACACAAAACCGAGCAGTCCTTCCACAGCATGCTCGCCGCGACCGTCGTCGCCGACGGCCACAACCGCGCCCTGCCCCTGCTGCCCCACTGCGTCCAGCCCCAGCACAACCCCCACGACGGCCGCTCCGACAAAGAACGCCAGCAGGACTGCGAACGCCACGCCGCCAAGCGCTGGTTGCCCGCCCACAGCGACGAACTGCGCCCCTTCCGGCCCGTCTTCCTCGGCGACGACCTGTACTGCTGCCAGCCCCTCTGCCAACTCGTCCGCCACCTCGAAGCCGACTTCCTCTTCATCTGGAAGCCCCACTCGCACAAGCGCTGATACGAACTCATCCACGACGACTTCCCCCACTCCACCGGCTGGATCCGCACCCCCAACCACAAACGCCAAGTCGAGTTGCACCGCTATCGCTGGATGCACGGCCTGCCGCTCCGCGACAGCGACGATGCGCTGCTCGGGACCTGGATCGAGTTCCCGATCCAGCGCCACGGCGAGCGCACCTACTCCAACACCTTCTGCACCAGCCTGGAGGTCACCGCCGACAACGTGGCGGCGAGCGCACGGCTCGGACGCGCCAGGTGGAAGATCGAGAATGAGACGTTCAATTGCCTGGCGCGCCACGGCTACAACAGCAAGCGCAACTTCGGGCACGGTCGCCACGGCTTGGCCAACCTGCTCGCCACGCTGAACCTGTTCGCCTTCGCGCTGCACACGCTGCTGGACTGCCTGCGGGGCTTGTGGCGGCAATGCCGCGACGAGGCCGGCCCGCGTCGCACCTGCTTCGAGGACCTGCGCTCCTTGACGAAGCGGTTCTGGTTCCCGAACTGGACGAGCTTGCGCACCACGCTGCTGGGCGCAGGCGAGTCGCGGGCCGGCCCCTCGCCCGCACCCTCATGAGATTGCTGCCCCAGCCAGCGGCGAGCACCGGGCCCGTCGGGGAGCCCGCAGCAGGGCTCTGCCGCGTGGGCCTCGGAACGGCTGGAGAGGCGCTCGGAGCCGCTCCCGGATGCGCCACTTGCTACTGCCGATGCCCCGCTGGCGCTCTCGCAATCTCTCTGCGACGCTCCCGAACGCCCGGCGAGATGCCAACAGCCCACCTATATCTCAGGTCTTGAGAATTGCTGGCCCCGGGGAATTGGCCTCCCCCAAGCGCCCATCGCCCGGTAGACTGGTTACAGCGTTCGATGAAGCTCGCATTGGCCCAGGTCAATCCCACGGTCGGAGACTTGGCTGCGAACACCGATCGGATCTTGGGCTTCGCCGAACGCGCCGACGAGGCGGGCGCCGACCTGGTGATCTTTCCCGAGTTGGCGATCAGCGGCTATCCCCCACTCGACCTGGTCGGCACAGCCAGCTACCTAGCGTCCAACGAAGCCCAGCTGCGGCGTCTGGCGGCTGCTTCGGCCCGGCTCCAGACCGCCATCGCGGTGGGCTACTGCGGCGCAGTGGAGGGCAACGGCGAACCAGCCAATTGCCTCGCTTGCCTCGAACGCGGCCGGATCGCCTTCCGTCAGCGGAAGATGCTGCTGCCGACGTACGACGTATTCGATGAGTCGCGGTATTTCGCTCCTGGCATCCATCCGGGGCTGTGGGAGATGAGTGGCATGCGGATCGGCCTGACCATCTGTGAGGACGCCTGGAACGACAAGCAGTTCTGGGATCGCTCACGCTATTCTCGGGACCCCGTCGAGGAGTTGGCTGGTCGTGGCATCGACATACTCGTCAATATCTCAGCCTCTCCCTACCACATGGGCAAGCGCGGCTTTCGGCTGAAGATGTTCCAAGCCGCAGCGCGCCGCCACGGTGTCCCAGCCGTCCTCGTGAACCAAGTCGGCGGCGACGACCAGTTGGTCTTCGACGGCTCGAGCTTCGTTGTGGACGCCTCTGGAAACGTCCGCGCACGCGCCGCATCCTTCCACGAGGATCTGGTCTGCTGGGACTCGGAGGCGGACGGAGACTTCCACGGCGCAGACTGGTCCGCTTCCGGGGAGGAATGCGAAACCGAGGCCGTCTACGACGCACTTGTGATGGGCACAAGGGATTACGTCACGAAGTGCGGCTTTCGCAAGGCCATCGTCGGGCTGAGTGGTGGCATCGATTCTTCCTTGACTGTGGTGCTGGCTGCTGAAGCGCTGGGAGCCCCCAATGTCACCGGCGTGGCCATGCCCGGCCCGTATTCCTCCTCGGGCAGCCTGACCGACGCCCGCCATACCGCCCGCGCTCTGGGGATCCGCTTCGAGACCATTGGTATCGGCCCGGCCTACGCCGCGTTCGCCAAGCAATTGGCCCCGCTCTTTGCCGGCGCCGCCCCGAACGTCGCGGAAGAGAATCTGCAGGCGCGTCTGCGGGGAAACACCCTCATGGCGCTGTCCAACAAGTTCGATGGGCTGGTGCTGACCACCGGCAACAAGAGCGAACTCGCAGTGGGCTACTGCACAATCTACGGTGACATGTGCGGAGGGCTGGCTGTCATCAGTGACGTCCCCAAGACCCTGGCCTACGATCTGGCGGCCGTCGCCAACCGGCGCCACCCCGACGCGATCCCAGAATCCGTCCTGACGAAGCCGCCCTCCGCCGAATTGCGACCGGACCAAAAGGATTCGGATTCACTGCCGCCCTACGATGTCCTGGATCCGATCTTGCAGCTGTATATCGAAGAGAACCTGTCCGTCGCCGCCATCGCAGAGCAGCTGCAACAGCCGGCGGAACTGGTCGAAGACATCGCCCGAAGAGTGGACCGCAACGAGTACAAGCGCCAGCAAGCCGCGCCTGGTTTGCGGGTGACGTCCAAGGCGTTCGGCATGGGGCGCAGGTTCCCGATCGCCCAGCGCTACGTCCGCTAGGTCCACGCTTCCCGTCCGCCGGGCGCGAATATCGAAATGCGTAGGCGGCACAAGCGTGCGGAGGGTCGGCGGCCTTTCCGAGGGCTCCATGCCGGTTCGCTCGGCGCAAGACCAAAGCCACCTCCAATTTAGAGCTTTGGGATAGGCTAAGAACTGCGTCCACGCCGCTGGGCCAGGGAGTCGAGCAACCGAATGGCATTCCGCAAGCGAATCTTCCGCGCGTTCCTGATCGTCTGCGCCGGCCTTCTGCTCATTGCGGTTGGCGGATTCCTGTATGCCCAATGGACCGAAGCCACGATCGGACTTGGAGGCTCGGGCCGGCGTCTGTTCATCGAGCACGTGGACGCTGAGCGCCGCATGCGCAGCATCGATGAGGACCGGCTGCGCGAGTCGCTCTCCGGCGCCCATCCGTCGCGGCGGGACTTGGCCCCGGCGCCGGGCGCGATGGCGAAGCCTGCCCCCGAACAGGCCGGGCGGCAGCCGGAGCGGCAAGAGAACTACTGGACCGAGTACCGAGGTCCGGGCCGCGCGGGGATCTACGCCCAAGGCGCGATCAACACGCAGTGGCCGTCGCAAGGCCCACCGGAATTGTGGCGTCAGCAGGTCGGCGGCGGCTATGCGTCGATGGTCGTAGCCGACTCCCTGGTCTTCACCATCGAGCAACGGCGCCGCCGGGAAGTCGTCGCGGCGTACCGCTTGGAGGACGGACGCCAAGTCTGGGAGCATACCTGGACCTCACGCTTCAGCGAGTCCATGGGTGGGGACGGGCCCCGCGCGACCCCGACATGGGACGACGGTCGAGTCTACGCGCTTGGCGCCAACGGAGATCTCTTCTGTCTCGCTGCGGGCGACGGCGCGGTCCTTTGGCAACGCAACATCCTGAAGGACGCCCGGGCTTCGAACCTGACTTGGGGCATGTCAGCCGCTCCGCTTGTCGTCGATGAGTTGGTGATCGCCCTCCCCGGCGGAGGCAACGGGAAATCCGTATTCGCGTACGACAAGCACACCGGTGAGATCCGCTGGTCGGCTCTCAACGACAAGGCGGGCTACGCATCGCCCCAGGTCGCGACCTTGGCGGGGCGCAGGCAATTGCTGATCGTCAGCGGCCAGCGCGTCCTGGGCGCCTCGCTCGACAATGGGTCGTTGCTCTGGAGTCACGCGTGGAGGACCAGCTATGACGCGAACTGCGCGCAGCCGCTGGTCGTCGACGAGCAGCATGTGTTCGTCTCCTCCGGCTACGGCCATGGCGCGACCTTGCTGGAGATCATCGCGAACGATACCGGATACTCGGTCGAGGAAGTCTGGTTCAACCGCAACATGAAGAACAAGTTCAACTCGTCCGTTCTCGTCGACAACGTGGTCTACGGTCTCGACGAGGGCATTCTCGCCGCGGTCGATGTGTGGACCGGCGAGCGGCTTTGGAAACAGGGACGCTACCGCCATGGGCAGCTGCTGTATGCCGCGGGGCACCTGATCGTGCTGAGTGAGGACGGCGACTTGGCGCTCGTTGAGGCGACGCCGGAAGCGCACCGGGAAGTGGTGCGCTTCGAGTCGATCCCGGGCAAGACGTGGAACGTGCCGGCCCTGGCGGACGGTCGGCTCTTGGTCCGCAACCAGACGGACATGGTGGCCTACGATCTGCGTTGACGGCGCTCGTTGTGCCACCCGATCCGGTGTGCCCGCTACCATCGTGACTCGCATGCATTGCACTCGGGTAGCCGTCGTCGGCGTCGGCAGTTTTGGCCGCCAGCATGCGCGGGTCTACCGAGCCCTGCCGGAAGCGGAGCTTGTCGCTGTTGTGGACCGGGACGGCGAACGCGCCCGCCAAGCCGCCGCCGACTTCGGCTGCGAGGCGCTCACGGCCCTGGACGGCCTCGAAGGACGGGTCCAAGCCGCCAGCTTGGCTGTCCCGACGCCACAGCATGAGAGCGTCGGCGTTGCGTTGCTGGAACGTGGGATCGACGTGCTCGTCGAGAAGCCGATCGCGCCGGACTTGGCGTCCGCTCGGAACCTAGTGGCCGTGGCCGAGCGGACCGGCCAAGTCCTGCAGGTCGGCCACCTGGAGCGATTCAACCCGGCTGTGGAAGCCGCGGCCGCAGCCGCAACGCTGCCACTGTTCTTCGAGGTGCACCGCATGAGCCCGTTCAGCCCTCGCAGCCTCGACGTTGATGTGGTCCTGGATCTGATGATTCACGACCTCGATATCGTGTGCACGCTGGTGAACTCAGAGATTGCGAAGGTGGACGCGAGCGGTCTGTCGGTGATCTCTGATCGCATCGACATCGCGAACGCCCGCCTCCAATTCCGCAACGGTTGCGTCGCAAATCTCACGGCGAGCCGCGTCTCCACCGAACGAATCCGCAAGCTGCGCTTCTTCCAGCCGCGCCAGTACATCTCGCTCGACTACATCCGCAGGGAAGGTGTGCGCATCGGCATGGACGAAGCCAACCGGATACAGGTGCAGCAGCTGGAGACCGTGGCCGGCGAGCCCCTACAGAGGCAGTTGCACGCCTTCTTGACCTGTGTGCAGGATCGGAGGCGGCCCCGCGTGAGCGGCCAAGACGGGCTCCTAGCCCTGCAATTGGCACTTAGAATAAGAGAGGCGATCGACGAGCACTCCCGCTTGGTCTCAAAGACTTTAGCCGCCAGCAGGTAATTGGACAGACAAGGAAACGCGGATCTCCATCTCTTGCTCCAGGATTACGGCAAGAGCCTGGAGCGGCGCGGCCTGGCGGCGAAGTCCACGCAGCTGCCGCCCAGCGACCACCCTCTCTGGCTGCAGGTCCGGGACTTCGACCGCAGGCTGCGAGGGCGGCGCGGCCTGGGACTGACCCTGCCCCCGTCGGAGGTTCTCCCGCCGGAATTGCTCGCGGAGCGATTCGACCCGCTCCGGCGCTTCCGCGAAGCGCCAGGCGCCGCGACCTTGCCCGCCGACACCGCGACGCCGGTCGATCTCGAGACACACTGGGCCGCGCAACGCTTCCACGCCCGGACCCTGCCGGCGCGGGCGTGTTCCCTGGTTCTGCACATCGCGGTGGCCGGCCTGCTGCTGACACCCGGGACGATGCAGCTGGACTTGACCAAGCCGGTGGACTGGGACTCCCTGCGGATCACCCTGATGGCTCCGCCTCTCGACGACTTGCCGCCGCTCTCCGGACAATCGGAGGTTGCCGGTGAGGGAGAGGGCGGCTTCCGCGGACTGCCGCGGCCGCCAGCCCCACCGGCGCCCGAGCCGGTTCCACTGCCAACGACGCCGCCCGCTCCGGAGGCGGAAAAGGCTCCGTCCGCGGCCCAGCCGCTCAAAGTCCCCGACCCCGAGCCTCCTGAAGAGATGGCCGCTCTCGAGGAATCCGATGAACCGGAGGATCCTGAAACGCCTGCGGCGCAGAGCCCGGCGCCCGGAGCGTTCCGGGAGGGCCGCGAACTGGCGCAGGCGCGCGACACGAGACTGCTGCCAATGCCTGCGGCGCCGGCGCGCAAGCGGCCGGCTCTTCAGCTCGAGGATCCCAAGGCGAGGATGCCGAGCCGCACGGGAGACGCGCAGTTGGGCAGCCTGGAGCTCAGCGCCCGCCCGGACCAAGTGATCGAGGGCGCCCTGCAGAACCTGATCCGCGGGACCGGCGGCCGGCAGGCGGTGAGCGACGGGATCGGAGGATTTCCGTCGGCGGGCGTGCTGCCTCCCGGACCCGCCAATTCGGGCAGTCTGGTCGAACTCTTGAGCGATCCTCGGGGTGTTGACTTCCGCCCGTACCTGACGCAGATTCTGGCAGCGGTGCGGCGGAACTGGTTTGCCGTAATTCCCGAGAGCGCGCGGCTCGGGATGAGCCGCGGCCGGACTCTGATTCAGTTTTCCGTCGCGCGCAACGGCAGCGTTCCGAAGCTGGTCATCGCGAAGCCATCCGGGACGCCGCCGCTCGACCGCGCCGCCGTGGCGGGCATCAGCGCCTCGAACCCCTTCCCGCCGCTGCCAGGCGAGTTCGGAGGGAACACGATCCGGTTGCAATTCACCTTCCTGTACAATATCCGGAACCCTTGAGATCTTGGGCGTGTCCCCACCGGATACGGGGTCGCAGCGGAGCCGGCAGTAGGCGGCAGCGCGCCGCATGCAAGCGTCTCGGACGACAGGGAAGGAGCGATGAAGCCTACGCGCAGAGAGTTCCTGTTTAGCGGCATGACTGCCGGAAGCGTCGCAGTCGGCGTCTCATCGTGCGGCGACTTCGGCCCGCAGCCCTGGAACATCGTCTGGATCATCGCCGACGACCTCTCGCCGGACCTCTCCTGCTACGGCAGCACGGAGGTCGACACGCCCAACATAGACCGTCTCGCCCGCGAGGGTGCGCGGTTCACCCATGCCTATGTGACCTGCCCGGTCTGCTCGCCGTCCCGGTCCGCTCTCACTACGGGGATGCACCAGACCAGCATCGGAGCGCACGCCCACCGCAGCCACCGGGACGACTCCTTTACCTTGTCCGCGCCGGTCCGTCTGATCACGGACGACTTCCGGGAGCCCGGCTACTACACGGTGAACGACCACGACAGCGGGCTGGGCGCACGGAACAAGACCGACTTCAATTTCCAGCACGGCAAGCCGTTCGACGGCTCCGACTGGCGGGACCGCGCGCCGAGCCAGCCGTTCTACGCCCAAGTCAATATCTTCGAGCCGCACCGGGGCCGTCCGCCCGACACCTGGGCGTTCACCGAGCATCTTGAGGCCCGTACGGATCCAAAGGCAGTCACGCCGCCCCGGTACTATCCGCAGGATGACGTCTCGAGGCGCGACTGGGCCGGCTATCTGGATGCCGTGCGGATGCTGGACGAAAAGGTCGCCGGGGTGCTCGACCGGCTCGAGCAAGACGGCCTAGCCGACACGACCATCGTGGTTTTCTGCGACGATCACGGACGTCCGATGCCGCGCGACAAGCAATTCCTCTACGCCGGCGGCATCCGGGCGCCACTGATCGTTCGCTGGCCCGGCCATCTAGAGCCCGGCAGCGTGCGGGACGAACTCGTCAGTTCAATTGACCTGTCGGCCACCTCGCTCGCGTGGGCGGGGATCGATGTGCCCTCCCACATGCAGGGAAGAGTCTTCCTCGGTGAGAACAAGGCGCCTGACCGCGAGTACATCTTCGCGGCGCGGGACCGTTGCGATGAGACAGTCGACCGTATCCGGGCCGTGCGGGACAAACGCTACAAGTACATTCGCAACCACTTTCCGGACAGGCCCTACATGCAGCTGAATCGCTACAAGGAGGTTTCCTATCCCATCTGGCGCGAGACGCAGCGGCTCGAGAAGGCGGGCGCGATCACGGCGGCCGACTACCCATTCCTAGCCCGCACCCGGCCCGGAGAGGAACTCTATGACACCGTTGAGGATCCGAATGAACTGCGCAACCTCGCGGAGTCGGAGGAGCACCAGCAGATCCTGACGCGCATGTTGTCGGCGCTCGACCTGTGGATCCGGCGCACCGCGGACAAGGGGGAGCAGCTAGAGGACCCCGCCATCGCCGCCGCTTGGGAAGCACGCATGGCCGAGACCTACACCAACGCCTACAGCGTCCTCGCGGAAAGGGAAGCCCCCTGGAAGTGAACAGCACTCCGCTGGCTAAGCTGGTTGGTTTGGTTAGCGCGGTGGCGCTGTTGGCCGGACTGACCGGACACGCGGGTGTGCTCGGGATGGCGGCCGTGGCTCTGATCGCCCTGCTGGCCGTGCTCGGCCTGCGGGCTCCCGGCGGACCCTCGCGCCGCACACTGGCTGCCGTCGCGGTTTTCGGGATGCTCTTCTGCAGCCTGCTCGCACTCGGATTCCTGTTGCACGACCCGGATGGGCAACTCGTCACGATCGGTGGATTGCCGGCGGGGACCGCCATGCTGGTGTACGGCATTGCCCCACTTGGCATTTCCCTCGGCGTACTGTACGGGCTCGTCTTCGACCGCGAGATCCTGCCCCGCGAGAAGCTACTCGATTTTCTGGAGCGGCGCCGCAGGAAGTAGAGTGCGCAACGATCCATGCCAACCGCGGATTCCCAGCTGATCATCGTTTGCGTCGTCGTCTATTTGGTGAGTTGCGCGGGCGTCGGAATGTGGGCGATGCGCCGCACTGTATCCACGGCGGATTTCTTCCTGGCCGGCAAGTCTCTTGGGCCACTGGTTGTGGTCATGGCGACGATTTCGAGCGTCATGAGCGGATTCGGCTTCGTCGGCGGACCGGGCCTAGTCTACGAGTCCGGCTCGAGTTCCCTCTGGATGGTGTTCGTCGCGGCGTTCAGCCTACCGCTCGCCTTCATGCTGACCGGCAAGCGCCTGCGCCTGCTGGTTGAGATCCGCGACGTGTTAACGCTGCCCGAGGCCGTCTCGGCGCGCTATGGCGGCCAGTGGCCGGCCCTGGCGATGAGCGCCGCGATCGTGTTGGGCGTGCTCGGGTACCTGGGCACGCAGGTGCTGGCGATCGGCACGGTGCTGCAAGCCGTGCTGGGGATCGATCTACTCGCGGCGCTCGTGATCGGGCTGGGCGTCCTTGCGTTCTACTCCATTGCTGGGGGAATCGTGGCTGGGGTCTATACGGACCTGTTTCAGGGGCTTCTGATGCTGGCGGCCTCCTTGGCCGTGCTGCTGCAGTGTCTCAAGGTCGGCGGCGGAATGACGGCGATCAGCGAAACGCTGTGGGCGATGGATCCGGACTACATCGGACCCTGGGGCACGCGCGGCGACATGGCCGCGCTGAGCTGGATGCTGCTCTTCGGCATCGGGGCGGCCGGCCAACCGCACGCCATCACCAAGCTCATGATGATCAAGGACATCCGACAACTCAAATGGGGCGCGCTGGCGGCCGGGACGAGCTACATGGTCCTGGCGATGCTGTGGATGGGCATCGGATTGGCCATGCGGACGCTGGTGGCCCGGGGCGAGCAGCCCGCGCTGGATAACCCGGATCTCGCGGCGCCCGTGTTCCTGCTCCAGTACACCCCGGAATTACTCGCGGGGATCGTCTTTGCCGGCTTGCTGGCTGCAGTCATGTCCACAGCCGACTCGTTCCTGAACCTGGGAGCGGCGGCGATCGTACGGGACATTCCCGGCGCGCTGCGGGGGAGGCCGCTCGCACACGAGTTGTTCTGGTCCCGGGCGGCTACAGGCGGTCTGCTGCTGCTGTCCGCGGTCTTCGCTCTCTACATGGAAAACCTGATCGCGCTGCTCGGCACGTTCGGCTGGGGCACCTTCGCAGCCGCGATCGTGCCCAGCATCTGCATCGGCATGAATTGGAAGCGGGCGACTGGGCAGGCTTGCGTGGCTTCCATCACGGTGAGCATCGTACTGAACTTCGCTCTGGAGGTTTCGGCGCGCCACGGGAACGCGCTCCTCCCCCCGGGTCTCGCAGTCGGGGCCGTCGCGCTACTGGCCTCAACGGTCGTATTCGTCGCCGTGTCACTCGCGAGCCCGCCGCGCAGGCTGGCCGAAGACATGCAGGAACTGCTTGACGTATAGCGTTCCCGCGAGCTGCTCAGAAGTGCGAAAAGCCCTCCGGCCCCAACCGTTTCCGTCCGTGGGCTGAGTCCAGCCACACGCCCGAGCCGCGCTCGACCCTACCGATCGGGGTCAACTCCTCGCCCGGCGGTGGTTCGCTCCCGGGCGCGAGCGTGCAGAGAAGTTCGTACTCCTCGCCGGAATGGAGCGCGTCTTCCAGGCGGGATCCCGAGAAAAGAGGAACGGACCGGGGGTCGATCGCTACAGCCACTTCGCTGGCGGCAGCGAGTCGGTTCGCGTCCGTCGCAAGCCCATCGCTCACATCGATCGCGGCGGATGCGGGAATCTGGCGAAGCGCTCGACCCAGCGCCAGCCGCGGTTGCGGCCAACAGTGTCTCCGCACCGCCGGGTGACTCCCATCGAGATCCTCGCCGCCGAGCAGGATCCGCAGTCCGAGCGCCGATCCGCCCAGCGTGCCCGAAACGTATACGCGGTCTCCGGGGCGGGCGCCGCTGCGCCGCAGGGCCGTCGAACGCTCCACGACACCCACGACGGTCACGGACACCACGAAGCGGTCGCCGCGGGCGACGTCTCCGCCCACCAGCGTCAATTGCGGGACTTCCAGATCCTCGGCGGCCCGCCGTACACCCTGTTGAAACGCGTCGTGCCACTCTCCCAGCGCCCAACGGGGCAGGCTCAGCGTCTGCAGAAAGTACAGAGGCTGACCACCCATCGCGGCAATGTCGCTCAACGAGCGCACGAGCGCCTTGCGGCCCAGGGCTTGGGGCGGGTGCCTACCGGGCGTGAAATGCTGGTTCTCGATGACCTGATCCGAGGTGAGCAGCAGTTCGTCGCCCGCGGCCGGGCACTGGACGATCGCGCAGTCGTCACCGCCGGCCAGCACTACGCCTGCGTTGACACGGCCGTTCCAAAGCGACTCGATCTGGGCGATCAATTGCCGTTCGACGTCCGGTCCGGCTTCGTGCTTGGTCAAACCAGTGAATCCCCGTCAGCAAGGCAGCGGCGCCACACAGCCCAGTTGACAGCACTCCGCCACGTCCTCTATTGTCAGTGTAGCCGGGGCAGTTGCGCGCAGACTCAGGTATCCAGCACTCAGGTACACTGTCACCGCATTGGCGCCGGAGAGTAGCACTCTATGCGAGGCCATCGATTCCTGGTCGTCATCGCACATCCCATCTATGGGCGCATCAAGCGCCTGCACGTGCCGCACGCGGCCCTGCACATAGGGGTAGTCGGGATCCTGATTGGGGCGGTTGCCGTTTGGGGTTTCGCCGCGGATTATTGTCGGAGAGTCGCGGAGAACGGCCGTCTCACGGCCGAGAACCGTGCGCTGCAGGCCGAGTATGACAGCCTGCTGGTGAGCGTCGAAGAACGTGATCAGCAACTCGATTCCCTGCGTGACATGGCCAATCAAGTGTCGATCGCTTTCGGCATCCAGCGCAACGGTTCCGAGACGAACTCCGATGCCGACTCGGATTGGATACCCGCGTACTACGAATCGCGCAACCAGTACGACCGGTTGCACGAAGTGCTTGCCGACTCCCAGGCTGGCATACCCATCGGATCCTGGCTGGCGAACAAGATGCCCTCGATCTGGCCCGTCAAGGGCCGGATCACGAGCAGCTACGGCAAGCGGCAGGATCCCTTCAACGGAGAGGGCTCGTTTCACCCTGGGATCGACATCAGCTCGTCCTATGGGGTGCCCGTCGTCGCAACCGCCGACGGCTTTGTCGTCTACGCCAAGTGGGCGGGAGGCCTAGGGAAGTGCGTCAAGATCCGGCATGGGCGTGACGGCTATGCCACCGTGTACGGCCACTTGAAGGAATACTTCGTCCGTCCAGGCCAATCGGTTCGGCGGGGCGAAGTCATCGGGCAAGTCGGGAATTCGGGCCGGACAACCGGCCAACACGTGCACTACGAAGTGCACTATCGGGGCCTGAAGTACAACCCTTACAGGTACTTGAGAGCCAAACCCAGCGCCTACGATGTGATGCTGGCCGACTAGCCCTCTTCCCTCCGCGCCTCAGGCTCCTCCCCAGTCCGAACGACTTCCGCCCCGGCGCGTACGCCTAGAGCACGCGCCGCGGAATCACGGTTGAGGGAAACCTCGAGATAGCCCGAACTGCCGGCAATGAGGAACAGCTGCGCCTCCGGCGCCGCGGCGTACGAGTCCGCCCGCAGACAGATCGTGCGGCCCGCGATCGCGAGGCAAGCGCCGCGAGGCAAATCGGGTTCGCGGAAGCTCGTCACGATATTACCGAAACCGTCGATGTGGAGCACACGGCCCAAACCATGGGCGATGGTCATCGGGGGCAGCAACTGCAGCTCGGCCAGGACCGGACCGAGCTGGTCAAAGGACAGCCCTGCAGCGAGTCGTGCGCCAGCCGGCGCAAACAGGTCCCGCCCGTGAAACGTCCGGCTCAAGGCCCCGAGCCCGTGACGCCGCTCGATGCACCGCGCCTCGAACCGCTCGGCTTCCAGGACCTGGGAGAGCGAGCCATTGTCAGGCGCGATGAAGAAATGTCCGCCGGCAGCCGCCGCAAGCGGTCGGCGCGAGGTCCCGACCCCGGGGTCAACCACGACGACATGCACCGTGCCCTCCGGAAAAAAGCGGTACGCCTGCGCAATCGCAAAGGCGCCTTCGGCTATGTCGTAGCTAGGGACTTCATGGGTGATGTCGACAACCTGTACTGCGGGGGCGAGGCGGGCGATCACGCCTTTCATCGCGCCGACATAGTGGTCACGAGTCCCGAAGTCGGACGTCAGCGTCAAAACTCCAGGCCTTTTCGTGGAAGCGACGTTCATCCGAGACTCTCGGAGCCGGCGCCGCCGGACTGCTGGCCAGGCGGCCCGGCCGATAGGGTCCGCTTTCTGCGGAGAATGCGGTCTGCTCCCAGAAGGACACCTGGGAGGAACATCGATGCGGCGAAGGCCATCAAAAAGGCGCTGGTCTCGAGGGCGTACGCGCCCACGGACGCGTAGACCAAGGAAATCGCAGCGTTCGAGGCCCCTGTCAGTGCTACGAACTGTGGGGACGGCATGCGCACCAAGCCCGCGAGCAGAACCGAACTCTCAGCCAGGACGGGTACGGCCCGCGAGACAACCAACGAGAACCCACCCCACCGGCGGTGCGAGCGCTCAGCACGCTCGAGTTCCACCTCGCCCACGAAGCGCCGCGCCGCGCTGCGGCCGGCCGACCGTCCCAGTGCATAGCCAACCAGCGCCCCCGCTTGCATGCCCATCCAAGTGACGAGAGCCCCTTGTGCGAAGCCGAGCAGCATTCCGGATGCCGTCGCGATCAGGCTCGACGGTACGGGCAGGAACACATCGACGGCAAGCAGCAGAGCCAGGATGGCCGCGACGAATGGACGGCTGGGGCGGGACCGAATGAGTTCTTCGACGGATTCCGTCAGGCTCTGGTCGATAAGGACGAAGGGCAGCACAACCAGGGCCAAGACAGCAAGCGCCATGAGGTACCACCGGATCGTGGCCTCGACCATGCTACGAGTGTACTCGGCGGCCGGCCACGACAGTCCTCCCCGCGAGTCGCCGGTGAACAGAGAGAGGCCGCCGGGAACGAACTCCGGATCGCTTTGCAGGCGCCCCCGACGACCTCGAGCCGTCAAGCGAGTCCCCAGCCCAGCTTCCGCGGCCCCGCTCCCCGAACGCGCCCGACTCAGCTCAGGGCATGGCCGATCGAGCTTCGAAGCGTGCCGCTACCATGGCTTCACCTCGATTTGAATTGCACAAGGTTGCTGGGCTGACCGTCGACGGCAATGCGGAGCATGTGGACACCGGACCCCAGATTCTCGGGCAGATCGAGCAGGACCGCGTACACGCCGACTTCAGCTGTCGTCAGGCCAGCGAACGTGACCTGGACGGGGCGCTCATCGACCCATGCCTCTGTGGGAGCAAGGACCTGCTGCGGGGGCTGCATCCAGCCAGGCAGGCCCGTGCGGCCGGGTGGGCTGACTGCTCCCAAGCCCGTGCAGAACACCACGAGACGTCCTCCCGCTTGTGGCAGCCCGGCAGTATCCTCATCAGAGCTGCCGGCCGCCGGTCTCCGTTCTCCGACGATCCGGTCAGGAAAGATGCCCGGTTGCGCCGTGACTAGGCGAACCGTCACCGGGTAGCTGGCGCCAAAGGGAGTCGCGACCACAATGCGAAGCCACGGTCCTGGGACTTCGAAGGGGACTTGGAAGTTCACTTGCGACGGCGAGACATGGAGCAGCGGGGCGGCGGCGCCGTTGACATAGGCCTGCGTGCCGACCAACTCGCGGGGCAGAGCCGGCGCCCCCAAGACCCCCAGCCCATCAGCCGTGCGGACCTCTGTGGACAGTCTCGATCCAAAAACCGTCAGCAGACTTCCGGGTGCGAAGCCTCCGCCGCGCGCGACGCCCTGCTGGCTGGCGAAGTTGACGATGCCCACCGACTGGAACGAGGGCCGCGCCAACGCCACTGACGCCTCGGTCACTGCAGAGACTTCGGGCGCGCCTTTCACCCTCGCGACCAGCGTCTGCACACCCGCCGTATCCCCCAGCGGCCAGCGGATCCTCGCCCTGCCCTGGACGTCCGTGACCGAGTTGACGAACCCGGGCGACCCTGGCGCGCGGGCCTTGTATTCCAGGGTGACCCCACTGTAGGGCACCAGATTCTCGTCGCGGAGGCGGAACACCAACGGACTGTGGAGCAGCCTGCCGGCCAACCCGTGCAGCACCGGGGGATGCTCGGCCTCGAGCATGAGCCCCTCGAGCCCGTCCCGCACGGCCAAGCGGGTCACGGCCCGGTCGTACCCGATCTCCGAGGTCTCGGCGACCAAGGTCGTCGTTCCCGATTCGAGGCCTGCCACACTGAATTCCGCATGGACGTCTCCCGCCGGGATCGTCACGACCGACGGGACCGAGGCGATACCGTCCTGCACAGAGAGCTGGATCGGCAAGTCGCTCTCGCGAGGCCCGGAGATCGAAACTCGGGCGCGGCCGTTCCCGCGCGCGATCACACCCCCGGCGGGCCAAGTCGAAAGTTGCAGGAGGTTCACGAGGCTCGCGGCCGCCACAGCCCGGCCGCCGAGTTGTGATTCGAAATAGGTCAGCAACTCGGCGCGTAGCTTCTCGAGCACCTTGAGCGTAGCCGGGTCCGGCGAATCCGCGTCCTCGACCAGCAGCACGAACGCGAACCGGAAGTGCCGCTGCGAGACGGTGGTATCGGGACGTCGGGCGCCCTCCCACGCCACGATGTCCTCGACGCGAATGTCCTTGCGCTGGCCGTGAAACTCCACCCCCACCTGCGGCGAGCGCGCGGCGCTCCCGAGGTGCATCGGGCTTCTGGGATGCTCGACCAGGAACGTCGCCGGAACCTCGCTCGGCGCCCGCAGGCCCATCAAGTATTGGTCGAACGCGCTGTAGTTCTCGGTTGCGGCGACGGTCTCGAAGCGCGGATTCACGCTGGGGCCGTGATCCCGAATCCAGTTGCCTTCAAGAACGGATGCCCCCGAGTTGAAGAAAAAGCTCCAATGGGCGAGTTGCCTGCCCAACAGGGCCAGAGACTGCAGTCCGGTGGCGGGATCGAGGAATGATGGGTAGGCCAGGAAGCGATGGCCGATCTCGTGGGCCAGGATCGTCAGCAGCGAGGCGTGGGGAAGACCTGGAAGCGGTTGCGAGGGATCGCTGGGGTATCCGGAGACCGCTCCCATGTTGACGAAGGCGGAGAGCCTCCTGGGCGACCCAAAATACGAGCCGGAATCAAACACGAATTCCCCGATTCCTCGGACTTCGTTGCGCACGTTGTATGCGTGCGCCAGGGAAAACGCGCTGGCGTCGAGACCGAGATCGTTGAAAACGATCAGAGTGTCATAGGCATCGTCGTGATTGCGGTAGAAGGAGAGCGCCGCGGCGAACTCATCGAAGGCGCGCTCGCTGGTGAAGATTTCGGCGAGGGCTCCGGCTCCGTCGATTTCAGTCCCGGACTCCAGGCTCCAATCGACGGCATCGCCCTCGCGGGCCAGTTCTCCCGGAAAGATGCCGACCACTGCATCGGTCACAGTGAGTTCGCCGTATAGAAATTCGATTCCGCCATCCGCATGGAGCACGGTCTGAACGCTCTGGCGGGGCCCGATACCGTGCTCTACAAACACGGAAACCCGATGCCAGCTGACCACGACGCGGTCCGGCTGCGAGTCCAAACGTACTTGGCCGGCCCGACTTGGATCGAGGTCCTTGAAAAGCGGCGCAATCCGGGGCGGCCCGCTGAGGGCACGCGACAAGCTGCGCGCGACCGAACTGGCCTCCGGGTGCAGAAACGTGATGTTGCCGTCCGAGTGGACATAGGCTGTTCGGTAGAGCGAGCCGAAATATGGAAACAGAAAGGGCAACTCTACGACGGCGAAGTCCTCGTCGTCCAAGGCCAGCGGCAGACCACGCTCCAAGGATCCCGGCGCGGGACCACCGCTGATTACATCGATCTTGAAGCCGTCCCCTCTCGATGTGATCCGCACCCTGGACAGCGACAAATCGAACGGATTGGGGGGCGTAAGAACGCCGGACGAGGTGTCGAGAACAGCGATCCCGTTCACGTCCCTCGAGGCTGGTAGGGGATCTTGGATGCGCCGCGCGAGCCGGGGCTCGCGAGCGAGCCTTTGCTTTCGGAGGAAGAAAACTTCCTCAACGGTGCGGGGAGCGCCGCAGGCGACCTTGCGTTCCGTCCCCGGTGCGGCGACGAGCGGGGCGGAAACGAGGAGGGCCGCGATCCCGGAAGCACCTCCCGCCGTGCCTCTCCAGAATCCCATACCTTCCAATCTCGATTGTCGCATCCGTTTCCGGGGATTCGACAGCTACGTCTGTTGTTGACTTACGAGGAAGAACGGAAAGCCGTTTCAGTTCACGGTCTTCCCATTGCCGGACGCAGAGGCTGGTTGCGTTGTCGCATGGCCGCTCTCGAGTCTCAGCCAATGCCACTATCCCCGGATTCTCGTGGACCCCGCGGTCGTTGCGTTCCTCGAGATGCGGTCGCCGATTCCATCCGGGAGCGGTTGTCTATTCGGGCCGAAGAGAGGGTCCAACGGCTGGTCCGGGTTCTCGTGCAAGACTTCAGGGCAGGATTCCGACCAATGCCGAACGGTGGATCAGACTGTTGCGGAACCTGCTGGTTCAACCGGACCAACCAAGGGCAGCGTAATTGGCAAGAGCACCGGGACGATTCGATCCCGCCCCACTGTGAGATCAGAAATCTGGCAATCGAGAATCCTTTCTACACTTACTGCGCCAACCACTCGCACCGGAGGCCCGATCGCGACCGGATACCAATCGGCCCGGTCTTGCGCCACGGTGTGGGGCCCTCAGATCGACCAGGCGACAGCCGGAGCCTGCCGCAGATGCTAGGTGAGTCTCGGTATTTCTGGCAACCGTCGCCAGACACAGAGGAGACTCGCCAACATCTCCTCGATCTCCTTGAGGAGATCTCCAGGTCCGTCGTGGAGTTCGGGTATCCACTCGGGCATTCCTTGGGCGAAATCGTCGTCTGGCAACTCGGTGATTTCAGGGAGCAGCGGGCGACTGAAGCTCTCAATCGGCTTATCGAGAACGGTCCGGATTACCTGGCGGAAGCGGCTCTCGAGGCGCTCGCACGAAGCCGGCGCGACGGCTGATTGCGCGATGACGGTGCTTTCACGTCCCGACGGCAATTGTCAGATCCAGAGCATGGGGAACGACATCATTCAGACTCCCCACATTGATGGGCACGCGGCGCGTGACTTAGGAATACGTTCTGCACACGCCGGTCTACGCAACCCGCTCCAGCACCCGAACGGGAGAGTTCCAAAGGGAGCACCACTACGCCTTCCGAATGCCGCCGATAAGCGCCCAGCGTATGGATGGGAGCTACCCCGCATTCCTCAAGTAGGCCGGCTACCGCACAGGATTCTTGGGCAATCTCCGCACAGAGGTCGACCCTGGCGCTCCGGAACGGCTGCTGGACTTCCGCCGACGTCGGATCGGCACTGCCAGGAGCATCCCGTATTCCCACAGGACTGACCAAGCGCTCGAGTCCATTTGGACAAGTCCCGGAATCAGCCGTTCTACCTCTCCGACAGCTTCAGCGCACCGCATCCGGAGGATTACAACACCGAGCAATACATCTGCAACAGACGCTACGAAGGCCTCTGATAGAACGCTGTCATTCGTCCCGCTCCGATTCCGCGAGGTAGCTTTTTCCACGAGTCGCCTGGATTCATCCAAGTCTCAATCAGCCGACCACGCAGGTTCCGCCCTTTCGCCACCTCGAAATGAGTGCGAGTGGCCGAGGCCCCGGTGTCTTGCCCACCTGCGATCGTAAGGCGAGTCGAACCGCTTGCAGTACTCGAACCGACCGACCGGGGACATCCCCCGCCGTTGCAGACTACCCCACAGGGCGCCCGGAGGACGCGGGCGCAGCCGGGATGACGGCGTAGCCGTTTCCCCGAACGGCCTCCAAGCACGTGGCAAGCACCTCTCTCGTGCGGTCCGGACGAATGATGGCATCGACATATCCTCGAGCGGCGCACCATCGTGGATCCAAGGCGCGCTCGTATTCTTCCCGGGTACGTTCGATTTCGTCGCGCAGCTCCACCCTCAACTGGTCTCCGGACTCGTCCAGCCGCTTCAGTTCCGCCGCGAAGAGGGCCTGGACCGCCGAACCGCCCTCCATGACTCCAACGCGTGCCGTCGGCCAGCAAAATATGAAGTCCGGATCGAATCCCTGCCCCGCCATCGCGTAATATCCCGCGCCACTCGCATGGCGCAGGGTGATGACGATCCTCGGCACGCGCGCCGTAGCCATTGTCTCGACCATCTCAGCCCCCGCACGGATAATCCCGCTCTGCTCCGCTTCGGGTCCGACCATGAAACCGCTCACATCCTGGAAATACACCAAGGGGTGGCCCTGCCGGTCGCATTTCTCGACAAACTGGGCGGCCTTGCGGGCGGATTCGGCGTACAGGATCGCACCCATGCGGGTCCGATCGCCTTGCCGGAACAGCCCCCGCCGATTGGCGATCAGTCCCACCGGCCAGCCCGCGATGCGCACATTCGCACAGAGCAACTCGGGCGCAAGCCCGGCCATGAACTCGAGGCTGCCCTGCTTGTCCACGATCCTCTCGACCACGGCGTTCGTGTCGTACGGCAGACGGTGGTCGGGCGGCAGGATTTCGTCCAGTCCCGCCCCGATGCGAGGCTCCGAAACCTCCCGCTGAATCTCAGGAGCCCGTGGCAAGTCCAGCAACAGAGTCCGGATCTGCCGCAGGCACTCGGTATCGTCCGCCACGCGGTAGTGAGCGACCCCACTGCGCTCCGTGTGCATGGAGGCTCCTCCGAGTTCCTCGGCCTCGACCCGCTTGCCGATGACGCCTTGGACCAAGTTGGGCCCGCCCAGGCCCATGAAACCGGTTCCCTCCACCATGAAAATCACGTCGCTCAAGGCCGGCAGGTATGCGCCGCCCGCGATGCACGGGCCCATCACGGCCGCGATCTGCGGGACCCGCAGGTCGCGCCGCATGCGCGAACAGTTGCTGAAGATCCTGGCGCCTCCGTACTTGCCCGGGAACGTACCGTGCTGCAACGGAAGGAAAATGCCTGCACTATCCACCAAGTACACGATGGGGATCCGGCAGCGCATGGCCGCTTCCTGGATGCGGAGGATCTTTCCCACCGTCTCGGGAAACCAGCTCCCCGCTTTGACGGTGGCGTCGTTGGCCATGACCGCCACCGGGCGGCCTCCGACCCGGCCGATTCCCGTCACAACGCCTGCGGCGGGCGCCGCCCCGTCATACAGATCGTGCGCGACCAACAGCCCGAGTTCCAACAACTCCTCGCCGTCGTCCAGCAGCGCCGCGATCCGCTCACGCGCGAGCATCTTGCCGGCGGCGCGTTGCCGCTCGATCCGCTTGAGGCCGCCGCCCTGCCGTAAGGGCCGCTCCAGACCGTCCAGTTCCCGGACGAGCCCCTGCATGTAGCGGCGGCGCCGCGCTTCGTCCGGCCCCGGCGGTGTCAAGCCCTCTTGCGGTTCGAGGGGAAACGGCATCGCCTTACCCTACCAACCGCCCGGAAGACCCTCCGCTGCTCCGGACCGGCGTACCGGCGAATGTCCTGGAAGCAGAGGCTCTTCGGAGTCCCTCCTGTGGAAGCATCGCGGGGTGACGGACGCTCGGTTCTCGCACATCCGCGGCTACGGCGTCTGGCGCGGCCTGGACCCGGACGAGGACCGACGGCTCGATCTGGGACGCCAGGTCTCCCAGACCCCCAGGAAGCGTAAGTGCCGCACGAGTCCAGCCCGCTTGAGCCAACTCGTGACCTGTTTCTCGTCGAGGCGATCTCCGAAGCGCGGCTCGAGCTCGGCGATGCCCAGAATGGCGGCAGCGGCCACAACGGTGGCCTCACGCACAGTGTCGAGCTCCACCTTGTCCAGGGTGTCAGCCTCCGAGTGGTAGGTCAGAAAAAAGCCGGACGTGTCCTGCAGGGCGAACAACGCAGGCACGCCCTGGAGAACAAAGGTGAAGTTGTCGCTGAGGAAATACGCTTCCTGGGTGTGGCGTAATACACCGTTGCGGTCCACTGGATCGAGCACCTTCACGAGTCTCGGGAGCAGGTCTTCGCGTCCTCCGACCGAGTAGCCAAGCAGGCGTCCTCCCCCCATGTCGTGCACAATTGCGGCAACGTGGCGGTCGAGCTCGGAGCGATGCCGAGCTACATACGCCAGCGATCCGAAGAGCCCGAGTTCTTCTCCGCCGAACAGAACGAACCGTAGCGTACGCTTCGGTCGCACGCCCGCTTCCCGGATCGCGCGAGCCACCTGCAGCACCAAAGCGGCATTCACTGCGTTGTCCTGACAGCCCGTGCCGAGATCCCACGAATCGAGGTGGGCGCCCAGCAGGACGATCTCGCTCGCCAAGTCGGAACCCGCGATTTCGGCCACAATGTTCGCGGTCTCGTAGGCGCCTCCAATCCGGTTCCGCATCTCGAGGCGAACCCGGACCTGCGCACCGTCTCGTAACAGACGCACCAGCCGCAATCCATCTTCCCGCGCAACCAATGCGGACGGGATCGGGTCAATCTGGCCGGAGACATTGTTGATGTGTCGATACAGCAGTTGGTTCGGACGCGTGGAGACGAGCAGCACGGCGAGCGCTCCGGACTCGGCCGCTTCGCGCACAGCCACCATCGCGTCGCGCTGCTCCACAGCCAAGTCGTCGAAGGAGCTTGCCGCATCTAGAAAGACCAGCGGGATCTTGCCGCGATAGCGCGCGGACCGACGCACGATCGCTCCCGGCGATCCAGAACCGCCGTCGACGACTTCCGCTTCGATGCCGTGCGGGATCGCCGGAGACAACGCTGTGGCAGATGCCCGGACACGGATTGCAACCGGCGCGAGCACGTCGACGCGGGTCTCCTCTGCTTCCCAACGAACGGGCATCGGCACCGCTTCGAGCCGAACTTCGTCAAGGCCCGCATTCCGAAACGATTGACGTGCCCATTCGAGGGCGTCCTGCATGCCCTGACTACCAGCTAGGCGCGGACCGATGCGGTCGCAAAGGGTGTGCAGATCCTCAGAGAGAGCTGAGGAACGCCGGATCGCCTCCTCAACGCGAGCAAACGAGATAGGCCCCGCGGCCTCCACGGAGACACTGGACGCGAGCAGCCAACCAAGTGCAAATCGTAGAAAAACCAAGGAATTAAACGTAACACAGCCTTGTTCCCAAGTGCGCCGGAACGTCGCGCCCACGTCCCTGGACCCGTATGGATCCAGTCGTGACTCGTGTGGCGCTCGGGGCCTCCTCCCCAGAGGAACCACGACCATGGCGGTTCGTACGCTGATGCAAGTCCGCCCATGCGGAGCGCGTCAGCTTCGGAAAGCAGCCCGCCCGCCGCGTCTCATTGGGGGACGACTGGGACTTCGACCCTCTCCACATGCGTGGAGACAGGCCCGCTCAAAAGGCTCACGCTGAACGGGGGTCTGCCAAGCGCCGATTCTGCGGACCCTGTCAATGTTCCGTTGCAGGCCGATGGTGCCAAGCGCCGCTGCCATCCAGTCGAGCAGGGACTTGTGTCGCAAGTCCAGCGCAGGCTCCACTCGATGCGTGTGCCGGCCCGACCGCCAGGTGGATGCCGCCTTCCCGATGCCCCGCTCTCACATGCCTTTAGCGAGGAGGACTTCAAAGGCAGCAAAGTTGGCGACAGGGCTCGGATCTCCCCGGCGACGGCCGAAGGACACGCTCCCCCCTATGTGTGCGTGCGGCAATCGCGTCGTCGAGCGCACCGGCTGCACGCGTGAGAGCACCCTCGCACTCGTCTCCAAAGACGCTCAATGTGCCGCGGCCGTGTCCCAGCAGAGAGGTCGGAATCGACAGAAGTCATTTGTCTCGTAGGCTGCCGCCGATCCCTTCCACGCGAGTGACGCAATCTGCGCCTGGAATCGAATCCGGGCATCCAGCCTGGCCGCTTGCCGACTCCGGTGCGTTCAAGGAATACGACCGACGCTCCAGAACCAGAGTCTGTTCTCAGGCCTTCGCTGTAGTACGCTGAACGCCATGGCAAGCGAGACCCGCCGACGCATCCTGCAAGCAGCCGCGGCCACCGTAGCGACGCGCGCGTTTCCTGTACGCGGCGCGAACGAGGCGGTCCACTTGGCAGTGATCGGTACGGGTGGCCGGGGCCGTGGGCATCTCGGGTACTTCAGTTCCATCCCGGGCACTCGCATTACCGCGATCTGCGATGTGAACCAGGAAGCGCGGGAACGGGCCTCAGCCATCGTGCGCGGAGAGCAGGGCCATGCTCCCCGCGAGTACTCGGACATGCGCAAGCTCTTCGAAGACAAGGAGGTACACGCCGTCTCGGTGGCGACACCCAACCATTGGCATGCCCTGACAACTATCTGGGCCTGCCAAGCCGGCAAGGATGTCTATGTCGAGAAACCGGCCAGCCACAACCCGTTCGAGGGCCAGCAGATGGTCAAGGCCGCGCGCAAATACAAACGCATGGTGCAGGTCGGCTCGCAGAGCCGGTCGATCGGGCACAAACGCAAGGCGATGGCGATGCTCCGTGAGGGAGCGATCGGCAAGGTCTACATGGCTCGCGGCCTCTGCTTCCGCCGCCGCCACTCGATCGGACACACGCCCGAGGAGCCCGTTCCGCCAGGCCTGGACTGGGACATCTTCCTGGGGCCGGCGCCCATGCGGCCCTACACGAAGAACCGCTTCGCATACAACTGGCACTGGTTCTGGGACACGGGCAATGGAGACATCGGAAATCAGGGCGTCCACGAGATGGATATCTGTCGCTGGGGCCTGGGCGAATATGCCCGGCCCAAGGCCGTCTCGTCAAGCGGCGGCAAGTTCGTGTGGCGAGATGACCAGGAGACTCCGAACACGCAGCAGGCGCACTTCCGCCTCCAGGATTCAGAGATCGTTTTCGACGTTCGCAACCTGTCCAGTCCCAACGAGGGTGGCGCGGCGCCTCGGGGGAGCAATTATGTCGGCAATATCTTCTTCGGCGACCAGGGCTACATGGTAGTGAACCCTCAAGGATTCCAGATCTTTCTGGGTGACGAGCGGGAGAAGACACACGACGAGACGGCCCACGAAGACAAGATCTGGGATCCAACGCCGCACATGGCGAACTTCCTGGATGCGGTGCGCTCGCGCAATCACTACTCGCTGAACGCAGACATCCAGATTGGCGCGGCGGCGGCGGAACTTTGCCACTTGGGCAACATCAGCTATCGCTGCCAGCAGCAGTTGCATATCGACAGCGAGACAGGGCTCTTCGTCGGGAACGGGATGGCCAATGCGTTGCTCACGCGACGCTACCGCCCGCCCTATGTGGTCCCGGACGAAGTTTGAAGCGAGCCAAGGGATGGCGCGAGAGCCGGAAGGTGTTAGCGCCAGTAACCGGTTGCGAGGCCGGTCACAAGCCCCGCGACCACTCCCACGGCTGGGAACGCCAAGAACAACGCAGCGATTCGGCCCTTGCCGATGCGACCGGGCCAAAGCGCCAAGCTTGTCTGGGCCGTCACAATGAGCCCCAGCGAGAGCCACCCGTACGAGCTGCTCCTGATACACCACGGGCAATGCGGCGGCTCGGAGGCGTGGACGTTGCAATGTTCCGCGGCGCCTGCCCACAGGGCGCGGCAGCCACAATCGAACAGTAGGTCGCAGAGTTGGATGAAGAATAAGTAGCTGATTCCTACCGCGAACCCGACAAAAGCAATCTTGGAGGGTAGGAAGCGTCTCATCGCATTAGAGCCCGAAGTGTAGGCGGCACCGCTTGAATCCCATGTTCTGCGGAAGGCATCTAGACGCGGTTCGACTCTAGCAGATGGAATGATATTGTGAAGCCTAATCGTAAGGTGGTAGGGGTTTTTCTGATAGTGAGATAAAAGGTGGACTTTGCCTGGGTTGAAGGGAGTCAACGATGGCAAAGAGACGGAGGTTCACGGCAGCCTTCAAGGCGCGAGTGGCGAAGGAGGCGCTGCGTGGGGACAAGACCGTGCAGCAGATCGCGGCGCGGCACGAGGTGCATCCGAACCAGGTGAGCCAGTGGAAGCGCAAGGCGAGCGAAGGGCTGGTGGAGCTGTTCGAAGGGGGGTCGGCAGGAGCTGGAAGTGGAGATCCGGAAGCTGCACAAGAAGATCGGGCAACTGGTGGTGGAGCGGGATTTTTTGCAGAGCGCGTGCGATCGCTGAGCCGGTCGGCCCGCAAGGCGCTGGTGCAGCGGGGCCATCCGCGGGGGAGCCTGAGCCTGCAGTGCTGTGCTCCTTTCAGCCCCGGCGAAGTCCACCTTACCTCACTGTCCGAAAATCCGGCACCACTTCAGTACGATGTGACGTCGTTTGCCCGACGCTTCCGCAACTCTTTCCAACTCCGGCAGGACGCTACGAGGACACTTGATCTCCACGACTAGAGTCTTCCCATCTGGTACGGTGTCGAGCACGTCCCGGAGGGTAGGAATCCCGGTTCCCTGCCAGCGCGGATCCTTCCAAGAGCCGGAGTTGCTCCAAGAGCATTCCGGCGACCCGGCCCTCGCGACCAGTCACGCGCATCGTATCCCGATCGTGGATGGCAACGATGTGTCCGTCACGAGTTTGGTGGATATCAACTTCGACGGCGTCGGCGCCACGCTCCCAAGCTAGGAGCACCGCCGGCAGGGTGTTCTCCGGCGCATCGAAGGAGGCCCTGCGGTGGGCGATGATCTCGACTGGTATGCCAACGGCCGGACTGAGTAGCCAAAGAACCGCGAGCCGCAGCGCCCAGCGCCAATTGCCCACCACCTGCCGGAATCCAATTCGCTGCTTCACGTCCGGCTTATACTACTCCCAGTCGTCGGGGTGAGCGTTTGCAGTTCTGCAGTCAATGCGGTGCGGAGGTTAGCGGGGCCTGCTTCTGCAGTCGTTGCGGCACTCCGGTTGGACCGGTATCTTCTTCGGACACGCCGCGTTCCCATCCTGTACCCGGCGAAGGCTCCTCGTCCACCGAAGGTCCGGAGTTGGGCGGCTTCAGCGAGAACCAATTGGGGACGCTGGCGTATCTGACATGCATCCCTGCCCTAGCATTTCTGCTGTTCGGACCGTACAACCGGAATCGGTTCGTCCGGTTCCATAGCTACCAGTGCCTATTCTTGACCGTGGCGTTCCTCTGCTGTCTGGGTGTGTCCGGAGCCATCTCAGTCTTCTCGCTGCTCAATGGAGCACTCTCCGCAATCTTCGAGCTGGTTCTGAGCACGATGTGGATCCTTGCCATGTACAAGGCGTGGCACGGCGAGGAATTCCGCTTGCCGGTGGTCGGGGTGTTCGCTTCCAAGCACGCCGGAATGCAGGGACGGCCGTAGCGCTCCTACCGCTTGAAACCCGCGAGCCTCGACGCGCCGATGCTCTACTTCTCCTGGATGCGGATGTTCCGGAAGCGAACTTCTAACGGCGGTCCGGAATGGACCTGGAGCGCGATCAGACCGGTCTGCTCGAGCGATTCGTCCTCTTCCGTGTAATCCACGGTCACCCTGCCGTTCAGCTTGAGGACGATGCGCCTGCCGATGGCCTGCACCTCATAATCATTCCAACTCGTAGGCTTCAGCGCTCTGCGGAGAGTTGCCTCGGACGGCTGGGCGAGCGTCACGCGGCGCCGCGATTCGTCGTACAGGTTGCCCCACCACGTCGGGCCGATGTCCGCCTGGTACCCGATCATCTCCATCGAGCCGTGCACTCGGCGGCTACGGATTTGGACTCCGCTGTTGCCGACATTCTCCAGCAGCTGGACCTCGAAGCGTAGGATGAAGTCCGAATATTCCTTGGTTGTCGTCAGAAAGTCGTTGTAGGCGATTCCCGGCGAGCGCCCGACCAGCAGACCTTCCTCAACTTTCCAAAGGAACGGGTCGCCCTCCCAACCGGTCAAGTCTTCGCCGTTGAACAGGGGGACGAACCCCTTTTCCGCGCCCGTGGCCACGGGCAACACCGCGGACACGGACATGGCGGCGAGAAAATGCCGCCGATTCATGCGTCGAGTCTTGGCTTGCAGAGGATGCCTCTCGGGGGAAGTCTTCTAACTTCCCGCCAAGATATACCACAGTCACGAAAGCGATCCGGGCGTGGCGTTGAGGTGCCCGCGCCCGACTGGAATGAAGACACTGGAGGGAGCGGTCCGGCGCGTTGGATGACCATCCTCAGACTTCGTTACATCGTTTGATTAGAGTTGTCACGAGTTTGGGCTGAGACTCCGGCTGGGTGAGACTGCAAGGCCATCGGCTGGGAGCAGTCACTGGACGGCAATTCGTAGACGAGGCGCAGCTGGGTGCCGGGAAACACGGTGCGCGTACGGTTCAATTCGGCCAGCAACGGGGCGAGGGCCGCGTCTTGGGCGCGACTGGCTTGGTGCAGCAGGCGCACCGTCAGCGTGCCGGCCGCCGGATCGGGCAGCAAGCTAGCCTCGCTGCGGAACAGCGCCTTGAGCAGGCTGCGGGCCGTCTCGGGAGTGTCCAGTTGCGGGGCCAGCGCCGCCGCCATGGCGGTTTCGGCCCGGTAGGCCAGCATGCGTAGCGTCTGCATCAGTTGGCGCAGCGGTGCCGGCAGGGCCTGCAGCTTCTCTTCCTCCGGCAATGCGCCCGCCCGCATGTGCTTGTCCGCCACCTGGCGCGCCAGCACGAAGCCCTCCACCAGCTTGTCGCAAGCGCCAATCTGCGCATCCAATTGGCGTGCCGCGTCCGTCTTGGCGGTGAGCTCCAAGGCCCGCTTGCGGCGCAGGTGACCGACTTGGTTGCGGGCCTGCTTGAGCGCCTTGTCGATCGCACGCCAGGCCGGGTTGAGCACCCAAGCCTGCTCGTCCACGTCCACCAGCGCGTGTTCGGGCAGGCTGTCGAGGCCGAACTCGGCGCGCATGTACTTGAAAAAATTCTCCTGGGTCCAGCGCGACCGCAACAGACCCGCCACCTGCTCGGCCGCCAGGCTGGGATGCGTGGTCACCAGCGCCGGCTGGCGCTGGCTCTCGCGCGGCTGGTCGGCCCACTCGCGCGGCTGGCGATCCTGGCCGCTCTTGCCCGTGCCGCGCAGGCGGCGCTCGATCCAGAAGCGGATCTCGCGCACCCGGCAGTGCGCACCCAAGTCCACCTCACGCTCGGCCAACTGGCCCTCCAGCGTGGCCGCGCCCAGCGGCGTGCGCAGCGGGATGGCCGCCGCCCGGAACTCGCTCTCCGGCCAGCGCTCGATTGGCGTCCCCTTGCGCCAGCTCACCACTGCGATCCCCAGCGCGCGCAACTCGCGGAACAACTGCGGACTCCAGCCTTCGCGATCGAACACCAGCGTCAGACGCGGCTCGCTGGTGGCCGCCCCGGGCTCCTCCGGCAACAGGCCCAACTGGCGCAACTGCGGCACGATGCCACTCCAGATCTCGCGCACCATGCCGTCGTCCACCTGCCGGTGCAGGCACAGCAGCGGCGCCCCGCCCAAGGCCTGCACCCAGTCGCCCACCGCCGCCGGCAAGGCCAGCCGCTGGCGCGTCACGAAATGTTTCGGCAACCGACCCTGGCCGCTGTAGACCTGCACGTGGCCATCGACGAACAGCGTGGCCACGGCCGCGGGATCCTCCCGGCACCAATCCCGCGCCAGGGCCCCGGTCCAGTCCGCCAAGCCCGGGCTGGCGGCCAACTGGCGGGTCCTGCGGCGCAGCGTGCGCGGGCAGGGGCAGCGGTCCAAGCCCAGCAGCGCACCCCACTCGCCGGGCTGCTGGGTGCGCAGCCCTTCGGCGTTGCCCACCCGGGCCAGCAGCAGGAAGGCCCACAGCAGCAGCAACGCGGGCAGCCCGTAGAAACCTTTCGGCAGCGCCAGCAACCCGGCGTGGCGCAACAGGCCTTGGCGCAACAGGGCCGGCAGGGCGCTCAGCACGCCGCCCCCGCTCACGGTCGCGGCCGGCTCGAAGTGCGGCGCTTGCCCGTTGAGCACGCCCAGACTGGCTGCCACGCGCCCCGCGGTGTCGCGGGCGGCCCGGCCCAGCGGGGCCTGCGCGTCGCGCCGGTTGCGCTCTTCCTTGCCGGGCAGCACGAGCGTGCTGGCCTCGGTCTCGACGCTCGCCTCAGACACGACCGCTGGCTCGGGCCCAACCGGCGGCTCGCACCGTCCCGCAGCCTGGCTCGGCGACTCGGCTGCGCCGTCGGCAGAGCGCCGCGGCGGGCACTGGCTGGCGGGCAACTGGCCCGCTTTGCTGTAGCTCCACAGCGTCGAACAGTTCACGCCCAGCTCTTTGGCCACGCGGTACAGGCTGTGCCCGGCCTGCAACCGTTCCGCGGCCTGGGCCAGCAGCACGGAATCCTCGATGCCGTGCCGCCGCCGCGGCTTGCGCGGCGGGACGAACTGGCCCTCGCCGCGCTCCTGCAGGCGTGCCTTGGCGCGTGCCACCGTGCGCGGGTTGAGACCGAAGGCCTGCGCCAGCGCGGTGTGCGTGGCGAGGCCAAACAGTGCGCAGCGAGCGAGACACAGATTGCGCCCGACTTTGTCGTCGATGGCATGCGAGGCGATCGGCTGGGTGCACAGGAAGTAGACGAAGTCGTGGTCATCGCGGAGCAGGCTCAGGCAAGCGCCGAGGGGCAGGGCGTGGCCCGGTTGGAGGGCCAAGGCGGGCGCTTGGGCAGCGTCTTGCGGGAGCGTTGCGTCGGCAGGCACTGGACAAAGTATATCAAAAGATACTGGGGCTGGTCAAGCCCACAGCTCTCAGCGGAAAGAGTTCCTAACCCTCGATTTGCACGGCAGTTACGCCGCGAACAAGCATCACGCTACCTCGCCCGATGTACCGAAGTCTGATCCTAGAGTTGGGGCTTGCTCGTGGCTTGGGCAATGCGCTGTTGCAGTAGCTTCTTCATCTGCGAAACCGTCTCCTGTTGGCTGGGCGCCAAAGCCAGGTTCACGTACTCCTTGGGATCGTTCCGATGGTCGTATAGCTCGGCGCCGTACTTGCCGTGCGGGCCCCATTCGGTGTATCTCCAGCGCTGCGTGCGCACCGGGTAGCCGATCGCTCGGGGGCGCAACGGGCGTTGGCGATGTACCCGGTCCAGGGTGTCGTAGGTCGTCAGAGCCGACTCGCGAACCGCACGTGTCGGATCCTCCAGCACCGGAACCAAGCTGCGGCCCACGAGGTGCGGCGGAGCTTCGAGGCCGCAGAGTTCCGCCAACGTTGGATACACGTCGACCAATTCCGCCAGCGAGCGGGTGCTCAAGCCGGCTGTCCGGCGATGCCGCGGCGAGGCGATGAAAAACGGCACGCGGGCAGAGTTCTCAAACAACGTCGTCTTCTGCCAGAGCTTGTGCTCTCCCATGTGGTAGCCGTGATCGGACCAGAAGACAATCAGCGTGCGATCCGAGAGGTCCAGGCGCTCGAGTGCGTCGAGCAAGCGCCCCAATTGGCTATCAACGAAACTGATGGACGCGTAGTAGGCCTGGATCGCCTCGCGCTGCTTCCGCTCGGGTAGGTAGAGCTGATACGGACGGTCGACCCATGCCGACGGGGGGATGTCCACGAGATCGTCCAGGGGTTCCGACGGCAGCCGGATCAGCTGCAGTGGGTACTGGAAAAAGTATTTCCTGGGAGCGACGTAGGGCGTATGGGGTCGGTAGAAACCCATCGCCACGAAGAACGGCTTGCCGCGCGCTTGCTCGAGCAGTTCGACGGCGGCGGTGGTACCAATTCCGTCGGTCTGCTCCTCGTCGGCGCCATCCTGAGCCATCCAACTCAATGTGCCGCCAAGGTTGCCCGTTACGGGGTCGATCGTGTAGATCTGGTCTTCCTCCCACTTGTCACGGCCGCGGGGATTGACGGTCTCGTCCCAGGAAGCCACGTCATCCAGACCGGCCTGACCAATCTGCGTCGGGACGCCATAGTGGTAGATCTTTCCCACCCGGGCTACAAAGTAGCCGTTATCGCGGAACATCTGCGGTATCGTCTTGACCCTCGGAATGGTCGTCCGGAAGTGCACCGCGTTGTTGCGCACCTGAGTCTGATCGGGGTATAGGCCGGTCATCAGCGAGGCCCGGCTAGGATTACAGACCGGGTAGTTGCAATAGGCTTGGTCGAACCGGATCCCCAGCCGCGCGAGGCGGTCGAAGTTGGGTGTCTTGACAACGGGATGGCCGTATGTCCCCAGGTCGTTGTTCATGTCGTCCGAGGCGATGAACAGGACATTGAGCTCGTCCTGGCCAGAGGCGCTCGCCCCCAGCAGGCACACTGCGGCGAACCAGCGAAACGGCATGCGGAAACCGTATCAGACTCCCAAGCGGAACTGCCAGCTTGGAACCGCCTGCGGATCAGCCCTGGCGTCGCGGCCGCCGTGGCGGCTCTTCGACGTTCTCGCCCGCTCCCTCGTAGCTGGGTCGCTGCTCCGCAGACTATACGACCGTGCGGCGACGCGTGGAGACGACCATCGAACAATCGACGGGCGCAGACCACCTGTCGCGGCCGCCGGCATCGGTATCCTGGTCAAATCGTGGGAAGGCCTCCACTGGCGGTTTCCGACGTGCGTCACTGCCGCATCCAGTCAGCCGACTGACGGTCCGCTCGCCGGAGACCGTGAAGACCGCGTCCTCGTAGGGTTGCGGCGCAGAAACGGCCACGGAGGCAACCGATGTCTAACTGCTTCGGATGGGCCAATCGCGTGGCGAATCTCATGCGGAATCCGCCGACTCACGAACCGTATACGTACCAGGGTGACGGGCATGGTGGCAACGTCCGTCAGCGTAGCTGCGAGTCGACGCGCGCGTGCCACGGCCTCGTGCGTCTTGCAGGCCCCATTCGGCGCGTGCTACGTTGCGAATTCCGACCGCGGACGGGCGAAAATTTGTCACGCTGGCTAGTCGCGCTGTGCTGCTGCCTCCCCGCCGCAAGTGGGCAAACCGCGTCCGAAGACCGCTCCGAACCCATCGTCTCGCAGCACACCGGCATCGGCTCAGCCGTCGAGATCCGTGCCCACTCGCAACTCCGGCAGGGCTCGATCCGGCGCGCCATCGGGGACGTCGAGTTGCGGCACCGCGAGATGATCCTCACGGCGGACGAGCTAGAGTACGACGAGGAGAGTGGCGAGGTCGAAGCGAGTGGCGACGTCCATTACCGCACGCTGGACGACCAGCAGGACCTGCGCGCCGAGAGGATGTCGTACAACGTCCGTACGGAACTCGGCACTTTCTACGATGCCCGTGGGCGCGTCTCATCCGCCAGTCAAGGCGGCGCGAGGCTGCTGAGCACCGACAACCCTTTTCGGTTTGAAGCGGAACTCGTTCACAAGGCGGGTCAGCACTATACCGTCCACAACGGCCGCGTGACGAACTGCGATCCGGTCCGCCCTTGGTGGACGCTGCGCTCGGCCAGAGCGATGGTCGTACCGGGCAGGAAGGCAGTCGTGCGCGGCGGCGTGCTGCGGCTGCGGGGCGTGCCCCTGCTGTACGTCCCCTATTTCAAGAAGTCTCTCAAGCGGATGCCGAGGCAGAGCGGATTCCTTACGCCCACCATTGGCAACAGTTCCCGCTTCGGACGGATCTTCGGCCAGTCGTACTACTGGGCAATCAATCGCAGCTACGACGCGACCCTTGGCGGGACGCTCTACACCTCCCGCGGCGTAGCCTCCAACCTTAGTCTGCGCGGCCGGCCGACCCGCAACTCGAGCTTCGACGCCGTCTTCTTCGATGTGCGCGACCGGGGCCGGAAACTCGACGACGGCAGCCGCCTGAAACAAAGCGGCAACTCGTTCGACATGAAGGGGCAGATCCTGTTCGGCAATGGTTGGCGTGGTGTGGCCGACCTGCACTACTTGAGCTCTCTCGAATTCCGGCAGGCCTTCACCCAGACCTACGAAGAGGCCGTCTTCTCCCAGATCCGCTCGATTGGCTTTGTCTCGAAGAACTTCTCGACCTTCTCCTTCAACACCTCGCTACTGCGCAACGAGCACTTCCAGAGCGTGGCGCGCGCCGACAATGTCGTCATTCGCAAGCTGCCCGGGATCGAGTTCAACAGCCGTCTGCGGCAGCTCGGCCAGGGCCGGCTGCCCTTCTGGTTCAGCTTCGATTCGTCCCTGGACCTGATCAGCCGCACGCAGCGCACGTTCCAGACGCGGCGCTTCGTCCAGCGGGGCATGTTCTTCCCCCGCATCTCGACGCGACTCTTCCTCAAGGGCTTCCGGGTGATGCCGACGCTCGGCGCACGCGCCATCGCGTACGGACAGAGGCGCACCCGGGCGGGACTGGTCGGTGAGAACCTATACCGCCGGACCGGAGAATTCGCAGTCGATGTCGCGGCGCCCGCCGTCGAGCGCATCTACCGCGGTCCGAAGTGGCTCGGAGACCGCGTCAAGCACGTCATCGAGCCCCGCTTGCGCTACCGCTACACACGTGGTGTCGAAGACTTCGACAGCGCAATCCGGTTCGACGCGCGCGATCTGGTGCACAACACCAACGAGGGAGAGATTTCCATCACGAACCGGCTGTACGCGAAGAACGATTCCAGCGGACGGGTCCGCGAGGTGGCCAGCCTCGAGGTCTGGCAGCGGCGCTATTTCGAGCCGGAGTTTGGCGGCGCCATCGTGCCGGGCAGCCGTAACGTGCTGCAGTCGACGCTCGACTTCTCTTCCTTCGCATTCCTCTCGGAGGCGCGCAATTATTCTCCGGTGGCGACGTCGCTGAAGCTCTATCCCGGCTGGCGCTGGAACCTGCGGTGGCGCAACGACTACGATCCCCTGCGCGGCAAGCTTGTGAACACGACTGCGGACGCGACGGTGCAAGTGAGCCCCAAGATCAACATCACGGCGGGCCACCGAGCAGTCCGCGTGCCGGGCACGCTCACGCCGCCGAGCAATCAGTTGTTGACAGGCGTCCGCTACGGGGACTACAACCGGCGCGGCTGGAGCGCCGCGCTCCATAACGTCTACGACTACCGCCAGGGCATCTTCCTGTACTCGATCTCGCAATTGACCTATAACACGGACTGCTGCGGTTTCAGCGTCGAGTTGCGCAGGCTGTCCATCGGCAACGCTCGCAGCGACAACCAGATTCGTATCAGCCTCGCGATCGCGAACGTCGGCTCGTTCGGCACGCTGCGGCCAGCGGAGAGGATGTTCTGAATTTGCGCTTGCGGTGCTCCGGCCAAGCCGCTGCCTCAAGCCATCATGCGGCATCGAGTCCTCGAGTCCTTTGGATGTCGATTCGGCCAATGGAGTGTGCCATACTCAAAAGAGACTAGTTTCTGTGCCCTCGCCTGGCGCCGCCGTGCAGGACGGCGGACGAAACGCCGAGTCCAGCAGGGTTGGGATGCTAGACGGGTGCAGGACGGAAGATAACCAGTGTCATCGTTTCGGTTCGTACACGCTGCGGATATCCACCTCGACAGCCCGCTAAGGGGACTCGCGAGCCAAGAGGGTAGCGCCGTCGAGTTGATTCGGTCCGCGACGCGCGAGGCGTTCGACTCTCTGGTCAGCCGGACGATAGAAGAGGAAGCCGCGTTCCTGATTATTGCCGGTGACCTCTACGACGTGGACTGGCGGGACTACCAGACTGGGCTGTTTTTCGTCCGGCAGATGGGGCGCTTGAAGGAGGCAGGTATCCGTGCCTACCTGATTCACGGCAACCATGACGCCGAAAGCCAGATCGCGCGCCGCCTCAGTCTCCCGGATAACGTGACCGTCTTTTCGAGCCGCAAACCCGAGACACACCAGTTCTCCAAGTTCGGCGTGGCGTTGCATGGACAGAGCTTTCGGCAGCGCGACATCACCGAGAACCTTGCCAGTTCGTACCCCGGTCCCGTTCCAGGCGCGCTGAATATTGGGATCCTGCATACTGGCCTTGCGGGAGAAGAGGGTCACGCCAATTACGCCCCCTGCACACTCGAACAACTGGTCCAAAAGAACTACGACTATTGGGCGCTCGGCCACATCCACCAGCCGAGCGTCCGCCACGAGCGCCCGTACGTGGTGTACTCGGGAAACATTCAAGGGCGCCACATCAAGGAGACCGGTCCCAAAGGGGCCTTCCTCGTCACTGTCGACGACGGCGCCATCGTGGAACTAGCTCCATTCCATGTCGATCTCGTCCGCTGGGAGGTTGTCGGAATCTCTGTATTGGGGTGCTCGTCTTTTGAATGCGTCTGCGACCGGGTTCGAGACGGCATCGAGCAAGCCGTAATCGACCGCGCGGACGGCCGCCTGCTCGCCTGCAGGATCAAAATTTCGGGTCCAACCCAAGTCCATGACCAATTGCTGACGTCCCGCGAGCGGCTTCTCGCAGAAGCTCGGGCTTCCGCACACGGTTTGGGAGAGGGCAGGGCCTGGATCGAGAAACTGGTCGTCGCCACGGAACCCGAGACCGGCTCAGACTCCGACCCCGCCTTGGCTGACGTCCTCGGTGACATTTCCGACGCCCGCAAGGACGAGTCCTTGGAGAACCAATTGCGCGGGGACATCGGCCCTCTTGTCGCGAAGCTTCCGCACGAGGTACGCCAACAAACGGAGGACGACTTGCTTCTGGCGGCGGCGACGGGCGACTACGCACGCCTGATCGAGTTAGCTGGACCGTACGCCATCGCGCGACTTCGGGGAGGCGAACGCTGAGCCATGCGCATCCGACGCCTAGAACTCGTTCGCTACGGTCGCTTCACGGACACCGCACTGGATCTTCCTCGCGTGGAGCCAGACCTCCACATCACAGTCGGGCCGAACGAAGCCGGCAAGTCGACGATGCTGTCGGCCCTCGAGGACCTCCTCTTCGGCATTCCCGCCCGCTCATCGTTCAACTTCCTTCACGACTACGGAAGCATGCGCCTCGGCGCGACGCTGGAGTCGGGCGGCGAGCTTCTAGAATTCCGACGCCGCAAGGGCAATCGAAACACATTGCTCAGGCCGGACGACGTCCCATTCGCGGTGGGCGAGCGCACGTTGGCGCCGTTCCTAGCGAACGCGGATCGGGACTTCTTCGAGAGGATGTTCAGCCTCGATCACGAGCGCCTCCGACGCGGAGGCCGTGAAATCCTGGACGCGAGCGGCGAAGTCGGGCAAATGCTGTTCTCGGCCGGTTCTGGAATCCAGGACCTCCGCGGGAGGCTTCGCGCCCTGGACGAGGAAGCAGACCAGTTGTGGAGCCATCGGCGATCCGCAAAGCGGCGCTACTACCAAGCCGAGGATCGACTTAGGGCTGCTGAGAGCGAGTTGCGGGCGCGGACCGTGAGCGCGACCAAATGGCGTGAACTCAAGCGAGACTACGAAGCACGGTCCGAAGAATACGATCAGCTCGAACAGGAGATTCAGGGGAGAAACGCGGATTTGCGGAAGCTCAGCCGCATTCGCAGGGTCGCCCGATACGTTCGCAGGAAATCGGAGCTCGACGCGGCGAATGAAAATCTGGGAAGGGTCGCCGACATCCCCGAGAATGCGCGGGAGACACTTCAAAAGGCCGAGCAGGACGAACAGCACGCCACGCGGCGACTGGAAGAACAAGAAGCCGAATTAGAACACAGCAAAGAAGAGCGGGCGTCCCTTACGTGGGACGAGCCCCTATTGCTTCGCGCAGCTGACATTTCACGGCTCCACGAGCAACGTATCCAGGTGCAGGCTGAACGCAGCGACTTGCCGAAGCGCGAGCGTGAACTCGCCGTCGAGGAAGGGAGGATCCGGGATCTGGCGAGCGAATTCGGCTGGGACACGGAGAATGTCGGGGACTTGGTGGCGCGGATTCCAGAGCATTCGAAGGCCGCCCATGCTCGATCTCTGCTGAACCAGGGGACGAAGCGATCCTCGGCATTCGAGTCGGCGCACATCGCCCTGGCAGAGTCCGAGGCTCGGTTATCGGATGCCAAGAAGCAGTTGGAAGAAACCGGTATGCCGGCCGATGTTTCTAAGCTGGCGGCCCTGATTTCGGCGACGAATCGCGAGAGCGGCGACATTCGTTCCCGGATCCGCTCCGCGGAATACGAGGCCGTCGAAGCCGACGCTGACGTGCAGCGCCTATTCAAGGGCCTCAGGAGCCGACCAGACTCGGCCGAAACGGCTAACTCGATGGTGGTACCCGCAACGGGATCCGTTCAGCACCACCGCGATGCTCGTAGGGAATTGGACCGGCGTCTGGACGCTTGCAGGGAGAGAATTCGATCCGCGAACCAAGACCGAACGACCAGGACGAAGGTTCGCGACCGAATCGTCGCCGACGAGCGGCCGGTCAGCCCGGAGCAAGTCGGAGAGCTTCGCGCCGAACGGGATTCGGGCTGGTCCTTAATCCGTCGCAGATACATCCACGGGGAAGCCGTACCACAGGAGGAACTTCGCGCATTCTCCGGAGAAAGCGAGAGCCTGCCATCGGCCTACGAGGACGCGGTAAAGACAGCCGACCGAGGCGCAGACCGCCGGGTCGAAACGGCCGAGGCGGTCGCGCGGCTCGCCGAAGCGGATCGCTCGCTCGAGACTGTCAAAGAGACGCTCGCGGAGCTTGCGGAGGAGTTGGACAAGCGATCGGAGGAATCCGCCGTCATGGATGCCCAATGGCGCGAGCTCTGGGCTACAGCTCCCTTCGAGCCACTCGGGCCAGACGAAATGCTTGGATGGCTGTCCGTACACGCGGAGCTTCGCAGCAGCATAGCTCGGCGAGGAAGAGCCGAACGGCAACTTGCAGCGCTTCGCCTACAGGAGTCGGGTGCAGCGGCATTGCTCAGCACGGAACTGCAGACACTCGGCGTCGACACGATCACGTTGCAAGGCAAGGGACTGCGAGTGCTCCTCGACTTAGCTGCTGAGGTGCGAAACACGCATCAGCAAATTGCGGAAGTGAGACGAAAGCTCGAAATTGAATCGCGGAGAACTGCGGACGAAGTCCAGACAAAGCGCATCGCAGTCGCGAAGGCCGAAGCGGCGAAGTCTGCGTGGCAGACCCAGTGGTCTAAGGCGGTCGAGAGTCTGGGGCTTGCGGTGGATGCGAACCCAGAAGCGGTTGGCGGGCAAATCGACGTGATCGACCAAATGCGTGAGGTGGCGCCTAGGGTGACCGATCTTCGGGTAGGTCGTATCGGCAAGATCCGTCGCGACATCGTTGATTTCAGGAACGAGGTGCAGCGATTAACACGAACCGTTGCCTCGGACCTGCTAGACGAGGATACCGACGAGGTCGCGATCGAACTCGAGCGCCGACTCGAGAAATCCCGGCAGACGCGAAAGGACGCGCAAGCGAAAGACAAGGAGATCGCAGCTCGCGAGGCAAGGATCCAGAAACTCAAGGAAGAGAAGCGCGACGCTCGGGAAACGATTCGCGACATGCTTGCCTCCGCCGGGGTCGGAGACGTCGAAGCTCTCCGGCGGGAAATCGAGAATGCCGAAGAAGCCAAGCGATGCCGTTCCGAGCGCTCGCAGGTAGTCCAGACGCTGATCCAAGAGGGTGACGGTCTATCCCCAGAAGAACTCAAAGCCGAATGCGCCGGGGTGGATCTAGACCAAGCCGCATCTCGCGAGAAGGTGTTAGGAGACGAGATGGACGAACTCCGTAAGCGCCAAATGGAGGCGCGGGACCGGCTTCGTGAAGCACGGGAGAAGTTCGAGGCCGTCGGTGGCAGCGACGCCGCCGCGATCGCTGAGGGGGCGAGACAGAGCGCCCTGGCCGAAATCCAGGAAGTCGCCGAACAGTACGTGCAGATCCGCGCCGCCTCTCGCTTGCTCCAATGGGCCATCGACCGCAACCGGCGCGAGAAGCAGGCCCCGATGCTCAGGAAGGGTAACTGCCCAGGTCCCGTGCTTGGTCGGCATTTGCCAGGATGTTGGCCGCTCGGCCTCGAAAGGATGGTGCAGAACGCCCCGGACAGACGGTTAGCACGGGGTTGGCGACAAGCCCGGTGCTGGGCGGATCTCGCACGCCCGGGTCTTGCGGTGGGGACGGGGACTCCGGACTTCGCCCGTGCCGTGTTCGGGAGCGGTCAGATCTGCAGCTTGGCCAGCAGTTCGTCCGGGGGCGCCAGCAAGGCTTCGATGCGGTTCCAGCCCTGCTTGCCGGCCGTCGACAGGACACTGCGCAGCGTGGCGAAGTCCCGCGCTCCCTGCGCGGACCGGAAGCAGCCCGAGATCTTCATGCGCAGCTTCATCATGCGCAGGTCGCGCTCGGCGAGGTTGTTCGTGAAGGGCACCTTGGGGTCGCGCAGGAAACGCAGCACTGACTCCTTGCGCCCCTGCAGCCGCAGGGCCAGGTTGTGCCCCTTGCGCCGCTTGCTGCGCCCCCGCCGGCCGGGCTTGGGCAGGCGTAGCGGCGGCTGCGCCTCGTGGAAGGCCACCGCCTCCTCCAGCAACCGGTCGTAGCGCCGCTCGATCCGTTCCCGCAGGGACTGCGGCAGCTCGATCTCCAGGCCCCGCGCGATCCGCATCGCGCGATGGGCCCGCCGCAGCAGGCGCTGCATCCGTCTCGCCCAGTCCTCCTTGTCGAGCTCGACCAGCGCTTGCAACTCGCGCAGGTGATGCGCGTTGCACATCGCGTGCACCACGCCCTCCAGCGTGAAGTACGACTGCCAGTGGTCATGCACGAGGCAGCCCGCAAGCCCCTCGAACATCTCGCCCCGCCCGGCACTGGCGCGGTAGAACGTCAGCAGCGGCGTGCTCAGCACGTGCAGCCATTGCGTGCTCCCGCCGACGCGGAAGCCGGTCTCGTCGAGATGCTTCACCGCCGCCGCGCTCGCGATCCGTTCCCGCACCTGCCCGGCGAAGCCCCGCCAGCGCTCCGCTGCCTTGCGGCTCATCGCCGCCAGCGTCGCGCGGCACAGCGGAGCGCCGAACAGATCGCTCAGCACTTGCGAGAGACGCTCCTCGGGCAGGAAATGCGCGTTCTGCAGGTAGACCGCCGTGGCGGCGATGCGCGGGCCGTATTGCACCGGCGCGCTCACCCCCTCCGGGAACGCGGCCCGCGTCACCGTTCCGCAGTGCTCGCAGCGGCTGGCATGCGCGCGGTGCTCGGTCACCTCCAAGGATCGCGGCTCGGGCAGGTCGAAGACCTGTCGCGTGACCGGCTCGCCTGCCGCGCTGGCTGCCGCCAGCGCTGCCGAGCAGCCCGCGCAGCGCAGCGGGACGTGCTCCTCGATCCGGTCCGGCGCCTCCGTCCGGCACAGCGTCTCGCCCTGGTGCCCCGCCTGCCCGCCGGACTGCTTCCCGGAGCGGCCGCGCAAGCTCCGGGTGCGCTTCCCAGCCTGCGGCTTGCCCAGCCCGTCGCTCGCAGGCGGCTTGCTGCTGTTGCCGCTGTTCAGGCTCAGCCGCCGCTCCAGCTCCTCCAGACGCTCCCGCAACAAGGCGTTTTCCGCCCCCAGCCGCGCGAGTTGCTGGTCTCTCTCCCCAAGTTGCTGGTCTCTCTCCGCGAGTTGCTGCCGCAACTCCTCGATCAGCTCCGAGGCACCGCCGCCTTGGCGGCGTGCCCTCTCTGGCATCCGGGGCATCGCTTGGTCTCTTGCGTAGGCCCAGCCGCAAGCGATCGGAACGCATCGTCATGCCGGATTCGACAGCGTACAAGCGCTAGCTTCCGGCTCGGCCTTGCTGGAACATTTCCACTATAACATGTAGCGGCCTGCCGGGGCTAGCCCGCGTCCGTCGCTGCCGACGGTTAGCCAGAATCGCTGTCGCCGAACACGCGTATCGATGACCCCGCCACTGGGTCGGAGCCTTTAGCGAGCAGCCGCTTGCCAATCGTCTGTCACCGTCGCTCTGCATCAAGCCTTCCAAGCCGAGCGGCCAACGTCTCGATCAATTCCCAAATCAGCGACCTGGGCAGTTACCAGGAAGGCCGGAAACTTGTTCGCCGACCTGACGCTCCGCTCGTTCGAGAACCTCGAACTTGACTTTGACGAACAGGATCAAGTTCGCTTGGTCGGACGCCGCCCCTCTGGAGAGCGTGTGGACGTCAACGGTATGAGTTCGGGGTCGGTCGATCAGCTCTATCTGGCGCTTCGCGTGGCTGCCTTGGAGGATTACCTCGAGCGAGCGCAGCCGTTGCCATTCGTCGCCGACGACTTGTTCATCAACTTCGACGACCAGCGCGCGGCAGCTGGATTTCGTGTGCTTGGACGCCTCGCGAAGCGCTGCCAAGTCATCTTTTTGACGCACCACGAGCACATGGTAGAACTCGCGCAACGGACCTTGCCGAATCCTGTACCGATTTGGCGAATGGATCGATGACGGCGGTTCGCGAGGCGGTTATAGGACCGGAAGACTTTCTGAGGACGGTTTCAGGAGCGGTTTTGTCACCGCGCTCCGATTCACAACTAGGCTGGCCGATCATCGACGCTGCCGCACTGGTTGCGCAGTCGATCCGTGCCGCTTGAACAAGCGATCTCAATCTCTACCCGACCTGCGCCGTGCTAGGGATTGTCAGCCGATTCGGTGTCGTCGAACTCCCTGGCAGCCTGGGGCTTCTCGAAAGTTGGTAGGTCATTGTCCAGGCCCTGACGATGCACGCGGTAAAGTTCGTCGCTGACAAGATCCCGAGGCTCGATTCAGTGTGGGATGCCGCCCACAGATTCGTCCGACTGCCTGCTGGCGCGCTGCTCGCCACGAGCGTGTACTCGGATGGAGGAGTTGCAGCTCGGATCTTTGCCCTCGTAGCTGGAGGCGCTCTCGCGGGCGAGGCCCCTCTGCCAAAGGCGGCCACACGCGCAATTCTCTATGCTTCGCCCGAGCCCATTGCGAACTGGATCGCATCCCTCTCAGAAGGTCTCGTCGCGACCGGCAGTATCGTTCTCGCTCTTCACAATCCCACTTGGTACTTGTCCATGTTGGTTGTGTTCGTGGCCGTTGGGGCGGTAGCACGTTACTTCGTGTGGCGCGGCGTGCGCACCATTCTCCGACGAATCGGAATTCGGTTTGAAACCGTGTGAATCACTGGAAAGGCAACGGATCTCCGGCCAGATCGTGTCGAGTAAACCGGATCGGCCTTGCCCGGCTTATGCACGAAGGTGCTTCGACACGACAGATTCCCTTGAGGTTGAGCGGAGCTCGGCAACTGCAACAAGAGTGCCGAGCGCGACCGAGCGTGTCGAGCCGAGACGCGGGGGCACCTGGATTAGCCTCCCTGGGGCGGACGGAGGCCGCGAGCAAGGTGCACGGTGGCTCGTGCCGGGTGCACGGCAGGCGCAAGAAGAGTGGGATATGGGTCCGGCCACGGGCGAACCCCGCGTTACTGGGTCTCCGTCACGATCGCCTGCAGCGTCTCGTAGCACCGCACCGTGCAATACGTCAGCCCCTCAGCTACCGTCGCGCGGTCCCACCTCAGCATGATCGTCTAAGCGAAATTGGCGAGCGTCGAATTGCGTCCTCAACTGCTGATCTCAGAGCCCTCTAGCACAGTCGCAAGTCGGCGAACGGATGCGTCATGTTTCTCTTTGCTCATTTTGCCGAGTTTGCAAAGCTTCCACCGAACTGCGGGCAGGCGCTCGATGCTGGGCAGGTCAATCAACAACCAATCGGGCTTCCTTTCCTCCACTGACATCAGGAGCGCCCGGTCGTCGTCGGTCATCGCGGAGTGAATCGTATGGATAAGTTGTTCCCTCGTCTCGACGAGTGCTTCCAGCGAAGTCGGCTCCCGAATCATTCCCCGGAACTCCACCTCGTACTGCTCGCCGATATCCTTGCGTTTCGGCGCTAGAAGATCCGACATCGGACGCTCGTTGGTTATCAAATAGACCAAAAAAGTGCTGAGCAGCTTCCGATCGATCCCCTCGTGCGCAAGTAGTTCTTTGATATCGAAGGGGATTACATACGAAACTCCCGAAACAGGGGTTGACAGATTCGGGAATTTCCTGTAGAATAGTTATGTAAGAGGTTGATATGGAAGTTGCTAAGAAGGGGCCGGGAAAGCACTACCGAAAGGGGCTTTCGGTTTCGGAATTCTTCGAGATGTTTCCGGATGACGCTACGGCAGAGGCCTGGATCGTGCCGCGGCGCTGGCCCGGAGGGGTCTGCTGCCCGCGTTGCGGTTCGCTGAACGTAAACACGAGCGCAAAGCGCAAGTCCATGCCGTTCCGCTGCCGCGAGCAGGTCTGCGATGCGAACTTCAGCGCTAAGACCGGTACGTTCATGCACTCGAGCAAGATCGGCTACCGGGATTGGCTGTTTGCCTTCTACCTGCTCTCGACCAATCTCAAGGGAGTCTCTTCCATGAAGCTGCATCGTGACCTGGGCGTGACGCAGAAGACAGCATGGCATCTGGCGCATCGCGTGCGGAAAGCGCTGCAGTCCGGCGGGTTCCAGTTCTCCGGTCCGGTCGAGGTAGACGAGACCTATATCGGCGGCAAGCGGAAGAACATGAGCAACGCCAGGCGGCAGGAGCTGGAAGGAACCGGCAGGGGCGCCGTGGGCAAGACGGCCGTGGTCGGTGCGAAGGACAGGGCGACCAAGCACGTCGCGGCCAAGGTCGTTGGGTTAACTGACAAGGAAACGCTGCAAGGGTTCGTGCAGGACTGGGCCGACTTGCAGGCTACGGTCTATACGGATGAGGCCGGCGCCTACGAGACGCTGCCGTTCGACCACGAAACGGTCAAGCACTCGGTGGGCGAGTACGTGCGGGGCAAGGCTCATACCAACGGAGTCGAGTCTTTCTGGTCGATGCTCAAGCGCGGCTATATTGGAACGTACCACCACATGAGCCCGCAGCACCTGCAGCGCTATGTGGACGAGTTCAGCGGGCGCCACAACGTCCGCGAGCTGGACACGCTCCAGCAGATGGGCGAGATTGTCGCATCCGCGGCCAACACCCGGCTGCGTTACAAGGACTTGGTGGCGTGAGCTGCGGCCAGTCCCCGGGAGAGGCCGTTGCAGCGGTACCGGGACGTGCCTGTACTGGCCGCCACGAGATGGCGCTAGCGAACTGGGAAAGGCAGACGCTCTGGACGGGGACAACCGCGCCATCATGCGCGGGCTGCACAGCGAGTCGGCGGACCTGATCTACCGCGATCCGCCCTGCAACTCCAGCCAGACGTACAGCGCGCCGAGCGGTTCCCAGGCCGCAGGGGCAGCCTGCAAGGATACCTGGACGTTGGCTGCCGCCGCTATCGCTTGGATCGGCCTGATTGCCGAGAAGGAGCCGTGCTGAAGGAGCGCGGGCTGGTAGTCTGAACCGGGAGGGAGAGAAGTGCACAAGAAACCCAAACCGAGAATCGTGGAGCTGGTACGGACCGACTACCAGCCGACCAAGGCCGAGAAGGAAGAGGTATTCACGATCGAAGCCTCCATGGAGGAGATCGCGGACGCGGTACTGTCCCCGGTCAATGTCCGTTGGATCGACAGGCCCCGAAACCGGAGGTTGCGCAAGTGAGCTGTCAACCCCTGTTTCGGGAGTTTCGTATGTAATCCCCATATCGAAGAGGTCGCGAGGGTGCTGTCGGCTGAGCGCGGCACTGATCTTCCCCGCGTAGACGTCTTCAAAGGAAGCGACCTGATTCTCTAGGTGGCCGAACCGCAGGGCTGCCTGGTCCTTGACGCGTCGCATCTCGGGAGGCCACACCGTGCCTCGCGCCACCGGCGTCACCTCCACCTTGATCTGGTGCCCACGATGGCGAAACCAGATACGAGGAAGTCTCTCCGAGGCGGGTCCGGGAGCGACGATCTTGTTTCCCGAAGTCTTGTCAGTTCGAATGTCCCCCGCGATCACATTCAATTGTCGGCATATCGATTGACAAGCCGCGTCATAGGGCGTGATCGGTAGGAAGACGAGGTCGATGTCGACCGACAAGCGAGGAAGCTCGCGAAAAAACAGGTTGATAGCGGTGCCGCCCTTCAATGCGAAGTCGGGTCGTCTACCGATATAAGGCAAGACTCGGGCCACCAGCTCCATTCGGTCAATGAAACTCACGCGTCTCTCCGCTCATGAAGTCCGGCACAGTGATCTGATATTCCCTGTTGAAACGGCCACCTCCCGCCAGATGTCGTTTGCCGCTGCCAAAATCGATGTTGTCTTCCGGCACATCTTTCAGCCAGGGGTGTCCCTGTCTCTTTGCCAGCCAGAAGAAGAGCCGCTTGACCTTGACGCTTTGCGTCCGAGCGAGAAGCGCGTTGAGTCGACGAGGCAAGAGGTCGGGCAAACCGTCCAGCAGCAATTCGGCGTGCTCGAAGGAGGTCTCCTTCGGAACGCCGCTCAGGACCTCGAGGAACGCCCGCTCGATCGTCGAGACGCGCAACCGGGATCCTGCTTCGCCCCACGCGTGCGCGATCGCGAACGGATACCGCAATCCGTAGCTGTCCTCGGGCTCCAACGGGACATCGTCCCGTTGGAGCCATGTCGTGCCGTGGCGGCGAAACTGAACGGGCAGGTCCAGTCCGTTGATCCAGCGGGGCGACGGATCCCAGCCGTAGAGATTGACGGGGTACTGGCGGTTGAGCGGTTCGAAGTGGTTTCGCTCCTGCAACTCGAGAGCGGTGATACCTCCGACGATGAGGTCGCTGCCCATCCGCTGCAGCGAACAGACCACGCTTTCCCACGACAAGGGCGGGCCGGGATTCGCGTAGACACCCGGCCGAAGGACCACCAGACGGCCACTCTTGACCAAGTTGTCGGCAGTGTGGTGGGTTACTCCTTGGGATAGGAGCCATGCTCGAGTGACGAGACGGTGGGCAGGGACTAGGTCGGCCAGCCTGGAACGCACTTCAGAACTATTCGACATGGTTTACCTGAAAAATAATCCACGGCTTCGAGAGCCGTGGATACGAACATTTATAAACCATCTTACCAGACTCGAGGTCGACTTGGATCTTGACACACGATACATTGCGGGGGGGCGGAGCAGCGACGACCCACTTGTGGGCTCCAGAGTGTATTGTTCGCTCCGAGGTCCGAAAGTCTGGTCCTGTCTAGTAGATTGCAAGTCTCAGTTGATGCATCACCCCGGCGAGGGCACGCGGCGCGCCGAGAGGCCGCGGTCGCGGAAGAGACGTGCGTCCCGCTTCGCAATCAGGGTAGCTCGGCGGCCACCGCTTCGATCTCGACCAGCCATTCGGGAATCGCCAGCGCGGGCACGATGATCGCCGTCGACGCCGGCCGCACGCCGCCCAGCGCCTTCTTGCGCGCGGCCGCATAGGCCGGAAAATTCTTCTCGCCGACGATGTAGCCAGTGATCTTGACGATTTCCTCGACGCCCATGCCGGCTTCGGCGAGCAGCGCCATGATGTTGGCCCAGACCTGATCCGCCTGGGCGGCGAAGCCCTCGGCGGTCGTGCCGTCTAGACGGGTGCCCACCTGACCTGCGGTGAACAGCAGGCGGGCGCCGGGCGGGACCTCGAGCGCTTGGCTGTATCCGCCGCCGAAGGCCTCGACGACGGTGGCCGGATTGTGCCGTTTCAGCATTGTGCGTCCTCCTGTTTTTGGCACGCGTCCGCCGCTCGCTCATTCTAGCGCAGGGCCTGGGCGCGCACGACTCCATCGGCGGTGCGCGGCAGGAGATGGCCCGCCTAGTGTGGCGTCCCAGAAATACGTGTAGCTCGACCTTGTCGATGATGGACTGGGCCGTGGCAGCCCAGATGAATGGATTCGCGCAGGCGTTGTGCCCGTCCGTGAAGGCCTTGATCTGGTTCACGAGGTCCGTGACGTTGCGGAACGAGCCGCGCTTGATCGCGCGCTGGCTGATCAATCCGAACCAGCGCTCCACTTGGTTCAGCCAGGACGAGTAGGTCGGCGTGACGTGCAGGTGGTAGCGCTCCCGCTTGACGATCCACTCCTTAACCTCCGGACGCTCGTGCGTCGCGTCGTTGTCGAGCACGAGATGGATTTCGAGATCCGCCGGCACCTCCTTGTAGATCAATGCCAGAAACGCCAGGAAGTCCTGGTGCCGACGCCGCTTCTTGCACGGCGCGATCCCCTTCCCGGTGGCGATGTCCAGCGCGGCGAAGAGCGTCGTCGTGCCGTGCCGAATGTAGTCGTGGGTGTAGCCTTCGCAGTAGCCCAAGTCCATCGGAAGCGTCGGCTGGGTGCGGTCGAGCGCCTGGATCTGGGACTTCTCGTCCACGCAGAGCACCATCGCGTGGTCGGGCGGGTTGAGATAGAGCCCTGTAATATCCAGGACTTTCTCGAGGAAAAAGGAGTCGCTGGACAGCTGGAACGTCTTCGCCAAGTGCGGCTGGACCCCGAACAGGGAGAACCACCGCTGCACAGTGCTGTGGGAGATGCCCTCGGCTTCTGCCAGGCTGTGTGTGCTCCAGTGCGTGGCGCGGTCCGGCTTGTCCCGCAGCGCGCGCTGGATGACCTTTGCGACCTTGTCGTCGTCGTAGGTGCGGGGGCGGCCGGGGCGCAGCTCGTCGTGCAGTCCCTGAACGCCGGCAGCTAGGAAGCAACCGCCGCCACAAGCCGGGGACGGGGGCCTGCGCAGGAGCTGACGTACAAGACACGGCTAGGTCTCTTATCCTGAGAATAGCCTTGGTTACCGGGCTCTATGCCGAAACGCTACGTATGCCTGATCTGCCGCCACGAGATCGCGCATCCAGGCGCGGAGTGCCCCTATTGCAAAAGCCGCTCCATGATCGCCGAAGGGGCTTCGCCGCGCATGCTGGCGATCGTCTTCGCCGTGATGACGCTCATCTTCGTGCTGACCGGGTTCTACACCCGCTCGTTCAACAACGAAAGCCGCAAGCGGGGTGAGTTGTACTTCAAATCTGCGCAGCTTCTGATGGCGGAACAGGAATATGAGGATGCCATTGGAGACTACCGCGACGCGCTGCTGTATTCCCGCGACAATTCCGACTATCGGCTTGGTCTGGCGCGAGCGCTGTACGCGTCAGGCCACTCTTCTGAAACGGAGACGCACCTGATCGAGCTGCGAGCGGCCGATCCGACGTCCGGAATCGTCAATCAGCTTCTGGCGCGCTTGGCCGCTCAGGCGGGCCAGACCGACGCGGCCGTCTCCTACTATCGGACTGCGATCTACGGCAAATGGAACGACGAGCCTGAGGAGACTCGCCTGCAACTCCGGCTGGAACTGGTCACCCTGCTCGAAGACACCAGCCGCGAGCAGCAGCTGACCGCCGAACTGCTGGAACTGCTTGAGATCGTGCCCGAGGACCGTACGATCCGACATCGGCTGGCCGGGCTACTGCTCAAGACCCGAGTGTACGACCGATCCTCGTCGCTCTTCGCCGAACTCATCGGTTCCGACCCCAGCGACCGCAAAGCCCTGCTTGGCAGAGCGGAAGCCGAGTTCCACCTCGGAAACTACCTCACGGCCAGAACGCACTACAACCGCGCCCAGCTGCACGGCAGAGACGACGCGACGCGCGAACACATCGAGCTGTGCAACCGCATCATTGCGCTCGATCCCACGCGGCGAGGCATCGGAGTGGACGAGCGCTACCGCCGCAGCCGAGTGCTCGTCGACCGCGCGCGGGCCGCCGTGGAATCCTGCCGCAACCCTGTCGGCGAGGACTTCGTCGGACCACTGCCGCCGCTGCAACCGGATTTGGAGACCGCGCTCAATCGAGCCGATGAACTGCTCGCCCGCAGGAGCCGGCGCCGCGCCTCCGATGAAGCCGTCGAGGCGAGTATTCAATTGGCCGAGAACGTATGGAGCGCGGGAGCACCGCTCTGCCCGCAAACCGGGCCACCCGACGAACCGCTGTTCCACGTGATGGCGAAGTTGTCGCGATGAAACTTCTTCGAGACATCCTGCTCAGATTGTGGAAGGTCAGCCAGACCAGCCCGGTGCTGGAGGAGCCCCAGCGCTTCCTGCTGCTGTCGATCGTGATCGGAATCTTTTCCGGGATCGTCGTCGTTTGTTTTCACATCTCGATTGAGTTACTGAATTGGTTCACGATCCACTCGCTGGCGCCTTCGTCGAAGTTCGTTCTGCCGCTGTGGCCGGTGCTCGGCGGATGCTTGGCGTACGCGCTTGTCCACTTCGCCGTCCCAACCGCGCGCGGCACCGGCGTGAATTACACCATGGTGGCCGTGTATGCCTCGGACGGCTACATCCCTTTCCGCAGCGTCCTCGGCAAGTTCGCAAGCTGTACGCTCTCGATCGGCACCGGCAATCCGATGGGGCCTGAGGACCCGGCGCTGCAGATGGGGGCCGGCATCGCTTCCCTGCTCGGCCGGATCTTCCACCTCACGCGCGAGCACATGCGCCTGATCGCGCCGATCGGGGCTGCGGCAGGCATCGGCGCTGCCTTCAACACGCCCATTGCCGCCGTGCTGTTCGTGATGGAGGAGGTCGTCGCGGCCTGGAACGCGGGTGTCCTCGGATCCATCGTCCTCTCGTCCGTTTCGGCGGTCGTCGTGAGCCGCTGGTTCCTCGGCGACGAACCGCTCTACCGGGTCCCTGAGTTCGAGCTCGTGGGCTATTCGGAACTCTTTGTCTACGCGGCGATCGGCGTTGCGGGAGGCTGTCTTTCAGCCGCCTTCACGCGCTACGCCAGCCGACTGCGCGGCCGCGCGCTGCGGGTGTCGGAGCGCCGACGCCTCTGGCTGCCAGCTGGAGCCGGCACGGTTGTCGGAATCTTCGGCTTCTTCGTCCCCGAGACCTTGGGGGCTGGCTACAGCGTCATCGACGGCGCCCTCCACGACCGGTTTCCATGGGACCTGCTGCTTCTAATCGGCATCTTGAAACTGCTCACCACAGCGGTGTGTTTCGCTTGCGGCACGCCGGGCGGCCTGTTCGCTCCCACGCTCTTTGTCGGAGCCATGCTCGGAGGTGGCCTGGGCGGCTTGGCGCACCTGTTCTGGCCGCTGACGACGAGCTCGACCGGGGCGTACGTCCTGGTCGGCATCGGAACATTCTTCGCGGGGCTGTTCCGCGCTCCGATGACTTCGATCTTCATGGTCTTCGAACTCAGCGCCAGCTACGTGATCATCCTGCCCGTGATGATCGCGAACACAATCTCGCTCCTGGTTTCGAGGCGCATGCAGCCCGAATCGATGTTCCAGATCATTGGACACCAGGACGGTCTCGACCTGCCATCAGCCGCGGAGCGGCGAGAAACCCCGGTGCTGCACGTCGAGGATGCCATGCGCAAGGATCGTGAGCGTGTCGTCTCCAACCGCATCCGTGTGGCGGAAGCGCTCGCAGCCCTGGATCGCGAGGGCGATCAGGCCCTTCTCGTCGAGATCCGGTATGGGCAGTGGGGTTGCCTCACGCGGCGCGATCTCGAACGCGCAGTCCAGCAGGGCGAGGGGGAGGAGAGCATCCACAACGCGCTGCAGCCCCGCGCGGTCGTCCGCACCTATCCAGACCTGCTGCTCGACCAAGCCCTCCGTAAGCTGGCGGTCTATCCGTTGCTACCGGTCGCGAGCCGGGTGAATCCGAGTTACATGGTGGGCACGCTGACGCTGGCCGATGTGCATCGCGCCTACGGCATCGCAAGCCCGGGTCCCCAAGAGCGTCCAGGGCCCCACGAAATCTAGACCGCTTCTCAGTCGTGCGATTCGTGCTCGCAGGCGAAGGTCGCGGGGACGCCGTTCTTGTTCAACTCGGCGATGCCGATCCTCGACGTGTAGTAGCCCTCGACCGTGAGGCGCTTCAGGCGGCCGAAGAACTTCGCTCCGGCCACCAAATCGGGATCCTCGGAGCCGTCGAGCAACTCGAGGATCGCGATCTGTTGCGGCTCTTCGAGAGCCACGAACGGCGAGCCATGGTTGCGGGTCGCATAGCCGTCCAGCCAGCCCAATCCCTGGACGAAACCGTGGCCCTTGTCGGGATCCACATCATGCAGCATTAAATCGATGTACTCGTTGACGCGGGCCGCTTCCGCGCCGGGCGTATCCGTGGTCGGGATGACCAACTCCGTGAGCGCAATGACGGTTTGGTTCTGGTGCGGATCGAGCAGCAGAGGCTGCCACGCCGCCCCCGTCGCGGCTTGGGCGGCCGCGCCAGGCGCCGACGCGATATGCGTGACCAACGGCCCAGCGGCGGCGGCTCCCGTGCCAGCCAAGGCGGTCTTGATCCAGTCGCGTCGCTGCACGTGGAAATCCTCCCGTGAGACAGCCATTGTATAAGAAGAGCCGCGCCGGGGAACCGTTCGCCCCGCGGCGCGGCTCGGGCGGCGTCCGCCGAGCGGGGTCGCGGACGCCTCTTGGGGGAGATTGAGTTTACTCCTTCGGCCCGAAGAGCCACATGAAGCCGAGAGTGATCGAGTTCTGGTTAAACGCCGAGCCGTCCGCACAGCTACCGCAGTTAAAGAACGCCACGTCGGACCAGTCCCGGCGATACTCCAGACGAGTCAGGAAGCGCGGGTCTTCCTTGACCGGTTGGACCTCGAACGTAAGCGTGTTCTCGCGCAGGTTCTGCGCGACGCCGGTGGAACGCGCCTGGGAATCGTCCATGAACTCGATGCGGTAGGCGAGGCGAACCTGATCCGAGAGATGCACCCGGGCGTAGCCACCCATGCCCCAGGAGGTGGCGCTCACACCATCCGTATCGGCGTTCGAGATGTAATCGAGGTTGCCCATGATTTCGAACCGATCATGCAGACCCCCGTAGAAGTTCCAACTCAAGTGCTTGAGCCAACCATTGTTCGTATCCCAGTTTTCTGGCCCGTTGATCCAGGTAAGGGTCGTGTTGAATCGGTCGGTCGGGGCGAGTGATATCTGCGTGCCGTACGATTTCCCCGAGTTCTGGTCCCAGGTGTTGTCGAATCCGTTCACGAGCATGAACGTCGCCGTCACGGTGTCGCTGAGCGGAGTGCTGAACTTAGCGCCGAGGTGCCCGAATGGTTCGTTCCAGGCCCACAGGATGCCGCGGCTGTAGTTCCAATTCAAGTGGGACTCCGGAACTTCCAGGCCCGTGATGGTACCGAACAGTCCGACGTCAAGCTCCGCCCCGTTGTCGAACTGGTAGTAGCCGTACGCCTGCTGGAGGTAAAGTCTCTCCAGCACCTGATCTCCATTCGGATTCGGCTCCAACACGAACAGGCGCGCGCCGGAACCGAACCAGATGTCGGTGCGGAATCCGATCGGCCCGTCGCCACTGGCATCGATCTCCAGCTTGGCTTGGTTCAGGCCGAATCCGCGAGAGTTCGGATTGGTGAAATACAAGTCGTTGTAGCCGTTCGAAGGGCTGTTTGTGTTGTAGCTGTAGTACGCGTCGAGCAGTCCGGTGAACGAGATCAACTGGCCGCCGCTGCTAGCCACTCCGACCGGCATCTCCTCGCTCGGCTCGGCATTGCTGACGGCCGCTGGCGCGGTCCAGACGGGCTTGGGGTCGCCAAGTTTGGCCGCTACGGTCTTCGCGCCAATCGGTGCGGACGCCAGGGCGGCGGCCCGAACCGGCTCCACGATCGGCTCGGCGTCCAAGATAGCCTCAGACTCGCCAACTTCCTGCAGGGAGTCCAACATCGCCTCGAGCTTGAGCAGACGCGCCCGCAGCGAGGACAGCTCATCGCGGATCTCGGCTTCGATCGCAGCGGCGTCCGCATCCGTCTCCTCGGCGGCGGGCGCCGCTGCGAGCGGCGCCGCACAGAGGGCGAAAACAAGGAATCTCAATATGTGGTTCTTCAAGGTGTCCTCCTAGTCTGGAGCCCGTTCTGACCTGCTCCCGCCAATTTGGCGGCAGGCGGTCGGGCTCGCGTCCTTGATTCAGGGACGGCGCGCTGGCCGACCTGAAGCTTCACTCTAGAGAAGCCGCTAGCAGCGAGCAAGAAGATAATTTTTATCGGCTAAATTCAGAATCTTTACCGTGTTTTAATAGGGGATTATAAGGGATGGTGCCCAAAAGCATCCCGTCTAGCTCTCGCACCGGGGCCTCTCGATGTAGTGAATCTCGACCGGTTCCATGAGTCTGCGGGCGGCCTCCCCCAGCGACATCTGCGGTAGCGTGATCGACTCCTCAAGCTCGGCCTTGGATGGCTGGTAGGTCGGGCGCACAAGTTCGACTCGGCGCGGCTGGAGTCTGGTCACTGGCTTCGATTTCTTGGTGTCCTTCATCGAAAATCCTCCTGGCACAGTGTTCCTTGTGCCAATGGCTTGCCATCGAGGTGGATTCGGTCTACGCACTGATCGTCCCACCGCTGCATCCAGTCAAGGCGGTCGCCGTCGTAGAGCGTGTCCAGTTCCAAGCCGCTCATCCACGTGCTCCAGAATCCAGCCCGTTGTCCCTGATCAGGTCATCGTACTTGAGCCGCTTTCCATCCAGGCCAAGGACGACCGCGCCCAGCATCTCGATGGTGTCCTGCTCGCGCATGTTGTGACGACCGGCGAACTCCTGCACGTAGCGGTCCAGATGCTTCGGGCTGACCTTGTGGAACGTCCCGTAGTACCCGCGCTTCAGCATGGACCAGAACGACTCGACTCCGTTGGTGTGCGCCTGTCCGCGCACGTACTCGCTGACAGAGTGCTGCACGGACTCATGCTCGAACGGCAGTGTCTCGTAGGCACTCGCGTCGTCCGTGTAGACGGTCGCTTGCAGGTCTGCGTGATCCTTCACGAATCCCTGCAGGGTTTCCTTGTCCGTGGATTGCACCGCCTTGGCTGCCACTTGGTTCGTCTCGCGGTCTTTCGCGCCCACAACGGCCGTCTTGCCCACCGGCCCACGGCCCGTCCGTTCCTTGCGCACCGAGTTCGGCATGTTCTTGCGCTTCCCGCCGATGTAGGTTGCGTCCACTTCCACTGGACCGGCGAAGAATGTACCACCTTGGAACAAGGCGGCACGGAGGCGGTGGCTGAGATGCCAGGCCGAGTTCTGCGCGATGTTCAGGTCACGGTGCAGCTTCATGGACGACACGGACTTCAGGCTGGTCATGAACAGATAGATCGCCATGGCCCACACCTGATAGCCCAGGTTCGAGTCCTGCATGACGGTTGCGATGCGAACCGAGAACCGCTTGCGGCAAGCGCGGCAGCGCAACGGCATCGTCTTGTGCTGCGCGCCCGACTGGACGCGGTGGGAGCCGGCCCCGCAATGCGGGCACTGCGGTCCGTGCGGCCAGCGGACGCGGATGAACCACTCCTCCGCCGCAGCGTCGTGGGAGAACATCCTCATGGCCTGAATCATGCTGATGCCCTTCCGAGTGTTCTTGCCCGGTGCTTTCTTGATCGTCATCTCTATTCATTATCTTACCAAATGGTGCCCACCGTTTCAATCGTAAGTGGTTGATTTATCTTGGATTTACGAAATAATCACGTCCGCTAGACGGGATGCTTTTGGGCACCATCCCTTATAATCCCCTTTTAATACCTTATTAATACAATTGAATCAATGGCTTACAAACAACCAGCCGGGTAGAAGGGGGCATTGCTGCGCCCCTTCCCCCTCAGACCCGAGCGTGCGCGTCTAACGCACTCGGTTCCTCGCACGGCAGATTCGCGCACTAGGCTCCGATCGGCTATCCCCGGAGGTTCCGTGTACGGCTTGCTGGAACTCAAGTTTCCTCACCGTTTCCCCTCCGCGGTCCTGTCCATGCGACGCCCCCCTTCCCTCGAGCGGGTCCCAGCGGCCCCAGTTCCCCGCCGTCTGTCAGTACTATGAGGGCGCTACGACTCCCCGCACGGCGTCCCTTCGGCTTATTGATTCGCCAGCCAGTACCACGCTTGCCTGCTGCTTCGCTCCCGATCCCCCGCAGGCAGGGGCGGGCCCGGACCTTTTGTTACCGCCAGGGGTCCGTCTTCCGGCCTTCTTGCGTGGACCGTACGGGGCCTCCCAGGTTCCCTGGCGAGCCATCCCGTGGCTATGCAGACGGTCTCTGACCCCGGTCGACCCAGACACCCCTCGCCGTTGACGGCGTGCCCGGTGCGGCCCCCGCTAATTGCACAACGAAGGCGTCGGCATTGATGATTTCGGGGCTCAATAGCGCCGCTTGACCACCCGCTGTGTACGCTTCACGACAGTGCGTTACCGCACGCCATGCAACACGCGCTCCCGGCTGGTGGGCTGCACCTTTGCCGGACGGGAGTCGAACCCGCTGGCTCGCTATGAAAGGTTTCAGATTGCGGTAGGGACACCGGTTACCCGGTGCCCCCCGCGCGGATCCGAGCGGGCGCGTTAACGCACTCGGCTCCTACCTCCGATGGGTGACGGCGAATCTTCGGTCCGGCCACGGATGCAGCACTCGCACAGGCGGCCACAGTTCATCACAAAGTAGGTGCAGACGTTTCCACGGGTGCCGGTCCTTTTGCGACCTCCGGCGGAGAATGGCCATCCATTCTTTCCTGACGCGTCGCTCGAATCGCCGTAGGTACGGGTGGCTGGTGGGGACCGCGAAGTAGTTATACCAGCCTCGCAACACCCTCCCCAGCCATTGCCCGGTCTCCACTTGATCCGCGTGCATGCGCCGTCGCAGCTTTGCCCGGATCGCCTTCAGGGTCCGGCTCATGCGTTTCGCCACCGGCTTGCGCCCCAGCCCGAAGCGTCCTTTCCTCGTCTGTCGGCAGTAATGCGTCATGCCGAGAAAGTCGAACGTCTCCGGCCGTCCCTGCCCACGCGTCTTCCGGTTCGCGATCGCGTACCGTCCGAACTCGATCAGGCGGGTCTTGTCCGGGTGCAGTTCCAGTCCGAACTGGCCGAGCCTTTCCTTCAGGTCCTTCAGGAACCGTTCCGCGTCCTCCTTGTGCTGAAAGCCCGCCACGTAATCGTCGGCGTATCGCACGAAGATCATTTCGCCGCGCGCTTCCTGCGGTCGCCACTTCCGCCCGACCCACAAATCGAGTACGTAATGCAGGTAGACGTTGGCGAGGACCGGCGAAATCACCGACCCCTGCGGCGTCCCCTTGCCCGTATCGACCAGTTGGCCGTCTTCCATGGCGCCCATGCGTAGCCACTTTCCTATCAGCCTGATCAGCCGCTGATCCCCGATCCGCTCGCCCAGCAACCGGAGCATCCAGTCCCTGTCGATCCGGTCAAAGAACTTGGCGATGTCGGCGTCCAGAATCCAGTTGACCTTGCGCTTCTCAATCCCGTATGCCAAGGCGTCCAGCGCGTCGTGCGCGCCCCGCCCGGGCCGGAACCCGTAGCTGAACCCGAGGAATTCCGCCTCGTAAATCGGCGTCAGGATATTGTCCACAACGGCCTTCTGGACGATCTTGTCCTCCAGTGCGGCCACCCCCAGCGGTCGCCTGCCGCCGTCCGGCTTCGGAATGTTCACCCGTCGCGACGGCGTCGCCCGGTACGTTCCCGCATGCACGCGGTCGTGCAGGTCGAGCAGTTGCTCGTCCAGCCCTCCCCCGTACTCCTTCCACGTCACTCCGTCCACGCCCGGTGCCGCATCTCGCTTCAGCGCGACGTAGGCAACCCGCAACGTCTCCGGCGTGACATGCTGCAGAAGCGCAGTGAGCTTCTCCTTGGGATTCCTCTGTATACATTGCCGTATCCGCTCGGCCCCCTGTGACACGGCTGCCCGTCCCTGCGTGCGGACCGTGCTTCGGCCTCCCGGATTCTCGTTGGTCCCGGCCCTTCGCTCCTCCCGCTCCGCAGCCGCTCGCGCCGCCTTGTTCCCGGGACTCGTCGCTAGTATGGCCGAGTCTGACTCCTTCGGATCGTGCATCTCCAGTCTTGACTCCTGTCCTTCCCTTCACGGTCCCGGCGGCGACCCGCCGGGACGACCCGAAGGCCTCCCAGGTCCCAACCTCTGTCGTACATGCGTGCCTGGGTTCTTCGACGCCGCGGAGCCCTCCCGGCCCTAGCTAGAACGGACCGCGAGGTGTTGCCTTCGACTAATGAGACGGTCTCGGCACTCCGAATGATGAAGATTTCGACGCTCCATAGCCCTGCCCACATGCGCCCCTGCCGACGCTTCGCCCGTCCCCTCACGGGAACGACCGCACGGCTCGGGGAGCGCTATGGATCAGCTCATCCTTTACCGCAGAGGACTTTCACCTCCTGACATTGGCCAGTTAGCCTGGCGCACCTCATAGCATCCTCCTATCCAGGGCTTGCCCTGGCGCAAGCCGGGTAGGAGAGGTCGTTACCGAGCCTCTCCCCCCACAGACCCGAGCGTGCGCGTCTAACGCACTCGGTTCCTCGCACGGCAGATTCGCGCACTAGGCTCCGATCGGCTATCCCCGGAGGTTCCGTGTACGGCTTGCTGGAACTCAAGTTTCCTCACCGTTTCCCCTCCGCGGTCCTGTCCATGCGACGCCCCCCTTCCCTCGAGCGGGTCCCAGCGGCCCCGGTTCCCCGCCGTCTGTCAGTACTATGAGGGCGCTACGACTCCCCGCATGGCGTCCCTTCGGCTTATTGATTCGCCAGCCAGTACCACGCTTGCCTGCTGCTTCGCTCCCGATCCCCCGCAGGCAGGGGCGGGCCCGGACCTTTTGTTACCGCCAGGGGTCCGTCTTCCGGCCTTCTTGCGTGGACCGTGCGGGGCCTCCCAGGTTCCCTGGCGAGCCATCCCGTGGCTATGCAGACGTTCTCTGACCCCGGTCGACCCAGACACCCCTCGCCGTTGACGGCGTGCCCGGTGCTGCCCCCGCTAATCGCACCACGAAGGCGTCGGCATTGATGATTTCGAGGCTCAATAGCGCCGCTTGACCACCCGCTGTGTACGCTTCACGACGTACGTTGCCGCACGCCATGCAACACGCGCTCCCGGCTGACGGGCTGCGCCTTTGCCGGGCGGGAGTCGAACCCGCTGGCTCGCTATGAAAGGTTTCAGATTGCGGTAGGGACACCGGTTACCCGGTGCCCCCCGCGCGGATCCGAGCGGGCGCGTTAACGCACTCGGCTCCTACCTCCGATGGGTGACGGCGAATCTTCGGTCCGGCCACGGATGCAGCACTCGCACAGGCGGCCACAGTTCATCACAAAGTAGGTGCAGACGTTTCCACGGGTGCCGGTCCTTTTGCGACCTCCGGCGGAGAATGGCCATCCATTCTTTCCTGACGCGTCGCTCGAATCGCCGTAGGTACGGGTGGCTGGTGGGGACCGCGAAGTAGTTATACCAGCCTCGCAACACCCTCCCCAGCCATTGCCCGGTCTCCACTTGATCCGCGTGCATGCGCCGTCGCAGCTTTGCCCGGATCGCCTTCAGGGTCCGGCTCATGCGTTTCGCCACCGGCTTGCGCCCCAGCCCGAAGCGTCCTTTCCTCGTCTGTCGGCAGTAATGCGTCATGCCGAGAAAGTCGAACGTCTCCGGCCGTCCCTGCCCACGCGTCTTCCGGTTCGCGATCGCGTACCGTCCGAACTCGATCAGGCGGGTCTTGTCCGGGTGCAGTTCCAGTCCGAACTGGCCGAGCCTTTCCTTCAGGTCCTTCAGGAACCGTTCCGCGTCCTCCTTGTGCTGAAAGCCCGCCACGTAATCGTCGGCGTATCGCACGAAGATCATTTCGCCGCGCGCTTCCTGCGGTCGCCACTTCCGCCCGACCCACAAATCGAGTACGTAATGCAGGTAGACGTTGGCGAGGACCGGCGAAATCACCGACCCCTGCGGCGTCCCCTTGCCCGTATCGACCAGTTGGCCGTCTTCCATGGCGCCCATGCGTAGCCACTTTCCTATCAGCCTGATCAGCCGCTGATCCCCGATCCGCTCGCCCAGCAACCGGAGCATCCAGTCCCTGTCGATCCGGTCAAAGAACTTGGCGATGTCGGCGTCCAGAATCCAGTTGACCTTGCGCTTCTCAATCCCGTATGCCAAGGCGTCCAGCGCGTCGTGCGCGCCCCGCCCGGGCCGGAACCCGTAGCTGAACCCGAGGAATTCCGCCTCGTAAATCGGCGTCAGGATATTGTCCACAACGGCCTTCTGGACGATCTTGTCCTCCAGTGCGGCCACCCCCAGCGGTCGCCTGCCGCCGTCCGGCTTCGGAATGTTCACCCGTCGCGACGGCGTCGCCCGGTACGTTCCCGCATGCACGCGGTCGTGCAGGTCGAGCAGTTGCTCGTCCAGCCCTCCCCCGTACTCCTTCCACGTCACTCCGTCCACGCCCGGTGCCGCATCTCGCTTCAGCGCGACGTAGGCAACCCGCAACGTCTCCGGCGTGACATGGTGCAGAAGCGCAGTGAGCTTCTCCTTGGGATTCCTCTGTATACATTGCCGTATCCGCTCGGCCCCCTGTGACACGGCTGCCCGTCCCTGCGTGCGGACCGTGCTTCGGCCTCCCGGATTCTCGTTGGTCCCGGCCCTTCGCTCCTCCCGGTCCGCAGCCGCTCGCGCCGCCTTGTTCCCGGGACTCGTCGCTAGTATGGCCGAGTCTGACTCCTTCGGATCGTGCATCTCCAGTCTTGACTCCTGTCCTTCCCTTCACGGTCCCGGCGGCGACCCGCCGGGACGACCCGAAGGCCTCCCAGGTCCCAACCTCTGTCGTACATGCGTGCCTGGGTTCTTCGACGCCGCGGAGCCCTCCCGGCCCTAGCTAGAACGGACCGCGAGGTGTTGCCTTCGACTAATGAGACGGTCTCGGCACTCCGAATGATGAAGATTTCGACGCTCCATAGCCCTGCCCACATGCGCCCCTGCCGACGCTTCGCCCGTCCCCTCACGGGAACGACCGCACGGCTCGGGGAGCGCTATGGATCAGCTCATCCTTTACCGCAGAGGACTTTCACCTCCTGACATTGGCCAGTTAGCCTGGCGCACCTCATAGCATCCTCCTATCCAGGGCTTGCCCTGGCGCAAGCCGAGTAGGGGAGGTCGTTACCGAGCCTCCCCCCTCACCGACCCGAGCGTGCGCGTCTAACGCACTCGGTTCGTCACAGGTCAGATTCGCTCAAAGAGAAGAGCCGTCTGAGGGGGCTGCACGCGTGCCACCGGTAGGGGATACCGCTGGAGCAGTTCCCGCATGGCGGCCCAGGTCAGCCGCGCTTTGCGGCTGCGGCGCGAGAGCCATTTCCGCCAGATGCGAGCGACTTGATAGCTGTAACCAGCGAGTCGCACGCTATTGCCCCGGAGTCCGTAGTAGTTGGCATGCCCTCGACTCACGCTTGCGAGATGGTCTCGCTGGGCGCCCACTGCGTCGTGCCGGTGTCGTCGACACCACTCGCTCACAGCTTGCAGCGCGCGGGCGAACCGTTTCCGGGCCGTACTCTGTCGCACAACCAGATATCCGTTCCGAGACCGCACCCAGCAGTGAGTGAAGCCCAGAAACTCAAAGGTCACGCGCCGTTCCTGCCCGGTTGACCGCCGCCGGAAATCGAGGTACCGCGTCTTGTCTGGGTGCAGCTTCAGCCCGTATCGACCAAGCCGCTTGCCCAGGACCGCCAACACGCGCTGGCCATCTTGTTCGTTCTCGAAGAGCATCACGGCATCATCGGCATAGCGCACCAGTTGGCAGCGCCCCTGCAGGCGTGGCCGCACCTCCTGTTCGAACCATTCGTCCAGCACGTGGTGCAGGTACAGGTTCGCCAGCAAGGGGCTGACTACCCCGCCTTGGGGCGTTCCACTCCGGGGCCGTTGCAGGACGCCCTCGTCGAGCACCCCGGCCTTGAGCCACTTGTTCAGCATCTTCCGGATGACTCCATCCTTGATCCGCTGGTCGAGAAACGCCCGGAGTTGGCCGTGTGGAATCGTGTCGAAGTATTTCGCGATGTCCATGTCGATCACCCACTGCATCCCGCCGTGGAGGCCTGCACGCACGGCGTGCAAGGCATCGTGGGCGGAACGGCCCGGGCGAAAGCCGTGCGAGCACGGCAGGAAATCGGCTTCGTACACCGGCTCCAGCAGCATCACGATCGCTCGCTGTGCCACCTTGTCCTCGAACGTGGGAATGGTCGGGGTAGGCCGCCGGTTGCCCAACGGCCCCCCCACGGATCCGGACGTGCGCGCTAACGCATCCGGCTCCTCGCTCCGGTATTGACGTCACCCCTTGCGGGGCTGCAGTGCCGCTCGGTTCCGGTCCAGCATCTAGCCCAATCTAGGGGCTTCCCGACTCTGTGTTCGGAGCATGACCTTTTCTTCGCGTCTCCCGTTGCGCCCAGGCCTTCCCTCCACCAGCTCCGCCTCGTGGCAGCCCACGTCTTGTTCGCCGGCTTCATCGGTACTATGCCTGAGTCCGATTCCTCCCCGCCGTTCATCCTCCGATCGGCTCCTGCCTTCGCTTCGGCGACCACCGTGCTACGCACCGTGGTAACGGGGAGGCCTCTCAGGTCCCCTTGCAAGACGTACGTGCGTGCCTGGGTTCTTCGACACCGCGGAGCCCGCCAGCGCCTTCACCAACGCGGCGCTGCCGGTGTTGCCTTCGACCCTTGAGACAGTCTCGGCACTCCGAACTAAGGGCTTTTCGTTGCTCCATGCCCCCGCCCACACGCGCCCCTGTCAACGCTTAACCCCCCTCCTCGCGGATGACGGCCCATGACTCGGGGTGAAAGTAGTGGTTAGCCTTTCCTTCCTGTCGGACTCTCACCGACTGTCTTGCTAAGAGTTAGCCTGACGCACCCCAAGGGCCGCTGCGTGCCGTCCGCTTTCGGAATGTAGTGCCGTCGCACCGGCGGTGCCTTGTAGCGGCCCGACTTGATCCGTCCCAGCAGGCCCTCTAAGTTGGCCTCCAGGTCCTTCTCGTAGTCGGCTGCTGTCGCCCCGTCGATGCCCGGCGCGCCATCCTTGCGCGTTTGCCGGTACGCTTCCCGCATCCATTCCAGATCCAGGTGTCGATGCAGCGTCGTGAACACCCACTCCGGGTGCTCCCCCGCCAGTTCGGCTATCCATTGTCGTTTCGTGGACGTGTTTGTAGAACTCATCGTTTCTTCCATCGTTTCCCTCCAATGGTTCTGTCCCTGCGGTGCCCCCCTTCCCTCGGACGGGTCCCGGTGGTCCCGGTTCCCCGCCGTCACCAGTACTATGAGGACACTACGACTCCCCGCACGGCGTCCCTTCGGCTTATTGGTTCGCCAGCCGGTACCACGCTTGCCTGCTGCTTCGCTCCCGGTCCCCCACAGGCAGGGGCGGGCCCGGACCTTTTGTTACCGCCAGGGGTCCGTCTTCCGGCCTTCTTGCGTGGACCGTGCGGGGCCTCCCAGGTTCCCTGGCGAGCCATCCCGTGGCTATGCAGACGTTCTCTGACCCCGGTCGACCCGGACGCCCCTCGCCGCTGACGGCGCACCCGGTGCTGCCCCCGCTAATTGCACAACGAGGGCGTCGGCATTGATGATTTCGAGGCTCAATAGCGCCGCTTGACCACCCGCTGTGTACGCTTCACGACGTGCGTTGCCGCACGCCATGCAACACGCGCTCCCGGCTGGCGGGCTGCGCCTTTGCCGGGCGGGAGTCGAACCCGCTGGCTCGCTATGAAAGGTTTCAGATTGCGGTAGGGACACCGGTTACCCGGTGCCTCCCGCGCGGATCCGAGCGGGCGCGTTAACGCACTCGGCTCCTACCTCCGATGGGTGACGGCGAATCTTCGGTCCGGCCACGGATGCAGCACTCGCACAGGCGGCCACAGTTCATCACAAAGTAGGTGCAGACGTTTCCACGGGTGCCGGTCCTTTTGCGACCTCCGGCGGAGAATGGCCATCCATTCTTTCCTGACGCGTCGCTCGAATCGCCGTAGGTACGGGTGGCTGGTGGGGACCGCGAAGTAGTTATACCAGCCTCGCAACACCCTCCCCAGCCATTGCCCGGTCTCCACTTGATCCGCGTGCATGCGCCGTCGCAGCTTTGCCCGGATCGCCTTCAGGGTCCGGCTCATGCGTTTCGCCACCGGCTTGCGCCCCAGCCCGAAGCGTCCTTTCCTCGTCTGTCGGCAGTAATGCGTCATGCCGAGAAAGTCGAACGTCTCCGGCCGTCCCTGCCCGCGCGTCTTCCGGTTCGCGATCGCGTACCGTCCGAACTCGATCAGGCGGGTCTTGTCCGGGTGCAGTTCCAGTCCGAACTGGCCGAGCCTTTCCTTCAGGTCCTTCAGGAACCGTTCCGCGTCCTCCTTGTGCTGAAAGCCCGCCACGTAATCGTCGGCGTATCGCACGAAGATCATTTCGCCGCGCGCTTCCTGCGGTCGCCACTTCCGCCCGACCCACAAATCGAGTACGTAATGCAGGTAGACGTTGGCGAGGACCGGCGAAATCACCGACCCCTGCGGCGTCCCCTTGCCCGTATCGACCAGTTGGCCGTCTTCCATGGCGCCCATGCGTAGCCACTTTCCTATCAGCCTGATCAGCCGCTGATCCCCGATCCGCTCGCCCAGCAACCGGAGCATCCAGTCCCTGTCGATCCGGTCAAAGAACTTGGCGATGTCGGCGTCCAGAATCCAGTTGACCTTGCGCTTCTCAATCCCGTATGCCAAGGCGTCCAGCGCGTCGTGCGCGCCCCGCCCGGGCCGGAACCCGTAGCTGAACCCGAGGAATTCCGCCTCGTAAATCGGCGTCAGGATATTGTCCACAACGGCCTTCTGGACGATCTTGTCCTCCAGTGCGGCCACCCCCAGCGGTCGCCTGCCGCCGTCCGGCTTCGGAATGTTCACCCGTCGCGACGGCGTCGCCCGGTACGTTCCCGCATGCACGCGGTCGTGCAGGTCGAGCAGTTGCTCGTCCAGCCCTCCCCCGTACTCCTTCCACGTCACTCCGTCCACGCCCGGTGCCGCATCTCGCTTCAGCGCGACGTAGGCAACCCGCAACGTCTCCGGCGTGACATGGTGCAGAAGCGCAGTGAGCTTCTCCTTGGGATTCCTCTGTATACATTGCCGTATCCGCTCGGCCCCCTGTGACACGGCTGCCCGTCCCTGCGTGCGGACCGTGCTTCGGCCTCCCGGATTCTCGTTGGTCCCGGCCCTTCGCTCCTCCCGCTCCGCAGCCGCTCGCGCCGCCTTGTTCCCGGGACTCGTCGCTAGTATGGCCGAGTCTGACTCCTTCGGATCGTGCATCTCCAGTCTTGACTCCTGTCCTTCCCTTCACGGTCCCGGCGGCGACCCGCCGGGACGACCCGAAGGCCTCCCAGGTCCCAACCTCTGTCGTACATGCGTGCCTGGGTTCTTCGACGCCGCGGAGCCCTCCCGGCCCTAGCTAGAACGGACCGCGAGGTGTTGCCTTCGACTAATGAGACGGTCTCGGCACTCCGAATGATGAAGATTTCGACGCTCCATAGCCCTGCCCACATGCGCCCCTGCCGACGCTTCGCCCGTCCCCTCACGGGAACGACCGCACGGCTCGGGGAGCGCTATGGATCAGCTCATCCTTTACCGCAGAGGACTTTCACCTCCTGACATTGGCCAGTTAGCCTGGCGCACCTCATAGCATCCTCCTATCCAGGGCTTGCCCTGGCGCAAGCAATTCTCAAAATGGGGGGTCTGGCTAGTATGGGGTGGAACCGGCGAGCGTTTGTGGTCGCCGCAGGGAGGCCGTAGCAGGGCAACCGGGGCGGCCGGGAACGCGGGGCGGGGCAGCCGGGCTGGATTGCACTGGCAATCGCGCGGTCGCGGGCCTGTAGCAGCGCACCCGCGCCGCTGGCTCCCGGAGGAGCCCGGCGGTGGCCGGATGGCTGGCACGTTGGCGTTGCGTCATGACGGTGCGAACACGGCTGCCCGCGGATCGGCCGGTGGCGGGCGTTTGCTCAGCAGGGTCTCGAACAGGGCGGTCCAGCAGCGGAAGCAGAACCACTCCGTGAGGAAGCCCAGGGTCGCGAAGAACTGGCGCCGGGTGCCGGCTCGGGCCCGGCCTTGCCGCCACAGGTCGCAGACGCAATCCAGGACCGAGTGCAGCGCGAAGGCGAACAGGTTCAGCGTGGCGAGCAGGTTGGCTAGGCCCTGGCTGCCGTGCCCGAAGTTGCGCTTGCTGTTGTAGCCGTGGCGCGCCAGGCAGTTGAAGCCCTCGTTCTCGATCTTCCATCTGGCGCGGCCTGCCCGCGCGATCTCCGCCACGTTGTCGGCCGTGACCTGCAGGCTGGTGCAGAAGGTGTTGGTGTAGGTGCGCTTGCCGTTGCGCTCGATCGCGAACTCGATCCAGGTCCCCGGCACGGCGTCGTCGCTGTCGCGCACCGGCAGCCCGTGCATCCAGCGGAAGCGCTGCCGCTCGACCTGCTTCTTCTGGTTGCGGGTCTGGATCCAGCCGCTGGAATGGATGAAGTCGTCGTGGAGCAGTTCGTGCAAGCGCTTGTGGGAACTGGGCTGGCAGACGAAAAGGAAGTCCGCTCCGAGGTCGCGGACCAGCCGGCACAGGGGCTGGCAGCAGTACAGGTCGTCGCCGAGGAAGACCGGCCGGTAGGGGCGCAGTTCGTCGCTGTGGGCGGGCAGCCAGCGCTTGGCGGCGTTGCGCTCGCAGTCCTGCTGGCGTTGCTCCTCGGTCAGTTCGGGCCGCTGGGCGGCCGGGTCCTGCTGGGGCTGGACGCACTCCGGCAGCAGCGGGATGACGCGCTTGTGGCCGTCGGCGAGGACCGTCGCCGAGAGCATCGTATGGAAGTACTGCTCGGGGCGGTCCTTGCCGACATGGCGCGTGGAACACTGCTCGCAGCGGATCGAGTCGGAGCAGTGGATCTGGATGCCGTCGAGAGCGACGAGCAGGCGGCCGCCGAGGCGCTCGAAGGGGGCGCGGGCGCCCTGCTCGCGGACGGTGTCGAGGCAGAGGGGGAACAGGTCGGCGAAGCGGTCGGGGTCGAGGCTGTCGAGCAGGTTGCGAATCTGGTTGTCCCCAGGGATGGCCTGCACGCCGAAGAGGGTGTGGCAGTTGGAGCGGGAGGTCTCGTCCTGCATGCGGCGCTGGAACTCGAGGAAGGAGGGAGCCTGGAAGAAAAAGGTGGCGAGGGCGCAGGAGGCGGCGTCGGCGACGGCGTAGCGCTTGTTGGAGCCGCGGCGGGCATCGGGCAGGCCGGAGGCGGCTTGGCGGAAGCTGTCAAGGAGGGAATCGAGAATGGCGGCCACATCTTATCGTTGGAAGCGGCACCCGCAAAGTCAAGCCCACAGAAACTAGTCCTTTGTTCCCGGTTCCTACAAGGACCGTAAGCCCCCAAAAAACCCAAATTGAGAACTGCTGACAAACAACAGAGGACTGCTTCGGAAGAGTTCGCAGTGCTCGGGAAGCACGTAGGAAGAGAGGAAATTCCGGGCGTTGTGGAGCAGGTGGCGCTGCTCGGCGCTCACGTGGCCGCAACGGCACAGGAGGTGCGCGAACTCGTGCGCCAGGGGAGAATACATGTCGTCGCGACGCGGCAGCCAGTGGGCCTGATAGCCGATCCAAGCGGTGTTGAAGTAGGGCGCCTGCGAGCCATCCGGCTCGCGCGCCCGATACGAGACAGCCAGCGACTTGCTGCCGTCCACGCGGCCGATCAGGAAGGCGACCGGGTATGTCGCTCCCGTCGGGAGCATCGCCGCCAGTCTGGCGACCTGAGGCGGCACGCCGCTACCGCGGTCGGGGGCGTCGGCATCGATGCGCCTCCCGTCGTGGTGCAGGCGCAGCCTCGCGAGCCGCACGTTGCGAAGCATAATGCCGCAAGGTTCAAAGATCGCGGCCGTGCGGCGAATCTGGCGCAGAGCCCTGGCTTCGGTCCACGGAGTCCCTCGCAAGTACAGCACAGTGGCGTCGAGCCGGTAGGGCAGGTCCGTCCGGCGGCGCGGGTAGATCTCCCCAGCTTCGAGCATGCGAGATTCGGCCTCGGGAAAGCCGGATTCGGTCCAGTCCTCGAAGCCGCGCGGCGGCTGCGCAGCTCCGGTTTCCACGAGCACGAACAGGCTCGCCAAGGCCCCCAGCACCCACTCCCCTAGGTAACGGCTCGGCATCTGCGCCCCATGATAAACTGCAGCCTGCGGACCGTTGCACCTCGCCCTGCGCGCACCCGAAACGGACCGCCCCAGCCGCGGCGATGACCATTCGGGACCTCGAGACGCCGGCCTTGCTGATCGACCTCGAGCGGCTGCAGGCGAACCTGAAGCGGACCGCCGAGTATGCCGCAGCGCATGGCCTGCGCCTGCGGCCGCACACCAAGACCCACAAATCGCCGCTCATCGGTCGCATGCAGATGGAAATGGGCGCCGTGGGGCTGACCGTCGCCAAGGTCGGCGAGGCGGAGGTCATGGCCGCGGACGATCTGCCCGACTTGCTTGTTGCCTATCCCGTGTGGGGCGACGCCAAATGGCGGAGGCTGATCGATGTGGCCAGAACCGTATCGGTCACCGTCGCGCTGGACAGCGCCGATGTCGCCCAGGGCCTTTCGCGGCACGCCGCGCGGGCCGGCCTGACGCTTGGGATCCTGGTCGAGGCGGATCTCGGCATGCGGCGCTGCGGTCTCCCGCCCGGCGATGGCCTCCGGGTCCTGGCGCGCAGCGTGGCGGACTTGCCGTCGCTGCGGCTTCAAGGGCTGCTGTTTTATCCCGGGCACATCAAATTGGCCGAGCCTGAGGGCCCAGTAGCCTTGGCGCGGCTGGCTGCGGACCTCGAGACGGTTCTCACGGACTTCCGCGCGGCCGGCCTGCCGACAAATGTGGTCAGCGGCGGCTCCACGCCAACTCTGTTGCACTCGCACCGCGTCCCGGGTCTGACAGAGATCCGACCCGGCACCTACGTCTTCAACGACTGCATGCAAGTGGCGATGGGCGCCTGCGGCTGGGATGACTGCGCGGCGACGATTCTGACGACGGTGGTCTCAACGCCGCGCCCTGAGGCGGCGATCATCGACGGCGGCTCGAAGACCTTCACGTCCGATCCGCTACGCCCCTCGGGCGGGGGTGGATTCGGGCGGGTTGTCGAGGTTCCCGAGGCTCGCTTCTTCAAGATGAGCGAAGAGCACGGCGTGCTCGACTTGGAGGCATACGAGGGTCCGCCGTTGCGGATCGGAGATCGCCTGCGGATCATTCCGAATCACGTCTGCGTCGCGGTGAACATGCACGAGACGGCCCACGGGGTGCGCGGGGAAACCGTCGAGCAGTCCTGGAGGGTCGAAGGCCGAGGCAAGCTGCAGTGAACCGCGCCCCGCGCCAAGCCGTCGGAAGGAAAGGAACCACATATGAGTGACCAGCTACTGAATCCGATCGAACGCGTGACCGCGCCCGGCGCGCCGAATCCGCAAGGCCCGTACTCCCACGGCGTCAAGGCCGGGGGCTTCGTATACGTTTCGGGGCAGGCGGCCTTGGACCCGCAAACGAGCCGAGCCATGCCAGGCACCGTCGGTGAGGAGACACGGCGCACGATCGAGAACATCAAGGCCATCCTCGAGGCTGCCGGAGCCAACCTCCAGGATGTTGTCAAATGCACGGTGTTCCTCTCGGACATCCGAGATTTCGCGGCCATGAACCCTGTCTACGCCGAGTACTTCGGCCACGCCAAACCGGCCCGCACCACGGTCCAAGCCCGTCTGCCCGCGGCCGGCCTGCAGGTGGAGATCGACTGTATCGCCTATGTCGGCGGCTAGGCTTCGCCGATCTCGTGACCGAGCGTCTGCTCTTGTACCTTGCCAGCAGTTCTCAAAATAGGTGGTCTGACCAGGGTGTTGGGGTCATCGCGAACGGTCTCACTCAGCATGGACTGCTTGTGCGAAGCAAGCCAGGCCGCTCGGAATCGCCAGTAGAGACTGGAGGGCCGTCTGCGAGGGGCTGGAGTGTTGGCGCTCGGATTATTCCGGCCGGATACCCCGGTTTTTTCTCGAATTGCGCTGACGCCGGAATGATTGGAAATCAGGATAATTCGAGAACCGTCTTAGCACGGCGCTGCGCCTAAGTCCCGTGCCTACAGTGCTCTCAGACCAGCGTCTCCTACGTTTCCTTCCGGCGGGAGCGTAAGAAAGTGGGAATACCTCCCTCCGTGCCGCCGAAATAATTTGAGATTCTCACGTCAACAGACACCGAGCGACAACAGGCTGGAGTCGCTGGGCGGGCCTGTCGACGCGCAGGTCTGGCGTGGGCTCGCGCAGGAGCCCGGCAGCGGCCGGACGGCAGACACAGGGCGTCATGACGGGGCAGGCGGGTGCGTCGGAACGGCCGAGGGTCGGCGTGGTGGGCTCAGGATGGTAGTCAGCAGCGCGCTCCAGTCCGGGAACCAGAACATCTCCGACAGGACGCGCAGCTTGTCGAAGAAGCGGCGCCGGGTGCCAGCCTTGTCCCGGCAGCGCCGCCACAAGTCAGCGACGCAGTCCAGGACCTCGTGCAGCGTGAAGGCGAGCAGGTTCAGCGTCGCGAGCAGGTTCGCCAAGCCGTCCTGGCCGTGCCCGAAGTTGTGCTTGAGGTGGTAGCCGTGGTGCGCCAGACAGTTGAACGTCTCATTTTCGACCTTCCACCTGGCGCGGCCCGCCCGCGCGATCTCGGCCACGTTGTCAGCGGTGACCTTGAGACTGGTGAAGAACGAATTGTGGTAGGTGCGCTCGCCGTTGCGGCAGATCTCGAAGTCGATCCAGGTTCCCCGGAGGGCGTCGTCGCCGGCGCGCAGCGGCACGTTGTTTCTCCACTGGTAGCGATGGTGCTCGACCTGCTTGCGGTGGTTGCGGGTGCGGACCCAGCCGGTGGACCAGATGCGGCGGTTGGGGAGCTGTTTGTATAACGTCTTGTGGCTGCTGGGCTGACAGATGAAGAGGAAGTCAGCGCCGAGGTTGGCGACGAGTGCGCAGAGGGGCTGGCAGCAGTACAGATCGTCGCCGAGGAGGACCGGCCGGTAGGGGAGCAGAGCGGGGATGTGGGCAGGCAGCCAGCGCTTGGCAGCATTGCGCTCGCAATCCTGCTTGCGCTGGTCTTCGGTCAGGTCGGGCCGGTTGGCGGCGGGGTCGTGCTGGGGCTGGACGAACAGCGGCAGGAGCGGGAGGACGCGGTTGTGGCCGTCGGCGACGACAGTGGCCGAGAGCATGGTGTGGAAGAACTGCTTGGTTTTGTGCTTGCCGACATGGCGGGTGGAGCACTGGTCGCAATGGATGGAGTCCGAGCAATGGAACTGGATCCCGTCGAGGGCGATGAGGAGGCGGCCGTCGAGGCGCAGGAAGGGGTCGAGGCCCCCTTGGTTGCGGACGGTGTCGAGGCAGAGGGGGAAGAGGTCGGCGAAGAGGGAGGGGTCGAGACCGTCGAGCAGATTGCGGATCTGGTTGTTACTGGGAATCTTGCTGACACCGAAGAGGGAGTGGCAGTTGGAACGGGCGGACTCCTCGTGCATGCGGCGCTGGAAGTCGAGGAAGGAGGGGGACTGGAAGAAGAACGTGGCGAGGGCGCAGGCAGCGGCATCGGAGACGGCGTAGCGCTTGTTGGAGCCGGTACGGGAGTCGGGCAGGGCGGAGGCGGCTTGGCGGAAGCAGTTCAGAAGGGAATCGAGCACTCGGGAATTGGAAACGGGGGCCACATTTTATGTTTGAAAGCGGTGCCCGCAAAGTCAAGTCCCCAGAAACTGGTCCCTTGCTACCGGCCCCTCAGCGGCTCCCGAGACAAAAAAGGCCAAATTGAGAATTACTGGTACCTTGCAACGAGTCCGGGCAAGCACTTATGATGGCAGTGGGATTGCGTTGCCCAGCGCGTTCCCAAGTTTCACTGTGTCCTTGTATGGGATGCGATTCGTGTAACGGCCGGGACGGCTGCTGCGTCAATTCCTGATAGTTGGCCATGCCGGATATTCAGCGCCAAGACGAGACCGTGGAGGATGTGTTCCGGTCCGCCGATGTGGGTCCGTGGGTGATCGAGTCGGTCCACGAGTCCTGGTGGAGGCATCTCTTGGTGGGAGTCGGCGAGATGCTGAATCCGCCGAAGTTTGCGCCCCTGCCGGAGTACCCTGCGGCGCGTCCTGGCGAGGCGGACCTCGGCGATCCGAATGTCCCTTCACTAAGCCGCCCGTGGTGGCTGGGAATACCGGATACGTTGCGCGTGATGGTGGAGGCCAGAACGTTCCCGCCGTTGCCTTCGTATCGGTCCGTGCGGCCCGGAGAAGTGGACCTGCCGCCCCTCAGCCTCGGCACGCTGGCCATGCCGTGGTGGTTCGGTATTCGGGAAACCGCGCGACTGGAGCGCGAGCTTCGGAGCGCGCCGCCCCTGAAGCTGAGTTCGAAGCCGGTGCGGGTTCGGGAGATCTGGGGTGGTTTCAACAACCGAAAGCAGGGCATGGCGGTCACCGTCGCGCTGCATTTGCTGTTCGTGTTCGCCGTCTTCGGCTTCCAGGGTGGCAACGCCGCCACGCTCAATCGAGGATCGGTCACGTTGATCATCCCGGTCGATATTTCGCCCTATTTGGCCCAACTCCAAGCGCCGCCCAGGTCGCAGCCCGGCAAGAGCGGCGGAGGCGGCGGAGGCGGCACGAATTCGCCGCTGGCGGCCAGCCGCGGGAAGTTGCCGCGCTTTTCGCTTGAACCGCAACTCGCGCCTCCGACCCCGATCATCCGCAACCAATCACCAGAACTCGCCGTCGAGCCAACGATTCGCGTGCCCCCCGAGATGAGCCTGCCTCAGATCGATTTGGCAGTGTTCGGCGACCCGTTCGGAGCCGACGGCCCGCCCTCCGCCGGCCCGGGAACTGGGGGCGGAATCGGCTCGGGGAGAGGGACCGGCGTGGGTTCCGGAAGGGGCTCTGGCGCCGGCCCGGGATCGGGAGGTGGCATCGGGGGAGGCGTCTTCCGCATTGGCGGCGGGGTCACAAGCCCCCGCCTGCTGTACAAGGTCGAACCGGAATACTCCGAAGAGGCGCGCAAGGCGAAGTACCAGGGCACCGTCATGCTGGCGGTCGAAGTCTGGGAGGACGGGATCGCACACAACATCCGCATACTGCGCAGCCTGGGCCTTGGCCTGGACGAGAAGGCGGTCGAAGCCGTCAAGCAGTGGAAGTTCTCGCCCGGCAAGAAGGACGGAAGGCCGGTGCGCGTCGCCGCGCAAATCCAGGTGAGCTTCCGCCTCTTGTAGGCCAGCGACGGGCGCCTCACGGCGGCCCGGCCTCGCACCCTGCGCTCGATCGGGGATTTGCTACAGTCTCATTGCAATGAGCCATCCCGTATACAGCCGCCGGGCGTTCGTGGCGGCGACTGCCTCCGCTTTGGCGGCGCCGATCCAGACAGCCGCTCAGCGCGACTGGACCAACTCGACGCCAACACGCTATCCAGACCCCGATATCGTGTCGCTAGACCGGCGTTTCGACAAATACAAGCTGGGCAACACGCCGATCCAACGCTTGCACGTGGGGACGCTGTGGGCCGAAGGGCCGGCCTGGAACGCCGTCGGCAGATACGTCGTGTACTCCGACATTCCGAACAACGTGCAACTGCGTTGGCTGGACGACGACGGCCACGTCAGCACCTTCCGCAATCCTTCCGGTAATTCGAACGGCAACACGTTTGACTGGCAGGGCCGACAACTCTCTTGCGAGCACGGCAACCGCCGCTTGGTCCGCTACGAGCACAACGGGACGTTTACGGTCCTGGCGGACAGCTGGCAAGGCAAACGGCTGAACGCGCCGAACGACGTAGTCGTCGACCCCGATGGCAACATCTGGTTCACCGATCCCGGTTACGGCAGCCTGATGCATTATGAGGGCAACAAGGGGCCGCTCGAGATCAAGGAAGCGATCTACCGCATCGACGCTCAGAGCGGCTCGATGGAGCTGGTGACGGACGAGATCTACAAGCCCAACGGGCTGTGCTTTTCGCCGGACTACAAGATGCTCTACGTCGCTGACACCGGCAGCTCGCATTACCCCGAAGCCGAGCGCGAAATCAAGGTCTGGGACGTCTTGGACGGGCGCAGGTTGCGCAACGGCCGACGCTTCGCCTCGATGCGCATGGAGGGCTTCGAACAGGCCGGCCTCGCCGACGGCATCCGCTGCGACACCGACGGAAACATTTGGTCCTCAGCGGGTTGGGTCGGCGCGGGCTACGACGGTGTGCATGTCTTTGCGCCCGACGGTGACCGGATCGGCCTGATTCGGCTGCCCGAAATCTGTTCGAACGTGTGCTTCGGAGGCGTCAAGCGCAACCGTTTGTTCATGACAGCGAGCCAGAGTCTCTACGCCGTGTACGTGGAGGCGCAGGGCGCCCATATCACCTGACGGGCCGGTTGCTAGAATCGAGCAGCGGAAGCTAATCCCGGCCGGTGTCGGGCCCGGTCTTCAAAACCGCTGTTTGGCGCACCGCGTCAAGGGTGGGTTCGACTCCCACTAGCTTCCGCCAACAGCCGGCCCGCGACGGCGGGGATTTCTTTCGCCAAGCCGTTGCGTGAGACAACCGAGCAGGCGATAGCCAATGACCCAGCGCCCCCATGTACTGTTGATCAGCACCGACCACTGGCCGGCCGAACTGCTCGGCGAGGCCGGCCACCCGGACATCCTGACACCGACGCTGGACGAGCTGGCGCGCAGCGGTGTGCGTTTCCGCAACGCCTACAGCGAGTGCCCGGTGTGCATCCCGGCGCGCCGTACGCTGATGACCGGTGTCTGTCCGCGGACCCACGGCGATCGTGATTTCGGTGAAACGATGCCAATGCCGAGCCTTCCGACCATGGCGCAGACGTTCCGAGACGCTGGCTACCAAGCGTACGCTGTGGGCAAGCTGCATGTGTACCCGCAGCGAAACCGTATTGGCTTCGGCGACGTGATCCTCGACGAGGAAGGCCGCACACAGTACGGAGTGGTCGACGACTACGAGTTGTTCCTGGCGGATCAGGGCTATGCCGGCAGACACTTCGACCACGGCATGAGCAACAACGACTACGTCGTCCGGCCCTGGCACCTGCCGGAGGAGCTGCACGCCACGAACTGGGCGACGCAACAGATGGTCCGCGCCATCAAGCGACGGAATCCCGGCAAGCCCGCATTCTGGTTTCTTTCCTACCGACACCCACGCCCGCCGATCGTTCCACTTGAGACGTACTTGAAGACGTATCGAGATGTCGACCTGCGGTGGCCAACGGAAGGCTCCTGGTGCCGCGATGAATTGCCGTATCTGCTCCAGGCCGTGCGGGGTCGCAGCGCCCACATGGGACCGCGACAAGTTCGCGACGCTTTGCCAGCATTCTATGCGCTCTGTACGCACATCGACCACCAACTACGAGTGGTCATCGGGACTCTCCGAGAAGAGGCGTTACTCGACAGCACCGTGATTTGCTTCACTTCGGACCACGGCGACATGCTCGGCCGTCACGGCATGTGGGCCAAGAGGTTATTCTACGAGCCTTCCGCGAATATCCCGATGATCCTGGTGGGAACGGAAGGAGATCGTCGCGTAGGGCACCGTCGAGTGGACGACCGGCTAGTGGGCTGGCAGGACGTGATGCCGACGCTATTGGATCTCGCTGGAATCGAATCTCCGGTATCCGTAGAAGGCGGCTCGATGATCGGAGATTGGCAACGGGATTGGCTATACGGCGAGGTAGGCGAAGGCGACCACGCCACTCGAATGATCCGCAAGGGCCGGTTCAAGTTGATCTACTATCCCGCTGGCAACGTTCGACAGTTGTTCGACCTGGAGGCCGACCCGTTGGAACTCAAGGACTTGTCTTGGGACCAGAATCACGAAGCGGTGCTCGAGGAGTTGAGTGCGATTCTGATCCGACAGCTCTATGCCGGCGACGAAGAGTGGGCGAGTGACGGCCGACTCCAAGGGCGTCCAGCGCGGACATTCCATCCGGGGCCGAATCGCGGCCTTTCTAGTCAGCGCGGACACCACTGGCCTCCACCTCCAAAGACCGACATGCGACAAATCCAATGGCACGACGCGGAAGAGACCTAGCAGCGAAGGAGGGAAATCGACTATGGGCTCGAACGAGGTGTCGAACGGGACCCAACGGCTCCTAACTGTTTCGAGAACCTCTGGCCGACGGATCGCCAAGCCTAAACATTACCTGTTCAACATGGTCAACCAGCCAAGCACAATGTCTATGCCAGCTAGGAGTAACTCCACCTTGGCCCGCGGGAGTTTGCCGACGAGATCAGTGAGCACGGCCTCTTCGAGAGTCACAACCTGGGAGACGTTAGCGACCGAGTCCTTTGGAAGACCGGTGATGCGCGCCGACAAGCGGACATTGCCAGGTGCATCAGCCCAACGCAGAGTACCCGTCAGTGGAACACAAACTACTGTTGCGATCCGGCTTCGATTGAGAGCATCGCATTGGACGACCACGACCGGTCTACGAAAGCCCGGCTCGGAGCCGGTCGGCGGCGGCAGATCGGCCCACCAGACTTGTCCCTGTCCGATCACCATTCGGCCCGTTCAAGGATTCGTCGACTAGCGGTCCTCGTGAAGTCGTCGGACTCGCTTTGCACTTCCTCGCACACGCGGTTCATCGCCTCGGTCACCTCATCGGGCGTATGGCGTGCGACATATTCGTTCAGTGCCGCAGCGTACACCTCGCTACGAGACCTCTTCTCTCGTCGAGTCAGCCGCTCGACCTTCTCAAATAGGTCATTGGGAATCGAGACGGCCGTTTTCATACCGAGAGTATAACAAGACTGAGGTTTTGCTGGAAGACAGCGGAAAGATGGCGAGTTAACTGTTCAACGAATAAAGACCAAGCCCTCCTCGTTCCGTTGGGGACGCCGGTCGCCGCAACCACGCTCGATCTGCTGTCGTGCGGTGCGCCCGACTAGGTCCGTGAGTTCCTCTACGGACGCGGTCGAGAATCTCAGCAACTCAATCGAAACATGCGCCCTTCGTCAGGTTGTCTGTAGCGGTATCGGCGAGCGTGGTTCGATCTCATGCCGCACCGCGCCGAATGAGTGGCGATGACCGCACTACCGAACTGAGCATGTGCCGCGGCAGGTGCGTTTCCATTAGGCTTCTGGTCCTGTCACAGCAAGGGACCGGTCCACTGAGCTGCGATTGCAATGAGCGCCATGATCGATTTCGGTAGTAAGGCGGGATTCGAAGTCCGCACCCTATTTGGTGACAACATGAAGGACAAGCGGAACAAACGTGAAACTAACGGCGGCGGTCGAGAACTATTTCGCAGAGCTTAGACGGGTACGCGCCTCTGGCGGCGGGACCGGGGAACGGTCGAGCTATGCGCCGCTCGCAACCTTGCTCAACGCCATTGGCGCGCCGCTGAAGCCGAAGGTATTTTGCGTTGGCGAACTTGCCGATCAGGGAGCGGGCCATCCCGACTTCGGTCTCTACTCGGCAAGGCAGATGAAGAGGGGACAGCCGCGCGAGGGACAGACACCGGAGTGCGGCGTGGTCGAGGTAAAGGCCGCTGAAGACGATGCTTGGTTGATCGCGGCGGGCGGTCAGGTGAGCCGGTATTGGGGCCGCTATCGCCTTGTCCTGGTAACGAATACGAGAGACTTCGTGCTAGTGAGCGAAGACGCGTCGGGCCAGCCCGCGAAGCTGGAATCATTCACCTTGGCAGACAGCGCCGAGACGTTTGCGCGCCGGTTGCAGAACCCACGTGCATTTGCCCGAGAGGCCGGCGCGGGGCTTGGCGAATACTTGTGCCGCGCTCTCTCCCACCGCACGGCGCTTACCGAGCCGAAGGACCTAGCATGGCTGCTCGCCTCGTATGCCCGTGACGGACTAGCGCGTGTTGAGGCAGCGGGTGCAACACCGACGCTCAGGACGGTGCGTGTAGCGCTCGAAGAGCCGCTTGGCGTGCGTTTTGAGCGTGAGCGGGGTGCACGATTCTTCCATTCGACGCTGGTTCAGACACTGTTCTATGGCATCTTCTCAGCCTAGGTGCTGTGGTCCCGCAGCACGAAGTCCGACGATGGTCCACTGTTTGAGGGCAGCTATCACACGGCCGGGTTCAGTTGGCGTGAGGCCGTCTGGCATCTGCGCGCACCGGTCTTGCAGGCACTCTTTCAGCAATTGCCCCAACCCGGGCACCTACAACCGCTCGGCCTCATCGAGGTGCTGGACTGGACTGCAGCGGCGCTTGACCGAGTGGACCGCTCCGCCTTCTTCGCACGTTTCGACGAGGGCGAGGCAGTACCCTATTTCTACGAGCCGTTCCTTGAAGCGTTCGACCCCGATCTCCGCAAGCACCTCGGTGTCTGGTACACGCCAGCGGAAGTCGTCCGCTACATGGTCGCCCGCGCGGACAGAGCGCTAAAGGACGATCTCGGCATTTCGGACGGGCTCGCGGCGGAGAACGTCTATGTGCTCGATCCATGCTGCGGCACCGGGGCCTTTGTGACCGAAGTGCTGCGCCGCATCGAAGTCAAGCTCAAGGGACGAGGCCTCGGCGCGCTCGTGGGTCCGCAAGTGAGGGAAGCGGCGACGGAACGAGTGTTTGGTTTCGAGATCATGCCCGCGCCGTTCGTGGTGGCCCATCTGCAAGTTAGCCTGACCATGCAGGACCTCGACGCATCGCTAGCAGGTGACAAAGCCGGTCCGGCTGGCGTCTTCCTCCCGAACGCACTCACTGGGTGGGTGCCACGCACGACCAAACCACTGCCCTTCCCCGAGCTGGAGGAAGAACGCGACCGCGCGGAGCGAATCAAGCAGGAGAAGCCGATCCTCGTGATCCCTGGCAACCCGCCCTACAACGGCTTCGCAGGCATGGCGGTGGACGAGGAAAGGGAACTGTCAGAGGCTTATTCAATGATTCTCACGACCTTCTACGCTTAGACGACAAGATGGCCGTCCTTGGTCACGATCATGCTGAAAGCAGGCAGTGTGCGAGCACTGAGATCGATTCACATTGCCTTCCGGTCTGACGGCTACCAGCAGGAACCGCAGTGGTGCATATTCTCCCCACTTAAGTCCTTTGATTTCAGCGTCACTCCGGCCTTGCGGGCGTCCTCAGGAAGGTTCTCGTCTGCGAGGATACGGGCAAGGATAGCGTGTGTCGACGACGATTGCATGGAGAAACCGTGTGGCGCGGTTGGTCGTAGCGAACCGGCAATTCGTTCGGCAACGACCGTGTCCTCATGGATTATTGGATGGCAGGTGCTGATGGAAAGGGTATAGCCGAGGTCGGTCGGGTGGGGGGCTCGTGCCAGTTGCCTGTCCCAGCTGTCGCATTGTGACCCGCACTTCCACCTAGTGTCATTCGATAGCTGCGCGATGAGTTAGGAATCGCTTCCGCACATGCGAAGTGGGGGTTGCCAATTGAGCGTCGCTTGGGTGGTTAATTGTGAGAGCCAGAATGGATTGGGCGGCCCGAGTCGAAGAGGGGAGTGATGCGAGGAGGCGAACACCAGTCGGCTTCCGTTGCTTATGCCCCGCTCGTGACGGCGCTCCCGGGTCCGCTGCTCAGGGGCTCTCCTGCAAGAATGGATCATGGCTTGTCCTGAAGGCTCAAGATGTTGATTCATAGGCGCATCGCGACCATCCAGAGATTCCTGACGATCCACGGGATCTTGACTTCAATCGCCCTGGCTCAGACTGTGGCCAGTTTAGACTTGGAGCACGCGGCAAACAACACGAACGATTGGCTGATGTACGGTCGCGATTACTACGCGCACCGGTACGTTGAGCTCGACCAGATCAATCCCGCGAACATCCATCGGCTGCACCCGGCCTGGGTGTTCGCCACAGGAGGGGAGAACCGCGGTCTTCAGGCCACGCCGCTGATACGCGACGGAGTGCTCTATGTCTCGGCCGATGGCTCGCGCGTGTTTGCGATCGATGCCCGCACCGGGGCGAGGAAGTGGAGCTTCGACCCCGAGATCTCGTTGGAGACGGAACGCGTCTTCTGCTGCGGCTCCATCAACCGGGGCGTCGCGCTGTTCGGAGACCGAGTCTTCGTGGGCACGATGGACGCCCGCCTATTCGCGCTCAACAAGGACACTGGGGAAGTCGAGTGGGAGACCGAGGTGATCGACTGGCGGCAAGGGTACAGCATCACGGGAGCGCCGCTTGTCGTGAAGGACATGGTGCTCACGGGCGTGGCCGGAGGCGAATTCGGTGTTCGGGGTTTCGTCAAGGCTCTTGACACCGCTTCGGGAGAGCTACGCTGGACAGCCTACACGATTCCGGGACCAGGTGAACCAGGGAACGAGACATGGCCAGGGGACACATGGAAGAACGGAGGCGGACCGACTTGGACCACCGGTGTCTACGATCCCGGGCTCGGGCTGGTCTATTGGAACACCGGCAACGCCGCGCCGTGGAATTGCCACGTCCGCAAGGGCGACAACAAGTGGACCGCGGCAACCATCGCGATTGAGGCCGACAGCGGTGAGATCGTCTGGGGATTCCAGTACACGCCCTGGGACTGCTGGGACTACGACGCGGTCAGCACCCCAGTGCTCGCGGATCTTGAACTTGGAGAGCACGGCGCTGTCAAAGCGCTGTTTCACCACGACAAGAACGGCTTTTTCTACGCGCTTGACAGAACCAACGGGAAATTCCTGTATGGCGAACCCATCGTGCCGGGCATCACCTGGGCGCTGGGCCTCGACCCGGAGACAGGTCGTCCGAACGTCAATCCAGACATGGTGGCCAAGTCCGGCGGTCCAGAGGTCGGACCGATCATTCCAAGCCTGGAAGGAGCGATCGACTGGCAACCCTTGGCCTACAACCCTGTACTCAAGACCCTGTACTTCATGTCGAACCAGTGGGCGATGGGATACAAGTTCTGGGAGGAGGGCACATTCGAGCCTCCCACGAACGGCGAGTGGTACCTCGGCGCCGACTACCAGCAGTACTTGACAAGCGACAACCCCGGCAATTTCTTGGCATTCGACGTCGTGGGCCGGACGGTTCTTTGGCGCCAAACTAGCCCCGCGCCGTTTTGGGCCGGCTCGGTGGCTACATCGAGTGGCCTGGTCTTCACGGGGGACATGCGGGGCTACTTCATGGCGTTCGACGCCCACACGGGAACTCTGCTCTGGCAGTTCCAGACCGGCTCCGGCATTATTGGCAGCCCGATCACCTACGAACTCGACGGGACGCAGTACGTGGCCGTGCCGTCCGGGGGCATCGGCGGCGATATGACGTTCTACTACACCGAGCCCAAAGCGGGTAACATCTGGGTCTTCGCGCTTGACGGAGGCGGTCCGGCCCGCATTGCCCCTGGAACCAATCTCACCACTCTAGAGGGCGGATTGCCAAGAGTGGGGCAACCAGGCCACACGCTCGGCGGCCGCGTGCTGCCCGGATACGGATTCCCCGCCACCGAGGGCGGCGAGCCGATCAAGACCTCCGCTCCGCCGCAACCGACCTCGGGAAGCGCCGCGCCCGAAGTCGGAATGACGAACCCGTACATCGGTGTAGCCGGTGCGGTCGACGCAGCAAAGGCAATCTACCGCGCGCGCTGCATCGGCTGCCACAAGGCAGGCGGCGGCAGCGGCCCGAACATATTTCGGACGACCCTCTCTACGAGACTGTTCGTCGACGCGGTGCTGACAGGGGGCGGCGGGATGCCATCGTTCCGGGAATTGCTTGACGAACAGGAGATCTTGAAATTGCATGCGCTCGTCGTCAACCGCGACCGGCTGTGAGTCCGGCGATGTACGACGCAATCGTCATTGGCGTTGGCGGGATGGGCAGCGCGACCGTCTATCACCTCGCACGTAGCGGCTGCAAAGTGCTCGGCCTGGAGCAGTTCGGCATCCCTCACGCGTTCGGTTCCTCGCACGGGTCGACCCGGATCATTCGCATGGCGTATTCCGAAGGGCCCGAGTACGTCCCGCTGCTGCGCGCGGCATATCAGTACTGGCGAGAAATCGAAGATATCGCAGGCGCCTCGATCCTGCACGTCACGGGCGGCCTCGACATCGGATCGGAGACGAGTTGGACCATCGCGGGATCGCGGAAGTCGTGCCTCGAGAACGACCTCGAATTCGAGGAGCTCGACAGCGCCGGCGTCAATAGCAGGTTTCCCGGCTACCGGCTTCCCGCTTCATTGCGGGCGATCTACCAACCGGCCGGTGGGTACGTGCTCTCCGAGGTTGCTATCGAGGCGTACGTCGCGGCTGCGCGCGGCCTGGGCGCTGAGATCGTTACCAACTCACGAGTCAGCGGCTGGGAGCGCCACTCGGCGGGCTTACGAGTTGACACGACGGGCGGACAATACGAGGCCAAGCGATTGGTGATCACAGCGGGCCCGTGGGTTGGCAAGCTGCTCAACGACCTGCGGGAGGTTTGCCGGCCCGAGAGGCAGGTCATGCTCTGGACCGAACCGACGCGGACGATGGTCTTCGAGCCCGGACAGTTCCCGGTCTTTAACATGGAAACGCCGTCCGGACGCTACTACGGTTTCCCAAACGACCGTGCCGAAGGGTTCAAGATCGGCAAGTATTACCATTTGAGGCAACGAGTGGGTGACCCTTATCGCCTGGACCGTGAATGCCATCCGGAGGACGAAGCCGTCTTGCGCGAAGCCATCAAGAAATACTTTCCCGAAGCGAACGGCTCGACTCGCAAGATGGCGGCGTGCATGTTTACGAACAGCCCGGACGGGCACTTCATCCTCGACCGCTATCCGGGGGAGTCCGACATATTCGTCGCAGCCGGCTTCTCGGGCCACGGATTCAAGTTCTGCAGCGTGATCGGCAAGATCATGACCGACTTCTGCCTCGATCAGCAGCCGAGCTGGGAAATCCGGCGTTTTGGTCTGGAAAGGGTTCGAGCACCCCGGGGCGGGTCTTGGGACCGACTCGAAGCGTAGAGAACTCACATGAACCGGTCCTTGTTCCAAGCATCAGATTGGACCGAATCCCCGATCAGCTCACCCACCCTGAAAAAGCGCTCCCCCGACGTGCGCGAGCAGTATAGTTGATGTCAGGCTCCTCGATGACGATCGACCCGCGCTATCATCCGAGTCCGCGTGTCCCTCTTTCGCGCCGGGACATGCTGCGGACAACATCGACCGGCTTTGGCATGCTGGCTCTGTCCGGCCTGATGGCCGATCCGGCCTACGCGACTCCGGCGGGCGGTGCAGCTCCGGGAGGACCCCACTTCGAGCCCAAGGTCAAGCACGTCATTTTTTGCTACATGTCCGGGGGGCTGTCGCACATCGACTCGTTCGATCCCAAGCCACGCCTCGCAGTGGAAGCCGGACAGCCGATGCCGTTCGAGACGGCTCGAACGATGTTCAACCAGGACGGCAACATCATGCCGTCTCCTTGGGACTTCCACCGCTACGGCCAAGCGGGCACCCCGGTCAGCGACCTGTTCCCGCACATCGCCACCTGCGTCGACGACATCGCCGTCATCCGCTCCATGACGGCCAAGTTCATGGAGCACGCGCAGGGCAACTTCTACTTCCACTGCGGACAACCGTTCACCGGCTTCCCCTCAATGGGCGCCTGGGTGAATTACGGATTGGGCAGCGAGTCCAAGGAACTGCCAGGTTTTCTCGTGATCGGCACAGGTGGCATCCCTCTCGGCGGCATCAACATGTTCAGCAGCGGATTTCTGCCGGCCGAGCACCAGGGCTCGATGCTGTATCCGGGCGAGGAAGAGCCGCTCGCGAACATCCAGCCGAAGGAAGAGGACGCCAAGCAGCGCCGTCGGCTAGACTTCGTCCGCTCCCTCGATTCGATGTACCTGGAACGGACGGCGCACCATCCGCAGATCGAGGCTGCCATCAAGAACTACGAAACGGCCTATCACATGCAGGTGGCGGTACCGGAATTGGTCGATATCCGCGGCGAGACCGAAGCCACGCGCAAGCTCTATGGGCTCAACTCCACGTTCCCGCCCAAGCGCAACTACGCCCTCCAGTGCTTGATCGCCCGGAGACTGATCGAACGTGGCGTGCGCTTCGTCGAATTGACAATGGTCGACGGGCGCAACCGCGGCACGGGCAATTCTTCGAATCCCTGGGACCAGCACCAGGAACTGATCCTCGGGCACAGCCGCAACGCCTACGCCGTCGACCAGCCCGTCGCCGGCCTCTTACAGGACCTCAAGGCGCGCGGACTGTTCGATGAAACGCTGGTCATCTTCTCCGGGGAATTCGGACGCACGCCGTTCGTGCAGGGCACAAATGGCCGCGACCATAATCCCTACGGCTTCAGCCTGTGGCTGGCGGGCGGCGGCATCCGAGCCGGCACGATCTATGGCGCGACGGACGAGTACGGCTACCATGCGATCGAGGGCATCCGCAGCGTGCATGACCTGCACGCGACCGTGCTGCATCTGCTGGGAATCGACCACACGAAGCTCGCGTACCGCTTCGGAGGCCGCGATTTTCGCCTGACTGACGTGCACGGCCACGTGATCCACGAGGTACTGGCTTGAGGCGTTCGGGGCGTCCAAGAACCCGCGAACGCTCTCCCGGCAATCCGGTATAGTCTCTTTAGATGCTCGAGTCGAACCCTCGGAACGTTGCCCAGTCGCACCGGGAGTTCGTGAACGCCACCACCATTGCGGGCGCTTCGCTGGTCGCCGCCCCCGCGCTCGCCGCGAGCCGCTTGAACGCCAACGATCGGATCCGCGCGGCGGTCTTGGGACTCCGCGGATGCGGGCGCTCCCACATCCGATCTTCCGCACACAAGATTCCAGAACGCAATTGACCAAGGCATCCATCGCTGTCAACCAGGGCATCCAATCGCTGTTCGGAACCCGGGACGAGAACCTCCGACTCCTTGAGCGATCTCTCGGCATCACGGCGAATCTCTCGGCCGACAGCCTCGAGATCGAGGGCGAAGAGCAGCAGGTCCGCCGCGCGGACAGCATCATCGCGGACTATCTGACCCTCGTGCGCGAAGGGCACCGTTTCAGCAACGGGGATGTCCGCGATTTCCTGCGGGTGGCGACGGCGGATCCCCAGATCAGCTTCCGGGGACTTGTGCAGAGTAGCCGTCAGCGCTTGTGTGGCCGCAAGTCCGTGACGCCCAGGAGCCTCAACCAGCTACGGTACCTCGAAGCGATGGACCGTTCGGACATGGTGTTCGGCATAGGTCCCGCGGGCACCGGGAAGACATATCTGGCCGTGGCTTACGCGATCTCGTCGCTGCTCGCCAAGCAGGTGCGTCGCATTGTCCTGGCGCGCCCGGCCGTCGAGGCAGGCGAGCGGCTGGGCTTCCTTCCCGGCACCGTGCAGCAGAAGGTGGATCCCTATTTGCGTCCTCTCTACGACGCACTGCAAGACTTGCTTGAGGCCGAGCGCGTCGAGGGCTGCTTGGCGAATGGCACGATTGAAGTGGCGCCGCTGGCCTTCATGCGGGGCCGCTCTCTGAACGAGAGCTTCATCATCCTGGATGAGGCCCAGAACGCCACCGCCGAACAAATGAAGATGTTCATCACCCGCCTGGGGTTCGGTTCAAAGGCGGCGATCACGGGCGACATTACCCAAATCGACTTGCCAGCCGGCAAGCGCAGTGGGCTGATCGAGGCGGTCGACGTGTTGTCCGACGTCGAGGGCGTGCGATTCATCGAGTTCAACGAGCAGGATGTGGTTCGGCACGGGCTCGTGCAGCGAATCATCCGCGCCTACGACCGGTATAATTCAAGACAGTTGAATCTGAAGGCATCGCTGACAGGCAACCAACGAGCAAGGTTTGGCGCCTAGCCTACGGCCATGAACGCAGACGACCCGGACGAACCCTGGTATTTCGAGAACCGCCAGCGCACGATCGTATTCGATGAGCGCAAGGTCCGCACATTTCTAGCCCAACTGGCAAGCGATCTCGCAGGCGGCAAGCAGTTCACAGTGGTCGTCAGCTCGGACGCTGCCCTGCGACGCGCCAACCGCCGCTTCCGCAACATCTCCCGTGCCACGGACGTGCTGTCCTTCCCCGATGGGGAAGACGGACATCTTGGGGACCTGCTCATCTCGGCGGCGACGGCGGCCCGGCAGGCCACGCAGCACGGGCACTCGGTGGAGGAGGAAATCCAGACGCTGGCGCTGCACGGCATGCTGCACCTGAACGGGTACGACCACGAGACGGAGGACGGCGAGATGCGGGGCGTTGAAGAGCGCCTGCGCCGCAAGTACGGGCTACCGGCCAGCCTCATTGCGCGAGGTGAGCGATGACCGCGCTCTTGTACATGACTGTGGCGCTGCTCTGCGGCGCACTGACGTTGGCGTCGTTCCTGGTACGGATGTACAGCGAAGCGTTGAGCCTGCGCAAGCGCCGGGACAGGGGCGCGTTCGCCTACTTCGCGTCCGAAGTACAGCCCAGACTCGGGCACAGCGCCGAGAACGGCCAAACAAGGTACATGCTGGTGCAGTCCGGAAGTCTGATCCTGCTGAGCATGAATCTGCTCTACCTGAGCGCATTGGGGTCGACGATCGAAGCAGGCCTGCTCGAAGCTCTGGCCTTGATCCTGGTCGCGGTGGTGGCGGGGACGCAGTTCCTGCCCACGATCCTCGCTTTGCGGACACGTGGCCGCTGGGTGGCGCGGCTCATCTGGGCGAGCCGGCTGCTTGGCTGGTTCGCACAGCCTTTGCTGCTGCTGGGCGACTTTGCTGCTTCAATCGCCTCCGTGGAGTCCGATCCAGAGAATGGCGAGCCATATCAGAAACCCGGTGGGGAGATCGACGCCCTGCTCGATGCCGGGCAGCAAGAGGGCCTGATCGATCTGGAAGACCGCAAGCTGATCCATTCTGTCGTGGACTTCGGAGACAAGACCGTGCGGGAGGTCATGACGCCACGGCCGAGCATCGTCGCGATTGAGGCCTGCCGCAGCCTTGAGGATCTGCTCCTGCTGATGCGCCAGAAAGAGCATTCTCGGATTCTGGTGTACGAGGGATCGATCGACAACGTGACCGGCTTCATTCATAGCCGGGACACTCTGGAGTTCGGCAAGGAGGAACTCGCCTCCACGCGGACAAGCTCCATTACGCGGCCGATCAGCCTCGTGCCGGAGACTAAGCGCATCCAGGAACTGATGCGTGAGATGCAGGAGGCTCACGCCCAGATGGCGTTGGTGATCGACGAGTATGGCCAGACGGCCGGTCTGGTCACCATGGAAGACATGATGGAGGAGATCGTCGGGGAGATCCAGGACGAGACGGATCCCGCGCGGGACGTGCAGCGTCAGCCCGACGAGTCGTTCATCGCGCTGGGCAGCCTCGACCTCGACCGCCTGGACGAACTGGTTGGCTACCGTCCGGACGGGGATCTTGAGTCCACAACGGTCGGTGGTCTGGTGTGCGAGCAGTTGGGGCAGGTTCCCGCCGCTGGCACCAAGGTCCACCTAAACGGGTTGGAAGTCGAGGTGCTGGCTGCGGACAGGCGGCGAGTCAACCGCGTACAGTTGCGCCGGCGCGCGCCCAATCCGGCAACGCAGGATGCCGCGTAGTGAAGGCCGGATTCGTCACCATCCTGGGCAAGCCGAACGTCGGCAAGTCGACACTCTTGAATGCGCTCGTGGGCGCCAAGGTCGCCATCGTCAGCCGGCGCGCGCAGACAACCCGTGACGCGATCCAGGGGGTCTTGAGCGAGCCTCGTGGACAGGTCGTGTTCGTAGACAGCCCGGGGGTCCACGAGCCAGCCAAGCAGCTGGGCCAGCGCATGATGCGGGAAGTGCAACGCGCCACACAGGGATGCCATTTGGTGCTGCTGATGGTCGATGCGAGCATGCCGCTGGACAAGGCGGATGAGCAGGCGCTGGAGCTGGCGAGGGACCTGAAGACTCCTCTCATTCTGCTCGCCAACAAGGTGGACAAGCTGGCCCGTAAGGAGCAGCTGCTGCCGTTTCTCGACCGGTGCCGCCAGATGCATGCATTCGCCGAGTATCTGCCGATCTCGGCGGCGAAGGGAGTCAACCTGGACAGGCTTCTCGAATCGGTTTTCGCGAGGCTTCCCGAAGCCCCGAATTATTATCCGGAGGGCTACGTCACCGACCAGCCGGAGCGATTTCTGGCGGCGGAGGTGATCCGGGAGCGGATCCTGCGCGAGACGCACGCCGAGATTCCGTATGCCGTGGCGGTCCAGATCGAGCGCTGGGAGGATCACAAGAACCGCTTGCGCATCGGCGCTGCTGTAGTGGTGGAGCGAGAGGGACAGAAGGCGATTCTGATCGGGAAAAAAGGTGAGAAGATGAAGCAGTTGGCCAGCAAGGCGCGTCAAACTCTCGAGGCGCGATTCGGACGCGGGGTGCATCTTGAGGTCTTCGTCAAGGTGCGGCGGAATTGGCGAAACAAGCGTGAATTCGTCAAGGATCTCGACTTCCACCGCATTCTTGGCGCGGGCTAGAGGAACGTGTTAAGGTGCCTCTGGACATGGTATGCACACGGCGCAGAGTGCTGCTCAGCCTCCCGCTGATCGCGGTGGGCTTGGCAGCCGACATAGTCGATGAAGACCTGCTGTACGACCGGGTTCACCGCAAGCTCAATAATGACCGCTTGCTCAAGATCAAGAATCTGCGCGTGGACGTCTCCGATGGGGTAGTGACGATTCAGGGCAGCGTGCGGTCGGAGAAACTCAAGACCAGGGCGACAAAGGTCGCGTCGATCAAGGGAGTCAAGCAGGTGATCAACCGGCTCGAGGTCAGCCAGTAGCTGCCCTCGTCCTTCTCCGAAGAGCAACCGGCACCGAGCAATCGGGGAGCCGGTGCACTCTGGCCCCGATGCCAGTCAGTTGGACGGTCTCGTCGAACGTTTCCCAGTCCGGAACGAGGAGTCTGAGGGGCGGGCGCAGCGTCAATTGCGCAAAAGCGGCAGGATCTTCGGCCTCGTTTCTCTCCGGGTGTCGTCGAGCCGCTGCAGGAAAGCGTCGGCGATAACTCGCCTGCGGAGAAAGTTGGCGCCCTCAGCGCGAACGATCCCAGCTGGAGAAATGGTGAGCGATCCCAAGTTGTTAGATTGCAACGTTTTACGCTCTACCAGACCTTGACTAGGCGCGTCAGTTATACACGGCGCTTGAGAATCGCCCCAGACGCTCGAAACCGCCCGGACTAGGAAACCCACACCCGTCTCAAGGGGATCGATCTGGGTGCGCCCCTGTGGCGGGAACGCTATGTCTGGTCAATCGTCGACTAGCGCCTTGCCCCACTTGAACTCTCTAAAATGCGTCCTGCGCCAGTTGCGCTCGGGGTTGCTCTTCGGCGCGGGGAGCGATCGCGCCTGATTCTTAGCTGCCGCTCGCTCCAGTCTCTTGGCCCTCCACTCCGGGTCTTGCCAGTTCCGTCGATGGGACTCGGACATCTTGGCGCGTGTCTGCGCCGAATGCACGTAGCCCTCCTTGGCGGATCCGATAAGGTACTTCGTGAGCGGGTCCTGCGCGACACGGCTCATTCGCTCTCTGGCCTTTGCCAGCTCCTCCGGGTCTTGCATCCGCCGTCTCTGCGACGCGGACATCTTGGCGCGTGTCTCCGCCGAGTGCTTACGTCCTCGGAAGTACGGCCCGCCTCGCGCCATTACTCGGACAGCAGCAAGCCGGATAGCGCGGCGGCCTTCTCGACGTCGATTCCGCCGCCGACCATGGATTGAAAGGCGCGGGCTCGGCCAGTGAGGTCGTCGCTCCTGAGGTCGGAGAAGTTCAGGGAGATATCCTGATCCAGCTTGTTGCTCAACTCCACTTCCACAAGCCGCGCCGCTGGCCGGATGGTTGCTGCAATGAAGCGCCGGAAGGACTCGCGCTGCGCCGTGCCGTCTGAGTTGGGGACTGCCAGAGACGGAGGCACGCCACAAGCCGCCAGCAGCTCTCGGCACGACTGATCTCTGAGACTGCTCAGGGTGCTCGGCGGGTCCGCACCGAAGCGAGTCGGACTCCAATCTCGTTGGGGAGCCGCACCGCGTCCTTCGCCATAGCCCGCTGCTGTCGTCTCGACCAGCACGGGATTCCCTTTGGCCGCTGCCAAGTCTGTGAGCAACTGGCTTTCGCTCTGCTCGCCAGCGCCGTCGTCCGGACTCTGTGGGACCGTCAAGAGCGATCCCACGGGCGAGCCCGCCTCCTGGCCGAGACGCTGCTCGAGATTGGCCGCCAAGGTGGCGGAATCCGCTGCATAGGACCACGGCGGAACTCCCCTCCACGGGCGTGCCGGGTCCGCCGCGTAGCGGAAGTGCAAGACGGACTCCGCCGGCCGCTCCCACGAGTATGCACCGGATGGACCATGCTCGGTCCCTTTGTAGCGCCATCCTCGAGGATCCGGGGTGCCGCCCACACTAATGGAAGTCGCAGGAATCAGGACCACTCGACCGTCTAGCACGTCGATCCGCCAGACGGACTCACCGGTGCGGATCAACTCGCGTCCCACGGAGGCGAGGAGACCTGGTCGCAACGCGGGTATGGAGGGACTGACCGCAGCACTCGCGAACGCACGAGACCACAGACCAGCCGCTGTCTCAATCACTGCCAGAGCCCGGGGTTCGGACGTACTACCGGACGCCTGCCGCAGCAGCGCAGCAACCAACGCGTCAGTGTAGGACTCTCGTTTCTCGTCCTTATGCCACGGCCACCTCATGCGATCCTCCCCGCGCGCCGGACTTTCCATGGGGACAGGATCGCCATCGCGCCACTGTGTCTCAATGCGGACAGGCCGGTACGCGTGTTAGACCGTTTCCAGTTGCCCGTTTCCTCCGACACCTGGGACTGCGAGGGACTGGACTGCGCCAGGTACCCAGCGCAGCGGATCACGGCTTCATTCCGGATCGGCTGTGGCGCTCCGGACGCGTAGCGCTCGACCAGAGCCGCCGAAGCACACCCGAGACGGTCGTAGAGTTCATCCGGTGAAATGTCGGGATTGGTGTTCTCGAACAGCGCGATGGACTCTTTCAGCAAGGTCCGGGCTGCCGTCAAATGCGCGCCGCTCTTGGGCCATGGACTCAGAGCCATATGCGCCTCCGCCGTGTCTTGCGTCCACGCACCTCGACGGTGGTGTCGTAAGACGGATCGTCGACCAGCGCGGCGGCTCCAAGCTTGGCCTCGCTGATGCGACGGACGCCGCCCGTGTGGCGGTCCCGTATGCTTCGGAACTCGATACTCAAACCACGAAACAGACCTTGCCGCACTTCCGCTGCCGCGTCACGTCCAGCGACCGTGTTGGGTAGCTGTTCGTCGATCACGACGCGGTTTTCGACCGCCTTGGGCACGAAGCGCATGACAGGCGATTTTCGGTCGTGCTGCCGATTGAGAATGATCCCGCGTTCATTCCACTTCAAAGCCCCATCCTCGAAGAGTTCCGGACGGTCCTTGGCGCGCTGGCCGTAGGTGAGCAACTCGCCGTAGACGCGTCCCGGGCTGAGTCTCGACTCGTCCTCCCGGACCTCGATTGAACATCTGATTTCGTCCATTTAGCGTCTCCTAATGTCTGTCCAACTTTCCACACGACCACGCCTCGCGTACCAGCGCCCAATGGCTTGGGAGCAGTCCACCGACAACTCGCCGGATCTTGGATCGCTGAGTCGGTCTCTGACGGTGCCTTCGCCCGGATCAACGACGATCTCCGAAATTTGGAACGGCTCGGCCACGTCCGGGTATCTCTCCCGCAGCACTTCGGCCAAGGGTCGGAATCGGCTCTCGTTGACGATCTCGACCAGTTCGGAGTCCCGCGGGATCCGGCCCGCGTAGAGATGAGACAGGATGCGTAGACGGACCTCGTCGCTGCCGTCGCTGTTCGTCACGAGCACACGCAACCGGTTCCGTACCGCCGTGGAGATGGCCGCATTCTTCAAGTACTGCACGACTGGCAAGAGTTCGGGCCGCCGGAGTGGGTAGCGACCGTCTGGTCCGCGTTCCACTCCGGAGACGGCGACGTAGATCTCCTGAAAGTCTGCCAGCACGGTCGGCTCCGCTCCAGCCTCAAGCAGCAGCTCGTGGGCGACTCCAGACTTGCCACCGCCCGCGGGACCCGATATCAGCACTCCGGGCATTACGCGTGCTGCGTTTCCTGCTTCCAGAATCCATCGGCTCGAAGGATTTTGACCGCGTGCATCATCGCGCCAGTAAGAACGATTTGGCCCGTCGATGCCTTCGTGACTTCGTCCGGAATCAGCGTGACGCCCTCCCAGAGCGGAACGACCATGTCGCGTCTCGACCCGCGCCGGACCACGACTTCCTGCTTGGCGGATGCGGCCACCGGTACGTGCGCGCTGACCCTTATCCCATCTGTCAGCGCCATCAACCGATCCAAAGCCGAGAAAGCGTCCATGTTGCCGCCACTGCCGGCGAGCGAGACCCCGCAGTCTGCGTAGGTCTCACTGCCGACAACGATGCGGATGTCCTGCGTTCTCGTCGCCCATTTCCCGTCCACTCTCGCAAGCATCAGCTCCGACAGGTATCGTTGGAATGTGGTCTCGTTGGTCGCATCGTGGTCCGCTAGATTCGTCCCGGTCAGCAGTCCGTTCGTCCCCACAAGAACCTCCTTGTCCAATGCGTCCGCCAGCGCCATGCTCAGGTTCTCGCGTAACGCCGAATCCATCCCCGCGAAGCGCGCGGCGTCCTCGCGGCTGTAGAAGAACGATGCTTGGAGCCGCCGCGGCGCGAGCACTTCCGCACTGAACGCGCCCTCCGTCTCGGCGGCCGCGGCGTTCTTTGCCGGGGTGTGGACGGTGGCTCCGGTCGTCAGAACCGGGAAGCCTGACTCTCCCACTGGAACGCTTGGCATGTCCACATGCAGGAAATCTGCCACCGAGTCCGGGAAGACTGACGGAATGATCGGCTGCTGCGTCCGTCCCACGTTATCCGGAGCGGGCGTGACCGCTCGCTCCTCCATCCGTGCCCCACGCAGCAAGGCCAGCGGGATTTGGTTGGGACGGAGCTTGAGTTCCGTCTGCAACTCATTTTCAGCGCCATCCGTCTGCCGGTGTTCCAGCACGGCGCTGAAAATGGTTGCCACCGAGCAACGTCCCTCCAATTCGGACAACTTGTCGTCGACCTTCTTGGGTGGTTCCTCGATCCCCTCGGCGCTGATGGCCGCTCTGAGTTCCGGCTCGATCTTCTGCAACTCGCCGGTGAGCTTCCCCATTTCGGCGTTCTGCTCGTCGGAGCGCTCCTCGATGCCTAGCAACTCGTTTACGCGCTCGCGCTTCTCCGATTGCTGCACCAGCAGTTTCTGTGTTTTGGTCATGCTATGACCCTCCTTCGTTCTTCTTGCACCAACCGTCTCCATAGGAGTTCGGCTGGCGACGGTTCGTAGTACTTGGGACGCGCATCGCGTCTCGATTTCTCTAGATGGCAGACCACACACAAGCTCTGCCCGTTCGTCAGGTCGAACGGCGCGCCGCCTCGATGGAGAGGAATAATGTGGTCGGCTTCGAGTCGACCGGCTCGCTTGCAGCAACGACAACGCCATCCGTCGCGTTCCTTGACTTTACGAGCCCATCGATCCCTGCGGCAGCCAGATATCCTCATGCGGCCACCCCCAAACTGCGCCATGCCGCCACCGGCAAAGTCGACCGACGCGTCCCGCTTGCGACAGCCAGAATCCCTGCAGCGGCAGCATCGTCCCGGGCGCGCCGTCTGCGTCCTCCTTCAGTGCCCTTGCTGAGCTTGGCGTTGCCAGCCGGATCGCTGACCGTCCGCGCTTCGCTCATGGCCGACCGCATCAGCAGCGACCGCACCGGCACCACTGCGCCCTCGGCACACGCTCTCCGAAACGTTCTGACGTCCTCCGCGCCGTCCCTATATCCCATGCCTCGATCTAGCACAGGCACCACTGGAACGCCAGCCGCGTTTAGGGCGTCGTGGAGTTCGTTGAGACGCCAGCGGTCGCAACTGATCGCAGCCGGTTTGCCGAAGCGTCGCAGCGCTCGGCGCATCAGCTCCGGCAGGTCGACGGCACGGCCACCCAGAGTGATTAGCTCGCCGCGACGATGGCACTCGAGGTAAAGGCTGCCGACGCCGTCAGCACGCCCTCGCTCTCGCAAATTCGGCACGTCTGGGAAGCTCGCCAAGGTCTCCAATCTGCCTGTGCTGGGCCAGAACCCCGCGACGGCGGACATGGCGGCGGACCCGCCGAGATCGACGCCCCAAATAGGTCGGCCCTTCGGTGGTGCGTTTCCTTCGATCTCAGTCCAGAGACCAGCATCTAAGAGCGTCATGACGACCGTATCGGACACGCCGAGGTTGAGCCGCAACGCCCTGAACGATGCCAGTAGCGACGGGTCTCTCCTGGCCGCTTTGGCCTCGCGCCGGATGGCGGCTTCGAGGTCCGGCAAAATCCCTAAAGATGGGTTTGCCCGCGCCCAGGTCGTACGCCAGAACGGCGGATCCTCGGGTCTGGCGGCATGGACCTGCGTGTAGTCTGCATCGCGGAGCGCCACTGAGAATGGGTGCTGCTCGTCGCCCGGGCGGGTGCCAATCATCATCATTCGGGAGTGGGGAATCTTACCCATTGCTGTCCTGAGTGCCGCTAGCATCTCGTCGACTCGGTTGGGCGGCCACTGCGCCATCTCGTCGCAAATAATCAGCGATGGAGCCGCGCCATGAAGCCGTCTGGGATCGCTGCCTTTGACCTGCAGCATGGCCCCTATCTTCCTGTGCGTCAGACGGCTCGCGTTGACGGTATCCAGCGACCTGTATTTCTTGCTCGCGATGGCCTCCGCCAGGAATCTCTGGACGTGTCGGAAGATCACGCCGCCTTGCTCATGACTGCTTGCCACCACCAAAATCTCGGACTCTGGGACTGCTAGCGGTCCTTCCAACGCGGCACAGGCAATCGCAGATATGAGAGTCGACTTCCCATTGCCACGGGCGACTGAGAGCGCCGACTCGACCACTCCATCAGACAGCGCGCCTCGTAGGAATTTCCTCTGCCAGCGCAGCACCTCGAAGCGCTCGCCGCTGAGTGCGCCCTGGCCGATTTCCAGACCGGCAATGAAGCGCCCGACTCGCTTCGCTAGCTTGTTTGGGCTCGGCTCCAACACATCGCTCCCACAGGATTTCTACCGGCCCGGGACAGGGGTCCCCAAGCCACCGGCACGGGATGAGGAACTGCGGGCGACATCATGGACTGTGCCAGCCTCAGAAGGCCATTGAGACTGAAAACAATTGCACCCGCAGCTCCTCGAGTGGGAACGAACCACGCAGGCGTGTTTCCCAATGAGGACCTGCGAAACAGATAGGCCCGCTCCCAAAATGATGGAAGGCCCGCGCGTGTCTCCACGCGCAATGATTCGTACCTCGTGATGTTTGGGAGGCCTTCCACATCTTGGAAGGTACAGGATTGAGTGTAATAAGTCCGTTATACCCGCTATAACGACTTCTATATAGAAGTACAGAATACAGATAAATGGTCTGCTAAAAGATGCGGCCCGGAGGTGTCCAAGACCGGGCCGCGGGTGCTGGAACAGGAGAAAAGATTGTGTTTCCCAGCACCTCCATTCTACCGAATCCGGGCGAACTACTGTAAGATGGGTGAAAACAAATTCCGGTGTCCAAGCCGGATAGGAGAAAAGCATGCACACTACACACGCCCAGACGAATGGGCACCACCATCCCCAATACGACTGGCACGAACCCATCTCGCCGGACGTCTCGGACGTCAAACCTCGGGCGGCGAGAGCCAAGCCTCGGTCTGCTACCGAACGCCATCCGGACGAGCTGAGTGCGGGCGATTTTTATTCTCATGGCAAGGCCACGGCTTGCACCCAGAGACGGCTATCGCCGCGTAGTGACCTGACCACCTCGGCCAAAGCGCTGGCGGTGGAACTGGCTTCCCACTACAACCCAAACGGACCCAAGTACCGGGTCTTTCCCAGCTACAACTGCATCGGTGAGAGACTGAGTTGGGACAACTCACGGATCTCCCGCGCCATGAAGGAACTGACGAAGCACCGGCTGATCAAGACTCTAAAGAAGAGGAGTCGATCGGGACGCGTCCGCAACGAATACAAGTTGCTGTGGCTGAGAGGTCCGTACGGTCTGTCTGCCAGTCTCTGAGAAGAGGAAAAGAAATTGAAAATTGGGGTGTGTGGTCTCGCGTAGCGAGTACTACACGCACAATTTTCAGACGTTAGTCTTTACTTCTTCCGTAACTGCCCAGGTCGCTGATTTGGGAATTGACCGAGACGTTGGCCGCTCGGCTTGGAAGGCTTGATGGAGAGCGACGGTGACAGACGATTGGCAAGCGGCTGCTCGCTAAAGGCTCCGACCCAGTGGCGGGGTCATCGATACGCGTGTTCGGCGCCAGCGATTCTGGCTAACCGTCGGCAGCGACGGACGCGGGCCAGCCCCGGCAGGCCGCTACATGTTATAGTGGAAATGTTCCAGCAAGGCCGAGCCGGAAGCTAGCGCTTGCACGCTGTCGAATCCGGCATGACGATGCGTTCCGATCGCTTGCGGCTGGGCCTGCGCAAGAGACCCAGCGATGCCCCGGATGCCAGAGACGGCAGGCCGCCAAGGCGGCGGTGCCTCGGAGCTGATCGAGGAGTTGCGGCAGCAACTCGCGGAGAGAGACCAGCAACTCGCGCAGCTGGGGGCGGAAAACGCCTTGTTGCGGGAGCGTCTGGAGGAGCTGGAGCGGCGGCTGGGCCTGAACAGCCGCAACAGCAGCAAGCCGCCTGCGAGCGACGGGCTGGGCAAGCCGCAGGCTGGGAAGCGCACGCGGAGCTTGCGCGGCCGCTCCGGGAAGCAGTCCGGCGGGCAGGCGGGGCACCCGGGCGAGACGCTGTGCCGGACGGAGGCGCCGGACCGGATCGAGGAGCACGTCCCGCTGCGCTGCGCGGGCTGCTCGGTGCCCCTGGCGGCAGGCAGCGCAGTCGGGGAGCCGGTCACGCGGCAGGTCTTCGACCTGCCCGAGCCGCGGCCCTTGGAGGTGACCGAGCACCGCGCTCATGCCGGCCGCTGCGAGCACTGCGGAGCCGTGACGCGGGCTGCGTTCCCGGAGGGGGTGAGCGCGCCGGTGCAATACGGCCCGCGCATCGCCGCCACGGCGGTTTACCTGCAGAACGCGCAGTTCCTGCCCGAGGAGCGTCTCTCGCAAGTGCTGGGCGATCTATTCGGCGCTCCGCTGTGCCGCGCGACGCTGGCGGCGATGAGCCGCAAGGCAGCGGAGCGCTGGCGGGGCTTCGCCGGGCAGGTGCGGGAACGGATCGCGAGCGCGGCGGCGGTGAAGCATCTCGACGAGACCGGTTTCCGCGTCGGCGGGAGCACGCAATGGCTGCACGTGCTGAGCACGCCGCTGCTGACGTTCTACCGCGCCAGTGCCGGGCGGGGCGAGATGTTCGAGGGGCTTGCGGGCTGCCTCGTGCATGACCACTGGCAGTCGTACTTCACGCTGGAGGGCGTGGTGCACGCGATGTGCAACGCGCATCACCTGCGCGAGTTGCAAGCGCTGGTCGAGATCGAGAGGGAGGACTGGGCGGGACGGATGCAGCGCCTGCTGCGGCGGGCCCATCGCGCGATGCGGATCGCGCGGGGCCTGGAGATCGAGCTGCCGCAGTCCCTGCGGGAACGGATCGAGCGGCGCTACGACCGGTTGCTGGAGGAGGCGCTGGCCTTCCACGAGGCGCAGCCGCCGCTGCGCCAGCCCCAGCCCGGCCGGCGGGGGCGCAGCAAGCGCCGCCAGGGACACAACCTGGCCCTGCGGCTGCAGGGGCGCAAGGAGTCGGTGCTGCGTTTCCTGCGCGACCCCAAGGTGCCCTTCACGAACAACCTCGCCGAGCGCGACCTGCGCATGATGAAGCTGCGCATGAAGATCTCGGGCTGCTTCCGGTCCGCGCAGGGAGCGCGCGACTTCGCCACGCTGCGCAGTGTCCTGTCGACGGCCGGCAAGCAGGGCTGGAACCGCATCGAAGCCTTGCTGGCGCCCCCGGACGAACTGCTGGCCAAGCTGCAGATCTGACCGCTCCCGAACACGGCACGGGCGAAGTCCGGAGTCCCCGTCCCCACCGCAAGACCCGGGCGTGCGAGATCCGCCCAGCACCGGGCTTGTCGCCAACCCCGTGCTAACCGTCTGTCCGGGGCGTTCTGCACCATCCTTTCGAGGCCGAGCGGCCAACATCCTGGCAAATGCCGACCAAGCACGGGACCTGGGCAGTTACCTTCTTCCTTTCTTCTTCTATTTACTTCTTATAGTCGCGTTAAGACACGTGTATCGGTAGCGTTACGCCACCTAGTTGGTAGCGTTAAGCCACGTGTCCGGTAGCGTTAAGCCACCTCGGTAGAGGGGAAAAGGGGACGCGCGCCCGCGCCTCTCAGTCGTCGTACACATCCCACGCAAACCCGGCCCGAGCGATCTGTCCGATTCGGGTGCTGACTATCCGACGTAGTCGGCCCACTCCTGCATCAGCGGGCGACGCCTCGCTAGCAGGTCGCTGCGAGCGTAGGCTTGCTCGGTCGCGTTCCCGGTCGCATGCGCCAGACTCGCCTCGGCCACTTCGCGCGGCTGGCCTGTCTCGCCGCACCAGTCACGGAAGCTCGAACGGAAGCCGTGTGGTACAGCATCGATACCCAGCTTCTTGAATAGCTTGTTGCAGTTGTGTCCGGATATCTCACGTCCTGTGTTGCCTGGGAAAATCAAACCCGTCTGTCTCATAGACATTTGGCGAGCTTGCTTGAGTACCTCGAGCGCTTGGCGGCTCAGCGGCACACGGTGCGGTTTCCCTGTCTTCGTGTTCTCTGCCGGGATCACCCATGTCTCACCATCGATCTCGTTCCATCTGGCGGCTCGGACCTCACCACCGCGGGCGGCTGTCAAAGCCATGAACTCGAGCGACAGCTTGGTCGCAATCCAAGCACCTGATTCCCGTATGCGTTCCAGAGCAGAGCCGACCTCGCTGTGTAGAAGCGCTTTGTAGTGGCCGCCGTTGCCGTTTCTCTTGGGTAGCGCCTTGTTGAGTGCCCGTCCCTCCGCTGGGTTGTCTTGCCGGTGGCCTTGGACCACAGACCAGTCCATCACCGCTGCAATCCGCTGCCGCACCTTCTTCGCCATTGCTGGTTTCTCGGTGGTGAGTGGCTTGAGGATCTCGAGCAGGTCGGCGGCCTGGACACTTCCCACTGGCCGATCTCCGATCACTGGGAAGATGTACGTCTCATATGCCGAGCGCCACTGCTTCTCCGTCAACTCGCGGCGCTTCCATGTAGGAGCGTGCAGGGCAATGACTTCCTCCACAGCATCCCGGAACTTCGGTCCCTGTGGCTTGGCACTTGGTCTGGATGCGCGATTAGGAACCACGCCATCCAAGTAGAACGCCACCCACTGCTGGCGGGATTTGTCCTCGGCCATCTTGGCGCTGACTTTTGGGTACGCTCCAAGGGCGACCCGTACTTGCTTGCCGTCGACGCGGAATCGCTGGGACCACGTCTTCGACAGCCAGCCTTGGGATGTCGGCTTGACCAGCAGTGACAGCCCGTGCTCTCCGCTGTAGCGTCCTGGCCGCTCAACGGTCTTGACGAAACGCTCGGTGAGACGTCGTGTTGGTCGGTTCATGTGAACTACCTCCAACACAAGTATACACCTGGTTATACCGCCAATGTCAACAGGCAGATTTGCCGGAAGTCGTTGAAAGCGTGCCAGATCCTCTCTAACTTATTGGTACTCTAGTACTTATAAGTATTTTATGCTGATTATAAGTGTTGATATATATACGATTGATAATCCCAGCTGGAGAATGTGCCGCCCTGCTCCGCAAGGTCCCGGAGCAACGGAGCGGGTTTCCACCAGTGGCCATGCCTCTCGTGAAACTCCTCGACCCGTTCCAGAACCTTGTCCAGGCCGACGGTATCGGCGTAGAACATCGGGCCGCCCCGGAAAGCTGGGAAGCCGTACCCGTTCAGGTAGATGACGTCGATGTCGGAGGACCGCAGGGCGTATCCCTCCTCCAGGATGCGCGCCCCTTCGTTGACCAGCGCATAGACGACACGGTCGAGGATCTCGTCGTCAGGAATCTCGCGCTGATCGATCCCGGCTTCCGCAGCGACCCCCTGGAGCAGTTCCTCCACCTCCGGATCGTCGTGCCGGCTGCGTTCTTTGCCGTAGCGGTACCAGCCGGCTCCGGTCTTCTGCCCGTAGCGCCCTAAGTCGCAAAGAGCATCTTCGGCCAGCGGGCGGCGCGTCCCCGGAGGGTACATCTCCGGAGCTTCCTTGAGGATCCGCATGCCGACATCGAGTCCTGCCAAATCACCCACAGCCATCGGCCCCATTGCTGCACCGAACTCGTATAACACGCGGTCGACATCGGACGGTTTGGCCCCTTCCTCAGCCAGGAACTGCGCTTCCCGACGGTAGGGGTGGAACATGCGGTTGCCGACGAATCCGTGGCAGTTGCCGACAAGCACTCCGACCTTCCGCAGCCGTCGCGCGAGGCTCATGGAGGTCGCCACGACTTCCTTGGACGTCGCGGCGCCGCGCACAATCTCCAGCAGACGCATGACATTGGCCGGACTGAAGAAGTGGTGGCCGATGACGTCCTCGGGTCGCGAGGTGACAGAAGCAATCTCGTCGAGGTTCAAAGTCGAAGTATTCGACGCGAGTACGGCGCCTGGACGCGCGATGTCGTCGATCTCTTCAAAGACCTTTTTCTTCAGAGCCATGTTCTCGAAGACCGCCTCGACGATGATGTCCGCTTCTTCGAAGCCGTCGAATCCGGTCTGAGGGGTGATCAGTGCCAGGCGTCGCTCGGCATCCGCCGCCGTGAAGCGCCCACGCTGGACGGAACGCTCATAGTTCTTCCGGATAACGGCGACCCCGCGGTTGAGCGCATCCTGGGAGACCTCCTTCAGTCGGACGGGGATGCCGGCATTGGCATACGACATTGCGATCCCTCCGCCCATCGTGCCCGCCCCAAGCACCGCCGCGGAGCGGATCTCCCGCAACGTCGTCTCCCTTGGCACATCGGGGATCTTGCGGACCTCGCGCTCCGCGAAGAAGGCATAGATCAATGCCTTCGACTGCGTCGAGAAGAGGCACTCCTGGAAGATCTCGGATTCGCGCTTCGCGCCTTCGGCGAACGGCAGGGTCACGGCGCCCTCAACCGCATCGATGGCCTTCAGCGGCGCCAGGAAGCCACGCCGCTTGCTGCGTACCATGACCCGCGCGGATTCGAGGATGGGAACGGCTTCCTGTAGTGATCCAAGTTTGTCGTCCCGCTCACTCGACTTCGGGTGCGGACCGCCCTGGCCCGCCATCTCGGCGGCGAAAGCCACGGCGCCCGCTAGCAGATCGTCGTACCCGCTGCCGTCGATCAGACGGTCGACTATTCCGTGCCTGTGAGCTTCCTCGACGGACACGGGATCGCCGATCGCGCACATTTCCAGGGCCTTTTGCAGCCCGGCTAGGCGCGGCAGCCGCTGAGTCCCCTGGGCGCCGGGAATGATGCCCAGCTTGACTTCGGGCTGGCCGACTTGCGCGGAGCGCAGCGCAACGCGGTAGTGGCACCCCTGCGCGGCTTCCAAACCGCCGCCGAATGCGGTGCCGTGGATCGCGGCGACGGTAGGCTTGGCGGAGTTCTCCAGGCGGTCGATGACGTGGAGCAGACCCGGTCCGCGCCTCTTCTGCCCTGAGGTGATCTTGCCGAACTCCTTGATGTCGGCGCCGGCGATGAATGTTCGGCCCCCTCCGATCAGGACGATTGCACGTACCTCCTCCGCACCGCCAAAGCGGCGGATGCCTTCCAGGATGCCCTCCGGCACGCCCGGGCTGAGGGCGTTGACGGGGGGATTGTCGATCGTGATGACACCGACACCGTTATTGGTGCCGAAACGGACCAGATCGGCCATACGTTCCTCCTGCGCGGGCCAATGCGGATCGCCTTCCCGCAACGGCCAAGTCCTACAGCGTAACGGAACGGCCCGATCGTGGGAAACGGAGCCCAAAGTTATGGGCTATGGGTCCGAGCTGCCTGCATGAACAGGCGCTGCCCGGGATGCCGCCAAGTTGACCTAGGCGCTCCTGCCATGGCCCAAAAGGCCGAAACGCTGTATTTCCTGCAGCGCACTCGCACTCGTAGCGTCGGCGGGATCCCAGCCTCCGGGTCGGTCCTCGGAGGACGGCTGTCGCTTCGAAGTCCGGGAATCGGTGCAACCACGGGGGATGTTCGCGGAGGTGTCTGCGTTCCGGGTCACCATGGCAGGAGCGCGTGCACGATCTCTCGCACACTTCCGATTTGACGCGCGCCGACGCGGAACGCCGTCTCCGCGCGCCAACTACCTACGCGACTAGGAGCGTATCCAGATCGAGGAAGCGAAGTATCGCCCGCCGCTCGAGTTGGCGCCGCCGCACCTGGATCTCCGACGCTGCCGCGAGTTCTAGGAACTGCCGCTCGACAAAGGGTTCCTTGCAGCTACCCGCCCTGGGCGCCGAGCACCTCGACGTCGACCCGCAGTTCGTCCCACGGGGGCAGGCTTTGCAGGCTGCCCATCGACTGGAGATCGACATCCACTTCCTGACCACCGTTCGGCGGCAACGGGTCGCCCAAGACCACGTCAAAGCTGGCCAAGGGCGGCGCCTGTTGGGTGGCTTCCCGCACCCGCAAGTGGACACGCAGCGCCACCGATCGCTCCTGTTTAGAGTGATTCGCGACAAACGCCAGTACGCGCATCTGATACTCGTCGGTGTAATACGGCCGGATGCCGGAGACCTCGAAGGGACCCCGAACACCGATCGCGAAGGTCTCGACCGGCGAGATCGACATCTCTTCCGGATCCTCGAACCGCAGTGAAGACAAGAAAGGCATCGAACCGCTTGCGAGCCACACGGCGCAGTACATCGCGAGCGCCAGGGCTCCGGCGAAGATCAGGAGGTGACTAGTCCGGAGCTGGAACGCGCTCGTGGCGCGGGACGCCGCGGCAGAGGGAGCAGACGGCGACGGCGCAGGTTTCGGGGGCTCGTGCGGCGTGGATTTCGGCTTCGCCTCCGGGCGCGGAGCGGGCCCGGCCGGCTCAACCCGCAGCGGACGCTTCAGAACGAGAGTTTCGTCCGCCTCTTCGCCAGCTGCCTCGCCACGTTTTGCGCAACGCGGGCAGACGTCCTCGGCCACATCAACCGCGGCGCCGCAGGTCGGACAGATCCAGGTGAACATGCCACTTCCATTGTGCAGCATGCACCCCGGACCCAGAGCCCCTCGGTCGCCCAGCGGAAGGGTGGGTGGTCCTTTACCGGGTGGAGCGCTGATATAATTCGACCTCGGTTCCATCCGATTTCCGCTTTGGCGATGTCTAACCTCGAAGTCGGCTTGGCCGACCCGGAAACCATTGCTCAGTACGAACCCGTGATCGGGCTTGAGGTCCACGTCCAACTCAAGACGCGGACGAAGATCTTCTCCCACTCGACCCACCAGTTCGGCAAGCTCGCCAACTCGCAGACCGACCCGGTCGTGCTGGGCCTGCCAGGAGCGCTACCCGTTCTGAATCAGGCGGCCGTGACCCTGGCTGTACGCGCCTCTCTTGCCATCAACTGCCGCGTGAACCGCCACTCACGCTTTGCACGGAAGAACTACTTCTATCCCGACCTGCCCAAGGGCTACCAGATTTCACAGTACGACCAGCCGCTTGCGGAGCACGGCTGGCTCGACATTGACCTCGACGGTAGCCGCAAAAGAGTCGGCATCACCCGGCTGCACATGGAGGAGGATGCGGGCAAAACCGTTCATGACGGTTTTGCCGACTCCAACCGCTACAGCTACGTAGACCTGAATCGCGCTGGGGCGCCGCTGTGCGAGGTCGTAAGCGAACCCGATCTGCGCAGCGCTGACGAGGCTGTCGCGTACCTCAGCGAACTCAAGCTCCTGATGCAATTCGCGCAGGCTTCAGACTGTGACATGGAAAAAGGCCAGTTGCGGTGCGACGCCAACGTCTCGGTGCGTCCAGTGGGCTCCGAGAAGTTCGGGACCCGCTGCGAGATCAAGAACCTCAACTCCTTCCGCTTCGTGAAGCAAGCCATCCAGTACGAGATCGCCAGGCAAGCGGCCCTGATCGAGAGCGGCGGCGCAGTCGTGCAGGAAACTCGTTTGTACAACACCGCCAGCGGCGCGACATCCGGCATGCGCGGTAAGGAAGATTCTCACGACTACCGCTATTTCCCGGAGCCCGATTTGCCGCCGCTCGTCGTTACGCAGCACAGGCTCGAGGCGATCCGCGCCGCCATGCCGGAACTCCCGCCCGCGATGCGCAGCCGCCTGACGGCGGAGTACAGTCTCTCCGAGTACAACGCGCGGGTTCTGACACTGTCCGCCGCAACGGCGCGGTACTTCGAGCAGGTCGCCCAAGAGTCCGGGAACCCGAAGGCCGCCGCCAACTGGGTACAGGGCGAGCTGATGGGAGCCCTGAACGCTTCCGGCAGGAGGATCGGGGAGTCGCCGGTCAGCGCCTCGCGCCTTGCCGAGATTGTGAAGCTGGTCGACCGTGGCACCCTTTCGGGCAAGCTGGCCAAGCAGGTCTTCGCCAAAATGTTCGAAAGTGGCAGGTCAGCTACCGATATCGTCCAGGCAGAGGGCCTGCGGCAGATCACCGATGCCAACCAGCTGAACGAGATCATCCGCAATGTTCTAGCCAATTCCGAGAAGCAGGTCGCGCAGTATCGCGGAGGTAAGACTGGTGTTCTGGGGTATTTCGTCGGTCAGGTCATGAAAGCGACGCGAGGCCAAGCCAATCCACGGCTGGTGAACGAACTCCTTCGCAACGCCCTCGACGGCTGAGGCCACCGCAGTGGCTACGGTGGCGCCAGCAAGCGGTCCCGGTCTCCGACTCCGTCGTCGGGTTCCATGAGACGGTAGTCCAACTGCGGGAGTTCGAGTCCCACAAGATCTCGCCGCCGTTTAGCGTCAACTCGGCGACCAGGCGCTGAGCCCCGTGTTGCGTGCTGCCGTGCACATCGCGGAATCGAGACTCGCCGGTTCGAGGAGCAGCACGGCGAAGTCCGCCGCCGTACCGAGGCTGAAGTGGCCGAGGTTAGGGCGGCCGTTCAGTTGCGCGCGGATCCAGGTCGAAGCCAGCACGACCGCCTCGAGCGGCATGCCCATCATCGCCGCGTTCATGCTGCGAGCGTGCAGGTCGGTGGAGATCGAATCCGGAATGAATCCCTGCGCGACCGCCAGTGCCGCGTTGCGAAACGCGAAACTGCCCGCGCCGTGTCCGACGTCGAACTGAACGCCTCGATCCGTCCAAGAAACCTGGGCTTGGAAGTAGTGCGTGGCCAAGTCGCCCGACCGGAGGTGCTCGCCGACCAACTCCCAAGACGGCGTTCCGGGCAGGAAGCGCCCGAAATCCGCCGTCAAGGGAATGCCGGCATTGCGACAAGCCGTGACCGCGCTGTCGGCCGAATTCCATTTCGCTCCGTGGTAGTGGGCAGACCTGACGCAGACGACGACATCGCGGTGCATACGCGCCAGCCGCACGACTTCCGCGGGGTCGAAGTCGCCTTGTTCCGCGATCTCGGAAAGCATGCCAAGTCCGGCAATGTTGATCACAGCCAGCACTTGATTCCGGGCGCGGTCGATCGAGGTTTGATGGAACGACTCGAAGTTGCGCCAGCCGGAGCCACCGGCGTTAACCATCGAGTTAATGCCCCAGCGGAAGCTGAAGCTATCGGGATGCACTCGAGCTTCGCCGACCCAGGCGCCGGGTATTCCCGTGGTCGAGAGCAGGCGGTTATGGATGTCGACCGGGCCGGGTGTCACGTCCAGGCCGGAAACATCGGGAACGTGCCGAGCCCGGTCGGGCGCTAGGGATGGTTCGACAGCCGCAACGCGGCCGTCCCAGTCCGCGCCATCGCGACTGCCGCTGAGGCGGCTGTGGGCAACGATCACGTAAGCGCTCCGCAGCGCCAGGTGGTAGGTCTGCGCAGCCTACGAGACGGGGCGCAAACCCAGCGGCACAAGAGCCGCCCCGCATGGCGCCCGTTGCGAGCCGCCGGAGTGCTCGTCCTGCTTCGCAACACTGCGCGCACCAAAGCACCGAAACTTTGTCCTGAAAGCGTGCGAAAATAAACAATACCCAGCCATGAAACTGTCGCTCCGGTTCCCCGCGCTACTGCTGACCCTCGTGGCACCTCTTGCTGCTGACGTCGTGATCCTCGAAGAGATCGTCGTCAAGGTCAACGGCGGCATCATCCTGCGCTCGGAATACGAGCGCACCCTGGAACAGAACCAGCGCGACGTTCTCGACGATGGTTCGCTGACGGCGGAAGAACGCGACACCCAACTCAAGGCGCGGGAAAAGGACGTGCTCCGGGACATGATCGACCAGCGTCTGCTCGTGCAGAAGGGCGAGGAGTTCGGCATCGACGTCGAGGCCCAGATCTTGCGCCAACGGGACGAGATCATGCGGCGCAACAACATTGAAACAACCGATGATTTCGAAGCCTGGGTGCTGGAGCGCACCGGCGACGCGGCCGAAGACCTAATGGACCGCATGCGCGAGAACTTCCTGTCCCAGGCAGTGCTCGGGCAGGAAGTCTCGAGAAGGGTCGTCGTCACCAGGGACGAAATCCAGCAGTATTACGACGAGCACAAGGACGAGTACGTACGATCGGAAGGCGTTCGGCTGAGCCAGATCTTTTTCGGACTGGAAGCGGACGAGGAGGCTGCTCGGAAGCAGGCTGGCGAGATCCACGAGCGCGTGCAGAGGGGCGAGCCCTTCGCCGAGATGGCCCGGCGCTTCTCCGAGGACGAAGCCACCAAGGAACTGGGTGGCGACATCGGCATCTACCGTCGTGGCATGCTGCGCGAAGAGATCGAGCAGGCCGTCTTTGGGCAGCGTCAGGGGCACATCGCTGGCATCTTGGAAGTCCCCAACGGACTTCTGATCCTCCGCGTGGACCAGAACTTTCGCGAGGGACTAGCGGAACTGGAGGAAGTACACGAAGAGATTCGTGCGACCCTGAGCGCACCTCGATTCCCCCCAGCGATCCGGGAGTACCTCAGCGAACTCCGGGGGGAGTCCTACATCGAGATTCGGCCGGGCTACGCCGACTCGGGAGCGATCGACGGGATGAACACAGCTTGGAGCGATCCCTCGCGCCTCGCGCCGCTGACAACCACGCGCGAAGAGGTCATCCGGACCCGTAAACGCAAGCGGGTGCTTTGGATGATTCCGTTGCCGCGCGGAACGGTGGACGACCAGGACGCGGATTTGGACGTCGATGCCGCAGAGGACAGCGATGCTCTAGGGGCTGCGGCCTCGTGAAGACGAATTACATCCAAGACCTCAAAGCCCTAGGGCCAAATGACCGCTTCGAAAGCGTCTTTCTGGTGCAGTCCAAGGAGGTGCGCCAGAAGAAAAGCGGTGATCCGTTCCTGTCGATGCGCTTGGCCGACCGCACAGGCTCATTGGACGCGAAGATGTGGGACAACGTGGCGTCGGTGGCCCATGGCTTCGCCGTCGACGACTTCATCGAAATACGTGGCAAGGTCCAGGTCTACAACGAGCAGCACCAGATCATCGTCCACAAGCTGCGGGCCATTCCCGAAGACGATGTGTACCTGGGCGACTTCGTCCCGCACACGGTGCACGACATCGAGACGATGTACGCCGACCTGCAGGCGACCATCGAGAGCTTTGAGGACGATCATCTCAAGCGGCTGCTGGGCTCGATCTTCCGAGACCCGGATGTGGCGTCGCGCTACAAGCGGGCCCCAGCCGCCAAGAGGATGCACCATGCCCGGATCGGCGGGCTACTCGAGCACGTGTCGAGCCTGTTGACGCTGGCCAACCTCGTGGCGTCCCATTACGATGACATCGACCGCGACTTGCTCAGCAGCGGCGTTCTGCTCCACGACCTGGGCAAGATTCTGGAGTTGGAAGCGGGACGATCCTTCGAGTACACGGACGAGGGACGTCTACTCGGCCACATCGCACTAGGCAGCTCGTGGCTAGACGAGCGTTGCAATCGGGTCGAGGGATTCCCGCCCAAGCTGAAGGCGTTGCTTTTGCACATGGTTGTGAGCCACCACGGCAAGCTTGAGTTCGGCTCCCCGCAGGTGCCGCTCTTCCCCGAAGCGCTGGCGCTGCACTACATCGACGACCTCGATTCGAAGCTTGAGATCATGCGGGCGGCGCGGAGCGAGATGGTTGCGGGCACAGTCTGGAGTCAATACAGTTCAGGGTTGGGACGGTTCGTGCTCGACAAGGAAGCCTTTCTGCAAGACGGCCAGGCTCCGCGCACCTCCGGACTGGCGCCGCCGGCAGCACCGCCACCGAGGTCGGAGAACGCGCGCACGGCCAACCCGCGAGGCGCACCGGAGGTCCCATTGACGGGGCCACCTCGCGGCTCTCAGGCCTCCGATTCGCAGGCAAGTCGCGAACCCACGTCCAGGCGGCGGCCCGCGCCCGCACCGCAGGCAGTGGCCAAGGCTCCATCAAGGCGACCGGCCGTGCAGCGCCCTCGGGAGATGCCGGCCCTTTCAACCGTGTTGCCCACGCCTCCTGATGTGCCTCCACAAGACCCTCCGCCGCTGCCGATGCAGCCAACACTGGTCGGCCTGGAGCCGGAACTCGACGATTCCTTCGAATAACCAGCGCGGGCACTCTGCGGGCTACAATCGGATCGAGCTGGCCGACTTCTGCCCGCCCCCCGAACCCTCGAGTCATGGCAGCCTCCCTGCAGGGAAAGGTCATCGTCGTAACCGGATCCACGCAAGGCCTGGGCAAAGAGATCGTGCGCCAGGCCGCCGAGGGCGGCGCGGAAGGCATCATCGTCAGTGGACGGTCACGGGAGCGTGGAGCAGCCGTCGCGGCGGCGTTCCGGTCGAGGAGCTGTCGCACCTTGTTCGTGCAAGCGGATCTGAGGGACCCCGAAGCCTGCCTTCAGATCGTGTCCGCAGCAGACAAGACGTTCGGTCGTCTGGACGGCCTCGTGAATGCCGCTGGCTGCACGGAACGGGGCGCGCTCGAAGACACGTCGGTCGAACTCTGGGAGAGGATGATGGCCGTCAACGTGCGGGCGCCGTTTCTCCTGATGCAAGCCAGCGTCAAGATCATGCAGCGCGAGGGACGCGGCGGAAGCATTGTGAACATCCTGAGCATGTCGGCCCATGGCGGAGCGTCGAAGCTGACTCCCTACAGCGTCTCGAAAGGCGCCTTAGGGGTCTTGACCAAAAACGCCGCGCATTCCCAGAGCCGGCACCGGATCCGGGTCAATGCGCTGAATATTGGCTGGATGGCAACGGAAGGCGAGCACCAAATACAACTGCTCGAGGGAGAACCCACCAACTGGCTGGAGACGGCGGACGCAAGCATGCCGTTCGGGAGGATCCTGCGGCCCCACGACATTGCCGGCATGACCTCCTACCTGTTGAGCGATGAGGCGTGCATGATGACCGGTTCTCTGATCGATATCGACCAGCACGTCATGGGCATCTACGACCCGTGATACCTTCCGAAGCCCTTTGGAACAGAATCGGTTCTGCGAACGCCCAGTGAGGAAAGGCTCGCCCCCGGCAGCAATGCTATTCTGAACCGTTGTGAGCGGTTGGCCCAAGCCAAACTGCGCCCGCCGTTCGCGAGTCTGATCGTGGGCGCGTAGCTCAATTGGTAGAGCAAGTGACTCTTAATCACTAGGTTCGGGGTTCGAGTCCCTGCGCGCTCACCACCTTCCCTTCACCATCGCACGGAGATAACTAACAAATTATCAACAACTTAGTAAATATTGGTAGATCTCGCTCAGGAATACCTCGATCGCTACGCCAGCAAGAAGAGGTCCGTGGCCCGTGACGGCGAAATCCACGAACGGGACGTGGTTCCGGAGTTCGGTCGAGTACATGCGAGCGCTGCCAGTCCGAGCGACATCTGGAAGCTCTTTGAAGCGAAGAGTGCTGCCGCTCCCGTCGCTGCGAACCGGCTGCTCGCCTGCCTCAGCAAACTGTTCAACTGGGGAACGGAGCAAGAGTTGGTGACTGTGAGCCCCTGCTCGGGCATCAAGAAGAATCCAGAGAAAGCCCGCGATCGCGTACTGACAGACACCGAGATCCGGACTTTTGGCACGAAATCGGTGGGGCATCTGGGATCACAGGCGGTGTCAAGACTGCCCTGAGGCTCTCCGCCCCGGCCGTGCATTCTGTGGATCGGAAACAGTTGCCTTAAGCGATGCTTCAAAGCCATCTCACGAGGCGTGCCGTGCCGCTTCAGCCAAGCGTGGGCCTCAGCGACCGTGATCTCGTGGGCTCCCTCCACAGCGGTCCGTACGGTCAGCTTGTTACCCGTTGAGGGGCTCCGGCGGCCGATTCCAAGTGGCATGACTGTAGTCGATCGTCACCACGCGGCCGGTCTCGTGAGACCGTAGCGCCGCGTTCGCGAGGATCAAGGCGCGACGTCCGTCTTCGAAAGCCGGCGACGGCGGCTCCCCCTTCTCCACGGCGTCCACAAATACCCGGACCTCATCCACGTAGGACTCCTTTCTGCGTTCGATCGGTAGGCACGTCAGCGGACCTTGCGCCGCGGTTCTGTTACTGCCGTCGATCATGGCCGCGGTTTCGTTGTTCTCAATAAGCATGCCGCCTGAACAGAATGCTTCGACGCGTTGGTCACGTCCGTAGACAGCGCGTCGGGAACAATTGATGTGACACAGCGCCCCCGACTCAAGGCGCATGACAACCATGGCCGCGTCCACGTCGCCGACGCGACGGATTTCCTCGGAAATGATCGCCGAACCCATAGCGGTTACCTCGACCGGCTCCTCGCCTGAAAGGAAACGGGTCAGATCGAAATCATGGATCATCATGTCGCGGAAGAGCCCGCCTGACACTCGGATTTAGTCTAGCCACGGCGGCTCCGGATCGCGGCTTGTGATGATCAGCTTCTCAAGCCGTCCCACGTTTCCGCGACTACTTGCTTGCCGGACCGAGAGATGGTGGCGGTCGAAACGGCGATTGAATCCGATCTGCACGTTGTGCCGGGTGTGACCGATCACCCGGGCGCACTCCTCGACACGGTCGATGTCCAGATCGATGGGCTTCTCGCAAGACACCGCCTTACCCGCCCGCACCGAGCGTTCGAGCAAGTCGTAGTGCGTAGGTGTGGATGAAGCGATGAGGACGGCGTCGACTCGCGAATCGCTTAGAATCTCCTCCGGATCGCGGGCAACTGTCGCGCCGGTTTGCGCCGCCGCGGCCGAGCCGGCCGGTTCGTGACTGTCGTGGATGTACGAGAGATCCGCTTCTGGAATTGAGGCCAAATTGCGCGCATGCTCGCGGCCGATACGGCCAGCGCCGAATAGTCCAAGGTGCAGCATCGTCCTAGTTTGACCCGTTTCGTCAGCTCCCCAATTCCTGATTCAAGAGGCTCTCGATAATCGGGTCGAGCAGGCGCTGCACTTCGGGGTCGTCGAGATCGGCGGCGCGAATCACTCGTGTCGGCGAATCAATATGCTTGGGCGGCGCTCGCCTCTCAGTTCTTGGACCACCGCAGGGGTATTTGTCGCCGGCCACGAGCTTCATGTAGCCGTCGTGGAGGCCGTCTTCGCCGGGCAGATCGAGGTCCAGCTCGTTCAAGCACTCGAAATTCCACTCCGCGGCGCCACGACATCTATGTTCGCTTCTTGTCGGTGTGGGAGTCCTGCTGTTCGCTCGCGTTCAGACACCCGTTTATCTCGACCTATTTGCCGTCAAGCGGTACAAGAACGGCATCATACCGCTGTCGTATCGCCCGATCGTGCAACCCGCCAATGCCTCCGGACCGCCGTCCTTCCGGCAATCAGATCGCCGTGACCGTCACGGGAATAGCGCCACTGAAACCAACGATATCGGACATCTACGTCGATTGGTGCTGGGATATCCAGTTGTACTCAGGAATCCGCTGCCGAACGGCCGGCGCATCGAAAACCTGCTGGGCAGAAGGACCAAGAGAAACTGTGACCAAAGACGATGACGATGTAGCGATCGGCTGAGCGGATCGCGCTAGTGCATCGCGATACGCCTTGTTGCCTCGTAGTGAAAGCGAGTAAAACGGTAAAGTTCAGCCTCGAGGATGCGCTCTTGATCGGAGTGGGCTCCGAAGCCCTTAGCGCGATCCTCCGCATCGGTGAGCGGACCGATTCCGTAGCACTGGACGCCTCGCTCCCGCAGAAGAGCCATGTCGGTGGCGCCGGTGAGCATTGCGGGCAAGGTGATCGCTCCGGGGTAGATCTCGTCTTGCAGCCCCTCCAATACACGAAAGGCCTGCGTATCGAGACTCGAGGGGGGGACGGGCCGCCGCGTCATCGGATAACGCTCAATTGTGACGCTCTCGTCGTCGATCTGCCGTTCCAGTTCGGAGAAAAACTCCTCGATGTTCTCTCCCGGCGCGACGCGGATGTCGAGCGTCGCCTCGGCTTCTGCCGGGATCACGTTGACGCGGTAACCCGCATGGATGATCGTCGGTGAAATCGAAGTGCGGAGCATCGAGTAGTGCAGAGGTTCGTTGAGCCGTAGGTATTCCTGAACGACCTCTGTTCGTTCTGGGTGAATGATCCCGTTGTAGCGGGCCGCGGCTGCGGGCGAACTTGCCGCAGCAAGGCGTTCAAAGTAATTGCGCGTCGTGTCGTTGAGGCGCAGGGGTGTCTTCCAAGCGGCGGCTTGAGCCACGGCGCGCGAGATATGGGTGATGGCGTTGTCATCGAGGGGCACGGAGCCGTGCCCCGCCGTACCCGTCGTGACGAGCTTCGCGCGGGCCGGCACTTTTTCGGTCGTCGCCACGTTCATACTCACTAGCTTGCCGCCCCGCCGCATGACGCCGCCACCCTCAGCGAGGCAGTACTCTGCCTCTATCTCGGGCCAATGTTGCTGCACCATGAACGCGATGCCAACGCGGATGTTGCCCTCTTCGCCGGATTCGGCCAGGAAGATGACATCGCGGTCGAGTTCCTCACCAGAGCGCTTGAGCAGGAGCATCGTCATCAGGGCAGCCGTCAAATTGTCTTTATCGTCCACCGTTCCTCTGCCGTAAATGTACCCGTCTTCCAGCGCTGCCGAGAACGGGCCGAAAGTAGGCCACTTAGAGGGCTCCACGTTGACCACGTCCGTGTGCGCCATGATCAGGAGCGGCCGCTTCGCGCCGCTGCCTTTCAGCCGTGCGACCAGATTGGGGCGCTTATCTTCTAGGGCGAAGGTCTGGGTGGAGATCCCCCCAGCCTCTAGTACCTCGCGAAGGTAGTCAACGGCGGGGGCCTCGTGGCCTGGCGGATCGGAGGTGTCGATACGGATTAGCGTTTGAAAGTGGCGTAGCGTCTCTTGGTTGTGCGCGTTCCAATCCAGTTCTGCCGCCGGAAGGACGAGCGCAAGGGCGATAAGCAGTAGAGCGCGTGCGAGGAAGGTCATGGGCTGCTCGGCAAAGTCTAGCAGAGCTACTGGCACTTCCTACGCGGCGAGGCTTGCGGCGACTTCCCGCAGACAGACAACTGGGAGCCCCGCCAGCTTGCGCTCAATGCGAGGAGTTCTGAGTCCGCAAACTTGCCTAGGCTTTAGGCGAGCGCTGTCCGCTGGAAGGTATTGCAAAATCTTAGGGTTGTGCCGCAGGCGACTCGACAGGAAGAGCGCTGCGAAACGGGCAAGCTTGGCGCGTCCGGTCCAACCATTTGAGGGAAGCCGGCAACGAGCGTTGGACGTCTATGCGCTTTGAATCCGGCGCGCGTGCGGAGGCGAGACGAGAGCGGCGAGGCTGCGAGGCGGAGAGAACGCTTTGGTAGAGCGAAATCGGGCGCTCATGCGAAGAGCAAGCGCAAGATTTGGCTGCCAGGGCTACTAGGGGCGGTTCTTAGCAAGTGACTTACTCTGTCCAGTGTGCCGAGAGACCGAAACGGGCACTCGACTCGCTCCGCCCGGAGAGCAAGAGTAGGGCGCGGTTTAGAACCATTGCGTCGGCAGGGGCATACCGGACGGACGGCGTGATACCGTGAGCCCGATTTGACCAACGGCCTCTCACCAATCGATCTCGCCGTCCTGGCGGTCTACGTGGTCGCCGTGGTTGGTTTGGGGTGCTACTTCGTTCGCGGCGGCCGCACGACGGAGGCCTTCACTGCGGCCAACCGGTCTGTGTCGGGATGGGCGCTGGGGCTCTCGTTGCTGGGGACGAATCTGAGCAGTATTACGTTCCTCTCCTATCCGGCGACGGCTTACCGCTACGACTGGAACGCGGCGGTCCCAGTGATTGTGTTTCTTCCGGCGATGTGGGTGGTGGCGCGATGGATTGTTCCGTTTTTCCGGCTGTTGCTCCAGATCTCGGCCTACGAGCACTTCGAGGGGCGCTTCGGCCCATGGGCGCGCAATTACTGCACGGTCTGCTTTGTGCTGTATCAGATTGGTCGCACGGGCACCGTGTTGTTTCTCGTTTCGGTGGCGATGAACACCTTGCTCGGTTGGGACATCGTAGCGATCATCGTCGTCACCGGAGTGCTGATTACGCTCTACACCCTTTTATGTTAGAGAGGTGCCGGAGAGCGAGAACCCAGACAGGACCTGGGAACTTCTCTTCCCTAGCCGCAGGTGGCGCAAGCCACCGCTGCGGCAGGTAACAGATCCCTCCCCGCCTCAGCGCAGGGAGGCCGCGGGGGGGCCTGGCCAGGCCCCCCCGCGGCGACGGGTCGGACCGTTTTCACCTCGGGTTCCCGGACCCGTCCCGCAGCAATGGCATTCGGTTCAGAGAGATCGGCAGGTGTTCTGTTGGTCGGCTGCTAGGCTCCTGAGTTCAAAGAGGATACGACCCCCTCAATAATTTCCCCCGACGGGCTTGACTTGAGCGCCCGGATTTGCAAGGGTAGGGATGGAAGCTCCGAGGCCGCCATGGACCCGCGCATCGAGAACCTGCAATCGACGACTTTCTTCGGCAAACGCCTCACCCGCCGGCAGATCGCCGAGATCCAGGAGACCGTCGGGCTCTTCCCGAAACTGAGCCGCCACGAGCTGGGACAAACGATCTGCGTGTATCTGGGCTGGCAGACGCCGAAGGGCAGCAACCGCATCCAGCTCACCCTGCGGGTGCTCGAGGAGTTGGAGCGGCTCGGCATCCTGACCCTGCCGGCCCTGAATCCGGCCCTCGGGCGGGGCCGGCAGCGACCGGTCGAGGCGACCGAGCGGACCGCTCCCCAGCCTGCGCTCGAAGAGCGCCTGGCCGAGCTCGCGCCCCTAGCTTTGCAGGTGGCGGCCGAGCCGGAGCCGGTCGCGGAGTGGAACGAATGGGTCGAGCGCTACCATCCGCTGGGATACCGCCGGCCCCTCGGCCCCCATCTGCGCTATTTCCTGCGCGACCGGCAGGGGCGCAAGCTCGGCTGCCTGCTGGTCGGCTTCGCCGCCGGCAAGGTGGCGTGCCGCGACGCCTGGATCGGCTGGCAGGGCCAGGCGCACCGCCAGCACCTCGACCTGATCGTCGGGAACAGCCGCTTCCTTTTATTGCCTTGGGTGCGGGTGAAGAACTTGGCCAGTCACGCGCTGGGACTGGCGCTGCGGCAGCTGCCGCAGGACTGGCAGCGGCGGCACGGCTACCGCCCGGTGCTGGTCGAGACGTTTGTCGACCCGCAGCAGTACAAGGCGACCTGCTACCGGGCGGCCAACTGGCGGTTCCTGGGCCTGACGGAGGGGCGCCAGGCGAAGGGCTCCGAGCCGGCCAAGCCGGCCAAGGGCGTGTACGTCTACCCGCTGCAGCGCGCCTGGCGGACGATCCTGCTGCACGGGCCGCAGGCTGCGGCCCGGCCCCCCCAGCGCGCGCCGAAGGTGCAGGAGGCGGCTGCGCAGCCGGAGGCGGAGGACCGCTTCGTGCAGCTGTGGCAGGGCCTCATCGGCACGGTGGTGCGCGTGGCGGGCGAGCACGACCGGCAGTGGCTGCGGCGGCAGCGGGTGCTCAACACGCTGCTGGTGGTGCTGTTCGTCTTCCGGCTGGTGTTCGCGCCCGACCGCCAGGGCTATGCCCTGACCCTGGCCGAGCTGTGGGAGCAGTGCCGCCGGCTGGGGGTCCAGCTGCCGCAGCCGCAGCCGGTGTCGGCCTCGTCCATGTGCGAGGCCCGCGCCAAGGTCCGCGCGGACGTGTTCCAGCGCCTCCACCGGGCGATTCTCGACCAAGCTCCCCGGGACGCGCCCGGCGAGCGCTGGCAGGGCCACCGCGCCTTCGCCGTCGACGGCTCGCAACTGAACCTGCCCCGCCCGCTGCTCCGTGAGGGCTAGCGCACGCCCGCGCCGACGGCCCACTACCCGCAGGGCCTGCTCAGCTGCCTGTACCAGCTGCGCGCGCAGCTCCCGGTCGATTTCGACCTGCACGCCCACGGCGACGAGCGCCGGGCGGCCCGCGTCCATCTGGAGGCGCTCGCCCCCGGCGATATCGTCGTCTACGACCGCGGCTACTATTCCTTCCGGCTGCTGCACGCCCACGCCGAGCGCAGCCTGCAGGCGGTGTTCCGCCTGCAGCGGAACGCGAACGCGCTGTTCCGCGCCTTCATCCTCGGCGACCGCAGCGACGCCGTCGTGACCGTCCCGCCCAGCGACGAAGCGCGGCGCCAGTGCCCGCAAGCCGCGCTGCGGCCCTGCCGGGTGCGCCTCGTCAAGTACACCGCCGGCGCGACCGCCTATACCCTCGCCACCACGCTGCTGGACCGCCAGCGCTACCCCATCGCAAAGCTCGCCGACCTGTATCACGCCCGCTGGGGCGTGGAGGAACTGTACAAGATTTCCAAGAAATTGCTGACGGTGGAGGAGTTCCATGGCCACAGCGAGCGCGGGGTCAAGCAGGAACTGTTCGCCCACTTCAGCCTGATCGCGATGACGCGGCTGTTCACCAACCACAGCGAGGCGGGCTTCCGGGCCGGGCCGGGCGAGCACGGCAAGGCGGCCATGCAGGCGAACTTCAAGCACGGCTTGCGCACCGTGGGGCGGTCGCTGGAAGCGCTGTTCCTGCTGCACGCAGCGACGCTGGCCCGGACGGTCGGCGAGATCCTAGGCTCCATTGCCAAGTGCCGCCACCGACGGCGCCCCAACCGCTCCTTCCCGCGCCAGTCCCTCAAACCTGCCAGCAAATGGAGGTCCCGCCAGGCAAACTCAGCCGCAACCACAGCCTAACGCACGCAGAATCCGGCTCGAACCGCCGGAATCCCCCTTTGATCCTTAACCGAATGCGCCCAATCGCTAACCGAATGCCATTGCGTCCCGCAGCTCGGTCGGCCCGTCGCCGCAATTCCTGCGCGACCTGAACGGAAGCGCGGGTCAGCCCCGCATCGCAAAAGGATAGGTACGCAGGAATGACACCTCCCAACTCCACTGTAGTCGCAGGCATCGACGTCGGCAAGTCCAAGCTCGACGCCCACATCCTCTCCGAGGGCCTCGACCGCCAGTTCCACAACGACACGTGCGGCCGCCGCGCCCTGCGCAACTGGCTGCTCCAGCACGGCGTCTCCCGCGCCGTCTTCGAACCCACCGGGCGCTACCACCGCAACCTCCACCAGTGCCTCTTCGACGCCGGCCTCGAGACCGTCGTCGTCAATCCGCTACGCTCCCGGCGCTTCGCCCAGGCTCTCGGCCGGATCGCCAAGAACGACCGTGTCGACGCCTCCATGCTCGCCCGCTACGGCCTCCTCGACGGCCTCGACAGCACCCCGCCCAAGGCCGCCAACCTACGCCTGCTCAGCGACTTGCTCGCCGAACTCGACCCCGCCGCCGCCCGGGCCGGCGCTCTCGCCTGCGACGGCCTCGCAGCCGCTATCGACAACCTCGACGTCAGGATGCAGGCCTGCATCGCCGCCGACCCCGCCCTCTCGCGGCGCGCCGGGATCGTCCGCTCGATCCCCGGCTTCGGGCCCGTCAACGCCGCCTGCCTGTGCGCCGACATGCCCGAACTCGGCGACCTTGACCGCCGCCGCGCCGCCGCCCTGTTCGGCGTCGCCCCCTTCGACCGCGACTCCGGCCAGCACTGCGGCGGCCGCCATATCCAGGGCGGTCGCATGCCTGCCCGCAACCTGCTCTACATGGCCGCCACCTCCGCGATCCGCTGCGATCCCGCGCTGCAGTCCTACTACCAGCGCCTCCGCGATGACGGCAAGCAGCATAAAGTCGCCCTCGTCGCCGTCATGCGCAAGCTCGTCTGCTTGCTCACCGCCCTGCTCCGCGCCGACCGCCTGTGGTCGCCCGCGCCGCCCGCTGCCGCCTGAGCGCAGTTGAGTAGCAGTAAGGAAAGTGAGCGTCCACGGCAGCCTCGACGGAATCGCCCCGGCACCCGCGAACCCGATGCACCGAAATCCCCGGATCCCATCCGCCATTTCCGGCATTAATTCCCGGCATCACTGGAGAAAACGCTTGACAAGAAAACACGGAAGCTGCGGGGCGGGATCGAGGCGGTGATCTGGACCGATGTATTGCAGTCGATCGTCCTGACGGCAGGGGCTGTGCTTTGCCTGGCGCTGCTCGTCGTGGGCATGCCGGGCGGCTTGGTTCAGATCTTCGAACTGGCGTAATGGCAGGGCAAGGTCGCGGTGGGTAGCTTTGACTCGAGCTTGTCCGAGAGTACGTTCTGGGTGATGCTCGTGTTCGCGATCTTTCGGGATTTGGCATTGGCTTCAACCGATCAGACAAGGGTCCAGCGCTACAAGACGGCTCGATCGACTAGAGAGGCGCAGCGCTCGGTTTGGTGGCTCGGTTTGACCTTCGTCCCACTCAGCGTGATGTTCTTCTTCATCGGCACGGCCCTGTTTGGTTACTACCAGGCACAGCCGGAGTTGTTGCCCGTCGAGCTCCGGGCGCCCGAGATGGCCGAGCGGATCTTCCCATACTTCATCGTTTCGGCACTGCCGGAGGGCGTGACCGGACTGCTGATCGCGGCCATGTTCGCGGCGGCGATGAGCACCGTCGACAGCGGCATGAACTCATCCGCAACGTTGATCCTTACCGACTTCCACAAACGCTACGTCAACCCCGAGGCCGGCGAGCGGGAGTCGATGCAAATGCTCTACGGGTCGACGTTCGTTCTGGGGGTGCTTGGAACGGCGACGGCGGTCGGGCTGATCTACTCGCAGGGGGGAGTGCTCGAGATCTGGTGGGGGTTCGAGTCGGCCTTGACCGGCGGGATGTTCGGGATGTTCTTGCTGGCGGCGCTGTCGAAGAAGCCGACGAGTTTTTCCGCGGCCACGGGGGTGACGATCGGGACGCTTGTCGTGCTGTGGATCGCTTTCTCGCCCTACATTCCGGCGGATTGGCCGGTGCTGAGAAGCGGGTTTCACAAGTTCATGGCGGTGATCCTGGGGACTTTGACGGTGTTCTTGGTGGGCGTGGCGCTAAGCGGAGCGCGGTGCCGGCGAGAGCGGTTCCGGTAGGCTTGTACGCTGGGAATCCGTCCAAGCATGAGCCCGTCCTCTGTCCTCGTTTCCCTCAGCCAGCCCTCGCCGAACATACGCTTTCGCACGTTCCTGAGCGCTCGGCGCCCGATGATCCCGACGGTTGTGGTATGACTCCGTTTTGCGGTCGACGGGCGGGCTCGCTACGCCACTTGCTCTCCCCGTTGCGACCCGGCGGCCGATTCTTGTACTCCAAGCACCGATCTACGCGGAATGCGCCGGTTTCGACTTGACATACTTCGCTGGTCGGTTCCGCGCTCTAGAGCTACGCAGAGACGTCTCGCGATGGACCGGAATCACCTGTCTCATACAGATAGTGCCAAAAGACGGCGTGCACGACAAATTGAACAACGTATGCACATTCCCCGAGGATGCCCGTGGATTCTCCGGACATAATGTCCGCTTTAGGCGCTAAAATATTGAGGATTCTGTGCATCCGACAACCTAGATTTTCCCCAAACAAGTCGAGAAGTTCTTGAAATATTGAGATAATTCAAAACCGTTTTTGCTTTCCATTAGCCTGAAGTAGTCTCACCAACCATGGATCAATTGAGATCCTCGTTTTGAAGACACCTACAACGTCGATGACCCTCCCATATCAAGGACCTCCAAGCCGCAGCGGGCGCTGAAGAAGCTAGAGTCCCTGAAACAACACCTGGATTGGTCCAGGGGGTTTGAAATGGTGAAAAATTACGATCGACTACGCATGTATTGCTTGGATTACTACAGGCTCATAACAACCGGTGACTTTGGGTTAGGACGAATTTGACAAGCGCTGAAGGATGCCGGGGTTACTGACAACACCGTCATTATATTCTCTTCGGATAACGGCTACATGCTCGGAGAACACGGCTTCCTGGAAAAGTGGCTCATGCTTGAAGAATCCATACGCGTGCCGACCATCGTGTACGATCCCAGACTTCCAAGACCAAAAGAAGGCAAGGGAATCGGTGTGACGCTATGGTACTGAATATCGACTTTGGTCCGACCATGCTCGAGATAAGTGGTGTCCCCATCCCGGAGGAGATTCAGGGGCGGAGTATCGTGCCGCTACTGGCCGACCCCAAGACGACTTGGCGTGATGATTGGTTCTATGAGCATGTTTTCGACGCTTGGGGAAGAATCGTGCCATCGGAAGGGGTCAGGGGCAGGAGATGGAAATACATTCGCTACTTCAAGCAGGATTCGCTCTACGAATCACTATTTGACTTGGAGAACGACCCGTATGAAACCCAGGATCTGGCACGCGAGAACCGATACCGGCCGGTACTGGAGGAATACAGGCAGAAATGGGACGCATACCAACACTCGCTTGTGTAGGAGTGAGAGCAGAGGAGCGGCCGGCTGTTGCGGCACTCAACTCGACTCTTAGGGATGCTGCCCCAGATTCAGAAAGCTAGGTGAAACGTATGCTTGTTCAGGTCTAACTGCAATACTGTTAACTTAAGCTTCCGTGATGAATGTCAAGCGTTTTTCCCGGTAGTGGCCGGAATGACGGATGAATTCTGCGCATGTCCGACCAGGTCGCGGCGGCGTGCCTGCTGTGCTGGGAAGGCCCCCCGCCGCGGCAGCGGGGCGGTTCGATCCAGGGATCCGTGAATCATGAAAATGCCAACTCCCACTCAACTTCGCTCAGTACGGCGATCCGGCGGCGGGCGCTTCGGGCGACCACAGCCGGTCGTCCCGGAGCAGGGTGCCGAGCAGGGCGAGCAGCTTGCGCCGGATCGCGATCCAGTCGTGGAGACGGTGCAGGATAGGGGCTTTGGGCGGGGTGGCGGCCAAGCCGGAGAGGAGGCCGTAGCGGGCCAGCATGGAAGCGTCGACGCGGTCGTTCTTGGCGAGCCTGCCGATGGCTTCGGCGAAGCGCCGGGAGCGCAGCGGGTTGACGGCGACGGTTTCGAGGCCGGAGTCGAACAGGCACTGGTGCAACGGGCGGTGGTAGCGCCCGCTGGGTTCGAAGACGGCGCGGGTGACGCCGTGCTGGACCAGCCAGTTGCGCAGAGCGCGGCGGCCGGCCTGGGTGTTGGCGAAGTGCCGGGCCTGGCCGCCCTGTTGGCGCTCGGATTATTCCGGCCGGATACCCCGGTTTTTTCTCGAATTGCGCTGACGCCGGAATGATTGGAAATCAGGATAATTCGAGAACCGTCTTAGCACGGCGCTGCGCCTAAGTCCCGTGCCTACAGTGCTCTCAGACCAGCGTCTCCTACGTTTCCTTCCGGCGGGAGCGTAAGAAAGTGGGAATACCTCCCTCCGTGCCGCCGAAATAATTTGAGATTCTCACGTCAACAGACACCGAGCGACAACAGCCCGGTTCGAGATGGGCGTCGAGAGCGGACTTGCCGACATCGATGCCGGCGACTATAGTTGGGGTGGGAAGGGTCATTGCCGTCTTCCTTTCGATTCAAGGGCCAGTGGACATTCCTGCGTTCCTGTCCTTTTGCGATGCGGGTCTATACCCACGCTTCCGTTGAGGGCGCACAGGAATTGCGGCGACGGGCCGACCAAGCTTAAGTACGGCTCACAAGGCCGAGGATGCAAACGGTCCGGCCCGTCGCAGCCGGTGGGGCCAGGCCTGGCCCCACCGGCACCCTCCCTGCGCTGGGGCAGGGAGGGATCTGATACTTGCCGCAGCGGTGGCTTACGCCACCTGCGGCAAGGGAAGAGAGGTTCCCGGATCCTGTCTGGGTTCCTGCTCTCCGGCACCTCTCCAACATAAACTCGCATGATCGGTTCGCCGCTCACCCCGACGGCATGAAACACTCCTATACTTGAAGCGTCGTTCGAGAGAGCGACAGTGCCTGTATCGTCAAGCGTTGAGGAATCCCAGATCCGGAGCCTTGGGCCATAGATCGGGGCTGCCCTTGAGTTCGGTTGGATTCGGCACGCTCGCGACGGGCATCACGGTTCGACCCCGTCTGGGGCCCCTGCGGATCGCGGGATAGGTTTGGTGTATGCGGACTGCTCGCTCGATCCCGCTGTTTCACAACAAAGGAAGTAAGGGGGAATGCCGGCCCCTGGGGCCGGTTTGGTGCGAATCTCAGGCTGGGCTTGCGGCTTCGGTTGGCTTGCGGTTCCTCCATTTGCTGGCGGGCTTGCGGGAGCGACGCGGGCAGGAGCGGCCCGGGCACCGTCTCTGGCGACAGGCGGCAATGCCCTCCAGGATCCGCTGCACGGTGCTGGCCAGCGTGGTCGCATGCACCAGGAACAGTCCCTCCAAGTGGCGCGCCACCGTGCGCAGGCTGTTCTGGAAATTCGCCTGCAGGGCCGGACGAGAGTGCCCGTCCGGCGCAGCTCGGAACTGCTCCTCGCTGTGGCTGGCGAACATCCGCGTCAGCGCGATCAGGGTGCAATGCGCGTACAGTTCCTGCTTGACCAAGCGCTCGCTCTGGCCATGGAACTGCTCCACCGTCAACATCTGCTTCGAGATCTTGTACAGCTCCTCGAGGCTCCAGCGGCCGTGGTACAGGTCGGCGAGGTCCCGGACGCTGTAGCGCTGGCGGTCCAGCAGTGTGGTGGCGAGGGTGTAGTCGGTCGTGCCGAGCGTGTACTTGACGAGGCGCACGCGGCAGGGCCGGAACGCGGCCTGCGGCTGCTGGCGCCAGGCGTCGGCGCTGGGCGGGACGGAGACGATGGCCTCGTTGCGGTCGCCGAGGACGAAGTCGCGGAAGAGGGAGTTGGCGTTCTTCTGCAGGCGGAAGACGGCCTGCAGGCCGCGCTCGACGTGGGCGTGCAGCAACTGGAAGGAGTAGTAGCCGCGGTCGTAGACGACGACATCGCCGCGGGCGAGCGCGGGCAGGTGGGCCCGGGCCGCGCGGCGCTCGTCGCCGTGGGCGTGCAGGTCGAAGTCGAGCGGCAGGCGGGCGCGCAGCTGGAACAGGCAGCTGAGCAGGCCCTGCGGGTAGTGGGCCGTGTCCGCGGGCGTGCGGTAGCCCTCCCCGACCAGCGGGCGGGGCAGGTTCAGCTTCGAGCCGTCGACGGCGAAGGCGCGGTGGCCGTGCCACAGCTGGCCGGGCTCGTCCCGGGGGGCTCGCGCGAGGATGGCGCGGTGAACGCGCCGGAACACGTCCTCGTGGAGCTTGGCGCGGGCCTTGCAGATCGCTGCGGCCGAGACCGGCTGCGGCTGCGGCAAGGCTCCAGCCGGCGGCACTGCTCCCACAGCTCGGCCAGGACCGTGCCGTAGCCGCGGCGCTCGGGCGCGAACACCAGCCGGAACACGAACAGGATCCCCAGCAGCTTCCGTGATGGATGTCAAGCGTTTTTCCCGACAATACCGGGAATGGGCGATGAACTCTGCGATTTCGAGGGCAGGGCGTGTCGCCGGGTCTCCTCCGCAGTTCGGTCAAGATCGCGGGAGAGCCGCTCGAGTTCGACCTGCCGCCGCTCGACCTCGGCCAGTTCCGCGTGGGCGTTGCGGATGGCGGAGCGCAGGAGTTCGGCGCGCGCCGCGAGGCACTGGCGCGGGACGGGCGAGCGGGGATCGGCGGCGTGGCCGGAGCGGGCGCGGAGGTTCTGCAAGCGCTTGGCGCAACGGCGGCAGTAGGTCGGCATCGGGCCGCGGCGGCCGACCGGCATGGCGCCGCCGCAGGCCAGGCAGCCGAAGCCGTAGGCGGCGGATGTCTCCGGCTGGCCCGGGGGTTCGGGGGCGGTTCGATCGAGGGCTGCGTGGACGCTCATGGCACTTACCCCTGCTCAACTTCGCTCAGGCGGGCGCTCCGCTGACGGGTGCTTCCGGCGACCACAGGCGGTCGTCGCGGAGCAGGGCCCCGAGCAGGGCGAGCAGCTTGCGCATGACCGCCACCAGTGCGACCTTGCGCGGCTTGCCCTGTGCGGCCAGCCGCTCGTAGAAGGCTTTGAGGCCGGGATTGAAGCGGATCGCGGAAGTGGCGGCCATGTACAGCAGCTTGCGAGGATGGCGGCGCCCGCCGGAATCGCAGTCGTACGGTGCCAAGCCGGCCAGTGCGGCGGCCTCGGCGGGGCTGGCGGATCCGAGTTCGGGCAGGTCGGCGCACAGGCTGGCGGCATTGAGCGGGCCGCAGCCCGGGACCGACAGGATGATTGCGCGGCGGCGGCAGAGCGCGGGGTCGGCCTCGAGGCAGGCTTGCAGGGCCTTGTCGGTCTGCTGGAGCTTATCGGTAAAGGCGGCCAGCAGGGAGCCGAGGAGCGCGGCGGCTTGGCCGCCCAACTCCCCGGCCTGCTTGCGCAGGGCGTCGCGCTGCTCGCTGAGCTTGCGCCGCAGGGCGAGCCAGTCGCTGAGCTCCTGCAAGCTGCGCGGCTTGGGCGGCGTGCTCGTGACGTGCTCGAGGCGCGCGTAGCGGGCGAGCATGGCGGCGTCGACGCGGTCGTTCTTCGCCTGCTGGCCTAGGGCGCGGGCGAAGTTGCGCGCGCGCAGCGGATTGGCGACGACGACGGCGACGCCATCGTCGTGGAGGCACTGGTGGAGCTGGCGGTGGTAGCGCCCGGTGGGCTCGAGAGCGACGCGCCGCACTCCGAGCTTGCGGAGCCAGTTGCGCAGGGCGCGGCGGCCGACCTGGGTGTTCTCGAAGCGGCGGGAAAGTTCGGCGGGATCGGCGCAGGCGTCGAGCCACAGCTTGCCGACATCGATGCCGGCGACTGGCTCGGCCGTGGTTGCTGCGGGATTTGTCATGGGATGTTGGATATCCTTTCTAGCGGCCAGGGGCTTCCTGCGAACCTATCCTTTTGGGATGCGGGCCAGTGCCCGTTCTTCCGTTCAGGTCTCTCAGGAATTGCTGCGGCGGGCGATCCAGCTGCTGGTCGGTGCCAGGCACCCGGGTGTTAAGACGATCCGACCCGCCGCCCGCCGCCGGGCCTGGCCAGGCCCGGCGGCGGTCTATGTGCGCCAGTCGACGGCGAAGCAGGTCCGGGGCAACCGGGAGTCGGGTCGGCGGCAATACGGTCTGGTGGAGCGGGCCGTGGAGATGGGCTGGGCGCGGGATCGCATCCGGACGATTGACGGCGACCAGGGGCAGGGTGCGGGGGCCGCGGCGCAGGGGACGCGCAGCGGTTTCGATGAACTCTGCCGCCTGCTGGCGCTGGACCAGGTGGGCGGCGTGTTCGGGATCGAGGTGTCGCGCCTGGCGCGGAACACGGTCGAGTGGTTCCAGCTGCTGGACCTGTGCCGGATGCATGAGGTGGCGCTCATCGAGGACAGCCAGGTCTACTTGCGGAGCCGCGACGATGATGGTCTGATCCTGGGCATCAAGGGGACGCTGTCGGCCGCGGAGCTGTCGGTGCTGCGGGCACGGATGGAGGGCGGTCGGCGCAACAAGGCGTTGCGCGGGGCGCTGTACTCGCGCGTGGCGGCGGGCTTCGTGCGCAGCGGAGAGACCATCCGCAAGGATCCGGATCAACGCGTGCAAGGCGCGATCGAGGCGGTGTTCGAGACCTTCCGGGAGGCCGGCACGGCGCGCCAGGCGGCAGCCGTGTTGCGGGAGCGCGGCATCGAACTGCCGGTGCGGGACCACTCCGAGGGTGTGATCCGGTGGCAGCCGGCGTCCTATCACCGAACCCTGCGGGTGCTGAAGAACCCGGCCATGGGAGGCGCCTACGCCTATCATTTCCTGCGCGGCCGGGACCGCAGCACGCCGCTGCGTCCGGTCGAGGAGCAGTGGGAGATCCTCCAGCCCGAGCACCATGAGGGGTATGTCAGCTGGCCGGCATGGCAAGATGTCCAGGAGCAGCTGGCGCGGAACCATGCGCACCCGGAGGGGGCCCGGGGACCGGCGCGGGAAGGGCCGGCCCTGCTGCAGGGCCTGGTCGTGTGCGGCCATTGCGGATACGGGATGCATGTGCAGTACAACGCGAAGGGCTGGGCCTATCAGTGCACCGTGCCGGAGCCGGTCACTCGCCAGCGGCGCGGTTGCGTCTCGGCGGGCGGCAAGCGCATCGACCGGGAGGTGGCGCGCCGGTTTTTGGAGCTGGCGAGTCCGGCGGGAGCGGAGGCGGCGATGCAGGCAGCGGCCGAGGCGGGAGAGCGGGCCGCTACCGCGTTGCGCCGCTGGGAACAGGCCCTGCAGCAGTGCCGCTACGAGGCGCGGCTGGCGCAGCGGCGCTACCGGCAGGTCGATCCCGACAACCGGCTGGTGGCGGCGACGCTGGAGCGGGAATGGGAGCAGGCGGAGGTGGCGCTGCAGGAGGCCGAACGGGCTCTCGCCGTGGCCCGCGCCGAGCAGCAGGAGCCCCCGCCGGCGGCGTTTTTCGCCGAACTTGGAGCCCAGCTGGCCCGGGTGTGGGAGGCGCCGACCAGCTCCAACGCCGACCGCAAGCGTCTGCTCGGCTGCCTGCTCGAGCAGGTGACGATCGAGAACCGCCGGCAGGACCGCCGGATTGCCGTCAGCGTGCATTGGCGGGGCGGGCTCGTCGACGACCTGGAGTTCCCGAAGATCGTGAATGTCCCGCAGCCGAAGCGCACCGCTGCGAGCACGCTCGAGCTGCTCGGCAACCTGTCGGGCCACTACAATGACCGGACGGTCGCGCGCATCCTCAACCAGCAGGGACGGCGCACCGCCCGCGACCTGCCGTTCAGCACGGAACTGGTCGGAGGCCTGCGACGCTCCCACGGCATTCCCGCCCACGTGCCGCCGCGGGATGCCGACGCTGCCGCCAGCATCCCGCGCAGTGTCGGGGACGCCGCGAAGGAACTCGCAGTCGACGAGGCCACGCTGTACCGCTGGATCCACGCCGGCCTCGTGCCGGTCAGCGACCCCGGTGTCGAAGGAGCCCCGTTGCGAGTGCGGATGACGGACGAGTTGCGGGCCCGCTTCCGCCCCGAGGTGCCGTCCGGGTTCGTGCCGGTGGCGACCGCGATGCGGCGTCTGGGCGTGACCCGCCAGACCCTCTGGAACCGGATCAAGGCCGGCCAGCTGGCATCCTGCCATCTCACCCGTGGCAGCCAGCGCGGGCTGTATGTGCGGCTGGAGGAGGAGGCCGCCGCGCTGCCCTTGTTCGCCAGCCTGGCAGAAGGGCAGGAAGGATGACGCAGCAGCCAGTCGACAGGGATTGTCTTGGCCCGGCTGCGCTGGGGGCGACCCGGAAATCAATGACTCACTCAAGTCATGGTTTTGCTAGGATGGCGGCATGGACAGCCTGGTTTGCGCGGACTGCGGAACGGCCCTGCGGCGGCCGCGGAGGGGGCCGCTGCCGCGGCGCTGCGCACGGTGCGGCAAGCGTCGGCGCAATGCACGGGCCCGGATGCCGGATGCCGGGCAAGAGGTGGCGTACACGCACTGGGAAGCCGCCTCGGTGCAGCGGGCGCTGGCGGCCGAGCAGGCCCGTCTGGACGCACTACGGGACGAGGCGGGACGAGCGGAGAGCGAGGTCGAGAGGCTGCGCCGTCGGCTCGTGTGGCTGGAGCGCCGCGAGCGGGAAGCCGGCACGGCCTGAACGCCTCGGCGCACCGCTTCCTGCGCGGCTGAGGCGGGTTCCGGGGCGCGCAGGGGACCGGAAACTGGACTCCAGCGCCGCCACCAATGGCATTTTCTCTGACCATGAATCGTCAGAGTGCCGTGCGTCGGCATATTAATCGCTTGGTTTCAACGGGTTGCAGCTCCATGGAAATTTTTTTGCGGAAGTACTTGACTTAGGCTCGCTTTTCTGCCAACTTAGGCCTGGGGAGCGACTTGCATTGGACCCGCTGATCGAGAATCTCAAATCCACCACCTTCTTCGGCAAGCGCCTGACCCGGCGGCAGATCGCCGACATCCAGGAAACCGTCGGACGCTTCCCGAAGCTGAGCCGCACGGAACTGGGACACACCCTCTGCGAGCACCTGCACTGGCAGACGCCGAACGGCAGCAACCGCCTGCAAAGCGCCCAGCGCCTGCTCGAGGAACTGGAGCGGCTCGGCATCCTGAGCCTGCCGCCCAAGCAGGGTCCCGGCCGCGGCCGGCAGAGACCGCTCGAGCTGGGCAGCGGCAGCGATCCCCAGCCCGCCATCGACGAGCCGCTGGCCGGCCTGACGCCCCTGCAGCTGCAGCCGGTGAGCGGCCAGCAGGCGGTTGCGACATGGAACGAGTGGGTCCAGCGCTACCATCCGCTGGGCTACCGCCAGCCGATCGGCGCGCACCTGCGCTACTTCCTGCTCGACCGGCACGAGCGCCTGCTCGGCTGCCTGCTGTTCGACTTCGCGGCGCGCAACGTGGCCTGCCGGGACGCGTGGATCGGCTGGCAGGGCCAGGCGCACCGCAAGTATCTCGACCGGGTGGTGCGCAACTCGAGATTCCTGCTGTTGCCTTGGGTGCGGGTGCAGAATCTGGCGTCGAAGGCGCTCGGCCTGGTGGTGCGGCAACTGCCGCAGGACTGGCAGCGGCAGCACGGGTACCGGCCGGTGCTGGTCGAGACGTTCGTCGACCTGGAGCAATACAAGGCGACCTGCTACCGGGCGGCCAACTGGCAGTACCTGGGCCAGACGCAGGCGCGCGGGGCGATGGGCGGCGTGGCGGCGAAGACGCCCAAGGGCGTCTACGTGCACCCGCTGCATCCGGACTGGCGGACGATCCTGCTGCACGGCCCGCCAGCCGCGGCCCGGCCCCGCCGGCAGCGGCCCCGTCAGCCGCGGCCCGGGCCGCCGGCCGATGAGCGCTTCGTGCAGTTATGGCAGGGGGTCATCGGCACGGTGGTGCGCGTGGCGGGCGAGTACGACCGGGAGTGGCTTCGGCGGCAGCGGGTGCTCAACACGCTGCTGGTGATCCTGTTCGTGTTCCGGCTGGTGTTCGCGCCCGAGCGCCGCGGCTACGGCACGGTCCTGGCCGAGCTGTGGGAGCAGTGCCGCCGGCTGGAGGTAGCCTTGCCGCAGCCGCAGCCGGTCTCGGCCGCAGCGATCTGCAAGGCCCGCGCCAAGCTCCACGAGGACGTGTTCCGGCGCGTTCACCGCGCCATCCTCGCGCGAGCCCCCCGGGACGAGCCCGGCCAGCTGTGGCACGGCCACCGCGCCTTCGCCGTCGACGGCTCGAAGCTGAACCTGCCCCGCCCGCTGGTCGGGGAGGGCTACCGCACGCCCGCGGACACGGCCCACTACCCGCAGGGCCTGCTCAGCTGCCTGTTCCAGTTGCGCGCCCGCCTGCCGCTCGACTTCGACCTGCACGCCCACGGCGACGAGCGCCGCGCGGCCCGGGCCCATCTGCCCGCGCTGGCCCGCGGCGATGTCGTCGTCTACGACCGCGGCTACTACTCCTTCCAGTTGCTGCACGCCCACGTCGAGCGCGGCCTGCAGGCCGTCTTCCGCCTGCAGAAGAACGCCAACTCCCTCTTCCGCGACTTCGTCCTCGGCGACCGCAACGAGGCCATCGTCTCCGTCCCGCCCAGCGCCGACGCCTGGCGCCAGCAGCCGCAGGCCGCGTTCCGGCCCTGCCGCGTGCGCCTCGTCAAGTACACGGTCGGCACGACCGACTACACCCTCGCCACCACGCTGCTGGACCGCCAGCGCTACAGCGTCCGGGACCTCGCCGACCTGTACCACGGCCGCTGGAGCATCGAGGAGCTGTACAAGATCTCGAAGCAGATGCTGACGGTGGAGCAGTTCCATGGCCAGAGCGAGCGCCTGGTCAAGCAGGAACTGTACGCGCATTTCACCCTGATCGCGCTGACGCGGATGTTCGCCAGCCACAGCGAGGAGCAGTTCCGGGCCGCGCCGGACGGGCACTCTCGTCCGGCCCTGCAGGCGAATTTCCAGAACAGCCTGCGCACGGTGGCGCGCCACTTGGAGGGACTGTTCCTGGTGCATGCGACCACGCTGGCCAGCACCGTGCAGCGGATCCTGGAGGGCATTGCCGCCTGTCGCCAGAGACGGCGCCCGGGCCGCTCCTGCCCGCGTCGCTCCCGCAAGCCCGCCAGCAAATGGAGGAACCGCAAGCCAACCGAAGCCGCAAGCCCAGCCTGAGACTCACACCAAACCGGCCCCACGGGCCGGCATTCCCCCCTACTTCCTTAAGTTAATGCGACTAAACGCTAAAGTTAATGCCATTGGCGCCGCCACGGGCCCCTTGCACGCTGTAAAACGGCTGGAGGACCCTTCGTTGATCCGAGCTAAGATATTCATTTTCAATCACTTGTGCAAGATCCCACCAACCCGGGGTAGGGAGTAGCAGTCTGATGTCTAAGTGTCGATCAGGACCGGCCGGCAGCCGTAGCGGCTGTGCCAGTCCTGCGGCAGTTGCCGCACCACCAGGCCGAGCGCTTTCGACGCCAGATTCTGCACCCGCACCCAAGGCAACAGCAGGAATCTCGAGTTGCGCACCACCCGGTCGAGAAACTTGCGGTGCGCCTGGCCTTGCCAGCCGATCCACGCGTCCCGGCAGACCACGTTGCGCGCCGCGAAGTCGAACAGCAGGCAGCCGAGCAGGCGCTCGTGCCGGTCCAGCAGGAAGTAGCGCAGGTGCGCGCCGAGCGGCTGGCGGTAGCCCAGCGGATGGTAGCGCTGGACCCACTCGTTCCATGCCGCGACCGCCTGCTGGCCGCTCACCGGCTGCAGCTGCAGGGGCGTCAGGCCGGCCAGCGGCTCGTCGATGGCGGGCTGGGGATCGCTGCCGCTGCCCAACTCGAGCGGTCTCTGCCGGCCGCGGCCGGGACCCTGCTTGGGCGGCAGGCTCAGGATGCCGAGCCGCTCCAGTTCCTCGAGCAGGCGCTGGGCGCTTTGCAGGCGGTTGCTGCCGTTCGGCGTCTGCCAGTGCAGGTGCTCGCAGAGGGTGTGTCCCAGTTCCGTGCGGCTCAGCTTCGGGAAGCGTCCGACGGTTTCCTGCATGTCGGCAATCTGCCGCCGGGTCAGGCGCTTGCCGAAGAAGGTGGTGGATTTGAGATTCTCGATCAGCGGGTCCAATGCAAATCGCTTCCCAGGCCTAAGTTGGCAGAAAAGCGAGCCTAAGTCAAGTACTTCCGCAAAAAAATTTCCATGGAGCTGCAACGCGTTGAAACCAAGCGATTAATATGCCGACGCACGGCACTCTGACGATTCATGGTCAGAGAAAATGCCATTGTGCGTGCGGGCCGCGCGCCGCACCGTGCTGCGCGCACTCTCGATCGTACTAGCCGTGTAGATCGTCCGGAGGATCGGCTCGGAGAACACGAAGAACGGAATGATCCGCTCTCAGTGGGAGACGAAGCACTCAACCCAGGCCAATGTCCCTGGGCCTCGCTCTCCCAACATGTACGACTCGTTGTGTTCGATCGGCCATTCGAACCGGACTTGTCTGTCCGAATCCGCCTCCGAGCCCGTCCGGACCTGCAGATGCGCTGGGCTAACGGAAGCACTAGTCCGCGAGCGCCTGATAGACGAGCACGCGAAGCTTTGCGTGGTCGTCGATCGTACCTGCGGGGATCAGTTGCGTAAGGTAGACGACAACGAGTTCCTCCCGGGGATCGACCCAGTAGGTCGAATGGTAGGCGCCTCCCCATCCGAACTCCCCGACCGTACCCGGGATTCCCCGCGCACCGACGTCTGTGACAACGTAGAAGCCCAGTCCAAACCCCTCGCCAGCTCTGAATTCGATTCCATGCAGATGGTCTACGGTCATCAGCTCGACGGACTTTCGGCTCAGGATGCGTCGACCGTCCAGCGTGCCGCCGTTGAGCGTCATCTGAAGGAATCGCGCATAGTCGCGGGCAGTTGAGAGCAGGCCCGCTCCCCCCGAGAAGCTGACGCGCGGGCCATTGAGATACTGGCCCTGTCCCACCACGCGCCCCGGATCAGGGGCGCGCTCGATGCCCTCCGCAATTGCGGAGTAAACCGTGGCGAGCCGATCAGCCTTGCCCCGCGGAAGGTAGAAATGAGTGTCGTTCATGCCGAGTGGTTCGAAGATGGTTTCGCGGAGAAAGGCATCCAATGACTGACCACTGACCCGTTCGATCACCGCGCCCAAGATGTCGGTGTTGTATCCGTAGACCCAGCGTTCACCGGGGTGCGCGTCGAACGGCAGCGCCCCCATCTTCGCCACGGTATCTCCGACGGGCTCATTGCGATCGGCGAAATACCAGCCTTGCACACCGGCGTTCGCCCACTGGTCTTCCGCCGGTCCACTGCCGTAGCTGATGCCCGCAGTGTGAGTGAGAAGGTCCCGGAGAACGATCGGACGGCGGCCCGGTACGACGTCATATCCACCCTCGTCATTCTCGACGGCCACGGTTGTCGCCTTGAACTCGGGAAGATATTTTGAGAGCCGGTCAGTGATCAGAAGCTCACCTTGCTCCTGGAGCGCCATGACCCCGGCGCTGACTAGAGCCTTGCTCTGCGAAGCGATTCGGAAGATGGAGTCCTTTTCCATTGCTGCGCCCGACTCGAGGTCGCGCTTTCCAAACGCCTTGTGATAGATGACTCGACCACGTCGGGCAACGAGCACGACTGCGCCAGCGAGGCGGTCGTTGCCGACGTAATTCTGCATCGCCGAGTCGAGGCGTTCGAGACGATGCGAGGAGACCGCTACCGCTTCGGGCACGCCGGGGATCAGATCTTGAGCGGCAACCGGACGTATACCGCTCAGGACGACGAAAAGACTGGCCGCTAGGATCAGCGCTCGAGTTTTAGCTTTCGGCATGCCTAATAGTATCCGAGCGCCCTAACGCTGAGATAGCGCCTAATAGCCCCGCCAGCCACTGCGCGCGGGTTTTGCTTCGGAGCGGGGCGCCCAAGAGGCTCCCCTACAGATGGTTGGAACGTTGCCACGTGCGATCCGGTTCCGGCCTCATGCGTGAGAACTCGAGTGAAGAACGGCTTGTGCGCTGTACCCATGGTCCCGTTAGACCATGCGAACTCTGGAGCCACCCGGTCTCCACCTCGTACCCCTGGGTTTCGAGGCTTGCCACGAAGGCCCGCGCAATACTCAGGCGAGAATTCAGGGTGCCGCACACGACGAGGAACGGGATCCTTTCCGCACCTGACTTCGCCCGCAAGCGGGAGGCCACAGCTACACGCGGATCCAAGTTCGCGTGTGGATTCTCAGGTAACTTGCTCCCGGCAGTACTCCGTTCCTGCCGCAGGTGTCGCCATTCTTCTCGGCGGTATGGCCGAAGACTCGTTGATTGACTTCGATCAGACCAGTGGCGGCAATGAAGCTATCTGCTGGAACGCCCGACGGCGTTGGCGACCCTGGCCCCGATCGTTCTGTCGTTGCTCGGCCGCAAAGCCGCTAGCGAACGAAGCGAACGTGTTGCCCGCAGCCAGCTCGCCCGGCGACTCGCCAGTGGGGCGTCTCGGCCATTCGAGTAGAACGACTTGTCGCGGAACGGACCGGCCGCGACGCCTCCGCCATCGGCGGCCAGTGCACGATTCGTCTAAGCAGGCTAGTCTTGCCGCTTCCTCTGGTTCAAGAGTTACTGGATGACCATCGCATCGCTGTAGCTTCGGTTGGCGGTGGAATGTCCTACGCCCTTGTACTCCGTGTATCGCACCTCGCCGCCCGCCTCGCAGATCGCGGCGACCATACGCCTTGCCAGCGCCACGGTGCTGATATGGTCGTTCTCGCCCTGGAACATCCAGACGCCCATACGCGCCAACGCCGGAGCGTCCTCAAGCACAATCACTGCAGAGCCAGCCGACGGCGCTACACCCGTGATGCGGTCGGCGTGGAGCGCAGCGTATCGAGTCGAACCCTCGCCGCCCATCGAATGCCCGGCAACTGTGATTCGGTTCTCGTCGACCCTGTACGCGGCGATCAACGCACCGATCACCGCGGTCACGTGCGCTTCCGCGTCCGGCGCGGGCTCTCGTCCGTGGCGCTTCATCCGCCATTCCGACTGCACCGGGTTCTTTGGGATAGGGGCCCAGAGCTTCCCTTCTGGGCAGCGTGGCACCACCACCAGCGTTGGAAAACCCCCGGGCTGCGCCCGGATCGCAAGCACAATGGACTGCCTTTCCATCCACTCATTCACGGCGTCTCCTAAGTTGTCACCGTGTCCAGCTCCTCCGTGTAGGTATACGATTAGGGGCCAACTCCTCGAGGCGTCGTAGCCTGACGGAACATACAGGGCGGCGGTCCTTTCGACGCCGTCAACACTGAACGGGAGATTGAGGAAGCCAGTTGCCGGAGCCGTACGACCGTGCATCGCGAACACCGCAAGCACGGCGGCCATGACGAAAGGCACTTTCATAGGAGCCATTTACGCAGGTGTCGGTCGAACAAGTCCACCATCGCGCCAACACAATGGACGAACTCCAGCCCGGCGGAAATCGATGGGCCGTGGCCGGCGGTGGACATCGTGACGAACCGCAGTTCGACACCAACCCGCTTGAGCTTACGCTCCATGGTTACCGACTGTTGGAAGGTCACGACCCTACCATCGTCGCCGTGCACCAGTAGAAACGGCGGCTCGTCAGCCAAGAAATTAGGTTTCGATCTCGGTTTCCCGGTAAAGCTTTGCTTCGGCGCTCCGGGGTCTGACAGGCCGGACCGGACGCGCACGCCGCGGAGGCCTCACCTGCAGGCAGTAACGCGCCGCGCCGCTGCCATGGACGACTCCCTTCCCCCCGGAACTCCATGTTCACAGGGGCGAAGCGCGTGGCTACGGACTCAAATTCGGCGCTGGCGCGACAACCGTCGCTGCAGCCATATGGGAGACTACGTTTCCCAGGCGCCGTGCATGCCCGCTAGAGCCCGTCGGCATGACGCTTTCGGACAATTCGAGCCAGCTAATTCGGAGCGGCAAGACAGCAGCTGGGCGAAGAGGGCTTGCAGCGAGATCTTTGTATCCGGAATCGATATCATAAGCCGGTAACGAGATGCTCCACGCCTCAGCCAGGCACGACCGATGCGAATACCTGGGATCTTGGGAGGGCCAAGACCTGCTCGCACTCGCCGCGCTGCCGTTGCCTTCTTGTGTCGTCTATGGCTGGTGAGGGATGAGTCTTACGCAAAGCGAGATCCGCGGGGCGCCCGGGCGGGCGCGGCGGGGGCATTGATCGACGGCTGGCGCCGAGGTCACACGCCCTCCAAGCAAAGCGTCCGACCAGAGCGGCGCAAGATCGTGATCCGTGGTCGCGGACGCGAAGAGGAAACAATCGCATCGGAACCAGGACCCGCGCCACGGGAAATTCGAGGAAGGATGATGCCTCGATTATCTAGGCGGATCCCCGCGTGGCGCCAAGTTGTGATTCATACCGAGCCTCGAGCCTCAATTTGATTTCGTCGAGTCGCACATCTTGCACCACGCCTCGGAAGGTTCTCTGTACGGACTTTGAGTGATCGAAGAACTAGCCGAGCACGGCGATGACCTCAACGCGAGCCAGCTTTTCCGTCGATTCCATCGTCTACAGAAAGGCGGCCATCTCCGTCGCACGGAGAAGGTGGTTGAAGGCAAGCAACGAAAGCACCGCCGAATCACTCAACAAGGGCGCGCCTATCTCAAGGAGCAGGGGCGACGACTTATGGAGCTGATAAGCGAGGCGCTGGCCGTTGACGCATTGACATGCGCGCGCGCACACAGAAAGGAGCGTGAGAGGGCGAAGGGGAGGTCCGCCTGAATCGTATCTTCGCCGTCCACAACATCAAATGCAGAGATCTATCCATCATCTTGTTCACGTCTTAGCTCTTGCGGCCGTCACGCTGTCAGCGCAGGAGGCTGGGCCCGAGCGGCCGCCGGGTCCGTTGACGATCGAGGCGGCAGTGGATCTTTCAGCGCGCAACTACCCGGCGGTCCGGGCGTCTCTGGCGGAAGTGGCAGTGGCCGGAAGCGGAGTCGACCTCGCGAAGACCGCCTACCTGCCGCGGGCGGACATTCGTTTGGGCGTCAATCGGGCGACTCGCAATAACGTCTTCGGGGCGATGTTTCCGAACGGTGTGATCCCGAGTATTTCCGGTCCTGTCCTGGACGAGTCGACGGTCACGAGCGTTTTCGGAAGTTCGGCTGGGGTTCTGTTTTCTTACGAGCCGTTCGACTTCGGATTGCGTCGGGCAAACGTTCGAGCCGCCGAAGCTACCAAGGCCCGAGCTGAGGCGGGCCGGGCTGTCACGGAGTACGAGGTGGCGCTTGCGGCGGCCGACGCCTACTTCCTAGCGGTCGGCAACCGGCGGGCGGTACGAGGCGCCGAGGCCAACGTCGAGCGCATGCAGGTCTTTCACGACGCAGTTGGCGTCCTAGTGAAGAACAAGTTGCGGCCGGGCGCGGACGGCTCGCGCACGAAGGCTGAGCTGGCGCGCGCGCATTCGGAGCTGATCCGTGCTGAGCAAGAGGCGCAAACGGCTTTGGCTTCTTTGGCGGAATGGCTCGGGCTAGCCGGAGAAGTTGTCGAGATCAATCCCGCAAGCTTGTTGGGCGATCCGCCCGACCCGGCGCCGACGTCACGCTCAGTCGGCGCGCACCCGCTGGCGGCAGCGCAACTGGCCGAGATCGCGGTGAGCGAGGCCCGGCTTGCAGCGCTCAAAAAAGAATGGCTTCCGAGATTTCAGGCGCAGTCCGCCCTCTATGGCCGCGGAACCGGGGCAAGCATCGACGGAACGTTCCAGGGAGGCGGGCACGGCCTTGCACCCGCGGAGGGCAACTGGGCGGTTGGCTTCAACATGAACTTGGACTTGCTCGACTACAAGCAAAACCGGGCCAAGCGCCAAATGGAAGCGCATCGTCTCGAGCACGAGCGGGCGCGTCAGGCTGTCGTGGTGCAGGAACTGCGCGGCGCGGTCGCCCGGGCGAGGATCGCCGTGGAAGCCGCTCGCAAGATCGCGCGGAAAACTCCAATTGGACTCCAAGCAGCGCAAATCCTCGAGGAGCAAGCACAAGCGCGATACAGGGCTGGCCTGGGTACCGTTGTTGAGGTGGCCGAGGCGCAACGATTGCTGCGGCAAGCTGAGGTGGACGACTCGCTGGCCAAGCTTGGCGTTTGGCGTTCCATGTTCGCGCTAGGGGCGGCGCAGGGCGAGATGGACGAGCTGTTGGCCGTGGCGAGCCGCTAGGAGCTTCGAACCATGTGGCTCATTCATGCCGCGATGAGGCGGCCGGTCACGATCCTGATGATCATCCTTGGCGTAGCGCTGACATCGGCGCTGGCGCTCAGCCGCATGAAGGCCGACATCTTCCCGGACCTCGGCACGCCGGTCATCTACGTCGCCCAACCCTACGGAGGCATGGACCCGGCGCAGATGGAGGGGTACCTCGTCAACTACTACGAGTATCACTTCCTCTACATCCGCGGAATCGACTACGTCGAGTCGCGCTCCATCCAGGGCGCCGCACTGATGAAGTTGCACTTCCACGAAGGGACCGACATGGCGACAGCGATGGCCGAGACCGTCGCCCAGGTCAACCGCTCGCGCTCGTTCATGCCGCCCGGGACGGTGCCGCCCTTCATCATGCGCTTCGACGCCGGCAGCGTGCCTGTTGGATATCTAGTGTTTGCGAGCGAGACTCGAAGCGTCGACGAGATCGCTGACTTGGCGCTGTTCCGGGTGCGGCCTATGTTCTCGCGATTGGAGGGCGTCTCGGCGCCGCCGCCATTCGGGGGCAGCGCGCGCAGTCTGGTCGTGCGCGTGGATCCCGACAAACTGCGCGCCTACAGCATGTCGCCAGACGATGTCGTGCAGGCGATCTCGAAAACCAACACGATTTCGCCGTCGGGCAGCGTGCGGATCGACGACAAGAATTACCTCGCCCCGGTCAATTCGACCGTCCTGCAGGCGGCCGAACTCAACGACGTGCCGATCAGGAGCGGCCCGGGACCGACGGTCTATCTGCGTGACGTGGGCTATGCGGAAGACGCTGCGGACATCCTGACAAGTTACGCCCTCGTCGACGGGGCGCGTGCGGTCTACATCGCGGCGACCAAACGGGCCGACGCGTCCACGCTCGAAGTCGTGCAACGAGTGAAAGATGCTCTGCCGACGTTTCGCGCGGCGATTCCGGAGGACATCAGCGTCACGTTTGAATTCGACCAGTCGTTCTATGTGCTGAACGCGATTGCGGCCCTCACAACCGAAGGTGTTTTGGGCGCACTATTGACCGGCTTGATCATTCTGCTCGCTCTGGGCAGCTTCCGTAGCGCCATCGTGGTGGTCGTGACGATTCCGATCGCGCTGCTGTCGGCCACGGTTGCACTTTGGGCAGCGGGGCAGTCGATCAATTTGATGACTCTTGGCGGGCTCACCCTCGCCATCGGCATCCTGGTCGACGAATCGATCATCGCCATCGAGAACATTCACACGCACCTAGCTCAAGGCGGTCCGGTCGCGAAGGCCGTGCTCGAGGCGAGCCGAGAAGTCGTCGTTGCCCGCCTATTGGCGATGCTTTGCGTCGTCTCGATATTCGCGCCGTCGTTCTTCATGACGGGCGTGGCGCGAGCGATCTTCGTGCCGCTGGCGTTGGCCGTGGCCTTTGCGATGATCTCGTCGTACTTCCTGGCCAGCACCTTCGTGCCGATCCTGGAGACGTGGCTCAACCGCAAGACCAGGCATGCTTCGGCGAGCTCGCGGAACTGGTTTTCGCCAATCCAGGACGCTTTCGGGGGGCTGTCTCAGCGCTTGGTCGCTCTTCGCGGGCCGATCGTCGTGTTGTACTTGCTTGGAGCCGCCGCAATTCTAGCCTTCGTCGGCGGCGGTCTGGGAATGGACGTCTTCCCGCGCGTTGACACCAACTCGCTTCAGATGCGAGTCCGCGGCCCGTCGGGCACACGTGTCGAACGAACCGAGAGGATCGCGCAACAGGTCCTCGCGGCCGTCGGAGAGATCGTCGGTCCGGAGAACGTCGAGAAATCGATCGCCTTCGTCGGTGTTCAGCCGTCGAGCTTCCCGGTCAATCTAATCTTCCTGTGGACGGGCGGACCGCACGAAGCGGTGGTGCGGATCGCGCTTGACCCAGACTCGGGCATTCGGACCACGCAGGTCGAAGAAGAGCTGCGCAAGCGAGTGCCCGAACTCGCGCCCGGCACCCAAATCACGTTCGAAGCGCCCGACCTGGTCAGCCAGGTCATGAGCTTCGGAGCGCCCACCCCGATCGAGATTGCGGTCACCGGCCCAAGCTTGCCCGACAGCGAAGCGTATGCGCGCGAAGTGGTGGCGCAGCTCGACAAGATCGACTACCTGCGCGATGTTCAGGTCAGCGAGTTGCTTGACTACCCCTCGCTCGAAATCAACATCGACCGCGAGCGCGCCGCACAGCTCGACGTGACGGTCGAGGAAGTCGGCAAGGCGCTCGCGCCGGCGACTTGGTCGAGCCGCTTCACAACGCCGGTCTATTGGGCCGATCCGAAGTCCGGCATCGCCTACCAAGTGCAGGTGGAGATCCCGCAATCGATGATCCAATCGCTCGAGGACATCTCGCGCATCCCAGTCAAGACCGGCGAGGCTGTGCCGACTTTGGTGGGAGATGTCGCCGACCTCACCCTCGGCCAGGCGGTCGGCGAGTACCACCGCTACAACATGCAACGCATGGTCACCGTGACCGCCAACGTCGTCGATCAGGACCTGGGTCGAGCGGCGGCGGACATTCGCACGGCGCTTACGCACTTGCCAGAGCCACCCCGCGGCGTCAATGTCAATGTGCGCGGCCAAGTCGATCCCATGGAGCTGATGACCGGCAGCCTGGAGCTGGGCCTGATGTTGGCAATCGTTGCTGTGTTTCTCTTGCTGGCGGCGTATTTCCAATCGATGAGAGTCGCAGCCGCGGTCATCACGGCAATTCCCTCGGTGTTGTCCGGCGTGGCGGTGGCGCTGATGCTGACCGGCGTGACGCTCAACATCCAGTCATTCATGGGGGCGATCATGGCGATCGGCGTCTCAGTGGCCGACTCGATTCTGCTCTGCACGTTCGCTGAAAAGTTCCGGCGCGCAGGGATGTCTTCGGTTGAAGCCGCTGTCGAAGCTTCGCGCTCGCGGATGCGCCCCATCTTGATGACGAGCGTCGTAATGATCGCGGGCATGACGCCCTTGGCGCTCGGCGCTGAGCAAACCGCCCCGCTGGGGATCGCGGTGATCGGCGGCCTCGTGGCGTCGACTCTGACGGCCTTGATCGTCATTCCGTCGGTCTTTGCGGTTGTTCAACGCAACGCTTCGACGTCTTCGTCTTCGATCGATCCCGAGGACCCCGACAGCCCGTACTACGCCGGCGCTGCAACGCCGGATTCCTCCGCCGCCTAGGAGAGAACCAATCATGATGACAACCATCCTCGTTTCACTGCTGGCCGTGGCGGCTCCAATCCTGGCCGGACAAAACGTTGCTGTAACAACCGAACTGACCCCGGTCGTCGCCAAGCCGCTCGAGAAGACTACGATCATCCCCGCCGAGCTCAAACCGTACCAGCGCGTGGACATTCACGCCAAAGTGACGGGTTTCGTCGAAGCGGTTCATGTGGATCGCGGCTCATTCGTCCAAGAGGGGCAGCTGCTGGCCGAGATGAGCGCTCCAGAACTCGGAGCGCGGCGCGTCGAAGCACAGGCGAAGATCCCTGCCGTGGTTGCCCAGCGAATCGAGTCCGAAGCTAAGCTCGCCGCCGCGGAGAGCACGTACCGGAGACTTTCGGATGCGGCAAGGACCCCCGGAGTCGTAGCCGGCATTGATGTCGTTCTGGCTGAGAAGGCGGTTGAAGCTGAACGCGCGCGCATTGATTCATTCGACAAGACCATCGCCGCGCACCAGGCGTCAGTACGCGCTATGGAAGAAATCGAAAAGTACCTCAAGGTGACTGCGCCTTTTTCGGGCGTCATCACCGAACGCCAAGCGCACACCGGTGCCCTCGCGGGGCCGCAGGGCCAGTCCGGACTTGCTCTATTCACACTCGAGCAGATCTCCCGCCTACGTGTTGTCGCAGCCGTTCCCGAAGCGTACAAGCAGAGCATCGCTCGAGGCCGGCGTGTTCAATTCAGCGTTCCCGCATTTCCGGCGGAAACCTTCACCGGGGTCGTGGCGCGCCCCGCCTACGCCGTGGACTCCAGAACACGGACCATGCCCGTCGAACTGGACTTCATCAACTCGGGAATCCAGCTGACTCCCGGCATGTACGCCGAGGTGAGGTGGCCGATCCGGCGCTCGGGCGAGACTCTGTTCGTGCCGGCAACCGCGATCAAGGCAACGACCGAGCGGATCTTCGTGATCCGCGTCACGCACGGCACGGCCGGGTGGGTTGACGTACGGCGCGGGATGACCGAAGGGAAGCTGGTCGAAGTGTTTGGCAAGCTCACGGCGGGAGATCGTATTGTGCTGCGCGCGACCGACGAGATCAGACCTGGAACGAAAGTCACTGCGCGATAGTGCCGACCGCCCGCGCTTGCGAGGCCCAAACTAGGATTCTTGGCCAATGCTGACCAAGCATGCGCCATGGTTATTGTTGGGCATGCGTGCGCGTTTGAATCCATGCAGGGCGCGCAGTAGGAAATCCTGCCTCCGAATCCGTTGGCCAAACCCGGGCGCGCTCAGAGTGAGAACACCTCGCTGAGCCAGCAAGGCATTGATAGCAAAGGATTCGCAACGAGCCGTAGGGCGGTTTGCCCAGTATCGACAAGCCATTCGGGCTCTGTGTTCGGCGAGAATTGCCCGAAGCCCAAACAGATCCCCCCAATCACATCGATCCTCGATCCAAAATCTGCGGGCGATGCCGACGAGACGCTTGCGCAGGGGAAGCGGCTGATCGACGATGTGGTTCATTGGGCCGCCATGGCAAGGCTAGGCAGCCTTTGCGCCGCTCGCCAGCAGGGAATCGTTCCAGCCCAAACCCGTGTGCCGCGAAACCGTGTGGCCCGTCCAAACGGTTCCGGTCCCGCTTGGGCTGAACGAGGCGCCGCTCCACCCCTGTTGCGGCTCCCCTTGCAGGACCCGTGGCGGCGTTGTATTCTATGAAACGCTTACAGCGCCCGCGAGCAGGTCCCCGCGAGTCCTGCCGAGCGCACACAGGAGGAACTATATGGCATCAAATCGAGGAGTCGCCTACATCCGGCCAGGTGTGGTTGAGGTGCAGTCCATCGACTTTCCCGAACTCGCTCTGGGTCACCGCAAATGTGAACACGGCGTCATCCTGAAGATCGTTTCCACCAACATTTGTGGAAGCGACCAGCACATGGTGCGTGGCAGGACCACCGCTCCGGAAGGACTCATTCTCGGGCACGAGATTACCGGCGAGGTGATCGAAGCCGGACGAGATGTCGAATTCATCTCGGTCGGAGACCTCGTCTCGGTACCCTTCAATATCGCCTGCGGCCGTTGCAGCAACTGCAAGGCGCAACAGACCGGCATTTGTCTGAACGTCAACCCCGCCCGGCCCGGAGCCGCGTACGGCTACGTCGACATGGGCGGCTGGGTCGGCGGCCAAGCCGAGTACGTGATGGTGCCCTACGCCGACTTCAACTTGCTGAAGTTCCCGGACAGGGACCAAGCGATGGAGAAGATCGGCGACCTTACGCTGCTCTCCGACATCTTCCCGACCGGCTTCCACGGCGCTGTCACGGCGGGCGTCGGGCCAGGTTCGATCGCGTACGTCGCTGGGGCCGGTCCAGTCGGTCTCGCCTGCGCGCACGGCTGCCAGCTGCTGGGAGCCGCGTGCGTCATCGTCGGCGACATGATCCCCGAGCGGTTGGCCCAGGCCAGCAGCTTCGGTTGCGAGACGGTGGACCTTCGGGCGGACGCCTCGCTGGCCGAGCAGATCGAGCAGATCGTCGGCGTTCCCGAGGTCGATTGCGGCGTCGACTGCGTTGGCTTTGAAGCCAGAGGGCACGGCAAGGACACAGTGGTGGAACGCCCCGCAACGGTGCTGAACGCCCTGATGGAAGTCACCCGTGCAGGCGGCGGCGTCGGTATCCCGGGCCTGTACGTGACCGGCGATCCTGGTGGCGTCGACGACAACGCCAAGATCGGCAACCTGGGCATTCGCATCGGTCTCGGCTGGGCCAAGTCTCACCACTTCATGACTGGACAGTGCCCGGTCATGAAGTACCACCACGCGTTGATGCAGGCGATCCTGTACGGCAAAGCCAACCCGGCGAAGGCGTGCAACGTGACGTACATTACCCTCGACGACGCGCCTCAAGGCTACAGGGACTTCGACAAGGGCGCGGCGCGGAAGTACGTCCTCGATCCACACCATCTGCTGGCCGCCTGATCCGTCGCAGCACGGCCGAACCACCGCTGTGCCCCGTGGCCCCGCGCCATGGGGCACGCACTCGGGCAGAAGGCATGCACAGAAGTCAGAGTCGGCGCCGGCTGCTGCAGGCGGCTGGCGCTCTCGCATGGAGTGCGTCCTGTTCCGAGTCCGGCTCGGAAGGCGAGCCCAATCCAGCTGAACTATCAAAACGCATCCGACTCGGCGTTTCGACCTACTCGTATTGGCACTTCCAGGAAGAGAAGTACGCCATCGAGAAAGTCATCGACCACGCCGCCGCTCTTGGGTTCGACGGTGTCGAAATCCTGCACCGGCAGATGCAGGACGAATCGTCCGCCTACATGAACGCGCTCAAGCGCCGAGCGTGGGAATCCGGGCTCGACCTAATCATGCTGTCGATTCACCAGGATTTCGTGGACCCCAGCAAGACGGCGCGTCAGGAGGCGATTGACCATACCAAGCACTGCATCGATCTGGCCCACCAGATGGGGATTCCCGCTATCCGGCTGAACACGGGCCGCTGGGGAACGATCCGGTCCTTCGACGACCTGATGGCTGCGAAGGGGCAGGAGCCGCCGATTGAGGGCTACGGCGACCAAGAAGCCATCGACTGGTGCGTGGACTCGATCCGGCAGTGCCTCCCGCATGCCTCCGAAGCCGGCGTTGTCATGGCCCTTGAGAACCATTGGGACCTCTCGAGTCGAGTCGACGTCCTCCTGCATATCTATCGCGAAGTCGGTTCGCCTTGGCTCGGTATCAACATGGACACCGGCAACTATGTCGGCGACCCCTACCTGCAGATGAAGCAACTCGCGCCGCACGCCACCATCGTCCAGGCCAAGACCTATCCCGGCGGTGGCGTCTGGTACACCCTGGACCTCGACTACGATCGCATCGCGACGATCCTGCGGCAGGCCGATTTTCAGGGCTATGTCTCCCTCGAAATGGAGGGCGAAGCGCCGGCGGAGCAGGCCGTGGCCGAGAGCTACCGCTTGCTGCGGGACGCCTTCGGATAGTGCGCTCCGGACTGCAGTGTGTTCAGGGTCCCCTCGCGGGACAGGTCAGGGTGTCGCGGATGTTGGGCCGAAAGTGAACCGAGTTCTCGACTCCCTCCTCTTCCCTCTGCCCTCCAAGAGCAGTCTGGTAGCCTTGATGGAACCCTGGCGATGAGGATGTGCCTGCACTTCGTCCTGCTAGCGGGATTGCTGGGCGCGCAAGCCGCAACCCGCACGCATGAGATCAACCCGAGGAGTTCGCCCGAGGACTTTCAGGAAGGCAAACGTCTTTACCGTATCAACTGTGGCGTCTGCCACGGCATGGAAGGCAAAACGGGACGCGGGGCCAGACTGGCGCGTAAGAGCTACCATCACGGCGATTCCGATGCCGAGATGTTCGACCTGATCGAAGCCGGTATCCCGGGCACGGGAATGCCCGGGGTCTGGCTCGAAGAGGACCAAATCTGGAAGATCCTGCTCTTCGTGCGGACCTTCGCCGAAACGGCGAGCGAGGCATGCGAAGCTAGGGATGGCGACGCCGACGCAGGCAAGCGCATCTTCGACACCCAGGCGTCCTGCGGAGCCTGCCACGCGGTGGGCAACCAGGGTGGCAGACTCGGCCCGGACATGAGCTTCGCCGGCGCCCGGTTCACACGCGAGCAATTGCGCGTTGCCCTGCTTGACCCCGTCCAGGACATTGCCGCGCGCTTCCGAACAGTCCGGCTGGTCACCGCCGAGGGCGAAGCGGTCGAAGGCGTCTGGATGAACGAGAACGCTTACAGCATCTTTCTCATGGATCGATCGGAAAACATCCGCTCGTTCCGTAAGGCGAGCCTGCGGTCGCTGGAGCAGCCCGAAGAATCTCTCATGCCGTCCTACCGGGAGCTACTGAGCGCGGACGACGTTAAGGACCTGCTGGCCTACCTTTGCACCCTGCGCGGCCCTCGCAAGGAAGGGAATCAATGAGGCGCACGCTTGCGGGTTGGATGCTGCCTGCGTTCCTGGTGTGCAGCTCTTCGCCAGCCAACGCCCAGGTGACCCACCGGGATCTGCTCGAGGATCCGAACGTCCCCTCCGACTGGCTAAATTACCACGGCGGCTACGCGGGCCATCGGCACAGCCTCCTGGCGCAGATCAAGCGGTCTAACGTCGCGTCCCTGCGGGTGGAGTGGGTCTTTCAAGAGAGGATCTCCGAGAAGTTCGAGGTCACACCTCTGGTGCACGACGGCATCATGTACGTCACGGTCCCGCCAGGCGACGTGTATGCGCTCGATGCCGAAACCGGAGCCCGCTTGTGGCGCTACTCGCGCAAACTGCCGCCCAAGCTGATCGCCTGCTGCGGGCTCGTCAACCGAGGGCTGGCGGTGCTCGGCGACCAGCTGTTCATGGCCACCCTGGATGCGTATGCGATCGCCCTGGACCGCAAGACCGGGCGCCTGCTCTGGGAAACGGAGATGATCGACTACTCATTGGGCTACTCCGGTACGCACGCCCCGTTGGTCGTCAAGGACATGGTCATGATCGGCACGGCCGGGGGCGAGTATGGCATCCGCGGTTTTATCGACGCCTTCGACGTGGAGACAGGAGAACGCCGCTGGCGCTTCTACACAGTGCCCGGCCCGGGAGAGTTCGGCCATGACACGTGGGCCGGCGAGTCCTGGCGGACCGGCGGCGCCTCCATCTGGATTACCCCCAGCTACGATCCGGATCTGAACCTCGTGTACTGGGGTGTGGGCAATCCCGGTCCGGATTGGAACGGGGACGTGCGCCTGGGCGACAACCTGTTCTCGGATTCCGTGGTCGCGCTCGACGCGGACACGGGCCAACGCGAGTGGCACTTCCAGTTCACGCCCCACGACGTGCACGACTGGGATGCAACCCAAGTCATGGTCCTGCTCGACAAGGAGTACCGTGGTGAGCCGCGCAAGCTGCTCGTGACGGCGAATCGCAACGGTTTTCTCTATCTTCTCGACCGCGTCACCGGCGAGTTTCTCAAAGCCGCACAGTTCGTGAAGCAGACCTGGGCCGTGGGGATCTCGGAAGAAGGCCGACCCATTCGGCGGGCCGGGATGGAGCCTTCCGCCGAGGGCATAGAGGTCTTCCCCGCCCCCGCCGGCGGAACGAACTGGATGTCGCCGACGTACAGTCCGCAGACTGGGCTCTTGTATGTCTCCTGCCGCGAAGGAAGCAGTATGTACTTCAAGGGCGAGACCGAGTACCGGCCCGGAACGCGGTACTGGGGCAGCATGTTCGTGAACGAACCCACGATGCACAACTGGTACGGGGCCGTGCGTGCGTTCGATCCGCTGAGCGGGAAACGCGTCTGGGAACACAGGCTGTTCCGACCGGCTTGGGCTGGCCTTGTCTCGACCGCGGGCGGGCTCGTCTTCGCCGGTACGTCGGACGGTTTCTTCAAGGCGCTCGATGTCGATTCCGGCGAGGAACTTTGGAGAATCAACCTCGGCGCCGCGATCCACGCCAGCCCCATGGTGTACGAGGCCAATGGCCCGCAGCGGATCGCCGTCGCGTCTGGGAGCGGACTGTTCGTCTTCGCGCTGCCGCCGGGTTCCAGCGAGTGAAGCGAGGGGCGCATCCGGCGTCCTGCCCACTGGCGGGGTCCCGGGACCAGGCGCCGAACTTCGCCGGAGGGGGTCAGCCCTGGATCAAATCGAGCACCAGATCGCGCGGTTCGGACTCCTTCGCCGAAATGCGGAACGCGTCTTCAACCAGTTGTTGGGCTTCTTCGAGATTAGTCTCGTCGTTGTAGTACAGGGCGCACAAGCGCGAACCGGTGAGCACCCTCTGGCCCACCTTGGCCTCGAGCACCACGCCCACAGCCGGGTCCACCTCGTCTCCAGGGTCTATGCGGCCCGCACCGAGTAGAACGGCGGCGCGGCCAACGTCTTCAGCGCTGATGCGGCTGACGTAGCCGTCCCGCGGCGACGTGATGGCGTGCGCACCCAACGGGTTGGGCAGCTTCTCGAAGTTGTGCAGCACGTCTGCATCGCCGCCCTGCGCGGCGATGATGTTGCCGAACACCTGTAACGCCGAGCCGTCCTCGATGCTTGCATTGGCCTTGTCCCGAGCGCTCTCGATCGAGATTGTCGTATCTGCTAGGAAGATCATGCGGGCGGCGATCTCGATCGCCAAGCCCGCCAAGTCGGGGGGACCTTGGCCCTGGAGCGTCTGGGAGATCTCCATGATCTCAAGCGCATTGCCTACTGTGAACCCCAGCGGCTGCTCCATGTCGGTGAGCAATGCCTGCGCTTTGATGTTCAGCTTCCGGCCGATGCTGATCATCTGCTGCGCCAAGCGGCGCGCTTCGGTGCGGCTCGAGAGCAGTGATCCCCGGCTGACCTTGACGTCAACGATGAGCCCGTCCAGATTCTCGGCCAGCTTCTTCGACATGGCGGAGGCCGCGATCAGGGCCAGTGAATCCACTGTCGCCGTCTCGTCCCGCAACTCGTACAGGCGCTTGTCCGCGGGCGCCAGGGCGTTGCTCTGCTCCGCGAAAGCCAGCCCGTACTCGGTCACCAAGTCCGCGAAGTCCGCAACGTCCAACTGCGTGCGGAAGCCCGGGATTGCTTGGAGTTTGTCCAGGGAACCGATCGTATTTCCAACCCCACGCTCCACGATCATCGGAACGGCAACACCTGCTGCCGCAGCAATCGGGGCGACGACTAGGGGCGTCTTATCGCCGACTCCTCCCGTGGAGTGGCAGTCGACCTTGACCTTGTCCAGTCCAGACAGATCGAGCTGCTCGCCGCAGCGCAGCATCGCGGCTGTCAGGTTGGCCGCTTCGCTGTCGCTGAAACCGTTGCACACCCCGGCCATCAAGAAGGCGCCCATCTGGGCGTCGGGGATCTCGTTCAGCGTAAATCCGTTGACCAGCCGCTCGAAGTCCTCGAAAGTGAGTTCTTCGCCATCCCGCTTGCTTCGAATCAGGTCTACGATGCGATCCATATTCAATCACCGCGTTCTTCCGCAAGCCCCCACGGCTCCCCCCGCAAGGGGGCAGGAGTCGGGCGAGGATACACGGATCCCGCACAAGATCTCCAACATAGCACAGTCGAGCTCCTAAATAGAACAAAATCGAGCGCTTAGGTTGCAGCCAGCCGACACGCAGAATGGGGTTCAGTCCCCCCGCGGCGCGTCTGCACGGTCTACCCGAGCCCGCTTTCGATCGGCCGCATCGGGACACGCCGCTCGCCTCTCGAGACTTCCTCGAACAGGGCCAACAGAGCAGCGGTGACCTTGCCGTTCGTGGCGACGATCCTCTCATCCCCGAGGCGATACGGACGTCCCTCGAAGTCGCAGTACTCGCCGCCCGCCTCGCTGAGGACGATCAGGCCCGCTCCCACGTCCCAGGACTTGAGCCCGATCTCCCAGAACCCATCGAAGTGCCCGCACGACAGCGCACACAGGTCCAAGGCCGCCGAGCCGGTGCGGCGCACGCCGTGGCTCACCATCGCGACCTGGTGGAAGTAGTGGAAGTTCGGATTGATTTGGCGGATCGAACTCGGAAACCCGGTCGCGAAGAGAGCATGTTCCAGCCGCCCTTGGCCGGAGACCCGAATCCGGCGCCGGTTCCGGTACGCGCCGGATCCCCTTTCCGCTGCAAAGAGATCGTCGTGCAGCGGGTCGTAGATCACGCCGGCCAAGGCCTCGCCCTGCGACCACAGACCGATACTGACGCAGAAGCGCGTCACGCCGTGGGCGAAGTTCGTGGTGCCGTCGAGAGGATCGATGTACCACGTGAACTCGCTGTCCAGGTCGACTCCGCCGCCCTCCTCCGCTACGATCGCGTGCGAGGGGAAATGTGAACGGATTCTCTCGACGATCCAGCGCTCCGAGGCCCGGTCGGCGGCAGTGACAGTGTCGAATCGGCCCTTGTACTCGACCTCGACCTTGCGGTAGTGGCTCATGAGGATGGCGCCCGCGCCACGCGCGACATCCGTAGCGAAGGCGATGTAATCGAGGCTGCGTATCGACACTGCTCCAGACTAGCAAGCGCCACGGCAGAGCCACGCGAGATTCCTACGGCTGGGGTCGAACGATCGGCGGCCTGGGCCGGCCCTCCGGCGGACGGCGCGGAGGCTCCTCCGCGCGCCGCCCTTCTGCGGGCGCCCCAACCTCTCGCGAACTCTTCGTCTTCGGCATCGGCCGCAGACGCACGGCGGGCCTCCTGCTGCGCAGACGAGTCGGCGGCGGCGTCCCCGCGGACGCAAAGTACCCTGAGCGCGCCAGCACCACGGCTCCTTCCCGCGCTACCCGGATCTCGACCTTGCGAAAGTCCTCGCCGGTTGCGGTCTGGTCGTCATGCGGATAGTATCCCAGCAGGTACTGCGTCCGAAGGTTGCGCAAGATCTGGCTAAAGGCTTCGTCCAGATTGTCGGCGCCGTGTTGGATGAAGGCTTCGCCACCCGTGTTCTTGGCGAGCGTAATCAAGGCGTGCTCGCCACCCCGGTTTCTGCCCGCATCGCTGCGGATCGGGAGCACGATCAAGGCATAGATCGCAGATTCGGAGGCGTGCGCAGAGCGCAGCGCGTCCGCGAACCGCAGGCGACTTGTCGTGTCGCCGCCATCGGTAATCAAAACAATGACGCGTCGGCCTTCCCGGCGCGCCAGCGCATCCGAGGCCAACACGACAGCTGCATAGAGGGACGTGCCGGTTTCCGGCCGGACCCGATCCAGCGCTTTCTCAAGTTTCCCGTGGTTCCGCGTGAACGGCGACAGCGCAACGACGCCGCTGGAGAAAGCGAACACCGCCGCGTTGTCGGCAGGTTGAGATCCGCGCCCGAGCAGACTGGCCAGAAAGCGCGCAGCGGACTGCCGCTCATAGCGCAATTCGATGGCTGTGCTGAGGCTCGCGTCGAGCATCAAGGCCACCGACACGGGTTGGTTCGTGCGCCGCTCAAACACGGCGACCTCACGCGGGACGCCTTCCTCCAGGATCCGGAAGTCGCTGCGCTCGAGGTCCCCAAGAGGAGCTCCGCGCGCATCCTTGACCGTGACCGGGAACGTGACGAGGCGTACGTCAGTCCGAAAGACAGCCGTCTCCGGCTGCTGCGCGGCTAATCCCCCGGCGGCGAGCAGGAGCACCGCCGCCGTCAATGCGCGGCTTCCGCTACGGTTCGCGGTACGGACTCGTCCCACTGGCCTTCCACCCACACTTCGCCGTCCGCGAAGTACTCCTTCTTCCAAACCGGCACCTTGCGCTTCACTTCGTCAATCGCTTCCAGACTCGCTTCGTAGGCCGGACGGCGGTGCGCCGCGGCGACTACGATCGAGACGCTGGCCTCGCGGATTTGTAGCCGGCCGATGCGGTGCACCAGTACGATCCTGCGGATGTCGAAGCGCGTTCGGATGCCGCGGCCGATTACCTCCAGTTGCCGAAGAGCTAGAGGCACGTAGCATTCATAGTCCAAGTAGAGCGTCCGGCGACCGCCGGATTGGTCGCGGACGACGCCCTCGAAGACCAGCACGGCGCCGTCTCCGGCGGTCTGCGCGCGCGCGGCGAGCGCACGGCTGTCGATCGGCCGCTCCGTAACTGCAGCGAACACACCTTCGCTCCCGCCGCTGGCCAGCCACTGGCTTCCACCGCTCACAGGTGGCATCATCGCCACCTCGTCACCATCCTGCAGCGCCTCGTGCGGAGCGGCGAAGCGCTGGTTCCGGGCCATCGCGATGCTCCTCGCCATAGCGGCCAGCTTCGGGTATTGAGACGCGTAGTGCCGGAAGACCGTTTCAAGACACGCCCCTTCCTCGACCTCGAGTTCGTCGCGCGCACGCCCGATCATGTCCTTCAACTGGCCGAAGAAGAGCACCTCAATGCGCATGCCTGCCCCCATTCTCGCAAGCCAGCCGCACGCTCAGCGCGGCACGATCAGCCCGCCTAGGCTCTCCCGGGACGTCGCCTGCGGTTCGCAGCGAGTCTCCCAGGCCTCCAGGTATTTCAGCCCGGTCCCGGTGTTATAGATCGTCAACTCATCGTCGCGCTGCAGAAAGCCGTCTTGTAGCAGCTGCCGGGCTGCGGCGACACACGCCGCGCCCTCCGGCGCAGCGAACAGGCCCTCGGATGCCGCCAACTCTTCCCCGGCGTCCAGCATGTCCTGGTCGTCGACCGCCACAGCCGTTCCACCGCTCGCCCGCAGTGCATCCAACACCAGAAAATCACCCAGGGCCTTCGGCACGCGCAAGCCGCTGGCCAAGGTTACCGCGTTGTCCCAGTATTCGGACTGCGGCTCTCCCGCTTCCCAGGCGCGCACAATCGGCGCGCAGCCGACGGCCTGGACGGCGATCATCTTGGGCCGCTTGGAACCAATCCAGCCGAGGCGCTCGAGTTCGTCAAACGCCTTCCACATGCCGATCAAGCCGACGCCGCCGCCAGTGGGATAAAAAACGGCGTCCGGAAGACGCCAGCCGAGTTGTTCCGCCAGTTCCAGGCCCATCGTTTTCTTGCCCTCGATGCGGTAGGGTTCCTTGAGCGTGGAGACCTCGAACCAGCCCTCCGCTGCACGACGCGCTGCCACGATGCGTCCGCAGTCACTGATCAGCCCGTCCACGAGCGTGACCTGTGCGGCCATCGTTTCGCATTCCACAGCGTTCGCCCGAGGCGCATCGCGAGGCATGAACAGATGCGCCTCGAGGCCGCCGCGGGCAGCGTAGGCCGCCAACGCCCCGGCCGCGTTCCCGGCAGACGGGGCGGCAAGCTTCTCGACCCCCAATTCCTTGGCCATGGAAACCGCCAGGGCCATGCCGCGCGCCTTGAACGTGCCGGTCGGGTTCGCGCTCTCGTCCTTGATCAGCAGCCTGCTACAGCCGATTCTGTCCCCCAAGCGGGGCGCGTGCAGGAGAGGGGTCCAGCCTTCCCCGAGACTAACGCGATGCGCTGGGTCCCGCAGCGGCAGAATCGGAGCGTAACGCCATAGCGAAGCCGGTCCACACTCGATGGACCCGCGGGCCAACTCCCGCTTGGCGCGCTCGAGGTCGTAGCGCACTAGCAGCGGGGCGCCGGCCGGGGAGAGGTTGTGGAGCTGGCCCGCAGGAAGCCGCTCACCTGTCCGGCTGCACTCTAGGTGGGAGACGTACGTCTTATGATGCAAGAAGGCAAGTATGCAACAGGCTCTTTCCCAGCGTCTACTGGCTTGTTTGCTCCTGTCGACCGCCGCCCCGGCCACGGGAGAAACGGTCGTGTTGCGCAACGGCTACCGTCTCCACGCCGAACATTACGAGACGGGACCGCACTGCATCCGCCTGCGAACGTCGAATGGGGGCTGGATCGCGCTGCAAGCGTCATCCGTATTGCGTATCGAGCCGGACCCCGCTTCCCAGCCCGCGGGGACCGCCGAAGATGTGCCGTCAGCCGAACCCGGGGAACCAGCGCTCCAACCGGACGCAATCGAACAGTTCTCTCGAGAGGCGGGTCTGCCCGAGGCCTTAGTCCGCGCCGTCGTCTGGGCGGAATCCGGATTCCAGCCCGACGCAGTCTCCCCCAAAGGCGCCGTCGGCCTTATGCAACTCATGCCTGCAACGGCCGCGGAACTCGGCGTAGACCCCCAGATCTCGTCGGAGAACCTGCGGGGCGGGATCCGCTACCTCAAGCAGATGCTGGAGCGATTTGCGGGACGGGAGGACCAGCTCGTGCGGGCTTTGGCAGCTTACAACGCCGGTCCTGGGCGCGTCGCCTTGCACGATGGCCTCCCTCCTTATCCCGAGACGATCGCATACGTCGAGCGCATCCTTAGCCGCTACCTTGCGCTCAGCGATCCGCAGGGGCGGGATGCATCTCGAATCGGTCCAATGGCCCCACAAGAACTGCAGCGAGCGCACTAAGCTCGATGCGCCGACCGCATCGGGCCTGCAAATCCCCGTACTCGCGGGGTACGGCTATACTCAACAACTAGCCTCTTCGTTCCCATGAAGCCGCAAACGACACTTGTGCACGCGGGCGACAGGCGCAAGCTTGGCAACTACATCCCTGTGTCGACGCCCGTATACGCGTCTTCGAGTTTCTTTTACGGGAGCATGCAAGAACTCGCCGATGTGTTCGCGGACAGGCAGCCCGGCGAGACGTACGCCCGGATGGGCAATCCGAGCGCCAGCGCGTTGGAAGAGCAGATCGCGGCGCTCGAAGGCGCGGACTGCGCGTACGCGACGGCGTCCGGCATGGCGGCAGTACACCTTGCGGTCATGGTGGGCTTGCTTGACCGCCGTCAAGCGATTGTGGCCGCCAACGTTCTTTATGGCGGAACCCTCGAATGGCTCGGAACTGTGCTACGTCCGTCCGGCGTCACAGTGCGATTCTGCGACTTCTGCGACCTCGCAGCCCTGGAGAAGGCCGTTCGGGAGACCCGACCTGCCCTGCTGCTCACGGAAACCATCTCCAACCCCGCTCTGCGAGTGGCCGATCTCGACCGTGTCTCCGAGATCGCCCGCAACCACGAAGCGCTGTGCTTGGTCGACAACACGTTCACCCCCCTGTTGCTGCGGCCTCTGGAGCACGGCGCCGACATGGTGATCCACAGCGCCACCAAGTACCTAGGCGGCCACGGCGATGTCCTGGCGGGGGCCGTGGCCGCGCCGCAGCAGCATCAGGAGGCGCTGCGCCAGACACACCGCTGCCTGGGGGGCAACCTGGGACCCTTCGAAGCGTTCCTGGTCATGCGCGGCATCAAGACCCTCTCGCTGCGTATGCGCCGGCACTGCGCCAACGCCCGGGCGGTCGTGGATCGGCTGGAGGGCCACCCGGCCCTCGAGCGCATCCTGTTCCCTGGAGACACACGGCATCCGGATGCGGAAGCGATCGCGCAACTGCTGCCACCAGGGCAAGCCGGCGGTGCGGTCGGGATCGACGTGCGCGGCGGCGAGGCGGGGGCCTACACGTTTCTGGACCACTTGCAGCTCGCGGCCACCTCGGCTAGTATCGGGGACCTGACCACGCTGGCCCTGCACCCGGCTAGCGCCACCCACCGCACGCTCGATGCCGAGACGCGTCGAGAACTGGGGATCACCGACGGACTGATCCGCTTGTCCGTCGGCGCGGAAGACATCGAAGACATCCTTTCCGACCTGGAACAGGCGCTGAACGCGGTATGAGGAAGCAGACGCTTGCCATTCATGCCTGCGCCCGCCGTGGCGAAACGTCCGGCTTCATTCCTTCGGCGCCGGCCCTGGAAACATCCGCGAGTTTCCACTACGCGCGCGCGCGCGACTTGACCGCGGTCGCCAATGGGGAACTCGAAGGCTTCGTCTACCAGCGCTACGGAAACCCGACGGCCGACGCCCTGCAGCGGCAGATCGCCGCGCTTGAGGGCGGCGGCAGCGCGCTGGCGTGCAGTTCCGGCATGGCTGCCCTACACATCGGCCTGGTCACGGCCCTGCGGGACCGACCCCCCTCGATCCTGGCTGCCGATGTCCTATTCGGACAGACGTTTCAGCTTATGCAGCTCATGGAACAGCAAGGTGTCACGGCGCGGTTCGTTGACATCTGCGACCCGGAGGCCGTTCAGGCCGCCCTGCGGAGGGGCGAGACCGGCTGCATGCTGTTGGAGACCATGTCGAACCCGTTGTTGCGCGTTCCGCCCCTGGACACCATCTGCGAGATCGCACATCGACATGGCGTACCGGTGGTCGTTGACGCCACGTTTACGACACCGATCCTGAACCGCCCCCAGGACATCGGCGCCGATGCCGTGGTCCACAGCGCTACGAAATACCTAGCGGGGCATGCCGATGTGCTAGGAGGCATCGTAGTGTGCCGCGAGCCGCGCGTCGAATACATGCAGGCGCTGGGCCGCCACTTGGGCGCCAACCTCGGGCCGTTCCAATGTTTCCTGACGACGCGAGGCGCCAAGACTCTGCCGATGCGCATGGAGGAGCACTGCCGCAATGCCCTGCACGTCGCACGCGTCCTCGAGGGGCATCCGCGGGTGGGTGCGGTGCACTATCCCGGCCTCGACAGCCACCCGGACAAAGTGGTCTCCGAACGCCTGTTCGATCGCGGGCCGGACGGCGAGCCGTTATGCGGAGGCATGGTGAGCTTTGAGGTTCTCGGCGCCGACCAAGCCGAGACGTTCCGCTTCATGGACGCCTTGCGCCTGATCGTCCGCACGCTGAGTTTGGGAGACGTGCACTCGCTGGTCGCGCACCCGGCCACGACAACCCACCGCAACCTCGGCGAGAAGCGCCGCCTGCAGCTGGGCATTCACGACAATCTCGTGCGGTTCTCGGTTGGAATCGAAGACCGCGAGGACATCGCCAATGACCTGCTGCAGGCGATCGAGTCTCTCGGCTAGGAACCAGTCGGACAGCGCGCTCTTCGGTCGGTGTCCGGGTTGGGCTGCGTCAGGCGAATTGCTCCGCTATCGAGTCGAAAGCTCTTTTCGCCAAGATCTTCCGGGCTCTTTCGTCTTTAGTTGGCCGGACGATAGTCGATCCAGTCGGACTCCACCACGAAATGTGTCCGCCCTTCTGCATGAGCCGCACGTGCTTGCGGGGACCCGTCTAAGGTTGCCCTGCTGGGGAGCGTGTGAGGATCGCGCGGCCCGTCCCGAGTTCGAACAAATCCCTACGATCGCAAGGGCGCACGGCGGATCCTGTCGAGTTGCAGGGCCCTGGCGGGATTGGGAGCGGGATGAGACCGCCGCCTCGCAGGTCCAAGCTTTACTTCCGAGCGGCGCGGTCGTCCTTTTGATCCTGTCGGATCACCGTCATCGCAGAAGCAATCATGCCAGCCATGTCCGAGAGATTGGAGGGAATGATCAAAGCATTATTGGTCTGGGCTAGATTGCCGAACTCCTTGATATATTGCTCCGCCACGCGCAGATTCACAGCGTCTTGGCCGCGTTCCTCGTTGATCGCGGAGGCGATTTCCCGAATCCCCTTCGCAGTGGCCTCCGCGACCCTCTCGATCTCCGACGCCCGGCCCACCGCTTCGTTGATTCGGCGCTGCTTCTCGCCCTCAGAGCGCTTGATCAGCTCCTGCTTGTCTCCTTCGGCTACGTTGATCTTCGCCTGTTTGTCACCCTCGGATTGTGCGATCACGGCGCGTTTCTCACGCTCGGCTCGCATCTGCTTTTCCATCGCGTCCTTGATGCTCTGGGGCGGGACGATGTTCTTGACTTCATACCGAGTCACTTTCACACCCCAGGGATCGGAGGCCTTGTCGACCGCATCGACGATCGCCGAGTTGATGGTCTCCCGTTCCTCAAAGGTCCGATCCAACTCCAGCTTGCCGATAATGCTCCTCATGGTTGTCTGGGCCAACTGGGTGGAGGCGAACTGGTAGTTGTTGATCCCATAGGAGGCTTTCTTGGGATCGGTGAGCTGCAAATAGAGAATCCCATCGACTTCGACCGAGATATTGTCCTGCGTGATGCAGGTCTGAGGCGGAACGTCGACAGCCTGCTCCTTGAGTGTGTGCTTGTACGTGACTCGATCCACGAACGGCGTCAGGACATGAAATCCTGCCTCGAGGGTGACTCGATACTTGCCCAGCCGTTCGACGATGAAAGCGGACCTCTGCGGAACGATTCGGATGGTCTTTGCGAATGCAACCAGAGTCAGAACTACCAGACCAAGAAAAACAACAAGCGTGCCAACGTTCATGACGACCTCCTCACAAAGCTCGTACTGTTACCGTGAGATTCTTCTTCCCAACGATTTCCACCGCTGAGTCCACCGGAATCGTTTCCTCAGCCTCGGCCTCCCAGTAGGTGCCGCGGAACTCGACCTTGCCTGCTCGGTCGGACTGAATCTCTCGTGTCACCAGAGCTCGTCTGCCGACGAATTCTTCCGATATCGTGTCGTGCGCCACTCGGCCTTCCTGGTTGAGAAGCGTCTTGAATTTGCTGCGGAAGCCGAGTAACGACACGACCGATAGGATGACGAAGATGCATAACTGCAGGTTCAGGGGGATCTCTACGACCAGACAGAGGAGCGCCACCAACCAAGCGCCCAGGCCGAAGAAACCGGCGATCAGTCCAGGACTTGCGAACTCCACGAGCAACAGGACGATTCCCAGAGCAAACCATACGACCTGCGGACTGAGCCATTCCTGAAGACTACCCATCACTCCAACTCCATCCAGCCTGTCAGGGCCCGTGGCCCACGCCGATCAGACCCCGTCGAATTCGCACGAGGCTCGCCTCCGTCCTGGCCTTCGAAAAGCCGAATTGCAACGAATCCGACCTCCGCGAGGCGCTGGCAGCCACCTGCGGGATGGAATCAAACATCAGCTGGATTCGAGTCGACGGAGCAGACTCAGTTTTGATCCTACCGTATCCACTCGGATCGACGCGGAACAGGAGCGGACAAACAGGAACGGAAGACGGAACGCGAGTCTCCGCGAACCGCGCGATTCCGGGATCTTGTCCGCGCTGCCAAGAGGCCTGCCGGCGCGGCCGGCGGGCTCAAGCCTCAGACTGACAGCAATTAGCCGTCAGAAATACAGCTTCAATCCCGTCTGGATCTGGCGCGCCCGGCTGGCGGTTCCGAGCACACGGCCGAAATTCCCACGGCTGATGTTCGTGCACGGAGCCGCGTATCTGCAGCGAATTGAAGTCGTTGAAGAACCCATTGTCACGGTCACGGCGACGGTGGACGGAGGGGCGCTGGAGCGGGACGTGACCGTGGGGCTGACGGCGGAAGGCAGCGGCACGGAGGGTGAGGCGGGGCATGACAAGACGTACGAGCTGGAGCTGAGGATTCCGGCGGGGAGCCTGAGCGGGACGCGGACCTTCTTCGCAGGAGCGCGGGACGGCGCGGGGATCGACCACGTGGACGGGACCCTGACGGTGAGCGGGAGGGCGGAGGGACTGACGGTGCGCCCGGCGACGCTGACGCTGAGGGACGACGACGGGACGGGGAGCGCTCCCGCGACGGTGACGATCTGGACCGATGCGACGGGCTACCAGACGGGGCGGCCGGTGCGGTTGCACACCACGATCGAGCCGGCGGGCGAAGGGCAGGAGAGCGTGGTGCGGTATTACCGGGAGAACCGCGGGACGGGCGAGCGGACGTATCTGGAGCCCGGGGGCGGGGCGGCTCCGGGGCGCGAGGCCGCGGTCGGTCGCGAGGGCGAGGGAGCGGGTGCGTTCCGACCCCGGCGGATGGAGCGAGCGGAGCGCGAGCTGATCTGGGAAGACCCTGCGCCGGAGCCGGGCTTGTGGCAGTTCGTCGCCGAGTTGCGGCGGCCCGAGGCGACGCAGGCGCCGCAGAGGGCGTACGCGAAGTTCGTGGTGTCGGGGAAGCCGCCCGCGGTGCTGGGGGAGACGGGACGGCAATGGAGATCGCGAGGGACGCGACCTGGAGCAGCGACACGCTGTACAAGCTGCGGAACACGGTGTACGAGCAACCCGGGGCGACGTTGCGGATCGAGGCGGGGACATTGATCCAAGGCCTCGGGCCGAGAGCGGCGATCGGTAATTGCTCACCTAGGGGCCACACAAACTGGTCAATCGGGCTTGTTCGGCACTTGCGGACGGAAAGGCTGAAACAAGTGATTCTGGAAATGTTACAAAGGGGATGTGGGTGAACCACTTCCAGATCTTGATTCCCTGACCGACTCCGCCAAGGTCGCCCTCATCGTTGCACTGCGAGCGGCGAACGCGGAGTTGACAGCGAAGGTCGCGGAGTTGACGGCGAAGGTCGCGGAACTGGAGGCGCGCCTGGGTGCGCCCCCCAAGACTCCGGAGAATTCGTCGCTGCCGCCCTCGCGGGGCGAGAAGGCGAACCAGCCGGTCCGGCGCGGCCAGCGCAAGCGCAAGCGGCGTGCGGGAGTGGGGCGCAAGCTGCATCCGAACCCGGACAGCGTGGTCGAGGCCCGCGCGGAGAGTTGCTCGCACTGCGGGGCGGAGCTGGCCGGGGAGGAGCAGACGCCGCAAGCGGTGTACGAGCGGATCGAGTTGCCGCCGGTGCGGCCGCACGTGACGCGGGTCACGCTGAGGGGTTGCGACTGCCCGGGTTGCGGGCGGCGGGTGACGGCGGAGGCACCGCAGGGTTTGGAGCGGGGCTCGCCGTTCGGGGCGACGGTCGAGGCACTGGCGGTGTACCTGCATTACGCGCAAGCGATCGGCTACGAGCGCTTGCGCGCGTTGTTCCGGGAGCTGTTCGGGCTGGAGATCAGCGAGGGGGCGCTGGCGAACCTGTTCCGACGGGTGCAAGGGCGGTTCGGGGAGCAGGCGGAGTCGATCCGGGAGCGGGTGCGGCAGAGCCGGGTGGTGTGCTCAGACGAGACGTCGGCGCGGGTGAACGGGCGCAAGTGGTGGGAGTGGGTGTTCCTGGGAGCGGGAGCGGTGCTGCACGTGCTGCGGCCGAGCCGCTCGAAGGCGGAGCCGGAGAGCGTGCTGGAGGGGGCGCGACCGGAGGTGTGGGTGTCGGACCTGTACGTGTGCCAGCGCGGGCACGCGGCGGTGTGGCAGGTTTGCCTGGCGCACCAGCTGCGCGACGCGCAGTACGCGATCGACGCGGGGGACACGGTGTTCGGTCCGGCGCTGAAGGCGTTCCTGGTGCGGGCGATGCGGGTGGGCCAGCGGCGCGAGCGGCTGCGGGACAGCACGCTGAAGCGCCACCAACGGGATCTCGGGCGGCGGCTGGACAAGCTGCTGGAGTTGGAGCCGACGCAGGCGGACGGGCAGCGGCTGCGGAAGCGCTATGGCAAGATCCGGGACAGCCTGCTGGTGTTCGTGACGGATCGCGAGGTGCCGTACACGAACAACGCCTCGGAGCGGGCGGTGCGGCCGAGCACGATTTTCCGCAAGGTGACCAACGGCTTCCGCTCCGAGTGGGGGGCCGAGGTGTTCGGGGCAGTGCGCTCGGTGATCAGCACCGGACGCCTCAATGATCTGACGACTCTCGAGTCGATTGTGACCACCATCGAGCGACGTAGCGTCCTCAAACCTGCCTAGCCAGCCCCCTGGGTGAGCAATTACGGCGATCGTGGTCATGCGGGGCGGGCGGATCGAGGTGGACGGGAGCCAGGAAGCGCCGGTGGTGATGACCTGCGACTTGCCGGTGGGACAGTGGGAGCCGGGTTGCTGGGGAGGCTTGGCCTTGCTGGGGAACGCGCCGACCCGCGGCGCCGGGGCTGTGCAGAGTGGGAGCGGGGACGCGGCTGGAGCATGTGTAGGCGCATGCGGAGTCTGGGGGACTGGATCCGGCTCGAAGGGGCGGTGACCTTCACGGCCCGGAACATGGTGGCCACCGGGTTCGAGGGCACGGCGCTGGACGCGCGGGGGAACGTGGCGGCGTGGCTGGCGGCGGGTGGCAGCAGCCTGCGCAACGCGATCCTGCACGGCAACGGGAACGCAGGCGCGCAGCTCGCGGGAGGGATCGAGTCGTACGTGGAGTACGAGGATGTCGATCCGAGGCTGTGGAATGTCCGTTACGGAGCAATTCCGGACCCGCGACCGCGAATGGGATCGGCGGCGCTACGGGCGGATCGAGCGGCGCTGGCACCGGCGGATGGCGCGCGTCCATGGGAACAGGGCCGGTACCGAGGGGCGTTCGGGGAGAGGAACTGGCTGGAGGAGTGGACCTTCTTCGGAGCCGAGTTGGATTGCGACACCCGGCGGGTGGGGGGCCCGCCACCCTTACAGTCTCGTGCGGGGAGCCACGGACAGGCCGGAATCCCGGCGAATAGAACAGCTGCCCCGGCTGCTCGACTTCGTAGCCCACAAGCTCCGCCGTGATCGTGTTCTTGCCCCGGTCCCCCGTATCAGATGTCCGTAGGTGCCCGTGAAGGCACCGTCGGTTCGATTCTTCCTCGACTTGGCGCCGCCGATCGGGACACCATTGGAAAAGCCGCTAAGGATGTCGAAGACGGCTAAATCGGCTCCGCCGAGAAACGGGGGCAGCAAGGCACAACAGCTCCCGTACACACATCGATGACAGCGTGCACGCCATCATGCCTCGGTGAGTAGGATCGTGGTCGATACCAACGTCCCGGTTTCCGCGATCTTGTCGCCTGATGGCGCGGCACGGGAAGTGTAACGACGATGCCTGACCGGCGGAGCCCGGCCGCTAGCACACGTTTGAAGATTGACCTCATAAGTCCTTTGTTCTCAGCACAAAGTTTTTTCGTTTGTCACGACACGGCTGCCGCCTCCGCAGCGGGCGGGTTGGAGGGCGTGGGCGGCGCGCTGCGCTTGAGCCGCAGCGCCTTCAACACCTTGCCCGCCTGCTCCGAGCCTCGCGTCACGATGCGCTTCTTCGTGCCCTCCTCCGTCTCGAACTCCACCAGCTTGATCGTCGCCAGCGCCTTCCACGCGGCGTTCGCCGACAGATCCTCCCCCGCCGCCTTCAACTGGCGCTCCAGCAACCGGTGCAGCAGCAGCGCCAAGCCCGCCACGAATAGCTGCGCCTGCACCCGCTCCGGCGTCTGATGCCAGACCGGCCGCATCTCGATGACGTCCTTGAGTGGCGCGAAGCATTGCTCCACCTGCACCAGTTGCTTGTACTCCTCGACCGCCTCGACCGCCGTCAGCCGCGCCTCGGTCGTCTCCAGCAGATAGCGCCCCTCGCCGCCCTGCTCGCAGGCGGCCCTCGCGCTGGCCTGATACTCGAACTGGCCCGGGCCGGCCTGCACCGTGACGTGCCGCCGCCCGTGATGCTTCTGCAGGATCCGCTCCGCCGCCGCCGCGATCGCCGCCTCCTGCTTCAGGCGCCCCGCCCGCACCCGCTGGCGCAACCCCTCCAGCTTCTCCTCCAGACGCTTCTGCTCCTTCTCCCGCTGCGCGCGCTCGTACTCCAACCGCGCCTCCGAGTGCACCGCGAAACAGCGCACCCCCGCGCGCGCCGACGGCACCTCCAACACCCGCGTCAGGCCCGGCTTGCGCGCCGCCGGCCCCCGCTCCCTGGGCTCCACCAGCGTCCACTGCTCCAGCGGCGTCTTGCCCGCCTCCTCCAACAACGCTTGCGCCTCCACGTTGTTCCGCCGGGGCACCCCCAGCAGATACCCACACCCGGCCCGCTCCAACGCCTGGCGGGTCTCCTCGCTCAGCATGCCCCGGTCGCCCACGAACACGATCCGCTTCAACCCGAAACGCTCCTGCAGGTCCGTGACCACGGCCTGCACCGTCGTGGCGTCCTGGCGGTTGCCGGCGAAGACGTGCTGCGCGAGCGGCCAGCCGTCGATCAGCACCAACCCCAGCACCCCCTGCGGCTGACGCGGCCGCTGGTCCCGCGCATGGCCGTGCCGGGCCAACCCATCCGGACCGGCCCCCTCGAAGTCCGTGCTTGTGATGTCGTACAGCGCCAGCTCCCCATCCACCTCGAACAGCGTGCGCAGCGTCTCGAAGAGCGCGACTTCGAGTGCGCTCTGACACGCCAGCAGGCGGTCCAGGGCGCGGTACCAGCCGTGCAGCCAAGCCCACTCGACCCGCACGCGCGGACTCTTGCTGGCGCGCCGCTCGGCGTCGTCGCGCCAGCGCGGCAACCAGCGCTGGCCGGCCTCGTCGCACACGAAATCGGTCTCGAGCCACTGCGCCAGCTTGTGCTCGGAGACCGGATCGAGCAGCCGGTTGGCCACCAGCGCAAAGGCGCGCTCGGCCAACTCGCGGCCCTGCGGATCGCGAGCGCAGCGCCCCAGTTGGCGCAGGCTGCGGTCCAGATGGAGGGTCTCCCACAGCTGGCGCGCGACGAGCAGAGGGCCCCAGCCCCAGGCCTGCACGGAGTCCTCGCGTGGCTCGGGTGCGCCGGCGGGTGGGTGGTCGGTGAGCAGTTCATAGAGGCGCGCGGCGTGGGGCGCCAGCAGATCGACGCGGCCGAGGTTGCAGAGCACGCGTTGGCGGTGGCGGGTGCCGCCGCCGGGCTGGCGCTCGCGGAAAGTTTCCTGCAGACGCAGATATTCGCGGGTGGCGCCGTTGGAGGAGCGGACTTGGACCTTACGTAGGTACATGGGGAACAGGTGTCACCCATAAGTATAGGCTAAATAATAACGAAAAAAAAGGATTATAGAGGCAACTAGTGAAAAAATTGTCACCACGTAAAATCGCAAAGCGCCCCCTAGAGGGGCAATTATCAACGACTTACGCCCAATTCCGGCCAAAACCTTCAAACATGGGCTAGCAGCAGAAGACAACCCGCGATGTCTGGACGGAACCGCGGACGCGAGGCTCGCCGGTTCAATCATGACGCCACGCACGCGATGTCGCGCCCGACTCTCCTCACCCAACTCGCCTGCCTTGATTGCGCTGGAAGCGCAGACAAAGCAGTCCAGACGCCGTCGCCGTCCTCGCCGTGGAATCTCGCGATTGGTCCGAACGGATTCGGCTCTTCGGAGACACAGCACGGGAAGACATACGTGTACGACGAGATCCTCGACTTCGCCCGCATCGAAGACTCTTACGGCATCCTGATTACCCGGAAGTCTCAGCCATAGTTAGGAAGCCGAGAAATGATGGATTCGTGCTTGGAACCGGTTGACTTAGAACGCCGTATGAGATATAATAAATGCCTGATAAGAAAGGAGTTATGTATGCCTAAGAACAAAGTTCAGTTCCAGAAGGGACAGAGCCTGCCGGAGTTCCTGGAAGCGTACGGAACGGATGAACAATGCGAGCACGCGCTGTTCCAGGCGCGCTGGCCGGAAGGCTTCCAGGGCCCCGCCTGCGGCTACCAAAAGTCTTGCCGCCTGCGCACGCGCCAGGTCTGGCAGTGCATCCGCTGCAAGCACCAAGCGTCGCTCACCGCGGGCACCTTGTTCGACAACACCAAGCTGCCTCTAAGCACTTGGTACCTCGCCATGTACCTGCTCACACAGTCCAAGAACGGCATCTCGGCGATGGATCTAAAGCGTCAACTCGGAGTGAGCTACAACACGGCTTGGATGGTCAAGCACAAGCTGATGCAGGCCATGCGGGAGCGGGACGACAGCCAGCCTTTACAGGGCACGGTGGAGCTGGACGACGCCTACCTGGGCGGGGAGGCGAGCGGCGGCCAGCGCGGACGGGGCGCGGCGGGCAAGACGCCGTTCGTGGCGGCGGCGCAGGTCAGCGAGGAGGGGCGGCCGCAACGGCTGCGCCTGAGCCCGGTGCGCGGCTTGCGGCTGCAGGAACTGGAGGCCTGGGCGCGCCAGCACCTGCAGCCGGGGACGGTGGTGCGCTCGGACGGGTTGTCGTGCTTTCGGGGGGTGGCGGGCGCCGGCTGCGAGCACCAGCCCCGCGTCACCGGCGGTGGCAAGGGCAGCTGCGAAACGCCCGGGCTGACCTGGGTGAACACGCTGCTGGGCAACGTCAAGCGGGCGATCGACGGAACCTATCACGCCTGCGATCCGCAATACGTGGGGCGCTACCTGGCCGAGTTCGCCTACCGCTTCAACCGGCGCTACCAGTTGGCCGCTCTCGTCCCCCGGCTCGCCTACGTCGCGGCGCGTACCCCTCCGCTGCCTCACCGCCTCTTAACTTTGGCTGGTACTGCTGGGTAATCAGGTACGGCATTGAGTTGTGGCGGAGCTGGAGCGAAGGCTATCCGGACCCTGACGACGATGCCGCCATCCAGGCGTCACGGAACAAGATCGAGTCCTACGGACTGCAAGTGTTCTCCGTCCAGGCCAGCGTCCGAGGTATCAACCCGATCTCCGAAGACAGCACGGAGCCGTCGCATTCAGTAGACCTCGACTGGGCGCTCACCCGGGGGATATCGCAGATGGTAGGCCCGAGCGGACTCGAACCGCTGACCTCTACCGTGTCAAGGTAGCGCTCTAACCAAAACTGAGCTACGGGCCTATGGAGCAAGCCAACCCGGCGAGCGACGGTCTTGCAACTGGCGCCGGGCCGAATAGAGAGTTGCCCCTAGCCGCCGCCTAGAGCGGATCATAGCATACGGCCCGGTCTATCCAGCCGCGCCGATCGGCGCTGTCCTATGACCCATACAACAGGGCCTCGGAATCAGAGGCCCACACGATTCCTGGGCCGCCCGCGGCGTTATAACGCTGGCTCCGTCACCCCGTACATGGCGCGCAACCGCTTCAGTTCGGCGCGCAGGTCGGCCGTGATGCGTTCCATGCCCCTCGCGCCATACACACTCTGTACTTCCTCCGGGTCGCGCTCGAGGTCGAACAGCTCCCACTCGTCGCTCTCGTAGAAACGGATCAGTTTGTAGCGCCTTGTGCGCACCCCTTCGTGCGCCGGGACTCCGTGGGCGATCTGGCTCTCGTAGTAATGGTAGTAAAAGGACTTGCGCCAATTCCGGGGCGTCTCGCCTTGCAAGATGGGCACCAGGCTGCGTCCCTGCATCTCGGGGGGAGGCTCGATGCCTGCGATTTCCAGGAACGTTGCCGCGTAGTCGAGGTTCGAGACCAAGTCTTGGCTTGTCGAGCCCGGCGCGACCGTGTCCAGCCACCGCACGACAAGCGGCGTGCGTAAGGATTCTCTGTACATCCAGCGTTTGTCGAACCACCCATGCTCTCCCAGATAGAAGCCCTGGTCGGAGCTGTAGACCACGACCGTGTGCTGCGCCAAGCCCGTCGCATCGAGATAGCGCAGCAGGCGCCCGATGTTGTCGTCGACGGAAGCGATGCATCGAAGGTAGTCCTTGATATAGCGCTGATACTTCCAGCGGATGAGATCCTTGCCCTGCAGGTTGGCGGCCCGGAAGGCGCTGTTCCTGGGTGCGTACACAGCGTCCCACATCGCTCTCTGCGCCGGGTTCAGCCGACCGTAGCTGTTCATCCATTGCCGCATTACTCGGTCGTCTTCAGGGGTTCCGGGAGGCGGTGGGATCTTCAGGTCGTGGGCGGACACCATGTGGCGTCCGATCTCCATGCGGTTCTTGGCCGCCGGGGAGGCGCGGCCCGAATAATCGTCAAACAGCGTGGGCGGCTCCCAGATATGCTGGCCGTCGTAGAGTGTCAGGTGCTCTGGCCCCGGCATCCAGTTCCTGTGCGGCGCCTTGTGCTGGCTCATGAGTAGAAACGGTTTGTCCGGGTCGCGACTCTCGAGCCAATCCAGAGACAGGTCCGTAATAATGTCCGTCGTGTAGCCCGTATGCCCGCGACGTGTGTCGTCCGGTCCAAGCCGCATATCCGGGTTGTAGTAGGCGCCTTGCCCTGGGAGCACTTCCCAGGCGTCGAGACCTGTGGGCGCTGTCTTCAGGTGCCACTTGCCGAAGATCGCGGTTTGGTACCCGGCCGCCTGCAAGAGCTTCGGAAACGTCTGCTGCGAACCATCGAACCTGGCTCGATTGTCCAAGACGCCATTCAGGTGGCTGTACTTGCCCGTCAGGATCACCGCCCGGCTAGGAGCGCAGATCGAGTTTGTGACCAGCGCCCGGTCGAATCGGATGCCCTCGCGGGCGATGCGGTCGATGTTCGGCGTGTGGTTGATCATCGAACCGTATGCGCTGATGGCTTGGTAGGCGTGGTCGTCGGTGAAGACGAACAGGATGTTGGGCTGCTCGGCCGCGACGGGCGCAACGGAGGCAAACAGGAGTGCAGAAACTGCGGTGCGATGCATGACGCTCGGCATTCTACCGGATTCGGGCTTGGAACTTCGGCGGAAGGCGCACCGGTCCGACGCGCAATTCTGAGGCTCTGAGGTACGGCTTGGCAGCGATCCACGCTCGAATTCCTACAATGAGCAGGAGTGGGCGATGTGGTCATCGACGTGCGGGATCTGCGGTTCCGCTACCCCGACGGCGTCGAAGCGCTGCGCGGCGTGAGCTTCGTCCTGCACGAGGCGGAGACAGTTGCGATCTTCGGAGCGAACGGTTCCGGAAAGACCACCTTCCTCAATCACCTGGTCGGCCTGTTGCACGGCGAAGGCTCGGTCCAAGTTTGCGGCATGACCGTCAACGGCGAGAACCTGTCCGCAATCCGGCAGCGCGTCGGCATGCTGTTCCAGGACTCCGATGACCAGATTTTCATGCCGTCCGTCGAAGAAGATGTCGCCTTCGGACCGCTCAATATGGGCCTCGAACCGGAGCGTGTGCAAGAGCGCGTTGATCGCTGCCTGGACCAAGTTGGTTTGCGCAGCGAACGCGACCGGCCGCCTCACCACCTCAGCGCCGGGGAACGCCGGAAGACGGCGCTCGCAGGCGTGCTCGCCATGGATCCGGAGATCATCCTCCTCGATGAACCCGCGACGTTCCTCGACCCGCCTGCGCGCAAGGCCCTGATTGGAACGCTGCAGGCCCTGCCTCAGGCCAAGATCCTAGTCACGCACGAAGTCGCGCTCGCGGAAGGCTTGGCGGATCGGGCCGTCTTTTTTGAAAACGGACGCATCGTGGCGGAGGGCAGCGTCGCTGCGATCGCGAAGCGCTTTCAGTGGCGCTGAGATCCGCTATCCTCCGGCGGGACGCGGTCTGGGGTGCTGCGCCTGGACTCGCTGTCACCAGGCTATCAGCCGTCCGAGCAACGCATTGGCCCGGTCCGGTTCTTCGGAAGCCAGATTACGTGATTCGCTGACGGCTGCTGCCATGTTGAAGAGTTCGATCCGGGAGTCCTCACAGTGCAGAAACAGCTCGTAGTCCCCGACCCGAACAGCGCTCGCGGGCGCGGTTGTCAGATGGTAGTACGGTAATGGAGGAACAGGGCCGCTCGACTCAGCTGCGTCTTCGGGTTGCGCAACAGTGGCATGAGATCGACGCCATCGACGTGTCGGTTGGGGTCCCAGGGACCTGCCCGGCTGGGCCGAGGGATCCAGATCGCTCCGCTCGTAATGCGTTCGGTCAGGTATTCGCCCGACTGGCCTCTTTCCAGGTGCGGGACGTAGCGCAGCCCAGCGAACGGCCGCGATCCCCTGTAGGGACAGAAGAAGATCTGTAAGACCTTTATTCGTGGTTTGGATTCGCACCAGCGCCGCCAACTCCTAACCCCTTGATTTAGTGGTATTTCCTTTTTTTCAAGGGTTTACGGGCATCGTGCCGTTCCCGTCGGGCGGAGCCGTCGCGAGCATTCGCGACCATTCGAGAGCACTTAGAAGCAAAAAAATGGTCCGATGAAAAGAGGTCCGATTCGGCCTCTGCATTCACAATCCAGAGGAACCTGAGACGGCTCTCCTCGCCCAGGGGCTCCGCCCAGAGTCGGAATGTTACGCGATTCGATGTTCTGCCAGCCTCCGCGGATACAGAGGCTAACCGAACAGCACGTATCCAAACTCACAGGCTAGACCGTGCACGGTTCTCAGGCCGAGCGTAAGACTCGGGCCGGGTACTACGCATGCAGAGCGTGATCCTGGTCCGCCTCAAAGGCATCGGCTAGGGCTGTATGGCCGGCGCTCTCGCCCCCAAGACCTGCGGTCACGGCTACTTCGTACAACACTCTGGCACCCGTCAACTGTTCCGCGACTTGCGGACGGCCACACGTCAACAGCAGCCTTATTTGCCTGCGACATATCGAGACAGTGAAGCGATGTGGCTCAAGTGAACCTGCAGCGCCGGATGCATTACTGCGAACAGTGCGGGGCACCACGATGCGCGAGTCCGGTCCGACGTGCGAGCCCATGGCCGCCGTTCGGCTTTCGGTGGCACGTTCACGCCGATTCGAGTAGCCCCATCCGAAATACACGCTGGGACACTAGAAGGGGAATTAGGCTTAGCTGCGCGGGATGCGCCGGTGAAGCATACCCTCCGGCGACAAGAGCCTCAGGATCGAAATACGAGCCATGCGAGCCCCTCACGGATTACGTTCCCAGGAACGTAATCCGTGCAATGCTCCCGCGGCACGCCGCCCAGTTCCCTCAGGCTCTCCTGCAGCCCCCCCGCCAGCGCCTCGAACGTCTCCGAGCTCGCGATCGCCACCCTCTCCCAGTTCGAGTACGGCAGCACGAAGCGGTAGCACAGGTGCTTGTACCGCTCGCCCCGGATCGTCACCCCCAGGCTGCCCATGTCGGTGAAGTCCGACTGGCGCTGCACCCCCGGCTCCCGCTCCTGCTCGAACAAGACTTCCTTGCCCGGACCCTGCTGCGCGCGCCATTCCCGGAACCGCCGCTGCAGCGTCCGCAACTGCCCGTCCTGCACTTGCCCCGGATGCCGTCTCCTCAGATCCTCGAACACCGCCTTCGCCGGCAGCCCCGGATCCTCTTCCAGCAGCGGCTCCGCTTCCGGCCACAGCGCTTCGAACGGATCCCCCCGGGTCCACCAGTGCCGCGCTTGCCCTGTCTCGCTCGGCAGCTTCCCGCTATCCCGCCATTTGCGAGCCGTGCGCTCGCTCATGCTCGTTTTCGCCGCAGCCGTTGCCAGTGGCTTGTTCCGCCTGAGTTCCTTCGTCAGTAGCCTCACTTGTTGGTCTGTAATCAACGCCCCCACCCTCCTGTGGGAAGGCGGATTCTAGCCACCAACCGCGAGGCTCACCCGGAATTTTTAGGGGATTATATACATAAGTGGCGAAGCCCCAACATCTAGGGCTTGGCTTGAAACGATGGCCCGCCGCATCAACGGATGCAATCCGGTGTAGCGAGGTTCTCGGTAGAATTTCACGGAGAATCCCATAAGTGACTGAAAAGTAGAAATTTAGATCAGTTTCTGCTTGACAGAAACGCCACTGTCCTGTAAAATAAAAGCATGGCAGGAATGAAAAAGGCTCCGGGCAAGGCGCATCGGAAGGGACTCAGTTTCAAGGCGATCTTGCGGCGGTTCCCGGACGACGCGACGGCGGAAACGTGGTTCATCAAGCAGCGTTGGCCGAAGGGAATCTGTTGCCCGTATTGCGGCTCCCTGAACGTTCAGGCTGGCTGCAAGCACAAGACGATGCCGTTCCGTTGCCGAGAGAAGGTTTGCGCCAAGAAGTTCAGCGTCAGGACGCATTCCGTCATGGAGAGCTCGAAGATCGGCTATCAGGACTGGCTGGTTGCCATGTTCCTGGTGACCACGAATCTCAAGAGCGTGTCCTCGATGAAGCTGCACCGGGACTTGGCAATCACCCAGCAGTCAGCTTGGTTCCTGGCTCAACGGTTGCGCAAGGCTCTCGCGGAGGACGGCAAGCTGTTCCTGGGGCCGGTCGAGGTCGATGAAACCTACTTCGGGGGCAAGAGGAAGAACATGCCGAACTCGAAGCGCAAGGAACTGACCGGGCGCGGCGCAGTCGGCAAGACGGCAGTGGTGGGAGCGAAGGATCGCGCCACCAATCAGGTTGCAGCGAAGGTCGTCGCGTCCACGGATGCCGAAACCCTGCAGGGATTCGTCAAGGACAATGCCGATCCCGACGCCACCGTGTACACGGACGATGCGACCGCGTATGAGACGCTGCCGTTCGACCACGACACCGTCAAGCACTCGCTCAGCGAGTATGTGAAGGGCGATGTTCACACCAACGGCATCGAGTCCCTCTGGAGCATGCTGAAGCGAGCGCACAAGGGGACGTTCCACAAGATCAGCTCGAAGCACTTGGATCGATACGTTCAGGAATTCGCCGGAAGGCACAACATGCGCGAGCAGGACACCGTCGATCAGTTACGGTCGCTGCGTTCCGGGATGGACAGGAAGCGACTGACCTACAAGGCTCTGATCAAGAACAACGGATATGCCTCCGGCGCTAGGGCGACTGCATGATGGCAACGCTCAACGTCAAGAACCGCACGCTGTTCACCGGTGACAATCTCGACGTGATGCGCGGCGTTAACTCCGCGTCCGTTGACCTGATCTACCTGGACCCGCCGTTCAACTCGAACCGGGACTATGCCGCACCCATCGGATCGGAGGCTGCGGGCGCGGCCTTCAAGGACAGTTGGACACTGAGCGATGTGGATGTCGCATGGATCGGCCTGATCGCCGACCAGGATCCGGCGCTTGCACACAGCATCGAATCCGCCGGGCTGGCGCACGGTAAGAGCATGCAGGCATACGTGACGATGATGGCCGTGCGCCTGCTCGATATGAAGCGGATCCTGAAGCCGACTGGATCGATCTACCTGCACTGCGATCCGACCGCCAGCCACTACTTGAAGCTTGCGATGGACTGCATTCTTGGGGCCAGTTCGTTTCGGAGTGAATTGACGTGGAAGCGCACTAACGCCAAGGGTCTCGCACGCGCCAACTATCCCGCCAATGCGGATACGATTCTCTACTACGCGCAAGCGCAAGGTCGGTCTTGCACGTGGAATCCACAGTATCGCCCTCTTGAACGCGAATACGTGGAGAGCCACTACACGAAGGTCGAGCCGGAAACCGGACGCCGCTACCGCCTCGACAACCTTCTCAATCCGAATCGGGATCGACCGAACTTGACCTACGAGTTCTTGGGGGGCACGCGAGTATGGAGATGGTCACAGAAGCGGATGCAGGCTGCCTACGAGAAGGGGTTGATCGTCCAAACCAAGGCGGGCGGAACGCCTCAGCTCAAGCGTTACCTTGATGAGTCGAAGGGAACGCAGGTCGATACCGTATGGGATGACATACCAGCGATCAACTCGCAGGCCAAAGAGCGCGTTGGCTATCCCACGCAGAAGCCGCTTGCACTGCTTGAACGGATCATCAAGGCAAGCTCGAACGAGAGAGATGTGGTCTTGATCCGTTCTGCGGCTGCGCCACCGCACTTGTAGCGGCGGAAAAACTCAACCGCCAATGGGTGGGAATCGACCTGTCCAGTCTCGCCGTGAAGCTCGTCTTATCAAGACTTCAGAAGGCAGCTGATGAGGGAGCGTTGCTCGACAGCGGACGGCTCCCGGAGATCCACCACCGCACGGACGTGCCGAAGCGCACGGACGTGGGCAAGCTACCGCCGTACAAGACGCACCGGCACACGCTGTATGGCAAGCAGGAGGGGAACTGCGCGGGTGGCAAGCATCACTTCCCGTTCAGGAACCTGACAGTCGACCACATCGTTCCGCAATCGAAGGGCGGCACGGACCACTTGGACAACCTCCAACTGTTGTGTTCAGCGTGTAACTCAACGAAGGGCACGATCAGCCAAGCTGCATTCCATGCGAAGCTGATTAAGCAGGGACTGCGATAATCCGGGATGGCGAACAAGACCAAGCAAGACAAGCCGGAGCCGCGCATCATCGAACTACCCCACCACTCCTACCAGCCCAGCGTCGCTGAACTGAACGAGGACATGCGGGTGGACGCATCCTTCGAGGAACTGGTGAAAGCTGTTCTACAGCCGGCCAAGATCCGCTACGTCATGCCTCGGAAGCGGAAGCCCTAGATGTTGGGGCTTCGCCACTTATGTATATAATCCCCAATTTTTAATTGTCGTTAGACAGCCGCACCGCGTCCCACAGCAGGCTCACATCCGTCGGGTAATGCACGGCCGTTTCCAGTGCGGACGAGTCGCAGAGCCCTGCCAGGCTCGCGCCCGGCTGGCCTCCCGCCACCGCGTGCCCCGCCGCCATGAGCACCCGGTTCACCTTCTCCAGCAGGTCCGCCGGCAGCAGCGCGACGTTGTTGATCACCGTCTGCAGGTGGAACTGGCCGCGGTCGAACCTCGCCACGCCCAGGCCCAGCATCTGGCGCACTTGGATATGGTTGTTCAGCAGTTCGTGCAGCCGGTCGAAATCGCAGTTGATGCCCTGCTTGAGGATACCCATGCCCAGAACCTGCCACAGGTCCATGCCCGGCCGGCCGACGCTGCGGTCGGCGCCCGGCCGGACATGCTCCTCGAGCAGAGCGAACAGCTCGGCCCGGCGGGTCGGGTCGCAGTAGACGCACTGCAGGCCTTGCAGCACAGCGGGGATGTCGTCCCGGGATTGCGGGTTGAGCAGGATAGCGCCGATGTCGGTCGCACCCAGTTGCGGTTGCAGGCTCAGGACGCTCCGCATGAGGCTCCTTGCAGCGAGCAGTGGGCGAATCTGGCCGGCAATCGGGCGAAATCCCCCGATTGCGGCCAGCGTACCCTCTTTTCCGCTCGTTTGAATCACATGTAAAGTCAACTATATCATGACGTTAGAGGGTTTCCTGGCAGGCACCAGCTAGCTCTGAGCAAGAAGTCGCCCAGGCGTTGCCAGCGGGGTGGAATCAGCCTCCCAGAGTTGTTCCTGTCGCTTTCATCGTGAGGTCAACCGACTGACCCAGTTCATCGGCAGGCTGCAGCCAGGCGGCGGGACGCCCATGGCGGACGCCTTGCTCTTCGCCAATCGCTACATGGCTGCCAACGGCAGCTCCGGTGCGTCCGACCGGATGATCATGCTGCTTGCGGATGGCCAGAACGACTGCGGCGACACTGGCCAGGCAATGGCGGCATTGCAGTCCCGCGGGGTGATCTTCCGCCATGAGACGGTGGGGCTCGGGATTGCTCCGAACTCCCAAGCGGCGCAGGACCTGCGCCAGGTGGCAACCCAAACCGGCGGCGCCTACCACCATGCCGCCGACGCCAGCCAGCTCGCGGACGTGTTCATGGAATTCGTGGACACGCTGACCGTCATTGACATGCTCAGGCTGTTCGGCCAGGGCTCCCGGGACCGCCGGGCAGTCCCGGCGGACAAGCGAGCACGCAAGCATGGCCAGGGACGGGTAACGCGAGCGCGAGTAGTCGGAAGCAAGCGGACGACGGCAGCCTGACCAGCCTGATCGGCGGCTTCAAAGCCAAGCCGCCAGCGAAGGCCAGACCAGCTGCGAAGCCCGCGAGCCGCCCTCAGTGGGGATCGCTGGCCATCGACTCGAACCAAGGCCCGTCGTGGGGATGGGCGATCAACTACCCGACGACAGCTCAGCACGCGGACCGGCGCGCTCTCTCGGAGTGCGGAGACAAGTGCAGCGTCGTGATGAGATTCAGCGGCGAATGCGCAGCGTTCGCGGTGGACCAGGCGCCGGGCAGCGGGATCCATGGATGGGCGAAGGGATACGAGAGCGGTGCCGGAGCGCGAGGCAGAGCCATGGACGAGTGCCGGCGAAAGGGCGGGACATCGGGCATTGTGCGTTCGTGGGGTTGCACGCGTCAGTAGCACCCGCAAAGGGATCACTGGACCGGCCAACGGCGATCGGAATCCGATCACTCCCAGGCAATCGTGCGGAGGCTTTCGTCTGGAGTTTGGACCGGAGCAATACACTCCAGCCGCAAGGCCATCCCAATTCGATTCAAGTGCTACTGAAATAGTAACGACATGCCAAAATTGCAAATACTTCATTTTCAATGATTTAATCCCGTAACTCGAACAAATAAAATGGATTGTACGTCACAGTGGCGTAAGTGTCATGCAAAACTCGGTTGACACTATATCCCAAGTAGGTTATAACTGGATTATGACTCGATTGAAACATACACATATTTTCAAGCTAGACGTGGGCCGACACAGCGACGCCCCGCGCGGGTTCGGGCTGGCCCTCATGGTCCGCAAGACCAAGTCGGGAGAACTGACGCGCAGATTCGAACAACGGATTCGCGTACACGATCGTCCCACCAACGTCAGTCTCGGGCACGCCGACGATATCACGCTGGCCCAGGCGCGAGACATGGCTCTCAAGAACTGGTTGAAATGTCGCGAGGGGGGCGAACCAGAGGCACGGTCGCGATTCTCGACGTATCGCGTCGGGTCCGACGCGCCCACGTTCGCACAGATGGCCACGCGCTATCTCGACGTGCACGGGCCGACGTGGACGGGACGCACGGCCAGCATTTGGAAGACGAGTCTCGAGCAGCACGTCTACCCTCGCATCGGCAAGCTCCCCGTCGACAAGATCACCACGCGCGATCTGTTGGCCTTTCTGGGGCCACTGACGACGACGAAACGCGAGACGTCCGTCAAAGTGAGGCAGCGCGTCAAACGCGTCTTGGCGCTTGCGATCGCGGAAGGACATATCGAACAGAATCCGGCAGGCGACGCGTTGACGGCAGCCCTACCCCGCAACGGCAGTACAGTCGAGCATCGCAAGGCCCTGCCGCATGGGGAAGTCGCAGACGGACTGCGACGCATTCGCGCCAGCAGTGAGTACGTAGCGCTTAGGCTGGCCCTCGAATTTCAGATCTTGACGGTAGCGCGCGGGGGCGAGGTTGTGGGGGCTCTCTGGAGCGAGATCGATCTAGACGCGAAGACGTGGACGATCCCGGCGGGCCGCATGAAGCACCGGCACGAGCATCGCGTGACCCTGTCGAGACAGGCCCTCGACGTCTTGCGACGGGCGAGAGAGTTGATCTCGGGCGGTCGCCTGATCTTCCCGAGTGCGCGGGGCCGCACGTTCGACCCGAATCGCTTCAGCAAGATCCTGCGCGGGGCCGGTCTCGACTGCGTGGCGCACGGATTCCGCTCGTCGTTTCGCGATTGGTGCGGAGAGACGGGCCAGCCCCGCGAGGTCGCGGAGGCGTGTCTGTCGCATCAGGTGGGCAATGCGACCGAACGGGCCTACGCGCGTTCGACGATGCTCAAGCGGCGGGCTACGTTGATGCAGCAGTGGGCCGACTACGTGTCGAGTTGAGGGTTCGACGTCCGTCTGGGACGAGTCCGGCAGGGCAGTTGATCTGTGGAGGCCACCCTGCCGGAGAAGCAATCACATGCCTACCCCATGATACCGCGTTAGAATGTGGGCAGTCGATGGCGGCGTGGAGGCCGCGCGTCGACGAAAGGAGTCACATGCCGACACTGCCCAATCACCTCAAGCCAGCCAATCGCTGGAAATGGGTCAACGAGACGACGGCCAGCGAGAATCTGTCGCTAGCCGAAGCTCGCGTGCTGCAACATCTCGCGTGGTATTGGGACCAACGCATCAATGCATGCTCCCACTCGCTGACGCGGATCAGCCGCGAGACTAGATTGACCCGGCAAGGCGTGCTGAATGCGCTCGTGGCGCTGGATTTCTGCGGGCTCGTCGAGATCAAAGGCCGGAGCCGAGGTTCCGGGCATCTGTGCAGCCATCGCGCGGTCCTGTTCGACGATCCCGGCGAGTCCGAGACGTACTCCAAAGCCGCCTAAGTAGTCAACAGGCGTTGACTACCCTAGTCAACAGGCGTTGACTACCCTAGTCAACAGGCGTTGACTACCCTAGTCAACAGGCGTTGACTATCGATCTAATACAGGGCTATTCTTACAGGGCCTCATTGCATTCGGCTACAGGGTACTTGCAGGGCAAGGGCGGTTGTGCGCTGACGCGCACGAACGCGCCACCTTTCTTCCTTCCGGGGGAAGAGCGATGTAGTATACTGATCGCGAAGCACAACCAAACGGAGCATCGGGCCGCGCGTTGGTGCTCTTGGATTCCTCTTCCCCTGCTGTGTTGGTAGGAAGGCGCGTGGCCAATCCCCTCCCCACCACCGACCGGTGTTAGACTGTCGGCATACACACATCGATCGCGGGCCGCGCGATGCGATCGAAACATCCCCACAGCTTCTGCCATAAAGCCAGGGCGCGCGGCCATCCCCGATGAGTCTTCAGTCCCGCGTCCAGGTCGTCAACAACGCTCCCCAGACGATCGAACGCGTCCGCAAGGCCCGCACCGCGGCCCTGCGGGAAGCCGGTCTGGCTGCTGCCCGCGCGTGGCAGGGGATCATGCTGGACGAGTTGCGGGAGGCGGCCCGCGAGACGGCAGCCGGTGGATCGGGCCGACAGTGGCGCAGACTCTCGCGCCGATCGGCCCGCAATCGCGAGTTCCCCGCGCGGCAGACCGGCGAGTTTCAGCGCGGCTGGAGGCGGGGCGCGATCGACGTGCGGCCCAATCTGGCCCAGGGCTCGGCGCGCATTCGGGCCGAGATCAACCACGCGTCGGGCAGGGCGTTGGAGATCGTCGCGTCGAGCGCGACGTTCTTTCGCGACTGGGACGGGCCGCAAGAAGCCCGCAACGTGCTGCTCAAGATCTTCGAGGCCAAGCTCGTCGAGGTCATGCGTCGCGAACTGTCGCGACCTTGACGAGACTGCCCGTATTTGCCCCAGATTTCCCGCGTGCTGCGTCGCGGGCCTTGTCTAGCCCCTTCGCACGCGTCCCGCGTTCCAACGCGCAGCGGGGAAATGGACGAGGGGACGCGTGGGGACCCCTGCGACGGTACAGCGCGACGGGGGCAATGCGAAGGGGGGTCTAGTCTGCCAAAACGGGAGATAACGTGTTAACTGACCGCACAACATGCCCGAGTTAACGCCCCGCAAACGACGCACGCAGACCAAGGCGCAGCGCCGCAAGGCCGCACGGGAGGGCATGCGACGCCTCCGCGCCCGTCGCAAGGCAGAGCGCGACGCGAGCATCGCCGTCTTCGAGCAGACGCCCTTTCCCGACGAGCCAGCCGACGCGCTGGCCGACTGGAGCCGGACGACGTTGAAGGTTCCGCCGGGGCATCCACGCGCGGGCGAGCCCCTCGCCCTGCCAGCCTTCGGTGTCGAGTTCCTCCGCGACGCGCTAGCCAGTCGCGAGGCGCTGTTGAGCGTCGCCCGCAAGAACGGGAAAAGCGCGATCGTCGCCGTCCTGCTGCTCGGATATCTCGCCGGTCCCCTGCGGCTCCGGGGCTTCCGGTCGGGCGTCTGCTCCGTCTCGAAAGAGAAGGCCGCCGAACTGTGGCAGCAGTGCGTCGACATTGCCGAGGCCAGCGGACTCGACGGGCTGACGCCCAAGCGAGCCCCCCGCTCGATCGTCAGCGCGACCGGCAGCGTGGACATTCTCAGTGCGGATCGCAGCGCCGGACACGCGAGCGGTTTCGATCTGGCGATCTGCGACGAGCTAGGGCTGCTGCGCGAGCGCGACCGCGCCTTGGTCGCGGGGCTGCGGTCTAGCGTCTCGGCAAGGGACGGGCGATTTCTCGCGCTGTCGATTCAGGGCGATTCCCCGTTTACGGCGGAGCTTCTTGCCCGCAAGGGCGAGACGGGCGTGGCCGTGCATCATTACGCTGCGGACCCGGCCCTGCCGCTCGACAGCCCGGAGGCGTGGGCGCAGGCGAACCCCGGACTCGACACGATCAAGAGCCGCGCCTACATGCAGCACGAAGCGACGCGAGTGCTCGCGATCCCCGCCGACCAATCGAGCTTCCGGGCGTTCGACCTGAATCTGCCGCAGGATCCGAGCCGGGAGATGATTTGCAGCGTCCGCGACTGGTTGCGCTGCGTCGTGCCAGCCGACGAGCTTCCCCCGCGTGACGGGCCGTGCGTCGTCGGCTTCGATCTCGGCGGCTCGTCGAGCATGACCGCTGCTGTCGCGTTCTGGCCGAAGACGGGCCGTCTCGAAGCCTGGGGAGCTTTCCCCGACACACCGTCTCTGTCAGAACGCGGCGAGACGGACGCGGCGGGCGATCTCTACCAGCGCATGAGGGACGCGGGCGAGCTTGCCGTGTACGAGGGCCGCGTGACACCGGCGGGCGCATTTCTCCGCGACGTCGCGGCGCGTCTCTCGGATCAGTACGTGATCGCTGCCGGGGCCGATCGCTTCCGGCGAGCCGAGGCGGAACAGGCCCTCGAAGCGGCAGACGTGCACTGGCCGCTCGTCTGGCGGGGCACCGGCGCGCACGCGCGGGCCGACGGCAGCCACGATGTGCGGGCGTTTCAACGCGCCGTGCTGTCCGAGACGTTCCGTTGTCCGCGCTCCCTGCTGCTCGAGGCCGCTATCTCCGAGAGCAGTATCCGGCGCGACGAGGCGGGGAACCCGGCGCTCAGCAAGGCGAGGGACAAGGCTCGCATCGACGCGTTGCAGGCCGCCGTGATCGCTGCCGGTCTGGGCGAGCTGCACGGCGGCTCGACCGATTGGAGCGGCTATCAGGTGACCGTGTGCTGAAGCAGTCGCGCCGGTTCCGCTCGACGTTCTACGGGACGTCTCGCTGGCGCTCGTTGCGGGCTGCGAAGCTGTCGAGCGTCGGGTATCGATGCGAGCGGTGCCGACGCCTGGGCCAGCGTCTCGAAGTGCACCACCGCGAGCCGGTCAACGAGCAATCGAGCGAGACCGAACTGCTGCCGGATCTTGACGCCCTCAAGGCGCTCTGCCCGCGCTGTCACAGGGCGCAGCATCGACGCTCCGAGCCGGTGCCCGGACGCGCCGAGTGGAGGCGCTTCGTGCGTCCTTTCTGACACTCCGTGTCATAATCGACGCATGACAAGAAAACAGAAGGCAGAGCTAAGGCTCAGCGAAATCCGCCAAGCACTGAACAAGTACGCTGGCAAAGACGCGCTATCGAGCGAGGAAGCAGCGAAGGTCACGGAGCTTGAGGGGCAGCTACGGGCCGCCGAAGTCGAGCAACGCGCGGCCATCCGCGAGGAAGCGGAGCAGGCGGCCAACACGCCCGCCGATCCGCAACTGACCGCGTTGGAGCGTCGCTGCGAGTTGCGTCGATACGCCGATGCGGTCGTCGCGGGCAGGGCCTTCGACGGGGCCGAAGCCGAGTTGCAGGACGCCTCGGGGCTGTCCGGCCACAACATCCCGCTTGCCGCACTCGCCCCGCACCGCGAGCCTGAGCAGCGAGCCGATGCGACCACGAACGCGCCGAGCGAAGTCGGACAGAATCAGCGCGGCATTCTCGGGCGCATCTTCGCCCGCTCGTCCGCGCAGTGGTTGGGCGTGCGATTCGATCGCGTGCCCGTCGGCCAGTCCGTCTATCCGGTGATCACCGCCGGGTCCGATCCGAGCCGCTTGGCCAAGGGCGCCGACTATGGCAATATCGCAGCCGGTACGCTGACCGCGACGAAGCTGGAGCCGGTGCGTTCGCAGATCGCGTACAGCGCTCGCTACGAGGACTTGACGCTATTCGGTGGCTCGCTCGAATCCGCGCTACGACAGGACATGAGCATGAGTCTTTCCGAACACGTCGATAGCCTCGTGCTGGCCGGTTCCGGCGCGAACAATCAGCCGACCGGCCTGTTCAACGCGCTCACCGATCCCACCGATCCCGGCACCGCTGCGACGTTCTCCACGTTCGTAGGGCCGTTGGCGGCGCTCGTCGACGGGCGCTATGCCCATTCGCTCGCGGACTTGCGGCTGCTGCTGGGGGCCGATACATTCGCGTCCATGGCGTCTATTTTCAGCAACTCCGGCAGCGGCGATATCTCAGCGCTCCAACACCTGGAGCAGGGCGCACGCGTCGGCGGCACCCGCGTCAGCCCGCACGTTCCGGCCAAGAGCGGCAGCAACGTGCAGAAAACGTTGGTCCGGAAAGGACAGTACACGGGCGCGGCGGTCGCCGCATTCTGGCCCTCGATCCAACTGATCATGGATCGCGTCACGGCGGCCAAAGAGGGCCGCATCAATCTGACGATGATCAGCTTGTGGAATTTCGCCGTGCTGCGGGCCGACAGCTTCGCCTTGGTCGAGTACAAGCTGAGTTGACGTGATCGAGGCCCGCGCAGCCGTCGAGTTCCGCGCGGAGGGCCGGCGGCTCTCCGGGGTCGCCATCCGCTACGGCGATACGGCCTCCGTCTTCGGTCAGTTGGAGCGTTTCGAGGCGGACGCGTTCTCCGATCTCTCAGACGTTCGGCTCGATCGCCAACACGACCGGCGGGCGATTCTCGCCCGCACGGGCGCGGGGTTGGAAATGACTGACGGCCCCGACGCCCTTCGATTCGCTGCCGAACTGCCCCGGACCCGCGACGCGGACGACACGCTGGAACTGGTGCGCAAGGGCGTTCTACGGGGTGCGTCGATCGAGTTCCTGGCCTCCACCGAACGGCTGGAAGATCGCGTGCGCGTGATCAGCGGCGCGGATCTGCTGGCCGTCTCGATCGTCGATAACCCGGCCTATCGGCAGAGCCGCGTCGAGGCGCGACAGGCCCCACGGGGAGGCGTGCGCGGCGGCTACTCGTACGGTCGCGTGCACGTGATTTCCAACACCGGGCAACTCCGCAAGACGCGGCTCAAGAAAGGCTCTCTGGACTTCACGATCGATGAGGGGCGAGAACTGACGCTGAATCTCGGCTCCAGCCTGGATAGCACCCTTGGCACACGCTCAAGCGGAACCCTTGAAATCGTCAAGCGGGAGAACGGCATCGACCTGTCCCTGACGTCCCTGCCCGAGACGCAAGCGGCTGCCGATCTCGCCGGATTGCAAGCGGCTGGCATCGCGCTCTACGCGCGGCCTCGCTACACGACAGACGGCGTTCCCGACGCGTTCGAGGACGTACCGGAGCCGGGCAATTCCGACGTGTTGATCCGGGAAGTCTCGAGCGCCTTGCTGCTCGGCTTCGATCTGGGCGTGCGCGGCGGGGAAAACGGATACGAGGCGATCGAGCGCACGGGCCAAGGCCCCAGACGGCGGAGGTTCTACGCGTGATCGAAACCGTCAGTCTCGACGTGGGCAATCCGACGCGGAGCAAGCCGACCGCCGACGAACTGGCCGCAGCGCTCCAACAGGCTACGATCGACGACGCGGACGACATTCTGAGTTCGAGTTGGGCCGAGATCGAGAATTTCAGCGGGCGTCTGTTCGGCGCGAGAGCGGCTGTGCACGTGTTCCGCATGATCGCCGGGAGCGAGACGCCAGCATTCCCAGGCTATCGCCCCGTCGCGGAGGCCGTCACGCTGCGTCGCTGGCACGCCGGGGCCTACGCGTCCGCGACTGTCGACTATCAGCCAGACGGGATTCTGCGGGGCCTCGCCCGCGACACGATCTACGAGGCCACGGCCTCGAATCTGGGCAATCTCGGCAGCGCCTCCCCTCCCAAGAACGTGCTCCAGGCAGTCGTGCGTCTGGCGGCTTGGCGCGCGTCGCATCGAGGCGGCCTGTTCCTTCCGCTGGCCGATGGGCCGCAGTTGGCGGGCTACACTGCGACGGACGCCATCAGACGCTCGGGCGCGGCTGAACTGCTGCAACCGCACATGCACTTCGGAGGGCACTGACATGCGCTGGCCTTGGCAACGGGGCGAGACCCGACAGGACTCCGCAACGGCTCTGGCTATCGCAACGATCGAGTCCCAGGCGCACGACGAATTTCCCAATCCAGAACGCCTCGCGGCCTGTCGGGCCGTCGCGGGCCTGTATGCCAGCGCGTTCGCTGGAGCCCGCATCGAGGGTGCGACGCTCGGCAGCGCGTGGCTCCCGCTGGCCGTGCGGTCGATGCTCTTGCAGGGCGAATCCCTGCACGTGCTGGAACTGCGAGGCGGGCGCTTCTCGCTCGTTCCCGCCGTCTCTTGGGACGTGACGGGAGGGCCGCATCCCGAGACGTGGCGCTACCGCGCCGATCTGTCGGGACCGTCGGGCAGCGAAGTGCGCACGCGCGGGCTCGACGGGCTGGCGTGGCTGCCGTGGGAGGCGTCGAGTCTCGAACCCTGGCGCGGCCGGGGGCCGTGGTACGACAGCGACAGTTTCCGCGCGCTCGTCGCGATCGAACGGGCCAGCGAGGGCGAGGGGCGAAGCCCCTCTGCCCACGTCGCGGCGGTTCCCCGCTCGATGCCTGAGGACGTGCGCAATGGAATCAGGGCGGCCCTGTCGCGGGCTCGCGGCTCCGCCGTGCTGTTGGACTCCTTGAAGGATTTCGGCGCTCAGGGCGAAACTATGACGCGGTTTCAGCGCATCGGCTTCGACGCTCCCCAGACGCTGCCCATCTTGCGACGGCAGCTAGAGGAATCGGTGGCTGCGGCAGCGGGCGTTCCCGGCGAGTTGCTGTACGTCTCGCCCGGTGGCGGCAGCGGGGCGCGCGAGGCGTTCCGACGCTGGTACCACGTCGCGATCGTTCCGCTGGCGCGACGCATCGAAGACGAACTGTCCCGCGTGCTGGAACGCGACGTGGCCTTGAATCTGCGGGATCTCGGGGCCGCCGACGTCGCGGGCAGGGCGCGCGCCTACGCCGCGCTAGTAAGCGCCGAGATGGAGCCCGCGCGGGCGGCGGAGATTTCCGGTGTGGGCTGAGGTCAGCGTCAGCGGGCAACGATTCCCCGCGCACATCGACGGGCTAGACAGCGTGTTGTTGCCGCTGTCGAAGGTCGACCACGACGCGCAGTCGATCGCCGTGCACTGGCCCGGCTACGCCGAGCCGTTCCGACGCGTGTTGGAAGACCCGGAACCGCGCGGGGCCGGATTCGTGCGATTCAGGATGCGGCCCGTGCGGGCCGATGGAGCTAACAGACGATGAGTGGAAACAACGTATTCGAGGCCGAACAGTTCAGCGAACGCTATCGCGACCAGACGGACAAGCAGTTGGCCGATGAGCTATCGGGGGCCCTGCGCGAGCGCAAGAGCATCGCGCAGGAAACGTGGCCGATCGCCCAGGCGTTCTTCGCGCTGGTGGCGCGGGCCGTTCTGTTCGAGCAGAAGCGACGGGCCGCGCAGCGCATGACCGAGATCGAACGCGCGGAAGCCGAACTGTCTGGGTGACAAGTACGCCAATTTGCCGTACACTACTTCTGATGCGCCACAACAGGCGCTTTGGAAGGAGTGCAAAAGGCGAAATGGAAATCACGTTCACCAAGACCGTCACGATCTCGATCGAGAAGGCGGCCCTGCCCGATCTGATCGGCTGGGCCGCGCAGCACGCGGAAGAGGCCGCGAAGCTCGCCACGGCCCTGAAGGAGCTGGCACGCAGAGCCAAGCAGATCGACTCGAAAGAGAAGCCGTCCGACTCGCAGCGGCGCACGCGCAAGGACATCGCGATGGTGTTCTCGCTGTTGACGCGGATGCGTTCGATGCTTCCGCAGCAGTCGTAACCACGACCCCACACGGCCCCGTGACGCACTGTCCGGGGCCGTTCCTGCGTGCTGTGGTTACGCGCGGGGCACAAACAACTTTTTTCCGGCGATCTCTAACTAGTTGCAGAATAAGCAGTTACTCCTATTCTGATCTATTCGCGTCTAACCTGAAATAGTAACGATAGGGGATTACATACGAAACTCCCGAAACAGGGGTTGACAGATTCGGGAATTTCCTGTAGAATAGTTATGTAAGAGGTTGATATGGAAGTTGCTAAGAAGGGGCCGGGAAAGCACTATCGAAAGGGGCTTTCGGTTTCGGAATTCTTCGAGATGTTTCCGGATGACGCTACGGCAGAGGCCTGGATCGTGCCGCGGCGCTGGCCCGGAGGGGTCTGCTGCCCGTGTTGCGGTTCGCTGAACGTAAACACGAGCGCAAAGCGCAAGTCCATGCCGTTCCGCTGCCGCGAGCAGGTCTGCGATGCGAACTTCAGCGCTAAGACCGGTACGTTCATGCACTCGAGCAAGATCGGCTACCGGGATTGGCTGTTTGCCTTCTACCTGCTCTCGACCAATCTCAAGGGAGTCTCTTCCATGAAGCTGCATCGTGACCTGGGCGTGACGCAGAAGACAGCATGGCATCTGGCGCATCGCGTGCGGAAAGCGCTGCAGTCCGGCGGGTTCCAGTTCTCCGCTCCGGTCGAGGTAGACGAGACCTATATCGGCGGCAAGCGGAAGAACATGAGCAACGCCAGGCGGCAGGAGCTGGAAGGAACCGGCAGGGGCGCCGTGGGCAAGACGGCCGTGGTCGGTGCGAAGGACAGGGCGACCAAGCACGTCGCGGCCAAGGTCGTTGGGTTAACTGACAAGGAAACGCTGCAAGGGTTCGTGCAGGACTGGGCCGACTTGCAGGCTACGGTCTATACGGATGAGGCCGGCGCCTACGAGACGCTGCCGTTCGACCACGAAACGGTCAAGCACTCGGTGGGCGAGTACGTGCGGGGCAAGGCTCATACCAACGGAGTCGAGTCCTTCTGGTCGATGCTCAAGCGCGGCTATATTGGAACGTACCACCACATGAGCCCGCAGCACCTGCAGCGCTATGTGGACGAGTTCAGCGGGCGCCACAACGTCCGCGAGCTGAACACGCTCCAGCAGATGGGCGAGATTGTCGCATCCGCGGCCAACACCCGGCTGCGTTACAAGGACTTGGTGGCGTGAGCTGCGGCCAGTCCCCGGGAGAGGCCGTTGCAGCGGTACCGGGACGTGCCTGTACTGGCCGCCACGAGATGGCGCTAGCGAACTGGGAAAGGCAGACGATCTGGACGGGGACAACCGCGCCATCATGCGCGGGCTGCACAGCGAGTCGGCGGACCTGATCTACCGCGATCCGCCCTGCAACTCCAGCCAGACGTACAGCGCGCCGAGCGGTTCCCAGGCCGCAGGGGCAGCCTGCAAGGATACCTGGACGTTGGCTGCCGCCGCTAGCGCTTGGATCGGCCTGATTGCCGAGAAGGAGCCGTGCTGAAGGAGCGCGGGCTGGTAGTCTGAACCGGGAGGGAGAGAAGTGCACAAGAAACCCAAACCGAGAATCGTGGAGCTGGTACGGACCGACTACCAGCCGACCAAGGCCGAGAAGGAAGAGGTATTCACGATCGAAGCCTCCATGGAGGAGATCGCGGACGCGGTACTGTCCCCGGTCAATGTCCGTTGGATCGACAGGCCCCGAAACCGGAGGTTGCGCAAGTGAGCTGTCAACCCCTGTTTCGGGAGTTTCGTATGTAATCCCCTATTTCTTCTCGTTCGGCACCGCCTGCACACACTACAGACTCACAACGCAAGTCTTCATGGAGATGTATCTGGCTTGCCGCGTGCGCAGGCCCCCGGTGGTCGTTCGCGACACCCGCTATGTCCACGCATTTGTCTCCGCGCATCGGTTCTTCGGCTTCGAAGAGGTTGCGGTACTAGGTCGACGGGTCCAAATGGCAACGGCCGAACGTGCGATTCTCGACGCGATCGATCGCCCCAGACTCGCGGGCGGGATCGGGGAGGTTTCCGAGACCGTCGCTCGCGCACCCAGCCGAATCTCCTGGGACAAGCTTCTTACATTAGCCCAGCGGCTGGACTCGTCGGCAGTGGCTCAACGCCTGGGCTACTTCCTCGACCTGCACCGCATTGACGCGCCGGAGAGTTTCCGGAACGGCCTTCTCGGCCTAGTCCGCCCGCGTAGCAAGATTCTGCTGGGCCCTCGCCAACCGTGGGGAACGGCGGGGAAACTCGTTCGACCGTGGAGCGTTGTCGCCAACGTGCCAGAAGCCGCGCTGCACTCGTGGAATTCACGCTACCGCCCACCCCGCGGGTAGCGACGTGCAAGACAGCAATCGTGTTAGAGGCAAGATTCATCGATCTCTTCGCACGCAACAGTGGTCTGCGAGACAGGCGCGTGGCCGAACGGGATGTCGTGTTGACGTACGCTCTAGCGGCGCTCTCCGAGAGAGCCACGCTGGACCATCTCGCATTCAAGGGCGGCACGTGCCTCCGCAAGGTCGTATTCGGTTCGAACGGGCGCTTCTCGGATGATCTCGACTTCACGATTCGGACGGACTTGCCCGAAGAGGACGTCCTAGCAGAAGTCGTGGACGCTTTCGACGCCGAGTTTTGTGGAATCGCGTTCAAGTTAGACGAATACTACAAGACGGAAGACGACACTTCCTTCGGAGCCGAGGTTCTTTACCGGCACGCATGGAACGAAGAGGGCAGGTTCCGGCTGCAGGTCAGCTTGCGCGAAAGGCCGACACTGCGGACCTGGCTCGCGAAAATGAGGCGCCAAGCGTACTTCGAGCATCTCGAATTCCGGCTGTTTCAGATTCCCTCGCTTAGCTTGACCGAATTGATCGCCGAGAAAATTCGAGCGGCTTTCAAAAGAACCAAAGTAAGGGACGTCTATGACCTCTACTTGCTTGCAAAGGCGCCGTTTGACTGCCACTTGCTAAGGCAGCTGGCGGTGCTCAAGCTTTGGCAGGTCCGCGACCCATTTGACCCCGACTCCTTCTTCCGGGATCTCCGTAGCGGGAATTACGACTGGTCCGAGATCGAACGCCTCGTCAGGAGTTCCGAGCGGGTCAAGCCAGACGAAATCCTTGCAACGGTGGAGAGCCGATACGGCGCGCTACGCCAGTTGACAGATCTCGAGAGCAAGGTCATCTCCGATTCCAAAGCCGGCTGGAACGAGCCTCTGGCGAACCGGCTTCGAGCGGAGATTCGTTCGCTCGCGACGCGTTGATCACGGGAGGAATCACGATGTGGAATCACGTTTGCACAGGATCACTCGCCAAAGTCGGAGCCAAGTGCCGAAGCGCTCGGCAGAGACCCCTGACGTCCGTTCAGCGCCCCTTCGCTGAACTCGCCGGGGTGTTCAGTGACACGACGGATGTGTCGGACCTACCGCGAACTCCCGAGCCAGCCAGCGAGACCAATCGACGTTTTTGGTGAGAATCACAGAGCACGGGTTCACGCGTATCGGACAAAGAGAGGAAAGCCAAGACTGAATGATAGCCGGCTCCCTCGCGATAGAGACGTGTCCCTTCTGGTCGCCGACGGCCTCCAAGGCCGTGGAGGCCCCCTCGCAGCGCAGACCGTAGCGGTGGTGGTCGAGTGGCTTCGGAACGAGAGGAAGTCGGGTTCCGGCTCCAAAGATTTTCTGCTTTCGCTAGCGCGCAAGCGTCGCGAGGCGGTAAACGCGGCTGGCGAGAAGCTGGGACTTGACCCGCGCTCCACGCGGGTGGCTCCGCGTGTCCATCACGCCGGAGCGGCCAATCGTGTTGCTAGGTTATGGCGACCGCACGGGCGCGTTCGATTCCGTCGCGCAGGATATCCACGCGAAGGCGGTGGCCCTTGAGGATGGAGCGGAACACCGTGCCGTTGTCGTAACGGCTGATCGCGCGGGATTTCAGGCGGCGGTCGTAACGAACGCAGTTTGCGCACGCATTACGAAAGCGACGGAGCTAAAGCGATCACAGTTGCTGTTCAACGCGTCGCACAGCCATACTGGCCGCTGGTCAGTCTCGATCGCTGGTCCGAGGCGAATACGGTGGCCCATGCGCCTTTGTCGCCCGGCGATAGGAGGGAGACGATTGCGTACACGTGCGCGATGCACTCGCGGCACTCGAGCCTGCGCAGCTTAGCTTGGGCAGGGGTGAGGTACCGTTCCGCATGAGTCGGCGTTCGCCGCGCGATGGATATATCGCGATGGCAGAGAATCCCAAGGGCACGGTGGACGGATCGGTTCCGATCTTGTGAGCGCGAACGCCCGAAGGCAAGTATCTTGCAATTCTGTTCGGCTGTGCCTGCCATGTCGCGACACTCACGGGCGCGGACAATGTGATCGTGGAGGACTATGCGGGCTTTGCACAAGCGCATCTGGAAGCACGGTTCCGCGGCGCGCAGGCCATGTTCATGAGCGGCTGTGGCGCAGACGCGAATCCCTCTCCACGTGGCTCGATGGCGCTGGCCCAGCGGCGCGGCGCGACGCTCGGAATGGAGGTAGCGCGGATCGTAGAGGAATCCCTCTCAGCCGTGCAAGGGGATCTCGGTACGACGTATGAGATGGTTGATTCGCCTCGGCAATCGTTGTCGAGGGCCGAGATCAAAGAGCAAGTGTAACTGCCCTCTGCCGAGGCGGTACTGGCGCGTCAAATGCTGCGCGTGCTGGAAGCTGGGGGACCTTGCCGAAGAACTATGCGGCACCCCTCGCCGTATGGCGGTTCGGGGAGGCGTTTACGCTCGTGGCCCTGCCCGCGGAACCCGTTGCGGATTAAACGAACCTCATCCAAGCAGCACTTCCGAACCGCGAGCTATGGATTGCAGGTTACAACAATGACTGCTTCGGCTATCTTCCCACGGCGCAAATCGTCAACGAAGGCGGCCACGAAAACATCGGCATCACCCTCTGGATCTGGGGCCAAGACCTCTGGCGAAACGCTGGCTTCTTCGCATCCTCCGTGGAGCATGCCATCGTTAGCGCCGGGGTGCGCTTGGCTGGTCGTAAGGATGGAGTTTTCTCGGTCCATCGTTCAGCAAAGCCTAAGCCTTTGATCGTATTGTGGTCCCACTACAGGATGGTTTCTCCAACAACCGATTTAGTATCACTCCACTAGAGTCATCTACCAAGTAGGTCTGCAAGACCTTTAGGCGTGGATTCGACTCGCACCTGCGCCGCCAACTCCTAACCCTTTGATTCGGCGATATTTGCCTTTGTTTTCAATGAGTTCACAGGCACGTTGCCACGCCAGCCGAATGGAGCAGTTCAGAGCGCAGGGTGGGTCGTAAATGGGCTCCAATTGCTAGGGTCGCTGCGAAGATCAAGGCCATCCGATGCTATCAGCCCGGCACAGAGCCCCATTGCCCGGAGGGATCCCCGACACATCCAATGCGGATAGAATGAAGGTCTTACGGCATCCCGCCCGGACGGTCCGCTCCGAGCTCTATGCCAATTCCCCTCCGGCACAGCAGGAAGGCCGTCTGGTCGGCCGGTTTGGCCCTCGCCACCATTGTCGGGGTCGGGCTCTACTTGGCGTTTCGGCCCGGGATCCTGTTCCTCGGCTTCCCGAGCATGTACCGCTTCCTGCTCGCGGAAAGCTCCCAGCTCAGTGGCGTCGGTTACGACTCCTGGAGCCCGGAACAGCTCGACGATCCGCAACTCGAAGATCCAGACTTTGGCCGCTACAAGGTGATCTTCGTGAGCGGCCGACGGTCGGATCCTCTGAGCCGACATGTCCAACGGGCGCTCCAATCCGCGGGCGATGCCGGAGCTCGAGTCATTGTGCTGCCCGCCCACGACGCCGCGAGGCTGGGCGTCGGCAATGCGGAGTTCTTAGGCCAGGACCGGTGGATCGACGATTACTGGCGCTACGGAGGCGTAACCAACATGGCCCGCCTGCTCCGAACCTGCGCCTCCCGGTACCTCGGTCGCGATCTCGAGCAGCTGCCGCCCGAGCCCACGCCTGACGACGGCTACTACCACCCAGGGTCCCCCAGCCTGTTGACGTCGACTCGCGACTACGAGCGTTGGTATGAAGCGTCCGGGCGCTACCGGCCGGAAGCCCCCAAGGTGCTGATCGACTTCGCGGACGGCTGGAGGCTGGGCATGACCCAGGCGACCGACGCCATCGTGCGCGCATTCGAAGACGACGGTTTCAATGTCGCCTCGATCTTTGGCACCGTGCGAGCCGCACCGTTCGCGCTCGAGTACGAGCCGGACATCCTGGTGTCCCGCAAGCACGGACGTTGGTGGCTCGGACAGCCCGGCGTAGACGTGCTGGACGAACAGCTCGATGTGCCGATTCTGCGGGGCTTGTCTCTGCTGTTCACCGGTGAATCGTTCAGCGACTACGAGCAGACCCGGGCCGGGATCCGCGATGCGGGACTGATCATGGGCGCGATGGTGCCTGAACTCGACGGCGCGATCCAGCCGACTCTGATCGAGGGCCTTGAGTCCGAGTGGTACGGCCGACGTTACGAAGCCTTTCGCGCAGAGCGCATCGCGCTGCTCGTGGAGCGCGCGCGGCGCTGGGTCAGGCTTCGCAGGACGCCGAACGACTCCAAGAAGATCGCCATCGTCTATGTGGCGGGCATCGGCAAGGGACGCATCACGGCGGCCGGCCTCAACGTGCCCCGTAGTCTGATCGGTTTCCTGGCTGCGCTGCAGAGGCAAGGCTATACCATCGACGGTCCTCCCGCAAACGAGGCGGCCCTGCTCGACGAGATGCTTGCAAAGGGCCGCAACGTCAGCAACCTCCGGCGGCGCGACCTGCGCCTTCTCGCCGAACGGGACGGCGTGCTGCTGCTGCCTGTCGATGGCTACCTACGCTGGTTCCACGCGTTGCCCGAGACTATGCGCCGACAAGTCGAGGACGCGTTCGGACCCCCTCCCGGCGACCTCATGACGATCGAGACCGATGCCGGGCCACGCTTCGTGATCCCAAAGCTTGACCACGGCAATATCATCGTGCTGCCCCAGCCCGTTCGCGGGGCCGAGATGGATGCCAAGCTGCAGCACAACGACAGGGTCCCTCCGCCGCATCAGTACTTGGCGGTCTATTGGTGGCTACGCGAGATTTGGCAGGCTGACGCGATCGTCAACTACGGGACGCATGGCACGCACGAGTTTCTGCCCGGACGCCCCCTGGGCCAACTAGCGGACGATTGGTCCGACCGCACACTCGGCCCGGTGCCCAACCTGTATGTCTACGTCATGGACAATGTCGGCGAGGCGTTGATCGCCAAACGCCGTGGCGCCGCAGTCACGGTCAGCCACCAGATCCCTCCCGTTGACGCTTCCGACCTCGTCCGCGAAGACCGGGCGACCGCTGAACTTTACCGTGCGATCCAACGCTTCGGCTCCCAGCAAGACGGCGCGCTTAAGGAAACACTGCGGGAACGGATCCGGACGATGGCCCTGGAGCAGGGCTTCGACCGAGACCTCCAGGAAGACTGGACCTCCCGGCCACCTAGCAACGACGAGATCGAGAATCTAGGCCGACACATTCACTTGATTGACGAAGACCGTATTCCGGTTGGGCTGCACGTGCACGGACAGCCGTCTGGACCAAGCGAGTTGGCGCCGATGATCGCCGCCATGCTGGGCGAGGAGTTCCTGCAGGACGCAGGCTGCAAGTCCACGCAGTCGGGGTCCCTATGCAGCGCCGACGCTCGGGAACGGGCTGCCGGGATCGTGCGCGCCGCACTGGTGGCGGGCGAACCTTCAGCCGTGCTCCGCCCCTACGCCGCGGAGTTCGACCAGTTCAGCCGAGCATTTCAGCGCACCCCGGACGAGATCGACCACACGTTGGACGCGCTTGCCGGGGGATACGTCCCGCCGGGCGGCGGGGGCGACCCGTTACGCAATCCGCAGGCCTTGCCGACCGGGCGAAATCTGTACGGGATCAACCCAGCCGAGGTCCCCACTCAGTCGGCCTGGGAGTTAGGAGTCCGGCTGGCTCAACAGCAGCTGGAAGCCGAGCGCGTGCGGCTTGGTCGCTGGCCTCGCAAGATCGGCTTCACGCTCTGGAATACCGAACTGATCCGCCAACAGGGGACCGACTTGGCGCATATCCTGTTCCTGCTCGGTGTCCGGCCTGTTTGGGACCACCGCAACGTGGTCGAGGATGTCGAGCTGATCCCCCTCGATGAACTCCGCCGTCCCCGGATCGATGTCGTTGTCCAAGCGGCCTCCCTGTTCCGCGATACGTTTCCGGACCGGATGAAACTGCTCGATCAGGCCGTCCGGCTCGCGGGCGCGGCCAGTGATGGGGAGAACTACATCGCCGAGCACAGCGCACTTGCGGACCGGGAACTTAAGCAGGTCGGCATGTCTCCACGGGACGCGCGCGCGCTTGCCGGCGCGCGGATCTTCAGCAACTCGGCCGGCGGCTACGGCACGGGCCTCGTGGCCTCGATTGAACGCAGCGGGGACTATGCCTCCTCGGACGGTCTGACCGAGGCGTACCTCGCGCGAACGGGCGCCGTATACACCCGCGACTACGAATGGGGAAAACCCGCACCCGCCGCGTACAGGGAGCATCTCCGGCACACAGACGCCGTGACACTGAGCCGCTCGACCAATGTCGTCGGAGCTCTAACCTTGGACCACTACTTCGAATACCTCGGCGGCATGACCATGGCGGTCCGTGACACAACCGGAACCTCGCCGGAAACCTACCTGGCGGACGTCCGCAATGCCAGCAATCCACGCATCGAGACCGCCCGAGAAGCCCTCATTCGGGGCCTGCGCGGCAAGTTCTGGAATCCCAAGTGGATCCGGGAGCTGCAGCGAGAAGGCTTTTCGGGTGCGGTCGAGATGGCGCAGACAGCGACCAACCTCTATGGCTGGCAAGTCACCAAACCGGAAGCCGTCGGGTCCACAATTTGGGAGCGGGTCCACGCCATCTACGTCGATGACTCCCTGGAACTCGGCCTGCCCGAGTGGTTTGACTCCAGGAATCCGTTCGCCTACCAGGAGGTGCTGGCCGTGCTGGTCGAGACAGCCCGCAAGGGCTATTGGCAGGCGGACGCGGAGACGCTCGCGGATTTGGCGCTTCACTATGTCCGCTCGCTGGAACGTCACGGCGCCTCCGGCAGCATTCGCACAACCGGGAATAGGCCCTTCGAGGAGTTTACGGAATTGCACGTCGCGATGTCGACACACTCCGAACTGGTACCCGTGCTGCAGGATGCGTTGCGCGACGGCGCGGCTACGCGAGTGGAAGGCCGCAGGCTCGTCGAACACCCCCCACAGCGGACTGCCGATGGGCTCCGCGTCGGTCCAGAAGCGGGCTTGGCGACGCTGGGCATCCTGGCGGGGGCATTCTGGATCGGCTGGCGCCGGAAACGGTAAGCCGTAGCCCAAAGCGCCTGGCGCACCAACGTTAGGTTTCGCTCCGCCAAGCGGTTGCTATACTGCGCTTAACCCGAACCGCACCGTGCGCGCGAGGACCCGGGGCAGCGCCGGATCTCGGAGCGGTATGGTTGCGGACAAGAGACGCCGTGCGCAAGAGCTTTTACATCGAGACCTTCGGCTGTCAGATGAACGTGCACGACAGCGAGAAAGTGCGCGGTCTGCTGGAGGCTCGTGGATATTACCAAGTCTCCTCTCCCAGCGAAGCCGGCATGCTCCTGTACAACACGTGCAGCATCCGCGACAAGGCCGAGCAGAAGGTCTTCTCGCGATTGGGAAGCCTCAAGCGCACCAGTGCAGGCAAGACCATCGGCGTCTTGGGCTGCGTGGCCCAGCACAACGGTGAGGACATTTTCGAGCAGGCGCCGCACGTCGATTTCGTGTGTGGCTCGGCCAGTTACAACGCCTTGCCCACCTTGCTCGACAGGGTCGAGGCAGGCGAGGCCCGGGTCGGCGGGCTGGAACTCGAAACGAACGACACATTCGATGTGCCACAGTTCGAACGCGATAGACCCTACAGCGCCTACATTACGATCATCGAGGGCTGCGACAAGTCCTGCACATACTGCGTGGTCCCCTTCACGCGCGGCCCCGAGCGCAGCCGCGACAGCACAGCGATCCTGCAGGAAGCCCGCGGTCTCGCCGCCCGCGGGTATACGGAGATCACGCTTTTGGGCCAGACGGTTAACAGCTACCGAGACCCATCCACACAAGGTTGGACCTTCGCGCGTCTGCTCGACGAGATCGGCCGTCTACCGCAGATCCGCCGGGTCCGCTTCACGACCTCGCATCCCGCCGACTTCACAGCGGATATCGTCGAGGCGATCGACCGCAACACGTCGCTCTGCGACTGGGTGCACCTGCCGGTCCAGTCGGGATCGACGCGCGTGCTTCGAGGCATGCAGCGCACGTATAGCCGCGCGGAGTACTTGGCTTGCATCGAAATGCTCAAAGGCGCCGGGCGGACAATCGAACTCAGCACAGACATCATCGTTGGCTTCCCAGGCGAGAGCGAGCAGGATTTCGAGCAGACGCTCTCCCTGCTCGACGCCGTCGAGTACGCCTCTGTCTTTTCCTTCAAGTATTCGCCGCGCAAGGGCACGCCGGCTGCCACCATGCCGCAGATTCCGGACGAGGAAAAGAGCCGGCGCCTGCGCGAACTTCAGGAGCGTCAGCGGCGCATCCAACTGCGGCGCAACGCCGCGTTGATCGGCCGCCAGGAAGAGGTCCTGGTTGAGGGCCGCAAGGAAAGATTCCGGCAATGGGTCGGCCGGACCACGCAGAACCGCGTGCTGAATTTCACCGATCCGTCGGGCTTGGCGAAGGGCCGAGACCTGGTCGGAAGTTACTGTCAGGTGCAGGTCACCGCATCCGGGCCGAACTCGCTGGTCGGCGAACTGTCCTCCGCCGAGTCTACGCCGGCGTTCCAGGGGCTTCACGTTCTGAACTGAAGGAGAAACCGATGGCGGAAGTTGAGATGAAAATCTGCGGCCTGATGATGGATCCGATCACAAACATGCCAATCGTGATTCTGAAGGACCTCTCGAACCGGACCGTGCTGCCTATCTGGATCGGGGTCTACGAGGCCAACGCAATCGCGCTTGAGATCGAGAAAGTCTCCACTCCGCGTCCCATGACGCACGACCTGTTGAAGAACCTGCTGCTCGGATGCGACGCGTGGATCCAACGGGTGGTCGTCAGCGAATTGAAGGACGACACGTTCTTCGCCGTGATCTGGGTGGAACGGAACGGCCAACTGATGTCGATCGACTCGAGGCCGAGCGATGCCCTCGCGATGGCGCTGCGTTCGGACTGCCCGATCTTCGTGGAGGAACAGGTCATCGCCTCGTCGAAGCTGTCCCCGACGCTCAACGACAAGGCCAACAGCGAGGAACTTCGCAAGTGGCTCGAGAATCTCGGCGAAGAAGACCTCGGTCAGTACAAGATGTAGCGGCGTGGCTTCTGGATGCCGACGCTCAGGCCACCGGGCCGCGATGCTCGCCCAATTCGACGGCCATCTGCTTGCCTTCGGCGAGCGCTTCGCTGAGTTCCCGTCCCTCAAGCGGTCTATAGGCGTGGACCGCCGCCACGGCCTGCTCCAGTTCGGCGACTGACTTCATGCCCATGATGGCGACGGAGAGTCCCGGGATCCCCAACGCATAGCGGACTGCCCGCTGGTAGTGCTGCTTCCCGGAGAGGATTGCGCCGTCCCCTTGTGAACCACCGAGGATCTTCATGGCCACGATGCCGACGCCGCGCTCAGCAGCCTGCTGGAACACCGTCTCTTCGAAGTTATAGATGTGCCGGTCAATGCAGTTGACGGCCGCCATGACCGCCTCGATACGGCCCGAACGCAGAATGGGCAGCGCCCGGAGCGGGCGCAGGTGGCAGGTCATGCCGATGTGGCGCACGAGGCCCTGCTTTTTTAACTGCTCCAACCCCGCCAAGGCGCCGTCGTCCCCCAGCAGGATGTCGAGGCTCGGGAAGCGGTCGGTGCGGCCAACGTTGTGAACGTGGACTAGGTCGAAATACTCGGCGCGCGTCTTCTGGAGGCTGTCGCGAACCTGCCACATGGCGTCCTGCTTGGAAGTCGCCTCGACTTTCGTGACCAGCACGAACTTGTCGCGCTTGCCTTGCAGCGCCGGCCCTAGGCGGCGCTCGGACTGCGCGTAGATCGGAGCCGTGTCGAGGTAATTCACGCCGCGGTCGGCCGCAGCGGCGATGACGTTGTTCACTTCCTTCTGCGTGACCCCCTCGCGGCCAAGCGGGGATGTTCCAATACCGAGTACGCCAACTTTCAGGCCGGTCTTGCCGAGCGCGCGCTTGTCGACGGTCTCGGCCCGAGCGTGCGTTCCGACGGCCAGCGCTCCAGCAATGGCGGCGGTCTTGCCGAGGTCTCTGCGGGTGATGCGTCTCATGCCTGCCTCAGAGGACAGTGTAGCGAGGTCGCAATCAGAGGAAACCGAGGCGCACCTCCACCAGCAGCTTGCATCGGCGATGCCTTGTCGAGGAGTTGGACGCCAAGAGGGGGACGCAGCTCCAGGAGAGGGTCGCGGAGTGGGGGGCGATGAAGCTCTTGCCGTACCGCGACAGCGTCGGATTCATGGCGTGGGTCCGATTCGATCCCGCCGGGCCAAAAACCCGGTGGATTGACGTGAGCCTTTGCATTCGACAGCGGAGCGAGAGTTCCCGCTTCCCGCGCGTCGAGATCTTGACCCCGAAGGCGAACATCCACGTACTACGTTTCACACGGCCCGACGCACTCGACGGCAAGGCCGTGGCTCGGCTGCGCGATGCCTACCCAGTAGGAAGCCAAGAAGGGGTGTAGCGAGAATCGGGATAGGATGGAAATCCGGCCCGAGACGCTGATCGTCTGAGATCGCAGAATATCGGGAGAGGCAACCGCGAAGCGGTCCCGAAAGGAGACCTACGGAATCATGCCTTTACAGCAGGATATGTGGAAGATCGGCAAGCAGCCGGAACGCCTATCCCGGGGCCGTCTCGATAGCGAGCGACAGCTTGAAGAAATGATCGTGGCAGAGCCGGACATCCTGTCGAGCGACTGGATGCTAATTGGACGACAGGAGCAAACGCCGTACAGCGGGGTGATCGATAATATTGGCTGTCGCGCCGGACGGATCGCTGATTATCATCGAGCTCAAGCGTGATCGCACACCGCGGGAGGTCGTCGCGCAGGCGCTCGACTATGCCTCTTGGGTAACGCAGCTCGACGCTGCCAAGATGGCCCAGATCTACCGGCGGTTCAGCGACGGTCGCGATCTGGCTGAGGACTTCCATGACCGCTTCCGAGCTGAGCTGGACGAAGAAGACTGGAACCAATCGCACCAAATCGTCATCGTCGCCGCTGACCTGGACGATTCGACGGAACGCATCATCAAGTATCTCGATGATAGCGGCATCCCCATCAACGTCCTGTTCTTCCAAGTGTTCGAGAGCGGGGAAGCGAAGCTATTGAGTCGTGTGTGGCTGGTGGACCCGAGCGAGACACAGACTGGCGGCCCGACGGGCGGGCCACGCTGGAACGGCGAATACTACGTGTCCTACGGGGGGCGCCCATGGGAAGATGCCCGCGGGTACGGGTTTATCAGCGGCGGTGGTGGCCGCTGGTTCAGCAACACCCTGAAGCATCTTTCCTCCGGAGACCGTATTTGGGTCAATATCCCGGGGAAAGGCTAAGTCGGCGTCGGGCGGGTCATGGAGAAGCGGCAGCGGGTGACCGGGTTCGAAGTGGACACGGACAAGGGCCGGTGCCCGGTCCTCGAAGTGTTAACGCAGTCCGAAGAAATAAGCCAGCATGCGGAGGATCCCGAGAAGGCCGAGTATTTCGTCCGGGTGCAGTGGAGCGACACGAAGCCGGACTCTGAGGCGGTGCACGAAGTGGGGTTCTTTGGAAACCAGAACACCGTGTGCCGACCCAGGACCCCTAAGTGGCAGCACACGGTCGAGCAGTTGAAGACACATTTTCCGAAGTGGCAGGGGCAGCTCGGATCCCGTGCGAAATTGTCCGGGCGGCGAACCAGGTACGAACGGGAGCCTAGTTCCGGACGTTTCGTACACCCTGATGACCACCAACACCGTGTCCCGAGGGCCCGCAGGTCCTGATCCGATCTCGCTGGAGGAGTGACAGCCGACGCCGGATAGGGTAAGCGGGGCCGCGTGTGTACCACAAACCAATGACGGTGAGCAGCGAAGTGGAGACAGCAAGGCGCAGGCGGGATCGGAGCACATCGTGGCGTAGTACGAAAGGACGAGATGCGACCGTTGAGGCTCTCACAGCATGGTGATTAAGCGATGGGAGAGCCTGCGGAAATGCAGCCTCTTCTTGTCGAGAATGACGTGACTGCGAAGGAAAGAGAAGGCAGAAGGCGAGCCGATCAAGACGCCGGAGCCGCTCCACGTGAGCGAAACGTGTCCATTGGCACCTGGAACATGGACCACTGGAAGCGGACGGCGCAGCAGCACCGAGACACCTGGAAGCACCTTCGAACCGGGACCAAGGCTGACGTCATGCTTTTCCAGGAGAGCGTTCCTCCCCGGAACACAGGCCGAACCCGCTTTGTATGCCGTGAAATTGCCGGTGACTGTCCTTGGGGCTCATCGGCCGTAGCCTCCGTCTCAGGTGGCTTCGACCCAGATCGGTCTGGACCAGGTCAACGCTCCGCTTGTCTCGATGATCCGAACGTCGTACCAATCGGTCTGTGAGCCGTCCGAGATTCCGTCGATGGCGTCGTAACGTGCTGTCTCTCATTCGGTCGCGCCCCGTGTGCCGTTTTCAGCAAGCCGCACGCCCGTCACACCCCGGCCGTAAAATGAGCCATCGCGGGGCCTTGCCCACGGACACGTCATGCAACTTACCTTGGAACGTGCGCGAGTTATCGCGCTCGCACGATCCGCCTCCGCTGCAATGGCACTGACTTTAGCTTCCGTGTTTCTTGTCAAGCACATATCCGGGCAGAGATGTTCCGGAGAGGCGATTTTCTTGCATTTCTTTCCGGATGGCGAGGTTCGGTTGGGAGCCGCTCGTCGGTGTGCTCATGCGGCGGCCTGCAGTGCGTGGGTGGGAGGCTCGGGCTGCCAGAGGCGATCCTCGCGGAGCAGGGTGTCGAGCAGGCCGACGAGCTTGCGCATGACGGCGACGAGGGCGACCTTGGGCGGCTTGCCGCGGGCGAGGAGTCGTTCGTAGAAGGCCTTGGCCGCGGGTTCGCAACGGACTGCGGACAGGGCCGCCATGTAGAGCAGGTGGCGAGGCTGGGCGCGGCCACCGCGGATGGAGCGGCCGCCGCGGTGCTGGCCGGAGTCGCGGTCGAAGGGAGCGAGGCCGAACAGGGAAGCGGCCTGGCGACGGCCGAGGGTGCCGAGCTCGGGCATGTCGGCGCAGAGGCAGGCGGCGGTGACGGGGCCGCAGCCGGGGATCGAGCGGATGCTGGCGGCGCGGCGGGAGAGTGCGGTGTCGGCGGCGATGCAGGTGAGCATGCGGCACTCGCAGGAGGCGCTGTCGGCCTGCAAGGCGTCGAGGGTGGCGCCGGGGCAGCCGGCGGCCTCCGGGGCGAGTTCGGCGCAGAGCTTGCGGAGGGCGCCGAGCTGTTCGACGAGCTTGCGGCGGAGAGCGAGCCAGTCGCTGAGCAGCTGGAGGTTGCGCGGCAGGGGCGGGGTGGCCTCGAGGCTGTCGAGGAGGCCGAAGCGGGCGAGCATGGCGGCGTCGACGCGGTCGTTCTTGGCGAGCTGGCCGATGGCCTGGGCGAAGCGCCGGGAGCGCAAGGGATTGACCAGGACGGTCTCGAGGCCGGCGTCGAAGAGGCCCTGGTGGAGGTTGCGGTGGTAGCGGCCGGTGGGCTCGAGGACGGCGCGGGTGACGCCGTGCTTGAGCAGCCAGTTGCGCAGGGCGCGGCGGCCGCACTTGTCGTTGTTGAACTGGCGCTCGAGGCTGCCCTCGAGGATGTGGGCGTCGAGCTTCGACTTGCCGACGTCGATGCCGGCGACTACGATGGGATTGAGTTCAGTCATTCCTGTGTTCCTGTCCTTTTGCGATTCGGGGCGTAACCCACGCTTCCGTTCAGGTCGCGCAGGAATGGTTGCGACGGGCCGACCAAGCTGCGCTGCGGATCTGTCATCCGAGGTGCGGACGGTCCGGCCCGTCGCCGCCCGGGGGCCTGGCCAGGCCCCCGGGCGGCCTCCCCCCACTGGCGGGGGGAGGGATCTGCTACCTGCCGTAGCGGTGGCTTACGCCACCTGCGGCACTGGGGAGAGAGGGTCCGGGGTAGTGGCGACCATCCCTTTCTCTCCGGCACCTCTCCAATATAAAAGGTGCTCGCAGATCGTCTGCGCCAGTTCCTTGCGGGCCAGCGCCGGGAACGTCGCCACCGTCTCCTGGACCTGGGCGATCTGCCGACGCGTGAAGCGCCTGCCGCAGAAGGTGGTGGACTGGAGATTCTCGATGCGGGGGTCCATGGCAGCGCCCAGGAAACCGGTTCCTAGCTACCATCGCAAATCCGGCCCAGGATGTCAAGGGCTTTTTTGAGGCCGGTCAGAAAACACTGTAAGTGCTTCTGAATCCATGTCTTGGATGTCTGCCAGAAAATCCGGCTACCGTCTTGCCTATGTCAGGGACATTGGGCGGCGCGGGCGGCGCGGGCCGGCGCGTGGGCAGCACCTACTAGGCCCTGCCGGCGCAACGCCTCAGAGGCAAGCGCTCGCAGCCCGACCCGCACTGATTCCAATCTTGCGAGAAGCGCGCGCTGCGTTGATCATTGGGTGGTGAGATGCGTTGGGGGCCGCCAAGAGACTCGCCTCCTCGGGCTCGGCATTTCTTAGAACGCGCGCTTCCGGGACATCACTTCATGCCACAGCGCGAGCTACTGCAGGCCCAGGCTCCAGCGCAGAAGCACCGATTCCGGCGGCACGGTATATCTCCCTCAGTAGGCTATGCACACCCTTCCAGGACGGTACGAGCGACTCCTTGCCGACATCTTTCCGGGTTCTTGCAATCATTTCCGTAACAGCGTGGGTCGCCGCACTCTTGACCATCACGCAGATGTCTGCGTTCCTTATAGGATTCCTTAAATTCTCCGACCAAACTTTGTTGTGCAATAACCGGATATCTATACTGGGCTCTATCGCTTGAATCCTTTCCTTTATAGTCAACGCCGCTGGCCTCTGCAGCGTGTAGATAACCATCTTCTTACCTCTGAGAAATCTACAAAGTTCCTGCTGCTCTTGAGAGTAACTGTCGCCTATCTCCGCACCAGACGCTTCTACCCTCTTTCGTATCTGGTTGGCAACTGTCTGAAGCTTCGATGGCAAGTGCCGATTTGCATTCGAAACGTAGATTCGCAACTTGTCCAAGAAAACGTCCAAGTAACTCTCATCAGGGCAACGGTAGCAAAGGAATAGATCGGCTAACTCCAGAGACCATCTGACATTTCGATCGTCGGGAGCCAGTTCCGTCAACCGATCAGCTGCATCGATCAAGTACTTATAGTCGACAATCCCGGGGTTTGTTTTAAGCATCAGAAGAAACGCCGAGTAAGCTATTTTTTGAGAATCTTCTCCGTCTAGATTCCCGTGCAGACAGTAGTCGAGGATCGAACGATAGATCGCTTGCCATTCCCGGCGGCCCTTCCTGCGATCAGAATTCAGGTACTGTACAATGCACCGCAAAGTCTGACCGGCAGACTCCACTAATCCACTTGCAAGTTTCTCTGTTAGAGATTTGGCAAAGGCATGTGGATCCCGGAAGGAACTCTCAGACGAGCACTCCGGCACTTCCGAGAGTCCCCAGGCTCTGACCACATTGCGATCGTCTGGGTCACCAACACGATCCAACCACCGGTCCCAAGAGCTTGGCTGCGTGTGATCTTGCGCGACTCGTTCGCGAATGGTCTCAGCAGCGGTTCCATCGATTAAGCGAACGCTAGGTTTGGATCCTTCGCGATCGAGATCCCGAGGTCGGTCAATGACTTCGGAGGAATCGACGCTTACCTCCGGCGCTCGCTCACCATTGGATAGCGCCGTAGTGCTCGCCGCCGCAGCCTCGTCTGCCCTCCGATCCCTCGCCGATACGCCAGACCTTCCGCTCTTTCTTCCGGTAGCTACGTCTTCGTGGAAGACTGGGGTTTCCGATTCCTCTCCAAGTGAATCCGTCCCGCCCTTATCGTTTTCCGAAGCCCTACCTGCGGCACCGTTTCCCGCTTCGGAATTCGCGTCTGGACTGGAGTCGATCTGCTTTTCGCCCAGGTTCCGAGCCGGTTCGAGCGCACCTTCGTCATGCGCGGGCTTTGCTGCTGCCAAAGGAGGTGTCACACCTGCAACAGCCTCAATCTTTTCGGCATCCTCCAGCTCCCGCTTATAGTCTCTAGCGGGCTCGAACTCCTTGCCGTTCGGCGCGATTACCCTGAGGACCCGCCTCTTCTCCTCGTTGGCATGCCGAGCAGCTTCAGACATTCGATTGTGGAGCCTCTCCTCAAGGTCTCCAGCACTCAATTGACTTTCGAGATCGGTGTTGTCGGATAGAATCAGGTCTGCCAGTTCGGCTCGGCATCGCGCCTTCGTGTTCTCGGCCTTGCGCCAGCGTCGAAGCTCACTCTTCAAGGAGCCTTTGACACGCTCAGCGTCGTCCTTGACCACCTCTTCCGGAATGTCGCAAGGGATACGGTACGTAAGTTTCCATTGAGCATGCACCTCGTCTCGGATCTCTGCAAGCCATGGCGCATCGAACTCTTCCGCGCAAGCCGCAACTGTATCGGCTAGGCTGCTGAGCAGAACCGCCCGATTTCTCGCTTCGAGGACGGATAGGAGGTGTTCCCGTAGCGCCTCAAGCCGCTTCACGGGCCGAATGAGGTCGTCTAGGCGTTCCGGCTCGGGCGGGTCCGCCTTGAGGTCCGCAGCGATATCTACGATCAAGTCGCAAGTCCTGTTCCACTCTTGCAACACGTGGTCGTAGCCGGGAAACACCGTGCGCGCATCGTTCCCCTTAAAGTCCGCTTGACCCTCGGCGTCCTCGTCGGAGGTGCTCAGCGCGAAAGCGAACTCCTGGGCAAGCCGTTTCGCTTGGCCAGCGGCCCAATCGAGGAACCGCACGTCATCCATGATGGTTGCCACTGCGAACGCGGCGAGCCCGACGGCCTCTTGCTGATCAGTAGAAAGCGTTCTCCAACGGATCAGGTCCTGCCGGATATCGGGCCAGACCGCAAGCGCAGATTGCTGCCAATTTGGATAGCGCAGAAAATCCGGACGGTCGGATATTCCAGCCAGAGACTGCTCGACTATTTCTGCGTCGATTTCCCGGTCGAGAAAATCCGAGTCGTATCGCTTCAGGGCTTCATACTCAAGGGATGGAACGATATCTCTTCCAATCCCTTGCTCGAAAGCAAGACCAAGATGTAGTTCCCAGGCCTCCCGGCGTTCATCAGGCACACTATAAAAAGCAGTAATGGATCGTGCCACACGCTGGGACGACCTGAGACCTCGAAGCTTGGACTTCAGTGGTTCCAGAACGGATTTCACTCTTTCGGCATGAAGAATTGATTGCCACTCTTTTCGGTTCGATAGTCCCAGAAGGTCTTGGAGATTGGTAAGCCCAGTCTTACTATCCGTGAATCGAGCTGGCAGTCCTTCAGGCAATCTGTATCTTTCAACACGCATCGCCTTCCCCTTCTCACGAACACCTGCGGAGATGCGCGGCCCTACCCCGACTGCGAGCGGACGAGCTAGCTGAGTATGCCTTGATTGAACTCATGCCGAGGAACATGCCTACCACGCGCCTACAGTTTCCTATCATGATCCTGCTTGGAAGGGGTCGACCCCGGGAATACCGGAATCGATCCTTGGAACCGGATTCTCTGAACACTCCCAGTGCGCAATAGCGAACCGAGCCGCTGGACCGGAATACCGATGGCGGTAGCGCCTCATTATAGACGCCCATTGCAACTGAAAGCTCAACTCGGGCCTGAGGGCAGGGCTCTTTTTTAGTCCGCATCCAGGGCGGCGCGTTGTGGGGGAGGGCCAGTGCGCGGCTGTCCGATAGGCGTTGCGCTCTTCGGTTTCCGTCGGTCGAACCAGAAAGGGCTGGACATTTCGTTGTCGATCTGTCACATTGGGCCGTATGGAGTCGCTGCTGGCGGGAGGTCGCGGTCTGGATGTGCGCGCCGTCAGCGTGCGCCCGACCTGGGGTGCGCAGGAACATCGTCGCTGGGACCAGCTGGTCGCGACGCATCACTACCTGTCCTTCCAGGGTCTGTTCGGCAAGGGCCTGCGCCATGTCGCGACCCTGGGTTCGACCTGGATTGCGCTGCTTGGCTGGCAGGCAGGCGCGTTGAAGCTGACCGCGCGGGATCGCTGGATCGGCTGGTCCCAGGAGCAGAAACTGCGCCGCCTGCACCTCGTCACCCAGAATTCCCGCTTTGTGATCCTGCCCGGATTTCACGTCCCGAATCTGGCCTCGCGGGTACTCGGGCTGAGCCTGCGGCGGCTGTCGGAGGACATGCTGGCGGCGCACGGACACCCCGTCCTGGTCGCGGAAACCTTTGTGGACCCGGCGCGCTTCGCCGGGACCTGCTACCGGGCCGCGAACTGGCGCTCGCTGGGCCTGACCGGCGGCTATGCGCGCCAGCCGGGCGCGGCGCCGGACTGGCGCCATCACGGCCAGCGGAAGGAGATTCTGGTGTTCGAACTGCAAGCCAACGCCGGCGCGGCCCTGCGCCAGCCCGCCGAGGAGCCGGACCGGCAGGGCCCGGCCAGGACCGCGCCCCCGGAGGCGCCCCAGCTGCGCAGCGTGCTCGTGCTGGCGGTCGCCGCGCGGCTGGCCGGCTACCGCGGCGTGACAGCCTGCGCGCAATTCGCCGGCCTGCTGAGCCAGCAGCAGCGGCAGGCCGCGGACTGTTTCTACAGCCCCAGCCGGCAGTGCTACACCTCGCCGTCGATCACGACGTTCCACAACATCCTCGCGAGCCTGCCGCCGGAGACGCTGGAAACCGCCGTGGCGAAGGGGGCCCGGCAGCAGAGCGGGAATCCACGGCAAGTCCAGCCGAACGAGGAAGATACGGGCCACGAGAGCGAGCCGCCGAAGCGTCGGCGGACCGCGGGCATCCCGGCGGTCTCCATGGATGGGAAGGATGTCCGCGGCGCCTCCAGGCAGACCCAGGACGGCCGCCGCATGCTGGTCGCGGCCATCGAGCATGGCAGCGGCCTGGTGCGGGGACAGCTCGAGATTGACAGCAAGACCAACGAGATCCCGGCGGTGCGCGAGCTGGCCGACGCCGTCGAGATCTCCGGCTGCACCGTCACCGTCGACGCGCTGCACGCCCAGCACAAGACAGCGCGCCACCTGCTCGAGGACTGCGGCGCCGACTACCTGGTCACCGCCATCAAGGACAACCAGCCGACGCTGCTGGCCGACCTGCAGGCCATGCTCTTCGGCGACTCCCCCGCCTATGAAACCCGCGACAAGGAGCATGGCCGCAGCGACCGCCGCCGCTACTGGGTCAAGGACCTCTCCGACTCCGCCTGGGAGGGCTATGCCGGCCTCTACGGACGCCGCCAGGCGATCCGCATCGAACGCCAGCGGCAGGTCCTCAAGACCGGGGCCAGCAGCACCGAAGTGACCTACGCCCTCACCTCTCTGACCGCCGACAAGGCCACTGCCGAGCAGCTGGCGGCCTTGGTCCGCAACCACTGGCACATCGAGAACCGCCTGCACTATGTCCGCGACTTCACCTACGACGAAGACCGCTGCCGCGTCTATGTCCGCGACTTGCCACGCAATCTCGCCTGCCTGACCAACACCGCGATCTCGATCGTCCGCTGCCAGTCCAGGTTCCAGTTCCTGCCGGAGGCCAACCGCCATTTCGCGGCCCGGCCGCAGGAGGCTCTCGACCTGCTGCTGAACCCGCTAGCCCGCTAGCCCGCGCCCTCCCGCCTCCGTTGCGCTCCACGCCTTCCAGCGCGGCACGCTAGCGCTGTGCCCGCTGTTCTCGACAACACGTCCAAGAGGCTCGGGCCACCTGCCCAGCGCCCTCGCGGCACGCCTTCGGGCCGCGCCCGGCTACCCACAAGACGTGTGAGTCGGAATCAACTTCGATGAGACGCCCCAAATCGCGACAAAAAAATGTGCCTGGGCCTGAGGGCGTGCCCGAGTATGCCCGTGAAGCGGCGAGGCGCGCTGACCGCTGCGGGATCGTATTGCAACATCCCCCCACAAGCCACATCTTCCAGGAACTACGGATGAACGAACTGCAGCAGGCTCGGTAGCCGGCAGTTCTCATCCTTGGGTTCTGCGGGCCGCCGGAGTGATGCTTGGGGCAGTGGGCGACAGGACGCATCTCACGCAGACTTTAGACAAGGCGCCGCTCTTGCAAATCGTGAGGTGCGCCGAATGTTCTCGAACACCTCCTTGACGCCTGCCACCAGAACGGCGGTAGGGCCGGGACATGCGCTACTCCCTCCCGGATGCCGATTCCAGCACCCTAGACGCCTTCTTCATGCAATGCCCTTGCTCGCCTTCTGCCTCCAGCGGCGCGCCTCCGGTCCCCAACGCCGCCTCCCCGTACTTCGAGTCTATCGCGCCGTTCCTCGTCCAGGCGCGCCTGCGCCGCTCCACCGCGCTCACAGCCCACATACCTGTACCGTGACACAACCCCATGCCCGGTGCCTCCAGGCAACTTCTTTGCCCTTTTTCGGCTCCTGAAGATCCCCGTAGCGATTGAGGCATATCACGGCCCAGCCGAATACAGCTCGCGAGAACTGGATCATTTTGCGAGTTCCGCACGGAAATCCCGTGGTTCCAGCTTGTCGTCAACCCGGAAACCATGCGTATGGCGCCGACTCTGGACACTCGAGATCTCCAACGGTGACCGAGGTCAGAAGAACAGCACGAGACGGTGCTGGATCCAAGGCTGGAGAGTCGGCCAGCACTGGCGCTGGCCTTGCGAATGTGCCTACTCTACGCCAAACGTCCACCGCATCCCAATGCGTAGCGTCCGTCCAGGATCCGCTCGATAGTAGGTCGGGTCCGGACCATTGAGGTTCGAATCCATCGAATCGAATAGATTGTCCACTGCGCCGTAGACCTCCAATCCAGACCGGATGGGCTTCGCCAAGTACCAGTCCCAAAGCTGATAGCTATCCGCGATCAAGGTCGCACGTCGGCCAACGATGGGCCATTTCCCCAAGTACGTGCCCCGGAAGTTCGTGCGGAGCCCGCCGAGACGGTCCGAGGACCACCAGACCCGGAAGTTGCCGTGGTGCTTGTGGCGCTGGCTTAGGTAGGCCCCGGTCTCCCTGTCGCGAGCGTCGAGATAGGTGTATCCAGCCGAGACGATCAAGTTTCGAGTCAACCGCAGCTGCGCCTTGCCTTCGACCCCGGCGGTGTATACGTTCTCGATGTTGCGGTACAAGTAGAACCAACGATTCAGGCCCGGGCTGAACACGGAATCCACGCTGAACTCCGTCAGGATCCGGCCCAGCTGTTCCGGCGTACGCGGACGTCCCAAGAGTTCGGTTTGGATGAGGTTCTTGATGCCGTGCCGGAAATAGGTCGCGCTGAAGCGCAATCGCCCGAACCCACTATCGAAACCCAATTGAGTGGTGGTCGAGGATTCCGGGCTCAGTCCGGGGTTCCCGATGATCTGGTAGAGGCCGGAAGGGGTCAGGAAACGGTAGTACAGTTGCCCGAGATCCGGCGCCCGGAAACCCTGCCCGAATGACGCTCGGACACGGAAGCTCTCCGCCGCGCGGTACAGGAGGCCGACTCGGGGAACCGTGCGGGTTCCGTATGTCGAGTGGTTCGTCAGGCGTCCCCCCACCGTCAAGCTGAGCCGAGGGTGCGCCTGGATGCGATCTTGGAACCAAGCGTCGGCCATCCGGATCGACTGTCCTTCGTTGTCGCCCAGCAACCGATTGAATCCTCTGTACTCGTTGCTCATCCAGTCAAATCCCCCTTGCAGGAGTTGGCGGCTGCCCAGCACCCTCGAGAGGTTCGTGTCGAAACGGTGCAAACGTTCGTTCAGGTTGGCCGTTGCGTCAATCGTTCCCGGTACCGCGTAGATATCGACTCTCGAGTTTTCGTCGTACTTGCCGTAGTACGCGCGTGCGTGCAACTGAGTTAGCGACGACAGGCCGGCGTTGACCGTCGCTCCGTAATTCTGGGCGCTGTCGTTGGTGGTCGTGGATTGCCCGCCGCCGCTTCCGGCATATACGCTCACCTCCCTGTTGTCGAACGCGTTGGCAAGCAGGCTGAGCTTTAGATTCTCGGAGAAATCCCGCTTGAGCTTCGCCATGTAGTCGTAGCGGCGAAAGCCCGGACCTGTCGTATCGAAGTCCTGTGGCGTCAGGTCGTACGGATTGCGCTTGTGGCGCTCGGCGCCGAAGAAGCCTGACCAGCGGTCGTGGACAAACCCCGCATCCGCTCGAAGGTCGACCGCTCCGAGCGTCCCAGTCGAAGCGGTCACGTTGGAGTCGAACCGTTGGCGCGGCTCGCGCGTGATCATGTTGATCACGCCACCGATCGCGTCCGATCCGTACAGGGCCGAAGAGGCGCCCTTGACGATCTCGACCCTGTCGAGGCGATTTGTAGACTGCCGGTTCATGTCGAGGATGCCGCTTTTCACTCCGCGGGCGCCAACAACTGGAAATCCGTCGATCAAGATGAGCGACTGTCGCGAGTCGATCCCGTGGATCTGGGTTCCGGCGCGACTGCCGGGCGACCTGCTGGTGCGGGTCACGATGCCTGGCTCTTCGGACAAGATGTCGCTCACATTCTCGTATCCCGAATCCCGCAGTTGGCTTCGGGCGATCAATTCCACCTTCGCGACGGAATCCTCGCGCAACTCCTCTTCACGTGATCCGGTCACAACGATGGACTGCGTCAGAACCGCCGGGGAGAGGGTCAGGACGACAGGCTCCCCACCTTGCATGGTTAGGTCGACCGTTTGGGAAGCGGTCCGGAAATCGTTCATTGCTGCGCTCACGCGGTAGCTTCCCGGCCGCAGGTGGGCAACGAACCTGCCCTCGGCGTCGGCGCGCTGGGCGGTCTCCAGCCCGGTTCCGAGATCCCGGACGAAAACCGCGGCGCCCGGGATCGGCGCGCCCGAGAGATCGAGAACTGCGCCGTCCAGCGAAACTCGGGTCTGGGGGAGTGCGGACGCCGCTCCGAATACGAGCAGCGTCAAAATACGTAACGACTTCCTTGAAGCCCAATCAATCCGTGTCAAGTGTCTTTCTCCTGTTGCTGTTTCATGCGCTGCGCGCGAACGCGCTTGGTCACGAGTGCGCTCCCGGCATCGTTCAAGCGGCAAGGCTGTGTTCTCTTGCACGCTAGCCACCCGCAGCGGGATCCAGTAGCTCGATCCCGTGCCACTCGACGAGCAGCACGCGTATCCGTCCGTTACCCGTTCGGATGACCTGACGGGAGCGAGGAAGATACTCGCCGCCAACTTCCTGGAACCGGCTTATGTATGTCCAGGCCTCTCGGACGGCTCCCGAGTCCTTTTCCAGCAAGACGGCGAAGACCTGTTCGGGTAAGTACCTGCCGGAAGCAGTCGTCTCCGTGCTGAGGACGGTCAGCACAAGGCGGGGGTCCTGCAATCGGCGGTCGACCTGGAGAATCCTGTTGTTCCGGATCCGGTAGGCAGACTCGTGCTCGTCGTCTAGAAGAACTTCCCTCCCCAGGGGATGGTCATCCGGTTCTCCGTAGCGCGCAGCCTGAGCCAATGTCCGGCTCGAAGGCACGCGGTGCAGCAGCATCGACCGAACGGTAGTCTGGACGGCATTCGGCAATTCGCCGTCCCGCATATTGAACTCCAGCGTGCCGGGAGGACGGAACAGACATGTGCCTCGATACGCACGGCCGTCGAAGCGAACTGTCAGCTGGCTCCGGAAGCCAGGGAAACCCTCTGACAGAACTTCCCTGTTCTCGCGAGCCTGTTGCAAGAGATCTCCGGCAGTGAACGAGTCGGAAGATCCGCCCTCTCCTGCGAGAACAGAAGGCAAATAACTTGTTACCAATAAGATAGTGGCGGACAACAGGGAGATTGCAAGCGGCCCTGGGACACCCCGGCAGTAGCGATCCTGCAGTATCTCGCTCCGTTTCTGAAACCTACATGCGATTTGATACATCACAGTTCTCCTCTCTAACATTCTTGTTTTCTTTGTCTTAAGTACCCTCGTGAGAGAACTTCAGACGGCTCAACCATATCACAACATGCAATCTGTTAACAACTGTGAGACCCGGAAAGAGCGTCTCTGTTACTCGCGTTAGGTATATAAGTATTTTATAATAAACAAGTTAAATAAAAATACTAGTCCGTCCCGAAATTTCTGGTATGGATCTATCGTTTCTTTGTTGCAATCAAATTACACTTACGCAGTCGCGATCCGGCTCTTGGGTCCGGAGTGGTGACGCCGCGCTGTCGTGTCCGGAAGCGGTGACGACGCTGGGAACGCGGCATCCGTTTTGTCCAGACCGCTCCCGGCGGGGCTAGAATGGGGAAAGGCCGGAACCGTTCGGCCGAATCCCTGTCGAATCAGTCATGGACACCGATGCCAACACCGCCCCGGACTCGCCGCCGGCCGCGCCGGATCCCCGTGGCGCCCTTCGGATGGACATCCAGGTCTGGGTTCGCGACATCCTGCTTTCGCTTTCCATCGCGGCAGTCGTGATCGTGTTTCTGTGCCAACCCGTCAAGGTCGAGGGCACGAGCATGCTCCCACAACTTGCCGACGAGCAGCGGATCTTCGTGAACAAGTTCGTCTACCGCATCGACAGCGTCCAGCGCGGGGACGTGATCGTATTCAAGTTCCCCGAGAATCCCGCGCGGTCGTACATCAAGCGCGTGGTCGGACTCCCCGGCGAAACCGTAGAGATCCGCAAGGGCGCGGTTCATATCGACGGACGGGCACTGCCCGAGTCCTACGTCGCGCCACGATACCGCGATCGAGCGAGCCACCCTCCCATCGCCGTGCCGAACGGCGAGTACTACGTGCTCGGCGATCATCGCAACACCTCGAACGACAGCCGCACCTGGGGCACGGTCGACGCGGCCTGCATTACAGGCAAGGCTATGTTCGCCTACTGGCCGCCCGAGAGATTCGGTGTCGTCCACTAGGCCCGGATCCGGGGGGCTATGAGGTTTCCAGCCATACTCGCCCTTGAGGACGGGCGCTGTTTCCACGGCCGGGGGGTGGGAACCCGTGGGGAAGCGTCCGGCGAAGTCGTCTTTAACACGGGACTAACGGGTTACCAGGAGATCTTCACGGATCCGTCCTACAGCGGACAGATCGTCGTCCTCACCTACCCGCACATCGGGAACTACGGCACAAATCCGGACGATAGCGAATCCGGCCGGCCGTACATCGAGGGCCTGATCGTGCGCGAATTCTCGCAGATCGCGAGCAACTGGCGCTCCTCGCAGGCCGCGGACGATTTCCTGGCCGCCAGCGGGATCCCGATTCTCAGCGAGATCGACACCCGGGCGCTGGTGCGGCACATCCGCAGGCAGGGCTCGCTACGGGGCGTCATCTCCTCGCTGGAAGCAGACCCCGATGCGCTGGTCGCCAAGGCCCGCGCCATCCCGAGCATGAGTGGACTGGACCTAGCCAGCGGCGTCTCGACCCGCGAACGCTACATCTGGAGTCAGGGCCTGCCCGATTGCCTTCCCTCCGCGCTAACCCAGCCCGCACCGGAGGACAGCTTCCACGTCGTCGCATACGACTTCGGCATCAAGCACAACATCCTGAGGAACCTGGCAAGCATCGGCGCCTGCGTGACCGTTGTACCCTGCGGCACGCCGGCGGAGGACGTGCTCGCACTCAAGCCCGACGGCGTGTTCGTCTCGAACGGCCCCGGTGACCCGGAACCGCTGGGCGGGCCGGCCGCGCAGCTCCGGCAGCTGGTCGGTCGCGTCCCGATCTTCGGGATCTGCCTCGGGCTGCAAATTCTGGGCCAAGCCCTGGGAGGGAGAACTTACAAGCTGAAGTTCGGGCATCACGGCTGCAATCACCCCGTGCTGAACCTGCAGACCAACAAGGTGGAGATCACATCCCAGAACCACGGATTCGCGCTCGATCCCGACTCGCTCGACGCCTCCGTAATCGAATTGACACACCTCAATCTCAATGACCGCACGGTCGAGGGGTTCCGAAGCCGCAAGGATCCGCTCTTTTGCGTGCAGTACCACCCCGAAGCGGCGCCTGGGCCGCACGACTCGCGCTACTTGTTCGACAGCTTCCGCGACCTGATGCTCCACGCCGCATGACCGCTCTGACAGCACTCCTGTTCCCGGCGCTACCGCACCTCTTGGGGCGCCGCATGCAAGGCGGTGTCCGCGAGAAGGGGGCCTAAGTTCGGACCATGCCGAAACGCAGCGATATCGAGAAGATCCTAATCGTGGGCTCGGGCCCCATCGTCATCGGTCAGGCCTGCGAGTTCGACTACTCCGGCACGCAAGCCTGCAAGGCCTTGCGCGACGAAGGCTACGGAACCATCCTCGTCAACTCGAATCCGGCCACAATCATGACCGATCCGGAGCTGGCCGAGCGCACCTACATCGAGCCTCTCACGATCGACTTTCTCCGGTCGATCATCGAGCGGGAGCGGCCCCAAGCGCTCCTGTCCACTGTCGGTGGACAGACCGGGCTGAACGCCTCCGTCGCGCTGGCGGAAGCGGGCGTCCTGGACGAGTTCGGCGTCGAGCTGATCGGCGCCAATCTTGGCGCCATCAAGAGGGCCGAGAATCGCCAGGAATTCAAGGCGGCCATGACCGAGATCGGACTCGAAGTGCCGCGCTCGCGACTGGTCGGCAACGTCGAGGACGGCTTGGACTTCGCGGTGGAAGTAGGCTACCCGGTGGTCCTGCGTCCAAGCTTCACTCTGGGCGGCACCGGCGGAGGCCTGGCGTACAACTCGGAAGAAATGCACTCGCTGTTGCGGCGAGGTCTCGAGCTTTCCCCTGTGCACGAGGTGCTGGTGGAGGAGAGCGTGCTGGGCTGGAAGGAATACGAGATGGAGGTGATGCGCGACTTGGCTGACAACGCGATCATCATCTGCTCGATCGAAAACTTCGACCTGATGGGCGTCCATACGGGAGACTCGATCACCGTCGCTCCCGCCCAGACCTTGACCGACCGTGAATACCAGTTGATGCGCGACGCCTCGCTGGCGTGCCTCCGCAAGATCGGTGTCGACACGGGGGGCTCCAACGTGCAGTTCTCCATCCATCCGGACACTGGCCGCATGCTCATCATCGAGATGAACCCGCGCGTATCGCGCAGCTCAGCGCTGGCCTCGAAGGCCACCGGATTCCCAATCGCCAAGATCGCAGCCAAGCTGGCCGTCGGTCTGCGGCTGGACGAGATCCCGAACGACATTACGCAGAAGACTCCCGCCAGCTTCGAGCCGAGCATGGACTACGTCGTCGTGAAGGTTCCAAAGTGGCAGTTTGAGAAATTCCCCGGCAGCGAACCCGTTCTTGGCGTGCAGATGAAGTCGATCGGCGAGGTGATGGCAATCGGTTCGACCTTCAAGCACGCACTCTGGAAGGCCATCCGTTCGCTCGAAACGGGCCGCAAATCCGGCACCGACACCTACAACCCGGACTTGATACCCAAGCGGCTGATCACCGCCAACCCGGACCGCCTCAACTACATCCGCTACGCCTTTACCCAGGGATTGACAGTTGAGGACGTCTGGGAGATGACCAACATCGACCGCTGGTTCCTGGCGCAGATCAAGACCGTCGTTGACCTGCAGCAGGAACTCGCCGAGACCAGCTTGGACGAAGTCACGCCCGCCCAGTTGGAGCAGGCCAAGCGCTACGGCCTTTCCGACAACCGCTTGGCCCGTCTGTGGAACGAAACGGAAACCGCTGTGCGGAACCGCCGCAAGGAGTGGAACATCCGCGCAGTCTTCAAGCGCGTCGATACCTGCGCCGCGGAGTTCGAGAGTTTCACCCCCTATTTGTATTCGGTCTACGAAGAGGAGTGCGAAGCCGCGCCGAGCGACTCCCGCAAGGTAATGATCCTCGGCTCGGGCCCGAACCGCATCGGCCAGGGCATCGAGTTCGACTATTGTTGCTGCCACGCCTCGTTTGCGCTGCAGGAACTGGGCTGTGAATCGATCATGGTCAACTGCAACCCCGAGACGGTTTCGACCGACTATGACACGAGCGACCGGCTGTACTTCGAGCCGCTGACGCTCGAAAACGTGCTGAACATCTTCGACACCGAGAAGCCGGACGGCGTGATTGTGCAGTTCGGTGGCCAGACGCCGCTCACACTCGCTCTACCGCTCAAGGCGCACGGCGTGCCAATCATTGGTACGGACCCCGAATCGATCGACCTCGCCGAAGACCGCAACCGCTTCGGCAGGCTATTGAACGAACTCGACATCCCACAGCCCGCGGGCAGCACCGCGAGAACCCCGGAAGGCGCCCTGGAGGGTGCCAAGCAGATCGGCTACCCAGTGCTGGTGCGGCCGAGCTATGTCCTTGGTGGGCGGGCCATGGTGATCGCCTACGATGCCGCAACCGTCGAAAGCTACATGCGCGATGCCGTCGCGTATTCGCAGGATCGGCCGATCCTGATCGACCGCTTCCTTGAGAACGCCATCGAGGTCGATGTCGATGCCCTGTGCGACGGCGAGGAGGTCGTTATCGGCGGCATCATGGAACACATTGAGGAAGCCGGAGTGCATTCCGGCGATAGCTCCTGTGTGTTGCCTCCCCAAACGATCCCGGCCAATACGCTGGAGACGATCACCAACTACACGGTGCGCTTGGCGAGAGCTCTGCACGTCGTCGGCCTGATGAACGTCCAGTACGCCATCCACCGCGGCAAGGTCTACGTCATCGAGGTCAACCCCCGCGCCTCGCGTACGGTTCCGTACGTCAGCAAGGCGACTGGGGTGCCGCTGGCCAAGATCGCGGTCAACCTGATGATGGGCCGCAAGCTTGGGGATTTCGGCCTGGGGCAACGCATTCTTGCCGCCCACGAAGTGTGCGTCAAGTCGCCCGTGTTCCCCTTCAATAAGTTCACCGGGGTCGATCCGCTGCTGGGTCCGGAAATGCGATCGACAGGAGAGGTGATGGGCATCGGCTCCTCGTTCGGGGAAGCGTTCGCCAAGGCCCAGCTCAGCGCTGGCCAGACGCTGCCCGATGGAGGCGCGGTCTTTCTCAGCGTCAATTCCCGTCAGATCACGGAGGGAGTCGAGATGGCGCGCAAGTTCTTCGAACTCGGCTTTCGGATCTATGCGACCCGAGGCACCGCTGCCTCGCTCCGCGCCGCCGGTCTCGAGTGCCGAACGGTGATGAAGGTGAACGAAGGCCGTCCGAATGTCCTGGATCTAATCGCTGACCGCAAGATCGGCCTGATTGTCAACACGCCGGCGGGTCCCTACGCCTTCGAGGACGAGAAGAAGATCCGCAGCTCAGCCATTCAGCACGGAATCCCGAGCATGACCACGCTCAACGCCGGCAAGGCCGCCGTGAACGGAATCGCGGCGCGTCACGAGCGGGACGCGCAAGTCCGTGCTCTTCAAGACGTGTATTCGGGCAGGTCGGCAATTTCGGCTTAGGCGGGTGCGCCTCGGATCCGGCTACTCCGGTTCTCCCGAGGGCGGCGGGCAAGCTCCGGTTCGACGCGGATTCCGGCTGGATCCCTCTCAGTACAATGGACGCTTATGCCGAGAATCCGGCGCGCGCTTCTGAGCGTCACCGACAAGAGCGGCTTGGTCGAGTTCGCGGGGCAGCTCGCATCCGCCGGGACGGCGCTGATTTCGACGGGCGGCACTGCCCGGATGCTGCGCGCAGCTGGACTTGGGGTCCAGGATGTCGCCGAGGTCACCGGGTTCCCCGAGATGCTGGATGGCCGTGTAAAGACGTTGCACCCGCGCATCGCGGGCGGCGTCCTCGGTGTTCGCTCCAATCCAGAGCATATGGAAGCGTTGGCTCGGCACGGCATAGCGCCGATCGACATGGTGGTGGTCAACCTCTATGCCTTCGAGGCGACCGCATCCCGCGCGGAAACGACATTCGACGAGTTGATCGAGAACATCGACATTGGCGGCCCTTCACTGATTCGGGCGGCCGCGAAGAACTTCCCGGATGTGGCCGTGGTAACCGATCCGGCCGACTACGCCACGATCGGCGGGGAATTGACCGCCCGTGGCGGAACGCTCTCCGCAGAGACGCATTGGAAGCTGGCGCAGAAGGCGTTCGAGGCTACTGCCGCCTACGACCGCGCGATCGCCGGGACGCTGGCCTCGCTGCAACCCGGAGAGGCTCCGGCAAGCGCAGTGAAGACCTCCATGCCGGCGTATCTCGACCTGCGCGTCCCGAAACGACAGTCGCTTCGGTATGGTGAGAATCCCCACCAGCAAGCCGCCCTGTACAGTTCCGGCCAGGACGGCGTGGCAAGTGCGTGCCAACTGCAAGGCAAGGAGCTCTCGTACAACAATCTGGTGGATCTTGACGCCGCTTGGCAGTTGGCGGCCGAGTTCGCCGGTCCGGCTGTCGCGATCATCAAGCACACGAATCCCTGTGGATGCGCTGAGAGCGGCTCGCTCGCGGACGCGTACCGCAAGGCGTTGGCCTGCGATCCGGTGTCGGCGTTCGGTTCGGTGATTTCTGTGAATCGCCCCGTGGATGGCGAAACGGCTGACGAGATGTCGGAACTCTTCATCGAGGCAGTCGCGGCTCCTGGCTTCGCGCCGGAAGCTCTGGCAATTCTGACCGGCAAGAAAAATCTCCGCCTGCTGGAGATCAGCAGTCCGACTTCCGGAACCATGTTGAGGACGATTTCGGGAGGCTACTTGCTCCAAAGCGAGGACCGTGCCGACACCAGCCCCGAGAAGTTCGAGATTGTCAGCAAGCGCAGGCCGACGGCAGAGGAAGCCGATGCGCTCCGATTTGCGTGGAGGGTCGTCAAGCACGTCAAATCCAATGCGATCTTGTATGCCCGCAGTGGACAGACCATTGGCATCGGGGCGGGCCAGATGAGCCGGGTCGATGCCGCCCGTCTGGGAGCCATAAAGGCGGTGCTGCCGCTGGAAGGAAGCGTGGTCGGCTCGGACGCATTCTTTCCATTCGCCGACGGCGTCGCGGAGCTGGCGAAGCACGGTGCAACGGCGGTGATCCAACCAGGCGGCTCCAGACGCGACGCCGAGGTGATTGAGGCGGCGGACCGCCTCGGTCTGGCGATGGTCTGCACCGGAGTGCGGCATTTCCGCCACTGATCGCAGTGTGGTCGTGGAACGCCGGAGCGCCCGCTCGGGCGCGCCAGGCAGGTCCTTCCGGGGCGACGTAGCGCGCGGCATTCTGAGGTGTTGTCGTCCTCTTGGAGGGAGCCGCCGCCACTTAAGCGGCTGCGCGTCTCCTCGTTCGTCAGCGCGTGCTGCGAGTGCCCGACAAGCGGGGAACTCCGAGATCGGGCGCGACAGCTGTCCTAGGGCCATGTCGGCGTGCTCCGATGCGTTGCGCAGATTGCGGCACGCCGCTGCTTGGCAAGAGCCTCCCGCAAAGGACCCGCGGGACCTCTGAGTGGCGAAACGGCCGGTCACCGCCGCGGTCGGTTATAGGATAGGGATCGGTGGGCCAAAGGATTTCGATTGCCGTTCTCGCTGCGATCGCTGGATCGATCCCGCAGGTCGCATCCTCAAGTGCAGCGGCTCCGACCGTCGCGTTCCGATCGGACTACGGCCCGGCGGGTGGCTCGGAGGCCGTCCACGTTTCCGGTGTGGCGCTCGTGCACACCGCGCAAGTTATGCCGACGGATGCGTCACGAGGAATCGTGGGCGGCGGGGAAGCAGATGCTCAAATCGCTCTGGTTTGGCAAAACATGCGTCCTGCCCTGATGACTGCGGAGAGTACCGTGGACCGCGTGGTGCGACTGAACGCCGCTGTCCGCAACGACGGAGGGGTGGATTTGCTGGAGCGCTACGTCGTCCGGATCTTTCCTCCGAACCAGAGGCCTTGCGTGAGTCTCGTGCGGGGCGGATTGCCGAACCCTGAAGCGCTCTTCGCCTTGGACGCGGTAGCGACTGGCCCCTCGCTGGAAAGAAGCGCCGGGACAGCGCGCTGGATGAGTTCAGCTTCGCTCGCGGGGGATCCGGGAACCTCGCACGCGGCGATCCTCCCCAACGGTTCCAGAGTCTACATCTCGGGCCGCCCTACGGATGGGAACGTGGGCTCAGCGACCCGCGCTATGCGCCGCAAGCTCGACGAGACACCACGCTTTTTCGGCCTCGAGAGCCTCCATATCGTCCAATTGAAATGCTTCGTCCGGCCGGTCTCCGAGGCCCCGGCCGCCCAACGCAGCATACTCGAGTTCTACGGAGGCCGAGCGCCGCCCGTGGTGTTCGTGGAGTGGTTGAATTCACAAGCGTTCGAGATAGAAGCGATCGCGGCCGCTCCGCGACGATCCGCCCGCGATCGAAATCCTGACTCCGCCAGGTATGACCGCGTCACCCGTCTTCGCCCGCATCGCACGCGTGTTTCATCCAGATTCGATTTGCGTCTCGACGTTGAATGGACGCACCGAATACCGCGGCGACCTGCAGATCCGCGAGATGTTCGCAGATCTTTCCCGAATTCTTGGCCAAGCCGGCAGCGATTTGCGGCACTTGGCGAAGGCGACATACTACGTGAATGATGACTCGACAAGCCGCGCGCTCAAAGAGATCCGCTCGGATTTCTTCGACCCGGAGCGGCTGCCAGCAACATCTAATGCCTCCGTGCGAGGGACCGCCGTTGCCGGACACCGCCTTGCGGGCGACATGATCGCCGTGCCGAAGGACTAGCTGTGTCGAGTTTCCGTCGTTCGATTGCCGGCCTCGTGGGCGCGACGGTCCTGCTAGCCGGCTGCGGTTCGAGAGACTCGGACCCCGTCTCCCCGGAGCAGGCGCTCCGGACGTTTCAGATCGCCGAGGGCTTCCGCGTTGAGTTGTTCGCATCCGAACCGCACGTGGTCGACCCCGTCGAAATGGCGTTCGACGAGAATGGGGGCATCTATGTCGCGGAGTTGCTGGACAATCCGGACGATCCTCCCCTCGGCGAATCTCCCCGAAGTCGGATCAAGTACTTAGAAGACACCGACGGCGACGGTGTGATCGACCGGCATACGGTGTACGCCGACCGCCTCCTCGCCGTGGAGGGCATCGCGCCTTGGAAGGGAGGCCTCATTGCCACAGCTGCCCCGGACATCCTGTTTCTCAAGGACACGGACGGTGACCGTCAAGCGGATATGCGCCAAGTCCTGTACACAGGCTTTGCGATGGCCCATGTGGAACGCCGTCTGAGCAATCCACGATTGGGACTGGACAACTGGTTCTATGTGGTAAACAACTCCAATCCCGGTACGGTTCGATCCCCCGACAGGCCGGGCGCGCCGGTCGTGAATGTGCGCAACCGGGAGTTTCGCTTCCATCCTCTCCGCGGTCTGGCGGAGGCGTCGACTGGAAACGCGCAGTTCGGCCATGCCTACAACCAGTGGGGACACTGGTTCGTCTCCCAAAACACCGCGCACCTGCAGCACACCGTAATCCCTCCCGGCTACCTCCAGCGCAACCCCCTGCTGGCGCTGGAGCGTGCGGAGCAGGATATCTCCGATCACGGGCGCCCGACAGCGACCGTGTTCCCCATCAGCCGTCCCCAGCAGTGGAGGATCGAGCGCACCGCTGCGCGCCGCAAGCGCTACGCGGAGACGAGCCCGGGCCGGATCGAACAGCTCGAAGGGTACTTCACGGCATCATCGGGCGCAACGGTGTACCTGGGAGACGCCTTCCCGGATGGATTCGTCGGCAGCGTTTTTGTCGCCGAGGGCAATGGCAATCTCGTGCATTGCGATCTGCTCGCCTCCGAGGGCCCCACCTACGTGGCGAGTCGATGGCCAGTCGACGCAGACTTCTTGGCTTCGACGGACAACTGGTTCCGGCCAGTCAACTTTTCGAACGCCCCGGACGGGAACCTTTACGTCCTCGACTACTACCGGCAATTCCACGAACATCCGGACTTCATTCCGGAGGCAGTCAAGACGCGCCTGAGGATGAACTTTCGTGCGGGAGATACGCTAGGTCGGATCTATCGCATCGTTCCCGATACCTCGCACGGTGGGTCCCGGCAGCCGCGCCTGGGATCCGCCACGAGCTATGAACTGGTCGCATTGCTCGAGCACGCAAATGGTTGGCACCGCAGGACCGCGCACCGTCTGCTGCTCGAGCGCCAGGACACCTCCGTGGTTCCGGCACTCCGGAATCTGGTCCGTGCCAGTCCCCGATCCGAAACTCGACTGCACGCCCTGTGGATTCTCGAGGGAGTGGACTCGCTGAACCCCGAACTCGTCGAAACGGCGCTGGACGACGCACACCCAGCCGTCCGCGAGAACGCCTTGCGGCTGAGCGAGGCGTGGCTTTCCCGCTTCGGGCCCCACGCGATTGCCTTGACGCGCGACGAGGCGCCGCGTGTCGCATTCCAGGCCGCACTGACCGTCGGTGACCTACCGACCTCGCGGGCGTCGATCGATGCCCTCAGCGACGTCATTGCACGCCACTCCGAAGACCGGTGGTTTCAGGCGGCGGTTCTAAGCGCCCCTTCGTCGGTCGCCGGACCGGTTTTGGCTTCTCTGGCCCAGCGCTCCCCCCAGTTCTTCCAGACGCCGTCCGCGCCAAGAAAGAGGTACGTGCGGTCCGTGGCCCACCTGATCGGAGGCCGACGCAAGTCGAGTGAGATCCGCTCGCTACTCGGCCTCCTCACTTTGGCCGAACCGCTGCGCGCACCGGCCTGGAAGACGACCGCCCTCGAGGGTTTGGCATCCGGGCTCTCCCTTCACCAGGGCCGCCGGCTGTCGACATCCGGCAGGAGCAAGGGAATCGACCCTCTACTCAGCGATGCATCCGACGATGTCCGCCTGGCGGCAGCTGGCGTTGCGCGGCACTTTGATCTCGCGGAGCAGATACTCCGAGCCAAAAAGGAGGCCTCCGACAGCCGAGTTGCCGGGACAAGACGCAAAGTCGCGATTCGGATCCTACAGGGAGCTCCCTTCGCAGATGTGGCCGGCGTCCTTGAGACGATCCTCCGGGAACCGGACGAACCGGTGCTGCAGATGGCGGCGGCGCAGTCGCTGGCATCGTTTGACGATCCGCGGGCTGCCGCAATCCTGCTTGCCGCCTGGCCTCGGTACAACCTCAGGACAAGGGACATCGTCGCTGAGTTGCTCATCCGTCGCCGCAATCTGGCGGCCGCGTTCGTCGAGGCGGTCGCGGATGGCCGCATGCAACCAGACGACATACCCGCGGTCACTCGCATCCGCTTGACCCAGCACCCGGACGAGCAGATCCGGCGAGCCGCCTCCCAATTCTTCGCCTCGGCCACTCGGGATCGAGACGAAGTTGTCGCTGAGCACTGGGGTGCTCTCAACCTTTCAGCGGAGGCCCCTCGCGGTAAGGCCGTTTTCGAGCGAGAGTGCGCCGACTGTCACCTCGCCAAGGCCGCCAGAGGGCGCATTGGTCCGGACCTTTCCGGGGTTGCGAACCGTAGCAAGGAAGACTTGCTGACGAGCATTCTGGATCCGAGCTACGCCATCGACCACCGCTATCGGAACTACCTTCTGGAAACGAAAGACGGCCGTTTCTATGACGGGATCCTCGTGGCCGAAACTGGTGCGATCGTGACGCTACGCGGCGAGACCGAGGATGTTTCCGTGCTGAAGGAGGACATCGCAGACCTGCGCCAGTCCGACATTTCTCTCATGCCGGAGGGACTCGAAGATGCCCTCACAACCCAGGAACTGGCCGACTTGATCACCTTTCTTCGAGCCGGCCTGTGACCCTGGGCAGGCCGGGCGGGTCCGGTGCTACGTACTCGGCGGATCCCAGATGGTGGCGCCAATGTAGCGCTCGGGCCCGGAAGCCTCGTCGTTGAAGTAATACACAGCCACAACCTTGCCGTCCGAACGCTGGACAGCCCGGACGTAACCAATGTCGTGATTGGCGCCGTCGTCGCGCAGCAGCACCTCGTCGGTCCAAGTTCGACCACCGTCTGCGCTGAGCGTGGCGCGGATGCTGTAAGGCTCGGCCCGGTAGCCGTAGATCAGGCAGATTCGGCCGTCGTGCAACTGGATCATAGCCGGCGGGTTCCCGATGCCGGCGTCCCCGACGGGCTCGCTCAGCTCCTCCCAAGTCTCGCCGTCGTCCGTCGAGAGGTAGGCCTGAATCCAGCGCCGCTGCCCCTCCCTGCGACGGGTCGTGACCAGAATGTCGGTCTTGGAGAGACGTATCGAGGCCGGCATGATCGAGAAGCCTTCCGGCTCAGGACCGATCCACGAGAGCAGGTTCCACGTCTTGCCCCCGTCCGTCGACCGAACGCAAAGTGGTCTTCCTTCCTTCGAATTCGACTTCGCCGCGGTGATAAAGAGCATGCAATCGCTCTCGCCGTTGACGAGGTAGTCGGTGCGCGGCGCAATCCCCGGCGCGCCGAAGCTCGGCAGGCGGTACGGGCCCTGCCATGTGCGACCACGGTCGTAGGAGTAAAAAAAGCGGCCGATACCCGCGTGGATGCTGTTGGTCCGCACGGTCAAAGCGAAGTCGGGACGGGTGAAGTCCACCCCTCCTTCACTGTCCATGAGGTCCGGAATCGTCACTCCGGGCCGTGTGACCCCGTGTAGGTAGCCGCCTTCGGTGAGGAGGTACCCTTGGGAGCCAGGGTCCTCGATCGACCAAGTCTCGCCCCCATCGAGGCTGCGCGCAAGCATGTGGATCTCCGGTTTCTCGCGGTCGATGTGGTGGCTCGCACCGAGGTCCTTGTAGTAGCCCTTGCCGAATCCGACGAGGATTTCGTCCCCCCAGCTCCAGATTCCGTGGTTGGCGGGCCAGCCCCCGTACATGCCCTCCTCAAAGTAGACCTTGCTGTGCCGCACGTTCGCCGCCTTTTGGAGGGCTCTTGCCTCTGTCGCGGGCCCTATCGGCGCGGAACCTCCACAGCCGGTGACGCCGACCGCCAAACAACACGAGGCTGTGCCTAGTCTCCAGGTCATTGCGCTCTCCATGTTCGCACTCTCGCTTGCCCAACTGAGATCCGCCCCGGACCAAACCTCGCCCGATCTAGCGTTCGGAGCCCCGCATCGTATCGAAGTGGAAAGCGGCTTCAGGCAGGCGTGCGGCACGATACACTGTGTGGCGTTCCCCCATGCGCAAACCCAGTACGCATCGTCTCGCTCGCAGAGACTTCTTGGCGGCAACCGCAGGAGCGGCAGCACTCCCCAGCTGCGCAGACCGCTCGCCACAGCGTGAGACGGACTCCGAACCGACTCCCGCCGTCATTGATTTCCACCAGCACACGCATTATCTTGGGCGGACCGACGACGATCTGGTCTCGCATCAGCGAAGAATGGGCGTCGACTTGACGGTCTTGTTGCCAGCGGGCTCCCGGCTCGGTCTTGACGCCGATGTGTATGGCAACGATTCGGTCATCGCCCTTGCTGGACGCTTCCCAGATGAATACGTCTATTTCGCGAATGAAGTCCCCGGACTCCCTGAGACGCAGGAGGTGCTGGAACGGTATCTCAGAACAGGCGCCAGAGGTATCGGCGAGCAGAAGTTCCCGGTCGAATGCGACTCGCAAGCCATGCAGCTCGTGTACTCGATCGCAAGGGAGTTCGACGTCCCGGTATTGATGCACTTCCAACACAATGCCTACAACACGGGCATCGAGCGCTTCCACACGATGCTCGAACGCTATCCGACAGTCGACTTTATTGGGCACGCCCAGACCTGGTGGGGCAACATCGACAAACAGCACGATCAGGCCACGATGTACCCCAAGACGCGCGTTACTCCCGGGGGCATCACGGACCGATTGCTCTCCCACTACGGCAACATGTACGGTGACCTGTCCGCAGGCTCGGGGCTGAATTCGATGCTGCGGGACGAGGACCATGCTCGCGATTTCCTCCAGCGCCACCAGGACCGCCTGGTATGGGCCAGCGACTGCAACGACACCCTCGGAGAGGGCTCCGACTGCATCGGATCGAAGGGTTTGGCAGCCATACGCCGCTTGGCGCCTAACGCCCAAAGCGTGCGCAAGATCTTGTCCGGGAATGCCGCCCGCCTGCTCAAGCTAGCCTGAGCGGGACTCGAGAGCCTAGATCCGACGGACATCTGTTGCACTCGCGCTTCCGGTCACAGGACCGTGGCGGGTGCGTCAACAGTAAAGTGTCACATTCCTCCGCCTTCCTCGCGCGGAGGCTGGCCGCTGACGCTGTCGCCCGTACGAGGCCCGTGGAGAGTGCCGGGAGTCCGAGTGGCGGGGGTCCGTCGAGTAGGGAGATTGCACGAAGCATGTGGGATACTGTTGCCCACATCCCGGCGCAAAAACGACCGGAAGCTGAAGCTGATGCCAAGATCAGTGGCTTTCCACACACTGCTGTTCCTGACTGGCGCCCTGGCATGGGCAGGTCCTCCGAATATCGTCTTCATGATGGCCGACGATCTCGGCGTCGGCGACGTGAAATGCTACGGGGGCCAACGTTGCCGAACCGCGACGCCGGCGTTTGACTCGCTGGCACGGGACGGCATGCTGTTCACGGACGCCCACGCCGTAGCGTCAGTCTGCGTCCCGTCGCGGATAGGGATTATGACGGGTCGCTATGCGTGGCGCTTCCGCGGCCCGGCCGAGAACGGGCCCTGGGGATTCCTGAACCCGCAGCTCCCCACCGAGACCTACACGGTCGGCCGGATGCTGCAACGCGCGGGCTACCGCACGGGCTACATCGGCAAGTGGCATCTAGGCACCTTGATGCGAACCAAGGACGGCAGGAATCAGGGCCTCGAGAACGTCGACTACGACAAGCCGCTGGAGATCGGGCCCAACGACTACGGATTCGATTACAGCTTTATCCTGCCCGGTTCCCTGGACATGTACCCGTACGTCTTCGCCCGCAACGGGCACTTTCGGGGCAACGTGACCGTGCAGAAGGGCTGGAGTGCATTCCACCGCGTCGGTCCTGCCGCCGAAGACTTCGAAGACTACAAGGTTCTAGACACCTTCGGCAGCGAGGCGGAGGCCTTTCTACAGCGCAACGCAGAGCCGGCGAGGAACGGCAAGCCGTTCTTCTTGTACTTGGCGCTCACGGCGCCGCACACACCGACAAGCCCGAGTCCGAAGTTCGAGGGCAAGAGCCAGCTCGGGCTCTATGGAGACTTCGTCGAGGAGACCGACGACACAATGGGACGTGTTCTGCGCGCTCTCGACGCACACGGCCTGGCCCAGAACACTCTCGTGATGGCGACGTCGGACCATGGAGCAGCCCCATACGCCGGTAATATCCGCAAGGCGACGCCGGGGCTCATCCGAGAATTGGAAAAGTTGGGACACTACGCGAGCGGGATCTACCGCGGCTATAAGTTCACGGTGTACGAAGGCGGGCTGCGCGTGCCCTTCCTGGTGCGCTGGCCGGGAATCGTGGATGCCGGTTCGCGCTGTGACAGGCTTGTGGGCCTGAATGATCTGGCCGCAACGCTGGCGGAAGCCGTGGGGGTCGCATTGCACCCGATGGACGCTCCAGATTCGATCAGCTTTCTGCCGCTACTCCGGGAGGCGGGAGCGCCCGCCCCCAGGCGAGCGCTCGTCATGCAGTCTCCGTTGGCGTTCGCGCTGCGCTACGACCACTGGAAGCTCGCGCTGACCCCGGGCAGCGGCTCCAGAGGCCGATGGGGTACGAAGCCCGTACCCGAGCAGGCATGGCGGACAGCACTCCGCGCCTTCGGAGGGATGCCGACCGAGGCTGACCTGCGCTGTGCTCCCTTCATCCAACTGTTCGACTTGGACGCGGACGTGCGCGAGTCCAGAAACGTCGCCTCACAACACCCGGATGTCGTCGAGCGCCTGAATCGTGTGCTCGACGAGCTGGTCTCCCGCGGACGCAGCACGCCAGGAGCGCCACTCCAGAACGATGTCGGGTCTGTCGCGCTCCACCGCAATGCGCGTCCTTGGCTCGCCGCGTTCGGGAGAGGAACACAGTAAGCCCCGCACCCAGCGTTCTCCGACCAACGCGTTCACCAAACTCAGTGCGGCCCTCGGGGGTCCACTTCAACAACCCGCCAAGGCGCCTGCACCCTGTCTTTGGTGAATCGCGCTTCGGTCAGCGCGCTTGCAGCAGGTTCCGAGGGTAGGCTCCGTGGCGCACGAGATTCCGCATGCGTCGAGCCGCCTGGGGACCGCGAACCGTTGGCGGGTTGGCAACGATGGCCGCTGGCAACAGTCGGTGGTCTTGCACTTGACAGGGGTGCTGGGTGCGCCAAGCACCGAGGGTCGCAAGCCGGCCTGGCGCAGTCAGGCGTGGCAGGAGGCTTCGACCAGGATCTCTCCGATCCGCTGTCCCTGCATCTCTGGCTAGCTGGGATTGAAGATGTAACCCAATCCGTGCCTAGTGACGATCCGGCACGGGGTCTTCGGGTCATCTTCGATCTTCTGTCGCAGCCATCCGACATGCACATCCACCGTGCGCGTCGACACATCCGCCTGGTAGTGCCAGACCTCGCGGAGCAGGACATCGCGCGAGAGCGTTTCCCGGGGGTGTTGCGCGAAATACAACAGCAGCTGGTATTCCTTCGCCGACAACGTGAGCTGCTTTCCCTCCCGGAATACAGCGGCCTGCTTGGTGTCGAGCATGACCTTCCCGAACGTGTACGCCGGCTGATCGCTGGAACCGGTCCAGACGCGATGCCGCCGAAGGATCGCCCCAATGCGAGCCAGTAACTCCAACATGGCAAACGGCTTGACTAGATAGTCATCCGCGCCGGTGCGCAACCCCTGCACCTTGTCCGTGAGCTGTCCCTTCGCCGTCAGCATCAGCAGCGGCGTCGCGATGCCTTCGTGGCGCAAGTCGCGGCACACCGTGAGTCCGTCCTTCTTCGGTAGCATCAGATCGAGCACGATCAGATCGATGCCGCCCTCGCGGGCGCGGTCGAAGCCCGCTTGACCATCCGACGCCGCCTCGACGTCGTAGCCTTCCGCCCTGAGGCGGTCTCCCAGCGTCATGCGGATACCGGCCTCGTCTTCAACCAATAGGATCCGCGCCATGGTCCCCAGCTCAGGCTCCCAACGCGGAGTGCGTGGGCAGATGGATCGTAAAGACGCTGCCCTTGTTCAGATCGCTCCGGAACGAAAGCCTCCCTCCCATCCCCTGCACCAAGTCGCGCGCGAGCTTCAGCCCGAGACCGGATCCTTGGATGTTGTCCTCGCTGGCCGCGGACCCGCGGTAGAAAGCGTCGAAGATCTTGCGCGCCTCTACGGCGGGAATTCCCATACCACCGTCCCGAACGCGGATTTGGACTTCGGGACGGCCCCTGTTGTCTTCCGCAGCCGTCTCGACCCGCACCCAGCGCCCGGGCTTGCCATACTTCACGGCGTTACTTAGAAGGTTGGCCAAGCTCTGTTGCAAGGCCTTGTCGTCTGCCCGCACCTGAGGCAGCTGCGTCGCTTCGCTGCGTTCCAGCGTGAACCCCGCTTGCTCGATCATGGGGCGCGCCTGCTCCAGAGCAGCCTCCACCGCTTGGGAGGGGTCGAGCAAAATCAGGTGAAAACGCCTTTGACCCGCTTCCAACGCCGCAAACTGCAAAGTCTGCTCCACCAGCTCGGTCAGGCGGCTGCCTTGGTCTCGGATCAGCTGGCCGTAACGACGGGCCTGCTGACCGGCCCCGACCACGCCATCGGCCAAGTTCTCACCGACCGAACAGATGACGGACAGCGGGGTCCGCAACTCGTGCGTGATGCCCGCCACGAACTCCATCTGCATCGCGGCCAACTGCGCGGCCCGGCGGGCTGAGACGACGACGAGTGCCGTCGCTCCCGCTAGGAGCAGCAGCACACCGAATCCCTGTCCCAGGTTCCGTAGGCGCTGCTGCGCGACGGCGCGGTCCAACGAGCCGGAGACATGCTTCGCCACAATCTCCAGGTCCAAAGGCGACTCGTCTCCAGCCAGAATCATCCGCGTCCGTCCTGGGCCGAAGAGTCGCCTTGCGGCACGAGGCCCAGTCCCCGCCTCCCCGACTTTGCCGTCCTCCGTCCCCGGCGGACCCTCGCGTCCCGACGCCACCGTGAGAGGACCCGTCCCCTCGAGCGGCGCGGCGGCGGCGGGGAGCCGGGTCGGCATCGCCCGCAACAGCCGCAAGCGCCGGCGGCTGTCCGCCCCCTCCAGCCAGCCCGCGCCGAGACCCTCGTCGGAACGGTACAGGAAATGCTCCCCTCCATCCGCCAAGACAGCCACCTCGTACACACGCTCCCCGTCCGGCCCGGCGAAGAATCGCTGCACCAGATCCGGCATCATCACTTGCGCAACGTAGTCCCAGTCCAGAACCAGGATCAGATAGCCCGCAAGCACAAGCCTCGGAGACCGGTTCCGTGAGCGACGGGTCCGGTCCAGTTCCGTAAATGGGCGTACGATCGCCCTGGCTTCCGGATACAGGGTCCAGGAGATCAGACGCGCATCGGGCCCAGAGTGCTCCTCCGACTCGGCAAGCGCCTTCTTGAGGACCGCCAATTCCCCGGCCCAGGTCGCCCGGACAGGCCGCGCCTCACCGAACTCCAACTCCCGCAACGCGTCGTTGCCCAGCCGAGGCGACGAGTAGATGAGCAGACGGCGCAGGAGCTGTGGATGCGACGTCGTTTGCGCCCAAAGGTTGTAGCGCTCCGCGTCTCGCCCCCAGCTCTCAGACTGACTGATGCGCCCTTCCGGCTGGAACACCACCAACAGGTACAACAGCTCGCGCTGGATTTCCTGCTCGAACTGCCGCATCGAGTTTGACAGCGCATTCTGCATCCTCGCTTGCTGGGCCCGGCTCAGCTGGCCCGTCCAGACATACTGCAAACCCGCCAGCAGCACCAGCAAGGTCGCGCACACGACAATCACGAGCGAAAGCCAGTTGCGCTGGAGGGCAGAGCGAGTCACGATCCGGTTGAAAAAGGTGGGGCGCCCGATGAGCATGTTACGAGGCGCGGACGCGCTCCATCGTGTGCGCCACCGCGGCCCGGCGTTTCGAGCCGGGGATTTCAACGCCGCAGCAAGCACCCGAGGGGCGCTGCAGGACCGCCACTCTCGACGGATCGACCCCGACGGAAAGCAGCTTCACTTGGTTCCCTCGTCCTCGACCTCTGGATCGGCCAGGACCAAGTCGTCATCCTCGCCGTCGGCCAGGAAGTCGTCCTCGTCATCCCAGAGGTCATCGTCGTCGAACTCGTCGTCTTCGTCGTCGTCGGCAGACAGTCGAAGCGAGGACCCTGTGGGCGCGGGTAGGGTGGGCTGCAGTCCAGCAGGGTGGCTGGCGGCGGCCGAATGAACTCGTGGTCTTGCCTGCATGCTCGGTTGGGTTTCCTGTCCCGTTTCGAATCCGAGAGATCCAACTTGGACGATCTAGATTCCCTATTTTACGGCCACAGAATCCCCCACCCATCCCCCCTCCGCAGGCCGCGCGTCGCGGACGGGTCCGGGTCGACGGGTCCAGATCCCGGCGCCGGCCGGATACAATTTTGGTGATGGCATCCACTGTCCTAGTAGCGCCCGAAGCCTCACTGGACCACATCACGCCGCATGGCCACCCCGAGCGCCCTGAGCGCTTCACTGCGGTCCAACGCGTTCTCGAGACGAGTGGACTCGGGTCCCGCATGCGGCAGATTGACGCGGACAAAGCGAGTCCGGATACCTTGCTGTTGTGCCATGGCGCGGCGTATGTCCGACTGGTGGCGCGCGAAGTCGCCGAGGGCCGGCGGAAGCTCTCCACCGGCGACACATACATCAGCGCCAACTCTCTCGCAGCGGCCCGCTCCGCCGTGGGCGCTGTCTGCGCGGCGGTCGATGCCGTCATCTCCGGACCCGAAAAGCATGCATTCTGCGCGTTGCGTCCTCCAGGACACCATGCGCGGCCGGAGCAGGGCATGGGGTTCTGCATCTTCAACAGTGTCGCCATCGGCGCCCGCCATGCGATCCAGGCGCACGGCATCGAACGGGTTCTGATCGCCGATTGGGACGTCCACCACGGCAATGGCACACAGGACATCTTCTATGAGGATCCGGCCGTGCTGTACTTCAGCACCCATCAGTCCCCCTGGTTCCCCGGTACCGGCATGCCATCCGAGACCGGCAGCGGCGTGGGGCGCGGGACGACGATCAACTGTCCCTTCCCCGCCGGTGCGGGCCGCGAGGAAATCCTGGGGGCGTTTCGGGACCGCCTTTTGCCGGCCGTCGACGCGTTCCGGCCCGATCTCGTGCTCGTATCGGCGGGTTTTGATTCCCGGCTCGGCGACCCTCTCGGCCGGTTCCGTCTCGACGATGACGACTTCCGGGAACTGACCGCGCTGTTGCGTGAGGCGGCCGACAAACACTCCCAGGGCCGGTTCGTCTCCGTGCTGGAGGGCGGCTACAGCCTCCCAGGGCTCACCGCAGCGGTCGCGAGCCACGTCGCGGCGTTGCTGGATTGAGCCAGGTTGACGCGAAGGCTTCGCAACGCCCAGCGCGCCGGGCGCTCAAGCCGTTCGAATCGAAACGATACGGGACGTGGTGATCGTCGCGAATGTCGGGTGCTCGAACTCCATGTGCATGCCGCAACCAAGATAGGACACCTTGAGCATCGAGCCACCCCAACTCGATCCGTGGACCTTGACGGGTACGGGACGGGGGCAGAACTTGGGGTGGCCCGAAATCCACATCTGGGCGCCGCGGACCTCAAGGTCGTAGATCCGGTTGAGGGTCTCGACGAAGACATGGCTGCCCTCTTCCAGGCATGCGATCCGAACGCCGCCCTCCAACTCCGAGCGGACGAGGCGGTTTCGGATCTCGTCTCCGAGCCCGCCGAGGCTTCGCGAGGGGCCACATCCGGTTCGCGGGCTTGCCGGCCGGTCTCTCATGACTTCGAACGCGTCTCTCCGCCGCGCAACCCGAAAGACCGTTATTGCGAGCCTCCCAGCTTACGGTAGTACTCGGCGACCGCTTCACGGTACGGCTCCGGAACAGGCTCGGAGACGATCGCGCGGACTTCCTCCTTGTCGTCCAGTTCGACCTGCCGACGCAATCGGACCTCGAGTTGCTCCAGCAAGGAGAGCATCTTGTGGTACTCCTGCTCCAGCAAGGCGGGATTGCCCAGGAAACGTCCATCGCCCAGGCTCTGCGCGAAGCGGCGCAATTCGGCGATCTCCTGAGGGTCGAAGTCCCTGCTAGTGGAGCGCATCCGCTGGGCCAGTCTCGGAACCTCGGCCGCGCCGGACTCGAGCGCCCGCTCCATGCGCTCGCGCGTGAGGCGGTCGCCTCCGACCGGCGGCAGGCGCCGTCTCCAGCCGCCATCGCCGACCGTGCCGAAGCGATTCCACCCGCCGCGCCATTCTTCGTCCGAGCCGCCAAGTCCGGAGATCGAGTTCGATTGTCCTCGGTCGCCGGCGCGGGCCGACCCGCGCTTACCCGCTTCGCCTGGGGCGCCTTGGCGTCCACCCGGCTGCTGTCCATTGGACTGCTGTCCACGCTCCTGTTCGCCGGGGCGCGCTGCTTCTTCCAATCCGCGGCGCAGCCGCTCGACTTCCGACAGCAGGCGATCCAGGCCCTGCTCTTCGGTGTCACCATCTTGCTGCGCGAACTGTCCGATCTCGCGCAGGCTGTTCCGCAGCCGCCGCAGGGCCCGCGAGACGTTCCCTTCGTTACTCGCCGCATATGGCGCCATCCCGCGGAGGATGAGGTCGACGGCGTACTGGATCGTCAGAGCGGCGTCGGACTGTTGCAGCTCGAGTAGCGCGTTGGTCAGCGCCCGAGCCGCCCATTCGTTCTGGTTCCGCAGCTGCCGCGCGTGCCGCTGCATGCCCTTCTCAATCTCCGCCAGCCGCTCGCCGATCTCCCGCTTGCGAGTCGCCAGATCGATCTCTTCCTCGCGCGTCATGCCAGTCGGCAGCTGGCCGGTCGGCCTGCCGCCCTGCGCCTTGTACGCCTCCAGCGCGACCTTCAACGACTCCTGCAACTCTGCAGCCGCGCGGTGCTGTTCCTCCACAAGCTCCGCGGCTTCCTGCGCCATGTTGGCCACCGCCGCCTGGGTCCCTGCTTGACGCTGCTGCGCCAGTGCCGCTAGGGCCCGCCGCAATTCCTGCAATGCCCTGTCCGATGAGGCTCCCGCATCGCGACCCCGGCTCCCGCGCTCCATTTCACGCGCCGCGCGCTCGAGTTGTTGGATCGCCCGATCCATCTGTTGCGATGAGCCGGACCCGCCCTGCGCGGCGCCTTGTCGCTGGGCGCCGCCGCGGGACTGGCCGTCGGCGCGCTGCTGGCCCTGCTGGCGCCGCTGCAGCTGCTCCAGTCGGCGTTTGAGGTCTTCGGCCTCCCGGCGCAACATTTCCTGCTGCCAACGCTGCTCGAAACTCGCCTGCTCCCTGTCCCGTCCGCGCTCGGCGAGCCTCTCCTGCCGCCGCGCCAACTCCTCAAGCTTCTTCAGGGCCTCGTCGACTTCCTGCTCCATCTGTTGCCCAGACGCACCACTACCGGTCTCATACTGGTTCTTCTCCAGATCCATCTCGAGCTCGAACATCTCCGCCAGGTCCCGCGAGGCGCCGCCCCCTCGACCGTTCCGGCCCATTGAGATCTGGATGTCGGTAAAGATCGCTTCGGCCCGCAGCAGGTACTGCAGAGCCTGCTGCTCTGGTGCAACCGCATCTTCAAGACGGAAATCCTCCAAGGCTTCCGCAGCCGGCTGCATGAACCCCGCAGCCTGCTCGAGGAACTCCGCAAACTGCGCGAACTTCGGATTCCTGTCCGTCAGCTGGCGGGCGCGCGTTCGTTGCACCAGCGTCTGCGCCTGCTGCATCAACGTGGCCTGCAGCTGGGACAACATCGTCGCGCTTTCGCGAAGCTTGTCGGCCGCGCGTCCGTCCTCCGCGTCTCGTTCCTTGATTAGATTCCAGGTCGCGAGAACGATCTCCCTCTGGCGACGCGAAATCTCATCCTGCCGTTGACCGCCGCCCCGCCCGCCGGCCTGCTGAGACTGGGAAAAGCGGCGTTGGAACGGTTGGACGGTGATGAAGTACATATCACTGCGGACTTCTCGCTTGGCGTCCGAGGCGACCATGTAGTAGCTGATCAGGTCACCCGGCAAGAGACCCGCTTCGGGGGCCGGAGGCGGCAGGGAACTCGCTTCACCTGCGGCCGGCAGGGTCCCCACCCCGCCCGGAGCGCCCATCTCTTCGAGGTAAAACCAGTGCTCGCCCGACAACTGTTTCGCTCCACGCCGCAACGGCAAGGCCACACGATCTTCTGCGATGCCGTTCACTGTGTAGCGCAACTCAAAGTCGCGCAGACCGAAATCGTCGCTGGCTTCCAGCCGGATCCCGACCTCTTCGATGCTGGTTGCTCGCCAGTCTCTGCCTGGCTCCAGAATGCGCACCTCGGGCTTGCGGTCAGGCACCTCCGTGATGAAATAGTCCTCGGTCAGCCGAACCCGCTCCCCGCGGTAGAGGGCCGCGATGTAGTAGCTCGAGTCCTCCTGAACCTCGATCGTGGCCCGGTTGCCTCCGACCGCAACCTCCTCTTGCCCCACGACCAACAGGCCGCCCTCGAGCTTCTTGTCGGTGGTCAGGATGGCCGAGACACGGGTCCCGCGGACGGCCGTAATGTCGCCGCCAGGATCCTCGATGCTCGGCTGGAGTCCGCTCCAGGACGGGTATTGGTACTCGAGCCGAATGTTTTCGACCGTCGGCATCGCGACGACGCCGACTTGAAACTCGCGACTGCGCAGGCGGCCAGCCTCGACGTAGTAGCGCAGCGGTTCTCGGACCAGCGAGAACGTAAAGTCGAAGCCAAAGCCCTGGAGCTGCGGTCTCATGGGAGCCCGTTCCCAATCGACGCTGCTTTCGAACTTGGCATAGATCTCCATCGTTGCCGGTTCGAAGCCGATCGGTACGGCTGTCACGTCCAGCCGGCCCCCCTGGCGAATGGTCGTGTCCCCGGGTTCGACCTGCAGTTCGTACAGTGGCCCCTCCTGGGTCAGGAACCAGCCGGCCCAGAGCTTGGCCGTGCCGTAGCGCCAGTAATCGGGCCCGGACGTGCTCAGCCAAAGCAGGGCTAGGATCCCAGCGCAACCCGCGGCCGCAAATGCGATCGCGCGACCGCGGCTGACCACCATGCCGAGCGGCACGACCGCGGCGGCCTGCTGCGTGTCCTGCGCCAACAGCGCCAGGAGCGGACTGGGAGCATGACCCCGCGACGCGGCTCGCGCATTCTCGTCCGCCCAGGTGCGCAGGCGGCCATCGAACTCCGGCGAGCAGCGCTCGGCCTCGTCGGCGGCCCGCTGGAAGGCGCCGCCCCGCGCCAGACGCCGTAGCGGCCTGACGAGGAGCAGGACCACCACGCTCGCAAGCGCCGCCACGAGCAAGGTCCGCGAACTGAGGATACTGGCCGCTGAGAACGCGAAGCGGTTGGTGAGGAAGACGCAGAGGCACGTGCCCAGGAGCGCCGTCAGAGAGAGGATCCCCATGCCGCGCGTCGCGATCGAGGCGCGCAGACGTTTCGCGATTGCATCCAGGTACTCGTCCAGGCTCCTGGTTGTCTGCGCCTGCTGGCTAAAAATCACCGACTCAGTCCCCACGAAGGGCGTCGAGGTGCCGATTTCCCACCCAAGATTCTAGCAGCACGGCCAGAACCAACAGGAGCAGCAGCAAGCGCCAGATCCGCCACGGCGGCGACGGCGGCGCAACGCCGGCCACTGTCGCGCCAGCTGCTTCCAACCCTCCCGTCGACTGCCACAACTGCAACGTATCGGCCTCCACCGGGCGCAGATTCGACTCTACGGGATCCGGATTCACCGCGACGAGTTCTGACCGCTCGCCGCTGCGGATCTCGTAAAACCCCACCACCTCAAGTGCGAGCGCCTCGCGGTGGACGGCCTCGGATAGCGTGAGAACGCGGTTCCCGGACGGGTCGGCCACCTGCACGGTGGAGCCAGAACCACGCCTCCTGCCCAGTTCGAGAATATCGCCCAGCAGCGACTCCCCACGCACGGATTCCGCGCCGGTCAGGTAGCGCGCCGTCTCGGCAATGAATGGGACGAAGACGGGACTCACGGGCAGGTCGTTCCAAACGTTGTCCAGCGAGGAAGCGAACAGCATCGCGCGGCCCCGGCCAACCGTATGCTCCAGCAATAGAGGGTCCCCGTTGCCAAGCCGCAGCGGCACGATGTCGCCTTCCCGTGGTTCCACACGCACGTACAAAAAAAACTTCACGGAACGGGCTCCCTCGGCCGCACGGGCCACGGGATGCGAGCTTTCGGCCTCCCCCGCCACCTGGAATCTGTCGCCGCCAAGTTCCGCCGCCGGCGGCTGCTGGACCGTGTGGCCGGTCAAGGCGCTGCGGCGGGCCAAGGCGCTATTCGGCCCCAGTGCGACGAAAAGAGCGCCGCCGGTCTCGACCCACGCCCGCAGTCGAGACTCGAAATCTCGGGTGAGCCGAGGCACATCCGACAAGACGATCAACGCATAGCGGCTAGGATCCAACCGTTCCGCCTGGGCGAGTGAGGAGCTCTCGAGCCGGTAGTGCATCCCGGCACTCGCTTCCAGGGCCGTTCGGTAGTACAGCAGGTCCCTGCGGCGGGGGTCTGGAGTCACGAACAGCACGGGCTCCGGTTCCGTGTTGTCGAGCGCCACCCGGCGTGTATCGTCAGCCGCCAATGCGTCCGGAGGCTCCAGGCGGAACTCGGCTCGGCTGAAAGCCCGCGGCGGGTCCAATACTTGGAAGACGAAGGAGGTCCGGCCGCCTGCTGCGATCTTGAGGCGCACACGGCCGGCCGGCCGGCCGTCGATCCAAAGGCTGACAGTCTTCATCGCCGCCTGCTCGGAGTAGCTGACGACAGTGGCCTCGAGTTGGGGGCGCTTCTCATCCCACAGCCGGGTCGTGCCCTTGACGCTCTCGATAGCCCAGTTATCCGACTCGCCTGTGGCGACATCATGGATCTTCAACCCGACCGAGGGGGGCAGAACCAGATCCTGGAAGCGAGCTGGCATGGCAGTGTTCTGGAGGTCCGAGATCAAGTGCAACTCGACCGGGCTGTCCTCACCGACAACAAGGTTTCGCACCGCCTCGACGACATCCCCGTAGCTGTTCCGCGCGGCCGTCGGGGCCAACCTTTGCAACGCTCGTCGCAGCGCCTCCCTATTCCCAGTTGCGTCGGTGAGGACCTGCACAGCGGGCCCGGTCGCGAGGATTTGCGCCCGGTCGCCGCGCCCTAGCGCGCCCACGATCTGCTCAGCCTCGCGTAGCGCCCGGCTCCAGCGGTCCCCATATTGCATGCTCAGCGACGTGTCTATCGCGACGATGTGCAGCCCGGGAAGGCTAGCCCTGAGCACCGCTGGCGGCCGCTCCCAAATCGGCTTGGCGAACGCCAGCGCGAGCAGGGTCAGCAGGGTCAGCCGTAGAGCCAACAGCAGCAGGTAGCGCAGCCGACGCTCGCGGACCGAGCTGTCGGCGCGCTTGCGGAAGAACATCAGGGAACTGAACGGCAGCCGCACAGGGTTCGGGCGGTTCAGCAGGTGCAGCCACAGGGGCAGTCCGACGGCGAGGCCGCCAGCCAGAAACCAAGGCGAGAGCAAATCCATCGAGTCAGCGCCTCCGCTGCCGGAACAGCAGGTACTCCCGCAGAGCCAAGTCCAGCGGCTCCGCAGTGTTCAGCAGCACGTAGTCCGCGCCTTCGCGAACGACACGCTCACGGAGAGCCTCGACGTGCCTCCGAACCACACCCGGGTAGACTCGGCTGGCGTAGTCGGCGGACACTTCCATCTCTTCGCCAGTTTCCATATCTTCGATGAGCGCCGCGGTCGCGAGTTCCGGCTGCAGTTCTTTGGGGTCCAGCACATGGAAGAACACCATGTCCTGTCCCTGATAGGTAAGCGCCCGCAGGGAACGCACAATCAGTTCCGGATCGACGAAGAAATCCGAGATCATCGCCACCAGGCCCTTGCGTCGAATGAGGCGTCGCAGGGCCTGCAAGGGAACCTCGAGATCGGTGCCGGTCGCGGCCTCCGCATTCTGCAGCACGTGCAGGATGCTTTGCAGGTGACGGGGCCGGAACCTCGCCGGACGCACCTCGCGGATGCGTTCGTCGAACAGGACCAGTCCGACCGCGTCGTGCTGGCGGTTCGAAAGGTAGGCTAGTGCGGCCGCCAAGAAGCGCGCATACTCGAGCTTCGTCGTGCCCCCGGACCCGTAACCCATCGAGGCGCTGCAGTCTACCAGAAGCATCAGGTGGGTGTTGGTCTCCCCCAGAAAGCGCTTAACGTAGACGCGGTCCGTGCGCGAGAGCACGTTCCAGTCGATGTAGCGCGGATCGTCCCCCTCAGTGTAGGCGCGGTACTCCGCGAACTCCTGGCTGAACCCAAACTGTGGCGAGCGGTGCTGGCCGTGCAGGAAGCCGTCAACGACGGTCTTGGCGACGAGCTCGACGTTCGAGAGCCGAGAAAGGACGGCCGGATCCAGGAGCTGCCGGTCGGCCATGGCGTTACGCACCTCGTCCGTGCGTCTGCGTGGCAAACCCTCGGTCCCACATGGCGGAGTCAGCGCTCGGTCGGTGCAGGCATCGATTCGATCATGCCGCGGAGCACGTCATCGACCGTGGTCTTATCGGAGTCGGCATAGAAGTTCGTCAACACCCGATGGCGCAGGATTGGAAGGGCCAGGGTCTGCAGGTCCTCGATCGTGACGTGATAGCGGCCGCCGAGCAGGGCGCGCGCCTTGGCCGCCAGCACCAGGAACTGGGTCGCTCGGACGCTGGCGCCATAGTTGACATACTTCTGGACGATTTCCGGCGCTTCCGGGTCGCCCGGCCGGGTCGAGCGGATGAGCGAGACGGCGTAGCGGGCTACCGGTTCGGACACTGGCACTTGGCGCACCAGCCACTGATACCTCAGGATGTCCTCGGCCTCCGTTACGGCCACGACCGTCGGCAGCGGTGTCCCGGCGGTGTTGCGCTCCACGACTTCAACCTCTTGCGTTGGCGAGAGATACTCCAGGATCACGTTGAAGAGGAAGCGGTCGAGTTGAGCCTCGGGCAGAGGGTAAGTGCCCTCAAGTTCGATCGGATTCTGCGTCGCGAGCACCAAGAACGGAGGGCGCAGCTCATAGCTGTTGCCACGCACCGTCACGGAATGTTCCTGCATCGCCTCCAGCAGCGCCGACTGCGTCTTGGGAGGAGTGCGATTGACCTCGTCCGCCAACAGAACATTGGTGAACAGGGGCCCCTGCACGAAGGTCCAACTGCGGCGGCCCGTCGCGGAGTCCTCCTCGAGGATGTCCGTCCCCGTGATGTCGGTCGGCATGAGGTCAGGAGTGAACTGGATACGCTTGAACGTCAGCCCCAGCGCGGACGCCAGCGTGCTGACCAACAGCGTCTTCGCGGTCCCGGGCATGCCCGTGATCAGACAGTGCCCTCCCACCAACAGCGTGATCAGGAGATTGTCGAGGACCTCGTCCTGCCCAACGATGATCAGCCGGACTTGCTCGCGAATACGCTCCATCGAAGCAGCGAACGAGGTAACGAGTTCCTCGGTAGCGGCAGAGTCTTGTTCGGAGAGCAAGGTGGTTTCCATCGAGATTCCTATTGCCTGACTTTCTGGAGCAGATGCAGAGCCGGCCGGAATGTAGGCGCGCGCTCGAGAGCCAGGAGTACGTGTAGACGCGCTTGGGCGAGATCGCCCATCTTAACGTAGGCTCTGGCCAAGTTGTACTGCGCCGTCGCCCGGTCCAGAGGTTCCAGCGCCAGGACCGCCTGGAACTCGCGGCGCGCCAGCTCGCTACGGCCGCTCTCCAGATAAAGTTCGCCGAGGCGGGCATGGATCTCCTCGTCCTGCGGCCAGTTATAGAGGAGGCCCTCGTAGGTGTAGACCGCTTCGTCGGTGCGGCGGGCCTCTTCCAGCCAGCGCGCCAGCTTCTTCAGCGTCTCGGGCTGCCGTCCTCCAAGCTGCTCGTACTCCTGCAGTTCCGCCACCGCCGCCGCGCGGTTCCCCGACTCTTCGTACGCCGCAGCCAGCAGCGCGTACGAGCTGCCGCTGCCGACATGCTGCGGGTAGGCGGCCTGGGCCGCGCGCGCGGGATCCACCACGGCCGCCCAGTCCTTCTTGCGCACGGACTGGAGCGCCGCCTTCAGACTGCGGCGCCAGAGCTGCAGGCCCTCGAGCGCGGGCCCCAAGAAATTCCGCATATATTGCAGGAAGAGCTCATCGAAGTCTTTGGGGGCGAGTCCCAGCACAGCTCGGATGTTGCCCCCCGTCGGCTTGTTTCGCGCGAAGCCCTCCAGCAGCTCGCCCAGCTTCGGCTGCCCCCACCGCTCGGCAATGAAACGGCAGGCGAAGCCGGCCTGCAAGTACGAAATCGCCACCTGTCCCGGGTATCGCGGTCGGATGAAACCGCGGTCGAGATCCGCGACGGGCAGCAGCCGGCCGTCCCGGACCGCCTCGATGTATTCGGGCGTGACGGTCTCTCCCCAGCGCGGGTCTCCCATCCATTCCTCGTACATGGAGATGCCCTCGGAGTACCAGCGCGGAACCAGATGTCCGGTCGACTCCAGTGTGAAGACGTGCGCCAGCTCATGCCAGAGCGTCGTTCCCCAGTGAAATCCGCCCGGCTCGCGGCCGGAGGGGCTGTCCATGGCCACGACATAGCCGAACGTCACGCCTAGCAGGCCAATGCCAGGCATCGCCATGGTGCGGACTGCGAAGTCGTCATGGTTTGGATACAACTCGACGCGCACGGGCCTCTCCAGAGTGAACTGGTATTTCCGCGAGAACTCAGCGATCGCACGCTCGGTCACTTCCAGCACGTAGGGCAGCAGCAGCTCGGCTTCGTCGCGGTCCAGCATGACGAGCGCACGGGGGCCCTCGGGCCCGTCTGGATCCTCACTGGGATAGGTCTGAAAGCGATCAAACGTATCGATCAGCCGCAACGTATTGACTGTCTTCGCGCTGTAGGGATCTCCGTTGTACGCGATTTCCAGGTGCCGGCGCCCTTCCTCGTCGAGGCCTTCCCGCATCAGGTTGACCCCCAATTCCGCGTGCGCACGCCACAGCCGAGGATTGATCCGGACTGCCTGACGCAGCCTCTCGGTCGCTTCGCGGTAACGCCGCGTAATGACATAGAAGTGGGCCTGCTCGGCGTAGACGGCGCCGTAGCGCGGGTTGTGCTCGAGCGCCAGTTCGATCCACTTGTTGTCGCGGTTGGCGCGTAGCATCTCAAGAGAAGCAAGCAGGGCGTAGGTCTCCAAGGGGGCGATCCCGAGTTCGCGCACCTTGGCGAGGGCCGTCTCGAGAGACTTGGACGCCTGTTCAAGGTCACCCTCCTCCAGGGCCATGCGCCCCAACAGCAGGTGGCCCTCGGCCTGAGCCGGACGCTGCCTGAGCGCCCCCTGGACCAGCTCGATGGCCTTGCCGTCGAAGCGCGAGGCGAGCACGCTCGCCATGCCCAGTTGGGCGGCAACATGGCTGGCGTCGAGATCCAGCGCTTCCTGGAAGAGTTCGGCCGCTTCCGACTGTTGGTGCGAGTCGATGTAGAGATAGCCCCAGCGCACCCTGAGATCTGGGTTCTCGGGGTCCTGCTGGACGGCCTCTCGGAAGCGCTCGTTGGCGGATTTGAGGTCACTCAGCATCCAGTACGCCTCGGCCTGGGCCGCCGGATCGGAGCTGCGCAGCACATCGCGGTAGCACCCGTCAGCTTCCAGCAGCTGCCCTCGATCATGCTGGCGGTCGCACGGCTCCAGCAGTGGGCTGCGCAATCCGCGCTCGTCCCCTCGCTGTTCGGAAGCGGAGGTAGGCCAAACGGCCAGCACCAAGCAGACCGGCAGTACGGCGGCGCGGCGGCGCCTCATGGCTGCTCCCTGTCGGATTCGGCGCCACCGTCCTCGTCGAGCTGCTCCTGGATCTCAGCCAGCTTCAAAAGCAGTTCCTGCAGCGCATCCAGATAGCGGTCCTGCGGGAGATCGTCCTTGCGGAGCGTGAGTTCGCCGATCTCGCGCTCGAGCGTCTCGCGCCGGTCCAGTAGCACCCTCTTGGCGGGATCACTGGCCAGTTCGGCGGCAGCACCCAAGCGCGCCAGCAAGAACCCACCAGCTTGGTCCCCTGTAAGCTGCGGATGCTCGGTGGCCAGCCGCTGGTGATCCGCGAAGTACGCTTGAACCTTGTTCTCAGCGTAGCGGAACGCTTCCAGGGCCGAAATGCTCTCGTTCTTGTCGGTATCAGCCTCCGGCGCTGCGAACGACGCGGCCCAGAACTCTCCGAAGACAGTCGCGGTCCTCTCGCGGCCGCTCTTCGTCGCGGTGATGACGATACGCCGTGGTGACTTGAGCCTCTCCAGGGCGCCACCGCTGGAACTGGTCGTGCTCACAACCAACTGGCGCGCCACGGGCACGGAGTCCAGCCAGAGCTTGAGCTGCTCGTCCGAGACGTCGGGGCCGGGAATGTTCAGCTTGTACTGTCGGCCGTCGTGCGTGCCGTGACCCACCAGGAAAACGGCCAACGCGTCTCCCGGCGCGACACTGCGGGCCAGCTCGCCGAATGCCAACTCGACCGCCTCCGCGGTCGCTTCCCGGCCGGCCAAAACACGGACCCTTGACGCGTCACCGGCCGTGCGGAGGCAGGCCGGGAGCATCTCCTCGACTTGCCGCCGAAAGCGCTCGGCATAGGCTTGCGTACCGCCCAGACCCTCAACGATCAGGAAGTGCGTCGCTGCCGCGGCTGGCGACCCGGCGGCGGCACTCCCAGCCAGAAGCAGAGCCACGCGGGAGGCGCAGCCCACGGCCGATGCGGGGACGAATCTCATATCACGCCGCCCCTCTTGCGCAGAAGCCACTCCCCAGCCCGTAGCAGAAGGAACAGGAGAAACAGGGCCGGCATGTCCCATAGGTCCAACACCTCGCGGGTCGTAATGCCTGCCTCCGAGAACCCGATCTCTCCGGAGAGCTGATCGAGTTCATCCAATTCCCAGTAGCGACCACCCGTCTGCTCCGCCAAACGGGCCAACAGGCTGCCGTTTCGATGGGGGTGGAAAAACTCAGCGACACCCCCTTCCCGGCGCAGGTGCAAGGTATCTGCGCCGAGCCGCTCCCCGTCGAGGTGCGCCGTGGCCTCGATGCGGTACACGCCGAGGCTCTCCGCGTCGAACTCCGCCTCGTACACTCCCTGCTCGCTGGGCGAGGGGTGGAACTCGACCGCCTGGGGCGGCCCGTCTTCGGCCGTCACGACGGCGCTGACCTCCGCGTGGTTCGCGAATTCGTATTCCTTGGTGCGGACTTCGGCGCGCAATCGCACACGCGACTCGTCGGCGTAATTCGACCGGTCACTCGTGATCCGGACCATCCCGGAAGTGTGGGCCACGAGGCTGCGCAGAAGCTGACGCCAGAAGGTGTGATGTCGCGTGTCGTCGCTGGGCAGACCCATTTTCCATGTCCAGCTCCCACCGCTGGCGAAGATCACCGCCCGCCCGCGACCGTAATTCTGCCCCACCAGCAGGGGCAGCAAATCGCGGCCGTAGCGTAGGCTGAGAAGCGGCACCGCGGCGGGCTTGAGCGCACCGAGGCGCTGGTAGTCCGCCAGTGGAGGCATCTCCCGCCAAAGCGCGGCGTTCTTCTGCGGGTCTGGATCCAGACGACAGACCAGCGAGTCCCGGCCCTGGGGCGTGAGTTCGACGCTGACCTTCTCACGAATGAAGGAGTCCTTCCCCGGCTGCAGCTCGGCCGGAAGCACATCGACAATCTCCGAATGCTGCCATCCACCGGCCCCTAGCCCGTTCCGCCCGGCCAGCATCATCAGGGCGCCGCCGCGGCGACTCACAAAATCTCGGATCGCCGCTTGCTGCTTGGGTGTGAAGAACGCCGCCTCGAAACTGCCCAAGATCAGGGCATCGAAGGCGAACAGCTCTTCCACCCCGTCCGGGAAACCGTCCTCCAGTTCGTCCGGCGTGTCGACGCCTTGCCGGTAGAACTTGTTGGTCGAGGTGCGCAGCAGCGTCACGAGCTGCACGCTGGCGTCCTTGTGCACGGCTCGCCGCATGAACTTGTACTGCCAACGCGGCTCGCCCTCGGCGTATAGGATCCGGAGGCGGCGGCGAGGCACGTCCAGAACGCGGCGCCGCGCGTTGTTCTCGACGATCTCCTCAGTGGCGAGCGGTTCCACGGTGAAGGTCAGGTCGCGCACGCCGGAGTCCCCTGCGCCGAAGTCGATCCACTCGCGACGGACGGGCTCGCCGGAGCGCAGGGTGAGGGGCCTGCTAGCCAGCACGCTGGAGCCGTCCCGCACGGTGACCCGCGTTGCGCGTTCCTGCTGCCCGTCGTGCCGGATCGTGAGTTGCGCGCTGACCCGGGAGCGCGGCATCGACTTGGCCGCCACGGTCAACTCGGCGAGTTCGATGTCACCGGCGATCCGCTCGCGGCCGACTCCGATCGTGTGGACCGGGACGTTGTATTGGCGGATTGCGGCCATCTTCTCGCGTCCGAAGCGTCCCGTGTTGTCCGTCCCGTCGCTGGCGACCAGAACAGCACCCAATGGCACGACCGTGGATTCGCGAAGCACGCTCAGAACGGACTCTCCGATACCGCTGCTGGCGCCGGGAGCTGGGAGTTGCTCGGGCTGCAGGGACTGCATCCGTTCGGGGGACGCCGCGAAACTGTACAGGCGCACCTGGAATCTCTCTTCGAGGTCCGGAAGCACCTGGCCCGCTAGCGCGGCCGCCGCCTGGCCGAGCCTCCAGAGCCCGTCCTCGCCGAGTGACATGCTGCGCGAGGTGTCCAGCAACACGGCCACGGCGTTCTGACGGTTCTTGAGCGACTGGATCGCCAACGCGGGTTGCCAAAGCAGGACCAGCACCAGGACCGCTGTCAGGCACTGCAGGATCCACACCGCCCACAGGGCCCGGCCACCCAAGCGGCTCTTGCCGCGGCGCATGTGCCACAACAGGCCGATACTCACCAAGGTGGCGAGTATCGCCAAAACCCAGAGCGGCCAGCCGGACGCGAAGAGGAGTTCTCCCTTCCGGTACGCCGCCAACGGATATTTGAACAGGAATTCAAACACCGGCTGCCACTCTAATGCGTCATCGCGTAGATCACGTAGTTCACCGCGAACCGGTAGGCCAAAGCCGTCATGTTCTCGGGATACTCGGGCAAGTCGGCGTGCTCCCAGGCGTCACCCAGGTCCATGTTGAAGTTGATGGCAACCATCAACCGACCATCGTCATCGTAGACGCCGCGCCAGTGCGGCGTGTGGCCCCCCTTTTCCGAGGTCGAGCCAGACCACACATAGTGAATCCCAGGAATCTGGATCCGCTGGTCGAGGTCGTAGAGTGTGTGGAGGATCGGATCGCTCTCGGGAATCTCGACGACGGGACGGTCCGGGAAGACACGCTGCAAGCTGTCGGCGAAACCGGCCCACTCGTACTCGCCGTGAAAGTCGTCGACCATGAGAAAGCCGCCTCGCAGCAGATACTCCCGCAGGCGCTGGGCCTCGCGGTCGTCGAGGTGCCAGCGTCCGACCTCGACAGCATAGATCCAGGGGTAGTCAAACAGTCCGTCGTCCATCGGCTCGAAGGACTTGCCACCGTAGGCGGTGTCGATGACGGTGAGGCGGCCGATGCCGTTCGTCAGGTGGTACTCGGCGTCGGGCCAGTCGGTGCGCCAGCTACCGCGCCCTCGCCCCCAGCCACGGGAGTCCTCGCCAGAGGCGTAGGCATAGCGGACGAACTGGAACTCCGCTCGCGCATCGGGGTCGAAGGCGTACGCACGGGGATTGCTGCCGAAGCCGCCCCAAAATTGCAGCGCCTGCACCAAAGGCGCGGTGCCCAGCAGAGGCACCGCCAACAACGGAGCCAGTGGACGGACTCTCGCCGAGAACACGGAACGCCTCCTTCCTTGCGGCGTCCCTGAGCGTAGCACAGCGAGTCGTCGCCAGCCCGCCCGCTGGCGGGCGCGGGGCGGCGACCCGCCTCAATTCGGCAACAGGTAGCGCAGCTGTTTCACCTGCTCGGGATCTCGGAGCGCCTCCAGCGCCCTGATCTCGATCTGACGAATTCGTTCGCGCGTGAGCGAGAACATCTGACCGATTTCCTGCAGCGTATGCTCACGCTCGCAGCCGATCCCGAATCGCAGGCGGAGGACATCCCCTTCCATCTGCGGGAGCCTCTCGAGGAGGGTCGCTGCATGGTGCTCCAGGTCTTCCTCCACCAGCCCCCGCATGGGCGAAAGGGAATTCTTATCCTCGAGCATGTCCTCGAGAATCGAATCGCCATCGACGCCGACCGGCGTCTCCAACGAGACCGGAGTGAGCGAGATCAGACGCAGCAGTTCCACCTTTTCGACTTCGAAATCAAGGTGCTCTGCGAGCTGCGCGCTCGTGGGGGCGTAGCCATTTTCCTTCTCGAGCACGCGCACGGCGCGGTTGACCTTGTTGAGCTGCTCGTTCATGTGCACCGGGATGCGCACCGTGCGCGACTGATCGGCCAACGAGCGCATGATCGCCTGTCGAATCCACCAAGTGGCGTACGTCGAAAACTTGAAGCCGAGGCGGTAGTTGAACTTCTCGACCGCGCGCGCCAAGCCGATGTTGCCTTCCTGGATCAGGTCCAGCAAGTGTAGCCCTCGGTTGACGAACTTCTTCGCCACCGAGACCACCAGACGCAAGTTGGCTTGGACCAGCGCCTGCTTGGCGGCTTCCGCCTCCTCGCGGGCATCCAAGAGCCGCTGCAGCTGTCGCTTCGCTTCGGCCGGAGCCAGTCGCATCCAAGCCGCGTCCACACCGCCCTGGCGCTCGGTGCGCTCGGCGTCCCTGGCGAAGCGCGCCGCGTACCCGCGCCAGACGTCCGGGTCCAGCGGCAGGCGGTGAATTGCCCTCGAAACGGCCACGACTTGCCGGTGGTACCGCCAACGGGCCCTAACGCGCGCCCGGACGTTGAGGGCTCCCGCCTCATCCAGACGAGCCTTGGCCTCAGCCAACTCGTCTAGCAACCGGTCGAGTCGCGCCAAACGCTGGCGCAGACTGCGGATCTTGTGGGCGAGAGTATCGCTGTCGGCGCTGGCAGCGCCCGCGATCAACTGGCGGGCAAGCTTTGGATTTGCCTTCAGGCGTCCCCGCAACTCGCGCAGTTCCCGCCACAGCCACGCGCTGCGGGAGAGCACTTTGCGCATGCGCAACTCGCCCCGCTCCATCTGCTTGGCCAGGCGCACCTCGCCTTGCTTGTCGAGCAGGGGAACAAGCCCAATCTCGGAGAGGTAGAGGCGCACGTTGTCCTCAGGGGGAGAGGCCTCCTCCTTCTCGCGCGCATCGGCAAACTCAGGGGATCCGCCGGGCCTGTTGGCGTCCATGTCCATGGACCGGGCGTCGACGGACCGCGCATCTACGATCTCTTTCAACACTCGACCCACTCCTTCCCACATATTCCTATGACGCAGCAGGCCGCCGTTTCGTTGCATGCTTCGCGCCGCTGCCGCGAGCCGCTTGGGCTCGGCGGCTTCTGCATCGACCTCGTGGCGATTTCGCAGACTGCGTGGTCGCGCGGAGCGGGTCCGAGCGGGTTTGCGTGCGCGGACACCGCACCTAGCGGTAGTTTACTGCCATTTGGCCCTGACTCGCTGAGCTGACAAGCTAAGCCTTTGATAGGCAAGGATTTATGCGTTCTTGGGGGCCTGGTTTTGGTATTACCTAGTTTTTGGAGCCCTGTAATTCGTCTTTTTATTCTTATATAGTTGACAATAGACCCTGGCTTCTGGTATCTTTGTATTACCTTAAGAGGCACCCATGGCCAGCATCATCGCCAAACGCCAGGGCAAGAACACCTACTACTACGTCGCCGTCTCCAAACGCGTCGACGGCAAGCCCCGCATCGTCCAGCAAACCTACCTCGGCAGGGCCGAGCGCATCGCCGCCCTCGTCCGCGATCGCACCGCCCCTATCCCCCTCGAGGCCACCTCGCGCGAATTCGGCCTGCCCGCCGCCCTCTGGCAGGCCGCCCAACGCTCCGGCGCCTTCGAGGCCCTCCTCAAGCTCTGGCCCGCTCCCCGCCAGGGCCCCTCCACTGCCCACTACCTTCTGCTGGCCGCCTTCCACCGCATCTGCGCCCCCGGCCCCAAGACCGAAGTCGCCGACTGGTACCGCGCCAGCATCCTGCCGCGCCTGTGGGGCTTCGCCCCCGAGCGCTTCCGCTCGCAAGCCTTCTGGGACTGCTTCGAGCGCCTCGCCGTCGGCGCTGCCGGCGGCGCCGCCCCCGACGACGCCCTGGAGCAGGCCCAATCCCAGTTGCTGCAGGCCTTCCGCGGCCGCCACCTGGTCGGCTCCCGCGTGCTGGCCTACGACACCACCAACTTCCACACCTGGATCGCCACCACCAACACCCGCAACACGCTCGCGCAACGCGGCCGCAACAAGCAGAAGCGCCACGACTTGCGCCAGGTCGGGCTGGCCTACGCGCTGGACGCGCAGCACGGCTTGAGCCTGTGCCACCACGTCTATCCGGGCGCCGTGCCGGACAGTCAGGAGTTGCCGGTGGCGCTTGCGCGGCTGGCACGCATGCTGGAGCGGGCGGGGATCGCGCGCGAGGAGGTGACGTTGGTGCTGGACAAGGGCTCGGCGGCGCTGGACAACACGCTGGAGTTGCAGCAGCGCGGACTGGGCTGGGTGGCGGCCTTGCCCTGGAACCAGGCGCCGGCGGGCTTGCGCGCAACAGACGAGGAGGAGTTGAAGCCCGTCGGCGGCGCGCATCCCGGGGTGCGCGCGGCGGCGCAGCGCTGTCGCGTGCACGGCGGCGAGTCTCTGTGCGTGGTGCAGCACTTGACGGGGTTCGCCGCCGAGCAGTTGCACAGCACGAGTCTGTCGCTGGCGAAGGCGACGCAGGCGCTGCGGCGGCTGGCGCGGGAGCTGGCCAAACCGCGGGCGCGTTGCACCGAACAGGGTCTGCGCCAGCGCCTCGAGCGCTGGCTGGCGCCGAACTTCGTGAGTCAGCTGCTGAGCTACGAGTTGAGCGGCGAGGAGGGCCGCTGGCGGTTGGAGTACGAACTCGACAATGGCGCGTTGCAACGGCTGATCGGCGTGCGTTTCGGACGCACGACCCTGTTCACGAACCGTCTGGACTGGAGCGCCGCGCAAGTGGTGGAGGCGTATGGCGGGCAGCAGCACGTGGAGCGCGTGTTCCGCGGGCTGAAGGGTGGGGAGTGGCTGGGCTGGGGACCTCTGCAGCACTGGACCGACAGCAAGATCCAAGTGCATGCCTTCTACTGCATGCTCGGGATCTCGCTGTTGCAATATCTGCACAAGCAGGCCGAGACGGTCTGGCCGGGCCTGTCGATGGAGGACTTGCTGCACGAGTTGCGTCAGATGCAGCAGTTCGAGTTGCTGTATGCGGGAGCGGGCGGCAAGGGCAAGCCTCGGGTCGAGACGGTGATGTCGAAGCAGACGCTGGTCCAGCAGAGTTTGGCGCAGGTTTTGGAGCTGGATCAAGTGCTCGCGGGCACCTCAGGGTAATACACCACCCTGATCGATAACTGTTTCCCGATCAGTATGTTACAGGCGCATCTAGCCGATCCACAGTAAACTACCGCTAGCGGCTGTGCGGGTCGTGGCCGCTGCGCGGAGACGCCCGGGCGGAGTCGCGTGCATCCGCGCCACTGGCAGCATTCCGGCCGGCATGCAATCGAAGGGTGGACCGCGCGATACGCTTCACGGGCGGTGGGTTTCGGGGCGCCTTCAGTTCCGCCCCGCGCGGGACTCCGAAGGGTGTCATGACGTGGGAACCCTGAAGCAGTCCTGGCTAGCGCGGGCGCACGGTGGGTGGGTGTTGGCCTCGACCCCCTGCAGCGAAAACGCCGCATGCATTCCGCCCCGGCTGCTTGGGCCACGTAGTCCCTGCCATATAATTGCCTTCAGGTGCGTTCGCAACCGTTCAATGCGGGGCTGGGACTGCTCCTGGCAGCGCTCGCAACGCTTGGAGCGGCCTCCTCCGGCACCGAAGAGCCCGCCTTGATGGAGCGGGAGACTCGGCGCTTCTTGGAAGTCTTCGCCCTGCTCGACCAGCACTTGGCTGAGCCCTTCGACGCCGCCGGGGCGATCTACCAAGGCACCCTTCCGGCGATGCTGCGGACGCTCGACCCGCACTCGGCCTTCCTCGACCCCCAGCAGTTCGAGAGCCTCCGGGAGATGCAGCGCTCTACGGAGAAGGGTTTCGGGAGCGTGGTCAATCTGCTGCCCGGCCGCGTTATCGTGCTGCAGACCCTTCCCGGGAGCCCGTCGGCTCGCGCCGGCATTGCCCCCGGCGACGAGATCCTGATCCTGAACGGGCGGCCCTTGGCCCGCCTGCCGGTCGACCAGCTCGTCGCCGTGCTGGCGAGCGCCCGGCAAGACCGGGCACAGTTGATGGTCAAGCGCCCCAACTTTTCCAAACTACTCGAGATGACCCTGATCCCGGCCGAAATGGCGGACCCGAGCGTCTCCCGGCACTTCGTCTTGGAACCTGGACTTGGCTATGCCAAGATCTTGAACTTCGAATCCGAGACGGCCCGCGAACTGCGCGAGGCGGTGGACGGGATGGGCGGTGCTGACCTAGGCGGCCTTGTGCTCGACCTACGCGGGAACCCCGGAGGTATCGTCGAGGCGGCGGTGCAAGTCGCGGCGTTCTTCCTCAACCCCCGAGACCGCATACTCTGGATCCGCGGCCGGACTGGACCCAAGGAGGAACTGCGGGTGCCGCCGGGACTGGAACCGTACCGTTTCCCCATTCGGGTGCTGATCGACGAGCGCACGGCAAGCGCCGCCGAGCTGGTCGCGGGGGCGCTACAGGACCAAAAACGGGCACGGGTCCTGGGCCGGCGCAGCTTTGGAAAGGGCTTGGTCCAGAGCGTGTTCGAGCTGAGCGCGCGGACTGCGCTGGCGCTGACGACCGCCTTCTACCAGACACCCCGCGAGCACACGATACAGCGCTGGCTGGGCGGCTGCGGCGAGTTCCAGCTCGCGCCCTGCGCCGAGGACGGCCCCCTCGACACTCTGCGCGGTGGCATCGTCCCCGACCGGATCGTGGAGCCGCCCCGCTGGTCGCAACTCGAGCAAGTGCTTCTGGCCAGCAACTCCTTCCTGGAATTCGCCAGGGACTATGTCGGCGAGCGCGCCGGGATCGACGCCTCCTTCGAACCCGACAACTCGATGTTGAACGATTTTCAGTTTTACCTGTCCCAGCGCCGCATCCGGCCCTCGATCGCGGAGTGGTCTGCGACACTGGAGTTTATTCGCAGCATGCTCAAGCAGGAAGTGCTCAACCTGGCGGTCGGCGTGGCGGCGGGAGACGAGGTCGAGATCCGCCGCGACCAAACCGTCGCGGCCGCTTTGCGGGAACTCCGTATGGAGGCGCGGTAGACGGCGCAAGCGGGGGGAATTTTCAACACGCTCTCCGTTGCACAAGAATAGAGGGAACTGTCATGTTTGCGCACAACCGCAAGCTGCTCCTGGCTTGCATCGCCTCGTTCCTGACGGCTGGCGGCTGCGACCGCGTCGACACGGTGCGTATCGGCGTGGTTCCGAAAGCCGTGGCGCACGAGTTCTGGGGTACGGTGCACGCCGGCGCCGCGGAGGCTGCGCGGGAAGCTGGCGTCACCATTGACTGGCAGGGCCCGTCGACGGAGATCGAGTTCTCACGCCAGATCGAGATTGTGGAAGCGATGATCAACTCTCGCGTCGACGGCCTCGTGCTCGCCCCCACCGAGGCCACCGCCCTGATTGGCGTCGTCGAACGCGCCGCCAGGGAAGGCATCCCGCTGACTATCTTCGACTCCGGGATCAATACCGAGGAATACGTCTCATTCGTCTCCAGCAACAACTACGAAGCTGGCGTGACGGCGGCCCACACGCTGGCCGAACTGCTGGACGGCATCGGTAAGATCGTGATTGTCAAGATGGTGGCGGGGTCCGCGTCGACGATGGCGCGCGAGTCGGGCTTCGAAGACACCCTCGCCAAAGAGTATCCCGGCATCGAGATCGTCGACTTCAAGTACTGCCAATCGGACCGGGCCCTCGCGCTTGCCGTTACGGAGAACATGCTGACGGCGCACCCCAGCCTTGACGGCATGTTCGCCTCCGCCGAACCCGCCACTGTTGGTGCTTCGAAGGCGCTACGAAACCGTGGACGCCAAGATCAGGTCAAGCTGGTCGGCTTCGACTGGTCCTACACCACTGAGCGCGACGTCCGTGAAGAAATCGTGCGTGCCCTCGTCGTTCAGAACCCGTTCCAGATCGGCTACCAGGCGGTCCAGACCGTGCTCGCCGCTTTACGAGGGGAAACGCCGCCCAAGCGCATCGACACCGGGACCCACGTCGTCACGCTGGAGAACCTGGACACGCCCGAGATCGAGGCCCTGCTGCGCGTGGACCTGGGGAAATACCTCCCCTGAACGGGCCGGCCCGTGGAGATCAGTCGGCCAACACTTCACGAAAGCGCTGGAGCGCCCAGTCCAGTGCGGCGCGATCCGTAATGAGCGGCGGCGCGATCCGAATGACATTGTCGTGCGTCTCCTTGCAGAGTACGCCCAGCTTCTGGAGCCGCTCGCAGTAGGGCCTTGCCGGCCCGTGCAACTCGATCCCGACCAAGAGTCCGCAGCCGCGGATCTCCCGGATCTCCGGATGCGCGAGGGTCCGCAGTTCCCGCAGGAACCAAGCACCGAGTTCGGCCGAGCGCCCCGCAAGATCCTCGTCGAGAATCACGCGCAGGGCAGCCCTCGCAATCGCGCACGCCAACGGGTTCCCGCCGTAGGTCGAACCGTGGCTGCCCGGGTCGAACAATCCCAGGACATAGCGCCCAGACACCACTGCCGAAACCGGGTAGACCCCCCCGGACAGCGCCTTGCCCAGCACGTAGACATCGGGTTGCACGCGTTCGTGCTCGCAGGCGAACAACTTTCCCGTGCGCCCAAGGCCCGTCTGGATCTCATCGACGATGAGTAGCACATCGCGCTCCCGGCAGATCCGCGCCGCGGCGGCCAGGTATCCCGGAGGCGGGATGCGAATGCCGGCCTCGCACTGAATCGGCTCGACCAGGAAGGCGCAGGTGTCCGCCGTCACGGCCTCGGCGAGCGCGCCAGCATCAGCGTAGGGAATGCTGCGGAATCCTGGTGTGAACGGGCCGAAGCCCGCCCTGCTGTCGGCGTCCGACGAAAACCCGACGATGGTGGTCGTCCTGCCGTGGAAGTTGTCGCCGCAGACAATGATTTCGGCGCGGTCCGGGCCGATGCCCTTGTGCATGTATCCCCAACGGCGAGCGGCCTTGATGGCCGTCTCGACCGCCTCCGCGCCCGTGTTCATCGGCAGGACCATCTCCATGCCGCACAGCTGCGCCAACTCCCGGCAGAAGAGCGGCAACTGGTCGTTGCGGTACGCACGCGAGGTCAGCGTCACCTTGGCAGCCTGCTCGTGCAGGGCGCTCAGGATCCGAGGGTGGCAGTGCCCCTGGTTGACGGCGGAGTACGCGCTCAAGCAATCGAGGTAACGATTTCCCTCGATGTCATAGACCCAAGGGCCCTCGGCCCGCGCCACCACAACCGGCAACGGATGGTAGTTGTGGGCGCCCCATTGCTCTTCCAGCGCCAGCAGTTCTTCGGCCATGCCGGCTTCCGCAAGGGGCATCACAGGAGGGGTCCTCGCACGCTTCAGCGTAACACCGGCAAGTCGGCTATTCCGCCTCGGGAACGTAGATGACTTCGCCGCTTTCGAGGCGGTACGCGACGCCCAGCCGGCGGCCACGGCCGGCGCCAAATTCGTCGCTGGCGCGGAGCCGTTCGATCCGCTGTCCACGCTTGACGATCATTTCCATGTCGGGCTGGCCCGGGTTGGTCACGATCGTAATGTCGCGCGTGCTCATGCGCGCAGCGACCTCTGCAAGGCTGGCGCTGCCAGCGAGCGCCAGAATCAGAGCGACGACTAAGACCATGCTCGCATCAAACAGGTTGACGACGCCAGCGAGAGGATCGCTGTCGTCGGGCGTGTCGATAGCGGTCCCGGCGCGCCGCATCCAGTCCCTAGGATTGGACCCCTGCAATGGTTTTCGAGGCATCGTTGGCCTCCTCCCTTCGATCTCCGATGGACCAAGTTTCCATGAGGTAGTGCATTTCGGTCAGGTCTTGGCGGCTCCAGTGGCGCACCTGCACGCCGAGCGCGTAGGAGGCGCCGCCGACGATCAGACCGAGAACGGTTGTCGTGAAGCCGATGAGCAAGTTCGAGGCCATCGACTGCATGTCGCCAGCCGCAAGCCCCGCCAACGCAGGCTGCAACGGAATGAGAGTGCCGATCAGCCCGAGCATGGGGCCCGTGCGCGAGAGTACGGACAGCCTCTCGACGCGCTTGCGCAGATCGTTTTCAAAATCGGCAACGGCCTTGTCGAGGCGCTCAGGGTGAGATGCCGCCGCCCGCGCAAAGCGACTCATGGCGAGCTTCCAGTGCAGGCCCAGGAATCGTTCCAGGCTCGGCTCCGCCGAATAGAGTTGCCGAAGTGCGTCCCGATTGGTCTTGCGGTCATAGGCCTCGGCCAGTTGTCCGCCAGCCAAGTAAGTGGCATAGACGAACAGACCTAGGATCGCCAGAAGCGCCGGCAGCAGAAACGCGCTCGAAATCCAGTACAGCAGGCTCTGCAAGTGCTCCACGGAAAGAACGCGGGACTCCTTCCTGTGAGCTTACCAGTCTGCTCGAGCCACCCGGTTCAGGGCGTCAGCCGCGCCGTTCCGCATCCAGCACCTTGCGCAAGCGCCGCGCATACCGCTCTTTCGCTTGGTAGCGCGCCTCCAGGAAAGCGGTCACCAATTCTCCCGCCAGGGAGGAACCGACGATCCGCCCTCCGAGGCACAGGACATTCACGTCGTCATGCTCCACGCCTTGGTGGGCGGAATACGTGTCGTGGCAGAGGCCGGCCCTCACACCCTTCAGCTTGTTGGCTGCGATACAGGCGCCGACCCCGCTGCCGCAGACGATGATGCCGCGCGCGGCTTCTCCCCGGCGGACTTTCTCGGCGACGGCGACTGAGAAATCGGGGTAATCGTCGAGCGGATCGAAGCTGTGCGCGCCAACGTCAATCAACTCGTGGCCAGCCGCGTTGAGCTGCTCCGCAATCGCCTGTTTGAGGTCGTAGCCGGCATGGTCGGCCCCAATCGCGATGCGCATCAGGCGTCGATTGTACCCTACCGGCCGGCGGGTCAACTCCTGATCGCTTGCCCGTCCAGGTACATTTTTTAGTCGTGCTTTGGGTCGTCTGATCGAAGTGGATTCCGACTCACACGTCTTGTGGGTAGCTGGGCGCGGCCCCGAAGGCGTGTCGCGAGGGCGCTGGGCAGGTGGCCCGAGCCTTGGGGACGTGTTGTCGAGAACAGCGGGCAGACCGGTAGCGTGGCGCGCGGGAAGGCGTTGGGCGCAACGGAGGCGGGAGGGCGCGGACTAGCGGGCGGGTGGGTTCAGGAGCAGGTCGAGAGCCTCCTGCGGCCGGGCGGCGAAATGGCGGTTGGCCTCCGGCAGGTACTGGAAGTCGGACTGGCAGCGGACAATCGAGATCGCGGTGTTGGTCAGGCAGGCGAGATTGCGCGGCAAGTCGCGGACATAGACGCGGCAGCGGTCTTCGTCGTAGGTGAAGTCGCGGACATAGTGCAGGCGGTTCTCGATGTGCCAGTGGTTGCGGACCAGGGCCGCGAGCTGCTCGGGACGGGCCTGGTCGGGGGTCAGCGAGGTGCGTGCATAGCTCACTTCGATGCTGGTCTCAGCGGTCTTGCAGGTATAGCGTTCGCGTTCGACGCGGATCGCCTGCTGGCGTCCGTAGAGGCCGGCATAGCCGTCCCAGCCGGAGTCGCTGAGGTCCTTGCTCCAGTAGCGGCGGCGGTCGATGCGGCCAGGCCCCTTGGCGAGGGTTTCGCAGGCGGGGGCAGGGCCGAAGAGCAGGGCCTGCAGGTCGTCCAGCAGGGTCGGCTGGTTGGCCTTGATGGCGGTGACCAGGTAGTCCGCGCCGCAGTCGTCGAGCAGGCAGCGCGCCGTCTCGTGCTGGGCGTGCAGCACGTCGAGAGTGACGCTGCGCCCGGCGAGGTCTAGCTCGTCCGCCAGCTCGCGCACCGCCGGGATCGCGTTGGTCTTGCTGTCAATCTCGAGCTGTCCCAGCACCAAGCCGCGGCCGTGCTCCACGGCCGCGACCAGCATGCGGCGGCCGTCCTCGGTCTGCTTGGAGGCGCCGCGGATATCCTTCCCATCCCTGGAGATCGCCGGGATGTCCTCGGCCCGGAGGCGCTCCGGCTGCTCGCTCTTGCGGCCCGTATCTTCCGGATTCGGCTGGACTTCCCGTGGATTCTCGCTCTGCTGCCGGGCCCCCTTCGCCACGGCGGTTTCCAGCGTCTCCGGCGGCAGGCTCGCGAGGATGTTGTGGAACGTCGTGATCGACGGCGAGGTGTAGCACTGCCGGCTGGGGCTGTAGAAACAGCCCGCGGCCTGCCGCTGCTGCTGGCTCAGCAGGCCGGCGAACTGCGCGCAGGCCGTCACGCCGCGGTAGCCGGCCAGCCGCGCGGCGACCGCCAGCACGAGCACGCTGCGCAGGCTGTAGCGCTTGCCCCGCGCGTGCCGGTACTTCGCCACCGCGCCCAGGAACTCGAACAGGCTGCGCAGCCTGGGCGCCTCCAGGGGCGCGGTCCTGGCCGGGCCCTGCCAGTCCGGCTCCTCGGCGGGCTGGCGCAGGGCCGCGCCGGCGTTGGCTTGCAGTTCGAACACCAGAATCTCCTTCCGCTGGCCGTGATGGCGCCAGTCCGGCGCCGCACCCGGCTGGCGCGCATAGCCGCCGGTCATGCCCAGCGAGCGCCAGTTCGCGGCCCGGTAGCAAGTCCCGGCAAAGCGCGCCGGGTCCACGAACGTTTCCGCGACCAGCACGGGGTATCCGTGCACCGCCAGCATGTCGTCAGACAGCCGCCGCAGGCTCAGGCCGAGCACCCGCGAGGCCAGATTCGGCACCTGGAATCCTGGCAGGATCATAAAGCGGGAATTCTGGGTGACAAGGTGCAGACGGCGGAGCTTCTGCTCCTGGGACCAGCCGATCCAGCGATCCCGCGCGGTGAGCTTCAACGCGCCTGCCTGCCAGCCCAGCAGCGCAATCCAGGTCGAACCCAGAGTCGCGACATGGCGCAAGCCCTTGCCGAACAGGCCCTGAAACGACAGGTAGTGATGTGTCGCGACCAGCTTGTGCCAGCGACGGTGTTCCTGCGCACCCCCTGTCGGGCGCACGGTGACGGCGCGCAAATCCAAACCGCGGCCTCCCGCCGGCAACGACTCCATACGGCCCAATGTGACAGATCGACAACGAAATGTCCAGCCCTTTCTGGTTGGACCGACGGAAATCGAAGATCGCAGCGCCTATCGGACGGGTACGCACTGGCCCTCCCCCACAACGCGCCGCCTTGGATGCGGACTAAAAAAGAGCCCTGCTTGCCCGTCCACCGAAAGCAGCAAGACGAATCGTGAATCCATCCATTACTGCGACGCTGTGGCTCCTCGATGACACTTGCGGGCCACGTGGGACAATAGGGCCCTTCCGAGGCCTTCAGCATGCCCAATCAACGCCAAGCGGCGCGAACGTCGACGGCCAATTTCGTGGCCGCTGCGCGTGCGCGCCACCAGCGGGAGAGCGTGCGTATCCTCGACGACCCCTACGCGCACGCGCTTTGCGGTCGATTCCTGGGCCTGACTCTGCGGATCCGACCGCTCGAATGGCTCGTGGTGCATGGCCTGCTGCGCCACCTCGAACCCGTCTCTCTATGCGTGCTGATGCGGGCTCGGTACGCTGAGCAGGCGCTTGAGGCGGCCGTCGCGGACGGCATTACGCAATACGTCGTGATTGGGGCCGGCATGGACTCGTTTGCCTTCCGCCGGACTGACCTGATGCAGAAGCTCGAGGTCTTCGAAATCGACCGTCCCGCCACGCAGGAAGTGAAGCGCAGCCGTCTTCGGCGCGCCGGTTTGCAAGTCCCTGCCGGCTTGCATTTCGTGCCTGCCGACCTCGAACAGATCTCTCCGATGGATGCGCTGTCCGGTTCGAGATTCGACCCCTCGCGGAGGGCGTTCCTGTCCCTGCTGGGGGTTTCCTACTACCTGTCGGCGGACGTGCTTGCCTCGACCGCCCGCTCCGTCGCGCAAGGCGCGGCCCCCGGGTCGCAGCTCGTGCTCGACTACCTGCTCGACGCACCTTCCGCGCGGCCGGAACACCTGCGCATGCGGGCACGGATGCGCTCGTTCGTCGCCAGCCGCGGCGAGCCCATGCGCAGTGACTACACATTGGCCGGATTGAGAGCGCTTCTGGCCGTCGAGGGCTTCGAGGCCATCGACAACGTGGCCATGATGGATCTCGCGCAACGCTTCGAAGAAGAACTGGGCCCCATGCCGTTCGGGATTCCCAGCCTCTTCGCGTTCGGGCGCTTCGAGAGTACCCCGTCGGGTAGCAGGTCGAGTCCTTGACGGCGCCAGATTCGCGGGGCGGCTCGGGGCTTGGCGCTTCCGCGAACAGTATAAGATGGGGATTCAGAACGCCGCCCCGTTCCGCTCCGACGAGTCTTTCGAGCCTCCCTGGCGTCTCGAGCTAAGCTGAGCGTCCTGCCTGGATTGCTGCACGCCTCATGAAGATCGGCTTCATCAGCCTCGGATGTCCGAAGAACCTCGTCGACAGCGAGGTCATGATGGGCCTGCTGGAAACCCGTGGCCATCAGCTGACCCAGGACCCAGCCGAAGCCGAAGCTCTGGTCGTCAACACCTGCAGTTTCATCGAGCCCGCCAAGCAGGAGTCCATCGATACCATCCTCGAAACCGCCGAGTACAAGAAGGCCGGCCGCGCCCGGAGGCTGGTTGTGGCCGGTTGCCTGGTCGAGCGGCACCGCCAGGAGTTGCGTGAACAGATCCCCGAAATCGATGCCGTCTTGGGCACCAACGAGTTGGAGTCCATTGTCAGCCACTGCGAGGGGACCGGGCCGCAACGTGTCGGCGCGACCCCCGGGGGCTATCTCTACCATGACCTGACGCCGCGCCTGCTCGCGACGCCCCGGCACTTCGCCTACCTCAAGATCAACGAGGGCTGCGACCACCCGTGCTCGTTTTGCATCATCCCGCAGCTGCGCGGCAGCTTCCGCAGCCGCCGCTTCGAGTCTGTTGTCCGCGAGGCGGAACGGCTCTTCGCCCGAGGCGTGCGGGAAGTGACGCTGATCGGCCAGGACACCACGGCTTACGGCGAGGATCTGGGCATCCGAGATGGTCTGCCTAGCCTGCTTGATCGCTTGGCCGCACTTCCGAACGCTGGCTGGATTCGCGTGCTCTACGCCTACCCGAACCGCGTGACCAATAGGCTTCTCGTCACGATCGCCAAACACCAGGCGCTGTGCCGCTACCTCGACATACCGCTGCAGCACGCCAGCGCCGGCGTGCTGCGCCGGATGCGGCGCGGGGCGAACGCCGACATCTTCCTCCAGATGATTGAGCGTATCCGGCGCACGATCCCAGGTGTGTCGATCCGCACCAGCTTCATTGTTGGCTTCCCGGGTGAGACGGAGGCCGACTTTGACCTGCTCTGCCAATTCCTGGAAGCCGCGAAGTTCGACCACGTGGGTTGCTTCCGCTACTCCGACGATGAGACCAGCGCCAGCTACGAGCTGGACGGCAAACTCGACAAACGCACGATCTACAACCGCCAGCGCCGCTTGATGGCTCGGCAGCGCAGGATTTCGAGGCGGTGCAAGCGCGCGCTCGTCGGCCAGCGCTTGCCGCTGCTGGTCGGCGGGCCCTCGCGGGAAACGGACCTGCTTTGGGAAGGGCGCCTGGAATCCCAAGCGGAAGAGATCGACGGCAAGACGTATCTGACGCGGTTCCCGGATGGCGCCTTCCCCAAACCCGGAGACCTCGGCATTGTACGAATCACGCGCGCGGGCGACTACGATCTGTTCGGCGAACTCGAGCGGATCACGGCGCCAGCCATCTCAGCCCCGGCAGGCGCGCAACTTCGCGTGCTGCAGTAGCACGGGCGCGAGGCGCAAGACTGCGACCCCGATGAGCGCGCTCCAGAGACGATGCCCCATTTGCGGCGAGCGAGCCGACGCCGTGGCAAGCGAGTATCCGTTCTGCAGCAGGCGTTGCCGCACACAGGACCTTGCCAACTGGGCCAGCGGGTCGTACGCGATCTCGGCGCCCGCGAGCGAGGCTGACGAGCACCTGGAGCCCCCAAGCCAGCCCGATGAGAGCGGGAGCGATGGGTAAGCAGCGGCTGGCGCTGGTCCTGGCCAGTTGGTTCTACTGCGGCTATATTCCGGGAGCCCCGGGAACAGCAGGCTCGGTCTGCGCCTGGGCCTTGGCGGGGCTACTGGTGCATGCCTGTGGTCTGCCTGCCTGGATGTTCGCCATAGCGGCCGGCGCCCTGGCGCCGCTGGCAGTGTGGTCCGCCGAGGCCGCGTCGTCCTTGTTGGGATCGAAAGATCCCTCCCGGGTTGTCATCGACGAAGTGGTCGGGCAATGGATCGCACTCGCGCCTGCGGCCAGCGGCTCTTGGGTCCAATGGATCGCCGCGCTGGTTCTGTTCCGGGCGTTCGACATCGGCAAACCGCTGGGGATCCGGCGCATGGAGGCTCTTCCGGGAGGCCGCGGGGTCGTCGCGGACGATGCGGCTGCGGGGGCCTGCGCTATGATTGGGGTGCTGTTGATCCGCTGGATCGGCGCCTGAGCCGGACTCGCTCCAGACTCCTCCTACATGGCCGGCAACCGCAACTCCAAGCCCCGGATTGACAGTGTCTGGCCGCCCGCCGCCATCCCGGGCGGGCAGCTGGAAGTCCGTGGAATCGGTATGGCGAAGGGGTTCGGGGAGCAGCCCGAGGTGAGCTTTGGAGGCGTAGCCGGACGGATCGTCGTAAGCGCCGACGAACGGTTGGTTGTGAACGTCCCGGAGGATGCCGCTGACGGGCAAGTCGCGATTCAAGCCGGGAAGGCCAGCAGCCAACCGTGCCAGTTTTCTCTGGGAGAGCTCTTGGCCGATGACCTGCATCCGGTGACCAATCCCGCCATCAACTCGCACGGCGACGTCTTCACGACTCAGAGTGGGCCCCGCGGGAAGAAAACGCCGGTCTCCGTGTTCAAGATCACGCGTGGCGGCGACGTCGTTGCATTCCTGTCCGGTATCGTCAATCCCACCGGATTGCTCTTCCAGCCGAACGGCACGCTCCTGATTTCGAGCCGTCATGACGGAACGGTTTACGGAGCTTCTCCGGATGGCCAAACGGAGGTCTTCGCCGAGGGTATGGGCGTGGCGACCGGCCTCGCCATCGACCGCGACGAGAACGTCTACGTGGGCGACCGCACCGGGACGGTCTTCAAGATCAGCCGCGACCGCGATATCTACGTGTTCGCGACGCTCGAGCCGTCTGTGGCGGCCTACCATATGGCGACCGGCCAAGACGGCAACCTGTACGTCGCGGCTCCAACGACATCGAGCTTCGACGCCATCCACCGTATCGACTCGAAGGGCGCGGTGACCGTTTGGCGACGTGGCTTCGGGCGGCCGCAGGGGCTCGCCTTCGACGCCGCCAACCGCATGCACTTGTGCGCCTCCTACCGCGGGCAGCGCGGCATCTTCCGAGTCCCTGCGGAGGGCGCTGTCGAGCAGGTCGTGTCCGGACCCGGCATCGTCGGCCTGGCGTTTACGCGAGAGCAGGACATCGTAGCCGTCACAGGCAACAGCGTTTACCGCATTCCCAGCACGGGCTGATCCGACGCTCCGCCGATGGGCCAAGGGCAGGCGGCACGGAGGCGTCCACTCGATGCGGTCGTCGGCAGCAGCACTGCGAACGCACCACGTCATGCAAGCCGAAATCATCGCCGTTGGATCGGAGTTGCTCACGCCCAGCAAGTTGGATACGAACTCGCTGTATCTGGCTCGCAAGCTCGGGGAGCGCGGCATCCTCCTGGTGCGCAAGTGTGTCGTGGGCGATGACCGCAGCCGCTTGGCGCAGGAGATCCGGCGCGCCCGCGCTACCTCCGACTTGGTGATCCTGTGCGGCGGCCTGGGACCGACGCTCGACGACCTGACCCGCGACGCGGCTGCCGACGCGACGGGTCGGTCTCTGGTTCTGCACGACTCCATCGTGCGCGACATCGAAGCACGCTTTCGTAATTTCAACCGTCCCATGGCGGAGGTTAACAAACGACAGGCGTATGTGCTCGAGGGCGCCGAGATCCTGCGCAACCCACGTGGCACGGCGCCTGGACAGTGGCTGGAGGACAAACACGGCATCTTGATCCTGCTTCCCGGCCCACCACGCGAATTGGAACCGCTGTTTGAGGAAGCCTGCCTGCCGCTTTTGGAGCGGCTCGTTCCGACCCAGCGTTTCTTCACGCAGACCCTGCGCGTGGCCGGGATCGGCGAATCCGATGTGGAGCAGCGCATCGGCCCGATCTACTCTGCGGAGCCACGGGTCGCGACCACGATCCTCTCGTCACCCGGTGACATTCAGATCCATCTGGTGGCGCAGGCCGGAGACGAAGAGCAGGCTCGCACGATCGCCGAGAGGCTCGGCGACAGAATTCGGCAGGAACTGCGAGACGCTGTGTATTCGCTGGACGGAGAGCCGCTGAACTCCACGGTCGCCAATCTCTTGCGCGAACGCGGTTGGAAGTTGGCCGTCGCCGAGAGCTGCACCGGTGGGCTGCTGGCCGGCCGCTTGACAGACTTCCCCGGCAGTTCGGAATTTTTCGCCGGGGGCATTGTCACCTACAGCGACTTCGCCAAACGCACCTGGCTGGGGGTGGACACCGAAGCCTTGGACCTCCACGGGGCGGTGAGCGAGCAATCGGCGGCCGCTATGGCAGCCGAGGCGCGGGACTTGGCGGCGCAAGCCCTCGGCGAACCCGCGGCTGGCGTCTCCACCACGGGCTACGCCGGTCCGGCAGGCGGAACAAAGCAGGACCCAGTTGGCACTGTCTACTTTGGGATCGCCAGTGCGGCGGGGGTGCGCGTACACAGGCGGCGGCTGGGAGGGGGCCGCCGGCGGGTGCGCACTCTGGCCGTACAGACTGCCCTGGAGCTGCTGCGACGCCGCATTCTGGGCCTGAGCGCAACGTGAGACCGCAGGTCGAGGGTCAGCCGTGCGCGGCCAGCGAGCCGATATTCCGCGGCATGCCTCGTAGCTGCGTCGCGGCGCGCTCGCCGCAACAACGCTTGGATATGACGTATTGTTCCCGGGGAGTCGGCGAGAGCAGGAAGCTGCGGCGCGTGTCACCCGCCTCCCAAAGATTCTCCCAGGTGAGCCAGTCGATGCGGCCAGCAGCCCGGACCTCGATGCCGCTGTCGCACACGTGGTAACGCATGCGGAGAGGCTTGCCGCCACGCGCCCGGAAGTCGCGCCAAGTCGGCCACGCCACCAGGATCGGCGGGAGCCCGCCCAGTGTCGCCATCGCCAACGCGCACCAGCCGATCGCCGGACTCCCGCTCAGCCAACCGGCAACCGCCATGCCGCCAAGCAGGACCCAGGAGCCCCGCAGAGGAGTCCGCGCGCGCCTCGCGAACTGCGCCATCGCTGCGAGGAGCGCGTCGGCGTAGCGGACTTCCGCGTCGATTGCGAAGCTCGCGCGAGGCGGCGACCCGCGCCGGTACTATCGTCGCTTGGGCGCGGGACCAAGCGTTCGCAGCTACTGCGTCTCGACCGCCACTTCGTTCTGATACTCGATGATCGTGTCAACGATCCCGATCTCGACCCGGCGGTTCTTGCGTCGGGCTTCCGGCGAGGAACCGGGAACGCGAGGGCTGAATGGTCCGAAGCCCTTGGACTCGATGATGTCTTCCGGGATGCCTGCTCCGGCCAAGTAGTGCTTCACCGCCCCGGCCCTACGCTCCGAGAGAGCTTGGTTGTAGCCGGGATTGCCCTGGTCGTCGGTGTAGCCGTAGACGTACGCGCTGTAGCCGTAGGAGGCCAGCAGAACGCCCGCGATGCGACTCAGGATTTCGCGGTTCTCCTGGCGCAGGGCGGCACTGTCGAAATCGAACAGGAACGACTCCTCGCCAAGCTGCACCACCATCCCCATGGCGGTGCGGTCTGTTTCGGCGATCATGCCGAGAGCATCGCGCATTCGATCCAACTCGTTGGTGCGCTGACGCCTGAGTTCCTCGGCGATCTGGCCCTGGCGCTCCGCTTCCTGTTGCGCCAAGCGAGCGTGAAGGCGCAGTTGCTCGAGTTCGGAGCGGGCGGAATCGCGCTCCAGGATGGAGTGCCGCAAGGCCTTGCCGGCCAGGGCTTCGCGTCCAGTGGCGTCCCGCACCTTGGCCAGGAGGCCGATCTCGGCCTGTCTGGAGGCCGCGAGCGACTCGTCCAGAACGTTGATGTGCCTCCAGAGGCGCCACGTGGCGTAACAGACGAGGATCAGCAGGGGCAGGCAGACATACAGCGCGATGCGTTCCGTCCGGCCCCGCTTGGGCATCTCTCTTCTACTTTCGCAGGCGAGCGGCGGAAGGATCCTGGACCCGACCAGGCGACGACGGCCGAGGCGGTCGGAGCCTACCTTGCCACCTCACGCAGCGCGTCCAGGCCCTCTCTGGAATGCCGTCGAACTCGGACTCGGGAAAGCGGGCCACCACGTTCCGTTACATCCTAAAACGGCGCGGATCCTGCTCGGGGATTTCCTTGCGGAACGTGTTCAGGAGCAAGCGGTGGAAGCCACAGAGTTTGCCGTCCGGAGCCGGATGCCCGCACTTGATGCAAACGCTCGTTTCGCCCTGGTTGCCGCTGGCGTTCCGGAACGTGTTCCCGTTGACGTTTCCGGCGACGCGGTTGCCGTCCAGACCGTTGGGGTAGCGTCCTTTCCGACCGACCCGTTTCTTGGGGCCATTGCCAAAACGTTCGTTTCGTCTACCGATTGGTTCTCGCATTATTTGTCGGTCCAGTGCGCGGACTTGCGGTAGTTCCGCACCGTGCTTTCCGTAGCCTCTCTGGTCTGCCGTCCGCGTTCCGGATCGCCCGTCCGAATTGGTCCGCTAGCGCGGAGCGCGCACCGGCCTTCGGGGCGGCTTACTCGGTGGGGGCGCCAGCGCCCACCGGGTGCTCAGCATCGTACACCTCGATGATGGCGTTGGTGATGTTCACCTCGTTGACCGCATACAGTACTGGACTCTGCGGATTCGAGATGTCCAGCACGATCTGCAGGCCGTTGTCCTTCGAATACTTGTCAATGACCGCCATCATCTTCGAGCCGACGGAATTGAAGAGCTGATTTTGCTGCTGGGAGAACTCGCCGCGGGCGTCCTCCATCGCGCGCTTCAACTCGAGGTCGGCCTTCTCGATGTCCCGGGCCAGATTGCGCTGGGCTTCCACGCTCATCGTGTTGGCGCCCTTCTGGAGCCGGTCGCGCATCCCTTGGAGGTTCCGGGCCTTGCTTTCCAGCTCCTGCCGGGCGGGCTGGTACTTCTGTTCGAGTTCACGGATCAGCCTCTGGCCCTCGCCAGTACGGGAGATGGCCTCTTGCACGTTCAGGAGAGCGAGCCTGCTCTGCGCCCCGGCCCCCGCGGCCATCAGCGTGTAGAGCGCCGCGGCGCTCAGCGCCAAGCTCGCCCGCCGATACCGAACCCATCGCCTTCCAAACATCACTACCTATACTCCCACGTCGCCTTGCGTGACCGCTGAACGCTTCTAGCGTAACACGCTCAGGCTTCCTCATCACACACGAAACGCCATCTCTCGTCAACCTCCTGGCCGCGGCCTTGGCGCGCTGCCAGCGCCGGCCTTGACCTCAGAACGTGCGGCTGATCGTGAAACGGAACATCGACCGCTTCTCAAAGAACGGCAGCCAAGTCCCTACAGGCCGGACCGCTTGGATGAACGAATTGTAGTTCGGAAACAGCGAGCGGTCGGCTACGATCGGGGGCTTCAGGAACTCCTGGACCCGCATCGGGTTGTAGGCCCAATAGAAGCGAAAGGGTGCGTTGACGACCGGCATCATGACCTGCAGCTCGATTCCCGTCGAGCTGCGCATCTTCTGCGTGGGGCCGATGATGCCGATCTGCTCCTGGAAGCCGGCCTGCGGGAACTTCTCATTGAGTTCGGCAGCGCGTCCAGGATTGAGGCGGACTTGGTTCTTGCGGAGGATCTTGTTGAATCCAATGTCCCAGAAGGGAGCCAGAACCACAGGTCCGAAGAGCTTGATCCGATACTCGAAGTTGTAGACGAAGCGCGAGTCTCCGCCGGGAAAGTTGAGTCTGTAGACCGGCACCTGCGTTGTAATCGGCACGCGCTCCTCGACGCCGTTGACGAACTGGACTTGCGTGCGCGGCGTGCCGTTGTCGTTCAGGATCGGGACGTTGGTGAAGTCCGGAATCCAGACCATCGGGCTGATCGACCAGATCTGGAATCCGCGAACGTCGTTTTCGCCGCCCATGAACGAGCGATTGAACGGCGGCGGGACGCGACCGCCGTAGCCGCTCAGGTACGAGAACAGCCCGCGCATCGCGATCGTGCGGCGCCCCCCGTGCGGCTTGAAGTACTTCGCCTCGACGGTCGGCTGGATGAAGCGCGTGTTGCCGCCTGGGCCAGCGATCGCAACGCTGGCGTAGAAGCTCTTGCCCTTCGACGGGGTGATCGGGTGGTCGACCGTATTGTAGAAATACCCAGGCGTGATCTGGCTGGTCGTGATGCCCTCCAGCGAGTTGGGACCCGTAACACCCTCGAAGTTGAGGTAGGTGAACAGATTGCTGGCCGACTGGCTGAACGTGACGACGTTGGAGCGGCGGTAGCTGTAGGTCAGACTCAGGCGTGCAAAGCTGCGCCGTAGCGGATAACTCATGAACGTCGTGAAGCCCGCCGAGGTCTGCCTGTAATCGAGGATGTTCTCCCGGCCCAACTGGTTGAACAGCGGGATCAGATTGGCGCCCGCGAAGATCGAGGCCTCGCGGGCCTGGTTGAAGCTGAAGCGGCTCGAAAAGATCGTGAAGCCAGCCTGGATCGGCTTGTCGAACAAGTAGGGTTCGGTGTAGCCAAACTGCAAGACGCGCTCGCGGCTACCCAGTTGGGCGTCAAATGATAGCGTCTCTCCGAGTCCCAGGAAGTTGTTGGTGGCGTATCCGAAGCCGATGAAGCTGCCCGCGAATCCGGACACGCCGCCGTTGAGGTTGATCATGTTGCGGCCGCGCTCCTTGACCTTCAAGGTCAGGTCCACGAGGCCCTCACGGGTGTTGCGCGTGATCACGGTGTCGGTCTCCGGCCCCTCCGTCTTGATCGGGTCGAAGTAGCCCAGTTGGTTCAGGCGCAGCATGCTGATGTCCCACAGACGGGTGTTGAACATGTCGCCCTCGTCGAGCATCAACTCGCGGCGAATGACCTTGTCGCGGGTAGTATTGTTGCCATCGAACTCGATCCGGCGAACGAAGAACTGCTTGCCCTCGTCGACGGCTAGATTGAGGTCGAGCTGTGGCGGCGACACGTCTTCGCGGAACTCGAAGCTAGGTTCCGCGACGAAATCGATGTACCCGAACTCGCCGTAAAGCTTCTTGAGATTCTCCATGCCTTTGCGCAGCTTCTCGACATCGAAGATGGCGCCTTCCTGCATCGCAAAGACTGGCCCGAGGACCTGGTCGGGCACGCGGAACAGCTCCACGTCGGTGAAGCTCAGCTTGCCGCGCACGTAGCGCGGACCCTCCTCGACCAGCACGTGGATGTCGGCGTGCTTCTTCGGCTTGTTGAAGAGCATCGACCAGGGGATCAGAAAGGTCCCGCGGCCGGGCGAGTCGCGGACGTTGAGGTCGTGCTGGAGAACATTCGCCCGGAAGTAGCCCCGCTTCTGGTAGGCGTTGCGCAGACGCTCCTTGTCCTCCTCGAGCTTGCGAATGTCGAAGGTCCTGGTGAAGATGTTCTCGAGGATCACGCTGCGCGGAATGCCAAGGGGCTTGGTGTTCTTCATGGCCCGCCTGGCCGCCTTGCGGCCGATCACGTTGAGGCCCTCGAAGCTGACATCGCCGACCTTGACTTTCGGTCCCTCGTCGATGTTGAAGACGATCTCGACCGACGCGGGGGGAATCTGGCGCACTTCCGGATTCACGACGGCGTATTGGCGACCGCGCTCACCCAGCAGCTCCTGCAGCACGAACACCGCCCGGTTGACGGTCGTCGGGTCGTAGCGGGACTCGACCGTGAGCCCGACATTGCGCTCCTTGAAGCGTTCGAGGATGTCGGAGAGCGTCGCCGACTTGTTTCCCTCGTAGCGGATCGTGCGCACGACCCGCCGCTCGGTGACCAGAAATCGGACGATCTTGCCCCGCTCGCCGTCCTCGATCTCGAGCCGGAGGTCATCAAAGTAGCCTGTATTCCACAGCACCATGAAATCCCGGCGCAGGGTCTGCGGGTCGTACAGATCCCCGCGTTTCGTGAAGATGCGGGCCGACAGGCTGTCACGCGGAATCCTGCGCGTGCCGCGGAAGGAGACATCCTCGATGATGTCCTCTCGTAGCCTCCTCTGCGGTTGTTCCTCCTCGATGTCCTCGAACGGGGATGGCGTTTGTGGCGTCTCGAGTGGGATCTCCTCGAACGGGGAGACCGGTTGTTGCGCCTGGGCGAGCAAGTAGGAGCGGACCTCGGTGTCCCCTTGCAGCGCGGCCGGCCTGGCCCCCTCGCCGTGCAACTCGTCCGTGGCAGCTGCGTCCGTAGAAGCGCCATCCTCTGCGAAAACGGCGGAACCGGACCCGAGGGCCCATACGGCGGCGGCGAGGATCGAGCAACTCAAACGCATGGACAAGGGCTGGTTCGGGTTCGGAACTTGCGGTTGCCTTGCGGGCCGTCTCGTCACAGCGCCCGACTCATGAATCGATTACGCATGTTCCTGAGGCGCCGTTTCAGCGATGCGAAGTCGAACTGCTGGACCGGGAACACGCGGAGTGCGACAGCTGGCAGGTCCCAAAGCTGCGGCTGGCGTCGGCCGCCCGGGCGGCTGCATTCGGGAACCTCATGCGGGAGGAGTCATTCCGGTTTCTTGAACTCGATGAGAAACTCTCCCAATACCCCATCGTAACTGAGTTCGAGGTGCTTGCGCTTGTTCTTGGCTGGAAGCTCGAAATAGAGATAGCCGGCGACTGGATCGTCCGCGGTCTCAAGTGGCAGTTCGATGGCGTGCAAGCGATCCAGCACCGGCTCCTCGCCTTGTGTCCTCTGTTCGAGTGTCTGCTGCTGTTCGCTGGCCACTCCGGACCCCACGGTGTTCGCGGGGGTCCCGAGGCGTCGCGGTCGTGTCCCAGTGCCCGGCGCACCTCCCCATACCGGGCTATTGGTGTCGTCCGCGAAGACACCCGCTGACGATGTGGTTCGCTTCGCGCCTAACTCGAGGACCGCGCTCCCGGCGATGCGGTCCGGACTCTGCGCATGGGACGTGTCATTGTTGCTGCGGGACCGCAACAGGAAGTTGTCGCGCCGAAGCGCGACTGTCGAACCGTACAACGGCCGGACCTTGATCTCGATCAGGATGATGTCGCCCGCGAAGCGGTCGCCGGTGACGCGTTCGATTTCCCCGACATCGCGGACCAGACGGGCCTGGAACTCCGCATCGTCGAGAAATCGGGCGTACCAATCGGGAAGCTTGGCCGCGGGGACCCCGGCGGCCCAGAGCAGGCACAGCAAAAGGATGCGCACTGTCATCGCGCCCCGCACTCTCATTCTAGCCCAGCGCGATTCCGCAACGGCTACGAGGGTTGCGCAGCGAGCAATTCAGACAACTCGGCCCACTCGGTTTCGTGCTTCTGCATCTTCCGTTGGCTGGCTTCCAGGGCGCCCAGGACGCGCCGCTGGCGACCATGATCGCCACCGGTCGCCCCTAGCTCCTCCTGCAGGCCACGACAGGCCTTTTCCAGGTCCTCAATCTCCTTCTCGATCGCATCGATCCGTCCACGGATCGCTCGGACCTTCAGGGGATTCATCCGGCGCGTCGTGCTGGGAGCAGCCGCGCGGAGCGCCTCGCGAAGTTCGCCGCTGACGTCTGCCGGAGCGGTGTGCTCAGGCACATCGGCGCGCCGCTGGCGCGCCCAAAGGAAATCCTCATAGCCGCCCGGGTACACCTCCAGTTGGCCATCGCCGACAGAGACAACCTTGTTGGCCAGCCGGTCGATGAAATACCTGTCGTGGGACACAAAGACCATCGTGCCCTGAAAATCGAGCAGCGCCGGCAGCAACACGTCCTTCGCGGGCAAGTCCAGGTGGTTGGTCGGCTCGTCGAGCAACAGGAAGTTGTGGGGATGCAACAGCAGCCTCGCCAGGGCGTAGCGGTTGCGCTCGCCACCGGACAGCACGCGGATCCGCTTGAAGGCGTCGTCGCCGCTGAAGAGAAAGCAGCCCAGCAGCCCACGCAGCTGGGTGTCGCCCATGAGCGGAGCATGGGCTAAGAGGTCCTGGAACAGCACGGCATCCGGATCCAGTTCCTTGTACTGGTCCTGCGCGAAGTAGTCGATGCCGACCCGATAACCCTCCTCGCGCGTCCCGTCGCTGAGCGGCTCGATGCCGGCCAGAATGCGGATCAGCGTCGATTTACCCGCCCCATTCGCACCAACCAGAGCGATACGGTCGCCCCGCTCGACCCGCAACGAAACCTTCTTGAACACGTGCGTTGCACCGTAGCTCTTGGCGACATCCCGCAGCTCCACGACAACGCGTCCCGAAGGAGGTGGCTGGGGAAATCGAAAGTGGATCGACTTCTCCTCGGGTGGAATCTCGATGCGCTCCATCTTCTCGAGTTCCTTGATGCGGCTCTGCACCTGCTTGGCCTTGCTCGCCTGGTAGCGGAAGCGGCTAATGAACGCCTCGAGCTGCTCGATGCGCTCCTGTTGGTTGCGGTGGGCCGCGCGGATCTGCGCCAGGCGCTCGTCCCGCAGCTTCTCGAACTTGGAGTAATTGCCGGTGTAGAAATGGGCCTTCCGATTCCAAAGGTGCACGATCCTGCGGACGGTGGCATCCAGGAAGTAGCGGTCGTGCGAGATCAGAACGTATGCGTGAGGGTAGTCTTCCAGGTAGTCTTCGAGCCAATTGCGCGCCTCGAGGTCGAGGTGATTGGTGGGTTCGTCGAGCAGCAGGAGATTGGGCTTCGCGAGCAGCAGCTTGGCGAGCGCCACGCGCATTTGCCAGCCGCCGGAGAACTCCTCGCAGGGTCGGTCCCAGTCGCGCTTCGGGAATGCCAGACCGCCAAGCACGGCGCCTGTCTGGGCCTCTTTGGTGTACCCCTCGAGCGCTTGATAGCGACCAGCGCACCACTCGTAGCGGTCGAGGACGGACTGGAAATCCGGGTCGGAGGGATCGACCTCCGCCATGCGGTGGGCCAAGTCTTCGAGTTCCTTCTCCAACGCCAGAGCTTCGTCAAAGACGCTGAGGCACTCCTCAAAGACCGTGCAGCCGGAGAACGCTAAGCCCTCCTGAGGCAAATACCCAATCCGGATGCTCTTCTGCCGTTCAATCCCGCCGGCATCCAGGTGCTCGGCGCCGGAAAGGATCTTCAGCAGAGTGGACTTGCCGGCGCCGTTTCCTCCGACGACGCCGATCCGGTCCCCTTGCGTGATGAGCCAGTCCAGACCGCTGAACAGCACCCGGTCGCCATAGCGCATCGTGGCGCCCGAGAGCCGGATCATATCCCTGAGTGTAGCGAGGAACCCTGACTCAGGCTTCCGCCCTCCCGGAGCTTCCGCACGATCTTACGCGCCGACACAGCGGGGGGCTGCGCGCCGTCGATAACGAGGGTCGCATGCCGGCGGGTCGGGAGCACGTGCTCTCGGAACATCGGCAACACGGTGCTCCGCCATTGCTCGCGGACCGAGGCATCCGTGCAGCCGCGGTGGGCCGTATCGCGCTCGATGCGTCGGGCGAGGCAAACTGCTTCCTGGGTGTCGACGAAGACAGACAAGTCGAGCAGACTACGAATCTGCGCATCCGACAGTGCGAACAGGCCTTCCAGTACCAGGACATCCACAGGGCCCAGCTCACGCGGGGCAGGCAGCCGGATATGAGTCCGGAAATCGTAGCGCGGGACAGCGATTCTCCGACCGTTTCGGAGTTGGCGGCATTGGCTGACGAGCATCGTCCAATCGAGGGCAGCCGGGTGATCGAAATTCACTCGCTCCCGCTCGGCGGGCGACCGGCCGGACAGGTCGCGGTAATACGAATCCGTGCAGAGAATCCCGCAGCCCGGCAGGCTGCGCGCCAACTCCTGCGCCACAAGGGATTTGCCAGACCCCGAGGCGCCCGCGATCCCGATCGCAATCATCGAGTCTGCAACCTATGGACAAAGTCTTGAGTCACGCAGCTACGGGGTTTTCCGCGAGTTGCCTCAGAATCACGAAACCACCCCCGCATCAACGCCGGACTCAGGAAGCCTTGACCGACTCGGGATAGGACTTGGACCCCTCGCGCCAGCACTCCATTCATCGATCCCAAGAACGCCACTCGACGATGCCGAGCTTGCTAGCCCACTCCTGCCACATGGCCTGAAACTGGGCGACCTTGTCGGGCATGTCGGCGGCCAAATCGTTGAGTTCGCTGCGGTCCTGCATGAGATCGTAGAGCTCCCAGCGGCCTTCTTCAGGCTTCGAGTACTTGGAGACCAGCTTCCACCGGCCGCTCCGAACGGCGCGGTTTCCTTCGTGTTCCCAATACAGTCCTCCGGGGTGGCCTTCCGCCGGCTGGCCGCGGAACAGCGGGGCCAGCGACGTCCCCTCGAGTGGGGTGATCAGGTTGTCTTTGTAGGTCTCCGGATAGGGGGCGCGGCCAACGTCGACGCATGTCGCCATGATGTCGATCAAGTGCCCGACATGGTCTGTCCAAGCGCCTGGGCGGCTGATTCCGGCGGGCCAGTGCGCGATCAACGGTGAAGCGATGCCACCCTCGTGCACCCAGTGCTTGTAGTAGCGGAACGGCGTATTGGAAACGTTCGCCCAGGGGACTCCGTAGCTCTGGTAGTTCTGCTCCGCGCCGGGCATGACGGCCGGGTCGTTGCCGACCGCGACCGGATCCCCGGCATAGGTGTGTGTCGGAATGTGCAGGGCCTTCCAGGTCTCCCTGGCTTCCTCCGCGCAGCCGCCGTTGTCGGCAAGAAACAGGATCAGGGTGTTCTCGAGCTGTCCCCGCTCCTTGAGAGTGTCGACGACCATGCCGATCGCCTCGTCCATGAGTTCCACCTGGGCCGCATAGACCTCCATACGGCGCGCCTGCCACTCCTTGTGGGGCGCCTCGTCCCAGGGAAGCTGCGAAGAATTCCGTTCGCTCATTCCCGCGGATTCGTCGAGGACGCCCGTGTTCCGCATGCGCTCCAGGCGCTCTTCGCGCAGTTTGTCCCAACCCATGTCGTACCGGCCACGGTGCTTCGCAATGGCTTCCTCAGGTGCATGCAGGGGCCAGTGAGGCGACGTGAACGGCATGTACAGGAAGAACGGCGCGTCGGGCCGCTCGTCGAGGGCTTCGCCGATGAAGCGAGACGTATTCTCCCCGATCGCGGTCGTGTAGTAGAAATCCGGGCCCGGGTCCTCAGGCTCGTTGCCGCGCGTCAGAGTCGCCGGATCGTAGAAGGAGCCGGCGCCGTGGATGGTGCCGAAGAACTTGTCAAATCCGCGCTGCAGGGGCCAGTTCGTCTTGTCAACCCCGCGTCCTATACCGGGCGCCGGAGTGACGTGCCACTTGCCGCTCATCAGCGTTGTGTACCCGGCCTGCCCGAGCACTTCCGCCATCGTGACGCAGCGCTTGTTGAGATTGCCCATGTAGGCCGGGATCGGTTCACCGTCCTTGCGGTATTCGGACATCATGTGGCCGATTCCGGCTTGATGGGGGTACAGGCCGGTGAGTAGAGACGCCCGCGTCGGGCAGCAGCGCGCGAAATTGTAGAACGAGCGGAAACGGACGCCATGCTCTGCAAGGCTGTTGAGAACCGGAGTGTTGATCTCGCCGCCATAACAGCCAATGTCGGAAAATCCCATGTCGTCCGCCATCGTCACGATAATGTTGGGCCGTTTCGTCCTGGCCGACTGATCTCCACTTGGAGAACAAGCCCACGGAAGCGCGACCGAGGCGGCTCCCCAACGCAACAGATCGCGACGATTGAGGGGAGGGTCTCCAGGTGGCATGGCGCCCATAATATATGAAGGGGATTATAAGGGGTGGTGCCCAAAAGCATCCCGTCTAGCGGACGTGATTATTTCGTAACTCCAAGATAATCAGCTATTTACGATTGACACGGCGGGCACCGTTTGGTAAGATTATGAATGGAGATGACGATCCAGAAAGCACCGGGCAAGAACACACGCAAGGGCATCAGCATGATGCAGGCCATGAGGATGTTCCCGGACGACGCTGCGTCCGAGCAGTGGTTCATCCGCGTCCGCTGGCCGCACGGACCGCAGTGCCCGCATTGCGGGGCCGGCTCCCACCGCGTCCAGTCGGGCGCGCAGCACAAGACGATGCCGTTGCGCTGCCGCGCTTGCCGCAAGCGGTTCTCGGTTCGCATCGCAACCGTCATGCAGGACTCGAACCTGGGCTATCAGGTGTGGGCCATGGCGATCTATCTGTTGATGACCAGCCTGCAATCCGTCTCGTCAATGAAGCTGCACCGGGACCTGCACATCGCGCAGAACTCGGCGTGGCATCTCAGCCACCGCATCCGTGCCGCATTGTTCCAAGGCGGTCCAGGGTTCGCCGGTCCAGTGGAAGTGGACGCAACCTACATCGGCGGGAAGCGCAAGAACATGCCGAACTCGGTGCGCAAGGACTTGACGGGCCGCGGGCCGGTGGGCAAGACGGCAGTTGTGGGCGCGAAAGACCGCGCAACGAACCAAGTGGCAGCCAAGGCGGTGCACTCCACGGACAAGGTAACCCTGCAGGGATTCGTGAAGGATCACGCCGACCGGCAAGCGACCGTCTACACGGACGACGCGAGTGCCTACGAGACACTGCCGTTCGAGCATGAGTCGGTGAAGCACTCTGTCAGCGAGTACGTTCGCGGACAGGCGCACACCAACGGAGTCGAGTCGTTCTGGTCCATGCTGAAGCGCGGGTACTACGGGACGTTCCACAAGTTCAGCCCGAAGCATCTGGACCGCTACGTGCAGGAGTTCGCCGGTCGTCACAACCTGCGCGAGCAGGACACCATCGACATGCTGGGCGCGGTCGTCCTTGGCATGCATGGCAAGCGGCTCAAGTACGATGATCTGATCAGGGACAACGGGCTCGATTCTGGAGCCCGTGGATGAGCGCCTTGGAACGGGACACGCTCTACTACGGCGACTGCCTTGACTGGATGCAGCGGGGGGACGATCAGTGCGTAGACCGGATCTACCTCGATGGCAAGCCATTGGCACAAGGAACACTGTGCCAGGAGGATTTCCGATGAAGGCTACCAGGAAATCGAAGCCCGTGACCAAACTCCCGCCGCGCCGAGTCGAACTTGTGCGCCCGACCTACCAGCCATCCAAGGCCGAGCTTGAGGAGTCGATCACGCTACCGCAGATGTCGCTGGAGGAGGCCGCCCGCAGACTCATGGGACCGGTCGAGATTCACTACATCGACAGGCCCCGGCGCGAGAGCTAGACGGGATGCTTTTGGGCACCATCCCTTATAATCCCCTATATGAACTGTCGGACGCGGCTCGGCTGGACCGATGACCGACCGACAAGCGGGAGCGAACCACGAGATTCGGGTTCCGCTGGATCTGGGTTCGCGGCTGCTTCCCTGGCTGGGAATCAGATCGATTCCGGCCGAGTGTACACAGCCGCATGATCCCGTCCGCCAACTTGGGGCGGGGACACCTCTTTTCGGGCAGTTCTCGCACTTGAGGCGCTAGCCGCTCCCAATGAGTGGGGCGTGTCCGAGTCATTCGGAAGCCTTGCCAGGCTGACCTCTAGAACCGTGCGCCCAGCACATCCGCAGCGTCTCTGCGGCCATCGCAGATGCAATGAACGTAAACATGCTCCCCGACTACGGTGACGACATCGAGAGCCCACTCGCGCGCAACCCCGAAACCGACTTCGCTCAAGGTGGTCTGCTAGGATTGTGCGCGCCAATTCGCAGATAGCATTGCCGGGCGGCTCGATCGGCGAGCTGGCCCCGATCGGTCAGGGAGGAACCGGATGGACACTTCAGGAATCAACTTCATCGCGCTGGTCGTTGCGGCGGCTGCAAGCTTCGGCTTCGGCGCGCTCTACTACACCGTACTGGCGAAACCGTGGATGGCCGCTGTCGGGACGACAGAAAACGAGATCAAGCAGACTCGAAGCGCGACACCATTTATTACATCGATCGCCGCGCTGCTTGTGATGTCGTTCGTGCTCGCCGGTCATTTCGCGCAGCATGGCGCGGACAGCATGACGGCGGGTCACGCCGTCGAGTCCGCCGTCATGCTCTGGCTCGGGTTCATTCTGACTAGCATGGCGGTGAACAACGCGTTCCAGGGAGCTAAGACGAAGCTGACCGTGATTGACTCGGCCCACTGGCTCGGCGTGCTCGTAATCCAGGGACTCGTTCTCAACGCGTTCGGAGCGTGAGGCGATCCTGGCCACGCACAGGGCGCCGCCGTTGAGCGCAGCGATGCGTGTGCGGTGGCGCCCGGGGCGGAGGTCCGCCGTTCGCGAATCGGCGGTTTTGGCCACAGCGGGGTTCCATTTCCGGACCGTCGCCCGGGCACGGGCCAAGCGATGAGGATCACCCGGCGTTTCACTGGCCGGGCATACCTCAGCACTTCGGCGACACAGAGCTACCGGCCGAACGCCTCGCTCCTCCTGCTCCAATGCGCGGACCTCTCCTTCGATCGAACTGAACCCAGCGGGCCGTCCCTGACCGGACCGTTTACAGATAGTTCTGCGATAGTCTGGACACCTACTGCATGAATACCGCGGAGATGGTGAGACGCCGGCTCTGCGCGGTCGCCGAAGAAGGCGGTGGGGATTCTGTGCAAGCCCGCTGGCCCCGTCCGACTTACCTTGCCGAAAGTCCGGCCGGAAGAAGTCAGGGAAATGGAATCCTTGCTCGTCCGCTCCGCGCCTGTCTTGTCGGTCGGACTCGGCGTGGCTCATTGGGCGTTGGACTCGGCTCGCTTCCAGGTCACTTCTCCGCGACGGATCCAGTTGATCCCGATGCCGAGCACAGTGTTACCCTCGGCTTCAAGCGCTCGCGCGTAGGCTTCCAACTGCGCCTGATACCCGAGGAACGCTCGCGGTGGATTCTCGACCTTGTCCGACTTGTGGTCTAGCACCCAGATACCGTTCTTGGTTTGCACGATCAGGTCAGCCGTTCCCGAAACGACCGAACCGTGGGCGTCGAGCATCAGCAACGGCCACTCACGCAGCACCGATTCGGCCTGGAAGAAACTTCCGAGCCAAGCTTCGAACCGGACTACCGCAGACGCGACCGCCGCCATCGCCTCGGGCTCCAGACCCACTCCTGCCACTTCCGGCAGGCGCTGGGAGAGGTCGGGCCTTTCGCCCAGTGCTTCGAAGCAGCGGTGCAGGAACGTACCTAACTCCGTTCCCGCTAGCCCGGTGCGAACGTCCAACCCTTCGCCGTACCGGGCTGTTTGCAATGGCCCCGGAGCGAAATCCTCGACCGGGCCGTACGACGCAGACGGCGCAAGGCCATCGGGAGTCAGTCCGCTGGGCCCGGAGGCGGGCCGGATCGCGCGCCGGCCCGCCGTAGGCAGCTCCGATTCCGCCGGAGCGGTGCCGGCGTCGAAGCCCTCAGGCAGTTCCGTGCCCCCTTTGAAGATCTCGCACGTAAACCTCGTACCGTCCACTTCGATCTCGCCTTCGTCTCGGTGCAGGACGCAACGGCCTTCGAGAATCGACCAGTAGGTGACCGGCGGCGGGTTCTTCCGCAGAACTGTCCGCTTGCTCTCGGGCAATCGGAACCTCCTTAGAAGCTCTTCGGCGGCTCTCTTCTTCTTCCCCACGAGGAATTGCGGCCATTCGAGCACCAGCTTGTCTCGGGCCCGGGTAAGCGCCACGTACAGCAGCCGCCGGGCCTCCGTGACGGCGTCCTTCTGGAGGTCGAGCTTCTGGCTGACATTATGTTCGGGCGCCGCAAACGACGGCGAGAAGTCGATCCGGACGTTTTCCAAGACTCGGGACAAGTCGTCGAACGTCCGGTACCCGAGCTTGAGGTGGGGCAGCCGGGCGTTGATCGCGCGCTCCAGTCCGCAGACAGCGACAACTGGCCACTCCAGACCCTTGGACCTGTGCCACGTCCGCAACACGATGGCGTCTTCGTCGAGCACTCTCTTCTCCGGCTGCTGGTCATCCTCGTGTTCCCGGGTCTTAAGCCATGCCAGGAACGTTTGGACCCCGGAACCGTGGTAACCGCCGTGCGCCAATGCCTCGCGATTGGAGTCCATGAATTCGCCCGCTTCCCCCATCAGGCGCACAAGGTTCGCTCGCGCCTGCTCACCGTCCGGCCACAGCAGAACGGCGTCGAACAGGTTCAGCGTCGCGAGGGTGTCGGCTACCAAGGCGTACACCGTCCTGTCGGCGACGCCTTCGGCCAGCTCGTCCAGCTTGCGCAAGAGAGGATCTTCGACGCGGCTGCCATCCAGTAGTTGCTGCAAGCCCTGTTCCAAGGTGAGTGAGCCGAGCTCGGTCACGGCAAGATATAGGGCGGCATGCCGATCAGCGGAATTGGCCAAGTAGGCCAAGGCGTGCCACGCGATCTGCACCGGCCGCGAGGATAGCCAACCGTCGGACTGGTAGTTCACACGTAGACCCAGGGTTCGCAAAACGCCAGCGTAAGTCGCCAACGTCGAGTTGGTGGGACACAGCACTGCGATGTCACTCCCGCGCAGCCTGCGGACGGAGTCGGTCGCGCGGTCGAGCACCCTTTGGCTCGGATGCTCCAGGAGCGCCTTCAACCGCTGTCCGACAGCGAGTGCACGCACCGCGTGCCGGTGCTTCGGAGCACTCTTTCCAAAAGTCACGATATCCAGAGGCGCCAACGAGCTCTCCCGGCCCTTGGCTTCCAGTTCGAGGTAGCTCTCACCGAAGAGAACCGGTCCGACCGCGTTCACGAACCGCATGAGCCCGGGTTGCGAACGCCAGTTCCGAGTCAACGGCTGCGAAGCGTTCCGGTTGTTCCGCTCCAAGGCGTCGAACAGCTTCGGGTCCGCCCCCTGGAATGCCATGATGGCCTGCTTCAAGTCCCCTACGACAAGCGTTGGGATCCCAGCCTCCTTCAGCCTCCAGAGCAGCGCGAACTGTAACGGATTCGTGTCCTGGAACTCGTCCACCACGAGACAGTCGATCCGCCCGGCCAGGGTCTCGAGGACGTCCGGGCGCTCGCGGAGCAGGCGCTCGGCCATCGCTATCATGTCGGAATAATCGACAAGCCCCGCTTGACGCTTCGCTTCCTCGTAGTATCCGAGCACCTCCTGCCCGGCGGCGAGGAGCGCCGCGATGTGCTCGCACGCCTGTCGCATCGGCCCTGCATGGCGCACCAAGCCGTCCGCAACGGCCATGACACGGAACGACAATTCCTGATACCTCTCCGGCAGCGGCGCGAACTTCGTAGATCGCCTGAGTTCCCTGAGGCTCTGCCAAAGCTTCCAATCTGTCTCGAGCGCTTCGGTGCGCGCGGCGAAGCCAAGGTTCCTGAAGTCCCTCTGAAGCGCTTCCTTGGCGGTCTTGTTCACGCCGTACTCCCGGGCGAGGCTTTCGGGGTATTCCCCTAGCAGGTCGTTGATGCATTGCTCGAGTTCATGCCTAAGGAGGTGGCCGTCGTTGGTTCTGCCATACACGGTCGCGACCCGCGCCGCCGCGGCGGCCGCGTGCGCCTGTACATCGGTCGGCGTCTTCAGTCCAATCGAGCGAAGCAGCTGCACGATGCGCAGCAGGTCGTCGCGAAAGACCTCTTCCGCGCTCTTGTTGTTGACAACGTCGTAGGAATACCCGTAGGCCGCCAGATTCGCGACGATGGAGTCGGTCTTGTCGGTGCGAGCGAGCGCACGGCGGATCAGGGCGTTCTGCTCGTCGTCGTTCAGTAGGCGCGGCCTCGGCGAGGTCCCGGCCTGGAATGCGAACTCAGTGAGGACACGTAGCCCGAAGCCATGAATCGTGGAGATGTACGTCTGCGCCAACCGCAAGGCGTCTTCGACTCGGCCCATAGCCAGGAGCTTGGCGCTAATCCGCTCACGGAGCTCTGCGGCGGCGGACTCCGTGTAGGTAACCGCGGCGATCCTCTCCGGGGCTACCCTCCCATCGGCTATCCACTCGCACAGTCGCTGCTGAATGGTGTAGGTCTTCCCGGAGCCAGCGCCTGCCGGAACGATGTTCAAGGGAGCCAGGGACGTCACTCGTTCCTCCTCGGCGCCGCTAGGCTGAACAAGTCGATCAAGGGGCTGAGGTCCAGCGCGTGCGGCCGGATGCCGGCCTCCTTCTCGAAGTACTCCCTATCGGTCACGCAGTTGAGGGCGACGACGCCCCTGCGGAATTCATCCAGCCGGTCTCTGATCAGAGCCACCGCGTTGCTCGCCACATCGTTATCGATCGTGCGCCAGCCCGGTACCGATGCGAATCCCGGCAGATCCGAGTCGGAGAGGCACACCCAATCCTTCATCATGAAATAGACGATTCCGATCCAGGCCGCCTCCCGGAGCTTGGCAGCCAGATTCTGGTCTCCGCGCCCGTTCCCCTCTCTACCGCGTCGCTGCTTGGGTCCCCCAGTCTGCACCATTGCCCGGTACAGGCTAGCTTGGCTGTCGAATCCGCATTCCATGCGTTTTCGGCGGCTGTCCGATTTGGACCACTTGTAGTCCACGATTAGCAATCTGTTTCCCTTGAGTCCGAGGATCAGGTCGGTCTGGCCGTGAATGGCGACGCCGGACCAGTTCCCCTCGAGCCATTGCTCGCTTCCCAGCACTTCAGCTCCTAGCTGCTCCAGAGTGTCCCGCCAGTTGGCCGCCGCCTTGGCCGCCTGCTCAGCGAGATGGCGCCGTTCCACCTGCCATTGAGGTGTCCGGAAGAACGGCGCCAGATGTAACGCGGCGCGGTCCAGGAGAGCACCAACGCGAGAACCGATCTCGTGTGGCTCCGGCAAAGCGCCGCCCGGACGGAACAGCTCCTCGAACACGCTGTGCGCCAGAGTGCCGATAATGCGCGGGTCAGCCGACTCGGGAGCCCATTGCAGCGGCTCTGCTCCGACACGGCGGAGCAGCCACGCCAGAGGCGAGATCATCGGCATTTCCAAGCCGGTCGGCGACTCGGGTTTCACGCGGCCCTCGTCGTCGGTTCGCAAGGCGAGAAGGTCCCGACCCAGATGGATTTGGGAGCAGCCGAAGTCGCGGGGCGGCTCCGCTGCGCCGGCGGGGGCCCGAGCGAGGCGCCGTATGCGCGCTCGGTCCTGGGTGGCGTCCAGTTCCGCTATCAGGTCCTTGCGGGAAGCGGGCACAGGCACGATCCGCCGCATGAAGGCGAGGCTTTCGGACGGCGCCTGCATGTGTCCGCGCTCGTGGCGGCGAGGGATCAGGAACGTGGCCGAGTCCGAGGCGGCGCGCAGTTGCCGACGGAAGCGTCGGCGCAGGCAGTCCTGCTCCTCTGCGGCTGAGACAAGCGGAACGCCAAGCCTTTCGCGGATCGCCCGCACGTCGTCCGCAGAGAACACTGGGGATGTCTTCGAGTCCGCCGGATAGCAGCCTTGCGCGAACCCCAGCACGAACAGGTGTCTGACCTCTCTCCAAGGCTCGTGGCTTTCGCGCCAGACGGTGATGCCTTCGAGATTGTAGGACGGGGACTCTCCAGCGACGATGAAGTGTGGGATTGCGCCGCGGCGCAATCCGGTCCAATCGATCTCTTGCGTACCCTCAAGCTGTGCACGAAGGCGGTCGACGGCTTCCCGGGCTCGGCGCAAGTGCAACGTGAACACCTCGCCACCATCCAGCAGGACAGCGAAGTCGCGCAGGGCTTGGGCCAGCGTGGCCGGTTCAGTGTCGCCACCGCGGAGCAACTCCAGCATGGTCCGAGCCTCCCGTCCCGCCCCGGAAGGCGGGCGCAAGTCGTAGTTGCCGTCCATGACGGCCTGGGCCAGAACCGCGCCCTCCTCAGCCGACCATGGCATGAGGACCGATGACAGGCAGACGGCCAGCGCCATGGCGGGGGCCGGCTTCTGACGGCAGAACAGGAAGTGGTACACAGCCTCGGACCCGAGGTCGCGGCGCCAGCGTTCAGCCGGCAGGCCGGATAAAGCGAGCCCTGCGAGCTGGAACGCGTCTTCCACCGCCACGGAATACGCGAAGCTGTCTGGCAACAGGAGCCCGATGTCCGCGGGTCGCAGGTCCGAGCATTCCGTCAGCAACACCTGGACCATCCCGGCTGCGGCCTCCGCTTCCTGGCAAAAGTCCCGAACACCGACCCACTGCAAAGACGCGTCGAGGCGGGCCGCCGCCTCGCATGCTTCGAACAGCCCTGCTTGCATGACGCCAAGAGCTGATTGCGTTTCCGCCCTGCCAGACAACCGAAAACAGCTGTGGAGAGCGGCCGCCAACCCCGGGTCTCGCCCTTCGGCGAAGCGGTCCGCATCGCTGTTGAGCTTCCGGAGCAGCGCGTCTTGCCAGCGGGTCGTACGCGGAATTCCTTCGACCCGGTACACGCGAATCGGTTGTGGAGCGTCGCTTGATCCCGTCCGCAACAGGTTTCGAATTGCCGCAAGGTCCCCGGGCAGGTGGCCGTTCAGCGACCCGGCGAGCCTCAGCAAGTCTCCGACAAGCCGACGTGACCGAACTGGAAGGCGCTCGCAGCCAGCCGAAGCAAGGCCGCAACGGGGATCAAACGCCGAGAGCAGGTCGATCAGAGCAGCACGCACGGCATGGGCGGTCTCGGTGGGTGCAACCGAGAAGCTCTCGCCCCAGAACGCCCCCTCCGCTGCGCCCATGGCATCCTCGAAGGTCTGCCCAGAGTCCTCAGGCGCGTGCGGGATGAAGTAGGCGTCTTGGGCTCGCTCGACGAGTTCGGGCCAAGTTCCCACCACGACTCCGGATCGCGCCCCGGCCCCGGCAAGGGAGCGCCGTAGGCGCCTCGCCGCGCTCGCGTCGGGAACCAGCAGGAACTGTAATACTCGCTTACGCATGCCGTCCTCGGTCTGGCCGCGTCCCTCGGGCGCTAACGCGCCTTGCTCTCCTAGACCGACTCGCTTCCACACAGGATCCTCGCCGAGCATCAACGAGCGCACACGGGCGTGAGCGTATCGGTTCAAGAATGCGCCCGTTAAGCACTGTTTCTATTCTAGTCTAGTTAATAATCTAATGCCAAGAGCAGGAAACAAATGTCGCGGAAATGTCGCGCACCTCCGCGTTCCACAGGCACGGGTATTCGCTCAAGCGAGAGGTTCACCATTCTCCAAGAGGGCGTCGGCAGCCAGCTTCCGCAGTCGCAGCGTGGCCGGTCTCCACGTGCCCTTGCCGATCCGGCGGCCGTCCACGTTCAGCGCGGGTTCAAGCCGCTCATCGTACCGCTCAGGAGAATCTCGTCTCTGGTGTGGACCTCCGTCAAGGGAGGTTCCCGTTGACCACAGCGACGCCGTCATCTAGGGTGGCTTCTATTACCGCCGCGCACTTGGCACCCGGCGGGAAGTCGCCCGCGTGGGGCGTGAACAGGGCGCCAAAGCGCATATGTGTGCCGGTTGCTGCGCCCACAGGCGACGCTTCGCAAGACCGACGGATCTTGGGGATTGCGCGGCGCCGCGTCCGAGTGGTAGCCTGAGCGATCGCTCAACCGCGCCTGGCATTGTCGAGGCGGCCCAGAGGAGATTCCACCACCAGCCATGAGGGCTATCCGACTCGAAGAGCCGCGACGCCTGGAATACGTCGACGTGGATCCGCCTACCGCGCCTGGACCTGGTCAGGCGCTCGTCGGCACGCACCGAATGGGGATCTGCGGGACGGACTACAGCGGCTATTTGGGTAAGATGCCGTTCTTTCGGTACCCGCGCATTCCCGGACATGAGCTGGGCGTGACGGTCCTCGAGACAGGGCCGGGAGTAGTCAATGTGGAGCCCGGCGACCGCTGCAGCGTCGAGCCCTACATGAATTGTAGGCTGTGTTACGCCTGCCGCACCGGAAGCCCCAACTGCTGCGAAACGCTGAACGTGATCGGTGTGATGATCGACGGCGGGTTGTGCGAACGCTTCCTGATCCGCTCGGACAAGCTACATGTCTCTCGCAACCTGTCGTTCGAGCAACTCGCGCTCGTCGAAACCCTAGGGATCGGCTGCCATGCGGCCGACCGGGGTGATCCGGCCGAGGGAAGCCAGGTTCTGATCATCGGCGCCGGCCCAATCGGTCTCGCGACTCTGGAGTTCACCAAGCTGACGGGCGCCAGGATCACGGTCATGGATCGCGTCGAGTCTCGGTTGGAGTTCTGCCGCCGCCAATACGGAATCGAGCACACGATCGTATTCGAAGACGCCGACAGCGCAGTCGAGCAGATGCGCGCGATCACCGGAGGCGACATGTACGCCCTGGTCACCGATGCCACTGGCAACCCCGTCTCAATGGGCGGTGCGCTACGGTACGTGGCGCACACCGGAATATTGGTCTATGTCGGCATCACAACCGAGAAGATCGTGTTTCCGCACCCGGCGCTCCACCGGCCGGAAATAACCATCAAGGGCTCCCGCAATGCCCTGCCCCGGGACTTCCGCCGCATCATCGGCCTGATCGAGGACGGAACGATCGACACGGTCCCCTGGATTACACACCGCACCCCCTTCGACGAGGTCGTGGCCAACTTCGAGGGCTACACGGACCCCGGGTCCGGCGTGATCAAGGCTATCATCGAGGTCTCCGAGGGACCGTGATCCTTTCCTCTGTCACCGTCTGCCTTGTCCCCGAAGCGAGCGGTGGTCCGTTCGTCTTCCACGGGGACCTAGGGGCCGCCTGCCGAGAGGCCGCCTCTCTGGGCTTCGACGGCATCGAGATCTTCGCCCCGTCGGGCGATTGCGTGAACCGAGCGGAGTTGCAGAAGCTGCTGGGCCGACACCGGCTCCAGCTGGCTGCGGTGGGTACGGGCGCCGGCATGCTGCTGCACGGCCACAGCCTGAGCGACCCCGACGCCCACGCGCGCGAGCAGGCCTGCGGATTCGTGCGGGAGATCATCGATTTCGGCGCCGACTTCGGCGCGCCGGCGATCGTCGGATCGATGCAGGGCCAGGCCGGAGGTGCGCGGAACCGGGAAGCCGCCCTTGAGGATCTCGCGGATTCTTTGCGGCAGTTGGCCTTCCATGCCGAGCGGCGCGGGGCGGAATTGCTGTTCGAGCCGATCAACCGGTACGAGACGGATCTGGTGAACACCCTCTCAGACGGTATGAGCCTCCTCGAGTCGATCGGCGCCGGAAATCTCAAGCTGCTCGCCGACCTCTTCCACATGAACATCGAGGAGGCGGACCCTGCGGCGTCGATCTTAAACAGTCGCGGGACGATCGGGCATGTGCATTTCGTCGACTCGAACCGCCGCGCGGCCGGCTTGGGCCACATGGATTACCAACCAATCGCCCGGGCGCTCACCGAGATAGGCTACAACGGTTTTGCTTCCGCCGAAGCGTTCCCGTTTCCGGACTCGGCGGGGGCGGCGCTTCGGACCATCGACTCTTGCCGGCGCTACTTGGCCGATTGATCGTGGCCTCGGTCGCACGCCGCAGGCTCGACTGGAACGAACTTGCCGGTCTCGATCGGATTCTCGCGCGAGAAGATAACGACGGAAAGCGCTGCCGCCCCGTGGCGATACACAACCGACAAGCTGCAGAGAGCAACCGGAGGCGTGATGCGACGGAGGCGAGGTCCAGGCTCCATCGATACAGGTGCCGCGCACTCCGTCGCCCGATTTCGCCGCAGGCTCCTCCGCACGCATTGGGACCTCCAGCGCAGCGCGTTCCACCTCCCGCCTGTGAGAAGCACTCGAGCGCGGGCGGTGAACGGATTCCCCATTCGATCCGCCGGCTCCGTACCGATCCATAGTCACGACGGCCGAGACGCATCTCGACCCTGTTCATTCGCAACTGTCGGTCGAAGAACTCGGATCTCGATCTTCAGCGCGGGCCTTCGGCATCCCGGATAAATCGATCCTTCCATACCTCCCACAGAGCGGCCATAGCGCGAACGCGGTCCGGGTGCTGGAACGCAAGATCGTGTTGCTCCGCGCGGTCGGAGCCCAGGTTATATAGCTCCCAGTCCCCTGGCCTGGCATCCTCCGAGACAGCGACAGCCGACCACCCCTCGGCACGTGTCCCGACCGTGTGCAGGATTTTCCAGTCTCCCAGGCGCAAGGCGCGATTGCCCTGATGGTAGAACCAGCGGGCATCGTGCAACGGAGGCTGATCCGCAGCAAACACGCCGGCCAAGCTCCGTCCTGGCAGGGGCGGTCCGCCAGCCTCCGGTGTCACGTCGGCGCCAGCAAGTTCCAGTACGGTCGGCGCAATGTCGATGACATGGCCGACGGTGGACCGGAGTTCGTTCTTCGTTGCGATGCCTGTGGGCCAGCGCACGAGCAGGGGCGTCGCAATGCCACCTTCGTGGACCCATGTCTTGTGGAGCCGGAACGGCGTGTTGGCGGCGCTCGAGAATCCGGGTCCAAGGCAGAGATAGGTTCCCGCCGAGCCCAGAGGCGCATCCGGATCGTGGCCGTCGCCCCGCACCATGATCTCCGCGCTGGCGCCGTTGTCGGATAGGAAGAAAACGACAGTGTTGTCGAGTACATTCATTGCGCGCAGTTGATCCAGCACTCGCCCAATCTCGTGATCCATGCGGTCGATCATGGCGGCGTGAATGGCCATCTTCGCGGCCTGGAAGCGGCGCTGCTCCCGGTTCAGCTGATCCCAGGCGACGGGACGACTGATCTCTCCTCGGCCGAGTTGATCGATGGCATCGGGAAAGTCGTAGGGCGGGCCAACGTCCGTATCCAGAGACGAAAGGCCGGCTTGCGTGATGCCCAGCTCCTGCTGGCGGGCATGGCGTTCGCGCCGCAGCCGGCCCCAGCCTCGTAAGTATTTGCCACGATACCGCCCGATGTCCTCTGGAAGGGCGTGCAGCGGAAAGTGCGGGGCGTGGAATGCCAGGTACTGGAAGAACGGTCGGTCCGCGAATTGGGCCGCGTGGTCCTGCAAACACTCGATGGCATAATCCGCCGTGGCAACCGTCAGGTAAGCGCCACTATCCGGTTCGACCTCGGGAAGCGACACCCCGTCCCTGTCGTGGGCGAGGACATGGAAGAATCCAGCCGTGTTCCGAATGTAGTACGACCGATCGAAGCCGTTCTCGGTCGGTCGCCCGTCCACGTGCCACTTGCCTGAGTGATACGAGCGGTAGCCGACAGACCGCAAACGCTCGGGAATGAGACGGGCTCATTTCGGGCGAACCCCACGACCCTCGAAGCTTCGAAGATCGACGCCGCGCATCCCGTCTCGGCGGATCTGCTGCGCGTCGTAGCCGGTGAGCAACGAGGACCGCGTGGGCCAGCAGCGGGCGGTGTTGTAGACCTGCGTGAAGCGCAACCCGCCGGCCGCCAGGGCATCGAGATTCGGCGTGGCGATTTCTCCGCCGTAGGAGCCCGCATCGGCGTATCCCATGTCATCGGCGATGATGATTAGAAAGTTGGGCCGTTCGGGCGCGGCAGCGGCCACGGCGGCTGCCACGAAGACCGTGGAAATCTGGGCGAGAAGAACTCTCCTGCTTGCCTTAGGATGCGGACGCGGGTCAATACAGCGGGTATTGTAGGCGGATTTCATGGTCCCAAGCCGGGGCCGTTGCCTGTGAAGGATTTCGGCCTCTCACGCATATCCCGGCTCTCGGCACACACGTGGCCGGTGGTGTTTCAGTTCAGCGTGATCGTGACCAGCTCGACCGGCACGCGCCATCGAGACTCTTGCCGGCGCGAGTCTCCAGGGCGGTGTCGCAGCCGAGCACCGTTGCGTAGGCTGAGCGTTCCCGTTTGCCGGTGCGGTATGAGAATCCGCGCCCGATCTTCCGCACGTCTCTCTCGAAGAGCGCGGATCGTCTGCCGCCGAGCGACGTTTCTTACGTTGCTGGCAGAGAGTCCGTTCTGCTTGCCATGCTCCGCAAGTCGAACGCTCACCCCACCTCTCAGATAGCTCAGCCTCTTGTTCAAAGACTCGATCAGGGCCAGCGACAGGAGTCTTTCCGTCGTCCTTGGCGAGAGACATTATGCCCGAAAGTTGGTGACGGTCAGAGGGGAGGGTGGCGTATCCGGCGACAATAGTCTCTCTGGCGCTCAAGCCGGAACACACCTTGCCGTACTGCCTGCAAGCTCGGCTGCGTCTCAACATAGGATGGAGGCGCCTTCAATCACAGATGACGCTCGGCGTCGGAATGTGACACCTTCCGCATCCCTGACAATCCCAATGGTTGACCGCAGGCTCCAACTCGTCTGGGAAGCACAATGACTGGATTCACGAACGTAGACCTCGTCATCCTCATCGCCTATCTAGTCGCTGTGACCACCTGGGGCGCTTGGCTGGGCCGTGGCCAGAAGGACGGCGCGGACTACTTCCTGGGAGGCCGTTCGCTCCCATGGGTCGCGGTCATGCTCTCTGTGGTCGCAACCGAAACAAGCACGCTGACATTCCTCAGCATTCCAGGCGTCTCCTACGCCGGTAGCCTCGTTTTTCTGCAGTTGACCCTGGGCTACCTCGCTGGTCGGATCGCCGTCTCGTTCGCCTTCTTGCCGGCCTACTACCGCGGCGAGTTGGCCACCGCCTACGGATTGCTGGAAACGCGCTTCGGCCCCGCAACCCGCCGCCTGACCTCAGCCATCTTTATGGTGACGCGCCTTCTCGCCGACTCCGTGCGCCTCTTCGCCACGGCTATTCCTCTCGCGCTAATCACCGGGTGGCCGTATCCAGTCTCGATCGCGGTGATCGGTGTTCTTACGGTGATCTATACCTATGCCGGAGGCATCCGGGCGGTTGTGTGGGTCGATGCCGTTCAAATGGGTCTGTACTTGCTCGGGGCGCTCACGGCGGTCGGGGCGATTCACGTTCTGGCGCCCGGTGGTTGGGGAGGAGTTCTATCTGGCGCGGCCGCGGCAGGGAAGCTCCAGGTCTTCGACCTGTCCTGGAACGTCACTGCTCCCTACACGCTCCTCGCCAGCATCGTGGGCGGAGCAGTCTTTACGATGGCGTCGCACGGCACCGATCAGCTCATCGTCCAGCGTCTGCTCACCTGCCGAGACCTACGGGCTTCGCAGACGGCGCTGATCGGGAGCGGCGTTGCCGTCATCACCCAATTCGTGATCTTCCTCCTAGTTGGTATCGGACTGTGGAGCTTCTACGGGGGTTACTCCTTCGAAAGGACCGATGAGATCTTCGCGCGCTTCATCGTCGAGGAGCTTCCGGTGGGCGTGACTGGATTGCTCATCGCTGGCGTCTTCGCCGCGGCAATGTCATCGCTCTCGTCGTCGATCAACTCGCTCGCCTCTGCGACTGCGTACGACTACTGGGCGCCTCTGGCTGGAGCCCGGGGCGACGAGACACGCATCCTGCGGGCCGGCAAGCTCTTCACGCTAGGCTGGGCTGCGCTCCTGGTAGCGGGCGCTATCGCATTTGTCCCCTTGTCACGCGGAACTTCCGCAGTCGAAGTGGCGCTCGGGGTCGCCGCCGTGGTGTATGGGGGGCTGCTCGGCGCGTTCGCCCTCGGAGCGCTCACCAAGCGGCCCGGGCAGCGCGCGGCGATTTTCGGGATCGTTTTGGGCATCGGAGCGGTCCTAGCTCTGCGAGGCGCGGTCACGTGGCTGTGGTATGTCCCGATCGGAGCAGCGGTCACGCTCGGAGGAGCCTGCCTTGCCAGCCGTCTCGGGGCGCAGTACCGTCCGCGGGACGATCCGGGGGCCGGCAGCAGAGCCCCCTCGTGACGATTCGCAGTGCCGCCTAGTCACGATCCGGCGAGTCGGACACTCCAAGACAGGAGCTTTCGACTCCGAGTGGATCGCGGCGATTCTCGGCCAGTGATCGGCTTTCCAACCAACCGCATCCCCGCATCCGTTGCACAAGCCAAGTCAGCCGCCGGGTCCGGTGCGGACTCCAGTAGACCTACTGATTGCAGCACTGGCCCAGTGGACCGCAGGCTGGCAGGCGCATCTGGTCTAGCGGCTTGCGTTGCGCTGATCTAGGTGGAACCGCAACTTCACGGCGCACTGGAAGATGCGCGGCCCGCTGGAGCGGACTTCCTATTCGTCGTGCAACCCAAATCCCACAGTCGCTTGCACGAGCTGCTGCACGAAGACTTCACCCACTCGGCGGACTGGCTGAAGACGCGCAACCTCAAGCGCCAGGTCGAGTCCCACTGCTTTCGCTAGATGCATGGACTGCCGGTCAAGTTCGTGGCTGCACCTAGTCGAGCAGCTCTTCGTCGATATGACGGTGGATTGCGTGCAAGAAGGCAGCTTGACCAGTGTCCAGCAACTCACCGAGGCGATCACGGCGTCTCTAGCTGAGCAGAACCAGCATCCCAAGCCGTACCGCTGGACGGCCAGCAGGGAGACGATTCCCCAAGACCCATCAGGACCGGCAAGCCCTAGAAGGCGGTAGAACTGAATGTGATTCACAAATCACTACACCAAAGGACCCAGCAACGGCAGCGTGTTACGGTGTCGTATCGGAATCACCCTACTAGAAACGGTACTTCAGAGAGTATTGCCAGACTCGCGGGCCGCCGCCGCGGCCGACATTGCCAACCGCGCTGAGCAACCCTCCGCTTGGCGAGTTGAACGGCTGCATCTCGCGCTGGATGATGAAGTTCGTCCGATTGGCGATGTTGGATGCTTCGATGCCAAGCTGCAAGCGATGGCCCTTCGCTAACTGGAAGTTCTTCGACAGCGCAGTGTTGATCGAGACTAACCCCGGCCCGTCGAGAATGTTCCTTCCGGAGTTGCCAAAGGCGCAGGGAGTGAACCCGTCCTGGGCGCTGCAGTCGAACACATCGGTTTCAAGCTCGACGCAAGACGGCGCCGCCCGGAATGCTATGAGGTCGTACCACGGGAAGTCGAATCCTTTCTTGCCAGGCGCGCTGTTCGCGGCAACCTTGCCGTCGGCGATCCGATTGGGCCTCTGCGATTCCCCGAGGTTCAAGACGGGGTTGGCGGTCGTCACCGTCAGGGCTGAGCCGGAATACGCCGCAGCGGTGCCGGACAACCGCCACCCTCCGAGCACGGCGTTTGCGCTCCCCCCATTCGTGCCCCAATGCCGGCCTTTTCCGAACGGCGGCCGGTAGTTCCCCACCATCGTGAATACGTGCCGCCGGTCCCAATCCGAGCGGCTGCGGTCCCGCCGCAGGTTCCGCGAATCGAGCGCTTGCGGAAAGCCTCCCTCCGACTGGCCATTCGCTTGAGACGCATCGTCAATCGTTTTCGAGAACGAATAGTTGACTCGCCAGAACAGGCCCCCCGGCTACGCTTACGCCAGGAAGCGTTGGAGGCGTTGTAGTTCGAATTGGCGCCGGTGCCGAAAATCTGGAGCGCGTTCCACTCCGGGATCGGCAGCACGAATCCTTCGCCCGCAATGAACGAGTCTGCTGTGCGGAAAGACTGGTTGAAGTCGTAGCGCCGTATTACGTGGGTGCCCATCGAGCCGCGATAGTCTATCTCGATCGACGTATCGCCGAACAGCGCCCGCTCGATCGTGAAGTTCCAAGACTGCAAATATCCTGTGCTCGGATTCAGGTCGTACTCGCGCACGGTTGTCGTCCCGGTAAACCTTTCGCGAGCGGTTGGGAACGGGTTCTGAAGCGAAACCTGATCGGGCCTCGCGTTGACTCCAGCAGTTTTCAAGTTCTTCGCGCGCCATTCGGATCGAACACGTGATCCGGCCCCTGCGCGCCGCCAGCATGCTGTCTCCGGCGATCCTGGTTACGACGGTGGAGCGGGCAGCATCCGCTACGCCGTGCTCCCTCGCCAGGAATGTACCCGGCCCCTGGCCCAGTTCGCGAAGCCGCAAGGCGCTGCAAGGCCCGTCGCAACGCATCCAAGCGCCGGAAACCACTCCACAGCCCTCGCCGCGTCCGAGCCTTGCGTACTGGCTTGCTCGCGAGAGCGTTGCCACCGAAGGCGCGATACGAGCCCGCACCGCGCCACTCCGATCGCGTACGCTGGACTGGCGAGGCGTTCCATGGACATCGGACCGAGGCCCAGCATCAGCGAACTGAGTCGTTTGTACTCGACCGGAGCCGTCTCTCCCGTCGAAGTCGTTCAGGCAACGCTGCGTCGCATCGAGCGGCTGGACCCGCGTCTCAATTCCTATCTCACGGTCACGGCCGAGCATGCCCTGGCGCAGGCCCGGCAAGCCGAGACCGAGATCCGCGCAGGCCGCAAGCGCGGACCCTTGCACGGCGTTCCGTATGCCGCCAAGGACCTGCTCGACACACGCGGAATCCGGACCACCGTCGGTTCGAAGATTCTGGGCGACCATGTGCCACGGCGCAACGCCGCGGTCATCGAAAAGCTGGATGCCGAAGGCGCCGTGCTGATCGGCAAGACTGGCCTGCACGAATGGGCCTATGGGATCACCAGCACGAACCCGCACTTCGGTGCTGTGCGCAATCCCTGGGACACCGAACGCATTCCGGGAGGTTCCAGCGGTGGATCCGCCGCAGCACTCGCCTCCGGCCTGTGCTCCTTTTCCCTGGGCTCGGACACAGGAGGATCGATCCGCATTCCCGCGGCTCTTTGCGGAATCACGGGTCTCAAGCCGACGTTCGGCCGGATCAGCCGCTACGGCGCGTTTCCACTCGGTCACACGCTCGATACGCTGGGCCCCTTCGGCCTGCGGGTCGAAGATGCGGCTCGCGTCCACCGGGTGATCGCGGGCTGGGACGGTCGCGATGCTGTATCCTCCAGGGAGCCGGTTCAGGACTGCGTTCTCGAGAGCGAGCCCCGCCTCGACGGCGCCGTTATCGGCGTTCCCACCAGCTTCTACTTCGAAGGCCTGGTGCCGGATGTCGCCACCGCCATGCAGGTCGCGCTGCGCGTGTTCGAGGCATTGGGTGCGGAACTTGTGGACGTCCAGATTCCCGATATCGCAACCTTCAACTCTCTCCACCGCCTGATCCTCCTAGCCGAAGCGACCTCCGTCCACCGCCGGAGGCTCGAAGAACGCCGGAAGGACTTTGGGGACGATGTCCGGTCTTTACTCGACCAGGGGCGTTTCGTCCTCGCCGCCGACTATCTAGATGCGCAGCGTGCCCGGCGAACGTTCTGCCGCGACTTCGATGCTGTGTTCGCACAGGTCGACGCGCTCGTAGCTCCGGCCATCCCGATACCGACCGCGCGCGTCGGGGAACTCGAGATCGAGATACAGGGGCGCCTGGAGAACGTGAGGCTCGCGACCACACGGAACATCCGTGCGCTGAATCTGACCGGACTGCCGGTCCTGTCGGTGCCATGTGGTTTCCATAGCGACGGCCTACCGATCGGACTGCAGATCGTGGGCCGGAAACACGACGAAGCGCAAGTGCTTCGGGTCGGACACGCCTACGAGCAGGCCACCGACTGGCACGCGCGCCTTCCACCTATGGCTCGGTGATTTCCCAACGGCACCGGTCCAACCGAACTCTATTGCCGGCGAACGGAACGTTTTCGTACAGCAGCCTGAGGCGCTGCTCTTCTCCGCGGTCCCCCGGCAGAGCGATGCGCCCCCCCGCAGCGAGCACACGGTGCCAGGGAAGATCCAGCTGCGCAGGACAGCGACGCATGGCCCAGCCGACCTGCCGCGCGCCGTGACGCAGGCCTACCGCGTGTGCGATTTCTCCGTAGGTCATCACGCGGCCTGGCGGGATCCGCGCGACGAGTCGCCAGATGCGGTCGCGCAGGATCTTCGCCTCGCCGGAAAGCCGCGTCGAGGACGCTGTGAGCTCAAACCGCCCTGGCACTGGCCTCGTCTCTTGCCAGGCCTGGACGAACGAACGAGCGAGGGAGTAGGGCTGCACTGCCCGCTTGGCGCTCCGGCTTCCCTTGGGGAACACCTTGTCTGCACCAGCGTTGCCGCACTGAAAGCCTCCACTCACGAGAGCGCCCGTCCTTCTGGGGAGCCATCGACGTGTTGCGCCCCCTCGCTCGTCTGGACCAGGAGGGGCTTACCGGGGACCGAGCGGACCGATCTTGCCCAGTACCTCGTCGAATAGATCCTGCTTGGTGTTGGGCCGCTTCTTCCCGCCCTGCGCGCTGCGGTACTTGTGGCTCGTGTAGCAGGTTCTGCACTCGGTGCGCGCCGGCGCTTCATCGACTAGAGACACGATGGAGTGGTTCATCACCCCCTTGCATCTGGAGCAGTAGTCGTCGATGATGTCCCCAAGCCGGTGCGCGTCAGCCATCGCCTCGTCCTAATCTGCGGCAATGCAGTACAGGTGATCCGCCGTACGGATGAAGATCTGATTCCCGACCGCGATGGGGCTGGCCAGCGTGTGGCTGTCTAGCCTGTTTGTCGCCAGGACCTTGTAACCATCCTCGACATCGACCACCGTGGTCGTCCCGTCCTCATTGGTCGCGTAGAGCTTACCGTCAGCCAGCAGAGGAGACGACGAATAGGTCCCTGGCTCCAGCCGCAGGCGCTCAATCAGCAACTCGCCGGTCTTTGCAGCCAGCACATTCAGAATGCCACGGTCGTTGACGACGAAGATGCGCTTGCCGTCGGTGGTCGGCGTTGGGACGTCGGCGCCGAGCGTGTTCTCCCAAATCTTGGCCGAATCGCTGATCCAGCCTTCGCCGCCGGCCTTGAAGGCGATGAACGGATTGCCCCGCGTGCTCGGCGTGAACACCGTGTCGCCGATGTGGACCGAGGAAGCAATCGTGCGGTAAAAGCGCTCGTGTCCGGGGTTGAAACCGCCCATGCGCCAAAGTTCCTTGCCGCTCGCCAAGGCGTGGCCGGTCACGTAGTCCCCACCCGACACGACGAGTTGTTCTCGGGCCCCCACTTGAACGATGAGTGGAGTGGAATAATCGTCCGGCGACTCGTGCGTCGCATCGGTTGGCCGTTCGACCTTCCACACGGTCTTGCCCGTCTTCGCATCGACCGCGAAGACATAGGAAGGGTCGTCGGTCGTCATGCCGTGCAATACCTGCACGTAGAGCCGTCCCCTGTGCAGACGCGGCGTGGAGGCGTACCCGTGGTTGAGGCCGAAGCTTCCGTAATCGCGCTGGACGTCGCGCGCCCAGACCTCGCTGCCCGTCACGTCATAACACGAGAAGTCGCCTCCACCGGTCATTACCCAGACATGCGCGCCGTCCGTGATGGGCGACGGCGACGACAGATTCTGCTTGCGGTAGATGCGGTTGCCGTCGCCGATCGTGCGGTGCCACAGGATGGAGCCATCTTTCCGGTCGATGGCTAGGAGCAGGATCTCGTCCTGTGATGCTCCCGCTCCGACTCCCTGACCAGCGCCACGCCTGCCTCCGCCCCCGCGGCTGTAACTCTGCGGGGTATCGAAGCCTTCCTGCGCGGAGGTGATGAACACGACGTTCTCCCAGACAGCAGGCGTGGCCGCGCCCCAACTGGGCAGGACGGTCTTCCAGAGCACGTTCTGACTGGCTGTCCATTCCGTCGCAAGGCCCGCGGCGGACGGATTGCTGCCGTTGAAGAGCGGACCGCGCCACTGCGGCCAGTTGGACTCCGCCATCGGAAGCAGCGCAACGAACGAAAACAACAAGCTGGTCAGCAAGACACGAAATTTCATCGGAGGTTCCGGATCCTGAAGCTAGGGTGCGTTCCCGGTTGCACCGGGAACCGCTAGACAAGGCGAAGGGCTTCCCCAGGGGGTTACGAAACTCCATCCCTTCCGGGAAGGCGGCGGATCGCAGCAACCCTGACCCTACCCTACGATGATAATTGGTTTTCCCGCCGTATTGCACGGCCGGGACGGTTCGTTCCATGCAGACGATGCACATCGAGGGCGGTCGGCGTCTCTCCGGCAGCATCACCATTGGCGGCGCCAAAAACGCCGCGCTGCCTTCGCTTGCGGCGAGCTTGCTGACCGAAGACCGGATCCTGCTGCGCCGGATCCCCAATGTCGTCGATATCCGCACGATGTCGCGGCTGGTCGCGAACATCGGCGCCCAATTGGACCTGACCGCAGAAACGTGCTCGATTCGGGCCCGTGGAGATCTTACGCCGACCGCGCCCTACGAATTGGTCAAGACGATGCGCGCCTCGAGCCTGGTCCTCGGGCCGCTAGCAGCCCGCTGCGGCCGCGCGCGCGTCTCGCTTCCCGGGGGCTGCGCCATTGGATCCCGGCCGATCGATATGCACCTCGCGGGCCTGCGAGCGCTCGGCGCCACGATACGACAGGATCAGGGATACATCGAGGCCCTGGCGCCCCGGGGTGGTCTGGTCGGAGGCAGGATTCACTTCAAGCGGCGCACCGTGACCGGAACCGAGGATCTGCTCATGGCCGCCGTCCTGGCGAAGGGCCCAAGCGTGCTTGAGAATGCGGCGCAGGAACCGGAAATTGTCGATCTGGCAGCCCTGCTGGTCAAGATGGGAGCGCGCATCGAGGGGGCGGGCACTTCGACGATCCAGGTCGAAGGCGTTGCACGGCTGCACGGAGCCGAGCACAGCATCATCCCCGACCGCATTGAGACAGGCACCTACCTGATAGCCGGCGCCTTGCTCGGCGACGAACTCAGGCTCGAGAACGCTCGTCCAGACCACTTGCAGGCCCTGATCGCGAAGATGATCCAGGCCGGCTGCGAGATCGAGATCCCGTCCGGGACAGCCATGATCGTCCGCAACAAGCGGCCACTTGTCAGCGTGGACGTCACGACCCGCGAGCACCCGGGGTTCCCGACGGACATGCAGGCCCAGTTCATGGTGCTGATGACCCAATCCGAGGGCCCCTCGAAGATCCTCGAGACCATTTTCGAGAACCGCTTCATGCACGCGCTGGAATTGCAGCGCATGGGCGCGAACATCGAAATTGCGGGCAATCTGGCAGTGGTCCACGGTAGGACGCAACTCGCGGGTACGGACGTGATGGCATCGGACCTCCGTGCGAGCGCCTGCTTGGTGTTGGCGGGCCTGGTCGCACAGGGGCAGACTGTGATCCATCGGATCTACCACTTGCAGCGCGGTTACGAGCGGCTCGCACAGAAGTTCTCCGCCGTCGGAGCCAGCATCGAAATCGGGGAAGAGTAGTTACGGCTCCCAGGGAGCCTGGTCGGTCGACTCCGCCTCATCCGGTCTGCGATTCTGAGCAGCTCCACAACGAGATGCGGATGCCGCGCGGCAACGTCCTTCGAGCCCCGCGGGGCGCGCCGCAGACGGTCTGCGTATAGAAGCTCGTAGACCGGTTGCGCTCGAGGGCCATCCGGTCGAGCCGTGGCCTGCTGTTCTTCTGGGACCCCAAGCGCGCTAGGTCCCCGCATCCCACGTGTTTGAGAAACTCGAGGACAAAGTTGGGTCGTGCGGGTACGCCGCACGCCTCGAGCAGAGCGATGCGAGGTATGGGAGCCGCTCTCCTACCGTGCGCGCAAGGGCACCCGCGGTGGGTCTCAGCGTTCCATCGAAAAGCGCACGATCTCCTCGTCGTTGCGGATGATCATGTGGCGGTTGGCGTACGCCGGGTGCGTCCAGTGGACGGCTCCAAACTCGCGCCTGCGCCGCAACGGGTTGGTCGGCTCGATGATGGACGCGCGGTCCAGTTCCTCGTAGCCCTCGGGTGTAAGGCGGGCGATGATGAGTTCTCCTCGGTCGTTGTTGATGAAATAGCGGCCCCCGTTACGCACGATCTGTCCCGACGCCCAGCGCGCGTTTTCCTTGGTCAGCTCCAAGGTATCCCAGACCCGCTTGCCGGTGCGGGCATCCAGGCAACGGAGATGGCCGTAGCTCCCGATGCCGTAGACGTAGTCGCCGTCCACAACGGGGGTCGTGACCAGCGAGTGCAGACCGTCCGTGTCGATCTCGCTATCGCTGGCGCCCTTCCAAATCAACTCGGCAGCCGGCCGGTCTTCCAGTAGACGATACATGCGGGAACCGTTGTAGAAGGACGACACGAGCAGGCCGTGCCGGCTCAGTACGGGAGTCGCAACCGTCAGGCCAGCCTGGATCTTGAACGGCTGTTGCCAAAAGACTGCACCGGTCTCGGGATTCAGTGACGAAACCGCGGTTGGATGCCAAATGATCAATTGGCGCGCGCCGCCCGCCTCGACGATCAGGGGAGGATCGTAGCCCGGTTCCGACAACGCGTCGAGCGCTCGCCAGATCTCCTCCCCAGTCCGCTTATCGAATGCGACGACCTTCGCGTCCGGCGATCCTCCGACCAGTGCAATGAGCCGATTCGCGTCCACGAGCGGCGCCGCCACGAAGCCCCAGGTCGGCAGTTCCGCTGCGAAATCGCGCTGGTAATTGCGCCGCCAGAGCTCGCTGCCGTCGGTGACACGCAGACAGTGCAGATCGCCCATGGACCCCAAGACATAGACGCGGTCGCCGTCCACCGTGGGGGTCGCGCGGGGACCGAGCGGATACTGCAGTCCGCTGTAGTCGACAGGCCATTCCCTCTCCCACAGAAGCTTGCCCGTGTCCTCATCGAGGCACAGGACACGCTCCACGCCTTCGCCATTGCGAGTCGGCCGGTAGTCCGTCACGAAGACTCTTCCCGCGGCAATGGCGGGGCCGGCGTAGCCGTTGGCGATCGGACTGGACCAGACGCGCTGTGGGCCGTCTGGAGGGAAGCGCTCCAGAATTCCCGATTCGGTCCAGACGCCGAGGCGGCCCTCGCCGCGCCACTGCGGCCAGTCCTCGGCACACAGGACGGAGATCGCAAGCAACAAGACGAGAAAGGCCATGTCCCGCATTGTACCCGTCCCTCCTGCGCCCATCGAAGGGCGTCGGCTTGACTTCGGGTTTCGAGGCGGGGCATGCGGCTGTCCACGGGCGGGGGGTCTCCCCGAGTCTGTCCCCTCACGGCCTGGCCCGGGCCGAGTCAGCGGACGCCACGTTCCCGCGCATCCCGCGCAGTACCCACCCTCCACCACGGTGATTCGGATCGCTGGTCATGAGCGGTTTGCGATCTCCCCTCTCCATCGAAACGGACCGCCGTCGTGGTCCAGCGACGCTCGCGCCGTGCATCCGTGTGGACGCGGCTCAGCTAACTCCCGGAGCCACGATTCCGATATGCCGGTATCCTCAAGCGGCCTCGGTTCAGGGGGCCGACGATGCGAACTAGCGCCAGACAGCGTACAAAAGGCCCAGCCCTGCTAGAAGTCCACTGGCGAGCAGGCCCAACACGAACGGCCGCACGCCCGCTTGGCGAATGGCTCGGAACTCGGTCATGAGCTCCACGCCGGCGATCGCCGCAGTGATCATCCACTTGCCGCCGTCCCCGAGGGCTGCGGCCAAGTCCAGGGTGCGGTCACCGGCCCCGAAAAGGAATCGGTCGCTCATGTGCAACGTGATCTCCGGCAACAGGCCCAGAGTCCGAAGGGCGGACATCCCCAAGAAGAAGAGGATGAACGCCGGGACGAGATCGCGGTACTTGACGGCCCGCGCCAGGAAGACCCCCCGGCGTCGGCGGCGCCGGGCGTAGTCCATTCCGATCACGAAGACCACTGGGCCGAGCAGCGAGATGCGGGCGAGCTTCACGACGGTTGCGGTCTCGCCAGCGATCTCGGGCTCCAGGGGATGCGCGAAACCGGCTGCAATCACCTGCGGCGTGGCGTGGATCGCCAGTCCACACCACTCCCCAAAGCTCTCGGGCGGCAACCCGAGCAGGCCCCCCGCGATGGGAAAGAGGAACATCGCCAGCACTCCCAGCAGATTGACCGCTGCAATCGAGATGGCCATGTCACGCTCGCTCGACTCCACCACCGGCGCGGTCGCGACGATGGCCGAAGTGCCGCAAATCGCAGTCCCAACCCCGATCAGCAGGCCCTGCGTCGGACCCACGCTGAGGAGGCGAGACAGGTATCGCGTGAGGAGAATGATGACCACGATCAACACCATGGCGCCAAACAGAACGCGGCCGCCGACGCGGATCAGGTCATAGAAATCCAGGCGCGCACCGAGCAGGATGATGCCCAGCGGTAAGAATCGCTTGATCACGATGTTTACGCCCGGCTTCAGGAGGGCGCCGGACGGAATCGTGCTGCGCAACACGAGTCCGAGAACGAAGGCCAGCAACACTGCGCTGAGCGGGTGAGTTTGCTGGACCGTAAACGGCGGAAACGGCAACGCGCAGAGATAGAACGCCAGGCACGTGAGTAGGGCGCACGCGGCAAGGCCCCATAGCGCAGCCGACTTGGGCGCCGCCAACTTTCGGCGGAACCGCTCTTCGAAGTCCTGCTCCTTAGGGCTGAGCGGCAACGGTTCGGACTCCAGACGCTAGAGCAAAGTTCCGGCGAGTTCGCTGTCGTCGCGGCGGAAGTATTCTTCGATGCTGAAATAGCGAGCACCGCTGTCACAGAGAATGGTGACGACCGTGTCACGGGGCGGGAGTTTTCGTGCCACCTGTTGCGCCGCCAAGACGTTTGCGCCAGAAGAGATTCCCACGACGAGCGATTCCTTGCTGGCCAGCAATCCACTCATCGCGAAGGCGTCCTCGTCCCTGACAGCGATAACGTCGTCGATCACGTCCCGGTTCAAGATACTCGGAATGAAGCCGGGACCGATCCCCTCGATCGCATGCGGAGATGGCGGTTTTCCGCTGAGCACAGCGGAACCAGCTGGCTCGACGGCAATCACCTGGGCCTGCGGCACGGCCGCTTTCAAGACCTCTCCCACGCCGGTAATCGTCCCGCCTGTGCCGACTCCGGCCACAAAGGCTGTGATCTCACCTCGGGTGGCCTCCAAGATCTCTGGACCGGTGGTCTTGCGGTGCATTTCGGGATTCGCGGGGTTCTCGAATTGCTTGAGCTGAATGCAGCCCGGATTCTGGTCGAGGATCTCATTCGCCTTTTGGACGGCGCCTGTCATGTCATCTGCACCCGGCGTCAGGACGACCTGCGCGCCGTAGCGTTGGACGAGCGATCGGCGCTCGAAACTCATCGTTTCGGGCATCGTCAAAATGAGGTTGTAGTCGGATTTGGCGCACAGCATGGCCAGGCTGATGCCGGTATTGCCGCTCGTCGCCTCCACGATCGTCGTACCCGGCTTGAGTTGTCCGCTTGCCTCCGCCACCCGAATCATGCCGAGCGCTGGCCGATCCTTAACGCTTCCGCTGGGATTGAGGTTTTCGAGCTTGCCCAGGATTGTCGCGCCGCCGGGCGGAGACAGAACGTCCAGGCGAACGAGGGGCGTTCGTCCGATCAGGTCAGCAACTTGGGTGGAAATGGATGGATTCATGGAGGCGACGAGCAGCCGGGCTGCTCCTCTGGCGCGTGCGCGGAGCCAGGGACCCCCGCTGGGGAGATCGCCGCACGGAGATAGTCATCGTCGATCCAGGACGCGCGCCCGTTGGGATCCATGCGGCGACCGTCCCCGAACACTTCGCATTCGACACGTGCATGCGTTTGTCCCATGTCATTACCGCCGGAATGGACCGAAACGGAACTCGTTGAGTTCCTGATCCATCCGGAGACTCCGACGTCACGTCTGTCTCGAGATGCTCCAGGTGGCCGCGCTGCTTCGCGCCATACTCCGCGGACACTGCCTTCTGCTTGGGACCGATTCGCCACAGCGCGAGAATCCCTGCCAGATTGCCGGCAACTCGGATGCCCAAGCCCATCGGTCGCAACAGGAGCGCGCACGACGTCTCCACCGCGACCGCCACTAGCCGACCCCTCCGAACCCAGTCACGGCCAGGTCTTCTCGATCCAATCCTCGGCTTCAGGTGCTGTCCGCTGCCGCATGAACTTGAGCGGATCGATCATAGCAACTCCGTTCGCTCGGGCTCGATCCGGACTGGGCCGAGCCCCACCAGCCGATGCTCCGCGCCACGACAGACAACCCGATCAGGCGAGAGATTCGCTTCGAAGGGCGCAGGGGAAAGGCGCAACTACGACGACCCGGTCATGTGCCAGCGGAATCTAGAATTGCGCAAGACGTCGAACGACCTCCAATCGGGGCAGGATCCAAGCTATCCACCCACTGCGGAGCAGCCTGGGCACCCAAGCCAAGGGGAGCCTCCAAGAAGGTGACCGCCACTCCACAACGTCCTTCACGTTCAGCAACCGGACGGCAAGAACACCCGTGCAGAAGAACGATTACGGCAACCCGCCGATCGCACCACGACGCCACTCGATGGTCTGCGAATCGAACGGCAGGCGCCACAGAGGCCGAAACCTCGGATGCTTGGCATCCGCGCCGAACCGGATCGAACTACGCGATTCGCTGGACTCCCCTGGAGTAGGCGAGCCGTGGGGCGCGACGAGCAGGGGCATCGGGCATTGGCCGATCGCACACGGGAAGTCAACATTCGGCACTGATTTTCACGGAATCATTACAGCCTAATCTCTTGAGTGCTCGGGTGGGGTAGCATCGCCGGATTCTGGGTCTAAGTGATCTGAAATCAACCGCTTGCAGTCAATTGGAATTCTCATTGCCTGTTGTCCGAATTAGGTATTTTATGGATCTCCCTCAAGTACTAGTTGATCACATTACAGGCCATGGAATGGCAATGAATCCCTGTATATGATTGATATGAAATCCCTTAGCCATGGACTCCCAGGCGGGATGACATGTTTTTCCATGCTTGACTGTTTTATCTACATGCAATATAATGCCTAATATGGCCGTGGCCCCCGATCCCCGCTCCTTCTTCTCCCGGCCCGCCAACCCCCGCCATCGCCGCTACGAGATCCTCCGCGCCTTCTTCCTCGATCAACTCCCCGCTCACGACGTCGCCCGCCGCTTCGACTGCTCTCGCGCCGCCGTCTATTCCATCGTCCGCGACTTCCGCCTGCTCGACGACCCCTCGGCCTTCTTCTTCCGCTCCCCCGACCCTCCCGGCCGCCCCCTCCGCACCCCTTCCTCCGATCTCCACGACGCAATCGTCCGCCTCCGCAAGCGCAACCTCTCCGTCCCCGATATCAAGGCCCGCCTCGATGCCTCCTCCTCTCACCCTCCCTCCGAGCGCGCCATCCGCAACGCCCTCGTCACCGAGGGCTTCGCCCGCCTCCCCCGCCGCTCCCGCGCCCTGCGCGCCGCCGCCGGCCCCGCCCCCGAGCGCGCTCCCGAATCCGCCCCCCTCCCCCCGCGCTCCGCCGCACTCTTCCAATCCGAACGCGCCGCCGGCATCCTCTGCTTGCTCCCCCTCCTCCGCCGCTCCCGCATCGACGAGGCCATCCGCCTCGCCGGCTACCCTGGCACCAGCACCCTCTCCCCGCTCCAGTCCGTGCTCGCCTTCCTCGCCCTCAAGCTCTCCCACATCCGCCGCTACAGCGCCGACGACATCTGGTGCATGGACCGCGGCCCCGGCCTCTTCGCCGGCCTCAACGTCCTGCCCAAGTCCGCCTGGTTCTCCTCCTACTCCGACCGCACCACCCGCGCCATGAACCAGCGCCTGCTCGCCCAGCTCGCCCGCATCCTCTCCCAGCGCGCCCTCGTCTCCGACGCCGCCAACCTCGACTTCACCACCCTGCCCCACTGGGGCGACGATCAGACCCTCGAAAAGCACTGGTCCGGCTCCCGCGGTCGCGCCCTCACCGGCTTCTCCGCCGCCCTCGCCCAGGATCCCGACTCCGGCCTCCTGCTCCGTTCCGACGCCTCCATCCGCCGCCAGTCCAGCCCCGAATCCGTCCTCGAGTTCCTCGACTTCTCCCAGGCCGGCGGCCTCCAGCTGCGCTTCCTCGTCTTCGACGGCCGCTTCACCACCTACGCCTGCCTCAAGCGCCTCGACCAGCAGGGCATCCGCTTCGTCACCGTCCGCCGCCGCGGCCGCCACCTCGTCCAGGCGGCCCAGGCCGTCCCGCCCGCCCAGCGCAAGAAGATCCGCGTCCCCGTCCGCAACGGCACCCGCCTGCTCGAAGTCGTCGAATCGACCACCCCGCTGCGCCACTACGACGGCGAGGTCCGCCAGATCGCCGTCCTGCACGGCTCCAGCCGCCCCGCCTTGCTGATCACCAATGACTTCGAGTCCAGCCTCGCCGCCCTGCTCCGCCGCTACGCCCAGCGCTGGCTCGTCGAGAAGTCCATCTCCGAGCAGCTCGCCTTCTTCCACCTCAACCGGCTCTCCTCCTCGATGGTCATCAAGGTCGACTTCGACCTCACCATGACCGTGCTGGCCTACAACCTCTACCGCCTACTCGCCCTCGAACTGCCCCCGGGCTACCGCCACGGCACGGCGCTGACGCTGTTCGAGTCCCTGCTCGAAACCGGAGCCGACATCCAACTCGGTCCCGACCTGTGCACGGTGTCGCTGAAGAAGAAACGCAACCTGCCCGCCCTAATCGAGGCGCTCGGCACGGACCCCTCCGAGCCCTTGCCCTGGCTCGGCAACCGTCGCATTACCTTCAACGGGGCCTCACGCACCTGACCGGCCTACCGGCCCTTCCAGATTTAGGCCCTATACGTGCCGTGAAAATCAGTGTTCGGGGGTGGTCACTCTTCCGTCGCGGAGTCCGACGAACGGGCCCGCCAAGGCGATCTCGCCTGGCTCCGACTGTGTGCTGCACGCGATCGATCACACCGAAGCGGCCGCGTTCTCATCCCAGCTGCCGACGAGGCTTGTCCGCGGTCCTGCGGTCGGTGATCACTTGGTAGTTTGCATGCGTGCGCATCAGAGTCACGGGGTAGTCGTAGCCGGGCTCACCCAACACGGCCAACCGGAGAACCGTGTTCGCCCAGTCAAGACCGAAGACATCGTTGCGACAGTAGAGCTCGACCCGCTTGGCAGCGAAGCACTGCCGGAGTCCCAAAGTCCACGCTTTTTGCGGAAAGTTCTCCAGATCGCCTCCAACCTGCGATCGAATCGCGTTCATCGTCACGGTGAAATCGTTGAGTTCGACTAAGCGCACTCCGCTCTCGGCCACATTCTTGGTGGGTTCATTGAACGCGATGTGCCCGTGGATCCCAATGCCGCCATAGCAAACTTCGATTCCCTCATCCGCCACCCTGCGTTCGATCGCAAGAGCATTGTCGGGACCAGGAAAAATCACGTTATCGGCCCGTGGCCTCAGATCCGGATGCAACGCCTCCCACAGCCAGGCGATCCCTTGTCGAAAGCTCAGCGGGTGATCGCGTCGAAGCGGCCGACCCGAGCTATCGGCGTACTCGTCCATGAAGAACAGCATGGAGGTCTTCAGACTGATCCGCTTGCGGTTCAGGAGGTCCCGCAGGATCGGATACTGGCCCGTCGGACCGTACGGGAGGATCATTCTGGTGGGGTGGCCTGCAGCGTTGTTGGCTGCCACGCGGGAGGCCACGCTGTGGGCGAAGTGTGCGTGAAGGTCGTCGATCATGTCCAGGACCAGCAGCCTGTCTCCAGCCCGTTCGATCAGGACTTCGGAGCCCAGCGCATTCAAGTCTCGGATCTCACGCACGCGGATTGCGGCTCGGTGCTCCGGAGTTTCCATGGCAACCTTGCGCGCCAAGTGTATCCGCAAGCTTGAGGACGGCTGAATCATGCTCGCCCGTCGGGCTCCCGGTCCCGGACAGTCTGCGATTCCGGTCCGAGACCTCGGGGGACCGTCTGCATCGTCCTCCGCGCAAGCCGCTAGTCCGATACCATACGGTTGTTCGACGATTGAGAGTTGATGGACCGCATCCTGGACACGACCAGTAGGGCCGGGGGCCGATCCCGTCCGGTGCGCCGCCAGCTTGACCGCCGGGAGTTGCTTTGGCGGATCGGAGCGGGCTCCCTAGGCACGGAGTTCGCTTTCCTGTCGGCAAGTCGAACGTTCGGACAGGACTCCCAAGGACTTCTGGAAACTCTGGGGAAGGATGCGCGTTTGATCGTCCACAACGCGCGACCCGGCGTTCTGGAAACCCCAATGGCGCAGCTGCGGGAGCACCGCCTCACGCCCAAACAGATCTTGTTCGTTCGCAACAATCAAGTTCTCTCCGGAGCCCTGACACTCGACCCTCTGCCGATCGTGGGCTGGGAGTTGGAGTTGAGCGGTCTCGTCACACCGGCCCGGACGATATCTCTCGAGAACCTTGTCGCTTTGGAACAGACTGCAGTCGAAGCAGTCTTGCAATGCTCCGGCAACGGCCGGGCGTTCTATGCGAGGTCCGCGAGAACACGGGGAACCCAATGGCAACGTGGAGGAATGGGTAACCTGCGTTGGAAAGGCGTCCCTTTGAAGCGCCTCTTGGAAGCCCTGGGCCTGAAGATCGGAGCGGAGGCGCAATTCGTAGCGGCGGAGGGGAGGGACGCTCCTGCCTCACCACGCGGCGCGGACTTCGAGCAATGTGTTCCGCTTGACGACATTCTGGACACGGCTCTTCTCGCGACCGAAATGAACGGAGAGCCGATTCCAGTCGTCCATGGAGGACCGCTTCGGCTGATTGTGCCGGGCTACTACGGCACGATGAACGTGAAGTGGCTGAGTCGATTGCGCTTCCAGGAGCAACCGTCACGAAACCGGCATCATGCTGTGCGCTACCGCACCTTCATCAACCGTATCGAACCAGGAACCGTACCGGCCGTGACAGCTCAAGCTACCGTTCCAACCTGGCGCCAGAAGATCAAGAGTGTGATTTGGAATCCGGTGGACCAAGCGGTCTTGGCGCCTGGCCTCACGGAGGTCAGTGGCGTCGCCTGGAACGACGGCCGCTCGGAAATCGTTGCCGTCGAAGTTTCCACTGACGGCGGCGGCAATTGGCAAGCAGCGAGAGTTGAAGCCTCATCGAGCCCGTATGGCTGGTATCGATGGAGCCGTCCGATCGAGCTCGGCGGTGGTGCGGCCGAGATTCGTGTCCGAGCGACGGATGCGCGCGGCCGGACACAACTTGAGGACGGCTCCGAGCATTGGAACCCGTCTGGGTACGAATGGTACGGCGTCGACAGCCTCCAGGTCACGGTCGGCTAGCCCACGGGACAGAAGGCCTCATCGTGCGGTGGGATCGCTGCTGGCCGATTGCGGCCTGGATGCTCCTCGAACCCTCTTTCGGGGCCGACGTGCCGCTACTCCGTCCCGGGAAGGGCTCCGATCTTGTGGGAGCCAAGTGCAAGACTTGCCACGAGATCGCAGTTGTGACCAATTCGGCCGGCATCAGTCCTGCGGCGTGGGAGCAGGTGATGCGGGACATGGAAGAGTTTGGCCTGCAATTGGAGAGCGGCGAGCGTGCAACGATCCTGCGCTACCTTGCCTCGTCGTTGGGCCCCTATCCTCCGTCGGCTGACGATCCCGAGAAGGCTGACGAGGACGGGCCTCCATCAGGCGGCCGCCAAGCTGGAAAGTAGCACCAGGAACCCTCGCGCCAGTCGCTGTGAGGCAGAATGGGTGGCGCCCCGCACCGCCGGATCGCCGCCCGGCCGGGAACGGTGGCGGGCATGGCGTGCGAGTTGACACCGGCCCCATTCCTTCGTCAGCCGGACTTCTGGGTGGCCGGTATTGCCATGGGCCCGCAGCGAGCCGCCGCGACACGTCGGATTTGAGCCATGGGCGAGCGCTAAGATGGCGTGGAACGAACCGTCGTGCAGGGTTCGTAGTCGGTTTAGCGTCTCGGTGAAGGCCCAAAAGCACCGCATCGGAGCCCATACTTCGGCCGCGGGCGGCGTGGACCGCGCCGCCGAAGAGGCTGCAGCGATCGGCTGCAATGCGCTGCAAGTCTTTACTCGTAGCCCGCGGATGTGGCGCGGAACCGCCCCTTCCCGCGACAGCATCGATCATTTGCAGGAACTGCGGCAGGACCACGACCTGCACCCTCTCGCTGTGCATGGCAGCTACCTCACGAACCTGGCCGCAGCGGACACGTCTGTCCTCGAGAAATCGATGCGATCATTCCAGCTGGAACTCGACAACGCGCGCGCGATCGGAGCCGAGTACCTCATCATCCACCCGGGTAGCGCCCGCGGCCAATCCAAGGAACGGGCCATTGATGGCTTCGCCGCGGCGCTGTCCCTGGCGCAGCGAGGGTTCGAGTGGGGACGGCTGCGGCTGCTCTTGGAAAACACGGCAGGAGGTGGAGCCACTCTGGGGCGGTCCTTCGCGGAACTCGCGGAACTGCGAGAGGCTGTTTCGGCCCGATGCGAAGCCCCGTTAGGGTTCTGCATCGACACGGCGCATTGCTTCGAGGCCGGCTACGACGTCTCCACGGAGCACGGCCTGCGCGACGCGGTTCGCGAAATGCGGAAATACCTCGGCCTCAAGCATGTGCGCGTGCTGCACGCCAACGATTCCAAGACTGCGCTGGGATCAAACAGCGACCGCCACGCATCCATCGGCGAAGGCCAGATCGGCTCGGAGGCATTCGCCCGCATGCTGAGGCACCCGCTACTGAGGTCAAAGCCGTTCATCCTCGAGACGCCGCTGATTGATGAGAGCCACCGAGAGAATGTCAGGCGCCTGTGGTCCCTCGCCGACGGTTCCGGACAGGGGGGCCGGAAGGCTTCTGAGGACGGGCACGAGGCCTAGTCGTCGCTGCCGCCGAGCATCCCGAAGCGCATCAGGAAGTACAGCAAGGTGAGAACGCTGGTTACCGCGGCCGCCACGTAGGTCCACGCGGCGGCATTCAGGACCTTGTCCACGCCCGCGCGCTCCTGGGGCGCTAGTATGCCGTAGTTGACGACGAGCTCCTTGGCCCGCTTGCTGGCATCGAACTCGACGGGCAGCGTCACGAGCTGGAAGGCCACGGTCGCCGAGAACAGCAGGATGCCGAGTTGGACCATCCCCATCGAAGCGAGGAAGAACCCGGCCATGATCACGATCCAACTCAAGCTCGATCCAATGCCCGCGAGCGGCACCAACGCGGAACGCAACTGTAGTGGAGCGTAGGAGTTCGCATGTTGGATTGCATGCCCGGCCTCGTGACAGGCCACGCCAACTGCAGCGATGGAGGGCCGGTCATGCACGTCCGGAGAGAGCGATAGGCTCCGGGTCGCGGGATTGTAGTGGTCGGAGAGAAAACCCTGGGCCCGGTTGATCTTGACGTCGTACAATCCCGCCTGATTCAGCATCGAGCGGGCCGCCTGCGCCCCGGTCATGCGCGCACGCACTTTGCCGTACTTGTGGAAGGCCGACTTCGTCCGAGCACTCGCCCACAGCGACAACAGAAGCCCGGGAATCATGAACATGAGGTAGAGCGGGTCGAAGAACATCATGTGCCGTTCCTGCCTTTCTGGACGGTCGCTTGCAGAGGACGCAACCGCCTCTTAACTAATCATAATCGACTGCGTTCGGATCTCCACGCGCCACGCGACACCCGCGTGAGGCCGCCGTCATCCGACCGGCCCGGGCCGCTGGCGTTCGGCATCCGCAGCCGAGAGGACGCGCGACGTCAGCTTTGCATACGCGTCTTGAACCCTCGCAATCGGGCGTCCGCGCAGTCCCTGGTAGGGCAGGAAGCCGTACGGGTCCGGGCGGTCCCGCACCCCCGCCGCCAGGATCCAGTCCCGCATCTTCGGCAACGGGACCGTCAAGCCGACCGGGGAGAACAACCAGTCCACTGGCGAGCCCGCGGTCGCGAACTTGTCTAGGAGCGGATGGATCTCTCCGTCAGGGAGGGAACCGAACATGCGGAACCAGATCTCCGGCGCGGCGTCCGCGAGAGCCTGGATCAGCGGCATGGAATTCAGCTGCCGCAGGCCCTCGCCACCGTCGACCACCAAGTCCACGATCGCAAAGTCGTACGCACCAGAGGCCTGAGCCAGATAGTCTTCGGCGTCGGCCAGGTGCAGGCGTAGCCGGCCCCGCCGCTCGTAGTGGCCGACCAGGGGATGAAACTCACGGGCCATGGCCATCATCGTCGGGTCCGAGTCCACGGCGTCCAGCACCATCTCGGGAAATTGATGCAGCAAGCCGACTGCGCCACAGCCGCCCCCCAAGCCCAGCATCAGGCTGCGGCCAGCGGGATGCCGCTGACCGGCGAGGAACCACCCCAGCTGATACCGGGTTTCGATCACAGGGCCCGGCCCGAGTGCTAGTGAAGGGTCCACGGTGGCGGCGGACGGCGACAACAGCGACGCTCCCTGCAAGACGCCCCCGATCGTGAAACGACGCGCTTCGGCGGTGTCGACCACGCCAGCCGCGCCGAACAGTCCCCCTCGTTCCAGCCTGACGGTCGGCACCGCTCTCAATTCCAATCGCGAACCCGGGCGGCCAGATTGAAGTGCTCGCCCAGGTAGACGCGCCGCACCTCGGGATCGGCCTCCAGCTCGCGCGGCCGTCCGGAGCGGAAGATCACTCCGTTGTGGATGATGAGGGCGCGATCGGTGACGCTCAGGGTCTCGCGCACGTTGTGGTCGGTGATGACGATTCCGATCCCTTCCTCGCTCAACCTCGAGAGGATTCCTTGCAACTCGATCACCTGCTTGGGATCGATCCCCGAGAACGGCTCGTCCAGCAGCAGGAAGCTGGGCGCCAGGACTAGAGAGCGCGCGATTTCGACCCGCCGCCGTTCCCCCCCGGAGAGCTGATAGCCTCGGTTGAATCGCACCTGGTCGAGTCCCAGTTGGGCAATCAGGTCATCGAGCCGCTCGCGCCGCTCCGCGTGCACGAGCGGGAGCGTCTGCAGGATGGCGAGGATGTTCTCCTCGACTGTCAGCTTGCGGAAGACCGACGCCTCCTGCGGCAAGTAGCTGATGCCAAGGCGCGCCCGCTGGTACATCGGCATGTCCGTAATGTCCAACTCATCGATGAACACCTTCCCGGAATCGGGGCTGACGAGCCCCACGATCATGTTGAAGGAAGTCGTCTTCCCGGCCCCGTTGGGTCCCAAAAGGCCGATGATTTCCCCGCGCTCAATCGCGAGCGTGAAGTCATCGACAACCCGCCGACCGCGGTAGCTCTTCGATAGGCCCTCGGTTCGCAGCGTTTTCATTGGCGGGGCGGTGCGGAAGAAGCAGCAACCGCTCTATCGGGGGATGGGCGGTAGCTGTAGGCGCGTTCTGCGCCCTGGCCCAAAACGAGCAGCCTATCACCCGCAGTGCGGTAGGTCAAACTGGCTCCCCGCGCCTCCGCTCCATCAACATTCACGACCCGGGCGGGCTGCCCCGTCAGAACGATCTCCGATGCGGAAGGCCGGTAGAGCGCCTGGTCCCCGAATCCCAGGCTGCCTGCATCGCCGGAGAGTTCCGCGATTTGTACAGCCCCGCTCGCGAGGGCGCTCTCCAGTCTCCCACCTAGCTCTCCCGCTGCCAGCACGGCCTGCAGCCTGTCCGCGCGTACGCGCATGCCGCCGCGTTGAAAGTCCACCTGTTCCGTGAATGTCGCGATCCGTGTCGGCTCCTCGTATCGCATAGAAGCCGCTCGCACGGACACCGTGGCGGGTTCTTCGCTGTTCACGGCTTCCGGCTCGCTCCACGTCATGGACACCCGCCCCTGCGCGGCGAGCGACCGCGACGAACGGTCGATCGTGATGGCATCCGCGTCGACGCGGTGGTGCCGCTGCCAAAGCCGCGCTCGTCCGCGGTATTCCAAGCGACCGCTTTCCGGATCCGACGTCAGGGCATCCGCGGTGGCGTAGACCGGCTCCTGGGCGCTAAATAATCCAACCCGCGGCGCTACCTCGCCGGCTGCGCCGGACTGGCTTAGGGCCGCGGCCATGTCCCCCTCCGCTTCCAGCCTCCCCGTCGCGCGCACGAGCTCAATCCGCCGGGCCGAGACCGTGCTTCCTTGCCCGGAAACCGTAGCCTTGCCTTGCAATGCCACCAACCCGCAGACCACGTCGAAGCGGGCCTCGGCAGCCCGGCCCCGCCTGCCGCCCTCCTCGAAACGGAATCCGCCGCTCTGGTGGATCTCGAGGATCTCTTCCGTGTCCGAATCGAACGAAGCCACGAGTCCCTCGCTCCAGGCCTTCAACGCGGTTGCGCCGTCCTGGCTGTCTCGCTGCACGAGCCGCGCATCGCCCTGGCCCGTCACGCCCTCGATTCGGCTGCCTGGACCGAAGTTCACCTGAATACGTCCCGCTTCCAGCGTTCTGGACGGGCCCGGCGCTCCTGCGGACCGCTGCTCGAGGCGACCTCGCCGCAGGGTCACAACGCGGTCGACAGCAGCTTGGCCTGGCGCCATGTGCAGCACCAGCACGTCGGATTCAAGGCTGTTCCGGAAACCCTCCTCTGCGACCGCCCCCATGTAGGCTTGTGCGGCCTCGCGTGCCTCGGCGCGGCGGAGTTCGCTCTCGCCCGTTGACGCGCCCAATGCGTAGTGCAGGTCCATGGCTCCTGCGCGGATCGTCAGGTGCTGTGCTCCACCCGAAGACTCGAACTTCGTATCGCCGTGGCCATGAATACGCTCTAGGGTTCCACCCGGGCCGAAGTCGGCACGCAAGCGCCGAGTCGCGAAGCGGCTTTCGCGGCCCAGTGCATCTTCTCCTCCAATCGCGTTGTCGGCTTCCAAGCGGCCGACGCGACCCTCATCGAGCCAGAGCAGGCCGCTCTCGCACTCCAGCCAGCGTCGTCCCCGTTCGATCCTGGCTCCACCGCGTAACGCGATCCGGGCAGCCTGCTCCGAGTAATGCAGCTCACCGGCCCAGATTCGCGTGTCGGGCACGCCTTGGCTGGCCCCGTGACGCTCCAAGTACGCCTGCGACTGCATGCGGAGCATCCCGGACACGGCATCGTACGTGGCTCCTTGCGAGCGGCCAACGCTGTCTCGGAATTTGTATCGAACGGCGCGGTCCGTGTGCGCTCGGTTGTCCGTCGGCTCGAACGTCACTCCCGAGGTCGTGACCACGACCGGCGACTCTTCGCCGCCGTCCTGCGGGATGCCCAGGGTGATGGTCGTCTCGCCTTCGCTGAACAGCTTGCCGTCCTCCAGCATGCGCATGGCCGCGCTCTCGACGCGGTCGTAACTCGCGCTATCGACATGAAAGATCCGCAGGACCACTCCGCGAAGGTCCGTCTCCGTACCCTCGGCATCTTGCACGAAACCGTCCGCGCGCACCTCAATGTGCGTCGAGTCCCCGGTCGTCTGAGTCCACCGCCAGCTCTGCGCCTGCGCGGCGACCTCCTCCGGCAGCACGGGGAGCAGTTCGGGCATCAGCCGGGCGTCCATGCGCCTGGAGCCGAGATAGTCGCGGAGGACAACTGCCACGAGCACGCAAGCGGCCAGCAGCAAAAGGGGGCGGAGCGATTTGCGCAAGCGAACTCGATCATAACAAGGCCCCGTGCGCAGTGATCGTCGCGTGTTCCGGGGGCCCTCTTCGGCGGCTGTAGAGTGCGAATGCTCCGCTCATGCACGCCGCGGCCACGCGACGTGCTACTCCTCCGGCCCGTTCAAGGCCTCGCGGCCGGCCCGGAGAGCGCCGGAGGCTGTGCCAGGAGATCCCCGCAGCCACCGCATGGAGAAAGTCCTCGGCATCGTGCCAGCTTGCGTTCAACACCCATCAAGGACCGGGATCGAGTCCGTTTCGCCGCACGGGGCCGCGATCGGACATCACGGCTCTGGATCTGTGCACACCGGTGGTGCGTTGTAATCCAGATTCAACAGGCGGAAGTAGTTTTGCCCCAAGACGATATTCCGAAAAGCGGTGTGGTTCAAGGCACGGTGGATCCGGCTCGTGACGTGAAGCTCCGTTCGATAGACTTCGAGATCCTTGTCCGCTTACGCGAGGAAGTCTGTTCCAGGCAAGAACCGCTCCGAGTATCCGTTCAGGAACGTAACTGCCCAGGTCCCGTGCTTGGTCGGCATTTGCCAGGATGTTGGCCGCTCGGCCTCGAAAGGATGGTGCAGAACGCCCCGGACAGACGGTTAGCACGGGGTTGGCGACAAGCCCGGTGCTGGGCGGATCTCGCACGCCCGGGTCTTGCGGTGGGGACGGGGACTCCGGACTTCGCCCGTGCCGTGTTCGGGAGCGGTCAGATCTGCAGCTTGGCCAGCAGTTCGTCCGGGGGCGCCAGCAAGGCTTCGATGCGGTTCCAGCCCTGCTTGCCGGCCGTCGACAGGACACTGCGCAGCGTGGCGAAGTCCCGCGCTCCCTGCGCGGACCGGAAGCAGCCCGAGATCTTCATGCGCAGCTTCATCATGCGCAGGTCGCGCTCGGCGAGGTTGTTCGTGAAGGGCACCTTGGGGTCGCGCAGGAAACGCAGCACTGACTCCTTGCGCCCCTGCAGCCGCAGGGCCAGGTTGTGCCCCTTGCGCCGCTTGCTGCGCCCCCGCCGGCCGGGCTTGGGCAGGCGTAGCGGCGGCTGCGCCTCGTGGAAGGCCACCGCCTCCTCCAGCAACCGGTCGTAGCGCCGCTCGATCCGTTCCCGCAGGGACTGCGGCAGCTCGATCTCCAGGCCCCGCGCGATCCGCATCGCGCGATGGGCCCGCCGCAGCAGGCGCTGCATCCGTCTCGCCCAGTCCTCCTTGTCGAGCTCGACCAGCGCTTGCAACTCGCGCAGGTGATGCGCGTTGCACATCGCGTGCACCACGCCCTCCAGCGTGAAGTACGACTGCCAGTGGTCATGCACGAGGCAGCCCGCAAGCCCCTCGAACATCTCGCCCCGCCCGGCACTGGCGCGGTAGAACGTCAGCAGCGGCGTGCTCAGCACGTGCAGCCATTGCGTGCTCCCGCCGACGCGGAAGCCGGTCTCGTCGAGATGCTTCACCGCCGCCGCGCTCGCGATCCGTTCCCGCACCTGCCCGGCGAAGCCCCGCCAGCGCTCCGCTGCCTTGCGGCTCATCGCCGCCAGCGTCGCGCGGCACAGCGGAGCGCCGAACAGATCGCTCAGCACTTGCGAGAGACGCTCCTCGGGCAGGAAATGCGCGTTCTGCAGGTAGACCGCCGTGGCGGCGATGCGCGGGCCGTATTGCACCGGCGCGCTCACCCCCTCCGGGAACGCGGCCCGCGTCACCGTTCCGCAGTGCTCGCAGCGGCTGGCATGCGCGCGGTGCTCGGTCACCTCCAAGGATCGCGGCTCGGGCAGGTCGAAGACCTGTCGCGTGACCGGCTCGCCTGCCGCGCTGGCTGCCGCCAGCGCTGCCGAGCAGCCCGCGCAGCGCAGCGGGACGTGCTCCTCGATCCGGTCCGGCGCCTCCGTCCGGCACAGCGTCTCGCCCTGGTGCCCCGCCTGCCCGCCGGACTGCTTCCCGGAGCGGCCGCGCAAGCTCCGGGTGCGCTTCCCAGCCTGCGGCTTGCCCAGCCCGTCGCTCGCAGGCGGCTTGCTGCTGTTGCCGCTGTTCAGGCTCAGCCGCCGCTCCAGCTCCTCCAGACGCTCCCGCAACAAGGCGTTTTCCGCCCCCAGCCGCGCGAGTTGCTGGTCTCTCTCCCCAAGTTGCTGGTCTCTCTCCGCGAGTTGCTGCCGCAACTCCTCGATCAGCTCCGAGGCACCGCCGCCTTGGCGGCGTGCCCTCTCTGGCATCCGGGGCATCGCTTGGTCTCTTGCGTAGGCCCAGCCGCAAGCGATCGGAACGCATCGTCATGCCGGATTCGACAGCGTACAAGCGCTAGCTTCCGGCTCGGCCTTGCTGGAACATTTCCACTATAACATGTAGCGGCCTGCCGGGGCTAGCCCGCGTCCGTCGCTGCCGACGGTTAGCCAGAATCGCTGTCGCCGAACACGCGTATCGATGACCCCGCCACTGGGTCGGAGCCTTTAGCGAGCAGCCGCTTGCCAATCGTCTGTCACCGTCGCTCTGCATCAAGCCTTCCAAGCCGAGCGGCCAACGTCTCGATCAATTCCCAAATCAGCGACCTGGGCAGTTACTCAGGAACGAAATATAGAGCTCCCGTTTTTCTGGTTTCGAGAAGTAGTGGTCGTCGACCACCCGCCAGGAAAGATCCAACATCAGATTGGGATAACGATCCAACAGCCACTGCATGGTTTGGATGTGCAGGGCGGCGTCCATTTCGACGAGTTCCCGGGAAAGCCCCATATGCATCCAGACGATCTGGTTCTCGGGATACAAACGCAGCACTTCCTTCATCCAAGACAAGTATTTAGTCGGCTCTAGGTCGTGACCCAAGTCCGCATGAATCGCAAGGGGGATGCCCCGTTCCCGCAGCACCTTCATGAAGGCAGCCCACTTGGGGATGGCGGCCAGCGGAACGGGTGCATGCCCATTGGGGAACAGCGCCTGTTTCACCAGATTGACTTCTCCCATCCATCGGAACATTCCGGGGTATTCTCGCTCCAGGAGTTGCATGCCGGGCAGAGTCGATTCGGGTCGGGACAACTCCGGGAAGGTCATTGAGAGTGTCATATGGATACCCGTCGGAGCCTTCGCCACATAGTTGGCCGCATTGGCGAAATCGTTCTTCAGCGTCGACCGCACCGGCGTTCCCGGACAGTCCAGGTAGTACGTGCAGGACGACGCAACCGGAAGCATCTGACCGATGCCATAGACGTTGACGAACAGGACGCCGGTCTCTTGCAAGGCTTCCACGATCTTTTCGAATGGGATCGCCGGGCCCGCAAACGGACGGAAGTGCAGGTGGCTATCCACTACCGGGGTATGGGGTTGGACGGCGCGGTCGTAGCAGGCAGCGGAATCGCCCTGGAACATCCCCAATGTCCGCGAGGAGGCGCTCCCAGTTGATCCCGTGGCGCAGAACACAGCAACTGAGCAAACGCGAGTCGTCGCCCGACGGCCCGATTGCATCGAGTTGAAATCGTTCGCTCCTGACCGGGAGGTCTCAGTTCACTCGGCCAGACGATCCCCACGGACACCCGGATATGGCGCCATGGGATCGCTTACGGTATGGCCGGGACTTGGCGACTCAAGTTGCAGCCAGCGTGTCAGTGCACCTGTATGCCACTCTTGAAGTGTACCGTTGCGGTAGGACGCCGGTTACCCGACGCCCCCCGCGGTCACGGTAGGGCCGCCGGTTACCCGACGCCCCCCGTACAGAATCCGTGCATGCCCGGTAGGGCACACGGCTCTTGCCTTGGGTGGTTGACGGCGAACCGTCTGTCCGGCCACGGGTGTCGGATGGTGACGTTCGGCCATAATAGCTCGGTCATCCGCTCCATCTTCTTCCACGCAAATCGGTCGCGTTGGGAGCGACGGCGCAGGGCCGCCAGTGTTGGCGCTCGGATTATTCCGGCCGGATACCCCGGTTTTTTCTCGAATTGCGCTGACGCCGGAATGATTGGAAATCAGGATAATTCGAGAACCGTCTTAGCACGGCGATGCGCCTAAGTCCCGTGCCTACAGTGCTCTCAGACCAGCGTCTCCTACGTTTCCTTCCGGCGGGAGCGTAAGAAAGTGGGAATACCTCCCTCCGTGCCGCCGAAATAATTTGAGATTCTCACGTCAACAGACACCGAGCGACAACACCAGCCACAGCCGCTTCAGTCGGCGCACGAATCCTCGCAGCCACCGGCTGCTCCCGGGCACGGCGTAGTAGTTCAGCCATCCATTCAGGACTTGGCCCAGCCACCTGCCGACTTCCCACCGGTCGTGGTGCCAACGCTTCCGCAGCACCTCCCTGCTTCGCTTCCGAGTGCGGCTCATCCGCTTCGCGATCGGCTTGCGCCCTAGCCGGAACCTCCCGCTCTTCGTGGTCGTCACATAGTGCGTGCATCCCAGGAAGTCAAAGGTCTCCGGCTGGCCCTGCCCGCGTCGCTCCCGGTTCGCAGCTGCGAACCGTCCGAACTCCACCAGCCGGGTCTTCTCCGGGTGCACATCCAATCCGCATTCGGCGCGTCTCTCCTTCCGGTCCTCAAGGACTCGCTCCGCGTCCTCCTGGCTCTGGAATCCGACCACGAAATCGTCCGCATACCGCACGATGACCGCTTCGCCTCCGGGCACGTTCGGGCGCCACCTGCGCTGGAACCCCAGGTCCAGCACGTAGTGCAGGAAGACGTTTGCCAGCACGGGCGAGACATTCGCGCCTTGCGGCGTGCCCAGCCCCGTGTCCGTCCACTTCCCGTCCTGCATCACGCCCGCGTCCAGCCAGCTCTCGATCCGCCCTATCACCCTCCGGTCTCCTATCCGATGCTCGAGGAAGCGGACTAGCCAGCCCCTCTCGAGCGCGTCCAAGTAGTACTCGACACACTACCCATCTCGAAGAGCTTCCGGAGTCGGTTGCGATCACGCGGCCGTCCCATCCGCTGGCTGGCAGGACCTTACCAGTCCTGACTCAGGCGGTCCGGAACGAAGAACTCACGCTACTGCTGCTGTTCCCCAACGGGGACCGCCGATTCGTGCCGGTCGCATGGACAGACGCTGTCCCGGCCGAGTATCTGGCTCCCCCGCCAGTTCGCGACGCAAGCCTCGCTCCCCTCGCCGACTTGCTGCGGACCCGGGCCATCGTCGACGCTCTTCTGCAACGGCTCCCAGCCGCTCAGGAGACTCCCGATGCAAGCCTGTCCCCCGCCGCCCCGGCGGCAGCTGACACTGGCGTTCCCGGACACGCCCGCCCCGAGCGAGGCGATCTGGGAGACGCTCGATCCCGCCACCAGGCACGCTGCCCTGCAAGCCCTGGCCCGCATCCTGGCGCGAACCGCGGTCCGGCCCGGCTCACAGGAGCCCCGCAATGACTGAAACCGGCATCCTGCCTGCCCACCGCCAGCGCCAGGCCTTCGTCTACATCCGCCAGTCGAGCCCGGCCCAGGTCGAGCGCAACACCGAGTCCACGCGCCGCCAGTACGCCCTGGCAGCCCGTGCCGAAACGCTCGGCTGGCACCCCGACCGCAGCACCATCGTCGACGAGGACCTCGGCCTCTCCGGCGAGTCCGTCGACCAGCGCGACGGCTTCAACAGCCTCGCCGCCGACGTCGCCCTCGGCCGCGCCGGCATCGTGCTCGGGCTCGAGGTCTCGCGCCTCGCCCGCAACAATGCCGACTGGTACCGCCTGCTCGACCTGTGCGCCCTGACCGACACCCTGATCGCCGACTTCGACGGCATCTACGACCCGGCCCGCTTCAACGACCGCCTGCTGCTCGGCATGAAGGGCACCATCAGCGAAGCCGAGCTGCACACGCTCAAAGTGCGCCTGCTGGAAGGCATCCGCAACAAGGCCGCCCGCGGCGAGTTCCGCTGCACCCTGCCGGTCGGCTTCGTCTGGGGCGCGCGCGACGGCGAGGTCCGCTTCCATCCCGACGAGGAAGTGGTGCGCGCGATCCGCAACGTCTTCGAGCGCTTCGCCGCGCTCGGTTCCATGCGCCGCGTCTGGCTATGGTTCCGCGACGAGCGCCTGCAGTTCCCCGTCCGCCTGCGCAGCGGCGACGGCATCCGCTGGATCCCGCCCGCCTACAGCTCGATCGTCCAGGTGCTGCGCAATCCCGTCTACGCCGGGGCCTACGCCTTCGGCAAGTCCCGCCAGGAACGCGACCTCGATGAGCAGGGCCGCATGCAAAAGCGCCTGCGCCGCCTGCCGCGCGCGGAATGGCGCGTGCTGCTGCCGGGCCATCACCGCGGCTATCTAGACTGGGAGACGTTCGAGGCCAACCGGGCGCGCATCGCAACCAACCGCCGGCCGCGCCCGCATAGTGTCGGGGGAACTGTGAGAGAGGGATCCGCCTTGCTGCAGGGACTCGCGATCTGCGGGAACTGCGGGCGTCCCCTGCGCACCTACTACCTCGGACGCCTCTCCTCGCCGAACTACCACTGTCCCGGCCAGAACATCGTGGAAGGGAGGGCCACCTACTGCCTGCAGATCGGCGGCACGCAAGTCGACCAGGCCGTGGCCGCCAGCGTGCTGGAGGCGGTCCGCGCCGGCGGAACCGAGGCCGCGCTGCGGGCGATCGAGCAGGTGGAGAGCGACCACGACGCCGCGCGGGCCCAGCGGCGCCTGGCGGTCGAGCGGGCCGCCTACGAGGCGACCCGGGCCGCGCGCGCCTACCGTGCAGTGGATCCGGAGAACCGCCGCGTGGCCCGCGGTCTGGAGCGGGAGTGGGAACAGCGGCTGGAGCAACTGGAGCGGGAGCGGGCCGAGCTGGCGCTGCGCGAGCGGGAGTGTCCGCGAGAGCTGAGCGCGGAGCAGCGCGAGGCACTGCGGGCGCTGGGCGAGGACCTGCCCCGGGCCTGGAACGCCCCCACGACGACCGCGCGGGATCGCAAGGAACTGCTGCGGGCGCTGCTGGAGGAGGTGCTCCTGGATGCACCCCGCAACGAGCCGCGCGCCCGGATCCGGCTCCTGTGGCGAGGCGGGCTCTCGACCGAACTGAGCATCGAGCGCCCGCGCAACCGTCCGCCGATCGTTCGCACGGACGAGGCTACGATCGAGCTGCTGCGCCGGCTCGCAGCCCATTACCCCGACACGGTCATTGCCGGGATTCTCAACCGCCAGGGCCACAGGACGGCGTACGGCTTGCGCTTCACCCAGTCGCGCGTCTCGAGCCTGCGCACGAACTGGAAAATCCCCTGCTGCAAGCCGTCGGAGCAGCCTCCGGACGGGCAGGTCCTCAGCGTCCGGCAAGCCGCCAAGGCACTGGGCGTGGCACCCTCCACGATCCACCGCATGCTGCACGACGGGTTTCTGGCCGGCGATCAAATTACGCCCGGAGCTCCCTGGCGGATCCGCCTCACGGACGAGTTGCGCCAACGCTTCGTGCAGGACGCTCCCGAGGGGTACGTGGCGATGCAAGTCGCGACGGCCCGGCTGGGCGTGTCCCGACAGACCGTGCTGGAGTGGATCAAGCGCGGCAAGCTGGAGGCCGTCACAGTCCTCCGGGGACGCCGTGGCGGATTGCGTATTCGGCTCCCCGCCGATGACCACCCGAGCCTGTTCGAGGAGTCCGCACTGTCGAACGACAAATGCGAGTTCCGGGCCTTCAGGCCGCGCCGGTTTCCCGCGCGCGGCGCTCCAGCCACGCGAGCCGACGGCGCAGCCTCTCGACGTCACGCTCCGACCGCCCCGCCGCGTCCCGCAACGCGTCCAGCCGGGCCTGCTCGGCCGCCAGCGCCTGCCGCACCGAGGCCGCCTCCCAGTGCCTGTACTCCACCCCTTGCCCGGCCTCCAGGGCCCGCGCCCGCGCATTCCGCCGGCGCTTGCCGCAACGCGCGCAACGCCGCGCCAACGGCCCCCTCCGCGGCCGTCGCAGGGCCGCCCCGCAGTCCGCGCAAACCAGAGGCTGCATGCCGCTAGCCTAGCAAATCCATGCCTTACATGAGTCCCTGTTTTCCCGGCCACCCGCCCGCGCCCCGCAGCGCACCTCCCCGGCCCCCTGCTCCAGTCTCAACTCCATCTCTCCTACCAGGGGCGAGCGCAAGCCCCTCCTCTCTCTGCTACCATGCACGGGCCGCATTGCTCGGGAGCGGCTCCCTCTGCCGCTCTCCAACCTCCGCGATCCAACCGGCAATTCCAGTCGCCATCGGCAGTTCCAGTCATGGTTAAGCATCTGCACGCCGCGAAGAGCCGAGTTGCAATGAGTCAAGCTCGCCGAGCCCACACTCAACGGATCGCGTGCATCATGCGACAAAGAACTGAAAAAAAGAGTTATGAATCAATCACGGCCTGTGACCGCAATTCAGATTAGTTCGTGAGCAGTATGAAGACAACTCCAAGTACCCTCGAATGTCGGCATCCACGATCCAACTGACCTTGCGCCGCTCTATCCCGTAGGCCAGCGCGTCGAGCGCGTCATGCGCCCCCCGCCCCGGTCGGAACCCGTAGCTGAACCCTTGGAACTCCGCCTCGTAGAGCGGCGTCAGGATGCAGTCCACCATCGCTTTCTGCAGGATCTTGTCCTCCCGTGCCGCGCTGCCGAGCGGTCGCTTGCCCCCGTCCGGCTTGGGTCTCTCTACCCGCCGGACCGGTTGCGCCCGGTACGTTCCCGCAGGCACTCGGTCGTGCAGGTCCAGCAGTCGCTCTTCCAGCCCGTCCTGGTACTCCTCCCACCTCATCCGGTCCACTCCCGCTGCCGCCTCCTGCCTCAACCCGAGATAGGACTCGTGCAGTGTGTCCACGTTGATGTGGTGCAGTACCGCCGTGAGTCGCTCCTCAGAGTCCCTCGTTACAGCTCTCCGTATGCGGTCCGCTGTCTGCCTCACGGTTGCCCGGCCCCGAGTCCGGCCCGTGCGGCCGCTTCCCGCCTTGCCCTTGGCTGCACCCCTTCGCTCCACGGGCTCCGCCGCAGGTTGCCCCGCTTTGTTCGCTCGCTTCGTCACTACTATGGGTGCCTCCGACTTCTTCCTTGCGTGCCTCGTTGGCTTCGGTTTTCTCCTTCCCTTCGCGGCCCCGGTCCACCTCCGGGGCCCACTGAAGATCTCCCAGGTCCCGGCGGAAGGCGTACCTGCGTGCATGGGTTCCCTGACACCGCGGAGCCCGACCGTCCCTCGCCCTAGCGGAACGTCCGGTGTTGCCTTCGTCCGATCTGAAAAACTCGGCACTCCGAACCATCGCTTTTTCGGTGCTCCATAGCCCCGCCCACCGGCACCGCTACCGACGCTTCGCCGACGCCCTCACGGACGCCGCCGCACGGCTCGCGGAGACATGTGATTGGTTTCACCTTCATGTCAGGAGACTCTCACTCCCTACCTTCCGTCCAGTTAGCCTGGCGCTCCAGATCCGGGCGTGCCCGCTAAGGCACCCGGCTCCTCGCTCCGGTCGTGACGGCACCCCTTTGGAACTGCCGTGTCGCGCAGACGCCTGTGACGCGGGAAATCCGGCTCTGTGTCCGGCCCGTGCTTTGCCTGCTGCGAACTCCCGTTGCGCCCGGCCCTTCGCTCCACCGACTCCGCCACAGCGCACCCGCTGCTTTGTTCGCCGGTTTCTTCGCTACTATGGCCGAGTCCGACTCCTTCCAGCCGTGCGTCCTCCGCTCGGCTCCTGCCTTGACTTTGACGGCCCCGACCTTGCGGCCGGGGCGGCTGGAAGGCCTCCCAGGTCCCGGTGTTGGACTCACGTGCGTGCCTTGAGGTCTCGGACACCGCGGAGCCCTGCCGCCCCTCGCCAATGCGGGACGACCAGTGTTGCCTTCGACTCGAATGATGGCCTCGGCACTCCGAACGATATGGATTTCGGTGCTCAATGCTCTGCCCACACGCGCCGCTGTCAACGCTTCATCGACCGCCTCACGGCGGCCAACGCATAACTCGCGGGCCAGTACGAAATGGCTCATTCCTTTACTGCAAGGGACTTTCACCCTCTGTCCATACACCAGTTAGCCTGGCTGTTCCATTCGTTCCATTCCGTGGGAGGGGGGACGTGAGCCGATTCGCGTGCTCCCTTGGACAAGCTGGGATTGGGCGGGCCGGCGGCCCCTCGTGAAGGCCGATTTGGGACTCTGCCAAGGGCTCCTCTCGGCCACCCTGAGCCGTCTGCTCCGGATTCCGGTCCGCACGGGATAGGCCGGCATTGCGGAAGGTCCTTCGCCCCGGAGAACTCCGGCACATGCGGGCGACTGGATCCGCACGCCCGCAGCGCAGCCCGACCAGCCTGATCCACCCGGCTCGGGAAGGCTGCGCAAGGAAACCTCGCAGCCGCCAAGGGAGCTCGGGCGCACTGATCGGCAGGGGCAGGTTCCGGGCCGGCCGGGGAGTCCGGACGCGGTGCTATGGTAGTTCGAATATGCGCGATCCGAAGACCTTTCGCAGCAATGCGTGGTTTCACGGGGATCAGTATGAGCACCTCGCACGGAGGGCCTGGCTGCGCGCGGAGGGTCTGGGCGATGCGGCGTTCGACGGCCGGCCTGTCATCGGCATCTGCAACTCCTGGTCGGAGCTGACGAATTGCAACGCGCACCTGCGACAGGTGGCGGAGGCCGTCAAGCGTGGCGTCTGGGCCGCGGGCGGCGTGCCTCTGGAGTTCCCGACCATCTCGCTGGGCGAGATGTTCATGAAGCCGACCACCATGCTGTTCCGCAACCTCATGTCGATGGACGTCGAGGAGTCGATCACGGCGAACCCCATCGATGGCGTAGTGCTGCTGTGCGGCTGCGACAAGACGACTCCCGCCCAGTTGATGGGCGCCGCTTCGGCCGACATCCCCTCGATCATGGTGACGGGAGGACCCATGCTGTCCGGCCGGTGGCATGGGCAGCCCCTGGGCTCAGGGACCGATGGCCGCAAGCTCTTCGAGGCGCTACGGGCCGGCAGGATCGGGGAAGAGCAGTGGGCCGAGGTCGAGGGGTGCATCTCACGCAGCGCCGGACACTGCACGGTCATGGGTACGGCTTCGACGATGGCGTCAATGGCCGAGGCGCTCGGCATGATGCTGTCCGGAGGGGCCGCCATTCCCGCCGTCGATTCCCGGCGCTACCAGCTCGCCGAAGCCAGCGGAAGACGCATCGTCGAGATGGTCCACGAGGACCTCACACCGTCGAGGATCCTGACGAAAGAGGCGTTCGAAAACGCCATCCGGACCGATATGGCGATCGGCGGCTCGACGAACGCGGTCGTGCACCTGCTCGCGATCGCGGGCCGAGCCGGCATCGGACTCTCTCTGGACGACTTCGACCGCATTTCCCGAGAGACGCCCTACATCGCCAACGTCAAGCCGTCGGGCGCATACCTGATGGAAGATTTCTACTACGCTGGCGGCTTGCCTTGCGTGATGAAGGAACTCCTGCCCCTATTACACGGCGATGCTCTGACCGTCAGCGGCCGTACCGTGGCCTTAGAGCTATCCTCCGTCGAAGTCCGCAACCGAGACTTGATCCACTCCTTGGAAAGTCCAATCCACCCTGACGGTGGAACGGCCATACTCTACGGCAACCTTGCGCCCGACGGAGCCGTCATCAAGCAAACTGCAGCCTCCCCGCACCTGCTTCGGCACTGCGGCAAAGCGCTTGTGTTCGAGCGCTACGAAGACCTTCGGGCCCACATCGACGACGAGGACCTCGAGGTGGACGAGACCACGGTCCTGGTCCTTCAGAACGCCGGCCCGCAGGGCGGCCCTGGGTTCCCCGAGTGGGGCCACCTGCCGATTCCAGCGAAACTGCTCAGGGCCCAGGTGCAGGACATCGTGCGCATCTCGGACGGCCGCATGAGCGGCACCAGCTTCGGCACGGACGTATTGCACGTCTCGCCCGAGGCAGCGGTGGGCGGCCCCCTGGCTGCAGTGCGAACTGGCGACGAGATCGAGCTGGACGTCCCCGCGCGCAAGATCGACCTGCGTGTGGAGGAGAACGAAATCCAGAGACGCCTGAACGCGAGCCCGACCCGGCCTCCACACTACCGCCGCGGCTACGGCAAGCTCTTCCTGGACCAAGTCACCCAGGCGCACGAAGGATGCGACTTCCGGTTCCTGGCGCCGGAGCCGGAGAGCGATTCCAATGGGGATTATATTGCGCCAGGGCAAGCCCTGGCAAGGAGGATGCGATGAGCTGAAACCTTGCACCGCGAGCCAGCAGGTTCGACACCTGCCCGGCAAAGGCGCAGCCCGCCAGCCGGGAGTGAGTGTTGCATGGCGTGCGGCAACGCACGTCGTGAAGCGTACACAGCGGGTGGTGAAGCGACGCTATTGAGCCTCGAAATCCTCAATGTCGACGCCTTTGTTTTTATAATTGCGGGGGCAGCACCGCGAGCGCCGCTACAGGCGAGGCGCAGCGGGTCGTCCGGGGTCAGAGAACGTGCGCATAGCCACGGGATGGCTCGCCGGGGAACCTGGGAGGCCCCGTACCTGTCCACGCGGAAAGGCCGAAACATGGACCCCTGGCCGCAACAAAGGGTCCGGGCCCGCCCCTGCCTGCGGGGGACCGGGAGCGAACAAGCAGGCACAGCGTGGTACCGGCTGGCGAAGCAATAAGCCGAAGGGATGCAGTGCGGGGAGTCGTAGCGCCTTCGTAGTACCGCTGACGGCGGGGAACCGGGACCGCCGGGACCCGTCCGAGGAAAGGGGGGCGTCGCATGAGCAGGGCCATGGAAGGGAAACGGGACGGAAACTTGAGTTCCGAACACCCCGTACACGGAACAGCCATGGATAGCCGAACGGAGCGCAAGCGCGAATCTGCCATGCGAAGAACCGAGTGCGTTAGACGCGCACGCTCGGGTCTGTGGGGGGAGAGGCTCGGTAACGACCTCTCCTACCCGGCAGGGGTGGTGCCCAAAATCATCCCGTCTAGCGGACTTGACTATTTCGTAACTCCAAGAGAAATCATCTACTTACGATTGACACCGTGGGCACCATTTGGTAAGATTATGAATGGAGATGACGATCCAGAAAGCACCGGGCAAGAACACACGCAAGGGCATCAGCATGATTCAGGCCATGAGGATGTTCCCGGACGACGCTGCGTCCGAGCAGTGGTTCATCCGCGTCCGCTGGCCGCACGGACCGCAGTGCCCGCATTGCGGGGCCGGCTCCCACCGCGTCCAGTCGGGCGCGCAGCACAAGACGATGCCGTTGCGCTGCCGCGCTTGCCGCAAGCGGTTCTCGGTTCGCATCGCAACCGTCATGCAGGACTCGAACCTGGGCTATCAGGTGTGGGCCATGGCCATCTATCTGTTCATGACCAGGCTGCAATCCGTGTCGTCCATGAAGCTGCACCGTGACCTGCACATCGCGCAGAACTCGGCGTGGCATCTCAGCCACCGCCTCCGTGCCGCAGTGTTCCGAGGTGGCACAGGGTTCGCCGGTCCAGTGGAAGTGGACGCAACCTACATCGGCGGGAAGCGCAAGAACATGCCGAACTCGGTTCGCAAGGAACTGACGGGCCGCGGGCCGGTGGGTAAAACGGCAGTTGTGGGTGCGAAAGACCGCGCGACGAACCAAGTGGCCGCCAAGGCGGTGCAATCCACGGACAAGGAAACCCTGCAGGGATTCGTGAGGGATCACGCAGACCTGCAAGCGACTGTCTACACGGACGAGGCGAGTGCCTACGAGACTTTGCCGTTCGAGCATGAGTCCGTGCAGCACTCTGTCAGCGAGTACGTTCGCGGACAGGCGCACACCAACGGAGTCGAGTCGTTCTGGTCCATGCTGAAGCGCGGGTACTACGGGACGTTCCACAAGTTCAGCCCGAAGCATCTTGACCGCTACGTGTAGGAGTTCGCCGGTCGTCACAACATGCGCGAGCAGGACACCATCGACATGCTGGGCGCGGTCGTGCTTGGCATGGATGGAAAGCGGCTCAAGTACGATGACCTGATCAGGGACAACGGGCTGACTTCCGGAGCACGTGGATGAGCGCCTTGGAACTGGACACGCTCGACTACGGCGACTGCCTTGAATGGATCCAGCGGTGGGACGACCAGTGCGTAGACCTGATCTACCCCGATGGCAAGCCATGGGCACAAGGACCACAGTTCCAGGAGGATTTTCGATGAAGGCTACCAAGAAACCGAGGCCAGTGACCAGACTCCAGCCGCGCCGAGTCGAACTTGTGCGCCCGACCTACCAGCCATCCAAGGCCGAGCTTGAGGAGTCGATCACGCGACCGCGGATGTCGCTCAAGGAGGCCGCCCGCAGACTCATGGAACCGGTCGAAATTCACCACATCGACAGGCCCCGGCGCGAGAGCTAGACGGGATGATTTTGGGCACCACCCCTTATAATCCCCATTCCAATAGGGCGCCGATCGTCCACCGGCGCCGCGCGCCCCAGCAGATTAATTGATCCAGACCGGACTCGCCCAGCCCTTGTTGGTGTCGAGCTGCTCCATGCGCAGGCAATAGTAGTCCCCCGGCCGCGGCCGCTCCTCGTACTCCAACTCGAAGTCCATTGCCGCCGCCGGATTCACCAACTCGCACTCGAGTTCAAAGACGGCCTTGATTCTCATCCTCTTGAGATTTCCGTGCTCGAACGGCTGAGGGCCCGGCCCACGCCAACGGTAGTAGCCGTCACGACGGAGCTCCGCAAATGGAATCTCGATCGTGATTGAGCCCAGGTGCGGATCTTGCAATCGGAAGAAGAGAGCGCCTTCGACACCGCTGAGGTGCACCAGCATGCCGTCGCGGTCGTTCGAAGTCGCGGCGGTGCACCAGCGAATCGCGTCACCCTCCTGGCGTATCCAGTCGAATTCCTGGTCGCGGTGCAGGAAGCGCTCCAGCCTCAGAGTGCCTTCTTCCGCGCTCAACTCGCCCTCGGTGAGCCCGATGTTGGCGCGCCGCTGGTAGATGTTGTCGCCCCACTGGATGCGCAGCATCGATCCGCGGTTGCGCGCCGGGTGCACCGCATGAAGGACGCGGGAGTTCTTTGGCAACTCGATGCGCGTCAGAGGTTACGCGCCCGAAACCAGCGCCCGCATGCGGAAGCTGGTCAGCTGCGGCGCCGCCGGCTGGCTGCCCATAGGCTCGTCGTTGACGCTGAAGTCCAGCAAGATCCGCTCGTTGCCCGTCACTCCGAATGTCTGGCGCCGGTACAGGCCGTCCCAGATCGCGTCGCGCGTCCTGCCGTAGGCACACACGCCCGTCAGCGCGTTCGTCGTGGTGTAGATCAGGCCCGGATAGGAGTTTCCGAAGCCCAACGTATGGTTGTCGCTGGAAGCCGTCGACCCCGGGCGCAGGCCCGCCTCCAGGTGCTTTTGCCAGGATTCCTCGAAGACCCCATGCACCGAAGCGATCTCGAAGCTCCGTTCTATGCGCGGGTCGGTCCTGTGGTTCCAGTCGGGGCCCCCCTCCGACATGGGGAATCACCATCACCGGCGCCCGTCCGCGTTCCAATATGTCCATCATGCGGCCTACGTCGGCCCGGTTCTGTCCGAGATCCAGCTGCATCGTCGTGGCTGCCTCGTCCCCGTTGTAGAACACGTTGTAGTGACCGCCCAGCCTCGTCCGCATGCTGTACTCGTAGGCCAGGATCGTGACGAAGTCCTTCCAGCCGTTCAACAGCTTGTTGGCGCGCACCATGGCGGGCCAGTTGTCGCGCGGGTCGCTGTACTTGTCGAAATGGTAGGATGGCCCGGTCACGCCGAGGGGCATGTGGTGGGGCGTCAGGGCTCCGAAGTCCAGCAAGCCGTTGGGCCTCGCGTGCAGGTACAGCTCTTCTTACACGCCACACCCATCGTGCAGATAGGTGTGCTGGTGGAGGTCGCCGTCGTAGATCCGGCGTTTCGCATGCTGCTCGACCCGGACTGGGTTGCTCATCCCGCGCAGGGAGCCGGAGTCGAGCGCTGCGCCACGCCTGCCTCCCCGACTGTGTACTCCAGCCGGATCCGATGCCGTTTTCCGGCCTCGACGACAGGCCACGACAGCAGCCTGACGGAGCCCTGCAGCGGAAACCCCGGGGGCATGTAGCATCCCGGGCGGTACTCGATGGGCAGGCCTAACGGATCCGGCTGGCCGGGAACCGCAGCCACCGGGCGTTCCCCTTGCAGCAGGAGGAGCAGTCCGGCTCCGACCGCGGCGGCTGCGACCAGGTGCAGCTTCCTCACGGGCCCGATCGTACAGAATCTCTCCGGGCCGCCGGTCCATCCTGGCGGCGGACGCTTCGCTATGCTGGAGGCCATGAAGCGCTGCCTGTGTCTGCTGTGGGTCATCGGCGCCTGGCTCGAGGCCGCTGACATTGGTCGGCCTCCGCTGCTGTTCCGCGAGGATTGGACCGCCAGCCCGCCCGCTCTACCCCTGACACAGCGCGACGTCGCCAACCCCGGCCTGACGTTGGCGATTCACGGCCCCGGGCCGCCTCTGCTCAAAAAGCGCTTCCACGACGGCTGCGCGTGGGACCCGCACTATGTCTGGTCAGGACTCGCGCAGGGGCCCTGGGCCGTCAGCCTGTCCCTGGCCGACGGCGGCGCGATGGACCTGTCCGGCACTGCGACGGTGCGCTGGCGCAGCCGCCAGTCCGGCTTTCGCGCCCTGCGCGCAGTCCTCGAGTTGGCCGATCGTCGGTGGCTCGTCAGCGAGGAGGCGGTCCCGGACTCCAGCCAGTGGCGAGTTAGCGAATTTGCGTTCTCGGGGACGCGTTGGCGGCAACTCGACATCGAGACGGTCACCGAAGGCGCGTTCGAGGACGATCCCGCGCTGCGTCGCGTCCGCTCGGTCGGCTTCACAGACCTGATGGCCGGGGGCGCTAGCCGCGCTTGCTCGCGACTGGATTGGATCGAGGTCTACGGTCAGCGAGTCGCCGGGGGCCCTGTGCAGCTTTTCCTCCTCTCCGGACAGTCGAACATGGTCGGCTGGGGCAACAGCTTGGAGCTCGACAGTGTGGCTCGCTTTGGCCATGATCGGCGCCTGCTCATGTTCGAGGGCGGAGCCTGGCGACCCCTGAAACCCCACAAGCCTCCTTCCCGCTCCCAGCGCGAGCGCTGGAACCTAACCGAGTTCACCTTCGGACCGGAAATCGGATTCGCCCATGCACTGGCCGAGGCTTGGCCGAACAAGCGCATCGGCATCGTCAAGCAGGCGGTGGGCGGCGCCGGCGTCATGGCATGGGCGCCCCAATGGAGCGAGGCCGACGCGGACATCACCCGAGATGCCCGCAAGGGATCTGTCTACCGGGAACTCCTGGGCAAGGCGCTGGCCGCGCGCAAGGCGGGCGACGTCGAAATCCGAGGCTTCCTGTGGCTGCAGGGTGGCAAGGACATGCGCGACCTGCGCGCCGCCGGTCGCTACGCGGAGAACCTGGAGCGGCTGATCGCAGCCCTCCGCCGTGACTTGGGCATCCCGGACTTGCCCTTCCTGATCGGCGCCTACCGGCAAGGCGCCATCGCCGACAACCTGCACGGCATCGACCCGCGGACCTTCGAGAGCCCCTCGGACCGGCCGGGCGCTTTGCTTATGCTGCGCGCGCAAACGGACGCTCCAGGGACGATTCCGCACAGCGCCCGCGTGATCCTGCGCGATCTGCCGACGCATCCGGACCACATCCACGCCAACACCGATGGCGTGCTACGGGCGGGCCGCGCCTACGCGGCCGTCTACCTGGAACGCTTCTCCCGGGCCCAGTAGCGCGGTGCGTCCCCCACAGCGCTCACACGTAGCTGAACCAGCCACGCACGGTGGCCTTGGGTACAATCGGGCCGAGCCGGTATTGCTGAGGCGGGCCTCGTTTCCCAGCACATCTCATGGCGAAGTCGGAAGCACTCTGGCGGGACAGCTTCACCAGAAGGAAAGCGCTCGCCAGCTTGGCGGGATTGCTGGCGGGCGCGTCGACGACATCTGCCCAACAGGATCCGTTCCGCGACCACAGCCGTGTCCCTGGCATGGCCGAACTCCGCAACGCTTTTGACTTCGAGGCCGTTGCCTACGAGAGGCTCGACCGCGCGACCTACAACTATACGGCCCGCGGCTCGGGTAGCGAGTTCACCGTGCGCCGCAACCGCGCGGCGTTCGACTGGGTCGAGTTGGTCCCCAAGTCCGTCGCCGAACCGGGATACGTCGAGACCTCTTCGGACGTGCTGGGCGCCCCGCTTCGCTTTCCGATCATGGTCGCGCCGTCCGCCGCCCATACCGCCCTGCATCCCGCAGGAGAGGCGGCGACCTACCAGGGCTGCACACAGGCCGCCGAGACGCCGATGATCGTGAGCTACGTCTCGAGCATGCCGTTCGCGGAGATCGCCAGGGCCAACGGCGCCCCGCTGTGGTTCCAACTCTACCCTCGGGAACAACTCCAACAGAACCGCGAACCGCTCGCTGCCGTCCAGAATGCCGGATGCGGAGCGGTCGTCGTCACGATCGATCAAAAGGCCGCGTACTACGACCGACCGCTCCACGACCGCAACCTCTCCCTGCGCCCCCGGCGGCCTCCCCGCCGGACGGGGAACGCTGCACGCTACCGGTTCTCCTCCCTGAGGCTCTGGTACGAATGGAAGCTGTTCGAGGGTCTGCGCACGATGGTGCAGGTTCCCATGCTCGCGAAGGGGATCCTGACGGCCGAGGATGCGTTGTTGGCGATCGAGCACGGCCTGGACGGCATCGTCGTCTCCAATCACGGAGGGCGCACGCTCGACTACGTGCCGTCGAGCCTCGAGGTGCTGCCCGAGATCGTGGAGGCGGTGGGCGGGCGTATCCCGGTTCTGGTGGACAGCGGATTCCGGCGCGGCAGTGACATCCTCAAAGCATTGGCGCTGGGCGCCTCGGCGGTGTGTCTGGGCCGGGCGCCTCGCTGGGGCTTGGGTTCGTTCGGCGCTCCCGGGGTCGCGCGGGTGCTGGAGATCATGCAGTCCGAACTGCGGACCGCGATGACCCGCTGCGGGACGTCAAGCCTCGCGTCGATCGACCGCTCCCTAGTCCGGACCAACCTGCCATGACACGATCCCCCTTCAGCCGCAGACATGCGTTGTCCAGTTTCGCGGGCCTGCTAGCCGCCTCGCACTGCCTTCGCGCGCAGCCGGCGCCGGAGCTTGCGGGGGAACCGCCCGGCCGCATCGCTCCCTTGGACGAACTGGCCAACGTACCCGAATTCGAGCCCATGGCCGCGAGGAAACTGAACAGCGAGACATATGCGCGCATCGCCGGCGGCGAGCGCAGGGCGCTCGAGCGCATCACATTTCGACCTCGCATGATGGTCAACACGCTGCAGCTCGATCTGAGTCTCAAGCTTTGCGGCCAGGAAATGTTCGCGCCGATCCTGATCGGGCCAGCCTCGCGTCAGCAGCATTTCCACTCCGACGGCGAACGCGCCACAGCCCAAGGGGCACAGGCCGCGAACACGGTGTTCGTGGCTGCGGAACGCAGTGGCGCGTCGATCGAGGAGACCACCGTGCACTCTCCCGCGCCGTGGTATCAGGCCTATCCGGACGCTGATTTCGGTGCGCTCCACGAGCGCGTCCTGCGGGCCGTGCAGGCGGGAGCCCGAGCTGTTTGCCTGACGCTCGGCGATCCCGGGCGCGAGCACGCCCTCCCCACCAGCGCTGACAGCGCTCCCAGCGGGCGCCCGGCGAGCTATGGCTGGGATGCGATCCAGCGCCTGCGGGATGTCGCAGGCGCGCCGCTCCTGCTGAAGGGAGTCATGCAGCCCAGCGAAGCGCGGGCCGCCGCCGAGCGAGGCATCGCCGGCATCGTCGTATCCAACCACGGCAGCGGGCGGGCGGCCGGCGCCGCCGAACCGGTCAGCCTCCTCCCAGCCATCGCCGAGGAGGTCGGCGGGCGCATCCCCATCCTGGTCGACGGCGGCTTCCGTCGCGGCGGCGATGTTCTGAAAGCGCTCGCGCTCGGGGCGAGCGCCGTTCTGGTCTGCCGTCCGGTGCTTTGGGGACTGGCGGCATACGGCGCGTTGGGCGTCCAAAAGGTCCTCGAAATGCTGCAAACCGAGCTGGCGCGAGACATGGTCGAAGTCGGTGCGGTCAATTTGGCTGCCATCCGCCGGGATCACGTACGCGTCCACAGCCGCTGAGACTGCGGAGCGAGCCGGGCTCAGGGCGCCCTCGGGTTGGGTAACGCGGTTTGCGCGGCCTTGCCGGGCATCGTTGCGGCCAGATCGTGCTCTTCCCGACGTCCTCGGCCAGATTGTACAGTTCGACACGGCCATCCTCGTAGAAATACACCATGCGCCAGCCGCCCGCACGAATCGCGGAATAAGGCGTGGCGCCGCCGCCGTGGTAGTGCGGATAATGCCAGTACAGCGCCTCGCGGCCAAGCTCGGAGGCCGGATCCCGCAAGACCTTCGCCAAGCTGACACCATCGACCAACTCATTGTGTGCGGCATTACCCACGACACCCGCAATCTCGAGGAGGGTCGGGTAAATGTCGACGGTGATCACCGGCACCTCGCTGACCGCGCCCGCCGGAGTCACGCCTGGCCAGTAGTAGATTGTCGGCGTGCGCACACCCCCCTCGTAGGCCGACCCCTTGCCCGCGCGAAGCGCAAGGTTCTCCGTCGGGTTGCCCATTTGGCCGTCTGGCCCCTTACGGTCCAGCCCGCCGTTGTCCCCGGTGAAGACGATCACTGTGTCTGTTGCAAGGCCCAGCTCCTCGAGCTTGGCGCGCAGAAGCCCTACGCTGCGGTCCAGGGCCGCGAGCATGTCGGCATAGACCGGATTGCGGCGCCTCTTGGCGGGATCGCGGTCGAACCGGGCTGCGTCCTCCGACTTGGCCTGAATCGGCGTGTGCGCCGTGTAGTACGGGAGATACAGCAGGAACGGTTCCGCACGGTAGTCCTTGAGGATCCCCAACGCCTCGTCCGTCAAGCGGTCCGTCAAGTAGTCGCCTTCCACACCACCTTCGGGTAAGGGATACACCCTGCGATCGTTGGGTTCGTACGGATCGAAATAGCTCCCCGGAGCGCCTCACTCGTTGCCGGCGATATTGTGTTCGAAGCCGTGGTGTTGTGGTGTGTACTCCAGCATGACGTCAGGTTCGAGCCGTGGCGTCAGATGCCACTTTCCAACATGGGCGGTCCGGTAGCCGCCGGCGCTCAGGGCTTCGGCGACCGTCGTCTAGCGGTGCTCGAGCCGCATCGTCCAGTCCGGCGGCCGCAGCTTCGCCTCGGGTCGGCGAGCAGACTGTGCAGGCAGCGTATCCGTGGATGAAGCGTATGCCGTCCGCCGCAAGCCGGTCGATGTTCGGCGTCAGGTAAGAATCGCTGCCGTAGCAGCCCAAGTCCGTCCAGCCGAGGTCATCCACGAGCAGGATCATGAAGTTCGGCTTGCGCTCGCCCGCTTCTTCCCACGGAGAAGCCCTGCAAGTCGCCAACATGGCGGCCACAATCGCGGCGAGAAGGCCCCGCGTGGCCCCGATTCTAGCGGCTGCCAAGCGCGTGTCTGCAACAATAAGTGGACGTGACCCGGCAATCCATGGCCGCTGCCACGACGGGGATGTCGATCCTGAAGCGCAGAACGATCGTCGCGGGCAGCCTCGCGGCAGCTTTAATCGGCGCCTCCCTCACGGCACTGGTCGCATCTGTGAGCCGCCATATCGAGCGCACCGCCGAGCCCTACGTGTACGACGAACTCGCCAGCCTACCGCGCCGCGACGTCGGTCTCGTCCTCGGTACGTCGCGCAACACCAGTCGCGGACTCAACGAGTTCTACACGGAGCGCATCGAAGCGGCTGCCGAACTCTTCCACAAGGGCAAGATCGGCCACATCATCGTGAGCGGTTCCAATCCAAGCCGCTACTACAACGAACCGATTGTCATGAAGCGGGATCTCATCGAGAGGCGAGTGCCGGCCGAGTCCATTACCGAAGATTACGCCGGACTGCGGACGCTCGACTCGGTCGTCCGGGCCCACAGGGTGATGGGACAACGTTCCTTTACAATCATCTCGCAGCGCTTTCATGCCGCGCGCGCGGTGTTCCTCGGTATGCATTTCGGCCTCGATGTCATCGCGTACTGCGCCGGGGATCCGTCCGGCGCCCCACGCTACGGCGCGCGAGTGCGCGAGTACGGCGCCCGCTTCAAGGCTCTGCTCGACGTGACAGTGCTCGACACTCAGCCGAAGTATCTGGGAGAGCCTATCGCGATTGACTTCCAGTAGGCTGCGCAGAGGGAAAACGAAGCACCCTCGGCAGGCGGCAGGGGTCTGTCCGGCGCGCATCGGCCGTGGCCTGGGACGCGCTTTACAGGCCTTCAAATTCCGAGAACCAGTTCAGCACAACACGGATCGTAGGCTGCTGGGGACCGCCAGCCGGGCCGACGACCGCAAAACGACCCCCTCGAACCGTGTCATACGTGGGAAATCGCCGCATGCCGCCCAGACTGGCCCGCGTGAAGAGCGGCGTCGTTTCCTTGGCGCGGAAACCGTCCTGGGTCTCTACTTGGACGGCGTAGAGCGTCTCATCCTGGATGTAGTACAACTCGTTCCCATCGTCGCTCCAGCGCGCCAGCCGGCCTCCTTCCGTCGTGAGTTGCCAGCGCTGGCCGCCTGTGGGAAACGGTTTGACATAGACCTCCATCTCTCCTGATTCGTTGCTCTCGTAGGCCACGTAGCGGCCGTCCGGGGAGAAGACGGCATCGTCCACGATGAACGGCGCTTCGGGGAGAAACTCCCGGGCCTCCCAGCGGGCCTCCCCCTCGCTGCGTTCCAGGTACCCGATGCTAGACTGGCCGAACGGAGCGAAGCCTTCCGCCGTCTGGACCGGCGGCGACTGGACAACGCCCGCTCCCGAAGAGCGCCTAGGCGCGCCGCCCAGCGGGCGGCGCTTCTGGAACAGGATAAAGCGGCCGCCGCGAGACCAGTCGAGTAGACCGATCGGCCCCTCCGGGCTGGAGTAGATCGTTTCGGCGGGAGTCCCGCCTCCTACCGTCAGCACCTTCAAATCCGGCGAGCCGCGCTGGGTGAAGGCGACCTGCGTGCCGTTTGACGCCCAAATGGCCCCGGTCTCCTCGACATCGTCGAAGCTCAGCCGGTTCACGACCTGCCGCTCGGCGTCGTGCACCCAGAGGTCGAAGTCCCTTCCGCTTCCACCCGACGCAAGCACCCGATCCCCTGACGGCGAGACCCGCGGGCCGACGATCCAAGGTTGGGCCTTGCCAATCTCCCCGATCAAATTGCCGGTGCGGTCCACCCAGAGAAGACGCTGCTGCCTGGCGTTTGGGTTGTCGAGATACACCAACGTGCCGTCGAAGGATACGGACGGTTCGCTCGCATTCTGTGCAATGAGAAACCCATCGCCCTGCGTCCGGAGATCGCGAAGCGAAAACCGAATGGCCCAAAGCGCCGATGTCATGGCCGAGGGCTGGAATAGCACATGTCCGGTCTGCGAGTACACCGGCGAGCTGCCTTCGACCAGGCGCACAGGGTCTCCTGGCTGGCCTCCGGACAGGAGGCGCAGCATGACGGAGTCGCCGTCGAGCGAGCGCTCGGAGTAAAGCAGGACCTTTTCGCCGTCGGGGGTTTCGAGCAAGGACGGGTGGGTGATCATGGCGCGGTGTCGCGGGCCGGCATCGAACAGCGGCTTCGGCGTCCCGCCGTACGCCGATACCTGCATCGGGCTGCCGCCGATCGGGATGAATACGATCGACTCGCCGTCCACGCTCCAGGAGGCGTTGAGGAATGCGGCTCCCACGTCCTGCACGAGTATCGTGACGGCCCTCCCGCGCAAGGCGACTTTCCCCAGTCCTCGGCTTGTCACGAAGCCGACAAAGCTACTGTCGGGTGACCAGAAGACGTCCCGCGCGCCGCGCGTGCCTTCGATCTGGACGGGGTCGTGGCGATCGAGGGGCTGTAGCCAGAGCATGCCGCTTGAGCCGGTCGTGCTGAACGCGATGTGTCGGCCGTCCGGAGAAATCGCCAAGTGGCCGATGCTCTGGTCGCCCTGGACGGCCTCGATAGGACGGAGCGTAAACCGTCTCAGGGGGTCGTCTTCGGGGGCCGGGCGCACCGAAAGCACGCCCGCAACGAAGGCTGCCACCAAGATGGCTGCGAGCGACACGCGGCGCACCCAAGGGCCCAACCGAGGCCTCCCGGTCACCCTCGACGACGGCGATGAGCGCACAGGAATGGGGTCCGCCCGCAAGGGTCCCGGGGTCCGCTCGGTCTCTGCTGATTCGTCCTGGAGCGCGTCGCGCGGGATGTCCGCAGGCCGCTGCCGGGCCGCGTTCGGGGGATGCGTGATTGGCTGGATCGTGGTCTTGCCGCTGGCCGCCCTACGCTGCAGCATTTCTAGATCGACGACGAGTTCGCGGCCGTCCTGATACCGGTCGCCCGGACTCTTCGCGAGGCACTTCTCGACGATCCATTCCAACTCCATGGGAACCCGCGCACGCAACGCGGTCAGAGCCTGCGGCTCCTCGTGCAGAATCGAATAAACGATCGCCTGATCGTAGTGCCCCTGGAACGGCAACTCGCCTGTGACTGCCTCGTACAGCACGACACCCAGGGACCACAGGTCGCTGCGGGACCCGACCTCTTCACCCAAGGCTTGCTCGGGCGACATGTAGGAGACCGTGCCGAGTCGCGTGTCGGCCTTGGTGAGCTTGGAGGCCCCCGACACCTGGGCAAGCCCGAAGTCCATGAGCTTGACGATCGGACGGCCGCTGTCGTCCTCGCCCAACATGATGTTGGCCGACTTGACGTCTCGGTGTACGACTCCGGCCCGATGGGCAGCCGCGAGGCCTTCCGCGGCCTGCTTGGCGATCTCGAGGACCAACTCGAGCGGCAGGGGGCCGCGCTCGATCTTCTTGTCCAGCGTCTCCCCATCCAGGAACGCCATGGCGAGGAACGTCTGCCCATCGTCCTCGTCGATCTCGTACATCGTGCAGATGTTGGGATGGTCCAGCGCAGCAGCGGCCTGAGCCTCGCGCAGGAAGCGGTCCCCGTGCTCTCCGCTACCAGCCATCTCCTTGGAGAGGAACTTCAAGGCAACCGTGCGTTTCAAGCGGGTGTCTTCCGCCTTGTATACGACACCCATGCCCCCTTCGCCAATCGGCTCGAGGATCCGGTAATGCGATACGATCTTGTCCGTCATGCCACGAAGGGGCTCAAGTCATTTTGGCGCGGAGCGCGTCGCGTGAGTTACAGACAACAGCCTCCGGCATTCCGCATCGACATCGTCGGTAGTCGGAATACCAGGCCGGAAGAGTAATGCCCGTCCCGAACGGCGCGCTGCAGCATGCGGGATAGATCGAAAGAGCGGCGTGTTTCTCCGAGGTGCGCCCGGCCCACGAAGGCAATGGATCGATGGCCCAGAACAAGACCCAGCCAACCGATGCCAGCGTGAAGGAGTTCGTCGACTCCGTCGCGGATCCCGCGCGGCGCCAGGACTGTCACGAAGTGCTCTCTTTGATGGAGTCCATCGCCTGCGAGGCGCCGCGCATGTGGGGCGGCAGCATCGTCGGGTTCGGAACCTACGAGTACAGGTACGCCAGCGGCCGTTCTGGGACCTGGTTCCGCACCGGATTCTCGCCCCGGAAGAACGCGCTGACGCTCTACCTGATGCTTGATCTCGAGGCGCAGCAAGCACGGCTGCAGCGGCTCGGCAAGTACACGCGCGGAAAATCGTGCCTCTACGTCCGAAAGCTCGCGGACATCGACCGCAGCGTACTGCGCGAGCTGGTCCGCGAGTCCTGCCGCCAGACCGGCGACCCTTCCTGCGGCGGCGGGCACGCGTCGGACTGAGCGGGATGCCGTCCGGCGAACACGTACACTGGGAATCGACGGGCCGCGATTCGGCCGGCCACGGCTTCCCGCGGTTCTTGTTGCTCCATGCGCGTGGGAGTCGATAGCGGCGGTACTTTCACCGATTTCATCGCCTGGGACGGTTCCCGGTTGCTGAGCCTCAAGGTGCGCTCCACGCCGGACAACCCTGCCGATGCGATTCTCGCGGGCCTGTGCAAATTCGCGGCTACGGAGGTTGTCCACGGATCCACCGTGGCCACCAACACGCTGCTGCAGCGCAACGGAGCGCGCACAGCCTTCGTGGCGACGCGCGGCTTCGAAGACCTCCTCGAGCTCGCCCGGCAGAATCGAGCCGCGCTCTACGATTGGGCGCCGTCCGCCCGTCGCGGCTTGGTGGCGAAGGGCAAGAAGTTCGGGGTCTCCGAGAGGACGCTCCACGACGGCTCCGTCCTGCAACCGCTCGATGCGTCCGAACTCGCAGGCCTGCGGGACACGCTTGCGGACGTGGACTCGGTAGCGGTTTGCTTGCTGCACAGCTACGCGAATCCCGCTCACGAACGGCAGGTCGGCCGCGCCCTCCGCGCAGCAGGGTGCTCCGTGTCCCTCTCGAGTGAAATCCTGCCCGAGTACCGCGAATACGAGCGCGCCTCGACGACAGTCGTCAATGCGTACGTCTCGCCACTCATGCAGACGTATCTGCAAGCACTAGAGGCCCACTTGCCGGCAACCAAGTTGCGTGTATTCCAGTCCAACGGAGGATCGATTTCCGTCAAGGAAGCCTCCCGCCAAGCCGTGCGGACCGTGCTCTCGGGCCCCGCTGGCGGCTTGGTCGGGGCCACAGCGATCGCCCGGCAGCTCGGCATCGAGCGCTTCATCAGCTTCGACATGGGTGGAACGTCCACCGACGTCGCGCTCTCGGACGGTGGCCTCCGGTACACGACCGAGGGCGAGGTGGCGGGGCTCCCCGTGCGGGTTCCGATGCTCGACATCCAAAGCATCGGAGCCGGCGGAGGCTCCATCGCGTATTTCGACGAGGGCTCGGCCTTGCGCGTTGGGCCGCGCTCCGCTGGAGCGGCGCCAGGGCCGGTTTGCTACGGTTCCGGGACGGAGCTCACAGTCACGGACGCCAACCTGCTGCTCGGCCGCATCGACGTTGGATCCTTTCTCGAAGGCACCATCCACCTCGACCTGAACCGCACCCGGGAGTTCGCATCGCGGGCTGCCGCGGAGGCCGGAATCCCCGTCGAGGAATTAGCTCTGGCCATCATCCGTGGTGCGAACGCCAAGATGGAACGCGCCATCCGGTCGGTTTCGGTCGAGCGCGGCCACAATCCGCGCGACTACGCCATGATCTGCTTTGGCGGCGCCGGGGCCTTGCACGCCTGCGAACTCGCCGAGAGCCTGGAGATTCCCCGGGTGGTCGTGCCTGCCCACGCCGGCGTGCTTTCGGCGCTCGGCATGCTCGTCGCCGACTGCGTCCGGGACTACTCCCAAAGTGTGCTCAACGGGGAACCTCGCGCCGCCTTTTCGCGCCTCGAACGACTGGCGCGGCGGGACATGCGCCAGCAGGGCTTCGAAGACATCGTCCTGGTCCGCACGCTCGACATGCGCTACGAGGGACAGTCCTACGAAATCAACTTGCCGGAGGATCGGGCGGTTGCGTTCGACGAGGTGCACGAGCAGCGCTACGGCTACCGCCATGCAGGCCGAGCGACCCAGGCGGTCACAGCTCGGGTACAGGCGATCGGAAAGACGCCAGAGGACAGCCAGCCGGACCTGAGCGCCGCTTCGTCCCAACCGCGCTTCGCAAGCCTATACGTCCCCGCAGGGTGGACGAGCCGCGCGACAGCCGGCTCAACCGCGATCCTCGAACGCGACGGCTAGCGCTCAATCTCGGCGTGGAATGTCTCCCGGCTTGCATCGCGATCCAGTGAGATCCTCTGCTTCAGGCGCACGCTCAGAAGCGGGGACATCACGGCTCGCCGGAGATGTACTGCTCCCGCCCACCTCAGCCTCCAGGGTCCGAACGGCCGCCTCAAGTTCGGCGCCGAGCGGACTGCCGCCCGCCCTGCGGATCGCGTTGGTCATGGCCCGGTAATACCAGAGCGTACCGTCGCGGCCGCCCTTGAATTGCTCCCAGATCTGCTCTCCGCGCGTATGGTGCTCGGTGATCAGCGAACGCACATTGTGCAGCTTGTCCGCGGACACGACCAGAAGCGCCGATGGATCTGCTTCGGCGACCCTGCGCACGGCAGTCTGCTTGCGAGCCTTCCAGGTCATGCCCGCGGACTTGCGCTCGCTGCAGGCTTCGACGATGCCGGCCACCCTGGCGCCAAACCGTTGGCGGATCCGCTCGGCAGTTCGGGATCCCCCCTGGTCCTCGACCGCGTCGTGCAGGAGCGCGGCGATGCATTCGTCCTCGTCGCCGCCGGATTCCATGACCAGGGACGCAACCGCGAGCAGGTGCGAGATATAAGGGCAGCCATTGCCCTTCCTCAGCTGCCCTCGATGCAGGCGGTCGGCGTAGGCCAGCGCATCCGTGAAACGCTTCGTCATAGCTCCTCGACAGGAAACCCCCGTTGAACGGCTTCGACCTCGATTTCGATGAGCAGCCTAGGATCGACGAGCCTCGCGGGGCCGATACAACTCTCCGCCGGATCGACCTCGCCGAGCGCCTCCTTGTGCATACGCACGAAGCCCTCACACGGATCCATGTGGGTCGCGAGGGCTCGGGTCCATATGACATCCGCCAAGCTCGCGCCCAACTCCGTCAATGCAATGTCGATCTTCTCAATTACGAATGCGGCTTGCTCATCCACGCTGTTGTCACCGACGACTTGGCCGTGTTCGGCAACGGCAGTTGTACCGGCGGCTGCGATGAACGGGCCCGCTCTGACGGCCCGGCAATAGGCGGCCTGCTGCTCCCACGAGGCGCCGCTGTACAGCCTCTGTTTCATGAATGCGTGCTGCTCCGTAGCCGCATCGAGGGCGGACGAGCCCGTCGATTCCCGCTTACACTAGCACCGTCCGGTCTCCGGCGGAAGCCCTGCCCATCCCGCCAGCTTTCCGACCAGAGAACCGGCGACTCCGGCGGGCGCGACGCGCCACAGCTTACACTCGTCAGTATGGTGCTGACTCGAAGGCAATGGACATCCGGTCTGGCGGCCGCGGCTCTTGGCTGCAAAGCAGACTCCGATCCGGATCCCCAAGCATCGAGCGGCCGCCCCAATGACCCGTCGGCTCGACCGCATGTCATCGATCTGCACTGCGACACGCCCATGCGGCTGCTGGGAGGGGACTACAACCTCGGCGTTTGGAACGACTACGGGCAGGTCGACATTCCGCGGATGCGCCGGGGCGGCGTGACGGCGGTTTTTTTCTCCGTCTACACCAGCGCGCAGCGAAACACGGAGCTGGAATCGGTCCAAAAGGCACTCGAAATCATCGACACGGTTCACCGAGAGGTCGCCCGTTTCCCCGACGACCTGGTGCTAGCCGCATCCAGCCGAGAGATCGAAGCCGCCCGGCGGACGGGAATGATCGCCATCTTGCTGGGCATAGAAGGCGGCCACATGATCAACTCCTCGCTGAGTGTCTTGCGCAGTCTCTACAGGCTGGGCGGCCGCTACTTGACGTTGACCCACACCAAGGACACACCCTGGGCGGGGACCTCAGCCGGCGATCGGAATCTGGGACTGTCCGAGTTCGGGCGCGAGGTCGTCGCCGAGATGAACCGCCTCGGCATGATGGTTGATGTTTCCCATATCTCGGACCGGACCTTCAGCGACGTCATCGCAACCTCCAGCGCCCCCATCGTCGCCTCGCACTCCTCAGTCCGTGCTCTCGCCTCGCATCCCCGCAATATGACGGACGCCATGATCCGGGCCACCGCCGAGCAGGGCGGCATCATCCACATTAACTACTACAACAGCTTCCTGGACGACAGCTACCTGGGGCGTAGTCGCCACTGGGAAGCCGAGAACCCGCAGGCAAACAGGCAGGACGGGCAGCGCCTGCGCAGCGCAGCCAAGCTGGCCGCAATCGGCAGGACCTCCTTGGACACCCTTCTCGATCACTTCGCACATGCGGTCGATGTGGGAGGGATCGAAGCCGTCGGACTGGGATCAGACTTCGACGGCGTCGACGACGAACTGCCGGAAGGCCTGGAAGACATCTCGAAGATCCCCAACCTGGTGGATGGCTTGTCTAGACGTGGATTCAGTAGCGGCGACATCGAGAAAATCCTCGGCGCCAATTCGCTTCGCGTGTTGCGGGAAGTCGAGTCCGCGTCCCGGAAGAAGGCTTGAGGGCTTTCCCGCCCTCCTACACCAAGTCCGCTGGATTCGAGAGCGTTCCGATTTCCGGAACCTGGATCGAGCAGACGTCACCGGGCTGCAGGGCAGCCTCCTGTTCGACGATGATGCCGGTTCCGGTCAGGACGACGGTCGGCGTCGGCACCCGGTTGCTGCGCGTCAGGTACTCGACCAGCTCCTCGAACGTGCGGCGCAGCTTTGCAGTCGACACCTTCCCCTGGAACGTCGTCTCGTCGCCTCGAAGGATCGTGCAACTGATGTTGAGGCTATATGGATCGGGGATCTCGTCGGGCGTCACGAGCACCGGGCCCAGCGAGCAGCAGGCGTCGTAGACCTTCGATTGCGGCAGGTAGAGCGCGTTCTCCCGCTCGATGTCCCACGCCGACACGTCATTGCCCAGCGTGTAGCCCAGGATCGCACGGCTGGCTCCGATCACGATTCCCAGTTCGGGCTCTGGCGCGGTGAACGAGGAGTCGCCGCGGATCCCGATCGGCTCGTTCGGCCCGACGCAGACTCGCGACGTTCCTTTGAAGAAGATCTCGGGGCGGTTCTCCCGCTTGTGGACGTACGAGTACATCCCGTCACGCGTGCCGAGCTCACCGTCCCGGAAGTCCGCGCTGGGAGCGTAGGTGCAGCCGCATGCCCAAACCTCGGCTGGCCGAAGGGGAATGATCGCCGCGGATTGCACGATCGTGTCAGAGGCGCGATCCGCCGCCAAGGTCGCCAGGGTCACGCCGCGGACGTCCGCCTCTTCGAGAAGGGAGGTCACGGTCGCCCCGGGGATTGCGCGGAAGCCCTCTTCCTCCTGGATGGCCGCGACAACATCGCAGCCGTCTCGAACTTGTGCGAGCCTCATCGGATCGATCTTCTTCCCACATACATGGTGGCACACGCCGAACGCGCTGCGAAGAGCCCGTCCCCGCCTCTGAAACCAACGCGCAAGCACAGGGCGACGGGACCGCCATCGCCGCTTGAGCGCGATCACCGGGCAGGAGGAATCCCGGTCTTGTACAGGACAGCGGCGAGAAACCCGGTTGTCCGCGAGTTCGTTGCGCTTAGGCGCCACGCCTCGACCGGAATCATCTCGCAGGAGCCGTTGGAGAGCGCCGCGAGGCTTGGATAGGGGCTATGCGGTCTCGCCGAGTCGATCCGCAGCCGTTGCCGCCATCCGATCCGTTGGCACGCCTCCATACTGCAGCGGCTCCGGCACCCTCGCGAACTCGTCGACCGCCGAGAAAAGCGGACGGAAGTCCCTGGACAGGTTGCCGATCAAGCAATCCGTCAGATCGCCCCGCAGGTCCGGATGCCGCTTCAGCAGCCTCCCGAAACTGAACGTTTCCTCGTAGAACGCGTAGACCAGCTTGCGCATCGCTTCGACTCCCCGACAGACGTCCGCGCCGTAGTCGGCGAAGCGAGCCGCGCTCACGTCGCCCGCGCTGAGGGCGGCGTCGACCGCATGAGCGGCTCGCTCCCCGCCGAGCAAAGCCAGCAGCACACCGGAGGAAAAGACTGGATCCAGGAACGTGAACGCGTCCCCCGCCAGGACTAACCCGTCGCCGGCGCAGTAGCGCGAGCGGTACGAGTACTCCGCGGTCACTCGGACCGGTTCGCAGCGGCGGCCCGTCGCTAGGTGCTCGGCGATCCAGCTGTTGGCCTGGATCTCGCGATCCAGGATCGCCTCTAGGTCCTTGCCCTCGCGATACAAGTAGTCTCGCTCCGCGACCACGCCGACACCAGCCACGTCGTCCGGAAGCGGGATGTACCAGAACCACCCCTTGCCCGGCAGATAAGCCACCGTCGTCGCACCCTCGTCGTAGCCCTGGTCCCGCTTCGCGCCCCGGTAGTACGTCCAGATGGCGACCTTGTTGAGGTGCGGGTCCGGAATGATCCAACCCATCTGGGTCGCCGCGAAGCCGTGTCGGCCTCCGCAATCGATCGTCATGGGAGCCCGCACTGGAAATGTCTCCCCGTCCTTCTCGATCAGCAGGCCCTCGCACTTGCATCCGTTCAACAGCAGACGCTTGGCCGTCGCGCCCTTCATGAGCCTCGCGCCCTTCCCAACCGCGTTGTCAAGCATCATCTGGTCGAATTCGCAGCGCAACACCTGCCAAGTCTGCGCGGCGGGGTGGTCGAAATGCTGGAAGAAATAGAAGGGCGCGGAAATCCGGCCGTCCATCGAAGCGAACTGGACGCTGTACTTCTTCACGAAGCTGGAGGATCGCAGCTTCTCAATCATCCCAATGCGCTCAAGCGGGAAGTAGCAGTACGGCAAGAGAGACTCGCCGACCTTGTAATACGGAAATCGCTCGCGCTCGACCACGAGCACTCGGCGGCCCTTGGCCGCGAGCACTGCCGCGGCGGTCGACCCGGCGGGCCCGCCGCCAAGGATCAACGCGTCCCATTCACTGGGGGATCGTGCGGTTCCGCTGGACGCCCGCGCGACGCCTGCGCCGTTCTCACGCATAGCGGATGTTCGTGTGCTCCGGGAGGAAGAAGGCGTGCAGGAGCCGGTCCACTCGCAGTAGACCGTCACGTGTCAGATCGATTCTGTCCCTGTCAAACGCGAGCAAGCCGTGGTCGCGGAATAGCACCAAGACCTCCCGCCAGCGTTCGATCACGTCCACTCCAAACCGCTCCCGGAACGGCCTCGTTTCGAGGTGCCCGAGCTTCATCTTCAGCACGAACTGCCGAATCATCGCTTCCTGAGCGCTGATGGGCAGCGCGCGCGAAACCGGAAGGGTGCCGTTCGCGACGCTGGCGAGATAGGGCTGCATGTGCGGCTGGTTCTGGTAGTGAACTCCGTCGAGGTAGCCGAACGCCGAGACTCCGAGGGCCAGCATGTCCGCGCCGTCCCACAACTGGTCACGGTAGACGAAGCGGATCCTCGAGGAATCGCGCACTGCCGTGTAAGCGCTTCCGACGGAATAACCGTTGGCCTCAAGGGCGTCGAACGCTTCGCGCGTCCAGCGCCGCTTCGTCGGCCAATCGGCAACCGGAGCGGACAACGAGCCCTGCTCGCGCATCCCCTTGTAAATCGTCGTGTTGAACGGGATCTCCATCTGGTAGACAGTGACGGCGTCGGGCGCGAGTCGAACCGTCTCCTCGACAGTCCGGAGCCACTTGGCATCCGTCTCTCCGATCATCCCGGCGATCAGGTCCAGGTTGACCTGCTCGAAACCGGTTCGGCCGAGCCACTCCCAGGCCCGGTAAATCTCCTTCGAACGATGCGCCCGGTTGTTGTCAGCGAGAATGGTGTCGTCGAAGTTCTCCACGCCGAGGCTGAGCCGGTTCACTCCAAAGCTTCGGATGGTCTGGAGCTTGCGCTCGGTCAACGTCCCCGGCTCGCACTCGAAGGCAACCTCGCTGGGAGCGTCCCAAGGCAAGGCGGCGCGCAATCCGTCCATGAGCCGGGCGAGCTGCTTCCCCGAGAGGTACGAGGGCGTCCCGCCCCCGAAGTAAATGAAATCCAGCGTGCGGCCCTCGAGGAAGGGCTGGCGGCCGACTACTGACGCCTCGCGCAGCACCGCATCGAGATACTCTTCGATCTCTTCGTGATTCTTGTCCGTATAGACGCGGAAGTAGCAGAAATCGCAACGCTTGCGACAGAACGGCAGATGGACGTATATGCCCAGGGGAGTCTCGCGGCTCCCAGGACGGCCAAGTCGCTCTACGGCGCACTTCGTTGCCCCCTGTTGCCAGACGGAGAATGGGGGATAGTTCGAGACGAAATAGCTCCCCGCCTGCGTAGCGTCCTGGCCGGACAGAACGGCCAGCGGATCGGCTATCTGCCCCATGCGTGAATGGCCGACGGCCCAGTGCCCTATCATTCTGGCACGATTCCCGCCCGCCAAGCCTCACGACGCGAGCGGAAGCTATCGCGACGCAACACTCTCGGAACTCGGACACCCGCCGGATCCGTTCGGGTCTGCGAGATCGATGTACTCGCCGACCTGCTCTTCCAGCATGTCGAGCGGCAACGGCCCGTTCCGCAGGACCGCATCGTGAAAGTCGCGCACGTCAAACGAAGATCCGTAGGCATCGCAAGCAGCCGCCTTCAACTCGAGGATCTTGAGCTGTCCCATTTTGTAGGCGAGGGCCTGTCCCGGCCAGGCGACGTAGCGATCCACCTCGCTTTCGTCGCCCAAGAATTCGATCGCCTGCTCCCGTGTCCAGCCCATTGCGTGCAGGCCGCTGTCGACGACAAGCCGGCGCGCCCGGAAACGCTCGCTCTCCAGCGCGCCGAAGCGGCTCGGAGGATCGTCGTAGACGCCCAGCTCACCTCCCAGGGATTCCGCGTACAACGCCCAGCCTTCGACATACGATGTCGAATGATAGATCTTGCGGAATCCGGGCAAGCCTTCCAGTTCGAGCTGGGACGCGATCTGCAGATGGTGCCCGGGATTCGTTTCGTGGAGCACCAGTGCGGGCTTGTCGAACCGCGACTGCCTATCGGCCTTGTAAGCCTTCAGGTTGAACCAACCGGGCCGCGATCCGTCGGCAGCCGGCGCGTTGTAGTTGGACGCAGACGCGGCCTCCCTGTCGGGCGGGATCGCACGGATCCCGAATGGGTGCCGAGGCAGCTTCCGGAACAAGCGAGGAAGTTCGGGCAACACGCGCATGGCCACGTTGCGGTGGTAGGCAAGCATCTGTTCCGTGCTGGCGAACAGGTAGTCCGGATCCGTCATCAAGTGGCGCTCGTACTCTTCCGAGGTCCCTTCGAATCCCGCCTGGCGGACGATCTCTTCCATAGCCCGGTCGATCCGCTCGACTTCGGCTTTGCCGATCTCATGGATTTCACGGGCGCTGAGAGACAGTGTTGTGTGGTGCTCGATGAAGAAGCGGTAGATCGCATCGCCGTCCGGCAGGCCGGTCACCCCGAGAGCTGCGCGGGTGTCTGGCGCGTACTCGTCGGCCAGGAAGGTTCGCAGCTTGCGCCAGGCCGGCTGGAACGCCTCCCGGTATGCGTGCTCCGCTCGCGACACGAACTCCCGTCGTCGTGCGTCGAGGATCGAGGAGGGAAAGCTGCGGAACGCGGCCAGAAGCGGCGAGTCCTCCGCGCTGGGAGTCGATTGCGCTTCCAGTTGCCCGACGATCAAGTCCACGACCAGACGCGGCTGGACGACGCCCGCGCGCGTCGCTTCCCGCAGCGCGACGATGTTCTGGTCCACGTAGGCCGGGACGGCGCGCAGGCGGGCCAGGATGTTCTCGTAGTCCTCCTCGGATCGAGCGGGCATCTCGCGCATCGTGAGAAACACGATCGTGTGCAGGCCGAACAACTGATTCAGTCGCACTAGGTACGCTTCGTAATGGTGGCCGTCGAGTTCCGTTTGGAGCTGCCGGCGGAGCAGCCGCAGACTGAGGCGATCCTGGTCGTTCAGGTCGCGGGATTCGAAACGGCCGAGATTCTCGAGGTAACGCCCGACCCGCTGCGTCCAGGAATCGCGGGCGGCGCGCGACCAGTCACGCCAGCGGGCGTTGTGCTCCGTACGTCCCAAGGAAGTGGCCGCCTCGGGGTTCTCGCGAAGGTAGTCCTCGAAGTAGTCGTCGAACAGGCGGTGAAGACCCTCGTTGGGCTGCTGGCCGCACGAAAACAGGCACAGTAGTACGAGTCCCAGGAAGATGCGCATAGCCGTTTACCTCCCATGATTGTCCAATAGGCCGGGAAGGCGATCAGGAAGGCGATCCGAGACCGACTCATTCGCCTGCCGAAGCGGATCGAATCTTGGCGTCAACCGTTTGTTTTTGGGGATTATATCGCTGAGTAACGAAAAGCCCGGAAACTATTTGTTTCCAGTTACTTCCGGGATCTCCATTTCCGTATCGGAATTCGACGGACCTTTACCGGGCTGACCAGCGCCTTGATCGCGTCCTCGAACGTTCCGGGCAGGCGAATAGTCTCGCGCAATTCCGCCACGCTGGGCTGATAGGACTGCTCAGGCAAGTCCACAATCGGGGGTTCGGGTTTCCTAGTCATACTGATCCATTGTCCCCTTGACCGAGTTGCAGTTGAACGGCGGGTCCAGGTAGATCAGGTCCACCGACTCGCTGTTCATGCCGCGCATCACGTCGAGATTGTCACCCGTCCAGATCGTCTGGTTCTTCCAGTTCGCGATGGCCATCAGATGGCGGTCGGGGTAGCGAAGCGGGAGGGAGCGGGCCGGGATTGGGACTGGTTGCTTCGCGAGTCCGAGAAGGCTCACGCGGCCCTCGCTCCCGAGGACAGGCCGTTGTCCTTGATCAGCGCCTTGTACGTCAGCCTCCGGCCCTCCATGCCGTTGCGAAGGGACTTCATCTGCTCGATCGTGTCCATCTCGCGGACATTGTGACGGCCTGCGAACTCCTGAACGTAGCGGTCCAGATGCTTCGGGCTCAGCTTGTGGAACGTCCCCTTGTGGGCGCGTTTGAGCAGGCTCCAAAGGCTCTCGATGCCGTTGGTGTGAACGTCGCCCTTGACGTACTCCTCCAGCGAGTGCTTCACCGTGTCATGGTCGAACTTCAGCGACTCGTAGGCGCTCGCGTCATCGGTATAGACCGTTGCGCCCTCGCCCGCATGATCCTCGACGAATCCTTGCAGCGTCTCCTTGTCGGTCGAGGTGACGACCTTGGCCGTGACCTTGTTGGAGGCTCGGTCCTTGGCCCCGACCACAGCCGTCTTGCCGACCGCTCCGCGTCCGGTCATTTCCTCGCGCTTCGACTTGGGCATGTTCTTCCGCTTCCCGCCCATGTACGTCTCGTCCACCTCCACGGGTCCTGAGAACGGCCCGCCGTCCCGGAACATCGAAATCCTCAACCGCTGGGCCAGGAACCACGCCGTCTTCTGCGTGATGCCGAGATCGCGGTGAAGCTTCATGGACGAGACTCCCTTGAGGCTCGTCATGACAAGGAACGAGGCGATCAGCCAGTCCTGATAACCGATCTTGGACCGGTGCATTACAGTACCGGTTCTGACGCTGAAGAACTGCATCGAGCACACCTTCTCCCGGCAGCGGAACGGCATTCTGGGATGTCTGCAGCCCGTCTGAACATTGAGCGAGCCGCAATCCGGGCAGCAAATACCCTCGGGCCAGCGCTGCTCGATGAACCAGCGCTCGGCCGCTGAATCATCGGGGAATTGCTTCAACAATTGCTTGAGGGTTATGCCCTTGCGACTTGATTTTCCGGGTGCCTTTGCCACACCTATATTCTACATGAAAGTAACGAGACAATCAACCCGAAACGCCGGTTTTTCCGGGCTTTTCGTTACTCAGCGATATAATCCCCTTGTTTTTCCGTTCCCGGACGACCGTTCCGAATGAGCCGAACCGCTCGGGACCGAGCCGCATCTGGAGAAGGTGCGTCGTCAACGAGCCCATGTGCTGCGTGTCCGCAATGCAACGCTCCCGAGCACTTGGTATTGAGTTCTCAACGGACTTTGGGGGGCAGTTAGATCGGCCCCCCAAACGGGGCGCGCCTCAGCGCTGGGTAGACCACATATCGTGCAGCTTGTCGTACACATCTCGACGGTGGCCGATTGACACGATGACGATTTCGATGCGTGACTCTATGACGCGATAGACGATTCGGTAGTCTCCCGTCCGCCATGATCGCAACCCTCGGAGAGCCAGTTGCAGCGGCTTGCCACGCTCCGGCTCCTCTCGGAGCTTCTGAAGGGCGGCGTCAACGCGCCGTCGAACGGCCGGATCTATCTTCCTTATCGCTCGGGCGGCACTAGCCGTGTAGACGAGCGTCCAGGCCATCCCACACGTCCTTGTGACTCAGCAGCTTTCCCGCCGCCGCTTCCAACAAACCCTGCTCGATCGCCTTCACCAAGTCCTGGTCGGCCAGGATCTCCAACGTTTCGAGCAGTCCTTCGTACTCGGTCAGAGAGAGAAGCACCCCCACCGGACGCCCGGATCGGGTGATGACCACCTCTTCGCCGAGTTCTTCGACCTCCGCCAGTAGCTTCGCTAGATGGGTCTTGGCTTGCGACAGGGGTACCACAGACATAGCATTCTCATTTCAGACCATATTATAGGCCTTATCTATAGTTGAGGCCATCTGGTGCCCGCACTCGCTGAAGGCCGAACCGTCAAGGGATACCCAGTGCCGCCGAGCGCCGACACGACTCTCGATTTGCGTATTTCCACTACACTCGTACTGCGCGTCAACCGTTGGACGCGTATTCTGATGAGGGCCTAGCGGTGGGCAAGCTGGCGGGCAAGGTAACGATCATAACCGGCGGGGCCACGGGCCTCGGCGCCGTTTATGCGAGGGCTCTCGCGGCCGAGGACGCGGTCGCTATCATCGCGGACATCGCCGACGGGAGCGTGGCGGTCAACACGATCCGAAGTCTAGGCGGCAGCGCCCGCGAGATTCGGACGGACGTGAGCGACGAAGCCGCTGTCGAGAAGCTCGTCCAAATCGTGCTGGCCAGGTACGGACACATCGACGTCCTCGTCAACAACGCCGCCATCTACGCTTCCCTGCCGCCCGTGGCGTTCGAGGAGATCGACGCCGCGCTCTGGGACCGTGTTATGGCGGTCAACGTGCGCGGCAGTTTCCTAACAGCCAAACACGCCGCCCCGTCAATGATCGAGCGCGGTGCAGGCAAGATCATCAATATTTCGTCCGGCACCGCGTACAAGGGCCAGCCGACCCGCATGGCGCACTACATCACCTCCAAGGGTGCTGTGATCGCCCTCACCAGGGCTCTGTCGCGCGAACTAGGCGAGCACGGCATCTGTGTGAACACCCTGGCGCCCGGCTTGATCCTGAGCGACAGCATCCTGGACAACCAATCTCATCTCGACATGGCCAAGGAAAGGGTTCTCGCCAGCCGCGCCTTGAAGCGCCACGGCTATCCCAGCGACCTGATCGGGGCCTTGCTGTTCCTGGCATCCTCGGACAGCGACTTCGTGACCGGCCAGACGATCGCCGTCGACGGGGGATCGATCAACACCTGACAGCCGTCTTCCGAATCCGTTCCTTGCAAGCTTAGTAATTCACCCAGAACGGGCTGCCCCAGGCCATGTTGCCGTCGATTCGTTCGCCACGCATGTAATAGTACTGGGTCCCGATCCCACGCCGGGCATCGGTGTTCAGGTACTCGAACACCGCGTCCTGAGCGTCTGGAGTGTGGGTGTAGACGACCTGGCCGCCGCGGAGGACGTGGAGCCGCGCAATATCGGTCGTTCCGCGCACCTTCACAGTCATGGCGAGCGGCTCGGCGGTGTGGAATTCGTCACCCATGAAGTGTTCGCCCATGCGCACGTCCAGCAAGATGTTGTCGGTCGCACCGTAGGTGTGGCGGCGACGGATGGCGTCGAGGATGCCTTCGCGAGTCACCCGGTCCGTGTAGACCATCGTGTAGGAATAGTGCGTGGAGCCGTGGTCCGAGCTGACCGTGATCCCGAGCCGATAGCCCTTGTTGCAGGCGTTCCGGACCACGCCGATCGGTCGATAGCCGCCGGGCGCGTCGGCCGCCGTAGCGCTTCTGGCCGAGAATGGAGCGCCGACGTACTCGTAGTTCGTTCGAGCGCCCTGCATGATCTCGACGACCGGCTCGATCTCGGGATCGTTGTCGCGCCAGTCGGTTCCCGTGCGCGTGCCGGAGGTGTGCGAAATGGCGATGCCTGCCATGCGGCGGACCGCGTCGTAGAGATGCTTGGTGTCATCACGCACGACATTGGCCGTGCCGATGCCCGGAAGATCGCCCTGGGGGTGTCTGCCTAGAGCGTACGCAGCGGCGTCGCCGTGCATGAAGAAGGGCGCCACTTCGCCTGTGCGGTCCGCAAAGAAGATATTGCGGTGACCGTGCGGCTGGGTGACGCTACGCTCGTAGCCGAAGATCCCAGTGTAGGCGCCGGGTAGGTGGTACATGTCGGTCATCTTTTGCGAGTACCACCACCAGTAGTCGTAGGCGCCGCCCTGGTGGTCGGTCGACGCCCCGAAGTCCATGGAGACGGCGTCCAGCATGTAACGGTAAAACTCCGGCAGCGAACCGTCGAAGCCTCCCCCGCCATCCCAACTCAACTCGGTGTGGCGATGGAAGTCGCCGCGCACGATCTGCACCGGGCGGCCGTGGACGGTGGTGCGATAGCCGCGCATGGCGTCCAGGTCCGCGGCTTCGTTCGGGCGCCAGCCCTGAACCTCGACTTGTTCCAACTCAAAAGGCTCGAAGCTGGGCGCCGACGCGGAGCCCTGGGGCGCTAGACGGCCAACCCAAGCCTCGCCGCGGATCGGGCGGTGGCCTCACGCTGTCGTGCGGCTATCCGCCGGCCACGCCAACCACAGACTGCCGTCGGAGGCGTTCGCCGCGTTGATGCGCGTACTGGAGCGCCCGAAGCTGTGGGTGATCGGATGGGCCGGAGCCCATACGTCGCCGCCGTAACGCGTCATCCAGTACTCCCAATACCCCCTTGTCCCCGAGCCCTGCCTGGTGACGCGGATCAACCGTTTCGCCGCCACGAAGACATTGCCTCGACGGTCCGTGAACACGTGCGGCTGGTAGGTCCATTTGGGAGTGCCCTCTCCAGCCGAAAAGGCCTCTTGTAGCGGTTGCACAGGCGCCTACAAGCGGCCGTTCGCATAGGTTGCGATGTGCACATCTCGCTCCGCTCCAATGCGCACTCCCGGCTGACGGCCGCGGAAGTTGAAGCCTGTGTCCTTGCCCCAGTTCGCACCACCCGCTTCCCAGGCGACCCAAATGCGGTCCGCGCTGTCCACGGCGAGCGTGGCTTTGGCCTCGAAGCGACCGGTCCGAGCGACAGCCAGTTCCGGCACGGTCACGTTGCCGTGCCGCACCCCCGTCAAGAAGACATCGTAGTTGGCGTTCGCGTAGCTGTCGTAGGCAATCCAGATCGTTCCGCTCGAATCGAACGCCGCCGTCGGTTCCCAGTCGTTGGCGGGGCGGCCTGTGATCTGGATTTCGTCGGACCACCCGGAAGCCTCTGCGAACGTCTTGAGATAGATATTGGAGTGCCGGCCTCGGAATCCCTGCCAGACGAGGGCCATACCGCCCTTGCCGTCGACCGCCAGTCGCGGATTGACATCGGGCAGCGGGTGGTCGGTCAAGCGAAGCAAAGGGCCCCAACCCTCTTCGCCCGGATCATAGCCACGCGCAAAAAGATCCCAGTTCTCGTCCAGCATCTGCGACCAGACCACCCACAGCCAGCCCGCCGAGTCGACTCCTGCTTGGGGCAGCCAAACGTCGCCGCTGGTATTTGGCACTCACTGCGGATTGCCCCACGCGCCGTTTGCCCAGCGCCGGACTGCGATTTCATCGCGCCGGTCGGCGTACGCCATCCAGACGAGCCAGACGGAACCGTCTGGCTCGGCGGCGACCGCAGGCAAATCATCCTCCCGCATTTCAGTGCCGGGCATGACGACGTCGGAGAGCTCCTGGACTGGCATCCAAGTGGCAAGCGTCAGGACGGCCAGGAATAGTGTTGGGAGGCGGTGCAACATGTCTAAGGTCTCTGCAGGGACTTCAATGGAAGCGGTTCGATCATTGCCAGAATAGCCAGGCGCTAACTTGGACGCCACACTCACTCCTCACCCCTCCGGTTCCTCAAGACACGGAGTTGAGATGCGGTATGGTCGGGGGCTTCGCTGGTAGGGCGGAGAGAGACAGGGGCTGACTGCAGGATTGCGGCCGTCCCGTTCGCCTACTGCGCCACCCTTGCAACTGCGGACGAGGCCGAGATTCGGCGGGCCGAGAACGCTGGGTAGCAGGCTGAGGGAGGCGCTCAAGCAGGTGCGCGAGGGCTCTCCGACTCGATGTCCGCGTTGGGGTCCCGTCCAAGCCGGCTAGATCCGGTTGCCCCGCGCGATGTCCCGCACCGCATCCATGCCCACCAAGGCGCTGGTGACCCGCTCGAGATGCCGCTTGTCGGCGACGTCCACGACGAATTCGACCGTTGCCGCACGGTTGCGCTGCCCCCCGCGCGATTCGACCTTGACGATATTCACTCCCTCGTTCGTGAAGATGCTGGTCAAGTCCTTCAGCACGCCAGGGCGGTCATCCACGTAGACCGTCAGCAGCGCTTGGTACGTCGATCCTTGCTTGGGCGCCCAGTGCACGTCGATGCGCCGCTCCGCCTCGAACATCAAGTTCTGCACATTGCGGCAGGCCATGGAATGCACGCCTACGCCCTTGCCGCGCGTCACGTAGCCAACGATCTCGTCTCCGGGGATCGGGTTGCAGCATCGGGCGCGATAGATCAGGATGTCGTCCATGCCGTGGACCGCCAGCGTGTCGTCACCCGCCGGCAACCGCGCCACCTCCGGTGAGTCGATCACCGGTGGCTTCGACCGGAGCTTCGCGGGGTCCGGGACTACCCCCTCCGGGAACAGCTTGCGCAGCACCTGACGGACCGAATAGCGGCCGTAGCCCAGCCGCGCATAGAGATCCTCGCGCGTGGAGCAGCCGTATTCGCGGCAGACGCCCGCGAGCCGTTCCGGCTGCACCTGCTTGAGCGGCGCCTTGGCCGCGCGCGCCTCCTTCTCAAGCAGTTTCTGGCCGATCTCCACGGCCTGCCTGCGGCGCTCCGCGTTCAACCACTGCTTGATCTTGTTGCGGGCCCTGGACGTCGTGACGAACTCCAGCCAGTCCTGGCTGGGATGGCCGCCGGTCTGCGTGATCACCTCGACGATCTCGCCGTTCAGCAGCCGCCGCTTCAAGGGCGCGATCTGCCCGTCGACCTTGGCGCCGCTGCACCTGTGTCCCACCTCAGTGTGGATCGCATACGCAAAGTCCACCGGAGTCGCATTCTGGGGCAGGGCGATCACGCGGCCCTTCGGCGTGAAGACATAGACATCCTCCGGATAGAGCTCAATCTTCAACGTCGAGAGGAAATCCGTCGAATCCGTCATCTCGCGCTGCCAATCGACAAGCCGCCGCAGCCAGGCAATCTGGCCGTCGCTGACATCCGGACCGTGGCGCCCTTCCTTGTACTTCCAGTGCGCGCAGATGCCTTCCTCCGCCATCTCCTGCATCTCTTCGGTGCGGATCTGGACTTCGAAGCGCTGCCCTTCCTTCGTCACCACCGACGTGTGCAGCGACTGATACAGATTGGGCCGCGGCATCGCCACGAAGTCCTTGATGCGCCCTGGAACCGGATGCCACTGGCCGTGAATCACGCCCATGGCGGCGTAGCAGTGCGTCTTGGTGTCCGTGATCACGCGCAGCGCCAGCAGATCGTAGACCATGTCGAGCGTGACGTTCTGGCGCTTCAACTTCAAGTAGATCGAATACGGACGCTTGATGCGCCCTTCCAGCCGCGACGGAATGCCCGCCTGCTCGAGCTTGCCTTCCAGCTCACGCTGGATGTCCGCAAGAAACTCCTCGCTCGCCTCGCGGCGCGACTCGATCTGTTCGGTGATCGTCTCGTAGGCGTGCGGCTCCAAATACAAAAACGCCAGGTCTTCGAGTTCGCTGCGCACCTTGCCCATCCCCAGGCGCAACGCGACGGGCGCGTAGATCTCCCTCGTCTCGAGCGCAATGCGCTTTTGCCGCTCCGCGTCAAGCCCGTGCAGAGTCCGCATATTGTGGATGCGGTCGCCAAGCTTGATCAAGATCACGCGGATGTCCTGGGTCATCGCCAGGAGCATCTTGCGGAAGGTCTCCGCTTGGCGCGCCTCGGACGAGTGGTAGCGCAACCGCCCGATCTTGGTCACACCGTCTACACAGCCCGCAATCTCGGCGCCGAACTGCCGTTCGAGCTGCTGGACCGTGACGGACGTGTCCTCGACCGTGTCGTGCAACAGGCCGCTGGCCAGCGCGACCTCGTCCAGCCGCATGTCGGCCAGCAGGTGCGACACCTCGAGAAGATGGCTCAGAAACGGCTCGCCGGTCTTGCGCTTCTGCCCGCGGTGGTGGCCGGCAGCGAAGCGGAAGGCGCACCGCAAACGCGTCAGATCCTCCCCGGGACGGTATTGCAAGAACTTCTGCTCGAGTTGGGCATAGCGCGCCGCCAGCGGCTCGGAGATCGCACGCCTTGACGGCGCCGTCGAACTCTTGGCAGGCATGGCTTCTCGTCCCCGCCGGGAAGGGCCCCGTCCTGATGCAACGAAGCCTGGAGCCCGCGACGGGCCCCAGGCTGAATTATAGGCTACGTCTGACCGAACGAAGCCTGAACCGCGCTCCTATTCGTCCGTCGTGAACGTCTCGATCGTGCTCTCTTCCGCCTTGCGCTTGCGCGTGTCCAGGGCCTTCTGGACCCACTCGTCGGCCTGGTCCAGATACCCGTCGTACTCAGCCTTGGTCTCGGCGAAGTCGGCGCGCTCGCGGTACAGGAGGTTCACGTACGCCATCGCATCGTCGTAGTCCTGATCAATCGCGAGCGCCAGTTCCAACGCTTCCAATCCCTCTTCGATGATCGGAACCACCTCCTCGGCCACCTCCGCCAAGCCTTCGCGCTGGTTGCGGTTGAGACGTCTCGCAACGCTGATCGGACCCGGGTCCTCCTGCTGCATGCCCAAATCCGCGCGCAACTGAAGACGCGGCTCGTAGGACTGCGTCCAGCAGATCACGCCGATCGTGTAGTACGACTCCTTGTAGTCCGGCACCGCCTCCAAGACCTTGTGATGCCAGTCCTTCGACTCCTCCATCCTCTTCATTTGGAAGTAGAGCGAAGCGATGCTCTGCAGCGCGGTCGAGTTCCCGGGGTCGTCCTCGAGGACACCTTGGAAGCCCTCGAGCGCCTTCTCGGCGATCGCGATGTTCTCCGGATACTCTGCGCCGGGCGTGTACTGCATCATCGTGGAGTACGCCAGGTACACGCGGGCAGGGGTCAGATCGGGATCGAGGTCGGAGGCTTCCTCGAACAGGTTCCCCGCTCGGACGAAGTCGCCGGTCGAGAACGCCTGGACGCCCTTGTTCAAAGCGTTCCGCGCCCTCAACAACTCCATATTCCTCCAAAGGTAGAATCCGCCCAACGCGAATACCGCCACGATCACAATCACCGCGAGGTTGAGAAAATCAATCTTTATCTTCCGCATTGCTCATTCTTCTCCGTAATCAGGCTGGCCACGAACCCGTGCGGGCTCGTGGCCGCGACCGATGCCTATTCGATCTGCTCCGTGAGCAGCCCGATCTTGTCCACCCCGGCCCCCTTGCCGATATCGATCACGCGAGCCACGTGCTGATAGTCCAACTGGGGATCCCCGCGGACGAACATCACGCGTTCGGCGCGCGTCTTGAAGATGTCCCGCAGGTCCGCTTCCAGCTCATCCATCGTCGAATCTTCGCGGTTGATCGAAACCTTGATCCCTTCGCGCGATCGGCGGTCCTCTTCCACGGACACTACGACCGTCCGCGCGTTGACCGTATCCTGTTGCTGCTCGTCCTCATTCGGCTGCGGCACCAGGGCCTCCAAGCCCTTGGGTGTGATCGGCGTGATGACCATGAAGATGATCAGCAACACCAGCAGCACGTCGATCAGCGGCGTCATGTTGATGTAGGGGACTGTCTTGCTTCCGCCGTCGCCGGTTGAGACTGCCATACCCATGATGAAATTCCTCCTCGATGCAAAAGGTGCGGGAGCCGCGGCGGCTTAGGCGCCGAAAGCCCCCTGTTTATCGTCTTCCCGTTCCGTCAGCAAGCCGACTTGGTCCACGCCAGCGCTGCGGACGGCATTGACAACTTCCACCACCCGCTCGTAGCGGGATCGGGCGTCGCACTTGATGTACACCGTCTTGTCGATGCGGTTGCTGACGACATCGCCAACTCTCTGCGTCAGCTCCTCGACCTCCTTCAGCTTTTCGCGGCCCAGGAAGATTTGGCCGTCGCGCGTGACCGCGACGACGAGCGCGTCCTCGGCGTCGGCTTCGTCCATCGCAACAGGGTTGCGCGTGCGCACCAAGTCGACGCTCACGCCCTTGCTGAGCATGGGCGTGATGACCATGAAAATGATCAACAGCACCAGCATCACGTCGACCATCGGCGTGACGTTGATCTCGTTGATCGCCCCCATGCCGCCGCGCGTGCCCTTCTGGACCTGTTCTTCTTCGAGTTCGATGAGACCCTTTTCTTCGTCCGCCATACCTGTTCCCTCGTTTCCGGGCGGCCGCCGCCGGCTTCGCTGGCTCAGCGTCCGGCGGCGGGCCGCTACACGCTTCTACAGCCGGTCTGCCCGTCGGCTCCCCGAGCGGCTGCCGTCAGCCGCTCCTCTTCAGGAAATAGTCGATCAGCTCGGAGCTGGCGTTCTCCATCTCCACGTCAAAGCCTTCGACCTTCGTGTTGAAGTAGTTGAACATCCACACGGCGGGCAGGGCGACGAAGAGGCCGATCGCTGTCGCGACAAGCGCCTCGGAAATGCCGCCGGCGACTGCGCCAAGGCCGGTGGACCGCTCCTGGGAGATGCCCTGGAACGCGTTAATGATGCCGACCACCGTGCCGAACAGTCCGACGAACGGAGCCGTCGACCCGATCGTAGCGAGGCCGCTGAGGCCGCGGTTCAATTCGGCGTGGGTAATCGCCTGCGCGCGTTCCAACGCGCGCTTGGAGGCGTCGATCGTCCGGCCGGGGATGTCGCTGCCGGCATCGTGCGCCTTGAACTCACCCAAGCCCGCCGTGACGACCTTCGCCAAGTGGCTCTTCTTGTAACGGTCCGAAAGCTTGATCGCCTCGTCGAGTTTCCCGCTGCGCAGCGCGCCGGCGATGGCCGGAGCGAAGGCCCGGGACTGCTTCCTGGCGGCGTAAAACGCCAAGCCGCGGTCGATCATCACGCCGATGGACCAAGCCGACATCAGGAACATGACGACGACCACGGCCTTGGCCGCAAATCCCATCTGGTTCCACATCGACACCATGTCAAATCCGACTTCCTGCTGCAACAGGAAAGCCGTGGTTACGAATTGCGAAAGCATCTGCTGTTTTTCCTCCTAAAGTACCAACGGATTCCGTTGACCAACTGTTCCTTCCGGGAATCCCGGGCGCCGGCTGAGCGGCAACCAGGCGCCCGCCTCCCGCTGGGGAGAACCTGGACGTGTGTCTCAGCCGCTGAGGGTGAAGTTCACGTCGATATTCGTTAAGACCTCCACGGCCTCGCCGTTCAATAGGGTCGGCCTGTAACGCCACTGCTTCACGGCTGACAGCGCGGACGGCACCAGCAGCGGATGGCCGGACATCACCTCCAGCTTCTGGATCGTTCCGTCCTTGGAGATGACCGCCGAAAGCTTCACCGTGCCCTGAATGCGGGCCTGCCGGGCCAGCGGCGGATACTGCGGACGCACTTGGCGGATCAGCCGCGCCTTGGCGACGTTGCCGCCGACGCGAATGCGCTTCGGCGGCGCCTTCTTCTTCACGGGTGGCGGAGGCGGCGGCGGGGGAGCCACCGTCGGAGCGCTTGAGATGATGCTGCCGAGCACACCGCCGATCGAGCCCCCGATCGAGCCACCCGATATGCCGCCGACGACGCCGGCGATGCCGGCGCTGGGCGCCGCAACATCCTCTTCGATGACGGCGACTTGGTCCGGGATGGCCACCGGCTGCGTCAGGGCTCCGGTGTCGAACTCGCGCGGGATCACCTTCACGAGCACGGCCGGGGGCGGTGGGGGTGGAGGCGGCGGCGGGGGCGCCGTCAGAAAGCTGACGAATTCCGTAGCCGGCAACTCGTAATAGTTCAGCAACGGAATCAGCAGCGCACCCGAGACGACCACACACTGCACCAGCGTGGAAAGCAGCACGGCCACACCCGATGTCCCCTTCATGTTGCCGATACTCAAACTGTCTTCAAACATGATTGCAAACTCCTTCCCGGTCTCTTTCCCGATTCAAGTCCGCCTCTCCCGGCGTCCGCTGGGCGCCCGGGAAGTCGTCCACTCCTGGCCCCATAGCAAGACAGGGCTGGCGATGAAGATCGAAGAGTAGGTTCCGACCAGCACGCCCACGACGAGAGCGAACGAAAAACCGCGCAGAACCTCCCCACCGAACACAAACAAGCACACAACAGCAATCAGAGTCAACCCCGAGGTCAGCATGGTGCGGCTCAGAGTCTGGTTGATGCTGAGGTTGAGCAGTTCCGTCAAGCTGGACCGCTTCGTCGATTTGCGGTTCTCCCGAACACGATCGAAAATGACGATCGTGTCATTCATGGAGTAACCAACTAGTGTCAACAAAGCTGCCACCACTGTCAACTCGATTTCGCGGCCGAAGAGCGAGAAAAATCCGATTGTGATGAAAACGTCGTGGAACACCGCAATGACTGCAGCCACGCCGTAGATCCATTCGAAGCGGAACGCAATGTAGACTAGCATACCCGCCAACGCGAACAGGACCGCCTTGATCGCCTGCCACTGCAGCTCGGATCCGATCTTCGGCCCCACCACCTCCACCCCACTGATGTGGAAGGCCCCCAATGCGGTTTCCGCCTCGACTGCCGCGAGGATCGCCTCCGCGACTCCGGGGGCGCCCGCCAACTCCTCCGGGGCCCGCACCAGACCGGAGCGAGGCGCCTGGTCGCGCCAAGCAACCAGGGCGTCCGCAGCCTGCTGGACGTCCTGGCTGCTGTAGCCGGCGTCGCGCAGGGAGCTGTTGTCGAGCAACCGCTGGCCGAGCGCATCACTGCCGGCATTGTTGAAGTCGAGCTTCCCGCCTGGAATGGGATAGATCTCGCGCAGCGTCTCGATCACCTGCGCCTTGCCCGAAGTCTCGACCACCTCGCCGGCGAGATCCAGATCGATCTTCAGTTCATGGCTCTCGGCGCTGTCCTCGAAGGGTTGCAACGTGGCGACGCTCAAGCCCTTGTCGGTGAGCACGCCACGGATGCGCTCCAAGCTGGGCGCCTCGCGGAACTTGGCATACACCAAAGTCCCACCCTTGAAGTCGATCCCAAACTTGATCCCGCCGTGCAGCACGGCGCTCACCGCGCCGGCCGTCAGGAGCACGAGCGAGAGAAGGAGAAAGATCCGCCGCCGCCCCAAGAAGTCGATGTGGGTTTCGCCGATCAGTTGCATGGCTCGTGCGCAGCGCCGCAACCCGTCCGGTTTCCCTAGACACCGTCCGGCGCTCGGAGGTTTCCCGCTCCCCCTAAATACTCAACTCCTTGACCTGCTGCTTGCGCCACAGGCTGAGATCGAAGATCAGGCGCGAGACGAAGACCGACGTGAACAAGTTCGCGAGCAGTCCGATCGCCAGCGTCACGGCGAACCCGCGCACCGGCCCGCGGCCGAACAGAAACAGGAAGGTGGCCGCGATGATGGTGGTGACGTTGGTGTCGATGATCGTCAGGAATGCCTTGCCGAAACCGGCGTTGAGCGCGGCGACCACGGCCTTCCCCGTGCGCAATTCCTCGCGGATGCGTTCGAAGATCAGCACGTTGGCGTCCACCGCCATGCCGACCGTGAGGATGATCCCCGCGATGCCGGGCAGCGTGAGCGTGAAGCCGAACGCGCTGAGCACCGCCAGCAGGATGAGCAGATTGAAGAACAGCGCGACATTCGCGTTGATTCCCGCCGAGCGATAATACACGAGCATCAACAGGACGATGATCGCGACGCCGTAGAGCGCGCTGCGAACGCCTTGCCGAATCGAATCAGCGCCCAGCGAGGCGCCGACCGTACGCTCCTCGAGATAGACGACCGACGCAGGCAACGCGCCGGCGCGCAGGACCAGAGCCAAATCGAGGGCCTCGGTCTGCGAATCGATGTTGTTGATCACGCCATCGGAGTCGATGCGGGACTCGATCGACGCGACGCTCTGGATGCGGCGGTCGAGCACGACGGACAGGTTTTGGCCGATGTTGGCGGCGGTGAAGATACCGAATCGCTGCCCGGCTTGCCGCGAGAGGCTGAATGCGACCTGCCACGCACCGGGGTTTTGCGTGTCCCGTCCAGCGGTTGCCGCGCGCAGGTCCCGGCCCGTGACGGCGGGGTTGCGCTGCAACAGGTACCACTCGTTGCGTCCCCGCTCGGCATAGTGCGCGAGTTCGGTGTTGGCAGGCAGGATCCCGTTGTTCTGCGAGCGGGCCGCCTCGGGCGCGGGAAAGGGTCCGCCCACGACCAGCTTGATTTCCAGTTGCGCCGACATTTGCAGCAGGTTCATCACTCTGGCCGGGTCGCTGACGCCAGGCAGCTGGACCAGGATCTCGTGCTCCGCCTCGGCGCGGCCGTGCTGCTGGATCACAGGCTCGGTCAGCCCCAGGCCGTTGATGCGGTTCTCAATGGTGGCCATGGACTGCTGCAAGGTCTCGGCCTTCAAGCGCAGCAGCTCGCTGGGCCGCAACGTCAAGACGAATGCGCTCCCTCCGGTCGAGGTCTGGATCCAGCTCGGCGCTTCCTCCTCGAAGATGGCGCGCACGTCCCCGACGCGGTCGGTCGGCGTGCCCTCCAATCGGATCTCGATGCTGTCGGATTCCTCGATCGAATTCGGGTCGTTACGCGCGATCACGCTATAGGAGATCCCCGCACGGACGAGGCGGCGCTTGATGCGGTCGATCGTCTGGTCCGCCTCGGACTTGAGCGAGTCCTGTACCTGCACCTGCAGGATTAGGTGCGTCCCCCCCTTGAGGTCCAGCCCCAACGCGATGTTGTCCGCGAGGTTCTTCCGGATGTCGTCCCAACTGGGCGACAGCCCGATCACACGCCAAAAGCACAGCAAGAACACGGCGGAGACCAGGAGGACCTTCACTCCGAAACGGTTTCGCATGGCGACTATTCCTGCGCTCCGCGGCTAGTCGCCGGGCTTCTCCGCCATCGCGACAATCGCGTTGCGCCCAAAGTCGAGCTTGATGCCGTCGGGCGGTATGCGCAGCGTCACGCGAGCTTCGCTCAGGCCCACAACTGTGCCGGTCAGGCCTCCGTTGGTGACGACCCGATCTCCCGAAACGAGATTGGCCAGCATCTCCTGAAGCCGCTTTTGCCTCTTGCGGGAGGGCATGATCACGAGCAGGTAGAAAATGCCGATCATCAGTGCGATCGGCGCAAGCGAGTAGAAGGCGCCGCCCGACTGCTGGAAGAGCAGCGCCGGGCTAGGCAGCCAAGAACCAACTTGTTCCCCAAAGGACACGGGCACTGCGATCAATGGGAGTGAATCGAGTCCGTCGCGCTCGGGAGCCGCACGACACTCCTCGGACACTATAGCGAAGAATCGGCAGGCGGAACCGCAACGACAGCTTCCCGCGCGCCGCCGACTCAGCGATGGGCGCCGCCGCCGTGCGCGGCAATCTCGCTCAGATACTCCGGCAACTCCCCAGTAAGAATAGCTTCGCGAATCCGAGACATCCTGTCAAGGTACAGCCACAGGTTGTGCAGCGTCGCAAGCGTGCAGTAAAGCATCTCCTTGGCCAGGAAGAGGTGCCGGAGATAGGCCCGCGAGAAGTGTCTGCAGACGTAGCAGCGGCATGCCGCGTCGACCGGGATGTCCGCCCGGGCGTGCGCGGCGTTCTTGATCATGATTTTCCCGGCGCGGGTGAACAGGCAGCCGTTGCGGGCATTGCGCGTCGGCAAGACGCAATCCATCATGTCGACCCCCAGCGCGACATACCGACCGAGTTCCCGGGGCATGCCGACACCCATGAGGTAGCGCGGCTCGCCGCGCGGCAGGAGCTCCTCGCAAACCGCGGCCATTTCATAGCTCAGCGATCGCGGCTCCCCCACCGACAGGCCGCCAATCGCGTAGCCCGGAGCGTCCAGCTCGAGCAGGCGCCGCACGCATTCCCGGCGCAAGCCGCTGTACATCGAACCCTGCACGATGGGGAACAGCATGCTCTCGGACTGGGGATCCTCGGCCCGCCAATACGCGAAGGAGCGTGCGGCCCAGCGCAGGCTCCGCTCCATCGACTCGCGCGCCGTGTTCTCGTCAACCGGGTACTGGGTGCAATCATCGAGCACCATCCTCACGTCGCTGCCCAAGTCACGCTGGATGTCGAGGGCCGACTCGGGCGTCAGGAAGTGTTGCGACCCGTCCAGGTGTGAACGGAACTCGACGCCTTCCTCGCAGATGCGACGCAGCGCGGCGAGACTGAAGACCTGGTAGCCCCCGGAATCGGTCACGAGGCTGCGGGGCCAGCGCATGAACGCGTGCAGGCCACCGCAGGCACGGATCCGCTCGCTTCCGGGACGCATCCACAGGTGATAGGTATTGGCCAGCAGGATCCGCGCATCGAGTTCCTCGAGCAGCTGTTTCGGCGTCAGGCCCTTCACCGTCGCCTGCGTGCCGACCGGCATGAAGACAGGAGTCTCGAGGGTGCCGTGCGCGGTGTGCAGCAGGCCCGCGCGGGCGCGGGTCCTGGAACATTCCGCAACGATCTCGAAGCGAGGGCTCACCCGTGCGCTACCGCATCTCCAGTGTGGCGCAGATCGTTATGCGACGGGAACAGCGCTGCCGCCAGAGCGTAAACCAGCCGATTGAGGCGCGATATCCGCGCCGGACACTGGCCGGTCCCGCCGACTTTCCACTGGCGCGGCCACGACGGCGAACCGGTCACCAGATGGTTTCGGCGCCCAGACCAGCAATGGCGGGATCAGGAGTCACGACCTTCAAGGCCGCGATCAGGCTCTGGGCCGCGATCATGCGATCGAATGGATCTCGGTGGGGGCTCGGCAAGGCGCCCGCCCGCAACGCGTGTTCGCTGGAGACCGCAAGGTCCCGAAAGCCGTCGCGCGCCATGCGTTCGGTCCATTCCGCCACAATACGGCCGCCCGCCGGGTACTTGCCGACTCGGTGCTTGGTCGCCACCTCCCACGCGCTGCATGCGCTGATCCACACTGCGTTGTGAGGATCACGGAGCAACCCCTGGGCCCGGGTGCTGAGCCGTTGCGGCTGAGCCCACGCCCACAGTAGCGTGCAGGTATCCAGGAGAAGCCTCATGTGAGCCCGTCCCATGCGGCTTGCTCTTCCGCGTTGAGAGGTTCGAAAAAGGAATCGGGCACGTCGCCATCGAGATTGCGGTAGCGCCCCAGCACGCGTGGCGGAGTCGGTACGAGCGGCGCCAGCCGAGCGCAGGGTTTCCCGGCCCGCGCGATGATGATCTCCTCGCCGGCACGCACACGCTCGAGCAGGCGCGACAGGTGAGTCTTAGCTTCGTGCACGTTGACCGTCGCCATGCCGCCATTTTAGTCCTCGTACTCGACTTAGTCAACTAGATTCCGCACATCCCGTGTCGAGCGGTTTCGCGGTTCCGCGCGTCTGCCCGTTGTGACGGTGGCTTGCACGGCGAATCGCGCGCGGCCTGTGCAGAGTTCGGCGGCCCGACCCTGCGGATCGGCGTTGGCGACCCGAGCGCTAGCCGCCCGCCTTCCCAAATGCGGCGAGGAGAGGAGTTGATATAGTGGAGGGTCGGTGGAACACTAGGCTGCGCCATGCCCGAGTTGCCCTCTAACGACCCGCACGACCGCCAGCCCCAGGCGAACGCCAAGGCCTCCGCGGCGGCAGCGGTGGCCCAGCGCCGTAAGGCCGCCGCCGAAGAACGTAAGCGGAAGGCCCGCGAGGAGGCGTCACGGATCGCGTCGCTGACACCCCTGGAGGCTCCGCACACCAAGGAATGGCCCTGGTCGGAGGGCGGCATGACCGGGAACCGCAAGAAAAAGCCGGCCGTTCTTGCGGTGACCAACGATAACTGCACCGGCTGCGCCGGGTCCCCGGTCTGTATCAATTACTGCCCGGTGGACGAATGCATGTACTGGATCCCCGATGAGGATCATCCGCCGTTCGGACGCATCGAGGTGGATGGCCAGACCTGCATCGGCTGCAAGCAATGCATCTCCAAGGGACCGGACGGAACCTTCCTCGACGGCTGTCCGTGGGACGCCATCGACATGGTGCCGATCGCGGAAGTCGAAGCCGAGTTCGGCGTCAAGTACGAGTTTTAGGCCGCGCCGGGCCAATCACGATTCCGCGCGAGGTGCGGATTTGCAGCACTCCGAGAAGTTCCTGGCAATCGTCGATGACGCCAAGTCGCGGATTCGCGAGACGACCGTCGACGAGGTCCGCGCGGATCTCGCGGCCGACGCAGGCTTCGAGCTGATCGACACCCGCGAGGAGTCCGAGTGGAACGTCCAGCACGCCGCGCAAGCCGTGCATCTGAGCAAAGGCATCATCGAACGGGACATCGAAAGGGCCGTCCCCAACGTTGAGGCCAGGATTGTGCTCTATTGTGGCGGAGGCTACAGATCCGCGCTGGCGGCGGATGCGCTGCAAAAGATGGGCTACCGCAACGTCTTCTCGCTGGCTGGGGGCTGGCGCGCCTGGAAGGCTGCCGAGCTACCAGTCGAGCAGGGTTGACGGGGTCTCCGCGACGCCCGGATGTCCGCACCATCCCTATGGGGCTGAGCCGTCAGGAGGGCCTTGGACCCGTAACTCGACGGCGGTCCCCCGAGGCAGACATAGCAACCGGGTTCCGGCGGGTAGATCGAGCGGCCGCAGGAACCAATAGTCCATCGCGCTGTCGGGCTGCGGCCCCTGCAGCCAGAGCAGATGCTCGACGCGACCGTCGGGCAAGTGAGCCGAAACCTGCATCCAGTCGCCGCGTGGCAGCATTCCGGGACTAACACCCAGGGCGACAACCGCCCGGTCGAGCTGGACTGCTTCAGGAATCGGCAATCTTGCCGCGTCCAGCTTCCCGGCAGGGACGCCGTGCTCGTGAGACGGCTCCAGGAAAATGACGTCCCCTTCCGGAGCCCCTCCTTCGACCCAGCTCGAGATCAGCGCGACCTCGGTCAGGGACAGACTGCGATCGTTGCGAAAGGCTCCGAATCCCTTGACCGCGCCCCAAGGAGGCATGCGGCGGGTCAGGACTTCGTGCTTGATCGCCTTGGCCCACGGCCGCACCTCGGCGTAGGTGGCCAAGGGCATCGGAGCGGACCCGCCGCTCCGATGGCAACGCGTGCACTTGGCGCGAAAGATGCGGGAGATCGTGCGCGTCCAGGTCAGGTCCGTCGTAATGACCTCGTGAGCGGAAGCTCGCGGCAGGCCAGAGGGCATCCAAGCCTGGGTCCCGGCGACGGCTGCTACCAGCGCCGCCCTCCAGAAATGCAGGGCATGCTCAGCGACACGCAAAGCCGTCTCGGTGGAAGCGCAGCTCAATCGCTGCTCGCGGCGGGCTGTTTCCCTTGCACGAGGTAGGGTCCGATGTCCTGATCAGCATCGACAGCAATCTCGAAGAAGCCGATCATCATCTCCTCCCAGCTCTGATCCCCCCAGCGAACTTCGGCTGCGGGATCCGGATTGTCGGGATTGTTCGGCGAGTTGTCGAAATGCGCCAAGCATTCGATAACGGTGCCCGCGGGCAGGATCCTGGGCTGCTGGAGGTAATAGAAGAACTGCCACTCGAAGTCATAGTGGGGAACGTTGAGCAAGATCTCACTGCGGCCGTCGGGATACCGCAGGTCGAAACGGAAATCCTTGCCGCGCAAATGCATGTGGGGCATCACGCCGACGAGCTCGACCCCGCGGTTGAGCACCCACTCGGACTTGACCGGATGCGCGGGCGCGCCGGGCGGGATGACGAAACGGGAATTCGTCGCGGACATCGTCACGGCGCGCCGCCTCGGCGGGCCGCCCCGGAAACGCAGCCCAATGCGGCTCCGGTCCAACGCTTCCTTGCCGTTCGACGTGTAGTGCAGCTGCAGGACGATGTCCGCGCCGGCCGGTAGGATCTTCGCGAAGCCGCCGCGAGTCCAGGAGACAGCCTCCATGCCCGGGGCGTAGCCGACCAGAAACTCACGATATTCATTCCTCTGTCGCTTCTTCGTCTGCTTCTCTTTGGAAGGCTTGGGGACGAAGACCTTGCCCGGTTCGGCCCCTTCCAGCCACTTGGACTCTTTCGGCCGCATGAAGGCGATGACGTGGTGCACGACTTCCCGATTCCCCGGCCGGACTTCCGCGGCGGCCACCCATCTGTCCTCGTCGAATCCGGTCGGAATCACGAGATAGTGGTAGTCAATCGTGCCCTCGGACGGCACCGCGAAGGGCTCCGGCAATTCCAAGACGAGATCCAGTTCCCCTATGTTCCAGCCCTCGACGAACTCCAGCGGCTCAGGGGCGTCGGCCGGGTCGCCGCGCTTCGCACCCGATTCCACCCAGTCCAGAAGCGTCCGCCTTTCGGACTCGGTCAGTACATGGGCGTTGGCCCACTCTCCGTAGCGCGGATCCGCGAACCAAGGCGGCATCCGGTTCAGCGCGACCGCTTCTTGGATCGCCCGGGCCCAGGGCCGCGCCTCCTCATACGTCAGCAGCGACATCGGGGCGGCTTCTCCGGGCCGATGGCACTCCTGGCAATGCTGTTGCAGGATCCGTTCGACATCGGCGTGAAACGTCGGTTGCGGTCCCGCGCGCAAGGGCAGGACTGCGACGAGAACAAGGAACGGCGCCATTCGGAGCACGAAACGTTTCAATCCACCTTAGTCTACCAGCCAGCGGAAAGGCTCAACGAGGAATGGGAGACCGAGCAGCGGGACACCAAGAACTCGCTGCGCTCCTCGGACCGCGGGTCGCACGGCGAAGGAAAGCACGGCCCCCAATCGCGTCAGCCACGTATCTCCAGCGCCCCTTTCCCGCAGATCGCCTCGACCTGCTCCCGGAGCGAGCGGTCGGGATTGACCCGAGCTTCGATGTCATAGGTCAGCAGGAACTCCCGGGGGCGCCGCAGGCGCAGACGCACATCGGTCTCGCCAGGATGGTCGCGAAACAGCTCCAGCAGTCGTTCGGCAACGCGTTTGGCCTCCTGCTCGCCGTCGAGCGTCAGGGTGACTGAGATCTGCCCTGGCTGCGGTACGCGAGCGTTCTCGAGAGCCGTCAGCTCGGAAACCGAAATCCTCGACCCCACATCCTCCTCGGCGCGGACGTTCCCGCGGACCAGCACGGGCCGGTCCACCACCAGTTGATCCGTCAGCTGCTCGAACTGATTCGCGAAGATCAACAATTCGACGCTGCCCTGATGGTCCTCGAGCACCGCGGACGCCCAAGCCCGGCCCTCGCGGTTGCGCTTTCGCTGGATGCTATGCAGGATGCCGCAAAGAGCCACCTCCGTGTTGTTCTGCAAGCCGCCGAGCGAGGAGCTGTCGCGCGTGTCCAACTCCGCGATCGTCTCCCGGAAAGCGTCCAGCGGATGCCCCGTGACATAAAAGCCCAGCATCTCCTTTTCATTCGCGAGTTTCTCCAAATCGCTCCATTCGGCGACATCTGGAAGTCTCCGGTTGTCACCGTCACGCGCCGATTCCAGCTCCGCGAACAGCCCGACTTGGCCGGTTTCGCGGTCTCGGGAGGCCCTTTGGCCCGCCTCGATCGCAGCGTCGAGCGCCGCGATCAACTGCGCTCGATGGCCGCCGAGGCTGTCCAGCGCGCCCGCCTTGATTGCGCTCTCGATCATGCGCTTGTTGAATTTGCCCCAATCGATGCTCTCGCAGAATTCGAACAGCGAACGGAAGCCCGCCTCGCGCTCCTCGCGGGCTTGCGTGACGCACTCCACCGCGCCCTTGCCAAGGTTCTTGATGGCTCCCAGTCCGAACCGGATCCGACGGTCGCCGGCGGGTGTGAAGTCCCAATAGGAGGTCGCGATGTCCGGGGCCAGCACCTCAATGCCCATGTCGCGGCACTCGCTGCGGTAGAGCCGCACCTTGTCGGCATTGCTCAACTCCGCCGTCAGCAGAGAAGCCATGAATTCGACCGCGTAGTGGGTCTTGAGGTAGGCCGTGAGATAGGCGAGGAAACCGTACGCGGCGGAGTGCGACTTGTTGAAGCCGTACCCCGCGAACTGCTCCATCAGCTCGAACAATTTGCCGGCGCGCGCTTCCGGAAAGCCCTTGGCCCTGGCGCCGTCGAGGAATCGATGGCGCTGCCTGGCCATCTCCTCCGGCTGCTTCTTGCCCATCGCGCGGCGCAGGACGTCCGCCTCTCCCAGGGAGTATCCAGCCACGACGTTGGCGATCTGCATGACCTGTTCCTGGTACAGAATCACGCCGTACGTCTCCTTGAGGAGCGGTTCGATCTCCGGCAACAGGTAGGTCACGGGTTTGCGTCCGTGTTTGCGGTCGATGAAATCGGGAATCATGCCGCCCTGGATGGGCCCGGGCCGGTACAGGGCGTTGAGCGCACACAGATCCTCCAGTCGCTCGGGCTTGTAGCGGCGGCAGATGTCCCGCATACCCTTGGACTCGAACTGGAACACCCCGCTGGTGAGGCCGCGCAGGAATAGGTCGTAGGTGTCCGGGTCGTCGAGGGGGATCGTTTCCGGTTGCAGCCGCTTGCCGGTGCGCTGCTCGATCCAGCGAAACGTGTCTTCGATGATGGTCAGGGTCGTCAACCCAAGGAAGTCCATTTTGAGGAGCCCCATCTTGTCGAGGCTCTTCATGTCGTACTGAGTGACGATCTCGTCCTTGTTCGTCTTGTAAAGAGGGACGAGGTTCTTCAGCGGCTCGGATGCGATGACCACACCTGCCGCGTGCACCGAGGGATTGCGAGCGATGCCCTCCAGGCGCTTGGCGGTCTGCATCAGTTCCGCCACGCGCTCGTCGTCCCGGATCGCATCCCGCAACTGCGGCTCCCGCTCGATGGCTTGGTCCAGCGAGATCTTCAGCACGTTCGGAACCAATTTCGTCAGGCGGTCCACCCGGCCGAAGCTCATGTCCATCACGCGACCGACATCCTTGATCGCCGCCTTGGTCGCCATCGTGTTGAAGGTGATGATCTGGCAAACTTGGTCGCGGCCGTACTTTTCGGTGACGTACTGGATCACTTCGCCGCGGCGGTTCATGCAGAAATCGATATCGACATCCGGCATCGAAATACGTTCGATGTTGAGGAACCGCTCGAAGAGCAGGCCGTACTGCAGTGGGTCGATGTCGGTGATCGCCATGGCATACGCGACGAGCGAGCCCGCGGCCGAGCCGCGCCCGGGCCCAACCGGAATGTGCTTCGACCTGGCGAACCGAATGAAGTCCCAGACGATGAGGAAGTATCCGGAATACTTCATTTTCTGGATGACCTGGATCTCGTGGTCCAGGCGCTCCGCGTATTCCGCCAAGGGCCTGCGGAGCGAGCCTCGCTCCGCGAGGGCCTCAAGCCGTGGCCGGCGCTGTTCAAAGCCTTGGCGAGCCGCCAACTCGAAGTAGGTGTCGATCGTCTGGCCTTCGGGGACGGCGAACTTCGGGAACGGGTTCTGGACCGGTTCGAGTTGCAAGTGACACATCTGGGCGATCTCCCAGGTGCGGTCGAGGGGTGCTTCATCGCCGTCGAAGAGCGCCGCCATCTCCTGTCGGGACTTGAGGTAGAACTCGCTTGACCCGAAGCGCATGCGCTTGGGGTCGCTGAGGGTCTTGCCGGTCTGGACGCACAAGAGCGCCTCGTGCGCCGGGGCGTCGTCTTGCGTCAGGTAGTGCGCGTCGTTCGTGGCGACGAGCGGAATGCCGGTCTCCTGGGCGAGCCGGAGCTGCAGCGGGATCAGCCTCTTGTCGAGTTCGAGCCCGTGGTCCTGGAGTTCCAGATAGAAGTTGTCCTTGCCAAACATGTCCCGGTACTCGTAGGCAAGTCTGCGCCCTTCCTCGTAACCCTGGTTGAGCAGGGCTTCCTGCAGGTCACCGCGAAGGCAGGCCGAGAGGCAGATCAAACCCTCGGCGTGCTGCGCCAGCAGCGACTTGCTGATGCGCGGCTTGTAGTAGAAACCATCGAGGTAGGCGGTGGAAACCAGGTCCACGAGGTTGCGGTAGCCCTTCTCGTTCTTGCAGAGCAGAACGAGGTGGTGGTAGCGCATGTCGGAATTGTGCCGGCGGTGGTCGCCATCGACGGTGTAGACCTCGCAGCCGATGATCGGGTTCACTCCAGCCTTCTTGGCGGAGTTGTAGAAGTTGACCGCTCCGAACAGGTTGCCGTGGTCGGTGATGGCAAGCGCCGGCCACTCGTACTTCTCCGCGATCTTCATCAACCGCGGGATGTGGCAGGCGCCGTCCAGCAGCGAGTAATCCGTGTGGCAATGCAGGTGGACGAAGGGCGGAGACATAAGTGGACCGCAACCCAGTATAGGCCAGCCCCATGGCGCAACAGCGGTGGCCTGAGGGGAGGTTTCCCAGCGCCCTCACAGGCCCGACCGACGTGCGACTGGAGGCGAAACCCGCCGACCTGAATGGCGCGCCTGCGACTCGCCATTCGACGCTCAGGCGCCAAAGAGCTTCGCCACGTGAGCCTCCGGCGGCCGGTGCCGTCGGGTCATCCGGCTGATGACCAGATAGGCGGCGAGCGACAGGAAGAAGGCAGGAATGATCTCGTGCACATCTCGCATTCCCGGAACGTGGAATCGTATTGTGAAGCGCCACACCAGCGTGGCGGCCATGCCGGTCAGCATCGACCAGAAGGCGCCGTGCCCCGTGCCCCATCTCAGATACAGGCCCCCGAAGATCGCTGGGAAGAAGCCCGACGCGAAGACGGCCCCGGCGAAGCTTGTCAGCTCGACGACTCCGGCTGGGGGAAAGATCGTGACGAGGAAGACGATCAGCGAATAGGCGACGATGGCCGCCTTGGTCCACCGCACGGTCGAATGCGGATCCGAAGGCCGCCACAGGTTCCAGATGTCGCCCACGGCGGCCGTGCCGACGATCAGCATCACCGAGGCGAGCGAGGACATGCCAGCGGCGAACAGGCCCGTGATGCAGATCGCGCTGACGGCGGCGCTGTCGAACTTGGCCAGCATGAACCCCACGACTTCGTCGGTGTTGCGGATCAGGTACGCCGCCTCCTGGTCGTTCGCCATCCCGTGCACCAGCGCGCCCAGACCCATCACGCAGACAAGCGAGACCCCCAGAAAGATCGGGGTCCAAATCATGGCGAAGCGCATGCCCGCGGCGTTGTCGATCGAATAAAACCGGACGAGGCATCGCGGTTCGGCGATCTGCTTCATCCCGACCGAGAGCCCGATTCCGAGGATGTAGGTCAGCGAGACGAGCGCGCCGAAGGTCACCAGGCCGTGGCCGATGGGCTCTCCGGTGGCGCTGATGTGGGACACGTAGGAAATCCGCTCCAAGAGTCGGCTCACGCCTCCGGCATGAAGGAACGGGACCGCCGCCATGACGAGGGCGACGGCGAGCATCATCATGCCCTGAAGGGCATCGGTCCACAGCACGCTGTACATGCCGCCCATCACCGTGTAGACGCACGTAAACCCGAGGATGGCCGCCACGCCCCAGCCATACGGGACTTCCAGGACGGTATCCAACAGATGCGCACAGCCCTTGGCGATGCCGGCCATGTACCAGATCGTCGCGAACAGAATCGTCAGGGCCGATAACACGCGGGTGGGCTTCGACAGGGGACTCCTGTACCGGAAGTCAAAGTAGTCCGGAATCGTGACCGACTTCAGCCCGACCGTTTGATTCCGCAGCCGCGGCCCGAGCAGCAGCCACGAGATCATGCAGAATGCGGTCCAGAAAACTCCGACCCACGCCCAACTCAATCCCGACGCGAAAGCCTGGCCGGCCTGACCGATATACGTGTTCGTGCTGGCGAAGGTTGAGAAGAACGCCAGGGACACCACCCAGCCGGGTACGCTGCGCTTGGCGATGTAGAAATCGTCGACTCCTCGCGCAGCGCGCCGCTGGAAGTGGACGCCAATGCCCAAACAGATCGCGAGATAGACGAAGACGGTCAGGATGATCGGCCAATGCGCCGTCAGGCCGGACATGGCTGTCATTCGTCGTCCTCGTCGCGTACGTCGATGTCGGAGCGCTGCACGATCCAAGCGTTGAGCAAGACCAAGACGAGGATCGCGACGTAGGCGGCTGCGGTCAGCAAGTCCACGGTGTTCTCTATCGTCTCTCGGACCAGGGAGCGTATCCCTCGCGCTCCCCGCCGCCGCTGCCGGAACTCGGACTCTTCCCCGAGAGATCCCAGCGGCACAGGTTTCGATGCGGCCGCTCGACAGCACCAGGAAGGCGCCCCACACCTGCCCGGCATCCGAGGGCGGGAGGAGACCTGTTGGGGCGCGGACTACGGGAATCCGGTCCGGGCGAGCGCTGAGTGATCGGCAATTGGTAGAAGCGTCCGGGGCCGGCCGGCGAGCCGTCCTCGAGCCGCCTGCGCCCGTGCGCGCTTGCACTCAGCGCTGAAACCGCCTGAGAGCTGCGGCAACAAGACTACGGCCCGGCTACCCGCCTGATCAAGGGAGACGCTTCGCCGTGAAGGTGATCGGTTGACCCATGCCGCCACGGCCACCGCCGGGGCCTCGACCGCCGCCCGGACCGGCTCCGGGGCCACCACGCCTAGGACCTCGACCGCCGCCAGCTCCCGGGCCGCGGCCAGCGCCGCCCGGACCTCGGCCGCCGGCAAGACGTTCCACGGAGCGCCTCAGCTCCATCTGGTCGCCCATGATCTTGCCTTCATACTTGAAGCGTATCTCCAGATCTCCGCGCCTCATGACTTGGACGAAGGAGACGGCTTCGCCTATCACGCAGCCATCTTCGATCTCCGTCTCGCCCATCATCTCGTTCCCGACGGTCCCGGTTAGCGTTGTTCCATCCGACCGGAGGTCAAACGTAACGACCATCGAGCCCCTCGGACTCTCAATCTCGGCCTCCCACTTACCGGCCACGCCCGCCGCCATCAGGCTGCGGAGTGAGGTCGGGACTAAGGGGACCCACAGTGCGAACGCGCGTCTGGAAATCATCGATCAAGCCCTCCCGGCGCTTACTCATATAGGCGCGTCGGAGGCGCAAAGGTCATCCCGAGGCTGTGGGATCGCGGCGCGGAGGGCGCGTCGGCGCGGCCCGCCGAAGAGCACGCTCAATCTGCCACGCGGAGACACGCCCCTCGCGCAGGATGCGGGGCTCGCCCCCGACAAGGTCCACGATCGTCGAGGGCATGCATCGCACGACGCGGCCGGCGTCCAGGATGAGCGGCACGCCGCGCCCGAGTTGCGCGGCGACCTCATCGGCGGACCGAGCGCCCAGACGGCCGGAACGATTGGCGCTCGTCCCCGTCAAGGCGCAGTTCGCGTACCTGGCGAGTGCGCGCACCAGCGGGGAACGAGGCAGGCGCACGGCGACCGTGCCCGTGCCCGCGGTGACCCGCTCCGAAACCAGCGGATCGGCGGGCAACACCAGCGTCAAGGGGCCGGGCCAGAACTCGCCAGCCAGGGCCGAGAAAACCTGGGGTGTCTCCCGGACAATTCCGTCCAGCCGCTGAACGGAATCAATCAGCAAGAGGATCGGCTTGTTTTCGGGTCGCCCCTTCAAACGGAAGAGTCGCCGCAGAGCGCCCTCGTCACGCGAGTCCGCCAGCAGACCGTAGAGCGTGTCGGTCGGAGCGGCGATGACCTCGCCGCGGCGGATGGCCTGCGCGGCCCGCCGCAGTGTTCCTGGCTTGGGTTGCCCTACTCGGACCGGCTCTCGCACGCACGCAGGCACAGCAGAACATATTACGCTGGAAATCCCGGCGCCGAATAGACGGGCCGAACACCGGACGGCATGTCGAACCGGCAAGAGACGATCACCAGCCGCGGCAACCCGTGGCTGAAGCAATTACGCCATGCCGCGTCGCGCGGCGCTTTGACTACTGGGAGTTGCGTCCTGGCGGAATCGCCGCACCTGTTGAACGAGTCGCTTCGTTCTGGTATCGCGATCGAACGGGTGTTCGCGAACGAGCGGATGCAGTCCCAGGTGGCTTCGTGGCTGCCTCCCCATCGGCGCATCCCGCTGCATGTCGTTTCGAACCGGCTATTCGACGAAGTCGCAACCACGTCGCGCAATCAGGGCGTCTTGGCGCTGGTCCAGCTCCCGGTTTGGAATCCCGAGACGGTGCTGTCCGGACTGACTGTCGTGCTTGATGCTGTGCAGGATCCCGGCAATGCCGGCGCGGTCGTACGGTCGTCGGAAGCGTTCGGGGCTTCTGGGATCGTGTTTCTGAAGGGATCGGCCTCTCCGACGAATCCCAAGACCTTGCGGGCCTCAGCCGGCTCCCTCTTCCGCCTTCCGTTCCTGCACGGCATCGATTCCTCGCACTTTCTAGAGTTGGCCAAGCAGCACGGCAAGAGCATCCTCGCGGCCGATACGCGAGGCGGCGCGCCTCTGTTGGAAGCCGACCTGTCGCCCGACTCCGCGGTCGTGATTGGATCCGAGACGCACGGTGTAGCGCCGCAGCTCTTGGCGGCCGCAACGCCGATCGCCATACCCACCAAGACCGTCGAGTCGCTCAACGCGGCGGCTGCGGCCACGGTGATCCTGTACGAGTTCGCCCGCAGGGGTTTGCAGCCATGAGTCTGTTTGAGCCGACTGGCGACGACCGGGCCGCAGGCGCCAGACCGCTCCCTGAGCGCATGCGACCCCGTTCGTTGGACGAATTCCTAGGCCAGGAGCACCTGCTCGGAGAGGGCAAACCGCTACGACGCCAGATCGAAAACGATGAACTCGCTTCGATCGTCTTGTGGGGACCTCCTGGAGTGGGCAAGACGTCCCTGGCGCGCATCATCGCCGAGACGACCGATTGCGAGTTCGTTTCCTTCAGCGGGGTCATGAGCAGCATCAAGGACGTCAAGGCGGTCCTCGTCGATGCCGAGCGTCTACGCCGCATGGGAAGGCGCACGATCGTGTTCGTCGACGAGATCCACCGCTTCAACAAGTCGCAGCAAGACGCCTTTCTGCCCTATGTCGAGCGAGGCGACATCGTCCTGATTGGCGCGACCACCGAGAATCCCTCTTTCGAGGTCATCTCGGCACTACTGTCGCGCGCCAAGGTCTACACTCTGCATCCTCTGGAGAGCGCGCAGCTGGTCCAACTACAGCGAGCGGCGCTGCGCGATGGCGAGCGCGGCTTGGGAGATTGCCGAGCCGAGATTCCGTTGGGACTCCTGGAACGCATCGCAGTCTTCGCGGGCGGCGATGCCCGCGTTGCTCTCTCGGCGCTGGAGTCTCTCGTGCGGGCGGCAGCAGGAGAGGAGGCGACCGAGGCTCTCCTCGAAGGTGTCCTGCAGCGGCGCTTGCCCCGCTACGACAAGGCTGGCGAGGAGCACTTCAACGTGATCTCGGCGCTGCACAAGTCGGTCCGCTCAAGTGACCCTGATGCCGCGCTGTACTGGCTCGCGTGCATGTTGGAAGGCGGCGAGGACCGCCTGTACATCGGCCGCCGTCTAGTCCGTATGGCCGCCGAGGACATCGGGCTCGCGGATCCGCGGGCCGTCGAGATGGCGATGGCGGCCGTTGAGGCGTTCCGCATTGTCGGGGAGCCCGAAGGGGACCTTTTTTTGGCGCAGGTAGCCGTGTACCTGGCCATTGCGCCAAAATCGGATGCCGTCTACAAGGGCCTGGGCGCGGCTTGCCAGGACGTGAGGAGCGGTCCCGCCCCGGTCGTTCCGCTCCACCTGCGGAATGCGCCAACCCGGCTGATGCGTGACTTGGGCTACGCACGGGGCTACGAGCACGCCCACGAACACGACGACGCTATGGTGGGCATGTCGTGCTTGCCGGAAGGGCTCGAAGAAAGGCGTTATTACATGCCGACCGGACGCGGCATCGAGGAGCGCATCGCCAAGCGCTTGGAGGAGATCCGTAGGCAGCGATCGGAGATTCAGGAGAAAGACGGCAGCTGAGAGAATTGAAGTCCGAGCTTGCGGCGGGCGCGGACTCCAGGTCTCGGTCGGAGCGCTGCGCTCGCTCTCCGCAGGTCGCGGCCGTGGGCAGCGGCTGGCTCAGCCGCAACAACTCGAGCCGTACCGAATCGCAGAGCGCGTTCCAGCTGGCCTCGAGCACATCATCCGAGACACCCACGGTCGTCCAGTTGGTTTCGTGGTCTGACCGATTGATCAGCACGCGAACCTTCGCCGCCGTGCCTTTCCTGGATCCAGCACGCGGACCTTGTAGTCCACCAGCCGGATGTCGGCAACCGCGGGATAGACGCTCGCGAGGCGCTGTCACAACGCTGCCGCCATGGCGTCGAACGGTCCCGAGGCGCAAACCTGGGCATGCTTGGCGCCGGCCGGCGTCTCGACGTTCATGCGAACCTCGCATTCGGAACGGTCGCGACCCGCCTTGAGAACCGTAAGGTACAGGGTCTTGAGCCGGAAGAAGTCCTTCTCGTCGCTGAGCGCCTGCCGGATCAAGAGCTCGAACGAGCCGTCCGCGGACTCCAGTTCATAGCCCTCGAATTCGAGCTGCTTGATGCGTTCGAGCAGGCGCTTGCGGGCGTCCGCGTGGAGCTGGTCCTCCCAGCCCTTCTCCTAAAGCTTGAACGTGATGTTGCTGCGGCCGGAGAGGTCGCTGACCAGTACGCGCCGAACGTTGCCGACCGCTTCGGGCTCGACGGGTTCATAAGTGTCGGCATCGCGCAGCACCGCGCTGACATAGATGCCGCCCTTGTGGGCGAAGGCGCTCTTGCCGACAAACGCGGCCCCGTTGGCGAGACCCAGGTTCGCAATATCCGCAATGTAATCCGCGATAGCGGTCAACTTGGCCACGTTCCCGCGGCCGAGAACCGTGTGGCCCAGCTTGAGCTCCAGATTGCGCACGGTCGCAATCAGATTGCAGTTGCCGCAACGCTCTCCGTAGCCGTTCATCGTGCCCTATACGTGCGTCGCGCCGAGCTCGATGGCCGCAATGGCGTTAGAGGCCGCCAGTTCGGAGTCGTTGTGGGAATGGATCCCAAGTAAGCGTTCGGACGGGCCGTGGCTAGCCAGAATGTGCTTCCGTCGGAGACCGGAAGAATGGTTGGTGTCGGCGGCGCCTTCGCGCGGCGGCATGGTTCCGAACCTGTGCGACAATTCTGCTGTGAGTCCTGGCTGGATCGCAGCTCTGTCCACTTTGGCAGTCTCGCTGCTCACCCTGGCCGGGATCATCTTCGGCAGCTTCCGGTGGCTCCGAGCCGAGATCGACAAGCACGCCAAGCAGCAGCGCGAGGACTTCAGGCTGCTGCACGCGGGTCTTGACAGGCTCGCCAAGCAGCAGAACGATGATTTCCGGACTCTGTCCCACTTGGTGGCGGGGATCGCGGAACGAATCGCACGCGTCGAAGGACTCTTGCAGTCGCAGTTGCACACGGTGCCGCCCGGGCCTTCGGATGGCAGTGCCGAGTTCGAGCCTGTGGCGGCGGTCTCTCGGCAGGCGCTGCCGACGGAGCCACCGGAAGAGTGAGGCGCACCGGCGCGTGCGGGCGGCCCGCGGGCCCTGCCGAGCCATCAGCGGCAACGGTGGTGATTCACCGCTTCCGGGCAGCGTGGGCGGCTGGCGGTGTTGCCGGTCGCATCGGTCCGAGAATCCCACGGGGGGGCGGGCAACCCGACTGGCGCTCTTTGCTCCTCCGCTAGCCTGCCCGCTCCACGGCTCCCCCGAACGGTTACGATCCCAATTACGCCGTCGAAGTTCTTGCGCACATCGGCGACGATCTCGGCCAAGTGGCCGGTCACGGCGCCGCCGTTCGTGTCGCACAGCACCAGGCAGTCGGCCCCCGCCCGCTGCGCCGCCGCCAGGGTGCCGAGCGCGAAGTCACGGTTGGCGGCGTAGCCATCGAAGAAGTGCTCGGCATCGTAGATGACTTCCCGGCCGAGAGCCTTCAAGTGCGCGATCGTCGAATGGATCATCTCGAGATTTTGCTGCTCGGTAAGGCGCAGAGCTCGTTCGATATGCTGCTTCCAGCTCTTGCCGAAGATCGCCACGGCGGGCGTGTTCGCGTCGAGGAGCATCCGCACGTTGGGATCGTCCTCCGCGCGGTTGGCTGCGTGGCGCGTCGACCCAAACGCGACCAGGCGTGACCGGCGCAGGCTCAACTCGGACTTGGCGCGCTCGAAGAAGGCGGCGTCGCGCCGATTGGTGCCCGGGCAACCACCCTCGATGTAGTCGATTCCGAGATCGTCCAGCTTGCGCGCGATGGCCAGCTTATCGGCGACCGAGAAGGAGATGTTCTCTCCCTGCGTGCCGTCACGAAGTGTCGTGTCGTAGACAAAGACCCGCGATGTCTTCCCTGGCCCGGATTACACGTTCGCCGAGGGCGCCAGGGGAGTCGAATCGGGCTTCTCCCTCTTGAGAAACGGCATCATGGCCCGGAGCTTGCCGCCGACCTGCTCAATCAACTGCCCTTGCTGCTCCTCGCGCATCGCCAGGAACTTCCCGCGTCCGCCACGGTTTTCGTCCATCCACTCCTTGGCGAAGCTGCCCGACTGGATCTCGGCCAGGATCGCTCGCATCTTTTCGCGTACGGCTGGGTCCACCACGCGCGCCCCGCGCGTGTAGTCGCCGTATTCGGCAGTGTCGGAGACCGAGTAGCGCATATAGGTGAGGCCGCCCTCGTAGATCAGGTCGACGATCAGCTTCAGTTCGTGAAGGCACTCGAAGTACGCAATTTCGGGTTGGTAGCCGGCCTCAACCAGGGTCTGGAAGCCAGCCCGGATCAACTCGGAGCAGCCGCCACAGAGCACGGCCTGCTCGCCGAACAGGTCGCTCTCCGTCTCTTCCTTGAAGGTTGTCTCGATCACGCCCGCTTTCAGGCAGCCAAGGCCGAGAGCATAAGCCAGGGCCTGCTCCTTGGCGCGGCCGGAGACGTCCTGCGCGACGGCGACGAGCGCCGGGACCCCAACACCTTCCACAAAGAGCTCGCGCACGCGGTGCCCCGGCGCCTTCGGCGCTACCATCGAGACGTCCACACCGGCAGGCGGCGCGATCTCGTTCCAGTGGATCGAGAAACCGTGGGCGAACATCAGCGTGTCGCCGGAGTTGAGGTGGGGCTCTATGTCGCTCTTGTAGAGGTCCGGCTGGATGTGGTCGGGCAGCAGGATCATGACAACCTGTGCGCACTGCGTGGCTTCGGCCACGGTGCGCACCTCAAGACCGGCCCGTTCGGCCTTGGGCCAGGACTTGGATCCCGCATACAGGCCGACCACGACGTCCAAGCCGCTCTCCTGCAGGTTGAGGGCGTGCGCGTGGCCTTGGCTGCCGTACCCAATGACGGCGATGCGCTTGCCTTTCAAGAGGTCGAGGTTGCCGTCCACCTCGTAGTAAATGGTCGCAGGCATGGTGTTGATTCCGTTCCTTTCCAGTGCTGGCGGCGGGGCCGCTCGGCGCCGCGGGTGCGTGACTAGCTCTCGGTCAGAAGGGCCTCGCTGTACTGAGGCACGGGAAGCTTGTTGTGCTTGGCCCGCGCCATGGCCATTGCGCCCGAGCGGACCATCTCGAGCGGCCCGTAGGTATGCAGCAGCGAAATGAGGGCGTTGAGCTTTTCGGGCGAGCCGGTCACCTCGAGCGTGTACGAATTCGGCGAGGCGTCCACGACTCTGGCCCGGAAGATTTCGGCTTCCTTGAGCAGCGCCGCGCGCCTCTCCTCCGCGACATCGATCTTGATCAGCGCCAGTTCCCGCCGCACGGCCTGCGACTCGGTCAGGTCCACGGCCGTGATCACGTTGACCAAGCGGCTGATCTGCTTGATGAGCAATTCCTGGCCCTGTTCGCCGACGTTCGCGACAATGGTCATGCTCGAGAGCGTCGGGTCGAGCGTCTTGGCGACGGTCAGGCTCTCGATGTTGTAGCCCCGGGAGGTGAGAACTCCGGCCACGCGCATCAGGGCGCCGGGCTTGTTTTCCACGAGCAGTGAGATGAGTTGCTGCATGAGGGTTTCCTCCCGCACTAGTCGCCGGCCACAGCCTCGGCAGGCTGGTTCGCGGGCTGCAGAATCATTTCGTCGACGGCGCCGCCGGAAGGGACCATCGGGTAGACGCATTCGTCCGGAACCACCTGGACGTTGAGCAGGTAGGGTCCCGGCTCCCGGAACGTCTCCTCCAACGCGCCGTCGAGTTCCTCCGGCTTGGTCACGGAACCACCGGAGATGCCGAAAGCGGCCGCCAGCAGGGCGGCGTCGGGGAACGACTTAATCTCAATCTCGCTGTAGCGCTTGGCGTAGAAGAGTTCCTGCCACTGGCGCACCATCCCGAGCGTGTTGTTGTTCATAACGATGATCTTGACTGGGATGCGATTCGACGAGATCGTGCCCAGTTCCGGCATCGACATCATGAAGCCGCCGTCGCCGACGATTCCGACCACGGTCTTGTCGGGACAGGCGAACTTGGCTCCCATGGCGGCGGGCAGGCCGAAACCCATCGCGCCGAGCCCGCTTGAAGACTGCCACAGCCGCGGCTTGTGGAAGCGCAGGTACTGCGCCGCCCACATCTGGTGTTGGCCAACATCGACTGTCACAATCGCGTCGCCCCCCAGGATAGCGTCGAGCTTTTGCATCAGAAACTGCGGCTTGATCTCGTCCCTCGCCTGCTCGTACGAAAAGGGGTGGTTCCGCTTCATGCTGCGGACATGGTCCATCCACGCCAACCGCGCCGCGCGTCGCTCCTGACCGAGCGTCCCGCGCGTCGCCTCGAGCCGCTCGTTGAGCCGCACGAGCACGAGCTTCGCGTCGCCCACCACGCCAATATCCGCGCGACGGTTCTTGCTGATCTCGGCAGGGTCGATGTCGACGTGCAGCACCTTCGCCTCGGGCGCGAAGGCATCGAGGCGACCGGTCACGCGGTCGTCGAAACGCACGCCGAGTCCGATCAGCGAGTCACACTGGGTCACACCCATATTCGCCGCGTAACTCCCGTGCATGCCCAACATGGAGATGAAGTTCGGGTGGCCGGTCGGCATCGCCCCGAGACCCATTACGGTGTGTGCGAGAGGCGCCTCTAGCAGCTCGGAGAAGCGCACCAGTTCTGCGCTCGCCCCGGACGCGATGATGCCGCCCCCGGCGTAGATGTAGGGGCGTTCCGCGTTCCAGAGGAATGAGACAGCCCGCTCGATCGCTTCCTCACCCGGATCGCCCGGGAGGTGGTACCCGCGCAACGGGCTCATCTCTTGAGTCTCCCGGTAGTGGGACTTGGCCAACAGCACGTCCTTGGTGATGTCGACGAGCACCGGTCCGGGACGGCCGCTGACGGCGATGTAAAACGCTTCGTGGACGGTTTGGGCCAGCTCGTCAATGTCTTTCACGAGGTAATTGTGCTTGGTGGCCGACCGGGAGATACCGAACGTGTCGGCCTCCTGGAAGGCGTCCCGTCCGATAAGGCCCTGCGGAACCTGTCCCGTGATCGCGACGATCGGGATAGAGTCCATCAGGGCGTCGACGAGTCCCGTCGTGAGATTGGTGGCGCCGGGACCGGAGGTGGCCATGCAGACGCCCACCTTTCCGGTGGCGCGGGCGTACCCCTGGGCGGCGAACGCGGCGTTCTGCTCGTGCCGCACCAGTACATGCCGCAGGGGATGGTCGTACAAAACGTCGTAGATGGGCAGTGTCACACCGCCCGGGTACCCGAAGACAGCCTCCGCGCCCTCGCGGGCTAGGCTTTCGATCAGGATTTGCGCTCCGCTCAGCAACGCCATGGTTGGTATTCCTCGCTTTCGCGTCCCCTCGTCTCCATCATCCTCGATTGCAGGGGCAAGACGAAACCGGGCCCCCCTTCCAGGCGCTTCTGCCCCGGTCGGCGGCCTCCGTGGCGCGTGAACGGGAAGAGGCTCAACCGGGGCCGGGTACAGCGACGAAAATGACGCGGTGGCCGATGCGGAGAATGGCGCAAGTAGCGGCAGTCCTGCCATCGGTCGGGCGCCGGGAACCGCTCGTGGCCGCAGTCGCCTGCGCGGACTGGGCGGACGCTTGCGCGCCAGAAGCGGCAGCGGATGTTAGGAAGCGGGAACCACGAACCGAACAGTGCCGACGCAGGCCTGGGCAGGGAAATGCCATAGAATACCGTGGCGGGAGCGAACCTAGGCGACCGCCTCACTCAGTCTAGCCGCACGATTCGCCAAGGGTCAAGCGGACTGCGGCGACCGCAGGCGCAACCGCGGACGGCGTCGGGCTTCGTTGGGACGGACTACGGGCTGCAAGGCCTCATGCGGAGCCCCCCCAGACGCTATTTCCAGGTGACTTCCATGGCGAAAAAGTGGTCGAACACCTCACGCTTGGGATGATTGGCGCCATTGGTTTCGGGACTACGGATGTAGAAGTCCAGCTGCTGAAGGGCGGGATTGACGGCGCCAGCTTCGGACTTCTTGCCGTCGAGGGGGTAGTGAACGACCAGATTCCGGTCGCGCATGCCTTGCGTGACCATGAAATGGATCTCGTAGTCCTCATACAGCGGCTCCCCGTTCAAGGTCGCGGATCCGATGCCCCAGCCGGCTACGTAGAGAATGCTCTTGGGCCAATTGGCATCGCCGCAGCCGGAATCGCCGTGCTCGAACAGCCACGCTGCGATACCGCCGTTCTGACACCGTGAGAATTCCTTGAATTCTTCGAGGTTGATGACATAGCTCCCTTCAGGAAGCTCGAGTTCAGCACGGAACGTCCCGCTGTTGTTGATTGCGTCGACATCGAAGTCGACCGTGCCCTTTACCGGCCGCAGGTTCGATCCGTCATCGCCCATATGGTCCCACGGACTCTCGTCGCGCAGCGTGCCGACTTGATGGATGCGGGCCCCCGAGATAATGAAACGGCCATCGTACAGATCGTGCTGTTCGGGTGCATAGATCCCCATGGCGGTGCCGGGCTGGATGCGCGGCCCGCGTTCGGGAGCGTCGGTTTGAAGGGTGCCGTCGGTGACCGCCACGTCGCACGCGGGCAGCCACAGCAAGCACACAGGCATGAAGATTCGGAGGTGTCGGTTCATCGTGTTTCAACTCCAGTACAGGGTGTTGCTACTGAGCGTAACCGAAGCGAATTGGATTCCGCATAGGGGGCCTCTCAGGCCTTGCCGCCTGCGCACGGCGATCCGCACCTTGGCGCCCCGCTTTTCGCTGGAGACCTAAGCGGAGAACTTGGGCCCACGCAGACCGATCTGGCATGGAACTCCGTGGCGTGGAATTAGAAACTTCCTTTTTATCAATGCATTACACTCTTCTGACGAGCGTGTTTTTCCGACGCACTGTCATCGGTGCGAGGGGCCTCATGGTTCCTGCCCCGGCGTCAGAGCTCGCAGCGCCCCTGAGCCATTCGTCTCGCAGCCCGACTTGGCCCGCGACGGACTCGACCCGTTGCGGGGAATCTGGACCCCGTTCGCCGGAGCCCACAACTTGTGTCCAGGCCCAGCGCCGCTACGGCAAGCCAGTCCCACGGCCGATCGCGGACTCAGAAGCCTGACAGGACTGCGGAGACGAGCGTCGACGCCATCGTGCGGCTGGCGCGCAGCATCGCCGCTTCGCGCTCGTTGACGTACGCCTCCGGGTCGGCACTGACCTCGTAGGTTTCACGGTGCGTGAGGTCCGGATTGCGGTAGAGTTCCTTGCCGTCGGTCTTGTCGTACAACGTGACGTGCACGCGCGTGATCGTCATGACGCTCGTGGCACGGCCCGTCAGGGGATCGAAGTTCTGCGGGATCGCGTCGAACAGCACAACGGTTCCCAGCAGAGTCGCGTCCGCCGCAGCGCGGTCACTTGTCACTCGATAGCGTGTCCGAGTCAGCATCTCGCGCACCACCTCTTGGGTCAGATACTGCTCGATCTTGAACTCTGCGGTCGCGTTCGTAAACGCCGGGACGGCGATGGTTCGGATCCGCTCCGGAAGCACGTCAGCTCTGCCGGCGAGCCGATAGCCGCAGGCCTCCAAACCGGGCAACGAGACCGCCAAGGCCAAGATGGCGGCAAGCCGGCCCCAGCGGTCCACCCCGTGCCGGAACCGCATGGGCACTAGCGGGACGTGTGCGGCGTGTCAGCCGCTTCCAGGTCCTGAGGGGCTCGCGTTCGCCTGGCCCATAGGCTGGAGAGGCGTGTCAAGAATCCACTGCAAGCGAACATCGCCGCCATGGTCAGCAGAACGGGCCGTGAAAAGTTCCAGATCAGGAAGATCAGACTGGCCGAAAAGACGACCCCGAGGGCCGGCTTCTGCATGAAGTTTAGCTCCTTGAAGCTACGGTATCGCCAACCCGAAATCATCAGGAACCCCAGGCACACGAGCAGAGCGCACCAGAGCAGCCCGCCCGGCCACCAGCTCTCGATGGGCCGACCGTACGAGGCATGGACAACGGCTCCCAGCAGCCCCGCGGCAGGCGGGATCGGCAGTCCGACAAAGTACCTGCGATGCAAGAGGCCAGGGTTCTTGGGCTTGGGGTCCTTCTGCACATTGAAGCGTGCCAGGCGCGCGGCGCCGCAGGTCATGTATAAGAACGTGCAGAAGTAGCCGAGCGGAGGCAGCAACTCCAGCAACGGCGAACTGTCGGCAGGCAGGGCGCCGCGCATTCCCCAGGCGTAGGCCAGCAGGGCCGGTGCGGCGCCGAACGTGACGCAGTCCGCAAGCGAGTCGAGTTCCCCTCCGAAGGCGCTGGTGGACTTGGTCATGCGCGCAATCCGCCCGTCCAGGCCGTCGGTGAGCATGGCGATTCCGATCGCGATAGCCGCGTAGTCGAACAGGAGTGCGGCTTCGACGGCTCGCTCCGGCGGAAGCGCAATCGCCTTGATGGTCTGGACCACCGTGTAGTAGCCGCAGAACATCGTTCCCACGGTGAACAACATGGGCAGTGCGACGGGCGCCTTGTTGCTCTCTCTACGGCCGATTCTCATCGCGTCCTCCTCTTCTTCGGCGCGCCAGGACGGAGCTGCCTCCCGCGACCTTGTCCCCACGCCGCACCATGATCTCCCAGTCGGGCCCGAGCAGGACATCGACGCGGGACCCGAATTTGATCAAGCCGAATCGCTCTCCCATCTCAACATGGTCGCCGACCTGCTTGTGGCACACGATGCGGCGCGCGATCAACCCGGCGATCTGCCTGAGTTCGACGGCGTCGCCACCCTCCCGCATCGCGATCACGAGAGTATTGTGCTCGTTCTGCGCGGACGCCGCTTCCCGGTTCGCCAGACCAAAGCGGCCGCGACGGTAGCGGATGGACTGGATGCGGCCGGAGACCGGAGCACGGTTCACGTGGACGTCGAAGATGCTGAGAAAGATGCTGAGGCGCGTGCGCTGGTCCGCTTCCTGACGCAACTGCACAATTCTGCCATCGGCAGGCGACACGCATAGGCGGCCTGCCGGAATCGAGCGCTCCGGATCCCGGAAGAAGTACAGGCAGAACAAGGCAGCAGCGACCCACGGAACGGCAGTCCAGGGGGCCAAAAACAGGCCGAACGCCAGAGCCAGCAAGCCCAAAATCAAGCTATAGCGCAGGCCGTCCCTCACCATTGGCGGACGACCTCCAGGATCCGAATGCCGCCGCTGGACGGCCACTTGCGCGTGCCCTCGCAGCTCCCTTTCTGCGGTGGGCTAAACCGAGCGCGACGCGCGGCGCGACTCATTGCATCTGCGCCGCATACTTGGCCACCATATTCGTCATTTGGTCCTTCAGATACAACTTCATCTTCTTGAGACGGGCTTCCTCGGTCTGCTCTTCCTGGGAGGGGTACCGCCGCTCTCCCAATTCGTTGAGGCGGCGCTCGTACTCGGCGTGCTGACGTTTCAGCCTTCGGAATTCTTCGTTCGACTTCATCAACTCCGCGACGAGCTGCAAGGAAGTAGGCACAACCATCTGATAGATCCTCCTGCGCAAGCGGGGAGCCGGCGGAGCGCACCAAGATTCGCAAGGCCTTCCGGGCTCGGCATCGCTCCTGAATGCTAGCCGACAGCAGTACAGCGCCTGCGCGGCTACACTCTAGCAAAGTCCCTGGCGAGTTGCAAAAAACGGTCGCTATCCCCTTCCGGCCTTTGCGGTTGCGGACTCGGACCCCTTGGAGCAAGGATCCGCTTGGCCCAGTAGCGCGCGATACCGAATGCACCGCGCCCAAGGTTACTGGGGCCGGCCGCTCCACGCGACCAAGTTTTCGTCATGGTCAAGGAGCTGCTGCGCGCGGGGCAGCGCTTCGAGGGCGGTCTGGACATCGGGGTCTAGCTCGTAATAGACGCGCTGGCCTTCCTCGATGTCGTAGGCCGAGTTGTAGACCTCACGCTTGATGAAGCGCGTCATATATTCGAGGTCCGCCACGAAGTCTGCCTCCTCGAACTCGATCTCCTCGCGCTGTAGAAACTGCCGGAAGTCCCCGATCACTTCCTCCGTAACGTCCCAACCCTTGGGCAACTCCGAATTCTCGCGGGTGAAGTCCTGGGCGAACGTTTCGATCGCGTAGCGCCGCTGCAGGAGCCACTGAAAGTCATTGCGCCTCTGCTCTTCCAGCTCAATGTCGGGCGCGATCCCGCCTCCAGCGAACACCCGACGGCCCTTGTCGGTCAGTCGCACACCTTCCCGCTGGGGCCTGTAGCCCTGACTGCAGGGGTTGCTGTAGTAGTCGAGCATCGAAACGCCGTCGTAGCGGCGCTGAATCAGGCGCCCGCTGGGGGTGTAATAGCGTGCTGTCGTCAGGGCCAACCCAGACGCCTGGGAGAGCGTATAGACCGTCTGGACGAGGCCCTTCCCGAACGTGCTATGGCCGATGATCAGAGCCCGATCGTGGTCCTGCAGTGCGCCGGCGACGATCTCCGAAGCCGAAGCGGAATTGCAGTTCACCAGCACGACCATCGGATACAGGTTGCCGCCGTTGCCGCGGCGCACTGTATAAAGGCGCTCGCGGGACGAACGCCCGTGATGGGAGACGATCGTCTGGCCCTTCTCAAGAAAGCGGTCGGAGACCCGCACGCCCTCGCTCAGCAGGCCGCCCCGGTTGCCCCGTAGGTCCAGGATCAGGCCCTTGAGATGCTTGGCTTTCAGCTTGCCAAGGGCATCGTCGAGTTCGTGCCCGGTGTTCTCGTTGAACGTGTCAATCCGGACAAACCCGACTCCCGGCTGGATCTCGAACGCGGTCGGAATGCTTGGCCGCGGGATCCTGGCACGCGTCACGGTGAATTCGAGTAGATTCTCGACGCCGCGACGCTCAACCCCGATCCGCACCGGCGTGTTGACTTTGCCGCGCAGGCGCCGCGCGACTTCGCTGAGGTCCAGTTCTTCCACACTGTCCTTGTCGACCTCGATGATGATGTCGCCAGGCCGCAGCCCCGCCTTGTAGGCAGGCGTGCGCGGGAAGGGCGCCATCACGACTGTGCTGCCGCTCCGGTTGCCGATTTGCATGCCCACACCCGCGTAGTGACCCTTTTGGTCTTCCCGGAGTTGCTTAAACGCATCGGGGCCAAAGAACGACGAGTGCGGGTCCAGCATCCGCAGCATGCGCGGAATCGCGCCGTGGTACATCGCGTCTTCCGCGTCCAGTTCGTCGGCGTAGTGACCCTCGACCGTTGCGAGAATTCTCGAGAACTTGCGAATGCTTTCCTGGATCTGGTGGTCCGTAGGTTCGGAGGCCGCATGCACCCAGGGGTTGACCCAAAAGAGCCCGGCCGTAAGTGCGGGGATCACGAGGAGGACAGGCCAGAGCCGCCGCGCATAGTGCTGCATGGAACTGCCTCGGATTCCGGATCCACCGACGAATCCTCCACAGTATACCAGCAGGACCCTGATCGCCCGCCGCGTCGTACAGACAGTCTTGGCGACACCGGTTCGTTGCGCCGATTCAAATCGTCGATTCAAAACGCCTGGACCGACGGGTTCTTGCGCGGCGCCCGCTTGGCTTGGGCAGTGCTGAGCGGCTTCGATTCACGTTGAGTGCGGCAACCCACGTGATCGCGGATCTATAATAGAACCGGAGCGAATCATGAACAAGCAAGCTAAGTTCGTCGCCATCATCGCCGCGATCGTCGTGACCCTCGCCTGGATGGGGGTCAGTGGGGTGCGCGAGAGCGCCACCTATTACGTGACGCTCGTAGAACTCCAGGACATGGAGAACCCGGGCTCGAAGCGCGTCCGCGTGGGGGGTGATGTCGCCGACGGCTCGATTGTCCGGCGCGCCGAGAGCGTCGAATTCACCCTGCACCAACAAGACGAATCCATGGAGGTCGCGAAGGTTCTGGATGTCGTCTACACCGGCGCCGACCCCTTGCCGGACACGTTCCGGGACAAGGCGCAAGCGCTGTGCGACGGCTTCCTGCGCGCAGACGGCAAGTTCGAGGCGAAGAAGATCCAGGCCAAGTGCGCTTCGAAGTACGAGGCGGCACCGGGCGAGGATGCGGCGCCGGTCTACGGCGCCACGCCCTCCAACCCGAGGAACTAGCGACCCAATGGCTGAGCACCGGCTGCTCGGAGCGGCCCGAGCTAGGATTCAGGAACAGTTCACGGCATCATGGAAAACCTGGGCTACTTAGCGGTTCTGCTGGGCTTCCTGCTCTCGCTGTACGCAACCGTCGCCGCTCTGGTGGGTAAACTGCGCCAGAACTCTTTCCTGGAGTTGAGCGCGCAGCGCGCGGTGTTCGGCGCCTGGCTGATGGTGAGCACGGCCTCGGCGATCCTGCTGTACAGCATCCTGACCGACGATTTCCGTCTCAATTACGTCGCGTCTCGTTCGAACGCCGACCTGGATCTGCTGTACAAGGTCGCGGCTTGGTGGGGCGGTCAAGAAGGGTCCCTGCTGTTCTGGAGTTGGATTGCTGCGACGTACTCGTTCGTGGCCGTGTATACGGGCCGGCGGCGGCACCGCAGCATGATTTCGTACGTCGTGGCGACGATGGCCACCACGCAGGCGTTCTTCCTGGGTCTCGTCGTGTTCCTGGCCAATCCCTTCCAGGTGATCATGTCGGGGCCGCAGATTACTTCCGTGCCGGACGGCAGCGGGCTCAACCCCCTGCTCCAGCACCCGATGATGGCGATTCACCCGCCGATGCTGTACTTGGGTTACGTCGGCTTCACCGTGCCGTTCGCCTTTGCGCTGGCTTCTTTGATTACGCGCCAGCCGGGCGAACGCTGGATCCACACCACGCGCGTCTGGACCATGGTGACGTGGCTGTTCCAGTCGATCGGCATCGTCTTGGGCGCCCGCTGGGCCTATGTCGTGCTCGGATGGGGAGGCTACTGGGGCTGGGATCCCGTCGAGAACGCATCGCTGCTGCCTTGGCTGACTGGCACGGCCTTCCTGCACTCCGTGATGATGCAGGAAAAGAAAGGCATGATGAAGGTCTGGAACATCGTCCTGATCTCGGCGACGTTCTTCCTGTGCATTTTCGGAACGATGATGACGCGGGGCGGCCTGGTCAGCTCCGTCCATGCCTTCGCGCAGTCCGAGATCGGCGTATACTTCGTCTGGTTCCTGGTCCTGGGCATCGGCCTGACGGTGTACCTGATCGTCAGCCGCCTCGATTACCTGCGCAGCGAGGCCGAACTCGATTCGGTCGTCTCGCGGGAGTCGAGCTTCCTGTTCAATAACGTCGTCTTGCTGGCCAGCTGCTTCGCGGTCCTGTGGGGCACATTGTTCCCCGTGATCAGCGAGTATGTCTCGGGCGACAAGATCACGGTCGGCGCGCCCTTCTTCAACAAAGTCAACGTCCCGATCGGCCTGTTCCTGCTTTTCTTGACCGGGGTGGGGCCCCTGTTTGCTTGGCGCCGGACTTCCCTGGAATCGTTGCGCCGGAACTTTCAGTGGCCGGCTCTGGCCGCCCTGCTGTGCGGCGTCACGCTAGCGGTGAGCGGAATGCGGCACTTCTACGCGCTGGTTTGCTTCAGCCTGTGCGCATTCGTCACATTGACGATCACGATGGAGTTTTATCGCGGCGGCCGCGTCATCCAGCGCAAACACGCCGTGTCCCTGCCGGCAGCTCTGCTCGAGTTGACCCGCCGCAACACCCGGCGTTACGGCGGCTACCTCGTGCACATGGCGGTCGTGCTGATGTTCATCGGGTTCGCGGGCGCGGCTTTCAATCAAGTGCACCAGGAAGAGATGCAGGTGGGGGACAGCATGGACGTGGCCAACTACGCATTCAAGCTGCAGAACGTCTCCGAGATGGACAACCCGAACTACTTCCGGGCGGTCGCCGCGATTGATGTGATCAAGAACGGCGAGTTCGTGGACACTCTCATGCCGGAGCGCCGCTTCTACCACGCCTCCAACCAGGCCACCAGCCGCGTCGACGTGCGCAACCAGCTGCGGGAAGACGTCTACGTCGTCTACGCCGGCCAATCGAACGACGGCGCCAACCCGGTGATTCAGGTGTACATCAATCCGCTTGTGAACTGGATCTGGATCGGAGCGCTGGCGCTGATCTTCGGCACGCTGGTCGCCCTGGCGCCCAGCAAGAGCCCGCGCCGTATCGCGCGCGCCCAGACTCGGGGCCCAGCCGGTATGAAGGAGCGACCCATTGCCACGACTCGCGCTTAGCCTGCTGCTGGCTCTGACGGCCGTTGGTGTCTCCGCCGCGGTGCCGTACGCCCACTTGCGCCAAGTCGGCGACCGCGTGAAGTGCCAGTGCAGCTCCGGGTGCTCCTACACCGTCGGCAGTTGCAACATGCTGGGCTGTCACTTCCGCGGGCCGGTGCTGGAGGACATTCGCCTCGGCCTCGAGGACGGCAAGCCCGATGAGGAGGTGTTAGAGGCGGTGTACGACAAGTACGGCAGCGAGACCCGAGTCGAACCCCGGAACGAAGGCTTTGGCATGGTTGGTTGGTTCGCACCCTTCGTCTCGCTTTTGGCGGGGCTGTCGGTGATATTCTGGGTGATCCGGCGGTGGCGCAGGACAACGCTGACAAGTTCACGGGCGGACAGTGTCCCGGAGGAAGTCGTCGACCGCTTCCGCTCCCGGATCGAGGAAGACCTCGAGCAATTGGAATAGACTCATAGATTGAGTCCTCGGCGCGCGGGCACGGTCGCCCGCCCTCCGCAGGGAACGCCATGCTTGTTGCGGCCGCTATCGCCATGATCGTGCTGGCCTTCGCCCTGCCGTTGGTCGTTCGGAGCGGACACATCCCGCCCGCGGAAGCGATCCCCCCGACGCAGCACCTGGAAGATCGCAAGGCTGCGGTCTACGAGAACCTACGGGACTTACAGATTGAGTTTCAAATGGGCAAGATGTCCGAGGCCGACTATGCGGAAAGCAAGCGCGAACTGCAAAAGGAATTGGCCGGTGTGCTCGCGGAGATCGAAAGAGTTGGGGGCGATGTCAAGACGTAGGGCGCGGGCTACACACCTCGGTCTGCTGTTGGCGGCAGTCGTCGCCGTGGTGGGCCTCGCCAACCCGCTGTTGGCCGCGGTCCGGGGAACCGTCCGCAACGCCACGTCCGGCCAGCCTGCCGGAGGCGTGATGCTGACGCTTTCAAGCTTCAAGGACGGCATGGCGCCCGTGGACGAGACGGTTTCGGCGGCCGACGGCAGTTTTGTGTTCCAGAAGGACCTGCCCGCCGTCGCGGCTCAGCAGTCGTTTCTGGGCGCGATCCGGGCGGAGCACGACGGGGTCGGCTACACCGAAATCCTCCGCAGCGGCTCGTCTCTGGAGGACATCCAGATCGTCGTGTACTCCGCGAGCGCGGCCGGCCTGCCGGCCCCGACCAACCGCGTGATCATTCTCGAACCGGCCCGCACCGACATGATGGTCCGGGAAGGCTACCAGTTCGTCAACGATTCCGAGCCGCCGGTCACCTATAGCAGCGAGAGCGGCACGCTGCGCTTCTATTTGCCGCCCACTGCCGAGGGCTCCGTGCAAGTTTCCACGAAGGGGCCGGCCGGCATGCCGCTGCGAAGCACCGCGCTGCCTGCGGGAGAGCCGGATGTCTTCAAAGTCGACTTTCCAATGAAGCCGGGCGAGAATAGCATCGAACTGACCTATGTCGTCCCCCGCGAGGATGCAGCGCAGTTTACGCTGCGAGCCGTGTATCTCGGCGTTCCGACAACGGTCGCGGTCCCCGAGGGTGTGCAACTCGACGGAGACATTCAGTCCCTTGGGCGGGAGCCCACGACCCAAGCTTCGCTCTACGCGATTCCCGACGAGGATGTGGTCATCCTCGAGGTGAACGGCGAGGGGCGACTGCCGAGCGGGTCGGCGGAAGCATCCTCGGCGCCGGCGGAAATCACCATTGAACCTGCCCCCGTCGCGGACGAGATCCTCTGGATCGTCACGATCTCGGCCCTGATCCTGGGGCTGGGCTTCTTCCACCTGCTGACGTCGAAGCGGCCCGCTGGGCATGGGGGCCGGACGGGCCGGACGTCGGAAGGATAGCGGCCGGCCCGATGAGCGAGCCCGCGATTGTCTTGCGCGGCGTGTCGAAGTTCTTCGGCGACTACCCCGCCCTACGCAACGTGGATCTCGAGATCGGTTCGGGGAGGGTCCTGGCCATGCTGGGAAGGAACGGGGCCGGTAAAACGACCCTTCTGCGAATCCTGGCCGGACTGAGCGCGCCCTCGCGCGGCGAGATCTCCTTCCCCGCCTCTGGAACCGAGGTTCGGGCGCGCCGGAGCAGCATCGGGATGGTCGGTCACGGCGACTGGATCTATGACGAATTGACCGCCGAGGAGAACCTTCGCTTCTTCTGCCGCCTGTACGGCGTACCCGATCCCAACCGAGCGATCGAGCGCTGGTTGCAACGCGTCGGCCTGGAGCGATTCCGGCGTTCCAGGGCCGACCAGTACTCGCGTGGGATGCGGCAACGCCTCACCATCGCCCGCGCATTCCTGCACGACCCCGCCATTGTGCTGCTGGACGAGCCGTGGACGGCACTCGACGACCGCGCCATGGAATTGCTTTCCGCCCTCGTCCGAGAAACACAGGCAGCGGGCCGAACGGTCGTGATCTGTTCCCACCAACTGCGCGAAGCGCTGGACGTGGCCGATGACGTCGCGCTGCTGCACCGCGGCCGCATCGTCTACCGAGGCCCGAACGAGGACAGCCTGCGGCGGCGGCCGCAGTCGCTGTACGAACGCATTCCATGAAGCGCTTGCTGCAAGAGATCTGGACCGTAGCGGGTAAGGACCTACGCTGCGAATTCCGCGACCGCCAAGTCCTGAACGCCGCCATCTCGTTCGCACTCGTCGTCCTCCTCATGTTCAGCTTCACATTCGATCCGAATACGAATGCAGAGGTGCGCAGCCTGGCGGGCGGGCTGCTGTGGGTGGTCTTCCTGTTCGCGGGCGTTCTTGTCCTCAACCGCAGCTTCGCGCGCGAGACCGCCCACGACTGCCTTGCCGCGCTGGTCGCAGCGCCGGTGTCGGGCGATGCACTGTTCCTGGGCAAGACGCTGGCGAGTTGGCTCATGATCCTGGTGGTCGAGTTGGTTTCTCTGCCGGTCTTCGGCATCTTCTACGACGTCAACTGGCTGCCCGAAGCGGGGCGCTTGCTGCCGGTGTTCGCGCTCGGGAGTTGGTCGTTCGCAGCGGTCGGCACGACCTTCGGGGCTGTCACCGCGAACAACCGCATGCGCGAGTTGATGCTGCCTCTGCTTCTCTTTCCGATCTGCCTGCCGGCGCTCGTCGCGTGTATGAGCGTGACCTGGGGCATCTTCGATCCTGCCGCCGTGAGCGAGACCGCTCCGTGGCTGCGCCTGCTGGTCGGATTCGACGTGATTTACACACTGCTCGGCGTGCTCGTGATGGACACGATCCTGACGGCGGGATGAGTTCGTAGAGGGGTCCACTGTCGATGCCAAACAAGCTGAAGTGGGGCCTGGTTGGAGGCGGCGAAGACAGCCAGATCGGCGATGCCCACCGCATCGCGGTGGGGCTCGACGGAACCTTCCAATGGGCCTCCGGCGCCCTCGACATCGATCCGGCCAAAGGCCGCGCTTACGCCGTCCGCAAGGGCCTCCCCACCGAGCGCGCGTACGGAGACTGGCGGCAAATGCTGGATCGAGAGAGCCGCCTCGGGAGCGGCGACCGGCTCGACCTCGTGACCGTGGCCACTCCCAACGCAACCCACTACCCAATCGCCAAGGCCTTCCTCGAGGCGGGCTTTCACGTGCTGTGCGAGAAGCCCCTTACGACCAGCCTTGCAGACGCCGAGGATCTTATCGCCACGGCCCGGGCGAGGGACCGGATCTTGGCCGTGAACTATGGCTACTCGGGGTACGCCATGGTCCGCCAGGCGCGCGCCATGGTGGCGGCCGGATTGCTGGGCGGTGTCCGCGTGGTCGTCGTGGAGTTTGCGCACGGGGCGCACGCGGACGCGGCGGATTCGGACAATCCGCGCATCCGGTGGCGCTACGATCCGGCGCAGGCCGGAGTTAGCTCGGTGCTAGCCGATACGGGCCTTCACGCACTGCACATGGCCTGCTACGTGATCGGGCGCGACGTCGCGCGTGTATCGGCGGACTTCGTCTCGTGCGTCGAGGGACGGGAGCTTGAGGACGACGCAATGGTGACTTTGCGTTTCACCGGGGGCGAGGTCGGCCGGCTGTGGGCCAGCGCGGTCGCGGTGGGCCAGCAGCACGGCTTAACGCTGCGGGTATTTGGGGCGCAAGGCGGATTACGGTGGGCGCAGGAACAGCCCAACCAACTTTATTGGACCCCACTGGGCAAGCCGACTCGGACGCTAGAACGGGGACACCCATCCCTGTCCGAAGCGGCCAGTCGAGCGTCGCGTATCACAGTCGGCCATGCGGAAGGCATGCTGGAAGCGTTCGGCAACATCTACGCGGACTTGGCGGAAGCGATCCGCGCTCGGGCGGAGGGCCGTTCCCCCAACCGGGCAGCAACGGGGTATCCGACAGGAGAGGATGGCCTGCGGACTCTGGCCGCCGTGTATGCGGCGGCCGCCTCGGCGCGAGAGCTTGGGGCATGGATAGATATGTGAGATCCCGGGCGCGCAGCGAGCAGGCGCACTACCCGCAAGGCCTGCTGAGCTGCCTGTATCGCCTGCATTCCAGGCTTCCCGTCGATTTCGATCTCCTCGCGCACGGCAACGAGCGCGCCGCCGCGCTCGCCCATCGCCAGCGCGGCCTGCAGGCCGTGTTTCGCATCCGCCGCAACGCCGGCCAGGCCCTCGACCGCTTCCTCACCAGCGACCAAACCGATACCGTGGCCGAGATCTTCCCCGGCCCCGATGCCCTGCGCGACTTGCGCCGCAAGCATCCCCGCACCCACTGGCGACTCCTCCCGCTGCGCCTGGTCAAGTACACGCACGGCGGGACCGAGTACATCCTCGGCGCCACCCTGCTCGACCGCCAGCGCTACAGCGTCGCCGCCCTGGCCGACCTATATCACGCCCGCTGGGGGATTGAAGAACTCTACAAGAGCAGCAAGCAATTCCTGCAGGTCGACCCGTTCCACGGCCGCACCGAGCACCTGGTCAAGCAGGAACTGTTCGCGCACTTCAATCTGATCGCGATGACGCGCAGCTTCACCAACCGCGACGCCGCCCTGTGCCAGGCGGCCGGCCCGGCCGACGGCAAGCCGCCCCCGCAGGCCAACTTCAAGCACAGCCTGGCCGCCCTGTCGCGGCATCTGGAGGCGCTGCTGCTGCGCCACACCGAATTCGTCCGCGCAACCGTCACGCGCATCGCCGAGTGCGTCGGGATCGGCCGACGCAAGCCCCGCCCGAACCGCTCGTACCCGAGGCGCTCGAAGCAACCGGCCCCCAAATGGTCCCGGCGCAACCCCGTCCCAGCCTAGCCGACTGGGACCCGAAAGGCTGCCAAGGGGCATTGACGCTCCGCCCGGGCCCGCAACCGGAAGAAATCCGCGGAAAATCCCTTCTTATCAGGAATCAGACTGGACAAGAACCCCGGAAGCTCTCTCAAACCTCGCCGTCCGCTGTACGCGGTCCCGTCATGGCCCATCCAACGCTGAGGGGCCGCCGGCTTGACTCCTGTCGCCCACGCCGCATTCCGCGCGACCAGGCAGCCGATGCAGACCCTCTTCTTGGGAGCCTTCCCCCCGACCTCGAAGTCCACCAGGGTCATCGCCTTGAGAGCCAGCGCCAGCGATGCCACAAAGACCTGCGCCTTCACCCGCTCCGGCGTGCGGCGCCAAGCCGTCCGCTATTCCAGGACATCCCTTATCGTCCGGAAGGCCACCTCGACGCGCCACAGGTCCTGATGCTATCGCGCCCTTCAGCCGCGCTCAGTCCCGGCTCCTATGCCTGCAGCAGCCAGTACCCCTCGCCCTGCTGCTCCTTCGGGCTGTTGGCGTTCTCGAGGTGCTCCGACTGGCGCTCCTCGGTGAGCTTCCAGCCGTACGAGCGCTGCTCATGATTGCACTCCAGGATCGGGTCCGCCGCCCGCCACCAGTCCCGACACGCGGTTACCCTCCGGATCTCATTGCATCCATCGCACTCTTAATGTCAATCGCACGTGGGAGCCGGTGGTGCGGTCCGACGACTCCACCCAATACGGGCGTGTGTCGGACGCTCACTGTTCACCGGCGTCCCGACGACCTGCCTGTCCTCCTGAGAGAACATTCTCAGGCCGCAGTTACTCTTCTTCAAATCAGGCAAATTCGCCGGTCGTCGGCTGCCGAAACGGCGTTCGCGGCGATGCGTGCGTCGAATGTGACGAATCGGCCTCCCCGCTGGACGGCGAGCGCCAGCAAATAGACATCCGTGATCTGCCTGGCGCTGATGGCGCGGCGCCAGTCGACAATGCCCAGGGATAGGAGGCTCACTTCGTCGGGCCAGAAGCGGTGATGGTCAGTGGCGGTCGCCTCGCGTAGCCGTTCGGCGACAAGGGCCGCCGACACGGTGTTGGGGTAGCCCGGTTGCGCCATGATCCTCAAGCACCCGTTCTGGGTGATCGGACACGTCGCCCATCCAAGCCGGATGTTGTTTCGGAGCCAGCGCCTGGCCGCCTCGTGGTGCAGATGGTCGGAGTCCAGCAAGGCGATCAGGACGTTCACATCCAAGAGCGCCCGCATCAGTCGCCGGCCTCTTCGCGCAAACGGTCGATCAAAGCGTTGGTGACGACTCCGCCGCGCTTCGGGAACGGGCGAAAGCCGAATTCGGCTTGGGGTTCCTCCGCTTGGCTTGTCACGCCGGCCCTCCCGCAGAGGGTTAGGGATTGGCGCAGCAGCCCCGAGACCACGGCACCCGCCGGCCGCGACTCACGCTTGGCTACTTCCTTCACGGCGATGAGGAGGTCGTCGTCGATGTTCAGTGTGGTTCTCATCGCGGTTCTCTGTTCCGCAGACAACGGACTGTGATGCTGAAACATCATACATCATACATCAACGTTCCGACGCGAGAACGTTCTGCGAATGCAGCGGGATGTTTGGCGCCTGAAGGCTGGAGTGGCTGGAGACGGCGTGGGAGCCCCTGAATATCTGGCCGGAGAGGACGGCCCGCCCAGTTTGCTTGCCGTGCATGTGGCGATGGCTGGCTTCTAAGCGAGACAGAGGAGCATTGGCGGACCTTGGAGAGGCGCCTTGCCTGGCGGCTCGGCACGCGGAACCCTCCAGACGGACAGAAGGCTGGGCAGTTAGGCTCCCGCGTACGTGCGATGGAGTGATCGTTCCAAGATCCCCTTGTCGATGGAGGACGCAAGCCGCACCATGTTGCGACGACGACAAGGCGTAGCCGTGTGGCCGTCGCGGCCGGGTAAGCGCAGCGTCGAATCTGGCGCGCCGCATTCCGCCCCGGTCGGCTCCAGGTCGAAAAAATCGCGTCGAAAAACTTGCTTTATTCAACGTGATGGCAGAAGCAGTTCAGTATACGATGCCAACTGCATGGATCCGGTACGACCGAGACGCCGTCTCGGACAGCGTCCTCAATGCCAACGCGTCCATCCTGTCGCTACGAGCAATTCCGTTCCGGCGGCGCTGGGTCACCGAGCTCCAACAGATGCAACTCAAGATGGAAATCGCCGGGACCTCACAAATCGAGGGCGCGAATTTTGCTGCCAATGAACTGGGGGCAGCCATTCGGGCCGAGACGCCGGACCAACTTTTGACGAGGTCGCAAAGGCAAGCGCATGCAGCCGCGCGGGCCTACCGGACAATAACCCGCGCGCCCGACGATCAGCCCGTGACGATTGATCTGGTGAAGGACATCCATCGGTCCATTGTCATCGGCTGCGATGATGACCACTGCGCTCCCGGCGTCACAAGGCAGGCAGACCAGAATGTCACCTTCGGAAGACCGAAACACCGTGGAGTGGCGGGCGGAAAGCCGTGCGCAGAAGCCCTGGTTCGCCTAACCCGTGAGACGGCCACCACGTTCAGGCGCCACGACCCTCTGATCCAAGCACTGGCCCTTCACTATCCCTTCGCCGCGATGCACCCGTTCGCTGACGGAAACGGTCGAACAGCTCGAGCGCTCGAAGCGTTGATGCTCCAGCGTGCTGACCTCAAGGATGTTCTTTTCATTCCGATGTCGAACTACTATCACGAAGAAATGCGGGAATACTTGGCCGCTCTGGCTGCGGTGCGCGAACGCAAGCACGACCTGACTCCATTCTTGACCTTCTCTCTGAACGGGATCACGCTCGAAGTTTCGCGGTTGACTCGACTCCTCAAGACTGCGGTGTCGAAGGAGCTGTTTCGGCAGCTCCTGAACGAACTGTTCGTACGTCTGGAGAGCACGCGCAAGCGAGTGATCCTGAAACGTCAGCTAGTCGTGCTGAACCGTCTTCTCGAGTGGGACGGCGAAATCGAATGTCTGCAGCTTGTTGCGGAAGTGCGGGAGCACTACGCGTCCCGGAAGAACATCGTCGCAGCGATTGTCCGCGATATCAATCGACTCGGAGTCCTCGGCGCCGTCACGGTCAGGGCGGACGATTCACAGGCCAGGCGGCGATTCTATATCGAGGTCAACCTCGACTGGCCATGCACCATCACGGACGCGGAGTTCTTCGAGAGACTGGAGCAGTTGCCCAAGTCCAAAACGCATGGGTTCCTGGCTGCGACCTGACGCCCGCCGGATCCTGCCCAGCTCCGCATCGGCCGGTAGAACGGGTCCTCACCGAGTAGCGCATGCAGCGAGACCGAGCCTCACACCGGGTCAAGCTTGGACACGCGATGACGCGAGTTGATGGGAACTCTACCCGCCTTGCAGCAGGATTCGGTACTGCTCCAAGACCTCCGGATTCGCCAGGGCGTGGAGATTCGTGACAGGTCGGCCGTGCAGCGCGTTCTTCACCGCGAGTTCGGCGATTTTGCCGCTGCGCGTCCGCGGAATATCAGAGACCTGAAGCACCGTGGTAGGCACATGCCGTGGCGACGCGCGTTCGCGAATCCGCCGCCGGATCCGCCGGACGAGTTCGCCGTCTAGCTCGTATCGGTCCGGAAGCCGGACGAATAGAACGACCTGCTCGCCGGCGTCGCGTTCCCAGCCCACCGCGATTGCCTCGATGACTTCGGACATGGACTCCACGGCGTTGTAGATCTCAGCCGTTCCGATGCGGACACCGCTCGGGTTCAGCACCGTATCCGAGCGGCCCCAGATCTTGAATCCGCCGTGCTGGGTGCGCTCGCAGTAGTCGCCGTGATGCCAGACTCCGGGGAAACGCTCAAAATAGGCCGCGCGGTATTTCTTCCCCCCGTGATCGTTCCAAAACCCGACCGGCATCGAGGGAAACGGCTGCGTGCAGACCAGCTCTCCCTTGGTTTCCGGCGCCAGAGGATGGCCATCGTCACCGAAGACCTCGACGCGCATCCCGAGACCGGCGGCCTGGAGCTCGCCACGGTAGACCGCGCCAATCGGATTGCCTAGGGCGAAACAGGAAACGATGTCTGTTCCCCCAGAGATGGAGGACAGGCAGACATCCCGCTTCACGCGCCCATATACATAGTCAAAGCTCTCCGGCGCCAAGGGCGAGCCCGTCGAGAGGATCGTTCGAAGCGAGTCCAGTCGTAACCGTTCGGGCGGGCCGTGAATTGAGGAGGGCGAAAGCCGGTGGGGAGGGCGGCAAAAAAACTTGCATAAAACGCTGGACACGAGAAATGGGTTTATGGCAGGCTAGCGGATGTGGAGGCGGAAAGGCAGCTGCAAGCGCAGCCGGCAGGGATGCCGGTGCAGTGCCAGTTGGAGCGGGAGCGGCGGTTGTCGTTGGAGCTGGTGGAGGCGAAGCGCCAGTGGCATTACTGGCGGAGCATGCACCAGCGGGCGCAGGGGCGTATCGAGCAGTGGCAGTTGCGCTACGGGGAAGCGCAGCAGAAGCTGGCGGAGGCGCAGCAGAGGAGCGCGCAGCAGCAAGCGCGGATCCAGGAGTTGGAGCAGGAGCATGCGGGCCTGAAGCAGCGCAACCAGGATCTGCTGCAGTCCCCGTTCGGGAAGCGGAGCGAGAAGCGCCAGAGCGGCAGTGAGGGAGTGTCGGCAGCAGCGGAGACGGCTCGCCCAGGGGCGGATCCGGAGCCGCAGCGGCCGCGCGGGGGGCAACGGGGAGCGGTCCCGCATGCGCGGGTGGAGCGGTCCGGTCTAGCGGTGCAGGAGGAGTGGCTCGAGCCGGAGGCGGACAGCCGCTACTGTGCGGACTGCGGGGAGCCCTACGCCCGCAACGGCGAGGAGAGCAGCGCATGGATCGAGGTCGAGGTGCGGGGGTATGTGAGACGGATCCGGCGGCCCCGCTTCCGGGCGGGGTGCGGGTGCGCGCAGCGGCAGGGCCAGCCAGTGCCCGCAGTGATCGCGCCGCGGGAGCCCACGCTGTTCCGCGGCACGAGTTACGGACTGAGCGTGTGGGTGGCGTTTCTGCTGCAAGTGTATTGGCAGCGGCACCCGGTGCGGGCGTTCGAGCGGGAGTGGGGCGAGAGGGGGGTGCGTCTGCCGGCGGGCACGCTGCTGGGGCATGGGCGGGATTTTCTGACCTGGTTCGAGCCGCTGGAGGCGGCGATCGCAGCGCACCAGGAACAGACGCGACTGGTGCACGGGGACGAGACCTCGTGGGTGGTGCATGTGCGGGCGGAGGAAGGGCAGAACCCGCGTTGCTGGCTGTGGGCCTGCCTGACCGGGGACGCCGTGCGGTTCCGGGTGGATCCGTCGCGGAGTGCCGCGGCGGCCGCGGAACTGTTCGGCAAGCTGGGGCTGAGAGAGAAGGTGGTGTTGGTGTGTGATCGCTACGCGGCGTATGTCAAGTTGGCGCGGGCGCACCCGGAGCAGTTCGAACTCTCCGTATGTTGGGCCCACGCCAGGAGAGATTTTGTCACGCTGGGGCGCAAGCGGCCGGACCTGCAGGAGTGGGTGGACGGGATCCTGGAGCGGATCGGGAGGCTGTACCGACGCAACGCCGAACGGCTGGCGCAATGGGATCCACAGAGTGGTCTGGAAGGACAGTCCGAGGCGTTCCGGGCGGCCCAGCAGCGCCTGGCAGCGGAGTGCGCCGCGCTGTTCGAGCACGCCGAGCGGGAGGTGGCGACACGGACCGGAGCGGCGCAGCAGGAGGCGGACAAGGCTGGTCCGGACCCGCGGCTGGCACCGCTGCAATCCTTGTTGCGGCACCGCGAGGGCCTGGTGGTGTTTGTGACGAAGGCGTTCGTGCCCATGGACAACAATGTCGTGGAGCGAGCCCTGCGGCGACCCGTGATCGGGCGCAAGCTCAGCTACGGCTCGCACAGTGCGGACGGCGCGGCCCTGCAGGGCGTGCTGCTGTCGGTGTTCGCCACGCTGGACAGGGCCGGGATCGACCTGTGGCGCTGGCTGGAGGCGTTCCTGCGCGAGTGTGCGGGGATCGGACGGGGAGTGGTCGTGGTGGATCCGTGGGCCTGGCTGCCGTGGGGCCTGTCCGCGGAGCGGTTCCAGGCCCTGCGAGCGCCCTGGCGGTGTTCGGAGGCCGGGCCGGACCCGTGAGCGGCTCGCTACGCTATTGCGGCCGGGACTTTTCCCCGGCCGAACTGGATCGGATCCGCGCCCTGCTGGCGCACACGGACCCGCCCCTGTCCCGCACGAAACTATCCCAGGCGGTCTGCGAGGCGCTGGACTGGCGCAAGCCCGACGGCGGCCTCAAGGAGATGAGCGCGCGCGTGGCCCTGCTGCGCATGCAGCGCGACGGCCTGCTGACCCTGCCGCCGCCGCTGAGGACCCTGCCGCGCCCGCGCCCGCTCGCGCCGTCCCCGCGCACCGATCCGCCGCCCCTCGCGCCCCTGCCCGCCTCGCTGGCCCAAGCCCGCCCCCTGCGCCTCTCCCTGCTGCGACCTTCCGACCCCCGCAGCCGCTTCTGGAACGAGTTCGTCGAGCGCTACCACTACCTCGGCTACAAGCCCCTGCCCGGCGCCCAGTTGCGCTACTTCGTGCACGCCGCCGACGGCCTCCTGCTGGCCCTGCTCGGCTTCGGCGCCGCGGCCTGGAAAACGGCCCCTCGGGACCGTTTCGTGGGCTGGGATCCGCCCACCCGCCAGCGCAACCTACCCCTGGTCGTCAATCACGCCCGCTATCTCATTCTGCCCTGGATCCGGCTCCCGTCGCTGGCGTCCCACTTACTCGCCTGCCTCCAGCGACAACTTCCCGACGACTGGCAACAACGCTACGGCATGCGTCCCGTGCTGTTGGAAACGTTCTGCGAAACGCCGCGTTTCCAGGGCACCTGCTATCGCGCCGCCAACTGGATCCATCTGGGCCAGACGCAGGGCCGCGGCAAACTCGATACTCGTCACGAGTACAACCAGCCCGTCAAAAACGTCTTCGTCAAACCCCTCTGCCCGGACTGGAAAGAAACCCTCAATCGCTAGCTCCACGGCCGCCTTTCACGGCCCGCTCGAACGCTTACATCCAGTCGATGACTCCTCGCGGGTTCCAGCCCTTCCTTTTCCAGGGCGGCGATGTACTTGGCGCTGGTCCCGAAGACCGTCAGCCGTTCCGCATCGATCATGTCGAGCAGATGCTCAGGAGCGGGTCGAAAGGGAGAGCCGTCGTACAGGACGACGGTCGCGCCGACCGCCAGGCTGCTGACCAACCAGTTCCACATCATCCATCCACAACTGGTGAAGAAGAAGATACGGTCCTCGCGGCGCAGATCCGTATGCAGGACAAGCTCCTTGAGGTGCTGGATCAACGTGCCTCCCGCACCGTGGACGATACATTTGGGCGCTCCGGTGGTCCCGGACGAATACAAGACGTACACCGGGTGGTCAAACGAGAGTGGTCGGAATTCAGGTTCGCAGCGCGACGCCAGGAAGTCACTGTACACAGTCGCGTTGGGGACAGCGCGCACGTTGGGGTCTCTGCGCAAGTAGGGCACGAAGACGGTGCGCTCGATCGAGTCGATGCGCCCCGCGATCTCACGGACCCGTCCGATGCAGTCGAATTCTCTTCCACCGTAGGTGTAGCCGTCGACCGCGAACAGGACCCGCGGCTCGATCTGGCCAAAACGATCGATCACCGCCTCGACGCCGAAGTCCGGCGAGCAGGACGACCAAATCGCCCCAAGGCTGGTTGTCGCGAGCATCGCGGCAACGGCTTGCGGCAGGTTGGCGACATAGCCTGCGACCCGGTCTCCGACGCAGACGCCGGCGTCTGCGAGCGCGCGGGCGAGCGAGCCGACCTCTAGGACAAGCTCGTGGTAGGTGATAGCTTGCCGGCGTCCCTGTTCGTTCCAGAACACCAGAGCCTCCCGGTCGTCTCGGTAGCGGAGCAGGTTCTGCGCAAAGTTCAGCTCCGCCCCTGGAAACCAGCGGGCGCCCGGCATGCGGTCGAAGTCCTCGACGACGCTCGTCGGTTCCCGGCTGGCCCGAACATCCACGAACCGCCACAGGGCCCCCCAAAACCGGTCCGGACAGTCGATGGACCAGCGGTGGAGGCTCTCGAAGTCCGCGGCGCCGACCCGGTGCAGGAATCGCTGGAGCTGCGCCGCGGACGACCTTTCGGCCGACGGCGCCCACAGCGGTCGAGTCATGCGAGCACGGACCCCGTCGAGCGGGGTGTTTGTGGGCGAGACGATCGCAACCCGACCCGCATCAAGAAGGGCTCGAGATGGGTGCTCGCTTGCGGAGCAGCAGCATGCCGATCACGGTCAAGCCCACGACGAGCTTCAGCATGTCGACGGCGGTGTAGCTGTGGTGCAGGGCCCAGAACATGCTGCGAACGTCCGCCAGAGCGGTGTCTGGAGCGAAGTCCATCATCCGCCCCAGACGGATGGTCTCCGGGACCACATACGTGGCGAGACCTACGACGATCGCGAACATGACGGCCATCCCGGCCTGGACCGCCCTGCCGGCCTGCGCCATCCACGCCAGGAGGAGACCGGCGGCGGCCAGGCCGATCTGGACCCAGCCCCAACTGCGAAAGAACAGGCGGTTAACTTCGGAGGCCTGGTGGCGCACGACCGCACGAAGATCTTGTTGGGAGATCCCTTCCACGACGCCTCGCAATCCCTCGTTCCGCGCGCCGGCAACGTGTTCGGCGACGGCGAAGTTCTGAATCGCGGTCTGCCACATGAAGACCGTCGCCCCGCTCCAGGCGCCGAGCAGGAACACCAGCAGCAGCGTCGACCGGCTCATGTCCCGGGAGCTACGTATTCGGGCGGAGGCGCCGCTCCCTCGCCGAAGAAGTATGCTTCCATTTGATTCATGATCAGCTGCTGCGCTTCGAGCGTGGCGGGATTGAGACGGTACTCGTTGATGATCATCTTGAGATGCTCCGCCCATTGCGCCCAGGCGATCTTCGAGACGTTCTCGTAGATCTTTTGACCGAGTTCGTTGTCGAACGGAACCTCGTCAAGACCGGGGAGCTGTTTCTGGAGCTTCGCGCACTGGACCAATCGCTCAGCCATGACCTTCAATATAGTAAAGCTTCGGCGCCGTTCGCTCGAGCGCGCAAGAGATCCTGACCATGTCCCAAGCCCCGCTCGAATTCGATATCGGCGGCCGACGTCTTGTCTTGCGAATGGGAGACATCACCAAGGTGGCGGCTGACGCGATCGGGAATGCCGCCAATTCCCGCTTGGCGGGTGGAGGAGGCGTCGACGGAGCGATCCACCGCGCTGGCGGGCCCTCGCTCATGCGAGAACTTGACGCCATCCGCACCCGGATCGGCCACTGTCCTCCCGGCGAAGCGGTCGCCACCGGCGCCGGCAACCTTCCCGCACGCTGGGTTCTGCACGCCGTCGGACCCGTCTACCGGGACGGCAACCGGGGAGAAGCGGCAACCCTCGAGTCCTGCTATCGACGCTGTCTTGAGCTTGCCACGGAGCGCCGGGCCCGCTCTCTGACGCTACCCGCCATCAGCACGGGAGTTTACGGCTATCCCTTGGACGCCGCCGCGCGGGTCGCGGTGCGAGAGGTCGTCCGATTCCTACGCGTCAGCGAGACCCCGCTCGCCAGTGTCGCGTTCGTCCTCTTCGGCAATGCCGCGTTCTCTGTCTTCGCCGGCGCGGCGCACGACGCGCTCCCTCCCGCGCCGTAGGCCGCCCGGTAGAGGCGGCGATGTGCAGACCGGTGCGTCCATCTGCGGCTTTCGCGTGAGCACCGGACTCCAAGTCGGTCTGCGGGCCTGAGTTCTGCAAACGTGGTTGACAGCGATTCGTTAGGGCTGTAACTTAAATTTAGGCGCACCTAAAAATGGGCAGCGAGGCGACCGACGATTACCTCAAGGCCATCTTTCAGATCGCCGGGGAGCACGGCAGGGCCTCGACGGCCTCGCTGGCTGCGAAGCTCTCGGTCGCGCCCGCGTCCGTCACCGGCATGCTGAAGAAGCTCTCCGAGACTCAACCGCCGTGGGTCGAATACCAGAAGCACCGTGGCGCGCGCCTGAGCGGTCGTGGGCGCGCGAGGGCGTTGGAGGTGATTCGCCACCATCGGCTGATCGAACTCTTCCTCCACACGGTCTTGGGGTATCGCTGGGACGAGGTGCACGAGGAAGCTGAAAAGCTGGAGCACGCCATATCGGAGACTTTCGAGGACCGCATCGCCAAGGTGCTCGGAGACCCCGAGAGCGACCCGCATGGCCATCCCATCCCGCGCAAGGACGGCACACTGCCCAAGCGTCTCGACAGCAGCCTGCTGCACATGGAAGTCGGCACGAAGGCTGTCGTTTCTCGTGTGTCCGACGGCGATTCAGAGATGCTGCAGTACCTCTCGCAAATCGGCGTCAAGCCGGGCGTGCAGATCCAACTGCTGGAGCGAGGTCCCTTCGACGGACCCCTGATGCTACGCATCGAAGACTCCGAGCCCGTCCACGCGTTCGGCCCGCGCCTCGCCGCGGCGATTCGTGTGCTTGACTCGCAGGAGTCTCCTCGATGAGCGCCCTCGGTGTGTTCCTGCTGTTCCTGCTTGCGGGAGCCGCCCTATTCGCCCCGCGCGGCGGGCTGATTCGGATGTGGCGCAGGGCGGGATCCTATCGACAGCGCATGCAGGCCGAAGATGCCCTCAAGCACATCCTCGCCTGGCAGCACCGCTCGAAGTTGGCGACCCCGGAGTCCTTGGCCGGCGCGCTGCGGCTTTCACCTTCCGCGGTACTCCAGCTCACGACCCGTATGGAAGCCGCGGGATGGATCGCAACCGGAGCCGAGGGCATCGCTCTGACCCCGCGCGGAGAGCGGCGGGCCCTGCAGGTCGTGCGTGCCCATCGACTATGGGAGCGTCACCTGTCGGACGACGCGAACATGCCCATAGCGCGCCTGCACCAAGCAGCCGAGCGTGCGGAGCACAGCTTGACCAGCCAGCAGCTCGCCGAGCTCGACGCCCACCTCGGACATCCCCAACACGATCCGCACGGCGATCCGATTCCGGCCCCGGACGGCAAATTGGCGGCCCTCGACGCAGTCAGCCTCCACGATTGGCCCGTCGGGACTCCTGCCCGCATTGTGCACATCGAAGATGAGCCGGACGTCGTGTTTCGACAACTCTTGGCTGCCGGCCTGCGGCCTTCCCTGGCCGTGCGGATTGTGGCGTCGGATCCGCACAGCCTTATGGTTGAGGCCAGTACAGGCAAGCGCCGGATCGGCCGCGCCCTCGCAGCCAACGTTCAAGTGGCGGCTGTCCGCGAGGAAGACGTTCTACCGCCCAATGCGATCCGCCTTTCCCAGCTTAGCCAGGGAGCCTGCGGCGAAGTTCTCGAGCTGGGCCACGAGTGCCGCGGGTTCTCGCGTCGGCGCCTGCTGGACCTGGGATTGACACCCGGGGCACACGTGCAAGCGGCGCTGGACAATACCTTCGGCGACCCGCGCGCCTTCCGCATTCGAGGCACGACCATCGCTCTGCGCAGCCAGCAGGCGAATCACGTCTGGATTCGGCCGCTGCCCGGTTCGGTGACACGAGAGGCGCGCCCATGAGCACCGGCCAGGCGTGCGAAGCATGTCCAGCGCATGCGCAACTTGCGCAGATGGGCATCGATGTCGAGCGCTACGACCACATCGTTGCACTCGCTGGCAACCCCAACACCGGCAAATCCTCCGTATTCAATGCCTTGACGGGCCTGCGGCAACACGTGGGCAACTGGACGGGCAAGACGGTCACCCGTGCGGAAGGGGCGTTCGCACTGGGCGGCAAACGTTACAAGCTAGTCGATCTTCCCGGCACATACTCCCTCCTATCGGCCTCTCAGGACGAGGAGATCAGCCGCAACTTTCTTCTGTTCGGCCAACCGGACTGCACGGTCGTCGTCACCGATGCGACAGCGCTGGAACGCAACCTCAACCTAGTCCTGCAGGTGCTCGAGATCACGGACCGCGTCGTCGTCTGCGTCAACCTTATGGACGAAGCGAAACGGAAGGGCCTCGACGTCGATGTACGCAGCCTTTCCCGGGATCTCGGCGTGCCCGCTGTGCCGACCGTCGCGCGCAACAAGCAGGGCATGGCGGAGCTCGTCTCGACCGTGGCCGGAGTCATCGCCGGAGAGACAAGAACCTCGCCTCTGCGTGTCGAACCGCCCGCCGAGGTCAAGGAGGCCATCGGCGGTCTTGTGCCGCTCATCGAGGACCTAGTGCCAGCCCTGCCGAACGCGCGCTGGGTCGCCCTGCGGCTACTGGATGGCGACCACAGGGTCCGGGAGGCCCTGCTGTCCGGGGAATTGGCGCAGTTGGCGGGTCAGCAGCGGCAAGACGCTCCGGCGCGCTCAAGCCGCGTGATCGCCATCGCGGGAGCCCAGTAGAGCGTCATGCCTGCAAGCGCAGAGTCCGTGCTGGAGCGCAGCGACCGGCTGCGGCGACAACTCGGCGGCACCTTCCGCGACCGGATGGTGGCCGCGCTCTACGAGAATGCGCAGCAGATCGCCTCGCGCTCGGTCAAAGTGAGCGGCACGAGCAAGTGGGATTTCGACCAGCGCATCGACCGCCTCGTCACGTCGCGCTGGCTGGGTTTGCCCTTGATGCTGCTGCTCCTGGGCGCGGTGTTCTGGGTCACCACCCTGGGGGCGAACGTCCCGTCGCAGATGTTAGCGAACGCGTTCTTCGCTTTAGAAGCGGCGGCGGCTGGCTGGTTCGAGAGTCTCGGCGCACCCTGGTGGCTGACCGGGCTGGTCTGGCACGGCATCTTCCGCGGTCTCGCCTGGGTCGTCAGCGTCATGCTGCCTCCAATGGCCATCTTCTTTCCGGTCTTTACGATCCTGGAAGACTTGGGCTACCTGCCGCGCGTCGCGTTCAACCTGGACTGGCTGTTCCGCAAGGCCGGCGCGCATGGCAAGCAGGCGCTGACCATGGCGATGGGCTTCGGCTGCAACGCCGCGGGCGTGACTGCGACACGCATCATTGATTCTCCACGCGAGCGCCTGCTGGCCATCCTGACGAACAACTTCGTGCCCTGCAACGGACGTTTCCCGACGCTGATCATGCTGGCGGTGATCTTCGTCGCCGCCGCCTTCCCGCCCGTGTTCGCGTCGCTAGCGGCCGCCGGAACGGTGGTCGGAGTAGTGCTGCTGGGCATCGGGTTCACGCTGGCGGTGTCTTGGGCGCTGTCCCGCAGCGTGCTGTCCGGTCAGGCGTCCGCGTTCACCCTCGAGTTGCCCCCCTACCGCAGGCCGAGCGTCTTGCGCATCCTCTATACATCGCTGATTGACCGGACGGTCTTTGTCCTGGGACGCGCGATGCTGACTGCCGCGCCCGCCGGCGCAGTCATCTGGCTGCTGGCGAACGTCGACGCCGGCGGCCAGAGCTTGGCTGACCACGCCATCGGCTACTTGACGCCTCTGGGGCAAACGATCGGACTGGACGGAGTCATCTTGCTGGCCTACGTGATCGCGATTCCGGCGAACGAGATCGTGGTGCCTACGATGCTGATGTGCTACCTCGGAGGCAGTATGATGATGGATATTGCGACGTACGACCAGATCCGGACCGTGCTCATCGATCAGCACGGCTGGACTCTACTGACCGCCGTCAACCTGATGCTGTTTTCCCTGCTGCACAACCCCTGTGCAACAACGATCCTCACGATCTGGAAGGAAACGCGTAGCCCCAAGTGGACAACGCTCGGAGCCCTGATGCCGCTCGCGATCGCCTTTGCGGCGTGTTTCCTTACGGCCCAGGCGGGCCGCTTGCTGCTCTGATGCAGAGCGCGCTGCAGAGGGAATTGCCCGGTCTGGCCGGGCTCGACCTGTGGGATCAACTGCCCCGGCTGCAGAGGATGCAAGCCGAAGTCCTCGCCGGCAATCCTTTTTGGCGGCAACGCCTGGGAGGCGCAGGGATTCCGGACAGCGCCGAGGAGTTCCGTCGCCTGCCGCTCACAACGAATCAGGACCTGTCCGCGGACTTGGAGCGCCACCCGCCCTTTGGCTCGAATCTGACCTATCCGCTGGAGGCCTACACCAAGTACCACCAGACGTCGGGGACGATCGGCCGCCCGCTACCCGTGCTCGACACGGCCCGCAGTTGGGACTGGTGGTGCCACTGCTGGGACGCCGTATTGGAGGTCTGCGGCGTGCGGCGGGGAGACCGGGCCTTCTTCGCCTTCTCGTTCGCGCCGTTCATCGGCTTCTGGGCGGCCTACGAGGCCGTCGCGCGCCGCGGCATCCTGGCGGTGCCCGGCGGGGGATCGAGCACGGCGCGGCGCTTGCGGCTGCTGCTCGAGACCAGCTGCAGCCTCCTCTTCAGCACACCGACGTACGCACTTCACATGGCGGAAGTCGCGGGGCGCGAGGGACTCGATCTCGCGGGCTCGACCATCCGCTGCGCCATTCTGGCCGGTGAGCCAGGGGCGAGCCTGCCGGCTGTCCGCGCGCGCCTCGCGGAAGCTTGGAACGCGGACGTGTTCGACCACGCCGGCTCCAGCGAGACCGGAGCCTTCGGCGTGCCGTGCCCCCAGGGCCGCGGCGTCTTTGTCAACGAGCGCGAATTCATCGCTGAGGTGCTTGGCGTTGACGACGAGCAACCCGTCGAGGAGGGGGGGACCGGCGAGTTGGTGCTGACCAACCTCGGCCGCTGGGGCTGGCCTGTCATTCGCTACCGAACGGGCGACCTCGTACGCCCGCGGCGGTTGGACCAGGGCCTGCTGCTCGACGGAGGCATCCTCGGGCGGACCGACCAGATGATGCTGATCCGCGGCGTCAACCTGCATCCCTCGGCGATCGAAGAAGCGGTCCGGCAGGAGGCCGGCAACGTCGAGTTCCGCATCACCGTGACGCGGAATCGGGCGATGGACGAGGCGGACGTCGAGGTGGAAGCGCCTCCCGCCGCGTGCCGAGCAATCCGGGAGGAAGTCCGGAGCTCCTTCGGCGTTCGGGTCGAGGTACGAGCGGTCCCCCGAGACAGCCTGCCCCGGTGGCAGGCGAAAGCCAAGCGATTCCGCGATCTCCGACAATAACCGCATGGCCGGAGACGGCGGACCTCTGGAGTGGAAGCGCCAAGGCTCGAGGGCTGCGCCCGCAGTCTTGCTCGCCGGCGCCTTGGCGTGCCTGGCCGCCAGCTCCTCCCTGGCTGCCCCCGGCGCCCCGAATTTCGTCCTGATCGTCGCCGACGATCTCGGCCGCGGCGACCTGGGCTGCTACGGCAACACCCAGATCCGCACCCCAGCTCTCGATCGCATGGCTGCGGAGGGGGTGCGCTTGACCGAGTTCTATACGCCCGCTCCAACCTGCTCCCCGGCCCGCGCCGCCCTGCTCACGGGCCGCCATCCGTTGCGCACCGGCGTGACCCGCGTGTTCGTCCCCAAGGAGAAATGGGGCCTGCCACACGTCGAAATCACGCTGGCGGAGCACTTGCGCGAGGCCGGCTACGCAACCGCCTGCATCGGCAAGTGGCATCTGGGCGGCCGCGCACCCTTCCGCCCCCAACGCCACGGCTTCGACAGCTTCTTCGGCGTGTTGTACAGCAACAACATGGTCTGGTTGCATCGGCTCCAGTGGCCGCGCTTCGAGTTGCTCGACGGCGACAGCGTCGTGGAATCTCCGGCCAGAACCGGGCTGCTAACACGGCGGTATACGAACAGGGCCATCCAGTTCCTGGAGCAAAACCGCAACGGCAGCTTTTTCTTGTACCTCGCGTACACCATGCCGCATGTTCCCCTGGCGGTCTCGGACGCATTCGCCAGCCGCTCGCGTTACGGCCTGTACGGGGACGTGCTGGAAGAACTCGACGCCAGCGTCGGCCACCTTCTCGCACAGCTCTCCCGGCTTGGACTGGACGAGAGCACCTACGTGTTCTTCACCAGTGACAACGGGCCTTGGCTCGGCGACGACTCGGCCCCGGGCGGCTCCACGGGAGGCCTGCGCGGCTTCAAGGGCACAACCTGGGAGGGCGGCTTGCGCATCCCGTTTCTCGCGCGGGCCCCTGGACGGCTGCCGGCCGGCGAGGTCTCGAGCGGCCCCGCCACGCTGTTGGACCTGTTCCCCACTATCAGCGCCCTGGCCGGGGCGCCGCTTCCCAGTGGGCGGCCGTACGACGGTCTCGACATCCTTCCCCTGTTGCAAGGACAGGGGACCACCGAGCCGCGGGATCTGTTCTTCAGCAACCGGCGCAACGTGCATGCCGTGCGCTCCGGAGCCTGGAAGCTGCACCTCTTCGAACGCGCTCTGGGTCCTGATGGCCTCCCCCGGAAGGCTCGCGAGCTGGACCCTCCCCAGCTGTACCGCCTGGATTCGGATCCAGCGGAGAGGAGGGACATTGCCGCGGACCACCCGGAGATCGTCGAGCAGTTGGTGCAAAGCGCGGTTCGATTCCAAGCCACACTCGAACCCACTATGACGCTGCCGTCATTCTTCTGGTCGTTCGTGCAGGGCTTGTTCACCCAAGCGCCGAAGGATCCATCCAGGGTTCCCCGCTAGCCTCGGTCGGACGTCGTGACAGGCGGCATCAGACGTTCACAGGACGATGGAATTCCAGGCGATCGCGTTCCGTGGCGGCGCGTGCGCCTCGCGCTTCGGAACTTGGCGGTTGCGGCCCGCACTTCCGTCAGAGGGTTCTCCGGGTTCTCGAATCGGCCCGATGCCCTCGGTTGGACGGTGAGTCGGACACGGAAGGGTTATGGAAGCGGCAGGTTGCCGGGCACCCGCACGACTAGGGTCCCCGCGATTTTGTCGTGCCAAGCCTGCCGGTTGGAATCCCAGAGAATCCAAAACCAACCCAGCCCTGCAACGACCACCGAGAAGATGCTGGAGAGCCCGCGGATCAGCGCTTCGGGGAAGCGAATCGGCGCTCCATCGATCCGCGTGACGCGCAGCTGGCAGATGATACCGCCCACGGTCGTGCTCTTCCACCCCCAGAAAACGATGTGATAGGCCAGGAGGAGCAGCGCGACTGCCCGGCCATCCAGGTTCAGCCAGGCAACGCTGATCATCACGAGCAAGACATCGAGCGCGACGGCGCCGAGCCGCCGGAAAAAGCTGGCCCGTGGAAATGCCGACAGGTCCGTAGCCATGGCGGGCTCAACAGGCGACTCCTTTCCAGCGTCGTCAACCGATTCGTCTGCGCCCATCTCCGGAGCGAGATTCGGCGGCTGCGGGGACGGAGTCGAGGCAAACCCCGGTGCGGGTGGCGTAGGCGGGGCCGGATTCTCGCGTCGCAACCCAGCGACGAACGCCGTCGAAGCCGCACCGAGTCCGAACACTCCGAAGACGGCCCACGTCACGATACCTAGCACCGGCACCACATAGGCCAGACAGATCAACGCGAGTCCGATAAGGAGAGATCGCGACGCCTGCAACCTGCTGCTCGGGGAGTCCTCGGCCACGACCCCACTGCCGATCCAACGAGCGACGCCGACCTTACCGAGCAGGCCTGCGAGGAAGACCGCACACCACAGGAACGGCACGACCCCAATGCCGATGACTGAAATGCACAGAAGCACCGAAACGGGTCCAAGCAGCACCAGGACCAACACACCCGTGAGACCCGTGCTCAGCGGCCTCTCGGACAGAGCTTGAGCGCAAGAACGCACGGGTCGCTCAAACACTACGCTGACCAACAGGTACACGAGCGCTAGAACAGCGACGATCGCCCACACCCACGGCAGGCTCGGCACGATTGGTCGGCCCCACAGCAATCCGCTGGTGAGCCAGGGCCTGGCCGCGGCGAACCGGGCACTCACCTCGGCTATGGTCACTTGGTCCCCTGCGGGTAAGACGCCTCCCACAACTACAAGGTCCTGCTCAATCGCGGCGCCCGGTTCGAGCTTGGCCTGACCAGCCACGACCACGACACTGCCACCGACGCTTGCGGTGCTTGTAAGGACCACGTCGCCGAGCACCACGACGACGTCGCCCGCCACCTCTCCTTCGATCGTGGCCGAGCCCAAGATTACGACGACTTCCTCGGCGCTCTCACCGTCCCGAACAGTCGCCTCGGCTCCGATCCGTATCACCCGGCCAATGTCGACGTTCGCCCCCTCGGCCGGTTCCTGCGATGGTAACGGCTCCGCGGCCGTTTGGGCGACGGCGCTGTTGGCCACCAAGCTCAGCGTGGCTGCCAGCACACCGACGAACTTCCAAAATTTCTTCATTGGTTCGCACTCCCTACCTTGAGTACCCGCGAGAGCGCCGCACAGAACAGCGCGGCCGTCACGCACATGAGGCCACTCAACACCACCAAATAGCCGAGCGTCGGCTCGAGAAACACGCGCCACAGGACGCCCGCGGCGTGCGCAAGCGCCGCGACATCGTCCGCGGTCGCGGCCGCCCCGGCCAAGTCCCGCACAACGCCACTGTTGGCCCATTCCACGGCGAGACCCACCAACAAGGCAAGCGCTGCGAGCGTCACCACCGACGCGGCTCGATAGGACCAAGGCCAACTGACCCAGGGCCGCCCATACCAGGGCCGCTGCATCGCCCGCTGGACCTCCACAAGGACCCGAGGAAGCAGCGTGCCGGGGGCTCGCGGCGACGGAAGCTGCGCCAGCCTTCGATCGATGCAGGACGCCAAGTCAACGGGATGCATCGTCCGTCACCATCAGCTTTCGGAGGGCCTCGCGACCACGATGGATGTCTGTCTTGACCTTTGCCAGGGAGACGTCCAGCAGGGCGGCGATATCGCGGTAACTGCGCTGCTCGAAGTGGAACAGGACGAGAGGAACACGTTGATGCGAAGGCAGTTGTCGAACCGCGCGTTCCAGACGCGCAGACTCCTCGGCGCGCTCCAGGTCCGCAACTTGGGATCCCGGAGAGACAAGCAAGGCTTCATAGCTCCATTCGGCTCCCCGTGCATCGGGCCGACTCTGACTGAACAACCGCCAGCGGGCACGGAACCTGGACAGATGGCTAAGACACAGATTCGTGGTCACCGTGCGAAGCCACCCTCCCGCGGAAGGACTGTCGCCGAGTGTTTCGAACCGCTCAAACGCTCGCAGGAACACCGTTTGGGACACGTCCTCCGCGTCACTCGCATCGCCGAGCAACCGAACGGCGACGCCGAATACCATGTCCTGGTGCCTACGGACGAACACCTCAAACGCTCGGGTGTCGGTCATGCCCCTCTGGCGGATGCGAGGTCATCGTAGTAAGAACCCCGCAAGCTGCAGAAAGTTGCAGACCGGGCCGGCGAGCTGACGGTCGGTGGTTTCGCCGCCTCACGGCCTCGGGGATGGACGCCCCCGAGGCTCCTCACATCCAAGGGATTGAGGAGAGGTCGATTCGGGTCGGCCGAGCTACGAGTTTTCAAACGAATGGATCGACAAGTTCGACGCCGCAATCTTGGAAATCCCGCCGGTTGCGGGTCGCGAGTGGAAGTCCGCGAGCGAGGGCGATTGCAGCGATGAGACTCTCCTTGATCGGCATTGGCCTTCCGGGAGGGCGAAGATGCGCAAGCAGTTCGGCCCAGCGCAGGCCAGTCTCAGCGTCCCACGAAATACAACGGACGCCCCGCGCAATTTCGTCGAACCAGCGCTCAAGAACTCGCCGCCGCCCTCCGGATGGAAGCAGAAGAATACCGAAACGGACCTCTCGCAGGATCACGGGATCGACAGCCAATTCGTGTTCATTCCGCCTCAACCACCCGATCACACTCGCATCGGGACTCGGCTTCGTAGCCTCGCACAGCACGTCGGCATCGACGAGACACGTCACGATGGACGTCCAAGCGAGTCGGTGGACTCCGACTCGATCGGCACGAACCCGCCCTTCTCGGGGTATGCGAGGAGCATGTCCACCAGGCCCCGGTTCCTCGGCGGGTCGGCAAGGATCAGGCGATACTCGCCTCTGTCGAGTCGTTCTATCTCGAACGCTTGGCCGGGGTCTATCTGGTCCTCTCGGGGAAACTCAGCCGGCAGGACGATCTGACCCTTTGTCGAGATGACAGTCTTCATGGGGGTAAGATAGCGTCTTACCCTGAAATTGTTTGCTGCGAGGAGGCTGGCGGGCGCGTGGTCTGAGACTTCGAAGGACCGCGGAGAGCCAGCCCGACGGTGCAGCCCCGGGGCGGGCGGTAGCGCGTATTCCTTCCGGATGCTACTTTTCCGCAGTCGACCCTCGAGGTGGAATGGCTGTGGCGGGATCGCGGTCAGTCAGGGCGCCCAGCCTGGACGATGCGATCGGACGTTCGCAACCGGCTACCGAGAACCGAGAAAGCTCCAGACACCGCAGGCGGCCCATATGCCTTCCTTCCGCCCGGAGCATATCCAGAGCCCGCAACTCGCCTGCTGCAATAAGAGCGCGGAGTATTTTGGGCGAGCCATTGCCCCTGCTTCCGGCTGCTTGGCATCCGTGGATGGGGGACCAGTTGCAACCCGTCCGCATCCCAGTGACCACGCTCACCCGTTACATTTCGTTCCAACAAGCCATGAACCTCCGGCCGCCCGGCGAGCACACCGGAGACTGGCACGAGGACGCAGCGTTCTACACCAATGTCGAGGGTCCATGGGTGGCTAGGTTGGCGGGCGTGGGCTGCATTGTCGATACGACCCCCAGCCTTGGGAGCCGAGGTGTCCGGGACATGGCGCACATCTTGGCCGGAAAGATCATCCAGCCGGGTTGCGGCCCGGTCTGGGTTGCGAATCACTATCGCGCAATCACCGACTACGTCATGCTGGACAGGCAAAAGTGCGAAGCACCCCCGACGCCAATGATCGCCGGCGCGCGCGGCATCAATCAATGGCGCGACGCCGAGGAGCAGATCGAGCACTTCGTCGAGCAGTACCTGAAGCGGCGACCTAATCAACTCGGCCTGCGGGAAGCGGAGGCGTTCGACCAGTGGATCCCGACCGTCGTGTTTTTCTGAACCCAAATCAGAAGCTCGATGAGCACGTGATGATGGGCGTTGTCCACAGAATGCAGAACACACCCTACGTTCTCCAGGGAGGCACGGCGCTCGCATTCGCTTACAGCCTGGATCGGCATCCAACGGACATCGACTGCGGTGCAGGCGAACCGCTGAACATCCAGCAGCGCATCCGCCAAGGCCTGAACGATGCCGACGTTGCAATGTCCAATTTCATCGTCCAAGAGGACACAGGCGCCGGACAGCGGTTCAAGGTCCATTCCACGAACCCAGATTCAGGTCAAGCACGCTGCTGAATGGGATAGGAGTTTCAGGCAAGCGCCGCGTGACGAGGACGCGGCGCGTTCAGGCCAGCAAGAATGCGGCGGAAGTCGACAAACCGATCCCCGGACTGCTCAGGGATCTCAAGGCCTGCGGCATGCTCGACGAGACGCTCGTGATTTGGGCCGCTGCGTTTGACCCCACCCCGGTGAGCCAAGGCGGCGACGGCCGCAGCCACAATCCATACGTTGACACCATCTGGATGGCGGGAGGGCGGGAGTCGGCGTCGAGACGGGCTTTGAGGACGGAGCGACGAACATGATCGGCTACCGCGCAGCGGTCAACCGCATGCGCATCGACGATTTCCACGCCACGGTCCTGGACATCCTCGGAATGGACCACAAAAGGCTGGCCTACCGCTTTTCCGACCGCAATTTCCGTCTTATTGACGTCGCCGAGCCCGTCCACCACCGAATTCTCTTGTAGTCTGGGAGAGCAGGTCGCGAGCAACGGCCGACTGGACAGTTCGATCAAGGGGTCTTTTCCTTGCAGGCAGCCGCAGCACCACCAATCGAAGCGCCGCAGGACGATGACCTGCGCCGATGCGTGCACTGCGGGCTGTGCCTGAACGCCTGCCCGACCTACCGCGAACTGGGCGTCGAGATGGACTCGCCCCGTGGCCGCATCTATCAGATGGTGCAGGTCTCGGAGGGAAATATCGACATCTCGAATGACTACGTCGAGCACATCGAACTCTGTCTGGCGTGCCGGGCTTGCGAGACGGCCTGCCCCTCCGGGGTGGAATACGGGCGTTTGATCGAGGGCGCCCTTGCGCAGATCGAGACGTCCGTCCAGAGGCCTGTCGCGGAACGACTCCTGCGCTGGCTGGCATACGACAAGCTCTTGCGCAGCCCTCTGCTACTCAAGGCGGCTGGCCTAGCCCTGCTGGCCTACCAGCGTAGCGGCCTGCAGGCGATGATGGAACAGACCGGGTTCCTGGCGTCGCTCGGCCGGATCGGGGAACTCGCCGGGCTAGCGCCTGACGCGCAGGCGCCCTTCTTCTTCGGCAGCATCGGCAAGGTTTTCCCCGCCGAAGGCGCAACGAGATACCGCGTGGCCCTGATGGCGGGCTGCATGCAGAACGTGTTCTTCAGCCGCTTGAACGAAGCGACCGTGCGCGTGCTGTGCAAGAACGGCTGCGAAGTCACGGTCCCGGCGGAGCAGGAGTGCTGCGGGGCGTTGCAGGTGCACGCCGGGCTGCGCGCCCTCGGGCGGGAGCAGGCGAAGAGGAATATCGCAGCGCTGGAGCCCAGCGGTTTCGACGCGATCATCACCAACACGGCAGGCTGTGGCTCCGTGCTCAAGGAGTACCCGCACCTATTCGAGCACGACCCCGCGTGGCAAGACCGGGCGCAGGCCTTCTCAGACAGGATGCGCGACGTCAGCGAGTTCCTAGCGTCGATTGAACTCAACACAGACTTCGGGCGGGTGGAAAGGACCGTGACGTATCAGGACTCCTGCCACCTGCTGCACGGACAGAAGATCAGCGGGCCGCCGAGGAAAATGATCCAGGCGATCCCTGGGGTCACGCTGCGGGAACTGCCGCAAAGCGAGATCTGCTGCGGTTCCGCCGGCGTCTACAACATCGAGCACACCGGCATTTCGCTGGCCTTGCTCGAAGACAAGATGCGGATGGTCGGATCGACCCGGGCCGACACGATTATCACCGCCAACCCCGGATGCATGCTGCAACTGAAGGCAGGCGCGAAGCGCTTCCTGCGGCCAATGCCGGTGATGCACGTCGTAGAACTCCTCGACGAAGCCTACGCGGCCCGCTGACGCCGCAACGGCCGACGGGACGCTGGAAGCGGGATGCGCTTGGGCGGTCGAAGCGCGAGTTCCGTACGCGGCCGCTACGAGGCTTGGCCGTCCAGCACGCCGCGCATGTAGGAAAACGACTTCGCCATGCCGAGTTGCGGATGATCGGCGTGGATCTCGTACTCAAGACCCACGACACCGGCGTAGTTGCGCTCCTTGAGCATCTTGAAGATCGCCGCCACCGGCATCGTGCCTTCCCCGACATCGACTTGACTGCACCTGTCGCCGAAATCGGCTAAGTCCTTGATGTGGAAGTCGTAGATGCGGTCCCAGGCGCCATCGATCTCCTCCAAAACGTCCGCTCCCGTGCGAGCGGTATGGCCGACGTCCACACAGAGACCCATGCGCGGGTCCATGTCCTTCACACGCTTCATCACGTCACTGGGCGCCGGGTAGAACTTGTCCTCCGGCCCGTGGTTGTGAATGGCCATCTGGCGGTCGTATTTGATCGCCAGCTTTTCGATTTGGACGAGATTGGAATGGGTCGGCGCGCAGACCATGATTGGGATGCCAGCTGCCTTGGCGTACTGAAAATAGGGTTCCAACTCGGAACTGACGTCGCTGTGCAGGCCGATGTTGCCTCCCGCGACGATCTTGAGGCCCGCCGCTTTGAACTCGGCGCTCGCTTTCTTCAACGCGCCCTCGGAGAGCTCGTACGGCAGATGGAACGCCTTGACGTTGACGTACTGGACACCAAGCTCTTTGACGATTCCGATAGCGGCCGCACGGCTGAACTTGCGGAGAGAATAGGTCGCCACCGCCAGTTTGAGGTCGCCCCAGTGATGCGGCTCCTGGGCGCCGCCGCCCGCGCGCTGCGAGGAAGCCGCAGCAGGCAGAGCAGCAGCCGCTGCACCGAGAAACGAACGTCGAGAAGGGAATCTCATGGCGAATTGACTCCTTGTCGCTCAGGCGAGCAGTGCAATTCTAACAGCCCGCCGCCAGCCGGTATGCGCTCGGCAGGCTCCGCGGGGCCGTGAACCGAGTCGGCATCCAAGGACTGGACGGGATTGCGCGGGCGGGCGGGTCGCGGGCAGGACTGTCGGTGCGCCAACCGGGCGGAGGACATCCCGCCCGGATGCAACGCGGCCCATGCGGTACGATCAGATTATGCAGGGCGATGCGAATGTCATCCGGCACCTCAACCGCGTGCTCAAAGGCGAGTTCACCGCCATCCACCAATACATTGTCCACTCGGAGATGTGCGAAAACTGGGGCTACGCCAAGCTGGCTGCCTTGATCAGACAGCAGGCGATCGGGGAGATGGGCCACGCGGAGAGGCTCATCGAGCGCATCCTGTTTCTGGAAGGCGTGCCCGGAATGGGCGAGTTGAGCCCCCTGCATGTCGGGCAGAACGTCAAGGAACAGTTGAGCAACGACTTGCAACTCGAGTACGAGGCGGTGGGGATTCTGAACTCCGCCATCCCAGACGCCGTGACCGCCGGTGACAATGCCTCGCGCGAACTGTTCGAGACAATCCTCAAGGACGAGGAGGAGCACGTCGATTGGCTGGAATCCCAGCTGCAGATGATCAAGGATATGGGGTTGGGAATCTACCTATCCCAGCAGCTAGCCGACGCCGCGCCCGCCGCAGGCTAATTGAGAACAACCTCGAGCAGCTGACTGAGCAACGGGTAGTACTGCACCCGGACTTTGGACCCCACTTGGAGTTCCTCGAGGCGAATGCGGTTCTTGCCGAACCTCTTCGCGGCCTTTTTGCCAGCCTTAAGCTGCTCGCGGCCCGCGGGCTGCGAGAATCCCAGCTCGACGGTCCCGGTCTTGTTGAGTGCGAAGAGTACGGTGCGCTTCGTCAAGTCGACGCTGGTCACGGTGCCCTTCGCCTTGACGATCGCAAGAACCGCCTCCGGACGCGTACCTTCAAGCGCGCCCGAGGCGTTGTCGTTGACGCCGGGACGCGTGCTCGAACTGAGCGTTTTCTGCTGTGCGGATACGCTGCAGAGGGCGACTGACAACGCCAACAACAATCGCAGTGCCATCGAAGATCTCTCCTATATTCTGGCAGGTCTCCTTCCTGCGCCGCCAAGCGCTCCATGGCGCGTGGCGCGAGATCACGGCCAGTCGGCCTAGAGGACCGAGCGCAGATAGTTGACGATCTCCGGCCGGGTCCAGTCTTCCGGACCAACATACTTGCGCAGCACCGTTCCGTCCCGCGAAATCAAATACGACTCGGGGTACTTGATCGTTCCGTAACGCGTGCTGACGCCGCGCTCCGGATCGCGTGCCGTCGGGAAGGTCACGCCGGCATTCCGCAGGAACCCGCTGTATTGCTCGCCGTCCTCGTCGACGCTAATGGCAAGCACGACGAAGCCATCCGCCCGAAAGCGCTCGTAGACTTCATTGAGGGACGGCATTTCGTGCACGCACGGAGGGCACCACGTGGCCCAAAAGTTCAGCAGCACCATCTTCCCGGCGTAGTCGTCCAAGCCGACGCCGAGTCCCTGCTCGTCCACCAAGCGGAACGTAGGAGCCCGGTCGCCGGGCTGAACATCGTAGACGCGCAGATAGCCCTGGACGCGGTACAGCATAACGGCGGCCAAGGCTAGTGCAAGGCTGTAGACGATCGTATCCCTGCTTGCGCGTGGCATAATCGGAGGTTCAGTTCCACTCTATCCGGCGAGAGAGGTATACGCCAAGCGTAACTGATGCTGATCACCCGCAAGGCCGAGTTTTCGGCGTCTCACGTATGTGCCGATCCGCGGCTTTCGCACCAGGAAAACGAACGGCTGTACGGCAAAGAGAGCCGCCCGCACGGACACGGCCACAACTACGTGCTTGATGTCACGGTCCGCGGTGCGGTCGACCCTGTCCACGGTATGGTCCTCGACCTGAAGGGGCTCAAGGATATCGTTGGCAAGCAAGTCATTGACGTGTACGACCACCGCTTTCTGAACCGTGAAGTGCGTCCCTTCGACGTCGTTGTACCCACCACCGAGAACATCGCCATGGACATCTGGCAGCGGCTGCGGGAACCCATCGCGAAGCTGGGCGCCGCACTGCACTCGGTCCGCCTACACGAGAGCGATGAACTATTCGTGGAGTACAGCGAGGCCGAGAGGCTATGACGACACTTACCCGACGGTACCGTTTTTCGGCGTCCCACCGGCTCTGTGCTCCATCTCTGAGCACGGAGCGCAACCGGGAGGTCTTCGGCAAGTGCGCCAATCCCTTCGGGCACGGCCACAACTACCACCTCGAAGTCAGCGTCTTCGGGGATCCGGACCCGAGCCACGGCATGACCCTCTCCCGCGCGGACTTCGACCGCTGGGTATCCGACTCGGTCCTCGATCGCATCGACCATACGCACTTGAACTCCGATGTGGCGGCCTTCGACGAACTCGTGCCGACCTCGGAGAACATCCTCCTTGTCGTGGAGGAATGGCTGCGGCAGGGTTGGCGCGAGCATTTTCCCGGACAGGCCATCCGGCTCGCGGGGCTTCGCCTTGAGGAGACTCCCCGCAACAGCTTCCAGATCCCCTCCCAGGAACTCCAAGTCCGCCCATGACAACCTTCAACAGCAGTGAGCTACTGCGCGAACTCGAAATGGATCTCGATGCCAGCCGGCCCGAGGATCCGATCGAGCCGTTGGTCCACGAACTCATGACGCACCTCGGGGAAAACCCCGGGCGAGACGGGCTCAAAGAAACGCCGTACCGTGTGGCTAGGGCATTTCGCGAACTCACCCGCGGCTACCAGCAGGATCCGCAGCAGGTCCTGCGTTCGGCGCTGTTCGATGTGACTTACGACGAGATGGTCATTGTCAAAGACATCGAGGTCTTCTCGCTTTGCGAGCACCACCTGCTGCCCTTCTACGGGAAGCTGCACGTCGCCTACATTCCGAGCGATAAGGTGATCGGTCTGAGCAAGACAGCCCGCATGGTCGATATCTTCGCCAGACGTCTGCAGATCCAGGAGCGCCTCACGCAGCAGGTTGCCGAGTCCATCCAAGAAGCGATCGAACCGGCAGGCGTAGCTGTGATTTGCGAAGCTCAGCATCTTTGCATGATGATGCGCGGCGTCGAAAAGCAGCATTCTTCGACAATTACAAGCGCCATGCTCGGCGTGTTCCGCGACAACCCGAAGACCCGCGAGGAGTTCCTGGCGCTCGTTTCATCGGGCCGCCCAGCATGAATGGGTTTGCGGCCTAGCCCCAGCAGCGCGCATCATAGGGCGCGATGTCCACGCCGCTTACGCGCCGATCTTTCAACCGACAGCTCGGAGGCGCGCTGACCACAGGAGCAGTGCAGTCCTGCGCGTCGCCCAGATTGGCCGGCGAGTGGCCGGAGTGGGGCCGTGATCCCGGCGGAGCGCGGTTCAGCCCGCTCGACCAGATTCATCGCGGGAACGTCTCGCAGCTCGAGTTGGCCTGGACACACCGCTGTGGAGAGGTCAGCGACGGCTCCGAGAATCCTACCCGTACGGCCTACGAGTGCACGCCGCTCATGGTGGACGGCCGCCTGTTCGTGACCACGCCGTACAACCGCGTCCTGGCCCTGGATCCCGAGACCGGCCACGAGAGATGGGCCTTTGACCCCGGCCTCGACCTCGGCAGGCGTTACAACCTATGGGCCAACCGCGGAGTCAGCCTGTGGAGCCAGGGCTCGCAAAGCCGCGTGCTGTTCGGAACCCTGGACGGCCGACTGATCGCACTCGACGCAAGGACCGGCAAACCCTGCCCGAACTTCGGTGAGGGCGGCGCCGTGGACGTCCAAGTCCGCCTGACATCGCCACCGGCAATCTTTGAGGATCTCGCCGTGATCGGCGGCAACGCACCCACGCTCCGCGCCTACCATGTCCGCACCGGCAAACTTGCCTGGACGCGGCACAAAGTGCCGCAGGATGACGCGGCCGCCAAGCGGACCTGGGCGGGAGACTCCTGGAAGAACAGGCGTGGCGGGGTCAGTTGGCCGCCTCTCAGCATCGACGCGCGGCGCGGGATGCTGTACGTCCCGACGGACTCGCCGACATACGACTACTACGGAGGCGACCGCGCCGGGGACAACCTCTACTCGAACTGTGTGCTCGCGCTCGACGCTGCGACCGGCGCGTACCGCTGGCATTTTCAAGCGACCCACCACGACATTTGGGACTACGATCTCTGTGCTCAGCCCGTCCTGTGCGACATCCATCGAGAGGGCGACACAATCCCAGCCCTCGCGCAAGTCAGCAAGCAGGGATTCATCTACGTGCTCGACCGCATGACAGGAGAGCCATTGTTCGACATCGTGGAGCGGCCGGCGCCGCAGCACGGCGTCCCGGGCGAACACCCAGCAGCCACCCAGCCGATCCCGAGCAAGCCCGCTCCCTTCGTGCGGCAATCGATGACACCCGGCGAGCTCTCGACGGTCACGTCGGAACACCACGCGTGGGCCAAGGAACTTGCCGAGCGCTACCAGATCGCACCGCTCTTCCATCCGGGAACCGAACAGGGCGTGATCATCTTCCCTGGCAACCAGGGCGGCGGGGAATGGGGCGGCGGTTGCTTCGACCCGGCCACGGGGCGGTTTTTCGTGAACGGAACCAATTTGGCGGACATCGTCGTGATGGAGGCCCGGAGCGCCAGCAGGCCCAGGGAAGCGATCGGACGCGAGGTCGTTTCGCGAGAGGGCTTGCACGGCGAGGTGACGTATCGCCGGAAGGCGATCGACGTGCGCCAAAACAAGTTCTGGCACCCGGAGACGCTCTGGCCTTGCCAGCAGCCGCCCTGGGGCGTCTTGAGTTCGATCGACCTCGCGACGGGCGACTACGACTGGCAGGTTCCGCTCGGCGAGATCCCCGAGCTAACGGCGCGCGGCTTGCCGGCGACCGGCACGATCAACATGGGCGGTCCGATCGCCACTGCAGGCGGCCTTGTCTTCATCGCCGGCAGCAACGACCGGAGCTTTCGCGCCTTCGACTCCGCCACAGGCCGAATCCTGTGGGAGGGAGAGCTCGACGGCAGCGGGCACGCGAACCCTATGACCTACGCCGGGCCCGAATCCGGACGTCAGTTCGTCGTGATCGCGGCGGGGGGCGGCAACAAGCTCAGCCACAAGTTCACGGACGGACTGCAGGCCTTCGCCCTGCCCGTGTAAGCCCCTGGCGCCCGCGCCGCGTCAGGAAGCGGCAGGGGCGCCGTTGGCCGAACTCGACCCGCCGCTCTTGGCCGGGGGCTTGTCAGCCTTAGTCGAACTGTCCGAATCGCCGGACGACTTGGTGTCCTTCTTCGAGCCGGACTCTGCTAGCTCCGTCGGCGGCTTCTTGCCGCCCTTGCCGTAGTCGGTCACGTACCACCCGCTGCCCTTGAATTGGATCGCGGGGGCGGCGAGCAGCTTGCGGACGGCGCCATCGCACGACGATCCGCCGTTCTCGGTGTGGACCTTGACGGGATCGTCGGAGAATCTCTGGATGACCTCGAAGCGCTCTCCACACTTCAAGCACTCATACTCATATAAGGGCATACTGCCAGGAGAAAGTCGGGAGGCCCAGAGAGAGCGCCGAGCGGCGCTTCCCGCAGACGACGCTCTCATTGTATCAGCTGGGTCGGACCGACAATCTGAAACCGAAGGCTACGCTCGGTCGTTTCACCTATTGGACGGAACGCTCGCGCAGTGGTCGGCAGGGGCCGCAAGCTCGGACGTTCCGAGGAGTCGAGATGAAACGCATGATCGAGTTGGCTGCGGTCGGTGTCCTTTTGAGTTGCCTCGCCCTCCATGCCGAACAGGAAGGCCTCTCTGAGCCGACAACCGCCGCCGCAGGCGAAGCGCAACCCGCCTCGTCCGGCGTTACTGTCCCAGCCGGAACCCGCATCCCGCTGGTGATGATCAACAGCGTCAGTTCCAAGCATTCGGAGCCCGGGGATCCGGTCTATCTCGAGAGCGTGTACCCGGTCGTGGTAGACGGCCGGATTCTGATCCCGGCTGGGACCTACGTATCCGGCAGCGTGATCTACTCAAAGCGGCCGGGGCGCGTGAAGGGACGTGGTCAGCTGTCTGTGCGGGTCGACCAGATGATTCTGCCCAACGGCGTGATCCGGAGGCTATCCGGGCGGCCAGGAGCGCTGGACGGCCGCGCGCCGGATAACTTCGATCGCGAATCCGGGACGGTCACGTCGCCCGGCACCAAGGGCGAGGACGCCGAAGACATCGCCAGAACGACTGCAACCGGGGCGTCGATCGGGACCATCGCAGGCGCAGTGGGAGGGCGCACCGGCGCGGGACTAGGGATCGGCTCGGCCGCAGGTGCGGCTGTGGGCCTGACGAAAGTACTCCTGTCCCGCGGAGCGGACGCGATGCTCGAGCGAGGGACTCATATCGAAATGCTGCTAGAGCAGGATCTGCGTTTCACGGAGGAGGAGGTGCAGTTCCAGGATCCCAGCGCTCGGCCGCGCGGCAATTACGGTCCAGGTCCGGATTCGATCCGCAATCGTCGAGACCGCGGGGGCCTACGGGGTACCGGGCGATTCCCACTGTAGGGCTTCCGTGGAACCCGCGGTCGTCAGGCGTGAAGGACAGGATCCGCACCAATTCCTCAATGTCGAGTAACCCGACTTCGATCTGTTCTAACAGCCTGTCGCAAGAACTACTTTCAGCGCGACTTCGTCCTGATTGCTTTGGCGGTCCCTAAGCCGCCCATCCAATTCCCGCCCGATCGGTCATCTCCATCGCCGGGAACTAGGTGTCCGATCGCTGAGCAAGGCCTTCCGAGACTCCAATTCCTGGGGCGACATCAGATCTCGCTGTCCATGAAGTGATAGCACACCATGTGGCAAATGAAGAAATGGGCGTCCTCCACGCGCCCCATGTGGCATTCGGGCACATGAACGCTGAGGTTGACACTTGGCCGCAGACGTCCGCCGGTGATGCCGCTCAGCCCGACCGTGTAGCAACCGATCGAGTTGGCGTACTCGATCGCCTGCACGACATTCTCCGAGTTCCCGCTGCCGCTGATGGCCATCGCGATGTCGCCAGGGTGAGCGAAGTTCTTCAACGGCTCCACGAAGACACTCCCGTAGCCGACATCGTTGGCGTAGGCAGTCAGCGTTGGAATTTGCTCGCTGAGCGACAGGATCTTGAAACGCTTGTTCCGTCCATAACTCGCACCTTTCACCATATCGCACGCGAAGTGGTTCGCGGTCGCGGCGCTGCCGCCGTTGCCGAACACGAAAATCTGCCTGTGCTCGTCCCGCGCCCGTCTGAAGACGTCGATCAGAGCCTCGACACGACCCAAGTCGACCGTGTTCAGAGCGGCCAGTAGACGCTGCTTGTAGTCGCTCGCGAAGCCCATGCTTCACTCCTCGTCCGCCATGGATTCCGCCAACGCGAGCACCTCGCTGGGGTCTGCCGATCCGGTCCCCCGCTTCCCGACCGTAGCGCCCGCCACGATTATCCCAAACCGAAGCGCGGCCTCGGCGTCCGCCTCCGCAGCGAGCGCGAGCGCCAAGCCGGCGGCGAGGCTGTCGCCCGCCCCGCAGGTATCGACAGGCTCGACTACCGGACACGCCTCGATCAGGCGCGAACCTGTACCGTCCACCATCCAAGCCCCTCGATCGCCAACCGAAACGATCAGCATCGGCCCGCCGATCCTGCGGTAGAGCCGGTCGTGATCTATTTCGCCGAACTCCCGGCGACACGCATCGTTGGCTTCCTCCTCGTTGGGGGTCGCGATCACATTGCGGAAGTATTCCACCCGTGCGCGTGAATCAGCTACGAACACCCGCCCACTATGCCTCCGCGCCGCCTCGCAAATGGCCTCACGGACATTCGGAGTAATGACACCTCCTCGGTCCGTCTCGGCCTGATCCGCCACGACGACGGCGTCGAACTGCCCCAATAATTCGTGAAAGCGAGCCAGGAGACGGTCTTCGACCTCAACCGGCAGGGGCGCCGTGTTGACGAAGTCGACCCGCGGAAGGTCTTCAACTCCGGTCTCCGCGTTGATGAGCTTGGTGTAGGTGAACGTCTGGGCCGCCCCAGACTCGATCAGCAGATCGCTCTCGATTCCCTTCGCGGCGAGGGCCCCCCGCAGTTCGTGGCCGAAACCGTCTCGCCCAACGGCGCCCAAGACGCTCACCCGACCGACCCCCAAAGCCGCTAGGTTACCGGCGACCGTTCCCCCAGCCCCTGGGGTAACAGCGGTCGCGCTCACGGCGCAGCGAGGAATCCCCGTCTCGCGGGAGGCCTCCGCAAGCGTCGGCTCGTAGCGGCACCAGCGGTCGAGACAGATATCTCCGACAACTAGCACTCGGACGCGCGGCGCACACGCGAGCACCTCGGCGCAATTCATGCGGGAGAGGGCGGCGCATGCGCCACCACGGCCCGCCGCAGGGCCGGAACCGTGACGCGGTGGTCGCCGCACACGTACAGGCTTTGGCCGCCGTCGGCCACGGTGCGGACCAGGATCGTCTTGTGCGGGCGGAAGTAATATCCAGGATCGCTCTTGGGCAGTTCCCGATGCACGTCGCCCTGGATGGGGACCAAGTCGAACACGGCTGTCATGAAGTTAGAGATCCGACGCCCTTCTTGATGGGCGACGTTACGGGCCATCGACAGGGCCTTCAGGTAGACTTCCGGGCCCATGATCGCGGAGCCGAGGCTCACCATGATGCCCCCTTCAAGCCCCTCGACCGCCTTCGTATAGATCAGAAAGTCCCTGTAGCTTCCCTCTCCGTAAGCCCCTCCGTCGCAGTTCGGATGCTCATGCGTGATGTCGTAGCCGACGCCAACATGCAGGGTCACGGGAATGTCGAGTTCGTAGGCGTTCGCCAGGATGCTGACATCGCGGTGCGGGAACCCTGCCGCCGCGATCCTGCGGCCGAAATTCTCTCCCAGGCCGAGGCCGAGCCGCGCGGCGTCGACCGCCCATTCGTTGAGGATTCCGGTCTCGTCCCAAAGGCCGAACTCTCCGGTTCGGATGTAGCGCGCGACGCTTTCCGTTGTGGCTCCGATGCGGGCGAGTTCGAAATCGTGGATCGCGCCGGCGCCGTTCATAGCCAGGTGCGTGAACGCGCCTCGCCTCAGCAGGTCAATCACCTGACGCGAGACACCCGACTTGATGACGTGTGCGCCCATCATCAGAATCCGCGCGCTCGTCCCGCCGGCGGCCAGCCTCGGCGCGATCAAAGCCAACGACTCGCGCAGGGCGCTGCCCGCCTCCTCGACCTGCTCCTCGAGATCCAGGAGATAGCCGAGGTTCATGTCGTGGTGTCGCTCCGCCAAGGGGCGGAGGCGCAACCGGGAGCGGTCGAAGACCGGGTATTTCGATTGCATGGAGCGAAGCTCTCCTCAACGGCAGCTAGGGCGCGATCCGCTCAGGAATCACCGAACATGGCCGCCATCAGTTCATTGTGCGCGTTGAAGTTGGGTACGATCCAGTCCGCTCCGACCCCTGCTAGGCGCGCGCGCTTGACGCGATCTACCTCGACGCAGTCCGGCTCGTCAGTCGCAACCCCGAGGGCATGGCCGCCGACCGTCTTGACCGCTTCAATCTCAACGAAACCGTCACCGAAACCGAGGAACTCGCAACCTCGGAAGGCACTCTCCCGAATGATGCGCTCCACCAGGATCTTTTTTGAGAAATTCTTGTAGTCGTCGAGTGCGCCGTGCATGCCGCCGTGGAAGTACGCATCGATCCGCAGCAGCCGGGCCTCCTCCCGCATGAAAGGCTGATCCGTGCCGCTGGCGAGGTAGAGAGTCATGCCCCGTTCCCTCAGAGCGTCCAGCAGGCGGCGGCTGCCCGGCACCATCATCTCGTCCGGATCGGTTCGCCCGGCCCGCAAGGCCTCGCGGCGATGCCGGATCTTGTCCATCAGCTGGTCCAGGTAGATGTGCTTGTACTCGAGGGGGTCCTTCGGGCTGCCGCCGCGGTTACGGATCTGGTCGGCGAACTCGATCATCTGGTAAATCGTCTGCCGGCCCGTCAGCCGCCCAACGTACTCCGCGACGATTGTTGTCAATTCCTCCTCGGACTCGCCCGTGCCGAGATCCGCCAAAACCTGGACCATCATCGGCACCATCACGTCGAACCAGCCGGCGCGAATCAGGGATAGCGTCCCGTCGAAGTCGAACAAGCCAACGCGGGCGGCGGCGGCGCTTGCATTGGGATGGAGGATCTCGAGCGAAGGGGACGCCAAGCTTCAGTGTGGCAAATCCCCGTTGCGGCGGCCGTCCGCAGCCTTCGAGACACTTGACGGCCGCGCCGGCGCGTCGCCGGGACGGAAGAGCAACTCCAGAGCAGCAACCGCCCAACGGCGGGAAGGAGACCCCAGCCCAGAGGCGGCCCGGCGTCCACCGGGGAACTTCATGGAGCAACGCCCCTAACAGACTCAGACGCTTCGTCTCGCGTGGCCTACTCGTTCGTCGTTTCCGCCTCGTGTGCGACGGGGAAATTGACGGACTTGGCGACGAAGCACATGGCGTGGGCCTTCTCGTGGAGGCGTTCCGCCGTTGCCACATCGCTCTGCGGCGTGATCGTGACGCGCGGTCTGAGCGTAACGCTCGTGAACTGGCCCGAGCCGTCCGAATTCATTTCCATCACGCCTTCGGCGCGGTCTTCGTAGGCCGTCACCACTACCTTGCTCACCGCGCAAAGGTGTAGATACCAGAGCATGTGGCAGGCCGAGAGCGAAGCCAGCAGCAGGTCCTCGGGATTGTGGCGGACGGCGTCGCCGAAATAGTTGGGATCCGCCGAACCCTTGATCACCGGCTTGCCCTTGCAGACGATGTCGTAATCGCGCGTGTAGGCCTTGTAAGTGGTCGTGCCCTGGCCCTGATTCCCCGTCCACGTCACACTCGCTGCGTACGTGTGCTGCTTCGCCATGATGGACTCCCTTAAGCGCGCCGTTGCAGTAGGTTCTAGCCGCCCTACCACCCTTGATACAATAGCCAGTCGGCGGTCGCTACTGAGTCGAAGGAATACCACTGCATGGCTAAGGAACTGCGCATCGGAATGATCGGCTACGGCTTCATGGGCCGAGCCCACTCGAACGCCTACAAGCGCTTGAACGATTTTTTTCCGGTGGAGCACCGCCCGGTCCTGAAAGCGGTCGCTGCGCGCGACCGCGAAAAGGCGCAGGCCTTCGCGGACAACTGGGGGTACGAGCGCGTCGAGACCGACTGGCGCAAGGTCGCCACGGCGGACGATGTGGACCTAGTCGACGTCTGCACTCCCAATCACCTGCACAAGGACATCGTCTTGGCGGCGGCCGAGGCGGGCAAGATGGTCTGCTGCGAGAAGCCGCTGGCAATGAACGTCGCGGAGGCGAACGCGATGGTCGAGGCGGTCGACAAGGCCAGCGTGCCGAACATGGTCTGGTACAACTACCGCCGCGTACCGGCGATCGCGCTTGCGAAGCAGATCGTGGACGAGGGTCGCATCGGCAAGGCCTTCCACTATCGGGCCACCTATCTGCAGGACTGGACGATCTCCGAAAACGTGCCGCAGGGCGGCCCCGCAACCTGGCGGCTCGAGATCGACGTAGCGGGATCGGGCGTGACCGGTGACTTGCTGGCGCACTCGATCGACACCGCAATGTGGCTCAACGGTCCCATCGCGCGCGTGGTAGCCAGCACGCGCACGTTCGTGAAGCAGCGGGTGCATGCGGTGACCGGGAATGTGCAGCCGGTCGGCATCGACGATGCCTGCATGTTCCTGGCGGAGTTCGCCAACGGCTCGATGGGAACGTTCGAGTCAACCCGGTACGCTCGCGGCCGCAAGAACTACAACACGCTCGAGTTCAACGGCGCCGACGGCTCCGTCTTCTTCGACCTCGAGGATCCCGAGCACCTGCACTTCTTCGAGTACGCGCAGAAGCAGTCCGGCAAGAAGGTGGAGGACCACCTCACGGGTTGGCGCAAGATCCACGTGAGCAACTTCGAACACCCGTACATGGGCAGGTACTGGGTGCCGGGAACCACCATCGGGTACGAGCACACGTTCGTGAATGCGCTGGCGGACTTCGTCGCCGGTGTCGAGTCGGGCGAACCGACTCAACCGGACTTCGCGTGTGCGCTGCAAACGCAGCGGGTCTGCGATGCCCTCATCGGGTCCGCCGCCACCGGCAACTGGGTGGAAACCGGAGCCGAGTAGCCCGAGTCGCCGTCAGATCGACACGATCCTGCTCTGGACGGATCCGGTCGCACTTGCGCCGTCCTCGCTAACGTAGCAGTCGATCTCGCTACGAACACCGAACTCAGCAAGGTACACTCCCGGCTCGATCGAGAAACACGTGCACGGGATCACCGGCCGCTCGTCGCGCATCTCGAGATTGTCCATGTTGGCTCCGTTGCCGTGCACTTCCTCGCCGATCGAGTGTCCCGTTCTGTGCACGAACTGTGCGCCGTATCCGGCTGCGTTGATGTAGCCGCGCGCGACATCGTCCACCTGCCAGCCTTGGATGCCTCGGCCCTCGCGCACCGCACCGTCGACGAACGCCAGGGTCTTGTCGCGAGCCCCAGCCACGATCTCGAAGATCGTCCGGATGCGCTCCGGCGGGTGGGGGCCGCAGAATCCGGTCCACGTGATGTCGTAATACACGGCGCCCGGCTCCTCGAGTTTCGCCCACAAGTCGATCAGCACGAAATCGCCCTCTCGGATCGGCTGTGAACTCCGAGCGTCTGGGGCATAGTGGGGATTGCCGCTGTTCGCATTGACCGCAACGATCGGGCCATCCTCAGCGACCATGCCGGCGTCACGGAACCGGCGTCGGATGAAGTCGGAGACGGCGTGCTCGTGGCTGGCGCCCACGGAATCGATCTCGCTCCGAATGCTCCGGAACGCTTCCTGGAGCACGGCGTCGACGCGGCGCCCCGCTTCGAAGTGCGCCGCGCGCTGCCGCTCGCTCCAACGCGCCTCGAAATGCTGCACCAGAGCGGCTGAGGTCACCACATCAACGCCCAGCGAGCGCACCAAGTCCACGGTGCCGGCGTCGACAAGCGAGACGACCGGAATCATGCAACGGGGAGAGTACTGCATGGCTACGCGGACCGCCCCATCGAGGATGGAGCGCAGATGCTCGTGTTGCGACTGCCAACTCGAGTACACACGCTTGCTGCCCGGCAGACTGTCAAGCCGGGCATCCTCGATCGCATGCACGAGCTTGGCGGGGTCCCCTTGCGCGGGTATCCAGTAGTACCAGCGGCGCGAGACGTGCCCGCACGCATCAAGTCCGAGCACCCGGTAGGCGATGGGATCCCGCAGGTGGTGGTCGAATAGCAACCAACCATCCAGTTGCTCCTGCCGCAGCTGTTCTTGAATGCACGCGATCTCCATATCGATTGATTCTATCGGCCAGTCGAGAGCATGAAGAACCTTGCGTCCTGTTGCTGCATCCGCGACGCGGCGACGTTCCGAACCTTGGGCTCAAATCGTCCATGCCATACTGTGCCTCGATAGGGGTTCGTCGTGGATTCAGAGTCAACAACGCACTCAAGAACCGCGATGCTGCGTCCGGTGTTCGGTGCTGTCGTTGGCTACGCCTCGATCTTCGTGCTCGTGTTGCTCGGCACTGCGCTCTCCCGGCAGATCCTAGGAGCCGAGGGAGCCTTTCGAGAGGGGGGCGCTGTGTGTGCCCCCTTTGGAGCGGCGCTATCTGTGTTGTCGGCGCGGTGGCGAGCCTCATTGGTGGTCGAGTGGCCGGGACGGTCGCTCATCATCCGAAACGATTGGCGGTGAGACTGCTGGCTGGGCTGGTGCTTGTCCTCGGGCTGGTTTTTGCTTTCCTTCAACTCGGCGCCAAGCCTCCACCCGTGCCCGAGGGGAAGACGGTGGCCGCGTTAACCTTCTTCGAGGCCGGACAGGTTGCCGTGTCACCTGCTTGGTACAACTTCGCCATCCCGTTGATTGGGGGACTTGGTGTTCTTGTCGGAGGGAACGTCATCGCAGCGACCGGCCGCTGAGGGACAACGCAGTCGGTGCTGACTGACGAGAGCACGAACGACGACTCCAAGGCGCCGCCCGCCCCCCTTCGCGACCCCGAAGACGCTGCTGGAAGCGCGGACCGTCCGCAGGCCCTCCCGCCGAAGCCCGGCATTTTTCGATCGGCCTGACAAATCCCTTCACCAGACCTTGCGCACCTGGAGAGGCTCGTCTAGAATAAAGAGCGAAGAAAGGGGCAATAATGGCTCTCACCAAGCGTCAGAAGGAAGTTCTCGAGTTCTTGGCCGGCTTCATCGCCGAGAACCACTACAGCCCGAGCTTCGAAGAAATCGCCAGCTATATGGACTTGGCGTCGGTCGCTACGGTGCACAAGCATCTCACTGCGCTCGAGGACAAGGGCTACCTTCGACGCGGCTTCAACCGCAGCCGGACGCTTGAGATTGCGCCGAAATACTACAAGGAAATGCGCAGCAACAGGCGGAACCTCCACGCCTTCCACCGGGCGAACGAGTTCGCGGCTCCGCTCGTCGGCTCGATCGCCGCCGGGCAACCGCTCGAAACATACGAACACCAAGAGAGCCTATCGTTCGCTCCACTACTCGGCGCGCGTGATGTATTCGCGCTGCAAGTCCGCGGCGAATCGATGATCGAGGATCATATCCTGGATGGGGACTACGTCTTGATCCAGAAATCGAAGCAAGCCCGCAACGGTGAGATCGTGGTCGCGCTCGTGGACGGAGTCGAGACGACGTTGAAGCGTTTCTACCTCGAAGGCGGCATGGTGCGCCTGCAACCCGCCAATGCCCAGATGGATCCCATCGTCGTACCGGCCGAGCATGTCCAGATCCAGGGACGGCTGCTGGCGGTCCACCGCCGCTACAACTGACTCCACAGTTGCGCCGGCCGGAACGTCCGCCGAGCGCCTACTCCGGGGACGAACGCAGCTACGCGGGATGCGCGGTGCGGTGGGGTACCCGATCTTCATTCTTCCGTGGGGCGCGTGCGGTCTAGACGGTAGGATCCAGGACGGGAAGTCGGGGCAATAGATAGAAGAAGTAGAAGCAGGACAAATAGATCGAGAGCAGCGCCCCCGTGTAAAAAAAGACGATTAGAAAATTGCGGTCCGTCAGGACCTCGAAGAACGATAGGCCGTCTCGCAGCCGCCGCCGAGTGTAATAGCACACGAACAAGACGGAACAGATCATCGGAATCCACACGAACAGGACTTCGACAACGGGATGCACGAGTCCTCCTTCACCCCGGCAGCAGGCGCCAAGCGCCGCCGGCCAACTTCCGCAGGCCGTCTTCGTCGATCACGGAAACATTCAGACGCTGTGCTTGCTCTAACTTGGAGCCGGCCTTCTCGCCGGCGAGCAGGTGATTGGTCTTCTTGCTGACCGAGCCGCTGACCTTGCCACCTAGTGCCTGGATGCGCGCTTTGGCTTCGTCGCGGGTCATGTCGTGCAACGTCCCGGTGATCACGAACACAGCGCCAGCGAACGGCTGCGGCAGACTGGCTCCGGGAGCTTCCTGCTCGAACCGGGAACCGGACTTCCGGAGCCGCCCGAGCAGATCCCGATTCCGTTCCGTTTCGAAAAACCGCTGGATGGAGGCAGCGATGTTCGGACCGACCTCTTCCACCTCTTCCAGTTCTTCGAGGTTGGCTTCGGCGATGCGATCGAGGCTACGGAAATGATTCGCAAGCAATTCGGCTGTCCGCTCCCCCACGTAGCGGATGCCGAGGCCGAACAGGAGCCGTCCGAGCGCAGCCTCCTTGGATCGTTCCAGTCCCGCCACGACCTTCAGCGCAGATTTCTCACCCAGGCGGACGCTCCCCCGGCCCTCCAAATCTTCCGGTCGCAAGCAGTAGATGTCAGCGGGGCTTCTCAGCAACTTGGCGTGGACGAGTTCCCCGATCAACAGTTCCCCGAAGCCCTGGATGTCCATGGCTTCGGCGAAACGAACAACGGCCTGCTCCAGTTTTTCCGGACTGCTCGGCACTTGCTTCGCAGGCTTGCCCGGATCGGAACTCGCGTCCCGGTCCAGCTGCTGCGGCTTGCTGCCGAGGGCGCCGCAATGCAGTCCCCGTTGGCAAAGATCATCGAGAAGCTTCCAGGTCTCGGGGCGCGCGAAACACTCCTGGACGGCGCCCGCGGCGCGCACGGTGACCCCTTTGATCCGCGCCAGTTCTTCGACCGAAGCCTCCCGCAGGTGGACGGGGTCCGCATAGTTCTTTGCAAGCGCCGCCGCGGTTCCAGGTCCGACTCCTGCAATGCCGAGAGCGTTGAGCAGGCGCCCCCAATCCGCTTGCTTCTTCGAATGCTCGATGGCGCGGACGAGCTCCGCAGCACGCTCCTCGGTCAGGGCCGAGTCCTTCTCGAGGCCGGCCAACTGATCCGCCCGCAACTGATAGAGATCCGCGATGTCCCGCACAAGGCCGCGGTCGACGAGTTCGCCCACCAGCCGCTCCCCAATCCCTTCGATGTCCATGGCGGCACGATGGGCGAAGTGCTGGATGGACTCCTTCAGGCGCGCCTTGCAGCTAATGTTGAGACAGCGCGCCACGACCTCACCCTCCTCGCGCACTACCGTGGCCGCGCACTCCGGACACTGGGAGGGCATGCGAAACGGCCGCCGGCCTTTCGCTTCCTGCACGACCCGGACGACCTTGGGAATCACGTCGCCGCTGCGCTCCACCACGACGAGATCTCCGATTTGTAGACCGAGGCGGGCGATCTCGTCCTCGTTATGGAGCGTGGCGCGGGACACGGTCACGCCGCCGACCTGCACGGGCTTGAGAAGAGCGCGCGGCGTGATTGCCCCCGTGCGGCCGACCTGCACGTCGATGTCCTCGACGACCGTTTCGACCTGCTGGGCCGCCGGCTTGCAGGCGATCGCCCAACGCGGCGCTTTGGCCGTTGCGCCGAGACGGCGCCTCAGATCCGCATGGTCGACCTTGAAGACCAAGCCGTCGATTTCGTATGGCAGAGACTCGCGCTGCGGCAGAAGGGCATCCCGAAACTCGAGCAGCGCATCGACGCCGCGCAGCCGTTTTCGGTGGCCATCGACCTTGAATCCCAATTTCTTCAGCGTCTCGAGCGACTCCCAATGTGTGGACAGCGCATCCACCCCGTCCACCAGCAGCATGTAGGCGAAGAAATCGAGTCGGCGCTGGGCCGTGACTGACGCATCGAGCATGCGTAGCGAGCCCGCTGCCGCATTGCGGGGGTTGGCGAACACGGATTCCGCAGCTGCGCGGCGCTCCGCATTCAGCTTCTGGAACGACCTCTTGGGCATCACGACTTCGCCGCGGACCTCGAAGTCACCGGGCAAGCCAACAGTCCTCGCCAACTCGGATTTGATCGAGAGCGGCAGCGAGCGGATGGTGCGCGCATTGGGGGTGATCACTTCCCCCAGCACGCCATCTCCGCGCGTCAGCCCAAGTTGGAGCCGGCCGCCTCCAAAGCGCGCCACCATTGAGACACCATCGAACTTAAGTTCGCCGACGTAGTCGAGCGAGTCGACGCCGAGCTGTTCTCGCGCCCGGCGGTCGAAATCGCGCAACTCCTGTTCATTGAAAGCGTTGTCGAGGCTCAGCAAGACCGACGAGTGGCTAGCCTTCTCGACACCCTGGCGCGGAGTCCCGCCGACCCGCTGCGTGGGCGAGTCGGGTTCGATCAGGCTGGGATGCTGCGTTTCGATCCGCTGCAACTCCCGCATGAGCCGGTCGAACTCGGCGTCGCTTATCTCGGGACTGTCCAGGACGTAGTAGAGGCGCTCGTGGCGCTTGAGGACCTCCCGGAGCGAGGTCGCCTGCGTCCGCGCGGCTTCCAGCGCGAGTTGCGGCGCGGACTCAGCCGACATCGCCGCTATTATAAGGATCTGCATGCGGTTCCAGCGGGCTGTGTGCATCTACAACCCGATTTCGGGAGAGGGCTCGGGGGATGCACGGATCCAGGAGATCCGTAGCATCCTGCTGTCCAGCGCCAGCGATGTGAGGCTGGCGCCGACCAAGGCTCCGCGCCACGCGTCGAAACTGGCTCACGAGGCCCAAGATTCCGGCTGCGATCTGCTCGTCGTGCAGGGCGGCGACGGAACCGTGAACGAAGCCGTGCAGGGCTTGGTTCCCGCCTGTTCCCCAAGCCTGCTCGTTCTGCCCGGGGGGACAGCCAATGTCCTGGCCAAGGAAGTCGGCCTGCCGCGCGACCCCCGTGCGGCAGCCGGAATGCTGCCGGATCTGATTGAGCGAACGGTTACCCTGGGACGGGTCGATTTCTCCGGAGGCGAGAGCCGCTACTTCCTACTGATGTGCGGTGCGGGGCTCGATGCGGCAATCGCGTCGCGTACCCGGGCTCCGCTGAAGCGCCGACTTGGAGTGGCAGCGTTCTGGCTCCGCGGAGCGGAGCAGGCGCTCCGGTCGTTTCCACGGCTTCGGGTTGCGCACGACGATCACGTCCCCGGCGCCGGCCCGTCGAGTCTCATCGTAGTCTCGAAGAGCCGCAGGTATGGCGGTGGCCTAGTGTTCACACCTGGCGCCAACCTGTTCGCGGACTGCTTCCAGGTCGCACATTTCGCGGGCACCTGCAGGCTGCGTTACTGGGGCTACCTCCTGGCGGGCATCAGCGCAAGAACGGATGGCTGGCCGGGGATCCGTCACAGCGCTTGCACCCAACTCAGCCTCGAACCCGGCGGCGCAGAGCCCGTCCCAGTGCAAGTCGACGGCGAGGTTGCCGGAACTCTGCCGGCGCGCGTCTCGGTTAGCCCAGTCTCGCTCTCGCTCCTACTGCCGTCCACCTACAAGCCCATCACACCAGCGTAGGACAGCAGCGTGACGGGTGCGACGCGGCGCCTAGGCGATCTCCCCGGCGCCGCCCAGTGCGTTCGGTGCAGTGTCAGTCCATCCCGGGTTGCTACCCCTCGTGCGCAAGGCCCACTTCGCTCCGCGGCGGATTGATCTTTTGCGGCCCGCTGGGTTCTGATAGATGGCATGCAACTTCGTCCCAGCACGGCGCTCCTGCTGCTGCTTCTCGTCTCCGGTTGTGCGAGCGAGCAGCCGATGCAACCCTCCTCATCTGAAACTGAATTTCTGATGTACGTTGGCACCTACACGCGCGAGACCAGCAAGGGCATCTACGCGTTTCGGTTCGATGTTTCGTCTGGCCAAGTGGGGAATCTAGGCCTCGCCGCCGATCTCCGCGACCCCTCCTTCCTCGCCTTACACCCCACCAGCAAGTACCTGTACGCAGTCACGGAGAGCGACGACTACGACGCAGACGGCAGCGGCGCTGTCTCGTCCTGGGAGATCGATCCGGTTTCTGGAATCCTGAGCAGGCTGAACGAAGTGTCCTCCAGAGGCGGCTGGCCTTGCCACCTCAATCTCGACGCAAGTGGCAGGATGCTCATCGTCGCCAACTACAAGGGCGGCAGCGTCGCGTCCTTCCCGGTGGGCGCTGACGGCGCCGTGGGCGAAGCCTCCTCGTTCTTTCAACACCAAGGCGGCAGCGTCCATAAGCGGCAGGAGCAGCCGCATGCGCATTCGGCGGATTTTTCGGCGGACGACCGCTTCGCCTTCTTCTCCGACCTCGGGCTCGACCAAGTCAGGGTCTACAGGGCCGATCCGGAAACTGCGGCCCTGGCCCCACATCAACCGTCGTACGTGCAGGTCGCGCCCGGCTCCGGTCCGAGACACTTCGCCCAACATCCCTCGAGCCGGTTCGCATATGGACTGAACGAGTTGTCTTCGACCATATCGGTCTTCTCGTTCGACGCGGAAGCGGGCGAGCTGTCGGAAGTCCAGACCATCTCCACCGTGCCCTCCGAGTACGACGGCGAAAGCTACACGGCAGAGATCTATGTCCATCCGTCGGGAAGGTTCGTCTACGCCTCAAACCGCGGCCATAACTCGATCGCAGTCTTCGCAATCGACAGCGAGAGCGGCCAGCTCGAGGCGCGCGGCCAAGTTTCGACGCGGGGCGAGTGGCCGCGCAACTTCGCCTTCGACCCGACAGGCAACTTTCTCCTGGCGGCCAACCAGAACACGGACAACATCGTCGTCTTTCGCATTGACCCGGAATCCGGGCAACTCGAGCCGACCGGAGTCGAGCTGCAGATCGACGCGCCCGTCTGCATCCTGTTTCTGGCTACGCCCAGTTAGCCGAGTCAACGGCCTGCGTGGCGAGCGCATGCAAGTTCCCACTGGAGAGTCCGTCTCCCCGGGGAATTGTCGACCGGGGTATCCAGCACCAACGGTGTTTGAACGCGGCGCCTGAACCGACCCGTACGCGGCCGAACGGTCGAGTTCGAACAGGTCCTCGGAACGCCGCCGTCCTCGACGAAACCAAGTAACGGCAGGCGAGGACCGGGAATTGAAGCGAACCGCTTCCGTGTGATACTGTTGACTTTCCGGGACGCGTCCGCGTCCTCCTCCGTATGCAAGCGCTGGGCATGATCGAAACCCAAGGCTTCGTCTCCTCCGTCGAGGCCTCTGACGCGATGGTCAAGGCCGCCAGCGTCACCCTAGAGGGCAGACGGCAGATCGGCGCCGGATACGTGACCGTCACGTGCCGTGGAGACATCGGGGCGGTCAAAGCCGCCACCGACGCCGGAGCGGCTGCGGCCCGCCGCCTCGGCGAGTTGATCGGTGTCCACGTCATCCCGGCTCCCTACGAGGACACCGAATCCGTCCTGCCCGAGGGCCACGCGGAGTAGCCGGCCGCGATGCTAGAAGATCCGGATCTGCGATCCATCCAGGAGGTTCGCACCAAGGTCCAGGCGGCCCACAAGGCCTCCCAGAGCTTCAGCGACTTTACGCAGGATCAGGTTGACGCCATCGTCGCCGACATGGCCGCCGCTGCTCGCGCCAACTCGGAATCGCTCGCCCGTCTGGCCGTCGAGGAAACCGGATACGGAAACGTCCGGGACAAGATCGCCAAGAACCTGCTCAACTGCGACCTGTTGCACCAAGAGATCGCGCCGCTCAGGACGATCGGCGTGCTGGGCGAGAAGCCGGAATCCGGCATCACAGAACTCGCGGTCCCCGTCGGTGTCGTCGCCGCCGTGCTGCCCACGACCAACCCGACGTCGACGGCATTCTACAAGTGCCTCATCGCGGTCAAGGCGGGCAACGCCATAGTGCTCAGCCCGCACCCCCGCGCCCGCCGCTGCACGTGCGAGGCCGCCCGGATACTGGCGGAAGCGGCCGAGGCTGCGGGCGCACCCAAAGGTCTCGTGCAGTGCATCGACGAAGCCACCATCGCGGGCACCAACGAGTTGATGCGCCACAAGCACATCGGGGTGGTCCTCTCCACCGGCGGCGCCGGCATCGTCAGGGCGGCCTATTCCAGCGGGAAGCCCGCACTCGGCGTGGGCTCCGGCAATGTTCCCGTGCTTCTGGACGACAGCGCGGATCTCGACTCGGCGATCGCGTCGGTTGTGGACGGGAAGTCCTTCGACTTCGGCACCGTCTGTTCCAGCGAACAGACGCTGGTTGCGCATCGGCGCCGCCGAGATCGCGTGTGGGCCGCACTTGAAGCCAACGGCGCTCTGCTGTGTAACGAGGAGCAGGCCAAGGCTCTCGAATCCTTGCTGTTCACGGAAAACTTCCGGATCCACGCTGACTGCGTTGGGCAATCGCCCCAGGCAATTGGCCGGATGGCAGGCTTTGACGTGCCGGACAAGGCTCGTATACTCGCGGTCGAGATCGAAGGGGTCGGCCGCGAGCACCCGCTCTCGGCCGAGAAGCTCTCCCCGGTCCTTTCCGTGTACTTCGTGGACAGCTTTGAGCAGGCGGTCGATGCCTGTGTTTCGATTCTCAATTTCGGAGGCCGCGGCCATACTTGTGTGATCTACTCGCAGGACGAAGACCACGTGTTGGAGTACGGCCGCCGCGCGCCCGCCTTCCGGGTGCTCGTAAACACGCCGGCGCCGCAGGGATCCACCGGGATCACGACCGGAGTGTTTCCGGCGATGACCCTGGGCTGCGGGGCGATCGCAGGCAACTCGACAGGCGACAACATCGGGCCGATGCACCTGCTTCACGTGAAGCGCATCGCACGCCACATCCGCTCGCCTGAGGAGGCCTTCGTTAGCGAGGAGGCCAAACGTTACTTCGCGGCCATCGAGAGTGGGACTGTCTTTGCTACGCAGGAACACCCGCCGCAGCCCCTCTCGGTTGGCCGTGCGACTGGGGTCGCCGCCCGCGTGGACCGCTACCTCGCCCAACGCGGGATGCCCCAACGCTCGGCGGCGGCCGCTTCGCGCGCCAGCGATTCCTCCGTTAGCTCGATCGTCGACCGTTTCCTGGGTAGCAGACAGAGGTCCGCAGCCCTCAGCGGTTCGCCAGCGCCAGCCCAGCAAGACCCCGATGTGCCGCCGCCCGCCCCTGTCATCCGGCCAGTGCGCTTCGTCTGCGAGAGCGACGTTCGCAAGGCCGTCCACACGGGAGCGAAAATCTATATCGCGAAGTACACGATCGTCACGCCCGCGGCCCGCGACCTTGACAATGGCGGCGACATCCTGGTCCAGACCGACGCCTGAGCCGGGAAATCCGAGAGAGCCGCCCGGCCGGCTGTGTCCACGAGGCGTTGCTGCCGCCTCCGAACAATGTGGCGGGCCCGTTCGTGATTCCGGACTGATCGTCGGGTTTGGGCCTCGCGGCGGCCGAAGCCATGGCCCGCGGCCCGCCCTTGGCGCGCTCCAGGGCCGCGGCATCTCCAGAGGCTCTGAGCGAGGCAGCGCACTTCGATCGACACTGTGTCGGGGCACAGATGCGTCCGAAGTACGTCATTCCGCTGGACCCAGGGCTCGCCAACCAAGTGACCAGCATGCACGGGAGCAGGCCCTGAGGTTCGGCCGTATGGCAGCGCGTCCATTACTCTGAGGTTCTAGACGATATCTCGGCGGCATGGCGACGGCTGTGCCGCGAACTGCCTGCATGCGCGACATTGTGACCAGATCCGCCACTCTGCTGGTTCTAATGATCGCTGTCGGTGCGCCGCCCACGCCGGCCCTGGCGCAGGAGGCGAAACTTCCTTTTCCCGACGACGAGCAACTGGCCTACTCGATCGCTTGGCCGAGCGGACTCACGGTCGGCGAAGGCGCGTTCCGGGCGCGCCGCACGGAGGCCGGGTGGCGCTTCGAGATGACATTGCGCGCCAGCCTACCGACCATCGAAATCGACGATGTGTTTCTCTCCACCACGGACGGCGAGCTGTGCTCGTCGGAGTTCGAGAAACATATTCGCCACGGCCTGAAGCGGGCGCACGAATCGCTGCGCTTCGGTCGGTCGACACTGGAGCGGACGAACCTCGACCCGGAACAACCCGGGCGAGCAGGTACGGCGCCCATACCGAGTTGCGCTCAGGATGCCCTCGCGTTCGTCTACTTCTTGCGCCGGGACCTCGCCGCGGGACGTATTCCGTCTGAACGCGACATCTTGTTCGGCGCGGGGTACCGCGTTCGGCTGGACTACGCGCAGACCCGCTGGTTGACTTGGAATTCAGAGAGGAGGCTCGCTGACGAGATCCGGGTCGATGTGCGCGGGCCTGCCTCGCGGCACAGCTTTTCGGTCTATTTCGGCCGGGACAGGGCGCGCACGCCGCTGCTGTTCCGTGCCGAGTTCGACTCCGGCCCTTTTACGATGCAGCTGTCGAATTGAGACGCCGGCACGGAGCGATCCGCGGTCACTCCTCCACCTCCAAGCTTCCTGTGCAGGATGGTCGCGATCGTGATCTCGCTCTGCCGCCGCCTCGGCCAGTCGATCGGAGTCCAGTTGTGGACGCCGACGCGATACGGAGCGCGCCCAGTCATCAGCGCCGGACGGGCGAGCAGTTCGCTGCGCCAATGTAGCAGTCCGCAAGTCGCAGCAAGAATTCGCCGGCAGCGCGATCTCAGTTCGGCGTTCGGATGGTTGGATGGCCGTAGCAGCCGAGACATCCGTGGCCGGAGTCGTCGGACGGAACGGCGGTCACGCTCGGCGAGCAGACAGGCGGAGTCGAGAGCGCCGGGCGGGGCCATGGCGCAGTCTTCCACCAGCGGCGCCGGTGATGCCTGCGCGAAGCCTCAGTCCACGTAGAGAAACTCGTTCGAGCTGATCAGCATGTGCGCAAGGCTCTCAGCGGATTTCGCGAAGGCCTCTTCAGCTGAAGCGTTTGCCCGACCGTACAGCAGCTGCTGTTGGCTCAGGTGCGCCCGAGCGAGTTCGACTTCTTCTCTCTTGGGCTCGCGCGCAAGCACGAGCGCGTAGGTCGTGCGGGTGAGCGCCTCCATGTCCCTAGCAGTCCCCGCAACGAGGTCCATGGCGCGGCGAGCGGTAGCCCCAGCATTGTCCAGGACGAATTCGCTGTTCATCAACGTGAGTGACTGCAACGGAGTGGCCGAAGGGGCGCGGCGGATACAGGAAGTGTCGATGTTTGGGAAATCGAACGTTTCCATCAGGGTCAACGGCCAGGTGCGGCGCGCGAGCAGATAGACGCTTCGACGATGCGCTCCGTCCTTATGGGCAACCTGCAAACCGTCCGGGCGAGCGTTGAGCATCACCGGTGGACCCTCAAGCGAACGGTCGAGACGTCCCGCGACAGCCAAGACCGAGTCCCGTAGCGCCTCGGCCTCCAAGCGCCGCAGAGGCTTGCGCCAAAGAAGGCGATTGCCGGGATCTTCAGTCGCGGCGCGTTTGGCGGCTGGGTTGTCCGTGCGCCGCGAGGACTGTTGATAGACCGCCGAAAGCATGATCGTCTTGTGCAGCCGTTTGACCCTCCAGCCATGTTTGACGAAGTCGACTGCGAGCCAGTCGAGCAGCTCGGGATGCGAGGGCGCCGAGCCGTTGGCTCCGAAGTCATCCGGCGTCGCGACGATGCCCGTGCCGAAGTGATGCTGCCAGATGCGGTTCACGGCTACACGCGCCGCCAGCGGGTGATCCGGATCCGTCAGCCACTCCGCCAACGCCAAGCGATAGCCGGTAGTCGTTCCAACGCGGTTCGGAGACGGCTCAGCAAGGCAGTCGTCCCCAGGGTTGCATAGGATCGATAAGAACCCTGGCTTCACCCGCGGCCCCGGAGACTCGACGCTGCCACGCTGCAGCAACCGAATGGCGGGAAGCCCCTCGCCGTCCCACAGCGCGCGTAGTTGCTGGAGTTCATTGCGGTAGCCCTTCCAGGTTTTTATTTCGCTTTGCAGTCGGGTCAGTTGTTCGCGATGTTCTGCGGACGCTTCAGCAAGCATCTCGCGGTGACGGATTTCCACAAGCGGGCCGAACTTCTCGACGAGGTATTTCTGGACCTCCGAGCGGTCACCTGCCGCCACCCCGACTGCATTGCGCAGGTCCTCGCGGACGACCTCGGGGGCTTCCACGAGCTTCGCTTCAAATAGTTGTTCTCGATAGGGTTTGCGGATTGCCGTCGCCTGCGCCTCCAGTTTCTTGACCTCGGCGTCGACCGATTCGTTGTGCTTGTCGATCTCCTCCTTCTCGGAGGCGGAAACCGTGTAGAGCAACCGGTTCTTGGGTTGGATCCAATCGGACGGATTGTAGGCCGCCGAAAGCAGGGCCAGGAACCGGTAATAGTCGCGCTGCGCGATGGGGTCGAACTTGTGGCTGTGGCAGCGGGCGCAAGAGAGCGTCAGCCCAACAGCGCTACGCGAGACTTTATCGATCAGAGCGAACAGCGTGTCGTAGCGATCAGCGGGACGATCAGAGATGTCTTCGTCGGTCGCATCGAGCACCGTGCGCAGGTAGCCGGTCGCGATGAGCGCCTCGAGCATCTCGGACGTGTACCGCTCGGCATTACGCCAGTCAAAAAGCTCGTCGCCAGCGAGCTGTTCGACGAGGAAGCGATCCCAAGGTTTGTCATTGTTGAACGCGTCGATCACATAATCCCGGTAGCGCCACAGACCTGGGGCGAGGCTCGGCGTGTCGACATCGAAGTCTTTCCCGGTGGTGTCCACATAGCCGGCCGCATCCAGCCAGAAGCGGCCCCAGCGCTGGCCATAGTTCGGCGATTCGAGCAGTCGATCGAGCAACCGCTGGTAGGCGTCAGGCCGCGTGTCCTCGAGGAAGGCAGACGCCTGCTCGGGCGTGGGCGGTAGGCCCCAAAGGTCAAGGTACGCGCGCCGCAGCAGAGTTTGCTTGGACGCGGCTGCGGAAAGCGAAAGCGACTGCCGCTCGAGCTTGGCCAGGATGAAGGCGTCGATCGGAGTCTGAACGCGGCCGCGCCCCCGAACTCTTGGCGGGTTGACGGCGGCTGGCTTCCGGAAGGCCCAATGGTTGCGGTGTTCGGCCGTGATCGGCGGCGCTTCGGCTTCGGTGAACGCGCGGTCGAGAGGATGCCCCATATCAACGTGGTCGGCGAAACGACCTTTGTCGATCCACGCGCGGATCAGCTCGACTTCGGCCTCCTTCAACGGCTTGCTGACGCCCTTCGGCGGCATCGCCCCGCTCACCAATTGGCGTATCAGGATGCTCTTATCTGAGAATCCTTCGAGTATGACCGGACCGTGCTTTCCTCCGCGCAGCGCTGAAGCGAGCGTCCTCAAGTCAAGCCCGGACTGAGGCGAGTCGCCGCCGTGGCAGCCGATGCAGCGCTCGGCGAAAAGCGGTTGGATTTCTCTTTCGAAATGAGCGATCTGGCGGCGCGCCACTTCGGGAATCTCACCTGCTTCCTCCGACTGTGCGCCTGTTTCGATCCAGCTCCGGATCGTCTCGACATCGGCCGCGGGAACCTGACTCTTGAACGCCGGCGGCGGCATCTTTCCTTGCGAGAGCTTCTGATATAAACGGCTGTCTTCGGGCGAACCCTTCTGCACGACCGGACCGTTGAAGCCGCCGCGCAGGACCGATCGGGCAGTTCGGAGATCAACTCCCTGTTCTGGCGAGCTCTTGCCATGGCAGGTAAAGCAGTAGGTGGAGAGGATCGGGAGGATGTCCTTCTCGAAGACCGGAACCACGTCCGCAGTGGGAGCGGCGCCGGCGACCGCAGCCGCCGCGAGACCCGCGAACAGCTGGAACCTCACCCTACATCAACCTCGTTCGCGAGCAGGTCGCCCACGACCCGGGCTCCGGTCACTGTCACGTCCGCCGGCGTCTCCATCCGGCCGCCGTGCGGGTACTGAGTCTTGCGGTGGTCAAGCCCCAGCTGATGCAGAACGGTTGCGATCATATCCGGCACGCTGACGCGATCGACGACGGACTTGTAGCCGAAGTCGTCGGTCTCGCCGAAGATCAGTCCAGGCTTGAAGCCGCCCCCTGCGAACCAGAGTGTGAACGCATTGCGGTTGTGGTCCCGGCCATCGTTCGCCTGCGTGGTCGGCAATCGTCCGAACTCCCCCGCCCACATCACGATCGTTTCATCCAGCAAACCACGTTGCTCAAGATCGGTCACGAGCGCGGCCGCTCCTTGATCGGTCTCGGTCGCAATCGCCGGCATGCTCTTCTTAATCTCGCTGTGGTGGTCCCAGGGCTGTCCCGGTCTGGTGGTCACCTGCACGAATCGAACTCCAGCTTCGACCAGCCGTCGCGCCATTAGACAACGCATTCCGTAGAGTCCGCGGACCGGGTCGTCGATCCCATACAGCTTCCTGGTAGCCACCGACTCGCGCCCGAGATCGAGCACGTCCATCGCCTCCACCTGCATGCGGGCCGCGAGTTCGAAGTTCTCAATACGTGATTCCAACTCCGTCTCGCCAGGATGCGCATCCAGATGCAGCTTGTTGATCCGCGCCAGATAGTCCAGGCCCGCGCGCTGAACGCCCGGCGGCGGCGGCTGGGCGGATTTGAGGTGGTGAACGGGCGACCCGCTCATGTTGAACTCGACGCCCTGATAAAGAGCAGGCAAGAAGCCGTTCGCCCAGAGCTGCTTGCCGCCGATGGTATAGCCCTTCGGGTCGCGCAAGACGACATAGGCGGGCAGGCTTTGGTTCTCGGTCCCGAGCGCGTAACTGATCCAAGCGCCCATCACCGGCCGGCCCGGAAAGATCTTGCACGTAAGGAGCATGTTCAACCCTTCGAGATGGTTGTTGTGCTCGGTGTGCATCGAGCGGATGAAACAGAGCTTGTCGACGATTTCCGCTTGGTGCGGAAGGACTTCCGAAAGTTCCATGCCGCATGCGCCGTGCTTGCGAAACGCGAACGGCGAAGGCAGCAGCGTATTCTTGTTGCCCGGCTGGTGGATCTCAACTCCGTCCGGATGCGGTTGCCCGGCGTACTTGGCCAGCATCGGCTTGGGATCGAACAGATCCATCTGGCTGGGGCCGCCGTTCTGCACCAGCTGGATCACGGCCTTTGCACGGGCCGGAAAGTGACCCTCGCGGACGCGAAGGTCGTTGTAGATCGGGACTCCGGACGCGCCGGAGTCTTGCGCCAGCAGGTGAGAAAGCGCGACGCCGCCGAAGCCCAGCGAGCTTAGCTCCAGCAGCTTACGACGCGACAACATTTCAGCGTCTCTCCTTGCGCCTTACAAGAGTTAGGGTAGACGAATTCCATGGAGGGTGCAACCGCATAGCCCCCATTCCCTTCACTTGAGGATCTTGATGTGTCTTGCGCGGTCTGGAATCGGCGGCATGCGCGGGCTCCGGCGTCCGAGGCTGGAATCAGCCACCTGGTCGAGGATGCCGTCCAGGACGGTCTCGTAGAACGCTTGCCTTTGCGCGGGGATAGCGACGGCCAGGGGCGGGGCTTGCGGCGGACCACGCGGACGGCGTGCAGGAAGGCAAGGCGATCCGGATCCATGCCCGTCTTCAGCGCCGCCTCGCGCATCGGCTTGCGGACGGCGTCGTGCGCCAGCAGCCGGCCCGAAGAACTCCTGCTTGCACCAACCCCGGGATCCTCTCCCGCGGGAATGTCTTCGCGATCGCTCCCAAGTTGATGGAGTCCGTGATTCCCGCCCTCTTCGGCAATTCCGCCAGCGTCCGCGCCATCCGTGACACCCAATTCGAACAGGTTCGCACAGAAATGTTCTGAACTGGAGGGTATTGGAGCTAGCCCCCGGCGCAGTTTCTGGGGTTTTCGGGCCGCCGCAGCGGATTGCATACGGTAGCCGACCGATCCGCCCCATTGATTCTAGGGCGCTACGGAGCCTCGGCTGCCGCCCGATTCGCCGGTTTTCCGGCGTGAGCGATCTGGATTGGCGCTCATTCTTCAGGCTCTTGTCCGCGGAATCCGACCGCGGCGGCTGGCCGCGACCAGTCGTAGACGAGTTGCCCCGCCGGAGGGCGGCGGACCCAACAGCAGCGGGCGCGCTACGGAAGTGGCTCGATAGTCCTGACCGGAGCCAGCGCATCGTCCGCAGGACGGTCTGGGGCGCCCTGCCTCTTACCCACAAGTCTTATCAGGAATCATTCGCTGGTACAGTTTGCTGTCCTGACCCTGATCCAGGCTCCACTGATAGGCCTGCGCAGCGATGCTGAGATGCGTGTAGCCCCCCCAGATGATCTGGTGGCCCGGCTCCGCATACTGCTTGCGCTTGAAGTTCGCATACCCTCCCAGAATCGCCATCGTCAGCACCGCCCGTCCGAGATTGTCCGGCTGTGCGAGCTGGCGGCGCTGCGCGAATTCCCGCAACGCCAGGATCTCAATGTCGGAAAACAGCGTCTCCGTCGGCAGTTCCGGCGTGTCCCGCCCCAGCAGCGTCATCGCCGTCAGACGCCAGGCGATCACCGCCTTGATCGTCACCGCCCGCTCGATCCGCTCACCCGTCCGATGCCCCAGGTACTCCACCTTGCAGCCCGTCTTCAGCACTCGGTGCCAGTCCTCGATCCGCCATCGTAGCCGGTACCACTCCAGCACCCGCTCCGCGTCCTGCCGCGAGTCCACAGCCAGCGTCGTCAGCAGGAACCATTCCAGCCGCTCCGCCCCCTCCGGCTCCGTCTCCTCCCGCACGTGCACCAACCGCAGCCCCAACGCCTTCCCGCCTCCGTCCGGGTCCCCCAGAACCACCTCCTTCCAGCGCAGTTCGACCTGCGCGACCCGCGCCTCCCGCGCCTCCCGCGCCTTCTGCTTCCGGCTCGCCCGCCGCGCCGACAGACGCGCCACGTGAATCTCCATCCGCGCCTGCGCCGGCGCGGCCCGCATCCCGTCGAACAGCTTCGGCACGTCCTGGCCCTGCGAGCGGTTGTGCTTGGCCCGCACCAGCAGGTCGACCGTCCCCAGCCGCCGCTGCTCCGCGAACAGCGCGTACACGTCCGCCTCCCGGTCCAGCACCGACACCGGCCGCACCCCGTCCAGTTCCGCCGCCATCTCCGCGCACGCCCGCAGCCCCCGGATCCAGCGCATCGTCTTGCGCTCCTCCAACGGCTTGCCGTTCTCCGCCTGCCCGTCCGGCGCCTCGTACTGGATCTGCGCCACCCCCAGCGGGATGCCTTCCCCGTTCACTGCCAGCGTCGAGTGCATGTGCAGTCCCAGCGTCCCCTCCGAACGCTGGTTCTTGCCGCTATAGCCCAGACCCCGGCAGCCCCCGTGCTCGGCAAAATTCAGGTCCGTACCGTCCTGGATGCACAGCACCGTCGTCTGCCCCTGCATCCGCTGCAGCGTCCGCTGCCGGTGCGCTGCCAGGATGTTCTCCGGCGTCACCGCCGAGTTGTCCGGCTGGTCGATCATCCGGTAGTAGCCCTTCATCTCCGCCCGCTTGCCCCTGCTCGCCCCCGGGAACGATGCCAGCGGCTGCCGTCCGAGGATCTCCGCGCTATGCACCAGCCGCTGGCTCAAGCGTAGATCACCCAGCGGCGCGTCACCGAACTCCTGCTGCGCCCACTCGCCCTGCGCCAGGCCCGCGCCCGGGCCCAGCGCCGCCAGCGGCTGCCGCTGCACACTCACGCCCAGCTGCTCGCGCCAGTCCGCGACCAGCGGATAGAGCCAGACCGTCTTCACCGGCACGTGCGTGCCGGGCGCCGCGAAGCGGCCCCGCCCGGCGGTCTCGCCCACCCGCACCCAGTTGGCGGCGGCCAGCGAGGTGCCCTCGTGGCAGTCTTTCTCGACAAAGGTTTCCACCAGTAGCGGGCGGTAGCCGTAGCGGCGCTGGAAGTCGCCCGGCAGGCGGCGCAGGGCCAGCCCGAGCGCCTTGGAGGCGAGATTCTGGCAGCACACGGAGGGGCGGATCAGGAAGCGGCTCAGCCCGATCACGCGGTGCAGCCGGCGGGAGCGCAGCTCGTCGTCCCAGCCGATGAAGGCGTCGCGGGCGGCCAGCGCCAAGGCCGAGGCGGCGAAGCCCAAGGCCCCCAGCACGCCGTGGTCGGACACCAGCAGGTAGCGCAACTGGGCTCCCACGTGCTGCACCGCCCCCCGCGGATGCTCCTGCTGCATCAACTGGTTCCAGACCTCCCGCTGGTCGTTGTCGGTGACCTCGGCCAGCGCGAGTCCCCGGATCTGGCCGGCCTGCGCGGGCACGGCGTCGGGGACGGGCACCGGCCGTCCGAGACAGCGCGGCCGGCAGCGCCTGCGCTCGTGGCGGGGTGCGGGCAAGCGGATGCGGCCACGGGCCTCGAGCGAGCGCAGCGCCTGCATGCAACCGGCGATCTGGAGCTGGCCGCGCGAGTCCTCGAAGGCAAACAGCCGACAAACGCGCCGGCCCACTTCGGTGCGGCTGGCCGGGCCAGCCGCAGCCAGCAGCTTGCGCACCTGGGCTATGGCGTCGGGGCTGGAGAGCGTGGAGAAGATCCGGTTCTGCTCTTGCATGCTCAAGGAATGACACAACGCAGGAGCAAAAGTCAAGTCTCGATTTGTGGGGCAGGGGCAGGGGGCGCCCGACTCCGACGATTTCGCGAGTTCGGTCAAGGGCCACCGGATCCTGGGTTCCGGCGTCAATCGCGAGCGGGAGAATCGACAGCGACATCCCAACGGGCGCTGCCAGAAGAGAGAAGTGCTTCGTGGGTGGTTCGCGCCACGGACGGCGAACACGTCCGGACAGAGGAGATGCGTATCGGCGTGGACGCACGAGCGGCAATGACCGCGCCTTGGCGAGCGGACCTTGGATCCGCGGCATTTGGTCAGCCCACGATGGAATGCAATCGAACCCAGTCTCCAGGGAGAAACCGTGAGTTGTCCAAACGGCGCCGCATCCGTGTCCGTGCGGCGTCCCAACTGCATCGCGCATCGACAGCCGGGCTGCGGATAGTTGCGACCGGCATTCGCCACTCCCTTTACACTGAAAGCGTCCGCCTATGAGCGCCCCGCCAAACTGCGGCCCGAGAATGCGCCTTTCCAGAGCGTCCGGGATTGCCGTGCGCACGGTCCTTGCCGCCGCGATTCTCGGCTCACTCGGGGCGCAGGAGCCGCTGCCGGAACCGACCGGATTTATCAATGACTACGCGGGCGTGCTCAATCCACAGATCCAGGCCCATCTTGAGGGGTTGTCGCGGGAGTTGCGCACCAAAACAGGCGCGGAAGTCGCGCTGGCCGTGGTCCCGTCGCTGGGTGGTGAATCCGTTGAGGGATATGCGAACCGCGTAGCCGAGCGCTGGGGCGTAGGCGATCAAGAGGACCGGGGCGTCGTGTTACTGCTCGCGATCGAAGACCGCAAGATTCGCGTCGAAGTCGGGTACGGACTGGAGGGCGTCATTCCCGACGGGCGCGCGGGCGAGATTCGGGACGGCATGACACCCTACTTGCAGCAGGGAGACTACGACAGCGCGATCACACTTGGGGTTACCGCGATCGCCGACGCGGTCGCCCGCGATGCGGGCGTGACCCTTACCGGCGCGGCAGTCCGTCCGGCGCGCTCGCACCGGACCCGCGGGCTGCCGTTGACACACAAGTCAGGGGTTGACTTTTGGTAATTGCTCACCTTGGTGCCGTCCTAGCGTGACCGATCAGATTAGAAATCTGAAACAAAAGAGTAGAAACATGTTATAGATGGGGTATGGGCGAGGCGAATTCGGATCTCGGTTCGGCGCTCGACTCCGGGAAGAGCGCCCTTGTCGTTGAGCTGCGAGCGAGGGTTGCGGAGTTGACCGCAACGAGCACGGAGTTGGCGGCGAAGGTTGCCAAGCTGACGGCGACCAACGCGGAGCTGAGGGCCCAGGTGGCGGAGTTGGAGGCGCGTCTGGGAGCGCCGCCCAAGACACCGGCGAACTCGTCGCTGCCGCCCTCGCGCGGGGAGAAGGCGAACAAGCCGGTGCGAGGCGGCCGGCGCAAGCGCCAGGGGCGTGCGGGAACGGTGAAGTGGCCCCGTTTTCGTGGACAGCTGAGATAGCGTGATAGGCAGTTGATTGCTTGCAGAGAGGGCAGGGGGTAAGGAGGCCCCGGACAATGAGCAAACATGCCTATGTGAAGGCCTACCCGAAGGAGTTTCGGGACAAGGTGGTGAAGCTGGTGCAGGTCGGTGCTCGCAGCACCCGGGAGGTGGCCGAGGAATTCGGGATCTCCGCGGATTCGGTGCG
>CBDCLH010000008.1:0-2481340 GCA_965218615.1 Bryobacterales bacterium
GGTCGAAGTCGACCGGGAGCCGGGACTGCAGGCGCAGCAGGCAGCTGAGCAGGCCCTGCGGGTAGTGGGCGTGCGGGCCGGGCGGGTCGTAGCCGGCTGCGGCCAGCGGGCGCGGCAGGTTGAGCTTGCAGCCGTCGACGGCGAAGACGCGGTGGCCCCGCCAGAGCGGCCCGGGCTGGTCGGCGCGGCGCAGGATCGCGGCGTGGGAAACTGCCGGAAGACCTGGGCGTCAATCCGCGGCCGGGCCTTGCACATGGCCGCGTCGGAGACCGGCTGCGGTTTGCGGCAGGGGCACGTCCAGGGCGCGGCACTGGGCCCACAGCTGGGACAGCGTCGTGGTGTAGCCCTGGCGGCGCGGAGCGCACACGAGGCGGAACACGAACAGCATCACCAGCAGCGTGTTGAGGACGCGGCTGCGCACTTGCCAGAGTTGGTCGTGAGCGGCGGCGATGGCGCTGAGCGCGCCGAGCAGGCCCTGCCAGAGGGCGACGAAGTCCGCGTCGGGGGCCTGCGGCTGCGCCGCCGGCGGCGGCCGTCGCCGGGCCTGCGGGCGCGGCCCGTGCAGCAGGATCGAGCGGCACGGCTTCGTCAGCGGGTAGACATACACATCCTTGGGGCTGCGCCCGGCGTCGGCACGGCCCTGGGTCTGGCCGAGATGGATCCAGTTGGCGGCGCGGTAGCAGGTGCCCTGGAAGCGCGGCGTTTCGCAGAAGGTTTCGAGCAGCACCGGCCGCGTGCCATAGCGCCGCTGCCAGTCCGCCGGCAGCTGCCGGGCTGCCAGCCCCAGCGCGTGACTCGCCAGGTTCGGGACCTGCACCCAAGGAAACAGCAAGAAGCGCGGCTGGCTGACCACGAGGTCCAGGCAGGCGGCGGCGCTGCATTGCGGGCCGCGGGAGCGCTGGATCGGCTGGAGTCCGCTGCAGCGTCGCACGCGGCTGTTTTTGGTGGCCAACCAGGCGCGTTTTCTGGTGTTGGAGGCAGCGGGGACGGCGCCGGGGTTGGCCTCGCGTGTGCTGGGGCTGAGCCTGCGGCGGTTGGAGCACGACTGGCAGGAGCGGAACGGGAGTGCGCTGCTGCTGGCCGAGAGCTATGTGGATTCGGCGCGTTTCCGGGGCACGTGCTACCGAGCGGCGAACTGGATCGAGTTGGGGCAGACGCTGGGCTACGGGCGGGTGCGCGGGGGCGCGGTCGGCTACCAGCGGCACGGGCAGCCGAAGGGGGTGTTCGTCTACCCGCTGCGGCGCGGCGCGCGGGAGCAGTTGGCGGCGCGGGAGCCGCGTCCGGAGTGGCACGGGGAAAGGCAGCGGATTCACTTGACAGACAAGCAGTTGGAATCACTTTGGAAGCATTTGAGGCGGGTTCCGGAGTGCCGCGCGCGGAAGGGGCTGCGGCATCCGTTGACGGTGGTGCTGGTGATCGTGCTGGCGGCGCGGCTGGCGGGCAAGCGGAACACCAAGCACAGCGCGCAGTTTGGGCGGCGGCTGACAGCCAAGCAGTTGCGGCGGGCGGGAGCGCGGCCGCATCCGCGCACGGGCGTCTGCCGGGCGCCTTCGCTGAACACGATCCGGCGGGTGCTGCAGGGCGTGGAGGCCCAGCGTCTGGAGCAGGAGTTGGACGCGTGGCTGGCGGAGCAGGGCCAGCAGCAGGAGCCGGGCGAGGCGCTGGCGCTGGACGGCAAGACGCTGCGCGGGTCCTACGACCACGACCTCCAAGAGGACGGCGAGGTGGCCGACAAGGCGGCCCAGCAGCAACTCACGGTGGCTGGCATTGACACGCGGCAAGTGTATGCGCAGTAAGGCTTTACAGGGAAGAAAGAGGATGCCGAAGCGGTAAGCGTTCGGGGGAGCCGTGGAGGGCGGGTTAGCTGCAGAGGACAGAGCGCCAATCGGGCTGGAGAGGCTTGAGGAAGATGTCCTTGACGGGGAGGGCGTATTCGTTGCGGACGTCGAGCTTGCCGCGCCCCTGGGTTTGGCCGACGTGGATCCAGTTGGCGGCACGATAGCAGGTGCCGCGGAAGCGTTGCGACTCGCAGAAGGTTTCCAACAGCACGGGACGGATGCGATAGCGCTGGTGCCAGTCGTCGGGAAGCTGGCGGGCGGCGAGAGCGAGCAGGTGGGAGGCGAGATTGGGCACTTGGACCCAGGGCAGGATCAAATAGCGGGCGTGATTGACGAGGCGGGGCAGGTTGCGCTCGCGGGTGGCGGGGTCCCAGCCGACGAAGCGGTCGCGGGGGGCGGTTTTCCAGGCGGCGGCGCCGAAGCCGAGCAGGGCCAGGGGCAGGTCGTCGGCCGAGCGGGCGAAGTAGCGCAGCTGGGCGCCGGGCAGGGGCTTGTGGCCGAGGTAGTGGTAGCGCTGGACGAACTCGTTCCAGAGCGAGCTACGCGGGTCGTGCGGGCGGAGCGGTTCGAGCTGCAGGGGCCGCAGGGAGTCGAGCGCGCCGGAGGGGACGAGCAGGGCCGGCGGGTCGCTGGCGGGCGAGGGAACGGGCGGCCGGGGCCGGCCGAAAGCGCCCCGGGACGGGGGCAGGACGAGCAGGCCGTCGCGCTGCATGCGCAGCAGAGCCACGCGGGCGCTCATGTCCTTGAGGCCGCCGTCAGGCTTGCGCCAGCCGAGCCGCTCGCACACGGCGCGCGAGAGCGCGCGGCGGCCGGGAGCGGGGTCGCGTGGCGCGGCCAGTGCGCGGATCAGGTCCAGTTCGGCGGCGCTGAAGTCGCGACCGCAGTAGCGTTGCGGCGCTGTCTCGCTCACCGAGTCCGCTCTCGTCCAGACGGCGGCGGGCCGTCGTCCCGGTCCGGGCGCCCGCACGCGCGGGCCCGCTCCGGATCCAGGTTCCAAGGCAGCCAGGCGGCGGCGTCCGGCGGCGCCCGACCACCGTGTTCGGCACAGGCCTGCAGGTAGGCGCAGGTCCAGCGCTGCGGGTTCAGCCCGGCCAGCTCCAGCGTGCCGTACACCGACAGCAGGCGGCCGGTCAGGCGCGCCCCCTGCTCGCTATGCGAGCCGAACGACAGCTTGCGCCCGATCACCGGCCCGCGCCACGCGCGCTCGGCGGGATTGTTGTCCTTATGTGCCCCTCGGCGATATGTGCCCTTGGCGGCAACCGGCAGGGCAGCTCGGCGGGGCGCGAGCACGTGCGTGTGCAAGTCTCATCGTGTCAGAGGGAGTCGAGGTAGTCGAGCAGTTCCGGTGTCTTGCGCCAGCCGCCAGTTGCCTGCTTGCCATGCTCGTCGGCGACCGGTTGCAAGCATGTTTCGACTGCGGCGATCTTGGTCCTCATGCCGATTTCCGCATAGCGGTGGGTGGTATCGAGGCTGGCGTGGCCGAGCCAGGCGGCGATCACGTTGAGTTCCACGCCGGCCTCCAGCAGGTGCACGGCCGTGGTATGCCTCAATACGTGCGGCGTGATCCTGCCCTGCCGCCGCTCGCGTCCATTCCCGTCCCAGGCCGCAGCGTGGCGGCGCACGATCTTGTGGATCCCGAAGCGCGTGAGCGGCTGCCCGGTGCGCGACGCGAACACGGGGGCCGAGGCGTCCCGGCCGTGGCGGCCGATCGCCTTGCGCAGCAAGTCGGCCGTCGTCTCCCAGAGCGGGCAGCAGCGCCACTTGTCCCCCTTGCCGTGCAGCCGCGCCCGGTCAATGGCACTGACATAAAAGGATTTCCCTACCGACTTAAGCTTGCGGGCTTCGACGGGGCTCATTGGCAGCCTTTCGGGCCCCAGGCGGCTAGGCTGGGACGGGTTTGCGTCGGGACCATTTGGGGGCGGGTTGCTTCGAGCGTCTCGGGTACGAGCGATTCGGGCGGGGCCTGCGCCGGCCGAGCCCGACGCACTCGGCGATGCGCGTGACGGTTTCGCGCACGAACTCCGTGTGGCGCAGCAGCAGGGCCTCGAGATGCCGCGAGACGGCGGCCAGGCTGTGCTTGAAGTTGGCCTGCGGGGGCGGCTTGCCGTCGGCCGGGCCGGTCGCCTGACACAGGGCCGCGTCGTGGTTGGTGAAGCTGCGCGTCATCGCTATCAGATTGAAGTGCGCGAACAGCTCCTGCTTCACCAAGCTCTCGGTGCGGCCGTGGAACTCGTCCACCTCCAGGAACTGCTTGCTGATCTTGTACATCTCCTCGATGCCCCAGCGGGCGTGGTACAGGTCGGCCAGTGCGGCGACGCTGTAGCGCTGGCGGTCGAGCACAGTGGTGCCGAGGACGTACTCCGTGCTGGCGTGGGTGTACTTGACCAGGCGCAGCGGGACCGGTCGCCAGGCGGTGCGGGGATGCTTGCGGCGCAAGTCGCGCAGGGCGTCGGGGCCGGGGAAGATCTCGGCGACCGTATCGGTTTGGTCGCTGGCGATGAATTGGTCCAGGGCATGGCCGGCCTTGCGGCGGATGCGGAACACGGCCTGCAGGCCGCGCTGGCGATGGGCGCAGAGCAGTTCGAAGGAGTAGTAGCCGCGGTCGTAGACGACGAGGTCAGGCGGCGCCAGGGCCGGGAGATGGGCGAGCGCGGCGGCGCGCTCGTCGCCGTGGGTGTGGAGGTCGAAATCGACGGGCAGCCTGGAGTGCAGCCGGTACAGGCAGCTCAGCAGGCCTTGCGGGTAGTGCGCCTGGGCGCTGGGCAGGGCGTAGCCGGCCTCGAGCAGCGGGCGCGGCAAGTTCAGCTTCGAGCCATCGACGGCGAACACGCGGTGGCCGTTCCACAGCGGGCCGGGCCGGTCGGTGCGCTGGAGGATCTCGGCGTGGAACTGCCGGAAGACCTCCGGCTGGACCTTGCGCCGGGCCCGGACCATCGCCGCGTCGCAGACCGGGGCCGGCTGCGGCAGCGGCACGTCGAGGACGCGGCAGTGGTCCCACAGTTCGGCCAGGGTGGCGGTGTAGCCTTGGCGGCGTGGGGCGAACACCAGGCGGAAGACGAACAGCATCACCAGCAGCGTGTTGAGCACGCGACGGCGCACTTGCCAGAGTTGGTCGTGGGCGGCGGCGACGGCGGCGAGCGCGGCCGGGGCTTGCGGGGGCGCGGCCCGTCCAGCAGGATCTCGCGGCAGTGCTTCGCCAAGGGGTACACGTAGACGTCCTTGCAGCTCCGCCCCTCGTCGGGGCGGCCCCGGGTCTGGCCCAGGCGTAGCCAGTTGGCGGCGCGATAGCAGACGCCGCCGAAACGCTCCGGATCGACGAAGGTCTCGAGCAGGACTGGCCGGCAGCCATAGCGGCTGTGCCAGTCCTGCGGCAGCTGCTTGTACGCGCCCTCGCGCCAGCCGACCCACGCGTCCCGGCAGGCCAGCGAGCGGCTCGCCTGGCTGAACAGCAGGCAGCCCAGCGGGCGCGCGTGCCGGTCGAGCAGGAAGTAGCGCAGCTTCCGTGTTCCTTGTCAAGCACATATCCGGGCAGAGATGTTCCGGAGAGGCGATTTTCTTGCATTTCTTTCCGGATGGCGAGGTTCGGTTGGGAGCAGCTCGTCGGTGTGCTCATGCGGGTGCCTGCAGTTCGTGGGTGGGAGGCTCGGGCTGCCAGAGGCGATCCTCGCGGAGCAGGGTGTCGAGCAGGCCGACGAGCTTGCGCATGACGGCGACGAGGGCGACCTTGGGCGGCTTGCCGCGGGCGAGGAGTCGTTGGTAGAAGGCCTTGGCCGCGGGTTCGCAACGGACCGCGGACAGGGCCGCCATGTAGAGCAGGTGGCGCGGCTGGGCGCGGCCGCTGCGGATGGAGCGGCCGCCGCGGTGCTGGCCGGAGTCGCGGTCGAAGGGAGCGAGGCCGAACAGGGAAGCGGCCTGGCGACGGCCGAGGGTGCCGAGCTCGGGCATGTCGGCGCAGAGGCAGGCGGCGGTGACGGGGCCGCAACCAGGGATCGAGCGGATGACGGCGGCGCGGCGGGAGAGTGCGGTGTCGGCGGCGATGCAGGTGAGCATGCGGCGCTCGCAGGAGGCGATGTCGGTCTGCAAGGCGTCGAGGGTGGCGCCGGGGCAGCCGGCGGCCTCCGGGGCGAGTTCGGCGCAGAGCTTGCGGAGGGCGCCGAGCTGTTCGACGAGCTTGCGGCGGAGAGCGAGCCAGTCGCTGAGCAGCTGGAGGTTGCGCGGCAGGGGCGGGGTCGCCTCGAGGCTGTCGAGGAGGCCGAAGCGGGCGAGCATGGCGGCGTCGACGCGGTCGTTCTTGGCGAGCTGGCCGATGGCCTGGGCGAAGCGCCGGGAGCGCAAGGGATTGACGAGGACGGTCTCGAGGCCGGCGTCGAAGAGGCCCTGGTGGAGGTTGCGGTGGTAGCGGCCGGTGGGCTCGAGGACGGCGCGGGTGACGCCGCGCTTGAGCAGCCAGTTGCGCAGGGCGCGGCGGCCGGGCTTGGTGTTGTCGAACTGGCGCTCGAGGCTGGAGTCGAGGATGTGGGCGTCGAGCTTCGACTTGCCGACGTCGATGCCGGCGACTACGATGGGATTGAGTTCAGTCATTCCTGTGTTCCTGTCCTTTTGCGATTCGGGGCGGTACCCACGCTTCCGTTCAGGTCGCGCAGGAATGGTTGCGACGGGCCGACCAAGCTGCGCTGCGGATCTGTCATCCGAGGTGCGGACGGTCCGGCCCGTCGCCGCCCGGGGGCCTGGCCAGGCCCCCGGGCGGCCTCCCCCCACTGGCGGGGGGAGGGATCTGCTACCTGCCGCAGCGGTGGCTTACGCCACCTGCAGCACTGGGGAGAGAGGGTCCGGGGTAGTGGCGACCATCCCTTTCTCTCCGGCACCTCTCCACCATAAAAGGTGCTCGCAGATCGTCTGCGCCAGTTCCTTGCGGGCCAGTGCCGGGAACGTCGCCACCGTCTGCTGGATCTGGGCGATCTGCTGTCGCGTGAAGCGCCTGCCGAAGAAGGTGGTGGACTTGAGATTCTCGATGCGGGGATCCATGGCAGCTCCCAGGAAACCGGTTCTTGCCTACCATGGCGAATCCGGCCCAGGATGTTAAGGGGCTTTTTTGAGGCCGGTCAGAAAACACTGTAAGTGCCTCTGAATCCGCGCCTTGAAGGTCTGCCAGAAAATCCGGCTACCGTCTTGCCTATGTCAGGGACATTGCGCGCCCGGTAGGGCCCGTCCAGATCGACATCGGCCACGCGCAGGTCCGCCGCCTCCTGCGCTCGTGCGCCGCTGTTGTACAGGAAGGTCAGCAGCGTGCGGTCACGCAGCGCCAGCGGCCCCTCGGCAGGCAGCGCGGCCAGCAGCGCGTCGAGTTCATCGCGCTCGAGAAAGGTCGTGCTAACGGACGGGCAGCGCTTGGTAGGTAGCGCCTCCACGCGCTGCGCCTCGGCCAGCACTTCCGGGCTGCGGGTGGCCGCGTAGCGGAAGAATCCGCGCAGTGCCGCGAGGCGCTGGTTCCGCGTGCGCGGGCTGTTGTCGCGCGCACGCTCGATCCAGTTCAGGAACTCGAGCACGCTCTCGCAGGTGAGGTCCGCGAGTGCCAGGCGGGTGAGCGGCTTGCGCAGCTGTTCCGAGGCATGGCCGAGAAACAGCTTGAGCGTGTCGCGGTAACTGCGGATGGAGTGGGGCCGCAGCCCGCGCTGGCGCTGCAGGCAATCCTCGAAGAAGGATCGCACGAGGTCGCCGAGGCGCGTCACGAGACGCCTCCCGAGCGGGCGAAGTCCTGGAAGCGGCAGCTGGCCTCCACGAACAGGTTCTCGGTGACCGTTAAGTAGTGGGCGGTCGAGACGGGATGGACATGCCCCAGGAAGGTCGCCAGTTGCAGCAGGCGGCTGTTGACGTCGATGCCCTCGCGGTACCAGCGCAGCAGACGGCCGACCGCGAACGAGTGCCGCAGGTGATGCAGGCGCGGCGCGGCCACGCCAGGTGCCGGGTGCAGACTGAGGTGGCTAGGGAGTGGTGGACAGTTGAGTGTGCGGCAGCTGCAGCAACTCCAGAGGGGCGGCACCATGATGGTGCAGGGGGCTTGAGATGTCAAGGGGGGAGGGGGTAGCAGGGGGAGGGGAGCGCCCCTCCCCCCCTCTCCAAGAGAGGCAGTGGAAAGGGGTGAGGAGGCCCCGGGAGGGGGTGCTGGGGGGCGCGCCCCCCAGCACATTTCCGGCATCTTTTGTTTTGACTTGGCTGCGGATCGTGCCGCCCTCTCGCGCCTCCCGTGTCGGCACGGGAGCGGACTGGCCATGCCGGACACAACAGCTCCTGCGGGATGGCTGGCAGGCACGCCCGTTGCGACCGGTGCGGTTGCATGGATCATGGTAACGTTACCAGGGGCGGAGAGCCCGCCACCACGCGAGCAGCCGGAGGGCAATGGCATGGCCTTGACGAACGCAGAGAAACAGCGGCGCTAGCGCGCCCGGCGCCGGGAGGGGGCGCGGCCGGTCCGCTATCGCCGTCCGCAGGAGCGGCGCTCGAATCCGCAACGCTGGCGCGACGCGGTGCAGAGCTTGGTGCAGCTCCAGGAGCACTACGGGGAGTGGCTGGAGAAGCTGCCGGAGAGCCTGTACGGGAGCGCGCTGGGGGCGAAGCTGGAGGCGATCACAGAGCTGGACCTCGACGCCCTGCAAGCCGTCGAGCCCCCGCTGGGCTTCGGGCGGGACTGAGCGGGCCGGGCGCGGGCCGCCGCGGGACCGGGCGCCAGGCAACAGGCCCCGCGGTGCATGGTAACGTTACCAGTGTCAGGGCCCGTCGCGCCCCTATCGGCCCGCGCTCAGACCCCCGCCTGCTGCGCGTGCCAGGCCTGCTCGAACTCCACCGGGGAGCGATAGCCCAGCGCCGAATGACGGCGCTTGCGATTGTAGAAGCCTTCCACAAACACGAAGATCTCCGTGGTCGCCTGCTCGCGGGTCGCGAACGGAACGCGTTGCAGCAACTCGCATTCCAGCGTCGCGAACAGGCTCTCCGCCATGGCATTGTCGTAACAGTTCCCGGCCGCCCCCATTGAACGCTCGATGCCGGCCTCGGCGCAGCGCCGGCTGAACGCCAGCGCCGTGTACTGGCTCCCGCGGTCGGAATGGAACACCACGCCCTGCGCCGCCCGCATCTGGAGCGCCATCTCCAGCGCCGCCTGCACCAGCTCGACGGTCTGCCGCGCGCCCAGCGCCCAGCCCACCACCTTGCGGCTGAACACGTCCAGCACCGTCGCCAGGTACACAAACCCTTCCAGGGTCGGCACATACGTGATGTCAGCCACCCACAGCCGGTTCGGCTCGGACGCCTCGAAACGCCGCTGGACCCGGTCCGGCGCCACCGCCGCTTCCCGCTCCCTGCGCGTCGTGCAGCGCCGCTTCCTCCGCGTCACGCCCTCCAGCCCCAGCGCCCGCATCAGCCGCGCCACCCGCGGCCGCGACACGCTCACGCCCTCCGCCTTCAGCTCCGCGTGCACCCGCCGCGCCCCGTAGGTCTGCCGCGATTCCACGTGGATCGCCGCGATCCGCCGGCTCAACGCCTCGCGCTCTTGCGCCCGCCGGCTCGGCGTCCGCTGCCGCCATGCGTAGTACCCGCTGGTGGAGACCCCCAGCACACGGCACATGCAGGCAATCGGATACTGCCCCTGGTGCGCTCTGACGAATCCGAACACCCTTACGGGATCGAATCGGTCTCCCGAGCGAACCAGGTGGCTGCTTTTGACAGGATCTCGCGCTCCATCTTCAGCCGCCGGTTCTCCCGCCGCAGGCGCACCAGTTCCTCCCGCTCCGCACTGCGCAGGCCGTCCTGCCGACTGCCCTGATCGCGCTCGGCCTGTTGCATCCAGCGCCGCACCGAATCCGCGGAGATCCCGAATTCCTCGGCCACCTCCCGGGTGCTGCGATCACCGACCTGCACCAGCTTCACCACCTTGTCCCGAAACTCCTTCGGGTAGGCCTTCACATAGGCATGTTTGCTCATTGTCCGGGACCTCCTTACCCCCTGCCCTCTCTGCAAGCAATCAACTGCCTATCACGCTATCTCAGCTGTCCACGAAAACGGGGCCACTTCAGACCGCTCTCGGCACACAGTTCGCGGAACGTCCGGCTGAGCGTGGCGGGCCGCAGGCAGCGGCCCGGTGTGAGCGAGAACAGCGGCGCTTCCGCCTCGCCGGCCGTGCCGTGAACCGCCGTGACGTAGTCGGCGAGGCGCTGTGCCAGGCGGGGGCCCATGGGCAGCAGGCGGCTCTTGCCGAACTTGCTCTGGCGCACGAGCAGCGTGTTCCGCACGCTGTCCACGTCGCCCAGGCGTAAGCGCGCCGCTTCGCCGGCGCGCAGTCCGAGTCCGTAGATCAAGGCGAAAGCCGTCTCGTACACCAAGGGCCGCCGACCTGTGCGGCGCCCGTCCGGCAACTGGCGGGCGGCAGCAAGCAGGCGGCGCATGGTGCCGAGGTCGAACAGGAATGGCAGCCGGCTTGCGGTCACGGGTCGCGGGCGTGCGGTGACCGGATGCGCGACGGTCAGCCGCTGGAGCACGGCCCAGGCGAAGAACACGCGCAGCACGCCCAGCAGGTGGTTGTGGCTCCGCGCGCTACGCGGGCGCGACTGCAGGAAGCGATCGATCAAGGCACTGTCGACATCCTCGAAGCCAGCGGTCCCCTGGGCGGCAAGATAGCTGTCGAAGAGCCGCAGGGAGGCTTCTTCGGAGCGGTACTTGCGGTTCCGCGCGCGCTTGTGCTGCACAAAGCGGCGCAGCGGTTCCGCGAGCGCGCTGCGCATCACGGGGGCCGTCACAGGTCCTCCCCGTCGCCGCAAGCGACTTCGCGCAACGCGGCATGATCGATCTTCGCGTAGGCGGCCGTCGAGTCGGTCGAGCGATGCCCGACGTAGTCGGCGACCGCCTTGAACGCGAAGCCGGCGTCGACCAATGCCTGCACGCAACTATGCCGCAGCGTGTGCGCCCCGGGCCGGTGGGCCCGGACTCCCGCCTGGCTCAGGCAGCGCTGCACGGTGTGCGTGACGGCGGCGCGGCCGATCGGCACCCGGGGGGCGACGGCGCGGAAGAACACCCGGCGGTCGCTGGTCGCGGGCCGGTCGTTGCGGATGTAGTCCGCCAGCGCCTCGGCCACCGGGTCGGCTAGTGGGTAACCCGTCGAGTTGCCTGCCTTGCGCCCCGGCACGCGCAGGCGATCATGCCGCCAGTCGATGTCGTCCAGCGTGAGCCGGATCACATCCCCGGCCCGCAAGCCGTACGTGGCGAGCAGCACGAGGATGGCATAGTCGCGCCGTCCGCGCGCGCTGCTGCGGTCAACAGCCGCCAGCAGGCAGCGAACCTCGTTCCGGGAAATGCTGCGCGGCAGCGAGGACAGCCGGTAGCTGTGCGGCAGTTCCAGTACACCCGAGCGTTCCTCGGCCAGGATTCCCTCGCGGTAGCAGTAGCGCAAGAACCCGCGCAGCTGGCCGCACACGCTCTCCCGGGCCGAAGCCGAATAGCGGCGGGAGAGATCGATCACGAAAGAGGCCAGCAGCCCGGGCGAGGCATCGGCCAACGTGCACCCGCAGCTGTCGAGATAGGCGGCGAACCGCTTCAGGGAGTAGGCGTACGATGCCACCGTGGTCGGTTTCAGGCCGCGCTCCTGCTCCAGGCAGGCCGCGAAGCCCGGCGCCACGGATTGGAACGGGAACGGCTGAGCCTCCCGCATCCTGCCGACGTGCCCGGTGGTGGCGAGCCGCAACATCTGGCTGACCGGCCCGCGGATCGTGTTTTCGTAGGCGGCGGGCGCTCCGCGCGGCCAGCCTCGGGCGTTGCGCCGCTGCAGCCGACTCGCGACGAACCCGTCGATCTGCTCGACGGCCGTCACCGCATCGGTCGCCCCGCCCTCCTTGGCGAAATCGGCAAACTCGCACAGCACGGGAACGCGTCGTCGGATCGACGAGGCGGCGTAACCCCGCTCGTGCAGCCGCTCGACATACTGGTCAATCTCCGGTGCCAGCCAGCAGGCGCAAGCCCGCTCGGTCGACAACCGTCCGACCCAGTGTTTTTCTAACATGTACACCTCCGTTCGGCAGTTCCGAACGGAGACCATCATTCACCTGCGGCGAAGCCGGGGACAAGCATGCGTCTGGCCGGGGGCACATATGACGGACGGGCAACGCCGCTTCCGGCGGCGCCAGCCCGCGAGGCGGCAATGCGGGCACGCGCACTGCCCCGCCGACAGGAATACGAGAGGAACTGCTTTAGTGGGAGTCGGTTACCGGAAAGCGGCGAATTCCGGGAATGGCCTCTGCCAGGTGCGGTAATCTGGTCGCGACTCCGAGCGGAAAGGCTTCGAATGGTCAGTCCGCCCGCTGCCCGTCAGACTCATATGTGCCCATCCAGAGGCTCACCCCCTGCCCTTGCAATCACTTCCCCGCGCCAAGGGCACATATCGCCGAGGGGCACATAAGGACAAACATCCCCAGACCTTCCCGGTAGTGCAGCAGCGACTGCAGGGGCCCGCTCCTGGGATCGTCGCCCCGCGGCTGCTTCCCGTCCTGGCCCGCTGCGTCCCGCGACTGCAGCCCGGCCAGCTCCGCCTCCGCCTGCCGCCGCAGCCCCCGCAGCGTCCCCGCCAGGCGCGCCTGCACCCCGCCAGAACTCCTCCGACTGCGCCGCCAGCGGCCGCGCGCTGTCCCAGTGCTCCAGGACGCTCCCCGTGGAGCCGGTACAGCGCCGCGATGCCCGCCAGTTCCGGCCGCTTGCAGCCAAACATCCACGAAGTCCCGCCGCGCATGCGCCCAGCAGATCGCCAGTTCCACGCGCCCCGCGCTCGTCCTCGCCAGCTTCGTGTACGCGCTGTAACGATCGCACACCAGCACCGCCGGCGTCCTCCGCTCCCAACCCGCCGAACAGTTGCGCGGCAGCGGCCGCGCTGCGTTCCTTGTCCACCCGCAGCCGCACCGCGTCCCGCGCTGCGGCACACCCACAGCCAGCAGCGGGCGCTGCCGCCCGCCTCCCCCCAGGCCTGGATCGTCCAGCTCGTTTCGTCCCCCGTGCACCAGGCGCGGCGCCCGCCTGGCGCTCCCGCGATCGCCGCCTCCAGCGGCTCGAACAGGCGCAGGAACTCCGCCTGCCGTCCCGCCAGCGTGCCCGCCGACAGCTCCAGCCCCAGCATCCCCAACTGCCTCGCCACCGCCCGCTGCGGCTGATGCTGCGCATACGTGCTGACCAGGAACTGAAGTGGCCCCGTTTTCGTGGACAGCTGAGATAGCGTGATAGGCAGTTGATTGCTTGCAGAGAGGGCAGGGGGTAAGGAGGCCCCGGACAATGAGCAAACATGCCTATGTGAAGGCCTACCCGAAGGAGTTTCGGGACAAAGGTGGTGAAGCTGGTGCAGGTCGGTGATCGCAGCACCCGGGAGGTGGCCGAGGAATTCGGGATCTCCGCGGATTCGGTGCGGCGCTGGATGCAACAGGCCGAGCGCGATCAGGGCAGTCGGCAGGACGGCCTGCGCAGTGCGGAGCGGGAGGAACTGGTGCGCCTGCGGCGGGAGAACCGGCGGCTGAAGATGGAGCGCGAGATCCTGTCAAAAAGCAGCCACCTGGTTCGCTCGGGAGACCGATTCGATCCCGTAAGGGTGTTCGGATTCGTCAGAGCGCACCAGGGGCAGTATCCGATTGCCTGCATGTGCCGTGTGCTGGGGGTCTCCATCAGGCGGGTACTACGCATGGCGGCAGCGGACGCCGAGCCGGCGGGCGCAAGAGCGCGAGGCGTTGAGCCGGCGGATCGCGGCGATCCACGTGGAATCGCGGCAGACCTACGGGGCGCGGCGGGTGCACGCGGAGCTGAAGGCGGAGGGCGTGAGCGTGTCGCGGCCGCGGGTGGCGCGGCTGATGCGGGCGCTGGGGCTGGAGGGCGTGACGCGGAGGAAGCGGCGCTGCACGACGCGCAGGGAGCGGGAAGCGGCCGTGGCGCCGGACCGGGTCCAGCGGCGTTTCGAGGCGTCCGAGCCGAACCGGCTGTGGGTGGCTGACATCACGTATGTGCCGACCCTGGAAGGGTTTGTGTACCTGGCGACGGTGCTGGACGTGTTCAGCCGCAAGGTGGTGGGCTGGGCGCTGGGCGCGCGGGCAGACCGTCGAGCTGGTGCAGGCGGCGCTGGAGATGGCGCTCCAGATGCGGGCGGCGCAGGGCGTGGTGTTCCATTCCGACCGCGGGAGCCAGTACACGGCGCTGGCGTTCAGCCGGCGCTGCGCCGAGGCCGGCATCGAGCGTTCGATGGGGGGCGGCCGGGAACTGTTACGACAAGGCCATGGCGGAGAGCCTGTTCGCGACGCTGGAATGCGAGTTGCTGCAACGCGTTCCGTTCGCGACCCGCGAGCAGGCGACCACGGAGATCTTCGTGTTTGTGGAAGGCTTCTACAATCGCAAGCGCCGTCATTCGGCGCTGGGCTATCGCTCCCCGGTGGAGTTCGAGCAGGCCTGGCACGCGCAGCAGGCGGGGGTCTGAGCGCGGGCCGATAGGGGCGCGACGGGCCCTGACACTGGTCACGTTACCATGCACCGCGGGGCCTGTTGCCTGGCGCCCGGTCCCGCGGCGGCCCGCGCCCGGCCCGCTCAGTCCCGCCCCGAAGCCCAGCGGGGGCTCGACGGCTTGCAGGGCGTCGAGGTCCAGCTCTGTGATCGCCTCCAGCTTCGCCCCCAGCGCGCTCCCGTACAGGCTCTCCGGCAGCTTCTCCAGCCACTCCCCGTAGTGCTCCTGGAGCTGCACCAAGCTCTGCACCGCGTCGCGCCAGCGTTGCGGATTCGAGCGCCGCTCCTGCGGACGGCGATAGCGGACCGGCCGCGCCCCCTCCCGGCGCCGGGCGCGCTAGCGCCGCTGTTTCTCTGCGTTCGTCAAGGCCATGCCATTGCCCTCCGGCTGCTCGCGTGGTGGCGGGCTCTCCGCCCCTGGTAACGTTACCATGATCCCATGCAACCGCACCGGTCGCAACGGGCGTGCCTGCCAGCCATCCCGCAGGAGCTGTTGTGCCCGGCATGGCCAGTCCGCTCCCGTGCCGACACGGGAGGCGCGAGAGGGCGGCACGATCCGCAGCCAAGTCAAAACAAAAGATGCCGGAAATGTGCTGGGGGGCGCGCCCCCCAGCACCCCCTCCCGGGGCCTCCTCACCCCTTTCCACTGCCTCTCTTGGAGAGGGGGGGAGGGGCGCTCCCCTCCCCCTGCTACCCCCTCCCCCCTTGACATCTCAAGCCCCCTGCACCATCATGGTGCCGCCCCTCTGGAGTTGCTGCAGCTGCCGCACACTCAACTGTCCACCACTCCCTAGCCACCTCAAACCAAGCCCACACACTGACCCCGTACGGCGTGCCTCGGAACAGCCGCGCCGGGGCCGGCGCAACGCTCTCGCGCGCCTGCGGACAGCCACACACCGGTCGCATCCGCCGCCGCCGCACCCGCCGCTTGTGCGGCTGCACCTCGATCTCGATCGTCTCGCTCGTCTCCGTCCCGTGCGGTGCGTACTCCAAACCGCACTGCGGGCACAGGCACTCCTCCCGCGGCGGGTCCGCCGTCCCCGCGTCCACGACCGCCAGCTCCCCCCGCGGCGTGCGCGCCTGCGACGGCGTCCCCGGCGCGCGCCCGCGCTGCTTCCGCTGCGGCGCGTCCCCCGCCGCGTCGCTCCCTGCCGGGTCTCCCTCCAGCTCGCTTCGCTTCCGGCACTGCTAGCGCTCGCTCTGGCGCCCAAACTGCATCTTCTTCAGCTTGCGGTTCTGCGCACGCAGCCGCTCCCGCTCCCGCTCCAGTTCCTCGATCCGCCGCTTGTGCCGCTCCAACTCCCGCTGCGACCGCTCCAGCTCGCGTGCCAGCCTCTCCCGCTCCTGCTGCTCCGGCTCCTGCCGCAGCCGCGCCACTTCCGCCCGCGCCCGCTTGTACAGGCCCTGTTTATCTTGACCAGAATCGGGCACTTTTCCCCGAATTAAGTTGCGCCGAAATAGGTTGGGAATCAATTTAATCCGAGAACGTCTGTTCCGATTGGGATCCCGTAAGTCCCACGTCGAGCGATGCTTCCAGGCAGCCGTGTGCACAGTTCCCTTCCGGCAGAAGCGTATTAAAGTGGGAAACCCTGTCTAGCTGCTGCCGAAATAATGTGGGCATCTCCCGCTGGAATAAACAGGGCCTGTACACCGCTCCCGCGCCGCCCGCGCCTTCCCGTGCTCCCGCTGCCAATAGTTCCGCTCCCCGCGCAACCCGCTCAGTTCCCGTCGTTGCCGATCCCGTTCCTGCCGCAGCCGCTCGCACCCCGCGCAAGCCCCCAAGCCCTTCCGCACGGCCTGCTGCCAAGCCGCTTGCGACCCCTCCGCCCATCGGACTTCCATATCCGTACCCTGCCACACTGCCGCTCGCGGTGTTCAGTGCTTTCAGCAACTTTTTTTTCGTCCCTCCTTCCTGCCTCCACTTTCCGCGATCACCACCTCCTACGGCTCACCCGAACGCTTACCCGAAGCGCAGGTGGCGCGGGAGCTTCTGGAGCGTCTCGATATCCAGGGGCGCTGCATTGTCGCCGATGCGCTGCACACGCAGCGCGAGACGGCCCAGACGATCCTCGACCGCGGTGGATTCTATGTCTTCACGGTCAAAGCGAACCAGCCGACGTTGCTCGAGCAGTTGAGGCAAGACTACCACTGGGAGCAGCACGCGCCCTACAGCGAAACCGACTGTGGTCACGGGCGCATCGAAACCCGCACGATCCGGGTGTCGGAGGAGCTCAACCGCGCGGTGCAGTGGCTGGATTTTCCCGGCGCGCGCGTGGCCGCGCAGGTGCTCCGGGAAGTGTGCGAGAAGAAGACGGGCCAGCAGCGGGAGACGGTGGTGGCGTACCTGTTGACGAACCTGCCGCCGCAGCATGCCCGCGGGCTCGAGTTGCTGCGTTTGAACCGCGGCTACTGGGGAGCCATCGAAAACGGGGTGCACCGTGTGCGCGACGGCGCGTTACGGGAAGACCAGTGCCGGGCGCGCAAGGGCCATCTGCCGCGCGTCCTGGCGGCGTTGACCAACGTCGCGCTGTCGATCCTGCGCATGCTCGGCACGACCAATCTCGCGGAGGCCATGGAAGAACTCAGCTACAGCCCCCGTGCGGCGCTCGCGCTGGCGTTGCGCTAACCCCCGGCAGCCCCGCTGGAAGTCCCCCGAGCGCCCCGCCCAGGGTACTCTGCGCCCCGGCAGCTGGAGGGGCCCTGGAACGCCCTCCCCCGGCCCTCCCACAACGCTCCCCGAGCGCGGCCCTGTCACCCTCAGGCACCATTCCGGCCGCAAATCCAACGCTCTGAACCCCGCCCAAAACATCTATGAGCGACTTTGGAATTTCCGTGCTGCGCATGGCCGCGGTCTCCCTGCAGCGCTCGCACACCGCGCTGGGGGCCGCCTTCCGCCGCAAGGCGCGCCACAAAGGCGCCTCCGTGGCGATCTTCGCCATCGCCCGCAAGCTGGCCACACTGATCTACCGCATGCTGCGCTACGGACAGGACTACGTCGACATCGGCGAGGTCGAGTACGAATTCCAGTACCGCCAACGGACGCTCGCCAACGTCGCCGCCACCGCCGCCTCTCTGGGCTACAGTGTCGTCCTGCAAGACGCCGCCCAGCCCGCCAGCGCCTAAGCCGCAACTCGCACTGGGTCACACTCGAGGTGCCCCCGGGACTTGTTTCACATCAGGGGTTTCGGCGTAGGATGACTCCGCGGCAGCTCAAAAGGGCTGCACGACCACCACGGCCGCTTTTTGCGGCGAGCGAGCCGGCGCAGTCCGCCGTACTGATCACGCGACGGCGGCACACCGGACTCTTGCATCAGGCCCTCTACTCGCGTCCCGCCGACTGCAGTTCTCTTGCCCGATTCGAGCCGTTGGCGATCTCACGCGCTAGAGCTGACCGCTATTTGGGGACCTCGACACCATCTTCAAGACAGTCGCGCCGGACATACGCAACATCGCCGTCTTGTATGATCCGCACGAATTCAGAACGGTCAGGAGGAAAAATACGGGAATATAGCTGCGGGGCGATCAGAAGCTCTTCACTCGCCTCCGCTACGCGAATGACTTCGGGCGGATCGGTCTCCGGGTGGACGATCAATGCACAAGGAGTCGTCACGCGTGCTCGTACACTGTGGCTGTTCTCTTGGATACGTGCTGGCATCTCGGTGTCGCGAAGGGCTAGTGCCGAATCGACAGCAAAGTCATAGCAGAAACGCGCTTCTTCGCGAGAGGGCGCGTTTGTTGATCCCAGCCCGTACTGTGTAACCGTACTGTCTTGCCCAACAGACGTCCCGGGGGTGAGCGCCTCAAACTTGTCGTATGAGACAACGTCTATCCCGTGCGAAACAAGATTCAAGCGAGCTCGGATTGGTTCGACGTAGTCGAGAATCCAATCGGCGACGCCGTACAGCTCGGACGAGGAAGAGTCTATGTAGTATGACGGATCGGCTAGCTCACCTCTACGGGTGTCCCTGTGATGCAAGTAGATTGCCATCGCGGCAGCGGAGTGCGCCACGGACTCGGTGTAGTGTTCCGAGCGGAGCGCTTCTCTTGCCTTCTCCAACCAGTTTTGTGTCCGGCGGTGGCCAATTGCGTTGACCAGCGACAACGTGGCGAAGTCGACCCGAAGTTCTTGCTTGCAGACCTCCGACAAGAACGCCTCAACATTGGTGAGAAACGCTTCCACGTCGGTCGCACTAACGTCAAGACCTTCATGTTTGAACCCAACGCGAGCGGTATTCAATCTCTTCATCGCGGCTGAATGCTCACCTACGCAGTCAATGCGTTTGCGAACGCTGTCGAACAGTTGGAGGAAGTTTTCTCGCCGAGGGACTTCGATATTGAATCGTTCGGTCAGTACGCGGAGAAGAACCTCGACGGAGTCGTGAAGCAACGACGTCGCTAAACCCCGCGAATAGGGCTCCGACTGCTGGAAGATACGCCGTGCTTGCCTAAACAGGTATTTCGACAAGGTCAACCGGCGATACAGATTGTCGGACAGCGACTTCATGTGGTTACTCCACTTGAGCAGGGCGTCGAGCAGCAGTCACGGTGCGAAGCCCCTCACCGTGACCGTGCGATCCCCTACAGTCACGTCCATCTCGACATTTTGCGGCATAGCGTTTGCAGTGACACGTAAATCATTGATTGTAAACTGTTTGATTGGCTGCCGCATCGAGACGATCCAACAACCGAACACAACCGGAGCCGCACTGCCTTGGCGCCAATTGCGACTCCCCGCCGCCGCCTGACATCATAACGCCGCCGCCCAGCGCTTCCTGTACGCCCCGTCCTGTCATCCCATCCGCCAGAGCCGGATCAATGGCTGCCAGAGCTGCCGGCATGGCCGGGCGCGCACCCTTGACGCGGCAGAGACACCCTACGTCGGAACTGCCCGCGCGACGTGGAATCTTCCAGCCGGATCGCGCAACTCCGAGCCGCTCTTCGCGGCCCGGGGCGACGGCCCGTTCACTTGCCCCCGGCGTCCCCGGCGAGGTCCGGATCGAGGCCCATCACCTGGTCGTAGTCGGCGATGGCTTCCACGTGTAAGCTTTCACATGATTTGGCTGTAAGCTTTCAATTGCTTTGTCAAGGATTTCGGCGGGGGCGAGCGGCTCCCAGGGACCCTTAAGGAGCGTCTACAGTGCCAGTTACCGCCCTCAAAACGCCAAAAAGTCTACACCGTTTTCGCGGCGGCCTAATCCACCCTGACCACGGCGCGCGCTGCATGGATGCGGTCGCGGCCGGCGTCCAGGTCGAGATTACACTTGAGTGAACGCCGTGGCGCCAAGGCGGATCGAGAGAGGCAGAATGAAACGAAATCCCGGCGAGTGGCTTCGCCGAAGGCTCTTTGACCGAATCGAGGATGCCACGTTCCTCGCGACTTTCGCGGCCGGATGGCTTTGCGGCGGGGTCGCGGGAGCGCTCGGCATGGAGCTGGGGGCGGCATGGACCATCTCGCTCGTGTTGTTGCCGGGTGCAGGGTTGCTAGGCGCGGCCTTACACAAGCTCGCGATAGGCTGGCGATTGCGGGACATGAGGAAGGGCGCGCGCGACGAGGAGAGGGTCGGACAGGCGATCGAGTACGCGCTGACCCGAGAACAGTGCGCAGTGGCGCACCATGTGGAAAGAATCGCCAGGGTTGGGGACATTGACCATCTTGTGGCGACGCCGCGCGGGCTATGGGTCATCGAAACGAAGCATGGGCGCGTTCCCAGCCCGGATTTCCCGGAGACCTTGCGGCGAATCGCACTCAACGTCGAAGCCGTCCGGGATTGGGCGCCGGGAATGCTGGTAACCGGATGCTTGGTCTTTGCCAGCGGGCGCAGCGCCCCTCCAAAACCGACCTATGAGTGGGGAGCGGAGACAATCAAGTGCTTCGAGAGCGCGGAGGCACTCATGCGCGAGGTGAAGGCCGAGGCGCGCCGCGAGGGCGGTTCTTCCGAGATTGCCCGGAGGGTCTGGCAGCTCGGCAAGGTGGAGGGAGCGCGAAGCCGCTAGGCGGCTCACTCGCTGGCCCGGCCGGGCACAAGAGCCGCCCGTGAGTTTTCGCACAGTCGGGATCGTGTAAGGCGTGGGAACGATCGGGATAGGTCGAGACCAGTATCGCCGTCCTCAAGATGCGTCACCAACACTCTACCCCTCTGCGCACCGAGAATCTGGGCCAAATCATGTGAAAGGCTTGGGCCAAATCATGTGAAAGCTTACAAGTTAGGCAATCTGTGTCGCTAGTTTTCGCGCCCCCGTGTCGCTTATTTTCGCGCCCTACACCATGACGCCAATCGCAAGTTGCTCGCGGCGCGGAAGGAATTGAGTATCGCTGTTGCTTCCGAGTAGCGCGACCATTGCTCCACGTTAGGCCGCTGGGCGCGCATCGGGCGGTGGCCGACCGAGTTGTCCCGGTCCGATGAGGTGCGCCGGGCGCTGCATTTCCGGACGGTCAGCTACACCAGCATCAAGGCGATCCTGACGAGCGGGGCGGACCGGCAGGCCGCTGACAACCCTCTCAAGGTCAGGCCCACCTTGTGCTAAACTCCACTGCTTGGTCGGCACGCGGGCCCCCGGCAGAGACCGGTTGAAGGGCTCGTAATCCCCTGCGCGCGACGATTCGGACGGCGGTCTAACTCCACCGGAAATTGGCGTCAGGCGGACGAGAGAGTCATGGCTCAGGTCGCAACGATCCTCAAACTCAAGATCGACAGGTTTCGTGGGATCGAGTCGCTCGAATGGAATCCGGCGGCCAGGATGAACATTGTTCTCGGCGGCGGCGACGTGGGGAAGACAACCATTCTTGAAGCGATTGCCCTCTTGCTCAGCCCTTCCAAAACCGTCGTTTTGTCAGAGTCGGACTATTGGCAGCGCCGCGTGGATTCGGAATTCATTATCCACGCTGTTATTGGATTGCCACCGACCTCCGAAATCGGCCAGCAACAGAAGTTCTCTTGGCCCTGGGAATGGGATGGCACTGACGCCGTACTCCCGGCCGTTTCCGACGATGAGAGCGGTGAACCTTCCGTACCTGGCCAGCCGGTCTATCGCCTTCAGGTACGGGGCACGCCAGAGCTGGAAGTCAGATGGGAGATCGTCCAACCCAACGATGAATTTGATCTCCTCTCCGCCGCCGTGCGGCGGAGTATTGGCGTCGTCCGTCTTGGTAGCGACGATCGCAATGACCGCGATCTCAGACTGGTTTACGGCTCGGCCCTCGACCGTCTACTGGCCGACAAGGGCCTGCGCGCGAGGATCGGGCAGTCTGTCTCCGAAATCAACCTAGCCGAAAAACTCGGCGATGAGGCCAGCAAGGCTCTCGGCAAGCTTGATGAGGCCCTCGAAAGGGAGGCGCTGCCCAGCAAGCTCGATCTGGGGCTGACAACTAGCCAAGGGCTCTCAATCGGGGCCCTGATCGGCTTGATGGCGGAATGCGCCCCAGGCGTTACGCTTCCCCTTGCGAGCTGGGGCGCGGGAACGCGGCGCATGGCGGCCCTGCAAGTCGCCGAGGCGACCGAAGCTGAAAGCAGCATTACCGTCATCGATGAAATCGAACGCGGGCTTGAACCATACCGCCTTCGAAGGCTCGTCAAATCCTTACAGTCTCAGACCGGCCAGACCTTCGTCACAACGCACAGCGCCGTGACTATCAATGCGGCAGACCAGTCGAGTCTCTGGTACCTCGATCGCGCCGGTCACCTCGGCGCTCTGCCACGCGAAAAGATTGTCAGGCAACAGGAACGCGACCCGGAGACCTTCCTGACTAGATTCGCCATCATCGCCGAAGGGCCGACCGAGGTTGGCTTCGTCTCATACCTTTTGGAACTCGCCGTTGGTGGCTCCTTCGCCGACCGTGGCGTGCGCGTTTGCGACGGACAGGGTAATCCAGCCACCCTGGGTCTTCTCGAAGCCATGGCCAAGGGTGGTCTAGAGGTCGGCGGGTTTGCGGATCACGAAGGCGAGTCTTCGGGCCGCTGGTCCGCCCTCAAGGCGAAGATGGGAAGCCGCCTATTTCAATGGACGGCGGGCTGCACCGAACAGAACATCATTTCCCTCGTCGAGGATGGCCGCCTCGCAGAGATGATCGACCATGACGATGCCGGGGTGGTCGCCGAGCGTCGTTTGACACTGGCAACAAGGCTTGAAATTGAGGACAAGAGTCTGGACGCCATCCGTTCGGCCTCGAGAGATTTTCGCGCGCTGGTTATCGCGGCTGCCACGGGTAGCAAAGAAGATGCCCCCAGCGAGACGGCCAAGAAGCGTTGGGGACGTCATGGACGGCTCTGGTTCAAATCAGTATCCGGCGGCCGAGAACTCGCTACGAAGATGTTTGCCCTTGGCGTCTGGCCTTCTGTCAGTCCGGACCTCATGGCTTTTCTCAATATCGTCCGTGACGCCTTGGGTGAAGGGGCGATTTCAGACGTTGCTCATGACGGATGAGGAAGTCGTCACTCTCCTTGATTCGGAAACGCCTCTGGTGGTGGTCGAGGCGCCTGCCGGATGCGGCAAGACCTATCACGGTGCCTGCTATGCCCGGCGAGCAGCGTCGCAACTAACGTCCGGCCGCATCCTGATCCTCACGCACACGCACGCCGCCTGTGCCGCATTCGCAAAGGAAACCCGTGCCACCCGCCGCCAAGTTGAAATCAGGACAATTGATTCCTTGATTGTTCAGATCGCCGCCGCCTACCACAAATCCCTTGACATTCCTCCTGATGCGGCCGCATGGGCGCGGCGGGCGGGAACGAACGGCTACGCCGACCTTGCGGCGCTGGTCGCGAAGCTCATCCTGCAGCGCCCCTTCATCGCCGCGGCTCTGGCTGAGCGGTTCCCAATTGTCGTAGCCGATGAACACCAGGACACGAGCAAGGACCAGAACGCCGTGATCATGGCGATTCGGCGCGCCGGCGCGACGCTCCGTATCTTTGGCGATCCGATGCAGAGCATTTACACGAGAGGGACCGCGGCACGGGAGACACTGGCACGTTGGGACGAATTCAAGGCCGCCGCCATTTTCGCTGAACTTTGCACGCCACACAGATGGCGTGATGGCTCGCCTGCCCTGGGTAACTGGGTACTGCGGGCCCGCCAGGCCTTGAAGGACGGTCAGGCGATAGACTTGACCGGCGTGCTCCCGGACGGCCTGACGATTCTCTACGCGGACAATGTTGCTCCGGGGCGCGGATATCGCCTGAGCCGTGCGGACCGCGCACCCATAGACAGAATGGCTCGGGCGGGCGAACAGATGCTGATATTGACCGCGCGGAACGACATGACGCAGGCGCTCGTCGCGTTTTGGAATCGCGCCATTCCTTTGTGGGAGGGCCATACTCGAACTGCCCTTGACCAACTGATTACAGTGATCGATGCGTGCCCCGGCGATGCCGTGGCAATTGCGCGCGCCTTAGTCACCTTCATAGGCCAGGTGGCGTCCGGATTTAGCCCGTCCAGCCACGGCAAGCGCCTTGTGCAGGAAGTCAGCGATGGCTGCACAGCCCCGACCCGCGGCAAACCCGCTTGTATCCAGCAACTCGGCCGCTTCATCCTCAACGAACCGAACCATATCGGTGTCTCGAAATGTCTCGCCCTGCTTTTCCGATTCCGGTGGGAACGTGTCGCCGGCTTTGAAAAGGTCAAGGTTGACTACCGTAGCGAATACCGGGATGCGATCCGCCTGGGAGAATTCCGGGACGTACATCAGGGCTTGGCAGAAATCAGCAGGAGGCGGTCCTTCGCTCATCCGGTGCCACCGGCGAGAGCCATAAGCACAATTCATAAGGCAAAGGGACTGCAGTGCGAGCACGCCCTCATCCTTCCGTGCGATTCGCAATTCTCGGCAACCCCTTACTCACGATGCAGACTCTACGTTGCCATTAGCCGAGCGAAGAACTCACTAACGCTCGTTCTATCTCGGAAAAACTCAAGTCCGCTCTTTCGAAAAACAACAAAGAACCGGGCTGTAAGCTGACAGTTGCTTTGTCGCAAACCGATGCCATTCTCGTAGCCTCCAAGTCTGCATCGAGGGGCGACTGAACGAGGCCTAACCCGAGTTCGCCAAGGTAGCTCCTCCAGACCCCCTCAAAGCAAGAAATAGAGCCTAAATTTCCCCCGATAAATCTATAACTCCCGTATATTCAGTTAGTTCTATTTTATAAGGGGTCGTTGTAGTGACATACAATTGTTTGTTCGTCTTTTCTTCTCTTGACAGGGCCGCCGCTACCCCCCCCGCCCCCCATAAGCGCTAACTTATAGGTTGACATCACAAATTCTGCCGGGTATGATTGGCGGAGGGTGGTATAGGCACTCGGCGAAAGAAGTGAACCCGGAGACAAGTGAACCACTGAACGAGGACTGGGGGCTGCTGGTCTCCTTGCTGCCGCCGAACTGGGAGGATCTGGCGCGGCAGACCGGAGCTTTGAGGAAACTGCGTAAGCACAAGTCGCCCGGGAAGCTGCTGCGCACGCTGCTGCTGCATCTGGGCTGTGGCCACTCGCTGCGCGAGACGGTGGTGCGCGCGCGCCGGGCGGATCTGGCGGACCTGTCGGACGTGGCCTTGCTGAAACGGCTGCGGAAGTCACGGGACTGGCTGCAGGCGCTGTGCGTGGAACTATTCCGGGAGCAAGGGCTGGCCGCCGCAACGGCGGCGGGGAGCGGCGAGGTGCGGGCCTTCGATGCGACGACGGTGAGCGAGCCGGGGCGGACGGGTTCGCTGTGGCGGATTCATTACAGCGTGCGGCTGCCGTCGCTGACCTGCGACTTCTTCAAGCTGACGCGGACGGAAGGAGTGGGCACGGGCGAGTCGCTGAGGCAGTTCCCGATCGCGGCGGGGGACTGCATTCTGGCGGATCGCGGGTATTCGACGGGTCGGGGCATGCAGTACGTGGCCGCGGCAGGAGGCCAAGTGACGGTGCGGGTGAACAGCGGGTCGCTCGTGCTGGAAAAGGAAGACGGCACGGCACTGGACCTGGTGGATTGCATGCGGCCCCTGCACAGTCCCGGGATCATCGGGTCCGTCGCGGCCCGTGCGCTGGCGAGCGAGGGTGCGCCGGTGGCGGGCCGGGTGTGCGGCCTGCGCAAGAGCGAGGAGGCCGTCCGCCTGGCCCAGGCGAAGATCCACAAGGAGGCCTCCCGGAAGGGGCGCACGGTCCAGCCCGCCACGCTGGAACTGGCCAAGTACGTCATTCTGTTCACCACCGTGCCGGAAAGCGAGTGGTCGGCTGCCGACGTGCTGGGGTGGTATCGCACGCGCTGGCAGGTGGAACTGACGTTCAAGCGGTTCAAGTCGCTGGCCCAGCTGGGCTGCCTGCCGAAGTACGACGACGACAGCGCGAAGGCGTGGCTGTACGGCAAGCTGCTGGCTGCGCTGCTGGTCGAGAAACTGATCCACCACGCGAGCGCCATTTCCCCCTGGGGGTACGAAGTGGGACCCGGATCGCCCACGCAGCGCCTGGCGTGACTTCCAATTCGTTTGGAACCAGGTGCAACGAGCGATCGAGCCGCCGATTCCGCTGTCGCAGACACTCGCCGACTGGCGGGCGATTTCGGCGGAACTAGCGGAGAATCCTCGGAAGCGCCGATCACAGATGGCGAATTTCTTTGGCGGCGATCAATAAGTTAGCGCATATGCCGCTACCCCCCCACCCTGAAAGGAATGTTCATCCGCCGCGTCCGCACCCGCTCCCGCCCCGACTCCTCCCAGCCCTACTTCTCCTTCCGCCTCGTGCAAAGCGAACGCGCCGGCAACTTCGTCCGCCAACTTACTCTGCTCAACCTCGGCTCCGCCTTCCCCGTCCCTCCCCAGCAGTGGCCCGCCTTGGTCCAACTGCTCGAGACTCTCCACTCCGGCCAAACTCCGCTCTTCGATCCGGATCCCGCTCTGCTCGCGGTCGCCGAGAATCTCGCCGAACGCTTGCGCCAACGCGGTTTCGCAACCGAAGACGATGCCGGCCGCGATCTCGCCAGCGTGCACCTCGACAGCCTCGACCACAGCCGCGTGCGCTCCGTTGGCGGCGAGCGGCTGGCCCTCGACGCCCTCCAGACGCTCGGCTTCCAGGACGCCTTGCGCGCCCAAGGCGCCTCTCCGCGCGACGCCAAGATCGCCACCGCCCTGCTCCTCGCACGCATGCTGCATCCCTCCTCCGAACGCGAGGCGCACGCCTGGCTCTGCTCCACCAGCGCCAGCCTCGAACTGCTCGGACTGGAAGCCGGCCTGCCGCTCTCCCTGCACAAGCTGTATCGCATCGGAGACCTGCTCTGGCGCCAGCGCGAGGCGCTTGAAACGGCTCTGTTCCAGCGCGAGCGTAGCCTGTTGGACTTGCCCGACATGGTCGTCTTCTACGATCTGACCAATGTGCACTACCACGGGCGCCCGCGGGGTGATTTGCAGCATGGGCGTTCGAAGCAGAAGCGCCACGACTGTCCGCTGGTGACGCTGGGGTTGACTCTGGACGCGGAGGGCTTTCCGCGCCGCAGCGAGATTCTGCCGGGCAACGTCTCCGAGCCCGGCACGCTGGCCGAGGCGATCCGGCGCCTGGAGCGGCTGCCGCTGCAGGCTGGCGTGCGTCCCACGGTGGTCATGGATGCGGGCCTGTCGACCAAGCAGACGATCGCTTGGCTGCAGCAGCGCGGCTATGCTTGGATCACGGTGCGGCGCGGGACCGGAGCCCCGCCGGAGAGTGCGCCGCAGCTGACGTTCAGGACCCGCCACGGGCAGCAGGCCAAGGTTTGGAGCCTGGAGCGGGAGGGAGACGAGAGCCTGTTGTGCATCTGGAGCGAGGAGCGTCAGCAGAAGGACGACGCGATCTTGGCGAAGCAGCGGGAGCGCTTCGAGGGGGAGCTGCAGGCGCTGCACGAGGGGCTCTCGCGCCCACGCTGCACCAAGCGCTACGAAAACGTCAACGAACGCCTGGGACGGCTCAAGGAACGCTACAAGCGCGTCTCGGGGCAGTACGACATCACGGTCGAGAAGGCCGCCCCGGCTCCGGAGTCGAAGGGAGCCAAAAAGAAAGGCGCCCACAAGCAGCCGACCCGGGCGTCCGCGGTCACTTGGCAGCGCAACCGCAAGCACGCTGGCAGCGATGCCAAGGCCGGCACCTACGTGCTGCGCACCAGCCACGCCGACTGGGATCTGGAGCGTATCGTGCAGACCTACTGGAAGCTGACCGAACTGGAAGCGACCTTCCGCAGTCTGAAGGCGGAGATCGGGTTGCGTCCGATCTGGCACAGCAAAGCCAGCCGCATCCGGGCGCATCTGTTCCTGGCCGTGCTCGCCTATCACGGCGTGCATCTGTTGCGGCGGCGGCTGGCGGCGCACGGCTACCACGACAGTTGGGCCACAATCCGCCGCAAGCTGGCGGGCTGGGTGCGTTTGACGACCACCCTGCGCACAGCGAGCGGGGAGCACATCGTGTGCCGTCAGGACACCCGCGCGGAGGCGGAAGCAGCCGCCTTGGCGCAGGCGGCCGGCGTCGAGCCAGGCCTACACCGCGTCCGCACTAGGACGACTCGAACGACTCGATCCTAAGAGAACGACCAATCCTGTAGTGACATACACAGCCCGGACCAAACTGTATCAGATTGCTAAAAAAGCACTTGTGGCTCCAGACGATCGCAAAATGGCGAACTCGGGTTAACGCTTATGGTGCTTCGCCCCCGTCTTCCGCAGCGCCATCCCCGCTCCGCTACACACAACTTCGAACGCCCACGGGATCCGCTTGTCCTGGACTGGCGCGATGATCGCGGCGTCTCCCCGAATCGCCGGCCCGCAGTCGTGGTACTTCACTAGCTCCAAGCGTCCATAGCCGCACGACACGGACCCGTGAAGATTGAATAAGGGAACGCTGCCCTTCTTCCGCGACCAGGGGTTCTGGAACACCCCGGTCCCTTACCGCCGAGCAGCGCGCCAGAAGGTGAGATTCCTTCGGGCAACTCGCCCTACGCCTAGTAGCAACTCATGAGTCGGACCATTTGGGACGAGAACGTCCGAGCCTCCTAACGATAGCTCGGGAACTGCCTTCCTCAAACTTGGCGTGTAGAACACTTGGCCGGCGATCAATCATGGTCCGGCGCAGCCTCACAACCCGCTCGAAGTCCGGGGTGCACACCCATACAGAGTTATCCTGCTCGTCAACTTCCACCCTGTATGTGCGGCCCGGAACAGGTTCGGACAAACAAGTCTCTGAATCGACCTTACGCCTCCACTCTTTCTTGGACCATTTTTGCGCGTTACCTCGGAGGATTTGACGGCGGAACTGAGCCCAGATTGAGGCAGTTTCTTCCGTCGGCCACCCTCCGGCGTCAGTCAGAGCGACGACTTCGCTGCTCATGAGCCACTCCACGAGCCCGGCGTTATCGACAAAGGCGGGCTTCGGGTCGTCGACCGCGGCCAAAGCTGCGGCGCGCGAGGGAAGCCCTGCTCTCACCAGCATGGCCATGGCAAAGCGCGGAAGACCTGACTCGACGCACGCGGCGGCACCCCCGGTAATCACCTCTGGCACCCAGCCTGTGGCGATTCTGCGCATGCGCAGGGCTTCTAGCGCCCAAACAAGGCGATAGGAGAAGGCGTCTTCGATAACACGCACGTTTTTCGCGCCGATCTCGCTGACAGGCTCCCCGGCAAGCCATGCGAACAAGATGTCCCGCCAGTCTGCGGGCGGGGAATCATCGGGAGCAAAGGGCCTGATGAAAAGCAGACGTTTTGCAAGATTCGCCATTGCATGTTGCAGAACGTCAACGTCGCCAGACCGGGCAGCCAGATCGGCACGATCGACGTGAGCCTCAAGTTCGTCAGTCATTGCGTCGAGCGTCAGCCCGGCTTCGAGCCCCACGCCCATCGCGAAATGCCCGCGCCGCTGCTGGGACGTGGTACTACCCCAGATCAGCCTAGACCGCGCCCTGAACAACTCGAGTTGCCGTTCACGGCTACCCTCGGCGCGACGGGTGATCTGCCGCGCCCAAAGCGATTCGTTCAACGCCTCGTCAATGAGCTGGGGAAGATCGTCCGAGTCCGCATCGAGGGCTTCAATCAAGCCCAAAATGGCATTGTCAAGCTTCTCCAAGAGTTGTTCCAGCGGTTCATCATCTTTCTTATCGACATGGATATCCCAAGCATGCCTGTTATTTGCGAGGTATTCGAAACCGTCCTCCCGGTTCAGAATTCCGTCGCGCGCCAGCCGCTGGAGAATCTCCGCCGCAATCTGGATCAAACCGCTCTCCAGGGAACGCGCCTTGGACAAATTAACAAGATTGCGCCACGCCTTTCTTCTCCAGGGCTCCGGCTCGTACATCACGTGGACGACCAATCCCTCCAGATCAACGAAAGCGCGCCCAGCTCGTCCGGCCACATTAGCGAACTCCTCACCCCGCAAACGTTTGGTTGCGCGGAAAAGGCTTGGAATCAGCAGGACAGCGGCGCTGAGATTGAGCCCCTGCGCGAGCGTGGGCGACGCCACGGTAACGGTAAGGATGCCGTCATTAAGCAGGCGTTCGATTTCTCTAAGAAACGGATTGGGAAGCCGTGCGTGATGGATAGCAACTCCGACTCGCAGGCACCGCACGGCTGGGTGATCTGCGCCAAGCCATTCAATGCCAATCGTTTCGGCTCTGACGATTGCGGCTGCATCGCCGAGCAACGGCGGAAGGAAGCCTCGCCCGGAAAGATCGACGATCTTCTTGGCATAGCTTTCGACATGATCTCTTTGCGGGCAGAAGATCAGTGTGCGTTTGCTCTCGTCGGCGAACCGCCATGCGGCCGCAAGTGTCAGTTCCGGGTTGTCTTTGGGAAACTGCTTGCGGCGCGGAGGGATCGGTGGTTGGCGTTCAACGAATCTTTGGATGTACGGACCGTCATCATCCAGATCGAATGTCAACCGCCCCGTCTGCCCTGTCCAGGCAAGGGTCCCGAAGCGCTGACGGGTCGGACGCCATTCCGATTTGACGGGAGTGCCGTCGGCATCGCTACGCATCCAGGCGGTCAGGTCATCGAGTTGCTCGCCATCCGGCAAGATGGCGGACAAACACACGATTCTGCGTTGCCCCGCGTCAGCGCGCCGAAGGAGCCTTTGGACCAGAACCTCGTAGCGGAGTTCGCGTTCTTTGGGCCCTATGAGATGCCCTTCATCCAGCACGATCAGTCCCACATCGTCGATAAGCGCAGGGTCGTTCCTGAGGGCAAAATCCAGCTTCTCGGGCGTTGCGATAACGATCTCCCGCGTGCGAAGAGCATCTTCGTCACCCGGCATGGCCCCGCTCGCGCCATACAATGACGAAACGGCGAACCCGAGGGGGCCGAAGGTCCGTCGGAACGACCTCTCACTTTGAGCAGAAAGAGCGCGGAGCGGCGTCAATATCAACACTCGCCTCTCGACGCTCAGCGACATCAGGGTGCAAATCTCCGCAACTCGCGTCTTCCCCGCGCTGGTCGGAAGCGAGATAACGAGATCGTCGTCGAGATTAGTTGCGCGCCTTGCCGCTTCCAACTGCGAGGGCCAGAGTTCGATTTCCGCTATTTCCCGCGCATAGAGGGACGCAAGGAACAGTTCCCGGAGGCTTCCGTATTGGGACGCTCCCTGCGGTCCTTCTACGGGAAGGATGCGGCTGAGACTGTTATCCCACAGATCGTCGATCACATTGAGCACGACCCGGATGATCCACCACAAGGAAATAGCACCGTAGTCGCGGGCGACGCGCAATGCCGCTCTGAGAAGTGCAAGCGCTTCCCCGTGCAGGGCGGCCGCCCCTGTGGCCAGCGCGAATTCGAATATGGCAAACGCGCGGTAGATCGTTGTTGTCATTATCTCGGTAATGACGTCGTCGAAATCGGCAACCCCACCATCAAGGCTTTCACGGATGGCGCCGTCCTGGTGCGCCGGATCGAGAAGCCATGCCCTAGCCTCTCTGCGCAGAGTTCGCAAATCCCGGAGAAGAAGCCGCACCAGCGCAAGCTCGCCCGGAGCGAAATTGGGGTCTTCCTCCCGCTGATTCAGGAGAGAAAAGGCCATCGCCGAATAGCCAGCAAGATGATAGGACGCCCCGCCCATGACGCGCCAGAAGCCTCTCTGCGGAGCCAGTGGCGAACCGTTGCGTACAAGCGCCTCGAACGCATTTCCAGCCTTAAGGAATCCAACCCTCCAAACACCAGCCTCCCCCTCCTGGTCGCGTAGCGCGAGGGCGGCCCGCAGCACGGATAGGCCATACTCGGACAGATCGATATCAAGCGTCTCACTGAATGCGGGAGCATCGTCGGGAAGTTGTCCCGCTCGCCGGATGATCGCGCGAGCTTCTCCGCGATCCAGAAGCCGCCCGCGAACATTCTCCCGCGTTGCGGCACCCAGGAAGGCTTGCAACTCGTCAATTGTCTCCAAGGTTTCCAGCCTCTTCGAAGATCTCTCTTACAAAATCCCCATGGTCATTAACTCTAAGACTGATGGAGATATGGCCATGCACCCCGTCCGCTGCTCGAAGATCGGCGCCAAGAACGGCGGTTGCTGATTTCCCCGAAAGCGCGAACAGCCCGTGTGTAATGCGTCGCGCCCGCATTGCCTTGATCGCGACTTCATTCCGGATTCTGCGCCCCAGCGACCGGTCGCCCTCGTCCGCAGACTCAAGCAGCTGGTCGGCGACAAATACGAGCGATATCGGCGTCGGCCGCCCGTCGTCGGCGGACAGCTTCTTGCGTGCTCTCCTAACGACGGCCTTCGAGACAACTTTTCCGCTCTTCGACTCGCCCTTCAGGAGGAAGAGCCTTTTCTTGTTGTCCTCCTTCACGCCAAGAAAGTCGTCGCCACGCAGCGCCATCTCGCGTCCATCCTTGTACCGGAGACGGCGAACTGGGACACGGAAGCCTGTATGGAATTCAACGAATTCTGTGGCGATGATCTCGCCGATCTCCCCGGACCGTGCCCGCGCCGTCCGCGGCATCCGTTCCTTTAGGATGGCGGAGGCATACGGAAATCCGAGCCAGTCGACATCTTCTGCAATTCGTTCAAGTTTGTCGTAATGAGATCGGACCCGGTCAATGAGCTCAGCTCTGATTGCCTCACGGCCGTCAGGCTTTTCGCGGAGTCCGCACAGTTGCTTCTTGCCGTGATCCCTTTTTTCGATCTCACACCAATCATTGAACATGCTGGCATCCGCCTAGGTGCAAGCGACACGACTGATCGGACGACCAACTACGAGTACAGGTATGAAGAGACCGTTCCCATTCTTGGCCCATTGCGTTCGTGGCTCGTCAAACTGATTCTCCCAGCCAAGCGCCCAAGTAAGCCCTGCACCAACCCGGTTCGGCGAATGGCGCGATCTGTCGATTCTGACGGTCATCTACTGCGCTCACAACTGACATGCCCAGTGCATTGTCATCTCGGGCAAGGCGCCGTCTCAAAGAGATCGCCTTGCCTGCGTTGACTCGGTTTCGCCGGCACGCCCACCAGATTCGCAAGCGCCGTGGACGGCACGTTACCGAGTTCCTTCGGTTCAAGCTTATGCAGGCCACCGCCGTAGACCCGCCCCTCACCGAGCATGGCACTCGGACAAATCGCATTCAGAAGCTGCCAGATCCGTCTCTTCAGTTCGGGCCGCTCCGCAAGAGCCCGCGCAACCGGCTCTTTCGGATACAGCATCAAGTAGACGTTCGCCGCCGTCGCTCGGGAATGGTTCAGGATGAAGCGAAACGGCCGACCATTCTTCTTGTCGCTTCGCCCCAGATACGTACAGACGAACGGAGCCGGCGGACGATTCTCCTGCGCGTACCAGGGCCGCCTGTGCCGACAGAGATATCGCTTGGCGATGTCCCGCGACTTCCCCTCCTCCAGATATCGCCACAAGGGCGGATACTTTCTTCCGATTTCGGCCTCTTCCAACGGGCAATCCAGGAGAAAAAGACGGCGATCCAACACGGGGTTCCCTGCACTGTCCGCCGCCACTTCGTCCCCAGGAAGATATCGCGGACTCGGAAGTATTGGTCGGAATGCCTCGTACGGCAGCTCGCGACGCTCGATTTCCTCGGCCGCCAGGATGAAGTAGCTGTTGTCCCCAGTCGCCAAGCCGCGCTTGATTCTGAAGAAATCCCCGAGAACCGGGGTGTCGCCAAGATTGAATCCCTCCTGCATCGGATACCGCGTCCACTTGGGATCGCGGCGCAACGTCTCGACCGCCACGAGGCGCTCTACCTTCGGTCTCTCCAGGGATCCGCCATAGGTAAAGCGAACCTCCTGCCCCGGCTGCGGCGCTTCCTTGCGGAACCACACGACCGCCGAGGACACAAGCGCATCGCCGAACTGGACATCATTTGGGTCGAAACGGTGGACATGCAGGAGCCGTACTTTGTCGAGCAGGTAGCGCTTTACCGACCGACCGTAGTTCACGTCCATGAATTCGCTCGGTATCAACCAGCCAGCGAGACCGCCGCTCGTCATCCAGGCGTGGCTCAACCCGAGAAAGTAGCAATACAACCCGGCGAGCCCGTTGATCTCGACACCGCACGCCACTTGCGTGCGCGCTCTCAGGCGCCGCTTCTCGCCATTGACGATGTGGTGGTGGCGCACATACGGGGGGTTGCAAATCAACAGATTGAATCCTTGCGACTCCTGTGGCGCAACAGCTTCGGTGAAGTCCTCCAGACGGATATCTAAACCTGTACCCTCCCACAGTCGCGCGGCCGGAGTTCCGTAGTGAGCATCGATCTCGTAACCCAACGCCGCGTCGATTCGGCTCTCTGGAAACGCGTCACGCAATGCCGAGTAGAAGGACCCCGTTCCAATGGCCGGATCAATGAAACGCACCTTCTTGTTCTTGCCTAGGTGCCCCCTCGCATACCGAAGAATGTCCGCCGCGAGCCCCGTCGGCGTGGCGAATTGCCCCATCCTGTTTCGTTCTCTCTGCGTCTTCCCGGCGTCCAGCTCCTCCTGCAGCGCCAGCCGACGCTGCTCCAACCCCGCTGCCGATCCCTTGCCCATTTAGAGTCCAAACTCCCCGAGATCGTCGATACGATGTTCCCACACCCAGTCGATTCCTTCCGCGGCCTCATATCCGAGATAGCCACTGTCGAAGTAACCACACAGGAAGAGGATGAACCGTACCGTCTCACCATACGTCCGGCGCAACTGGCCCATTTTGACCGCCTCTTCCTTGCGCCTCTTGTTGACATTCGTGAAATCGCCCGCCGACTTCGCCTCCACAAGCAAAGGCAACTCCCCTGCTATAGCCTCGTTTGGCATCACCACGGCGTCCACTGGCATATTGATCGGCTTGTCGGAGCCCTCCTGCTCCACCGGCACGTTCAAACGAAACGAGTAGGTGCCCGGACGCATCCGGTCATAGGTCGTTCCCGCCCTTGCGGCCGTGTATCCCTTCCCCTTCAGCCATTCACGGATTGCCGCGAGCTGACGCTTCTCTTGCGCATTGCGAATAATCGGATTTGCCACCGCTCCGCATAGTCGATCGGCCACTATAGTCGCCGCCCGATACAGTTCCTGTTTAGAGGGACCATCCTCTCGGCCCAGCCAAACGAAGATGTCCGGATCGGCCATCTTCTCGATGATCTCCCCTATCTTCTCGAGATCGCGATCCAGCAGCCACCGCGCCATTCGGGGCGGCAACGTGGCCTTCTTCTCCATCACGTTGACCAGGTTCTTCGACACCCTGGCAAGCCCAATCAGCCTGTCCACTGCCAACGGCGGGCAGGTTGACATCCGTAAGGTGGGCAACACGGCCGGGTCGGTCTTCAGCAGCCGTACCCCTACGTTCGTCAGGTTGTTCGTTGCCTTCAGCGTCCTCTCGACATCATCGGTCGTCTGTATGCGCGTTGTCCTGTAAGCATCTGGAGCGAACTTCAGGAACCAGTTGTTATACATGTCCACCGACCGGGCAATGTCGTCCTTCCACCGGTCCGGTTTATCCCGATTAATTGCCATCGCTTGTCCGGGCTTCCTGTATCGCCGCCTTGCGGTAGTGCTCCCACATTTCCCGAAACAGTTCGTTCAGCCGGACTTTTCGTGCGGCCGCTTCCGTCTTGAACTCCATCGCGACCTTCTCCGGAAGCCTGATCCCAATCACGCCTGTCGAATCTCGTGCGGCCATTGAGCTCCCCCATCAATCCCCATTGCATTGTTGTCGACGAGTCGACCGAGCATTGGAACTGCTTCCATCGGATCGACTAGAGTGTCGATGCGGTTGTCACCGAACGCCCTCCTCTAGTTCTGGTTCTTGAGCGGGCCATCGCCCAAGACCGCGGAGATCCGTCTTGAGAGACGTTCTCGCAGCTCATCCGGTGACTGCCAGACAATATGCGGATACTGACGCGTGTCGAAGTGGACCTTGTCCAGTGCATCAGTCCGGCAGGTAAAGATCACTGGAAGCTTGAGTCCATGGGCAAAGCCTGCTTCGTAGTAGACGCCACCGCGTGCGCCATGCTCCCCGTGAGTGAAGTCCGCAACGAGGAATTGGGATCTGCGGATTTCAGTGATGATCTGGTCGTCAATCTTGTTCAGGTGATCTCGCTGATCGATTCGAACTGGCTCGTACCCGGCGGCCGTGATCGCAGGCCGGATGCCCTCGCTCCACACCGGATCCATGGAGTCGTGAAACCACATGGCCACAAAGGCCTGCGCGGAATTCGGGATAGCGTGGTCGATCTCCGAGAGATAGCCGTAGCCTCGCACGGTCAGGCTGTAGCAACGGCAAGTGGCGCCACCATCCTCCTCTCTCAGCCAAAACGCGCTGGCTAGGAAGTCCAACAGGTATTCCAACTCCTCCATCCGTACGGACTCCGACCAGGCCAGCATCTCCCAGAATCGCTGAGCTGCAAGACCACCCTCGGGGTCTTCGATCGCAGAGCGGTGCATTTCGAAGCAGAAAATCGTCCCGATGTGGGGCGTTTTCGTGAGAATGTAACGAAGCAAATTGTCGGCACGCTTATGGACGGACAAGTTCCGAGCCTGCTCGACCAGTTTCAGCTGCTCGGAATTGACTTCCGGGCAAGGGTTGCCAAGTCGGCGTTGTTCGATCAACCATGATGTCAACCGGGCCTTTAGATGATCGTCGTACTTGTCCAACATCACCCGTGCTCCATCGGTGATGAAGTATTCTCCGCCGGTCCGCGGTGAATCCACTCTCCACCCACACCCAGTGTGGTGTCCCTTTAGTGTTGGAGTACGCCAGATGGGACAAATAGCTCGAGGTTCAGGCATGCGTGTGTTTCCCCCATAATACGATTGCTCTTAGCCACTGGTGTGGGTTGGCTCCGTCAGCGAATCGACTCACCATATCGGCGACTGCTCGGTATTCCCGAGGTGGCGGGGCAACAGGCTAGACTGATCCTGTGGAACTGGGAATGATCCGGCTCGGCCGCCGCGAGCAGGCGCTGGCGAGCCAAATACAAGGGAATTACATCGAATAGTGACGAAAAATGCACCGACACCCCTTGACATATTCGTCACTATACTGTATTATAGTTATGTAAGAGGCTGATACTACATGACTTCCAAGGGACCGGGTAAGTACTACCGCAAGGGCATGACGGATAAGGAATTCTTCCGTCAGTTCCCAGACGACGATGTAGCCGAAACGTGGTTCATCGCCCATCGCTGGCCGGAAGGGATCCGCTGCCCACGTTGCGGTTCCGGTAACGTACAGCTGGGAACTAAGCACAGGACCATGCCGTTCCGTTGCCGCACAAGCAAGAAGAAAGGCGGCTGCGGCAAGCCGTTCTCCACCAAGACCGGTACGTTCATGGAAGCCTCCAACCTCGGCTATCAGGACTGGCTCTACGCGATCTACCTGGTCGCTACGAGCCTCAAGAGCGTATCGAGCATGAAGCTGCGCCGTCACTTCGACGTGACGCAGAAGACTGCGTAGCACATGGCACACAGAATCCGCAAGGCGTTGGGCGTGGGAGACGGCAACCTGTTCTCCGGCCCCGTCGAAGTGGACGAAACCTACTTCGGCGGCAAGCGACGCAATATGAGCAAGTCCAAGCGCGAGGGTCTGGAAGGTCGAGGGTCTGTTGGTAAGACCGCCGTAGTCGGGATGCGCGATCGGGAAACCAACCGCGTCACGGCGCAGGTCGTCAGGGATACGACAGCCGAGACGCTGCAAGGCTTCGTCCAACGGCAAGTCATTCCCGGAACGAAAATCTACACGGACGAAGCAACGGCCTACGCCTCCCTGCCAAACCACGAAGCGGTCAAGCACAGCGTCTCCGAGTACGTCCGGGGCCGCGTTCATACCAACGGGATCGAGAGCTTCTGGGCTACGTTGAAGCGCGCCCACAAGGGAACCTTCCACCGGTTGAGCCCCAAGCATCTGCATCGGTACGTGGACGAATTCGCGGGCCGTCACAACATGCGGGAATTCGATACCGATGAGCAGATGGCTCTCATTGCAGCCGGGATGGAAGGGTCCCGGCTCAAATACAAGGAGTTGGTGGCGTGAGCCAGTTGCACTTGTAAACCAGCATCCATATCCTATATGCGACAGTCGGAATGAGCGTTTTGGAGACGGGAACCTTATACTACGGCGATTGCCTCGATTGGATGCAGCGCTGGGACGATCGTTGCGTGGACCTGATCTATCTTGATCCGCCGTTCAATTCCAAGGCAGATTACAACATGCTCTATTCCAACGACGACCCAGAAGGGGATGCCCAATATCGCGCCTTCTCGGACACATGGACATGGGACAAAGCAGCGGCGGATCGGTTCAGAGCTTATGAGGGTGCTCTAGGAAGATCCGCGCATGGCGTCATTGTGGGACTACACCGAATCCTCGGGCCGTCCGGGATGCTCGCCTATCTAACGTACATGGCAGAGCGGCTGGAGCACATGCACCGGCTGCTAAAGCCGTCCGGCGCGATCTACCTGCATTGCGACCCCACGGCAAGCCACTACCTTAAGGTGATCATGGATGCGGTGTTCGGGGCAGAGAATTTCCAAAACGAGATCATTTGGAGGAGGACCGGAGCACACGGCAAGGTTCAGAGATATGCTCCAATCCACGATACTCTCTTGTTCTATTCTAGATCCAAGACCTACAAATGGAGTCATGCCAAGAAACCCTATATGCAAGGGCACGTGGATGAGTTCTTTGTTAAGGATTCCAAGGGGTACAAGACAAATTATTTTGGAAATGTGTTGACTGGTCATGGAAGGCGCGGCGGCGAATCTGGAAAGCCGTGGAAGGGTATCGACCCTACGGTCAAGAATCGTCATTGGGCAATCCCTAGATCCTTATTGAATGAGGTTAACGAGGATCTTTCTAGTCTGACTCAACATCAAAAACTTGACCGCCTATATGACTTGGGACTTATCAAGATTGTTCCGGGACAGACTTGGCCAATGTACGAACGCTATATTACACCCAATGATGGGTATCCGATACCCGACATTTGGGCATATCAGCCATATACGAGAAACACCGTGTTTGGGACAGACGATGGAATCGACGAGGATGTTCGTTGGCTTTCAACCAAGGACAAGGAACGCCTCGGATACCCGACGCAGAAGCCAGTTGACTTGCTGGACCGAATCATCAAGGCAAGCTCGGACGAGGGAGACGTGGTGCTCGATCCATTCTGCGGCTGCGGAACGACCATCGAGGCTGCACAGAATCTCAACCGGCGATGGGTCGGCATTGACATATCCTCATTCGCTATTGACTTGATTCTTGACAAGCGCTTGAAGGATCGAACCATTCCAACCAAGGGAATCCCGACTGATCTTGCATCGGCGCGCAAACTGGCAGCCGAAAAGCCGTTTGACTTTGAATCCTGGGCGGTTACACGCATGCCGGGATTCAGGCCCAATACAAAAAAGGTGGCTGACGGCGGCGTGGATGGCCGAGCGATTCTAGCAACCAAGCCGGACAACTACGATTCCCGACTGGCGCTAGCGCAGATCAAGGGCGGGAAATTCAGCCTCAGCACTCTGCGCGACTTCATCCACGTGACGCACCGGGACAAAGCCGCGCTAGGCTGCTACGTCACGCTGGACCCGGTGACGACCAAGGCCGCAACAACCGAGATCGTCAATACCGGCAAGATCAGCGTGGCGGGCTATCCGTATCCGCGCATGCAGGTTTGGCCTGTTGCAGACTACTTTGAGCAACGACTGCCGAACCTGCCAATCATGAACGATCCGTATTCTGGCAAGCCAATGATGCAAGGGACGCTGTTCTAGAAATAAGACATGAGCGACCAGAAACCCAAACCCAAGACCGTCGAACTGGTCAAGTCCGACTACCAGCCCACCAAGGCTGAACTGGAGGAAGAGTTTCAAGTACCGGAGGGAACGACCTTCGAGTCACTGACCCAGGTGATGGTCCAGCCGGTCGACGTCCGTTGGATCGACAAGCCGAGGAAGCGGCGGTGACGGGGTTTTCGTCACTATTCGATGTAATTCCCAAATACAAAGGGCCGCGTTCGTTTCGGACTCCGAGCTGTGCCTCGTCGCCGTAAGGAAGCTGCTCAACCTGTGGGAGCGCACGCCGGAGTACCCGCTGCCGGGAAAGCCGGTAGATCGCACGGCGCTGGCGGCGAACATTCGCGAGATGGCGCGCCGGTAGGTCGCAGGAGGCAGAAATGCGCGAGAGCGGGCGCCGGGGTTTTCGGCTCTGGCCAGGCGCTCCCGGCGGGCGCCTTGATCAACGTAGCAGACTTGCAGGGACTGAATGTGCGCCGGCATAGCGCACGGCGGCAAGAAGAGCAGGAAGGCCAGGTGGCTGAGTGGCTCGTTTTCCTCGCCGCTCACTGGGCGTCCCGCTGGCCGCCTCCCGCCGCGCTCCGCCTTTCGATTCTCTTCTTCCGGTAGGTCAGGGCCGCGATCACCTTGCCGAGCTGGTGGCTGCTGGTCCACTGCAGCGGAACGCGGTGCGGGTGCGAGCACATCTGCTTGAGGATCGCTTCCGCGTAGGCGTCCGGCAGGCCGTCCTCGGCCAGCATGGCCCGGATCTTCCGGACCTGCCGCTCCGTCTCCGGAGGCGGCGCGGGCGGTTTGCGCCTCAGCCCGGACTTCCGCGCTGGGCGGAACTCCGCCCCGCAGGCCTTCAGGTGCTCCAGCACCAACCTTCGGCCGGCCTCGTCGAGATCCGCGGCCGAGCGCACGCCGGCCACGGACTGGAGCATGTCGCGGTAGTCTCCGTCGTCGTCGAACAGCTGCTTCTTGCCGATATGGATCTTGCCCAGCTCGGAACGCCGCCGCTTTTCCGCCGCCTGGGTCACGCCGCGCCTCCGAGGTCCTTCCACGCGGAGCGGATGTGCCCCTTTACGAACAACCAGGCAGAACAGGATCTGCGGATGATGAAGCTGCGCATGAAGATCTCGGGCGGGTTCCGGTCCGCGCAGGGTGCGCACGACTTCGCCACGCTGCGCAGCGTGCTGTCGACCGCGCGGAAGCACGGCCGCAACCGCATCGAGGCCTTGCTGCAAGGGCCGGACGCCCTGCTCGCGAAAGTGGAACCTAGCCGGCGCCCTGCGTCCCGATCGTCCGCTCTCCCCGTTCCGCCCTCGTCCCGACCGTCGCACATTCCATTCATCCCACTGATTGGTGCTCCTGCCCGTGGGCCGAGGTACCTAGGAGCCTGTGGTTTTTCTCGGATTTCGCGAGGCCCGCGTCAACCATTGCGTCCGGCCCAGATCTCGCTTGCCTAGGCGAAGCCCAAACCGTTTGCCACGCGGGCCGACCGAATCCGGCCCCAACCGCCCAGAAACCCCTCTACAAGCCCCGCAATGGCCGTTTCCAGCGCCGAAATCGCCACGAAAACGGAGCGAGCAACGCGCAGGCCCTGTCCTTGCAAGCTGCGAGGCGTACCGATCCCCGTCAGCGACCGCATCCAAATGCCCAGATTGTATCCGCAGGCGTGGATTAACAAACGCTTCCGGATGTTCTCGTGCCCCCGCAAGTACACCCGCCGCAGCCCGCCGCTCCCGTACATGTGGGCCATCGACCGCTCCGCCTTCTCCGTCCGCTGCTTCCCCAACTCCCGGCCCCGCTCCCCGCCGACCCGCTCCCGGTTCGCCTCCACCGTCTTCTGGACTTCTTCCTTGCCGTCCCAGTTGCGCTTCCGCTTCGGCTCCGGCACGTACGACTCCTGCCCGTCCGCTGCCAGCGCCTGCAGCGTGCAGCACTGTGGTAGCCCTTGTCCGCCGCCACCTCCGCGGGCTTCTCGCCCTGCGCCGCCTCCGCCGCCGCCAGCGTCTGGCCCAGCGTCTGCGTGTCCCCCAGCTCCGCTCCCTGCACGGTCACCCCCAGCAGGGCCCCACTCTCCAGATCCACGACGTGCTCCGCTTTGTGCGCCATGTCGGTCCCGCCGTCCTTCATCTTCGCCACCTTCGCGTCCGGGTCCGTCTTCGATTCCCAGTCCTTGTTCGACAGCGACTTGCCCGGCCTCCCCCGGTCGTATTCGATCAACTCCCCCACCGTCGCGATCTGCTCGCCCGCCTCCTCCGCCAGCCGTAATACGAACTCCCGGTAGCTCTCCCCCGTCTCCTTGCGCCGCAGCGTCTCCAGCGCCGCAGCGTCTCCAGCGCCGCGTTCGCTTCCAGCGTGGTCGAGTCCACCGCCACCGCCTGGCCCTGCGCCAAGCCCGCCTCGCGCAACCGCCCCAGCACCCACCCGAACACCTGCTCGTGCGTCTCCACCGGAATCCGCCGTCGCGTGCGCGAGAGCGTGGAATGGTCCGGCGTCGCCTCCTGCAGCGCGTAGCCCAGGAAGCGCCGCAGACTCAGGCTGTCGCAGGCCTGCAACGCGATGCGGCGCTCCGAATCGAGGCCCAGCAGGAAACCGAGCAGCAACAGCCGGAAGTACACCCCCGGGGCCAGCGACGGGCGTCCGAGCCTATCGTCGTAGAAGCTCCGGCACAGGCCCTCGACGTAGTCGTCGAAGCCGGCCTGGCCGAGCACTTCGTTCAGCTTTTCGAAGAACGGCAGCGTGGGCGCTACGGGCAGATCTTCCGCCGTCAGGAACAGCGCCGTCTGCTCAACCTTGCGGGTACCCATCGCCATAAGCCGATTCTATCGTATTTTCATCGTGATTTGCTCGCTGAACTTTTGCCAGCCGACTTTTACCACAGGCTCCTAGGCAGTTACGTATCAACTACGATTTCGCATGAACGTGGCGGACTGATTTGACACGAGGCGGCACATTCAGAGCTGGAAAAACGTTGTGACGATTCCAATCCTCTTCAGGGTTGGGCATGATTGGGGTCGCTGACTGATTCCGCCGAAACGTCGGAGGCAGATTGGAGACTTGGTGTGCTCTAACAAGAGTAGAGATCCAGCTAGCGTGGTCTTCAGATTCAGTGTTGCCACTCTCATGAATGACCTCGTCGCCCTACGAAACGCTGCAGAAAGAGCAATGCGTGCTAGTCTCATTCCCAACAAGTAACATTGCGAGTGCGGATGCGCGGAGGCCGAGGTGTGGTAAAGGGCGCTGCTACCAAGCCGATCTGGGTCGGCAAACGCGTTGGCGATGCACTTTACCTGCACAAGACTCAGACTTCGTTACATCGTTTGATTAGAGTTGTCACGAGTTTGGGCTGAGACTCCGGCTGGGTGAGACTGCAAGGCCATCGGCTGGGAGCAGTCACTGGACGGCAATTCGTAGACGAGGCGCAGCTGGGTGCCGGGAAACACGGTGCGCGTACGGTTCAATTCGGCCAGCAACGGGGCGAGGGCCGCGTCTTGGGCGCGACTGGCTTGGTGCAGCAGGCGCACCGTCAGCGTGCCGGCCGCCGGATCGGGCAGCAAGCTAGCCTCGCTGCGGAACAGCGCCTTGAGCAGGCTGCGGGCCGTCTCGGGATTATCCAGTTCCGGGGCCAGCGCCGCCGCCATGGCGGTTTCGGCCCGGTAGGCCAGCATGCGTAGCGTCTGCATCAGTTGGCGCAGCGGTGCCGGCAGGGCCTGCAGCTTCTCTTCCTCCGGCAATGCGCCCGCCCGCATGTGCTTGTCCGCCACCTGGCGCGCCAGCACGAAGCCCTCCACCAGCTTGTCGCAAGCGCCAATCTGCGCATCCAATTGGCGTGCCGCGTCCGTCTTGGCGGTGGGCTCCAAGGCCCGCTTGCGGCGCAGGTGACCGACTTGGTTGCGGGCCTGCTTGAGCGCCTTGTCGATCGCACGCCAGGCCGGGTTGAGCACCCAAGCCTGCTCGTCCACGTCCACCAGCGCGTGTTCGGGCAGGCTGTCGAGGCCGAACTCGGCGCGCATGTACTTGAAAAATTCTCCTGGGTCCAGCGCGACCGCAACAGACCCGCCACCTGCTCGGCCGCCAGGCTGGGATGCGTGGTCACCAGCGCCGGCTGGCGCTGGCTCTCGCGCGGCTGGTCGGCCCACTCGCGCGGCTGGCGATCCTGGCCGCTCTTGCCCGTGCCGCGCAGGCGGCGCTCGATCCAGAAGCGGATCTCGCGCACCCGGCAGTGCGCACCCAAGTCCACCTCACGCTCGGCCAACTGGCCCTCCAGCGTGGCCGCGCCCAGCGGCGTGCGCAGCGGGATGGCCGCCGCCCGGAACTCGCTCTCCGGCCAGCGCTCGATTGGCGTCCCCTTGCGCCAGCTCACCACTGCGATCCCCAGCGCGCGCAACTCGCGGAACAACTGCGGACTCCAGCCTTCGCGATCGAACACCAGCGTCAGACGCGGCTCGCTGGTGGCCGCCCCGGGCTCCTCCGGCAACAGGCCCAACTGGCGCAACTGCGGCACGATGCCACTCCAGATCTCGCGCACCATGCCGTCGTCCACCTGCCGGTGCAGGCACAGCAGCGGCGCCCCGCCCAAGGCCTGCACCCAGTCGCCCACCGCCGCCGGCAAGGCCAGCCGCTGGCGCGTCACGAAATGTTTCGGCAACCGACCCTGGCCGCTGTAGACCTGCACGTGGCCATCGACGAACAGCGTGGCCACGGCCTCGGGATCCTCCCGGCACCAATCCCGCGCCAGGGCCCCGGTCCAGTCCGCCAAGCCCGGGCTGGCGGCCAACTGGCGGGTCCTGCGGCGCAGCGTGCGCGGGCAGGGGCAGCGGTCCAAGCCCAGCAGCGCACCCCACTCGCCGGGCTGCTGGTAGCGCAGCCCTTCGGCGTTGCCCACCCGGGCCAGCAGCAGGAAGGCCCACAGCAGCAGCAACGCGGGCAGCCCGTAGAAACCTTTCGGCAGCGCCAGCAACCCGGCGTGGCGCAACAGGCCTTGGCGCAACAGGGCCGGCAGGGCGCTCAGCACGCCGCCCCCGCTCACGGTCGCGGCCGGCTCGAAGTGCGGCGCTTGCCCGTTGAGCACGCCCAGACTGGCTGCCACGCGCCCAACCGGCGGCTCGCACCGTCCCGCAGCCTGGCTCGGCGACTCGGCTGCGCCGTCGGCAGAGCGCCGCGGCGGGCACTGGCTGGCGGGCAACTGGCCCGCTTTGCTGTAGCTCCACAGCGTCGAACAGTTCACGTCCAGGTCTTTGGCCACGCGGTACAGGCTGTGCCCGGCCTGCAACCGTTCCGCGGCCTGGGCCAGCAGCACGGAATCCTCGATGCCGTGCCGCCGCCGCGGCTTGCGCGGCGGGACGAACTGGCCCTCGCCGCGCTCCTGCAGGCGTGCCTTGGCGCGTGCCACCGTGCGCGGGTTGAGACCGAAGGCCTGCGCCAGCGCGGTGTGCGTGGCGAGGCCAAACAGTGCGCAGCGAGCGAGACACAGATTGCGCCCGACTTTGTCGTCGATGGCATGCGAGGCGATCGGCTGGGTGCACAGGAAGTAGACGAAGTCGTGGTCATCGCGGAGCAGGCTCAGGCAAGCGCCGAGGGGCAGGGCGTGGCCCGGTTGGAGGGCCAAGGCGGGCGCTTGGGCAGCGTCTTGCGGGAGCGTTGCGTCGGCAGGCACTGGACAAAGTATATCAAAAGATACTGGGGCTGGTCAAGCCCACAGCTCTCAGCGGAAAGAGTTCCTAACCCTCGATTTGCACGGCAGTTACGCCGCGAACAAGCATCACGCTACCTCGCCCGATGTACCGAAGTCTGATCCTCGCCCTGCGGTGCTGCGTTCTCAGCGGGAATTACGAGGACTTCTGGGCTGAGCGGGCCTCAAATCCATGCATCCAAGCCGAAATCCAAACATAGTGTCATGCACCCCACCGACATGGTGTAATGTGGTGAAAACCGTAAAAGGTATCGGAAATATGGTGAAGAAGGGAGAGGCGGAGAAGAAGACTGCGAGCAAAGCGGCGGTTCGCGCATCGATCAGTTTCCCCTTTGACATTTACGGAACCCTCGAAAGCATTGCCAGAGAGAAGAAGGTTTCGCTGGCCTGGGTAGTCAGGGAAGCGGCGGAACAATACATCGGCAGCAAGTGGCCATTGTTGTTCAAGCGCAAAACGGGAGAGCGCCCATGAGGAAGGCCGCACAATTGAATCCGGGCTCGCAGCCCCGTTGCCGACACAGTGCATGGCTCGGCGCGTGCTGACAGGCGCACGCGCGGGAAGGCGGCGACGCCGACTCCGTAGAACGCTGAATCTTGCCAGCCTGTATGAAGCCATCGGCCCCCGTGGAGGCCAAAAATGACAAATGGAAAAGCTCCTCGGAACAGAACTCTATCTTGCAGCGAGCGAGAAATTTTCAGGTTGTCTCAAAGCCTGACACGTCTGACGAGGCCAGTTGCGGCAGCTGATCTGGAAGGGGCGATTGTAAATCAGGACCTCTTTGAGGCCGCAACATTTCTGCCAAATAATTTCGCGGATTTATTGATCATCGATCCGCCCTACAACATCTCGAAGAATTTCAACGGGCACGTGTTCAAAGAAAAAGAAAAAGACGAATACTGCTCGTGGTTTAAGTCTGTCCTCGACATCCTGACCCCAACGTTGAGGCCCCAAGGCACGGTTTACGTGTGCTCCGATTGGAAGACATCCATGCTTATTGCGCCCATCTTGGACCAGCGTCTGAGCGTGAGGAATCGAATCACCTGGGAGAGAGACAAAGGCCGTGGTGCGAAGTCGAATTGGAAAAACAACACGGAGGATATCTGGTTCTGTACCGCTTCTAAGCACTACTACTTCGACGTTGATGCGGTGAAACTGAAGCGTAAAGTCATCGCTCCCTACCGCGACGCCGACGGGAACCCCAAAGACTGGGATGAGGGCGATGACGGTAACTACCGCCTTACGCACCCATCCAACATCTGGAGCGACATCACGATCCCTTTTTGGTCGATGTCAGAAAATACCGACCATCCCACCCAAAAGCCGGAGAAGCTCATTGCTAAGCTGATCCTTGCCAGCACGGATAAGGGCGCTTATGTATTGGACCCGTTCTTGGGCAGCGGCACGACCGCCGTCGTCTCCAAGAAGTTGGGGCGTCGATTCCTGGGCATTGAGCAGAACAAAGAGTTCTGCTGCTGGGCTCGCAAGCGATTAGTGGCCGCCGAGTGCGACTCGTCTATCCAAGGGTATGCCGATGGGGTGTTCTGGGAGAGAAACAGCTTCAGCGATCAGAAGGCGGGTCGCGGACGCCCTCTAGTCACAGTCGACTCCGAGAGCAGCTTTAGGCTTTTCAAATGAGTAGACTCAAGCAGCTCTTGGAAGTGATTGAGTCTCACAGCGGGATCAACGATAAATCTAAACTAGCGGCCATCATCTCAGCTCGTTTTGGCCTCACGAAAGATAGGTCCATATTCTACTGCGAGGATTTCGCTATAAGGTTCAGCTCTGCGGCAGGAATGAGCTTCTCAAACACAGTGCTGTCGCTATCAAATCTCAAAAAAGTAGATCATTTGCCGTTTGTGGTTTGCCTCGTGACGCCTTCCAAGAACCACGTTTTTCTGGCGAACACAACCATGCTTCGGAAAATCAGTCACAGCTCACAGCAATTACGAGTGGACAATATCAAAGGCAGCTTCAACGGTTCAGATATTATCCGCGAGTTTGATGGTATCCAAAACGTCCCTGCCAACATCGAGCGTCTTTTCAATATCCATGCAGAGATAGGGTTCGAGGGAAACCTAGATCGCCTCGTCGAGGAGACCAACAACATTTCCCCGACTGGTCACAAGTATGAGGTGGACGCGGTCTCGAAGGCGGCGATTATGAAAGCTCCAGAACGGGCAATCCGCTTTGTGGCATCACCTGACGCCGTGACGCTCAAACAAGAACTCGATGAAAAGGTCGAGCGGCACCGCAACGAGATCATCCTTGCCGCGTTGATCGAAAACATCAATGTCCGCGGGAGAATTATCGAGTACCTGATCGCTGGCGAAGACGAGGTTCTTCGACAAGAGATCATACTGGCTTTACAGTCCAAAGGAGCTGGCAAGGGCATCCCTGCGTTTAAGACAGAGAACGCACTGGGAGACTATCAACGGGTGTTTGAAGAGTTCTTCACTGAGACGGATGTTAAGACCAAGATAATGATCTTGTCGTCGAACCCAAAGGCCTACAACTTGGACAAGATCCTTGAATTCCTGTCTCATGAGAAATCGGTGTTCATGTTCTACTTCGTAGGCGTGGACCCGACGCGCATTGTGAACACCGTGTTGGTGTCGATGTTCCAATCTGAACTCTTGCGTTCAACGATCCTCTTGAAGCACTGGTCCGGACGAAATTCACGGGGCGTCACGCAATTCGAAGGCAAGACAATTGGGGATCTGATCCTCAACCCGAGGCACAGTATTCAAGGCTTGGCAGCAAAGAGCTTTTTGGAACAGGTCATCGCGCTGTAGCGACAATGCTGATCGGATACGAGGGTTGTGTTGCAACTTTGGCCGCCGCCGGCTGGTAGCCTGAAGAGATCATCAGACTTCGTTACATCGTTTGATTGGAGTTGTCACGAGTTTGGGCTGAGACTCCGGCTGGGTGAGACTGCAAGGCCATCGGCTGGGAGCAGTCACTGGACGGCAATTCGTAGACGAGGCGCAGCTGGGTGCCGGGAAACACGGTGCGCGTACGGTTCAATTCGGCCAGCAACGGGGCGAGGGCCGCGTCTTGGGCGCGACTGGCTTGGTGCAGCAGGCGCACCGTCAGCGTGCCGGCCGCCGGATCGGGCAGCAAGCTAGCCTCGCTGCGGAACAGCGCCTTGAGCAGGCTGCGGGCCGTCTCGGGATTATCCAGTTGCGGGGCCAGCGCCGCCGCCATGGCGGTTTCGGCCCGGTAGGCCAGCATGCGTAGCGTCTGCATCAGTTGGCGCAGCGGTGCCGGCAGGGCCTGCAGCTTCTCTTCCTCCGGCAATGCGCCCGCCCGCATGTGCTTGTCCGCCACCTGGCGCGCCAGCACGAAGCCCTCCACCAGCTTGTCGCAAGCGCCAATCTGCGCATCCAATTGGCGTGCCGCGTCCGTCTTGGCGGTGGGCTCCAAGGCCCGCTTGCGGCGCAGGTGACCGACTTGGTTGCGGGCCTGCTTGAGCGCCTTGTCGATCGCACGCCAGGCCGGGTTGAGCACCCAAGCCTGCTCGTCCACGTCCACCAGCGCGTGTTCGGGCAGGCTGTCGAGGCCGAACTCGGCGCGCATGTACTTGAAAAAATTCTCCTGGGTCCAGCGTGACCGCAACAGACCCGCCACCTGCTCGGCCGCCAGGCTGGGATGCGTGGTCACCAGCGCCGGCTGGCGCTGGCTCTCGCGCGGCTGGTCGGCCCACTCGCGCGGCTGGCGATCCTGGCCGCTCTTGCCCGTGCCGCGCAGGCGGCGCTCGATCCAGAAGCGGATCTCGCGCACCCGGCAGTGCGCACCCAAGTCCACCTCACGCTCGGCCAACTGGCCCTCCAGCGTGGCCGCGCCCAGCGGCGTGCGCAGCGGGATGGCCGCCGCCCGGAACTCGCTCTCCGGCCAGCGCTCGATTGGCGTCCCCTTGCGCCAGCTCACCACTGCGATCCCCAGCGCGCGCAACTCGCGGAACAACTGCGGACTCCAGCCTTCGCGATCGAACACCAGCGTCAGACGCGGCTCGCTGGTGGCCGCCCCGGGCCCCTCCGGCAACAGGCCCAACTGGCGCAACTGCGGCACGATGCCACTCCAGATCTCGCGCACCATGCCGTCGTCCACCTGCCGGTGCAGGCACAGCAGCGGCGCCCCGCCCAAGGCCTGCACCCAGTCGCCCACCGCCGCCGGCAAGGCCAGCCGCTGGCGCGTCACGAAATGTTTCGGCAACCGACCCTGGCCGCTGTAGACCTGCACGTGGCCATCGACGAACAGCGTGGCCACGGCCTCGGGATCCTCCCGGCACCAATCCCGCGCCAGGGCCCCGGTCCAGTCCGCCAAGCCCGGGCTGGCGGCCAACTGGCGGGTCCTGCGGCGCAGCGTGCGCGGGCAGGGGCAGCGGTCCAAGCCCAGCAGCGCACCCCACTCGCCGGGCTGCTGGGTGCGCAGCCCTTCGGCGTTGCCCACCCGGGCCAGCAGCAGGAAGGCCCACAGCAGCAGCAACGCGGGCAGCCCGTAGAAACCTTTCGGCAGCGCCAGCAACCCGGCGTGGCGCAACAGGCCTTGGCGCAACAGGGCCGGCAGGGCGCTCAGCACGCCGCCCCCGCTCACGGTCGCGGCCGGCTCGAAGTGCGGCGCTTGCCCGTTGAGCACGCCCAGACTGGCTGCCACGCGCCCAACCGGCGGCTCGCACCGTCCCGCAGCCTGGCTCGGCGACTCGGCTGCGCCGTCGGCAGAGCGCCGCGGCGGGCACTGGCTGGCGGGCAACTGGCCCGCTTTGCTGTAGCTCCACAGCGTCGAACAGTTCACGCCCAGGTCTTTGGCCACGCGGTACAGGCTGTGCCCGGCCTGCAACCGTTCCGCGGCCTGGGCCAGCAGCACGGAATCCTCGATGCCGTGCCGCCGCCGCGGCTTGCGCGGCGGGACGAACTGGCCCTCGCCGCGCTCCTGCAGGCGTGCCTTGGCGCGTGCCACCGTGCGCGGGTTGAGACCGAAGGCCTGCGCCAGCGCGGTGTGCGTGGCGAGGCCAAACAGTGCGCAGCGAGCGAGACACAGATTGCGCCCGACTTTGTCGTCGATGGCATGCGAGGCGATCGGCTGGGTGCACAGGAAGTAGACGAAGTCGTGGTCATCGCGGAGCAGGCTCAGGCAAGCGCCGAGGGGCAGGGCGTGGCCCGGTTGGAGGGCCAAGGCGGGCGCTTGGGCAGCGTCTTGCGGGGTAATTGCTCACCTTGGTGCCGTCCTAGCGTGACCGATCAGATTAGAAATCTGAAACAAAAGAATATAAACATGTTATAGATGGGGTATGGGCGAGGCGAATTCGGATCTCGGTTCGGCGCTCGACTCCGGGAAGAGCGCCCTTGGCGTTGAGCTGCGAGCGAGGGTTGCGGAGTTGACCGCAACGATCACGGAGTTGACGGCGAAGGTCGCCAAGCTGACGGCGACCAACGCGGAGCTGAGGGCCCAGGTGGCGGAGTTGGAGGCGCGTCTGGGAGCGCCGCCCAAGACACCGGCGAACTCGTCGCTGCCGCCCTCGCGCGGGGAGAAGGCGAACAAGCCGGTGCGAGGCGGCCGGCGCAAGCGCCAGGGGCGTGCGGGAACGGGACGCAAGCTGCATCCGCATCCAGACAGCGTGGTGGAAGCGCGGGCGGAGAGTTGCCCGCACTGCGGGACGGAGTTGGGCGGGGCGGAGCAGGCGCCGCAAGCGGTGTACGAGCGCATCGAGTTGCCGCCGGTGCGGCCGCACGTGACGCGGGTCACGCTGCACGGTTGCGACTGTCCGGGCTGCGGGCGGCGGGTGACGGCGTTGGCGCCGCAGGGTTTGGAGCGGGGCTCGCCGTTCGGGGCGACGATCGAGGCGCTGGCGGTGTACCTGCATTACGCGCAAGCGATCAGCTACGAGCGCTTGCGGGCGTTGTTCCGGGATGTATTCGGTCTGGAGATCAGCGCAGGGGCGCTGGCGAACCTGTTCCGGCGGGTGCAGGGGCGGTTCGGGGACCAGGCGGAGGCGATCCGGGAGCGGGTGCGGCAGAGTCGGGTGGTGTGCTCGGACGAGACGTCGGCGCGGGTGCACGGGCGCAAGTGGTGGGAGTGGGTGTTCCTGGGAGCGGGAGCGGTGCTGCACGTGCTACGGCCGAGCCGCTCGAAGGCGGAGCCGGAGCGCGTGCTGGAGGGGGCGCGACCGGAGGTGTGGGTGTCGGACCTGTACGTGTGCCAGCGCGGGCACGCGGCGGTGTGGCAGGTGTGCTTGGCGCACCAGTTGCGGGACGCGCAGTACGCGATCGACGCAGGGGACGCAGTGTTCGGGCCGGCGCTGCAGGCGTTCCTGGTGCGGGCGATGCGGGTGGGCCAGCGGCGCGCGCGGCTGCGGGACAGCACGCTGAAGCGCCACCAACGGGATCTCGGGCGGCGGCTGGACAAGCTGCTGGAGTTGGAGCCGACGCAGGCGGACGGACAGCGGCTGCTGAAGCGCTACGGCAAGATCCGGGACAGCCTGCTGGTGTTCGTGACGGATCGCGAGGTGCCCTTCACCAACAACGCCTCGGAGCGGGCGCTGCGACCGAGCACGATTTTCCGCAAGGTGACCAACGGCTTCCGCTCCGAGTGGGGGGCCGAGGTGTTCGGGGCCGTGCGCTCGGTGATCGGCACCGGACGCCTCAATGATCTGACGACTCTCGAGGCGATTGTCACCACTATCAAGCGACGTACCGTCCTCAAACCTGCCTAGCCAGCCCCCTGGGTGAGCAATTACCTTGCGGGAGGGTTTCGTCGGCAGGCACTGGACAAAGTATATCAAAAGATACTGGGGCTGGTCAAGCCCACAGCTCTCAGCGGAAAGAGTTCCTAACCCTCGATTTGCACGGCAGTTACGCCGCGAACAAGCATCACGCTACCTCGCCCGATGTACCGAAGTCTGAGACTGCTGCTCATCAGGGCCTGGCCAGAGACCCTACTGCCATCGACAGGGCCATCTGCATCGCTTGCGTCCGGCCGACGGCCTTCAATGTTGTCAAATTCGTGGGCGATCCGCCAAAGTGCGTTTCACTCCTCGCATACGAGGAATTCGATGCGAATCCGTTTCCCGCCCTGTTGGAAAGCTGGACGATAGACTTTCGTGCTGAACGGAGCACGCACAGGTCGTACCGCAGTTCCCGGAATCCACCGATCCTCCACCGGAAGGAGCTGCTCCTCGCGCCGGATGATCCTCGCCGTGAGGTCTTCGCACAACTAACCGAGGAACTTGAGTGTTTAGGGCTGTTCGATAAAGCCAACATCATCGGATTCCGGAAACAGTGGGAGAAGCGGCTTGCCAAGGCTGGAGTGGTGATCCGTGATCACCGTGTCGTGGCCGACTCGGTCGAAGCGGACACGGATAGCGGAACACCCCCATCCGTTGTGCGCCATCGCACCGCTCTGTCGCGCTCAGCGCTGTCTGTCCCCATGCAGGCACTGGCTCGGTACGGATTATTGGATGGAGGAAGTGCCGTTTTCGACTACGGATGCGGTCGAGGCGATGACATTGCCGTGCTCTCGTCAGCAGGCATCCAAGCGAGGGGGTGGGATCCTCACTTTTCGCCGGGAGCTTCCCTCGAATCATCCGATGTCGTCAATCTGGGATACGTTCTGAACGTCATCGAAGAACCAATCGAACGCATTGATGCGCTCAGGACTGCATACGGCCTGACCCAGTGTGTTCTCGCCGTGGCTGTGATGATATCCGGAAAGGCGGACACTTCGAGAGTTAGACCCTACCGCGACGGATTCCTGACGGCGCGTGGAACATTCCAGAAATACTTCACGCAAGAAGAGGCTCGGGAGTTGATCCAGCGCGTCGTTGGCCAGGAAGCCATTCCTGTTGGTCCAGGCCTCTTTTTTGTCTTTCGCGACAGGATCGCCGAACAGCGCTTGCTTGAAGGACATCGGCACCGACAGCGGGATATTTCGCACTTACTCGCAATTGCCCCTCCTCCCAATACTTCGACGTCGCACGACCAGGCATTGCTGGAAGAGAATCGCGAGTTGATCGAGGCAACCTGGAAGAGGGCGTTGGGACTGGGGCGATTGCCGTACCTCGACGAATTAGACGAATCGATTCGCCAGGAGCTAAGCGAGCGAATTGGTTCTGTCCGGATCGCGATACAACTAGCCCAGAGCCTCTACAACGCCGAAACTCTTACTCAGGCACGGCACGCCCGAATCGACGACTTGACGGTCTATTTTGCGCTGAACTGTTTCAGTCGGCGGTCACGTTATCGCGAACTGCCGGCAACGCTACAAAGGGACGTCAAGGCCTTCTTCGGTTCGTACAGGAAGGCAGACCAGATCGGCAGGCAACTTCTTTTCTCGCTTGGCGACGAAGAAGTGATCCTGCGATCAGCTCAGGAGGCCAGCTTGCACGGTGTTGGCTATCTTAACGGAACGCATTCCATTCAACTCGACGCACGTCTGATCGACCGCCTTCCAGCGACCTTGCGCACGTTCATTGGATGTACGGAGCAAATCGACGGCGATGTTGGACAAGCAGACATGGTCAAGATTCATATGCGTTCCAGAAAGCTCACGGTTCTCCATTACGACAACTACCGGAAGACACCCTTGCCTCGCCTCAAGGAACGTATCAAGGTTGATTTACGTGAGCAGGATATTCACTTTGTTGAATACGGCGCAGGGAGACCAAGCCAGCCGCTGTATCAGACTTCCTTACATCGGCCGAGATGGCCAGACAGGGTAGGTCAGCCTAAGTTCCTACGGTTCATAGAGTTTTAGTCGTTTCCGAAGTGCCAATTGGGGTTGCGCCGGACCCGCTTTGACTGTTATAATATGTCCATGGAAAGCCCGAGCGAGGCCCTGCCGCGACCCACCGGACTGCCCGCGGCGCTGTCCCTGCAGCCGCCGGAGGCGACCGCTGTCAACGCGCAGCTGAGCTTCCTGGAGGACAGCGGCCAGGTGTATTGGTTCCTGTACCTGCAAGTGTGCGACTGCTACCTGCAAGGCGATCGCCCGGCGCGCGCGCGCTGCCTGGCGCGCTTCCTGACGTGGGGCGTGGCGACAGCGGCGGAATTGGCGCAGGCGCTCGGGATCAGCGCGCGCACGGTGACGCGCGCGCGGCTGCGGATGCAGCGGGAGGGGGAGTCGAGCTTCGGGCGTCCGCGCCAGCCGCGGCGGCGGCACGGGATCGAGGACCCGGCGGTGCTGGCGCGGGCGGCGGAGCTGCTGCAAGGGGGCGCGAGCTTGCGTGGCGTGGCGCGGGAGTTGGAGCTGTGCTTCGAGACGCTGCGCCAGTACAAGCGCGAGGGCTTGCTGCCGGGGATCGCGGCGCAGCGCGAGAGCGGGCGGGCAGTGGGCGCCGAAGCGGCCGCGGGAGCGGGCCGCTCCGAGACGGCCGGGAACTTGGCGGCAGACGTTCCCGAGGCTGCTGGCGCGGGTCTGGAATCCGGCGGGGCGCGCGGCGCGAGCGGCGCGGGAATTCCCGCCGAGCCGGCCGCGGGCAGCCCGCCCGGCAGCGTGGACAAGGCCGGCCGCAACCGGCGCGACGCGGCCGCTGCGATGGGCCGGGCGGCGCGGGACGTTGGCGGGCGCGTCGCGGCCAGCCTCGGCCTGCTGGCCGAGCGGCTGCCAAGCTTCGAAGCCACCGCGACCGTTGCCAACGGTGGCGTGCTGACGGCCGTCCCGGCGCTGTTGCAGGCCGGCCTGCTGCGCCATGCCAGCCTGCTGCACATTCCGCCCGGCTTCTACGGCCTGCGCTCCGTGCTGCTGCTGCTGGCCTTCATGTTCCTGGCGCGCGTGCGCAACGCCGAGCGCCTGCGCTACGAGCAGCCCGGCGAATGGGGCGCCCTGCTGGGCCTGGACCGCTGCCCCGAGGCGCGCACCTTGCGGCGCAAGCTGGACCAGTTGGCCGCCGACCCCGAGGCGCTGCACGCCTGGCGCGCGGCCCTGGCCGGGCAGTGGGCCGCGGACGATCCCGCCACCGCCGCCACGCTGTTCGTCGATGGCCATGTCAAGCTCTACAGCGGCAAGGCCAACCTGCCCAAGCACTTCGTCGCGCGCCAGAAACTGCAGCTGCCGGCCGCGGCCGGCTACTGGCTCAACGCGCTCGGCGGCGCGCCCCTGCTGTGCATCCACAAGCAGGTCGATCCGCAAATGGTGGCCGAGATCCGCCACGGCATCGTGCCGCAACTGGAGGCGCTCGGCCTGCTGGCGCCCGCCGCGGGCGCGGCGGCGGAGCCTCACCTGACGCTGGTGTTCGACCGCGAAGGCTGGAGCCCGCAGCTGTTCCGCTGGCTGGCCGCCAAGGGCATTGCCTGCATCACCTGGCGCAAGGGCGCGCAGACGGAGCGCTGGCCCGACAGCGAGTTCCGCCCGGAGCGCGTCACCGTGCGCTCGCCCTTGGGCGCGGCGACGCTCGAGGCACAGGTCGCCGAGCGCAAGGCGCCCCTGCTGCCGGGCTGCGAGGCGCGCGAGGTGCGCTTCTGGATCGACCGGCGCCTGCAGCCGCCGGGCAAGAGCGGCCAGCCGCGCGAGCCCGTGCCCGCCGCCGGCCAGCGCCAACCGTCGGTCATCACCACGCACCCGAGCCTGTCGGCGGCGCAGGTCGCCGGGCTCATACGCTCGCGCTGGGCCCAGGAGAACGTCTTCAAGTACCTCAAGGAGGAGTTCGGCCTGGATGCGCTGCCGCAGCGCGGGCTGCTGCCCGTCGAGCCGCACACGCGGGTGGTCAACCCCGCCTGGCGGCTGATCCGCAAGGCCCTCGACAAGCTCCGCAACAAGGTCGGCAACCTGCGCCGCAAGCTGGCCCGCGAAAAGGCCCGGCCCAGTGCCGGGCACGCCGACAAGCTCCGCGCACTGCACTCCGAGATCGACGCGACCGACCGCTGGATCGAGGGCCTGGAGCATGCGGCCCGGCACGCCGACGAGCACGTGCCGGCGGGCGAGCTGTCCCCGGAGGAGCGCCTCATGGCCCTGCCCGAGCCACTGCGCAACCTGCTCGACTCCCTGCGCATGATCGCCTACCGGGCCGAAACCGCGATGGCCGTCGCGGTCGCCCCCGAACTCGGCAAGCCCGAAAACGCCCGCGCGCTGCTGCAGGCGCTGTTCCGCAACGACGCCAACCTGGTCCCCGATATCCGTGCCGGCACGCTCACTGTGCAGCTGCTGCATCTGGCGAGCCGCTCCCAGGACGCCGCCCTAGGCCCGCTGCTCCGCGAACTCAATCAAACGCGCACCGCGTTTCCCGGCACCTCGCTACGACTCGTCTACGAACTCCTGCCCGACGACCATCCTACGAGCGCTGCTCCCCGCCCGGAGCTCGCTGTCTAGCCGGAAAACCGCGACACCTCATTCTGGTCAGATGTCAGGAAGTCTGTGTATTTCAAATCACGCTATATGTCACGGAACCAGAGGGGGTATCAATGCCAAAAGGCATTCGACGAGAAGCTTGCGTCGTTGAACTTACTCGAGTCGAGTAAGTTCGGCCCTTCCGCGCGGGAGCTCGCCCTGCGCCTCCGGGATTCGAAAATGGTGATTCGGGGATTTGATATTGTTCCGGCGAGGCTAGGCACATGAAGTGGACGTTGACCGCTTGGCACAACCGTATCGTCGAAGGGTGAAACCCTGAAGGTACCCGCTCCGGGCGTCCGCATTGAGGACTCGCGCCAAATACTGACCGCCGGCAGCCCACTTTCACTCGCGTTAGGAGGCAGTGCCTTCGTTTGGGCGAAGCGCCATCGCGCTTGAGCCAAGGATGCGCTCCCCTGCACGAGCGACGGGGCTAGGCCCGCTAGTAGCAATTGGCCCTCTAGGCTGCGCGGGTACGGAAGCCCGCCCTGCGGTAAACGTTGCAATCGAGGGCACCGGCTTAGCGCCCGGACAGGGAACTCGCCGTGGCCGAAACGTTGGAGGCGATTGGCATGGAGGCCTTGCGGGCCGTGATCGTCAGCCGCCGGGACTCTACGTCCCGGACCCAAGTGATCGTCAACACGGTCCACCGGCAATCGGGCCGGGCTTGTTAACGGGCAACCCTACCTCGAGTTGCTGCGTGGCACCTGTGGCGCGAGGGCGACAACTGGGCGCACGAGGCGCTCCGGCGCCAGGACCGCTGCGTATTCAATCTGCCGGATCGCCTTGAGAGCGCGCTCTGAAGGGAGGGAGGCAGGGTGCCCCGAGTCGGTCCAAACCTGATCTCGATGCTCCTGCGACGGGTCCAAGCGGTTTGTGACTAGGCTGTGCGACGACGAGCGAACGGTCTCAACGCCGCGCTGCTGGCTCTCCATGTCGTCGCTCTCCTCCTTGCGCTGGCCGTCTTCGTGCTCGGGCTGGCGATGCACGTAACGCTCGGAAAACGCCCGTTCCGCTGGACGCGGGTATTTCTCTGTAAACCGGCGCGCGAAAACCCGGCCGCTGGCGGGCGACGGGGGGCACATCCCGCGCGCGGCCGCGCGGGTACCCTGGATCGGCCGCAAGGGACGCATCGCCCGTGAGCGTGCCTTGGGCACGCGACTATTCAAACTTCGGACGTGCAGTCAGACAAGTTGTGAGCGGAACCCGTCGGGCTGTACCGCTTGAGTGGAGCAGCAATGCGGGATAGCGTCTGGGGATGGCAACCGACGCCTTCCACTGCCCCGACTGCGGTGCCGAACTCGAATTCAGTCAGTCTGGGCCGCAGCCGGAGCGCTGCAAGACCTGCAGCCGCCGCGAGACGAACAGCAAGGCCTACCGGAAGCTCCGTTCCGATCCGGGGCGCCTCAAGGCGCGGCGGAAGAGCACTACGCTCTACTCGAAGGCCTCGCGACTCCGCGCGCGAATTGCGAAGCTGCAGGGGGAACTGGCCGATGTCGAGGCCGGTCTGCGCGACGACAGCGACTAGGGAGGCGTACATCGGTCGCGGCGTCAGGACTTCCAACGGCCTCCCGCACAGAGTCTCGCGCGGCGGCGCGGGCGCGAACTCCGCTCGGGACAGGAGCTTGACCTAACGGTCTTCCGGTTCGAAACTCATCCTCGTCGATCCGTTCGACCTCGAGGCTCATCTTGGGGCGCACGCCCACATCGTGCCTGACCATAAGGCACGAGTTCTTCTCCATCGAGCAGCACGATGCGCCTAGCAATCCGCGCCACGTAGTCCTTGGCGGCACGCGTGAAAAAGGGCCGTACTGACCAACACGCACTTGGTCGCGCCCGCCGCATCGGGCGGCCCGGCTTCCGCAGGTCACTTTCGCCCGGAGGGTTGGAAAGCGGCGCATTTACACCACCGCGTACGGCCTGAAGCTCGGTACCGGCGCTAGGCCCCGTTCCGGCGGGCCAACGGCCCCGCCGCGCCGGGGTCTTCCTTGGATGGCGCCGGTTCCGAGCCCTTGGTCTTGGACCAGACGAAGAGCCCGCTGAGCCCCACTACGGCAGCGATCACGGCGGCCACTCCCAGCAGGGACTTGTTGACGGCGATCAGCGCAAAGCTTCCGACGATGGTGGTCGCCGCGATGGCGAAGCCGAACATCTGGCCGCGAGACTCGATTCGCTGCCGGTGCGAAGCCTGACGCTCCGCCATCGCGAAGACACGTTCCGCCGCGCCAGGCAGGGCCTCTTCATACCCCTTGAGCACTTGGGGCGGGGGGATCCCGCGACACGCTTTCGTCCGACATCATGGCGTGCGGGCTGGGTTCGCCAGTTCGATCGCGAACTGCAGGTCGTCGCCCACGGCTCTCCAATCGCTCTCGATGGCAATCGCGTCCCGCCCGGGTGCCGCCCCCTCGGGGAGGCGGCGACGCCCGTGGAAAACGCCGACCAGGCTCGCCATGCCTGCCAGAAACGGATGCATCCGCCGCTGCGTCGCCCACCCCGAATCTCGCAATGCGTATTGCGCGATCCCGCTGTTGACCGCCATGTCCGGATACTGTCGGAAGATCGCGGACACCATGGCCCCGAAGGGCTGGGTCAGGACCCATTCAGACGCCTTCGCCACGTAACGGGAGGCATGCCTCGGCATCCGACTGAGAGCGGCTTGGCCCCGGCTGAAGCCTGCCTCCGACACGGCGAACGCCCAATACGGCCCGGTGCGATCAATGATCGCCGCCGTCCGCAGCCAGAGATTCAGCCACGTCGAAGACAGCAGGGGCGAACGGGCCGGCGATGTACGGCTCGAAATCAAAGCGGGGGCCTCCGATGTGGTCCGCGACCTCCCTGTCGATCAGGAAGATAAGACTTTGGAACTGGATGGGGTTGAATCGGGAGCCTCGGCCGCCGACGCTCAAGGCAGCCAGCAGAACGTCCGCTCGGTCCATCCCTGCCTCCCGTCCACCGCCGAACGCGATTGGCCGAATACCTGGGTGCAACATAGCTTGCGCGAGAGCTGCGCCTGAACAGAGTAATTGTACAAGATAGCTCCCAGTCTCGAAAACGCAGCGGCCAGTGCCGTCTCAAGGTGGATCTCAGACCACGATGGGGAGCCCGAGAGTAGGGTCGAGGAGAGGCGCGCTTGCCTTAGCGCGAGGGAGTAGCAGTTCGCCGACCGCTTTCGCGTGCCGCCTGCGCGGCCTGCCGGTGCCTCAGTCTCTCGCCTAGCCACGGTTCCTCTCCCCGCCTCGTCAAACCCGGCGTGCCGCTTTCCGGCACCGGGCTTTCCTGGTGCCTTCCTCGCAAGGGTTATGGGGCCGTTCGTGCCGGGAGCGCTTCCGGCAGCCGCTCGACTCGGTATTGCGAGTACAATCCGAGCCCCTCATAGAGCCACCGCCTACTCCACCTCTTCCGGCCGTATCCCCGGCGTCCGCGCTGTCGCATCAAATGTCGCCTGCTCTTCTTCTCGACCCAGTCCCTGATGGGGCTGAAGCACCGACTCGCGTGCCCGATGCGGAAATAGTTGACCCATCCCCGCAAGATCGGGTTGATCGATTCCACAACCCTCCCTACCGGTTGCGAGCGATACCGCCGGAAGACCTCCTTGAGTCGTCGCAGGAGCTTGGTGCGTGCCTTAATGCGCGGCACGTACGCAACCCCCCACTTGCCCCGCAGTGTCTTGCGACGGCGGATGTCAAACCCCAGGAAGCTGAAGCTCTCGCCCTTGGCGAGGTCCACCCGGCGCGTCTTGTCTCGATTGAGTTCCACGCCGAGTTTCGCCAGCTCTTCCAGCAGCCGTTTCCACACGGCCCTCTCCAGCCACTACCAGCGGCGGTAGCCGTCGATCAGAATCACCCCGTCGTCGGCAAAGCGAGCGTATTGGATGTGGAAATACCCCCCTTGCCGGCAATGGCATTCGTTTAGTGAATTTCGGCGTTCGGTTAAGGGGAAATGGGGATATCCAGCGCGGAAGCACCGGATTTTCGAGACGTCAGGCTGAGGTTGGGGCCGGAGCGGGCTTGCGGGACCTCCATTTGCTGACGGGCCTGTGCGAGATGCGCGGGTAGGAGCGGTTCGAACGCTTCCGCTGGCGGCAGGTGGCGACGCTGGCGAGGATGCTGGAGACTGTCTCGCTAAGCGTGGCCGCGTAGGCCAGGAACAGGCCTTCGAGGTGACGGCCGACCGTGCGCAGTCCGTTGCGGAAGTTCGCCTGCAGCGGCTCCTTGCCCGCCGCGGAGCGGAAGTCGGCCTCGGACTGGTTGGTGCACAGGCGGGTCATCGCGACGAGGCTGAAATGGGCGCTGAGTTCCTGGCGGACGAGGCGCTCGCTGTGGCCGTGGAAGTGCTCGACTTGCAGTGCGGTTTTGGAGATCTTGTACAGTTCCTCGATGCCCCAGCGGCCGTGGTAGAGGTCCGCAAGAGCCTGCAGGGGGTAGCGGCGGGAGTCGAGCAGGGTGGTGGCGAGCAGGTACTCGGTGTCCCCGGCGGTGTAGCGGAGCAGACGCACGTGGCAGGGGCGGAAGGCGGTGTCGGGCTGCTGCTGGCGGGCCGTGTCGGAGGGCTGCACGGTGAGCAGGCCGTCTGGGCGGTCGGAGCGGCGGAACTGCTCGAAGACGGTGTTGGCGTCGGCCTGGAGGCGGAAGACGGCGTGCAGGCCGCGCTCGCGGTGGGCGTGCAGCAGGCGGAAGGAGTAGTAGCCGCGGTCGTAGACGACGACAGCGGAGGGAGCGAGGGCGGACAGGTGGGCCAGGGCCAGGCGGCGCTCGTCGCCGTGGGCGGCGAGGTCGAAGTCGAGCGGCAGGCGGGAGCGCAGGCGGAACAGGCAGCTGAGCAGGCCTTGGGGGTAGTGCGAGCCTGCGTTGGGAAGGCGGTAGCCGTCCTCGAGCAGGCGGCGGGGCCGCTTGAGGTGCGTCAGGCTAACTCTTAGCAAGACAGTCGGTGAGAGTCCGACAGGAAGGAAAGGCTAACCACTACTTTCACCCCGAGTCATGGGCCGTCATCCGCGAGGAGGGGGGTTAAGCGTTGACAGGGGCGCGTGTGGGCGGGGGCATGGAGCAACGAAAAGCCCTTAGTTCGGAGTGCCGAGACTGTCTCAAGGGTCGAAGGCAACACCGGCAGCGCCGCGTTGGTGAAGGCGCTGGCGGGCTCCGCGGTGTCGAAGAACCCAGGCACGCACGTACGTCTTGCAAGGGGACCTGAGAGGCCTCCCCGGTACCACGGTGCGTAGCACGGTGGTCGCCGAAGCGAAGGCAGGAGCCGATCGGAGGATGAACGGCGGGGAGGAATCGGACTCAGGCAGAGTACCGAGGAAGCCGGCGAACAAGACGTGGGCTGCCACGAGGCGGAGCTGGTGGAGGGAAGGCCTGGGCGCAACGGGAGACGCGAAGAAAAGGTCAGGCTCCGAACACAGAGTCGGGAAGCCCCTAGATTGGGCTAGATGCTGGACCGGAACCGAGCGGCACTGCAGCCCCGCAAGGGGTGACGTCAATACCGGAGCGAGGAGCCGGATGCGTTAGCGCGCACGTCCGGATCCGTGGGGGGGCCGTTGGGCAACCGGCGGCCTACCCCGACCTTGGAGCCGTCGACGGCGAAGGTGCGGTGGCCGCGCCACAGCGTGCGGGGATCGTCCTGGGGGGTGCGCCGCAGGATCTCGCGGTGGATGCGCACGAACAGCTCGTCGTGGACCTTGTGGCGGGCAGCGTGCATCGCGGCCTGCGAAACCGGCGCGGGCTGGGGCAGGGGGATGTCCAGGGCGCGGCACTGCTGCCACAGTTCCCGCAAGGTCGGGCCGTACCCCTGGCGGTTGGGCGCGAACACCAGGCGGAAGACGAACAGCACCACCAGCAGCTTCCGTGATGGATGTCAAGCGTTTTTCCCGACAATACCGGGAATGGGCGATGAACTCTGCGATTTCGAGGGCAGGGCGTGTCGCCGGGTCTCCTCCGCAGTTCGGTCAAGATCGCGGGAGAGCCGCTCGAGTTCGACCTGCCGCCGCTCGACCTCGGCCAGTTCCGCGTGGGCGTTGCGGATGGCGGAGCGCAGGAGTTCGGCGCGCGCCGCGAGGCACTGGCGCGGGACGGGCGAGCGGGGATCGGCGGCGTGGCCGGAGCGGGCGCGGAGGTTCTGCAAGCGCTTGGCGCAACGGCGGCAGTAGGTCGGCATCGGGCCGCGGCGGCCGACCGGCATGGCGCCGCCGCAGGCCAGGCAGCCGAAGCCGTAGGCGGCGGATGTCTCCGGCTGGCCCGGGGGTTCCGGGGCGGTTCGATCGAGGGCTGCGTGGACGCTCATAGCACTTACCCCTGCTCAACTTCGCTCAGGCGGGCGCTCCGCTGACGGGTGCTTCCGGCGACCACAGGCGGTCGTCGCGGAGCAGGGCCCCGAGCAGGGCGAGCAGCTTGCGCATGACCGCCACCAGTGCGACCTTGCGCGGCTTGCCCTGTGCGGCCAGCCGCTCGTAGAAGGCTTTGAGGCCGGGATTGAAGCGGATCGCGGAAGTGGCGGCCATGTACAGCAGTTTGCGAGGATGGCGGCGGCCGCCGCGGATCCGGCGGCGGCCGCGGTGCCCGCCGGAATCGCAGTCGTACGGTGCCAAGCCGGCCAGTGCGGCGGCCTCGGCGGGGCTGGCGGATCCGAGTTCGGGCAGGTCGGCGCACAGGCTGGCGGCATTGAGCGGGCCGCAGCCCGGGACCGACAGGATGATTGCGCGGCGGCGGCAGAGCGCGGGGTCGGCCTCGAGGCAGGCTTGCAGGGCCTTGTCGGTCTGCTGGAGCTTATCGGTAAAGGCGGCCAGCAGGGAGCCGAGGAGCGCGGCGGCTTGGCCGCCCAACTCCCCGGCCTGCTTGCGCAGGGCGTCGCGCTGCTCGCTGAGCTTGCGCCGCAGGGCGAGCCAGTCGCTGAGCTCCTGCAAGCTGCGCGGCTTGGGCGGCGTGCTCGTGACGTGCTCGAGGCGCGCGTAGCGGGCGAGCATGGCGGCGTCGACGCGGTCGTTCTTCGCCTGCTGGCCTAGGGCGCGGGCGAAGTTGCGCGCGCGCAGCGGATTGGCGACGACGACGGCGACGCCATCGTCGTGGAGGCACTGGTGGAGCTGGCGGTGGTAGCGCCCGGTGGGCTCGAGAGCGACGCGCCGCACTCCGAGCTTGCGGAGCCAGTTGCGCAGGGCGCGGCGGCCGACCTGGGTGTTCTCGAAGCGGCGGGAAAGTTCGGCGGGATCGGCGCAGGCGTCGAGCCACAGCTTGCCGACATCGATGCCGGCGACTGGCTCGGCCGTGGTTGCTGCGGGATTTGTCATGGGATGTTGGATATCCTTTCTAGCGGCCAGGGGCTTCCTGCGAACCTATCCTTTTGGGATGCGGGCCAGTGCCCGTTCTTCCGTTCAGGTCTCTCAGGAATTGCTGCGGCGGGCGATCCAGCTGCTGGTCGGTGCCAGGCACCCGGGTGTTAAGACGATCCGACCCGCCGCCCGCCGCCGGGCCTGGCCAGGCCCGGCGGCGGCCTCCCCGCCACGAGACGGGGAGATTTCCGATGCGCCGGTCGCCGTCGATGGCGACCGGGCGAAACTCCACTCTTGCACAAACCGGAACGCGCGTCCTCACGGACGGACCCGGGCGGTCCAGCACTTGCCGCCCCTCTCGGAACATCCTGCCGATCTCCGGTCTCACTGTGTTCAACATAAAAGGGTGTTGAGCACCCGTCGCCGCCGCATCCAGACCGCATCGTGCTCGTTCGCCACCTGCACCACCGCCTCCAGGATCTGCTGCCACAGCGCGGTGAAGCGCTCATCCGGCTGCGGCCGCGGTTTCGATTCCGGCTGCGCCGGACGCGGCCTCGACACGCTCGACGGGGTCCCCCTCAGCACCATAAGCGCTAACTTATAGGTTGACATCACAAATTCTGCCGGGTATGATTGGCGGAGGGTGGTATAGGCACTCGGCGAAAGAAGTGAACCCGGAGACAAGTGAACCACTGAACGAGGACTGGGGGCTGCTGGTCTCCTTGCTGCCGCCGAACTGGGAGGATCTGGCGCGGCAGACCGGAGCTTTGAGGAAACTGCGTAAGCACAAGTCGCCCGGGAAGCTGCTGCGCACGCTGCTGCTGCATCTGGGCTGTGGCCACTCGCTGCGCGAGACGGTGGTGCGCGCGCGCCGGGCGGATCTGGCGGACCTGTCGGACGTGGCCTTGCTGAAACGGCTGCGGAAGTCACGGGACTGGCTGCAGGCGCTGTGCGTGGAACTATTCCGGGAGCAAGGGCTGGCCGCCGCAACGGCGGCGGGGAGCGGCGAGGTGCGGGCCTTCGATGCGACGACGGTGAGCGAGCCGGGGCGGACGGGTTCGCTGTGGCGGATTCATTACAGCGTGCGGCTGCCGTCGCTGACCTGCGACTTCTTCAAGCTGACGCGGACGGAAGGAGTGGGCACGGGCGAGTCGCTGAGGCAGTTCCCGATCGCGGCGGGGGACTGCATTCTGGCGGATCGCGGGTATTCGACGGGTCGGGGCATGCAGTACGTGGCCGCGGCAGGAGGCCAAGTGACGGTGCGGGTGAACAGCGGGTCGCTCGTGCTGGAAAAGGAAGACGGCACGGCACTGGACCTGGTGGATTGCATGCGGCCCCTGCACAGTCCCGGGATCATCGGGTCTGTCGCGGCCCGTGCGCTGGCGAGCGAGGGTGCGCCGGTGGCGGGCCGGGTGTGCGGCCTGCGCAAGAGCGAGGAGGCCGTCCGCCTGGCCCAGGCGAAGATCCACAAGGAGGCCTCCCGGAAGGGGCGCACGGTCCAGCCCGCCACGCTGGAACTGGCCAAGTACGTCATTCTGTTCACCACCGTGCCGGAAAGCGAGTGGTCGGCCGCCGACGTGCTGGGGTGCTATCGCACGCGCTGGCAGGTGCAACTGACGTTCAAGCGGTTCAAGTCGCTGGCCCAGCTGGGCTGCCTGCCGAAGTACGACGACGACAGCGCGAAGGCGTGGCTGTACGGCAAGCTGCTGACTGCGCTGCTGGTCGAGAAACTGATCCACCACGCGAGCGCCATTTCCCCCTGGGGGTACGAAGTGGGACCCGGATCGCCCACGCAGCGCCTGGCGTGCCTTCCAATTCGTTTGGAACCAGGTGCAACGAGCGATCGAGCCGCCGATTCCGCTGTCGCAGACACTCGCCGACTGGCGGGCGATTTCGGCGGAACTAGCGGAGAATCCTCGGAAGCGCCGATCACAGATGGCGAATTTCTTTGGCGGCGATCAATAAGTTAGCGCATATGCCGCTCAGCACCTGCTGCCAGTCCGGCCGCAGCGGGTACAGGTACACGTCCTTGGGCGCCTTGGCTGGCTGGTCCCCCTTGGCCTTGCGGCCCCGTGTCTGGCCCACCCGCTCCCAGTTCGACGCCCGGTAGCAGGTTCCGCGGTGGAGCTGCGGATCCACATAGGACTCGACCAGAACCGGCCGGTAGCCGTGCCGCTGCTGCCAGTCCTCGGGCAGTTGCCGCAGCGTCAGCCCCAGCACGTGCGAGGCCAGGTTCTTGACCTGCACCCAAGGCAGCAGCAGATACCTTGAGTTGCGCACCACCCGCTCCAGATGCTTGCGCTGGGCCGGGCCCGACCAGCCGATGCGCCGGTCCCGGCAGGCCAGCTCGCGCGCCGCGAAATCGAACAGCAGGCAGCCCAGCAGGCGTCCTTGGCAGTCGCGCAGGAAGTAGCGCCGATGGGCGCCGATCGGCTGGCGGTAGCCGAGGTAGTGATAGCGCTGGACCCACTCGTTCCACTCCGCGACCGCCTGCGGGTCCTGGACCGGCTCCAGCCGCAGCGGCCGCAACGCGGCCAGCGGCCCCGCGACCGGCGGCTGCGGGCTGCCGTTGACACACAAGTCACGCTGGACGCAGCTTTTCGTAGAGCTTGCTACTCTCGCTTAGCCGACGGGTCCGTTCCACCACCTGCTTGATCGTGGCCAGCCTCGTGTATCCCTCCCACATCACCTTGTGGCCCGGCACTGCGTACTTTTTGCGCTTGTAATTCAGATATCCGCCCAGCATCGCCAGTGTTAGCACCGCCCGCCCCAGATTGTCCGGCGGCAGCTGCCGCCGGTCTTGCGCGAAATCCTCCAGCGCCGCCAGTTCGATCTCCGTGAACAGGATGTCGGCCGGCAGTTCCGGGGTGTCCCGTCCCAGCAGGGTCATCAGTGTCAGCCGCCAGGCAATCACCGCGTTGATCGTCACCGCCCGCTCGATCCGCTCCCCCTGCCGGTGCCCTAGGTACTCCACCTTGCAGCCCGACTTCAGCACCCGGTGCCAGTCCTCGATGCGCCACCGCAGCTTGTACCACTCCAGCACCTGCTCCGCCTCCGGCTGCGTCTGCACCTCCAGCGTCGTCAGCAGGAACCATTCCAGCCGCTCCGCGCCGTCCGGCTGCGTCTGCTCCCGCACGTGCACGAGGCGCAGTTTCAGCGCCGCCTCCTGCCGCTCCGGGTCCGCCAGTTCCACCTCCCGCCAGCGCAGCTCCACCTGCGCCTCCCGCTCCTCCCGCGCCGCGCTGCCCTTCTGCCCCCGGCTCGCCCGCCTCGCCGACAGCCGCGCCACGTGCAGCTGCAGCCGCCCCTGCGCCGGCTCGCCCCGCACCCAGTCGAACAGCTTCGGCTCGTCCTTGCCCCGCGACCGGTTGTGCTTGGCCCGCACCAGCAGGTCCACCTTCCGCAGCCGCCGCTGCTCCGCGAACAGCGCGAACACGTCCGCCTCCCGGTCCAGCACCGACACCGGCCGCACCCCCTCCAGCTGCCCGGCCAGCTCCGCGCACTCGCGCAGCCCCCGGATCCAGCGCATCGTCTTGCGCTGCTCCAGCGGCTTGCCCTTCTCCGCCTGCCCGTCCGGCGCCTCGTACTGGATCTGCGGCACTCCCAACGGCACTCCCTCCCCGTTCACTACCAGCGTCGAATGCATGTGCAGCCCCAGCGTCCCCGCCGAGCCCTTGTTCTTGCCGATATAGCCCAGCCCCATGCAGCCCGGGTGCTCCGCGAAATTCAGGTCCGTGCCGTCCTGGATGCACAGCACCGCCGACTGCCCCTGCATCCGCTGCAGCGTGCGCTGCCGGTGCGGCGCCAGGATGTTCTCCGGCGTCACCTGCGAGTCCGCCGGATGGTCGATCAGACGGTAGTAGCCCCGCACCGCCGCCTGGTCGTTCTGCGCCGCTCCCGGGAACGATTTCGTGGGCGCTTCCGCTTGTCTCTGCACGATCTGCACCAGCCGCTTGCCCAAGCGTACATCGCCCAGCCGGGCGCTGCCGAACTCGTGCTCGGCCCACCCGTCCGCCGCCAGGTTGTCGGCCGCACCCAGCGCCTCCGGCGCGGGCGGCTCGGCCACGCCCAGCTGCGCCCGCCAGTCGCCCGCCAGCGGGTAGAGCCAGACCGCCTTCACCGGCACCGCGGCCCCGGTGGCCGCGAAGCGGCCGCGCCCGGCGGTCTCGCCGACCCGCAGCCAGTTGGCCGCTGCCAGCGAGGTGCCTTGGTCACGGCCTTGCTCGACAAAGGTTTCCACGAGCAGCGGACGGTAGCCGTAGCGCTGCTGGCAGTCGGCGGGCAGGCGGCGCAAGGCCAGGCCGAGGGCCTTGGAGGCGAGGTTCTGGCAGCGGACGGAGGGGCGAATCAGGAAGCGGCTCAGTCCGATCACCCGGTGCAGCTGGCGGCAGCGCTGGTCAGCGTCCCAGCCGATGAAGCGATCGCGAGCGGCCAGCGCGAACGCCGCTGCGGCGAAGCCGAGGGCTCCCAGCACGCCGTGGTCGGAGACCAGCAGGTAGCGCAGTTGGGCGCCGACGTGCTGGACCACGCCACGTGGGTGCTCGCTGCGCAGCAGCTCGTTCCAGATCCCGCGCTGGGCCGGGTCGCTGACCGCGACCAGTTCCAATCCGCGCAACTGGTCGACGCGTGCGGGCACGCCGACGGGCGGCGGCACGGGGCGGCCGCTACAGCGCGGGCGGCAGCGGCGGTGGTTATGCCGGGGTGCGGGCAGGCGGATCTGGTCGGCGGCGTCGAGAGCGCGCAGGGCCTTCATGCAGCTGGCCAGCTGCGGCCGCCCGCGAGCGTCCAGGAAGCCTAGCAGAACGCAGACCCGGCGGCTGATTTCCATGCGGCTGGCCGAGCCGGCGGCCGCCATCAGCGCCTTGACACGCGCCAGGGTTTCGGGATCCGAGAGCGTGGAGGGGATCCGGTGTTGCTCGTACATGTTCTAGGAGTGGCACAGCAGGAACCTATTTGTCAAGTCCAAGTTGTGTGTAAACGGCAGGCTGCGGGTCGGAGCGGGCCGTGAGCGGGACCGGCTTCTGCGGACCGCGCCCGGGGTTCTGCTTCGGCGGCAGCGTCAGGATCCCGAGTTGCTCGAGTTGCGCGAGCAGGCCCCTGGCCAGCTAGATGCGATTGCTGCCGTTGGGCATGTGCCAGCCGAGATGCTCGCAGATGGTGTGGCCGAGTTCGGTGCGGCTCAGCTTGGGGAAGAGGCCGACGGTCTCCTGGATGTCGGCGATCTGGCGCCGGGTGAGGCGCTTGCCGAGAAAGGTGGTCGACTTGAGCTGCTGAATGCGGGGGTCGATGGTGGGGGCGGAATGCATCCACAACCAAGCTGACAGATCTGGGCGGGAAAGTCAAGCCCCTGCGGGGAAAAACTTTGGGGGGATACTAACGTCCTTCGAATCAACGAACTACACTTCCTTGGTGACCTCCACTGTCTTAACAGCGAACCGAATGCCATTGCCCTTGCCGGGTGACTTCCCGCGCCCGCTCCAGCATCCGCTCCACCTCGTTGAGGTAGAGGTTGCTGAGCAACGGGGAAATGACTCCCCCAACGCAAAAGGTAACTTTGGGGTGCAGGGCTCGTCTGTGACAAATTCGAGGCTGGTTTGTCGTTCGAAGGGCCGCCTGCTTCTGTCACTGGTATCGAATGACGGATCGTGATCTCCCCGTCGTCAACAAGCACTTCCTTGACCAGTGAGCGTAGCACCTTCTGCCGCTCGATGATGTCGAGTGTCTCGGCAGCGGCACGCAGCCGTTCCCGGAAGCTCTCCAGCGTCTCTGCGATCCGCAGATACCGGTCCCGCTCCTGTGCCGCGCTCTCGATCGCTTCCAGCTCGGCCGCCAAGACCCGCGTCCGACTGCGCATTGCCGGCATCCGGCTGCGCAGTTCGTCTAGCCCGATCAATTCCTCCTGGTACGCAGTCACCAGTCTGGCGCCGGCTCGCTCCAACCGCTCCCGCTCGCCTCGCAGCTCCGCCAGCCGCCGCCGTTGCGGATCCGTCTGGCGGCCGGCTTCCAGCCGACGCTGCAGTTCGGCCTCGAGCAACGCCGGATCTTCCAGCAGCCGCACCAGCTCGCGCCAGACGACCGCGTCCAGCCGGTCCTGGCGCACCGGGCGACTCGCACAGCGCACTCCCTCCTCGTAGCGCCACCCGTCCGAGCCCAGGCAGCGGTAGTAGTACAGCTTCCGCTTCGTCGTCCGCGTGGAACAGCGGTAGTAGGCATAGCCGCAACGCCGGCACACCAGCATGCCCTGCAGCAGGGTCGGCTCCTTCGTCCGCCGCGTCGCATGCCGCTTGTTCGTCTCGAGTTGCTCCTGGGCTTGCGCGAACTGCTCCTCGCTCACCAAGGCCGGCACCGGAATCTCGATCCACTCCTCGCGCGGCCGCTCGAGCCCGCCCACCTGTCGGCTCGGGAACGTCCCCGGCTTCCGTACGGGCCGCGTGCCCCTCTGCCGCGGGCCCGTCCCGGTCTTGCCGTAACAGGCTCGCCCGCGGTAGGCCGGATTGCGCAGGATGGCCCAGAGCACCGAGCGCTCCCAGCGCCCCTTGCCGGTGCGCGTCGGAATCCCTTGCTGCGTCAGACGGCGCGCGATCGCCCCCATGCTGCAGTGCTCCCGCGTATAGCTGTCAAACACTTGGCGCACCACATCGGCTTCCCCTGCCAGCACTTCGTAGCGCGCCTCGCCCCCCTCGCTCCGCTTCACATAGCGGTACCCGTAGGGGGCTCCCGAGAGCACGCTCGGCGACCCGTTGCGCGCCTTGTGCCGCTTGCCGCGCCGGGAGCGCTCCGCGATCTGCGCCCGCTCGTACTCGGCGAGCATGCCCTGGACCTGGACCAGCAGGCGCTCCTGCGGCGTCTCGGCCGGCGGCGACTCCACGAACTCGCACGCCACCCCGCAGCGCGCCAACTCCTCCAGCAGCAGCACCTGGTAGGCGTCCTTGCGGCTGAGCCGGTCCGGCGACAAGACCAGCACGGCCTCGATGCGGCCCTCGGCGGCCAAGTCGCGCACCGCCTCCAACCCCGGCCGGTCCAGACGCGCCCCGCTGAACCCGTCGTCCTCGAACACCCATTCAGGCGGCACGCTGTACGCGCGCTGCCGGGCGCACTCCCGCAGAGCGGCCGTCTGACTGGCGATCGTTCCGCTCTCCTTCTGGCGATCCGACGACACCCGGGCATAGATGGCGGCTGTCTTGGTCATGGTTCACGTGCTCCTGCGAAGTGGGTCGGGCCGGCCGCTGCCGGAGCGGGGCGAGCCGTGCGTAGGCGCGGGCCAGCGTGTCGGGCAGATGGCGGTCAAAGCGGTACTCGAGGCGCACCACCAGCGGACCGCCGTCAGGCATGCGGTTCCCGGGATGCGAGCAAGACTTGCAAGGCTCGCGCCACCAGTTCGCTGACCGCCGTTCCGGTGGCGAGCGAACGCGCTCGCAAGCGCTGGATCAAGCCGCGCGGAAGCCGGACGGACAGGACGTCCTTGCCGTCGGAGACGGGCACGGGCGCGGTCAGTTGCTGGGCTTCGCGCAGGTAGCGGTAGGCTTGGCGAGTCGAGATGGCGAGCTGGCCGGCGAGGCGTTCGACAGCATCCGGCAAGTGCGGGTACTGCAGCAGCAGCGCGCGGGCGAGATTGAGCCTCTGGGCTTTCTGGGCATCGCTGACGCGGGCCATGTAACATATAGTATATACAGTACATGTCTAATGTCAAGCCTTGTTGCTGAACGCGCAGACGCGCTCGAACGCGAAGTTACCTTTTGCGTTGGGGGAGTCACCACACCGCCCTGGGGCACGCCCTTCTTGCCTCCGGCCTTGAGGATGCGCTTGAGCAGCCCGAGAATCCGGTCGTCGCTCACGCGGGCCGCCACTTTCCCTAGCAGGATGTCGTGACGCACCGTGTCGAAATACGACGCCAAATCCAAGTCGATCGCAATGGTCTTGCCCTCGCCGACTGCCCTTGTCACCCGCTGCACTGCCTGCTGGGCCGTGCGCTTGAGCCGGTATCCGTAGGATCCGTCCTGAAAGTCCGCTTCGAAGACCGGCTCCAGGATCAGTTTCAGCGCACCTTGCACCACGCGGTCCCGGATCGTCGGAATTCCCAGGGGGCGGACCTTGCCGCCGTCCTTCGGGATCTCCACTTGCCGGTTCCTCGCGGGTCGCTAGGTCCGGGTAAGCAGTGCGTCCCGGATGCCTGCCAGAAACTCTTCCCGCCCCGCTTCCTCGATGGCTGCGAACGTCAGCCCGTCGATGCCTGCGGCACCGCCGTTCCGTCGCGCCATCTCGTACGCTTCGCGGATGGTCTCCTCTTTGCACACGTGGACGTACAGCCCCCCAGAAACGCCAGCCCCTGTCAGCCTTCGCCTTGCGATATATCCTCCTCCTCAGGTCCTGCCATTCCCTGGGCGCCTTTGTCATCTCGCCCTTGCCTCCCTTCTTGTCAGAGTCCTTGTCAACAGCAGGGCGCCTTCGCTCCGCGGGCCTTACCCCGCCTCAGCGCTACTGCACGCCCCTCCGTCACCCTCTCGCCTTCGGCCCACTTCCCGGTGTTGCCGGTTCTAGGACCTACCCTGCTCCGACGCTTTCGCGCCGGGGCGAGGAGGGCTTCTCCAGTTGCTCGGCCTGTCCTTGTCCTCGTGCCGCCGCTAGTACCCCGCCGAAGCGGGCCGGTCGCTCCCATCCGCTTTCGACCGCCCCGTGCTGCCTTCGCCCTACGGAAGGGGGCTCGGCCTTCGGAATCGATTTTCGAGGCCACCTGCGCGTTCACTTGCGTTGCCGCCCGATGACTCGCAATCTCCCCTGGGGAGACCTTGTCGATAGGCTTCAGAAATTTGGTTTCCCTCCTCCCTGCTATCCAAGCTAAGGGGCTCCTGATTGTTACCCCGGTGGGACTGCCTCCCACTGAACAAGCCAGCCTTAGCTGGACACACTCCCGGACATCCAGCGCGATTCGACGAGGGAAGACGCCGCCGCACACAGGGAATCCGAAGCGCTCGGCGAATGCGCGTGCCTGGTGGGACTCTTGGCGTGGCTGGTGACGCAATTCCCCCCCCGTGGAGCACGGGCGGCTAGCAGCGATGCTAGCCCCCACCGGCTTTACAGTAATCAGCATCGGCACCCACATCGGTGCGTGGGCCGCGCGCCGGCGCACTGCTAGCGTTTGTCGACTATGCGCACCGTGGCGATAAGAATCGCTTACGCAAACGCTCCCCTGGTCGAGCCAGGCCGTTCCGGTACGGTTGAGTCGGTATGGGCCTCAACCGCAACTCGATCATGCGCTCGGCTCCCAGGCTGTGGGTTCCGGCCCACCGCCTCCCCAGCGCCGCTAGAGGCGAGAGCGTGCGGATTGCGCGGATCGATGCGAATGGAATCAAGGGCATCGCGTTCGACAGGCGCAGCCGTCTGGCGATCATCATGACCGATGCTGGCCGGGTCGCCTTCGGAGGGCGGCGCGAGCGGTTTGCAGAGTTTTTCCGGAGGCTGGCCAACTCGGGCATCGCGGTTCCGCCGACTCCGGATTGGGTCTGACCCGCTTGCGGTTGTAGAGCGTGCCATAGCCGGCTCACCGACAAGCCAAGACGCCCATCTCGCGCGCAGCATCGTACGCTTGTGGGCGAGGACCCGCGGATCCAACGTCCCGAAAACGATCCATTTCGGGGCGTGCCGCCAACTGCCAGCCACACACGCAAATCCGTCCCGGGACGTGTCAGGAATACAGTCGCGAAACGTGATGTGCTAGTAATGAAGCTTGGATTGCCTTTGGCAACACACGGAAATGCAGGTCGGATACGCACGAGTCTCGACGGTGGACCAGCATCCCGAGTACCAGCTTCGAGAACTGACACAGCGCGGCTGTGACAAGCTCTTCACGGATCACTGCACGGGAGTGCGAGCCTCCCGGCCCCAACTGGATGCCGCCATGCAGTTCCTGAGGGAGGGGGACTCGCTCATAGTGTGGCGCTTTGATCGCCTGGGCCGTTCGGTGACCCATCTGCTTGAACTCGCAGCAGCGCTGCGAGAGCGCGGAATCAACCTAGTTTCCCTGACGGAGGCGATCGACACCACCACGCCAGGGGGGCGCCTAGTCTTCACGGTGTTCGCGGCTTTGGCCGCATTCGAGCGCGAACTCGTGCGGGAGCGCACGCTCCTGGCCGTCCAGGCGGCGCGGGAGAGTGGGAGACCCTGGGGGCGCAAATCGAAACTACACGATCCAGTATTCGTCCAGGCCGCCAAGGCATTGCTGGCCGACGAGAATCTTCCCAGGGCGGAAGTCGCCCGGCAACTCGAGATCTCGAGAACCACTTTGTATAGGTGGTTCCCGGGAGGGTGCCCGGAAGCGTTTGGCCTGGGAAGGAACGGAGGGCCACTGAGCAGTGACGATCAGTGACGCCTGTTCCACGTTCGTCGAAGAGGAAGCCGCGTGGCGGAATCTGCGGCGAGCAACCGTTCAGGGGTACCAGTCGGTCTTCCGGTCGCTCTTGTGCTGGTCGAGCGACAAGGACCTGTCGCTCCTCGAGGACCTAGACGAGGAGCAATTCCGTGCGTGGATGCGGAGTTGGACGTGCCAGCCCTCCACGGCCCGCAAGCGGCTGACCCAGATGAAGGCGTTCTTCCACGTCGCGGTGGACCGGGGCTGGGTTTCCAGGTCGCCGCTGGCGAAAGTCCGCCCCCCCAAGAGCGACTCTTCTCCGACGATGCCCCTGACGCTCGACGAGATGCGGTCGCTGCTGGCCGCTTCGGCCGACCAGCCTCGCGAACGCGGACTGTTCCTGCTGATGCGCTATTCAGGATTGGCCATTGGAGATGCCGCAACGCTGAGGCGCGACGCGCTCGCGGGCACCGAGTTGACCCTTCGTCGAGCCAAGTCCAGCGAACTCGTGATGGTCGCCTTGCCGCAGGTGGTGGTGGAGGCAATCACGCCGCTCCGCGGCCGTAGCGCCGAACACTTCTGGTGGACCGGAAAGGGAGCGCGGGCCACTACAGCGAAGTATTGGAGATCGCGCCTGAAGGACATCGCTGACCGTGCTGAGGTGGTTAAGTTTCACCCGCATCGATTGCGGGACACGTTCGCTGTGGAGTTGCTCAACGCCGGCGTTTCCATGGAAGACGTCAGCGTACTGCTCGGCCACAGCGACGTTGCGACCACGGAGCGTTACTACGCTCCGTGGGACAGACGCCGACGCGAACGGCTCAATCGGATTGTGCGCGAGGCGAATCGGCAAGATCCGCTACTAGCGGAACTGACGAACGAAACGGATAGGGAGGAATCGGTGGCTCGATCCCTCCCTGGAACGCCCGTCAACCCAATGAAAGACGGAAGACACGGGCTAGTGCAAGCATAACATAGTTGGTTGGGCGTGGGAGCGGGGGTCGATGCGGCAGGAGTATGCGGTGAGGGTGGAGCGCTTGGGGACCGCGTTCAAGCCGCAGAAGAGGGCGAGGCCGGGATCGCAGGTCTCGGCGCTGACGTGGGAGTGGCGGGCGCTGCCGTAGAGTTTGAGGGCGAGCAGGGAGCGGAAGGCGCAGTCGGCGGGGATCCAGGCGCTGCCGGGCATGGCGGTTTGGCGCAGGATGTCGTCGAAGGGCAGGCGAGCGAGGAGGGGGGCGAAGAGGAAGAGGCCGCCGAAGGCGGTGCGGAAGGAGCGCGGTTGGAGGTCGAGTTCGCGGCGGTCGGCGGCGGGGGCGGAGAGCGGGCGGGCGGCGCTGATCTGCTGGGGGGAGCGGCGCGGGAGCTTGGGGATGCCGGCGTTTTGGAGGGTCTTGGCGACGAGGCTCTTGCTGACGGAGAGGTTCTCGCGGGCAAGTTGCTCGACGATTTCGAGCACGGAGAGGTGGCGCTGGCGGCGCAGCTCGAGGATGCGCCGGTTGCGCTTGGCGGAAGCGGGGGGAGGCGACTCGGGTTTGCGGCCAGGCGGGGAGGGGAGGAAGAAGACGCGTTCGGGGCGGATGCGGAAGTCGCGGCAGAGGTTACGGAAGGAGCCGCGAGAGTCGCCGAACTTGAGAGCGGCCTCGGCGAGGGGGAGGCCTTCGACGCAATGGGCGCGCAAGGCTTCGTACTGGCGGTGGTTGGGAGTGCGGGGCTGGAGGAAGTGGTGGGCAAGGTCCTGCATGAAAACTCCGGGAAATATGGACTGACAATCACCATATCAAAATGAGAGAAGTGGAGGCAAGCCGGGATCGCAGGGCGGGGAGCAGGGGTCTGAGCGGGACCAGGAGCCGGGCGATTAAGCTATATATCACAATCGATTATGGAATGAGGGTGCCTGGGTGGTCCACATGGGGAACTCTGGCGGAAGGATTCAATTAGAACAGTGAAACTAATTCCTAATTCCTCGATCTCAGAGGTTGATCGAGGGGCTTCGCTTGCCTTCAACAGCGCGAAACCGGCAGTTTTGGGCCGTTTTCCGATCCAGCCAGCAGAGGATGTCTCATACCATTCCCCTGTGTTGGGAATGCAGGCTAGTGTAGCCGAGGGGCTTGAGGAGCTCGGCGATCGTGATTTCACTGTGCGGCAGACGCTGCTCGTTCACCGGCGTCAGCCACTTCCGTTGGGCGTCGGTTGGCCGGTGGTAGCCGAACCTGTTGCGCATGTTCGGCCACTGTCGGGCACTCAGTTGAAACTCGGCGCGGATCCAGTCCGTGATGCCAAGGCGGGCGGGTCCCCGGCCCGTCATCAGGGCGGCCCGCGTCGGCGAGCAGACCGCGCAGGACGCATAGCCGTCGGTAAAGCGCATACCGGACGCCGCGAGGCGGTCGATGTTCGGAGTGCGGTAGTAGTCCGAGCCTTGGCATCCGAGATCCATCCAGCCCAGGTCGTCGACAAGCACGACGACAACGTTCAGGGGCGGGGCCGCACCGGTAGCCACTCCTGCAAGGAGTAGCAGGATCGGTACGGTTCGGAGGCAAGACTGCATATCGGAAGCGTCCAACGCTCTGCTCAGGGGCAAGCGATCCCGAGTCTACCAGGCCCCCCCCCGGCGGCCAGCGCGATCAGACAAGGTATGGTCCACGGCTTGAAAGCGGATCAGACGCACGTGGGAAGACGACGAGCGAACAACCTCAAGCCAGGGACTCACAAGCGCGGCGACCCCTTGCATTCGGCCGAATCTGGACTAGTCTGATACCTAGTGCCTGCCAGAAAACCCCAGTTTTTGGGAGACACTCATTTTCGAGAGCTTGATTGCGAGCCTGTTTGCGGGCCGATGTCGCTTCTCACGACGCAGCGAGGGGAGTTGGACACCGGATCACGGGCACAGAAACTGGGCGGTTGCCGCCCGGCGGCGCACCTCTCCCCGCAGCCCGTTGCGGACCTGCGATGCTGTCTCGCCTGCGGCGCTCAGGCCGCGCGCCGGAGCGCCTTGCGCTCCCGTCTCTGCAGGATCAGCCCGATCCGGTGCAGGTTCGCCGCCGTCACCGCCAGCGCCACCGTCCGCTCGAACCCGGCCTTGCCGTGCGTGCGCACGCGGTCCAGGCCCCGCCGCTCCAAGTTGTTGATCGCCGACTCCACCGCCGGATGCTGCTGCCGCGCCTGCGCGAACTCCTCCGCGCCCTCCCGCTCCTTGTCCTGGCCGCTCAGCCGCCCCTTGCGCGGCAGCGCGTTCAGTGCCAGCAGCCCGTCCAGCGCCGCCCGGTTCGCCGGGCTGTGGAAGCCCTTGTCGAAACTGCACGAGCGCAGCTCCGGATACGCTTGCTGGCAGGCCCGCACCAGCGGTACCGCCACGTCCGTGTCCCCCCCGCACCACTCGCTCTCCCAGCCCAGCACGAACTGCTGCTGGTCTTCCACGATGCAGACCGGCACGCCCAGCTCCACCGGGCCTCCCGCCTTGCCTTTCGACACCCACCGCGTGTGCTCCTCGAACACCGAGAACACCTTCTCCTCGTGCGGGATCCGCGCGCCCTTCAGCAGCCGCCGGTGCACTTGCTCGATCTGCCGCCGGGCGTGGCCCAGCAAGCCCGCCACGCGCTCCGCTTCCACGGCCCCGGCCTGTTGCAAGGCCGGCAGCTGCCCGTCCGCCCGGGTCACCAGCCGCTGGCAGAACGCCAGATAGGCCCGCACCGCCGCCGGCTTGGCCCGGCGCGTCCGCCGCACCGCGTTGCACAGCACCTGCAGCCGCAGCTGCAGCGCGACGCGCTTGCGCCAGCCCCCGAGGCCGACCTCCGCGCAGGCCGCCGCCGCGACCGCGATCAGGCACCGCGCCGCATCCCACAGCAGGTCCGCCGACAGCAGCGCGACGTTGCCGATCACGGTCTGCAGGTGGAACTGGCCGCAGTCGAACCCGGCCGCGCCCAGGCCCAGCATCTGGCGCACCTGGATGTGCTTGTTGACCAGCTCGGTCAGCCGGTCGAAATCGCAGTTGACGCCCTGCTTGAGGAGGCCCATGACGAGCACTTGCCACAGGTCCATGCCCGGACGGCCGACGCTGCGGTCGGTGCCGGGCAGGACATGCTGCTCGAGCAGGGCGCACAGCTCGGCCCGGTAAGCTGGGTCGCAGTAGACGCACTGCAGGCCCTTCAGCACAGCGGGAATGTCGTCGCGGGATTGCGGGTCGATTTGGATGGCACCGATGTCGCTGGCCCCCAGTGGCGGTTGCAGGCTCAGTACGCTTCTCATGAGGCTCCTAGCAGCGAGCAGCGGGCGAATCTGGCTGGAAATCGGGCGGAATCCCCGGATTGCGGCCAGAACACCCTCTTTTTCGCTCGCTTTAATCACGTGTAACATCAATTATATCATATAGTTAGATGGTTTTCTGGCAGGCACTACCTAGTCAGGACTTGGCACGCAGGGGGATCCATGAGCAATCGATGGCGGGTCCAGGAAGCGAAGGCACGGTTCGGCGAGATGTTGGAGACGAGCCTTGCCGAAGGGCCGCAGGTCGTGACCAAGCGGGGTGTGGAGGCGGCCGTGCTCGGCTCGATCGAGCAGTGGCGGAGATTGCTGAGGATGACGAAGCCCCACCTCAAAGACCTGTTGCTTGCGCCGGAAGCTCGAACCGAGGCGCTGACGCCTCCGCGTCGGAGGCATCGTCGTCGGGCGTCACCCGACTTCGACTAGGTCCATGTACCTACTCGAACCGAATTTCGCTTCGGAACTGCGCCGGCGAAATTCGGACACGGCGATCCTGGGTTGAATTGTGGACGTGGCTGCGGATCAGCTGTTCCTATCGGGGGTGACGGCCGGGGAGATTCAGGCGGGCATCGAGAGCACACGGGAGCACGACGCTGCGAAGGCGAAGGAGCTCGAAAATTGGCTCAATGGGGTCTTCGGGTGGTACGGGGTCGTACCGATGGATGCGACCGGGTTTCGAGAGTGGGCGCGGCTCAAGCATTGCAAATCCGACACACTTGTGGAGGACGCCATGATCGCAGCGACGGCCGTCGTGCAGAGGCTGACCGTCGTGACCCGGAACGTGCGGGATTTCGGACAACTCGGCGTCGATGTCTTGGATCCATTCCAGGGTGAAACGTAAGGGGATTACATACGAAACTCCCGAAACAGGGGTTGACAGATTCGGGAATTTCCTGTAGAATAGTTATGTAAGAGGTTGATATGGAAGTTGCTAAGAAGGGGCCGGGAAAGCACTATCGAAAGGGGCTTTCGGTTTCGGAATTCTTCGAGATGTTTCCGGATGACGCTACGGCAGAGGCCTGGATCGTGCCGCGGCGCTGGCCCGGAGGGGTCTGCTGCCCGCGTTGCGGTTCGCTGAACGTAAACACGAGCGCAAAGCGCAAGTCCATGCCGTTCCGCTGCCGCGAGCAGGTCTGCGATGCGAACTTCAGCGCTAAGACCGGTACGTTCATGCACTCGAGCAAGATCGGCTACCGGGATTGGCTGTTTGCCTTCTACCTGCTCTCGACCAATCTCAAGGGAGTCTCTTCCATGAAGCTGCATCGTGACCTGGGCGTGACGCAGAAGACAGCATGGCATCTGGCGCATCGCGTGCGGAAAGCGCTGCAGTCCGGCGGGTTCCAGTTCTCCGCTCCGGTCGAGGTAGACGAGACCTATATCGGCGGCAAGCGGAAGAACATGAGCAACGCCAGGCGGCAGGAGCTGGAAGGAACCGGCAGGGGCGCCGTGGGCAAGACGGCCGTGGTCGGTGCGAAGGACAGGGCGACCAAGCACGTCGCGGCCAAGGTCGTTGGGTTAACTGACAAGGAAACGCTGCAAGGGTTCGTGCAGGACTGGGCCGACTTGCAGGCTACGGTCTATACGGATGAGGCCGGCGCCTACGAGACGCTGCCGTTCGACCACGAAACGGTCAAGCACTCGGTGGGCGAGTACGTGCGGGGCAAGGCTCATACCAACGGAGTCGAGTCCTTCTGGTCGATGCTCAAGCGCGGCTATATTGGAACGTACCACCACATGAGCCCGCAGCACCTGCAGCGCTATGTGGACGAGTTCAGCGGGCGCCACAACGTCCGCGAGCTGAACACGCTCCAGCAGATGGGCGAGATTGTCGCATCCGCGGCCAACACCCGGCTGCGTTACAAGGACTTGGTGGCGTGAGCTGCGGCCAGTCCCCGGGAGAGGCCGTTGCAGCGGTACCGGGACGTGCCTGTACTGGCCGCCACGAGATGGCGCTAGCGAACTGGGAAAGGCAGACGCTCTGGACGGGGACAACCGCGCCATCATGCGCGGGCTGCACAGCGAGTCGGCGGACCTGATCTACCGCGACCCGCCCTGCAACTCCAGCCAGACGTACAGCGCGCCGAGCGGTTCCCAGGCCGCAGGGGCAGCCTGCAAGGATACCTGGACGTTGGCTGCCGCCGCTATCGCTTGGATCGGCCTGATTGCCGAGAAGGAGCCGTGCTGAAGGAGCGCGGGCTGGTAGTCTGAACCGGGAGGGAGAGCAGTGCACAAGAAACCCAAACCGAGAATCGTGGAGCTGGTACGGACCGACTACCAGCCGACCAAGGCCGAGAAGGAAGAGGTATTCACGATCGAAGCCTCCATGGAGGAGATCGCGGACGCGGTACTGTCCCCGGTCAATGTCCGTTGGATCGACAGGCCCCGAAACCGGAGGTTGCGCAAGTGAGCTGTCAACCCCTGTTTCGGGAGTTTCGTATGTAATCCCCAAACGTAATATCCTCTGGCGCCTACAGTGTGTCGGAGATTACTGTTGAATCGGGCGTGGACGGGGCAGTCGGGACGAGAAGTCGTGGACGCGCATGACGCCCGCAACGATGTTCCATTCGGGTTCGCGTCGGGTCTAGCCTACTATGAAGAAGTCTGCGGGCGCGTAGCTCAGCTGGACAGAGCATCTGCCTTCTAAGCAGAGGGTCCCAGGTTCGAGTCCTGGCGCGCCTGCCATTTGATGTCCCTTTAAGTGGGTCATCGGTGACGACTTATCGCATCTCCCCAGTCGAGTCGCCCCACGAGCAATCCACCGAAAACCGGGCAGAGACTCACAGTCTTAGGCCCGTTCCGGACCACGGACCGGCGTTTTCGGCCCTAACCCGACCCGTCGTCGGGGGCGCGGGTTGGACCCTGGACCCCGAGGCCGCCAGGGGAGGACGTGAAATGCCTATCGAGATTCTTTAGGGGATTATAAGGGGTGGTGCCCAAAAGCATCCCGTCTAGCGGACGTGATTATTTCGTAACTCCAAGATAATCAGCTATTTACGATTGACACGGCGGGCACCGTTTGGTAAGATTATGAATGGAGATGACGATCCAGAAAGCACCGGGCAAGAACACACGCAAGGGCATCAGCATGATTCAGGCCATGAGGATGTTCCCGGACGACGCTGCGTCCGAGCAGTGGTTCATCCGCGTCCGCTGGCCGCACGGACCGCAGTGCCCGCATTGCGGGGCCGGCTCCCACCGCGTCCAGTCGGGCGCGCAGCACAAGACGATGCCGTTGCGCTGCCGCGCTTGCCGCAAGCGGTTCTCGGTTCGCATCGCAACCGTCATGCAGGACTCGAACCTGGGCTATCAGGTGTGGGCCATGGCGATCTATCTGTTGATGACCAGCCTGCAATCCGTCTCGTCAATGAAGCTGCACCGGGACCTGCACATCGCGCAGAACTCGGCGTGGCATCTCAGCCACCGCATCCGTGCCGCATTGTTCCAAGGCGGTCCAGGGTTCGCCGGTCCAGTGGAAGTGGACGCAACCTACATCGGCGGGAAGCGCAAGAACATGCCGAACTCGGTGCGCAAGGACTTGACGGGCCGCGGGCCGGTGGGCAAGACGGCAGTTGTGGGCGCGAAAGACCGCGCAACGAACCAAGTGGCAGCCAAGGCGGTGCACTCCACGGACAAGGCAACCCTGCAGGGATTCGTGAAGGATCACGCCGACCGGCAAGCGACCGTCTACACGGACGACGCGAGTGCCTACGAGACACTGCCGTTCGAGCATGAGTCGGTGAAGCACTCTGTCAGCGAGTACGTGCGCGGACAGGCGCACACCAACGGAGTCGAGTCGTTCTGGTCCATGCTGAAGCGCGGGTACTACGGGACGTTCCACAAGTTCAGCCCGAAGCATCTGGACCGCTACGTGCAGGAGTTCGCCGGTCGTCACAACCTGCGCGAGCAGGACACCATCGACATGCTGGGCGCGGTCGTCCTTGGCATGCATGGCAAGCGGCTCAAGTACGATGATCTGATCAGGGACAACGGGCTCGATTCTGGAGCCCGTGGATGAGCGCCTTGGAACGGGACACGCTCTACTACGGCGACTGCCTTGACTGGATGCAGCGGGGGGACGATCAGTGCGTAGACCGGATCTACCTCGATGGCAAGCCATTGGCACAAGGAACACTGTGCCAGGAGGATTTCCGATGAAGGCTACCAGGAAATCGAAGCCCGTGACCAAACTCCCGCCGCGCCGAGTCGAACTTGTGCGCCCGACCTACCAGCCATCCAAGGCCGAGCTTGAGGAGTCGATCACGCTACCGCAGATGTCGCTGGAGGAGGCCGCCCGCAGACTCATGGGACCGGTCGAGATTCACCACATCGACAGGCCCCGGCGCGAGAGCTAGACGGGATGCTTTTGGGCACCATCCCTTATAATCCCCATTCTTTACCGCTACACGAGGGCTGTGCGATCCAGTAGCCCCGCGGAGGACAGGATCGCCGAGGGCTTCAAGAGGCAACGTTGCGCGGACCTACGCTGGGTCCTGGCCCATACCGTATCCTGACGCCTGCCAGCGCCTCGGCGACCGGCATGTCGGCCGCCGTGACTTCGAGTCTATTGCCGTAGCCCGCGATACGAGTTCCTGTCTTGTCGTGGACATCTCCTCGTTGTACTCCGTGGGCGGGTCCTCGCGATTCGCGGTCTCGCGCTAGGCCAAGATCTCGTGGATCACATGACCATGAACGTCTGTCAAGCGCCGGTCGATGCCGTTGTGACGGAAGGTCAGACGCTCGTGATCAATACCGAGCAGGTGCAGCACAGTCGCGTGCACGTCATAACAATAGACCGGGTTCGCCGCTACCTTGTTGCCCCAGGCATCGTTCTTGCCGTAGCTGACGCCCGGCTGGAAGCCTCCACCGGCAAGCCACGAGGTGAATGCGTGTGGATTGTGATCGCGCCCCTCACTGCCTTGGCTACAAGGCATGCTCCCAAACTCGGTCGTCCAAAAGACAATCGTATCGTCGAGCATCCCCCGTGATTTGAGATCCTTCAGCAGCCCCGCGACGGGTCCATCCATCTCGGCGGCCATGATGTTTTTCAAGCCATTCGTGTTCACGGACGGCATCTTGGTAACGGCGCTCGTATAGAGCACTCGCCGCAGCTTCGAGGCGGTCGGGTATCGATTCCTCGGCCTCTGCGCTCGTCACATAGAGCGGTTCGATCAGGAAGACGAGCACCATTGACAGAAGCAGAATGCCACGAGTCCCGAACAACATATTCTTGTATTCTCGGTCAAAGAATCCCGCTCGACAACCTTACAAGCCGCATTCCGTTCTGACACCGACAACATATGCGGGTCCCATCCACCAGCATCCAGCAGGTCATACGTCCTTCCCCCAGGCCTCAGGACACTACTAGCTATACTCCCGCGGAGCCTGCGGGTAAGACTGCGCCCAACAGAATGGCGAGTCCGGAGTATAGAAAGGCTATCGTCGTTCGGTCCAGTCCCTTCCACTCCGCGAAGAGAATCCCGAGTTCTTGATCCTGCCCGAGGGCGAGGGCGTGAAGAACCTGGGTTCGTCCGTGCTGGGAGCGAACCTGCGGCGGCTGAGCGAGGACTGGCAGGCGCAGTGGGGGCATCCGCTGCTGCTGGCGGAAACGTGCGTCAAGCCCAGCGTGTACCGCGGCACGGTGTACCTGGCTTCGAATTGGATCGCGGTGGGGCTGACGCAGGGCTAGGCGCGCTCGAACGGCAAGTACACGAACAAGCACGGGGTGCAGAAGAAGATGCTGGTGTACCCGTTGCAGGCGGACGCGCGGGAGTTGTTGCGGGACCCGCAGGACCGCCCGGAATGGCAGTGCGCGGCGGTGCGGGTGCAGTACGGGAGGGGCGAGCTGGAGTCGTTGCGGAGTTTGCTGGACGCGGTGGCGGAGCCGCGTCACGCGCGCGGGTTGCGGCACCCGCTGGGGGCGTTGCTGGCGCTGGTGAAGCTGTCGGGCAGAAGCGGCGGGCGGGCGGCGGAGACGTTCTCGAAGGCGTTGCCGCAAGAGGACTTGCGGGCCTTGGGCTGCCGTTTCAACGCGTCTCGGAAGTGCTACGAGGCACCCTCGGACACGACCTTCCAGCGCGTGCTGGCGCAGGTCGAGCCGGGTTCGCTGGAGCGCGTGATCCAGCGCTGGACGCAGCCGCGCTGCCCGCGCCCGCGGGCGCTGGCGGGGGACGGCAAGCGCATCCGGGGAGCGCACAAGCTGGGGCCGCAAGGCGGCCGCTACGAGACGCTGACGCTGGTGGATCACGACAGCGGGATGCCCGTGGCGAGCCGCAGCTACTACGAGCAAGGCGGCGAGCAGGCGGCGCTGCGGGGGTTGCCGGAAGAGTACCCGCTGGAGGGCGTGACGGTGACGCTGGACGCGGGGCACGCGAGTGACGAGCTGGAGACGGCGCTGGTGGAGCAGCACGGCGCGGACTCCATGCTGGGCGCGAAGGGCAACTGCTCAGCGACCTACGTGGCGCTGCGGGGGCTGGACTGGTCGGCGGCGGAGGCGCGGCGCGCGAGCCACACATGGACGCACGAGCACGGGCGCTGGGAGTGGCGCAAGTTGGAGGTGCTGCCGCTGCAGCCGGGCCAGGTGCCGTTCCGGCACGCGCGGCAGGCGTTGCGCGTGACGCACCGCAGGCGCGAGAAGTGGGACGGGGAGGAAACGGTGGAGATCTTGTACGGCCTCACGTCCTGGCCGCGCGCGCGGGCGGGGGCGCGGCCTGCCGTTTACCCATAAGTCTTGTTCTTGCGCAGCCTCAGATGGAGTTTGCTGTCTTGGTCGAGACGGAGACTCCGTTCGCAGGCTTGCACGATGGTGGCCAGCCGGGTGTAGCCTTCCCACAGCACTTGGTGGCCCGGGCCCGCATAGCGCTTGCGCTTGAAGCCCAGCTAGCCGCCCAGCATGGCCGTCGTCAGCACCGCCCGCCCGATGTTGTCCGGCGGCGGCAGCTTGCGATCCTTCGCAAAGTCCTCCAGGGCGGCGATCTCGATGTCGGAAAACAGCGTCTCGGCCGGCAGTTCCGGCGTGTCGCGGCCCAGCAGCGTCATCGCCATCAGGCGCCACGCGATCACCGCGTGGATCGTCACCGCCCGCTCGATCCGCTCCCCCGTCCGATGCGCCAGGTACTCCACCTTGCAGCCCGTCTTCAGCACCCGGTGCCAGTCCTCGATGCGCCACCGCAGCCGGTACCATTCCAGCACCTGCTCGGCGTCCTGCCGGGACTGCACCGCCAGCGTCGTGAGCAGGAACCACTCCAGCCGCTCGGCCCCCTCCGGCTGCGCCTCCTCCCGCACGTGCACCAGGTTCAGCCGCGCCGCCGCGGCGGCCTTGTCCGGGTCCGGCAGCTCCACCGCCTTGAAGCGCAGCTCCACCTGCGCCACCCGCTCCGCGCGCGCCTCACGGCCCTTCTGCCCGCGGCTCGCCCGCCGCGCCGACAGCCGCCCCACGTGAATCTCCAGGCGGGCCTGCGCCGCCTCCGCCCGCACCCCCTCGAACAGCTTCGGCTGAAGTGGCCCCGTTTTCGTGGACAGCTGAGATAGCGTGATAGGCAGTTGATTGCTTGCAGAGAGGGCAGGGGGTAAGGAGGCCCCGGACAATGAGCAAACATGCCTATGTGAAGGCCTACCCGAAGGAGTTTCGGGACAAGGTGGTGAAGCTGGTGCAAGTCGGTGCTCGCAGCACCCGGGAGGTGGCCGAGGAATTCGGGATCTCCGCGGATTCGGTGCGGCGCTGGATGCAACAGGCCGAGCGCGATCAGGGCAGTCGGCAGGACGGCCTGCGCAGTGCGGAGCGGGAGGAACTGGTGCGCCTGCGGCGGGAGAACCGGCGGCTGAAGATGGAGCGCGAGATCCTGTCAAAAGCAGCCACCTGGTTCGCTCGGGAGACCGATTCGATCCCGTAAGGGTGTTCGGATTCGTCAGAGCGCACCAGGGGCAGTATCCGATCGCCTGCATGTGCCGTGTGCTGGGGGTCTCCACCAGCGGGTACTACGCATGGCGGCAGCGGACGCCGAGCCGGCGGGCGCAAGAGCGCGAGGCGTTGAGCCGGCGGATCACGGCGATCCACGTGGAATCGCGGCAGACCTACGGGGCGCGGCGGGTGCACGCGGAGCTGAAGGCGGAGGGCGTGAGCGTGTCGCGGCCGCGGGTGGCGCGGCTGATGCGGGCGCTGGGGCTGGAGGGCGTGACGCGGAGGAAGCGGCGCTGCACGACGCGCAGGGAGCGGGAAGCGGCCGTGGCGCCGGACCGGGTCCAGCGGCGTTTCGAGGCGTCCGAGCCGAACCGGCTGTGGGTGGCTGACATCACGTATGTGCCGACCCTGGAAGGGTTTGTGTACCTGGCAACGGTGCTGGACGTGTTCAGCCGCAAGGTGGTGGGCTGGGCGCTGGGCGCGCGGCAGACCGTCGAGCTGGTGCAGGCGGCGCTGGAGATGGCGCTCCAGATGCGGGCGGCGCAGGGCGTGGTGTTCCATTCCGACCGCGGGAGCCAGTACACGGCGCTGGCGTTCAGCCGGCGCTGCGCCGAGGCTGGCATCGAGCGTTCGATGGGGGCGGCCGGGAACTGTTACGACAAGGCCATGGCGGAGAGCCTGTTCGCGACGCTGGAATGCGAGTTGCTGCAACGCGTTCCGTTCGCGACCCGCGAGGAGGCGACCACGGAGATCTTCGTGTTTCTCGAAGGCTTCTACAATCGCAAGCGCCGTCATTCGGCGCTGGGCTATCGCTCCCCGGTGGAGTTCGAGCAGGCCTGGCACGCGCAGCAGGCGCGGGTCTGAGCGCGGGCCGATAGGGGCGCGACGGGCCCTGACACTGGTCACGTTACCATGCACCGCGGGGCCTGTTGCCTGGCGCCCGGTCCCGCGGCGGCCCGCGCCCGGCCCGCTCAGTCCCGCCCGAAGCCCAGCGGGGGCTCGACGGCTTGCAGGGCGTCGAGGTCCAGCTCTGTGATCGCCTCCAGCTTCGCCCCCAGCGCGCTCCCGTACAGGCTCTCCGGCAGCTTCTCCAGCCACTCCCCGTAGTGCTCCTGGAGCTGCACCAAGCTCTGCACCGCGTCGCGCCAGCGTTGCGGATTCGAGCGCCGCTCCTGCGGACGGCGATAGCGGACTGGCCGCGCCCCCTCCCGGCGCCGGGCGCGATAGCGCCGCTGTTTCTCTGCGTTCGTCAAGGCCATGCCATTGCCCTCCGGCTGCTCGCGTGGTGGCGGGCTCTCCGCCCCTGGTAACGTTACCATGATCCACGCAACCGCACCGGTCGCAACGGGCGTGCCTGCCAGCCATCCCGCAGGAGCTGTTGTGCCCGGCATGGCCAGTCCGCTCCCGTGCCGACACGGGAGGCGCGAGAGGGCAGCACGATCCGCAGCCAAGTCAAAACAAAAGATGCCGGAAATGTGCTGGGGGGCGCGCCCCCCAGCACCCCCTCCCGGGGCCTCCTCACCCCTTTCCACTGCCTCTCTTGGAGAGGGGGGGAGGGGCGCTCCCCTCCCCCTGCTACCCCCTCCCCCCTTGACATCTCAAGCCCCCTGCACCATCATGGTGCCGCCCCTCTGGAGTTGCTGCAGCTGCCGCACACTCAACTGTCCACCACTCCCTAGCCACCTCAGGCACGTCCTTGCCCAGCGAGCGGTTGTGCTTCGCCCGCACCAGCAGGTCGACCGTTCGCAGCCGGCGCTGCTCGGCGAACAGTGCGAACACGTCCGCCTCGCGGTCCATCAGCGCCACCGGGCGCACCCCGTCGAGCTCCCTGGCCAGCTCCGCGCACGCGCGCAGCCCCCGGATCCAGCGCATCGTCTTGCGCTCCTCCAGCGGCTTGCCGCGCTCCGCCTTGCCGTCCGGCGCCTCGTACTGGATGGGCGCCAGGCCCAGCGGAAGGCCCTCCCCGTTGACCACCAGCGTCGAGTGCATGTGCAGGCCCAGCGTGCCCTGCGCGTTGCTGTTCTTGCCGCTCTGGCCCAGCCCCACGCAGCCGCCGTGCTCGGCGAAGTTCAGATCCGTGCCGTCCTGGATGCACAGCAGCGCCGCCTGGCCCTGCATGCGGCGCAGCGTGCGCTGCCGGTGCGGCGCCAGGATGTTCTCCGGCGTGATCTGCGAGTCCGCCGGCTGGTCGATCAGCCGGTAGTGGCCCTTCACCGCCGCGCGATCCTTCTGCGCCGCCCCCAGGAACGATTTCGTGGGCGCCTCGGACTGAATCTGCGCACTCTGCACCAGCCGCTTGCTCCAGCGTACATCGCCCAGCGGCGCGGAGCCGAACTCGTGCGCGGCCCACGCGTCCCGCGCCAGGCCCTCGCCGGGACCCAGCGCCGGCACCGGCGAGGGCGCCGCCACGCCCAGCTGGGCGCGCCAGTCGCGGGCCAGCGGGTAGAGGTAGACCGCCTTCAGCGGCACGCGCGTTGCGGAGGCCGCGAAGCGGCCGCGACCGGCGCTCTCGCCGACGCGCAGCCAGTTGGCAGCGGCCAGCGAGGTGCCCGCGTGACGGTCTTTTTCGACAAAGGTTTCCAGCAGCAAGGGGCGCTAGCCGTAGCGGCGCTGGAAGTCGTCGGGCAGGCGCCGCAGGCACAGCCCGAGGGCCTTGGAGGCCAGGTTGCGGCAGTCGACGGAGGGCCGGATCAGAAAGCGGCTCAGAGCGATCACGCGGTGCAGCTGGCGGGAGCGCAGCTCGGCGTCCCAGCCGATGAAGGCATCGCGCGCGGCCAGCGTCAGGGCCGAGGCGGCGAAGCCCAGCGCGCCCAGCACGCCGTGGTCGGAAACCAGCAGGTAGCGCAGCTGGGCTCCCACGTGACGGGCCGCGCCGCGCGGATGCTCGCGTTGCAACAGCTCGTTCCAGACCCGCCGCTGGTCCTCGCCGGTGACCGCGACCAGCGCCAGCCCCTGGACAAGATCGGCCCGCGCGGGCACGTCCACCGGGGCGGGCACGGGCCGGCCGAGACCGCGCGGCCGGCAGCGCCGGCGCTCGTGGCGGGGGGCGGGCAGCTGGATGCGGCCGTGCGCGTCGAGGGTGCGCAACGCCTTCATGCAGCCGGCCAGCTGGGGCCGGCCGCGGGCGTCATGGAATCCGAACGCTTGGCAGACCCGTCGGCCTAGCTCGGTCCGGCTGGCGGAGCCGGCTTGAGCCAGCAGGTCCTGCAGCCGTTGCATGCCGTCGGCGCTGGCGAGCGTGGAAGCAACCTGATTTTGCTCGTGCATGCCCAAGGAATGGCACAGGGCAAGCACAAAAGTTAAGTCCTATCTATGGGGCAACGGCAGGCCGCGGCGGCTGCTGACGCTGCACCGCGGGCACTGGACGGTCGAGAACCGCAACGACCACGCGCGGGACGTGACGTTCGGGGAGGACAGCAGCCGCATTTGCACGGGCTGGGGGCCGGCTTCCAACGCGGCGCTGAACAACCTCGCGCTGGCGATCGTGTTGCGGCGGAAGGCACGCGGCACGGTGCCGCAGGCGTTGACGCGGTTCAGCGTACGGCGCGAGGAGGCGCTGGCGGCGATCCTGCAACCGGTTTGACCGCGCGCGGAGCGTGCGCCGCCGCCGGCCAACGGCCCGTCCGCAGCCGAACTGCGCGCGGATGCGCGCGAAATGCATCGCACACGCGGTGTTGTGCTGTCCGCACCACCGCTCACAGCCCCGATCCGCGTATTGCACCCTGGCTCCCTGGGGCCGCAATCTGGTTGCGAGGACCTGGTGCGTCCGCTCGACCGATCACTGACCTGTCAAGCGACAAAGAATCAACCCTGGGTGCCGAAGACAGCCGTTGTACCCAGGATGATGGCGTGTCCCAGCAAAAGACCCAACGCCGAAATGCCCAACCCGAAGAACAAGGACCCGAATTCCCAACCGAGACCGAGTCCGATCGCGAGGCCTATGGCGGACGGGGGAGCGCCTTGATACACCTCCCAGAGGCGAGGTACGGTCAGAAAGGCCGTTAGTGTGGGGGGAATCAACAGACCAAGAAGACCAAAAGGAACCACACGTTTTCCCACCGCCAGACCTTCACCAGCTTCCTAGGCAACGTAAAGCCGCCTTGCAACACTCCGCTGGCGAGAACGGCTAGTACACCGTAGAGAAACGTGTCCATATACGACGAAGGTTTACGCCGTCTCGTCGACGTATCGAAAAAGTTCGTGATCCCATTCGTAAAGGGCCCTCAGCTTTACGGGCCGGGCCCCCGGCTCGATCACGGCTCCTGCCCGGACGATAAGCTCCGGCTTGATCTTTCGTGATCCTGTTTCGACTCGGGAATGGGTGTCTTCGAATTCAAACGATCCTTCCTGCACATCAAATGCGAATAGGTCCGCAACCGTCCCTGGACGCAGCGTTCCGAGATCGTTCTCGCGGTGAATGGCCTTGGCCGGCGCCCATGTAGACTTGAGAATCACATCTTCCAGCGACATGCCCAGATGCAAGAACTTGGACATCGTCGTTGGCATGTCGAACACCGCTTTCTCCGCCGAAAAGCGGTGCAGATCGGTGCTGATCGTATCGGGGAGAAAGAAGTGTTCGAAGGCCTTCTTTGCGGTTTCCCAGGAAAAACTGCCGCTGCCATGTCCGACATCGAAAAGCACTCCGTCACGGCGAGCGGCCAGCGCTTCCGGAATGATAGATTCATCGGCCAGTATGGTGTCGCCCCTGCCCTGGAAACAGTGAGTGACGATGTCGCCTGGCCGCAACCGTTTCAGAATCTGCGGCGTGTTCGCGCCTTTGCTGATGTGAACCATCACCGAAACTTTGGCGGCTTTGGCAGCTTCCAGCGCGATTGCCAGTGCTTCCATGCCGTGATCTGCAGTCATGATCGTACCGATACGGATCTTCACTCCGAGGAGTACATCTGAATACTGCTCGATCGTAGCGCCTGTTTCTTGAGGTCTCGCGTATCGAAGGTCTTGGAGCTCCCCGACAAGCGCCGTGGGAATGCCGATCGCGGAGATATTGAGAAACGCCAGAACCTGGCTCTGCGAGTTCTCTATCCGATCGCGGCGGAATTCATCAAAGTTGAGGAAACCGGTCGTACCGGCGTCCACTGCGGTTGTGACGCCGCCGTTCAGGCCATAATCCGGGTCAATGCCGAACGTGCTTCCGCCGTACCAGTGTCCATGCAGATCAATCAAGCCAGGGCAAAGGTACTTGCCTTGGAGGCTTTTCTCAACCGCGGATTCCGACGCTGGCAAGGCTTCATCAATCGCGGTGATCTTTCCATTCCGGACCCCTACATCGAGGACATGATTGAGGTTCTGCGAAGCATCGATGACCCGGGCGTGGCGCAAGATCAGGTCGAAGTCATCTCCTGAATCTGCGGCGCGCATCGCTAGTTTCCCCCGTCTCGCGCCGCGTTCTGGTAGGCACCGAGCACCAGCTCCATGATCCGCCGCACCTCGCGAGCATCGGTCATGCACGGCCGCCCGGAGTCCAGGCAGTCGAAGAAATGAGTCACTTCCCCGGTGAAGTTCAAGCCCTCGTCGCTCTCGACCAAGACTCGCCCAGGCGGCGATACCTCGATGCGAGAACGCCACGGACAACGATAACCCACCTTGACCAAGTCGCCGAGTGGATTCACCGTCAGCGTAAGCAATGCATTTTCGCAATAGGCGCGCATGGTGTACCAAACCTGCGGGCTTGGCGACATCCAGGTATGCCTTGTCGTTCCAATGGCGCCACGGGCGAATTTCATGATGGAGACGGCCGTGTCCTCCCCCTCCATGTTGACTCCGGCATGAGCGCCCACCATCGAAATGGTCTTCGGACCCCCGCCGATCCACAGCATGACATCGAGCATGTGCGGCGAAGCAGAAAAGAAAACGCCACCACCGAGGGTGCTTTTCTTGCTCAACCAGCCAAGGTCTGCATAACCTCTTAAGTTCTCGTCCATCATTGCGTCGAGCAGGAACAGTTTGCCGTATTCCCCGGAGTGGATCAGCTCTTTGAACCTCTTGGTGGTTGAGCGGTAGCGGTGTGGATAGGCCACCATCAGCAGTTTCTGCAGTCGTCCAGCTGTTTCGATCATCTCATCAGCCTCGCTAAGAGAAATCGCTAGCGGCTTCTCGAGCAGAACGTCGCAGCCGGCCTCAAGTGCATCCACCGTGGCCCGAAGGTGTAGGTGGTGCGGGAGCAGAATCAGAACACTATCCACCTCGGCGAGCCCCTGTTAGTAGTCGGAAAGCTGATTCTCCTCGTGTTCGAGGCCCGCTGCGATCTGACGGGCAATCACTTGAGTTCTTTCCGGAACAGGGTCCGCGACCCAAACTACCTGCACGCGATCGGTCAACCCACAGAGGGCGTTGATGTGAAATGGCGCCACCCAACCGCAACCGATAGTACCGACTTGATTTCTTATGCAATGATCCCCTGAGGACAACACTCCAGGAGGGTGTTGCCAACGTCATCCGCGGTGTGTGCGCCCGACATGAACCCACCGAACGTGCGTCCCGCGCTGCGGCGCTTGGAAACGACTGCCGAACTCTTGAGAAGAGTCTTACCGATAAGGGAGTCTTCTCAAAAGAGGTGTGGGAGATGTGCGGTTCGCGGACTGGCGTTCCTGCGTTCATAGCTCGATGAGCGGAAGATCTTCAGCTGGTTAGCTTCTGGTCGCCTACTTCCTGAATCCACTTCCGTGTCCATTCCACAGTCTCCAGATCGAGATCACAGATACAGCTGGCAAGAAAAATCATTCCGTCGATGCGTCCTTGCTTGAGCCATTCGAGTCCGAGCTCGCACTGATTCTCCATCGTCGCGACGGGCATCGGTTTCTTGTCCCCGTAATCCCACATGTAGCAGCCGAGAACTTTGCGGGCCTTGGGCGTAAGCTCTTCCGCTTTCTCAAAGTTCGACTTCAGGTTTCGAAGGTCAACTGCCTGCCAGGTCCAAAAGGTCACGACGTCACACTGCTTCAGGTGTTCGCTCACGGGGTCTTCGAGTTGATGGTCGTAGAGGACCACCCACAGATCCAGGTTCTTGCCACCGCCCTTCAGGCGCTTCTGGAGTTGCTGGAGTTCGCTGATAGCCAAGACTGCCAGCTTCCCTTCCTTGTTGCCCGTAAAGAAATCATCCATCATTACGCCGCTGAAGTTGGGATTTTGGGCGACCAGCTCGAGAACTGCCTCCCGCTCCCTGCCGTCGGTTGCGCCGCTCGCGCCAACCAGAGACCAGACGACCTCTCGGAAAGCCCGACCAGGAATCGCATACTGTTGAAATGGCGGCTCCGGTTTCCCGTGATAGCGTACCAGAATCATGTTGGGTATTGACATGTAATATGCAGCTTCTACAGGGGTTATGCGAGAAGGGGCCGGTAGATTATATCTTGTGTTGTGACTGCCGGCGTAATGCCCCCACAACCAAAAGCGATCTCGAACTGTGCTGGCCGGTTTGATCGCAGCGCCAGCGGGTGCGATCTGCCACAGCGCGGATGCTCCCGCCAAAACGGCGCCTGATTTGAAAATGTCGCGACGGCAGAACTTGTTGTCTCTTCGGATTTGCATGGTTAATGTTCACCCCTTCCGTGAATCTTCCTTGTGAGGATACTCTCGGAGCCCAAAGGAGGATACGGGTATTCGTGACCACGCCTACAGGACTCGCAGTTCGGACGTCAACCTCAATAAGGCCTGTCGCGTATCCTCTCCACTTCCGTAGCCAGCATCCTTAAGCCTCGATACGCTCCCATGTGCGCCTTCGTTGCGTCCGCCACTGCCAAACCACCACACTCCCTCTGGCTTGAATCCCTGAATGTCCTCCAGGTCCATTTGCCAGCTTTGTTCGAGAGAAATCGGCAGCGGCCACATACGTCCCCTAGTCATGACTGCTCGGAGAAGATAAAACACACTGATCCCTTCCTGCCTGGGGTTGTCAATGCAAACATCCATCATGGCGTAACGGTGATCCCACTTGTCGTACTCGTAGGTCGTCGCGATCCAATGTGGAAAGAGCTTGTGGAACTCCTTCCCGTTGACAGACTGAACTATCGAGTACGGCGTGCCGCTGGTCTCACAGATCATCGTACGGTCCCCTCGAACGCCCTTCGCCCGCACGGCATCCTCTACAGCCTTGAGCACATTCAGGCGGGAATGAGTCGCGTAGTCACGCCAAGCAGGTACATCGAAAGACCTGAGGCTAAGCGGGTGCGCCAGTTCTCTGAATTGCGGACGACCGTTTTCTTCGGCCCAACGATTGTAGAGGGCGATTCGATGGGGAGTCCCCATGCCAGCACCCTCAAGCTCCACTTCCAGACCACCGACACCCGGAAACGACTCCACCAGTTCCTCGTAGATCTGCACAATCCGCTCGGTGAGCCCAGGTGTGTCCGTGTCGTACAAACCTGCTCTGAACGGCAGGTCGAAGCCACCTATCGTGTCGTAGGTCCGATATGGTTCTCCCCCGAACTTACTGACATCGAAATATGTAACCGCTCCACCCAGCCAGATCTTGATCTTTCGTTTGCCCGCTTCCTCGATGACCCGTTGAAGAAGGGAGTTATTCGACGCTTTCACGTCGCAGGTTTCTCGGCGTCGCCGTTCGACTGGCGGATGGCGAGGGCGATCGCTAGGCTCAGTCGCGAGACTACGGGCCTCTCCGTTCGCGTCCTCCATAACAGGCGTTCGCCGGCCACGCGGCGCCGGAGTTCCAGTCCGCCTCGGTTACCCAGGAGTAGGCTATGATTCCTCCAAGGGCATCGGGAACTCCTAGGCACTCGCGGCAATGGGCGGAAAGTAGACGCAGATGAAGGGGCACCCCAAAGTTCTGGAAGCGCTCAGACAACTTCTGAAGTACGAGTTGACGGCGATCAATCAATCGTTTCTGCACGCCCGCATGTGCCTGGACTGGGGCTACGACGGCTTGGCGCAACGCATCCGCAAGGACTCCATCGCGAACATGGTTTACGCGGAACAGCTCATCGACCGCATCCTCTTCCTGGAGGGCATGCCGAACTTGCGCGATATCTTTCACCTCGGCATCGGCAAGGACGTAGCCAAAATACACGCCAACGACTGTCAGCTCACGAAGCGGGCCGCCGACTGCGCTAATAAAGGCATCGAGGTCTGCACCGACCACGAGGACGACACGTCGCGGGAGCTGATCGAGGCGATCCTCGGCAAGGAAGAGGATCGCATCGACTGGCTCGAAGCACAGCTGCAGGTGATCCAGGATGCCGGCCTCGGGTTGTACCTTGCCCAGCAGATGCGCCGGCGCTGATCCGGAACTCCCTGCGGGCGTAGGCCTCGGTAGCCGCCAAGACACCGAAGCTGGTTTCGCTATTCTCTAGGGCACCTTGTCATCGCAACAGGACTACCCTCAGGCCCGGGTACGCTATGCAACCCTGGGCGTCGATTGCGAAGCGGCGCTCAAACAGCTGGAGGGGATCTCCCTTTCGCTCCACTGCTGGCAGGGTGACGACATCGGTGGTTTCGAACGTGCAGACGGGGAGGTCGGGGGCGGCCTGGCCATCACAGGCAACTACCTCGGACGGGCTCGAACAGCCGATGAACTCCGGATGGACTTCCAAAAGGCGCTGTCCCTGATTCCGGGCCGCCACCGCCTCAACCTGCACGCCATCTATGCCGAAACCGATGGCCGCAGCGTCGACCGCAACGAGCTGCTGCCGGAGCACTTCTCCAGTTGGACGGACTGGGCGCGCGGCGCGGGACTCGGGATCGACTTCAACCCAACTTACTTCGCGCATCCCAAGGCCGAAGAGGGATTCACGCTCGCGCACGCGGACGCCGCGATCCGGAAGTACTGGATCGAGCACGGCCAAGTCTGCCGCCGGATCGGAGCTGCATTCGGAGAGGCCCTCGGATCGGCCTGCGTGACAAACGTGTGGATTCCAGATGGCTACAAGGACCTCCCGGCCGACAGGCGGGCTCCGCGCGAACGCTTGGTGGAAGCGCTGGACGCCGTGTTCCGAGAGCCTCTCGACCCCGCCCACAACCTCGATGCGGTCGAGTGCAAGCTGTTCGGGCTTGGCTCGGAGAGCTACGTCGTCGGCTCGCACGAGTTTTACTTGGGCTACGCTATCTCGCGCGGCAAGGTGCTCTGCCTGGACGCCGGGCACTTCCATCCAACCGAGGTGGTTTCGGACAAGATCTCGTCTGTCCTGCTCTGGGTCGACCGCCTGCTGCTGCACGTCAGCCGCGGGGTGCGCTGGGATAGCGACCATGTCGTGATCCTTTCCGACGAGCTGCGGGAAATCGCGAAGGAGCTCGTCCGAGGCGGATACTTGCCCAGGGTGCGCATCGGCCTCGATTTTTTTGACGCCAGCATCAACCGTGTAGCCGCTTGGGCGATCGGAGCCCGGGCGGTGTTGAAGGCCCTGCTGCTGGCGCTGTTGGAGCCTGCGGGCACGCTACGGGAACTCGAGTTGCACGGCGACTATACGGGGCGCCTCGCCCTGCTGGAGCAGTTCATGACACTGCCGTTCGGAGCCGTCTGGGACCACTACTGCGAGTCCCGCGGCGCCCCGCCCGAGGCCACTTGGATGGACGAGATCCGCGCCTATGAGCGAGCCGTGCTCAGCCAACGCACGAAAGCTGTGTTGCCTTGAGGAAGACTCCATGCATGCCATGACTCAGGTGTCCCAAGCCAGCCACGATTTCGAATCTCTCTACGAGTTCGACCGCGAACCGATCCCGAAGTCCCGCCTCCTGGGACCGGGATACTTCGCCGGCTCCTACGCTGGCGAGCATGTCGCCGCAACCGAGTTCGTCATCGGTGTGACTTTCGTCAACTGGGGCGCCAGCGTCCAGGACATCTTCCTGGGCTTGGTGGTCGGCAATCTGCTGGCAGTATTGACCTGGACGCTCGTATGCGCTCCGATAGCGATCGACACCCGGCTGACGCTGTATTGGTACCTGCGCAAGATCGGCGGCCCGCGCCTCACGACGATCTACAACCTGATCAACGCCTTCCTCTATGCGATCCTGGCGGGCTGCATGATCACGGTGTCGGCATCCGCCGTCCGGATTCCATTCGGCATCCCGCCACAGCTGAACTGGTATCCCACGGACCTGCGTTTCGTGCTGGTCGTGCTCGGAGTTGGCGCGGTGGTCGTGACCCTGGCTGTGCTGGGCTTCAAGAAGTTGGCCACATTCGCCACGGTCTGTTCGCCGTGGATGTTCCTGATGTTTCTTGCGGGTGCGCTTGCGGTTCTGCCCGAGCTCTTCGCCGTCACCGGCGGCGCAGGGTTCTTCGAGATGGCCCACGAGGCCGTCTGGATCGGCCGGACGCCGGACGGAAGCGAACCGATGGGCATCTGGAAGGTCGCGGCGTTCGCTTGGATTTGCAACTTGGCCATGCACGGCGCGCTCTCCGACATGGCCATCTTCCGGTTCGCCCGCAAGGCTTCCTACGGGCTTTATTCTTCCTTCGGAATGTTCCTGGGACACTACCTAGCCTGGATCTGCGCCGGCCTGATGGGAGCGGGGGCTGCCTTGCTGATGGGGCGCTCCCTGGTTGCGCTCGACGCCGGCGAGGTCGGCTACCAAGCCCTCGGCTGGGTGGGTGCGCTCGCCGTCGTCATTGCTGGGTGGACGACCTCGAATCCAACGCTCTACCGCGTGGGACTGGCGCTCCAAGCCATAACGCCCAACTGGTCACGCGCCAAGGTCACCCTGGCCGCCGGTATCGTGACCACGATCATCGCCTGCTTCCCGTTCGTGTTTACGGGATTGCTGGACTATGTGGCGATCTATGGACTGCTGATCTCCCCGATCGGGGCGATCGTCGTGACCGAACACTGGATCTTTCCCAGGACTGGCCTGTGCCGCTACTGGGCCACGCGCAAGGGGCTCTCCCTGAATTGGGCCGCGGTGGTGATCTGGGGGCTCGCGGTCGTGTTTGCGGTCGCTCTGGAGCGCAGCGGAGGCCTGCACCTGTTCTATGTATTCCTTCCGGTTTACGGGTTCAGCATGGGAGCCTACTGGCTGTTGGCGCGAGCGATGGGCGCGGGAGCACTCGGGTCCGAAGACTCGGCGCCGGTGCAGGGAGCAGAGGCGCCCGCTCCAGAAGTGGAGGCTCCCCAGCGCGCGATGCCGGCCAAGACGACCATCGTCTCTGGAGCGATCTCCGCGGTTGCGCTTGCCTCGTGCCTGTGGCTCGCATACTCCGTCGCTCAGGCGCCGCCGGAGAGCTACCGGACAGCCCTATCGGAGTTTCACTCCTATCTGGCGATTCCGACACTGGTGTACTTCATCGCAGGGACCGTCTTCTTTACTCTGCGGGAACGCGGCAAGGCGGGTCCCCGGCCCTGAGGCGGCCGCACTGTGAAGATCCGGAGGATCAGCGCCTACCAGGTGGACCTGCCGCTCGTCGAGGGACCCTACAACTGGTCCGGAGGGAACTCGGTCTCGGTCTTCGACAGCACATTGGTGCGTATCGACACCGACGACGGTTTGACTGGCTACGGCGAGGTCTGCCCTCTTGGACCGGCTTACCTGCCCGCCTACGCGGCCGGGGCCCGCGCCGGCATCGCCGAAGTCGGCCCCAGCCTGCTCGGGCTCGACCCGACCCAGCTGGGCCTCCTGAATCACGCGATGGACGCGGCGCTCAAGGGACACCCCTATGTCAAATCCCCGATCGACATCGCCTGCTGGGATATCCTCGGCCAAGCAGCGGGCCTGCCGCTCTGCGAATTGCTCGGCGGCAGGTACGGCGAGGACTTCGTGCTCTACCGCGCCATCTCGCAAGAGCCTCCGGAACGGATGGCGGAGTTGGTCGCGGCGCACCGCGCCCACGGCTACAGCAGGTTCCAGCTGAAGGTCGGCGCCAACCCGGCCGTCGATGTCGCCCGCATCCGGGCGGCCGCGCGCGTAGTCGGACCCGAAGACCGATTGATCGCCGATGCCAATACCGGCTGGCTCATGCACGACGCCATGCGCGTCGTCCGGGCGGTGGACGATCTCGACGTGTACATCGAGCAACCGTGCCTGTCATACGAGGAGTGCCTCTCGGTCCGCGCCCACACCCGCCATCCCTTCGTGCTCGACGAGTCGATCGACAGCCTCGAGGCCCTGCTTCGGGCGCGCCGGGACAACGCCATGGACGTGATCAACCTGAAGATCGGCAAGCTCGGTGGGCTGACCCGGGCCCGTCAAGTGCGCGACCTGTGTGTGTCGCTCGGCGTGGCCATGACGATCGAGGACACCTGGGGCGGGGACTTCGCGACCGCCGCGATCGCGCATCTGGCGCACAGCACGCCGCCGGAATTCTTGTTCACTTCGACGGACTTCAACAGCTACGTCACGGTGAGCACAGCCGAGGAGCCGCCCCTGCGGACGCACGGCAGACTGGCCGCCCCGCGCGGGCCCGGTTTGGGCCTCGCACCTCGCATGGAGGTTCTCGGGGAAGCGGTCCTCGTCGTCGAGTAGTCCTACCAGGCGATCCGCTCGCCGAGTCCCAGGCGCCGTGCCTCCCGCAGGACGGTTTGCACCGCCACGAGATCCTGCACCGCCAGTCCCACGGACTTGAAGAACGTGATCTGACGTTCCGACGCACGGCCCTCGCAGCGGCCCAGCACCAGGCTGCCAAGATCGCAGTAAATGTGCTCGTGGCCGATCAGGCCCTGGCCAAGCGGGATGAGCAGATCGCCCGCCTCTTCCAGGGCGGCCTCCCGGTCATCCACCACGACCCGAGAGCGCGCCACGGTTTCGCCCGGTATCTCCCTGTCCTCGGCATGGAACGAGCCGATCGCGTTCAGATGGATGCCTTCCGGAAGGTCAGGGTCCTCAAACACCGGCACGCGAGAGGTTGTCGCCGTGCAGGCCACGTCTGCGCCGTGCAGCGCTTCCGCGGATGTGCGAACCGGTAGGATCTCGTCCGGCATTCCGCGCTGCGCCGACAGTTCTTCGGCCATCGCCGTCGCCGAGTCGCGGTGGGGATTGAAGATCCGGACCACCTCGATCGACCGCACCGCGCAAATCGCCCGGACCTGAGTGCGAGCGTGCACGCCGCTGCCGAACACGGCCAGAACCCGGCTCTCCGGCCGCGCGAGCAGGTCCGTCGCCAATCCGCACGCCGCGGCGGTGCGGATCGCCGTGAGCGAGGCGCCGTCCAAGAGTGCTTGCGGAGCTCCGGTTGCGGGGTCGCTGGCCAACACGGTCGCATGGATCGAAGCCAAGCCGTGCTCGGCATTCTGCGGGAAGACCGACACGACCTTCACCGCAAGCAGCGGCAGGTTCTCCGATTCCAGGGCCGCAGGCATGACGAGCGTCGCGCCACGGGCGGCTCCCGTGTGGAGGACGGCCCTGGACGGGGCCTGGACGCGCCCTTCGGCATGGGCGGCGAAGGCCGTCCGCATGGCCTCGACCGCCTTGTCCATGGGCAGCGCGCGAGCGATGTCGGCGGGACGCAGAATCGTCATGCGGGAGTCTTGGTCCGCTCGACGGCCGCCGCCAGCTTCCTGTTGCAGGCCAGCAGCACCAGCGCCACGACACCGACCTGAAACAGCACGGTGCCGACGTTGAAGACGTTTCCGGGATCGAACGGCAGGAGCCAGCCCTCCGGATCGTCCCGCCATGCCTGGTACAACAGCCAGCCTGTTAGCACAGCCGCTTCGAACGGCACCACGGCGCGGATCACGAAGTCCCACCAGCGCCCGATGCGGATGTCGGAATGCTCCTGGTTCAAGGTCTCTTCCCGGAACTTGCGGACTCCGTATCGACCGACCGCCAGGGCGAAGAATAACCCGGAAAGAATCAGGGCAACCCCCCAGACCCAGTCCTGGTTGTCCAGTACGCTCATGTGCAGAGCCGACGGCAACCCGATCAGGAACGCTGCGACCGCAATGCCGCGGATCGCCCGCTGGCGGCGGAAACCCGCGTCCTCGAAGGCTCGTGTCGCCACCTCCACCATGGCGATGAGGCTCGTGAACGCCGCCACGGCCAATGCCCCGAAGAACAACGTCATGAAGAACCCACCCTGGGGCATCGCGCGAAACAGCTCAGGCATCCAGATGAAAGTGATGCCGGCGTTGCCTTCGGAGAAGACCGTGTCTTGCATCAGCTGTGCGGAGAAGGGCTCTCCGTTCCGGACCGCCTCCTCGAGCGCCCCCAGGCCCCGCAACTGGCTGGGATCCGCCGCTGCCCTCTCCAGCAGCGGCGGAACCGCTGAGAACACGGTGCAGAAAACCATGATGCCGGCCAGCAGGGAGATCGTGTTGTTCGCCGCAGGGAGCAAGAAGCCGTTCAGCGCCGTATCCTCGCGATCGCGCTGATAGGCCGCATAGCACAGGGCCAGCCCCCAGCCGGCTCCCGTGTCCCATGCGTTCTGCGTCAATGCTTCAATCCAGATCCGCGGCCGGGCCAAACCGCTCCAATCGATCCCAAACAGATAGGCGATCCCATCCGCGGCTCCCGGCAGGGTCGCCGCCCGGACCACAAGCACCCCGATGAGGACAATCAGGGCCGGCATGAGGACCTTCACAACCTTCTCGATGGCGGTGACGCCGCGGGCCACGACGAACGCGGCTAAGCCGATCAGGATCGCGTGCGCAAGCGCAGGCCAAGCCGAGGTGGTGAAGTCAGTCCAGAAGGCGCCGGGGGCGGACACGTCGAGTTCGCCCGCAACCGCCGCAAGAGCATAGCGGGCGGTCCAGCCCGCCACGACGGAGTAGTAGCACAGGATGGCCGAGCAAACGCACACGACCAAGGCGCCCGTCCAGGCCCATCCCGGTCCGGCAATCTGGACGAGCGCTCGAACCGGTCCTGAGCGGGTCTTGCGTCCGAGGCCGAATTCCAGCAAGATTAGCGGAACGGACCACAAAAACAGGAAGACGATCCAGGCGACCAAGAACTCTCCACCACCGTTCTTGGCTGCGATGCGGGGGAAACGCCAAATGTTGCCGGTGCCGACCGCCATGCCGAGCATCGCGAGCATCATGGCCCACCTGGATCCAAACCGCGCCTGCGTCATTCCCCGTACGCCTCGCCGCCGATCGACGGACTACCCCAGATCCGAGTTCCTCACGGAGGGATACCTCGCCGATTGTGGCACAGCAGCGGGCGGCTACGGCGCCGGAACCCAGGGGCCGAGGGGCGTTTCAGCTCCTTCCGGGAGACCGCTTGACTCGATCTCCGAACTCGACTCCTGGAACCAGGACAAGGTTGCGCACATTTCCGTCATTGAGACAGGACGCACCGTGCCGCGCTTCGACACACCGCTCGATGTCGTTCGCGTGCTCGGACTCGATCGGGTGCTTCTTGTGCCACGTTCGTTGGGGCCGGTGGCGCACGCGCTGGTGCGCAAAGCTCAGCGCTCCAGCCTTAGCGATGAGGAGCGGCCGCTGTATGCCACAGACGACAATGATCGCGACGAGGTGGACAAGTGATGAATGGGCGTGACAAGCACCCGACCGCCTATCCCAAGAGATCTGTTCCGCGAGAACACCAGCAATTTGGGGGCTTTCGCAGGACAGCGAGAGGCGTGCCCTAACGGCTTCTTGCCCGAGAGCTTGGAGTCACAGCGGATACGACCACAAGCGGGTCCTGATGGATACCTGCGGAAGACTTGGCGGGTGCGTCGCCCCTCGCCTAGATCGTGCCGACCGCTGCTCCGCCCAACTCGGTCATCCTCTCGAGCGGTTGGAACACACAGCCTATAGTGTTCTGTACCGGCTTCGTGCTTGACATCATCGGCTTGCTGCTCGCGTGTGCGGCCGTGTAAGCGCTTGGCGCGAATCTCGTAGGATTCGGATAGCTTCGTCCGGTTTTCGCCCACGTTTAAATTCCAGTTTGTCCTTTGTGTTCCACGAGTCGGTGATATCCTTGGGCCGTGATTCGGTGGCTCGTACTCGCCGCCCTGTGCACGACAATACAGTTTCCGTCCGGGGCGCCCGGCCAGTCCGCAACGGGCCGCATCGCGGGAACCGTGCTGGATCCCTCGCGGTCAGCCATACCAGGCGCTGCAGTGATCGTTCACAGCGAGTTAACCAGCACCAGCCTTGTCCTTGAGACGAACGCCGCGGGCGGATTCTCGGCAGCTTCTCTCGCGCCCGGGCTCTACACGGTTGCAGTCTCGGCGGACGGCTTTCGCAGCCACACCGTCGAACATCAGAAGGTCGACGTCACTCGGGAGACATCGCTGCCCCCGATTGTGCTGGAACTCGGCGTTGCCACGGAGGTCGTGGTCGTCGAGGGCGGAATTAGCCAAGTGCAGACGACCAACGCGGAAGTCACTTCGATCGTCACCTCGGAACAGATCGCTGAATTGCCCCTGATCGGCAGGAACCCGCTGAGTTTCGTCAGCCTGCAGGCCGGTGTCACATACGCCGGCGCGAGACCCACAACGATCAACGGCCAGCGCACGTCGTTTTCGAGCGTGACTCTCGACGGCATCAACATCCAAGACAATTTCATTCGCCACAACTCGCTCGACTATCTGTCAAGCCGCACCCTGCTCGATCAGGTCGCGGAGTTCGCCGTGACCTCCCAGAACGGGTCACCGGCCGTAGGAGGCGGAGCGTCGCAAGTCAACTTCACGACGCGCTCGGGAGGCCCGGAATTCCATGGCAATGCGTATTGGCACACGCGCAACGACAAGCTCGCGGCGTCGCCGTGGTTCTCGAACAGGCAGGGCCTCGAAAAGCCCGAGCTGAAAATCAACCAGTTCGGCGGCTCGCTTGGCGGCCCCATCGTGAAGAACCGCGCATTTTTCTACGCGAATTACGAATCGCTGCGGGACCGGCGCAAGTCGCTGCAGAACACGAGGATCCTGACCCCTGACGCCGCCCAGGGCGTATTCAGGTATCTCGACGTGAGCGGCGCCATGCGGAAGGTCAACGTGCTCCAACTGCACGGGCTGCAAGCCGACCCGCAAATTGCGGAGGTTCTGAGCCGAATTCCAGGTCCAGGCGAAATCAACAACTTCGACACGGGTGACAGTTCCAGCGATCGTTTGCTCAACACCGCTGGCTATCGATTCTTCACGCGCGACAACGGCGAACGGGACGCGGTGACAACCCGTGGCGATTGGAACCTCACCTCGCGAGACGCGGTGACCGTGACCTACAAGTTCAGCCAAGAGGGAAACGACCGACCGGACCCGGACATCGGGGTCGGCTACCACGAGGCTCCTCCCGTACGGGATCTCATTGACACGAAGTTCCTGTCAGCCGGTTGGCGAACAAGTCCCAGTCCACGCTGGACCAACGAGGTACGGGTCGGATTCAATTTAGCACCCGGCGAGTTTCGCAATAGCGCGGGTCCCGAAAACTACCAACTGACTGGCCTGATGTTCACGAACCCGACGGTGAACTTTGAGAACCAAGGGCGGATCACAGACACGTACAACTATCGAGACAACGCCATCGCGCACATTGGGCGGCACACCCTGAAGTTAGGCTTCGACGCGCAGCAGATCCGAGTGGAAACCTTCGATGACTTCGGCGTGTTGCCGGAGATGGAGCTCGGAATCGGTGCGCAGAGTCGGTACCAGCTTCCAGACGCACTCTTCCCGGGCGGGATTGGATCGGCCGACCTCGCTGTCGCGCATGCCCTCTTGGCAACGCTGGCGGGCATTATCGACACCGCGAGCCAGACCTTCAATATCCGCGACCGCTCCTCCGGCTTCGTGCCGGGACAGGAGAACCATCGGCGCTTTCGCTACGACTCCGTTTCGGGCTATTTCCAGGACAACCTCCGGCTCACTCCTCGGTTCACGCTGAATCTCGGCGTACGGTGGGAGTACTTCGGCCGTGTGGACGAGCGGGACGGCTTGATGCTGACTCCCGTTCAGGGTCCGGGCACCCTGATCGACACCCTTCTCTCCGACGCCGAACTAGATTTCGCCGGCGGAGCGTCGGGCCGCCCGCTCTGGGCTCCGGACCTCAACAACTTCGCGCCCAACGTGGGCTTGGCTTGGGATGTCTTCGGTGACGGCAAGACCTCGCTCCGGGCCGGCTACAGCATCAACTACGTCAACGACGAGATGCTCCAGGCTGCGCGGAACGCAGTCAGTGCCAACGACGGGCTGCAAGGCAGTGCGTTCTTACAAAATCTCGACGCGTTCCTCAGCGACGGCCCCGTGCAGCTGGAGGCACCGGAATACGCGGTGCCGAGGCTTCTCAGTCAGAACCACCTGCTCAACCCGTTCAACGCCGTGTTCACGGTTGATCCAGAGCTGCGCACCCCGTACGTGCAGCAATGGAACTTCGGCTTGCAGCGCGAAGTTGGATGGCAGACCGTGGTCGAGGCGCGCTACGTGGGTAACAAGGGTACGAAGCTGATCCGGGCCTTCGACTACAACCAGCTCAGCGTCAGGGACAACGGCTTTGTGGACGACGTCGTCCGAGCGCAGAACAACGGCTTCCTCGCTCTCAATGCCACTGGCGCATTCAGTCCCGTCCACAACCCCAACATCCCAGGAAGCCAACAGCTGACCGTATTCCCGCTCCTAACCTTCGGGGGACTTCTCGGCTTCCCGATCATCCAGAACCTTATCAGCCAAGGCGAGGTCGGGGCCTTGGCTGAGATCTACGTCGCGAACGGTCTGGTCGGAGACCAGCTCCAGTTCCGTCCTAACCAGAACACGTTCGTCGCCGATCTGGTCGCAAACTACTCGAACTCGAGCTATCACGCGATGCAGCTTGAGGTGAGGCGCCGCGCCACCCGGGGCCTGCAATTCCAAGCAAACTACTCCTTTTCGAAGGTGCTGACGGACTCGAGCGGAACGCAAGCGCGCTTCGACCCGTTTCTCGACATTCTGCAGCCGTCCTTGGAGCGGGCGAGAGCCGAGTTCGACCTAAACCATGTCTTCAACGCCAACTTTGTCTGGACCCTGCCGTTCCAAGCCAAGGACCGCTTGCGGCAGGGCTGGAGGATCGCCTCGATCGTGACGTGGCAAAGCGGGGCGCCGTTCTCGATCGTGTCGGGGCGCGGGACGCTCAACCGTAGGGGCCGCTCTAGTCAGAACACGGCCAACACCGAACTGACGAAGGATCAGCTGTCGGAGGTCGTGAAGTTCCGCATGACGAACGACGGCCCGTTCATCATCGCCGCGGGCGCTATCAACTCGCGCGACAACAGCGGTGTGTCGATCGATGGCCTCGATCCGTTCAACGGCCAGGTCTTCTTCCATCCCGGCCCGGGCCAGCTTGGGGTGCTCCAGCGGCGGCTGTTCTCGGGCCCGAGCGCTCTGGCACTCGACTTTTCCGTGAGCAAGTCGACGCGCATCACGGAGAACCACTCGCTCAGAGTGGGTGCGCGCATCGAGAACATCCTCAACCACCCGACGTTCTACACTGGCAGCCCCCCGCCGTACGACACTGCTAGAGAGTTGATCGGCTCGACGCAGTTTGGTCGGGTCACCAGTACCTTGACCGGACCCCGACGGATCGAACTGCTGGTTCGGTACGAGTTCTAAGGCCACGCCGAACACCGGGCGGCGCGCCCCTGCGGCGGAAAGTGCGGCGAAACGAGCGTCGCTTTCCAGCGTCGGCGGGCCTTGTCGTGACCGGCGTGACGCCCGCATGCTGGATTCTCACCGAGCCGAGTGACCTGCGATTGCTGGACTGCGGAGACTCGACGCATTCTACGGCCAAGCCATTCCTGCGGTAGCAACGCAATTGCCCCAACAACGGGTGCGACGCAACCGGCGGCCGGGGAATCGTTCCTCGTGGCCTGCGGAGTGTAACGTCCTCAAAGAGCAGCGACGGCACAATCAGGGATACCATGGGCGACGCTCCGAGACTCGAGACGCCGCAGGGTATACTGCTTGGAGCCCGAAACGTCGTGGTGTACACGGTCAGACCCATCTTCGACACTCCGATTTCAAAAGCGCTTGCACAAGAACAGGTTAAGAGACCAAATCCAGGCTTTGGCGCAACACATTGGACGGAGGGCGGGCCTCAACAGCACCAAGTGCTTGTATTCTCAAGCCGGCCGTCCCGAAACCGGAGCAATTGGTGTCCAAGATGAGTCAGAGCGCTTTCACGAAGGGGGCCGGTGGCAAATCCAGCTCGACGAATCGCCGGCGCGGGCTTACTAGGTTTGTGGACAGCCATGCGGGCCATGTTGCGAGCTTTCATGTGCCGGCTGGGAGGCCCCGCCGTCTCTGGCGTCCCAGTCGGAAGCGGGGCCGGCGATCCTGCGCCGCCTGTCAACAGAGGGACGCCGCATTCCCGTGGGGGCGCTGTGCTGCGAGGCTCCGCCGTTGAGCAGCTTGTTGGAGTACTTCCAGCCCGACATCCAGATGAAATGGGTCGGATCACTACATGCCGATGAGGAACAAGGCTCGGTAGCCCAGTTCGTGGAGCACGGAACCGCTAGGACCAGGGTCAGCATACTGCCCAGTCCCCCTGTCCCGCGGAGCGGTGCCGCTAGAAGCCGAGGCTGAGCCGGACGTAGTAGTACCCTCCGTTGATCCCGAACGGCGACGTTCGGGCGTACGGGAATATGCCGTGCGACTCCGTGCCCGGAATGACGCTGCCGTTTCGGTCGGTGATGTTACTGAACGGCGCGCCCGCGATGTCCGACAGGAAAGTGCCGAAGAGGTCATTGAACTCGTTCAGGTCGGGGTATGTGTTGAGTAGATTGTGGGCTCCAACCATGAGTTCGAGGTACTCGTTCAACCGGACCGCGAAATGCGCATCGGCGAGCCATTCACCGCCGAATGTCTGGTGCTGGCTCCTACCGATCAGGCCCAAGCTGTCCCAGAGCGTGTAGCTGCCGAAGTACCGTAGGCCACCTCCGAACCGCACTGGGCGGATCCGGTACTCCGCCGTACCCTGAAGGCGGGTGTTGGGCTGGAAGTCCTCGATGATGGCGCGATCGGCGGGCGCGAAGAGCACATCCTTGATCGCGTCCAGCGAAGCCGGGAATCGGAGTTCTCCGCCTAGGTTGGTGTCAAAGTAGGATCCCGACACGCCCCAATCGAACACCCCGCCGTTGCGGAACGCGTGCACGCTGTTGAGCGTGAACTCCACTCCGCTCGTCACAGTCTCAGCTGCGTTGGCGAAAAACTGAGCGCCGCTAATGCGGGTGTCCTGCATGACTTGCGCCACCGTCGGCGCGGTGCCTGCGACATCGGCCGCCGTGAAGTTTGCGCTCAGCACGATGCGGTCGTCTACTTGCACGCGGAACGCGTCCACCGTGAACGACGCCGTCTGGCCCATTTTGACCACGATGCCGCCGCTGAAATTCACCGCGGTCTCTTCCTTGAGCGAAGGCACTTCCAGGGCTTGGACGATCGCGCTGCTGTTCGGGAACGTGCCGACCTCGGCGAGCACCGAGGTTCCGTCGTCGGATTCGACGGACAGCGTGTCGATCTTGCTGTAGTGCAGCTGGTGGAGCGAGGGCGCGCGGAATCCGGTGTTGACACCGCCCCGCAGCGCAAAGGACGGAGTGAAGTCATAGCGCAATGAGAGCTTTCCGTTGATCGTCGCTCCGAAGTCACTATAGCGTTCGAACCGCCCCGCAGCGCCCACTAGGAACTTGTCGCCGAAGACCCACTCCAGGTCCAGGTACGCCGCCGCGTTCGTGCGGCTTGCATCCACCTCGTCGTTCGGCCTGTAGCCGGGAAATACCTGGATGCCCGGCGGGGCGTTCGGCCTGCAGGTGGACTTGTCGGAGTTCGGATCGTCGAGGCAGTGCAGGTACGAGACCGGTGCGCCTGCGCGGATCCCGTAGCCATCCCGGCGGAATTCGCCACCCATGGCCAAGTTCATCGTCCGCCCGTCGTACTCGAAGAGCCGCGAGACGTCGAAGTTGAAGGTGGTCTGGTCGAAACGGAGGCCGCCGGCGTCCGCCTCGGTCGGGCTGTTGACGCCGTACGAGGCGTTGTTCGAGTTCGTGATGAGGAAGTCAAACTCGTTGCGCCCGTGGTTCACGCTTAGATCGAAGGCCCAGCCCGAATTCGTCGTCCAGTCCATACCAGCCGCGAAGGACAGGTCGTCCACGTCGGTGTTGATGAATGGCAGGAAACCCTCTGGATGGAGTTCGTAGACGATCCTCTCGTTGAAGATGAACGGCACGCGGTAGAAGCCAGGGCTGCTGTTATCGCGAACCGAGAAGCCGCCGAACGAGTAGAAGTTCAGCTTGTCTCCCAGCGGAACGGACGCGTTGTAGTAGGCCGTGTGGTGCCCGGTCTCGGCGTCGCCCAGCTGGATGACATGCCGTCCGACAGTGCTCTCGCGCGGATCCAGGCAGAAGCCGGTGGAACTCGGCTGCTCGCCCGGACCGCACTCTGCGGGAAGGTAGAAAGGCCAGCCCCAGGCTCCGGACCGGTTGGTGTGACCGCGGTCGCGCGTCTCAAAGGTCAGATTCAGAAACGCGCCGTTCTTGTTGGCGATGCCCCCATGCATACTATGCGTCAAGACGTCGCCGTCGCCACGGTAGGTCTGCCCCCAGCTGGTGTCCGAGCTGAATCCGGGTGAATTCTTCAGGACCAAGTTAATGACGCCTGCGATCGCGTCGGACCCGTACTGCGCCGAGGCCCCGTCTCGGAGCACCTCGATACGCTCGATCGCCCCGATGGGGATGGCATTCACGTCCGTACCGGCGGTGCCGCGACCGACTGAATCCAGGACATGTAGCAGCGCGCTGTTGTGCCGCCTCTTGCCGTTGACAAGCACCAAGACCTGGTCCGGACCCAGCCCGCGGAGCGTAGCCGGGCGCACCGAGTCGGTCCCGTCGGTGATCGCGGAGCTTTGAAAGTTGAACGAGGGAGCGAGCATCTGCAGCGCCCGACCGGTCTCGACATGACCGGAGTTCCGCAATCGCTCGCCGATCACGAGTTCCACGGGCACGGGGGACGCGAGGGGTTCGCGGCCCTCGCTTCGGGTGCCGACGACCACGACCTCCGAACTCACGGTCTCGAGGCGGAGCGCGATCGTGACCGACCCCACGCTCTGGTTGATTGTCCGCACGCCGGTCTGAAGGTTGGGTGCCGATACGGTGACGGAATGCGGGCCGTTTCCTAGGCCGCAGAAGTTAGCGACACCCAAGTCGTCGGTTGGCTGGTCTACCGCTCCGATCGTGACAGTGGCCGTTGGGACCGGCGCCCCCGACGGATCGACCACCCGGATGATGAGGCACTCCTGCCCTATGGCGGGGCGGGCGAAAAGGCATCCCCAGAGCACCGGCGCGACAAGAGCGAAGCGGTTGAATTTGAAGGATCGGAACTGCATGACGCCTCCCTATAGGACCCGTTGCACAGCGACGGAGACTCCCCGCAGAATCAAAGGGACGGAAGAAGCGTAGAAGTCGAGGAAACCCTTCGCATCTTCGTATGGAAGAGCCATCCGTACATCCAGCCTTGGAAGGAGATCTCCCCACGTAGCGCATCAATTCTAACGTACATGTCATCGTTCAGCTTATTCAGATACACCGCGATGTCTTGCGCGGCCATGCTCGGTCCGGATCGACGCCGGCCTCGTGCTAGGTTTCCTGGATCGGTGTCGCCAACAGCTCCATCCGTTCCGGCATCGAATGCCTCCAGTTCACCGGCCGACGCGCCCTCCAGCGTCGGCAACTGATCGGGTGCGCCGTTCGCCAAGTCAGCGGCCGGGGCAGCAGACATGTGAACCATAAGACTTGTTCTGGCGCTGCAACACAGCCGAATATCCGCCCCAAGCTGGAATCGGCCACGACGTGGTGCACGGCAGTGACTCAGCCTCCACGGGGGTCTCGCCGAAAGCCTCTCGCTCCGCGGGACATCGACCAGATCCACGACTCTGTCGCCACCGGTCTCGTTGCGCTGGACGTTGTTCTGTGTTCGTTGCGCCCATTCAGCGGCGAACAGCCGCGTGGTGCGGGCGTCTCGTTCGGGGTCCAGGCCCTCTTGGAGCAGGGCGCTCAGTCAGGCCCACATGGCGACGTTCCTCTCCGTCCGCAGCCGGTCGAGGCGCACGCTGTGCGGGACTGACGCGGATCTGGATGCGAGCGTTGTCTTGCTTGGCATTCAATCGGAAAGCGGTTAGTAACGGCCGCGGCTGCATCGTACCCTCAGAGGTGAGCCGAAGTGGAGGTTATCGCAGTCTTGATCACCAAACGAGTCTAGACTAGTCTAGACTCGATCCATGGGAGAAACCTTGCTGAACGCTCAACCAAGACGTGCGAAGATCTGGACCATCGCGGAGGCCAAGGCTCGCCTGTCCGAGATTCTTCGCCTCGCCGACGAAGAAGGTCCCCAGCAGATCGGCCTCAGAAAGACATTCTTCGTCGTTTCGTCGCAGACTTGGCGCGACCGGGTCCGGCCACGCAAGCCGCTCGGCCAGTTCTTGGTCGAGAATCTGCGCGGACTCGGTGAACTTGAGTTGCCCAACCGGAAAGACCCGAATCGCCGAATCCCGTTCATGGATGATGAGGGCGATCAGTGAACGGGTACGTCTTGGACACCAACGTGGTCTCCGAGTTGATGCGAGACGATCCAGGACCGATGGTCCTCGCGTTCCTGCTCGAGAAGCGCGGCCTGTGGTTGACGACGGTCACGATCCATGAACTTGAATATGGTCTGAGGCTGCTACCGCAGGGCCGTCGCCGATCGGTTCACGAAACCAAATTGGCGCGTCTCGTTGCGGACTACGGAGACTGCATTCTGGCCGTTGACTGCGCCGCAGCGGAACACGCGGCGCGCCTGAGGGTCCAGGCGCGCCGGTCTGGGCGTGTCATGCATCTGGCGGATGCGCTGATCGCTGGCTGCGCGAGAGCGAACGGCCTAGGCGTAGCAACTCGGAACGTCACCGACTTCGAGGGTTTGGGCGTGGAGGTTGCGAATCCTTGGGAACCTCTTGAATTCCGGCACGCGGTGGTCCAGACCGCCGTGCTATTGGCAAGGCCCGATTCTTCATAGGTCAGCCGGGATCGCCATCTCCTACGCCACCTATCGCCGGCCAGGCTCTGTTTCCTGTCGTTTCGGGCGCTAGCGGCGAACCGCGAGATCGCGGTTCCGCGTTGGCGCGGTCGTCGCGCAGATAGTTCGGTTCGGCCGCGGGTACTGGAGAATCCGTGGCTTGGCGCGCGAAGGACCTGTCGGTCCCGGGCCCTGTTGAAACGCGCTCATGCTGCTAGCCGGGATCGGCCCCGTGCAGTCGATCCTGCGTTTCCCATGCATTGCCGGAAGGCATCGAATAGAACCGGCAGCGCCGGAAATCAAAGCACCGGAAAACCTACTTGCCGCGGTAGCGTGCCGATGCCTTGCGGTTGGTATACAATCTTGCAGGACATTTCCGGCGCGAGTCGACTCCGCGCCGGCGCTGCACGGAAAGGAGGCGCAACGGTGAAGATACCCGTTAGTATCACGATCAACGGCCGCCAGTACGACAGGGAGGCCGAACCCAGGCAACTGCTGGTCCATTTCATTCGCGACGTGCTCGGCTTGACCGGGACGAAAGTGGGGTGCGACACGAGCCAGTGCGGATCCTGCACAGTCTTGTTGGACGGCGTCTCGGCCAAGTCGTGCACGTGCCTAGCCGTACAGGCCGACGGAGCCTCCGTCACGACGATCGAAGGCTTGGCTGACAACGCCGATTTGCACCCCTTGCAGGAGTCCTTCTGGAACAAGCACGGCCTACAGTGCGGCTACTGCACACCCGGCATGATCCTGGCGTCCCACGAGCTGCTGCGCTGCAACCCTGACCCGACCGACGAGCAGATCCGCCACGGCCTCGAAGGCAACTTCTGCCGCTGCACGGGGTATCAGAACATCGTGCGCGCGGTGCGCGACGCGGCGGGAGCGATGGAAGGGGGTTCCCAATGAGCACCACTACGTTTGGCTCCGGTATCCGCCGCCGCGAAGATCCGCGGCTGATTACCGGAAGCGCAACCTATACCGACGACATCGTTCTGCCCGGCATGCTGCACGCGGCCATGCTGCGCAGCCCGTATGCCCATGCCCGCATCCAAAGCATCGACACTTCGGAAGCAGCCCAGGCCAGCGGCGTCGTGGCCGTCTTCACCGCGGCCGACACTGAAGGCGAAATCGCGCCTGCACCCTGCGCTTGGCTGTTGCCGAATGCAGGCCTCAAGGTCGCCGACTACCATTGCATCGCGAAGGACGTGGTCCGCTACGTGGGCGACATCGTGGCCGTGGTCGTCGCCGAATCCAGCTACCAGGCCCACGACGCGCTCGATCTGATCGAGGTCGACTACGAGCCTCTGCCGGTGGTTGTCGAGGTTAAGCAAGCCGCCGAGGATGGCGCCCCGCAACTGCACGCGGAGATCGAAGGCAACCAGGCGTTTCACTGGACGGTCACGGGAGGAGGCGACATCGACGCCGCCTTCCAGAACGCGGATGTGGTCGTCAAAGAGCGCATCGTCCAGCAGCGCCTGATTCCGAACGCCATGGAGCCGCGCGCGGCCCTGGCGAGCTACACGCCGGCCAGCGGCGAGCTGACGCTCTGGAACACCACGCAGAACCCGCACATCGTCCGTTTCCTGTGCTCCCTGGTGAACGGAGTGCCCGAGGACAGGCTGCGGGTGATCGCTCCCGAGGTGGGCGGAGGATTCGGCAGCAAGATCGCCGTCTATCCGGCCGATTTCATCACCGTCTTCTGCTCCAAGAAGCTCGGCGCCCCGGTCAAGTGGGTCGAGTCGCGCAGCGAGAACTACCAAGCCACCACCCACGGCCGGGATCACGTGCAGGAGGTCGAGCTCGCCGCCACCAGCGACGGCAAGATCACAGGCCTGCGGGCCACAGTCTGGGCCGGCATGGGCGCCTACCTGTCCACCGCTGCCCCCGGTATCCCGACCATCCTGCACGGGCTGATGCTCTCCGGCGTCTACGACATCCCGGCGATCCACGAGGACGTGTACGGACTCTACACCAACACGACCCCCGTGGAAGCCTACCGCGGCGCAGGCAGGCCCGAAGCCACGTTCATGGTGGAACGCCTTGTGGACGTGCTGGCGGCCAAGTTGGGCCTGGACCCGGTGGAGGTTCGCAGGCGCAATTTCATCCCGCCGTTCGACGACGGCCACGATGTCGTCACGGGCTTGACCTACGACAGCGGGAACTACGACCAGGCCCTCGCTCAACTGCTGGACAAGGCGGGCTACGACGAACTGCGAGCGGAGCAGGCCGAGGCCCGCGAGGCGGGCCGCTATATCGGCCTGGGGCTTTCCACCTATGTCGAGATCTGTGGGCTCGGCCCCTCCCAGGTCGCGGGGGAGATCGGCTTTCAGGGCGGGCTCTGGGAGAGCGCCATCGTGCGCTTTCACCCCAGTGGCAAGGTCCACGTGATGATCGGCACGTCTCCCCACGGACAAGGCGAGGAGACGACCTTCGCCCAGATCGTCTCCAGCGAGCTGGGCGTGTCGACCGACGACGTCAAGATCATCCACGGGGACACCGACAGCACTCCGATGGGATGGGGCACCTATGGAAGCCGGACTACCGCCGTCGGCGGCGCGGCTCTCGCCCTGGCGGCGCGCAAGATCCGCGACAAGGCGAAGGTGATTGCCGCGCATCTGCTCGAAGCTTCCGTCGAGGACATGGAGTACGAGGACGGCAACTTCTTCGTGAAAGGTTCGCCGGACTCGAGCAAGACGATCCAGGACATCGCCTTGATGGCGAACGTCGCCTGGAACATGCCGGAGGGCGTCGAGGCCGGGCTGGAAGCCACCTCGTTCTACGACCCGCCAAACTTCGTCTTTCCGTACGGCGCCCACCTTGCCGTGGTCGAGGTCGATCCGGAGAGCGGCGATGTGGATTTGAAGCGCTACGTCGCCGTCGACGACTGCGGCCCGCAGATCAATCCGGTCATCGTCGAGGGCCAAGTCCACGGCGGAATCGTGCAGGGCATCGGCCAAGCCATGTGGGAAGAGGCTGTCTACGACGAAGACGGCCAACTCCTGACGGGGACCATGCTCGACTACGCGATCCCGCGCGCCGACAGGCTCCCCGACATCGAGGTGCATTCGACCGTCACGCCGTCTCCCCACCACCCGCTGGGCGTCAAGGGGATCGGCGAAGCCGGCACGATCGCCTCGACAGCCGCTGTCTACAACGCCGTGATCGACGCCCTGCAGCCATTCGGCGTCGAGAGCGTGGGCATGCCGGTAACACCGGAGCGCGTCTGGCGCTCCATCCAGGAAGCAAATGGGAGGGATTGAGCCATGTTCGCATCGGAGTTCGACTACTACCGGGCCGGTTCCGTCGCGGAGGCCGGGGAGCTTTTGGGCAAGCATCCCGGCGCTAAGCTGCTGGCGGGAGGACACAGCCTGATCCCCGTCCTGAAGCTTCGCCTCGCGGCGCCCACGGCGCTCATCGATATCGGCCGGATCGAGGCCTTGCGCGGGATTGCGGTCGACGCTGGGACGATCCGGATCGGAGCACTCACAACGCACGCCGAATTGGCCGCCTCGGAAACCCTCAACGTGCACGCCACGGCGCTGGCGGAAGCCGCCGGCATGATCGGCGATCCCGCCGTGCGCAACCGCGGCACGATCGGGGGCAACGTCGCCCATGCCGATCCTGCCTCGGATCTACCCCAAGTGCTCGCCTGCCTCGGCGCGCAATTCACCATCGCGGGAGCCGGTGGAGAGCGCGTGGTCGCGGCTGCCGATTTCTTCGAGGGGCTGATGACGACCGCAGTGCAGGAGGATGAAATCCTGACCTCGATCGAGGTGCCCGCGGCTGGGTCGGGCGAAGGTTCGGCCTACGCCAAGTTCGGTCACCCGGCATCCCGCTACGCGGTGATCGGGGCCGCGGCCAAAGTGACGGTTCGGGATGGCGCATGCGCGGTGGCGAATGTCGCCTTGGGCGGCCTTGTCCCTGCTCCAGTGCGCGCCGAAGCGGTCGAACGGGCCTTGGTGGGACAGGAGTTGACCGAGTCCGCGATCGAGGCCGCCGCGCGGCAGACGGGCGATGCGCTGGCGGACGACGAAGTGCTCGGCGATGTCTACGCGTCCGCCGGGTACCGGAAGGCTGTCGCCCATATCTGGGTGCGCCGTGCGCTGGCGGCCGCCGCTTCGCGGAGCGGCTGACCGCCAGTCTGCATCGATGGACGGATCCAAACCGATTCCCGGCTCGATCGACGAGCTGCAATCGATGCTGGCGGGGGAGAACTATATCTCCGACCGTTCTCTGTCGACGACGCTGTACCTCGCACTGGAGCTCGAGCGGCCCGTTCTGCTCGAAGGCGAAGCCGGTGTTGGCAAGACCGAAGTCGCGAAGGCGCTCGCTACGGGCCTTGGCAGAGAGCTGATCCGCATGCAGTGCTATGAGGGGCTCGACATCAACCAAGCCGTCTACGAGTGGAATTACGCACGTCAAATACTTGAGATCCAGCTCATGCGCAGCGACGGCAAGCTGGATCGAAAATCAGCTGCGAAAGAGTTGTTTCGGCGGGAGTTCCTGATTGAGCGGCCGTTGTTGCAAGCCCTCGAGCACGACGGTCCGCCGCCCGTCCTGCTGATCGACGAACTGGACCGTGCCGACGAAGAGTTCGAGGGGTATCTGCTTGAGATGCTGTCGGACTATCAAGTGACGGTCCCGGAACTCGGAGCCATTCGAGCCGCTGCTCCTCCGATCGTGGTCATCACCTCCAACCGCACACGCGAACTGCACGACGCCCTGAAGCGGCGCTGCCTGTATTGCTGGATCGACTATCCCGACCTTGAGAAGGAGCTGCGGATCGTCGAGGTCAAGGTGCCGGGAGCTTCCCGCAGGCTGAGCGAGCAGGCTGCGGCTTTCGTGCAGGAGCTCCGCCAAACCGAGTTGTACAAGACGGCCGGGGTCTCGGAGACACTCGACTGGGTAGCCGCCCTCGTCGCTCTCGATGACGACTGCCTGAGCGCAGAACGAATCGAGGAAACGCTTGGCATCCTCTTGAAGAATCAGGAAGACATCCAGACTGTTCGGGGCGAGCCCGTGCGGGCGATGCTGGACAGGGCGAAACACCGTGGCGTGCGCGCCAGCTACGCGGGTCAAGAGCCTAGCACCGCATGGGTCACCTCCTCGAAAACCTGACCCAATTCACGCGCCTTCTGCGATCGCTCGGACTGCGCGTGCCGGCCGGCAGCACAATCGAGGCGGCCCGGGCGGCGCTGCGAATCCACATCGGCAATCGGGACGACTTCCGATTCGCGCTGCGCAGCGTCCTGGTCCAGCGAGCCGAAGACTTGCACCTGTTCGATCGAGCGTTCCGGGCCTTCTGGAGCCGGCCGTCCGGAACCAGCACCCGCCTGGACCTGCGCCCGCTCGGCAGCGAGCGGCGGTTCGGAGAGCCAGTGGTCGAGATGGAGTCGCTCGCCCCGAACCCGGAGGGCGAGCAGCAAGGCGGGGACCTGCGCGTCGAACGCATCCAGATCGCAACATACAGCGACCGGGAGATCCTGCGTGAGAAGGATTTCAAGAACCTCACAGCCGAAGAGATGGAGCAGGCCGTAAGGATGCTCCGCGAGCTGCAATGGCGACCGGCGCCGAGGCGCACGAAGCGATGGATCCCGGGATCCGGGACCTCGCCGGATCCGCGCAAACTGCTGAGCAGACTCGCACGCCGGGAAGCGGACGCCGTGGCGCTTCCGATGCGGACGCGGAAGACTTCGCCCCGGCGCTTGGTGCTGCTCTGCGATATCAGCGGCTCGATGGAGCGGTATACGCGGATGCTGTTGTGGTTCGCCTGCTGCCTAGCGGGAAACCTTGACCGCGTGGAGTCGTTTCTGTTCGCCACCCGGCTGACGAGGATCACGCGCAAGCTCCGCACGCATCGGAGCTGCAATCCGCTGCAGGAGATCGCCAGGCTGGTTCCGGATTGGTCGGGCGGCACGCGCATCGGCGAGGCGGTCCGCATGTTCAACGTCCATTGGGCCCGCCGGGTCCTGGCGCAGGGGGCGGTGGTGCTGCTTGTCTCGGACGGCTGGGACCGGGGAGAACCCGAGGTGCTGCGGCGTGAAATCGCGAGGCTGCAGCGCTCCTGCCACCGTCTCATCTGGCTCAGCCCGCTGCTCGGCGCGCCCGGCTACGAGCCGCTGACGCGGGGCCTCCAGGCAGCGCTGCCGCACGTGGACGATTTCCTGCCCGCCCACAACTTGGCGAGCCTGGACCGTTTGGCGGCGTTCCTCAACAGCCTTCCCGGCGAGGCGCGAAAGCGCGGGGGTTCCGCGAGCGCAGTCAAGCCAGTGAAGTCCTGAGCCCATGAGCCTTCGGCAGACATGCGGCGAACGTCCGATGAAGACCTAGCCCGCACTGTCGGGGATAGCATTGATGCCGACGTGCGGCTCTACTCGGGGCCGCTGGTGGAGCCGCGAGTACGGGAAGCGTCCGAACGCGCTGCCTATTCTTGCGCTATACGGCGGGTAGCCGATTTGAAAGCAGCGGATGCTGCCATCGCAGCCCGGGAAAGCGAGCGAAGTCGGAGTCGGTCGACACCATCGTACAGCCATGCTCGATCGCCACTGCTGCATGCTGCGCATCCGCTACTAGCTTTCCCGAGGCCCCGGCCTCACGGCAAAGCCGTTCGAAGATCGTGAGGTGGTCGGGACCGGGACCGACGATGCGGCCGGTCGGCCGGTCGACGAGTTCCGCCACGAAGGCGAACACCTCATCAAGGGTCGATGGCCGTGCGAAGGCGCGGGCATTGGTGGCGACTCGGACGAATCCCGACAGCACCAGGACGGAGATGGCAAATGGCTCAGGGCCTGTCGCCAACCGGACAAGCCATTGCGCGTACTGAGCGTGGTCGGGGATCGAATCCTTGCGGTGCGCATACACCAGCACGTTGACGTCTGGAAGCAGCATCTCTTGATCAGCGACGCTGAGGACCGAAGCGAAGCGCGTCGTCAGCCGTGTCGAGCGCTCGCGGTCGGTCGAGATCGATCCCCGGACGCGGACCGCCACCGTCCACGGTGACCAACCGGAACGGTCTCTGCGCCACCGGCTCGCGGCGCTTGAGCACATCGTCCAACGTCCTGCCGATGAAGGCGCTCACACTGACGCCCTGAGCAGCGGCCTCCCGGCGCACCTGCTTCGCGAGCCGATCTTCAAGGGAAATCGTGGTCCGCATATGCGAAGCATAACAGAATTACATCACCGCATCAGTCAGCGCCGCGCCCCGGTTGCCGACGCCCGTCGGCGCCCAGCAGCAACCCGTCGCACCCACGTGTGATAGGCCTTGGCGGAAATGTTGTTGTGCTCTCTCGGAAGCACCTGAAGCAACGGCTTTTCCTATGCGGAACGGGAGCGTCCATTGCCCCGCACTACCTGGACGCAATGGCGCCGGCGTTCGTTGCCGCACGACGGCCGGAGAGCGATTCCCCCAAGCGATTGGCATTCGTATACATTCCGAACGGCGTGATCCCACAAGCCTGGACGCCAGATTCCCAGGACTCCGAATTCGAGTTCACGCGCACCCTGAAGCCTCTCGAAACGCACCGTAGAAGCGTCCTGGTGTTTTCCGGCCTAACGCCCAACAACCCCAAGTGTCACGGAGTCCCAGGAGGACGACTGAATGACAGCCCAATTCCGAGCCGCTGTTGGTGTTTCCGCCCGCCAGGGAAATTGGCCAGGAAACGGAACGAACGAGGCGCCGATTCAGCAGGTTCGACACGAGAGCGCGCGAAGGCCCGTGGAACTACTCAGGGCGCGGGATCGGGCGGCGATGCAATCGGCTTGGCGGACCAGGCCGCTGCAGCCGGCCCGCGGCTGAAAAGGTCCATTGACGTTTCGCCCGGAGGCCTCGGATATCGAATGCAGGACAGATGAGGATCCAATCCCATCGTCTCCGCATCGAGGCCAGTCGGCTGGTATCAAGGTCAGTCACTTTTCCTGGTGCTTCCCTGCTTCCTTCGGCTTCCTCGCTCCGACCCGGCAAACCGGCCGCTCCAGCGAACGGTGAATTCGCTTGGCCGTGGAATGGACCGCCGCCGCAGGGAGCGCGAGGTCTGCTAGGCTTGCGGGAGTTCTCTGCGATGGAATTTCGGAATCGGTACGTTTTCGAGGCAGGCCGGGAGCAGGTCTTCGACGCCATGACAAACCCGGCCACTGTGGCCGCCTGCCTCCCTGGATGCGACGCGCTCGAGTCGCTCGGCGACAATCGCTACCAAGCCACGATGACCGTCGGCGTCGCGGCCATCAAGGGGCGTTTCCGGGGCACTGTCGAGCTTTGCGACCTGGATCGTCCCGCATCGTACACGCTCCGGGTCGACGGTCGAGGAGGCGCCGGTTTCGCCAAGGGCGAAGCCCGCATTGCGATCCAGGAAGATGGTTCGTCCAGCTTGGTGGAAGTGCAGGCCAAGGCGCAGGTCGGCGGTCCCGTCGCACGGGTGGGACAGCGCCTGCTCGGAGGGACGGCCAAGATGATCGCGGACAAGTTCTTCTCCTGCCTGCGCCAGAAGATCGCTGGGCTAGTCGAACTTCGCGATACCGCATCATGAGCGGCGCCTGAACCGTTCGGGCAAGCACGCGCTGCCGCGACGGCGACGCCCGTGCGGATCCAAAACGGAACTGGACTCCGCCGAGAATGGCGCCGGCCGAGCCGAGGAATCGATACGTCCGATGCTCCTCGTCAACGCCCGCAGGGTCGGATACAATCGGACCGTAATGCTGACCCGACGTGAACTGGGCATGTCAGCTGCCGCGCTCCTTGGGGCCTGCGGCGGCGCCCCAGACACCGCTCCCGAGCCGGAAGCGCCGAGCGGCCCGCTCTACCTCGACCTGCACATCGACACGCCGTCGCGGATGCTCTCGGAAGGCCTCAACTTGGCCGAGAGCCCCTCCTACAGCCAAGTCGACATTCCGAAGATGCGGCAGGGTGGCCTCCACGCGGGTTTCTTCGCCGTATTCAGCTCGGCGCGCAACAAGACCCCGCTGGAGTCGGTCAAAGACGCACTCATGATCACCGACCTGATCGTCGAGGAAGTCGCTCGGCATCCGGACGATTTGTTCCTCGCGACAAGCTCGGACGACGTGCTGCGAGCCCATCGCGAGGGCAAGATCGGCGTCCTGCTTGGAGTCGAGGGAGGCCACATGATCGACTCCAGCATCGCCGTCCTCCGGCAGTTCTACCGTCTGGGCGTGCGGTACCTGGGGCTTACGCATAGCGGGAATACGCCGTGGGTCGGCGCCGCCGAATACTCAGACGGCCCGGAAGGCCTGACAGAACACGGCAGGGAAATCGTCCGCGAGATGAATCGGCTCGGGATGCTGGCGGACCTTTCGCACGCGTCCGAGAGGGCCTTCTTCGACACGATCGAAACGTCCCAGGCGCCCATCCTGAACACGCACGCTGCCTGTCGGTCGGTCGCCAACCATCCTCGCAACCTCTCGGACGAGATGCTCACGGCGCTGGCGCAGAACGGGGGCGTTCTTGGAGTCGCCTATTACGCCGGCATGCTCGACGACGACTACCGTGCGCGCTTTTCCGAGCTGGCCGAGATCGGTCGAAAGCGCTCCGCTGTGCGCAAGCAATTCGCGGACGACAAGAAACGGCTGTCCGAGGAACTCTGGAAGCTTAACTTGGCGGACGTCGAAGCGATCGGCCAACCTCCGCTCAGCCGTCTTGTGGATCACATCGAGCACGCGGCGGACGTCGCTGGAATCGACCATGTCGGACTGGGCTCAGACTTTGACAGCGTTGGGCTGAAGCTACCTGAGGGTCTCGAGCACATCGGAATGACGCCGAACTTGGTGACTGCGTTGAAGGAGCGAGGATTCTCCGACAAAGATGTGGCCAAGGTCCTGGGGGGCAACGCCTTGCGTGCGATGCAGGAGGCCGAAGAGGTGGCCTGCTAGAACTGTATTCCATCTGCGTGCGGCGGACGGGGCCTTGGCCCCGAGGTCCTCACCCTTGCGCCAGGAAATCCGCTGAGGACAGATGCTCTTCCGGAGGTTCCAGGAACCATTCCAGTTGTTCCTCCACGCGCAGTTCACTCGGAAGGTCCGGAGCTCTTGCGTACGTTGAAAGATGTCGAGCATCCTGGCCTGCATGTCGCGGATCACATCCGCCGAGTTCGCGTCATCTGCGAGATCCGTGAACTCGTTGGGATCGTCCCTCATGTCGTACAGGCGCTGATCGCGGCCCGAGGGCCCCAAGCCGGTCTCATAGCCCAGGCTCAAGTCCTGCTTGCCTGTGGTGAAGATATCCTTCCACTCCTTCGTCCGGACCATCGCTTTGTTGTCATGGAAGTATTCCGAAAGACGACGTCCCGGTGCTCGCCGGTCTCGCCTTGAAGCAAGGCAAGAAGACTACGGCCATTCTGGCCCTCCATGGGCGGCGCACCCAGGACATCGAGGATCGTGGGCGTCAGGTCGACCATCTCGACCAGGGCGGATTCGGTCCGCGGCTCCAACCCTGGGTATCGGACGATCATGGGCACACGGACCACTTCCTCCCACATCATGTGCTTCTCGAAGCGGCGATGGTGATCCAGAAGATGACCGTGGTCGCTAACGTAGACGACGAGTGTGGAGTCGTCGAGCCCAAGTTCCTCGAGAGCGTCTAACATGGCGCCCACGTTGTCGTCCAGATGCGCCACGGAGTTGTAGTACGAGGCGACGATCCCGCGCTTGTCGTCCGAACTTATGTCGCGGAATTCGGCCGGAATCCATCGATCGTCCTCGGGGCTCGCCTCGGGTAACGGGACCTCGGAGGGATCATGTTTCGCCGCGTATTCGATCGGAAAGTTGAATGGCGAGTGCGGCTCATAGAAGCTGAGCCAGACGCATAGGCGATCGTCTCGATTTCGCTTCATGAAATCGATGGCTAGACGCACGTAGAACTTTCCCAGCGAATCTTCGTCATAAAGACCTTGATTCTCAGGATCTCCTGGGCGCGGGTATCCTGTGCCGGGCAGGCGATCGGCGTTGAGCCATTCTCGCGCGGACACTCGAAAGGGCCTCCAGACCGGCTTGTAGGGTTGGTCCGCAGGCGGCGTCCGAGCTGGATTCTCGGCGAGGTACGCGTCGTGATCCTTGGCGTCCACGCGGTGCTCGAAACCATGTTTGAGATCGCTGTTGAAATGCATCTTGCCGATCGCGGCCGTCTTGAAGCCCAAGTCGCTGAGATGGTCCGCGATCGTGATCTGCTCTTCCGCCAACGGAGTCTGCACCAGCGTCACCCCGCAGGCATGCGGATACTTGACCGGTGATGAGCGACTGTCGGGAGGGAGTGCAGAACGGGCAATTGGCGTACGCTCGCTCGAAACGAACTCCTTGGACCGCTAGGCGGTCGAGGTTGGGCGTCTGGATCGCTGCGTTGCCGTAGGCGCCCATGGCATGCGTGGCATGATCGTCCGAGCTAATCACGAGCACGTTTCGAATCCCCGCCTCGACGCGCCCGCCCTGCGGACCGCAGGCGGAACTCGCCAGCAATGCGACGAGCACCGCGACGACCGGAAGGCTGCAAGCGTGCAAATCTATTCTCACCAGCATGGATTCCCCCTCGACTCGTGCGGCGGAGCTGTATTCAAGACCCGGTCCCCCTGCGATTCCCTGGAGAGGCCCTCGCAGGATCCCCCGCAAGATCGTACGAGCCGCAACAATCCAACGTCCGCTTCGGCTAAAGCGTACTTCACGGCTGAAGCAAGGTCTACCAGAGCAACTTGAGGCCGAACTAGGTGGTGCAGGCATCCACCGCGCTGTGAACCTGTCCGAAAAATCGGCTCGTGGCCGTCTCAGTCGGCTGCCCCAGTTGCGTGGGGTTGGAGAACTCCGCGCGGAACTGGAGCCGCACCGGTTCCGTGAGTCGAAACTGCTTGTTGAGCGACACATCTCAGCTGTTCAGCCGTGTTGATCACCTCTCCTTTGACAGACGGTCTGCGGTGCTATGATTCCCGCGTGCGTCACTCTATCGCTCTTCTCTTCAGCGGCTGCCTTTTCTCCTGCGCCGACAGCCCCGTCAACAACTCCGCCGACCCAGTCGAATTTCGCACGCATGTCATTGAAGCTGAAATCCCCGGCGGCTATGCAGTCCTCACGGCGGACATGAACAAGGACGGCCGTCCCGACGTCGTCGGGATGACGTCACGCATCCAAGAGCTGCGCTGGTACGAAAACCCGTCTTGGGAACGTCACGTCTTGGTGGAAGGAATGAGCGGGCTGGTCAACATGGCTGCTCATGACGTGGACGGCGACGGCATCCCGGAACTCTCCATCGAGAACGAATTCAGCATGGTCGCCGCCAAGAGCCGCGGACTTGTCTGGCTCCTGCGACATCAGGGCGACCCTCGCAAACCTTGGAAATCGATACCCGTCGATGCACTCACGACCTCGCACCACGTGGCCTGGGCCGATGTGGACGGCGACGGCACGAAAGAGTTGATCAACGCTCCGCTAATCGGCGCCGAGGCAGTGGCGCCCAAATACGAGGACCAAGTGCCTCTGGTCTACTATCAGGTGCCGGCAAACCTCGAGGACAAGTGGGAACGGCTGCTGATCGACGATCAGCTCAGCGGAGTATTGCACCGTGTCCGAGTGGTGCAGTGGGACGAGGATGAGCGCGAAGAGCTGCTGACAGCCGGATTCGACGGTATCACGCTCCATGACCCGGTCGGGGAGGGCGATCAGGTCCGATGGGAGAACACACGACTTTCTCGAGGACACAAAGAGGAGCCGGAGACCGCGGGCGCAAGCGATGTCGCGGTCGGGACCATCACCAAGACGCGCATGGTCACCTCAGTCGAACCATGGCACGGCAACGAGGTGGCTGTTTACACACAAAACGAGGCCGGCAGCTGGCAGCGTCGGATTATCTACGACCAACTCACCGAAGGGCACGAGGTTTGCGTCGGTGACTTCAACGGCGACGGTCGCGACGACATCGTTGTCGGCGATCGTGCGCGCGGCGAAATCGCCGGTTCCCACGTCTTTTACGCCCAGGACGACAGTGGCGCCGAGTGGCGGCACGAAGATCTCGACCCGCTTGGGATGTCCGCCTCGGGATGCGCGGTAGCCGACCTCAATTGCGACGGCCGCTTGGACATCGTTCAGATCGGCGGCGCCACCAAGAACATCAAATGGTACGAGAACTTGGGCCGATTGTCTGAACGTTGAGTCTCGGAGATCCGAGGCCCAGAGACCAATGGCCCGCAGCAGAGGCCACGAATCTGATGCTGCCGCCCGAGTGGGTCTCGAGTTCTGCGTTGATTTCTCCAAACGCCGGTCCATGACCGCCGGGGGAACTTCTGCCCGAACCCCGCGACCGGCGCGCCCGTCTTGGCTTGCCTTCTTGCGAGTTGCGCGCGGCTTCGGCGTGGGAGCGTCCGCTCTACAGTCCCGCCGACACCGAATCAGCGCCCCGCATCACGCAACCGACGGTACGCGTCGGAGCCCTTGAGGCTCATCTTGTTTTGGGGAAAACGGCCCTACAGTCCAATCTCCAATGGGAGTAGAATCTGTCCAATTCCCACCAACTTCTGATAGCGCTGATGGAGGAGACAGTATGAAGACCGGACGAGGATTTCCAGAACTGGCCGACCTGATCTTGATGGGACTTGCGGCTCCCTTCCTGCTTGTGCTGTCTCTCTCCGGATGTGGAGGGGCGGCGCCCAGCGGATTGGAGATTACTGCTTCCCAGCGTGTGCATCCAGTGCTGATCCGAAACGAGCACAACCCTCTGATGCGACTGACTGTCGAAGCCGAGAACCCCGGAGTCAGCGCCGCAGCGTTCACCTTTACGTTGAGCGAAACAGACGATCTGAACGACATTGAATCCCTTCAGTTATTTTATTCGGGTGACAAGCAGGACTTCGAGGCCGCGAACTCATTCGGCGATCCTGTAAGCCCGGCTGACGAACTGGTCTTCAGGGGACATCAGGAATTCTCGCCAGGGAAGAACATCTTTTGGCTTTCCGCCGGGTTGAGACAAACCGCAGGCTTGGGACGCCGGATTGACGCCGCCTGCACTTCTGTTCAGACGTCAGCAGGAGAGATGACACCAAGAGACAAGACCCCCGGCGTCCGCAAACGCATTGGTGTGGCTCTACGCAAACACATGGACGACGGAGTCCATACCTATCGCATCCCTGCGCTGGCCACGACTCCGAAGGGGACCCTCCTGTGCGTTTACGACATTCGGAGACGGAAGTCGCGAGACCTGCAGGAAGACATTGATGTCGGGCTGACCCGCAGCACGGATGGCGGCCAGACCTGGGAGCCACAGCGGGTGATCATGGACATGGGGGAACGGGGCGGGTTGCCCCAAGAGGAAAACGGTGTAGGCGACCCCGGTATTCTCGTCGATCAGAACACCGGGGAAATCTTCGTCTCCGCTGTGTGGATGTGGGGCAAACCAGGCAAGCACCAGTGGGTCGAGGACGGCTCCGAACCAGGATACGAAATCGCCAAGAGCGCCCAGTTCATGATGGTCCGCTCCATGGATGATGGTCTCAGCTGGAACGAGCCGAAGAACCTCACTCGCAAGCTAAAGAAGTCGGAATGGTGGCTCTTCGCGCCAGCACCGAATCAGGGCATTACTCTTTCGGATGGCACCCTCGTCATGCCGACTCAGGGGCGTGACAAGACCGGATACCCATTTTCCAATATCACCCACAGCCGCGACCATGGCGCCACCTGGACCGTTAGCAACCATGCCTTCAGCGGAGGCAACGAATGCCAAGCGGTAGAGCTCAGCGACGGATCCATCATGCTGAACATGCGCAACGACAAGGAGGATGCCTACCGGGCCGTTTACGTAACCCGTGATCTCGGTCAAACCTGGAAACCGCACGAAACCAACCGCAGAGCATTGATCGAACCGAACTGCAATGGAAGTCTGTATCGTTTCAATTACGAGGAAGAGGGTGAGTCGAAGCATATCTTGCTTTTCGCCAATCCGAACGCTACCGACGGTCGGCATCACCACACCATGAAGATCAGCTTTGACGACGGAATGACCTGGCCGGAGGAGTATCAGATCCTGTTGGACGAAGATCGTGGGCGTGGCTACCCCAGCATCAGCCGCGTTGACGATCAGCATGTCGGTATTGTGTACGAGGGAAGCCAGGCTGACCTTGTCTTTGAGAAGCTGTCGTTGAATGAGCTACTGAAACGGTGAGAGGAGTGCCACGACTCTACTCGTGGACGTACTGATTCTTATCCGATCGATACTCGCGGAGTTGGCGATCTTGGCCTAGACCACCGTCTTGCTCTCCTCAGGCCCTCAAGCGCCCGAGAGACTCTGGAGGGCCTCTCCCATCGGCCACAACCGCTTGGCATTCATGTGGCGGTCCTGTCCGACCGAAGCGGAAATCGCCGCTCCTGAGCTGCTCGCAGGCCGAGCTCTCCCCGTGTTTCTCGTCGGCAGGGGCCTCCAAGGCGATCAACGCGAGGCCCTTGATGGTGGAGCTTCGCGCACGCACGTCCGGGGCCCTCAAGCCCCGAGACCAAGCGACGAAGGCTCGACCAGCGGGAGTGCTTCGCAGCGCGGCGCGAGTGAGCAGTTGGTCCTGCGTCCTTTCCGCATCCCAGAACCGCACCGCCTGCAAGCAGCTGGTCGCGTCGTCAACGAACGAGAATAGCCAGCCCCCTCGAGCTAGTCGTGCGGCGAACCGCCGATCTGTACTATCCCCCACGCACGCGCGTCGCTGGGGCGGCTTGTCCAGGCGGGCCGATCTTCGCTCTTTCGGTTTCCACGGGCCCTCATCGTCTGCCCGAATCTCAACCCCGTGCCGACTCTCGTTAACTCTTGGAGCTTGGGCTTGGAATGGAAACCCCACATGCATCACCGCACACCCCCCCGAAACAGGCGGGGTAGGGAGCGGCCTGTTCGGCGAAATGTGGTCGCTCAAAGTAACGAACGCGTCATCCGAGGCCCGCTCCAGAGTCCGTACCGTGGACAGCCTCGAAGGTGGAAGATCGCTCGGCCGACGATCGCGCCTTTGGAAAGTGGACGAGGACTGGCCGCGGAACGCTAGGGCTTTTGCTTCGCGAGGCGCGCTTTCTCGTAGGCGCCGATGTGCCGAGGCCTTGGGCCCTCTGTGGAAAGGCCCTCCTCGGCCATCAGGCGCATCACAGCCTGGATCGTCGCGGGCGCCGGCTTGAAGTTTCCTGGCCGGTAGCCCTCGGCGATGAAAAGCGGCGTCCAGCCGTGTTGGTTCGGCCGCGTCCAGAGTTCCGGGTCGGCGTCGTTGTCCGCCAACAGCTGAATGACCGTCGGAAAGCTTCCATAGGCCGCTCCATGCATGGCGGTTTCGCCGTTGTCGTCGACGGCGTTAATGTCTGCGCCGAGTTCAAGAAGCAACTTGGTGGCTTCCAGCGCCTCTTCCTCAGTGCCCGCTTCTTCGAGAGGGGCCGTCGTGCCCAGGCCTGCGGCCGCCATCAGGGGCGTACTGTTCTCTACATTCGGAAGGAATGGGTCGGCGCCTAACTCAAGCAGGACCTTCATGAGCGGAACGTCCGCCTTGTCTGCGGCAAAGAGAAACGGCGTCGCGCCTTTCTCGTTGAGCATTGGGGCTTCGGACTTGCCACTCGCAAGCCGCGCGTTGACATCGGCGCCCATCGCCACGAGCGTCCTGACGAACTGGAGGCTTGACAGGTTCCCCGAGCCCTCCGGAGACGGGTCGCTCCCGAAGTCACTGACTTTGGGCTTCCGCACCCAGCTGATCGTGTGGAGCGGGGTGAATCCGGTCCGTTCGTCATTGGGATCGGCGCCGGCTTCGAGCAAAGCGACCGCGAGTTCGAAGTGGCCGTTCTCGATCGCCAGCAGCAAGGGACTCATGCCGCTATTCGCATACTGATACTGCGGGCGACTCCTCCGATGCAGCGGCTCGTTGACGTCGACGCCAGCTTCTAGGAGCGTACGAACGACATCGGTGCGGCCCTCGCGCACCGCGAAGAATATCGCATTGAACCCCGAATCCAGCGTCACTCGGAAATCGGCGCCGGCTTCGAGCAGAGCTTCGACGACCCGGGCGTGCCCCTCGGCGGAGGCCCACATGAGCGCCGTCTGCTCGTTGCGGTCGGTCGCGCTGCCATCGGCCCCATGGGCGAGGAGAGCTTCGACGGCATGGAGACTCCCGGACCGCGCGGCCGTCATGAGGACGGTCTCCCCCCCGCTCAGCATGGCACTGGCGTCGGCGCCTGCGTCCAGCAGCAGCTTGACGAGGGGGCCGTTTCCGCTGGTGCACGCCAACGAGAGCGGAGGCATACCGTATCGATTGCGCGCATTCACCTCGGCTCCGGCACGAACGAGCAACTCGGCCGTCTCCGTGTCGTTGTGGTAGGCCGCCCAGTGCAGCGCGGTCGTGCCATCGACCTGCGGGGCGTTGACGTCGGCGCCTGCGTCCAGCAGAGAACGCACCGCTGCGCGGTCCTGGGCCTCTGCCGCGTCCGCGAGACTGACGCTAGGCCCTCCGACCGCTGCGCCGGGCACGGCAAGCACCAAAGCCCAAAGTGCGGCGGTTCGCGCCCGATGCATTGTTCGTCTCTCCCGCAGGTCTCGCGAGACTCCTCGCGCCAATCTCATGACACGGGCACGGCGTCGAATAGATTCTCGACCTTGCCGCTGCTGTCCCCAAACGAGTCCAGATAAACGCCCACTCGATCCAACAAAGTCAAGTGGAGATTGGCCAACGGCGTCCCGTGTTCGTACTTGACATGCCGCCCGCCCTTCAGGCCGCAGGCGGAGCCGCCGGCGACGAGGATGGGAAGGTTGTTATGGTCGTGGGTGCTCGGATTGCCCATCCCGCTGCCATAGAGCAGAACCGAGTGGTCCAGCAGCGAGCCGTCGCCGTCCGGGGTGGATTTCAGCTTTTCGAGATACTCCGCGAACAGCGACACGTGAAACTTATTGATCCTGGAGATCTTTTCGACTTTGACGGGATCATTCCCGTGGTGACTCAGCGGATGGTGTGGATCGGGCACGCCGACTTCCGGATAGGTCCGGCCACTGAGCTCGCGTGCCAGCTGGAAGGTGATGACCCTCGTGATATCGCCCTGATACGCCAGCAATTGCAAGTCAAACATGAGCCTCGCGTGGTCGGTGTAGGCGGCGGGAACGCCCATTGGACGATCCAGATCGGGCAGCGGATTGTCCGCTGCCCCGGCTTCCGCACGCTGGATCTGACGCTCGACCTCTCGGATGCTGTCGAGATAGTTCTCGACTCGGGCGCGATCGGCTTGCCCCAATTTCCTTATCAGTCGCGTGATGTCCTCTCGGACGAGATCGAGCAGACTGGCCCGTTGCCGCAGCGCCGCGCGACGATCCTCGACGCTGCCGCCCTCGCCGAAGAGGCGCTCGAACACCGTGCGCGGATGGGCTTCTGAGGGAAGCGGCGTCGTCGGGGAGGACCAGGAGAGGTTGTTCTGATACACGCAGGAATATCCGTTGTTGCATTGGCCGACGGTCTGGAGCAGATCCATCGAGAGCTCGAGCGACGGCAGCTGGGTTGCCTTGCCTAGCTGCCTCGCTGCGTGTTAGTCGACAGTGGTGCCCAAGTAATAATCCGAACTCTCGGTATGTTTCGCAAAGGCCGCGCTCAGGAAGGCCGCGTTCGAGGTCGAATGGGTTCCGGGATAGGCGTTCTTGAGCTCGAAGTTGGTGAAGACGATCAAGTCATCCTTGACCGGCTCCAGCGGGCTGAGACTAGCGGACAACTCGCCGAGTGTGGGCGAATCGTTGGGCGTCCAGCGGGAATGGTCACAGCCCATCGGGATGAACACGAACCCGAGCCTGGGCACGGGTTTGGCCGGAGTCTTTTCAAGGGCGGTCGCGGCGGGAATCATCGCGTCCAGCAGAGGCAAGGCGAGAGTGGCCTGCACCCCCCGAAGGAACGTGCGCCTTGGTAATACCTTCTTCGTGATGATCATGTCGATTTCCTCATCTGAAACGGTACGCTCTTTACGATACCGATCAGGAGCGTCGATAGGCGATATCCATCCGGCGCCGCCTCACGAAGAATCTGGCGGACCGCAGGCGCGTCATAGTACTCGACCCCCCGTCCGAGCGCGAATGTAAGCAACTTTCGGACGATCGTTCCGGCAAACAGTTCCGGCCGTTCCAACAGGCTGTCTTCGAGGCCGACCACGCCGTTGTCCGTCTCACTCACTCCGGGCAGGCCTCCCGAGACGTCCACTGGCACACCGTCCTGGTAGTCCCGCCAGCGACCGAGGGCATCGAAGTTCTCCATCGCGAATCCGACCGGGTCGATCGTCTTATGGCAACTCGCGCAGGCCGGGTTGCCTCGATGCGCGCGCAGCCTTGCCCGCATCGGAAGCGAGGCGGAGACCGAATTGTCGAGCGTCGGCACATTCGGCGGCGGGGACGGCGGCGGCGCCCCGAAAATGTTCTCCAAGACCCACGTGCCCCGTAGAACGGGGGACGTGCGGGTGGGGTACGACGTGACCGTCAAGACGCTGCCGTGGCGGAGGAGTCCACCGCGCTTGCTGTTTCTTTCCACTGCAACCCGTCGGAAACGCGTCCCGTACACGCCTGGAATTCGATAGTGCTTGGCCAATCGCTCGTTGAGGAAGGTGTAGTCCGCCTTGATCAGGTCGAGCACGCTTCGGTCCTCGCGAAGAATGCTTTCCACAAAGAGCTCCGTTTCCTGACGGAAAGCCTGCCGGAGATTGTCATCGAAGTCCGGAAAGAGACGCGCATTGGGCGAGAACGAATCCAAGCTGCGCAGGTGCAGCCATTGTCCTGCGAAGTTGCTGGCGAGATTGGCGGAACGCGGGTCCGCGAGCATTCTTCGGGCCTGTTTCTCAAGCCCGTCCAGTCGGCTGAGTTCGCCCCGTTCCGCGGCATCGAGCAACTCGTCATCGGGGATGCTGCTCCACACGAAGAACGACAGCCGCGACGCCAACTCGATGTCGCTGACTCGGTAGGAGTCGCCCGGCGTCACACGCTCCGGATCCAGTTCCGTGCGGAACAGAAACTCCGGGCTGACGAGCACGGCGGTCAGCGCTCTTTCGATACCCGAATCGAAGTTACCGTCGGCGCGTGCTTCCCGATAGAAGGCCATTGGGCCAGCCAAATCTGCATCCGAGACCGGCCTCCGGAACGCTCGCCGGACAAGCGTCGCCAGGATCGTCTTCGCGCAGTGCTCCTCTTCGCTGGGCGCCGCCGGACGGCAGCCGAACAGACGGCGGCGGCTGGGCGTGTCGCCGGCACCCTTGGCTCCATACGGTCCGACCACCGAAACCTGGAAAACCGCGGGCGCCGTACGCGGATGGCGGTGCATATTGAAGCGCGAAAGGGTGGGCTGGCGCATGGTCTCGAGCAGCGATGCTTGCGCCTTGGGAAACGTCACAGCCAACTCATGCAGCCCAGCTTCGACACTCAATCGGAGCTTGAGGTGTTTGTCGACCTGCGAGTGATCGAAGCGGTCGGTCGGTGGCTGGACTCGAAACGTCTCGACCGGCTTGCGATCAAGCAGGAGGAATACGTCGTGCGGTTCCTTCAGGCCTTCGATTTCCTCGTTCCGGTTGCGTGAAAGCCAAATCTGGATCTCGTACTCGCCGTCCTGCGCAAACGTGAAGGGAATTGAAACCCCGCCCCGCGTCCCTAGCGGGAGACCCGGCACATGCCGCTCTTGCGTGAAGTCCGCCTTCACGCGAACGATGTCGCTCTGAGGAGCCGCTGCCGTGCCGCCGACCGCGAGGCGGCTGATCCTCTGCGCGGCAGAGATGTACCGGCCCAGAAGAGTGGGGGAGAGATCGCCGACGTTGACGTTATCGAATCCATGACCGCTCTCGTCGTGCGGCAGGAGGGAAGTCACGTCGATGTCGACCGCAAGAAGATCCCGAATCGCATTCTGGTACTCAGTGCGATTGAGACGCCGCATCGCCTCCGTACGGCCCGGATTCGGATTGGCCGCCGCCGAATCGTCCAGCGAGCTTTCCAGCCATGCGAGCAGGGAGCTCCGGGCTGCCTGGGAAGGCTGTGGCATGGCCGCGGGCGGCATGATGCCCGTGCGAAGCTTGTGCACGACCCGTTCCCACAGTTCCGGGGCTTGACCCACTTGCGCGGCATCGACCAAATCAAGCCTCAGGCCGGCCGTCTGCAACTCTTCGCCGTGGCAAGTCAAGCAGTAGCGATCCAGCACTTGACGATGCACCGACGCGGCAGCCGAAGAGGCTGCTGCGCTCCCTTGCGCAGAGCTACTCGGCGCCCCGATCAGCAGACAGACAGCGACCCGCAATCCGACGTCGCCCAAGGGCCCGCAAGCCACCCCCGAGACGGCGCTACGACCTCTAGCTACGGGATTTTTCCGCACTGGCGAACTCTTGGATCCGGTCTTCGACAAACACTGTAACCGATTTACGGAATTCCCATGAGAACGGGTCACGGCGACCACCGTGACGAGTGTCGAAACCCCCGCATCGCGGAGGATCCCCACCACCCGAACGATCTGGGGCGACGCTCCGATCACTCACTGCTGGCGTTTGAGCAGGATGTCCTTGAACTCGACCACGGTCCCCTTGTCGTGGAGTTGGAGCGCAATCAAACCGCTTTCGAGGCGTCCCTCCCCAATGCCGTCAATGAACTCGGAGGACAGCATCCCGTTGATGAAGAACCGGAAATGATTTCCCTTGGCGAGAATGTGGCATCGATTCCAATCACGCTTCTTGATGTCACCGAGCTCGACGTGGTTCTCAATCCGCTCTGGACGCCCGGCGCCGTGCTCGTCAATCACGAGGCGTGTTCCGCGCTCGTAGGGAAACTCCTTCCGTGTCGCAAAGTGGAAATCCCACGCTCCCAAGATCCGCGGCCCGATTCCGACGTGTCCGAGATCCGCATGGTAGCCCTCGAACGGACGCTTTCCCGTCTTGTCCACACGGCCTCTCAGCTCAACGCCTGTGTTGCCTTCGGTCCGCATCCGGTAGCTGAACTTGAGTTCGAAGTCGCGCAGTTCTTCGTCGCCGGAGTAAACGAGATAGGCGAGTCGATCCTCCAGTCCCATTCCTTGGATGGCCCCGTCCTTCACCGACCACGCTGCGCTCTGGCTCTGCGGATCCGCGCGCCAGCCTATGAGGGTCTCGCCGTCGAAAATCGGCGCAAAGCCAACATCCTGCTGGGCCGACCCGCAGAACCCGCAGCACAGCAGGCTCAGGCCCGCGGCAACCACGGAGAATCGCTGCCGTCTCGTCGGCACGTTCATGATTCTCTCACTTGAAGACGGCGCCTCAAGGCCCCGCCATTGTCACCTGCGCACGCTGGGTTGGTCTACGTATCGGCCGGCGCCATCCATGGGCAGGCGCGATGCGAAGGAGCCCGAGCGCAACAAGCTCGGTATGCATCGCTTCGACATGGCCTCTGAGTGTGGGAATCGGCAGATCGCGACGCCCCTCGAGAGGGGACACATTCTCCTGGTCACTGATGAATTCCCTGCCCACGCGCATCTTGGCCCGTTTCTGCGCCTTGCGCAGGTCTTGTCGAGACGCAAGGATCCCGACACCTGCAGCGTCATCGTCGAGCCCTTGCTCGACTCCTCCTACACCGAGCCGGTGCTTGAGTCGTTCGAACGGGTCTGGGCCGACATCCGGCGACTGCCTGGCGCCAAGAAGGACGTGGCCCTGTCGGTGGTGGGAAGCTCGGTGAAGCCCGAGAAGGCATTCGACCAGTTCTCGAACTCGAGGCGACGCCGCCGGGCATATCTGGAATCGGAAGCGGGCTCGGAGCGGTTGCGGCTGTCCAACTCGCTGCGCGCCAAGGCCGTTGAGGCGTTCCGCCACCCAGTCCGTTAGCTCCATCGCCGAACTCTTGACAACGACAGACCATGCCATGCGGCCGACTTGGACGCGGCCGGGGCGCTCCCGCGGTTCGGTGCGGATATCCTCGCTCTCGACGCGCCCGGCGGGACCAAGTTCGGCAGCAACGATCACCGGAGCGCTGCGCCGATCGTCGAGGGTCTGCCAAGGAACTCCCGTCCCTCGCCCGAAGCCCACTTCAACCTGGGGAAGAGCCCCGACAGCGAGAGCAGACCTCGTCAGAACGCTCGGCTGTATGGGCGCAGCCAAGCAGCGCCCGGCTAGCGGTGATTCTTGTCGTCGATCTTCCTCAAATCGACGCCATCCTGGAAGACTCCTACCGTAATGATGGCGAAGGCAAAAACGTTCGCGCCCGGCTCGAGATGTCCACCCAAGGGCGTGGTTCTCATCGCTCAATGTCCTGTGGGCATGACTTCGGCCGTCGATGACGTAGCCATTCATGCTTACGACGTCGGCAGGCTTGGTTGGGTCCTTGGTGTAGATGTTCTCGGACGGGAAGACACGATGGCTCACGGCATGGATGCGATAGTTGCGAACCGACCCCGCCCCCGCGAGAATCACGGAGTTGCGGATGTCGTGGTCCTTCACCATCCTTTCGAAGGTCACCAGCAGATCCACCGGATACTGGAACCGCAGCACGACGACGCGCTCAAATTCACGTTCAATGGCGTAGCCGTCGGGCGCCTCGTCGCTGTTGGGTTTCGAATCCTGCCCGGGCCTCGTTGGCTAGAGCACGACCGTTTGGGTGATCTGCGCCGCGGCTGCGGCCGCTGTCATCGAAAGGATTGCGGTCGATTTCTTCCCATCGACTTCTCCTTGAAGATGTTCCGGGGACGGTTCATCGCCGATCGAGGCAAGTGCCCCGGCCTCGCAGTTGCCGCGAAGAGCGGCCGGAATACGTTCATCCGAACCGCCGCCACCACCGAGTCAAACTTGGCCACGTTGATTCAGCGGGGGCTGAATCTCTGAACACGCTGATTCTTGATCTCGCTCGCGAAGATGTTGCCCGCGCTGTCGAGCCCCAGATGATGGACGAAATTCAGATCTCCAGGCAGGCGGCCGTTCTTTCCGAACGCACCGAGCACCTTGCCTTCCAGCGTGACCTTCAGAATTCGGTCGTTGTGGCCGTCCGCAATGAATAGGGTTTGGTCCGGCTGCAGGTCGAGGCCCCACGGTGAGCCGATATGCCCCCACTGCGTCAGGAACTTTCCATGCGCATCGAAAACTTGCACCCGGTAGTTCTCGCGGTCGGCGACGTAGACACGGCCCTGCCGGTCGACGGCGACTGAGTGGGGCAAGTTGAATTCACCTTCGCCGTCGCCCTTCTTGCCCCAGGCGGCGATGTAACGGCCTTGTCTCGAAAACCTCACAACACGCGAATTGACGTAACCGTCGCTGACGTAAAAGTCTCCGTTTTCCGCGAAGGCCACATCAGTGGGGCGGTTGAAGGTCTCCTCGCTCTCGCCGCCTTGGCCCCGGCGACCGACCACCATCCGGATGCGACCGCTCGAGTCCATCTTCAGGACTTGATGCGTATCGTTGTCGACCGTCCAAATATTCCCTTCGGGATCGACCCGAATGGCGTGCGGACGGATGAACAATCCCTCGCCCCAAGAACGGACCATTCGGCCCTCTGGCGTGAACTCCATGATCGGATTCTTGCCCCGATGGAAGACAAACACGTGCCCCTTGCCGTCGACCGCGACCCCCGCCACCTCTCCGAAGTTCCAGCCGGGGGGCAGCGTCGGCCAATTCGGATCGACCTTGTACTGCATGCCTGGAAAGTCCGACTCGCCCGAAGCGGACCACAACCCGAAAACGAAAGCGGCGGCCAGAAGGACAACCGGACTCAGAAGGCGTGAATGTCGCACGGTGTTTCTTCCAAAGGGCGCCGGAGCGATGCAGAGGGCGGCTTCGGCTTGGGCTCGAGCCGACCTTCCATTATCAGGTCAAGTGTTTCGTTCGTCCACAGGTCAGCCACCAGATGACCTCAAGAGCCAAGTGAGCGACGCTCTGCAAGGCATCAATGCGAGGGGGAGGACAACTCCGGCTCCAGTGGTTTCCGACCAATCCGAGTGGGTTTGAGGTAGCGATTCTTTACGGCGGCGATCAACGATAGCGACCGTTCTCGTCGATACCGTCCATTGGATTGCGATAGCTCGGCCGAACGCAAGCTCGGCAGGAGACCCGTGGGAAAGATGCTGCAAGAAGAGCGCGGCGGGAATCGGGGTTGTCGTGCGGCAGGCCGTTAAACTCGCCGAATAGATCGGACTGGACTACCGTCCGGCCGACAGCCCGCCCCGCCTTCGTGAGCTTCCTTCGACGTAAAACGCAGCCCCAAGCCCCTTCGGGCGAAGCAAGTCGTACAGGGAAAGGAGTGGCGCTGGCGCGACAAGACCCGACCTATGCCGCTCGCCCCGCCCTCGCCATACGAACTCGGCGCCCGCCGCGTGGTTGCGACGCTCAAAGGCGACCCGAACCGGGCTTTTCTGGTACCGCCGGATCACGCAAGGAAACGCGGTCGTCGGGATGTTGGCCCACTGATCGTCCGTTTGCTTGAGCGTTGCGACCTGAATCGGCTCACTGTCCAAATAGGTTTGCGATGGTCACGCCTTCGATCCGCTGTCCATGTTGCAGATCTTCGCTGTAGAGGGTTTGACAGTTCGAGTCGAGCGCGGCGGCAACGATCAGGCTGTCGTAGAAGCTGAATCCATAGCGGGCTTGCACGTCGAGCGCCCTTCTGTAAAGGGAGCGGCTCGGGTTCACCCGCCAGAGAGGCGCCAAGGCGTGGTCCAGTAGTTGTCGAGCAGCCTCCGGCGTTGCATGGAGTTTTCGGGTGATGACGTGAATCGTCTCCTGGACTATCTGATAACTGATGCAACCGGTTTCATTGCGCAAGGACTGCTGAACCAGCTGCTCTGCTCTCCCGCGTTTGTAATCATCGGTTTCGTCAAACAAGTAGACGAAGACATTGCTGTCGAGGAAGTTTCTAACGCTCATTCATTTCGTCCCGACTGAACTTTCGCCCTCCGGTGCGTAGACTGCCTTGCAGCTCCCGGATGACTCGCCAGGCTTCGGAAGCCTGCTCTCCGGCACCTCTCTAACATAAAAGGTCGTGTGCTCCGCCACAGCTCGTCGGCGCGCCGCATCAATCAGGCTCTCGTCGGCGCTCAACGTAATGTTTCTCACGCACCCCTCCGTCGACTGGAGTTACACGAATGCAGCGTACACTATTTTCGTGTTCATACTGGCTTCTACGCCGCTTGGCGCACTTTCGGGCATTCTCCTAGGAGAGCCGAGCGCCAGCGCGGCGAGGAGACCTACCGGCACGCCGCGAGCCCAGGGGTGCCGCGGCCGGAGAAGCTGGCTCACGGAAAGCAGCGCTCGGATCAGTGTGGCGTCGGCGCACTCCAGCGCGAGAGAGACGGCTTGACGGCGCTGCACGGCTCTAGGCTGAACTTCATTCGCCAATTGCTGGCTAATCCCGGCAATTGAAAGCAGTTACGCGAATTCAACCTGCCATCTTGCTGGAAACAACTTGGTCGGGGTCCACTCCCAGCAGGGCGAACGCCTTCGCCTGCAAGGGAGTGGGCCTGGCCAGCAGCTGGAACTCGTGCTGGTCGGCCTGGGGCAGGGTCACCTGGTTCAGCGTCAACGATCCCAGATGCTCCAGCAAGGTCCGCAGGCTCTGCACCGGTAGCCCGTCCGGAGTCCGCTTGGTGTCTGCCTTGGCCTCGGCCGCGCGCGAAACCCGCGCCGGCTGCACCGGCGAGTCGCGTCGCGTCGCGGCCGCCTCGCGCTCGGCATCCTCGAACAGCAGCGGTGCCAGCTTGCGGCGCAGGTGCCATTCCACGTAGTAGGCCAGCAGGCACAGGAACACGTGCCCCCGCACGTGCTCTTCCGCATACACATACAGCGGCCGCACCTGCAGCTGGGTCGTCTGCAGCGAGCGGAAGGCCCGCTCCAGCCGCGCCAGACTCTTGTAGGCCGCCACCGCGGCCTCCGCCCCGAGCGCGTCCGCCGGCAGGCTCGTGCGCACGATATAGATGCCATCCAGCCGCGCCTCGGCCTCGATCCGCTCCTGCTTGCGCGCCCAGCTCAGGGCGTCGTCGCTCACCTCGATCGCGAAGTGCTTCTCCATCTTCTTGCGGTTCGCTTCGCGGCCCACGCGGCCCGCAGGCGCGGGTGCAGGCACACCAGCAGGCGCTCGCCGGGGCAGTCCGGGCTGCGGATCTCGGCCACCTGCTCGGGGACCAGCTCGCCGGGCCGTAGCGGGGCCTTGAGGGCGGCGGGATCCGCCCCGGGAGGCGGCTTGGGCCGCTTGAGCAGGGGGCGGATGTCCTGGGTCTTGAGGGCCGAGATCCAGTCCAGCCCGGCCGGTTCGAGGTCCTCGCGCAGGCGGGCCGTGGTGCGCATGCCGCGCTCGCCGGCGAGCGCGATGCGGGCGATGCCGAAGCGCTCGCGGATGGTCCGCACCGGGGTGCTGACGGTGGTGGGATCAGCGGTGTTGCCGGCGAACACCTCGACGGCGACGGGGCAGCCGTCGGCGGCGCACAGCAGGCCGCAGACGATCTGGCGCTTGCCCTGCTTGCCGTCGCGGTTGGAGCCGAAGGCGGCCAGCGGGCAGGAGTGTCCTTCCAGGTAGGCCGAGGTGACGTCGTAGAGGAGCAGCGTGCCGTCCTGGAGCTGGCGGCGGGCGAGGCTGCGCTGGATCCAGTGCTGGCGCTGGCGGAGCCAGTCGAGCATGGCGAGCAGTTCGTTGCCGGAGACGGGGCCGAGGGCGAGCAGGGAGCCGTGGGAGGAGGAGTCGGAGTCGGGGGCGAGGCTGCGGGCGGTGGCGAGCTTGGAGGCGGGGTGGAGCAGGCGGGCGGCGAGGGCGGCGAGGGCGAGGTTGCGGGAGCGGGAGCGGGAGCGGTGCAGGAGGCGGGGGAGGCCGAGCTGGAGGCAGAGGCCGAGGACGGCGGCGACATGGCCGTGGGGGAGGGAGCGGCGGATGGAGACGGCTTGGTCGAGGCGGGGGAAGGCGACGCCGCCTTGGAGCAGAGTGCGGATGCCGGCGACGGTTGCGGGGGGGAGTTTGGAGAGGTTGGCGATGGTTTTGCGGCGGATGCGCTGGCCATCGCGCCAGGCCTGGCGGAGGAGGACGGCCGGGGGGCTGTTGCGGTTGGGGATGGACTCGACGTAGAAGGCCAGGGCGGTCTTACATGGAAACACTAATGATGAGAAATGATTCCACCAAAGGGCGAAACTGCTGTCAAGCTCTTAATTACATGGAAACATAAATCCAGATTCGGGGGCCTTCGGAAGCCGGTAACTTGTTCTAGGGAAAAGAGTTACGCCGTTTTCGCTACAGTGAAGTTCGGGCTAGGCTCAAGTCTCTTCGCATGTGGCTCGGACTGCGCGTCGGCGCGCCGTCTCGATCGGCGACCGCCAGACAGAGGTCGCTGCCGCTCAGCCTGATGCGCCCGTCCAGTTCAAACGAGAAGCGTTGCAGGTTCGAAGCGTCGCACGTTTTCGTGAGAATCTTCGAACCGGGTCGGCTTGACACGGCCCTGGCGCAGAGGTCGTACGCCTTCATGTAGAGCTGGCCAGGCTCGGGGGCGCCGGAAGTGAACAGCTGGTCGTCGGCTCCGGGCTTGCATGTATGCGCCATCAACGGTGCATCAAGATTCAAGCGACTCCCCCAGCCGGGAACATCCACGCAATAGAACTCGGGTTCGTCGAGAGGGCCGAGCAATTGGATCAAGCCCCCCGCTCCGGACACGGGATACGTCCAGGCAAGGACGAGCAACACATTCAGTTTGAGCATCCCGATCGTAGTAAGTGTACGTATCGGGAAAATGCGACCCCGGGAGTTCCCCAGGGCTATTCAGTTGTCTGAATTCAGGGTGGCAGACAGTCGTGGCGAGGGGCTGTGCGAGCCTGTCCGCTAGGCACGGCGATCCGCGGTTCCCGTCTTTCCGACCCGCAAGGGCTGGACATTTCGTTCTGGATCTGTCACCGTGGGTCGGATGGAGCCGTTGCCGACGCCACGCCGCGCTCTGGACCTGCGTGCCGTCACGGTGCGCCCGACCTGCGGTGCGCAGGAGCACCGGCTCTGGGACCGTCTGGTGGGGGCCCATCACTACCTGGGGTTCGGCGGCCTGTTCGGCAAGGGCTTGCGGCATGTGGCGACGCTGGGCCCGGCCTGGGTGGCGCTGGTGGGCTGGCAGGCGGCCGCGCTCAAGCTGACGGCGCGGGACCGCTGGATCGGCTGGACGCTGGAGCAGCAATTGCGGCGCCTGCATCTGGTGGCGCAGAACGCGCGCTTCGTGCTCCTGCCGGCCTTCCAGGGGGTGCCCAACCTGGCCTCGCGGGTGCTGGGGCTGAGCCTGCGGCGGCTGGCCGGGGACATGCAGCGGGAACACGGCTTGGCGGTCTTGCTCGCGGAGTCGTTCGTGGACCGGGCGCGGTTTGCCGGCACCTGCTAGCGGGCGGCGAACTGGCGCTCGCTGGGGTTCACCGGCGGCTACGCACGCCAGCCGGGCGCGGTGCCGGAGTGGCGCCATCACGGCCAGCCCAAGGAGGTGCTGGTGTACGAATTGGAAGCGGATGCGAGGGCGGCCCTGGGCCAGCCCGAGGAGGACCCGGCCTGGCAAGGCCCGGAGCGGACTGCGCCGCCGCCCGCGCCCGCGTTGCGCAGCCTGTTCGACTGCCTGGGCGAGGTGGAGGACTACCGGCACGCCCGGGGCCAGCGCTACCGCCTGCGGACCGTGCTGGTGCTGGCCGTGGCGGCCCGGCTGGCCGGCTACCGCGGCGTGACCGCGTTCGCCCAGTTCGCGGCCCTGCTGGACCCGTCGCAACGCGCGGCGGTGGGCTGTTTCTACAGTCCCAGCCGGCACTGCTACACGACCCCGTCGATCGCGACGTTCCACAACATCCTGGCTGCCCTGCCGCCGGAGACACTGGCGCACGCGGTGGCGGCGTGGACGCGGCAGCAGAGCGGGCCAGTCCCGCTAGATGAGGAGGATACGGCCTCGCAGAAGGAGGCCGGGGAGGCCCCTCGGCCAGGGCTCCTGCCGGGCCTCTCGATGGACGGGAAGGATGTCCGCGGCGCCTCCAAGCAGACGGCGGACGGCCGTCGCATGCTGGTCGCGGCCGTGGAGCACTCCAGCGGCCTGGTGCTGGGACAGGTCGAGGTCTCGAGCAAGACCAACGAGATCCCGGCGGTGCGCGAGCTGGCCGGGGAGCTGGACCTGGCCGGGCGCATCGTCACCCTCGACGCGCTGCACGTCCAGCACAAGACGGCGCGCGGCCTGCTCGAGGACGGCGCGGCCCACTACCTGGTCACGGCCGTCAAGGAGAACCAGCCGACGATGCTGGACGACCTCCAGCACATGCTGTTCGAGGATTGTCCCGGCCACGAGACCCTCGACAAGGAGCACGGCCGCAGCGACCGCCGCCGCTACTGGGTCAAGGATCTCAGCGACCCGGACTGGAACGGCTATGCCGACCTGCACGGCCGTCGGCAGGCCATCCGCATCGAGCGCGAGCGGCATGTGCTCAAGACCGGCGAGACCAGCACCGAAGTGAGCTACGCGCTGACCTCGCTGACGGCGGAGCAGGCCACGCCCGCGCAGCTGGCGGCGCTGATCCGCAACCACTGGCACATCGAGAACCGCCTGCACTACGTGCGGGACTTCACCTACGACGAGGACCGCTGCCGGGTCTGGGTGCGCGACCTGCCGCGCAATCTCGCCTGCCTGACCAACGCGGCGATTTCGATCATCCGCTGCCAGTCCGGGTTCCGCTGGGTGCCGGAGGCCAACCGCCATTACGCGGCCCGCCCGCAGGAGGCGCTCGACCTGCTGCTGGCCCCGCCCCGGCGCTAGCCCGGGCCGCTCGCCCGCCCGCGAGCAGGGCTCCGCCTGGCCAGGCGGAACAGTACCGCTGTGTCGGCGCTTGCGACCCAGCCGGTCGACGACGCCCGGATCCCTCGTGGGAAACCCTCGGGGCCGCGCCCAGCGACTGCACAGGACGTGGAAGCAGGCATCAACCTCACCGAAACCGCTTCAATCAGGACAAAAAAATGTGCCTGGGGAGTTCCCGGATAGAAGGATCACCCCTGACCGGCAGGCCGGTGTCCGGGACAAGCGCCCCTACGCATGGAATCGTCATCCACATTCCGATTCTGAACTGTAGGAACCGGGACAAGACGGGTTCCGCACGGCTTCGTCGCGCCCAGTTGCGGCCTGGCGCCCGCGCCAGCGGGCGTGACCGCGCAGGCTTGGCGCTACCTCGCTCCCAGCGCTTTGAGGTCGATCAACGGCACCGACCCGCTCGTCACCTGCGGCAGAACACCGTTCCATTTCTCGATCGCGCGCAGCTGCAGGAGCGTCGGCGTGATCGTTTCGCGCTGCAACCGCTGCGACTCGGCCTCAGCCCTGGCCTCGGTGACCTTCTGCTCCGCCTCGATCTTGATGCGCTCTAGGTCCCGCTGGGCCTTGAGGGCGTCCTGCTCGGCCGTCTGCTTGGCTTCGATCGCCTGGTTGAACACGTTGGAGAAGTTGAAGTCGACGATGTTGAACTCGTCCACGACGATGTTGCGGGGCATCAGCCGCGCCGAGAGCATCTCCTTGATCAAGACCGATACCTCCGCCCGCCGTGTGATCAGTTCCTCAGCCGTGAACTGCGCCGTGGCCGCCTTGACGGCCTCCTGCACTGCGGGGTCGATCAAGCGCTCCTTGTACAACGTGCCGACGCCCTGGTAAATCTGGGACGCTTGGTCCGGCGCAATGTGGTAGTTGAGCGCGATACGCGAATGCACCATCTGCAGGTCCTTGGACGATGCCGAGGCGTCGGTCTCCGCCTTGTGAATCCGAACGTCGAGCGGAATGATGGTTTGGATGAACGGGATCTTGAATTGCAGCCCTTCCCCACGCACGATCTGCTGCACACCGCCGATCTTCGAGAATACGACGCCCCGCTCCCCAGCGCCGACGACTTCGAAGCTTTTATACGCGACGACCAGCAGAAGCGCGAGCAAGGCAACCGAGCCGATCCCGCCGCCGAATACCCGGCGCACGAAATCGCGCAACAATCCCACTTGTAGATCAGGACTCATGTTGGAACCTCCCCGCGGCCGCGGGAGAACCACGACCCACTGACTCCGTGGAGTCGCTCGATCCCCGGCCGCATTCCTGAGTGTATCGAATGCCCCGCGTCCCGCGTCGGCCCGCCAGGCCCCGGGGCGGGGCTCATGGCTGGGAGGCTTCGCTCGGCTGCGGCAGCGCGAATGTGAAGAGCGCGGTCCCGGCCGCCGTCGTGACGTACTGCCGGCCTTCGAAGCGGTAGGTGATCGCGGGCGCCCGGACCGGCCCTCCGGCCTGCAAGCGCCACAGCACGTTGCCGCGCTGCGCGTCGAGCGCGAAGAAGTAGCCCTCCAAGGTGCCGGCGAACAGTAGGCCGCCTCCCGTCGACAGCAGGCCGCTGGTCGGCGGGCTGACAAGCGGAAATCGCCAGCGCGTCTGGCCCGTGCTCGGCTCGACGGCCAGGATCGAACCTTCGCGCGGGGACGCAGACACGTTCTCCATCGCGCTGCCGAGATAGAACTCGCCCTCGACGAACTCCTGGGTCGACTTGTGGTAGATCTGGCAGCCGTCCCCGCTGTTGAAGTAATACAGGCCGGTCAGCGGGCTGTATGTCGTGGCGTGCCAGTTGTGGCCGCCTCCCATCCCGGGGCAAGTCAAGGTTCCCTCGTCGCTGGGATCGTGCCCCGGAATCAAGATCGGCCGCCCGCGCGGGTCGATGCCGTCCGCCCAATCGACCTTGGTATACGCCCGGGCAAACAGGAACGCCCCGCTGGCGCGATCGAGGGCGTAGAAGTAGCCGTTGCGGTTGGCTTGGATCAACGCCCGGCGAGGCTGGCCGCGCACCTCCACGTCCACCAGCACAGGATCGGCGACCGCATCCCAATCGTGCACATCGTGAGGCGTGAACTGGAAGTGCCAGCGCAGAGCACCGCTGTCGGCGTCGAGAGCGAGCATGGAATCGCTGTAGAGGTTGTCGCCCGGCCTCGGCGTCCCGTCAAGATCGGGACCAGGATTGCCCGTTCCCCAATAGATCAGGTTCAACTCGGGATCGTAGCTGCCGGTGATCCAGGTCGACGCTCCGCCACGCTTCCAGGAGTCGCCTCCCCAGGTCTCGTTGCCCGGCTCTCCCGGCCCCGGGACCGTCCAGAATCGCCAGACGCGGCGTCCCGTCTGCGCGTCGTAGGCGTCGACGAAGTCGCGCGTGCCGAACTCCGCCCCCGCGATGCCAACCACGACCATGTCTTTGACGATCAGCGGCGCCACGGTGTTCGAGTAGCCCTGGCGGTAGTCCGCGAGTTCGACCTCCCAGACGACATCGCCAGTCTTCGCGTCGAGCGCGACCAAAGTGGCCTGGACGTCGACCTTGTAGAGGCGCTCGCCGAGCATCCCGAATCCGCGGTTGGGCTTGCCGCAACAGCCGACCCAATCGTCGGGAACCGGATTGGAGTAGTGCCAGAGCTGGCGACCCGTCTTGAGATCCAGCGCCCAGGCGTGGTTCGACGGGCCCGTCACGTACATCACGCCGTCGCGAACCAGGGGCGTCGTCTGGAGCTTTCCAATGACGTCCGACTGAAAGATCCAGGCGGGCGCCAAGCGGTGCACATTGCCCACGTCGATCTGGTCGAGCGGCGAATAGCGCCACGCCGAGTAGTTGCGGCCATACATCAACCAGGACTCGTGGTCTTGTTGGGCCCGCATCAGCGCCGCCTCGTCGACCTGCGCCTGCGCCAGCAGGCCGGCAAGCAGCAAACACCCAAGACCCCGCCGCAGCGTCACGGCCGGCGCTCCTTGCCGCGCAGGCTCTGCAGATAGGCCACAAGATCCTGCTGCTGGGCACCCGTCAGGCTCTCCCCGTAACCACCCGGCATGAGCGACGCGAATTGCCTCTCGAGCGCTTGCACCTCATCGCGGAGGTACGAATGGAACGTCCCAGAGGCGTCTCGCAGCTGCGCCGAGAAATCGTCGAATCCCAGGCCGATGCCGCGAATGATGCGGCCCTCGCGGGTTACGACCTCCACGACGTAATAGCCGGGAGGCAGATCCTGATCGGGTTCCAGCAACGATGCGCGCAGATGCTCGATGCTCCGAGAGCGCCCGATACGCGTCAGCGCGGGCCCGAACGTCGCGCCACGGGCTCCAACGCGGTGGCAGGTTCCACAGCCTCCTTGCTTCCAGAAAATCTCCTCGCCGCGCGCCGGGTCGCCCTGGATCTCTTCCCCCCCGCTAGGCGCGAAAGTCCGCAGATAGGAGACGATCCGCCAGATGTTCTCTTCGGAGTTGCGACGGCCGAATGCCGGCATTTCGGTGCCCGGAACGCCCCGGGCGATCACACGGTAAAGGTCGCGGTCGGTCTCGCCTATGCTGAATTCCCCGCGGTTCAAGGCCGGGCCGCGGCCGCCTTCCGCGTAGATCCCGTGGCAGGCCGAGCAGCTGTACCGGAATGAGGCGCGGCCCACGTCGATGGACTTGGCGTCCCCGTGGAATGGGCTGCTGTCGAGCGTCTGTGCCTGCAGAGCCAACGGCAGCAAGATGAGCAGCAGGCTCAGGGACCGCACCCTAGGCAGGGTAGGAGGTTTCGCCCGCCGAGGTCAACAGTGCGTCCCGGTCGCTTGTAGCGGCATCGTCTTGTCGCGGAAGGAGATTCCGCCAAGCGCGCTGGGTCGGAGTCTTTGGCCGGGACTCCGGCCCCGGCTGCCCGGGAGATGCCGCCGCAAGACGTGCGGCGACGCAGTGGCCGCGCGTCCACCACAATGGGCGCGCCCATGACGCGCCTGGCATCCGTCCTCGCTTCGATCCTCCTCGCCGTTCCCTCGCTCGCGCAAGAGCATCCCTTGTGGGCCCTCAACGTTGAGTTGCGCGGACACCAGTTCAAGAGCAGCGAGTCGATTGGTCCCAACAACTCCTGGACCGCCCGAACGGACCCGTGGGTACCGCCTACGGGCGGGATGCACCCGCATGAGTTGCCGTTTCCGCACGTCACGCGCGTCCAGACCGTCGGCGTGACCGTGTACTACCGAGCGCCGGAGGGCGCGACGATTTCGGTCAAGACGGTCAACGGCGACTTCTTCTTCAAGCCGGTTGACCTGCCGCCGTCCGATGCCATGCACATCTTGTCCACGTGTGCCGAGGTCCGGCGCGTACCGCCTGTGGAAGCGGTTACAACGGATGAATTTGAAGACGATTATTCCTCGATGGTTGTGTCGGACGACGGGACGCTCTCGCTGGCGTGGATCGGCTACAAGGACGAGAGCGATCAGGTCTTCGCGCGCGACCGCGCCGATGCATCGTGGGGTCCGATCGTCCCCGTGCAAGGCGCCTCGGGCGACTTACAGGGATTGGGAACCGCACATGACCCCGATGGGGCCCTGCACGTGGCATGGGGGAGGCGCTTCGAAGGGAACTGGCACTTGATGCACGCGAAGCGTGTGGGCGGATCGTGGAACTCGCCGAACATATTCACGTCAGGATCGGGCGATAACATCTTTCCCGTCATTGCCAGCGAGCGCCAGGGGGGACTTGCACCTGGCTTAGCAGTCCGCAAGACGGGGCTTGTCCGCGATCTACTACAAGTCGTTCGACGCTTCGGCTTCGTCGGACGAGACCACCCTCAGCGACCCCGACGCAGCCGCGAACGAGTGGTATCCCGACGTGGCGGCCGACCGCAAGGGCGCCGCTTGGGTCGTCTGGGACAGCTACGAGGGCGGCAGCTACCACATCCGCATGCGGCCCGTCCGCGAGGGCCGCGCCGGCGATTTGATAAGGGTCACCGACACGCCGAGCTACCACGGCTCGGCGAGCGCGGCGGTCGACGCCGCAAACCGGGTTTGGATCGCCTACGACGAGTCCGAGGAGAACTGGGCCGAGGACTCGGGATTCCTGTTGCGGGGTGGAGCTGGCATCTACGAGTCGCGCACCAGCCGAGTCGTGATTTGGAACGGCAGCGAGTGGCTGGCGCCGCTGGACGACGTGAACCGGCGCTTCCGGCCGAGCGTCCGGCGTTAGGTCCAGACACCGAAGACTGTTGGACCACGATCCTCCGCAAGCTGGCGGGCTGGCTGCGTCTCACGACCACACTGCGCACACCGGGCGGGAAGCACATCGTGTGCCGTGAGGACGCCCGCCCGGAGGCCGGGGCAGCCGCCTTGGCGCAGGTGGCCGGCGTCGAGCCGGGCCTGCACCGCGTCCGCACTAGGACGGCTCGATCCTAAGTCGAGAACGACCAATCCCGTAGTGACATACACAGCCCGGGCTAAACTGTATCACCCTGCCATAAAAGTACTTGTGGATCCAGACGATCGCAAAATGGCGAACTCGGGTTAAGCAATCCTTGTGACCGGAGCGCTCGAAAGGCTCCTCCTGCTCCAGTAACCTAAAACCTTGAGTCGCCAGCAATGCCTTGTCCGTCGGCACCCACGATCCGCGCAGTGCGCGTAACGCCGCGCTCGGCTACGAATCATGGGAGGCGCTCCGCATCGACATAGACTCAGTTCCTGTCAAAGACGGCCGCCGAGCCGGGCTGCAAGCACGAGGATAGCGAGCGTTTGAAGAGCATTTTTTGACCGGCGGGGCGGCAGACGGGTGTTGGGAGTGGGAGGAAGGAGCCCCTGGCCGCGCCGGTGGTCAAAACATGTGTTGGACTGAACCGCTGGGCGATGCCCTGGCTATGGGGATTGCATGTGCGGCGCAGGCTGTGGGGGGAGGTTGGAGCGGTCGGCCGGGCGCTTGAGGGTCGGAGCGGTGCGGGTCGGCCGGGGGGCGCGGCGGGTTCGGAGTGGTTCGGGAAGCTGCGAAGGTCGGGAACGAGCCAGTCAGGGAGCCTCGGGCGCGCGCGGGGACGGAGGTTCCCCGGACGGCGCGCGGAAGCGGCATCGCGGCGGGGTGGCTCTGGCGGGGCGGGCGGCGGTCACGAGGTGTCGTCCTCCGGCGGCGGGGGCTCGCAGCCCGGCTCGAATCGCTCCGCAATGGCCATGATCCCGTGACGGCAGGCCGGGCAGGTGCGCAAGGAGGTCCCGGTGCGATCCTCGAAGCGGTCGCGGTAGTCAGTGTCCGGTTCGGACGGTGCGGCGGCCGCGGCCGGAGGCATGCCGAGCAGGCGGCGGCACAGGGTCAGCTTCTCGGTGCGGTGGCAGCTGGCGAGGAAGCCGAAGTGCCGGATGCGGTGGAAGTCGGGCGGCAGGACGTGCAGCAGGAAGCGGCGGATGAACTCCTCGGCGGCGAGCGTCATCGTCTGGCGCTGGTTGCGATGGCGGTAGTCGCGCCAGTGGAAGCGGACCTGGCCGTTGTTGACGGCGAGGAGGCGGTGGTTGGAGATGGCGACGCGGTGGGTGTAGCGGCCGAGGTAAGCGAGGACCTGGGCGGGTCCGGCGCAGGGCGGCTTGGAGTAGACGACCCACTCGGTCTGGCGCAGGGGCGCGAGGTAGCGGTCGAAGGCGGCGGGGTCGCGCAAGGCCTGGAGGGAGTGGGAGAGTTCGAGCCGGCCGGAGCGGAAGGCCTGCTCGAGTTGGTCGAGGAAGAGGGTGCGGAAGCGGCGCGAGAGGACGCGGACGGGCAGGAAGAAGCGCGGACGGCAGGGGATCCAGCGATCGCCGCCGGGGGCGATGCCGCCGCCGGGGACGACGCAGTGCAGGTGGGGATGGAAGGCCAGATTCTGACCCCAAGTGTGCAGCACGCCGAGGAAGCCGATCTCGGCGCCGAGGCGCTGGGGGTCGGCGGCAATTTCGCGCAGGGCGCGGGAGGCGGCGCGGAAGAGGATGTCGTAGAGGGCGCGCCGGTTCTGCAAGGCGAGGGCTGCGATCTCGTGCGGGAGGGTGAAGACGAGATGGAAGTAGGGGCAGTCGAGCAGTTCGCCGCGGCGCTTGGCGACCCAGTCGGCTTGGGCGGAGCCCTGGCACTTGGGGCAGTGGCGGTTGCGGCAGGAGCGGTAGCAGAGGCGGCGGTGCCCGCATTGGTCGCACTGCTCGATCTGGCCGCCGAGGGCGGCGGTGCGGCACTGCTCGATGGCGGACATGACGCGGCGCTGCGCGCTCGTCAGCGAGTCGCCGAGGCGCTGGCGGAAGGCGTCCCCGTAGAGCCGGAAGACGTCCGCGACTTCGCGTTGCGGGCGGGTCACCGGGCCGTCCGCGGGCCGCCGTCGGCGGCTTGCGGACGGGGCAGCAGGTCGAGCGGGCTGGTCGCGGAGCAGACCTTGCAGCAGGCGACTTGCAGGTAGCGGGCGGTGGTGGCGAGGCTGCGGTGGCCGAGCAGGAGCTGGATGGTGCGGACGTCGGCGCCGGACTCGAGCAGGTGCACGGCGAAGGCGTGCCGCAGGGAGTGGGGCGTGACGGGTTTGGACAGGCCGGACCGGCGCAGGGCTTGCTGGCAGGCGTCCTCGATGGCGCCGCTGGTGATGTGCCGACCGGGAATCTGGCCCGGGAACAGCCAGCCGCCCTCGGGACGGGTCCGCCGCCAGTAGTCGCGGAGCGTCTCGAGCAGCCGGGGCGAGAGCATGACGTAGCGGTCCTTGCGGCCCTTGCCTTGGTCGACGCGTAGGACCATACGCTGGCTGTCGATGGCGGTCGGCCGCAGGCTGACGGCCTCCGAGATGCGCAGGCCGGCCGCGTAGCAGACGGTCAGGACGGCGCGGTTGCGGACGCCGGCGACGCAGTCGAGGAAGCGCCGGACTTCGTCGGGGCTGGCGATGACGGGCAGCTTCTGGGGCTGCTTGGGAGCGGGCAGGACCTCCGGGATGTCCCAGCGCTTTTTGAGCGTGACGCGGTAGAGGAAGCGCAGGGCGGCGACCGCGATGCCGATCGAGCCGGGCGCCAGTTTCTTGGCGGTGGTCAGGAACACCTGGTAGGCGCGGATCTGCTCGGGGCCGAGCAGGTCGGGGGACTTGCCGAAGTGGCGGGCGAACAGGGAGACCTGCAAGACGTAGGTCGACTGGGTGCGCGGGGAGAGGTTGCGAATTCGCATGTCCTCCGTCATGCGCTGGCGGAGAGGTGTCATGGGAAAGCTCCTTGGTTGGATGGAATGGAATGCGCTGCGAGCAGCGACTCCATGCTTTCGCAACGGGAGCCTCTCGACAAACGAGGAGGTCCGGGGACTGGTTACAAGGGGTAAATTCAGCTACGACAGGTGGTTCTGCCTATTGCCCTGCCACCGCTACCGCGTAGCGGTTTAGTCCAATGGCGCTTATTCCGATATCGGAATAATCCGGATTCATGAATTATGCCGAAGAGCGGTGCTGGAGCTTGGCCCGGCCGACAAGCAGCGGCCAAGCTCGCATTTCCAACAAACGCAACAGGTGTCGAGGATGCCCTACTGTAGGATATCCGCGAGCAGATGGGCGCTGGGTTCAATCCGAAGCGCTTCGCGCCGTATGTGGCGATGTACGAATCCGAGGCCCTGCTCTTCAGTGATTGCGAGGGGCTCGCCCGGGGAATGCAACGGCCTGATCTCGCCGATCGATTCCAACGGATTCGAAATGCGTTCGCCAGCCCAGAAGAGATCGACGACTCTCCCAATACTGCGACCTCCAAGCGTATCGAAGAGCTGGCGCCCGGGTATCAGAAGCCGTCCTTGGGAATCCTTGCGGCGCTTGAAATCGGCCTTCCCGCGATCCGCGAAGCGTGTCCGCACTTTCGGAGCTGGCTGGAGGGCCGGGAACGCTTGACGGCCGGAGGCGGAGGAATCGCGCAGTCCGCCATCGCTGTCGAGAGTAGGCCGACGCGGCCTCTCAACCAGCAGCCGCGCACGCCACAGCCAGCCGGACACACGAAGCCCGTAGCGGAAGGCCTGCAGGCCTTCCGCTAGAACCGACAGCGCGAAACCAGCTTCGAACTAGATGTCGTAGTACAGCGAGAACTCGTACGGATGCGGCCGCTGGCGCACTTCATCGACCTCAGCGGAGCGCTTGTAGTCGATGTAGCTCGCGATCAACTCTTCCGTGAACACATCGTTCTGCGTCAGGAAGTCGTGGTCCCGCTCCAAAGCCTGCAACGAGCCCGCCAGGTCGTCCGGCAGCGACGGCACGTTGGCCAGCTCTTCTGGAGAGAGATCGTAGATGTCCTTGTCGAGCGCCTCGCCCGGATCAATCTTGTTCTGGATGCCGTCCAGGCCGGCCATCAGGGAAGCCGAGAACGCCAAGTAGGGGTTGCACGAAGGATCGGGGTAACGCAACTCGACGCGCTTCGTCTTCGGGTTCGGCGAGTACATCGGAATGCGGCAGGCGGCCGAGCGGTTGCGGCGGGAATAGGCCAAGCTGACGGGGGCTTCGAAGCCGGGAACCAGCCGCTTGTAGCTGTTTGTGGTCGGAGCCACGATCGCGGCCAGCGCCGGGGAGTGCCGCAACAGGCCACCGATGTAGTAGAGCGCCGTCTCGCTCACCCCGGCGTACCCGTCGCCCGCGAAGGTCGGATCGCCGTCTTTCCAGATCGACTGGTGCGTGTGCATGCCGGAGCCGTTGTCGTTCCAGAGGGGCTTCGGCATGAAGGTCGCCGTCTTGCCGCTCTGGTTCGCGACGTTCCGAACGATGTACTTGTACAGCATCATGTTGTCGGCCGAAACCACCAGGGTGTCGAAGCGCTGGTCGATCTCACCCTGACCGGCAGTGGCGACTTCGTGGTGGTGGCACTCGATTTCCATGCCGCACTCTTCCATCACCTGCACCATCTCGGTGCGGAGATCCTGCATGTGGTCGGTCGGCGGAACCGGGAAATAGCCTTCCTTGTAGCGCGGGCGGTAGCCCAGATTGTTGTCGGGGCGGCCGGAGTTCCAGCGGCCTTCCTCCGAATCGATGCGGTAGAAGCCGAAGTGGTAGGACGAGTCGTAGCTGACGTTGTCGAAAATGAAGAACTCGGCTTCCGCCCCGAAGTACGCCGTGTCTCCCACTCCGGTGTACTGAAGGTACTTCTCGGCTTTCTGGGCGATCCAGCGCGGGTCGCGCTCGTAGTGCTGCTTCGTGATTGGGTCGACGATGTTGCAGATGATACAAAGCGTCGCGGCTTCGGAGAAGGGATCCATGAACGCCGTGTCCGGATCCGGGATGATTAGCATGTCCGATTCGCTGATCGCTTGCCAACCGCGGATCGACGATCCGTCGAAACCGAAGCCGTCTTCGAAGCTCTCCTCCTCCAGCATGGCCATCGGGAAGGATACGTGTTGCCAAAGCCCCGGCAGGTCCGCGAAGCGGAGATCCAGCATCTTGGCGTCGTTCTCCTTGGCGAATGCCAAGACTTCGGCGGGAGTTCTTGTCGTAGCCATAAGCTCCTCCTAGTTCTCAACAGTGAGTGGGTTCAAGCGGATGCGCGCACGGCGCAAGGGTGTCGCCCGAACTGCGAAACGATGATCGTAACATAGCGCTCCGGGGAGTTCGCCGTCGTATTCAGCGCGATAAGATTTTTTGATGCAGCGTGTGCGGCGCCTCACTCGGGGCGCACCAGCGCCCTGGCATCGGGATTGTCCGGACCGAAGTGCTTGAGCATGACGAGCTTCTCGTCGAGACTCGCGTTCGCGATCCGGACACCCTCGCGGGCAGCTGCCGCCGTCACGAAGTACTCGTCCGCCGTCAACTCGCCATAGCGGATCATCGAGGGGGTGTGCACGTCCCACACTCCGATCGTGCCGCGCCCTTGGGTGATGATCGTCCCGTATGCCGCCGCATCGAAGATCGTCACGCTCCGACCTGGAAATACGGTCAACTCCTTGGCCGAGTAATTGGCCGTCGAATAGGTCACCCAGGATTCACTGTAGCCCTCCTCTTCCATCTCCTCCGCAGGGAGGACCGGGAGCGGTTCGAAGAACCGGCGCCGCATGAAGTACGGGTCGACGTTGGCCTCCCAGTCGAGCATGCCAATGATGTAGTCGAGGTCGTGGTGGTGTTCCGGCGGAACGTCCTTGACCAGCAAAGCCCAGGGCACCGCACGGCCCTCGACCATCGACTGGAACATGCCGAAGACGTCCGAGTTGACCTGCGGTTCGTATGTCACGGCCGAACCGGGCGCGTGCAGGACGCCGGCCGGGATCTGCCAGCCGGTGCCGGGCTTGAGCTTGTAGGCCTTCGAGTGATACAGGATGCCGTTGTCGCCCTCGTTCCACCGTTCCAGGCACCGCCGCACATCGTCTTTAGTCGTGCCGGGCTCGAGCCCCATGAAGGTATAGGCGAAGTTGTTCTCTTTGGAGTTGTACTGCGGCGGGAAATAGTACGCCTCGGGCTTGCCGCGGCGTCCGACCCGCGCGGCGGCCTCTTCATCTTGGTGCATGTGGTGCGGAATCGGGCCGAGGTTGTCGAAGAACTTGCACAGCAAGTTCCAGCCGCCGTGCTCGCTCATCACATCCTGCCCGAGAAATGCATCGCCGAGTTCGTCGACTGCCTCCTTAAGCAAGACCTTGCGGATATCGCCGTTGTCCGCCGACGCGACGATGTAGCTCAGCCCCTCGTCCTCGGGCGTGCCCGGCCCGTTATCCGCCCGCGTCGTGGAGGAAAACCAGCGCTCATCAATGCCGCCGCGGTGCGCGCCCAGCGCATAGATGTCGCCGGGATGGAGCTTCAGGCGTCCACCAGGCATCAGGAAGGAGCGCGGCACCCAGCAGGGTGCGAGACGCAGGACCCCCTCGCCGGCGGCAAGCGCGTATCTCAAGAGTTCGATCCTTTCCGACATGCAGGCTATGATACTCGACCCGGCGTTCCGAAGACATGCCCGCGGACTGGCCAGGCGCTCCGAGCCCAACGGACCCGATTCCTCGCCATGTTTCGGAGGGGCGCCGTTTCCGGCGCCGAGGGCGCTGTGGTCGCGTACCATGAGGAAGGCACGGCGCGCGGTCCGACAACCGCCGCCGGAATCCGTGCATGCTCGGTACGAGCGAACGTGGCGGAATTGGCAGACGCGCTAGATTTAGGTTCTAGTGGGGCAACCCGTGGGAGTTCGAGTCTCCCCGTTCGCACCAACCTCTCGCGGATCGGCTTCAGTGGCCGCTGGTCACACGCCCTCCAGGGCAAAGCCTCTGGCCTTTTCAGGGCTCAAGCTCGATCTGGGCGCATTGCGTGCGATGCACCACCACGGGCTTGGGCTGGCGACGACTACAACCGTGTGGACCTTCCCGGTCCGCAACGCAATGCGGGTGTGTTCGGAATGGCCAGAGTGACGATGGATGTGCCGAGAGCACGAGAATGGGGGCACACCGGAGCCGGTGCTGGCGCCAGCGGCGGTCGCAGCAACCGTCACGTCCGCGTGCGGAGTGCGAGTGATGCGGGTTTCCGCCAGTTCCGCGATCGCTGGGCAGGGTGGAGCGGACCGGGAAGCGCCGCTGTCGCAACGGTGGCGCCGACTGCGCTGGCCGTGTTCGTTCGCTGCTTCCTGCTGCTGGCGCCGATCGCCCTGCCGGCTGCCGCCCCCGACGGCGCGGCGGTCTACCGTGAAGCCTGCGCCGCCTGCCACGAGAGCGGCGAAAACCGCGCTCCGTCGCTCCAAGCCCTCCGCCAGCTGTCTTCGAAGGCGATCCTCGATTCCCTGCGCTTTGGGACGATGGCCTATGTCGGCAAGACGCTGCCCGACGGGCATGCCGAAGCAGTCGCGTCGTATCGCTCCGCAGGGAACGGCTCCCGGGCGGTCGGCCGACGCCAAAGCTGCCCGGAGGCGTCCTGGTCCGATCCGTCCGACGGACCGCGCTGGATCGGCTGGGGAGTGGACTTGGCAAACTCGCGGTTCCAGCCGGCGGAGTTCGCCCGTCTGGATGCCAGCGCGGTCCCCCGCCTGCGCCTTAGGTGGGTCTTCGGTCTGCCCAACTCGGACGGAGCCCGCGGCCATCCGACCATCGCTGGCGGCCGCGTTTTCCTGGGGGCCCGGAACGGCCGGCTCTACGCGCTGGACGCGAGGTCCGGCTGCACAGTCTGGCAGTTCAAAGCCCAGGCGGAAGTGCGCGCTGCCGTCGCGCTGTCCCGCTCCGACCCAGACGCACGGTACGCGGCCTATTTCGGGGATGTCCGGGCCAACATGTACGCGATCGACGCCACCAGCGGAAAACTGCTCTGGAGGACCCGCGTCGACGACCATCGAGCAGCGACGATCACGGGGTCGCCGGTGGCGCACGACGGCAGGGTCTACGTGGGCGTCAGCTCAATCGAGGAGTTCACAGGAGCCTTTCCCAACTATCCATGCTGCACGTTCCGAGGGAGCGTGGTGGCGCTCGACGCCGAGAACGGCGAGCAAGTGTGGCAGACCCGTACGGTGACCGAGGAGCCCCGGCCCGGCCGGACCAACAATCGGGGCGTGGTTCAGTACGGCCCGTCGGGCGCCGCGATTTGGTCCGCACCCACGATCGACACACGCCTCGGACGGCTGTACGTTGCGACCGGCGACAACTACTCCGACCCGCCCACGGCGGACAGCGACGCGATCATCACGTACGACCTCGCAACGGGCGCTCGCCTCTGGTCGCGCCAGTTTCCTGTGGGCGACGCCTACAACATGGCCTGCAATCCACGCGCGGATCCAGCCAATTGTCCCGAAGCGCGTGGACCGGACCTCGACTTCGGATCCTCTCCGATCCTGGTGGAGCTCGGCGACGGTGGGCGCCTCCTCGTCGCTGGCCAAAAGTCTGGGGTCGTCCATGCCGTCGACCCCGACCGTGACGGCGCCGTCGTCTGGCAGCGCCGCGCCGGAGCCGGGGGCATGCTCGGCGGGATCCAGTACGGACCGGCCGCGGACTTCAGCAATGTCTATGTGGCCGTCTCCGACATTTCGTTTGGGCGGCAGAGAACTCCAGGCGGCAAGACCTTCGTCGGACCCAAGCCGGACTCGGGTGGGGGGATCACCGCCTACCGCCTAGCCGATGGAGAGCGGCTCTGGCATACGCCCGGCTTCGCTTGCCCGCCCGGGCGCACGGGCTGTTCGCCGGCGCAGTCGGCGGCTGTCACGGTCATACCGGGAGTGGTCTTCTCCGGCTCGCTCGACGGACACATCCGAGCCTATGCGGTCGACGACGGCCGAGTGCTGTGGAGCTACGACACGGTGCGGGAATTCCGGGAAACGGTGAACGGCGTGCCAGCGAAGGGCGGCTCGCTGAACGGTCCCGGACCCGTCGTGGTGGACGGCATGCTGTATGTCAACTCCGGCTACGGCCAGTTCGGCTCGATGCCCGGCAACGCCTTCCTCGCATTCGGCGTTGACAGCCCGTGACCGGACTCCGGTAGGTACCGACGAACCGGAGCCCGCCGTCCCCCTCGCTTGGATCTGTGTTAGCCATTCGCCCATAGCACGTTCTGCCTGCGCCGGCTGCTCGCGCCTGAAGGGCAAGCGCCGCGGTGCGAGCGATCCCCTTGCCGCCCGGGACCCAATCGGCAAGGAACGATGCGACTTTGGGATGTACGCGCATAACGCAGGATGGGAACTGGAGTCCTCATTCGATGGAGCGTCCGCTGGCCGCCGACCCGCCGGATCCCAGACGGTTGGCGCCGCCGCACAGTCCGGGTTCCCGTCCGAGCATGGCGCGCGTGTGCGGTGGGAGGAAGCGTCTACACCGAGATGCCGAAGAGCACGGCAAGCTTGGCTTGGACTTCGGCCACGACCGTCCCTGACGCCTGACCCACAATCGTCAGCCCTCTGCTCGCACGATCAATCGAGCGAACCTGATCGACCAAGATCGAGCCGGAAACGGAAGGCCTCCAGGAAGTTGGACCCTTTGGAACCAGGGATCCACGTTCGAGGTGATGGGCCACACCACGCCGAACTCTGCGCCCTGACGGGTAGTGCCCGGCGAGACGACCAGCGCCAACCGGCTCCCAGCTCACTCGCGCCCCGCTTGGGGTGTGCAATCGATCCACACCAGGTAGCCCCGTTCAGGGGCCCTCCTCACAAAAGCTCCTGCCCGGCGAGAGGCGCGTTCACATCGTTCAAGGATTCCGGTTCCTCGCCGGTCCGCATCTGGGCGGCCAGCTCCTCGATCGTGTATCGCGGATGGCACGAACGGATGACCACTGCGTTGCCTTCGATCGCAAGATCAACCGCCTGTCCTTGCTGGACTTTCAGGCTTGAAGCGACCTCCTTCGGCAAGCGGATCGCCAAGCTGTCACCCCACTTGGAGACTTGGACTCGCATCAGGCGCCTCCCTTTTCGCCGCAGTCTGCATAGTAGATCGTCCTCTTGCTGGTCGGGTGAATCGATCCCAACGGTCCTCCGATCAGCCACCGCTAAGCGCGCGCCGCCGCCCCAGGCGTCTTCGGAGGCGAGTGCTTCCTCGGCGAAGACCGAAGTCGGCGGACACCCTGATGGCGAGAGGCGCCAAACGCCGAACTCGCCCGCATCCGGGAGCGCATCTCGGAGCGAGCCCGGCGCCTGGCGCCGGCCAGCCGACGCGCAACCAAGCTCCAGACGGCCTCAGCTCCACGCCCCTGTGCGGCCCCGCATCGGTCCGGAAACCGTCGCATGCGGCAGCATCGAATTCCCTTCCCTCGACTGCGCCCGGTTTGCGACGCGCGGTCGGAAGCGATCCGGCGTCCCAGGCTGTCCTGGCCGGCGGTACGTGGACGTAGCCCGCTGCGGTAACGTAGGGACAAGGAGAACCACACACCCATGCGTTACCCGGAATTGATGATCCATCCCATGCGCGAGGAACTGACGCGCCACGGCGTCGAGGAAGCCCGCACGCCCGAGGATATCGAGCGCATTCTGGCGCCGGGAGGCGGCCACGTCCTGATGGTCGTCAACTCCGTCTGCGGCTGCGCCGCCGGCTCGGCCCGTCCTGGGCTGGTGCTGTCCCTGCAAGGCGAAGCGCGTCCCGACAAGGTTGCGACCGTCTTTGCGGGCGCGGATCTGGAAGCGACGGCCCATCTGCGGCAAAAGCTTGCGATGTATCCGCCATCGTCGCCGTCCTTCGCGCTGTTCCACGACGGCGAGCCCGTCTACATGATGCACCGTCACGAAATCGAAGGCCGGGAAGCGGCCTCGATCGCCCACTCGCTACGGCAGGCCTACCAGGCGCACTGCGCCACCCGAGCGGCCGAAGCCGTGTAGCCGGGCCCCTCAGGCGGCCGCGCGGCTCGCAGGCTCCCGCAGACGCTCGGCGACCCACGCTTGGACGCGCGCTACGGAGCGGCGCTTGACCTCTTCGTAGCCGCGGATCTCACGCGGCGCGTCCGCGATCTCGACCGCCAAGGAAAGTCGCCCGGCGTCGAGCCCCTGGAGCAGCCCGGCGATCGTCTCCCGGTACCAAGCGATCAGGGCGCGCTCCTCGCGCCGGGACGAGAGCTGACCGAACGGATCGAACGGCGTCCCCCGCAGGCCCTTGCAGCGCGCTAAAGCGCGCAGCAAGGGGCGCAACCAGGGGCCGAACTGCATCTTCCTTCGGTAGCCCAGCCTGCGCAGCAGGGGTGGGTGCAGGTGATACACCAGGCGCGCGGGATTCTCGAAAGTCGCCGCCGCCTGGGCGTCGAACGCGGGATCCGTCAGCAGGCGCGCGACCTCGTACTCGTCCTTGTACGCCATCAGCTTGTGCAGGTTCCAGGCCACCGCGCGCGTCAGGCGCTCGCTGCCCGGCACGGCGCGCAACTCGGCCGTCCGCACGCGCTCGACCACTCGGCGGTACTCGGCGGCATAGGCGGCGCTCTGGTAGACCGTCAGTTCGTTCTCGCGGTCACGGAGGAGCGTCCCCAGCGAGGCGGCCGTGTCCGAGGCGCCGCTTGACGTCAAGAACGCCTCCAGCATGGCCGGGTCGTGCGCGTATTGGCGGCCCCAGGCAAACACCTCCAGGTTGCGCTGCACCGCGACGCCGTTGAGGCGCACGGCCTGCTCGATCGAATCCACCGTGAGCGGCAGTAGGCCCTTTTGGCAGGCCACGCCGAGGAGGAACAGATTGCTGAAAATGTGGCTGCCGAAGAGGGTCTCGGCGAATGTCGAGGCATCGACGAATTCGCACGCCTCGCGGCGCGTGCCGCTACGGACCGACTCGAAGTACCCGCCGTCAGCGGAGAGCACGGTAAGGCCCTTGCGGATCGCCTCGCCGGTCAGGATCTCCTTCGAGTTGGCCAGGGCGATGGTCCGCTCCGGATCGCAGAACGCCAGGTTCTTCGAGTACGCGGCGCCGACGAGATCGAAGCCCAGCAGCAAGTCGGCGCAACCGGGCGGGATGCGCTGGGACGCTTCGATCCTGGACTCGCTGATCGTGATGTGCGAGACCACCGCACCGCCCTTCTGGGCCGCCCCGGTCTGATCCAGCGTGATCGCGTGCAGACCGTCGATGCGGGCGGCCGTGGCCAACAGCGCGTTGATCGTCACGACCCCCGTTCCACCCACTCCTGGCATCAGAATGTGGTAGCCGCCGCCGGACGTCGCGCGCTGGGTGGGCTCCGGCAGGCTCAGTTCGGGGAGTGCCGGCAGCGGCCGGCGACGCAGTCCGCTCCCAGGTTCGATCTGGACCGAGACGAACGACGGGCAATCGCCCCAGGTACAGGTGTAGTCCATGTTGCAGGACGACTGGTGCACCCGCGTCTTCGGTCCGTATTCCGTGTCGACGGGTAGCAGCGACACGCAATTCGCCTGCGCGACGCAGTCCCCGCAGCCTTCGCAGACGCGCTCGTTGATCATGATCCGGCGCGTGGGCTGGGGCAGGATCCCGCGGTTGCGACGGCGGCGCTTCTCGGCGGCGCACATCTGGTGGTAGATCAGCACCGACACACCCTCGGCCTGCCCAAGCTCGGCGAGGACGGCCTCGAGTTCCTCGCGTCCGCGCAGCTCGACCGAGGAGGCGAGGGCCGATCCTCCGGTGTACTTGCCGGGCTCGTCGCTCAGCACCACGATCTTGCGGATGCCTTGCGCTTGAAGTTCCCGCGTCAGGGCCGGTACGGGCAGGGCTCCGGCCACCTCCTGGCCGCCGGTCATCGCGACCGCATCGTTGTACAGGATCTTGAAGGTGATGTTGCTTCCCGCAGCTACCGCCGCCTGCAGGGCCAAACGCCCCGAATGGAAGTACGTGCCATCCCCCAGGTTCTGGAAAATGTGCCTCGTGCCGCTGAATGGGGCCGCGCCGATCCAGGCGGCCCCCTCTCCGCCCATATGGAAGATGTACTGGATGCCGCGGCTGACCTCCTTCATTACGTCCGCCATCCCATGGCATCCGATCCCTCCACCCGCAATCTGGCCCTCGAGCAGCAGCGTCGAGCGGTTGTGCGGACATCCGGAGCAGTAGCTCGGCGTGCGTGGTCCGCGCTTGGTGGCGCGGACCGCCGGCTGGACGGTCTCGGTCGCCAGCCGCGCCAGACGCTCGGGCAGGCCTTGGAACGATTCCGGGAAGCGGCTTAGCGCCAACGCGATCGTGCCGGCATCGAGCTCCCCGGTCGAGGGACACAGCGCCTCGCCAGCGGCGTCGCGCTTGCCGTAAACCGCCGGGCGTTCGCGACGGTCAAAGAGCATCTCGCGCAACTGCAGCTCGACGAACGAGCGCTTTTCCTCCACCACCAGAACAGTCTCGAGACCGTCCGCGAATTCCTCGACGATGTCCGGCTCGAGCGGGAAAGTCATACCGAGCTTCAGAATCCGCACGCCGCCCCGGCGCAAGTCGTCGTCCGCGATGTCCAGCAGGCGCAACGCCGACATCAGGTCTGCGTAGCTCTTGCCGGCCGCGATGATCCCCAGGCGGTCGCCGGCGTGCCGCACCGTGAGGCGGTTCACCCCGTTCTCGCGCGCAAACGCCGCCGCCGCCCGCAGACGGTGGTCATGCACCTCCGCTTCGAGTCTCAGGCTATATGGCACGACCAGCATCGTCGCCATCGCCTTGCGATACGGCTTGCCCTCGATCTCCAGATCGGGCGCCGTCAGCGGGCAGCGCTCCGGACCGAATTCGACGATCCCGCCGCCGTCACACAGGTCCGTGGCCATCTTGAGGCCCGACCAGGCTCCGCTGAACCGCGACATCGCAATGCCGGCCAAGCCGTAGTCGAGGACCTCTTGCGCATTGGACGGACTGAGGACGGGCACCGCGTAGTTGTAGAACGTCAGTTCGCTCTGGTGGGGGATCGTGGAACTCTTCGAGACGTGGTCGTCACCGGCCACGGCCAACGCGCCGCAGTTCTCGCCCGTCCCTGCGAAGTTGGCATGGCGCATGGCATCGCCGCTGCGGTCGAGGCCGGGGCCCTTGCCATACCAGATGCCGACGGCGCCGTCGTAAAGCGGCTCTGGGAATCGCTGGAACAGCTGGCTGCCCATGACGCTCGTCATGGCCAGGTCCTCATTTACACCCGGAACGAAGCGGATTTCGTACTGCTCCAAGAAGCGGCCCGCACGCAACAGGGCGAGGTCGTAGCCGCCCAGTGGCGACCCCTCGTACCCGGAGATCAGGCACCCCGAGCGCAGGCCGCCGCGACGGTCCCGCAGCATCTGCTCGATCGGTAGCCGCACGAGCGCTTGGATCCCGGACATGTAGGCCAGTCCGGATTCGAGCGCGTACTTGTCGTCGAGCGAGATCGCGCGGTCTGCCATGTCTGCTCTGTCCGACACCGCCCTCCCGCGATGCGCGGGCGCCAGCTCAGGCGCGCTGCGCTCCCGGCCGCCCATCCTCGACCACGAACTCGGCACGGGCGCGCCGGGGCGCGCCCCGCCTCGTCACCGAGTCCAGCACCCGGTAGGGCGCCGTGCACAGGTGCAGCGTCAGCTCGCAAGTGACGTATCCGCGCTGGGCGTTGTGCAGCTTGACAAAAGGATTATCGCGCATCACGCCAGCCGTGTAGGCCTCGTTGGGGCCGCCGTTCCCCCAAGGGCGGCGCACATCGGATATGGTTCAGGCCTCCAGCTTGTCGCGTACTTCTGCCTCCATCCTCCCTGTAATGCGATCGCGCGCCAGGCGCTCAAGGAAGCGCTCCGAATCCACCTCACTGGCAACGGCCTTGGGCTCGCCGTTCAACACGATCTGCACCCCTCCACGGCCCACGCGCCGTTCATAGTCTCCGGAACCGAGATGGACGGTGGTCCGTATGCAGTCCCAACCGTTCCTTCGCGCGAGAGCAGCGCGGCATTTCGATCGCGAGAACGCCATACCGCGCCCTCCGCGAACAGCTCGCGCAACGGGTGGCATCGGGCCGGCGGAGCACCGAGTCTGAGGCCGGTATCCGCCATGCGATAGGCCATGGCCGCCCTGCGGTCGGATTCCGTCAGCAGCGGGTGCTTGCAGTCGAGCAGTTGGGCGCAATCGCGTCCACGGCGGAAACCGCACCGCTGGAATCCAGTGCCCCTCGACGTCGCCTGCGTCCGTAACGGTGGCCAACGGAGGGATGCAGAGCTTCTGATCGAGCGCCGACGCGCTGCGCACCTGCTCCGCATTCTGGATCTCGCTGTCCGGCGGGAGATGTCCGTTTGGGTGCCAGAAGCGTCTGTCTTTCACGGTCACCAGGTATTTCCGGCCACGCACGATTGCGCCGGCCGAGCAATGGCGCAGCAGGTGGGAAAGCCTAACGGGAATTGCCTCGTCCGTCACGTTTCCTTCAGAACTCGAGTGCGCTCGACATCGCGGATGGCATGCAGGGTCGGACAGAGCCCTGAGCCCGAATCGTGGTGGCCTCGCAACCGTGCATCGACGCTCCGGCCACGGGCCTCGTAGTTCAGTCGGCGTCTATTCTGCAGAGCAGCACCTCGTTCCACCATGGCTCCACGAGTTGATCGATATGCGGGCTCGTTGGTCTGCCCCGGGGCCGGGTTCCGCCTTCTCACAGCGCCGCTTGAACCCTTCAATCACGGCCGGCGTCCACGGTCCTTCGAGTCGAACTCGCCCGCGCTTGCCTTGCTGCGAAGTGTGTCGCAGGCGTCCCGCAAGGCTATGGCCAGCGCGGCGTGTACTGCGCGTGAACGGACGTTATATGCGTAAGGCGCAACGCTCGTAGGCTCCACGAACCGATAGAAGGACTCGTGGTAAGGACGAAAGTTCTCGCAGTGTGACAGGCTAGTCCCGCCCCCGCGCCGTACCGGAGCGGACCATTCAAGGTGAAACTCTCGGGTCGTCGCGGCGCCTTGTGGCATAAGGGAGTGAGGCGAGGTTCACGGCAGTGACGCCCCCGTAAGACACTGGAGCGCATGGCTCCAATCCAGTCTCACCGCCGCCGCTCAATCCCTCGGCTACCATTCGGCTCCGTTTCGCGCCCGCGCCCTGCCGTTTACACACAACTTGGACTTGACAAGTGGGTTCCTGCTGTGCCACTCCTAGGGCATGTACGAGCAACACCGGATTCCCTCCACGCTCTCGGATCCCGAAACCCTGGCGCGTGTCAAGGCGCTGATGGCGGCCGCAGCTGGCCAGTTGCATGCAGGCCCTGCGCGCTCTGGACGCCGCCGACCACATCCGACTGCCCGCACCCCGGCATAACCACCGCCGCTGCCGCCCACGCTGTAGCGGCCGCCCCGTGCCGCCGCCCGTCGGCGTGCCCGCACGGGCCGACCAGCTGTGCGGATTGGAACTTGTCGAGGTCACCGACCCGGCCCAGCGCGGGATCTGGAACGAGCTGCTGCGCAGCGAGCACCCGCGTGGCGCCGTCCAGCACGTCGGCGCCCAACTGCGCTACCTGCTGGTCTCCGACCACGGCGTGCTGGGAGCCCTCGGCTTCGCCGCAGCGGCTCTCGCGCTGGCCGCTCGCGACACCTTCATCGGCTGGGACGCCGACCAGCGCTCCCGCCAGCTGCACCGGGTGATCGGACTGAGCCGTTTCCTGATCCGCCCTTCCGTCCACTGCCAGAACCTCGCCTCCAAGGCCCTCGGTCTGGCCTTGCGCCGCCTGCCGGACGACTTCCAGCAGCGCTACGGCTACCGTCCGCTGCTCGTGGAAACCTTTGTCGAGAAAGGCCGTTACCAAGGCACTTCGCTGGCAGCCGCCAATTGGCTGCGGGTCGGCGAGACCGCCGGGCGCGGCCGCTTCGCGGCGCCCGGGGCCGGGGTGGCGGTGAAAGCGGTCTGGCTCTACCCGCTGGGGCGCGCTTGGCGGGCGCAGCTGGGCGTGGCCGAGCCGCCCGCGCCGGAGGCGCTGGGTGCGGCCCAGAACCTGGCGGCGGACGTGTGGGCCGAGCACGAATTCGGCGGCGCCCGGCTGGGCGATGTACGCTTGGGCAAGCGGCTGGTGCAGATCGTGCAGAGGCAAGCGGAAGCGCCCACGAAATCGTTCCCGGGAGCGGCGCAGAACGACCAGGCGGCGGTGCGGGGCTACTACCGTCTGATCGACCATCCGGCGGACTCGGAGGTGACGCCGGAGAACATCCTGGCCCCGCACCGGCAGCGCACGCTGCAGCGGATGCAGGGGCCGTCGGCGGTGCTGTGCATCCAGGACGGCACGGACCTGAATTTCGCGGAGCACCCGGGCTGCGTGGGGCTGGGCTATAGCGGCAAGAACAAGGGCTCGGCGGGGACGCTGGGGCTGCACATGCATTCGACGCTGGTAGTGAACGGGGAGGGGGTGCCGCTGGGGGTGCCGCAGATCCAGTTCGAGGCGCCGGACGGGAAGGCGGAGAAGGGCCAGCCGCTGGAGCGGCGCAAGACGTACCGCTGGATGCGGGGGCTGCGGGAGTGCGCGGAGCTGGCCGGGCAGCTGGCCGGAGTGCGGCCGGTGTCGGTGATGGACCGGGAGGCGGACGTGTTCGCGCTGTTCGCGGAGCAGCGGCGGCTGCGGAAGGTGGACCTGCTGGTGCGGGCGAAGCACAACCGTTCGCTGGGCGCGGACGGGCCGAAGCTGTTCGACTGGGTGCGGGCCGAGCCGGCGCAGGGTCGGCTGCAGCTGCACGTGGCGCGGCTGTCGGCGAGGCGGGCGAGCCGGGGGCAGAAGGGCCGCGCGGTGCGGGAGGAGCGGGAGGCGCAGGTGGAACTGCGCTGGCGGGAGGTGGAGCTGGCGGACCCGGACCGGCAGGAGGCGGCGCTGAAGCTGCGCCTGGTGCACGTGCGGGAGCAGAGGCAGCCGGACGGGGCGGAGCGGCTGGAATGGTTCCTGCTGACGACGCTGGCGGTGCAGACGCAGCCGGAGGCGGAGCGGGTGCTGGAGTGGTACAAGCTGCGCTGGCGCATCGAGGACTGGCACCGGGTGCTGAAGGCGGGCTGCAAGGTGGAGTACCTGGGGCACCGGCAGGGGGAGCGGATCGAGCGGGCGGTGACGATCAACGCGGTGATCGCCTGGCGGCTGACGCTGATGACCCTGCTCGGACGGGACACGCCGGAACTGCCGGCGGACATGCTGTTCACGGAGATCGAACTGGCGGCGCTGGAGGATTTCGCGCAAGACCGGCGGCAGCTGCCGCCGGACAATCTGGGGCGGGCGGTGCTAACGCTGGCGATGCTGGGCGGATATCTGAATTACAAGCGCAAAAAGTACGCAGTGCCAGGCCACAAGGTGATGTGGGAGGGATACACGAGGCTGGCCACGATCACGCAGGTGGTGGAACGGACCCGTCGGTTAAACGAGGGTAGCAAGCTCTATCAAAAGATGCGTCAGAAGATGCGTCGTGAGTGACTTGTGTGTAAACGGCAGCCCGCGCCCTCGCAGCGCGCTCTACCCATAGCGAAACTTAGCGAGTTTCAGGCCAGTGCTAGCAGGCGGAGGCAGTTCACGAAGTGTGCAAGTTCGAAAACCCGCTGGTCGTAACCGGTGTTCGGAGCGGAAGGGCAGCGTTGCGAGCGTACGATCTATGCCCTGAGAGGGATCCTTGCTATTTCGAAGGGTCAGCAAGCCGATTAGGACATGAGATCTTTAGGGCTTGCCCCTGTGGCTACGCGAAGCTACGATTGCGACCATGATCACGGTCGGCATTCGAGAGTTGAAGAACCGCTTGAGTGAGCACCTGAGGATGGTTCGTGGCGGCGAGGAGATTCTGATCACGAATCGTGGCGAAATCGTGGCGGAGTTACGTCGGCCTACAAGCGTTCCCGGGACTGCAGCGTATCCCGGATTGGTTCGCCACGCCCGCGCCGGGAAGGTGCGTCTGGGCGCGCCCAACCGACCCGAGCGGTATCCGCGTACGACTTTGTCGTTGCCTGAAGGGACAGTTGCGCGGCTGCTCGACGAACAGCGCGGCGAACGGCGAGTCTGTACGTAGAGTCGAGCGCGGTACTGGCATGGCTGTTCAGCGAGGACCGCGGAGACGATGCCCGAGAGACGCTTACAGCCGCGGATCTCGTTCTCACGTCCGACTTGACGTTGATGGAATGCGACCGTGTCCTGCATAGAGCTGCGGCACTGGGAGAACTCAGCGAATTCGAGGCCGCGAGGCAACGTTCTCTTTTTGGCACGGCAGCCGAACACTGGGTCGTATTCGGGATCGACGCCGAGGTCATGGCCCGGTCACGACGAGCGTTCCCTCGGGAGCCGATACGAACGCTCGATGCCATTCACCTTTCCACCGCGCTGGTAGCTCGCAATTTGGTGGCGGAGGTGCAGTTCCTGTCATTGGACGAGCGCATCCGCCTGAATGCGATGGAACTCGGGTTCAATCTCGTGCCAGCTAATTGAGCTGGACCCCGGAGACGCCTTGCGCTGTGACAACGTAGTCGGTGACATGTGGATTCAGCCCCGAGCCCCCTCAGCGCAACGACTTTAGTAGTCGCGCAGCCTCGAACGAGTTGGTGTGCCGCCGGAGTACGGTTTTCGCTTCGCGAGGGAATCCTTGGGACGGAAGCGACTGGGTCTCCATGAAGAGGGCTGGCGGGTCCGCAGGAGCGAGTTGTTTGGCGTACTCGACCGAATCCACGGCATTGGCGAACTCGCCTGCTTGGCAAGTGGTAGCACGCAAGGTTCGGGTGTGCCCCGATCTCTTCCGGGCTGGCCTACACGGGAACACGGAAGGGGAAGAGGTCAATCTAGCTCCGAGCTGGGATTCGCTGTCAGGCGGACTCTCCCTAACTAAACGCTCATGAGCACGACTCTCGCGCTCACCCCGAGGGCATGAAACGGTCCTCGAGCTGAGGGCAGGGGCCACTCCGGGACAGGCCGCTGGCCCGACGGAAGCTGTGCTGGAATGCCGGGTGGCGGAAGCGGGGCATGGTCGCAGTGGTTAGTGGCGGACTGTTCCCCGTTAACTAAACTGACCCGGCGATCCGGTGTCGAGCCCCGAATTGTGCCGGCTCCGCTTGCGGAGTCTGGACGAGCGGCAAAACGAGCCCCGCCCGCGCGGCGGGTGTCCCACTTCGGGATCGCCTACCCGCTTCCGCCAGAACGGAGTGTACAGCATGGAGCGGGATTGCTTCTCGAGCGACTCGATGCATGTCGCGGTGCCCCGCGCGGCCGGCATCGACGTCCACAAAATGCAGGTCACGGCCACCGTGCGCCTGTGCGAGCCCGGCCGCAGCGACGCGGCCAGCGCCACGCGGGTCTTGGGCAGCGACCCGCCGGCGCTGCGGGCGCTGACCGACTGGCTAGGCGGCCACGGCGTCCGGGCCGCCGCGCTGGAGGGGACCGGCATCTACTGGATCGCGCCCTTGCGGGCCGTGGAGGAGGCCGGCATCCGCGCCGCACTGTTTCAGGCCCAGCATGGGAAGCAGATCAAGGGGCGCAAGACGGATTACAACGACAGCATCTGGCTGGCGCGCGTATGCCAGTTCGGCCTGGCCCGGCCGAGCTACGTGCCGCCCCAGGAGTTCATCGAACTCCGCCAGCAGTGCCGCTACCGGCGCAAGCTGGTCGGCGACCGGGCCCGCACGCGCAACCGCCTGCAGAAGACCCTGGACCCCAGCGGCCTGCGGGTGGGCGGCGTGCTGACCGACCTGTTCGGGCTCAACGGCCGGCGCATTCTCGACGGACTCGTGAAGGGCCGCGACGCGCCGGCCATCCTGGCGCGCCTGAGCGGGCACGTGCGGCACAAGCTGGAGCCGCTCGCCCGCCTGCTGGAAGCCCAGCTGCCAGCCTCCTCCCCGTGGCGGCTGGCCGGCCTGCTGGAGGACTTCGACCGCGCCACGCGCCGTCTCGAGGACCTCGACGGGCGGGTCGAGGCCGCGCTGGCGCCCTGGCAGCGGCAGCCTGGGCCGGGGTCTGCCCCGGCAACAACGAGAGCGCCGGCAAGCGCCGCTCCGGACGGGCCCGCCCGGGCAATCCGCACCTGCGCGCGATCCTGACCGAGTGCGCCCAAGGGGCGGCGCGCACCAAGGACTGCCAGTTCCACGGCTACCACGGCGCCATGACCGCCCGCATGGGCTACAAGCGCGCCGTGCTGACCACGGCCCACAAGCTGCTGCGCACGGTCTACGCCATCCTGCGCGACGACCATCCCTACCGCGACCCGCGCGTCAACTACGAGGCGCTGCTGGTGAAGCGCAACGCGCCGCGCTGGCTGCGGATGCTCGCCGAGCACGGCTTCCTGGAGGAGATGGCCGCCTGCCAGCGAGCCCGCGCGCTCGCATCCATGCGCGCAACCCAGCCGCACGTCCGTCGGGCCCGTGGCCATAGAGCGGGGCTGCCTCGGGACGACACCGACCACGGCGTCGTTGCCGCCAACCGCTGCCGCTCCCTCCCAACCGGTGCCCAGCTACACTATCCGTGCGCCTGGCCCCATCCGGGTGTTTCACGGCAACAGCCTTCAGGGCTTACTACGGCTGTTTTGCACATCGAGCACCGCGAGGTTGATTTGCAGGTGCGAGCTGTCCGAACCCTCGTCCCGCACTGATTGGTGGTCCGCGAGCGCTTCTGCGAGACGGATTCTTGATGCCGGCGCGGCTCCATCGGAGCTACGCGGATCCCGAAAGCGCGAGCTTGGACGGCTCCTCCAACACCTTTAGCAGGGCATTCGCACAGTAGGCGCGATTACGCCTGGTCAGTCCTCCGAGCGCTACTATTCCTGCGGACTCCAGACGGTCGATCGTCCGCTGCGCTGTGGTGAATGAGACTTGGAGCCTCTCGGCCACACCCGTCACGTTCCAGAAGGGATTCTTGCAAACCAGTTCGAGCGCTCTCTCGGGCTGTCTGGACGTGGTGTGGTCAAGGATCTCCCACCATGTCAAGAACAAGGCGTCGATGCGCTGGATTCGGCTCACAGCGTCCTGGGCCTGGACAGCTATGCCCTTGAGAAAGTACGTCAGCCAGCTTTCCCACGCTCCGTCGTGCGTGACCGCGAGCAGGCGTGCGTAGGACTCTGTGCGGGCGGCTTCGAAGTAATCGCTCAAGTCGAGAAGCGGCGAGGGGATCACATGGCGTTCGACGAGTTGGAGTGCGATGAGGATCCGCCCGATCCGCCCGTTGCCGTCCAGAAACGGATGGATCGCCTCGAATTGCGCGTGGGAAAGTGCGGCATGGATCGGTTGCGGAAGTGAATGTTCGTGGAGAAACCGCTCACAAGCACCGAGGCAATTCATCAGCTCTTCGGCTGGTGGAGGCACGTAGGTCGCGTTAGCCAACGTACATGCTTCCGGGCCTATCCAGTTCTGCCTGCGTCGGAACTCCCCAGCTGTTATTGATGCGAGCCAGGGCCTTGCGCTCGCTTTCGTTGACGGCCGGACCGCAGCATATGTGGATTGCCTTCATGCCCCTTTGATTGGATGGGCATTGTCCTACAGAAACACGGCGTCGCTGCCCCTCGGAAGCGCCGCGCCAGCCTCTGCGCAGAATTGCGTCCTCGGCGGAACGGACTCAACACCCGCCCAGCGGCTGCCCAGACGGCCTGGGGCGACGGGCGCCGCCGCGCTCCCCGGAGCACCTGTTCGAGCCCCGCTTCAGGTGCGCGCCCCACTTCGGCTATAGTCGGTAGTCTAGAGGTCAATTGACGATGATGCGCGCATTCTGTTTTTCGTTGGCGTTGGCAGGCGCATTCTTGGCCGGCACCCTCGTTCCATCTGCGACGACGCAGTCCACGAGACGCCACTTCCTGCGGGTCGACTACATGCAGATCCCCACCGGTCAAGCCCTCCGCTACCGCAATCTGGAAATCGATCTTTGGAAGCCGGTCCACCAGTTGCGGGTCGACAAAGGCTACATCACCTCCTGGAGGCTGTACGGCCACCACTTCCCGGGTGGCCCGCGGGACTACCAGTACGTCACAGTCACGGAATTCCCGTCCCTGCAGTCGATGGACGAATTGCACTACCCCGAGCTTTTTCAGCAGGTCCACGGCGCCGACTACGACACGAGCGTCACCCAGGAGACTTTGGAGTCGCGGACACTCACGCACACCGACATCTGGGCTCTCATCGACTTTGCCGACTCCGACACCAGCAACCGCTAAGGATGTGACATGTGCGACCCCCTCGGCGGCAGGTTAGGATAGGTTCGTTGCGCAACCGCCCCGAGGGCCCGCTGCAGCCTAAAACTTGTGGAAGAATCGAGATGAAGTTCCTGCACTCCAAACCGCTAGCTTCGGCGGTTCTCGCCTTCGCGACCCTGACGGCCTCGCACTGCACGGTCGGGAAGTACCCTCCCGACGAGCACAACAAGCTGGCCAAGCCGTTCATCTACGACAGCGCCGTCAGCGACCCGTACGGCGTCCTGCTGGCCGGCATCAGCAGCGTCAAGACCGACCAGGTCTACAACCTTTCGGAAGGGATGCTGGAGGGCGGCTCGGAGAGGCCGCTGCTGAGCGCCCTGCCCGATTACAGCGCCGATGCCCTCGCTGCGCAGGCTTCGTTGTATGCAGCGCTGCTCGGGCCTTTCACCGCGCCAGTCGACTCCGAGACGGGCTTTGACCACAGCAGGCTTCCACCGGAGCTCTGGACCGAATTCGGGACGGTTTTGAACCGCGCCGAGCGCGCCGTGTTCCGGCTGCAGGATGAAAAGCCCCACGAAAACCATCCGCTGATGTACGTCGAGCAACTCGGGCTGCTGCTGTACGCGCCCATGGTGCTCGAGTACGCGCCGCCCAACGACCGGTACGCCTCGATCATCCAGCGCCTCAACAAGACGCCCGATTACCTCCGGACGGCCCGAGCGACGCTGCGCTCGTCGTCCGAATTGCGGATCGCGGCGGCGCGGGAAGCCACGCAGGGCGTGATCAACTTGATCCGCAACATGGTCGCCGACAGCATCCCCGCCAGCTTGCGGGCGGGGTTCGACACGGCCGCCCAGGACGCTGTGGCGGCCCTTGAGGCATACCGCAACTCGCTCAGCGAACTCCCGGCCACGGACGACTGGCGCGCGGGCGCTACTCTCCTGCAGCGCAAGCTCGTGCTCGAAACGGGCCGCAGTCTCGGGGACACGGAGGCGTTGCTCGAGGAGGTGCGAGGCGAATTCGAAGAGGCCCACGATGAGTTGGTGGCAGCCGCCGAACCCATCAACAGGCGCATTTACGGAGGCAGCCGGCCGCGGGACGACTACCGCCTGATCAACGATGTGCTGGAAGTGCTGGAAGGCGAAAACCGCACACGCAACAACCGGGGCATGATGGACCAGATGAAGAAAGACGCCGAGGAGGCTCGCACGATCTGCAACGCCGAGGAACTCGCTCCGGTTCCGGACGAATTGCAGTTGCGGGTCGTCGAAACCCCGGAGTTCATGCGGATTTCGGTCCCGCTCGCGGGCGGGTTCGGCCCGAGCGCGGCGGGAGGCGACAACAACGCCATCGTCTGGCTGACCCCCGCCCCGCCCGACGCTTCGCGGTCCGAGTTGCGGGACCGTCTGACTACGAACAACATTTACCAGTTGAAGCTGCTCGCGTTACGCTACGGGATCCCAGGCTACGCCTTGCTCGGCGCCCTCGCCTCCAATATGGAAACCGAACAGAAGAAGCTCCTGCATCTCGTCGACCCCCTGCCGGGCTTCGTGCATGGCTGGCCGATCTATATTACGGAGATGACAGTCGACACGGCGTACACCGACGAAGTGGACTTCATCTGGCAAAAGTACAAGCTGCAGACCATCGGCGCGGCGGTCGTCGACCTGCAGATGCACGCCGGCGATCTCAGCACCAGCGACGCCGTGCGATTCCTCGTGCGGCGAGCCCACATGGAAAGCAGCGCCGCGCGCGCCCTGGTGCGTTCGATTCAGATCAATCCGGGCCAAGAGGCCATTACGTTCATCGGCTGGCGGGGTTGGCAGCAGCTGCGTGCGCACTACCAGGAAACCACCCAGGACTTCAGCCTGACTTCATTCCACGGCAAGGCGTTGCAGACGGGGTCCATGCCGCTGGTCGAGTTCTCCTACGCTGTCAGTGAAGGCAACGGCCGCCTCACCCTGGACGGGATCGGAGGCGAGTAACATCGCCGCCGGTCGGCCACCGAACTCTCTGGCGCGGCGGCTGTCCAGCGTGGTACAAAGGAGAAGAGGGCGCACCTGCAACCGTATTGCGCGGACCGCCTCAGAGCGCCGGGGTGTTCCGGAAGTCCAGCTCAGACGTGGATCGCTCGCGGGGAGTCGAATCGTGCCGAAACTGAAATCGCATCGAGGCGCCGCCAAGCGCTTTCACCTCACCGGTACTGGCAAGGTCAGGCGCAGGCATGCGCTGATGAACCACATCCTGACCAAGAAGACCCGCAAGCGGAAGCGCCACCTGCGCAAAGGCGCTGAGGTCAGCCCGGCCTTTCGGAGCGCGGTGCGCCGCATGATCGCGCCCTAAGGCGCCTGCCGATCCGGTCCGCGCGAACCGGCGCCCGCGACACAACGTCAGCCGCCCCGCATGCGGCCCCGAAGGAGGAAACCGTGCCGAGAGTCAAGCGAGGCAGCCACCGCCTGAACAAACGCAGACGCGTACTCGCCAAGGCCAAGGGCTACTACTTGGCGAAGAGCAAGCTCTATCGGTACGCCCGTGAAGCCGTCGACCGGGCCGACCGATTCGCCTACGTCGGGCGCAAGCTCAAGAAGCGGGACTTCCGCTCCCTTTGGATCACCCGCATTGGAGCCGCCGCGCAATCCCACGGACTGAACTACAGCCAGTTCATCCACGGACTGAAGATCGCCGGCATCGACCTCAACCGGAAGATGCTCGCCGAGATGGCCGTCCGCGACCCGCAGGGCTTCGGACAGCTGGCGGCCAGCGCGAAGCGAGCGCTCGACGAGCCCGAGGCCGGCGTCGCCTAGGGCCGCCTGCGGCGCCCGCCGCAGAGGAGAACGTGTCGATCGAGGACCAGACCGCCCGGCCGCTCGGCGAGCTTCTCGCAGCCGGCAACTCGCTCGAAGAGTTGTACGCCGCCTTGCGCGCGGCCTTCGAGGACGAGCGGCGCAGTGTCTTCACGGAGCCGCAGGCGCAGGCTCTGCGCGATCGTTGGCTCGGTCGGCGCAACGGCCTCCTGACGGCGACCAACGAGCACTGGCTGAAGGCCGCGCCACGCGAGTTCAAGCCGGTCGTCGGCAAGCTTCAGAACCGGTTCAAGCGGGATCTTGAGGCGGCAGTCGAGGCGCTCTCGGTGGCCGTCGGCCACCAGAGGGAGACGGGTCCCGCGCTAGACGAGACTCTACCCGGACCGGAGCGTGTGATCGGCGCGACGCACCCGGTGCGTATGGCGCTCGAGGAGGTCCTGGGGATTTTCGAGCCCCTCGGCTACAGCGTTGCGGAGGGTCCGGAGATCGAGTCGTTCTTCTACAACTTCGAAGCTCTCAATTTCCCGGCCGACCACCCCGCGGTCGACGAGATGGACACGCTCTTCCTGGAAGACCGCGTGCTGTTGCGCACGCATACCTCGCCCAGCCAGATCCGCATCATGCAGGCCGAGCGCCCGCCGCTGCGATACGTCGTGCATGGCAAGGTCTACCGCAACGACACGCCCGACGCCACGCACAGCCCGATGTTCCATCAGCTCGAGATGTTTGCGGTGGATACGCACATCACGCTCGGCGACCTTAAGGGCACCCTTGAGTACTTCGTGCAGCGCTTCTTCGGGCCGCGGACGAAGGCCCGCTTTCGACCGAGCTACTTCCCGTTCACCGAACCGAGCGCGGAAGTCGACATTACCTGCCCGTTCTGCGCCAGTGGTTGCCGCATCTGCAAGCAGACCGGGTTCATCGAGGTGCTCGGCTGCGGCATGATCGATCCCAACGTGCTGCGCAACGCCGGCCTCGACCCACAGCGCTACCAGGGCTTCGCAGCCGGCTTCGGCCTGGATAGGTTCGCGATGCTGAAGTACGGCATCGACGACATCCTCTTGATGTACCAGGGCGACGTGCGCTTCTTGAGGCAGTTTCGGTAATGCGCATCCTGCTCAGCTGGCTCCGCGATTTCGTCGAGATCCAGGAATCCCCGCAAGACCTCGCACACGCGCTCACCATGGCCGGCATGGCCGTCGACTCCGTCGAAGAGGAAGATGGCGAGACGATCTTCGAGGTGGACATCACCAGCAATCGGCCCGACGCGATGAACCACTTCGGGATGGCGCGCGAGGTTGCGGCGTTGTACCGCAGGCAGCTGCGCCGACCGGCAACCGGCTTCGCCGAGGCGGACCCGCCAGCCGCGACACGCGCCGGCGTCGCGATCGAGGATGTGCGGGCGTGCCTGCGCTATGTCGGGCGGGTTTTCACCGACGTGCAGGTGCGAGCCTCGCCGGACTGGGTGCGGCGCCGCCTCGAGCTTTGCGGCGTGCGCGCGATCAACAATCTGGCCGACCTGACCAACTACGTGTTGCTCGAACTGGGCCAGCCCACGCATGCGTTCGACCTCGATACGCTCGCCGGCGCCAGGATCGTGGTTCGCCGGGCCCGAGAGGAAGAGAGCCTGGTGACGCTGGACGGCGAAGAGCGGATTCTGACGCCGGATCAGCTCGCGATCTGTGATGCCGACAAGCCCGTAGCGCTCGCGGGCGTCATGGGCGGCGCAGCCACGGAAATCCACTCCGCGACGCGCAACGTGCTTCTGGAGGCGGCTTGGTTCCGTCCCGCCATGGTGCGCAACGCCTCCCGGCGCTTCAAGCTGTTCACCGAGGCGTCGCATCGCTTCGAACGCGGCGCCGACTGGAACGCCGCCGTTTGGGCGTCCGACCGCATCGCCTCCCTGCTGGCGCAAACCGGTCCCGGGACCGTGCTGCGGGGCCGCATCGACTGCTATCCACAGCCTCGAGCCCTGCCTTCGATGCGGCTGGAGCGGGAGCACATCCGCAAGCACCTCGGCATCGGCATTGACGACGCCGAGGTGGCGGCGATCCTCGGGGCGCTCGGCTTCCGTCCCGTCGCAAACGCCACGGGCTGGACCGTCGAGGCCGTCAGCCATCGGCTCGACGTGGAGCGCGAGATCGACCTCATCGAAGAGGTCGCGCGCATCCACGGCTTCGAGAAGGTGCCAGCCACCCTGCCGGCATTTGCCGGCGCGCCGGCGCCCACCCCCTTCGCCGCGGAGGAGGCGCGTATGCGGGCCGGCGTGCGGTCGCTCGGCTACGACGAGACGATCGGGTTCTCGTTCGTCTCCTCCTCGGAAGCCGCGCAGTTCGGCAAAGCGCCAGCCATCGCGCTGCGCAACCCGCTCTCCCAGCTCTGGGATGTCATGCGCAATAGCGCGCTGCCGACGATGCTGCGCGCGCTCGAGTGGAACCTGAGACGCAACCAGCCGAGTGTTCGGCTGGCCGAGTTCGGCCGCGTCTACGAGAAATCCGAGCAGGGCTACCAAGAACCCAGGATCCTGACGCTTGGCGCATGCGGCCTGGTGCGCCCGCTCTCCTGGCGCGAGCCGCCGCAATCGGTCGGCTTTTACGACCTCAAGGCCGATGTCGCCGCCCTGTTGCAGTCCTTCGGGACTGCCGAGGTCAGCTTCGAGGCGAACGGCCTGCCGGCCTATTACCGCACCGGCCACGGGGCGGCGGCGCGCGCGGGAGGCGACGTCCTGGCCTACTTCGGCGAACTGGACTCCGGGATTGGGCGCGCCCGGAAGATCCGCCAGCCCATCCTGGTCGCCGAAATCTTTCTCGAGCCGCTCTATGCGCTGGGCTTGCGCCAGCCCGGCCACCGGCAACTTCCGCGCGTTCCCGCCGTCAGCCGGGACTTCTCGCTGCTGGTGCCGGAGGACGTGCCCTTCGCCAGCATCCGGGACGCAGTCGGCCAAATGCCGGAGCTCGTGACCCTGCAGCCGGTCGAAGTCTTTCGCGGCAAGAACGTGCCGCAGGGCTGCTACGGCCTGCTGCTGCGCGCGTCCTGGCAACGCCTGGGGACTAGCTTCACGGATGAAGAAGTCAACGCCTTCGCCAGCCAACTGCGCTCCGCTCTTGAGACGCAACTTGGCATCCGCCAGCGCACCTGAGGCGTTTCAGCGCAGGCGGTACACCGCGTACGATCGCTCGCGCGGTCGCGCATCGAGGTCCCAGACGCTCCGCGGCTGCCGGTACGCGTGTTCCCAAACGGGTTCGTAGCGGTCGTCCAACATTCGGGGCGTCTTGTCGCGCGGATCCCAGAGCACGAACCAGTCCGGGTCCGGCGCATCGTCAAACTGGTCCGCGGGGATCTTCCCGCGGTAACGCCGGTTGTACTCCACATCCGCATCGAGCTGATTGACCCAGCGGCGGTCCGGGAGGTAGTAGTGGACCGTCATGCCCTTGACGTTGCGGTAGAAGGCGATGCTTTCCCCCGGCCGGGTGGCGGCCTCCAGGAATTCGAGCAGGCGGCCGTTGGGTTCATCGTCGCGCAGGAACTGCCGCAGGACCACCTGCTCGGTCCCGCCTCCGGCCAGCTCGAGGTTCGGCCAGAGACTTGCGCCCACCACGCAGGCAGCCGCCAGCCGGCGGCGCCCGTGGCGCTGCAGCCCGGCGCCGGCCAAGCCGATCAGAACAACGGCAGCAGGACAGCACTGATAGTAGTAGCGCGGCAGCGTCGCGCGGCCCGCCACCAGGATCGTGAACAGCGGACAGACCGTCAGCATCAGGGCTGCCAACAGCGCCATCCTGGCCTGGACGCCGGGTCGATCGACCCGTGTCCAGAGGAAGAACAGGCCCGCCGGCAGTGTCAGAAACAGCAGCCCGAACAGCACGAACACCGGGTCCGACGTGCGGCGCAGCCAGGGCTCGGGGAGCAGGAATCCGACGAACGGGACGGCCGCCGCTAACCAGCCCAGAGACCTCTGCCAAACGGGGATCCGCGGACGCGCCGCAAGCAGCAGCGAGACCGCCGCAGGGACCAGGAAAACGAACGGCACCCAGCGCCAGAACTCCCGGCCGCGGCGCGACACCACGTTGCGGAAGTTGTCCCAGAAGGTGTTCTCGCCGCCCGGTCTCCACTCTGTCAGGTACTCGGCGTGCAGCAGCCAGAATTCGGCCCCCAAAACGACCACGAGGAGCGCCGAGACGCCGCAAAGCCGCATCAGGACAGGGCGGTCCGTGAGCAGCAGGAAGACACCGAGAGCCAGCCATGTGGCCGCGAAGCTCAAGTAGTTGCTGGCGTAAAGCAGACAGCCGATCAGCGCCAGTTGCAGGTGGAAGGTCCAGCTTCTCCCGAGCGCGCGATTGCGCAGGTAGCGGGCGACGTGCACGAACAGCAAGACCGTGGCGAACACGACGAGGATGTAGTAGCGCCCCTGCCGCGCCGCGTTGAGGAAATAGATGGATACGCAAGCCGAGAGCGGTAGGACGAGCGGGAGCCAGCTGGGTCCGCCCAGAAGGCGTCCGAGCCAAGCCAGCAGGACCAGCGCGCCCAAAGCGAGCAGCGCGAACGGCAGCCGCGCGCGCAACGTTCCGCCGCCGAGCAGCTTGTGGCCTGCCGCCGAGACGTAGAACTGCAGGTAGCTCTGCATGGCCGGCAGGAGTTCGGAGTTGATGTCATGCCCGTCGTCGTCCTGGACGAGCAGCTGGCCGGTTTGGCGATCATGGGCATACGGCAGCCCGCTGCCGCTCTCCGCCATCAGCCGCCCCCACACGGCGGTGGTCGCCTCGTCGCGCCACAGCGGGACACCGTCCAGGCGCCAGAAAAGGGCGGCCAGACAGAACAGAAGAACCCCGATTGCCTCAATGCGCTTCATCGCGGGCGAGTTTTCATCCGTGGCGCGGCGCTCGAGCGGCTTCGCAAAGCTTGGACGCTTATTCGCCCGAGGACCAGGCGACGCGAAACTCGGGGTAGAGCGTCAAGCCGCCGCAAGCGAACAGTGTTTGACCGGTGATGTAGGACGCGTCGTCAGACGCGAGAAACGCGAAAACAGCAGCGATCTCCTCGGCTTCTCCAGCTCGGCCCATCGGGATGTGGGATTCCACTTCCCGTTTGGCGACCGGGTCGTTGATCCAGGCCAAGTTGATCGGCGTCACAACCGCTCCGGGCCCCACCGCATTCACGCGGATGCCGCGATCCGCGTACTCCAGCGCCAGTGTCTTGGTGAGATTCTTCATGCCGCCCTTGGAGATCGAGTACGACAGGTACTTGGGCTTGGGTATTATCTCGTGCACGCTGGAATTGTTGACGACGACGCCTCCGCCCGGCCGCGACAGGAAATGCTTGATCGCTTCCCGGCTGCACAGATAGCAGCCGCGCAGGTTCACACCCAGGATGCGGTCGAAATCCTCACTCGAGCTTTCGTCGCTGGCCGCTGGATGCTGGATGCCGGCGTTGTTGATCATCACGTCGAGGCGGCCCCATTTGCCGAGCACGGTCTGAAACATGGTCTGGACAGCGCGCTCGTCCGAGACATCGGCCTGATGCAGAAGGATGCTGGCCTGGTCGAAACCTCCCTCGCTGTGCGCCTGCCGAACTTGCTTGGCGGTTCGGGCCGCCCCGGCATGGTTGCGGCTGTAGTTGATGGCCACGCTGCCGCCCTCTTGTGCGAAGCGCACGGCGATCGCTGCGCCGATGCCGGCCGACGCGCCAGTGACAAGACTGTTCTTGCCCAAGAATCGCGTCTGCATGGAGACTGGCGCGGCTGGCAGGAAGCGCCCCCGGCCGTGTAGCCTTGATTGTACTGCGGACGCGCGTCTCGTCGTAGACCCGCCTGCGCCTAGCTCACGAGCGCTGCGACCTGGGATTTCATGGCTCGATTCACGCCCAGAGGGAGTTCGAATCAACCCGCGTCACGACACGGCGGATTTCCATACTACAGAAGATGCTACAGTGCGAATTGTTTACTGATACTCTAAGCGAGGGGGCGGCGCCCTGGCGATCAATCTGACGCACAGACGCGACCTCGAGGACCGGGTCGAGAGGCTGGCGAATCGCCTCGGGCTCACGGGCCGCGGGAGGAAGACCGCTGTCATTGAGAAAGCGTTGCGCGCACTCGAAGAACGGGTTGGAAGCTACCCGAGCCGAGCCGAGATCAGAGCCTCGCTCAACCGTTTCCTGGAGGACGGGCCTCGACTCCGCCAGCGGATCTTGCAGGCGAATCCGAAGCTCAAGGAGCCTCTGTCCGAGTCTTTGCAGGACGAGTTCTATGACGAGTGGGGGGCGCCAAATTGATCGTGGTCGACACATCGGCGATTCTGGCGATCCTGCTGCGAGAGGAGCGGTCTGAGGAATTCGCACGTCGCATCGAAGAAGACGGTCCCGCCCTGGTCTCCGCAGGCAACGCGATCGAACTCGCGACGGTCGCGAGCCGCGACCCTGCAGTATTCGACAACGCGATGGCGTTCCTAAACCAGCCGTTCGTGCGGGTCGAACCGGTCGATGCTAAGCAGGTTGCGTGGGCGCAGGAAGCCTACCGCCGGTTCGGAAGAGGCCACCATCCTGCAAGGTTGAACTTCGGTGACACGTTCGCCTACGCACTCGCGCGCCATAGGAACCTCCCTCTACTATTCCAAGGCAACGATTTCGTGCGGACCGATATCGCCCCCGCCGCGAATGAACCGCATTCTCGGTCGAGGCGGGACCGCGATGGAGATGACGAACCGTCGCTCATCCAGCAACGCGTCGCCCCATAGGTGATTCTCCCTGGGCTCGGGTATGCTAGCGGTGTCCAGATTCAAGCGGTTCCGCGTCCGCCGCCGCGCTCTACACTGGAAGCTCGCCTGAGTCGGATCCGCGCATGACGATTTTCGTTTCCGCCGGGGAGGCTTCCGGAGACCGCTACGCCGCGGACTTAATCGGAGCGCTGCGCAAGCGGCTCCCGCAGGCTCGCTTCGTTGGTTGTGGCGGCCCGCGCATGCGCGAGCAGGGTGTCGAAGCAGTCGTCCACACCGAGGAACTAGCCGTGGTGGGCCTGTTCGAGGTTGTGCGGCACGTCCCGCGCTTGTACGGCCTGTTCCGCCGATTGGACGCCGCCGCCCGGAAGGCTCGGCCGGATTTGGCGATCCTCACCGACGCTCCGGACTTCCACCTCAGGCTCGCCGCGCGGCTTGGCCGCCTGGGAGTGCCCGTGGCCTATTACGTCGCCCCACAGGTCTGGGCCTGGCGGCGCTGGCGCATCCGCAAGATCCGCCGGCTCGTCGAGCAACTCCTGGTGATCTTCCCCTTCGAGGAGGAGTATTTCCGACAGCGCGGCGTCACGGCGTCGTTTGTCGGGCATCCGTTGAGCGATCTGGCCCGCGTCGCCACGGAACGAACGGACTTCTTCCGACGGCACGCCCTGGATCCGGCGCAGCCCCTGGTGGCGCTGCTGCCCGGAAGCCGCAAGGGCGAGTCGCTCCGCCATCTAGCCGCTATGCAGGACGCATCCGAACGCCTGGCGCAGGAAGGCGTACGGCAATTCGTCCTGCCCGCCTCGGCCACGGCGGGACAGGAGTTTTTCGAGCGGCACTGGCGCGGACCGCAGGCTCGCATCCTGGAGGGCCAGACGCAGGACAGCATCGGGCACGCCGACCTAGCCCTGGTCGCGAGCGGCAGCGCAACGATCGAAACCGCGCTGCTCGGCACGCCGATGGTGACGTTCTACAAGCTGAGTTGGCCGAGCTATCAGTTGGCTCGGCTGCTGGTAAATGTGCCATTCTACAGCATGGTCAATCTGCTCGCCGGCAAGCGCATCGTCGCGGAGTGCATCCAGGGCGAGTGCAACGGCAGGAAACTAGCTGGGGAAGCGCTACGTCTTCTCCAAAGGGAGAGTGACCGATGCCGAATGAAAGAGGAACTGGCTCAACTTCGAGCGATGCTCCGCACAGAGGTCCCGGCCGCGGAGCGAGCCGCCGCGTTGATTTGCGAGCACTTCCGGTGCGACTAGGCGTGATCGTCCTGGGTCTCGTCGGGGTCGTGCTGGGGGTGACGGCGTGGCAGACACCCGGTTTCGCGCAGGCCTCGCAGACGGCGCCCCTGCTGGATGTCCAGCACTACACGATCGAGGCCCGGGTGGATCTCTATTCCCAGCTGCTCGAAGCAACGGCCGAAGTGCACTTCATTCCCCGGGATCCGGTCGACACCGCCGTGTTCGAACTGCACAACGCCCTCCACGTCGACGCCGCCGAGGCGCCCGACGGCAGCAGCCTGAACCCGATTCGCTACCGCCAGGACTCCACGGTGCGCCTGAGCTTTCCCGAGACGCTCCCGGTGGACCAGCCTCAGACCGTCCGCTTCCGCTACGGTGGCCGCCTCACGGGCTTGGAGGACTCCCCCGTCGAGGGATACAGCTTGGCCGAGATCACGGCGGAACGCGCGATCCTGCTCTATGCCGGGCGCTGGTTTCCGGTCAACGGCTATGGCGCGGACCGGTTCACCGCAAACATCCGCATCGTCGCCCCCGCGGGCCTGCGCGTGCTCGGCAGCGGTTTGGGCAGCCGCAGCGAGGCCCTGGAGGGTGTCGCGCATCAATTCGACTTCGGATACCCCTCGTTCCCGGGCACGATCGCCATCGTACAAGAGGACCCCGTGCAGGTCAGCGGCGGCAACGCCTCCAGCGCGGTCTATATGCCCGGGGCATCCGAGGAACTGGCGCTGGGCTACGGCGAAGCCGCCGCCGAGATGGTCGAGTATTACTCCGACCTGTTCGGCGCGCCCTATTCGAAATCGCTGGCGATCGTCGAGATGGGCGAGTACGCCCCGAGCGGCTACTGGGCTCCCGGGCTGGTGCTGATGAGCCCCTACGGCCGGACGGAGAACGTCAACCGCCTGCTGCTGGGCAAGCTTGTCGCCAATCAGTGGTGGGGCTCGCTCGTCGGAGCCGGCAACCGCAACCACCTCTGGCTGGTGAACGGCTTGGCGCACTACTCCGCGCTGCTCGCCATCGAGGAGACGGAGGGCGAGGAGCCCTTCTTGAACCACCTAAGCGACACTCGCATCGAGGCCTTGACCTTCGACACCGTGCCGCTGCGCCAATCCAGCCGCGTCCTGGAGTTCTCGCCGCAGATGAACGCCCTCACGTCCGCACGCGGAGCGATGGTGCTGCACATGCTGCGCTGGCGGGTCGGCGACGAAGCTTTCTTCGGAACCCTGCAGGAGCTTGTGGGCGGGCACACGTGGGGATCCCAGACCACCGACAGCTTCCGCGAGCGATTCGAGGATGTGACCGGGAAGGACCTGGACGGATTCTTCCTGCAGTGGACCGAGTCCAACGTGACACCGGAGTTCCAGCAGGAGTACACCGTCTACCGCCTGGGGGGCAATGAAGGCTTTCGCGTGATCGGCAAGATCCATCAGGACATGGACACCTTCAGCATGCCGGTCGAGCTGAAAATCGAGACCGAGGGCGAGCCGGAATTCCATGTCGTCGAGGTCGTCGGCAACTCGTCCGACTTCGCGCTGGAGACCTTTGGCAAGCCTCGGGAGGTCCAGCTCGATCCCAACCACCGGATCCTGCGCTTTGACGAAACAACCCGCGTGCGGGTGGCCATCCGCCGCGGGGAGCAGCTCGTCGAGCTGGGCTACTACCAGGACGCGCTGCTCGAGTACCAGCAGGCGATGGACATCAACCGCTTCAGTTCGCTGGCGCACTACCGGACCGGCGAAGTGTTCCTGTTGCAGAACAACTACCAGTCGGCGGCGAACGAGTTCCGCGAGGCGCTCAACGGAGACCGCGACCCGGAGTGGGTCGCGGTATGGTCTCACATCAACCTGGGCAAGATCTTCGACATCACCGGCCAGCGCGAGCGGGCCGTGAACGAGTACCAGCTCGCGGTCCGCACCCGCGACAACACCCAGAACGCACAGGACGAAGCCAGCAAGTACTTGGCGAACCCGTATCGCCGGCCGCGGCCCAAGGAACGAACGTACTGAATTGGGCCGGGGCCGCCTGCCTCGGCCTCAGTATTTGGGAACGCGGGGATCGACCTCGTCGCTCCAGCGCAGGATACCCCCGGCCAGATTGGTCACGCGGCTGAAGCCCATCTCCTTCAAAAGGCGCTGCGCCTTGCCGCTACGCACCCCGCTCCTGCAATGCACGACGATGTCGGCGGTAGCATCCAGCTCGTGGATGTGCTGGGGAAGCGTGCCGAGCGGAATCAGCGTCGTGCCCTCGATGTTCGCGATCTCGTACTCGTGAGGCTCGCGCACATCGAGCACGAAGACGTCGTCGCCTGCCTCGAGCCGGCTCTTGAGCTCCGCCGGCGTGATCTCCGGCAGTTTCTCCTGCGCGGCTTCCGCGGCAGCCTGCTGCGGAATGCCGCAGAACTGCTGGTAGTCGATCAGCTCGTGCAGGGTGGGAGCGTCTCCGCAGGCCGGGCATCCTGGGTCCCGGCGCAAGCGCAGTTCCCGGAAACGCATGTTCAGGGCGTCGTACAGCAGCAGGCGCCCGCCCAGGGATTCGCCCGTCCCGAGGATGATCTTGACCACTTCGGTCGCCTGAATGCTGCCGACCACGGCCGGCAGGATGCCGAGGACACCGCCTTCGGCACAGCTGGGAACCAGTCCGGGCGGTGGCGGCTCGGGGTACAGGCAGCGGTAACAAGGGCCGCCCTGATGGCTGAAGACGGTCGCCTGCCCCTCGAAGCGGAAGATCGAACCGTAGGCGTTCGGTTTGCCAAGCAGGACGCAGGCGTCATTGACGAGGTAGCGCGTGGGAAAGTTGTCGGTGCCATCGACGACCACGTCGTACTCGGCGAGGATCTCGAGCGCGTTGGCGCTAGTCAGCGCGGTCTCGTACTTGTCGATGACGAGCCGCGGGTTGATGTCCTGCATCGTCTCGGCGGCGGACTCGATCTTGGAGCGGCCGACATCTTTGGACCCGTGGATCACCTGCCGCTGTAGGTTGGTCTCGTCGACGACGTCGAAGTCGACGATGCCGATCCGTCCAATGCCAGCGGCCGCGAGGTACAGGCCGAGCGGCGCGCCGAGGCCGCCCGTGCCGACCATCAGGACCTTGGCGGCTTTCAGCTTGCGCTGGCCCTCGAGTCCAACCTGCGGAAGAATCAGGTGGCGACTGTAACGCAGGATCTCCTCGTTCGAGAGTTCCGGGAGCGCCTGCGCCGGCGCAGGCGGCGCGGCCGTCGCGCCGCCTGCGATCGACGGAACGATGCTGATCGTGCTTCCGGATTCGAGCGCGGTCTGCTCGCGGTCGAGGAAGCGAATGTCCTCGTCGTCGACGTAGACGTTCACGAAGCTGCGCAGGCGGCCCTGTTCATTGAAGAGGTTGCGCTCGATCCGAGGGTGTGCAGCCACCAAGTCGCTTAATGCGCCGCCAACCGTCGCGGCATCGACGTCAACCGCGTCCAGACCAGCGGCGAACTGCCGCAGCGGAGTGGGGATCAGAATCTTGGCCATCGGGTTCCTTTCTCTCGATGCTAGCAATCACCCCATTCCCTGTCAACAAACTAGGGATTACCTCTGCGGGATCCGGCCGGGCCGGGGTCGGCCGAGGATTGGAACATACGGATGCCCGCTACGGCCGCCGCGCCGGCCGCCGCACACAACGATGCGGTTTCCGGCGTAACGCCGCCCAGGGCGGCCACCGGCATGGCGACCGAGCGACAGGCCGCGCGGAGGCCCTCCAGGCCCGGGATCTTGTCGAGTCCGGGCTTGGAACGCGTCGGAAAGACCGGTCCGAACACGGCCAGATCGGCGCCCTCGCGCTCGGCGCGCCTCACCTCGTCGAGCGTGTGGGTCGAAACAGCGATCAGGAATCCCGCGGGAACGATCCGCCGCAGCGCCGTGGCCGAGGGCGCCGCAGCAGGCAGGTGGACTCCGTGGAGGCCCGCGGCGAGCGCGACATCGAGCCGCCCGTTCAGCAGCACGCGCGCGCCGTACGGGGCCGCCCGCGCCAGGGCCGCCCGCGCCAGGGCCAGCAAGTCACGGGGACCCAGATCCTTTTCGCGGATCTGCACCCAGTCGACTCCACACCGGGCATTGGCCTCGATACGCGCCAGCAGGTCTCCGGGGCAGCTGCGGCGGTCGGTGATGTAATATTGCTTCATTCCGCACTGCAGGCAGGCCTCGGCCGCCCAATGTTGACAATCATTGACTAAGGTTAAATCATAAGTCTATACTAAGAATTCAGTGGGCAGATTGTCCGAAATCTTCAAGATGTCTCGCACCGGCTGCGGCTGACCCGGCTGGGCGGGGACAAAAAGGGGCCACGCATGGGCAAGGTTATCGGCATTGATCTCGGCACGACCAACTCGGTCGTCGCCGTCATGCAGGCGGGACAACCGACTGTGATCGCAAACCAGGAAGGCGGTCGCACCACGCCGTCGGTGGTGGCGTTCACCAAGAACAACGAGCGGCTGGTGGGCCAGACGGCCAAGCGGCAGGCCGTGACGAATCCCGAGGCGACCGTCTACTCGATAAAGCGCTTTATGGGACGCCGGCCGGCGGAGGTCAGCGAAGAAACCAAGCTGGTGCCGTACAAGACGCGTGCGGCCGGCGACCTGCTCAAGGTCGAAGCGGCGGGCAAGCAATACTCGCCCCAGGAGATCTCGGCGATGGTGCTCGGCAAGCTCAAGGAGGCGGCCGAAGCCTACCTGGGCGAGAAGGTGAAGGAAGCGGTGATCACCGTCCCGGCCTACTTCAACGACTCCCAACGCCAGGCGACGAAGGATGCCGGCAAGATCGCCGGACTCGACGTGCTGCGCATCATTAACGAGCCGACTGCAGCCGCGCTGGCGTACGGTTTGGACAAGAAGAACAACGAGACGATCGCGGTCTATGACTTCGGCGGCGGAACGTTTGACATCTCGATCCTCGAGGTGGGCGAGGGCGTCGTGGAGGTCAAGGCGACCAACGGCGACACGCACCTGGGCGGCGACAACATCGACAGCCGGATCATCGAGTGGATCGTCGACGAGTTCCAGAAGGAGCAAGGCATCGACCTGTCGAGCGACACCATGGCGCTGCAGCGTCTCCGGGAAGCGGCCGAAAAGACCAAGATGGACCTCTCGACGCTGATGGAGAGCGAGATCAACTTGCCCTTCATTACCGCGGACGCAAGCGGTCCGAAGCACCTGCAGTTGAAGCTGACACGGGCGCACCTGGAACAGATGATCGAGCCGCTCGTGCGGCGAACGCTCGAGCCCTGCAAGAAGGCTCTCAGCGATTCCGGCGTCGTGCCGGCCGAGATCGACGAGGTCGTGATGGTCGGAGGTTCCACGCGCATCCCGAAGGTGCAACAGATGGTCCAGGGTCTGTTCGGAAAGGAGACCCACAAGGGCGTCAACGCCGACGAAGTGGTCGCGATCGGCGCAGCCGTGCAGGGCGGCGTGCTGGGCGGGGAAGTCAAAGACGTGCTGCTGCTCGACGTGACGCCGCTTTCGCTGGGCATCGAAACGCTCGGCGGCGTGTTCACCAAGTTGATCGAGCGCAACACGACGATCCCCACGCGCAAGTCGGAGACATTCTCGACCGCCTCGGACAGCCAGACGTCGGTCGAGATCAAGGTCTTTCAAGGGGAACGGTCGATGGCTGCGGACAACCGCCTGTTGGGCGTCTTCCAGCTGGTGGGCATCCCTCCCGCGCCGCGCGGCGTTCCGCAGATCGAAGTCACCTTCGACATCGACGCCAATGGCATCCTGAACGTATCGGCCAAGGACAAGGCCACCAGCAAGCAGCAGCAAATCACGATCACGAGTTCCTCGGGCCTGTCGCAGGAAGAGATCGAGAAGATGGCCAAGGACGCCGAGACGCACTCGGCCGAGGACGAGAAGCGGCGCGCGGAGGTCGAAGCGCGCAATCAGGCCGACTCGATCATCTACTCCACCGAGAAGACCCTGAACGACCACCGCGACAAGATCGAGGCCGCCGAGGCGCAGAAGATCGAGCAGGCGCTGGAGGCAGCCCGTGAGGCCGTCAAGAACGGCTCTCCGGACCAGATCCGCAAGGCGGTCGAAGACCTGACGCAGGCCAGCCACAAGCTCGCGGAAGCGATGTACAAGGCCCAGGCGTCCGGTGGCGGCGACGGGTCCTCGTCCCAGGGCGGGGCTCCCGGCGGATCCGACGGCGCGCCGAAAGCTGGCGCGGAGGATGTTGTCGACGCGGAGTTCGTAGACGCCGACGAGAATCCGAAGTCCTAGAAGAGGGAGGGCGCTAAACAGCGGATGCGGCGCGCCGCATCCCTGCCGGAGGCGATGGCAGCCAACCGTAGCACGGACTTCTACGCGACGCTCGGCGTCGCGCGCAACGCCAAGCCCGACGCGATCCGCAAGGCCTATCGCCACTTGGCGCGCAAGTACCATCCGGACGTCAACCCGGGCGACACGGTATCGGAAACGCGCTTCAAGGAGGTCCAGGAAGCCTACGGTGTCCTCAGCGACAAGCGCAAGCGCGAGTTCTACGACCAGTACGGCTTTTATTCCGATCAGGCGTTCGCCGAGGGGACCGGCGCGCCGGGCGCGGGCCGGCGGCCTGGAGGCTTCGGCTTCGACGGCTTCGATTTCACGGATTTCGGACGTCGGGCCGGCGCCGGGCCGGGCGCGGATTTCGGGTCTCTCTTCGAGACATTCTTGGGCGGGGGCCGGCGGCCGAAGCCAGCAACCGCTGAGAAGCACCCGGGCGAGGACCTCGAGTACACGATGGACATCGACTTCCACGATGCCATCGAAGGGACCACGGCGCGGCTGAACATCGCCCGCTACAGCTCCTGTGCAGCCTGCTCCGGATCGGGAAGCGCCCAGGGAGCCCGACCGCGGGACTGCCGCGAGTGCGGGGGCAGCGGCCAGCTGCACAAGGCGGCCGGCAACATGCGCTTCAGCGTGCCGTGCGCGACCTGCCGGGGCGAGGGCAAGATCCACAGCCTGTGCTCCGCCTGCGGCGGTGACGGCCGCGTCAGCAGCAACGTCCCCATCGAAGTGCGCATCCCACCGGGAACCCAGGAGAACTCCCGGCTTCGCATCCCAGGCAAAGGCAACGCCGGCCTGCGGGGTGGGCCTTCCGGCGACCTCTACATCGTGGCGCGGGTCGGCACACACCCCTTCTTCGAGCGCAAGGGCTACGACATCCACATCCAGGTTCCGGTTTCGCCAGCGGAGGCGATCCTGGGGGCGAAGATCGAGGTTCCCACGATCGACGGCACGGCGTTCTTGCGGGTCCCCCCGGCTACGAACTCCGGCAAGACCTTCCGCGTCCGGGAGCGCGGAGTCCGGCGCCCGCGGAGCGGCAAGCGCGGCGACCAGTTCGTTAGAATCACGATTGTCGTGCCCGAAATCCCGGATGAGACCACCAAGGAGTTGATGCGGCGGTACGCGGAACGGAATCCCGACAACCCACGCGAGGCGATCCTGCGGCAGCTCTAACGATGGCGAAGCGGCAGAAGACGAAGGGCAGCTACACGATCTCGGTTGTCGCCGAGCGGTTCGACGTGCACCCGCAGACGCTGCGGCTCTACGAGCGGGAGGGTCTGCTGCTGCCGTCCCGCACGGAGGGCAACACGCGCCTGTACACGGACGAGGACATCGAGCGCCTCGACGTGATCCTGTCTCTGACGCGGGACTTGGGGGTCAACCTCGCGGGTGTCGAGATCATCCTCAATATGCGCAACAAGATGGACGCGATGCAGCGTCAGGTGCGCGAATTCGTGAAATACGTCAATAGCTCGATGTCCTGGGCCGAAGACGAAGATGGAGACGAGCCGTTCTCGAACGCCCTGATCCCGGTCAAGACGCGCCTCCCGATGCGCGCGCGCGCGGAGCGCGGCAAAGGTTCAGACCCGGGCGAGCCGGAGACTCGTTAGGCCGGCGCCGTTTCCGTCGCTAGAGCGCGCCAATGGCGTTGAGGAAGACCAGCCCGATGCCGATCGGCACGGGATACTTGAGCGCCCAAAGCCAAGTCCCGTAGAACCTGGCCAGCGCGCTACCGGACTCGAACGCGCCGCGGCGTAGGGCGGCATCCATCTTCCACGCAACGAAAATCGCGATGCCAAGCCCCCCCAAGGGAAGCGCCCAGTTCGAGACCAGGTGATCGGCGGTGTCGAACCATCCCGGACTGATGGTGGCCGGAACCCCGAAAACCGTGACTGCGAGCACGCCCAGCAGGCAGGCCTTCCGGCGCGACATGCCAAAGTCGTCGAGCAGGTAGGCGGCGACCACCTCGAACATGGCGATCGCACTCGTCAGGGCCGCGACGACGAGCATCAAAAAGAACACGACGGAGAGCACCGCACCACCCGTCATCTGGGCAAGCCCGGTTGGCAGCGTCACGAAGAGCAGGCCTGGACCCGCTCCCGGCTCGAGGCCGAAGGTGAAGACAATTGGAAACAGCACCAGGGACGCGAGCAGTGCGACCAGCGTGTCGGCCCCAGCCGTCACCAGCGAGGCCGAGGCCAAGTCTTCTTTCGCGCTTAGGTAGCTTCCGTACGTGATCATGCTTCCCATCCCGAGGCTTAGGGTGAAGAAGGCTTGGCCAAGAGCCTGCAGCACTCCCGATGGCGTCAGCTTGTCGGCGCGCAAGCCGAGCAGGAAGTCAACCCCTTCCCCCCAGCCGTCCATGGTCATCGCGTTGCCCATCAGAATCAGCAACAAGACGAACAGCGCCGGCATCATCAGGCGGGTGCAGCGTTCGATGCCGTGTGCCACGCCCGCGGATACGACGCCAAACGTCAGGAGCAGGAAGGCGATTTGCCAACCCAAACCGAGGACGGGCGACCCCGTCAACTCTCCGAAGAGACCCTGGATCTGCTCGGCGCTCTTGCCTGCGATCCCGTTCGTCATAGAAAGAAAGCTGTAGTGCATGGCCCATCCGGCCACCGTCGAGTAGTACGACAGCAGCAGGAACCCGGCCAGGACGCCTAGCACGCCGACGCCGACCCAAGGCGAACGCGGAGGACTCAGCGAACGGTAGGCCCCCGCAGGCGAGGAACTCGTGGCGCGTCCCAGCAGGATCTCGGCGATCATCACGGGCACGCCGACCAGCAGAATGCAGAGCAAATAGACCAGGACGAACGCGCCGCCTCCGTTCTCGCCCGTGATGTACGGGAACCTCCAGATATTGCCGAGGCCGACAGCCGATCCCGTCGCAGCCAAGATGAATCCAGTTCGAGACCTCCATTGCGCTCTGGCCTGATCCTGCATCGCTCGTCCGAATCGCACACAATACCACAGGTCGGCGACGCTCTTATGCGCGCGCCTCCGCGTAGCCGCCACTCGAGCGCTCGCAGTCGACTGCAACCGGTTCGTGGAGGCTGCGGGAAACGTTCCCGGACCGCCGCCACCGGCGGCGCAGCGCACACGGAACCCGAGTTCCACCAGCCGCTCGGGCTAAACCCTGACGGGACTCCCAAAGCTGCGCAACGAGGCCGGAACTGCGCCGGCGGGACCTCGCGGTACGCCTAGGCGGCCTGGGAAAGGATCTCTTGGTCGATCCCGGTCTCCCCCTCGGAGCGCGCGATGATGGCGGCGCCACAGGAGTCGCTGAAGACGTTGACCACCGTGCGGTACATGTCCAGCGGCCGGTCCACAGCCAGCATCGCCCCGACGATGAGCTCGACCTGCGGGCCGGTCAGGTTGACGGCTTGCAGCACGATAAAGATCACGACCAAGCCCGCAGAAGGCACAGCGGCGGCGCCGATCGACGCTAGCAAGGCCGTGACGACAACCATCAACTGCTGTTCGAAGCCCAGTTGGACGCCCATGACCTGCGCGATGAACAGGACGCCCGCGCATTCGTACAGAGCCGTGCCGTCCATGTTGACGGTGGCGCCCATCGGCAGCACGAAGGACGTCACGCGATTCGAGACGCCGATCTTGTTCTCGACGGCATCGATGGTGACCGGCAAGGTCGCACCCGAGGAACTCGTGGAGAACGCCATCACGATCGGCTGGACCATGTTGCGGAAGTGCGCCATCGGACTGATGCCTCCGAGCAATCGCAGGAGCAACGGCAGGGTGAGTAGCAGATGCACCGTCAGCCCGCAGACCAGCATCAGCGCATAGAGACCCAGAGCCTTGAAGGCTCCCAGGCCGGTCGTACCAACCAGCTTGGCGATCAGCGCAAACACGCCGATCGGCGCAAAGAAGTGGATAATGCCGCCAGTCAAGCGCATCATGGCTTCGAAGCCTGATTCGAACAAGGCCATCAGCGGCTCGCGATGCAACTGTTTGAGACTACTGATGCTGATTCCGAGGAGGATCGCGAAGAAGATGATCGCCAGCATCTTGGTCTCCGCCGCGGCCGCGATGAAGTTGTCGGGCACGATATCGAGAATCAGGTCGACGGGAGATTGGATGATGGTGAGATCGGGCATCTCTTCGGTCTCCGCAGCAAGCAGGTCCGCCCCCACTCCGGGCTGGATCGTATTCACCATGAAGAGGCCCACCAGGCAGGCGCAAAGGCTTGTCAGGACGTAGTAGCCGAGAGTCTTCCCGAACAGCCGTCCCAGACCGGCGCCGGCGCCGACCGACGCCACGCCCGTAACGATCGACGTGAGGACGAGCGGGACGATGATCATCTTCAGGAGCTTGATGAACAGCTGTCCGAGCCAGCCGACGCGGTCGGCCAGGGACTCTCCTCCGATCAGACCCGCGATGACTCCAAGCAGCATGGCGATTGCGATACGCCAGTGGAGCTGGTTGTACCAACGGGTGCTCGACTCCGAAGCGGCCACGAAATAGATCCTTTCTCAGGTTCGATCGCCCAAGCGGGTTCGCGCAGGAAGCAGGGCAGCGGCCTGACGGTTGGCACGCCTGGGTGTTTCCTGGTCTTTCAATCGTCGCAGATTCGGTAGGGCTGGTCGCGTCCAGCCGTAAGTCGAGAACCGTCGCCAGTTTCCTCGCGGGACGGCCGAGCCCCCGGCTTCGCATTCCGGCGCACTCCCTCGGAGCCTCGGAGCATCCATGCTATCTCCATGCTATTCTGCACAGGTAGGATTTGTAGATAGTTGCTTGAGGTCCGGGCATTCTGGGCGTGTTTCCGGCCGGCGGTCGCTCCAGACCATGGATGCCGCCGTCATCCGCGGATGGCGGGGCGCCATCGCAGATTCGGTCACGCTCCCCGGAGATCGAACGCGACTAGATACCTTCCATCGGGGGCGTTTGGGTGCGGTAACCCGGATAGAGGCTTGTCCTGAGCGGCATGCAGCAGCGAGTAGTTTGCGATGACCGATACACCTCCCTCCGAATCCATGCGTTCCCGCCAAGGCGCGCGTGTGCGGGAAATCCTGCGCGTCTCGGCTTCGTTGGAGCGCGCAAACGAAGCTCGCGAAATCATACTCGAGTGGCTCGAGAACGAGTCCAAAACCGATCTGCCGGAGCCGGCCTGGAAGGGCCGTGCGTTTCATCACCGCGCTGGAGACCGCGTCTTCACGGCCGTCCGGGCCACGGACACGGACACCTGGGCTCTGCGGTTCGTCGAACCCGACGACAGTGCAGCCCAGCGCGTCTGGACCACCGAGGTCGCGATCCGGCAACGGTCCGAACGAGCCTCGCAGTTCAGCCTGCGGAGCCTCGTCCGATCAACCGAGTTAAAGCTGCGCATTCAGCCGGCAGTCCCTCCATTCTTGGAGTACGTTGCGGCGGAGTGCGGCTTGGCGCAGGGCGCCTCGAAGGTTGAGAAGGAGCCTTGGCTCGTCGAATCGGACTACGATGCCGGACATCTGGCCGAGTATCTGATCGACCCGGATCGGCACACTCCAGCATTCGTCCTGACGGTGCCGGAGGAAGCGGAAGACCCCAACGAGCCGCTGTTGGACCCCGAACCCCTGGCGTCCGACACCTTGGGCATCGCGAAGGTGATCATCCTTCCGGCGGAGTACACCTGGAAGCTGACGAACCGTTTCGGCAAGCGGCTGTCCGTCTACCGCGGCGCCATGCGGGTGTATCTGCCGGGTTTCAAAGACGATGCAGATCCCGAGGGGGGACACGATCTGTTCATGCCCCATCGGATGGACACGCCGGAAACCGCCGCCAGGCTCGGCGCGTTGTTGCGCTGGATGGCGGCGCGGGAAAGCCTCCGTCGATTCCGCTTGGACCAGGACGCCCTGTCGTTCGCTTCGGTTCTCGTGCCGTCGATCGACTCGGAAAGCGCCAGGCTGGACGAAGACAAAGCAAGCGACTCGGATCGCCTGGAGGTCACCAAGGAGCATGTCAACATCCTGCGCGAGGAGCTGAAACTGGCGATGCAGATCCAGCAGTGGTTGACGGAAGACAACAAGGCCATGGTGAGCCGCGTCCGTGAATCGGAATCGAAGCTGCGCGGATCCCAGAACCGCAACCGCATGCTGGTCGACCGTCTGAAGCAGCGGCCGAAGCCTAGGTACGAACCGTATTAGGCGGACGCGCAGACGGGATCGGATTGCCCGGTCCGCAGCCGGACCGCACGGGACTCCGTCCTGGGGACATCTGCGCGGTGTATGCTGGTCTGCTGCGTTTCGAGCAGCTCGGAGACCATGGACACTGCCGCGCCACGAGACCTGGAAGGCAAGACCGCAATTGTGACGGGAGGCGCGCGTGGTATCGGCCGCGCGATTTGCCTGGAGCTGGCGGACCGCGGATCGAACGTGGCGGTGAACTTCCGCCACCGTGCTGACGCGGCCCAAGAGGTCGCGAACGCAGTCCGCGAGAGGAGCGTCGCCGCCCTTGTGGTCCAGGCCGATGTGTCCGACAAGGGAGCCGTCCGGGCAATGGTCGAGACGGTCGCGCGCAACTTGGGCGGCCCCGAGATTCTTGTCAACAACGCCGGCCTGCTGCGGATGGGCCAACTGCTCGACTTCGACGAGTCGGAGTACGACAGCATGTGGCGTACGAACGTCAACGGCGTGCTCTATTGCTCCGCGGCCGTCGCTCCTTCCATGATCGAGCGCTCCTGGGGCCGGATCGTCAACCTGTCATCGATCGCGGCCATCGGTACAGCGGTACCTGAGACCACCCTCTACGCGGTGACCAAGGGCGCCGTGCTGACGCTGACAAAGCGCATGGCCTTGGAACTTTCGCCGAGCGGTGTCACGGTCAACGCGGTCCTTCCGGGCTTTATCAAGACGGACATGGTGCTCGCCGGGAAGACGCCAGACGAAGCCGAGCGTCTCGTCGCGGATGTTGCGCGCAAGTCCTTGGTCGGCCGCACGGGCGAGCCCGAGGACATTGCCCAGGTGGTCGGATTCCTCTGCTCCCCGGCCAGCAGTTTCATGACCGGCCAGTTCCTGCTGTCCGACGGGGGCCGCCAGGACTACCTTACGCACGTGTAGCAAACCCAGCCGCAGCGCCGCGCCGCCCCCCAGGCGAACCCCTCGCCGGCAGGCTCGGTTCGACGCGCGTCGTCTTGGGGCTGGGAGCGGAACCGGTTCCGATCGTCCACAGACCCGGTGATCTCAATCAGTCCCGATCGGCATCGACAATCTTGAACCTGCGAAAGATCACCGGCCGCGTCTCGAAACCGGACGGCAACATTGCGGCGATCGTGTAGTCGCCCGTCGAGAGCTCGTCCGTCTTCAGCGCCGCCAGATGGCGAACCCGGTTCGCCTCGGGCTCCGGAACGGTCTGATGGCTGCGTTCAGGAATGCGCTTCCACAGCATCGAAGACAGGAAACGACGAAGCCACGGGGTCGCGCGGACGATGCTCCGTACGAATCCAGCCCGTCGTCTGCAATCTAGCGCTCTCGTACTCAAGACTCGGTATGAGGCACATGAGGCGCCGTGTTGCGCGCCCCGCGATGCCCGAGCCCCCTTGTTCTGCGCCACCTGGAGTTCAGACGCATGCTCGGGAACGCCACACCCTATGCCGCAGGCTTACAGCACAGCCGGAACAAGCGGGAGAGAACAGACGCAACAAGCGCTGTCGGGGCGCTGCCGACAGCTCACAACTGGATTCCTTGCGCCTGGGAGCACCGTCACTTTTCGGAGGCGGACTCCGGCGTGTTGGACAACGAGGCCGGATCCGAGCGCTTCCCAGCGCCATAGGACCCTGGGCCTGTTCCGCAAGCCTCTCCCCTAGGTTCGCTCGACACGATACGGGTAGCGATCCCCGGCTCGGCGCAAGTGGTCCACGACTTCACCGTCCAGATCGCGCATCAGCGTGGCGCGCGATGGATCGTCGGCAAGATTGTGCTGCTGGTAGGGGTCCTCCTGGTTGTCGTACAGGCACCAGCGCCCAATCTCGCCGCAGGCGTAGGTGTGCCGCGGCGTACGGATGCCCCGGAACAACGGAGCCGGATGGTTGATGCTTCCGCTGGCATGCGCCTTGGAGATGTGCATCAGGAATTGATGTTCAGGACCCTCGACAGGCTCCCCGCGAACCACGCCGGACAGATCGCGTCCCACACAACTCGCAGGCACGGGGATGTTGGCCAAGCCGCACAGAGTCGGATAGATGTCGATCGCCCCCAGCAGGACATCGCTCGTGCGCCGCGCCGAAAGACCCGGAGCACGGATCAGTAACGGCACTCGGCAGGACTCATCGTGCGGCAGGCGCTTACCGGTCCGGTTCTGGGCGCCTAGCATCTCCCCATGGTCAGAGGTGTAGACAACGATCGTGTCCTGTGTCAATCCGTTGCGGTCCAGGCACTCCATCAGGCGCTCCATCTCGAGATCGATCGCTTCGATGTGCGCGTTGTAGCCCGACAGCTCCCCGCGCACGGCGCGTCCGCGTCCGCCGACACCACGGGTCACCGACTCGACCGTGTTCGGCCGCAGTCGCAGATCCCCCGCCGGATACTTGCGCATCAACTCGGGCGGGGCGTCGCGGAATGGCGGATGGGGAGGATTCCAGGACAGCACGAGCATCCAGGGTCGCTCGCGGTTGCGTTCGATAAACCCAACCGCGTCCTCGGTCATGAGCGTTGCGTTGTAGCCCTTGGGAACTTGCTGGCGTCCCGTGAGGGGGTCGTAGGTGTGCGAGCGGTCGAAATGCGGATTCGTGTTGTACCAAGCCCGCCACTCTGCGAACCCGTGGCGCGCCTCGCCAGCCGGTTTGAGGGCGTGCCCTTCGGCCCCCCGCGAATCGAGGTGCCACTTCCCCACGTAGCCCGTGTGGTAGCCGGCGTCCCGGAACGCCTCGCCCAGGCTGTAGTCGGATTGGCGCAGCGGAAACGCGTTGTCGATGACGCCCGTCTGGTACGGCCAGCGGCCGGTCATCAGAATGCCCCGGTACGGAGAGCAGACCGGATAGTTCGAAATGCAGTGCGTGAACGTCGTGCCGTGCGCGGCGAGCCTCGCCAAGGCCGGGGCGGCGGCGTCGTTGTAAGGTTCGCCGGGCATCGAACAGGCGCGATGCTGGTCGCTGAACACGAACAGCACGTTCGGTCGACGCACCCCTTGGGCCCGCGCGGCCACAGCTCCCATTGCGCTGAGTCCGGACAACAGCTCCCGGCGCGTTGGGGTCTGCGGTATCATGGCGCCGCCATTCTAACAGCGCACCTGCGAGCGCATGCCATTCCGGCTCAGCGCCCCAGGATGCAGCCCTTTGATCCGGCACTACATTGGAATATGCCGTCCCGGGAAAGCGAGGCGCTGGTCCTGCGCAGCTACCCGTACCGCGATGCGGACCTGATCGTCAGCTTTCTCACGCGCGACCGGGGCAAGCTGCGCGGAGTGGCGAACGGAGTCCGCCGGCCCAAGAACAAGTTTGGCGTCGCTCTCGAGCGCTTGGCGCACGCTCGGCTGTTCTACAGGCAAAAGGACAACCTGGAACTGGTCGCCCTCGAGCGCGCCGAACTGCTGGGTCCGGCCAACCTGTGGAAGGCCGACTACTCCACGAGCGTCATCCTCGACGCCATCGCCGAAACGGCCGACCAACTGCTCCCAAGCCACGAGCCGCACGACGCGTATTTCCGCTTGATGAGGCTGGTTCTGGACGAGTTCAGGCGGGGCATCGCCGAAGAGGAGTCCCTTGACTTGGTTGCGGCATGGGCCCACAGAGCGCTCGTCTACTTCCTGCTTTGGTCCTTGCGGCTCGGCGGATGGCTTGCTCCCCTCGACCGGTGCATCGAGAGCAACGAACGCTTCGGCGGGGACGAGCCGGTGTACTTCAGCACCCAACGCGACGGACTGTTCCGAGCCGAGTTCAAGGACGGTGACTCCTGGCGCTTGCCGCCGCAGGCGCGCACGCTGGCGAACACCATGCTGCGGGCGCGGCTGGACCAGTTGGATCCGTCCATCTGGCCGGCGTCGGAGGCCTTCGAGCTTCAGCGGTTCCTATTGCAGCGCATCCAAGCTCAACTCGAGGGCCGCCTGCGGGTCGCCGACGCCCTGCGCGCGCTCTGGCGGGATCAGGAACAGCCAGTGAGACAGGACGAGGCCACTTGAGAGCTTGGACGGGCTACGGCGGCCCCGCGACCGGACGCACGATGATCCACGGCGCCGAGCGGGAGCGTGCCTCCAGTTGCAGGCTCAGCTTCTTGCGGTCTCGCATCAATTCGACCGAGATGCTGGCGCCGTCTGCTTGCGAGAGCGCCCGGCCAACCTCGCTTGCCCTGCGCACCGGCTTGCCGGCGAGAGCGACGATCACGTCACCAGCCTGCAAGCCCTTTTGGCCGCCGAGCGCATTCGCGTAGACGCGGCGGACCAGGACGCCGCTCTCGACACCGAAGTAGTCCGCTAGCTGTCCGTCGATGTCCTCCAGCTCAGCTCCCAGGCGCTGATTCCGGATGTGAATGTGCACTTGCGGAAAGTTGAATCGGAAGAGGAACTCGGATTCCGAGGGGCAATCCTCGCAGGGGCGTTGCGGGCCCGCCTGAAAGCCTTTCTTGACGGAATCCATGCGCTGCCTCAAAGCGTCCATGCGTTCCTTGACCGCCGATCCGAACTCGCGCTGGCCGATCTCAACCTGGACCGTAGCGTGGCGGCCGTCGCGCACGATGTCCAACTCGACCTTGCGGCCCACAGGCGTTTCCTTCACCAAGCGCGCGAAGTGTTCCATGCCGTGGACGCGCTCTCCGCGATACGCCAGCACGACATCCCCGGGCTGCAAGCCGGATTCCTCGGCAGGGCTGTTCTCTGCGATGCTGCTGATCTCGATTCCGTGGGGCTCGACCAAGCCGATCGCCCGGGCGACCTTCTCGCTGACATCCACGATCCCAAGCCCGATGTAGCTCGCCGGGGCCCCGAAGAGCCAGGTGTCCGAGCGGGGAGAAGCGGGACTGGAAGGGGCGCCGGCCAGAGACAGCGAGAGGGCGAGGGCCGCGGCGAGGTGGATGGCGCGCATGGGGATTCTTCGGCGGATTCAGGCGTCGAGCCTAGCGCTTCCTCCTGATCTCGATGTACCCCACGTTGCTCCGAATGCGCAGCCGCGCACCACCCCCGTTGATGTCCCCCGTGGCCGTCACGGCGCGAGGCCCGAAGCCTTCCTCCCTGCGGCGCACTTCGATGGACGGAAACTCGCTGACAATGCCGCGCAGACTCTTCGTCAAGCCCACGCTCGCCTCGATCGTCAGGGCCAGGGCTTCCGGCACGTTGACGACGATGGAGCCCACCCCAGTCTCTAGGATGGAATCCTGGAGGCCCACGCCCTCCAGCAGCGAAGCCAGGATGTCGCCGGCTCCGCTCGTGACCACGACAGCTCCTGAGGCGTTCTCGATCCGCACGTCCCCTGCGGCCGCTTCCGCGTAGACGCCCTGGGGCGCCTCCTCGGCCCGGATGGAGCCGCCAGCGGTAGCGGCTTGGACACTGCCTTGCACCTTTCCGATGCGGATCGAACCGCCTGCGGTGCTGGCCCGGACGGCGCCTGCCACCTCTCCGACTTCAATACTGCCTCCGTGTGTCTCCGCATGCAGGTCGCCTTCGACACGGCCGGTCCAGATGCCGCCGCCCCTCGTCTTGAGGTACGCTCCGCCCTTGGCGTGCTCCAGGGCAATACTGCCTCCCGCCGTCTCGCAACGCGCCGCGCCGCCGATCGTGCCGAGCCGCACGCCTCCGCCCGCCGTCTCGGCCGAGACTTCGCCGCCGATGTCGTCCAGGACGATCGCGCCGCCGGTTGATTCGGCCCGCACCGAACCGTCGATGCGCCGCGCTTCGATGTGGCCGCCGCGCGTGGAAATCGAGGCGTGCCGAGTCGCCTGCGGGACTTCGATGTCCAACCGGGCCTCGAATCGGCAAGCTTCGCAAGCGGGGTCGCGAAGCGTGAGCACGACCGCGCCATTCGGCTGCTGCTCCGAGACGACACCGGCTCTCTCGAGCATCGTTCGGGCCCAGTTCTCGTCGCCCGCCGCTCCCAGCCGCAGGGTGGCGTGATAGCGGATCCCGTCTTGCGGCGACCCTTGGACGACGACGCGGCCTCGGGAGCGGACTCGCAGTTCCTCACCGGAGGGCGCCTGACCGCTCTGCTCGGCGATCCAGTCGCGCCCATCCCGTTTCAACTCGGGTCCGAGCTGCGCCGGTAAACTCGCCACCAGCAGGGCGCCCACCGCAGACGCGCCGAGACGCGCCAGCACCCTCAGATACTGCTGGATGGCGGGCCCTCGGGTCATGCGATTAGTAATGCTCCAAAGAGGCCCCCAGCGCGTGCAGAATCTGCTCGCTCTGCTGGAGCACGTAGGGGTTCGGCTCCCGTCCAACGATGTCCTGCAGCGCGCCGGCCAAGTCGCGGCCGGGGTGCTCGCCCAGCAGTTGGATGGCCTGTACCCGCATGCCGGTATTCGGATCCTGCCGCAGAGTCTGCAGCAAGGCTTGGCGAACTTCGGGCTGCGCGCTGTGCTCGCGCACGGCATCGAGGGCCTTGAAGCGCACCCCGGGATTCTCGTCCTCAAGCATGGAGCGCAGAAGCACCCGTTGCACCTCCCGGTCCGAGGCGTGTCCGCGCAGCGCTTCGAGGGAGGAGAGCCGCGCGCCCGCATGCGATTCGCGAACCGTCTCCAGCAGCATGCCGCGGATGAAGGGGTCCGAGGACTGGCCCGTGACGACGCGGCGTTCTTCGAGCACGATTTGCACTTGGTCAGCGGCCGGGTCGTGCAGCACGGTCCGGATCCCCGTCAACGTCGGGTTCGTTTCGGAGGAGAACGAAACGAACCCCCTCGAACCCGACGACGGCCCCCGCCAGAGTTCGGTCAAGCTTGCGGGAATCGCGCTGCGGCCGAGCAGGAAGCCGCCCGCCAACAGGACACATGCCAGGGCCGGCTGCCAGACAAGCTGTCGACCCGCAAGCGCGTGCGCCCCGCGGCGCACGCCCAACCACAGTCGACCGGCGCCTGAAGACTCTCGCCGCAGGCGCTCCTCGCGAGCCACAGCTCGCTCCAGACTGCCGCGGCACTCCTGTAGCAGGAGGCCGCCGTCGCGGTCCGCTTCGCGCCCGCCGAGGGCGAGCAGAAAGGCCTCTTCGTCTTCGAACAAGGCGGCAAATGCCGGATCCTCGTCGCGGCAGAGCTGCAATTCGTGACGCTCGTCCAAGCTGAGCTCGCCATACAGGTAGAGACGGATCCGTTGACGCAGCAGCTCGCTGTCCAAGGGTTTCCCGCCGTCAGGCCCGGACATCCTGCAACTCCTTGCGCAGCTTCCTGGTCGCGCGGAACAGGCAATGCTTGGCCGCTTCCTCGCTCATCGAACACATGTCGCCGATCACCCGCAACCGCATTCCCTCGTAGTGACGCAACGTGAAGACCAGACGCTCTCTGTCCGAGAGCGTCTCAAGCGCCCCTTGGATCCGAGCGGAGATCTCTCCGCTGCCGAGCATCCGATCGGGCGAACTGGCCGGCCTGGCGTCCGCCGCAACCTGCAGCGGCGAGAGGCCGCCAGACTCATCATTCTCCGCGACCCCGACCTCCGGCCGCGCTCGGCGCCTGCGCAAGTGGTCGAGGCAAACGTTGGTCGCGATCCGGTAGAGCCAAGTGTGAAAGCGGCATTGGAAGCGGAAGCTGTCGAGTTTGCGGTACACCTTCAGGAAGGCTTCCTGGTAGGCGTCGCGCGCGTCCTCGGGAGACCGCAGCAGGCGCAGCGCGATGCGCAGTACGCTGTGGTCATAGATTCGCACCAGTTCGGTGAAGGCGCCCTGGTCGCCGCCTTGCGCGGCTTCGATGAGCTGCCGCTCGGCGTCCTCCGTGGCCGGATCCCAGCCGAACGCCACCGACTCCGCTTTGGCAACCTCCATTGCGCCGCCGTACTCCTGCATACTTGGACGCCCGACCGCGGAAAAACGTTAGCACGTGGACGGCGACGCCGTCCGCAGCCGCTCACGCGATCCAGCCGCCGCCGAGCACCAGATCCCCGTCGTAGAAGACAGCCGCCTGGCCGGGCGTCACCGCGCGCTGAGGGCTGTCAAAGACGACCTCCGCCCGGTCCGGCGTCCCGGGAACAGGCCGCACCTCGCCCCAGGCCGGCGCCGAACGGTAGCGGATCTTGATCCGGGCGCGGACCGGATCGAAGAGCGACTCGAAACGGATCCAGTTGGTGTCCCGGACTTCGAAGCTGTCCCGCAGCAAGGACTCCGCCGGGCCGACGACGACCTTGCGTTCGGCAGGCTGGATCTCGGTCACGTAGACCGGCTTGCCCGTGGCGACGCCCAGCCCCCGGCGCTGACCGATCGTGAAGCGGTGAATCCCGTGGTGCCGGGCGAGCACCTCGCCTTGCTCGGACACCACCTCGCCGCCAGCAGCGACGTCTTCGCCAGCTTGCTGGCGGCGGTAGCGCTCCACGAAAGCAGCATAGTCGCCGTTCGGCACGAAACAGATCTCACGGCTCTCCGGCTTGTCGGCGATCGGGAGTCCCAGCTCTTCGGCGAGCTGGCGCACTTCGGGCTTGCGCAGGGCTCCCAAGGGGAACTGCGTCCGCGCGAGTTGCTCCTGCTTGAGGCCGAACAGGAAATACGACTGGTCCCGCGCCGCGTCCGCACCGCGCAGCAACAGGTGGCGGCCGCTGTCTTCGTCATACCGCGCGCGCGCGTAGTGCCCTGTCGCGATGCTCTCCGCGCCGACCTTGCGCGCCGTCTCCAAGAAGCGATCAAACTTGACGAAGTTGTTGCAGAGCGTGCACGGGATCGGAGTGCGTCCGGACAGGTACTCCGCCACGAACGGCTGGACGACCTGCCGCTCGAAGCTGTCCTCGTAGTTCACAACGTAATAGGGAATACCCAGGCGCTGCGCCACCCAGCGGGCGTCGTAGACATCGTCCAATGAGCAGCAACGTCCGGAGGCGCCGCCTTCCGGGATCAACTCCGGCATGCGGCGTTGGTTCCACAGCTGCATCGTCATGCCGACGATCGCCTGAGACCCGCGGGACAGCAGTCCCGCAGCAACGGAGGAGTCAACTCCGCCGCTCATTGCGACCGCTACGAGGGGATCGGACACTCCTCTCAGCGTAGCGCGGCCGAAAGCAGCGGGATCTACCAGCCCACCGTGCGCCCGGCGTTCTTTTCCCGCAAGTGCTCGACGAGCGGTTCGAAGTACTCGAGCATCGCGCGGGTCGACACCTCTTCGCCGGTCTTTTCGAGCAGGACCTCGCGCCAGTCGCGCGTGGCGCCCAGGCTCAGCAGGTCCCAAAGGAATTCGCCGACCTGCTCGTTCCCGTAGTAATTGCAGTTGCGGGGATCCTGCTGCAGGATGTTCTTGGCAATGTACGTGTGCAGTTGATACTTGATCACGAACGCCATCGCGTAGTCGTAGTACTGGCCGGGATCGTCCGTGATGTGCGTCTTCGTACAGGCGTCGCAATACGCCTCGTCCCGCGGCGACGGCGGGGCGATGCCCTGAAAGCGGCCCGCGTATTCCCACCAGCGCTGGTTGAACTCGTCGACCGGCAGATTCTCTTCGTACAGATCGTGCTCGAAGAAGGACATCGTGCCCGCGGAAAACGGGATGAACACGACTGCCTGGTCCAGCGCTTCATCGAGCAGCCAGGCGATCTCGTCAATCTCCGCATCCTGGTCCAGGAGGCCGATCTCCTTGAGGTAGGCAGGCTGACGCGCGGCGATGCCGATCAGGTCGCCAACCGCTTCATGAAACGCGCGGTTGGCTCCGCCGCGCAGCGTCAAGGGCACACCCGCCCCGGTATAGGCCACGTAGTAGTAGACGTGTCCGAGTTCGTGATGCGTGGTTTCGAACCAGCGCCAGTTGTTCTCCACGCTCATGAGGGAACGCACGTCCTCTTCGAGGTCTATATGCCAAGCGGATGCGTGTGTGTTCTTCTTGCGCTCCGCGCCCGCTGGGAGCGGATACAGATCCGATTTCTCGTAGAACGACTCCGGTAAGGGCGGCATGCCCATCGACGTATAGAAGGCCTCGGCCTGCTTGACGACCCACGCCGCGTCCTTCTCTTCGAGCAGGCTGTCGAGATCGATCCCGCCGGTCAAACCGGGCCAAGCCTGCGCCCAACGGTTGCCGATCCAGTGTGCCGGAATCAGGTCGGGGACTTCTTGCTTGTAACGCCCGGCGAGTTCGTGCCGGGTCCACGTGTGGAGTTGCTTGTAGAGCGGCTTGAGGTCGTCGATGAAGCGCTCCATCATGGCCATCATCTCCTCGACGCTCATGCCGTAGTCGGCAACCTGCAAGGCGAAAAAGGAATCGTAGCCCATCTCCTGCGCGACCTGGTTGCGGAGGTCCCGCATCTCGGCGATGCCCTGTTTCAGCGCGGGACCGGTCTGTTTGGACACTTCCCAGGTCTTGCGTCTCTCCACCGCGTCCCGCGAACTGACCAGGACTTGGTCGATCTCGTTGGGAGTGACGACCTGGCGGCAGCGGCCGTTCACCCGGTCGGCGCAGAACTCGAAAGAGTCCAGGATGGCGCTCTGCCGCGCTTCGGCCGCGACGCGCGCCGCGACCACCTCCGGGATGGTGCCCGGATATTCGGCCGCGGACAGCAGGACTTGCTGGAGTTGCCGCCTGGTGATGGCGTCCAATTGCCCTTTCGCGTCCAGCAGAGCCTTGACCGTTTCAATGACCCACGGGTTGCCGCTGAATGCGGCCATGCTCTTCTCGGCGCCGATCCGCTCGCCGACATGCAATTCCGTGACGTCGGTCGCCGACTTCCAATAGGCCTCGGCGGTGATGGCGTACATCCTCTGCACGAGGTTGTCGTAGGTGGTGAGAAACTCCTCCGCGCGTTGTTGCGGACTGGGGGCGCAGCCGCTGGCGAGCAGCAGCGCGAGGGCGAAGGCACAAGCGGAATACTTCATGGATCTTAATCGTCTCGCTAGCAACAATCTTAGTATCAGACTCTCGATTCGATGGCCCGGCTGCCGCGGTCAAGGCCGCAGGGCGCGCCTCTGCCGGGTCGTCAACGAACGTGTAGCTCGACAATTGTCGGCGAAGCGTCAAGGGGGCCATCCTGTTCGTGGAGTAGCAATGCAGTCGCCGATGGCATATGGCAGACCATGACTCAATCCACCTTGATCCGGTTGGCCGACGTCTGCTCTTCGATGTCGATTACGGGGCGGATGACATCCGGACCCTGTGACTCCCGGCTCACTCGTCCCGATGAGCCGAAGCTCTTCGTCGCAGTGGGTTCGGGACTGGCTTCATGGTGAGTTGTTCCCTCGCCTCGTCCCGTCTGAGGTGTCGCGGCTGGCGGCGAAGCCCCGCTGCGCCGCAGGCGTGGCCTCGCGGCTCGCGCGCGGCCTGCGATGGCAGCTGGCGGGACCGGGGCGAGTCGTGGGGCGCGTTGGCGGTAAGGGATCTCCGGGCGCTGCTATACTGCGGCAGCGCGGAATCGCCCCACGCGCAGGGCTGGCATGGCGGAGGAGGGGATCGTCGAACAGCGGGCCGCCACGATCAGCGTCGGGCCGGCTCCGGTCCATTACCCGGACTCGGACGGCTTGCCGATGGCAGAGAACGACCTCCAGGGCGATGCCATCCGGTCCGTCTATAACGCACTCAAATGGCATTTCACGGGGCGCCCAGACCTGTACCTGACCGGCGATCTGTTGGTGTATTACGTGGAAGGTGATCCAGAGGCGTGCGTCGCGCCAGACGTGATGGTAGTGCTCGGGGTACCGGCGCGCAAGCGGCCTGGCTACAAGCTTTGGGAGGAGGGCAAGGCCCCGGATTTCGTGCTGGAGGTGAGTTCGCCGTCGTCGCGGGCGACGGACCGGACGTACAAGCGGGACTTGTACGCGTCTCTGGGTGTGCGGGAGTATTTCCTGTTCGACCCGGACCCGGGAGATGGCGGGAGTGCATTGCTCGGGTACCGCCTGTGGGGAGGGGGTGGGTACGTAGCGATGAAGCCGGAAGGCGGGACCGGGGGCACGGAGGAGTTGCGGAGCGAAGTGCTGGAGCTGGCGCTGTGGCCGGCTGGCGAGCTTGTGCGCTTGCGGGACCTGCGAACCGGGGAGGAACTGCCCTGGCTAGAAGAGACGAAGCGGGATCTTCAGACGGCGGAAGAGGGGCGTCAGGCCGCGGAAGCTCGAGTTGCAGAACTAGAGGCTCTGCTGAAGGCTTCGAACGTTCCCTTCTTGCCGAGCGATTCGAGAGGAGATTCCTAGCGGGTGCCGAGGGCCTGAGCAACGCGGCGGCCGCCCGCGGACCTACGACGACGACAAGGTCGCGCACGTGATCGACCGCGCCCTGCGGGACAAGCCGGCCAACGCCACGCACTCGAGCACGCGCAGCATGGGAGCAGCCGAGGGCCTCTCCCACAGCACCGGGCGGCGGTGGTTCTCCCTGTTCGGTGTCAAGCCGCAGCTGGCGAAGACCTGCAAGCTGTCCAACGATCCCTTCTTCCTCGAGAAAGTCCGGGATATTACCGGGCTGTATCTCAATCCGCCCGACCACGCGATGCTGCTCTGCGTGGACGAGACATCCCAGACCCAGGCGCTCGGCCGCACCCAGCCGACGCCGCCGATGGACCTGGGCTACTGCGAGGGCTACACCCACGACTACATCCGGCACGGCACGACGCCGCTCTTCGCCGCGCTGGACATCGCCACCGGGAAGGGGATCGCGCCGTGCAAGAAGCGGCACCGGCGCCAGGACTTGCTGCCGTTCTTAAGATTGGTCGACCAGGAGGCGCCGGCGGATCTCGACATCCATCTCGTGCTCGACAACGACGCGACGCACAAGCATCCGAAGGTCCAGGAGTGGATCGCCAAGCGGGAGCGTTACCACCTGCACGTCACGCCGACCTACTCGTCCTGGCGGAACCAAGTGGAGCGCTGGTTCGGCTTGCTCGGCCAGCGTGCGATCAAGCGCGGCTCGTTCCGCAACGTAACCGACCTCGTGAACAAGATCAAGGCCTTCACGGACGGCCACAACGCCTGCGCGAAGCCATTCGCCTGGACCGCCACGGCCCAGTCCATCATTGACAAGACGGAGCGTTTATCTACACGAATTTCCGTTACCGAATACTAGGCTGCCTTCGAGGACCAGCAAGCAAGCCGCAGTTGATTCACAACGCGGCGGGAACTTCATCGAAGAAGAAAGGAAGATGCGATACAGGAGACGTTGCTAGGAACTTTGGCCGAAGCTGTCAAAGGCACATCACTTGGAGAGGTCTTGCGACGATTCTTAGGCCGCCGTCAGGCCGATAGCTCACAAGACCTGATGACGGAGAGGTTGGCCTTGGGAATCCTCTATTCGAATCCAAGAATGAGCCTTTGTCTGCATGTTTGCAACAGCTTCGAATAGAACTGCGTTGGCCTCAAGCGTCACCCTCTGCACCAGTGCTGGAATCCGGAATCCCTAGTTTGCGCCTTGAGTGAGCGCCTTGAGTGAGCGCCTTGAGTGCTCATCGGGTAGGCTCCCGACTTCTGCCCCGGCGGTACGATTGGGAGGCCATGCGCCAACTCCGTCGTGCGGGTTCAGCGTTCGCGGCCTCCGTCACTCCTACTCCCTTTACTGCGCTAGCGGCACTCGTTCTACTCGCGGGCGCCGTGACGACCGTCCCCGCGCAACTCGATTCGCCGGTTCCCGCGATCGAGATTACCAGCCATCGGAGCGAGGTTGGGACGGTCCAGTACTTACCGCCGGACGGACGCATGGTGCTCAGCAGCTCCTTCGACTCGCTCGTCGTCTGGGATGCCCGCACCGGGAGAGAATCGCACCGGCTTCTCGATGGCGAGCGTGTCTTGCCGTTCGCGGTGTCGCCGGACGGAGCCCGAGTTTTTGTCGTGACACTCTCCGGAGGTCGCATTCTTGAGGCTCGAACAGGGAAGGTCATGCTCGAGTTCGACCCCGAGCTATCGAATCGACTCTTCCTGCCGGTTTGGTCGCCTGACGGGGATCGTATCGCGACGAGAACTTGGGGCGCGGCAGGCGGGGTGCATATCTGGGATCCGATAACCGGTGAACTGTTGCGAAGCTTCGAGACCGGCGCTGGCAGCTACCCGAACATGGTTTGGTCGCCTGACGGAGAACGGATAGCGGTCCTCGAGCGAGCCGGAGCCCTCCGCGTATTCAGGGTCGCGGACAGCGCCGGCGAATTCGAGGTGCAAGCCCACGAAGCCAGAGTCGCGACGCAGATTGCCTGGTCGCCCGACGGAAGCCGCCTTGCCACAGGAGGCTACGACGGCCTAGTCAAGATCTGGAATACGGAGGACTGGACGCTCGCACTGAGTTTGTTGAACGAGGGGAACATTCGAGTGGGAAGCGGCTACCTGGTCGATGTGCTTGCATTCTCGTCGGATAGCAGGCGCATAGCGGTTGGCGTTGGCGGCGCATCCTTGCGCATATGGGACACCGAGAGCGGCGAGGCGCTGGTCCACTGGTTCTCTGATCCCGACGATGACTCGTACGTGCCCCACTACGGAACGATCACGGACGTGGCGTTCTCGCCGGACGGCCTGCACCTCGCGAGCGCGGGGCTGGACCGGACGGCGAAACTGTGGGACGCGGAATACGGGGCTCAGATCGCGAACCTCGACGACTTCCTCAACAGCGTCGAAGCCCTAGCCTGGTCGCCGGACGGAAGCCGCTTTGCCACCGCCAGTAACGACGGGACCGTGATCATCTGGGATCGAGCCACAGGCCAGGAAGCGGTTCGATTCGAAGGGCACCGCCGGGGAACGGTGCTGTCGCTCTCCTACTCCCCGTACGGTCGTCGCCTAGTCACGTCTGGCACGGACGGCGCGGTCAAGATCTGGTATGTGAAAACGGGGGGCCAGCTATTCGAGTTACCACCGCTTGACGAAGGAGCATCGCGATTCGTCATGGCTGCGCGTCCGGCTGCAAGGGTGTCGTATTCTCCTGCGGCCAATCGCGTTTTCATGCTCTCCGATCACCAATCGCAGTCGGCTCTGGAAACCAGGATTGTGTCGGCGCGGGTCGGTCCTGCGATCCGATTCCAACACAATGTGCACTCCGCAGCTTGGTCTCCAGACGGTCGGCGGATCGCCGCGGCATCCTACTTCGTAGCAGTCTGGGACTTCAAGGATCTGGATGCGCGCCCCATTCTCCTGGACCCCGACTCCGGAGCGGAAGAACAGGACGTTCAGCATGTCTCATGGTCACGTGACGGAGACAGGATTCTGGCCGCTTCCGCGACAGGCGCGTCAGCTTGGGACTGGCGGTCCGGACGCTCGCTGGTTTCGGTCCACCCCAAAGGGGGGCCGCCTACGTAGAGGAATCTCTGGACGGATCTCTCCTGCTGACGATCGACAGACAGTGGCCCAGTCCCCTCGTACAGGTATGGAACGGGGGATCGCAGACTGAACTCGCGACGATCGAGAGGGCTAGTTCGCCCGTGGCGACCGCGCACTTCCTGCCTGACGGAGAACGGATCCTAACTCGCGACTCTCGGGATCGGGCGGCCCGGGTGTGGAATGCGCGCACTGGCCAAGAACTATTCTCCCTGGAAGGACACAGTCAAAGTCTCCTTGGCGTCGCCGCATCGCTCGACGGACGCCGCATCGCCAGCGCAAGCGTTGACAGGACCGTGCGGCTCTGGGACTCGGAAAACGGCGAGGAATTGGCTGTGCTGGAACCGCACCCGGGCGCGGTGCTCGGAGCCGAGTTTTCGCCGGACGGCAGCCAAGTCGCCGCATTCGGAGTCGGGGGCGTCAAGATCTGGGCGACTGGGCCGACATTCTCGGCTGACGACGTGGTTCACGCGGCAAGCTTGGCCCCTGGACCGGTTGCACCCGGACAGCTAGTCAGCATCTTCGGGACGGGACTCGGGCCCGAAATCGCCGTCGTGGGCTCCGTCGATCCCGAGACAGGGGCGCTGCCAACCGTGCTCGCAGGCGTCACTGTAACCGTGGACGGCGAGCCAGCCCCGCTACTGCTCGCACGAGGCGATCGGATCAACGCGCAAATCCCGAATTCGATTGCAGGCAAGGCGACCACGTGGCTCGTAGCCTCCTATGGCGGGATCCACAGCCCGGGCGTGGAGATCGCCGTGTCGCCCGCCCAACCGGCGCTGTTCCGGCAACCCGGGTCAACGAAGGCTGTTGTCACGCATCAAGACGGAAGGAAGAACAGCTCGGCCAGGCCAGGGGAACTTGTCACGATCTTCGGCGCCGGACACGGCCTCACCTCGCCGCCCATCGGGAGTGGCAGGCCGGCGCCCTCCGCGGATGCGCACAGGATCGAGGACGTGTCGGTAGGAATCGGCGGCGCACCTGCCGAGATCGTCTCCGCCGGCTTGGCGCCGGGAATGGTGGGAGTGTTTCGAATGGGGATTATATACGAGATTACCCAAAGCACCTCGCGGCTAGCGCGGCTTTCGCGGCGGCTTGACGTAGCGGATTTTGGCGGGCTGTAGAACGGCTTTCACCAGTTCCTCGAAGGAGGCGTCCACCCGCATGTCCTCGTTCAGTTCAGCGACGCTGGGCGGGTAGGAGTGGTGCGGTAGTTCGATGATGCGCGGCTCCGGCTTGTCCTGCTTGGTCTGGTTCGCCATTCCCGATCCTCCCTTGCTCGCGGTTATCGCAATCCCTGCTTAGTTAGCTTCGCATGGAACGCAGCTTGGCTGATCGTACCTTTCATGGAATTGCACGCTCCGCAGAGCAGTTGAAGGTTGTCCAAGTGATCGGTGCCGCCACGCGACCGCGGCACGATATGGTCGACCGTGAGATTGCGGAACGGGAAATGGATGCCGCAACCGGCGCAGTGTCCCTCCTGCTTGCCATAGAGCGTGTGCCGGTGGGTCTTGTACGGAGGCAATTCACCGACGTCCGTGCGCTGCGGTATGTCAGTCCGGTGGTGGACGTCCGGTAGTCGTCCGCTCTCTAGCAGCGCTCCCGCATCAGCGGCCTTCTGGAGCCTCGACAAGACGAGCCTCACAGCGAGACTGGACAGGTCGATGCCAATCCATTGGCGGCCCAGCGTTTCGGCGGCGACTAGCGTGGTCGCGCATCCGCAGAACGGATCGAACACGACATCGTCTTCATTCGAACTCGCATTGATGATTCTCTCGAGGAGAGCAAGCGGCTTCTGGGTCGGATAGCCAGTGCGCTCCTTGGCCTGCGAGTTGATCGGATTGATGTCTGTCCAGACATCTCCCAGAATGGCCCCCTTCTGCTCCCGCAGGTAGCGTTTAAGCCGAGGCCGCCTCGAATGATCGAAACTCCCGTCGGCGTGCTTGGGGTAATGGATCCTACCCTCCTGATCCAGCCGCTTCATAGTCGGCTCCTCGTAGCGCCAGCCTTTCGCCGGGTGCGGGAACCCTCTCCACTCATACATCATGTTGGGACGCGGATTCGGGCTCGCCATATTGTCGAGCTGGTACGGCCCGCGCCCGTCAGCATCATCGTCGCGATAGTACCGCCTGATGTATTCGGGCGAGTGCGCGATTCTGACAGGACGAAATTCCGCCTGTTCAGAAGACCCGTAGAACAGCAGCGAATCGTTCAAGTTAGGGAAACCGTTGCGGGCATCGTTATGCGTTTTCGTTCGAAGCCACGCGATGTGGTTTCGGAAATTCCCCTGCCCCAACACACAGTCCATGACAAGTTTCAGGTAGTGGCTGGCAGTCGGATCGCAGTGCAGGTAGATCGATCCTGACGGCTTCAGTATCCTCCGCATTTCGAGCAGTCGCACAGCCATCATCGTGAGATACGATTGCATGCCTTTACTGTGGGCCAGACCAGCAGCTTCGACGATAGATGCAAGTTGCGGGTCCCGCTCTGCGATCAATCCATGCCACGCCAACTAAACGACCACCGACTCAAAGTCGGTGGGTTTGATTGCGACTGAAAGTCGTGAGGGCGGCTAAAGCCGCCTTAGAGGTGCCCGGCTGAAGCCGGCTCAAGGCGACTCGGGCGCGACGACCTGGAACCCCTCCACGTCCCCGTCCCACGTCTGGCTCTCGATGGACTCCCGCACCGTTTCCTCGTTCACCGCGCCCACCGTCGCGCAGAAGTACCCCCGCGCCCACAGCTGCTGCCCCCAGTACCGCTTCTTCAGGTGCGGGAACTCGTCTTGCAACCGTCTTGACGACCGCCCCTTGACGTACTGCACCAACTTCGAAGGCGCCAGTTGCGGCGGCGCCGACACCAGCATGTGCACATGGTCCGCCGACACCGCCCCCCGCACGATCTGCACCTCCCGCCTCTCGCATGTCTGCCGGATCAGTTCCCGCGCCCGCTCCGCCACCTCCCCTCGCAGCACCCGGTAGCGGTACTTGGTAATCCACACCAAGTGCTATTTGATGTCGTACTTCGCGTGCCCGCTCGACTGGTACTCGGCCATCCCCACAGCCTAGGCCGACCGCCCACCCGCTGGGCTGCTGCAAGCGGACCGACTCAAAGTCGGTGGTTTTAGACCGGGCACATGGACAATCAACATCGCTGAGCGTCCAGGCATCCTTGAACGCCGCACCCGCTGCCTCGGAGCCGATCGGAGCCTCGTAATTGCGGTTCGAGTTGAACGGGGGGTCGAGGTAAATCAGATCTACGGAATCCGAGTTGATTCCGCGCATCACGTCGAGGTTGTCCCCGGTGAACAGGGTGCGGTTCTTGACGTTCAGTGCCACTACGCCACCGCCACCGCCCTAGCCCCGGACTGCAAGCCGTTGTCCTTGATCAGGGCCTTGTAGGGCAGCCGCTTGCTCTCCATCCCGGAGCGCAGCGACCGCAGCTGATCGATCGTATCCTGCTCGCGCATGTTATGGCGACCGGCGAATTCCTGAACGTACCGATCCAAGTGCTTCGAGCTGATCTTGTGGAACGTGCCCTTGTGCGCCCTCTTGAGCATCGACCACAGCGACTCGATGCCGTTGGTGTGCACGTCTCCCTTGACGTACTCCTGGAGCGAATGCTTGACCGTGTCGTGATCGAACGGCAGCGTCTCATACGCGGTCGCATCGTCTGTGTAGACGGTGGCGTCGGGGTCGGCATTGTCCTTGACGAACTCTTGCAAGGTTTCGGCATCGGTGGACGCGACGACCTTCGCTGCAACCTGTTTGGTGGCGCGATCCTTGGCACCCACCACGGCAGTCTTGCCTACCGCGCCGCGTCCGGTCAGTGCCTCCCGCTTGTGCTTCGGCATGTTCTTCCGCTTGCCCCCGAAGTAGGTTTCATCGACCTCGACCGGCCCCAGGAACAGCTTGCCGTCCTCCGAGAGAGCCTTGCGCAACCGCTGAGCAAGGAACCAAGCTGACTTTTGGGTGATCTCCAAGTCCCGGTGCAGCTTCATCGAGGACACGCTCTTGAGATTCGTGGTCACCAGAAACATGGCGATCAGCCAGTCTTGGTAGCCCAGCTTGGAGCCTTCCATCACCGTGCCGGTCTTGGTGCTGAAGCGCGGACGCCCGCAAGCCTGCTCGCGGCAGCGGTACGGCATGGCGTGCTTGCAGCCGACCTGCACGTTCACCGAGCCGCACTTGGGGCAGCAGATGCCGTTGGGCCAGCGGTGGCGGATGAACCATTGCTCCGCCGTCTCGTCGTTCGGATACTCGCTGATGAACTGCTTGAGCGAGATGCCCTTGCGGAACGCCTTGCCCGGTGCTCTCTTCTTCATACTTATATCTTACAGGAAATTACCCAAGCAGTCAAGCGGACTGCGGGAATCGGCCCTAAATGCAAGAAAATCAACGAAATACGCGCTAATCCAGCTCGAAAACCGCGCTAGCCGCGAGGTGCTTTGGGTAATCTCGTATATAATCCCCTTTCGAATCTCACTTCGAATTCCCGCCGGCGCCGCCATGGGGGACGAGACTCCCATCTCGGTCACGATCCACGGACGGACCAGCCCGGAGGGCACGACGATCTCCGTTGCGGGTCCGTAGTACGGACCTCGACCCGCTCGGACTCGCGCAACTGGGTGCGTCCCGCGAGCGGTCTGCAATTCCGCGCCTGATCTCCGACAGGATCGATGGACGGGCATCCCTCGAACGCAATCGAACGCCCTTGTGATACGGCGTCGAAATCCAATGTTCGGCTCGACCCCGCACAAGAGGGACTCTGCATAGTGCTGCTGAGCAGGCGCAAGCCGCTCGGCCAGCCGCGCTCGGCAGCCTGAACGACGGCGCGCCTCTCCGGAACCCGTTCCGGTCCGGACCAACCGCGCGCTTCCGCACCGAGCGTGGATTCATCCTGCCCCGACCACCGAGTGCCCAAGCAACTGACCCGCCTGGCGCGGCGCGCTGTCAACCCGACTCCATGCCAACTGTCGAACGGTCAACGCATTGCAGCGAACCCAACGAGTTGCCTATCCTGAATGAGGTGGCCGGTACCGGTTGGAAGCTGCGTAAGCTGGCCGTGTCGCCATCTGATGCGTCCGCGCGCCGCCCCCGTTCCGTACCTCGTCGCTGCAGATGGCTCCCGTTCCCGACAGGGAGCCAAGGAGAACGCAAGACATGAAGAACACCCTCTGGCTGGCCTGCTCATTGATCGCTCTGCTTGGCATCCTGGGCGGCTGCGGCTCGCCCGGGCCCGAGACTCCGGCCGAACCCGTCCTGCCCGTCGGCGAGACCGTGACGATCGAGCCGCCACTCGGCTTGCCCGTGGTCCCCATCCCGGACGACAATCCACCGACCGCCGAGAGCATCGCCCTCGGCCGCAAGCTGTACTACGACAAGATGCTCTCGATCGACAACACGATCGCGTGCGCGAGTTGCCACGACCCGGAGCATGGCTTCGCCGACCCCAATCAGTTCTCCGAAGGTGTCGGCGGCGAGAAAGGCGGCCGCCAATCGCCGCCGGTGATGAACGCGGCGTACTTCACGACCCAGTTCTGGGACGGGCGCGCCGCGAGTCTCGAAGAGCAGGCGGGCGGCCCGGTCGAGAACCCGATCGAAATGGCCTTCACACACGAAGGCGTCGAGGAGCGTCTGGCTGCCGATCCCGTCTATGCCGCCCTGTTCCGCGAAGCCTGGGGAGACGGGCCGATCGTCTTCGAAATGGTGGCCAAGTCAATCGCCAGCTTCGAACGCACCGTGTTGGTCGGCAACTCGCCCTTCGACCGCTACCTGTTCGGAGGCGACCAGGAAGCCATGAGCTCCGAGGCCATTCGGGGCCTGGAACTGTTCCGCGATCCCAAGAAGGGCAACTGCGAAGTCTGCCATACCATCGACGAAGAAGCGGGCCACGCGCTGTTCACGGACAACAAGTTCCATAACCTCGGCGTGGGCGCCGAACTCGACGGTTCGCTGGCCGACGTTGGCCGATTCGAGCAGACTCAGGTCGAAGCCGACAGCGGCGCGTTCAAGACGTCTCACATCCGCAACATTGCCGATAGCGGCCCCTACATGCATGACGGGCACCTCAAGACGCTCAAGGAAGTGCTCGACTTCTACATCGGGGCCGGCAACTCGAACGACTTCCGTGACGAGGAGATCCACGAGCTCGACCACCTCACCGCCGAGGAGCGCAACGACCTGATCGTCTTCATGGAAGCCCTGAGCGGCGACTATCCCGCAGATGTCGGTCCGCCGGACGGTGAGATGGCCTCCCGCAATGTACCGGCGGCCTCCCGAGCCAGGGGCTGCTTCCGAACCGATCTCTAGCCGCTGCAGGCGTGCGGCGTGAGCTAGGCCGTCGTTCCGATCGCACACAAGGCGGCCCCGGTGGTCGGGGTCCCGGGCGAGCGCCCCGGCAAACACGCCCCCGCCGCACCGTCTGTGAATTCACGCACCCTTATCTTGGCCGTGGTCCTGGGCGCCGGCGCCGTGGGCTTCTCCATGCACGGCCAGGGTGGCGGGATTCTCTATACGCCCATTCAACTCCCCTTGGGGTCGACTTCCACACGGCGGTGCTCCAGAGCCAATGGTTTACGTTCCTCACGGCGCTCTCGGCGTTGTTGCTCTTCCGGCGGGTGCGGCAGGTCGACTGGGCGCTGGCGGTCGCGCTCGAGTTGAGCAGCTTTGCGGGTGCGTTCTGGAGCGGGTACATGGCGAAGCAGTTCTCGGCGCACTCCCTGACGTTGCTGCTGGTGGTCTTGGTTGGCGCATCCGGCATGGCCATGCTCTTCGATTTCCAGGCGCCCCGCCGGCTCGACAGCCGAGCCCCCTGGCACTGGATACGTCGCTTCGGGGGCGTGGAATACCGCGCCAACCTCGCGCAAGGGCTGCCGTTGTCTTTCTTCATCGGCATCTCGTCCGGATTGACGGGTGCGGTGGGAGGCTTTCTGAAGATCCCCATGCTGGTCCGGTTGTTCGGCGTGCCGATCGCGGTCGCGTTCGGCTCGTCGGCGTTCATGGTCACCTTGACCGCAACAGGGGGTCTGTTGGGACACCTCGCAAGAGGAGACGCGCTTTGGCGCGAACCCGTGCTGCTGAGCCTCTTCGTGCTGGCGGGCTCCCAGATCGGGCCGCGGCTGACCATGCGCTCGAGGCCGACGGCCCTGAGGAAGCGGTTTGCCGCCTACCTGTTCGCGCTGGCAGCTGTGGTCCTGGTGAGCTTCTGGTTCGTCGACTCGCCCGCGTGACCTGCACGGTGAGGGACGGCATCCCCGTGCAGTGCGGAGACGGGAACGCCTCGGCATCGAAGACGCTGCGAACTGTTTCCCTGAGAATCGTAACTCATTTACTACAAACGCTTTATGGGATTGATGCTGCCTCCGTCCCCACCATTCCTTCCGCCGAAACGAAACGGATTGCCTTGGCCCCTCCTCGTCGTGTCTGGACGGGCAAGCCCGGATCGCGACCGGTCCAGTTACGCGAGGCCGAGTCGCTGAGCCTGGCGCCGGTGCTGCTTCCAATCCGCTCAGCGTCTCCTATCCGAGTGTATCCCCTTGGCTACGACGCACGCTTCGGCGACTCGCCGTCTTCTCGTGCGATCACGATGCGGCCATCCCCGAGATGCATGACACCACGGGGATCACCACGTACCACAGCCACAACCGGAACCGTCCCCCCCCGCGGCCGCGGCATGGAGGGGAGAACGCCGTATCAGGTCTTCAAAGAAAGGGATCCGGAAGCCCAGGGGTCGGAAGAACTCAAGAAGGAGGTGAAGACCGCCGCCTGAAGCGCTGACCTCGGCGAGGCCGGGTGTCAGGTGATTACCGTACTTGTACAGATGGGCAGAGCGGTGCCATGCTACACTCACCGCAGGCAGGTTTCTTCCGCGCGTGGCACCACTCGTGTCCGATTTTCCATACGGGCCAGTCAATTTCGCCGGGCCAATCTGGGTTGAGTTCGCGAGCACGGTATTGCAGCTGGATCTGCTCCTTAGCCGTGACGGTGCCTTGGCTTAACCGAGAGGATGTCAGCGGACGGAGTAGACCCAAGCGTTTGAACACGCGCAAGACGTGGGTGTCGACGGCGATATCCGGCATCGGCCCGATCAACCGTACGCGGAAATCACGCGCTAAGATGTTCGCCGCCATGTTGGCGATCTTAGATCTAACACCATCGAATTCGAGAAACCTTCTGACGACCGCCGCTCCGCTGCTCCCTTTGGCCCAAATCCGCGCGGCGTCACCGCCGTATCTGTCGGCTATCAGTTCGATCGCCGCGGGCAGTAGCCGACGCATGTCAGCAGCCAGCGGGTGACCGGACGCCGCTAGTACGTCGTCCCATACCGTCGCTGGCAGACGCACCAGCGTATCGAACTCAAAGTCCCGCGCTTCTTTCCGTATCTTGTGCGGGAGATCCCAAGCAATGTTCGCGGGCGCCTGCCGGTCCGCGACGCATGCCAAGACGAACGCATGTGGGTAGCGTTCGAGATCGTTTACGAGCGCTCGAGCGTCTGATTCGACGTTGATCCCGGAGACGCCCCGGCCTCCTGTGCGAGCCTCGCGGCCGAACTGTTTCAAGCGCGAGACAATCTGTGCGGAGTCGGCCATCGCAGTGGCAGCCCTCTCAGTTTGATCATTCATCGGCGGTCATCACGGTCCACCACCCGCCCCAGCCAGTCCCGCATGAGGGGCGAGTTCACGCTGTCATTGTAGGCCCAGCCCTCGTTGCCCGTGTTGTAGGGCGGGTCGATGTAGACGCATTTCACCTTGCCGTGGTAGGTCGGCAGAAGAGACTTGAGGGCAGCTAGGTTGTCGCCGTGGACGACCAGATTGTCCCGCAGGCTCGCCTTCTCGCTCAGCCCCTTCTCGCGCACCGGCAGCAACTCGTGGAAGGACACGGCCCAATGATGGTTCTCGACGAAGACCTTTCCCTGGAAGTGGAGCCGTGGCAAGGAGCCCTCCTGTGGCACGTCCAAGGTATGTTGAGCGCGCCGCCCGCTGGCATCGGACGGATCTTCTCCCTCCTAAACTAACTCCCCAGCCACGGTCGAGCAGGTTGCTAGGCCATCGTTCGGCCGATGCCACTGTCGGGCGACCGGACCCACGGTGGCGCGTCGACCAAGACTGGTAACTCAGGACGCCCGGCGGCATGCGGCGGCGGCTAGACCGCTGCTGATCGACTGCGACCGGACCGGATATGGTTGAGGCTCTTGTGAGCCTTTCGGAAAGGCGAAGGAGGTGGTGCCACTGGCGGTGGCCGATCCGGGTCCAGGACGACGCTGGAACTCCTGGGAGATCGCCCCGATTCACGGTGTTGACACAGCCGGAATCGAGCTTCTCCGTGTAGGGGTATGGATACTCCGACGACCCAGGATTCCCGGCGCCGGGGGCTGTCTGGCACCCTTAGGGTGTCTAAGCCAGCCGACGCGATGTTGAACATCGCGGCCTGGCCAAGGGGACGCTGCGCCCCCCTTTGAACCCCCAACTTCCCGCGCCGCTGCCGGGGCAGCGAGCGGTGGGCGCCTCTTTCCGAACCCCGTCGCCCATGCGCTTATGCCTGAGCGCCGCACCGTCAGCCGCCGCTGGCCGCGAGTTGGAATGGGGCTGGAGCCTTCAGCGGCGAGCCAGGCTGTCTACGTGCTCCTGGAGCGAGGGGCTGGCCGGGGAGTGGACTTGACGCAAGGGTATCGCATCACCGCAATTGCCGATACGGAGCGACAAACTCAGCCGTCAACAGCCATTGGGCGAGGAGAAGAGGATGACCAAAGCGGACCTCGTTGAGCAGGTCGCCGATGCGATTGGACGACGAGTCACCAAGAAGGAATGCGCGCTGGTGATCGACGCTTTTCTGGCCGCCGTGAAGGAAGCGCTCGCCCGAGGCGACGGAATCGAGCTCCGGGGATTCGGCACCTTCAAGGTGCGACACCGCAAGGCCCGCACGGGCCGCAACCCAAGGACCGGGGAACCGGTCGAGGTTCCGGCCCGCGACGTGCCGGTCTTCCAACCCTCGCGACACCTCAAGAGCGCGGTCGCCCGAGGGTAACACGTGCGCGCCATGGCCCCGCCGGAGCGCGGACTTTTTGGGGGGTCAGAGGGGGCCAAGCCCCATAAGCGTTAAGTTATTTGGCGGCTAATCGAAGTATGATGCCAGTTGCGGCGTGCGTTTCCGAGGCGGGTCGGCGAGTTGTTCGGAAATCGCGTTCCAATCGCTGATCGTCTGGGCCAACGACAGGGATGGTTCGATCGCTCGTGTGACTTGATGGAGCATGAACTGGAAGTCACGCCATGCACTGGGGGGACGGCGCCTCTGCCAGGTGGTATCCCCAGGGGGAAATGGCGCGGGCGTGGGAGATCAGCTTCTCGGCCAGCAGAGCTACGAAGAGCTTGCCGAAGAGCCAGGCCTTGGCGCTTTCGTCGTCGTGCTTGGGCAGATGCCCGAGCTGTGCCAGCGATTTGAAACGCTTGAACACCAGCTCGACTTGCCAGCGGGTGCGGTACCACTCCAGCACGTCCGCGGCGCTGAACTGCGCTTCCGGGAACGTCGTGAAGACGATCACGTACTTGGCAAACTCCAGGGTCTGCGGCTGCAGCTGCGTGCCCTTCTTGGAGGCCTTCTTGCGCAGGCTCTTGTGCGCGATGCGAATCGCTTCCCGGGTCTTGCGCAGCGCGCACACCCGCCCGGCCACCGCTCCGCCCTGCTTGTCGACGGCCTGGACTCTCCACGACCGGACCGACCCGGCGCGCCGCACCGTCTTGACGGCTTTCAGCAGGTCGAACGGCTGGTCCTTCCGTGTGCGGAGCGGCAGCGATTGCGTGTTGACCCGGACCGTCAGCCGACCGCCAGCCTCGGCCACATAGCGGATGCCAGCGGCGGTCGAATAGCCCCGCTCCGCCAGCAGGTAATCCCCCGACTGCACCGGGAAATGCACGAAGCTCTCTCCCGTGCCGCTCCCCTCCGTCGCCGTCAGCTTGAAGAAGTCGCAGGCCAGCGACGGCAGCCGCACGCTGTAATGCACGCGCCACAGCGACCCCGTCTTGCCCGGCTCCTTCACCGTCGTGGCATCGATCGCCCGGACTTGCAGGCCCGCACCCGCGTCCAGCTCCACCCCTCGCTCCCGGAACAGCTCCACGCACAGGGCCCGCAGCCAAGCCTGCGACTTCTTCAACCGGTTCCATAACGCGACCGCCGACAACTCGGCCAGCTGCGCCTGCCGGGCGCGCACCGCAGTTTCGTGCAGCGAGTGCCCGCACCCGAGATGCAGCAACAGCACGCGCAACAGCTTCTCTGCCGACTTGTCCTTGCGCAGACCCTTCAAGGCCCCCGTCGCAGCTGCCAAGTCTTGCCAATTGCTGGGTAGGAACGAAACGAGCAGATCCCAGTCCTCGCCCATTCCGGGTTGATCGCACTCAGCGTCGTGCATGTCTACATTATACACTCTCCTCCCCAAATAACTTAACGCTTATGGGGCACAGCCCCCCGCCAGCCTCCGCCGGAGACGCACGGAGTGTGGCCCCAAGGAGTATGCTGGCTCCTGACCAGTAACGAGTCGTGCGCCAGCGCCCTCACCGGACCGGTGAGGCTTCTGCAACAGGACGCCCCCGAAGGGCTGCTCCACGCTGGAGGATCCGTCCCGCGCTAGGGAAAGCAGGCACGGGCGAGCGGGAGAGGCCCCTACTGAAAGACAACGAACGGGTGAAAGAGCCGGGGGCTCACGGCCTTGCCCAGGCAAAGCAAGCGGCCGTCCGGCCCCACGGCCTTGACCAGCCGCGCTTCGCCGCACTCGCCGAACGGGCTGACCTGGAAGTTGTGGCCATGGCGGATCCTCGAGGCCATGGCAGCGTCCACGCGGTGAACCGGAAGCTCCGGCAGCAGCTGCGTAGGCGCAAGCAACGCGTCCTCGAGACGATCGTCGTCCCGCATCGCCTCGAGAGCTTCGAGTGTGAGCGCATTGTCGACTCGAAAGTCGCCAACCTGCGTGCGGCGCAACTCCGCTACATGCGCGCCCCAGCCCATCGTCAAGCCCCAATCGTGCGCCAGGGAACGGATGTAGGTGCCGGCGGAGCAGAGGCAGCGCAGCGTCGCCACGGCGCCAGCAACCCCCAACAACTCGAGCTCATGGATCGCTACTTCCACCGGTTCAAGCTCGACCGGCTTCAGCGTTCGAGCGAGCTTATAGGCGCGGACACCGTCGACCTTCTTGGCGGACACGGGCGGCGGGACCTGGTGGATCGCGCCTCGGAATGCGTCCAGAGACTCCTCCAATGCCGCCGCATCCAGGACCACGTCGCACTTGTCCCCGACAACTTCTCCCTGCGCATCGTATGTGGAGGTCGCCCAACCGAAACGGACCCTGGCCACGTATTCGCGCTTGTGGCCCAGGTAGAAGCGCGCCAGCCGCGTGGCGCGGCCGACGAGCAAAGGCAACACACCTGTGCCGAGCGGATCGAGCGTGCCGAGATGGCCGACTTTGTCGCCTCCGAGCAGCCCGCGGACCTTGCGTACTGCCAGGAACGAGGTGATCCCGGCAGGCTTGTCCAGGATGATGGCCCCATCCATCCACCTCATTCTATAGGCCGCTCCCGCGGCTCTACGGTCCGCGTTCGGCGAGCAAAGCGAGGCCTTGCCGCACCACGCGCTCGGCATCGATGCTCGTCATGCACGGGTGTCCCTGCAGCGGGCACTCGCGCAGCAGGCACGGGGAGCACTCGACCGGTTCCCGCACGATTCGCGACCAGGGCGCCGCCGGTCCCGTCGCATCCGGATCGGTCGCCCCGAACACAGCCACGGTCGGCGTTCCCAGCGCAGTCGCGGCGTGCATCGAACCGGAATCATTGGTCAGGTACAGCCTACATGTTGCGGCGAGTTCGAGATACTCGGCCAAGCTGGTGTCCCCCGCCAGGCTGTGCGCGCGGCTGCCCGCGCGCTCCGCGACCACATCAGCCAGGCCGGATTCGGCGGCGGATCCGAAGACCGCGATGTGCGCGCACATCGCTTCCGCCAGCGACGCGGCCGCAGCGGCATAGCGATCTGGCAGCCAGCGTTTGGCGGACCCGAACGCGGCGCCCGGGCTGACCCCGATCCACGGACCCGTCGGCAGTCCCCGGCGGGCCCACTGTTGAACCCCCCTCCGACGCAACTCCTCGACGCCCTTCAGGCGTATCTCAACGCACTCGGGTAGCTCCGGGATCAGACCCGCCCGGCGGAGCAACTCCAGGTAGTAAAAGCGCTGGTGGCGCGGGATCTCGCCGGGTTCGGGCGTCCGCACCCGTCTGGTGAGGAGCAAGCCGCGGCCGTCCCGGTCGTACCCGATTCGTTCCGGAATGCCGGCGCGCCAAGCGAGCCACGCGGCGTCGAATGCGTTCTGCAAGAGGATGGCGCGGTCGAAGCCCGCAGCGCGCAGCTGTTTCGCAAGCCGTTCCCTGCCCAGGAGGCCGCGATGCTCACCGTCGCGGCGGTACAGCATGATGTCGTCACAGAAGTCCTCACACGCGTAGAGCGCCGCGACCCAGGGACGCGCCAGCACCGTGACGCGCCAGTCCGGATGGACGCGGCGGATTTCGCGCAGGGCCGGAATCGACAGGACAGCGTCTCCCAGCCAGTTCGTCGCGCGTACGAGCAGACGCGGCATCGCGGACATGTCTTAGCGTAGCGGGAAGCACGAATGGCGCAGCGACCGAGCGCCCCGCTGCGGAGCGCGGACGGAGGCGCTGAGACCAGTAGAATCTTCGTATGCCTCGAATCGTCGCTGCGTCCTGCGTCTTCGCAGGCTTGCTGGGTGCGCAGGATGCGCCCCAGGCGTTCCTCGGCGCCCATGTTCTGCCGATCACCGCCCCGCCGATCGAGAACGGCGCCGTTGTCCTCCATGAAGGCAAGATCGTGGCGGTCGGTAGCGCCGCGGAAGTCGCGGTCCCGGAGAACGCCGTGCGGCACGACATCGCGGGCAAGGTGCTCATTCCAGGCTTTGTGGACACGCATAGTCATGTAGGCAACGTCGAGGGAGGAGACGGCAGCCATCCCATGCACCCGGATGTCCGAGTCCTCGACTCCATCAACGTCCGGGACGCCCGCATTCAGAAGGCGCAGGCGGGCGGCATTACAACCGCCAACATCATGTCGGGGTCGGGCCACTTGCTCAGCGGCCAGACACTGTACGTCAAATACCGCGACGCTACGGCCATCGAGGACCTGTTCCTGTACCGCGAGGATGGCGCATTGGCCTTTGGGATCAAGATGGCCAACGGAACGAATTCCCGGCGCGACCCGCCGTTCCCAGGCACGCGGGCCAAGTCGGCGGCCATCGTCCGGGAACGGTTCCTGCAAGCCGCCGAGTACCGCGACAAGGTGGCGCGCGCCGGCGACGACGCGAGTAAGCTCCCTCCGCGCGACCTCGGCCTCGAGGCGCTCGTCGAAGTCCTGGAGGGTAAGCGGGTCGTCCACTTCCACACGCACCGCCACGACGATATCGCGACGATCCTCCGCCTGGCGGCCGAGTTCGAATTCGAGGTGGTGCTGCAGCATGTCAGCGACGGGTGGCTGGTCGCGGACCGCATCGCCGCCTCCCCGCACGTGCTGGGAGCGTCCCTGATCCTGATCGACTCTCCGGGCGGCAAGATCGAAGCCAAGGACAACCGCTTCGAGAGTGCGCCGATCCTGGACCGCGCCGGTGTCTTGACCGGCTTCCACAGCGACGACCCGATCACCGACTCGCGCTTGTTCAACCGCATGGCGGCGCTGGCTGTGCGCGCGGGCATGCCCCGCGACAGGGCGCTCTACGGGCTGACCATGGCAGGAGCCGTCATGCTGGGACTCGAGGACCGCGTCGGCTCACTCGAGACGGGCAAGGATGCCGACGTCGTCGTGCTCTCCGGCGATCCGCTCAGCGTGTACACCCAAGTGCTCGAGACCTGGGTCGACGGGGTCCAGGTCTTCGACAGGTCCGATCCGCGGGATCGCCTGTACGCGGAGGGCGGCCTCGGAGCCAGCCATGACCAAGACGGCGCCGTGCATGCCATTGCGCTTGGAGAGCACCAGTGACGGGCCGAATCCGCATCGCAGCGGCGGCTGCCTGGCTTGCCGGCGGCGGCGTCGCATCCGCCCAGGTCGCCGTGCACGGTGAGACCGTGCAGACGGCGGCGGGGGATCCGCTCCCGGACACCATCGTGCTCATCGAGGATGGCAAGATCAGCCGCATCGGCCCGGCCGGCTCGTTCGCCATCCCGAACGGGTTCCGCACGCTGCGGGCGAGGGTTGTGACGCCCGGACTGATCGACGCACACTCCACGCTCGGGCTCAGCGGCTACCTCAATCAGCCCCACGACCAGGATCAGGCCGATGAATCCGAGCCCGTGCAGCCGGAACTACGGGCCATCGACGCCTACAATCCACGCGAGTTGTTGATCGGTTGGGCGCGCGGGTACGGCGTCACCACGATCCACACGGGACATGCGCCGGGTCCTCTGATCAGCGGACAGACGGCGATCTTCAAGACGCGCGGAGAGACCGTCGAGGAAGCCGTCGTCCGGCCCTTGGCCATGATCGCCTCGACGCTCGGAGAAGGCGCGCGCGCGGAAGGAGCGAAGTCGCCGGGCACGCGCGCCAAGATGGCCGCGATGCTGCGCGCCGAGCTGATCCAGGCGCGCGAATACGACGCCAAGCGCGCCGCGGAGGAGGAGGACGAGAGACCGGAGCGCAATCTGCGGCTGGAGGCGCTGGCGCAGGTCCTCGCGGGCGACGTTCCGCTGCTGGTCACCGCCCAGCGCGCCCAAGACATCTTGACCGCGTTGCGGATTCGGGACGAGTTCCAGATTCCCATGGTGCTCGACGGCGCCGCCGAAAGTTACGAGATCCTGGACCGCATTCGAGACGCGGGTGTGCCCGTGATCGTGCACCCGACGATGATGCGGGCCCAAGGGGAGACCGAGAACCTCAGCTTCGAGACCGTCTCGAAGCTCTACGCCGCAGGCATTCCTGCGGCCCTGCAGGGCGGCTATGAAGCCTACGTGCCCAAGAGCCGGCTGGTGCTGTTCGAGGCGGCCGTCGCCGCCGCGCACGGCCTCGGATTCGACAACGCCTTGCGCAGCATCACAGTCGACGCCGCGCGGATCCTGGGCATCGAGGACCGCGTCGGGTCCATCGAAGTCGGCAAGGACGGCGACTTGGCGCTGTACGATGGGGACCCCTTCGAATACGCCACCCACTGCATCGGAGTCGTGATCGAGGGACACGTCGTCACGGAACAACAACGATGAAACTCGTCCTCTATCCCGAAGTCGAAGCTCCGCGCCTCGAGAAGATCGTCGCGGCCGCGGAGCCGATGCGGGTCGTCAACTGCACCACCGAACCCCAGGCGGTCCGCGAGATCGCGGACGCCGACGCCTTCTTCGGCAAGATCACGCCGACCGTGCTGGCCGCTGCTGGGCGGCTGCGCTGGGTGCAGTCGCCGACCGCCAGCCTCGAGCACTACATCTTCCCGGCGCTCCTGGAGCACCCGCTGCAGCTCACCAACATGCGCGGGCTGTTCCACGACAACATTGCCGACCACGTCTTCGGCTGCATGCTCTGCTTCGCGAGGAACCTGCACCGCTACATCCGGCAACAGACGCTGGCCCTCTGGAAGCCATTTGGCGGAGTTAAGGAAGGCCAAGAGTTCCGGAGCGGACCGGCCGTGATTACCGGCGTGGACCGCGCACATACGACGCTCGCCGGCGCGACGCTAGGCGTCGTCGGACTCGGGTCCATCGGGAACGAAATCGCTCGTCGAGGCGTGTGTTTCGGGATGCGGGTGCTCGCCGTCGACAGTGAACCGCGGGAGCCCCCGCCTCAGGTCGAGGGCCCTTGGGGAACCGAACGGCTGGACGACCTGCTCGCGGAAAGCGACTACGTGGTCATCGCGGCGCCGCACACGCCCGAAACCGAGAAGCTGTTCCGCGCACCCAAGTTCGCCCGCATGAAGTCGAGCGCCATCCTGATCAATATCGGTCGCGGGGTCATCGTCGACCTAGGCGACCTGACCGCCGCGCTCGAAAGCGGCGAGATCGGCGGTGCGGCCCTGGACGTGTACGAGGTCGAGCCGCTGCCCGCGGAGCATCCCTTGTGGCGCTTCGAAAACGTCATCCTGACGCCCCACATCGCAGGCCATTCGCCGGCGATCGCAGCACGTCACCTCGACGTGCTGCTCAGCAACGTCCGCAGTTTCAAACGCAGCATGCCTCTACGGAACGTGGTCGACAAGGAGCGCTGGTTTTAGGGAGCAACACGTTCACCGCGCCTCGCGTAGTTGCGCTCGTAATACTGCAAGTACGCGCTGGAGCGCACGCGCGCGACCCAGTCCGGATTCTGACGATACCACTCGATCGTCCGCCTGAGGCCTGCGTCGAAGTCCACCTCGGGCTTCCATCCGGTTTCGGCAGTGATCTTCTCGCTCGTCAAGGCGTATCGGCGGTCGTGGCCCGGGCGGTCCGGCACATGCTGGATCAAGGACTCCGGCTTGCCGCAGAGCCGCAGGATGCGGCGCACCACCTCGAGGTTCGACATCGCGCAATTGCCGCCGACGTTGTAGATCTGACCCGGCCGGCCTCGTTCGACCAAGGCTTCGATCGCTCTGCAGTGGTCCTCTACATAGAGCCAATCGCGCACCTGCATGCCGTCGCCGTAGACCGGTAACGGCGCGTCATCCAGCGCGTTGGCGATCATCAAAGGGATCAGCTTCTCCGGGAACTGGAACGGACCGTAGTTGTTGGAGGCGCGCGTGACGACGATAGGCAACGAAAAAGTGGCGCCATAGGCCAGGGCCAAGAGGTCGGAACCAGCCTTGGACGCCGAGTACGGACTCGAAGCGCGCAGCGGCGAGGCTTCGTCCGCCACGCGCGGCGACTCGATACTTCCGTATACTTCATCGGTCGAAACGTGCACAAAGAGGCTGGGGGAGTACTCCCGGGCCGCTTCCAGAAGAGCCGCAGTCCCTTGCAAATTGGTCGAGATCGCGTCGGATGGCGCCAATATGCTGCGGTCGACGTGGGATTCGGCGGCGCAGTGCACGACCGTCTCGGGGCGGAAGCTCCGAAATACGTCGAGCATCGCATTCCCATCGCGGATGTCCAGGCGTTCCAATGCGAAGCCGGGGAGCCCCGCGACTGGCGCGAGGTTCTCGAGATTGCCGGCGTAGCTGAGCGTGTCGACCGTCAGGACCTCGAGCCCCGCTCTCCGCCGGAGACTTCGGCGCACGAAGGCCGACCCGACGAACCCGGCGCCTCCCGTGACCAGGCATCTCACTTCTGCTGCGTCTCCCAGTCGTAGGCCAACTCGGCGCAATCGTGCGGTAAGCGGCCTTCGTCGGCGGGGTTGTAGAGCCGGTCGGTGAGGTAAACCAGCATCGCCGGCGACTCGCCTAGGACCTTGTAGCCGTGCGCCACTCCCGGCGGGATCAGAAGCTGCCACGGACGCAGGACGCCGACGTAGAGGGTGTTCCGGGCTCCGAACGTCGGCGAGCCTTCGCGCAGGTCGGCCAAGGCCACCTGCAGCATCCCCTGGCACGGCGCCCACAGATCCCTCTGCAACAGGTGATAGTGGAACGCCTTGATCGAGGACGGAAAACCGAGCGCCGCCGAAACCTGCGTGGAGTCACTCGGAAACTCCTCCACGAGACCCTGGCGGAGCCGCGCAACCTCGAGAAAGTACCCGCGGTCGTCCGGCCAGAGCGAGAACGTCGCCACCCGGACGCCGTCGATCAACTGTGGCGAGTCACGCTGCAGGATGACGTCGCCGATGCCCTTGTCGCAGAGCGGCAACCGGAGCCGAAGCCCGTCGGCCTCTCTAAGCACTCCGGTACGCGAAGCCGCCACCTCCGCGCACCCTCAGGCCGGAACGCAGGCCAACTGCGCCCGGGTCGCATTCCAGAGCGCGAGATAGGGCTCGAGTTCGCGCATCGCCTCCGCGAATTGCTCGAACGTCATCGACTGCGCGCCGTCGCTCCAGGCGCGTTCCGGTTCGGGATGGATCTCCACCATGACGCCGTCCGAGCCAACGGCCACGGCGGCCCGCATCAGAGGTGGGATGAGAGACCGTTTGCCGGTCGCGTGCGCCGGGTCCAGGATCACCGGCAGGTGCGTCAACTGGTTCAACACGGGCACCGCATTGATGTCGAGCGTGTTGCGCGTGGCCGTCTCGAACGTGCGGATGCCGCGTTCGCACAAGATGACGTTTGGATTGCCGTTCGTGACAATGTACTCGGCCGAAAGCAGGAACTCCTCGATGGTTGCGCTCTGACCCCGCTTGAGCATCACGGGACACGACGTGGTCCCGCCTATTTCCTTGAGCAACGGGAAGTTCTGCACATTGCGGGCGCCGATCTGGAGAACATCCGCATAGTCGGCCACCAGCTGCACGTTGGTGACCGTCATCACCTCCGTGACCACCTGCAAGGCGTACGCGTCGGCCGCCCTGCGCAGCAGCTTGAGCCCTTCTTCCTCCAGTCCCTGGAAGCTGTACGGGCTTGTCCGCGGCTTGTACGCCCCGCCGCGCAAGAAACGAGCCCCGGACGCGGCCACGGCCTGTGCGCAGGCCATGATCTGCTCTTCCGTCTCCACGGAACAGGGACCCGCGATGACAGCGAACTCGCCGCCGCCGATCGCCGCGTCTCCCACCTCCACGACTGTGCGGTCCTGTTTGACCTGATTGCTGACGAGTTTGTAGGGCGCGCTGATTGGCACTCCGTTCTCGACGCCCTCGACCGAGCGCAGGACTTCGATCGCGTGCGTCACGTTGCCCAGGCCAACGGCTGCGATGACGACCCGTTCGTCGCCCTGGATGGAGCGAACCTCGAAGTCCATTTCCTGGATCCGAGCGCAAACGCGGTCGATCTGCTCGCGTGTCGCTCCTGGCTTCATCGAAATGATCATGACTCTACCTTCGGACTTGGAATCCTAGCAAATTCCCCCGCATTGCCTGCACCACCTAGTTCCCATGCCGGCCGGATGGGAGAGATTGGGCGATGGGAACCGTGCGGATTCGAGGACGCTCGCCGTGTGGTGACCCGCGGCAACCCCCACTCCGCCAATGGCGCTATATCCACCGGAAGACTCAATCTAGCATGCGTTCCTCCCACGCCTCCAACGTTTCGACGGCGTTTTCCGTCATCTCCGCCCTGGGTTCCGGGACCTCCGGGCAGGCGCGGCCGGATCCGCTCGGCTCCGCGAGGAGCACGCTGAAAACCGCACCCGACTCGCCGTCGAAGCGAGCTGTCGAGCCTATTGTAGGCTGAGTACAGAGACGCCGCGAGGCGGGTCGCGGGAGCGTCCCCTTGACGAGACCCGGCCGGGGGTGCGATGCGCCCCAAACGAGCCGAAAACGCTCCGGGGGGGGATCCTGCATTCGACCGCCTGAGAGGAGGAGCAGTGACGCTGGAGACGACGAAGCTGGCTCTCGGCGGTATGACGTGCGACCACTGCGTCCGGACCGTCGAGGCGAGTCTCCTCGGCGTTGCGGGAGTGCACGCGGCATCTGCCGAATTGCAGTCGCAGTCTGCTTTCGTGGAGTACGATCCCGCGCTCGTCGGCATCGCGGACCTGGAAGCCGCTGTCAACGCAGCCGGCTACGCGCCGCGGCCGCACCCCAAGCTCGTGCCCCTCACGATTCCCTCGACGGCGCAGCCAGCCGACCAGCCCAAGACGATACACGCTTCGACGACGCCGGCAACCGCGCAACACGCGGACATCCGGCTCGTCCTCGAAGGCATGACCTGCGCCAGTTGCGTACGGACAGTCGAACAGGCTGCGTTGCAGGTCCCGGGCGTCACGGCTTGCGAAGTGAACCTGACCGAAGCAGCGGCGCACGTGGAGCTGGATCCCGCACGCGCCGACATCGATGATGTGATGCACGCGATCCGTGGCGCGGGCTACGGCGCCACGATAGCCCCTGTCGGATCGGCTTCGGGAGTCGACGACGGAAACGGAAACTCCGGCGTTCTCCGACGCAGGTTGCAGGTCTCGGCCGTGCTGACGGTCCCGCTCCTCATCCTGGCGATGTCGCACGGGCGCCTCGCGTTCCCGGGTTCCGTGTGGGTGCAGTTGGCCCTAACTCTGCCAGTCGTGCTCTACGGAGGCGCTCCGTTCTACGCCGCTGCCTGGAACGCCGCCCGTCATGGGCGCAGCGATATGAACACGCTGATCGCGGTCGGCACCGGGGCCGCATTCCTCTTCAGCCTTGCCGCAACTTTGGCGCCGGGGTGGGTTTCCCGAGGACAGGAGTCGGCACCTGTCTATTTCGAGACGTCGGCCGCGATCCTGACGCTCGTGCTCTTGGGGCGCGTGCTCGAAGCGAGGGCGCGCCGCCGCACTTCGAATTCGATCCGCAAGCTGCTGGCGCTGCAGCAGGATCGCGTCCTCGTTCGACGCAAGGGCCGGGAGCACGAGATCCCTCTCGAAGAAGTCGTCGTCGGAGACGAAGTGTTGGTCCGCCCCGGAGAGAGGATCCCGGTGGACGGCTTGGTCCTCGAAGGGGCCGGCGCCGTCGACGAGTCGGCGCTGACCGGCGAAAGTGTCCCGGCCGACAAGCAGCCGGGATCGCGCGTCGTAAGCGGCTCCCTCAACCAGGACGCCGTCCTCGTCTTCCGCGCGGAGAGCGTCGGGCGCGACACCGTGTTGTCGCGCATCATCGAGTACGTGCGGCGCGCGCAAGGATCGAAGGCTCCCGCAGCGCGCTTGGCCGACCGCATTGCGGAGGTCTTCGTACCCGCGATTCTCGCGGCTGCCGTTTTCACCTTCGGGGTTTGGCTGTTCGCCGGGCCCGGTGACGATCGCCTCCGCATGGCTCTGACCAACGCCGTCAGCGTGCTGATCATTGCCTGTCCGTGCGCTTTGGGGCTGGCGACTCCAGCGGCGCTGGCGGTCGGGATCGGCCGCGCGGCCGAGAACGGCATCCTGATCCGGGACGGGGCCGCGCTGGAGGTGGCGCGCGCTCTGGACACGGTCGTGTTCGACAAGACCGGCACGCTCACCCAAGGCGAATTCTCCCTGACGGACATCGAGCCCTTCGGGGACGTGCCGTGCCACGAACTCCTGGCGGCCGCCAGTGCGATCGAGAGCCTCAGCGAACATCCGATTGCAAAGGCCTTGGCCGGCGCGGGCCCCAGCGAGACCCCGGCCGTGGAACACTATCGCGCGCACCCTGGATCGGGTGCGAGCGCGCGCATCGCGGGGGAATCGTGGCTGCTCGGCAAGCCGGATTGGCTCGTTGCGGGAGGGATCGACATCCAGAGTGCGAAGCCAGCGCTGGAGCAATACGCCGAGCAAGGCAAGTCGGTGATCCTGGCCGCGAAGAGCGGAGTGCTCGCCGGTGCGTTCGCCCTGCGCGACACAATCCGCCCAGAAGGGGCGGCGGCTGTCGAGGCCTTGCGGGTCCGGGGAATACGGACGCTCATGCTCAGCGGGGACAATGCCGCCGCAGCCCGCGCCATTGCCTCGGAGGCTGGCATCGAGGATGTGCTCGCTCCGGTCCTGCCCACCGAAAAGGCCACCGCGATCGAGCAGCTGCAGCGTGAAGGCGGGGTCGTGGCCATGGTCGGAGACGGCATCAACGACGCTCCCGCTCTCGCGCAGGCGGACTTGGGGATCGCGGTCGGAGCCGGTACGGACGTCGCGGTCGAGTCCGCCGGCATCATCCTCGTGCGGAACAGTCCGGGCGACGTCGACCGGGCCATCGAGCTGGCGGAACGCACCCAGCAGACCATTCGTCAGAACTATTTCTGGGCCTTCGCCTACAACCTTCTGGGCGTGCCCATCGCGGCCGGCGTGCTCTACCCCTGGACCGGGCTGCTCCTGTCGCCGATCCTGGCGTCCGCAGCCATGGCGCTGTCAAGCGTGTCCGTGCTCTCGAACAGCCTGCGCCTCAACCGCGCGCTCTCCGCGGAGCGCTGAGACCTGCGCCCTGAGATTGCGGCAGTAGAATGAGAGATCCGTGTCAGCAACCCGTGTCGGCATCATTGGTCTCGGCAACGTGGGCAGCGGGACCCTCCGTCTGCTGCACGCCAACGCCGCAGAGATCGAGAGCAAGCTAGGTTTCCCGCTGGAGGTCAGCGCGGTTTGCTCGCGGCGGGTTGTCCGCAATCCCGGCGAAGCGGTCGGCTTGCACCCGGGAGCGTTCCGGACGAGCGACTGGCGGGACCTGATCGCCCGTCCAGACGTGGACATCGTCGCCGAGCTCGTGGGCGGCGCGGGTGTCGCGAAGGAGATGATCGAAGCCGCTCTCACCGCAGGCAAGCCGGTCGTCACCGCCAACAAGGAACTGCTGGCCGAGCACGGAGCCGAGCTCGGGCGACTCGCCCGCAAGCACCGTGCCGGCCTGGGACTGGAGGCCTCCGTTGCCGGAGGCATCCCCATCTTGACGGCGCTGCGCGAGGGCATCGCGGGCGACCGGATCGACGCCTTGATCGGCATCCTCAACGGCACGTCGAACTACATCTTGACTCAGATCGAGGGCACCGGCGCGCCGCTCGATGTCGTCCTGCGCCGGGCGCAGGAACTGGGCTATGCCGAAGCCGACCCCAGCGCCGACATCGACGGCTACGACGCCCGCTCGAAATTGGCCATCCTGGCCGGTCTGGCCTTTGGCGTCCAGGTCTCGCCGCGGCAGATCCCCGTCGAGGGAATCCGGCGCATCCGCAGCATCGATTTCGCCTACGCGGGCCGCCTCGGGCACACGATCCGCCTCTTGGCAACCGCCCGGCGCGGACCCGAGGGCGTGCGGTTGGCGGTCCGCCCGGCGCTGGTCGATACGAGCACGATCCTGGCCAGCGTAACGGGCTCCTACAACGCAGTGTGGGTGGGTGGTCGAGGAGGCGACACGTTCTACTACGGCCAGGGCGCGGGTCCGGCCCCCACCGGTGTCGCCGTCGTCAGCGACCTAATGGCCATGGCGCGCGACATGCGGGTATCCGGGGCCGGACGGGCGGCGCCGTTCGCACACGTCAAGTTGGAGCGGCACACTCCAGTCTCGAGCGGCACCGAAGAGAGACAGTTCTATCTGCGCTTCCGGGTCCGCGACCGTCCGGGCATCCTGGCGCGCCTGGCCGCGATCCTCGCCGAACAAGGCGTCAGCATCGAAGCGGTCCTGCAGGAACCTCACTTCGACAAGCAGGACCTGCCGTTCGTCACGACGATCGAGTCGGCTCGAAGACAGGCTCTGGAGGCCGCCTTGGCGGCCATGCGGGACCTGGATTTCCTGGTGGACCAGCCGCTGGCTTTGCCGCTCGAGCCAACGCTCACGGCTTCCTGAGGCCTATCGGCGGCGGACCTCCAAGATAGTGCACACTGGAAGTCTGCGAGCAACCGCTACGGCTGCGGGCGGAGAGTCATGTTGCATCCATCACTCGGAAAGAGCCTGCGCCTGCGGCGCATCTTCCGGCATGGTCGGGCGGTCATCGTCGCGCTGGATCACGGGAACGCCGCAGGCGCCGTGCGCGGCCTCGAAGACCCGGTCACCCTGGTCCGGACCATCGCGCGGGCGGGGGCCGACGGCATCCTCGTCACACCCGGGATCCTGGAACAGGTCGGCGAGCACGTCGGGGACATGGCGGTCCTGCTGCGGATCGACGGTTGCGTCAGCCCGCTAGTTCGGGGTCCCATGCGACTGTTCGCGACCGTGGAGCAGGCCGTCGCGATGGGAGTCGACGCCGTGGTGATGAATGCCACCCTGGGCGCTCCATTTGAAGCCGAAGAACTCAAAAAAGTCGGCCGGATCGCCAGCGAGAGCCGCGCTTGGGGCCTGCCGGTGGTCGGGGAAATCCTCAGCCAGCGGATGATGGCGAACCACATGGACATGTCCGGCGGTGGCCGGGCCACGCTGCCCGCCGACATCGCGGACGACATCACGCTGGCATGCAGGATCGGAGCGGAACTCGGCGCCGACGCGATCAAGTCCCGCTACTCCGGCGATGTCGAGGCGTTTCGGAGGAGCGTGGCCTGCTGCGGTCGTCCGGTGCTGGTGGCCGGAGGTCCGCGGCGCGGCGGCGGGCTCGGGGGCACCCTCGAAACTGTGAGCGAGGTCCTGGAAGCGGGCGCTTCCGGTGTCGTATTCGGCCGCCAGATCTGGCAGCACGACAATCCCGTCGAGGCGGTCGAAGCCATCTGTGGACTGGTGCACGCGAGCGCCGGCATCGGCGAAGCCCTACTCTCCGAGCCCGCCTGAACCAGCTCCCGCAAGCCCGGTCGCAGCGTAGCTGGCCGGAGCGCGCGGCGCTACAATCTGGAATCGTGCCGGACAGCCTCATCACGCGGCGCGCCCTCGCCGCTCTGGCTGTCGGGGCTACGCTCCCGCGCATCGGCGCCCAGTCGCAGTTCGGTTCCATGCTGTGGGACTACATCCGGGAGTACCTGCGCCTACTGGACGAACACCGCGCCAAGCGGCTCGCGGCGCTCGAATCCGCCGAGGACTTTGCGCGCCTGCGCGAGCGGGTGCGGGAGCAATTAGCCCGTATGTGGGGCGCCTTCCCGCCGCGAACGCCGTTGCATCCCCGACAGATAGGTGTTCTCGAGCGCGCAGACCACGTTGTCGAAAAGATCCTCTTCGAGAGCCGCCCATCCTTCCACGTGACCGCCAATCTGTACCGCCCCAAGGGCGTCGCCGAACGGCTTCCCGCCATCGTCTTCCCATGCGGTCACGCGGATGTGGGCAAGGCTGGCGAAAGCTACCAGCGGTTCGCGATCTTGATGGCCCGGCTGGGGTTCGTGGTTCTCACCTGGGACCCGCTCGGACAGGGAGAGCGTCTGCAGTTCTTCAATGCCGAGACGGAGAATTCGGTCTTCGGAGCGGGTACCGCCGAGCACCGTGTGCTGGGCAACCAGTGCTACCTGCTAGGCAGCAACCTGATGCAGTACCGCCTTTGGGACGTGACCCGCGCGCTGGACTACCTCGAGGTGCGCCCTGAGGTCGATCCCGACCGAATGGCCATCGCCGGCCAGTCCGGAGGCGGCATGACAGCGCTGCAGTTCGCCTGCTTCGATGATCGCATTCAGGCTGCATTCTTGAGCGGCGCAGTGGCCGGCTTCCGGGCCAAGACCGAGGCGCTGCTGATCGCGGACCCGGAGCAGGTTCTGTACGGCACGCTGCGCGAGGGCATCGATCACCCCGAACTTCTGGCCGCCTTTGCCCCGAAACCGCTGCTGATTGGAGCCGCGCTCCGGGACTTCGTGCCCATCGACGGCGCCCGCAGGACGCACGAGGAACTGCAGCGGGTATACGGCAAACTCGACGCCCCCGGCAACCTGCGGCTGGCTGTGACCGACGCGACGCACGGGCTCAACCAGGAACTACGTGAAGCGGCCGCCGAGTTCTTCCTGCGTGCTCTCGGCAGGCGCCACGAGACCGTCCGGGAAGCGCCGACCGATCTGTCCTCAGCGGAGGACCTGTTCTGCACCTCCACAGGTCAGGTCTCTACGGCGCTCCAGTCGAAGAGCGTGTCCGATCTGAACACCGAGCGGGCGGACGCGATCGCTCCGGAACATGCGATGCCGCAAACGGCCAGCGAGTTCGAGGTGTACCGCAGCCAAGTGGCCAACCGGATCCGCGAGATCACCCGCGTGGGCGCCTACAAGTCGGAGTACGGCATCGAGGTGCCCAGCCGCTTCCTAGATGCCGGCGTCTACGCCAAGGGGGCGGTCTTCCTCGCCGCGGAGCAGGGCAAAGATCACCCGGTCGTCCGGCGCTATACCATCGACGCCATCGTCGCAGCGAATCACAGCTTGTATGGGCTGGACCTGCGCGGTTGGGGCGTGACCGCTGCTTCCCTTCCCGAACTCGATGTACGCTTCGAGTGGGACGACTTCTTCGCGTACCGATGCATCGAACTGGGCCGGCCGCTGCTGGGCCAGCGGCTCAAGGATCTGCTCGCCACGGCCCCCAAGCTCACCAAGCGGCGCGAATGGATCGTCGTCGGCGTCGGGATGGGCGGCCTGGTCGCCGCGCATGCCGCGGCGCTCGATCCCCGTGTCGCCGGCGTCATCAGCATCGGAGCCCCGCTTTCCTACCGCTCGATCTTCGACGACCCGCGCACGTCCCAGCCGGTGAGCTGCCTGCTTCCCGGGGTTCTGGGCGCCTATGAGATCCGGGATGTGTACGCGTCGGTGGCGCCCCGGCCGCTGCTGATCATCAACCCCGAGGATCCCAGGCGTCGGCCCGTGGCCGCCGATGCGGCGCGCGAAGAGTGCGCCTGGACCTTCGAGATCTACGAGAGCCTGGACGCAACGGACGCCATCCGGATCGAGTCCGGCCTGGGCCACAGTGAGATTCGCACGCTGCTCGGGGAGTGGTTGCGAGCCGTGTCCGGGTGACTCCGCGCCAGCGGCTCTCTCACTCCCACTCGATCGTGGAAGGAGGCTTGTTCGAGATGTCGTAGAGCACGGCATCCACGCCGTCGATCGCCCGCACGCGGCTCGCCAGCACCGCCAATCGGTCGAGGGGCAGTCTGGCTACCGCCGCCGTCATGCCGTCGATGGAGGTCACGGGCCGCAAGGCCACCGCTTCCCCGCCCTGGCGTCTCCACGGCAACAGGACGACTGGACATTGCCAGATCTGCTCGTAGAGACGCTCCCGGTGCAGGAATTCCGTGACCAAACGGTCCGCGTGCTGCAGCAAACGGACCCGTTCACGCGTCAGCGTGGCTCGCTGGATGCTCCACTCCGAGGGCTCCACGCGGCGCGGGGTCAGGGCCGCCACGATCCGGTTGGTGTTCCGAAACTTGTTCGTGATCGCCGTCGATAGCGGCAGGAGGCGGTCGTAGTCAAAGACGCCCCCGTGGAGGACGGTGAGGTGGGCGTAGCTCCGGCTATCGCCTTGCACGCCGACGCTGCGCAGCGGCAGCAGCAAGGCGGCGTAGCCCGCGCCCCGCGCAACCTCGGCGATCCCGCCTGCGGTTGTCGGCGACTCGGCCCGCGAGGCGCACAGGCAGCGAATCGCCAAGCCTGGACCGGGGAACGGATGGCGCAGCAGGAGGCCCGACGGGAGTCGAAGCGCACGGCCCAGTTCCCGCACTTCATCCTTGTAGAACTCGCTCAGCGGCTCCAGGACGCGGCCCTCTTCCAGGAGTTCCCGGATGCGGTCCACGCGGTTATGGTGCGTCTTGATGACGTCGGAGGACTGCGTGCCGCCCGACTCGATCGTATCGGGATAGATCGTGCCCTGGCCCAGCATCCAGTCCTGGCCCGCGTACCGGCCGTCGCGCAGGATCTCGTCCTGTACGTCGACGAATGCCTGACCAATGATCGCCCTCTTGCGCTCCGGATCCACGACGCCCTGGAGGCGCTCCATGAACTGGCTCGAGGCATCGAACACACGCAGACGGCCCAATTCCAGCGCCTGAAAGGCTTGCTCGATCTCGAGGGTCTCGCCGTACCGCATGAAACCGGTATCCACATAGAGGGCCTCGACCCGAGAAGGCCCCAACGCGCGCGCAGTCAAGGCGAAGGCCACGGTGGAGTCGACTCCGCCGCTGAGGAAGAAGAGAACCCGCCGCTCGCCCACGTGTTCGCGGATGCGCTGGACGACGCCGTCGACCCGATCCCTCGGGTGCCAATCCATGGCGCAGCCGCAAGCGTGACGCAGGAAGTTGCGCAGCATGGCCGGACCGTTCGGCGTGTGGACGACTTCGGGGTGAAACTGCAGACCGTAGATGCCGGATGAGGCATTCCCCATCGCCGCGACGCCGCACTCGCTCGTGTCGCCCAGAACTTCGAAGCCCGCGGGCACTCGCATCACGTGATCGCCATGGCTCATCCAGACGCGGTGCTCGTGGGCCAGGCCTTCGAACAAGCCCGCGGCAACGCGCACACGCAGCGTCGCGCTGCCGAATTCGTGCGTTTGGCCTCGCTCGACCCCTCCTCCGAGCGATCGAGCGATCAATTGGTGGCCATAGCAGATGCCGAGCATCGGCTTGCCCAAGTCGAACAGGCGCGGGTCGGGCTGGGGACTGGACTCATCGAAGACGCTGGCCGGGCCGCCGGAAAGGATGAGCCCGCGGTGGCCTTCGAATTCCGCCGCAGGGGTGGTGACGGGAAAGATTTCCGCGTAGACTCCCAACTCCCGAACCTTGCGGGCGATCAGGTGACAGTATTGTCCGCCGGAGTCGAGAACTGCGACTTTATCCATCCCACGCGGTTTCTCCGGCCCAAACGGGTCACACACCACGTCCGGCGCCACCCAGGAGTAACTCTATATTGTATGGGACGGAGTCGTGTTTGCAGAAAACGCACCGGGTCGAGATATTCGACGCTTCCCTTGCCAGTGATGACCTGGGCCAAATCCGCCGCGAACTCAGACTCGGCGATCGCCCCGTCGAGAACGTCCGGCCTTGGCCGGCAAGTTTCGTAGATCGTGGGAATCGTCATGTCCCTTGCTACATCCTTGGGCTGCATGGCTCATTGCACCGCCCTCCGGGTGGCGGTGGCCGCCAGCCGCGGTGATATGCCCGGTGAAGCCGACCGTTTCGGGATTCTCCCACTCATCAGCGCGGCTCGGCTCGGCAAACACACCGGGCGGTTGGAGAAGGCCTGCGTGAACCGGACTCCCGTTGCGGCGAGGTCGTCGATGCGAGGCGTCTCGTAGAATGCGGAACCCTGGCAGCCCAGGTTCATCCAACCGAGGCCGTCCACCAGAATGAAGACGGCGTTCGGGAGCCTGGAGGCGTTCTCCAAGTTGCGGGAGCAGACGGCGCGCAGCAACCCAACCCGAGTGCACCCGCACGGGGCGCTTGCACTGCCAGCGGGATCTAGGGGATACTGGAGGGCGGGGAGATTTCCCCGGATTCTCAGGCTGCAGGGGACGGGTGATTGGTTTCGTCCATGCGCAGTTCTTTCTGAACAGGACAGCGACTTTCATCACGTTCCCATCGGGCGGGTTGCGCCGCGCCTACCCGCAGCATCCCAGGCAAACGGAGGAATCACAGCACAATGGCAATCCAACCCTTAGGCAATCGCGTCGTTGCTCAGCGCGTCGAGGCGGAAGAACAGTTTTCGGGTGGCATCATCATCCCCGACTCAGCGAAGGAGAAGGGCCAGACGGCCACGATCGTCGCGGTGGGGCCCGGCTCCAAGAAAGACGACGGGACCGTCGTGCCTCTGGATGTGAAAGGCGGCGACACCGTCATGATCGGGAAGTATGCCGGGAACGAAATCTCCGTCGACGGCGCGGATTACGTGATCCTGACGGAGGACGAAATCCTCGGTGTGATCGAAGACTAGCTACCAGCCCCACCGCGCCGCGCCTCCGCAGCGCCAGCCGGTGCGGGCAGACCCTTAGCAGAGACCCAGGAGGAAACACAACGTCATGGCAGACAAGGAAATCGTGTTTGGAGAGGACTCGCGGCAGGCCATTCTGTCGGGTGTCAACAAGCTCGCCAACACCGTCAAGGTGACGCTGGGGCCCAAGGGCCGCAACGTCGTCTTGGAGAAGAAGTTCGGCGGGCCGACGGTGACCAAGGACGGCGTCACCGTCGCGAAGGAAATCGAGCTTCCGGACAAGGTCGAGAACATGGGCGCGCAGATGGTGCGCGAGGTCGCGTCCAAGACCTCGGACGTCGCAGGCGACGGCACCACCACGGCAACGGTCCTGGCGCAGTCCATCTATGCCGCCGGCGTGAAGAGCGTCGCGGCAGGCGCGAACCCGATGGCGATCAAGCGCGGCGTGGAAGCCGCCACGGCCCGTGTCGTGGAGAGCATCCACGGCATGGCGCGGCCCGTCGAGGGCCATGCCGTTTCCCAAGTCGCATCGATTTCGGCGAACAATGACGAGGCGATCGGCACCATCATCGCCGCGGCGATGGAGAAGGTCGGCAAGGACGGCGTGATCACCGTCGAGGAAGGCAAGTCGATCGCCACTGAGCTGGATGTCGTCGAAGGCATGCAGTTCGACCGCGGCTACGCGTCGCCGTACTTCGTCACCGACCAGGACTCGATGGAGTGCGTGCTCGAGAACGCCCTGCTGCTGATCCATGAGAAGAAGATCAGCAGCATGAAGGATCTGCTGCCGGTGCTCGAGACGGTTTCGCGCCAGAGCCGCCCGTTGCTGATCATCTCGGAGGAGACCGAGGGCGAGGCGTTGGCCACGCTGGTGGTCAACAAGCTGCGCGGCACGCTGAACGCGGCGGCGGTCAAGGCGCCGGGGTTCGGGGATCGGCGCAAGGCCATGCTGGAGGACATCGCGATCCTGACCGGCGGGCGGGCGATCATGGAGGAGACCGGGATCAAGTTGGAAGGCGTGCAGTTGGACGATCTGGGGCAAGCGAGTCGGATCGTGATCGACAAGGACAACACGACGATCGTGGAAGGAGCGGGGAGCAAGGAAGCGATCGAGGGGCGCGTGAAGCAGTTGCGGGCGCAGATTGAGGAGACGACGTCGGACTACGACCAGGAGAAGCTGCAGGAGCGGCTGGCGAAGCTGGTCGGAGGCGTGGCGGTGATCAAGGTCGGCGCGGCGACCGAGACGGAGATGAAGGAGAGGAAGGCGCGCGTGGAGGACGCGATGCACGCGACCCGCGCGGCGGTCGAAGAGGGCATCGTCCCCGGCGGCGGCGTCGCTCTGGTGCGGGCCGCAAGCTTGCTCGACGATTGCAAGCTCGAGGACGACGACGAGCAGACGGGCGTGAACATCGTCCGCCGCTCGCTCGAGTCCCCGCTGCGCTGGATCGCGCAGAACGCCGGCCAGGAAGGCGCCATCGTCGCGGAGAGAGTCCGCAGTGCTCAGGGAGACGAGGGCTACGATGCGCAGGACGATCGGTATTGCGACTTGGTGGCCGCAGGCATCATTGACCCGGCTAAGGTCACGCGTAGCGCTCTGCAGAACGCGGCGTCCATCGCTGGCTTGATGCTCACCACCGAGGCCTCCGTGCATGAAGTCCCGGAGGACCAGCCAGCCACACAGGCCGGCCCACCTCCCGGCCACGATTACTAAGCGGGATCCGGGCCGACGCAGGTCGGCCGCAGGCACTTGAGGGGACTCGGCCGGAGTCGCGCCCAATGCGACGGCTCCGGTGCGGGCTCTGAACGCGATTGGCGGCCACCCCGGAAACCGAACCTCTTGTCGCGCGTCACTGGGCTGGCGCAACAGCCGCATACGCAGCGCAATGCCGACACCATGCTCAGCGAGGGCTTCGGGAACCTCGACCTTTGAACGTTGGACGACGTCAGAGACGGCGTCCGCTACCGTCCCTCCCTCGGCGCGCAGATCGGTGATTACTGTTTCTTCTGGTACCGCAACACGCCCCTGGAGCCGCCAACCTGGGCGCCCAGGACCAGACTCCCGGAGGCCGTGACTCCTTCCGCTCCACTCGTGACCCTGTTGAGGTCCGGCCGGGGATCGGGAATGAAGGCTTGAACCTCCCCCGTCCGCGCGTCGCCGATGTAGATGCCCCGCGCGAATCCGGGGTTCCGAGGCTGGCCGGTTGCGTCCGGGTCGAAGCCCGAATCCGAATCGGCCACGTAGATCCGGTCGACCTCATCAATGTAGATCCCACTCGGGGACCCGAACTGCCTCCAGGTCGCCAGATGGTTTCCCCTCGAGTCCAGGAGTTGAATCCCCTGATTGGCTCGATCGCCCACAAACAGGCGACGCTGGGAGTCCATGGCCAGGGCATGGAGCCCCCGAAACTGCCCGGGGCCCCGGCCCTGGGCGCCCCAGGCGGTGACGAATGTCCCGTCCTCCGTGAACCGGACGATGCGGTTGTTCCCGCCATGGCCATGGTTGTGGCCGTCCGCGACGAAGATGTCTCCGTCCCGAGAAACGACGACATCGGACGGACACCGGAACGTATCTTGGTCCTCTCCAGCCACACCGGCCGTGCCCAGGCTCATGAGAAGCTCGCCGGTTGGGCTGAATTTGTGCACCTGATGGCCCTTGCCATCTTCTCCGCCGGTTTCGCAATACGAGTGCACGGCGTCGGTGACCCAAAGGTCGCCTCGGTGATCGACGAAGATCCCATGGGGCCAAGTGAACAGTCCAGACCCGAAACTGCGGATCAGGTTTCCCTCCGCGTCAAAGAGCAGGATCGGATCCAGGTCGCTTCTCCGGCAATGGCTCCCGGCGCAACGCTCGGCCACCCAGATCTTCCCCGTGAACTCTCCGTCCGCGTTGCGGTGGGGATAGATGGCGCTCGTGGATCCCCAACTTCGCCCCACAGGAAGGATTCCCCACCGTTCTCCGGCGCTGTATGGATTGGATGCCGGCTGTTGGGCCACGGCTGAGATGCCCACAGTGAGGAATACAAGCATCCCTGGCACGAACCTTGTGTGCATGATTCAGCCTGCCGATTGGAGCACCCGGGATTTCGCCCACCGGGATGCGGGCCGTCCGTTCCCGCAACAGCTACGGACTACCCACCACTCAGCTCGACGCAGCGTTGGTGGCAGGCTCGTTTGATGAGCCGCCTGGACGGCGCTCTCGATCGGTCTTCCCTTTTCGAAACAATTCACGTCCAGACCTCGGAGTCTCCCACCAAGTTGGCAGCTTCGCCATCGATCCGAAAAGCAGGATCGACCCTGCCGAGATCGGCTACCAACGCATTCAGAAGTTCGTTCAACGTCAGTGAGCAATGAGGCGGCGGCCACCATAGAGCTTGCCGATCTTCTGGTCTTTAAGGCGGACTTCCACCTCATGCGTGGTGAGCTCCTCGTCTACGCTGCGCGGGTACTAGCCCACAACATACTCGGTCTGTGCCAATTTGGCGAGTGACTCCAGGAGTTTGCGAATCACTTTCCTGCTGATGACTTTCAGCTCGAAGCTCTGCCCGCCGGTTTGCGGACCAAGATCGGCGAATTCTCTTGGGCGGGATTCTTGCTGGCGAGCCTGCGCCTGCCTCTGGCGGCCCACGGTCGGATTGCGCGCTTGCGCCCGTCCGCGACCCTGACGCCGGAAAACCGCATTCGGACCGCGCCCGCGCCTCCAGACTGGAGCGTCCCGCTGCGCCCCCTGGACAATTCGCTGATGGCCTAGCACGACGGGATAGGTGGGAATCCCGAAGTGATTCGCCGCGCGCACGGCCCAATCCGGGTCGAAACCCGAGGTGCTCAGTCCGTCCGGGAAAACGACCATCATGCGTGATACGTTCTTATTCCGGTTCACCGCATCCCGCACGGTTGCCAGGATCGACTCGAACACGCGGGTTCGGCCCGCCTGGGAAGCGTACGCAAGCTCCGGTGCGCGCTGCAGTGTGGCCAGGCCACGTGTCGGTCCGGTGAAGCGTTTCAGCCTAACTGCGAACCCATAGACCGAAATCGAGACGTCGTCCTGGAGTCCGTCCAGCATGGATTCTCGAATCATCCGAAGGTCGAGCAAGCCCGGTCGCATCGCGCTGTGGCTAACGTCGACAAGTATGATGATTTCGGTGGGTACACTCCAACCCTCGGCGGGATCGTAACCCGGACCGGCAGGGTCCTCGACAAACGCAATCGTCGGGGTCACGCCATCTTCGAGCACTTCAAACGCTTGCGCTACCAGCCCGCTGACCGAGTTCTTGTTCTTATACACATGCAACGGTACGACCACGAGGTTCGATTCGGTCGTGATGATCAAGCCCGGTCCGCCTCCGAGACACAGAGGTCGCCGCTGAACACCGATTTTCACGGCATGTATACGGCCTAATCAGGAAGGGACGGTAGGCCGGTCAGGTGCGTGAGGCACCGTTGAAGGCAATGCGACGGTTGCCGAGCCAAGGCAAGGGCTCGGAGGGGTCCGTGCCGAGCGCCTCCAGCAGGGCTGGCAGGTTGCGTTTCTTCTTCAGCGACACCGTGCACAGGTCGGGATCCAGCTGGATGTCCGCCCCGGTTTCGAGCAGCGACTCGAACAGCGTCTGCGCCGTGCAGTGGCGGTAGCCCGGGGGCAGCTCGAGGGCGAGCAGGCGGTAGAGGTTGTAGGCCAGCACGGTCATGGCGAGGTCGAAATCGACCTTGATGACCATCGAGGAGGAGAGCCGGTTGAGGTGGAAAAAGGCGAGCTGCTCGGAGATGGACTTCTCGACGAGCCAGCGCTGGGCGTAGCGGCGGAGCAGGGTGGCGAGGCTGGACTCGAAGTCGTTGGTGATCAGCAGGGCGGGCCGGCTGGAGCCGTGCAGGACGGCGATCTGGCGGACCTCGCCGTCGTAGTGGCGCAGCGGGGTGGTCGATTCGACGACTTCGAGCAGGCGGGTTCCGTGGCGGACGGGGACGCGGACCTTTCGGCGCTGGGCGGGCGGGACGGCTTGGGCGGCCTGGACCAGGTTGCGGCCGCGAGGGCGGACGGTGACGAAGAGGATGCCCTGCTGGTCGAGGCGCTTGAGGCAGGCGTAGGTGGTGAAACGGCCATCGAAGACGAGGAAGCGGAGTTGGAGGCCGCCGGCATGGGAGAAGTCGAGGAACTCGAGGACGGATTCAGGGCTGGACTGGCGGCGGACGGAGGCGTCGGAGCGGAGCAGGAGGCCGGAGTCGGGATCCTGGGCGAGGGCGGCGGAGAAGCCGGTGAGGGCGCGACCGCGGGAGGCGGACCAGTGTTTTTCGAGGGTGGCGTCGTGGCCCCAATGGGGCAGGGTGGTGAAGTCGAGGTTGGCGGCGTCGGAGACGAGGGCGCGTGCGGAGAGGATGCGGGCGAGCTGGGCGAGCAGGCGCTGGTTCATGGCGCGGGTGGTGCGGTCGGAGTAGGAGGAGAACCAGGCGGACTTGGGCAGGACGTTGAGGCCGGCGAAGAGGCCGGGGCCGCGGTCCATGCACCAGATGTCGTCGGCGCTGTAGCGGCGGATGTGGGAGAGCTTGAGGGCGAGGAAGGCGAGCACGGACTGGAGCGGGGAGAGGGTGCTGGTGCCAGGGTAGCCGGCGAGGCGGATGGCCTCGTCGATGCGGTAGCGGCGGATGAGGGGCAGCAAGCAGAGGATGCCGGCGGCGCGTTCGGACTGGAACAGTTCGGCGTGGCGAGGAGGAAGGGGGCCGGATTCGGGAGCGCGTTCGGGGGCGGGGCCGGCGGCGGCGCGCTGGGCGCGGGAGCGGCGAGGGAGGCGGGCAAAGCCCTCTGAGACGAGGAGGTTGCGGATGGCGCGCTCGCTGGGGGGCTGTGGGGAGGAGGCGTCGAGGCGGGCCTGGATGTCGGGGACGGAGAGGTTGAGCTTGCGGAAGCGGACGATTTCGTCGTGGAGTGCGGAGGAGGGGGAGCGGAGGGGACGGCCGGGAGGGTCAGGGGAGTGGAAGAAGAAGGCGGCGGGGTCGTCGAGCTGGCGGAAGTCGCGGACGATGGAGTAGACGGCGGCGCGGGAGCAGTCGAAGCGACGGGCGAGGTCGCGGGCAGGGAGTTGCTCGACAAAGAAGGCGCGGAGGATCTCGTAGCGGCGATGGCGGGGGTTGGCGGGCCGGGCGAAGAAGGAGAGGGGATCAGCGGCGTGCGCGGGGGAGACGGTAGGGGTCTCGGCCATATTAGGCATCATACTGTATATAAAGTAAACAATCAACTTCTGTAAAACACTCACTCCCTCCGGGGATTCCATTCCTAAGAGGTTGAATATCAAGGACATACAGTGATTCATCTCCCTTTCTCTGCCTGTAATGCAATAAATCGATATTCCATCGAAACTGATCTCGTACCTACATTGGGCAGCAGGCAATGAGAACGAGGATTGGCTGCAAGCGGTTGATTTCAAGCTACTTAGAGCCAGAAACCGGGGATGCTACCCCACCCGAGCACCTACGAGATTAGGCTCTAATGATTCCGTGAAAATCAGTGCTGAAGAAACGCGTTCCTCGGATCAGCGGACGCACCAGCTTCCAGTTGCCGTCGCCGAGCGCGGCGTTCGTGCCGACGTCCGGCCAATAGAAGTTCCATTGCCAATACCGCCGGGGCTCGACATCGAACGAGCGTCCCAGCAACACAGGGGCCAAATCCTGGCCGTCGAGCGGCGGTCCTGTTGGCCACGAAACGCCGGCCAGGGACAGCAGCGTGGGAATCCAATCCACGAAGTGCGCCAATTCATCCCGCGACTGTCCCGCTTCGATCGTCCCGAGCCAGCGCAACACCATCGGCACACGGATGCCACTTTCGTGCACCCAGCCCTTGCTCCCCCGAAGCCCCGCGTTGTCCGTCGGTTCGCCCTCTTCGAGCATGTACGGAGGGTGGAAGAAGGCCGGGCCATTGTCACTCGTAAAGACCACGATCGTGTTCTCGTAATTGCTCACCCAGGGGGCTGGCTAGGCAGGTTTGAGGACAGTACGTCGCTCGATAGTGGTGACAATCGCCTCGAGAGTCGTCAGATCATTGAGGCGTCCGGTGCCGATCACCGAGCGCACGGCCCCGAACACCTCGGCCCCCCACTCGGAGCGGAAGCCGTTGGTCACCTTGCGGAAAATCGTGCTCGGTCGCAGCGCCCGCTCCGAGGCGTTGTTGGTGAAGGGCACCTCGCGATCCGTCACGAACACCAGCAGGCTGTCCCGGATCTTGCCGTAGCGCTTCAGCAGCCGCTGTCCGTCCGCCTGCGTCGGCTCCAACTCCAGCAGCTTGTCCAGCCGCCGCCCGAGATCCCGTTGGTGGCGCTTCAGCGTGCTGTCCCGCAGCCGCTCGCGCCGCTGGCCCACCCGCATCGCCCGCACCAGGAACGCCTGCAGCGCCGGCCCGAACACTGCGTCCCCTGCGTCGATCGCGTACTGCGCGTCCCGCAACTGGTGCGCCAAGCACACCTGCCACACTGCCGCGTGCCCGCGCTGGCACACGTACAGGTCCGACACCCACACCTCCGGTCGCGCCCCCTCCAGCACGCTCTCCGGCTCCGCCTTCGAGCGGCTCGGCCGTAGCACGTGCAGCACCGCTCCCGCTCCCAGGAACACCCACTCCCACCACTTGCGCCCGTGCACCCGCGCCGACGTCTCGTCCGAGCACACCACCCGGCTCCCCCGCACCCGTTCCCGAATCGCCTCCGCCTGTTCCCCGAACCGCCCCTGCACCCGCCGGAACAGGTTCGCCAGCGCCCCTTCGCTGATCTCCAGACCGAATACATCCCGGAACAACGCGCGCAAGCGCTCGTAGCTGATCGCTTGCGCGTAATGCAGGTACACCGCCAGCGCCTCGATCGTCGCCCCGAACGGCGAGCCCCGCTCCAAACCCTGCGGCGCCAACGCCGTCACCCGCCGCCCGCAGCCCGGGCAGTCGCAACCGTGCAGCGTGACCCGCGTCACGTGCGGCCGCACCGGCGGCAACTCGATGCGCTCGTACACCGCTTGCGGCGCCTGCTCCGCCCCGCCCAAGTCCGTCCCGCAGTGCGGGCAACTCTCCGCCCGCGCTTCCACCACGCTGTCTGGATGCGGATGCAGCTTGCGTCCCGTTCCCGCACGCCCCTGGCGCTTGCGCTGGCCGCCTCGCACCGGCTTGTTCGCCTTCTCCCCGCGCGAGGGCGGCAGCGACGAGTTCGCCGGTGTCTTGGGCGGCGCTCCCAGACGCGCCTCCAACTCCGCCACCTGGGCCCTCAGCTCCGCGTTGGTCGCCGTCAGCTTGGCGACCTTCGCCGTCAACTCCGTGCTCGTTGCGGTCAACTCCGCAACCCTCGCTCGCAGCTCAACGCCAAGGGCGCTCTTCCCGGAGTCGAGCGCCGAACCGAGATCCGAATTCGCCTCGCCCATACCCCATCTATAACATATTTATACTCTTTTGTTTCAAATTTCTAATCTGATCGGTCACGCTAGGACGGCACCAAGGTGAGCAATTACGTGTTCTCTACGAGACCCTCGCAGTCCAGCGTTTCGAGGGGGCGGCCAATGCCGGAGTCCATCCGCTCGATCATGGAGTAGGTCGTCGCGACGATGCGGTTCAACCCGAGGTCCCGATCGAGCGCCACCCCCTCCGCAGGCGCTTGGAACGGTGAGTGCGGTGCGCTGTACGGCAGATCGAGGAAGAACAGTCGGCCCCTGTTGCGCCAATGGCATTCGTTTAGCGTTTTGCAGCATTCGTTTAAGCGGGCAAGGGGAATTCCGGCGTATCGGGCCGGTTGTCTCGCTTCAGGCTACGGTTGCGGTTGCCTTACCTGACCTCCAGTTGCGGGCGGGGTTCCGGAAGGAGCGTTGCGGGTGCCATCTGTGGCGGCACCCGGCGATCCTGGCGAAGATCCGGTGATAGTCCGGCCCACAGTGGCCGTGTGCTCCGAAAACAACCATTCCAAGTGCCGCGGAACGCTGCTCAGGCTGCTTCTGCGGTCCGCCTGCGGTGCCGGCCAGGCCGGGCCCGGGCCGGAATCTCTGCTCGCGGTGCTTGGGGAACAGCCTGGTGATGAGAATCAGGCCGCAATGGGCGACCTGTGCCCGCAGGTACCTGCACATGGCGTGCGTCGTGGCCTTGAGGTTCTCGATCAGCGGGTCCCTAGAGGGTTTGCCAGTGTTCCGTACCTACGATGACAAACCGGGGTGCGAAAGTCAAGCGCTTCGGGAGAAAAAACTTGTGGGGTCGTATTCTATTGAAAACTAATGGTTTATCGCTTCACTCACGGGACATCTGCCGACTTTATGTATACGAATGCCATTGCCTGTTGCGCTCGACGAAGGCGCAAGCGTCCGTGGTCAACACATCGGTCAGATAGCGCCCGTTTGCGAGCGTGCTGCTTTCGTTGCGACGCAGGAAATACCGATAGTAAGCCGACCACGCTCCAAAGAATCCCGTGAACTCGTCGAAGCCCCGCGCATTGGGCTCGAAACGGCGGTCGAACGTGCCGTTGCGCTACTTGCCCACGAGGCTGGTCGTGTACTCAGCAGCTCGAAATGCGTCGGCGATCGTCACGTCCCGAAGCGCAATGCGGTCCAGTCCATGAATCTCGTGCTGGGTGACCGCGCCGGGGCGGTGCGGATAGCGGCCAGTCAACAAGGCCGCCCCGGCCGGGGCGCAGATCGGCGACGCCGAGTAGTGCCGCCGCATGCGGACACCTTCGCGCACCAGCCGGTCGAGGTGCGGCGTCCGGGCCGGGCCGTCGCCGAAGCAGCCGAAGTCGCCGTAGCCCAGATCGTCCGCGACGATCACAATCACGTTGGGACGGCTGAACGGCACTGTTCTTGTCCTTGGTCCCGCGAATGGGCCGCCCACGCCCGCCAGAGTCCGATGCGCTCGATCGAGGCGGCGGTGGCCGCATCCCGGAACGGGCGACTTGCGAGGCTGGCAGGCGCGTATGATATTGAACTCGGCCAGAAGGAGGCCACTGATGCCGAAGGAACTCTCCAATCGCCGCAACTTCATCGGCGCTGCCGCTGGCAGTCTGCTCTTGGTGCCGGGCGCGCGCGCCGCGCAGGGAGCCCGCAAGGTCGGCATCGTCGGCCCGGGTTGGTACGGCAAGGTCGACCTCTTCCGCCTGATCCAGGTCGAGCCGGTCGAGGTCGTGGCGATGTGCGATGTCGACAGCAAGTCGCTCACGGAAGCGGCGGCGATGACCGCGACCCGCCAGAAATCCGGGAACACGCCCCGCACATACGCCGATTACCGAGACATGTTTGCCCAGGAGGAACTCGACCTCGTTCTGGTCGCGACACCTGACCACTGGCACGCCCTACCCATGATCGCGGCCTGCACGGCCGGCGCCGACGTCTACTGCCAAAAGCCAATTGGTGTCGACATCCGCGAATGCCAAGCGATGCTAGCCGCCGCGCGCAAGTACAAACGGGTGGTCCAGATCGGTCTCCAGCGGCGGTCCACTCCACATCTCGCCGAGGCCAAGCAGCGCATCGTGGAGGCGGGATTGCTGGGCGACATCGGCCACGTCGAGGTCTGCTGCTACTATCACCTGCGCGCCAGCGACAACCCTCCGGATACCGATCGCCCCGCCCATCTCGACTACGATTTCTGGACGGGGCCGGCATCGTTGCGGCCCTATAACGAACTGTGTCACCCCCGCCGATGGCGGGCGTTCATGGAGTACGGCAACGGCATCGTCGGGGACATGTGTGTGCATATGCTCGACCTCGGACGCTGGATGCTGGGCCTGGGCTGGCCCCGGCGCGTCTCGTCGACCGGAGGTATCCTCGTCCAGAAGAACAGCAAGGCGAATATCACCGACTCTCAGGTCGCAACCTTCGAATTCGAAAAGTTCCCTGTTGTCTGGACCCATCGCAGCTGGCAATGGCATTCGTATACATAAAGTCGGCAGATGTCCCGTGAGTGAAGCGATAAACCATTAGTTTTCAATAGAATACGACCCCACAAGTTTTTTCTCCCGAAGCGCTTGACTTTCGCACCCCGGTTTGTCATCGTAGGTACGGAACACTGGCAAATCCTCTATGGACCCGCTGATCGAGAACCTCAAGGCCACGACGCACGCCATTTGCAGGTACCTGCGGGCACAGTTCGCCCATTTCGGCCTGATTCTCATCACCAGGCTGTTCCACAAGCACCGCGAGCAGAGATTCCGGCCCGGGCCCGGCCTGGCCGGCACCGCAGGCGGACTGCAGAAGCAGCCTGAGCAGCGTTCCGCGGCCCTTGGAATGGTTGTTTTCGGAGCACACGGCCACTCTGGGCCGGACTATCACCGGATCTTCGCCAGGATCGCCGGGTGCCGCCACAGATGGCACCCGCAACGCTCCTTCCGGAACCCCGCCCGCAACTGGAGGTCAGGTAAGGCAACCGCAACCGTAGCCTGAAGCGAGACAACCGGCCCGATACGCCGGAATTCCCCTTGCCCGCTTAAACGAATGCTGCAAAACGCTAAACGAATGCCATTGTCGCAGCTGGGGGACGCCGCCGGACCCGGACTATCCCTGGGCTTTGTTCATCTACGGCTCCAAGGGCACGCTCAAAGCGAGCGTCTACGGCTACGACTTCATCCCGGTCGCCAAGGACGCCAAGCCGATCCACGCGGATGTTCGGTACGAGCTGGAGAAATATCCGGAAGACAAGACGGAGAAGGACCTCGAACAGCATTCCGCGCCAGCGGTCCGCTATCACATGCAGGACTGGCTGCGGGCGGTGGACGCGCGATCGCGCCCCGTATGCGATATCGCGGAGGGCCACATCTCGACGACCGCCTGCATCCTGGCCAACTTGGCCATGCAGCTGGGACGTCCGCTGGACTGGGACGCGGCGCGCGGCGAGGTCCGCAACGACGAAGCCGCCAACCGCCTCCTGGCGCGGCCGTACCGCAAGCCTTGGGTGCACCCGGATCCAGCCGCCGTCTGAGTGGGCCTACATCTCGGCCCAGCAGGTGCAACCGAGGTATCGGCGGTTCCGCTCTGCTAGAATTCCAGGGCAGGCACAGTACGGGCTCGGAGCCGAGCGCCGGGCCGAATCCAACAAGAGAGGACAGTAACGATGAGACTTGCATCCGCAATCGCGTGGGCAGCCGCGCTGGCATGCTTTGCACTCCCCGCCATCGCTCAGGACACGAGCTTGAGCTTTTTCATCACCAGCAAGGGCCCGGGAGACGGCGCCAACCTGGGTGGGTTGTCCGGCGCCGACGCCCACTGCCAAAAGCTGGCGGCGGCGGCAGGCGCAGGGAACAAGACCTGGCGCGCCTACCTGAGCGCCGGAGCGGCTGGCGGCAAGGCCGCCGTCAATGGCCGCGACCGCATCGGCATGGGCCCCTGGCATAACGCGAAGGGAGTCCAGGTCGCGGCGAACGTCGACGATTTGCATTCGGACAACAACAAGCTGGGCAAGGAGAATTCGCTGACCGAGATGGGCAAGATGGTGAACGGACGGGGGGACTCGCCGAATCAACACGACATCCTGACCGGCTCGAATCTCGACGGGACCGCATTTTCCGACGGCGACGACCACACCTGCGGCAACTGGATGAGCAACGGGGAAGGGAGCGCCCAAGTCGGCCACCACGACCGCCAGGGCGGCGGCCAGAACCCGACCTCCTGGAACGCGGCGCACGGCTCCCGCGGCTGCAGCCAAGCGAATTTGGTCGCGACCGGCGGCAATGGCTATTACTACTGCTTCGCCGCCAACTGAGCTAGCCTGGTTCAGCGCGGTGACGGAGCGGCCCGTACCGGCCGCTAGCGTTCCCCTTGCGCCGCCCGATACCCAAAGCAGGCGCGGGCAGCAGGCCCATGCCCGCCGGAGGCACGCTACAATCCGCTCGTGAGAACGGCTTGGTATCTGCTGCCCCTGCTCGCTGTCCTGCTTCCCGCTGAGGAGTGGCGCCACTACGGCAACGACCCGGGCGGGATGCGCTATTCCCGGCTTGCGCAGATCGACCGCGGCAATGTCGGCGAACTCGAGGCCGCCTGGGAATTCGACAGCCCGGACTTTGCCGATGGTCTGAGTGGGAACCCCGCGCGTTCCGCCTTCGAAGCCACGCCGCTGGTGATCGACGGGACACTCTACGTGCCGACACCCATGGACCGGCTGCTGGCGCTAGACGCCGCGACGGGCAAGCTCCAGTGGGAATTTGACGCCAAGCTGGACCGCACGCGCCGCTTCAGCCTATACATCAACCGGGGCGTCGGGTACTGGAAGCAGGGTGCGATGGAACGGCTCGTGCTCGGCGGCCAGACCGGGCGCATCTTCTCCATCGACCGCAAGACCGGCCGGCTCGACCCCGTGTTCGGTGTTCAGGGCGTCCTCGATGTCGAGCCGGACGTGCTCGGCGGAGGCGTCGAGGGCCATTACTCGCTGACGTCGCCGATCTCTCAGTGCGCCGGCAGCCTGATCGTCGGGGGCCGCGTCTCGGACGGGCTACCGCAGGGTCCCAGCGGCGACATCCGTGCCTACGACGTCCACACCGGCCAGTTGCGTTGGCGTTTCCACACCGTCCCTCTGCCCGGTGAGTTCGGGCACGAAACTTGGCGCGGGGACTCCTGGAAGTTACGCGGGGGGAACAACCTGTGGACGATGGCGAGCGTCGACGAGGAGCTCGGATTGGTGTACGTCCCGCTAGGGTCGCCCTCGTTCGACTACTACGGCGGCGACCGCGCCGGGGCCAACCTATTCGGCAACAGCCTCGTCGCGCTCGACTGCCGCACCGGTAGCCGGCGCTGGCATTTTCAGAGCATCCACCATGACATCTGGGACTGGGACTTGCCGTCGCAGCCGTCCCTGGTCGAGGTGGTCCGCGAGGGCAGGCCCGTCCCGGCAGTCGCACTCTTGACCAAGACAGGCTTCCTCTTCCTGTTCGACCGCGCCACCGGCGAGCCCCTGTTCGACATCGAGGAGCATCCCGTGCCGGCGGGCGACCTGCCGGGCGAGTACTATCACCCCACCCAGCCGAAACCGGTTCTTCCCAAGCCCTTTATTCGGCAGTCGATGCGGAAGGACGACATCACCACTGTCACGCCGGAGTCGCGCGCCGAATGCCTCGCGATGCTGGAGGGCGCTTCCATCGAGGGCCCCCTGTTCCGCCCCAGACAGCGCCAGCGGACCGTCTTCTTTCCCGGCACGAACGGCGGTTCGAACTGGGGCGGCGGAGCATTCGACCCGGAAACTGATACCTTCTACATCAACTCGATGGATGTCGGCACGCTCGCATCCATGGTGGCGCGCGGCGAGGACTCCCTCGTCCCGTGGCGCAGCCGCTCCGTTCCGCAGGGTCGCTTCTGGGACTCCAACATGTACCCGTGCCAGCAGCCACCCTGGGGCCAGTTGACCGCGATCGACCTCAACACCGGCGCATTCCGCTGGCGCGTGGTGCTCGGGGAGTATGACGAACTGAGCCGGCGGGGCATCCGGCCGACCGGAGCCTCGAATCTGGGTGGGCCGATCGTGACTCGGGGGGGCTTGGTGTTCATCGCCGCCACCAACGACAAGCGCATCCGGGCATTCGACAAGGACACGGGCGAGTTGCTTTGGGAATACCGTTTACCGGCCAGCGCGCATGCCACACCAATGACCTATATGGTCGATGGCCGCCAGTATCTCGCCATAGCCGTTGGCGGCGGCAACAAGTACAACCCCGGCAGCTTCATGGCCAAGGTCATGGCGTTTCGGCTGCCAACCGGGGAGTAGGGTTCCTCTCCGCAGGCGGCCGCAATCCTCAGTCCGTCCGGGCAAGCGGCGCATTGCCGAAACCCGGCCAGATCCGGCCAGCGCCGACGACGGCGCGCACCGCAGCCCACAGCATCGTCGCCCACCACACGTATTGCAGCGCGCGCCCGCCCTGCGCGTCGATCATGAGCAACGCCGCTCCAGCACACACGAGGGCGAACAGGACCGAGTTGCGAAGGTAGCGGAAGTCGCTACTGCCGAAATGCACGCCGTCGGTTCCAAAGGTCACTCCACTCACGGGCTGGCTCCAGGCCGCGATCCGCCAGGGCGTCGCGAACAGCGCGGCCGCCCCGGCCGGGATATAGAGGCGCTGCACCCAGGCTTGCAGGGCTATCATGGCGATGCCGAGGACCGCCCCCGCGCCGCCGGACCACTGGCAGGCGACCCGTGCGACACGCCGAGCCTGGACTCGATCGCCCGTCCCCACAAAGTACGCAACCAAGCTCTGGGCCGAAATCGCGAATGCATCCAGGAACAACGCATTAAAAAACCATGTGCTACGGACAACCTGGTGCACGGCTCCGGCGCCGGCCCCGATGAGGGTGGCTTTTCTGGTGCCGAGGATGAGGAAGGCATTCAGGAACGCAGCGCGCAAAAACAAGTCCACCCCGGCGGCCAGTAGGCCCCGCGCCTGCCTCCAGTCGAATGCGTCGGGTCGCCCCAAGCGGCGCAGCACCGCCACGGCTGCCCACAAGGCGCCTGCCCATTGGCTCACCGTGCTAGCGAGAGCCGCTCCAGCCACTCCCATGGCGGGGAGCCCGGCCGCCCCGAAGATCAGCACGGGATCCAGCAAAACGTTGAGTCCATTCATGCCGGCAGCAATCCACAGGGGCGTGCGCATGTCTTGCGCGCCACGGAGCGCCCCGAAAGCCGCGTAGCTAGCCAGCATCGCCGGCGCACCGGGCAGTCGGAGGCGGAGGTACTCAATCGTCAACTCCGCCACCCGTCCCTCGGCGCCCATCGCGCGGGCTGCAGCCGGGGACAACAGTACGCCGGCGGCCGCCACCGCCACACCGATCAATAGGGCCAACGTCACGGCCACCAGGCACATCCGCGCAGACCGGCGATCGGTCGCACCGAGTTGGGCGTGCGTGCCGAACAACGTGGCGACTCGCGTCTGCGTCGCGACGCCTAGGAAACTGAACGCCCAGAAGAATGCCGAGAGGACCATCGTCCCGACGCCGAGGGCGGCGAGCGGTTCCACCCCCAGACGCGCCACGAAGGCTGTGTCGACGAGACCGGTGAGCGGCTCGGCGATGAGCGAACCAAGGACGGGACCGCTGAGAACCAGCATCGTCCGGTGGGGGTGCGCGACGAAAGGCTGCGGTCTGGGCAACTCTCCATTCTCTCAGTCCGCTTCCGAACGCCATGCCAGAATGGACCGCTTGTCCATGCCGAGCGTCCTCTACCTGCAACGCTTCGCCTCCAGCTCACGTTCCAGCAAGGGTGTGTTTCTGGCGCGCCGCTTCGCCGAATTGGGTGTCGAGGTCGCCTTGCCCGACCTCGACGAGGGCGAGTTCGAGAAGCTCACGATCACCGGCCAGCTGCAATCCGTAGCGCGCGTCGCTGCAAGCCTACGCCCCGGCATTGTTATCGGCTCGAGCCTCGGCGGCTATCTGGCTGCGCTGCATGCCGCCCGCGAGCCGTCCACAGCCCCGGCGCTGGTGCTGCTCGCGCCTGCGTTTGACTTCGCCCGGTACCTATGCCTGCGTCTCGGGCTCCAGATGGAGGCCTGGCGACGCGACGGAACCCTCGCCTTCCACCACTTCGGACTGCGGCGCAAAGCGCCCCTCGCGTACCGCTTTTTCGAGGATGCCCTGCTCTATGAACCGTTCCCCGAAGCCACGGTCCCCACGAAGATCAATGGCATTAACTTTGCCGCAGGGACGCATTAACTTTAGAAGACAAGGGGGGATCCGGGCAGGCCGGGCCGTTTGGGGGGCGTTTCAGGAGTGGCTTGCCATTGCGGTTGCCTTGCGGTTCCTCCATTTGCTGGCGGGCTTGCGCGAGAGGCGCGGGAAAGAGCGGCCCGGGCGGCGTCGCTGCCAGCAGGCGGCGATCCCTTCCAGGACCCGCTGCACGGATTCCGACAGCACGCTGGCATGCTGCAGGAAGAGGCCCTCCAACTGGCGCGCCACCGTGCGCAGGCTGTTCTGGAAATGCACCTGCCGCGTGGGGCGGCCGTGCCCGTCCGGCACGGTCCGCAGGCCCTGCTCGCTGTGGTTGGCGAACAGGCGCGTCAGCGCGATCAGGGTGAAGTGCGCGTACAGTTCCTGCTTGACCAGGCGCTCGCTGCGGCCGTGGAACCACTCCACGCGCAAGCCTGGCTTGGATGTCTTGTACAGGTCTTCGATTCCCCAGCGGGCGTGATCCAGGTCGGCGAGGTCCCGGACGCTGGAGCGCTGGCGGTCGCGTAAGGTGGCACCGAGGCCAGACTCGGTGGAGCCGTGGGTGTATTGGACCAGGCGCACGCGGCAGGGCCGTAGAGCGCCGGGCGGGCTCTGGCGGCGGGCCTCGTCGCTGGGCGGGACGGTGAGCAGAGCCTCGCTGCGGTCGCTTTGGATGAAGTCGCGGAAGAGGGAGTTGGCGTGGCTCTGCAGGCGGAAGACGGCGTGCAGGCCGCGCTCGAGGTGGGTGTGCAGCAGCCCGAAGGAGGAGTCGCCGCGGTCGTAGACGACGCCAGCGCGGGGGCGGAGCGCGGAGAGGTGGGCCCGGGCGGCCCTGCGCTCGTCGCCGTGGGCGTGCAGGTCGAAGTCGACCGGCAGGCGGGCGCGCAGTGGGTACAGCCAGCGGAGCAGGCCCTGCGGGTCATGGGCCGTCTCCGCTGGCGTGCGGTAGCCGTCGTGGACCAGCGGGCGGGGGGCCGGTTCAGCTGCGAGCCGTCGACGGCGAAGGCGCGCTGGCCGTGCCACAGCGCGGCCGGACTGTCCCGGGGCGCCTGGGCGACAACCGCGCGATGGAACCGCCGGAACACTGCCTCGTCGACCTTGGCGCGGGCCTTGCAGATCGCCGCGGCCGAGACCGGCCGCGGCTGCGGCACGGCCACCTCCAGCCGGCGGCACTGCTCCCACAGGTCGGCCAGGACCGTGCCGTAGGCCCTCCGCTCGGGCGCGCACACCAGCCGGAATACGAACAGCATCACCAAGCAGCAGGCCGTCGACGCCGAGGTCGCGCGCCAAATCGTTGACGCGGTGCGCGAGGAGCACATCGCGGTGGCGCTCGCCGTGCAGGACGAAGTGCGGCGCTACGCGGCCCAGGCCGCCGCAGCGCGCGAGGAACGCCTCCGCCAGCTCGAATACCAGGCCGACCTGGCTGCGCAGCGCTATTATGCCGTCGATCCGCTCAATCGCACCGTCGCCGCGCACCTGGAGTCCGACTGGAACGACTGCCTGCGCAGCGTCGAGGAGGCCCGCCGCGACCACGAGCGTCTGGCCGAGGCAGACCGCTCCGTGCTGACCGTGGAAGCCCGCCAGCGTATCGAGAGCCTCGCGCAGGACTTCTCCCGCCTCTGGCACGCTCCGCAGACCCAGCCCGTTGACCGCAAGCGCATTCTCGCCACCATCATCGAGGACGTCACCCTGCTGCGCTCGCCCCAGCTTTGCCTCGTGCAGATGCGTTTCCATGGCGGCGCCCTGCGCGAAGTCGAGGTCCCGTTCCCTTGCGATGCCGCCCGGCTGCACGAAGTCCAGCCTCAGCTCGTCGACCTCGTCGCCCGCCTCGCCGGCGAACTCAACCGGCAGGGCTACAGCGCCTACCAAGGCCGACCCTACACGGCTGCCATCGTACGGCGGATTCTGCGCGCGAACGGACTGCCGCTACGCACCGAGCAGTTACGCGCCCGCGGCTTGCTGACGGCCCAGGAAATGGCCGCGACCTTGGGCGTTTCCGGCGGCACTGTGCGAAACTGGGCCGAACTCGGACTGTTGCACCGTGAATTCGTCGCGAAAGGCTCGCAACGGACTCACGCCTTGTATGTCCTGCCGGACCCAGCCACTGTCGCAGAAATATTCGGCAACAAGGGAAAGTGGAGAGCCCCGCGTCCCCTGACCACTCGGAACGACGAAGTTTGTCATCCAGCATAGGAGGTCTTGCGCTGTGAATCGCAATTCTTGCTGTGCTGGGCATGCACGAGAGTGGCCTCGATGCCGGCCTCTTCCAGCGCCTGGAACGGCGCCGTCCAGTACACGCCGGTGGCTTCCATCGTGGCCGCGCTCACCTGCCGGGCGCGCAGCCAGTCGACGAGTTCCTCCAGCCCGTAGGGCAGGGCGCTGAACTCACGCGTCTCGCTGCGGGCCTCGGCGCCGGGACCGCACAGCCGCGCGGTGGCCGTGATCTGCATCTTGTGGATGTCGAGACCGGCGGCGCGCGGATGGATGACATGCAGAGTGTCGGTTGCTGTCATGGTAGGCTCCTTGCGCGGAAGCGGGAGGCCCCCCGGACAGCCAGCACGCGCTCGGGGAGCGCGGCTCGTTTTGCTGTTCGCCCACGGCTCGGAACCGGGTGCGTTGCGGGGCTCGGAACCGGGGGTGCCGGACCCGTTTTTTATCGGGGAAAGGGAGCGGCCCTGCCGCCGCTAGAAGCTACGGACACCGTCCCGCTTCTGCACGTATGATCCCAGCCTGGACCGCGCGGCGCCGCCGCCTCCGTCCCGCCGGGCTCCCCCGTCTCGCGGGCCGATTCATGCTACGGGGTGAGCGGCCGCCCGCTCATGAGAGTTTTTTGCCTCAGTGGCCGATCCGGCGCCAGCCGCTGGCAGCCGCGCTTGGCACACCTGCTCGCTGACCTCGACCAGTTCGGCGACCAAGCGGCGCAAGCGCTGGCATTCGGCGATCTGGGCGCGGGTCGCCGCGCGTGCGGAGTCCGGAATGGTGCGGGTATGGGTCTTGCCGTTGACGCTGTGGGTCAGGATCCAGCGCGGTCCGTGGCCGGGATGCTCGGCGGCTGCGCAGTGGCAATTCGGTTTGCCGCATTTGCGGTACGACTGCACGAGCGAACCGGGGCGCAAGTCGCCGATGGCGGCCAGCTGCTGGAGCAGTTCCTCGCGCCGGGCGGCGAGGGTCTGGGCGGGGGTGGGAGCGGGCATGGACGAGCCTCCTTGTCTGAAAGCATAGTACACTTCCAGATACGGACACAGCTGTTGTCTTGCGTTGCAAGGCGGTAGCCGTGTCGCCCACCTATGATCAGCCTACTTCTATGCCGATATCAGAATCGTGTCGTACACCCATCAAGACCGCGGAACTCGGTTGCTGGGAGCTGTATAATGTACGCGAGGACATCTGAGAAACCAAGGATCTGGCGTCGCGCGAGCCGGAGCGCTTGGCCGAGATGGCGGGCACGCTGAGGCGGCTCTACCTGGAAGTGTGGGAGGAGAGGCCTACGTGGCTGGCTTCGGAGTTCGCCCGCCACGAGACGGAGCGCATCGAGTGGCCGCCCTATCGGATGCGGCGCTAGCGGGAAAGGGGAGCGAAATGAAATCCTGGACCAGACGCAAATTCAGCGCCACCGGCGTCGCGGCAAGCGCGGCGGTGCTGGGCGGGCAGTCGCCCAACAACAGGGTCGTCCTGGGGCTGATCGGTGCGGGCGGGCGCGGCAGCCAGCTTGCCTCCAGCATAGCCACCATCGAGAATTGCGAGTTCAAGACCATCTGCGAGGTCAACGACGAGCGGGGCGCCCAGGTCATGGCCAAGATCGAGGAGATCCGCGGACGCAAGCCGGGCCGCGAGGCCGACATGCGGCGGGTGTTCGACGATCCCGACATCGACGGCGTGGTCATCGCGACACCCGAACACTGGCACGCGCTGGCCACCGTGTGGGCCTGTCAGGCGGGCAAGGACGTGTACGTCGAAAAGAACGTCTCCCACACGATTTGGGAGGGCCGCAAGATGATCGACGCAGCGCGGAAGTACAAGCGCGTCGTCCAGTGCGGGACACAGAACCGGAGCGCGTGGTTCGCTCTTTCGGCGCGCGACTACATTCAGAGCGGCAAGCTCGGCAAGGTGGTCCAGGTGAAGGTGTACAACTTGCTGACCAGCAACGGGCCGCGGAAGGCGGTTCCGGAAACGCCGAAACCGGAAGGCGTGGACTGGGACGCGTGGCTCGGCCCGGCTCCCGAAGCGCCCTACAGTCCCAACGTGATTCGCGGCTGGAACTGGCGCTGGGCCTATGCGGGAGGCTCCTGGGGCGGCGATGGCATCCACCAGCTCGACCTGGCACGGATGGTCGTAGGCGACCCGCCACCGCCGAAGCTCACCTTCTCCACTGGCGGGCACCTGGCATACAAAAACGACGTCCGCGAGACGCCCGACTACCAGGCCATCACGCACGACTTCGCCGACTTCGTTATGGTGTGCGAAAGTGGGCACTTCTGCCCGTTCATGAGGAAGTTCCCGAACGAGGTCCGGTACGGCGACAGATGGCCGCACTGGCCGCAGAGCTCCTGCCGGATTGAGATCTACGGCACGAAGCAGTTCATGTACGTGGGCCGGCACGGCGGCGGTTGGCAAGTGCTCGAGGGTAACGGCAAGGTGGTGGCCGAAGAGCACGGCCGCCACCCCGACCCCGAACACCAACAGGATTTCATCGACTCCATCCGCACCCGCAAGCGCCCCAACAGCGACATCGAGCAAGGCCACTACAGCGCCACCGTGATCCACATCGGCAACATCGCCCACCGCGTCGGCAACCAGCGGCTGAAGTTCGACCCGGCTACTGAAACCTTCCCCGGCCACGCCGCGGCCAACAAGCTGCTGAAGCCGGAGTATCGAAAGCAGTACCGGATTCCCGATAGCGTCTGACCCCGGTCAGGGCGGCCTAGCATTCTGAGCCCTGGAGGGTAGGCCGCGTCCGGCTCTTCCGGGACCAGGGAGCGCCGCCGGCCCAGATGATCCATCGTTCGCGGCGGCGGATGAGTTCATCCGCATCGTGCCGCTCCACAATTTCGACCACGACGGTCACCCACACGCTCGGGCAGTACCTGTGAGAACGACAGGCTACTTGGGCGAGCCTTAATTCACCGCCCGGCCGGGGCCAGGATGCATGAAAGAAACCCCGTCTATCGGGCGCTATCCCGGTCCCCAAGAGCCCATCGGTGAAGCCTGGCCGCGTTTAATGACCGTATCCGCCTCCGGGAACGCTGTAGGAAGCAAAAGGCCGTACAAGTGGCAGGGACAGGCTGTGGCCTCAAGAGATCCGGGCCTTCGGTCGATCTGTCCTTTGAGAGCAGGTGTGCAATCGGCCAGGGCGGTCGGAGGAGAGATCCCACGCTCAGACCGACGGCCCCTGCTCTCCTGAACAGAATAGCCCCTCCGGTTGACCAATCCATAGGTAGGAGCGAAACGAGCAGAGCATCCGCCGTGATGCTCTTCTTGTGGGCCTGTCCCGTCGAGGGTTGGCCCCATTTGCATAGGGAGGCCCTTTTCTGGCTCTCTCCCAGTGAATGCCATTCCCCAATCTATCCGCCACCGTTACCCACGCAGGAAGCGCGGATTTGGGAACACTGGCCGCGTTTGATTCATCTATCCCTGTGCTGCCGGAAGTTCTCCACCAGCATCAAATCGTTTCCGCCCGGTTCGTTTTGCGTGTACAAGATCCACCTCCCGTCGGGAGAGACATTGGGATGTTGGATGAGTTCCCCAGCAACAGCAACTACCCTCGTCTCACCAATGGCGTAGCTGGTAACCGTTCGAGCGGGCCGTGAAATGGTGGGCGTTGGGTTTCGGAGCGGCCACAAAAAAGTTCGTTGGCTCTTCAGCAAAATCGGTGGGCTAGACTGTGCTCTGGCAACTTCCCAAGTGAATGGTATAAAGCGAGTTCGTAGGACCTGTAGGATCGGAACCCGTACGCTTTTCTCATAGCCAGTTTGGCTTTGAGGTTCATCCCCTCCACCGCACCCGAGGAATAGCTCCTCCCGGTCCAGAACCAGTTCAGCACCCGCGGCCGATGCCGCCTCAGCATCTTCGCAACCTTCTTCATCGGCTCCAGTCGCGAGCGCATGGCCCTCCGGCACCAGCGCGCCAGGAACTTCCGTGCCGCCGTCGGCGAGCGACTGTCCCAGAACTGCTGGAAATCCTCCTTCAGCAGCTACGCCCGCACCGTCCGCAAGTTCAGCTTCACCAGCTCCGCAAGCTTCCACTCCTGCTCCTCGCTCAGGTTCTCCTTGCGTCGCAGCAGCAACCAGCGCGTGTTCTTCAGCACCGGCTGCTCCCCTTGCGCCCGCAACTGCTTCGCTTCCGCCGCCCGCACCTCGTCGATCGCCTGGCCCAGTTTCTGCACGATGTGGAAACGGTCCAGCACGTGCACCGCCTCTCTCGCCCGCTCCGCCACCACCCGCAGATACGCCTTCCACATGTCCGAACACACCACCTCCAGCCGCCCCGACCACTGCTCCCCGAACCAGTCGAAAAACCCTTCCAGCGTCTCGATCTTCCGCTCCCGCCCCACCCCCAGCAGCCGCTGGCTACCCGCTTCCAACTGATACACCAACGTCAAGTACTTGTGGCCCTTCTCAGCAATTCTCAAGATCCGAGATATAGGTGGGCTGTTGGCATCTCGCCGGGCGTTCGGGGGCGTCGCAGAGAGATTGCGAGAGCGCCAGCGGGGCATCGGCGGTAGCAAGTGGCGCATCCGGGAGCGGCTCCGAGCGCCTCTCCAGCCGTTCCGAGGCCCACGCGGCAGAGCCCTGCTGCGGGCTCCCCGACGGGCCCGGTGCTCGCCGCTGGCTGGGGCAGCAATCTCATGAGGGTGCGGGCGAGGGGCCGGCCCGCGACTCGCCTGCGCCCAGCATCGTGGTGCGCAAGCTCGTCCAGTGCGGGAACCAGAACCGCTTCGTCAAGGAGCGCAGGTCCTCGAAGCAGGTGCGACGCGGGCCGGCCTCGTCGCGGCATTGCCGCCACAAGCCCCGCAGGCAGTCCAGCAGCGTGTGCAGTGCGCAGGCAAAGAGGTTCAGCGTGGCGAGCAGATTGGCCAAGCCGTGGCGGCCGTGCCCGAAGTTCCGCTTGCTGTTGTAGCCATGGCGCGCCAGACAATTGAACCCCTCGTTCTCGACCTTCCAGCGCGCTCTGCCGAGCCGTGCAATTGCCGCCACGTTCTCGGCGGTGACCTCCAGGCTGGTGCAGAAGGTGTTGGAGTAGGTGCGCTCGCCGTGGCGCTGGATCTGGAACTCGATCCAGGTCCCGAGCAGCGCATCGTCGCTGTCGCGGAGCGGCAGGCCGTGCACCCAGCGATAGCGGTGCTGCTCGACCTGGCGTTTGTGGTTGCGGGTGCGGATCCAGCCGCTGGAGTGGGTGAAGTCGTCGTGCATCAGTTCGTAGAAGCGCTTGTGCGAGCTGGGCTTGCAGATGAAGAGGAAGTCGGCTTCGAGGTGGCGGACGAGTTGGCAGAGGGGCTGGCAGCAGTACAGGTCGTCGCCGAGGAAAACGGGCCGGAAGGGGCGCAGTTGGTCGCTGTGGGCGGGCAACCAGCGCTTGGCGGCGTGGCGTTCGCAGTCCTGCTTGCGTTCTTCGTGGGTGCGGTTGTCGTGGGGGTTGTGCTGGGGCTGGACGCAGTGGGGCAGCAGGGGCAGGTGTTGGGGGGCGCAGTATTCCGGCGGGGGTTTCTCGGGTTATTCCGGCGGTAGGAAGGAGCGTTTTCCCGGATTATTCATGATTTGCGGTAGGAGGGAGGCGGTGCGGTTCACAAGGGTTTTGGCAGCAGGGTCGTGGGGGTGCGTTGTGGAGCACCAACCGTAGTCGTTATCCGATGCGGTCCCGGATAGTCGAGGGGGGGGCCGGCGAGGTGGGGTTGGGCCTAGCGGGGAGCGCGGCAGCGCAGCAGGTCGTTCCAATCCTTGGCGCGTTGAGGGCGCAGGCGGCGCATGCCGGGATGCTGGCGGAGCAGGGCGAGGGCGGCCTGGTCGCCGGCAGGATCGGCGTCGTAGCCGCACAGCAAGCGGGCAGCGGGGAAGGAGTCGAGCCAGCGAGGCAGGCGGCGGGCGGTGCCGGCGGTGGAAGCGACGAGCAGGGCGGCGGGCAGGCCGGGGACGGGCAGCAAGACGGCGGAGAGGGCATCCACGGCGCTCTCAGTGAGCAGGACAGCGGCGGGCGGGGCGGAGCCGGTCGTCAGCCAGAAGCCGCCGCGCTCGCGGCGGGAGCCGGGAGCGAGGCCCTTGAAGGTGGAGCCGTCGGGGAGCGGGCAGGTGCCGACCAGTTCGGCGCCGGCGGGGGTGCCGGAGCGGTCGCGGCAGGTGAAGACGGCGTTGCGGCGGCGGTCGGCGTAGAGCGTACCGGTGCGCCGGCAGGTCTCCAGCAGGGCCGGGTCGAGGCCGCGGGCGCGGGCCAGGAAGTCACGCACGGGCGGCCAGTGCGCTGCGACGGGGCCGGGCAGGCGCAGGACGGGCGGGACGCCGGCGGGAGCCGTGGCGGCCGGGGCCGCGGGCGGGGTGCCGGCAAGGAACGCGACGGCCTCGCGAAACCCGCAGCCGCGGGCGTGCATGACCAGGTCGATCGCGCCGCCGCCGCCGTGGCCGCGGGCGTGATCGAAGAACTTGGCCCCGCGGATGCTCAGCAGCGAGCCCTCTCGCCGCCAGCGTTGGCGGTGGCGCGGGTCGCGCGTGTAGCCGAGCCGCTCGGCGAGCGGCTCGAGGGCAGCGTCGCGCACGCGGTCGGCACTCGCGCGCAGACGCTGGCGCCAAGCGGGGTCCGGGCGGGTCACGGGCGCACCTCGTCGCAGGCGCGCTGGAGGTGCTCGGCGCTGACCGTGCGGGCCTTGGCCAGGGCGGCTGCCGCGAGGGAGTAATGGGCCAGAGAGCTGACCTGCCGGGGCAGCCCGTGCGAGGCCTGGAACAGCGCTTGGCAGGCGGCGGGCTCGAACAGCGGCAGTTCGCAGCCGGCCCGGCGCAGGGCGTGCGCCAGATACGGCTCGAGTTCCTCGCGCCGCAGGCCTCGGAGGTGGTAGCGCACCACGACGCGCTGGGCGAGCGCCTCGTGATGGGCCATCGCCATGCGCCGCCGCAACTCGCTCTGGCCGACCAGCAGCAGACACAGGCGGCGCTCGGAGTCGAGGCCGAAATTGGTCAGCAGGCGGAGCTCGTCGAGCACCTCGTGGCGCAGGTGCTGGGCCTCGTCGAGGATCAGCAGCGGGAGCTGGCCGGCCTCGCCGAGGCGCAGGATCTCGCGGCGGAGCGCCTGGCAGGCCGGGGCGCGGCGGCGCGGCATTTCCAGCCCGAGCGCCCAGCCGAGCGCCTGGTAGACGTCGATCACGGTGCCGGTGGTCAGCGGGCAGTAGCAGACGCGGTACAGGCCGGGATGGAGCGCGTCGGTGACGCGGCGGCAGGCGCTGGTCTTGCCGCAGCCAGGCTCGCCGGTGAGCAGGCCGATGCCGCGCAGGTCGAGCAGGTGCCGGAGGCGGGACTCGATTTCGCTGGCGCCGGCGGAGGGGAACAGCTCGGAGCTGTCGGCGGGCGGCTCGAAGGGCAGGCGGGTCAGGCCGAAGTGCTGGCGGTACATCAGGGGTTCTCCTCGCGGTTGAGCTCGCGCAGGGCCAGCGGCTCGGCGGGCGGCGAGCCCTCGGGGGCGGGCAGCTGGTTCCCGGGGGCGTCCGGGCCGGTCGTGGCGGGCGACTCGTCGCTGGCGGGCGGCGGGTGGCGCCGCACGCGGGCGTTGGCGTGCAGGTCGAGCAGGGTGGCCCGCCCGGCCTCGCGGTTCTCGTGCAGCACGAGCAGCGGCCGCTCGGGCGGCGCGGCCGGGTCCTGCAGCAGGACGACCTTGTGCCCGGCCAGTTCGGCGTCGGTCTCGTACAGCCGGCCCCCGACGCTGACCGTGCGGGCGCGGCTGACGCGCCGCTGGAGGCGGTAGCAGAAGATCCGCTGCAGGTCGACGTCGGGTCCGGGATAGCGCACCTCGTGGCCGACCCGCGCCCAGCGGTCCAGCGGCGTGTCGCCGTCGAGGCCGTGGTGCGGCGTGTGGTGGTAGTCGCCTTCGATCCAGGCCCACAGCCGGCGGTTCAGGGCGGTCAGGCCGGCGCGTTCCTGCGGGCCGAGCAAGGGCAGGAATTCGGCTCGTACCCGGCGGAACCAGCGTTCGATTTTCCCCTTCCCTTCCGGCTTGTACGGGCGGGCGTGGATCAAGCTCGTGCCCAGCTGGGCGCAGACCACCTCCAGGTGCTTGCTGCGGTAATTCGCCCCGTTGTCGCAGTACAAGCGCAGCGGGGTGCCGCGCTTGAGGAGCGCCTGCCGGAACACCGCCAGGAAGCTCTCGACGCTCTCGGAGTAGGCGAAGGCCGCGTGCGGCACGACCCGGGTGGCGTCGTCCAGCAGGGCCAGCAGATAGACCTTGGCCTGGCGGCGCCCGGGCCCGCCCGCGGCGATCTTCGGACCGTGCATGACGTCGCTTTGCCACATCTCATTGGCGAGAGACCAGGAGAAGCGCCGCCGGTCGCGGGCATCCGGCTCCGCCGCGGGCCGCCCCATCAGCCCGGCCTGCCGGAGCAGCCGGTTGACGGTCGAGTGCGCCAGCCGCACCCCGTCCGGGACCCGCCCGGAGTCGTGCGCCTGGCGGATGACGGTCTTCACCGTCAGGCGCGGCTCGCGCTCCTTGATCCCGGTCAGCAGTTCCACCACCTCCGCCGGCAGGCTGCGGGACTGGTGGCGGTCGATCCGCCCCTTGGGATGCAGGGCCTCGAAGCCGCCTCTCCGGTAGCGGCGCAGCCACTCGCGCAGTGTGCCGAGCGCGACGCTGCGCCGGCGGCTGCCGGGAATCTCGTGCTCGCTGGCGGCGATTGCCCGCAGCCCCGCCGCCAGCTCGCCCGAGCCGGCCGGCAGGTGCACCAGGGGCCCGATCAGGCGGAACCGGAACAGCGCCACCTCGCGTCGCAGGTCGTGGTCTTCGGCGGGCATCGGGGCGGGTTCTCTGCAGGCGGCTGGAGGGCCGTTTGCCCCGACTCTAGGCCGCCTCGCCGGGCGGGGACAGTCCCGTGAAGTGTTTTTTTGCCGGCCAACCGGCTTTTCTCTCGCCCGGACCCACCCCGCCCGCAGACCGGAAACCCACCGGGGGCGGCAGCTCCGCTAGGTGCGCCGCCGCCACCTCCCGCAGCGCCCGCAGCACCGTCTCGCTGTCCAGCTGCTGCCCGAATCCCGCCAGCGTCGGCGCCACTCCCGTGAAGCGCTCCGGGTACAGCCCCTTGACCGTCACCAGCAGCACGACCACCCACTGCACCCGCCGCCCCAGCCAGCGCTGCGCGCTCGCCAGGCTGCCCTGCCCGGGCGGGCGCGCCTGCTCCACCGCGGCGGCCCGGCTGGCGGCCCCCTCCGCCACTCGCACCGCCGCCTCCACCTCCTCCAACGAGCCCGTCACGCGCGCCGCCAGGCAGTCCGGCAAAGCGCTTACCGTACGCCCCTCCCGCCGGCAACGGAACCGCCGGATCCGCGTTCCCGGGGGCTTCACCCGCGCATAGAACCCGTGCGGCGCCAGCTCGTGCGGACGCCGCCGGCACCAGGGACACTCCGGCGCGGTTGCGAGATTCCAGGCCCGCTGGCTAACATACTCCTCGTCGGTCAGGCTTGTGGGAAACCGAACTTGCAGGGCAGGACCGACCACGGCCCGGCGGGGCTGACGCGCGGGCCACCTATTGATACCCCGCGAGAGAGCCGCGGCGCCACGCGGTTCCCTCGCGGGGCCTACCCGGCAAGCGGCCTACCGCAAACTCCGGCTCAGCCGGAGTGCCCAATTCCCGGATTGTCTTGATTTCCAACCCTTCCGGCGTCAACGTAGTTCGAGAAAAAACCCCGCCCTACCGCCGGAATAATTTGGCTCCCTACAGGCAGGGCGCGGTTGTGGCCGTCGGCGACGACGGTCGCGGCGAGCATGCTGTGGAAGGACTGCTCGGTTTTGTGTGGGCCGACATGGCGGGTCGAACACTGGTCGCAGTGGATGGCATTCGAACACTGCAATGGAATGCCGTCAAGAGCGATGGCCACGCGCCCGTCGAGGCGCAGGAAGGGATCCAGGGCAGCGTGGTCGTGGGCGGTTTGCAGGCAGGCGGCAAACAGGGGGCCGAAGTGGTCGGGGTCGTGGCCATCCAGGAGGTTTCGGATGTGGTTGTCACAGGGAATTTTCCCGACACCGAACAGGGATTGGCAATGGGAGCGAGCGTCCTTTTTCTGCATACGGCGCTGGAAGTCGAGGAAAGGTAATTGCTCACCTTGGTGCCGTCCTAGCGTGACCGATCAGATTAGAAATCTGAAACAAAAGAGTAGAAACATGTTATAGATGGGGTATGGGCGAGGCGAATTCGGATCTCGGTTCGGCGCTCGACTCCGGGAAGAGCGCCCTTGTCGTTGAGCTGCGAGCGAGGGTTGCGGAGTTGACCGCAACGAGCACGGAGTTGGCGGCGAAGGTTGCCAAGCTGACGGCGACCAACGCGGAGCTGAGGGCCCAGGTGGCGGAGTTGGAGGCGCGTCTGGGAGCGCCGCCCAAGACACCGGCGAACTCGTCGCTGCCGCCCTCGCGCGGGGAGAAGGCGAACAAGCCGGTGCGAGGCGGCCGGCGCAAGCGCCAGGGGCGTGCGGGAACGGGACGCAAGCTGCATCCGCATCCGAACAGCGTGGTGGAAGCGCGGGCGGAGAGTTGCCCGCACTGCGGGACGGACTTGGGCGGGGCGGAGCAGGCGCCGCAAGCGGTGTACGAGCGCATCGAGTTGCCGCCGGTGCGGCCGCACGTGACGCGGGTCACGCTGCACGGTTGCGACTGCCCGGGCTGCGGGCGGCGGGTGACGGCGTTGGCGCCGCAGGGTTTGGAGCGGGGCTCGCCGTTCGGAGCGACGATCGAGGCGCTGGCGGTGTATCTGCATTACGCGCAAGCGATCAGCTACGAGCGCTTGCGCGCGTTGTTCCGGGATGTATTCGGTCTGGAGATCAGCGCAGGGGCGCTGGCGAACCTGTTCCGGCGGGTGCAGGGGCGGTTCGGGGACCAGGCGGAGGCGATTCGGGAGCGGGTGCGGGGGAGCCGGGTGGTGTGCTCGGACGAGACGTCGGCGCGGGTGCACGGGCGCAAGTGGTGGGAGTGGGTGTTCCTGGGAGCGGGAGCGGTGCTGCACGTGCTGCGGCCGAGCCGCTCGAAGGCGGAGCCGGAGAGCGTGCTGGAGGGGGCGCGACCGGAGGTGTGGGTGTCGGACCTGTACGTGTGCCAGCGCGGGCACGCGCCGGTGTGGCAGGTGTGCTTGGCGCACCAGTTGCGGGACGCGCAGTACGCGATCGACGCAGGGGACGCAGTGTTCGGGCCGGCGCTGCAGGCGTTCCTGGTGCGGGCGATGCGGGTGGGCCAGCGGCGCGAGCGGCTGCGGGACAGCACGCTGAAGCGCCACCAACGGGATCTCGGGCGGCGGCTGGACAAGCTGCTGGAGTTGGAGCCGACGCAGGCGGACGGACAGCGGCTGCTGAAGCGCTACGGCAAGATCCGGGACAGCCTGCTGGTGTTCGTGACGGATCGCGAGGTGCCCTTCACCAACAACGCCTCGGAGCGGGCGCTGCGACCGAGCACGATTTTCCGCAAGGTGACCAACGGCTTCCGCTCCGAGTGGGGGGCCGAGGTGTTCGGGGCCGTGCGCTCGGTGATCGGCACCGGACGCCTCAATGATCTGACGACTCTCGAGGCGATTGTCACCACTATCAAGCGACGTACCGTCCTCAAACCTGCCTAGCCAGCCCCCTGGGTGAGCAATTACAAGGAAAGAGGGAGACTGGAGGAAGAAGGTGGCGAGAGCACAGGAGGCAGCGTCGGCGAGGCTGTAGCGCTGGTTGGCGCCGGTCCGGGGAGCAGGCAAGGCGGAGGCGATCTGGCGGAATCTGTCGAGGAGAGACTCAAGGACGGGAACGGAGGCCACACTTTATGTTTGAAAGCGCTGTCCGAAAAGTCAAGTCCCCGGAAATCAGCAATTCTCAAGATGGGGGGTCTGGCGAGGATAGGGTGGAACTGTTGGGCGTTCGAGTTCGCCGTGGGGAGGCCGTTGCGGGGCAACAGGGGCGCCCGGGAAAGCAGGTTGGGGGGGCTGGGGTGGCTGGCACCTGCCATCGCGGAGTCGCGGGCCTGGCGCGGCGCATCCCCGCCGCTGGCTCCGGGAGGAGCCCGGCGGGGGCCGGCTGGCTGGCAGGTTGGCAAGGCGTCATGACGGTGCGGACGCGGCCGCCCGGGAAGCGGCAGGCGGCGGGCGTTTCCTCAGCAGGGTCTCGCACACGGCGGTCCAGCTGCGGAAGCAGAACCACTGCGTGAGGAAGCGCAGGGCCTGGAAGAATTCGAGCCGGGTGCCGGTCCGGGCCCGGCATTGCCGCCACAGCTCGGAGGCACAGTCCAGGACCGCGTGCAGCGCGAACGCGAACAGGTTCAGCGTGGCGAGCAGGTTGGCCAGGCCCTGGCTGCCGTGCCCGAAATTGCGCTTGCTGTTGTAGCCGTGGCGGGCCAGGCAGTTGAAGGTCTCGTTCTCGATCTTCCATCGGGCGCGGCCGACCCGTGCGATCTCCGCCACGTTGTCGGCCGTGACCTCCAAGCTGGTGCAGAACGTGTTCGTGTAGGTGCGCTTGCCGTGGCGCTCGATCACGAACTCGACCCAGCTGCCCAGCACGGCGTCGTCGCTGTCGCGGACCGGCACTCCGTGCATCCAGCGGTAGCGCTGCAGCTCGACCTGCTGCTTGTGGTTGCGGGCCTTGCTCCAGCCGCTGGAGTGGATGAAGTCGTCATGCAGCACTTCGTACAAGCGCTTGTGGGAACTGGGCTTACAGACAAAGATGAAGTCCGCCCCGAGGTCGCGGACCAGTTCGCAGAGGGGCTGGCAGCAGTACAGGTCGTCGCCGAGGAAGACCGGCCGGTAGGGCCGCAGCTCGTCGCTGTGGGCCGGCAGCCAGCGCTTGGCGGCGTTGCGCTCGCAGTCCTGCTTGCGTTGTTGCTCGGTCAGTTCGGGCCGCTGGGCGGCGGGGTCCTGCTGGGGTTGGACGAACTCCGGCATCAGCGGGATGACGCGGTTGTGGCCGTCGGCGACAACGGTCGCCGAGAGCATGGTGTGGAAGTACTGCTCGGTCTTGTGCTTGCCGACATGGCGGAGGCAGCACTGCTCGCAACGGATGGAGTTGGAGCAGTGGATCTGGAGGCCGTCGAGGGCGATGGGCAGGCGGCCGCCGAGGCGTTCGAAGGGGGCCAGGGCGCCCTGCGCGCGCAGGGCGTGGAGGCCTTGGGGGAAGAGGTCGGCGAAGAGGTCGGGGTCGAGGCCGTCAAGCAGGTTGCGAATCTGGTTGTCACCGGGGATGGCCTGCACGCCGAAGAGGGTGTGACAGTTGGAGCAGGAGTCCTGATCCTGCAGGCGGCGCTGGAACTCCAGGAAGGAGGGGGATTGGAAGAAGAAGGTGGCGAGGGCGCAGGAAGCGGCGTCGGCGACGGCGTAGCGCTTATTGGCGCCGCGGCGGGGATCGGGCAGGGCGGAGGCGGCTTGGCGGAAGCTGTCGAGGAGGGAATCGAGAACAGGGGTCACACTTTATGGTTGGAAGCGGTGCCCGCAAAGTTAAGCCCCAGAAACTGGTCCCTTACTCAGGTCCCTTCGGTGGCCGAGAATCCCCCAAAACGCCAAATTTAGAATTGCTGCCCAGAAATTGGTCCCTCATTCCCGGCTCTGCTGTGGCAAAAACCCCCAAAAGGGCTGAATTTAGAATCGCTGGGCCCTTCTGCCACGCGATCGCATCCACCCCGATCCTCGACACCCCGTCCAGCTGCACCCGCTCGCGTCCCCACTCCACCGCCATCCCCACCGCTCGCCACACCCGCTCCCACCACACCCCGAACACCTGCGCCGTCTCCTGCCACCACAGCCGCTTCGCCCAGCTCGCCAGAAACCACCGCAGCGCCTTCGTCGAACGCTGCTTGCCCTCCGCCCACGGCACCCGCTCCACCTGCACCTTCCCGCAGCGCCGGCAGTCCACTCGCCGCCTCTCGTACAGGAAGTACGTCGGCAACCCCAGCACCGGCACGAACTGGTACCGCCGCCTCTCGCGCCGGTCCTAGCACGGGGCCGGCTCGCCACAGCCCCAGCAGCGCGCTCGACCGTTGGACCGCGGCACGATCTCCACCTCCACCTCCGCCCACCCGTCCTCGCGCTCCACCAGCCGGATCTTCCCGTACACGAATCCCGGCAGCTTGTACACCCGGTTCAGAATTGTGCGCAACTGCACCCGCTGTCTCCTCCCTTCCCCAGACCGGCACTCCCCGCCCACCTCGGCGGAAGCCCCTCACTACCCGGATCAAACTACACTACCGCAGGAACAAGAACTTGATCCTCACCCACTGATTCTGCGCAGGAGGCAGTTCGTTAAAACGCTGGACACGCTGGATGTTGTTCTGTAAGCCTGACGAATATGCATGCGCAGCAAGTCGGCTGGGCGCGGATGGAGCGGAGGGAGGCAGGGGGCAGGGCCTCCTGCGGGGAGTGCGGGACGTTGCGGGAGCGTCTGGCGGAGGCGCTGCGGAGGTAGAGCGGGCAGGGCTATTCAGTTGTCTGAATTCAGGGTGGCAGACAGTCGTGGCGAGGGGCTGTGCGAGCCTGTCCGCTAGGCACGGCGATCCGCGGTTCCCGTCTTTGCGACCCGCAAGGGCTGGACATTTCGTTCTGGATCTGTCACCGTGGGTCGGATGGAGCCGTTGCCGACGCCACGCCGCGCTCTGGACCTGCGCGCCGTCGCGGTGCGCCCGACCTGCGGTGCGCAGGAGCACCGGCTCTGGGACCGTCTGGTCGGGGCCCATCACTACCTGGGGTTCGGGGGCCTGTTCGGCAAGGGCTTGCGGCATGTGGCGAGGCTGGGCCCGGCCTGGGTGGCGCTGGTGGGCTGGCAGGCGGCCGCGCTCAAGCTGACGGCGCGGGACCGCTGGATCGGCTGGACGCTGGAGCAGCAGTTGCGGCGCCTGCATCTGGTGGCGCAGAACGCGCGCTTCGTGCTCCTGCCGGCCTTCCAGGGGGTGCCCAACCTGGCCTCGCGGGTGCTGGGGCTGAGCCTGCGGCGGCTGGCCGGGGACATGCAGCGGGAACACGGCTTTGCGGTCTTGCTCGCGGAGTCGTTCGTGGACCGGGCGCGGTTTGCCGGTACCTGCTACCGGGCGGCGAACTGGCGCTCGCTGGGCTTCACCGGCGGCTACGCACGCCAGCCGGGCGCGGTGCCGGAGTGGCGCCATCACGGCCAGCCCAAGGAGGTGCTGGTGTACGAATTGGAAGCGGATGCGAGGGCGGCCCTGGGCCAGCCCGAGGAGGACCCGGCCTGGCAAGGCCCGGAGCGGACTGCGCCGCCGCCCGCGCCCGCGTTGCGCAGCCTGTTCGACTGCCTGGGCGAGGGGGAGGACTACCGGCACGCCCGGGGCCAGCGCTACCGCCTGCGGACCGTGCTGGTGCTGGCCGTGGCGGCCCGGCTGGCCGGCTACCGCGGCGTGACCGCGTGCGCCCAGTTCGCGGCCCTGCTGGACCCGTCGCAACGCGCGGCGGTGGGCTGTTTCTACAGTCCCAGCCGGCACTGCTACACGACCCCGTCGATCGCGACGTTCCACAACATCCTGGCCGCCCTGCCGCCGCAGACACTGGAGCACGCGGTGGCGGCGTGGACGCGGCAGCAGAGCGGGCAAGTCCCGCTAGATGAGGAGGATACGGCCTCGCAGAAGGAGGCCGGGGAGGCCCCTCGGCCAGGGCTCCTGCCGGGCCTCTCGATGGACGGGAAGGATGTCCGCGGCGCCTCCAAGCAGACAGCGGACGGCCGTCGCATGCTGGTCGCGGCCGTGGAGCACTCCAGCGGCCTGGTGCTGGGACAGGTCGAGGTCTCGAGCAAGACCAACGAGATCCCGGCGGTGCGCGAGCGGGCCGGGGAGCTGGACCTGGCCGGGCGCATCGTCACCCTCGACGCGCTGCACGTCCAGCACAAGACGGCGCGCGGCCTGCTTGAGGACTGCGCGGCCCACTACCTGGTCACGGCCGTCAAGGAGAACCAGCCGACGCTGCTGGACGACCTCCAGCACATGCTGTTCGAGGATTGTCCCGGCCACGAGACCCTCGACAAGGAGCACGGCCGCATCGACCGCCGCCGCTACTGGGTCAAGGATCTCAGCGACCCGGACTGGAACGGCTATGCCGACCTGCACGGCCGCCAGCAGGCCATCCGCATCGAGCGCGAGCGGCATGTGCTCAAGACCGGCGAGACCAGCACCGAAGTGAGCTACGCGCTGACCTCGCTGACGGCGGAGCAGGCCACGCCCGCGCAGCTGGCGGCGCTGATCCGCAACCACTGGCACATCGAGAACCGCCTGCACTACGTGCGGGACTTCACCTACGACGAGGATCGCTGCCGGGTCTGGGTGCGTGACCTGCCGCGCAATCTCGCCTGCCTGACCAACGCGGCGATTTCGATCATCCGCTGCCAGTCCGGGTTCCGCTGGGTGCCGGAGGCCAACCGCCATGACGCGGCCCGCCCGCAGGAGGCGCTCGACCTGCTGCTGGCCCCGCCCCGGCGCTAGCCCGGGCCGCTCGCCCGCCCGCAAGCAGGGCTCCGCCTGGCCAGGCGGAACAGTACCGCTGTGTCGGCGCTTGCGACCCAGCCGGTCGACGACGCCCGGATCCCTCGTGGGAAACCCTCGGGGCCGCGCCCAGCGACTGCACAGGACGTGGAAGCAGGCATCAACCTCACCGAAACCGCTTCAATCAGGACAAAAAAATGTGCCTGGTAGAGCGGGGTGTTCCTTCGCCCGACGTTTTGCGTACTGCTAGGCTTGGTGGTTGCCCTGTCGTCGCTGCTGAAATCCCGAGGCGCACTACAACTGCAATGGCTCTCCGCCACCAAGTCGGCATACTTCAGCGCTCGGCAAAGAAGCGACCAAAGTTGACGAGCGCGGACCGGTTCTTCTGGGCGTGGCTGTCCAGCGTTTGGACCGACTGGCGCTCCGCGTTGGTAATCGTCAAGCCGGAAACGGCCATCGCATGGCGTCGCAAAGGCTTTCGATTGTTCTAGACTTGGAAGAGTCGCCGCGGCGAGCCCGGCGGGTCCGCGGTTCCGAAAGACGTCCGCGATCTGATCCGATGGATGAGCCGCGAGAACCCGATGTGGGTGCTCCAAGGATTCACGGCGAACTGCTCCAACTCGGTATCGAGATCGGAGAGACCAGTGTTAGCAACCCTTCATTCATTGAATGGATTCTTCCGGCGTAGGCCCATTAGCTTTGCCCGACAACCCGTCCACGGGAAGGCCGATATGTTCTTGGTGCGAGGCGACGAGACCGCTGGCAATCACAAGACGGCTTTGTTGAGCCAGCGGCGGAGAGTCCGCAGGTCTCGTCCCATGGCGGCCAGCGCCTGCTGCTCCAGGCTCACCTCCAGCAGCGAGGCCACGGAGACGTGGGGCCCACCCTGCTCGTGCAGCGCCACGACGGCCAAGTGCGATACACCCACCGTCGCTTGAGCACGCGTTCCGTCACCACGATCTTTGGCACGGTGGAACTGACCCAGATCGGCTATTCCCGCCCTGGCTCGCCCAGCATCTACCCGCTCGACCAAGCGCTGGCTCTCCCCGCGCGCTCGTTCTCTTATGAACTCCAGCGGCAGCTCGTCAAAGCCGCGGTGCAAAACCCCTTCCAGGAATCCATTGAGTCCATCGCGGAACTCCTCGGTGTCAGCGTCTCCCAGCGCAGTTCGGAGGAGATCGTCCGGGACGCCGCGCAGGCAATGGCATTCGTATACATAAAGCCGGCAGATGTCCCGTGAGTGAAGCGATAAACCATTAGTTTTCAATAGAATACGACCCCACAAGTTGTTTCTCCCGAAGCGCTTAACTTTCGCACCCCGGTTTGTCATCGTAGGTACGGAACACTGGCAAATCCTCTATGGACCCGCTGATCGAGAACCTCAAGGCCACGACGCACGCCATTTGCAGGTACCTGCGGGCACAGTTCGCCCATTGCGGCCTGATTCCGTAATTATGCACTTCACGCAAACCTGGCAGGGTGCTAGCGTGGTGGGACGCTCGCTGCCCTCGCTGCAATCGTCGGGGCAATTATTGCAGGCCTCGCGGAGTATCTCATGACAGACGGGGTTTCGGGATGGGTGCCGCTGCTTGCGGGGGTTTGCGGGGCCTGTATTGTTCTATTCGTCCCGTTCATCAGGGATCCAATCGTCCAGGTCTTCAAGAACGACTAAGCCGCCTTTTTGCCGTCTACCAGCTCCCGGTAGGTGAGCGGAGGCGTATTCAGGATGCGCTTCATGGTCTCGCGGAACATGTAGGGGTTGTCGCGGTTGTTGAAGCGCCACTCCATCTCTTCCAGGTAGCGGTCCAGGTGCTTCTTGCTGCTGTGGTGGAACGCGCCGACAATCGAGCGCTTGAACAGCGACCAGACACCCTCGATGCCGTTGATGTGGATGTCCCCGACCACCCACTCTTCTGCGGAGTGATTGACCGTTTCGTGGCGTGTGTCGTCGTCCTCGATGCCCAGGTAGGACTTCAACTCGTCCGTGTAGATCGCCTCGGCCTCGTCCTTGATGTTGCGCGCGATGAAGTCGTGGAGCGTCCTCTTCTTGATATCGGGGATCCGCCGGAGGCGGACCTGCCCGCCGCGCTGCAGCGCCCCAGCGATCCAGGTCTTGTTCTTGCGGTAGCCGGAGCCCACGTCCTTGCGCTTGCCGCCCACCAGCGTCTCGTCCACCTCGATCACGCCGAACAGCGTGGGCCCCTCGAACGGGTCATTGCCCATTGCCTCGCGGATGCGGTGGCACAGGTACCAGGCCGTGCGGTAGGAGCCGATGCCGAGCGTCCGCATCATCTGCTGGGCCGAGATCGCCTTCTTGGATTCGAGCATCAGGTAGATCGCGATCAGCCACTTGCGCAGCGGCAGGTGCGAATCGTGCATGATGGTTCCGGACGTGACGCTGAACTGGTATCGGCAGGCCAGGCAGTCCCACTGGTTGCGGGGAGCGATCTCGCACAGCACACCGCAACCGCAATGCGGGCATGCCACGTTGCCGTTCGGCCAGCGCAGGGCTTCCAGCAAGTCCCGGCACTTGTCATCGGTCTGGAATCGATCCATCAGGTGAATGAGATTGAGTGAGGTTGTGTCAGTCATGAATAAGAACTCCAAGCGGAAACGACGGCTCCCGCGGAACATCGTGGACAAGCCAGATTCCGAGATCGCCGAGAGGATTTTCGGGAAACGGCTGAAAAGGGAGCTGGACCAGCTCGCCAAGAAGCCGGAAAGTGTTGCAATCAAAGGTGTTTTTGACCATCTACAATGATGGTATCACACCCTTAGATTTGTGTCAAGTGCATAATTACGCCTGATTCTCATCACCAGGCTCAGACTTCCTTACATCGGCCGAGATGGCCAGACAGGGTAGGTCAGCCTAAGTTCCTACGGTTCATAGAGTTTTAGTCGTTTCCGAAGTGCCAATTGGGGTTGCGCCGGACCCGCTGTGACTGTTATAATATGTCCATGGAAAGCCCGAGCGAGGCCCTGCCGCGACCCACCGGACTGCCCGCGGCCCTGTCCCTGCAGCCGCCGGAGGCGACCGCTGTCAACGCGCAGCTGAGCTTCCTGGAGGACAGCGGCCAGGTGTATTGGTTCCTGTACCTGCAAGTGTGCGACTGCTACCTGCAAGGCGATCGCCCGGCGCGCGCGCGCTGCCTGGCGCGCTTCCTGACGTGGGGCGTGGCAACAGCGGCGGAATTGGCGCAGGCGCTCGGGATCAGCGCGCGCACGGTGACGCGCGCGCGGCTGCGGATGCAGCGGGAGGGGGAGTCGAGCTTCGGGCGTCCGCGCCAGCCGCGGCGGCGGCACGGGATCGAGGACCCGGCGGTGCTGGCGCGGGCGGCGGAGCTGCTGCAAGGGGGCGCGAGCTTGCGTGGCGTGGCGCGGGAGTTGGAGCTGTGCTTCGAGACGCTGCGCCAGTACAAGCGCGAGGGCTTGCTGCCGGGGATCGCGGCGCAGCGCGAGAGCGGGCGGGCAGTGGTCGCCGAAGCGGCCGCGGGAGCGGGCCGCTCCGAGACGGCCGGGAACTTGGCGGCAGACGTTCCCGAGGCTGCTGGCGCGGGTCTGGAATCCGGCGGGGCGCGCGGCGCGAGCGGCGCGGGAATTCCCGCCGAGCCGGCCGCGGGCAGCCCGCCCGGCAGCGTGGACAAGGCCGGCCGCAACCGGCGCGACGCAGCCGCTGCGATGGGCCGGGCGGCGCGGGACGTTGGCGGGCGCGTCGCGGCCAGCCTCGGCCTGCTGGCCGAGCGGCTGCCAAGCTTCGAAGCCACCGCGACCGTTGCCAACGGTGGCGTGCTGACGGCCGTCCCGGCGCTGTTGCAGGCCGGCCTGCTGCGCCATGCCAGCCTGCTGCACATTCCGCCCGGCTTCTACGGCCTGCGCTCCGTGCTGCTGCTGCTGGCCTTCATGTTCCTGGCGCGCGTGCGCAACGCCGAGCGCCTGCGCTACGAGCAGCCCGGCGAATGGGGCGCCCTGCTGGGCCTGGACCGCTGCCCCGAGGCGCGCACCTTGCGGCGCAAGCTGGACCAGTTGGCCGCCGACCCCGAGGCGCTGCACGCCTGGCGCGCGGCCCTGGCCGGGCAGTGGGCCGCGGACGATCCCGCCACCGCCGCCACGCTGTTCGTCGATGGCCATGTCAAGCTCTACAGCGGCAAGGCCAACCTGCCCAAGCACTTCGTCGCGCGCCAGAAACTGCAGCTTCCGGCCGCGGCCGGCTACTGGCTCAACGCGCTCGGCGGCGCGCCCCTGCTGTGCATCCACAAGCAGGTCGATCCGCAAATGGTGGCCGAGATCCGCCACGGCATCGTGCCGCAACTGGAGGCGCTCGGCCTGCTGGCGCCCGCCGCGGGCGCGGCGGCGGAGCCTCACCTGACGCTGGTGTTCGACCGCGAAGGCTGGAGCCCGCAGCTGTTCCGCTGGCTGGCCGCCAAGGGCATTGCCTGCATCACCTGGCGCAAGGGCGCGCAGACGGAGCGCTGGCCCGACAGCGAGTTCCGCCCGGAGCGCGTCACCGTGCGCTCGCCCTTGGGCGCGGCGATGCTCGAGGCGCATGTCGCCGAGCGCAAGGCGCCCCTGCTGCCGGGCTGCGAGGCGCGCGAGGTGCGCTTCTGGATCGACCGGCGCCTGCAGCCGCCGGGCAAGAGCGGCCAGCCGCGCGAGCCCGTGCCCGCCGCCGGCCAGCGCCAACCGTCGGTCATCACCACGCACCCGAGCCTGTCGGCGGCGCAGGTCGCCGGGCTCATGCGCTCGCGCTGGGCCCAGGAGAACGTCTTCAAGTACCTCAAGGAGGAGTTCGGCCTGGATGCGCTGCCGCAGCGCGGGCTGCTGCCCGTCGAGCCGCACACGCGGGTGGTCAACCCCGCCTGGCGGCTGATCCGCAAGGCCCTCGACAAGCTCCGCAACAAGGTCGGCAACCTGCGCCGCAAGCTGGCCCGCGAAAAGGCCCGGCCCAGTGCCGGGCACGCCGACAAGCTCCGCGCACTGCACTCCGAGATCGACGCGACCGACCGCTGCATCGAGGGCCTGGAGCATGCGGCCCGGCACGCCGACGAGCACGTGCCGGCGGGCGAGCTGTCGCCGGAGGAGCGCCTCATGGCCCTGCCCGAGCCGCTGCGCAACCTGCTCGACTCCCTGCGCATGATCGCCTACCGGGCCGAAACCGCGATGGCCGTCGCGGTCGCCCCCGAACTCGGCAAGCCCGAAAACGCCCGCGCGCTGCTGCAGGCGCTGTTCCGCAGCGACGCCAACCTGGTCCCCGATATCCGTGCCGGCACGCTCACTGTGCAGCTGCTGCATCTGGCGAGCCGCTCCCAGGACGCCGCCCTGGGCCCGCTGCTCCGCGAACTCAATCAAACGCGCACCGCGTTTCCCGGCACCTCGCTGCGACTCGTCTACGAACTCCTGCCCGACGACCATCCTACGAGCGCTGCTCCCCGCCCGCAACTCGCTGTCTAGCCGGAAAACCGCGACACCTCATTCTGGTCAGATGTCAGGAAGTCTGAGGCTGTTCCCCAAGCACCGCGAGCAGAGATTCCGGCCCGGGCCCGGCCTGGCCGGCACCGCAGGCGGACTGCAGAAGCAGCCTGAGCAGCGTTCCGCGGCCCTTGGAATGGTTGTTTTCGGAGCACACGGCCACTGTGGGCCGGACTATCACCGGATCTTCGCCAGGATCGCCGGGTGCCGCCACAGATGGCACCCGCAACGCTCCTTCCGGAACCCCGCCCGCAACTGGAGGTCAGGTAAGGCAACCGCAACCGTAGCCTGAAGCGAGACAACCGGCCCGATACGCCGGAATTCCCCTTGCCCGCTTAAACGAATGCTGCAAAACGCTAAACGAATGCCATTGCCCGCGCAGGACTTCGACGCCTCTTACCGGCAACCGTTCCCCAAAACCACCGGCGGCTCGATCTTGGTGGCGGCCATCGACGGCAAGGGCATTCCCCTGGTCAAGCCGGGAGGGGCTCAGCCGACGGTGCGCCTCACCAAAGGACAGAAGGTCAACCGCAAGAGAATGGCCACCGTGGCCGCGGTGTTCACTCGCCAACCGTGGGTGCGCACACCCGAAGAGGTGATCGAGAGCTTAGTTCGCAGCCGCCGCCAGACAGCCACTGACACGCCGACTCCGCCACGTCCGCAGAGCCAAGCGGGTGTGGGCCAGTCTGGTCAAGGGCAAGACCGCCGTCATCGACGAGGTGGCCGAGGAGATGCGTCGGCGTGACCCGACGGGTGTCAAGACCCGGGTGGCTCTGACTGACGGCGAGCGGGCTCTGCAAACGCCGGTCGACGGAAAGTTGAAGGTCACCTTGATCCTGGACCTGATGCATGTTCTGGAGAAGCTATGGAAAGCCGCTGATGTCTTCCACGCCGAAGGGAGCCTGGAAGCCGAACTCTGGGTGCTCGACCGCACGTTGTGAATCCTGTTTGGCGAGGTCAGCCAGCTCGTCAAGGGCCTTTGCCGAAGCGTCACCAAGCGCGCCCTCTCCAGGACCAAGCGCAAAACGCTGCTTGGGGGTCGCCGCCTATCTCTACCGCAACCGCCACCGCATGCGATACGACGAATACCTGGCCCAAGGCTGGCCCATTGCCAGCGGCCCGGTCGAAGGGGCGTGCAAGAACCTGATCAAGGACCGCATGGAGCGCTCAGGGGCGCGTTGGACCGAAGACATGGCAGAGGCTGTCGTCAAACTCAGAGCGATCTACCTAAGCCGGGACTTCGACCGCTACTGGCTCTCCCATGTTGAACAGGACCAGCAGCGCCTTCACCCACCCAACTGGACCGTCGTTCCAAAGTAGCCACACCCAAACCATTCGTTACAAGAAACTCAATCGCATCTGCGACATCATCGGGCCTGCCTTCACGATGAAGCGGAATAGGATTATCGAAGTTGTTCTTGACTTGACCCGGTGTGAGGGCGCTCTGAAATCGCGTGCGGATGACTCCGGGCGAGACACAGTTCACGCGTATGTTGTCATCGGCCAGCTCGCGCGCTATGGAGCGGACGAGTTGCGGAATCGTCCCTTGCACCGCGCCGTAGGCGATTGCGCCCGGACAGCCGCGGAGTCCAGCGACGGAAGAAATCAGTACGACGGCGCCCTCCCCTTACTGCTTCATAAAATGGTATCGTAGCGCGGGATAGGTGGAATATTGCATGTACACGGAGGTCAAATACCCCGTACCACGCATCCTCGCTCACAGTCTCCAGACAACCCGAAACTGGGCCGCCGGCACAGTGTACGAGAACGTCTACGCTCCCGAAAGTGCCCTTGTCTTCTCCAGGCTGTCCGCCGGCCTTGGGAGCCGCCTTGATCGTGTAAGCGCCGCGGTCGAACGCCCAGGTCCCAGCGACCTCCAACTCTTGTGAGATGAGTGTTAGCTCGGCAATAAACCGATCGTAGAAGGACTGGAACCATACCTCGATTGCCGGCCTTCCAACGACGCCCTGCTCATTCGGTGGCATTAACACCGCATTCTCGGTGTAGAGCGCCCCAATTCTGGACGCCTCGTTGGTGTCGTAGGCGTTGGCCACCTGCTCACGAAGATTGTTCAGCGCCTCTACATCGGCTTCCGTTGCTGGCTCTGGTGGTTCTCCCAAGCTGCGCGGTTATCTCCCGTGATGAGTTCCTACCGCGAAGAAAGACCGGCACGCAGACCCACCCCGCAAGGCTGGAGCTTTGCGCCAACAGCGGCACCGGTCGGGATGGAGCGACCAGCGCGGGAATCTGGCTCGGCACCGCGCCTGTCTCGGAGAAACCCCCAAGGCCTGGAGGATGGAGGTCCATCCTCCAGGCCTTGGGATCAGAAAATCACTTTCAACCCAAATTGGATCTTTCGCGCGAAGTTCCGCTGGGACGAAATCCTGCCGAACGAGCCGCTTCCGAAGGTCGCATTCGGGAAGTTGAGCTGCGGCCGATTGAAGGCGTTGAAAAACTCAGCACGGAAGTCAACCCTGAATCTCTCTGTGATGGCAATGTGCTTGATCGCGGCGAAGTTATATTCCTTAATACCGTCGGCACGACAGTTGAGAACGCGCGGTGCGTTTCCGAAGGTAAATGGCTCCGCATGCTGAAACGCGGACTCATTGAACGATTGTGCGATCCTGTCCCCGCGTGGCCGGTCCGAGGCGAGACAAGGATTGCCGACCAAATTGGGACGGTTACCAGCGCCCCAGCTAACGGGGAAACCTCCCGTCCTGTTGAGACTGTCACCAGGTGGGATCGGGAATCCGCTGGAAAGATTGACGATCCCGGACACCTCCCAGCCGCCGGCAATCTTGTCCAAAGCCGCCGGCCAGCCGGCCCCGAAGCGCTGTCCACGTCCGAATGGCAGTGCATAGACATGGCCAACCACCAGGCGATGAGTTACGTCTTCGCCGGACAGCGCTTTCTCCCCCTTGAAGGTAACCTGGTCCTGGTAGTAGCCGCTCGTTGGCCCAAGGTAGCCTCCGTCAAAGGCGTCGGCGTTGGTGAGGTTTTTTGAAAACGTGTAGGCCAACTGAAAAGTCAGTCCGGCAGCGCTGGTTTTCCTGTAGCTGAGTTGGAACGACTCAAAGGCGCTTTTGAACGTGTCGCCATTCGGACCCTGCGTGGTGGGTTGGGCAATGTACACGCCGTTATACTGCGGCCACTGTCTGAGCAGCGGGCCCAACTGTCTCTCAGGCGCGGAGAGGGCCGAAGTGGGGTCGGTAATGATCCCGAAAAACGGATTGGGAACGGTACCATTCACCGCATCCTGCAACCTCATGAAGTCCTTCTCCGCCACCTGGTCCCCGCACATGAAGTGGCCACAGGCCAGGTTTCGCCCACGACCGCCGGCGTAGGCCAACTCAACAATGGACTGGTCCGGCATCTCGTATTGGAATCCAAAGTTCCATTGCCACTGAGAGGGGGTCCTGGTTGGCCCGTTGACTATCCCGGCGTTCATAGCGTGTCCTACAACGCCCAGCAATCCGTCCGCGTCAAATTTCGGCGTTACGAACCCCGCCGGGTAGGGATTGTCGATCGTGGCGTTCGGATTAATCCCGTCGATCGTGGCGACAAGCCGAGTCTCGGCGGCGTTCTCCGGAACACCGACACCGCTGGGGGTCGCGGCTACATTCGACACGGCGAAGATCCTCGCAAAGCCGCCGCGCATGACCAGCTTGTCCGTAATCCGGTAGGCGAATCCCAAACGCGGCGCAAAGTTGTCCGCGTCCGCACTCTCAATCCCTCGGCCGTAACCCGGGGTGCTGGGCCATACGAGCCCTCCCAACAGCGGCTTGCCCTTCAGGTCCTGGAAGTACTGGTTGAGGGTCTTGCCATTGGTGTTCGGCCCGGTTCTTTCCCCGAGCGGGTTCGGCACGCGGGGATCGAACCGCGCGAAGTGATCGAAGCGATCCGTGAACGGCGTTTCTATTTCCCATCGCAGACCCAGGTTGAGAGTGAAACGGTTCGTCACGCGCCAATCATCCTGAACATACAGGGCGAAATACTTGCTTCTTGTTGCCGTGGTATATCCCGACTTCATGTCGCCGCCGGTCGGCAAGCCCAAGAGCAGCGTTGCCAGCCCTTGCCCGGTGTTCGGCGAGGGCAGCAGCGGATCGGGGCCGTTCGTGAAACCTCCGGAAAAGTTCCACTGGCCTCCGTCACCGACAAACTGGTTCTGATTCACATCGCGAATGTGCGCGTGGAAACCCGTCTTCAGCGTGTGCGAACCTTGCGTCTTGAGCACGCCGAGTTGGTAGGAGAAATTCGCGGCGGGCTCGTCAAGGATTTGGTCAAAACGGTTCCCTAAGTTGCCGTAGCCGCTCAGGTTGATGTATGGGAACGCCCAGCCCCCTGTGTAAGAGTTCAGGAAGCTTAACAGGCGCTGGTCATTAAAAGGTCCCCCCAGGGATGGGAGATCGAAGCCAAAATCGCCCTCAATGCGCCGATTGAGGTCGCGGAACCACGTATAGTTCACCCCTTGGAGGATCATCAAGGTTGGAGAAGCGGTCCATGTCCAGGAGACAACGGCGTTTTCCCCCGGTTGCCGGCCGTCTCGATTGCTCAGGAAGAGATCAGTCGCAACGGTGCCATATACGTTCACCATCGGGTTAATCAGCAAGCTTCTCGAGAACCGTCCCATGAACTTGTGCTTCGCACTATGCTGGTAGTCGCTCTTAATGCCCCACCGATTCCACTTCTGAAGTTTGGGGCCGGACACAACGAGATTGTTTACGTTGGTCCGCTCTCCGTTGGGTCCGAGCAGCCCGGGATCGTTCGGCCCAGGACCCCAGTACGGACCCAACTTGGACGCAAATGGATTGATCATGGACGACGGGATCCGGTTATTCGGGAAGCGCCGCCGCTCGATCTTTCCGGCCGCGTTGGTGAACGTATCGAGCGGATTGTAAATGGTGATTGGATCGCCGCCCGTTGTGAAGAGGTCCGAGAAATCGCCGCTCAGCTCGGGGCTGGTGGGAACGCGCGTGCTGATGGTCCGCGGCGTCCCGTCGTGCAGCTTCTCATAATCTCCGAAGAACCACAGCTTGTTCTTGACGATGGGCCCGCCCAGCGAAAACCCGGCCTGGTGGCGTTTGCTTTCGGCCTTCTTCCCACCGGCCCGGTTGAGAAAGAGGTCTTGCGCATTGAGGTTGTCGTTCTGCAGGAACCAGTAAACAGAACCGTGGAACTCGTTCGTCCCGCTCTTCGTGACAATGTTGAGAGACGAGCTGCCCCGGCCGTACTCGGCCGAGTAGTTGTTCGTCATCAGCTGAAACTCTTGCGTCGAGTCGGGCGTCGGCACGATGGGAATGGAATTGATAGAAGCGATCGTGAACGTAATGTCCATCCCGTCCACCATGGCAGTGGCCTGGTTCCGCATGCCGCCGTTGGCCGTGAAACCGAGCCGGCCGTGGAACGATAAATTACTCAGCGCTGGTGCCGCCGGCGTCCTGTGGTCGGCGGTGACGCCCGGAACCAGGTTCACCAGGAAAATGGGGTCCCGCAGCAGAAGCGGCAACTCCCGAATCGGCCGTTCGGAAACCACCTCGCCGAGTTCCGAGGTCTGCGATGCCAGCACCGCCCCGGCGGCGGTGACGGTCACTACCTCCTGAACAGCGCTGGGTTGCAAACTGAAGTTGACGTTCTGTGTCTGGTTGACCAACAGAGTAATGTTCTCAACCGTTGCGATGCTGAAGCCCACGCTTTCCGCCGTCAGAACAAAAGAAGCGGGGCGCAAGAAGGAGAATCGATAGTACCCAAGCTCGTTCGAGGTGGTTTCGACGACCACCTGTGTGGCGAGATTCTCCAGGGTCAGTCGGGCGCCGGGGATCACGGCGCCGGTCGCGTCCGCGACCTGCCCCGTCACCGTGGCGGTGGCCCCAATGGCCTGTGCGTAAGCTGGGCTGGCCATCACGACCGCGATGGCTGCAGCCAGGGCTAAAGTTGCGAAAGGACTTACTTGCGTACGGCTCATCGGTTTTTGCTCCTTCTTGTTACGTTGTGGTTTGTCTACCCCACAACCTGGTCGTCTCGGTTGCCGCTATCGGAATCCCCGTTCGCAGTCCCACTACATGCCCAGGAAACTCCATCTATCGTGGTACAAGCGCATTGTCAACATAGGAGAGGAAACGTACCAGCAGGGGTGCCGGGTCGAAGATGCCCGAATCAAGGACCGCCCGTAGTTCAACTCGCTCCCGTGCGACCGACTGAGGCTTCGGCGAACCAACCACACTGTGCACCTTTCGCGTACAGCATATCACGCCACCAGCCTCTCGGGGCCACCGATTTTCAGGATTCTTGTAGGTTTGAACGCACTCAAGGCACCGAGGAGACCAATACCCGATGGGTGAAAAACAAACCAAGCCGTTCCGGCTCAGTTTCAATGGATCGTTGAAGGTCGATTTCCAAGGATCGCGAATAACCTCCGATGGTGGGCTAATCCTCGTTCGGGAGTTGGACGAGCACCTGGGCATGGGAGAACTCATCGAGCGACACCTCAGCGATCTTCGCTGTGGTCGCAACACCCAGCTTCCTCTGGCGGACTTCCTACGGCAGTCGGTGTACAGCCGCTTGGCCGGGTACGAAGATGTGAACGATGCCGAGCGGGTGTCCGTCGATCCGACGTTTCGTCTGATCAGTTCGCAGAAAATCTGGGAGCGTGGTGCAGCCCTGACTTCCAGCCTGCATTCATTTGAGACCGAAGCGTTGGCCAGCGAGGAGAACTTCGCCGGGCTGGGGAAGCTGAATCGCGAACTGGTGGCGCGGGCGGAAGCCAGTGAGGCATCGAAAAGAGTGGTACTGGACCTGGATAGCACCGAGAGCCCGGTGTATGGGCAGCAGGAGGGCAGCGCCTACAACGGGCATTTCAAGTCGGTGTGCTACCACCCGCTGTTACTGTCCAACAGCCAGGGCGACTGCCTGGCGGCCAAGCTCCGTCCGGGCAATGTGCACAGCGCTGAGGACTGGGAGGAACTGCTCCTGCCCGAGATCGAACGTCAGCAGAACAATGGCAAAGAGGTCGCCTTCCGGGGGGATGCAGCCTTTGCCAAGCCAGAGATTTATGAGGCTTCAGAGGAGCGTGGCGTGAAGTATGCCATCCGCCTTCCGGCGAACGAGAACCTACGGCGTGAAGTTGCCGAGCTGTTGGTGCGGCCGGTGGGAAGACCCAGTCGGAAGCCTTTGGTGCGCTACAAGAGCTTTCTGTACCGGGCAGCGAGCTGGAGCAAGGCCAGAAGGGTCGTGGCCAAGGTGGAGCATCACGCCGGGGAGCTGTTTCCACGGGACAACTTCATCGTCACCAACCTGACCCTGCCGAGCCGCTCCGTGGTTCGCTTCTACAACAAGCGCGGGACGGCCGAGCAGTGGATTAAAGAAGGCAAGGAGGCGACGCATTGGACAAGGCTGTCGTGCCATCGCTTCCGGGCGAACGAAGTGCGCTTGCAGTTGAGTGTGCTGACCTATTACCTGGGCAACCTGTGGCGGCGGCTGGGACTACCACAAAGGATCAAGAGCTGGTCGCTGACGAGCTTACAGCAGCGGTTGGTGAAGACGGGCGGTCGTTTGATCAAGCACGCGAGGTACTATTGGTTGCTGCTAGCCGAAGGGCATCTGAATCGGCGGTTGTTCGGCAGTATGCTGCGGAGGATCTGGGCGCTGCCGGTGCCGGGCGGCTAGGATCATCCCTTACGGGTGCGAAATCTGGTCGTCGAGGGAGGAGGGTCGTAGGGGTGTCTGAGAAATCGCCTGGGGAGCAGCGGATCGGCCTCATCAAGCGGGACGAACAGCCCTCGGGGACCCTCGACCCAGCCAGTGCCTGCTTTCATGCCGCGAAATCATTGCGTTTCAGCGGATGGGTGTGTACTATCGCAAGGGCGGAGACCAAAATCGGAAATTCCGGTAGAAGCCCCCGGTTTTCTCGTTAACGCCGCCGACGGGCAGGATGTTCAGGCCGTGAGTGTGCTAATAATGCCCGCGGCGGTACCTTTCAAGCGAGGTCGAACGAACAATGAAACGTGCGGCGTTGTTAGTGTTGGGAGCGCTCGTCTGGGTTGCCGGCGGCATCCGGATCAAGGGTATGCCGGCTTTGGAATTCGTCGACCTGTTTAACGGCAAGGACCTGACCGGGTGGGTCAACGTGAATACCGATCCCAATACGTGGTCAGTGCGCGACGGTGTGCTCGTCTGCTCCGGGCGACCGATCGGGGTGATGCGCAGCGAGAAGCAGTACGAGAACTTCATCCTGCATATCGAGTGGAAGCACATCGAGCCCGGTGGCAACTCGGGTGTGTTTGTATGGAGCAAGGCCCGCCCGGCGCCGGGGAAGCGCCTGCCCGACGGCGTCGAGGTGCAGATGCTCGAGCTGGACTGGGTCAACCTCAACCTGCGCGACGGCAAGAAGCCGCCCGTCGCCTACGTGCACGGCGAGCTGTTCGGCCTCAATGGCGTGGAGACCGTGCCCGACAATCCGCGGGGCCGGCGGAGCAAGTCGATCGAAAACCGCGCCAAGGGGCGGGGTGAATGGAACACGTACGATGTTGTCGCTGTCGATGGGGTCATCAAGCTTTCGGTGAACGGCAAGTTCGTCAACGGCATCAGCCGCTCGACACAAAAAAAAGGTTATCTGTGCCTGGAGTCCGAGGGTGCTGAGATCCACTTTCGCAATATTCAGATCATGGAGTTGCCGCCTGGAGTGACGGTGCCCGAGCAGATGGCCCCCGAGTTGGAATAGGATTCTGACTCAATTGACGGAATTGTCAAGCTTGAGCAGTGCCGACCAGCGATTCTCAAAGTGGCAGATCCAGTGGGCATGATGGGCGTGGGCGCCGGTTTTCGAAGCGCCAATCGCAGTGTGGCGGGCTGTGCCAGCGTCGCGCTGTGGTGACGGGGCAGTGCTCTGGCGGGTGGGCCGGGAGTCTGGTGCCGCAGGGCCGCACTGCGGCCCGCAGGGGCGGGTGCGGCGGGGCTGGTGGGCGGTCGGGACGTCATGCGCGGGTAGGCCCACGGGACAGGGCGGGCGGCGACCGTTTCTTGAGCAGTGTCTCAAGCAGCGCGGTCCAGTGCGGGAAATAGAAGTACTTTGTCAGGGTCTGCAAGTCGCGGAAGAAGTCGCGTCGCGTGACGAGCCGCGTCCGGGCCTGGCGCCACAGGCCGCGCAGGCAGTCGAGCACGGAGTGGAAGGCGAAGGCGAGCAGGTTGATCGCCGCCAGCAGGTTGGCCAGGCCGGCCTGGCCGTGCCCGAAGTTGTGCTTGAGATGGTAGCCCTGGCGCGCGAGGCAGTTGAAGGTCTCGTTCTCGATCTTCCAGCGTGCTCTTCCGGCGCCGGCGATGGCGGCGACGTTGGCGGCGGTCACTTCCAGGCTGGTGCAGAACGTGTTGGAGTAGGTCTGCTTCCAGCCCGTGCCGTCCCGCGCCTTGCGACGGATGGTGAATTCGATCCAGGTGCCGGTGACGGCGTCGGCGCCGTCGCGCACGGGCACGCCGGTTTGCCAGCGGTAGCGGTGGCCTGCGATGTGGTTACGGGCGTTGCGCACGCGCAGCCAGCCGGTGGCGTGATACAGGGACTCGTGCAGGAAGTCCTGCAGGCACTTGTGGGAGGCGGGCTGGCAGACGAAGAGGAAGTCTGCGCCGTGGTCGAGGACGAGCTGGCAAAGGGGGTGGCAGCAGTAGATGTCGGCGCCGAGGAGGACCGGGTTGTAGGCGGCTAAGTTGCTGACATGATTGGAGATCCAGCGCTTGGCGGCGTGGCGCTCGCAGTCCTGTTTCTGGCGTTGGCCGGACAGGTCGGGGTCGCCGGCGGCGGGGTCGGAGCGGGGGCCGATGAATGCGGGCATGAGGGGCATGACGCGGTTGTGGCCGTCGGCGACGACGGCCGGGCAGACCAGGGAGTGGAAGTACTGCGGGGTCTTGGCCTGGCCGACGTGGCGGGTGCAGCAGCGGTCGCAATGGATTTTGTAGGAGTTGTGGAACTCGATGCCATCGAGGGCGATGAGGAGGCGCTGGTCGAGGCGCTGGAAGGGGGCGAGGGCACCGTGCTCGGCGAGGGTGTCGAGGCAGGCGGGGAAGAGCGGGTTGCAGGCATCGGCGGGGCAGCCGTCGAGCAGGTTGCGGATGCAGTTGTCGGTCGGGATGCGCTCGATGCCGAACAGGGACTGGCAGTTGGAGCGGGCCTCCTCGTCCTGCATGCGGCGCTGGAAGGCGAGGAAGGAGGGATCCTGCAGGAAGAAGGGAGCGAGTGCACAGGAGGCGGCGTCGGTGAGGGAGTAGCGCTTGTTGGAGCCGGGCCGCGGATCGGGGAGGGCGGAGGCGGCGGCGCGGAAGCTGCTCAGGAGGGAATCGAGGGTGAGGGTGTTGAGAGTCGGAGCCACATCCTATCGTTCAAAGGAGCGGCCCCAAAGTCAAGCGCCCAGAAACCCAGGGCTATTCAGTTGTTTGAATTCAGGGTGGCAGACAGTCGTGGCAAGGGGCTGTGCGAGCCTGTCCGCTAGGCACTGCGATCCTGGGTTCCCGTCTTTGCGACCCGCCAGGGCTGGACATTTCGTTCTCGATCTGTCAGCGTGGGTGGGAGGGAGCCGTTGCTGACGCCAGGCCGCGTTCCGGACCTGCGCGCCGTCGCGGTGCGCCCGACCTGCGGCGCGCAGGAGCACCGGCTCTGGGACCGTCTGGTCGGGGCTCAGCACTACCTGGGGTTCGGGGGCCTGTTCGGCAAGGGCTTGCGGCCTGTGGCGAGGCTGGGCCCGGCCTGGGTGGCGCTGGTGGGCTGGCAGGCAGCCGCGCTCAAGCTGACGGTGCGGGACCGCTGGATCGGCTGGACGCTGGAGCAGCAGTTGCGGCGCCTGCATCTGGTGGCGCAGAACGCGCGCTTCGTGCTCCTGCCGGCCTTCCAGGGGGTGCCCAACCTGGCCTCGCGGGCTGCCCCTGCCCCACAAATCGAGACTTGACTTTTGCTCCTGCGTTGTGTCATTCCTTGAGCATGCAAGAGCAGAACCGGATCTTCTCCACGCTCTCCAGCCCCGACGCCATAGCCCAGGTGCGCAAGCTGCTGGCTGCGGCTGGCCCGGCCAGCCGCACCGAAGTGGGCCGGCGCGTTTGTCGGCTGTTTGCCTTCGAGGACTCGCGCGGCCAGCTCCAGATCGCCGGTTGCATGCAGGCGCTGCGCTCGCTCGAGGCCCGTGGCCGCATCCGCTTGCCCGCACCCCGCCACGAGCGCAGGCGCTGCCGGCCGCGCTGTCTCGGACGGCCGGTGCCCGTCCCCGACGCCGTGCCCGCGCAGGCCGGCCAGATCCGGGGACTCGCGCTGGCCGAGGTCACCGACAACGACCAGCGGGAGGTCTGGAACCAGTTGATGCAGCAGGAGCATCCGCGGGGGGCGGTGCAGCACGTGGGAGCCCAGTTGCGCTACCTGCTGGTGTCCGACCACGGCGTGCTGGGGGCCTTGGGCTTCGCCGCCTCGGCCTTGGCGCTGGCCGCCCGCGACGCCTTCATCGGCTGGGACGACGAGCTGCGCTCCCGCCGGCTGCACCGCGTGATCGGGCTGAGCCGCTTCCTGATCCGCCCCTCCGTGTGCTGCCAGAATCTCGCCTCCAAGGCGCTCGGGCTGGCCCTGCGCCGCCTGCCGGGCGACTTCCAGCGCCGCTACGGCTGCCGCCCGCTACTGGTGGAAACCTTTGTCGAGAAAGACTGCCACGAGGGCACCTCGCTGGCCGCCGCCAACTGGGTGCGGGTGGGCGAGACCGCCGGGCGGGGCCGCTTCGCGGCGCCCGGCACGCACGTGCCGGTGAAGACGGTCTGGCTCTATCCGCTGGTCGCGGACTGGCGCGAGCAGCTGGGCGTGAGTGTGCAGCGGCAGCCGCTGGCGGCGCTGGGCCCGGGCGCGGGCCTGGCGCAGGGCGAGTGGGCGCAGCAGGAGTTCGGTGACGCGCCGCTGGGTGATCTACGCTTGAGCCAGCGGCTGGTGCATAGCGCGGAGATCCTCGGACGGCAGCCGCTGGCATCGTTCCCGGGGGCGAGCAGGGGCAAGCGGGCGGAGATGAAGGGCTACTACCGGATGATCGACCAGCCGGACAACTCGGCGGTGACGCCGGAGAACATCCTGGCAGCGCACCGGCAGCGGACGCTGCAGCGGATGCAGGGGCAGACGACGGTGCTGTGCATCCAGGACGGTACGGACCTGAATTTTGCCGAGCATGGGGGCTGCCGGGGTCTGGGCTATAGCGGCAAGAACCAGCGTTCGGAGGGGACGCTGGGACTGCACATGCACTCGACGCTGGCAGTGAACGGGGAAGGCATCCCGCTGGGGGTGGCGCAGATCCAGTACGAGGCGCCGGACGGGCAGGCGGAGAACGGCAAGCCGTTGGAGGAGCGCAAGACGATGCGCTGGATCCGGGGGCTGCGGGCGTGCGCGGAGATGGCGGCGGAACTGGACGGGGTGCGGCCGGTGTCGGTGCTGGACCGGGAGGCGGACGTGTACGCGCTGTTCGCGGAGCAGCGGCGGCTGGGGACGGTCGACCTGCTGGTGCGGGCCAAGCACAACCGCTCGCAGGGCCAGGACGTGCCGAAGCTGTTCGACGGGATGCGGGCCGCGCCGGCGCAGGCGCGGATGGAGATTCACGTGGCGCGTCTGTCGGCGCGGCGGGCGAGCCGGAAGCAGAAGGCGCGGGAGGCGCGGGAGGCGCGGGTCGCGCAGGTCGAACTGCGCTGGAAGGAGGTGGTTCTGGGGGACCCGGACGGAGGCGGGAAGGCGTTGGGGCTGCGGTTGGTGCACGTGCGGGAGGAGACGGAGCCGGAGGGGGCGGAGCGGCTGGAATGGTTCCTGCTGACGACGCTGGCTGTGGACTCGCGGCAGGACGCGGAGCGGGTGCTGGAGTGGTACCGGCTACGATGGCGGATCGAGGACTGGCACCGAGTGCTGAAGACGGGCTGCAAGGTGGAGTACCTGGGGCATCGGACGGGTGAGCGGATCGAGCGGGCGGTGACGATCAAGGCGGTGATCGCCTGGCGTCTGACGGCGATGACGCTGCTGGGGCGGGACACGCCGGAACTGCCGACGGAGACGCTGTTTTCCGACATTGAGATCCTGGCGTTGCGGGAATTCGCGCAGCGCCGCCAGCTCGCACAGCCGGACAATCTCGGACGGGCGGTGCTGACGATGGCGATTCTGGGAGGGTATGCGAACTTCAAGCGCAAGCAGTATGCGGAGCCGGGCCACCAGATCATCTGGGGGGGCTACACGCATCTCAGCATCGCTGCGCAGGCCTATCAGTGGAGCCTGGATCAGGGTCAGGACAGCAAACTGTACCAGCGAATGATTCCTGATAAGACTTGTGGGTAAGAGGCAGCTCGCGGGTGCTGGGGCTGAGCCTGCGGCGGCTGGCCGGGGACATGCAGCGGGAGCAGGGCTATGGGGTCTTGCTCGCGGAGTCGTTCGTGGACCGGGCGCGGTTCGCGGGCACCTGCTACCGGGCGGCGAACTGGCGCTCGCTGGGGTTCACCGGCGGCTACGCACGCCAGCCGGGCGCGGTGCCGGAGTGGCGCCATCACGGCCAACCCAAGGAGGTGCTGGTGTACGAATTGGAAGCGGATGCGAGGGCGGCCCTGGGCCCGCCCGAGGAGGACCCGGCCTGGCAGGGCCCGGAGCGGACCGCGCCGCCGCCTGCGCCGGAGCTGCGCAGCCTGTTCGACTGCCTGGGCGAGGTGGAGGACTACCGTTGCGCCCGGGGCCAGCGCTACCGCCTGCGCACGGTGCTGGTGCTGGCCATGGCCGCCCGGCTGGCCGGCTACCGCGGCGTGACCGCGTGCGCCCAGTTCGCGGCCCTGCTGGACCCGTCGCAACGCGAGGCGGTGGGCTGTTTCTACAGTCCCAGCCGGCACTGCTACACGACCCCGTCGAGCGCGACGTTCCACAACATCCTGGCCGCCCTGCCGCCGGAGACACTGGCGCACGCGGTGGCGGCGTGGACGCGGCAGCAGAGCGGGCCAGTCCCGCTGGATGAGGAGGATACGGGCTCGCAGAAGGAGGCTGGGGAGGCCCCTCGGCCAGGGCTCCTGCCGGGCCTCTCGATGGACGGGAAGGATGTCCGCGGCGCCTCCAAGCAGACAGCGGACGGCCGTCGCATGCTGGTCGCGGCCGTGGAGCACTCCAGCGGCCTGGTGCTGGGACAGGTCGAGGTCTCGAGCAAGACCAACGAGATCCCGGCCGTGCGCGAGCTGGCCGGGGAGCTGGACCTGGCCGGGCGCATCGTCACCCTCGACGCGCTGCACGTCCAGCACAAGACGGCGCGCGGCCTGCTCGAGGACGGCGCGGCCCACTACCTGGTCACGGCCGTCAAGGAGAACCAGCCGACGCTGCTGGACGACCTCCAGCACATGCTGTTCGAGGACGGCCCCGGCCACGAGACCCTCGCCAAGGAACACGGCCGCAGCGACCGCCGCCGCTACTGGGTCAAGGATCTCAGCGACCCGGGCTGGAACGGCTATGCCGACCTGCACGGCCGCCGGCAGGCCCTCCGCATCGAGCGCGAGCGGCATGTGCTCAAGACTGGCGAGACCAGCATCGAAGTGAGCTACGCGCTGACCTCGCTGACGGCGGAGCAGGCCACGCCCGCGCAGCTGGCGGCGCGGATCCGCAACCACTGGCACAGCGAGAACCGCCTGCACTACGTGCGGGACTTCACCTACGACGAGGACCGCTGCCGGGTCTGGGTGCGCGACCTGCCGCGCACTCTCGCCTGCCTGACCAACGCGGCGCTCTCGATCATCCGCTGCCAGTCCGGGTTCCGCTGGGTGCCGCAGGCCAACCGCCATGACGCGGCCCGCCCGCAGGAGGCGCTCGACCTGCTGCTGGCCCCGCCCCGGCGCTAGCCCGGGCCGCTCGCCCGCCCGCGAGCAGGGCTCCGCCTGGCCAGGCGGAACAGCACCGCTGTGTCGGCGCTTGCGACCCAGCCGTCGACGACGCCCGGGCCGTCTGCCCGGGGCCCTCGTGGTAGGCCCTCGGGGCCGCGCCCAGCGACTGCACAGGACGTGGAAGCAGGCATCAACCTCACCGAAACCGCCTCAATCAGGACAAAAAAATGTGCCTGCCCAGAAACCAGCAATTCTCAAGATCCGAGATATAGGTGGGCTGTTGGCATCTCGCCGGGCGTTCGGGGGCGTCGCAGAGAGATTGCGAGAGCGCCAGCGGGGCATCGGCGGTAGCAAGTGGCGCATCCGGGAGCGGCTCCGAGCGCCTCTCCAGCCGTTCCGAGGCCCACGCGGCAGAGCCCTGCTGCGGGCTCCCCGACGGGCCCGGTGCTCGCCGCTGGCTGGGGCAGCAATCTCATGAGGGTGCGGGCGAGGGGCCGGCCCGCGACTCGCCTGCGCCCAGCATCGTGGTGCGCAAGCTCGTCCAGTGCGGGAACCAGAACCGCTTCGTCAAGGAGCGCAGGTCCTCGAAGCAGGTGCGACGCGGGCCGGCCTCGTCGCGGCATTGCCGCCACAAGCCCCGCAGGCAGTCCAGCAGCGTGTGCAGTGCGCAGGCAAAGAGGTTCAGCGTGGCGAGCAGATTGGCCAAGCCGTGGCGGCCGTGCCCGAAGTTCCGCTTGCTGTTGTAGCCATGGCGCGCCAGACAATTGAACCCCTCGTTCTCGACCTTCCAGCGCGCTCTGCCGAGCCGTGCAATTGCCGCCACGTTCTCGGCGGTGACCTCCAGGCTGGTGCAGAAGGTGTTGGAGTAGGTGCGCTCGCCGTGGCGCTGGATCTGGAACTCGATCCAGGTCCCGAGCAGCGCATCGTCGCTGTCGCGGAGCGGCAGGCCGTGCACCCAGCGATAGCGGTGCTGCTCGACTTGGCGTTTGTGGTTGCGGGTGCGGATCCAGCCGGTGGAGTGGGTGAAGTCGTCGTGGATCAGTTCGTAGAAGCGCTTGTGCGAGCTGGGCTTACAGATGAAGAGGAAGTCGGCTTCGAGGTGGCGGACGGTAAGCGTTCGGGCGGGCCGTGAATTGAGGAGGGCGAAAGCCGGTGGGGAGGGCGGCAAAAAAACTTGCATAAAACGCTGGACACGAGAAATGGGTTTATGGCAGGCTAGCGGATGTGGAGGCGGAAAGGCAGCTGCAAGCGCAGCAGGCATGGATGCCGGTCCAGCAGGAGCCGGAGCGGGCGTTGTGGTTGGAGCCGGTGGAGGCGAAACGCCAGTGGCATTACTGGCGGAGCATGCACCAGCGAGCGAAAGAGCGCCTCGAGAGGTGGAAGTTGCGGTGTGGGGAAGCGGAGCAGAAGCTGGCGGATGCGCAGCAGAGGATCGAGCAGCTGCACGAGCGGATCCAGGAGTTGGAGCAGGAGAATGCGGGCCTGCAGCAGCGCAACCGGGATCTGTTGCAGTCCCCGTTCGGGAAGCGGAGCGAGAAGCGCCAGAGCGGCAGTGAGGGTGGGGCGGCTGCAGCGGAGACGGCCCGCACGGGGGCGGGTCCAGAGGCGCAGCGGCCGCGCGGGGGGCAACGGGGAGCGGTCCCGCATGCGCGGGTAGAGCGGTCCGGTCTGCCGGTGCAGGAGGAGTGGCTCGAGCCGGAGGCGGACAGCCGCTATTGTGCGGACTGCGGGGAGCCCTACGCCCGCAACGGCGAGGAGAGCAGCGCATCGATCGAGGTCGATGTGCGGGGGTATGTGAGACGGATCCGGCGGCCCCGCTTCCGGGCGGGGTGCGGGTGCGCGCAGCGGCAGGGCCAGCCAGTGCCCGCAGTGATCGCGCCGCGGGAGCCCACGCTGTTCCGCGGCACGAGTTACGGACTGCGCGTGTGGGTGGCGTTTCTGCTGCAAGTGTATTGGCAGCGGCACCCGGTGCGGGCGTTCGAGCGGGAGTGGGGCGAGAGGGGGGTGCGTCTGCCGGCGGGCACGCTGCTGGGGCATGGGCGGGATTTCCTGACCTGGTTCGAGCCGCTGGAGGCGGCGATCGCAGCGCACCAGGAACAGGCGCGACTGGTGCACGGGGACGAGACCTCGTGGGTGGTGCAGGTGCGGGCGGAGGCAGGGCAGAACCCGCGTTGCTGGTTGTGGGCCTGCCTGACCGGGGACGCCGTGCGGTTCCGGGTGGATCCGTCGCGGAGTGCCGCGGCGGCCGCAGCACTGTTCGGCAAGCTGGGGCTGAGAGAGAAGGTGGTGCTGGTGTGTGATCGCTACGCGGCGTATGTCAAGTTGGCGCGGGAGCACCCGGAGCAGTTCGAACTCTCCGTATGCTGGGCCCACGCCAGGAGAGATTTTGTCACGCTGGGGCGCAAGCGGCCGGACCTGCAGGAGTGGGTGGACGGGATCCTGGAGCGGATCGGGAGGCTGTACCGACGCAACGCCGAACGGCTGGCGCAGTGGGATCCACACAGCGGTCTGGAGGGACAGTGCGAGGCGTTCCGGGCGGCCCAGCAGCGCCTGGAAGCGGAGTGCGCCGCCCTGTTCGGGCACGCCGAGCGGGAGGTGGCGACACGGACCGGAGCGGCGCAGCGGGAGTCGGACAAGGCTGGCCCGGACCCGCGGCTGGCACCGCTGCAATCCTTGTTGCGGCACCGCGAGGGCCTGGTGGTGTTTGTGACGAAGGCGTTCGTGCCCAGGGACAACAATGTCGTGGAGCGAGCCCTGCGGCGACCCGTGATCGGGCGCAAGCTCAGCTACGGCTCGCACAGTGCGGACGGCGCGGCCCTGCAGGGTGTGCTGTTGTCGGTGTTCGCCACGCTGGACAGGGCCGGGATCGACCTGTGGCGCTGGCTGGAGGCGTTCCTGCGCGAGTGTGCGGGGATCGGACGGGGAGTGGTCGTGGTGGATCCGTGGGCCTGGCTGCCGTGGGGCCTGTCCGCGGAGCGGTTCCAGGCCCTGCGAGCAGCTTGGCGGTGTTCGGAGGCCGGGCCGGACCCGTGAGCGGCTCGCTGCGCTTTTGCGGCCGGGATTTCCTCCCGGCCGAACTGGACCGGATCCGCGCCCTGCTCGCGCACACGGACCCGCCCCTGTCCCGCACGAAACTATCCCAGGCGGTCTGCGAGGTGCTGGACTGGCGCAAACCCGACGGCGGCCTCAAGGAGATGAGCGCGCGCGTGGCCCTGCTGCGCATGCAGCGCGACGGCCTGCTGACCCTGCCGCCGCCGCTGAGGACCCTGCCGCGCCCGCGCCCGCTCGCGCCGTCCCCGCGCACCGATCCGCCGCCCCGCGCGCCCCTGCCCGCCGCGCTGGCCCAAGCCCGCCCCCTGCGCCTCTCCCTGCTGCGCCCCTCCGACCCCCGCAGCCGCCTCTGGAACGAGTTCGTCGAGCGCTACCACTACCTCGGCTACAAGCCCCTGCCCGGCGCCCAGTTGCGCTACTTCGTGCACGCCGCCGACGGCCTCCTGCTGGCCCTGCTCGGCTGCGGCGCCGCGGCCTGGAAAACCGCCCCCCGCGACCGCTTCGTCGGCTGGGATCCCGCCACCCGCCAGCGCAACCTGCCCCTGGTCGTCAATCACGCCCGCTATCTCATCCTGCCCTGGATCCGGCTCCCGTCACTGGCCTCCCACCTGCTCGCCTGCCTCCAGCGACAACTCCCCGACGACTGGCAGCAACGCTACGGCATGCGTCCAGTTCTGCTCGAAACGTTCTGCGAAACGCCGCGCTTCCAGGGCACCTGCTAGCGCGCCGCCAACTGGATCCATCTGGGCCAGACGCAGGGCCGCGGCAAACTCGATACTCGTCACGAGTACAACCAGCCCGTCAAAAACGTCTTCGTCAAACCCCTCTGCCCGGACTGGAAAGAAACCCTCAATCGCTAGCTCCACAGCCGCCTTTCACGGCCCGCCCGAACGCTTACGGCGGACGAGTTGGCAGAGGGGCTGGCAGCAGTACAGGTCGTCGCCGAGGAAAACGGGCCGGAAGGGGCGCAGTTGGTCGCTGTGGGCGGGCAACCAGCGCTTGGCGGCGTGGCGTTCGCAGTCCTGCTGGCGTTCTTCGTGGGTGCGGTTGTCGTGGGGGTTGTGCTGGGGCTGGACGCAGTGGGGCAGCAGGGGCAGGGCGCGGTTGTGGCCGTCGGCGACGACGGTCGCGGCGAGCATGCTGTGGAAGTACTGCTCGGTTTTGTGTGGGCCGACATGGCGGGTCGAACACTGGTCGCAGTGGATGGCATTCGAACACTGCAATGGAATGCCGTCAAGAGCGATGGCCACGCGACCGTCGAGGCGCAGGAAGGGATCCAGGGCAGCGTGGTCGTGGGCGGTTTGCAGGCAGTCGGCAAACAGGGGGGCGAAGTGGTCGGGGTCGTGGCCATCCAGGAGGTTTCGGATGTGGTTGTCACAGGGAATTTTCCCGACACCGAACAGGGATTGGCAATGGGAGCGAGCGTCCTTTTTCTGCATACGGCGCTGGAAGTCGAGGAAAGAGGGAGACTGGAGGAAGAAGATCGCGAAGGCGCAGGAGGCAGCGTCGGCGAGGCTGTAGCGCTGGTTGGCGCCGGTCCGGGGATCAGGCAAGGCGGAGGCGATCTGGCGGAATCTGTCGAGGAGAGACTCAAGGACGGGAACGGAGGCCACACTTTATGTTTGAAAGCGGTGTCCGAAAAGTCAAGTCCCCAGAAATTGGTCCCTCATTCCCGGCTCTGCTGTGGCAAAAACCCCCAAAAGGGCTGAATTTAGAATCGCTGCCCAGAAACCGTGCTCTCGATCTAGCCTCCCAAAACGACCGTCGGCGCTCAAAAAACCCAAATTGAGAACTGCTGAGTGCCGACCAAGATGTGGCGCAAGGCTCCAGTCTTGGTGTGCTGGTGAAACCAGCAGGAAGTCGCGAATGAAAGAGTCGTACAGGGAAGGCCTAGCGAGCCACCCTGACCCCGAGTCTTGCGGGGCCGGTCGTGAGCCCGGTCGCGAAGCGTAGACAGGGGCACAGACAGGCAGGGCTATCGAGGCCCGAAAACGCTTGCTCTCGAGCACCGACGCCGTCAAGGCATGCGGAATGCCACACGGACGCGATCGCCAACGCAAGAGCGCGTCCGGCTCGGCGGAGTCGAAGAACCGTAGCGCATGTCTGGAAACTTCTTGCCTGGGAACCAGGAGGTCCCGGCGGTGCCGGTGGCGTAAGAAGCCGCCGGCCGGAAAGGGAAAGCGATGAGCGATAAGCCTTTCATGGACGCCGCCGGGAAGTCGGACGGCCCAATAGTGTGTGCTGGGGTGCGCCAAGCTAACTGGCCAAGGACAGGAGGTGAAAGTCCTCTGTGGCAAAGGAAGTAACCAATCCATGCCTCTCCCCGAGCCGTGCGGTCGTTCTCGCGAGGGAGCGGGCGAAGCGTCGGCAGGGGCGCTTGTGGGTAGGGCTGTTGAGCGACGAAATACACATTGTTCGGAGTGCTGAGGCTGTCCCAGCTGCCGAAGGCAAGACTGCTCGGACCGGGAGGGTGAGGTCCAGGAGGGCTCCGCGACGTCGAAGAACCCAGGCACGCAAGTACGTCCGAAGTCGGGACTTGGGAGGCCTCCCCGGGACCACGGCGCCCAGCGCCGTGGTCGCCAAAGTGAAGGCAGGAGCTAAGCGGAGGATGCACGGCGGGGAGGAATCGGACTCAGGCATAGTACCCGGGAAGCCGGCGAACAAAGCGTGGGGAGCCACGTGGCGGAGTCAGTGGAGGGAAGGCCTGGGCGCAACGGGAGACGCGAAGGGAAGGGCAGGCTCCGAACACAGAGTCGGGAACCCGCGGACACAGAGCCGCTGGGGTAAAGCAGGTCACGAACGGAGCGGCACGGTAGCTCTATAAGGATGCCGTCATGACCGGAGCGAGGAGCCGGATGCGCTAGCGCGCACGTCCGGATCTGGGCGGGGCCCGTCGGGTAACTGGCGGGCTACCGCGACCAGCGCCCAGAGCAGGTGTTGTCGCTCGGTGTCTGTTGACGTGAGAATCTCAAATTATTTCGGCGGCACGGAGGGAGGTATTCCCACTTTCTTACGCTCCCGCCGGAAGGAAACGTAGGAGACGCTGGTCTGAGAGCACTGTAGGCACGGGACTTAGGCGCATCGCCGTGCTAAGACGGTTCTCGAATTATCCTGATTTCCAATCATTCCGGCGTCAGCGCAATTCGAGAAAAAACCGGGGTATCCGGCCGGAATAATCCGAGCGCCAACAGCCAGGTGGGTTCAAGTCCCACTGGCGCTCAGGTAAGGGGCGCTATATCCGAAAGTGGGGGTAATGCCTCACTGGCCGGGGTGTGCTGATAAGCGAAACCCTAAACGGGCACGAAGCTGGAAACGGCGGAGACAGCCAAGGAAGGAGCTAAGTTGACACATTGTCGCAAGACAACCGGAGGGCAGGGTGTCCATCGCGAGGTGGAATCTGAAGGGCTTGAGGAGCAGTACCGGGCCGTAATCGAGGGGGCTACCCCAGGATGAATCGGTCGGCCAAAGACGGGGCAAGGTCGAGCTGGCACTATGGCGGCGAAGGCGTTCTTACTCACCCGTCGAACCAAGGTGTGTGCGAACGGCACGGTACGGAAGATCTGGATGTGACCCCAGGAGGGCTCGTCGCGTTCGCGGGTGGCAGCGGGAGAACGGACCCTATAAGTTGAAAGACGAAGTGGGAAGGGAGGCCCGGCGAGCAATCGGACAACCGCATAGTACTGGAAGCGCGGTGAAAGCCGCGTGACCGCGGGAGCGGCGGCCGAGTGGGTCGGGGAAGGCGGTTGGCGAAGGTGGTTGGAAAGAGCAAGCGAAGGAGCGAGTAAGGGCCATGAGGCGGAAAAGTTCCCTATGTGAAAGACCCGGGCCTCGTGGGCTGAGGAGACTTGTTCGAGGGATCGATCCAGCGGGTAAGGGGAAGGGCCACTCACGGGTGGATAGACGGCTGGCAACAGCCGCCCGCGCGCTAGGGCCGTGGCCGACACGGGCCTGCGCGATCAACGGCACCGGTACCTTCCCCGAATCTTCCTTGAGACACCTTCGTGAAAGCGGCTTACGGGAAAACTGTACGAGCCGTTTGGGAGGCGGACGGAGGCTATCCCTGCGGGGCGCCTCCTCCGACCCGACAGTGAGGAAGCGGGGTAATACCCGTGGAGCAACGGGAGCAGGTCACCCGCGTCGAGATCGACAGAGGTCAACTGGCAACAGGAGGGACCCGCTGATGTCGACGGAAGGCGGCAGCCTTCACGGAGTGGCACGAGCCGGATAAGTCGAGAGGCTTACGTCCGGTTCTGTGAGAGCCTCGGGGTGAAATTCCCCGGGGCTACTCGGCGGCGACGGGCAACCGTCGTCCCTACCGCGACCCGTGTCGCGATTTTTCTTGCGAGACAGGGTCGCTACCAGGTACAAGTGCGCTCGTTTCGAGGACCTGAGTCCCGAGGAATCAGTGCTCGGCAAGCCGGAGGTTTACGCCGGAGTTTCTACGTCTACCAAATGAAAAACGTTGCCAAAGGAGGGGCCTGGATCCGTGCTGGTTATGGCCCCAGAGGGGCCACAATAGCCCATGGCTTCAGCCGTGGGAAAGAGATGACGGAACATGGGGAGCCCTGGAAGGGCGATACAAGCGGCTCTTGCCCTTCCCTTATCGCCCTTACGGTCGCGGCTCGGTTACCCAGGTCGGCGATGCCAGGCGATCTGGTCATCCACCTGCATCACCCGCACGTAGTAATATCTATCCCCCGCGGCAGGCTCGTTGTCCACAAACGTAAAGCTGCCCTCGCGGCCCAAGTTCTGGCGGGTATGCACGAACGTGTTGTTCTTGATGATATCGATCTGCCGAATCGCCGCCGTCCCCACGATGTTGATCCACATTGAACTACCTGCAAGGGGAGATCCTCCGGTCGCTCGAACAGCCGGAAAATGTGGTCCCGTTTCTCAAGAAGAGCGTCGAACTGGACCCAGGCTACCTGAAAGCACACGCCGCGCTGGCCCGCTCCTACGTGAGACTCGGCAATCAGCACGAGGCACTCCCCCATCTGGAGAAGGCCCTGCCGGTGGACACTGATGGCTCTCTTCATTACTTGCTGGCGCGAGCCTACGGCAGCGCCCGCAAGCGCGAACTTGTGAGAGGAATACTCAAGAAACATAGAGAGCCAAGGCAAGCCGCGGTGGCTGCGCAACGAAAAGTATCCCGCTAAAGCTGATGCGATCCCGGCCCCTCAAATTCGTTTCTTTGCTGGCTCTCTGCACGCCCGCTACGCTGGCCCAAACCGGCGTCCGCTACGTCGATATTGTGCCGAACTCCCGCTTCTCCTATGTAACCACAGACTTCCTTACATCGGCCGAGATGGCCAGACAGGGTAGGTCAGCCTAAGTTCCTACGGTTCATAGAGTTTTAGTCGTTTCCGAAGTGCCAATTGGGGTTGCGCCGGACCCGCTTTGACTGTTATAATATGTCCATGGAAAGCCCGAGCGAGGCCCTGCCGCGACCCACCGGACTGCCCGCGGCCCTGTCCCTGCAGCCGCCGGAGGCGACCGCTGTCAACGCGCAGCTGAGCTTCCTGGAGGACAGCGGCCAGGTGTATTGGTTCCTGTACCTGCAAGTGTGCGACTGCTACCTGCAAGGCGATCGCCCGGCGCGCGCGCGCTGCCTGGCGCGCTTCCTGAGGTGGGGCGTGGCGACAGCGGCGGAATTGGCGCAGGCGCTCGGGATCAGCGCGCGCACGGTGACGCGCGCGCGGCTGCGGATGCAGCGGGAGGGGGAGTCGAGCTTCGGGCGTCCGCGCCAGCCGCGGCGGCGGCACGGGATCGAGGACCCGGCGGTGCTGGCGCGGGCGGCGGAGCTGCTGCAAGGGGGCGCGAGCCTGCGTGGCGTGGCGCGGGAGTTGGAGCTGTGCTTCGAGACGCTGCGCCAGTACAAGCGCGAGGGCTTGCTGCCGGGAATCGCGGCGCAGCGCGAGAGCGGGCGGGCAGTGGGCGCCGAAGCGGCCGCGGGAGCGGGCCTCTCCGAGCCGGCCGGAAACTTGGCGGCGGACGTTCCCGAGGCTGCTGGCGCGGGTCTGGAATCCGGCGGGGCGCGCGGCGCGAGCGGCGCGGGAATTCCCGCCGAGCCGGCCGCGGGCAGCCCGCCCGGCAGCGTGGACAAGGCCGGCCGCAACCGGCGCGACGCGGCCGCTGCGATGGGCCGGGCGGCGCGGGACGTTGGCGGGCGCGTCGCGGCCAGCCTCGGCCTGCTGGCCGAGCGGCTGCCAAGCTTCGAAGCCACCGCGACCGTTGCCAACGGTGGCGTGCTGACGGCCGTCCCGGCGCTGCTGCAGGCCGGCCTGCTGCGCCATGCCAGCCTGCTGCACATTCCGCCCGGCTTCTACGGCCTGCGCTCGGTGCTGCTGCTGCTGGCCTTCATGCTCCTGGCGCGCGTGCGCAACGCCGAGCGCCTTTTATATTGGAGAGGTGCCGGAGAGAAAGGGATGGTCGCCACTACCCCGGACCCTCTCTCCCCAGTGCCGCAGGTGGCGTAAGCCACCGCTGCGGCAGGTAGCAGATCCCTCCCCCCGCCAGTGGGGGGAGGCCGCCCGGGGGCCTGGCCAGGCCCCCGGGCGGCGACGGGCCGGACCGTCCGCACCTCGGATGACAGATCCGCAGCGCAGCTTGGTCGGCCCGTCGCAACCATTCCTGCGCGACCTGAACGGAAGCGTGGGTACCGCCCCGAATCGCAAAAGGACAGGAACACAGGAATGACTGAACTCAATCCCATCGTAGTCGCCGGCATCGACGTCGGCAAGTCGAAGCTCGACGCCCACATCCTCGAGGGCAGCCTCGAGCGCCAGTTCAACAACGACAAGTGCGGCCGCCGCGCCCTGCGCAACTGGCTGCTCAAGCACGGCGTCACCCGCGCCGTCCTCGAGCCCACCGGCCGCTACCACCGCAACCTCCACCAGGGCCTCTTCGACGCCGGCCTCGAGACCGTCCTCGTCAATCCCTTGCGCTCCCGGCGCTTCGCCCAGGCCATCGGCCAGCTCGCCAAGAACGACCGCGTCGACGCCGCCATGCTCGCCCGCTTCGGCCTCCTCGACAGCCTCGAGGCAACCCCGCCCCTGCCGCGCAACCTCCAGCTGCTCAGCGACTTGCTCGCTCTCCGCCGCAAGCTCGTCGAACAGCTCGGCGCCCTCCGCAAGCTCTGCGCCGAACTCGCTCCCGAGGCCGCCGGCTGCCCCGGCGCCACCCTCGACGCCTTGCAGGCCGACAGCGCCTCCTGCGAGTGCCGCATGCTCACCTGCATCGCCGCCGACACCGCACTCTCCCGCCGCGCCGCCAGCATCCGCTCGATCCCCGGCTGCGGCCCCGTCACCGCCGCCTGCCTCTGCGCCGACATGCCCGAGCTCGGCACCCTCGGCCGTCGCCAGGCCGCTTCCCTGTTCGGCCTCGCTCCCTTCGACCGCGACTCCGGCCAGCACCGCGGCGGCCGCTCCATCCGCGGCGGCCGCGCCCAGCCGCGCCACCTGCTCTACATGGCGGCCCTCTCCGCGGTCCGTTGCGAACCCGCGGCCAAGGCCTTCTACGAACGACTCCTCACCCGCGGCAAGCCGCCCAAGGTCGCCCTCGTCGCCGTCATGCGCAAGCTCGTCGGCCTGCTCGACACCCTGCTCCGCGAGGATCGCCTCTGGCAGCCCGAGCCTCCCACCCACGAACTGCAGGCACCCGCATGAGCACACCGACGAGCGGCTCCCAACCGAACCTCGCCATCCGGAAAGAAATGCAAGAAAATCGCCTCTCCGGAACATCTCTGCCCGGATATGTGCTTGACAAGAAACACGGAAGCTGCGCTACGAGCAGCCCGGCGAATGGGGCGCCCTGCTGGGCCTGGACCGCTGCCCCGAGGCGCGCACCTTGCGGCGCAAGCTGGACCAGTTGGCCGCCGACCCCGAGGCGCTGCACGCCTGGCGCGCGGCCCTGGCCGGGCAGTGGGCCGCGGACGATCCCGCCACCGCCGCCACGCTGTTCGTCGATGGCCATGTCAAGGTCTACAGCGGCAAGGCCAACCTGCCCAAGCACTTCGTCGCGCGCCAGAAACTGCAGCTGCCGGCCGCGGCCGGCTACTGGCTCAACGCGCTCGGCGGCGCGCCCCTGCTGTGCATCCACAAGCAGGTCGATCCGAAAATGGTGGCCGAGATCCGCCACGGCATCGTGCCGCAACTGGAGGCGCTCGGCCTGCTGGCGCCCGCCGCGGGCGCGGCGGCGGAGCCTCACCTGACGCTGGTGTTCGACCGCGAAGGCTGGAGCCCGCAGCTGTTCCGCTGGCTGGCCGCCAAGGGCATCGCCTGCATCACCTGGCGCAAGGGCGCGCAGACGGAGCGCTGGCCCGACAGCGAGTTCCGCCCGGAGCGCGTCACCGTGCGCTCGCCCTTGGGCGCGGCGATGCTCGAGGCGCAGGTCGCCGAGCGCAAGGCGCCCCTGCTGCCGGGCTGCGAGGCGCGCGAGGTGCGCTTCTGGATCGACCGGCGCCTGCAGCCGCCGGGCAAGAGCGGCCAGCCGCGCGAGCCCGTGCCCGCCGCGGGCCGACCCGCCGCCGGCCAACGCCAACCGTCGGTCATCACCACGCACCCGAGCCTGTCGGCGGCGCAGGTCGCCGGGCTCATGCGCTCGCGCTGGGCCCAGGAGAACGTCTTCAAGTACCTCAAGGAGGAGTTCGGCCTGGATGCGCTGCCGCAGCGCGGGCTGCTGCCCGTCGAGCCGCACACGCGGGTGGTCAACCCCGCCTGGCGGCTGATCCGCAAGGCCCTCGACAAGCTCCGCAACAAGGTCGGCAACCTGCGCCGCAAGCTGGCCCGCGAAAAGGCCCGGCCCAGTGCCGGACACGCCGACAAAGTCCGCGCGCTGCACTCCGAGATCGACGCGACCGACCGCTGCATCGAGGGCCTGGAGCATGCGGCCCGGCACGCCGACGAGCACGTGCCGGCGGGCGAGCTGTCCCCGGAGGAGCGCCTCATGGCCCTGCCCGAGCCGCTGCGCAACCTGCTCGACTCCCTGCGCATGATCGCCTACCGGGCCGAAACCGCGATGGCCGTCGCGGTCGCCCCCGAACTCGGCAAGCCCGAAAACGCCCGCGCGCTGCTGCAGGCGCTGTTCCGCAGCGACGCCAACCTGGTCCCCGATATCCGTGCCGGCACGCTCACTGTGCAGCTACTGCATCTGGCGAGCCGCTCCCAGGACGCCGCCCTGGGCCCGCTGCTCCGCGAACTCAATCAAACGCGCACCGCGTTTCCCGGCACCTCGCTGCGACTCGTCTACGAACTCCTGCCCGACGACCATCCTACGAGCGCTGCTCCCCGCCCGCAACTCGCTGTCTAGCCGGAAAACCGCGACACCTCATTCTGGTCAGATGTCAGGAAGTCTGAACCAACAACGACGCCCCCGGCCGGAAGTGGTTTCCGGAACCGATGTGCTGCGGGGTCGCGATCTTCGACTATGACAACGACGGCTGGATGGACCTCTACTTCACCAACGGCGCCAAGTTGCCGGAAGTGAAGAAGGTCGACTCCTCCTTCCAGCACTGTCTGCTGCGCAACAACGGGGACGGTACCTTCGAGGACATCACCGAGCGCGCGGGACTGCTCGGCCAGCACGGGGATTTCAGCGTCGGCGTCGCCGTCGGAGACTATGACCGCTTCAGCGAACTCTTCGTCGCCAATCTCGGTCCAAACGCCCAGTATCACAACAACGGGGATGGTACCTTTACCGATGTCACCGCCGAGTCCGGCCTGGCCGAAAAGCCGGCAAAACTCATCAGCATGCAAGGCGCCTGGCTCAACTACGACAACTACGGCCTGCTCGACCTGGTGCTTTCCAACTACACGCTCTGAACACCGGAGGAGGACGTTCGCTGTCTTCAGTCAACCGGTGTGGAGTACTACTGCCATCCCACGCAGTACGAGGCGATGCCACACCGGCTGTGTCATAACCTCGGCGATGGCAAGTTTGCCGACGTAACCGAGGAATCCGGATTCGCCGAGGCGCTGGGGAAAGGCATGGGCGCCTGCATCGCGGATTTCAACCGGGACGGCCAGCAGGACGTCTTCCTCGCTAACGACACGTAGCCCAATTTCCTGTACATGAACCACCAGGACGGCACCTTTCATGAGGTGGCGCTCGAGTACTTTGTAGCATATAACGATTCTGGAAACACGGTTTCGGCCATGGGTTGCGACGTCAAGGACTTCGACAATGATGGCTGAGTCGACATTTTCTGTAGCGACCTGATGAACCAGCTTCACGGGCTGTTTCGCAACCTGGAAGGCAAAGAGTTCGAGTACGTTTCCCGGCGGTTTGGCGTCGAGACGCTCAGTCGGCGGTTCACCGGCTGGAGCAACGGGTTCATCGACTACGACAACGACGGCTGGAAGGACATCTATTCGGCCAATGGAGGCGTGGACAACGTAGGCGACGATTCGAAGCAGCACGACACGATATGCAGAGTTGTCTAATGCAAGATGATCCTGAAAGCACGGCGGTTGGGAGAGGGCACACCGCGGGTGAATGCGAATCACCATGCAGAACGCTCACCGTCTCACGCTGGAGGAGATGCGCTGATTTCTAGCCGCCAGCGGCCGTCTCAGCTTCCGTGTCGCCAGCCGGGAGGAGATCTACGGCTTCGTGGAGCACACCTTGCAGGCCCAGCAGTACCTGCAGCGGTCGAAGAAAGACAAGGGCATCGTGCGCCGCTATCTGGCCAAGGTCAGCGGACACAGCCTGCCGCAGATCACGCGCCTGATCCGATGCTACCGCCAAAGCGGGGCCGTCAAGCCTCCGGCGCACCGTCGTCGCCATCGCTTTCCGCGCCGCTACAGCCCCGCAGATATCGCCCTGCTGGCCGCCGTCGATGCCGCTCACGAAGGGCTTTCCGGGCCGGCGGTGCGCCATATCGTCGAGCGCGAGTACCGCGTCTACGGCAAGAGGGAGTATCAGCGGCTGGCCTCGACCTCACCCTCTCACACCTACAATCTGCGGCGCACCGCGGACTACGGCCGGCACCATCTGCCCATCACCAAGACCCGTGCCCGTGCGGTCGCGATCGGCGAGCGCCGACGGCCCGACCCAGGCGGCCGGCCCGGCTATCTGCGCGTCGACACGGTGCATCAAGGCGACACCGAGACCCGCAAGGGTCTCTATCACATCAACGCTGTCGATACGGTCACACAGTGGCAGGTGGTGGGCTGTTGCGAGACGATCTCCGAGGCCCATCTGATTCCTGTGTTAGAGGCCATCCTGCACCAGTTCCCCTTCCGCATCCACGGTTTCCATTCCGACAACGGTTCGGAGTTTCTCAACGATCGAGTCGCCCAGTTGCTGAACAAGCTGCTGGTCAGCGAGTTCACCAAGTCACTTGCGCACCGCAGCACCGACAACGCCCTGGTGGAGGGCGAAAACGGCGCGGTGGTGCGCAAGCACATGGGACACGAACCGATCGCCGCCGAGTTGCAGCGCTTCTACACGGCCTATTTCAACCCCTACTTGAACTACCATCGTCCCTGCGGGTTTGTGAGGGTGGAGGTGGCCGACAACGGCAAGCGGCGGCGGCGCTATCGGCTCGAAGACTACCGCACACCGTACGAAAAGCTGCTGTCGCTCGACGAGTGGGAGGCCCATTTGAAGAAAGGCCTCAGCGCTGGGGTGCTGGAGCAGCGGGCGCGACGGCTGAGCGACACCGAATGCGCCCTGCGCATGCAGGCCGTCAAGAGGAAACTGCTGGCCGCGTGCCGCTCCCGCTGGTGAAACCCAGGGTCGTCAAGCCAGGCCTGACGGCCCGGGTCTCTGCATTGCTGGGAGGGGGAGAGGGAAGCTCAACGCAGTTCTGCGATCCGGGCCACAACCTGCTGAGTTTCCCCCTCCCCCCCTCGAACACCTTGGAAAGGAGATCCTCACCCAGCGCTGTTCCTTTCCCCGACGCACCCCATTTCAGCAGGCACATTTTTTTGTCCTGATTGAGGCGGTTTCGGTGAGGTTGATGCCTGCTTCGACGTCCTGTGCAGTCGCTGGGCGCGGCCCGAGGGCCTACCACGAGGGCCCCGGGCAGACGGTCCGGGCGTCGTCGACCGGCTGGGTCGCAAGCGCCGACACAGCGGTACTGTTCCGCCTGGCCAGGCGGAGCCCTGCTCGCGGGCGGGCGAGCGGCCCGGGCTAGCGCCGGGGCGGGGCCAGCAGCAGGTCGAGCGCCTCCTGCGGGCGGGCCGCGTAATGGCGGTTGGCCTGCGGCAGCCAGCGGAACCCGGACTGGCAGCGGATGATCGAGAGCGCCGCGTTGGTCAGGCAGGCGAGATGGCGCGGCAGGTCGCGCACCCAGACCCGGCAGCGATCCTCGTCGTAGGTGAAGTCCCGCACGTAGTGCAGGCGGTTCTCGCTGTGCCAGTGGTTGCGGATCCGCACCGCCAGCTGCGCGGGCGTGGCCTGCTCCGCCGTCAGCGAGGTCAGCGCGTAGCTCACTTCGGTGCTGGTCTCGCCGGTCTTGAGCACATGCCGCTCGCGCTCGATGCGGAGGGCCTGCCGGCGGCCGTACAGGGCGGCATAGCCGTTCCAGTCCGGGTCGCTGAGATCCTTGACCCAGTAGCGGCGGCGGTCGCTGCGGCCGTGCTCTTTGGCGAGGGTCTGGTGGCCGGGACAATCCTCGAACAGCATGTGCTGGAGGTCGTCCAGCAGCGTCGGCTGGTTCTCCTTGACGGCCGTGACCAGGTAGTGAGCCGCGCCGTCCTCGAGCAGGCCGCGCGCCGTCTTGTGCTGGACGTGCAGCGCGTCGAGGGTGACGATGCGCCCGGCCAGGTCCAGCTCCCCGGCCCGCTCGCGCACGGCCGGGATCGCGTTGGTCTTGGAGTCGACCTCGACCTGTCCCAGCACCAGGCCGCTGGAGTGCTCCACGGCCGCGACCAGCATGCGACGGCCGTCCGCCGTCTGCTTGGAGGCGCCGCGGACATCCTTCCCGTCCATCGAGAGGCCCGGCAGGAGCCCTGGCCGAGGGGCCTCCCCGGCCTCCTTCTGCGAGGCCGTATCCTCCTCATCCAGCGGGACTGGCCCGCTCTGCTGCCGCGTCCACGCCGCCACCGCGTGCGCCAGTGTCTCCGGCGGCAGGGCGGCCAGGATGTTGTGGAACGTCGCGCTCGACGGGGTCGTGTAGCAGTGCCGGCTGGGACTGTAGAAACAGCCCACCGCCGCGCGTTGCGACGGGTCTAGCAGGGCCGCGAACTGGGCGCACGCGGTCACGCCGCGGTAGCCGGCCAGCCGCGCCGCCACGGCCAGCACCAGCACGGTCCGCAGGCGGTAGCGCTGGCCCCGGGCGCAGCGGTAGTCCTCCACCTCGCCCAGGCAGTCGAACAGGCTGCGCAGCTCCGGCGCAGGCGGCGGCGCGGTCCGCTCCGGGCCCTGCCAGGCCGGGTCCTCCTCGGGCGGGCCCAGGGCCGCCCTCGCATCCGCTTCCAATTCGTACACCAGCACCTCCTTGGGTTGGCCGTGATGGCGCCACTCCGGCACCGCGCCCGGCTGGCGTGCGTAGCCGCCGGTGAAGCCCAGCGAGCGCCAGTTCGCCGCCCGCTAGCAGGTGCCCGCGAACCGCGCCCGGTCCACGAACGACTCCGCGAGCAAGACGCCATAGCCCTGCTCCCGCTGCATGTCCCCGGCCAGCCGCCGCAGGCTCAGCCCCAGCACCCGCGAGGCCAGCTTGGGCACCCCCTGGAAGGCCGGCAGGAGCACGAAGCGCGCGTTCTGCGCCACCAGATGCAGGCGCCGCAACTGCTGCTCCAGCGTCCAGCCGATCCAGCGGTCCCGCGCCGTCAGCTTGAGCGCGGCTGCCTGCCAGCCCACCAGCGCCACCCAGGCCGGGCCCAGCGTCGCCACATGCCGCAAGCCCTTGCCGAACAGGCCCCCAAACCCCAGGTAGTGATGAGCCCCGACCAGACGGTCCCAGAGCCGGTGCTCCTGCGCACCGCAGGTCGGGCGCACCGCGACGGCGCGCAGGTCCGGAACGCGGCCTGGCGTCAGCAACGGCTCCATCCCACCCACGCTGACAGATCGAGAACGAAATGTCCAGCCCTGGCGGGTCGCAAAGACGGGAACCGAGAATCGCCGTGCCTAGCGGACAGGCTCGCACAGCCCCTTGCCACGACTGTCTGCCACCCTGAATTCAAACAACTGAATAGCCCTGCCCATTTCAGGATCATCCTTGGATTGGGAAATGCTGATGCTAGTATAGAGCCACTTCGAGAATGAGGCGGGCCGCAACGAAATGTAATATTATGAAGACTGCATATACCCCCATGTCGTTCGCGCAGCTCTCCCACCGGCTGCGCGGAGGAGATCTCTTCAAAATCGGAGGGCTGCCAGTCCCAGCTCACATACCCCGAAGCTTCGATCCCCGGGATTTGTCGATACAGTTCTCGATCCTGAGTCAAGCAGGTGTTCCGATACCAGGCTTCTTGGTTCACGATTGCGGCCTCTGCCCACAAGGTTTCCGGGGTCCTCTGTACTGAGGAGAGGCCGATGTTCTACTCTCGTCGTGAACTCCTCGCTCTCCTCACACAAGGATCTCTCCTGGCACAAGGAATTGCTTCCCGGGGTGTGAAGCCGCTGCCACGCGGCAAGCCCTCGGGCTTGCCTTGGTACGCGAAGTTCACCGACGTGGCCAGGCAGGCGGGTCTGTACGCGCCGGTTGTCTTTGGCGGTGTGGACCGCAAGAACTACATCATTGAAACGGCGGGGCCCGGAGTGGCTTTCCTCGACTACGACAATGACGGCTGGCTGGACATCCTACTGCTTTCCGGCTCTCGTCTGGAGGGGGCGCCCGACGGGGCCACGAATCGTCTGTACAAGAACAACCGCGACGGAACGTTCACCGACGTGACCGAGGAGGCGGGCCTGACGCGGACCGGCTGGGCCTACTCGGTGACCGTCGGCGACTACAACAACGATGGCTACGAGGATCTGTTCATCACCTACTGGGGCCAAAACGTCCTCTTCCGAAACAACGGCGATGGGACGTTCACGGACGTGACCCGCGAGGCGGGACTGCTGTCGGAGCGCACGCGCTGGGGTGCGGGCTGCACCTTCGTCGACTACGACCGCGACGGGCACCTGGACCTCTTTGTCTCCAATTACGTCGAGTTCGATCTCGACTCGGTACCGCTCCCCGGCGAGAAGGGCACCTGCAACTGGAAAGGCATTCCCGTGCACTGTGGTCCGATGGGGCTACCGCCGGCCACCCACCTGCTCTACCGCAACAACGGCGACGGCACCTTTACCGACATCAGCGCCGCCTCCGGCGTGGAGGGCATCGAAGGGACGTACGGTATGACGGTGGTGGCGGCCGACTTCGACAACGACGGCTGGCCGGACATCTATGTCGCCTGCGACTCAACCAACAGCCTGATGTTCATGAATAACCACGACGGAACGTTCCGGGAAGAGGGTCTGGAGCGCGGCGGCGCCCTCAGCGAAGATGGCATAGAGCAGGCGGGCATGGGGCTCGGCATAGGCGACTTCAACCTCGACGGCAATCTGGACATCTTCAAGACCCATTTCGCCAACGATACTGATATTGTTTATCAGAACGACGGCGAGGGGGCTTTCGAGGACATGACCATAAGGGCCGGGCTGGCCGTCGAGACGCGCTTCGTCGCCTGGGGTGCGGGCATGGTCGACCTGGACAATGACGGCCTGCCGGACCTGTTTGCGGTCACCGGCAACGTCTACCCCGAGATGGAGGCTGTCATCCCGAGCTACAAGTACAAGACTCCGCGCCTCATCTATCGCAACCTCGGCGGCAAGTTCGAACAGTTGATCGAGCAGGCGGGGCCAGGCATCGCGGCCGAGCACTCTAGCCGCGGCTGCGCCTTCGGTGATTTCGACAACGACGGCGACATCGACATCCTCGTGATGAACATGAACGAGCCGCCGTCGCTTCTTCGCAACGATCTCACGGGCGGCCATCACTGGGTGAAAGTAAAGCTGGAAGGCGTCAAGTCGAACCGCAGTGCGCTCGGCGGGCGCGTCACCTGTCACTACGGAGGCAAGCGCCAGGTCCAGGAGGTGCTCGGGCAGGCGAGTTTCTATTCCGTCAACGACAGCCGGCTGCATTTCGGACTCGGCGCCGAGAAGAGCATGGATCTCGTGATCCGTTGGCCGCTGGGAGATGTGGAGACTTTCAAGAGCGTGGCGGCGGACCAGCTCGTGGTGATTCGCGAAGGGGAAGGAATCGTCAAGCGGGACAGATTCGCGGGCTGAAGAGGGGTCGAGAAAGTGTGGACTCGCTCCACTTTCTATTGCCTTGCCGGTATTCCCGCTCTGCTGGCGGTGGCTCCAAACGGGTTCCCGCAGCTGGCTGGTGGTGATCCCGCTTGCCGTTACAACCGCGCGCGGCAGGCGCTCGAAAAGAAAGATTACGATACGGCAGCCAAGGAATGGGAAGCCATCGTTCGTTTAGCGCCCGAACTTCCCGAAGCCCACAGCAACCTCGGCCTGATGTATCACATGCAGCGAAAGTATGAGCAGGCGATCGAGCAGTTCCACGAAGCCCTCCGGCTCCACCCGAAACTGCTCTCGGCGAGCCTGTTCCTTGGCATCGACTATTACCTCACTTCGCGTCCCGATCTGGCAATCGAGCACAGGCACATTTTTTTGTCCTGATTGAAGCGGTTTCGGTGAGGTTGATGCCTGCTTCCACGTCCTGTGCAGTCGCTGGGCGCGGCCCCGAGGGTTTCCCACGAGGGATCCGGGCGTCGTCGACCGGCTGGGTCGCAAGCGCCGACACAGCGGTACTGTTCCGCCTGGCCAGGCGGAGCCCTGCTTGCGGGCGGGCGAGCGGCCCGGGCTAGCGCCGGGGCGGGGCCAGCAGCAGGTCGAGCGCCTCCTGCGGGCGGGCCGCGTAATGGCGGTTGGCCTGCGGCACCCAGCGGAACCCGGACTGGCAGCGGATGATCGAAATCGCCGCGTTGGTCAGGCAGGCGAGATTGCGCGGCAGGTCACGCACCCAGACCCGGCAGCGATCCTCGTCGTAGGTGAAGTCCCGCACGTAGTGCAGGCGGTTCTCGCTGTGCCAGTGGTTGCGGATCAGCGCCGCCAGCTGCGCGGGCGTGGCCTGCTCCGCCGTCAGCGAGGTCAGCGCGTAGCTCACTTCGGTGCTGGTCTCGCCGGTCTTGAGCACATGCCGCTCGCGCTCGATGCGGATGGCCTGCCGACGGCCGTGCAGGTCGGCATAGCCGTTCCAGTCCGGGTCGCTGAGATCCTTGACCCAGTAGCGGCGGCGGTCGCTGCGGCCGTGCTCCTTGTCGAGGGTCTCGTGGCCGGGACAATCCTCGAACAGCATGTGCTGGAGGTCGTCCAGCAGCGTCGGCTGGTTCTCCTTGACGGCCGTGACCAGGTAGTGGGCCGCGCAGTCCTCAAGCAGGCCGCGCGCCGTCTTGTGCTGGACGTGCAGCGCGTCGAGGGTGACGATGCGCCCGGCCAGGTCCAGCTCCCCGGCCAGCTCGCGCACCGCCGGGATCTCGTTGGTCTTGCTCGAGACCTCGACCTGTCCCAGCACCAGGCCGCTGGAGTGCTCCACGGCCGCGACCAGCATGCGACGGCCGTCCGCTGTCTGCTTGGAGGCGCCGCGGACATCCTTCCCGTCCATCGAGAGGCCCGGCAGGAGCCCTGGCCGAGGGGCCTCCCCGGCCTCCTTCTGCGAGGCCGTATCCTCCTCATCTAGCGGGACTTGCCCGCTCTGCTGCCGCGTCCACGCCGCCACCGCGTGCTCCAGTGTCTGCGGCGGCAGGGCGGCCAGGATGTTGTGGAACGTCGCGATCGACGGGGTCGTGTAGCAGTGCCGGCTGGGACTGTAGAAACAGCCCACCGCCGCGCGTTGCGACGGGTCCAGCAGGGCCGCGAACTGGGCGAACGCGGTCACGCCGCGGTAGCCGGCCAGCCGGGCCGCCACGGCCAGCACCAGCACGGTCCGCAGGCGGTAGCGCTGGCCCCGGGCGTGCCGGTAGTCCTCCCCCTCGCCCAGGCAGTCGAACAGGCTGCGCAACGCGGGCGCGGGCGGCGGCGCAGTCCGCTCCGGGCCTTGCCAGGCCGGGTCCTCCTCGGGCTGGCCCAGGGCCGCCCTCGCATCCGCTTCCAATTCGTACACCAGCACCTCCTTGGGCTCGCCGTGATGGCGCCACTCCGGCACCGCGCCCGGCTGGCGTGCGTAGCCGCCGGTGAACCCCAGCGAGCGCCAGTTCGCCGCCCGGTAGCAGGTACCGGCAAACCGCGCCCGGTCCACGAACGACTCCGCGAGCAAGACCGCAAAGCCGTGTTCCCGCTGCATGTCCCCGGCCAGCCGCCGCAGGCTCAGCCCCAGCACCCGCGAGGCCAGGTTGGGCACCCCCTGGAAGGCCGGCAGGAGCACGAAGCGCGCGTTCTGCGCCACCAGATGCAGGCGCCGCAACTGCTGCTCCAGCGTCCAGCCGATCCAGCGGTCCCGCGCCGTCAGCTTGAGCGCGGCCGCCTGCCAGCCCACCAGCGCCACCCAGGCCGGGCCCAGCCTCGCCACATGCCGCAAGCCCTTGCCGAACAGGCCGCCGAACCCCAGGTAGTGATGGGCCCCGACCAGACGGTCCCAGAGCCGGTGCTCCTGCGCACCGCAGGTCGGGCGCACCGCGACGGCGCGCAGGTCCAGAGCGCGGCGTGGCGTCGGCAACGGCTCCATCCGACCCACGGTGACAGATCCAGAACGAAATGTCCAGCCCTTGCGGGTCGCAAAGACGGGAACCGCGGATCGCCGTGCCTAGCGGACAGGCTCGCACAGCCCCTCGCCACGACTGTCTGCCACCCTGAATTCAGACAACTGAATAGCCCTGCAATCGAGCACCTGCGCGGCGTCTCATCAGTTGATCCCACGAAGACACTCGCCCGCAAGTGGGTGGCGATGAGCTATCTGCAAATGGGCAACTTCGCCCGAGCGATTACTGAGCTCAAAGAGTGTATACGTCTCGACCCGAAGGACCACGAGCTAAGCTTCCACCTGGGCCGAACTTACATGAAGCTGTCTACGGCGGCTTTTCACTAGCTTCGGCGCCACGGGTCCGAGTCTCCGTGGTTTTACACTCTCCGCGGCCGGCAATTCGAGCGCCAGCGGCAATTCGACAAAGCCTTAGCCTGAACTTCATTCGCTAATTGCTGGCTAATCCCAGCAATCGAAAGTAGTTACGCGAATTCAACCTGCCATCGTACTGAAAACAAGCCGGTCGGGGTCCACTCCCAGCAGCGCGAACGCTTTCGCCTGCAAGGGAGTGGGCCTGGACGACAACTGGAAGGCGTGCTGGTCGTCCTGCGGCAGCGTCACCTGGTTGAGCGTCAGGGATCCCAGGTGCTCGAGCAAGGTCCGCAGGCTCTGCACGGGCAGCCCCTCCGGGGTTCGCTTCGTGGCCGCCTTCGCCTCTGCCGCCCGCGAGACCTGCGCCGGCTCCACCGGCGTGTCCCGCCGTGCCTCCGCTGCCTCGCGCTCGGCGTCCTCGAACAGCAGCGGCGCCAGCTTCCGACGCAAGTGCCATTCCACGTAGTACGCCAGCATGCACAGGAACACATGCCCCCGCACGTGCTCCTCCAAGTACACGTACACCAGCCGCACGTGCAGCTGGGCCGTCTTCAGCGAGCGGAACGCCCGCTCCACCCGCGCCAGGCTCTTGTACGCCGCCACCGTGGCCTCCGCCCCGATGGCGTCTGCCGGCGGGCTCGTGCGCACCACGTAGATCCCGTCCAGCCGCGCCCTGCCGTTTACACACAAGTCACCCTGAACGCATCTTCTGATAGAGCTTGCTACCCTCGCTGAGCCGTCGGGTCCGTTCCACCACCTGCGAGATCGTGGCCAGCCTCGTGTAGCCCTCCCACATCACCTTGTGCCCCGGCACCGCGTACTGCTTGCGCTTGTAATTCAGATACCCGCCCAGCATCGCCAGCGTCAGCACGGCCCGCCCCAAATTGTCCGGCGGCGGCTGCCGCCGATCCTGCGCGAAATCCTCCAGCGCCGCCAGTTCGATCTCCGTGAACAGCGTGTCCGCCGGCAGCTCCGGCGTGTCCCGTCCCAGCAGCGTCAGCAGTGTCAGCCGCCAGGCGATCACCGCGTTGATCGTCACCGCGCGCTCGATCCGCTCCCCCTGCCGGTGCCCCAGGTACTCCACCTTGCAGCCCGCCTTCAGCACCCGGTGCCAGTCCTCGATCCGCCAGCGCAGCTTGTACCACTCCAGCACCCGCTCCGCCTCCGGCTGCGTCTGCACCGCCAGCGTCGTCAGCAGGAACCATTCCAGTCGCTCCGCCCCCTCCGGCTGCGTCTCCTCCCGCACGTGCACCAGGCGCAGCTGCAGCGCCGCCTCCTGCCGGTCCGGGTCCGCCAGTTCCACTTCGCGCCAGCGCAGCTCCACCTGCGCCACCCGCTCCTCCCGCGCCTCGCGGCCCGTCTGCCCCCGGCTCGCCCGCCGCCCCGACAGCCGCGCCACGTGGATCTGCATCCGTCCCTGCGCCGCCTCCCCCCGGACCCAGTCGAACAGCTTCGGCACGTCCTTGCCCAGCGAGCGGTTGTGCTTCGCCCGCACCAGCAGGTCCACCTTCCGCAGCCGCCGCTGCTCCGCGAACAGGGCGAACACGTCCGCCTCCCGGTCCAGCACCGACACCGGCCGCACCCCCGCCAGCTGCCCGCCCATCTCCGCGCATTCCCGCAGCCCCCGGATCCAGCGCATCGTCTTGCGCTGCTCCAGCGGCTTGCCTCTCTCCGCCTTCCCGTCCGGCGCCTCGAACTGGATCTGCGGCACCCCCAGCGGCACCCCTTTCCCGTTCACCACCAGCGTCGCATGCATGTGCAGCCCCAGCGTCCCCGCCGAGCCCTTGTTCTTGCCGATCAAGCCCAGCCCCACGCAGCCCGGATGCTCCGCGAAATTCAAGTCCGTGCCGTCCTGGATGCACAGTACCGCGGCCTGCCCCTGCATCCGCTGCAACGTGCGCTCCCGGTGCGGCGCCAGGATGTTCTCCGGCGTCACCTCCGAATCCGCCGGGTGATCAATCAGACGGTAGTAGCCGCGCACCGCCGCCTGGTCGTTCTGCGCCGCTCCCGGGAACGACTTGGTGGGCGCTTGCGCTTGCTGGTCCACGATCTTCACGAGCCGCTGGCTCAAGCGTACATCGCCCAGCGGCGCGCCGCCGAACTCGTGCTCGGCCCACACGTCCGCCGCCAGCTTGTCGGCCGCGCCCAGCGCCTGCGGCGCTTGCGGCGCGGGCACGCCCAGCTGCGCCCGCCAGTCGCGCGCCAGCGGGTAGAGCCAGACCGCCTTCACCGGCACCGCGGTCCCGCTGGCCGCGAAGCGGCCGCGCCCGGCGCTCTCGCCGACCCGCAGCCAGTTGGCGGCGGCCAGCGAAGTGCCCTTGTACAGGCCTTTCTCGACAAAGGTTTCCACCAGCAGGGGGCGGTAGCCGTAGCGCTGCTGGCAGTCGTCCGGCAGGCGGCGCAAGGCGAGCGAGAGGGCCTTGGAGGCGAGGTTCCGGCAGGCGGCGCCGGGGCGGATCAGGAAGCGGCTCAGCCCGAGCACGCGGTGCAGCTGGCGGCCGCGCTGGTCGGCGTCCCAGCCGATGAAGGCGTCGCGGGCGGCCAGCGCAAGGGCCGCGGCGGCGAAGCCGAAGGCCCCCAGCACGCCCTGCTCGGAGACCAGCAGGTAGCGCAGTTGGGCGCCGGCGTGCTGGACGGCGCCGCGCGGGTGCTCGCTGCGCATCAGCTCGTTCCAGATCCCGCGCTGGGCCGAGTCGCTGACCTCGATCAGTGCCAGCCCGCACAGCTGGTCCACGCGGGCGGGCACGCCGACCGGCGGCGGCACGGGGCGGCCGAGACCGCGCGGGCGGCAGCGCCGGTGGTTATGCCGGGGCGCGGGCAGTCGGATCTGGCCGGCGGCGGCGAGCGTGCGCAAGGCTCGCAGGCAACTGGCCAGCTGGGGCTGCCCGCGGGCGTCCAGGAAGCCGAACAGCTGGCAGACCCGGCGGCCGATTTCCATGCGGCTAGCCGAGCCGGCGGCCGCCACCAGCGCCTTGACGCGCGCCAGGGATGCGGGATTCGAAAGCGTGGAGGGAATCCGGTGTTGCTCGTACATGTCCTAGGGATGGCACACTGGAAATCCACTTGTCAAGTCCTATTTGTGTGTAAACGGCAGCCCGCGCCTCGGCCGCGATCCGCTCCGCCTTGCGCGACCAGCGCAGGTCCTCGTCGGTCACCTCGATCGCGAAGTGCTGCTCCACCTTCTTGCGATTCGCTTCGCGGCCCACGAGGCGATTGATCGCGTCCCGCCCGCGCAGGGGCTGCCGCCGGCGGCGCACCTTGGCGGTGATCCCCTCCAGGATGCGCTCGGTCGCCTGCAGCAGCTCCTCGCGCTTGCGCGCGCGTTCGGCTCGCAGGCGCGGGTTCAGACACACCAGCAGGCGCTCGCCGGGAAAGTCCGGGCTGAGGATCTCGGCCAACTGGTCGGGCACCAGCTCGCCGGGGTGCAACGGGGCCTGCGCGGCGGCGGGATCCTCCCCGGGAGGGGGCTTGGGCCGCTTCAGCAACGGGCGGATGTCCTGGCTCTTCAGGGCCGAGATCCAGTCCGGCCGGTCCGAGGTCCTCGCGCAGGCGGGCCGTGGTGAGCATGCCACGATCGCCGACGAGCGCGATGCGGGAGATGCCGAAGCGCTCGCGGATGGTGCGCACCTGGGTGCTGACGGTGGTGGGATCGGCGGTGTTGCCGGCGAACACCTCGACGGCAACGGGGCAGCCGTCGGCGGCTCACAGCAGGCCGCAGACGATCTGGCGCTTGCCCTGCTTGCCGTCGCGGTTGTAGCCGAAGGCGGCCAGGGGGGCAGGCGTGTCCTTCCAGGTACGCCGACGTGACGTCGTAGAGGATGAGCGTGCCGTCGCGGAGGTGGCGGCGGGCGAGGCTGCGCTGGATCCAGTTCTGGCGGCGGCGCAGCCAGTCGAGCATGGCGAGCAGCTCGTTGCCGGCGACGGGGCCGAGTCCGAGGAGGGAGCCAAGGGAGGAGGAGGCGGAGTCGGGGGCGAGGCTGCGGGCGGTGGCGAGCTTGGAGGCGGGGTGGAGCAGGCGGGCGGCGAGGGCGAGGTCGCGGGAGCGGGAGGGGGAGCGGGGGAGGATGCGGGGGAGGCCGAGCTGGAGGCAGAGACCGAGTACGGCGGCGACATGGCCGTGGGGGAGGGAGCGGCGGATGGAGACGGCCTGGTCGAGGCGGGGGAAGGCGACGCCGCCCTTGAGGAGGGTGCGGATGCCGTGGACGGTTTCGGGGGGGAGTTTGGAGAGGTTGGCGATGGTCTTGCGGCGGATGCGCTTGCCTTCGCGCCAGGCCTGGCGGAGGAGGACGGCCGGGGGGCTGTTGCGGTTGGGGATGGACTCGACGTAGAAGGCCACGGGGCTACATGGAAACAATAATATCCGATAAGGATTTTATAACAGGGGCCTGCCGTCTGTCAAGCCTATAATTACATGGAAACACAAATCCATGTACCGGGGTACGTCAAGGATCAGTAACTTGTTCTAAGAAAGGGAATTAAGGGCAGAGCGAACCTGCTACCCTGGCGTGAAGTTCAGCTTAGAAGAGTACCGGCACGCCATCCGTACCGCTCCGCTATTGCCGGGCGCCCACTACCGGCTTGCCAAGTTGCTGGATAGGCTCGGGAAAGAGGCCGGGGCGGGGGAAATCCGGCAGCTCGCCGAACGGCGGCAGGTCGAATCCTCCTCCTGGACTGAGACGGCGCGTCAGGCTCTCCTCGGCGAGAACCCGAGCGAGGCCCTACGACTGGCCCGGCAGGCGGATCCCGACGGACACTCCGAACAGGGCCGTTACCGGAAAGCCCGTGCTCAGTTGGAGCTGGGTCAACTCGAAGGGGCTATGCAGGAGCTGCTCCTGCTGCATGAGGGGGAACCCACAAACGCCGAATTCGCCTACTACCTGCAGATCTGCGCGGAAAGACTCTCCCTGGGCGCTCTCGAAGCTTTCGTCTCGGTAGCGTCGTATTCCAATCGCACGCATCAACTCCAGGCGGAGTATCACGCGACGAGGGAAGAGAATAACAAGGCGATCGAGGAATACCGGCGGGCCCTGACACCGAAACCGGGCGCCTCTCAGCTCCATCTTGCCATCGGAACGTTGCATTTCAGAGCGAAGAATTACGGGGAGGCGATCGCCGCCTTCCAAGCCGAATTGAAGAACGACCCATATTCTGTCCCCGCGCTAGCCCGGGCCGGCAAGGTCTATTTCCTAACTGGACAATCAGACAAGGCGAAGCCACTTTTGTCGCAGGCGATCAAGCTCAACCCCGCTGCGGCGGACGCGCTTAAGACGCTGGACCGGTTGTATTTCAAAGAGGGCGCCCATCGAGAGGCTGTCGTGCATCTGCGGCTCGCCCTTGAGCTTGGCATGAGCGGAGACGAAACCATCCACTACCACCTGGGGCGCGCCTTTTACAGGTTGGGCGATCGGGACAACGCTCAAGAACACCTGGGTATTTACAGAAAAGTGAACAACCACAGTCTACAAGACGGTGGCTTCAATGGTTGTCAATTGGAAATTGACTGTCGTCGTGCACCGGCTCGCCTTCCTGTTCCTCGATGTACCGGGCGACCGTCTCGTCCGTCAAGCTCCCCGAACTCACCGCCAGGTACCCCCGCGCCCAGAAGTGTCTCCCCCAGAACTACTTCCTCAGGTGCCGGAACTCCTGAAGCAGTACTCGCGAGCTGATCCCCTTCAGCCATTGCACGATCGTGCTGATGTCCTGGCGCGGCCGGTAGCTCAAAAAGACGTGGACGTGGTCGCGTGCCACTTGCCCCGAAATGATGTGCAATTCGTGCTCCATCGCGATCTGTCGGATCAGGTCGCGCACACGAAGGGCCACCGGCCCCGTCAGGACTCGCTTGCGATATAATGGAATGCAAATGGTAATGGAGACCTAGATCCGCACCTGACTGAAAAAAAAGGGTTTCGGCCCCATTGCCCTTTCCATTACTGTATGGTTTTCCTCTAGCCTTGATTCCCAACGCCCAGCAATAATGTGCGTTGCTAGGCGCCAGGGCTAGAGGAATGCGAGGCGCAGCGACAGGTTTTCGAGCCAGGGGATGGGGACGGCTTTGTCGGCGAAGCCGGCCTTGAGCAGGAGCGGGTTGTGGGCGCGCCGGCCGAAGCGCACCTCGATGCCGTCGGGGCGGATCTCCACGCGGGCGCTGGCATGGACGAACTTGCGGAACAGGGTGCGGGCGCGAGCGGTCGCGTAGTCGGTGCCGATGGCGCGGCCCAGCAGGCGGTAGAGAGTGGTCGCCAGCAGTGTCAGTTGCAGGTCGCAGTCGACCTGCATGGGCACTTGGGAGGAGAGGGCGTCCATGTGGAAGAAGTCGATGGCCTCGGCGCTGGCGTTCTCGACGAGCATGCGGCGGGCATAGCGGTCGACCAGCGGGGCGACGGGTTCGTCGAGTTGGTTGGTGAGCAGCAGGATGGGCTTGTCGTGGCCGATGTCGGTGACAGCGATCTGGCGGATCTTGCCGGGATAGTGGGGCAGGCAGAGGCGTTGGTCGAGGGTGCGGGGGTGGCGGTAGCGGCGGCCGATATTGTGGAGTTCGACGCGGTGCCAGAGGTGCTTGGGGGCGGTGCGCACGGCCTGGAGGACCTTCTTGGTGCGGCGGCGGAGAGTGAGGAAGTCGATGGCGAGTTGCTGCAGGCGGGCGAGGTTGGCGTAGGTGGTGAGGGTGGAATCAAAGACGAGTTCGCCGGGGTAGTGGCCGAAGCGCTCGTGCCAGTCGTCGGCGAAGCGGAGGATCTCGTCGTTCTGGTCCTGCTTGCGAACGCTGGCGTTGGTGTAGCAGAAGATGCGGGATTCGGCATCGCGGGCGACGAAGGCGAGGATGCCTTTCTGGCGGCGGCTGCGCTTGGAGACGTAGTGTTTGGGGACGAGGGGGTCGTCGCCGTGATAGGGGATGGTGTGGAAGTCGAGGTCGAAGGAGTCGCCGCGGGGCAGGCCCAGGTCGTGGACGGCGTCGAGCCAGCGGTGGGCGAGGGCCTGGTGCTGGCGGGGGTCGATGCGGCCGGCGTATGCGGTGAGGGTGGAGCGCTTGGGAACGGCATTGAGGCCGGTGAAGAGGGCGAGGCCGGGGTCGCAAGTTTCGGCGGAGACATGGGACTTGCGGGCGAGGCCGTAGAGCTTGAGGGCGAGCAGGGAGAGGAGGGCGCAGTCGGCGGGGATGGCGGCGCTGGCGGGCAGGCGGGCCTGGGCAGCGATGCGGGCGAGGGGGATGGGTGCGAGCAGTTGGGCGAAGAGGAAGAGACCGCCGCAGGGGGTGTGGAAGCGGCGGGGGGAGAGGTCGAGTTCACGGCGGTCGGCAACGGGGGCGAGGAGGGGGCGGGCGGCGAGGAGCTGGGCGGGGGAGCGGCGGGGCAGCTTGGGGCAGTCGGCATGCTGGAGGACGCGAGCGACGGAGGACTTGCTGGTGGGGGAGCCGTCGCGGTCGAGCTGGTCGACGATTTCGAGGACGGAGAGTCCGGAGTCGCGGCGCAGAGCGAGGATGCGGCGGTTGCGCTCGGCGGTCGAGGGGGGCGGATGGTCGGGCTTGCGGCCGGGGGTGGAGGGGAGGAAGAAGTCGCGGTCGGGGCGGATGCGCAGGTCGCGGCAGAGGTTGCGGAAGGACTGGAGGGAGTAGCCGAAGCGGGAGGCGGCGTCGGCGAGGGGGAGGTTGTCGACGAAGTGGGCACGGAGAGCCTCGTACTGGCGCTGGCAGGGATTGCGGGGCTGGAGGAAGAGGGGGGCGAGGGGATGCATGGGATATACAGGAAATAGGGACTGATAGTCACAATATCAAAAAGTAAGAGGTAGGGGCAAGCCTGGAGCGGAGAGGCGCGAGCCGGTGCTGCGAGCAGGGCGGGGGCTGCAGTGCAAAGGCAATGGAATCATTAGGTAAGAGGGCAGACGCAACGAGGTTCTGGAGATTTGAGCTGCAAGGCGATGGAAAATTCTAGAAACTTGGGACTAATTCCCAATTCCCTGATATCGAAAGCATACAGGAAGGGCAGGAAGCACCTGCACAGGAGGATCAGTTAAGTTTGGGCAGCTGCTTCGGAGTTACCAGCAAGAAATCCTGCACATCAATTCCCCGCGTTGGGAATCAAGGCTAGTGCATCAGCACGAAAGGAGAACTGTGATGTCACTGACAACGGCGCGAAGCGCACCTTCGGAAGCGGCCCCGGGAACTGTCCCGGAATGTCTTTCCGAATTCCAGGACTGGCTACAGCAGTCGGATATGGCTGCAAGCCGGATCCTCTCGATTTGCAATGCGGGACGGCACTTTCTGACTTGGCTGCAAGCGGATGGCATCGGACTCGAAGGGATCGACGACGACGTCTTGAGGCGTTTCCGGCAGCATGACTGCCGGTGCGCTCATGCGAAGTGGGGTCACTTCAAGAGGTGCGCGAGGAGTTCGCGGCAGTACATGTCAAGGGTTGTCGAACTGGTGCGGTTCCTTGAGCAGACCAGCGATTCTAAATTCAGCCCTTTTGGGGGTTTTTGCCACAGCAGAGCCCGGAATGAGGGACCAATTTCTGGGGACTTGACTTTTCGGACAGCGCTTTCAAACATAAAGTGTGGCCTCCGTTCCCGTCCTTGAGTCTCTCCTCGACAGATTCCGCCAGATCGCCTCCGCTTTGCCTGATCCCCGGACCGGCGCCAACCAGCGCTACAGCCTCGCCGACGCTGCCTCCTGTGCTCTCGCCACTTTCTTCCTCCAGTCTCCCTCTTTCCTCGACTTCCAGCGCCGTATGCAGAAAAAGGACGCTCGCTCCCATTGCCAATCCCTGTTCGGTGTCGGGAAAATTCCCTGTGACAACCACATCCGAAACCTCCTGGATGGCCACGACCCCGACCACTTCGCCCCCCTGTTTGCCGACTGCCTGCAAACCGCCCACGACCACGCTGCCCTGGATCCCTTCCTGCGCCTCGACGGTCGCGTGGCCATCGCTCTTGACGGCATTCCATTGCAGTGTTCGAATGCCATCCACTGCGACCAGTGTTCGACCCGCCATGTCGGCCCACACAAAACCGAGCAGTCCTTCCACAGCATGCTCGCCGCGACCGTCGTCGCCGACGGCCACAACCGCGCCCTGCCCCTGCTGCCCCACTGCGTCCAGCCCCAGCACAACCCCCACGACAACCGCACCCACGAAGAACGCAAGCAGGACTGCGAACGCCACGCCGCCAAGCGCTGGTTGCCCGCCCACAGCGACCAACTGCGCCCCTTCCGGCCCGTTTTCCTCGGCGACGACCTGTACTGCTGCCAGCCCCTCTGCCAACTCGTCCGCCACCTCGAAGCCGACTTCCTCTTCATCTGCAAGCCCAGCTCGCACAAGCGCTTCTACGAACTGATCCACGACGACTTCACCCACTCCAGCGGCTGGATCCGCACCCGCAACCACAAACGCCAGGTCGAGCAGCACCGCTATCGCTGGGTGCACGGCCTGCCGCTCCGCGACAGCGACGATGCGGTGCTCGGGACCTGGATCGAGTTCCAGATCCAGCGCCACGGCGAGCGCACCTACTCCAACACCTTCTGCACCAGCCTGGAGGTCACCGCCGAGAACGTGGCGGCAATTGCACGGCTCGGCAGAGCGCGCTGGAAGGTCGAGAACGAGGGGTTCAATTGTCTGGCGCGCCATGGCTACAACAGCAAGCGGAACTTCGGGCACGGCCGCCACGGCTTGGCCAATCTGCTCGCCACGCTGAACCTCTTTGCCTGCGCACTGCACACGCTGCTGGACTGCCTGCGGGGCTTGTGGCGGCAATGCCGCGACGAGGCCGGCCCGCGTCGCACCTGCTTCGAGGACCTGCGCTCCTTGACGAAGCGGTTCTGGTTCCCGCACTGGACGAGCTTGCTCACCACGATGCTGGGTGAAGGCGAGTCGCGGGCCGGCCCCTCGCCCGCACCCTCATGAGATTGCTGCCCCAGCCAGCGGCGAGCACCGGGCCCGTCGGGGAGCCCGCAGCAGGGCTCTGCCGCGTGGGCCTCGGAACGGCTGGAGAGGCGCTCGGAGCCGCTCCCGGATGCGCCACTTGCTACCGCCGATGCCCCGCTGGCGCTCTCGCAATCTCTCTGCGACGCCCCCGAACGCCCGGCGAGATGCCAACAGCCCACCTATATCTCGGATCTTGAGAATTGCTGTTGAGCAGACAGGGCGCACTGCGCATCCGGGAGAACTCGAGCAAGGCTTCCGCCTCGCCGAGGACTTCGTGCTGGCGTGCGCGGCGGAAGGCTACACAACCGACTCGCTCAGGCGGTACCGGAGCAGCTGCCGCCACTTCCTCACTTGGCTCCACGGGGCGCGGATCCCGATGCGGGAGATGGCCGAGGCGCATGTCTTGTCCGCGTTCCTCGAGCACGATTGCCTCTGTGCCGGAGGCTTCCATACTCTGTCCCCGCGCCCCTCCGGTGCTACGCGATACGCCGTTCCGATCGAGGGATTCACGCGATTCCTGGCCGACGGTGGCGTAATACCCGACGGGTTGCCCGCATCCGCGGACAGCTCCGACCCAGCACTGGAGCAGTTTCGCCATTGGCTTCACCAGCACCGCGGAATTTGCGAAAGCAGCATGCAGGTCTATCTCCAGATCGTGTCCGCGTTCCTGCCCGATCTCGGCAACGACCCGGGCCGGTATGACGCGGCCTTGGTCCGGGATGTCCTGCTGTGTCGCTTCGCGGGAGTTTCGCGGAAACACGCGCAACACATCGCTACCTCCATGCGCATGTACTTGCGGTTTCTCGCCTCCCAAGGCGCGTGCAATCCGGGACTGGCCGGAGCAGTTCCGCCGGTTCCGGGACGCCGTCTTGCCAGCCTGCCTGGCCACCTTTCCACCGGCGATATCGAGCGCGCGGTCGCGACCTGCGACGTATCGACACCGCTGGGATTGCGCAACAGGGCCATCCTGCTGCTGCTGGCCCGGCTCGCTCTTCGCGCGGGGGACATCGTCAAACTGCGGCTGGATGACATCGACTGGGGCAACGCGCTCGTCCGCGGTAGCGGGAAGTCAAGGCGGTCGGCGCGCCTGCCGCTGCCGCAGGATGTCGGCGACGCCTTGCTGGACTACATCGAGCGCGCTCGTCCGCGGTTGGACACAGACCGGGTGTTTGTGCGCCTGCCAGCACCGCATCGCCCTTTCGCCAGTTCCAGGACGATCAGTCGCGTTGCAAGGGTAGCCTTGCAACAGGCTGGTGTGGACGCGCCCGGGCCGCGAGGCGCTCATCTGTTCCGTCACTCGACAGCGACCAATCTGCTGCGCTCCGGCGCTACGCTGGACACGATTGGGACCCTGCTCCGGCACCGCTCGCCCGATACCACGGCCATCTATGCGAAAGTCTCCACTCGCATGCTGGACGAGGTGGCCCAAGCATGGATCGGAGACGTTCGATGACCCTGCAGGATCACGTTGCTCGCTATGTTGCTCTCCGACGGCATCTGGGGGCCAAGCTGGTCGCTGTCGAGAGGATGCTGCTGGACTACGCCAGCTACGCCGGCATACGCGGCGACACTTTCACCCAGGCCTCCGGGATGCTCGCATGGGCCTCCGAAGCAGGCTCCCCCGGCGAAAAGCGCAAGAGGCTGGGCGCCGTTCGCGGTTTCGCACTCTGGCTGCACGCCGAGGACCAGCGCCACGAGGCGCCTCCCCGTGATGCCTTCGGCCGGCTGGCGATTCGCAGGCCCACCCCCTATCTGCTCACACCCGCCCAGATCGAGCTGTTGATGGAAGCCGCGTTGCGGCTGCCACCTGCGGGCTCGATCTCGCCGCATACCTATCGCTGCCTGTTCGGACTGATGGCAGCGACGGGCCTGCGGCGCTCGGAGGCAATCGCCTTGCGGCTGGACGACATCACTCCGGACGGACTGCTGATCCGTGAAACCAAGTTCCGCGCATCCAGGCTCGTTCCCCTGCATCCGAGTACCCAGGACGCGCTGCGGACGTATATCGCGCTCCGCTCGAGCCAGGGCGGCAAGGACAATCACCTGTTCGTTCTATCGACTGGCTGGCCTCCCGCTCCGGTTACTGTGACCCAGGCCTGCATCAAGGTCGCCCGGCAGGTCGGGCTCCGAGGCGGGCCCGGCGAGCCCGGGACACGGCTGCACGATCTGCGAGATGCGTTCGCCTGCAGGTCCCTCGAGAACGCGGTCGCGACCAATCGGGACAGTGTGAATCGGCACATGCTGGCGCTGAGCACCTATCTCGGCCATGCCAGGGTGTCGGACACGCAGTGGTATCTCGAGGCCACGCCCGCCCTCCTGGGGCAAATCGCCCGGGAGGCGGAGAGCGTGCATGAGCAGAGGATGTCGCCATGACCGACTTCGTTCCCCACATCCAGGCGTTCCTATGCGAGCACCTGCCGCGGGACCGCGGTGCCAGCCGTCATACGATTGACAGCTATGCTGCCAGCTTCCAGTTGCTGGCGTGTTTTGCTAGCGAGCGACTGGCCATCCGGCCCTGCCAGATCCAGATCGAGCACCTCAGCGCGCAACTGATCCTGGACTTCCTTGACAGCCTCGAGCGCGAACGCGGCAATGCGATTGGCACGCGGAACGCGCGGCTCGCGGCGTTCAAGTCCTTTTTCCGGTATCTGGAGCACCGCCTTCCGGCCTGTCTCGAACTAGCCCGGCAGGTGCATGCGATCCCGTCGAAACGCGGCGACGAGCCAGTGGTGGACTATCTCAGCCGGGACGAGATCCAAGCCCTGCTGAACGCACGCGACGACCGGACTGCCTCGGGCGTGCGGGATCGGGCGATGCTGCACCTCGCCTATGCTGCCGGGCCGAGGGTGTCGGAGTTGATCGGACTCAGGAGCGGGGACCTCCGCCAGCCTGACTTGGGCACGGTCAGGGTGACCGGGAAGGGCCGGCGCGAACGTGAGCTGCCGCTCTGGAAGGAGACCCGGTCGGTCCTGCGGGATTGGCTCGCGATCCGTCCGGACCCAGCCGACCGGCTCTTCCTCAACGCCCGTGGCCAAGCCATGAGCCGGCACGGCTTCGCGCAACGCTTGCAAGTGCACTCGGGCACGGCCCGGCAGAAAGTGCCGACCCTGGCTTCGAAGCGCATTTCGCCTCACGTGCTGCGCCACAGTTGCGCGATGCACACGCTCGAAGCTACGGGCGACATCCGTAAGGTGTCGCTTTGGCTGGGCCATCAGAGCATTCAAAGCACGGAGATCTACCTCCGCGCCGACCAAGGCGTGAAGCTCGAGGTGCTCGCGAACAGATCCGCTCCCTCAATCGAGAAGGGATCTTTCCGGGATGCGCCGGACAGGTTGCTGGCAATCTTGAAGGATGCCAGAAGCAAACAGTAATGGAAAGGGAAATGGGGCCGAAACCCTTTGTTTTCAATCAGGTGAGGAACTAGGTCTCCATTACCATTTGCATTCCATTATATCGCTAATGGTGATCTCGCCATTAGCGGTACTTAGGGATCCAGACCAAGTGCACCTTCAGGTCGAACTTCGTGTGCGCTCCTACCCGGTACCGCCGCACGCGACCACACTACCACTCCCTTCGCTTCGCCTGAAGGCGAGGGGTTTCCACCATCCCCGGAAGGGACACTAAGAAAAAAGCATAGAGAAATCATGCAGGAGCGGGTTGGAATCTCCAAGGCCGTAAGGAACAGGCGGACTCTACTTGGACTTAGACGGTCTTTTCAAACGCGGATCTAGTTCCTGAGCTTTCTTAAAGGCCGTTCGTGAACCTTCGACCCGCCCCGTCTGTGCGAGCGCCCACCCTAGGTGGTAATGAGCAATCGCCAAGCCGGGTTGCAGCCCCACGGCCCGTTCAAACTCATGGATCGCCGCTTCCAGGTCACCTTTCTTGGCGTATGCTATGCCAAGCGAGTCATGCGCCTCCGCGTAGTCGTCCTTGAGTTCGAGGGCTTTTCGAAACTCTCCGATGGAGGCTTCCACATCGCCCTGAAGACCTAGTAACGTTCCGAGGTTCAGATGACCCCTGGGATCACGCGGGTCAAGCCGGATCGCAGTCCTCACCGACTCCAGCGCTGTCTCGACCTCCCCTTTCTGGCCCAGCGCTTCGCCTAGGAGATTGTTCGCTTCCGCGGAGGAGGGACGCAGATCCACGGCCCACCGCAGCGAAGCGATCGCTTCATCGAGGGCCCCTTTCTTCAGGAGCGCCAGTCCCAGGTTATAGTGCGCCTCAAAGAAATCCCCTCGCAGTTCCACCGCGCGACGAAGCGCGACGACGGAGGTGTCCAGCGAGCCTTTCTTGAGCAGAGAAACACCGAGGTAGTGATACGCCTCCGGCCAGTCTGGGAAAGACTGCGTCAGCTCCTCGAATATGGAAACTGCCTTGTCCAGCCGCCCTTCATCCAGCGCCTGCGTCCCTACGGTCATTTTCACGTTGGCTGCCTTGTCGTACAGATCCGACGTGCTCAGGGCTTGCGCCTTTCTGAACTCTGCCGCGGCGGCTTTGCGGTCACCCGTCTTGCGGAGGGCGAGGGCGAGAACCCGACGCGCCTCGAGGAGTTCAGCATCGAGGTCCACCGCCTTCCGCAACTCGCGGATGGCCTCCTCGACTCGGCCCGTCTTGAGCAGGACTCTGCCGAAGTAGTAGCGGGAAGTCTCCGACGAGGGGGCCACGTCGACGGCCTTGCGCAACGGAACCAGCGCCTCTTCCAATCTGTCTGTTCGTTCCAATGCTCTGCCAAGGCTGATATAGGCGGGGGCGAATTTGGGTTCCAGATCGATGAATTTCTCCAGTTCCGCTATCTCTCGTTCGGACTCGCCTGCTTTGCCGCAGACCACGGACAAGTTGAAATGGGCCGCCGCGAAGTCGGGGTCCAACTCGAGCGCGCGTTCGTACTCGCGAATCGCCTCTTCAGGACTTCTCTCCGCGAGCGACAACCCGAGGGCGTTGTGTGCCTTGGGCCAGTCCGGCTGGTATTGGACCGCCAGTCGCAGTTCGGAGATGGATTCCTCCTCCTGGCCCACCTGGGCAAGCACCAATCCCAGATTCAGGTGCGCCTCCGCGAACTCCGGGCGGAGACGGATAGCCTCGCGGAACTGATAGATGACTTCGCCGATGTCTCGCCCTTTCTTGCCCAGCAGCAGCCCAAGCGTATTGTGGGCCTCCGGGTAATCCGGCTTTTTCGCCAGAGCCTGCAAGACTTCAACGATGGCGGCATCCAGGTCCCCCTGGCTCCAGCGCACGAGACCCAGCGCATGATGCGCCTCGGCATCCCTCGGATTCTCACGGATTCGCTCCCGGAGATCCTCAATGGGACGAGCAGGCAGCCGCTGAGCGGTCAAGGGGACCGCGAGCACAGCGAGCAGAGGCAGCGCAAATAAGCACACCCAGAATATACTATAGCCTGGGAATCTGGCAGGTGGGAGCGTCTGGGCGTCTGGCCCGCTCGGAGAAATTCCCAACGCTTGGCTTCAACCCAAACTGCACCCGCAGCGAGTTCTACTGGTGGGAGCCCATTCCGACTCCTTGCGAGTGCCTCTTACCGCGATTGATCAGAGCAGTTCAGCGATCGGAGAACGTGCCGCTGAGTTGTTGCTGAAAGTGATGCTGGACCCGGGACCGCTTCCTCCGGAACAGATTCTCATCCGGCCACTGACGATAACGTGATTCGAATAAATGTCAACATTTTTGGGCTCTTCCGGGTTTTAAGTGGGCGAAGGAGCCAGATCGAGTTTCCCACAGTGGAAGTAGATGGCGTTGATGAAGTTCTGTTGATTGCGGAAACCGCGCGCCGTGGCCTTGACCCATTGAATCCTTGAGTTCAACCCCTCGCTGACCGCGTCCGTAATGCGGTGTTTCAGATACGTGAGTATGTTTTCGAGGCGCGCCGTCAACATCCGCGCCACAGCGACCATCGGCGTCAGCCGGCTGCGAGAGGCCCAACCGCGCCATTCCTCGAAGAAAGCTCGCGCCGCCGACTCGCGACGATAGTCGAACAGCCGCCTCGCCGTGTCCTTCAACGCCCACGCGCGGGCCGTCTTCAGGTTGCTCTCACGCAGCGCGCGGAACTCACGCCAGGCGTCCTTGGAAAGGCTCGCCGGATGCCGCAGCCAAGTGTGCTTCGTGCCCGTCAAACGCTCGTCGCCAAGCGCGCGTAAACGCTTTTTCTCCGCCCGCCGCACTTGGTCCACCACCTTCGCCAGATACGCCGCGATGTGATATTTGTCGTAAACGATCTTTTTCTCCGATTCGTCGAGATGCTCCCGGGTCGAGGCGACGTAAGGATCCCACATGTCCATCGCGACGGCCTCGACTCGGGCGAGTTGCTCTGCGCTCAACGTCTTCCAAAAGCCGTCCAGGCTGGCCTGGCGCCGTCCCTCGGCGACGAACAGCACGCCCGAGCGGTTGAGTTCGTTGACGACGGTGAGGTAGCGATGGCGCTTGCGGAAGCTCTTCTCGTCGACGCCCAGGTAGGGAATCGGCTCTGCCTCGCGACGTTCGAGCCGACGTTGCAGGACGCGTTCCAGGATGCCGTGAATCTCGTCCCAGCTCACCGCCAGCAACTCGGCGACGCCTTGCTGGCTGGCCTACTTCAGCCAGGAGATCGCGAGAGCTTCAAACAGCGCGGTGAAGCGGCTGGAAGCCTCGGCCCAGGGCAGTCGCCCGACGCGCGGCCCGTGCTCGGGGCAGTCGCTGCGCGGCGGCCTGGCGTGCAGGATCGTGCGGTACTGACAGGTGTCGAGGTGACGCCGGTGGCGTTCGGGCTGATGATCGTGGAGTGCGCACACGGCGCTGCATTGGCGGCACGGCCAGCGGACTTGCTCGTCGTGTTCGAGGAAGACGTGGACTTCGCCGTCGGCTCGGCGCAGCTCCACTCGCACGACTTTCCAGGGACTCTCGATGCCCAGAATCTGGCGGTATAGCTCGCGGTCTTGCATCCCGCGAGACTACCACCGAGCCCCACTCGCCCACTAGCCCATCTTTGTCACCCATATCTGCAAGTCCCTTATAATCAGCAAGTTCCTGGTTCTAAATCTGGCGTCTGGCACTACATTTGGTGAATTCTTGGGTTGGCAGGTCACTTACACAATCATCTTGCGGATCCCGCCGGGTGATGCCGAGACGCCCAGCGCGTCGTAAATCGCCTGCTGTCCGGGCTCCGCTTGGGTCGCCTTACGTACGTGCAGCGTCCGTCCGTCCTGCCGGCGGAACACCGCCGTCACCCGCTGCTGCCCGGCCAGCCGCCTCCGCAGCGTCGTCCAACTGGCTCGTTCCCCGCGCCCTTGCAAGCGCGTCCGGATGACCTGCACCAACTGGTACGCCAGCACGGTCACGAACAAGTGCGCCTCCGAACGCTGCGGCTTCCAAGGGTAGATCGGACGCAGCCCCAGCTCGCTCTTCAGCGACCGGAACACCGCTTCCAGGTCCGTCAGCAGCACGTACGTGCTCCACAGCCGCTGCGCATCCCATCCCGTCACGTTCGTGCGCAGGCAGTACACCCCCGCATGCGTCGCGATCGAGTGCCCGGCCGGCTGGCGCTCCCAGCTCACCGCGACCGCCTTCTTGCCCTTCCCGTCCGCCTCCACCTGGATCTGATAATGCGCCGACGCCTGCGGGTACTTCTCCCGCAGCCGCCCGATCCGCTGCCAGACCTTCTCCAGCCGCTTCGTGCTGCGCGGCTTCGACAGCCCCGCGTGCAGCTTCCCCAACTCCTTCTCCAGTCGCTCCCCGGCCCGCTCCACGATCGCGTTCTCCTTCTGCTTGCGCCTCTCCGACTCGCAGTACAGCCGCGTCTCCCCGTCCTCGCCCTCCTGCGTGTGGATCCGCACCCCCATCCCGGATGCAGTCTGCACCGCCAGTGCCTCGTCCGCGTCGAACTCCCGCTTGCGCTCCCGGCTCGCCACCACGTAGCGCCAGCCCTGCGCTTGCAGCCAGGCGACGTTGTCCTCGGTCGCGATCCCCTTGTCCAGCACCACGACCGCCTCCGGCGGCGCCTCCAGCGCCTGGAGCATGCCGGCCAGCGTGCCGCTCTCGGCGACATTGCCCGCCAGCACCTCGGAACGCCGCACGAAGCCGCTGCCGTCCAGCACCAGGCCCAGGGTGAGCAGCGGGCAGTCGCTGCGCTGCTCCTTCGAGCGGCCCCGCTGGGCCTTCGGCTGGGCCTTGGCCTCGCCCTCGAAATAGGTGTTGGTGAGATCCACCAGCGTGACCGTGGGCTGCTGGCCGAACAGTCCCATGGCGCGGGAGAAGAGCTTGGTTTCCAGCGCCTTGCGATGCTGCAGCAGGCGGTCGTTAGCGCGGTACAGGGCGCTCAGGCCCATGGTTTCGAAGTCGCCGCCGAGCAGCTCGCCGAGGCCGCTGCGCTCGCGCAGCCAGGTCCAGGTGGCGCGTTCGGAAGCCGGGGCGGCGATGCGGCCGACGAGCAGGCCGAGCGCGGCCTGGCGCTGGGGGCCGGACAGGCCCAGCTCCTGGAGCAGACCGGGCAAGCCGAGCTGGTCGGCGGCCCACAGGGCGGCGTGCTCGACGCCGACCGAGCGGGGCCGCGCCAGCTGGAGCGAATCGACGTCGACGCTCTGGAAATCGGGCTGGAGGCAGGCCTGCTGGGACGGGCTAGGATCCGGCGCGGGATCGACGAGCGGGACACCGTCCCGCAGGAGACGTTCGACGATGCGCTGGGCCTCGGCCTCGACCTCGAGGTCGCACTCGATCAGCAGCAGGTCGGGCTGGGGGTCGAGGAGGCGCTGGACGCGCTGGCAGAGGGGGCGCCAGTGGTCCCGCTGGAGGGGGAAATGGCTGCCGAGGTTGAGGAGGGTGCGCTGGCGGACTTTGTCACCGACGCGCTGGGAACGGACGAGGCGGAAGGTGAAGTATTGCTTGCCGTCGCGGGAGCGGGTGCGAGTGCGACAGACGAACATACCCCCAAGGGAGCACGGGGCGGGCGGGAAGTCAAGCTTTCTCTATATTTTATGGTACTACCTTTCGGATTCAGAGAGGCCCCTGACGGAAAATCAACGACTTATGCGCCCGAAAGGCCGGAATTCGGTCGAAATCGCCTCTGGCCTGACAAACATGGGCTAGAAACCCGGAAGAACGCATTTTTGTTGTCGTTCCTGTTACAGCAATTCGCATTTTGGGTTTTTGTCCGTCCGCGAAAGGGTTTTCGGATGTGTTGGAGCACAAGCCCACCGCCCAGAATAACCGGAGAGAATCGATCTTGGCCGGAATTGCGTGTCCAATTGTCGCGAAATCCGCTGATCACAGTGCTCCGCGTCCTCTTTCGGCAGCTCAAATGGCCATGGTGTGGTAGAAGGGCTTCCAAATTGAGAATTGCGCTTCCTGTTAACAGTATATTCAGCAATTCAGTTATGCTCGCTATCATGAACAAACCCGCCTCCAGTCCGGATTCGCGGACGGACAGGTGAGACTCGAAAATGGCGTCGAAGAAGAAGATCTCATCCCGGAAAACGAGACGGAATCTGGCCTTGAGCCGGGCAGACCGGAAGAAACAGGTTCCGCTCGATGCCGATCACTGGTCGGCTCCGCACAACCGCTTTTTCAAAGGCCGGCGATGGCTGGCCATCACCGTCTCGCTTCTGCTCTTGGCCGTAGCTGGGGTCGTCATCGTAACCCGAGTCCGCAAAGAGCCCTCGCCCGAGACGGAAGCGAAGATCTCCGCGCCCGCTGCGTTGGGCCGGATTCAGTTCGAGAACCGTCAACCCGAGTCCGGAATTGAATTCGTGCTGAACAACGACACCACGGACGACAAACTAATGATCGATGCCATGCTCGGAGGAGTCTCCCTGCTGGACTATGACAACGACGGTTTTCTAGACATCTTCTTCACAAACGGAGCTCGCATCCCCAGCCTGGAGAAAGACGCCGAATCCTTTTATTGCCAGTTGTACAGGAACGGAGGTGATGGTACCTTCACCGACGTCACCGCGAAGGCGGGAGTCAAGGGCATCGGATACAACATGGGCGCCACGGTGGGGGATTTCGACAATGACGGGTACCCGGATCTCTACGTCACCGGAGTGAACGTGAATACGCTCTACCGCAACAACGCCGACGGGACCTTCTCAGATGTTACGGAAGCGGCTGACGTGGCGGGGCGCCTCGCCTCCGGAAGGAAGGCATGGTCCGTGGGGGGCGGATGGATGGACTACGACAACGATGGCGATCTGGACCTGTTCGTTGTCAACTATGTGGACTGGTCCCTTGCCAACAACCTACGATGCGGGGATCCGGGCAGGCGCCTGTCCTGTTCGCCTGCGAACCACAAGGGTCTCCCGAACATCCTCTACCGGAACGAAGGCGACGGCACGTTCACCGACGTGTCGGCGTCCACCGGAATCTCCGATCACATCGGCAAGGGCATGGGAGTGTCTCTGGCCGACTACGACAACGACGGCTATATGGATATCCTTGTCGGCAATGATACCGAGCGCAATTTCCTGTTCCGGAATCTGCGCGGTCAGGGCTTCTCCGAAGTGGGCGTCGAGGCGGGGGTGGCTTTCAACGAAGATGGCTTCCCGCTGTCGAGCATGGGAGTGGACTTCCGCGATGTGAATAACGACGGCCTTCCGGATGTGACGGTCACAGCGCTCGCAAATGAGACCTTTCCCCTGTTCTTGAATACCCCGGAAGGGATGTTCATCGACGCAACGTACAGTTCTGGACTTGGGACGGCCTCGTACACAATGAGCGGTTGGGGGAATGGCATCTTCGACTTTGACAACGACGGTTTCAAAGACATCTTTACCGCCGGCTGCCATGTCAGTGAGAACGTCGAGCATTACAGGCCCCACAAGTACAAGCTGCCGAACGCTGTCTGGCAGAACCAGGGAGACGGTGGTTTCAAGAACGCGAGCGCTGAGGCCGGATCTACTTTCCGGACACCCGCAGCACACCGGTGCAGCGCTTTCGGGGACCTCGACAATGACGGCAGAATAGATGTAGTTGTTTCCATCATTCGCGACAAGGTAGAGGTGTTCTACAATACTTCCACTCGCGACCACAACTGGATCACTATTGAAACCGAGGGTACGAAAAGCAACAGGGACGGCATCGGAACGAGAATCAAGCTGACCGGTGAATTGGGTCTCGTACAGTACAACCACACGAACACGTCTGTCGGTTACGCGAGTTCGTCCGACAAACGGGTCCACTTCGGACTGGGATCGGACAGCCAGATTCGAGAGATTGAGCTTCGCTGGCCAAGCGGAAAGCGGCAGATCCTCAAAGACGTCGCGGCAAATCAGATTCTAAAGGTGAGAGAGGAATAGCGGCCTCACGTGGGCAGAACCCGCAACACCGTCATCTTCCAACACGTTGTCTTAGGGCGCTGAGAGGCACTTTGGCTGTCTGGCTCAGTTTCGTATACTTCTCCGCCAGTTCCTTTTCCCCCAGTCGCGAGTAGAGTCTGGATAACAGGTAGTAGACCTGCAGATCCAGAATCACACCCCCCGGATCCTTGAGCTTCATGGCTCGTTCGCCGTCGTGCCGGGCCTGCTCGTAGTTCCCGAGCTTCATGTTCAGTTTCGCCCGTTCAAAGTGAACCGCACGACTTCCCGGAACCAGTTTGACGGCGCGGTCGAGATGCTTGGCGGCTTCCGCAAACCGATTCAACTTCATCAGGAACCGGCCGTAGTTATAGTACAGATACGCGTCGAAGCGTGGCCCTCGGTTAACCTGCAAAGCTTTCCTGTATGCTCGCTCCGCCTTTTCAAACTCACCGAGCGGCTCCAGGCTTAGGGCGAGGAAATCGTAAGCGTTCGGGTCCTGTGGCGACAACTGGATGACCTTTTCGAACTGCTCCGTCGCCCTCCGATTCTGTTGTCGGTGATCATAGAGAACACCGAGCTGAAACGGGGCTTCCGCATTTGTGGGTGAGAGACGGGCCGCCTTCCGCAAGAGTTGCTCAGCCTTGGTGAACTCTCCTTTCATGCCGAGAATCCGCCCCCGCAGAATGAGCGCTTCGACATCGTTTGGGTCCAGCGCCGAGGCACGCTCGGACAACATGTAGGCATTCCGCGCATCACCGCCGGCAAGCAGGAACTTCGCCATGAAGCTGAAACCCCTCGGGTCCTCGGGAGCCAGCTCGAGGTAACGCGAGAAAAGCTGGTTGGCTCCTTGGCGGTCTCTCCTGGCGGCTCGAACTCGCGCCAGCCCCAATACCACCTCATGGCATCCGGGGTAAGATGCCTTTACGTTCGAAAAGATCCGCTCTGCTCCGGCAAGATCGCCCCGTTCGAGGGCCGCGTAACCCGCGGTGAGAAGTGACTCTGCCCCCTTGCATGTCCCCGCCTTGGCCGGAACGGCGAACGCGACGATCAAGAGCACCCATGCCACGCACATTCCAAAGCTCATATTGATCCTTCGCAACTCGACTGCCCTCTGCCTTTTCCGCAGCGCCAACCTATCGTACTCCGTCCGTGCGAATTCCGTCCGCTTACCCGCCGATCAGAGGACTCCGCTGGGCTTAAGAAGCCCGAGTGGAACCTCTACGAATTCGACTTCCAACCGGACAGCAGTGGTGTAACACCTAACTTATGCACGCCCGAGCGTCCCAGGGCAGGCGCAGCCGCAAGAGACCATTTGGGGACCCCCGAAAGATGGGGCAAAACGGAAGGCTGGCGAAGAGTCCCGCTTCGCCAACCCACCCCAAGGAGGTCACCCAAATGGTTACAAAGCCAAAACAGCATAGTGCCAAAACGCCCGCCAAACAAGGCCTGGGCGCAATCGCCCGCAGCCCAATAAAATCGGGGCTTCCACGCCCTATAACTTCCGCGGCAGGAATCTAACTCCCTACGGCGGCTTGCTGCCCGTCCACACCCCGCTCGAAAAACTCGGCTTCCAAACACTGCTGGAAGAAACGCTCACGGTCAAACGCCAGACCTGAGCCATGAGCCTCTACCAGTTCGTGCTGGCCCTCGTGCTGGGCCTCTATGTGGGCTTTGCGCGGCTGAACCAACTCCGCTTCATCGCCCGCGACCCCCTCCTGACGGGCATCTTGAAGGTGGCGCGTCTGCCGTCGCAGTCCACGCTGTGGCGCTTTCTGGCCTCGCTGCATCTGAACGTGGCCCAGCAGATTCTCGCGATCCAGCGTCGCCTGCGCGAACGAGTCTGGGCCGCCGCTCACGTGAAATTGGAGACGGTTGCCCTCGACACCGACACCACTGTGCACACCCTCTACGGCCGCCAGATGGGCGGCCGCAAGAGCTACAACCCCAAGAATAAGGGCAAGCGCAGCTACCAGCCTAGCGCTAGGTCACTATTAACGCTGGGATAGATCCGGGAATCGACGAACTTGAAGATCCCGGAGAGCCCGTCGAGCAGGGATAGTGATCGCGTCCGAGATTCCGGTGCTGGTCCGGTGCTGGACGTGATGTTACGGGCGGCGAAATCGGCGCGCAACTCGGCTGGGCGGCTCTGCGGGCGCGGTCAGACAGGAGGTCCGGCGCTGGATTCGAGTGGCGTGGCCCGCCGTCCTCCTCGAGAGCGAGGCTTCCCCTCGGATCGGCAATCCCCCGGCCGACCCTCTGCCTCCAGCTCTGTTCCCCAGCCGGGCTAGCCTGAATTCCCAACTACATATTCAGATGTGATTGTTTGGGTTCGTCGTGCCCGATAACAATCCGGAGTTTGCGGTTGGCAAGCCACGGGATCACGGTCTCTTGCTGGCCGAATCCGGCGGCGATGAGCAGCGGGTTGTGGGCGCGTCGCCCGAGGCGCACTTCGATCAGCTCGGGGCCGATCCGCACGGTCGCCGCGGTGCGCACGAAGCGGTCGAACAGCTGCTGCGCCTTGGTGCGTTCGTGCTGGTGGCCGATGCGCCGGGCCAGCAGCCGGTACAGCGTGGAAGCCATGACGGTGAATTGCAGGTCGGCGTCGATCTGCAGCGGCACCGCGGCCGAGAGCGCGTCCATGTGGAAGAACTCGATCGACTCGGCGATGGCGTTCTCGATGACCATGCGGCGGGCGTAGCGGTCGACGAGCGCGGCGGCGGCTGTGTCGAGTTGGTTGGTGAGCAGCAGCGTGGGGTCCTCGTGGCCGAGGTCGGCCACCGCGATCTGGCGCACCGGTGCGGGGTAGTCGCGCAGCGACACGGTGCTTGCGAGCGTGCGCGGGTTGCGGTAGCGGCGGCCGACATTGGTCAGGCGCACGCGTTTCCACTGGTCGGCGGGGGTGTCGCGCAGGGCCTGGAGCAGTTTGGCGGAGCGCCGCCGCAGGGTCAGGAAGCGGATGCCCTGGGCGTGCAGCTGGGCCAGCGAGGCGTAGGTCGTCAGGCGGCTGTCGAAGACGAGTTCGCCGGGCAGGGAGCCGGTGCGCTGCTCGAAGGCGTCGACGAAGCGCAGGATGGCGTCGTGCTGGTTGCTCTTGCGCACGGTGGCGTCGGCGAAGCAGAAGACACCGGCGTCGGTGTCGCGGGCGAGGAAGGCGAGCACGCCGTTCTGGCGGCGGCTGCGCTTGGAGACGTAATGCTTTTCGAGCAAGGCTTGGTCGCCGTGATAGGGGATGGTATGGAAGTCGAGGTCGAAGGAAGCGCCGCGGGGCAGGCCGACCTGCTCGACCGCGTCGAGCCAGGCGGCGGACCAGGCAGGCAGCAGGCGGGGGTCGATGCGGCAGGAGTACTCGGTGAGAGAGGAGCGCTTGGGGAAGGCGTTGAGGCCGGCGAAGAGGGCGAGGCCGTGGTCGAGGATGTCGGGCATGACGCGGGTGGGGCGGCCGATGCCCCAGAGTTTGAGGGCGAGCAGGGAGCGGCAGGCGCAAGCGGCGGGGATGGCGTCGCTGCCGGGCAGGCCGGAACGGGCGGCGAGCTGGTCGAAGCGGAGGCTGGCGAGCAGGGGCAGGAAGAGGAAGAGGCCGCCGAAGGGGGTGCGGAAGGAGCGTGGGGAGAGGTCGAGGGCAGCCTGGCAGGAGAGGGGAGCTTGGAGCGGGCGGGCGGACTCGAGGATGCGGGAAGCGGGGCGGCGCTGGAGGCGCGGCAAGCCGGCGCGGCCTGCCGTTTACCCATAAGTCTTGTTCCTACGCAGCCTCTGATAGAGTTTGCTGTCTTGGTTCAGGCGGAGGCTCCGTTCGCAGGCTTGCACGATCGTGGCCAGCCGGGTGTAGCCTTCCCACAGGACCTGGTGGCCCGGGCCCGCATAGCGCTTGCGCTTGAAGTTCAGATACCCGCCCAGCATGGCCGTCGTCAGCACCGCCCGCCCGACATTGTCCGGCGGCGGCAGCTTGCGATCCTGCGCGAAATCCTCCAGGGCGGCGATCTCGATGTCGGAAAACAGCGTCCCGGCCGGCAGTTCCGGCGTGTCGCGGCCCAGCAGCGTCATCGCCGCCAGCCGCCAGGCGATCACCGCGTTGATCGTCACCGCCCGCTCGATCCGCTCCCCCGTCCGATGCGCCAGGTACTCCACCTTGCAGCCCGTCTTCAGCACCCGGTGCCAGTCCTCGATGCGCCACCGCAGCCGGTACCATTCCAGCACCCGCTCCGCGTCCTGCCGCGACTGCACCGCCAGCGTCGTCAGCAGGAACCATTCCAGCCGCTCCGCCCCTTCCGGCTCGCTCTCCTCCCGCACGTGCACCAGGTTCAGCCGCGCCGCCGCCGCGCCCCTCTCCGGGTCCGGCAACTCCACCGCCTGCTGTAGAGTCGGGGAGCGACGCGCGCACCTTAGCAAAGAGGCAGTAGCTGTTTTGGGGTAATCCTACGGCTTTCGCCATCTGTAGGTGCCTCACTGGCCCTCTCGCCTAGCCACGTTTCCGCTCCCCGCTCACCGAACCCGGCGTGCCGCTTGCCGGCACCGGGCTCTCCAGTGGGATCATGCCGCTCGCACATGGGTAGATCCGGCTCGGACGGGAATGGCGCGTCCGTTTTCCGTCCGCGTCGCGGGAGCCGCACGCCCCCCAGCTTCTTCCCGCCGGTCGCCGCACCCGGCGGCAGGCCTGTTCACGCCCTGCCGCCAGCGCCTGCGGTCTCGGCTTGCGCTCGTTCCTGCATTCGCTTCCCTTCGCTTTCGCATGCGCTGGTTCCAGCTCTCTCGAACACAATGCCGGGGTCCTAGGCACTGCCACTCCCGGCGTCCTTCGCGCTTTCCCTCACCTCTCCTCACCTGAGGTCCCTTCCCTCCGCCAGCGTTACCCGGCCTCTCCGGTAGTACGAACCTCTCCGCCACCCTGCCCGGCCCGGCCTGTCCCTGGCGGGATTCCGGTTTGGCGCGTGCACGCCACCGGCAGGGCTTCCCGTGTTGCTGTTCCCTTCCTCTTTCATGCGTGCCAGCGCCCATACCCCGGCGGAGACGACCGGAGCTCGTGTCGCTCGCTTCCCGGTCGCTGCCAGCCTTCCCCGATACAACGGCGGGTCGGCCTCCGCAGCATGCTTTTCGAGGCCTGCTCGGCGTTTACTCGCGTTCTCGCCCGCATGGTCGCTGAACCGCCTAACGCGGCCCTTTGACGCCAGAGTGCTTCAGTCCATTTCGTTGCCTCCACGAACCGCCCTGGCTGCTACCAACCGGAGCGACAGTTGTTGCGCGGGGTTCGCACCCGCTAGAAGAAAACGCCTTTCCACGGCGCACGTTGTATCCAACATTATTCCGCTGACGAATTCCCAGATTATTCCTGCGGGAGAGCGCCGCATGTCTCACGTAGATTCGCTCCTGCAGCAAGGAGGAAGCGCGTGGATCGAATCCCAAGCGTTAGAAACTACTGCAGATTCTAGGGCTTCCGATGCGGCTGATCCACTCGACGCCCTCTCGCCCGTCCCAGATTCTTCCGCTTTCCCACCCAATCCGTAACGAGATAATCCGGTCCAAAAACCCGACGATCCCACGGATTAATCCGGGATTCAACACCTGCCAGCGCAGCTCCACCTGCGCGGCCCGCTCCTCGCGCACCTCGCGCCCTTTCTGCCCGCGGCTTCCCCGCCGCGCCGACAGGCGCCCCACGTGGATCTCCAAGCGGGCCTGCGCCGCCGCCGCCCGCACCGTCTCAAACAGCTTCGGCACGTCCTTGCCCAGCGAGCGGTTGTGCTTGGCCCGCACCAGCAGGTCGACCGTTCCCAGCCGGCGCTGCTCGGCGAACAGCGCGAACACGTCCGCCTCGCGGTCCAGCACCGACACCGGGCGCACGCCGTCCAGTTCGCCCGCCAGCTCCGCGCAGGCCCGCAGGCCGCGGATCCAGCGCCAAGTCTTGCGCTCCTCCAGCGGCTTGCCTTGCGCGGCCTGCCCGTCCGGCGCCTCGTACTGGATGTGCGGCACACCCAGCGGAAGGCCCTCCCCGTTGACCACCAGCGTCGAGTGCATGTGCAGCCCCAGCGTGCCCTTCGCGTTGGAGTTCTTGCCGCTCTGTCCCAGCCCCACGCAGCCGCCGTGCTCGGCGAAGTTGAGATCGGTGCCGTCCTGGATACACAGCACCGCCGGCTGGCCCTGCATGCGCCGCAGCGTGCGCTGCCGGTGCGGCGCCAGGATGTTCTCCGGCGTCACCGCCGAGTCCGCTGGCTGGTCGATCAGCCGGTAGTGGCCCTTCACCGCCGCCAGATCCTTCTGCGCCGCCCCCAGGAACGACTTCGTCGGCGCCTCGGACTGAATCTGCGCACTTTTCACCAGCCGCTTGCTCCAGCGTACATCGCCCAGCGGCGCGGAGCCGAACTCGTGCGCGGCCCACGCGTCGCGCGCCAAGCCCTCGCCGGGACCCAGAGCCGGCGGCGCCGACGGCTCCGCCACGCCCAGCTGCGTGCGCCAGTCGCGGGCCAGCGGGTAGAGGTAGACCGCCTTCAGCGGCACGCGTGTGGCGGGGGCCGCGAAACGGCCGCGCCCGGCGCTCTCGCCGACGCGCAGCCAGTTGGCGGCGGCCAGCGAGGTGCCCGCATGACGGTCTTTTTCGACAAAGGTTTCCACCAGCAAGGGGCGGTAGCCGTAGCGGCGCTGGAAGTCGGCGGGCAGGCGGCGCAGGCACAGCCCGAGGGCCTTGGAGGCAAGGTTCTGGCAGCGCACGGAAGGACGGATCAAGAAGCGGCTCAGAGCGACCACGCGATGCAACTGGCGGGAGCGCCGGTCGGCGTCCCAGCCGATGCAGGTGTCGCGCGCCGCCAGCGCCAGCGCCGCGGCGGCGAAGCCCAGCGCGCCGAGGACACCGTGCTCGGCGACCAGCAGGTAGCGCAGCTGCGCCCCCACGTGCCGCGCCGCGCCACGCGGATGCTCGCGTTGCAGCAGCTCGGTCCAGAGGCGCCGCTGGTCGTCGCCGGTCACCTCGACCAGTTCCAGCCCCTGCACTTGATCGACCCGCGCAGGCACGCCTTGCGGCTCCGGGACCGGCCGTCCCAGACCGCGCGGCCGGCAGCGGCGGCGCTCGTGACGCGGGGCGGGCAGCTGGATGCGGCCGTGCGCATCGAGGGCGCGCAGCGCCTTCATGCAGCCGGCCAGCTGGGGCCGGCCGCGGACGTCATGGAATCCGAACGCCTCGCAGACGCGCCGGCCCATCTCGGTCCGGCTGGCGGAGCCGGCTTGAGCCAGCAGGTCCTTCAATCGTTCCGTGCCGTCGGCGCTGGCGAGCGTGGAAGCAATTTGATTTTGCTCGTGCATGCCCAAGGAATGGCACAGAGCAAGCACAGAAGTTAAGTCCTATTTATGGGGCAACGGCAGGCCGCGGCGGAGGATGGCGGCGATGGTGGAGACGCTGGTGGGGAGGCCTTCGCGGTCGAGCGCGGCGGCGATCTGGTAGGCGGAGAGCTGCTGGGAGGAGCGGAGCTGGAGGACGCGCTGGGTGCGCTCAGCGCGGGAGGCGGCGGCGGGGGAGGGCTTGGGCGCACGCGGCGGAGGGTGGAAGAAGGAGCGGTCGGGATTGCGCTGGAAGGCGGCGCAGAGATTGCGGAAGGAGCCGCGGGAGTAGCCGAAGCGGGAGGCGGCCTCGGAGAGGGAGCAGCCGTCGACAAAGCGCGCGCGGAGAGCTTCGTACTGGCGTTGGGAGGGGTTGGCAGGCTGGAGGAAGCGGTCGGCCAAGGGCGTCACTGCCATATCTGCACAATACCACAAAAAACACTGTAATTACCTACAAACAGGGGTGGGGATGCGGCAAATGCGGCAAAAAGCGGGCAATTGCTGGTTTTCAAGGGGGGTTAGGGGGAGATCAAGGGGCGAATTGCGCCGGAGAAGCGCGTGCGCTCCTGAAGGGGCACGTGGGAAACAGTCAATATGAAACCGTTGTTATCAGTCCATTAGTATAATAATAATATTACATAATTGAGGGCAAGCGCACGAGAAAGCAAGGTGCTCGGGAGAGTTTGCCTCCCGAAAATGTCAGACGCTGCCTAGCCGTTGGGAATTCTGACTAGTCCCGCCCCCGCGCCGTACCGGAGCGGACCATTCAAGGTGAAACAAGGGGCTGCTGTACCATGTCCGTGAGGTTCCGGCAGTCAAGCCCCGTATATTCCTTGGTGCATATGCCCCAAGGCTAGTTTGGGTCCGGGCAGGCGACCGTTCACTGGCGAGGCCTCCGCGGAGGCACTCCCCCCCATCAGAATCCGACGCTACGCCATCCCGGGCCGGAGGCCTCGCCGAGGAGGAGGACAGTCATGAGCGCAGCGAAGAGAACCCGCACGAGGGAGCGCAAGCAGAGCCGGAGGCGGCGGGAGGCGAGTCCGGCGGCGCTGGCGAAGATCCGCCCGCAGGTGGCGGGCGTTGATTTGGGCAGCGTCGAGCACTGGGTGTGCGGCCCGGCCGTGGACGGGGAGGAGCCGAACGTGCGGGTCTTCGGCACGACGACGCCGCAGTTGGAGGCGCTGGCGAGCTGGCTGCAGGAGCAAGGCGTGGAGTCGGTGGCGATGGAGAGCACGCACGTGTACTGGATACCGCTGTACGAATTGCTGGAGTCGCGCGGCGTCGAAGCGGTGCTGGTCAACGCGCGGCAGCTGCACCACGTGCCGGGCCGCATCGAGCGCGCGTAGCGCCTTCATGCAGCCGGCCAGCTGGGGGCGGCCGCGCGCGTCATGGAAGCCGAACAGCTGGCACACGCGGCGGCCAAACTCGGTCCGGTTGACCGAGCCGACTTGCGCCAGCAACTCCTTCAACCGGGTCGTGCCGCCGGCACTGGTGAGCGTGGCCGTGATTTGATTTTGCTCGTGCATGCCCAAGGAATGACACAAAGCAAGTACAAAAGTCAACCCCTGACTTGTGTGTCAACGGCAGGCCGCGCCTGCACGACCTGAGACATACCTTCGCCGTCCGCCGACTCCTCGCCTGGTACCGCGAAGGCACTGATGTCCAAGCCCGCCTGCCTTGGCTGGCGACCTATCTGGGCCACGCCAACCTCTCCGGCACCCAGCACTACCTGACCATGACCCCCGAACTGCTCGCCGAGGCCTCGCTACGCTTCCAGCGCTATGCCGAGCCCGGCCCCCAACGAGCCCCCCCCTGGCATCCCCCCACTGGATCGGACCGTTCGTCCGCCGCTTCCTGCTCGAGGAGCTCGACGTGAATCGCAACCTCAGCCCGCACACCCGCAGCAGCTACCGCGACAGCGTGCTGCTGCTGTTCCGTTTCATCGCCGAGCACCATCGAACCGATCCGACGCGTGTCACGGTCGAGCAGGTCGACGCCCCCCTGGTGCGCGCCTTCCTGAGCGACCTCGAACAGCGGCGCGGCAACTCCGTCGCCACACGCAACGTGCGTCTGACGGCATTGCACTCGCTGTTCCGCTTCATCGCGAGTCTTGTGCCGGAACTGATCGAGCATGCCTCGCAGATCGCCGCCATCCCAGCCCGCCGGGCTCCGGCACCCGTCATCGCCTACCTCGAAAAGCCCGAGGTCGAGGCCCTGCTCGCCATCCCTGACCACGGCACCTCGCAGGGCCGCCGCGACTACGCCCTGTTGCTGCTGCTGTACAGATGTGTAGCTCAACATCTGTACAGAGATGTTGAGTACCCAGAGATGTGGTAATTGCTCACCTAGGGGCCACACAAACTGGTCAATCGGGCTTGTTCGGCACTTGCGGACGGAAAGGCTGAAACAAGTGATTCTGGAAATGTTACAAAGGGGATGTGGGTGAACCACTTCCAGATCTTGATTCCCTGACCGACTCCGCCAAGGTCGCCCTCATCGTTGCACTGCGAGCGGCGAACGCGGAGTTGACAGCGAAGGTCGCGGAGTTGACGGCGAAGGTCGCGGAACTGGAGGCGCGCCTGGGTGCGCCCCCCAAGACTCCGGAGAATTCGTCGCTGCCGCCCTCGCGGGGCGAGAAGGCGAACCAGCCGGTCCGGCGCGGCCAGCGCAAGCGCAAGCGGCGTGCGGGAGTGGGGCGCAAGCTGCATCCGAACCCGGACAGCGTGGTCGAGGCCCGCGCGGAGAGTTGCTCGCACTGCGGGGCGGAGCTGGCCGGGGAGGAGCAGACGCCGCAAGCGGTGTACGAGCGGATCGAGTTGCCGCCGGTGCGGCCGCACGTGACGCGGGTCACGCTGAGGGGTTGCGACTGCCCGGGTTGCGGGCGGCGGGTGACGGCGGAGGCACCGCAGGGTTTGGAGCGGGGCTCGCCGTTCGGGGCGACGGTCGAGGCACTGGCGGTGTACCTGCATTACGCGCAAGCGATCGGCTACGAGCGCTTGCGCGCGTTGTTCCGGGAGCTGTTCGGGCTGGAGATCAGCGAGGGGGCGCTGGCGAACCTGTTCCGACGGGTGCAAGGGCGGTTCGGGGAGCAGGCGGAGTCGATCCGGGAGCGGGTGCGGCAGAGCCGGGTGGTGTGCTCAGACGAGACGTCGGCGCGGGTGAACGGGCGCAAGTGGTGGGAGTGGGTGTTCCTGGGAGCGGGAGCGGTGCTGCACGTGCTGCGGCCGAGCCGCTCGAAGGCGGAGCCGGAGAGCGTGCTGGAGGGGGCGCGACCGGAGGTGTGGGTGTCGGACCTGTACGTGTGCCAGCGCGGGCACGCGGCGGTGTGGCAGGTTTGCCTGGCGCACCAGCTGCGCGACGCGCAGTACGCGATCGACGCGGGGGACACGGTGTTCGGTCCGGCGCTGAAGGCGTTCCTGGTGCGGGCGATGCGGGTGGGCCAGCGGCGCGAGCGGCTGCGGGACAGCACGCTGAAGCGCCACCAACGGGATCTCGGGCGGCGGCTGGACAAGCTGCTGGAGTTGGAGCCGACGCAGGCGGACGGGCAGCGGCTGCGGAAGCGCTATGGCAAGATCCGGGACAGCCTGCTGGTGTTCGTGACGGATCGCGAGGTGCCGTACACGAACAACGCCTCGGAGCGGGCGGTGCGGCCGAGCACGATTTTCCGCAAGGTGACCAACGGCTTCCGCTCCGAGTGGGGGGCCGAGGTGTTCGGGGCAGTGCGCTCGGTGATCAGCACCGGACGCCTCAATGATCTGACGACTCTCGAGTCGATTGTGACCACCATCGAGCGACGTAGCGTCCTCAAACCTGCCTAGCCAGCCCCCTGGGTGAGCAATTACAAAAAATGTGCCTGCGGTAGGTTGACTGCCGTCCCCAGAGAAGCTAGACTTGCTGATAATGGGCGTGGTTTGATCGTGTCCAGATTTAATGGGGGAAACTGTGAGGAAACCATCTTCGACTGCAATTCGTTCTCTAGCCTTTCTGTGTGCTTTGGCATGTTTGACGCTTCCGCTTTCGGCGGAGGATGCGGACAACGCTCTTGGAGCGGGTGCCACGCTGAGCCGGGATAAGGCCGAAACCAATGACTGGTTGGAATCGCCGATCTTCGTGGCTGGGCTGACTGCTCCGTCTGTTTCGGAGCGTTTCTCGCCAGGCGCGGTCGTGCTGGTGCGTACCGAGCGTAGCCGCAACGATGAAGCCTTGCCGGATGCGGATTTGCAAGTGTTTTCGCCGATCCGCGAGTACCGCTCCGAGGAATATCTCGCACAGCTATCCTCTGCATCGCTGGCGGCAGCGGCCGCCCTTCCATCTGCGCCGCCTCAAAGATCTGGTTCTTCGGGACAGAAGATGCCGGGCTGGGTGAAGGCGGCCCTGGCCATCGGAGGCACCATCGCTGGCGTAGCGATCTTCCGTGCCGTCATTGGGCCGGATGAGGACCTCGCTCCTTTCTCGGGCCAATGACGTGTTCTTTCATATCAGCGTTTTTCGGGGGCAAAAAATGTCAAAACATCTTCAAGCATGCGTTTTCGTTTCAGCGATTGCGGCACTCCTCTTCTTCGGTGCGGCGCCAAGCTCCGCCCAGCTGGTGGCCGGCGGCGTTCGCGGGGTCATTTCGGATCCCGCGGGGGCCGTCATCCCTGGCGCCAGCATCACAGCGATCCACTCGGCCACCAATTCGGTGACCACGACCGAATCGACCGGCGCCGGGCTCTTCGTACTCGGCAACCTGGCCATCGGGGAGTACCGGATCGAGGCGCAATCGGAAGGATTCAAGACCTATGTCCTCGAACGCTTGTCCGTGACCACCGGGATCGTTGCCACGCTTAACATCGCGCTCGAAGTCGGTGAGTTGGTGCAAACGGTCGTGGTTACGGAAACTGCTATTCCGCTGGTGAACACGGAGAACGCCGAGTTGTCCACAAGCGTCGAGCAGCGCGTGGTCATGGATCTGCCCATCGGAACGGGCGGCGGAACCGGTTCGGGCAACGTGGCATCCGGGCGGCGCCAAGCCGATCAATTCATGTTCCTGACGCCGGGCGTAACCGGAAATCAGTTCGCTACCTACATCAACGGCAGTCCCAGGCTGGCGCAGGTATCGATCATCGACGGGGTCGTACACACGGCGGTTTCAACGCCCGGATTCATCGCGCAGACCTCGCCCCCGTTCGAGGCGATCGAAGAATTCCGGCTGTCGACGACGTTGTTCCCCGCCGAATATGGCCGGGGCTGGGGCGCCAAGCACTTTGCCTTTAAGTCGGGCGGCAACGAGTTCCACGGGAACCTCTTCGAGTTTTTCCGCAACGACAAGCTGGATGCCAGGGGGTTCTTCGCCGGAGACAAGGCCGCTGTGCGGCAAAACAACTTTGGAGGATCGATCGGCGGGCCAATCGTGAAGAACAAGTTCTTCTTCTTCGGCACCTACGACCGCTTCCTGCTCCGGGGCGGAGCGGCGACGCGCGGTACGGTGACGCTGCCGGTCGCTCCCTTCCGCCAGGGAGATTTCGGGCGGCTTCTCACCGAGCAGAACATCACCATCTACGATCCAGCCACTACTGCGCCCGACGGAGCCGGGGGCTTCGTCCGTATGCCATTTTTGAACAACAGGATCCCGGCGAGCCGCCACAGCGGGATCTACTCTAAGGTCGCCCCGCTGCTTCCGCCGACGGATACAAACGCGCTCGTCAACAACTTCGTCTCTCGGGGCGAGTCTCCTACCAACGACGATGCCTTTATGTACAAGCTCGATTACCATATCGACGACGATCACCGTATTTCATTCAGCCATTGGTATTCGTGGTTCCGCACGACGAAGAATATCGACGGACACGGATTGGGTTGCGGCACCATCTGCGGCAACCCGCTCGATAGGCAATTTCCGAACAAGACGGCTGGCGGTGGCTTCCGCGTGAACTACGACTGGACGGTCAGCCCCACCGTCCTCAACCATTTCGCGATGGGTTACTCGCAAACGAATCCGCGCCGGGGTCGAGACCCGCGTATGGGCCACTCGACCATCCCGATCCCCGGCCTTCCGAGCGACTTCGCGGGTTACCCATCCATCGATACAAGCGGTTACCTGGGGTTAGGGAACGCCGGCCAGCAGCCGAACGATCCCTCGTTGACCGAGAATTACTTGTGGTCCAACACCGTCAGCGTGCTGCGCGGTCGCCATCAGGTCAAGTTCGGCGGCGAATACTGGGACCTGAACTACAACAATCTCAACGGAACCCAAAACGGAGGCCCGCTCGGCGTGCATACTTTCGACAACAAGCTGACAAGCCAGCCGAACGCGGCCAACTTCGCATCACAGGGCTCGTCCTGGGCCAGCTTCATCCTTGGACAAGTTCAGTCAGCCCAGCGGCTCGTGGTGCCCGCCCATCGGCGTCCGCAGTGGGAGTATCTGGCCTTCTTCATCGATGACAAGATCCAGTTGACTCCCAAGGTCACCATGAGCCTCGGCATGCGTTGGGAGCTGCCGTTCGCGGTCAATGCCGCCAACGGCAGGATCGCCGGGCTCGACATACACATGGCGAACCCAGCCGCGGGTGGGCTGCCAGGGGCCCATATCTTCGGCAACGACGCGGTGGAACCGCCGCTCAAGACGAACATGTGGGGACCGAGATTCGGCTTGGCGTACCAGCTCAACCCCAAGACCACGATCCGGACCGGCTACGGCATCATGTATGCGCAAACCCACGCTCACGCCTTTGGCGCCCTTCAGTTCGGTAACGGATTTCAGGCCGGCTTCACCGCGCAGCAGCAAGAGGTGTCTCCAGACAACGGGATCACCCCAGCTTTCTATTTGGACGATGGCTGGCCGGCCTTCCAGGGCACGGTGCCCAACACGGACCCGGGCCTCAACGTCGGCGCGGTGGCCGACTTCATGAACCAGGATGCAGGTACGCAGGGATACACGCAAGCCGTCACATTCAACATCCAGCGCCAACTTCTCAGGGACGTTGTATTGGACGTCGCTTACGTCGGCCAAGTCAGCCACAAGCTTCCGGCCAATCTCGAACATATGAATCAGGTTCCGTCCAAGTACTTAAGCTGGGGCAACCTTCTGTACAACAACATCGATTCGCCGGAAGCGCGAGCGGCCATCGGGTCGCCCTGGTCCGGTTTCTCGTCTGCCATGGGAGGCAACGCGACCGTGCGGCAGGCTCTGCGGCCGTTTCCGCAGTTTCTTACTGTCCGCAACGACATTCAGCCCACCGGAAACTCGACGTACCACGCGATGCAGCTCAAGGTCCAAAAACGCTTCTCGAAGGGGTTGTCGTTCCTGACCAGCTACACGCTGTCGAAGACCCTCTCCGATGCCGATCAGGTTGGCTTTTCAACGTTCGCCGCCGGCGCGCGCGATACGGCGCATCGTTCGCTGGAGAAGGGCCTCACCAGCGAAGACCGTCCCCATAACTTGAGCCTCAATTTCATTTATGAGTTGCCGACTCCCCAGGGCATGTCTGGAGCAGCCAGGAAGATCCTTGGGGGCTGGCAGATTGGAACGATCTACCAATACCGCAGCGGAACGCCGCTTTCCATCGGCGGGGGCCCGCCGCTGCCGTTGTTCGGAGGGCCAAACCGGCCAAACCGTGTTGCCGGGCAGAGTGTCCTTGCGGGAGTTGATCCAGGCTCGTTCGATCCGGCAACCGACAGATACCTGAATGCCGGGGCGTTTTCGCAGCCTGCGGCGTTTACGATTGGCAATGGCGCGCGCAGGGAGCCAAGCGCCCGCGGCTTCTCGTTCTTCAACACCGACTTCAACATTGTCAAGCGAGTCCATTTCGACGAGACGAAAAACCTGGAGTTCCGGTGGGAGGCTTTCAACTTGTTCAATCAGGTTGTCTTCGGCGGTCCAGCGTCGAATGTCAACAGTTTGGCCGGCTATGGCACGGTCGGTGGACAGGCCAACGTCAGGCGCATCATTCAGTTTGGTCTGAAGTTGAACTTCTAGGACCGGAATCCGAGACAGCGGCCGGTTATTGTTGTCCGCTCCGGTTGTCCCGGCGCTCCCTACGTGGGTGCGCCGGGCAGCTGTTGCTCTGTGGCTTGGGGTGCCTGTCTACTGCGTCGGTCGTCATCCGAGCCGAAGGGCCTGCGCGTGCTCGAGGCGCATTTCCTATACGCAAGGCGACTTCGCTAGTAGGCCGAAGCGCGGATTCGACCAAGCCGTGGCTACGTTCGTCGAACCGTTGGCGAGTTTGAAGAACGGAAAGCTGCACTAGCCATGTACTTCGCCAAGCCTAGGAGCCAATGTCTGTGGCTATCTGTACTCTCGGTTTGCCTAGCCTGCCAAATTAAGAGATCGGACGAGATTTCGGCGCACCCGTTTGTGCCAGACGAGCACACGGTCGCACTCTATCACTTTGACGAGGGCAGTGGCAACGAAACACGCGACGCCCTCGGCGACCCCGAGTTGACCTTGCGCGCGAAGCAGGCGCTTTGGGGCGCACGCGACGGATTCGGATCCACCGCGCGTTTTCGACGTCTGGCCGACGACGCCAACGTCTTCGTGGGGCCTGTCAACAACGACAAGCTCCACTTGCGCGGCTGCACCGCGGAGTGGACCATTGAAGCCTGGATTCGGTATATCGGCCCCGGAGGAGAGGATGCGGGCCACACGTACGCCAACATCGCGGGCACCGAAGACGAAGGTTTCGGCCTGCCGGTCGGCGTGCGCGGGGGCTGGACTTTCGCGCTCCACAACCGGGACGGGAAGCTAGCGGACGGAATCACCCCGGTTGCCCGTTTCATGGGCTCGCCCCGAGGCAAGGATCCGAATCACGACACCAGCGGTATTCTGTTTGCGAACGCTCAGCATGCTGGTTATACCGGCGCCGAGCCAGCCCAGGTGACCGATCACGCGTGGCATCATGTGGCCTGGCAGTTTCGCTTTGGGGACCAAACACACTTCTTCTATCTCGACGGGCAGCTTGTCCGAAGAATCCAGCTTCCGTTTCCTGGGGACCAGCAGGGCAAAATCATCAACGATGCGGTGGACGTCTCCGTTCCGTTCGTGATCGGTGGCTTTCTTCACTCCCAGGATCCACCGTTCCATTTGAAGCATGGGAGCTTTGAGGGCGAGATCGACGAGTTGCGCATCTCGAGCATTCTGCGCTACCCGGTCGCCCGGGAGCTAGCCATCGTGCGCGAGACGCTTCCCGAGGCCAGCTTGCACTTGCCGTTCGAGGTCCAATTGGGCGCGGACGCGGCTGAGGGAAACGTCGTCTGGAGGCTGATCGAAGGTGACCTGCCTCGGGGGCTTGAACTCGATTCGAACCGAGGCGCAATTCAAGGAATACCGCTGGAGGCTGTTACCGACCGCAAAGTCACTCTCGGAGCCCAGGATTCTGCCGGGAATAGGGACACGCACACCTTCGCGATCACGGCGGCGCACGGAGAGGTCGTCACCAAGTCGCTGCCACCCGCTTTCGTAGATTCGTCCTACCGAGCCGGCTTGGAAGCAGCTCACATCGCCGAACCGGTGCGTTGGAAAGTCGTTTCCGGCGCCTTGCCGGAAGGCATGACGCTAGACGGGGACACCGGTTTCCTGACGGGAGCGCCAACAAGCCCCGAGTGGTTGAGATTTACGGTCCAAGCTACCGGCGCGAACGGGATCAAGCTTCGGCGGAACCTTGTTCTCAAGGTGCTGCCGCAAGAAGTCCAATCCTTCAAACCCGACGCCAGCACCGTCGTCCTTTACGATTGGCAGGGCCCGAACGGCCGGCTGATCGAAGACCGCATGGGTGACGATGAGCTGACGCTAACCTGGACCAACATGGGGGGCGACCGCCGCGTTTCCTGGCCAGGCCGCGCAGGTCGTTTCCCACAGTTCGTCGGGCACGGGGAGCATGGTTTCGTCATCACCGGAACAGGCAACGCAAAACTCGACTTGAAATCGTGCAAGAACGCATGGACGGTGGAGGCCTGGGTGCGGCGCGGCGGACCGTTTCGAGCACACGGAGATCGACTGCGGAAACACAACCAGCCATTCGAATACGGCCACATCATGGGTTCGTATGACGACACCGAGCGCGGCGTGTGGGAACTGTTCCTGTCGGATATTGATTCACCCGATGGAAGCATGGCTCCGGGCGTCCACTTTCTGGGCGCCGAACCCGATCGGGCACTGATGGATCTGCATCCGTGGAAGCGGCCCCAGGGCGTCGTTGGCAATCCAACGGACGCGGGCATTCGTGATACGGAGTGGCATCACGTCGCGTGGCAATACAGCTACGCCGACGATCTGCACCAGCTGTTCCTCGACGGGAAGTCGATCTGGAGCATGCAGAACCCGGACGGCCGCAGGTTGATCAACGATCGCGTCCACAATGCCCAGTTCAGTGTCGCCTCGCGCTTGGACGGCTACTCAAAATACGGAGGTGGCTTCAACTATCTCGGATTCGGGCACTTCTTCGGTCAGATCGGCGAGATCCGTATTTCAGATGTTCTGCGGTATGGAACAACGGGCCGTGACTAGGTCCGCTTTCTGAGTGATGTCGTTGCCCGCTGCTGAACTCGGGTTAACCGAACCCTGATCGACCGGCAGATCGGGCGTGCTCGCACTGAGCGAAAAGACTTCCGGTCTGGAAAGCATGCCACCAAGCTTGTCCTCGCTTACGAGAACAAGGATGTTCAAGTCAGTGTGCTGACGGAAGCAGAATTCGAGTCATGAGCCCGCGAGCTTGCGACACTCGGCCCAGCGGTCATGGCTTCGGTGAGGGAGACGCCCCCTGAGGCCCGACCTAGCCCTCAAAACTGTCGCTACTGCGGCGTCCGTCATTTTGGGCAAGCAGTATTGGACACCTCTGCCCCAGAAGCAACTGGCTAACGAGGCCGTAATTGCTCACCTTGGTGCCGTCCTAGCGTGACCGATCAGATTAGAAATTTGAAACAAAAGAGTATAAATATGTTATAGATGGGGTATGGGCGAGGCGAATTCGGATCTCGGTTCGGCGCTCGACTCCGGGAAGAGCGCCCTTGTCGTTGAGCTGCGAGCGAGGGTTGCGGAGTTGACCGCAACGATCACGGAGTTGGCGGCGAAGGTTGCCAAGCTGACGGCGACCAACGCGGAGCTGAGGGCCCAGGTGGCGGAGTTGGAGGCGCGTCTGGGAGCGCCGCCCAAGACACCGGCGAACTCGTCGCTGCCGCCCTCGCGCGGGGAGAAGGCGAACAAGCCGGTGCGAGGCGGCCGGCGCAAGCGCCAGGGGCGTGCGGGAACGGGACGCAAGCTGCATCCGCATCCGAACAGCGTGGTGGAAGCGCGGGCGGAGAGTTGCCCGCACTGCGGGACGGACTTGGGCGGGGCGGAGCAGGCGCCGCAAGCGGTGTACGAGCGCATCGAGTTGCCGCCGGTGCGGCCGCACGTGACGCGGGTCACGCTGCACGGTTGCGACTGCCCGGGCTGCGGGCGGCGGGTGACGGCGTTGGCGCCGCAGGGTTTGGAACGGGGCTCGCCGTTCGGGGCGACGATCGAGGCGCTGGCGGTGTATCTGCATTACGCGCAAGCGATCAGCTACGAGCGCTTGCGCGCGTTGTTCCGGGATGTATTCGGTCTGGAGATCAGCGAAGGGGCGCTGGCGAACCTGTTCCGGCGGGTGCAGGGGCGGTTCGGGGACCAGGCGGAGGCGATTCGGGAGCGGGTGCGGGGGAGCCGGGTGGTGTGCTCGGACGAGACGTCGGCGCGGGTGCACGGGCGCAAGTGGTGGGAGTGGGTGTTCCTGGGAGCGGGAGCGGTGCTGCACGTGCTGCGGCCGAGCCGCTCGAAGGCGGAGCCGGAGAGCGTGCTGGAGGGGGCGCGACCGGAGGTGTGGGTGTCGGACCTGTACGTGTGCCAGCGCGGGCACGCGGCAGTGTGGCAGGTGTGCTTGGCGCACCAGTTGCGGGATGCGCAGTACGCGATCGACGCAGGGGACGCAGTGTTCGGGCCGGCGCTGCAGGCGTTCCTGGTGCGGGTGATGCGGGTGGGCCAGCGGCGCGAGCGGCTGCGGGACAGCACGCTGAAGCGCCACCAACGGGATCTCGGGCGGCGGCTGGACAAGCTGCTGGAGTTGGAGCCGACGCAGGCGGACGGGCAGCGGCTGCTGAAGCGCTACGGCAAGATCCGGGACAGCCTGCTGGTGTTCGTGACGGATCGCGAGGTGCCCTTCACCAACAACGCCTCGGAGCGGGCGCTGCGACCGAGCACGATTTTCCGCAAGGTGACCAACGGCTTCCGCTCCGAGTGGGGGGCCGAGGTGTTCGGGGCCGTGCGCTCGGTGATCGGCACCGGACGCCTCAATGATCTGACGACTCTCGAGTCGATTGTCACCACTATCGAGCGACGTACCGTCCTCAAACCTACCTAGCCAGCCCCCTGGGTGAGCAATTACGAGATGTGGAGCTGAGTCGGCAACTCGCGGATAGCAAGTCACTTGCGAGGAATCCACTGCACATATTTCGGGCGGTTGCGCTCACGAGTCGTGACTCTGGGCGTAGGACAGGCGCAGTGTGATCGAAGCCGGTTTCGCGCCACCTCGTTCCGGGCCGCGTCTCGCCGATTCGTGTCTGCGCGGGAACCGTGCCCGCTCAGCTCCCGCGCCTTCGCAGCACGGACTTCAGAGCGCTTCGAGCCAAGCGAGGACGCTCTCGTCCGTTCGCCAGGACGCGGCTCCGGCGTCCCCGCAAGCGGTCGGCCGGGCCTTCTCGATGGCGGCGCGCTTCGTCGCAAGGTTGACCGCGACATAGCGGTTCGTGCTTTCGATGCTGGCGTGGCCCAGCCAGTGACTGATGGTGACGAGATCCACTCCGGATTGGAGCAGACTCGTGGCTGTTGTGTGACGAAGCAGGTGTGGATGGACGCGCTTGCTCGCCAGCGTCCCGGCCGACAAGGCAGCCGTACGGGCGTGCTTGGCGAGCAGATAGCGTACCCCGAAGCGGGTTAGCGGCTCGCCGCGGCGGTTGCGGAACACCGGGCTCTCGTCGGTGGACGGGACACCTCGCTCTCGCAACAGCCTCCGCAACGCACGCACCGTGTCGGACCACAGCGGGCACAGGCGCTGCTTGGCCCCCTTGCCGCGCAGCAAGGCCTGGGTCGGCCGTTCGAACTGGATGTCGCAGGGGCGCAGGTCGAGGATTTCCTGGACGCGAGCGCCGGTATTGAACATCGCGAGCAGCAGGGCCCGGTCCCGGCGCCCGTACGCGCTCGCCAGGTCCGGGGCTTGCAGCAGGGCTTGCATCTCGTCCGCTTCGAGGTACCCGACGACACGCTCGTCGCAACGCTTGAACGGCACGGCGAGGATTTGCTGGCACAGCTCGAAGTGCTCGGGATGGCCGGTCGTCGCGTAGCGGGCGAAGGCGTGGGCGGCGACCAGCCGGGCGTTGCGCGTGGCGACGCAGTTGCCGCGCTCGGTTTCGAGGTGATCGAGGAAGGCGAGCAGGTTCTGCGGGGAGAGATCCGGGAAGTCGATGGCGGCTGCTGGGCGTCCGAGGCGCTGCTCGAGGAAGCGGAGCAGGAGCTTGAACGAATCGCGGTAGCCGAGGACGGTGTTGCGGCTCAGGCCGCGGACTCGCGGCAGGCTGTGGGAGAAGAAGCCGCGCAGGGCCCGGCCCAAGGCGTGCGGCCGGATGTCAGGCACGGTCGTCGCCTCCCTCCTGCCAGCCGAGGACGGAGCGGGCATGGCGGGCAAAGCGGCGGGAGGCCGCTTGGGCGAGGGGTTCGAGGAATGGCAAGTAGTAAGCCGTCGAGCGGATCGAGACATGGCCCATGGCGGCCGCGAGAACCGCCAGCCTGGCCTGCGGGTCGACGTCGTCGCGATACCAGCGCAGCAGCGCGTGCAGTGCGTAGGTGTGCCGCATATCGTGCAGGCGAGGCGGGCGGCGCGAGGCATCGAGGCTGCCGGCCAGGCGGCACAGGCGCTGGAATCCGTCGGCCAGCCCGTCTGCGGAATAGCCTTGGCAGCTGCCCTGGCGATTGGCCAGCAGCGGCGCGTCCGCGGCGTGCGGCAGCTGCTGCCGCGCGGCAAGGTAGCGTTGGATTTCCCGGACGGCATCGTCGGAGAGAGCGACGAGGCGGGACTTGTGGAATTTCGATGCCACAATGCCGAGGGTGCGCTGCGACGCATCGAAGCAGCCCACCGTCAGGCGGACGAGTTCGCGGCGGCGCAGGCCCGCGGTGTAGGCAAGCGCGACTGTCAGGCGGTAGACCTCGGGCTGCAAGGGCGCAAGGGGCGTGGCGGGGAGTTGCCCGGCGGCCAGCAGGAGCGAGCGGACCTGGTCTTCGGAGAAGATGAACGGCGGCCGCGGCGGTACCGGAGCCGGGAACGCGCTCGGGTCGGGCACGAAGCAGTCCGGGCTGGTCCGGCGTCGGTAGAGGCACAGGTTGCGTGCGATCCGCATGTAGTTGCGCCGCACCGTGGGCGTGAGACGGGCGAGCGTGAGCGCCCAGGCGGCGAAGCCCTCGGCGGTCAGAGACGGCGCGTCTCGCTCGGCCAGGAAGCGGTCGAGGTCCGCGAGTGCGAAGGTTTCGGTGCGGATGCCTCGGCCAAGAGCCCGGCGCAGGTCGAGCCAGCCGGCGATGGCGGGCTCGAGACAGGATCGGAAGTCACGGCCTGCTGTCATTGCCCGGCCTCCTGCGATCCGCCCGGGAGGGCCAGCGACGCTTCGCGGAGGTCTTCGACGTGCAGTCGAAGGTAGATGGCGGTACTCTCCGGGCTGCGGTGACCGAGCAGGTCGCCGATGGCGGCGAGCGAGGTTTCGTGGCGGAGCAAGTGCATGGCGAGGGAGTGCCGCAGGCAGTGAGTCCCGCGGAACGGGAGGTCGGGAGCGCTGCGACGTGCGCGCTCCCGGAAGGCCTGCCGGACGGTGCCGGCGGCAACCGGTTCGAAGGGGCGGCGGAGACGCAGGAACACCTCGCGACGCTGGGATGGAGGACGGGCATGGCGCAGATACAGGAGCAAGGCGGTCCCGACCTCGTCCGCCAAGGGCAGGATGATCGGGGAACGCGTTTTCGGGCGCTGGATGCGCAACTTCGCGGCGCGCCAGTCGATGCCGTCGAGCCGTAGAGCGGCCACTTCCCCGGAGCGCAGTCCGTAGGTGGTCAGGAGGAGGAACATGGCGTAGTCGCGGCGTCCCTCCGGCGTGGACCGGTCAATCGCGGCGAGGAACGCCTGCACGGTGTCCCAGGGCAGGGCCTTCGGCAGGCGTTCCCCCCGGTAGACGCGCGGCAGGTCGATCGACGTGTCCAAGCCGGCAGCGATCTCTCCGCGGCCGGCGAGAAAGCGCAGGAACGAGCGCAAATGCGACACGGTGTGCAAGAGGCTGGCGCGGGACCGGCGCGACGCGGCCGCCTTCACGAACGCCTCCAGAGACGGCGGGCCGAGTGCTCGCAGGGCGGTCGGGGAGCGGTCGAATTCCAGGAACTCGAGCAGGGCGAATGCGGTGTCGCGCTGACACCTCGCGGTCGAGTCGGCGAGTCCGCGCACTTGGCCGAGATGGTCCCGGAAGGCGTCGGCGAGGCGTTCGCCGGGTGGCGGGACGGGACGGGCTAGCGTTCCGTCCTCGTCCAGGCAGTTGGCTAGCGAGCGGACCAGGGCGGACAGGCGCGAGTCGGCGGCGGCCCGTCCCGCTCCGAATTCCAGCAGTTCCGCTCGCGAGAGTTCGCCGAGACACTGGATACTGCGGTCACGCAGAATCTCTTCTAGGCGAGGCGCTCTGAGAATGCGGTTGCGGATGGACTGCGTCGAGAATCCCTTGTCAGCAAGCCAGTGGGCAAAGCCGTCCATCTGCGGGCCGAGCAGGGGCAGGGAGGCGTAGCGGGCATGCGCCCGCGGAAACAAATCGATTAGCATTGCGATCTCCATTTCTGGTTGAACGACGCCAACAGCGGCGTCAGTCGCAAGTGTAACCGCCCGAAATATGTGCAGTGGATTCCTCGCAAGTGACTTGCTATCCGCGAGTTGCCGACTCAGCTCCACATCTCTGGGTACTCCACATCTCTCTACAACACCGGAGCGCGCGCCAGCGAGGCCGTCGGCCTCGCGGTTTCCGACCTCAACCTCAGCGGCTCGCCTTCCGCACACTTCGTCGGCAAGGGACGCAAGCACCGCATCTGCCCGCTCTGGCCGCGCACGGTCACGGGTTTGCGCACCGCCCTCGACGCGCGTCTCGACGGCCCTCCCGAAGCCCCCGTGTTCCTCAGCCAGCGCCGCCAGCCGCTCACCCGCTTCGGCGTCTACGAACTGCTCGAGCGCGTCGTGAAGGAGGCTGCGCAGACCCTGCCCGCCTTGCAGGCCAAACGGATCAGCCCGCACACCTTGCGGCACACCACCGCCGTACACCTGCTCCAGGCCGGCGTCGACATCAACACAATCCGGGCCTGGCTCGGGCCTGTTTCTCTTGAGACCACTAACCGCTACGCCGCCGTCGCTCTCGAGACAAAGGCTCGCGCCCTGCGCACCTGCGCCGGAAACGTACCCGAACCGTGCGACGACGGCACTCCAAGCTGGCACCGCGATTCCGACCTGATGGCGTTTCTCAACGCTCTGTAGGTCCGCCAAGCGATTGGCGTAATGTTGGGAGTTCCGGCATGGAAGGCCAGTGTTTTCAGGTGGTTACGTCAAACTCCCAACATTATTGAACTGCCAACATTATGTGTGCATGCCACCGTCAGTACCCCGGCGGAACCGTCCGGTGCTCGCGTCGCTCGCTTCCCGGACGCTGGCAGCCTTCCCCGAAAAAATGGCGGGTCGGCTTCCGCAGCATTCGTTTCGAGGCCTGCTCGACGTTCACTGCGCGTTGTCGCCTGCACGCTCGCTGAGCCACCCACTGGCGGCCCGTTTGCGTCGAAGTGCTGTAGTCCGTGTCGTTACCTCCGCGAACCGCTCCGATTGCTACCGGCTGGAGCGACAGTTGCCGGGCGGGATTCGCACCCGCTAGGGGTCAGCGCCTTTCCACGGCGCACATTTTTTCTCGAATTAGCTTGACGCCAAAGAGACTGGAAATCAAGATAATCCGAGAACGGCTGCTGCCTAAAGATCCTGTTAAGCCCTTAGATACAGGCTGTTTCAGGTAGCCGTGCGCCCAGTTCCCTTCCGGCAGGAGCGTACCAATGTGAATAATTATGAAATCCCAAGCCGCTCAAGCCCCCTCCTTCCTGGCCCCGTCCCTGCCCTTGCTCCCCGCCGAGGCCTCCCCGATCGGCCACGCTCTCGGCATGCTCACCCGCCATGGCGTCACCACCTACTTCCGCTACCTGGACCCCATTGGCTGCCATCGCGTCGACGACATCCCCGCCCGCAACCGCAAGATGGCCGAGTTCGCCAGCCTCCGGCTCGCCACGCAGCAAGAGATCGCGGCCTCCTTCGGCGTCACCCGCATGACGGTCAGCAGCGCTCTCCGCACGCTGCGCGAAACCGGCGAGAAGGGCTTCGCCAAGACGCGCAAGACGCGTCGCAGGACCGCTCTCGTCGAAGCCGACCGCAGCCGCGCCGAGCGGCTGCTCGAGTCCGGACTCAGCCAACGGGCCGCCGCCCGCGAACTCGGCGTGCATTACCAGACCCTGCACAACTATTTGCGGGCGGGCTTGGTGCGCGCTCCGCACGCCCGCCGGGAGACGGCCGCGCCGCTCTCTCCCGGCGGCGGGGAGCTGCCGTGCGAGCCCGACAAGGCCGAGCGCAACGTGCGCGACAACCGCGCGCCGATGGGCCGCGCCGCGCGCGATGTCGCCGGCCGGGTCGCTGCCAGTCTCGGCGCCTCGACCCCTCGCGAACCGCGCTTCGAAGCCGCTCGCGCCGTCGAGTGCGGCGGCGTGATCACCGCGCTTCCGGCCCTGTTGCAAGCCGGGCTGCTGCGACACGCCGCTCGCCTGCGTCTCCCGCCGGGCTATTACGGCGTGCCCTCGCTGTTGCTGCTGCAGTCCTTCATGCTGCTGGCCCGCCTGCGCAACCCCGAACAACTGCGCTACGCCCAGGCGGGCGACTGGGGCGCCCTGCTCGGACTGGACCGCTGCCCCGAGGTCAAGACCTTGCGCGCCAAGGTCAAGGCCCTGGCCGACGATGCCGACACGGTGCGCTCCTGGCGCGACGCGCTGACCCGCGACTGGCTCGAGCAGGATCCCGAGGCCGCCGCCACGCTGTGCCTCGACGGTCACGTCCAGGTCTACAGCGGACGCCAGGGCCGCCTCAAGAAGCACTTCGTCTCGCGCCAGAAGCTGTGCCTGCCCGCTGCGGCGGGCTACTGGCTCAACGCGCTCGACGGCCAGCCGTTCGTCTGCCTGCACCAAGACCTGGACCCGGGCATGGTCGCGGCCGTGCGGGGCGAGATCGTGCCGCACCTACGCGAACTGGGCGCGCTGCCCGCCGTCGCGGAAGAGGGATCCGAGCCCGCCGTGACCTTGGTGTTCGACCGCGAGGGCTGGAGTCCGAAGCTGTTCCGCGAGTTGGCCCGGGAGGGCGTGGCCTGCGTCACGTGGCGCAAGGGCAAGCGTGGCGAGGACTGGCCCCAGAATGCGTTCCGCGAGTTGCCCGTGCCCGTGCGCGGACCCGGCGGCGAGCGCCTGCGACCGGTCCGCCTGGCCGAGGCGCCGGTGGACCTGCTGCAGGACTTCCAGGCGCGCGAGATCCGCAGGCTGCTCGACGACGGGCGCCAAGCCGCTTTGGTCACGACCCATCCGAGCCTCGACACGGCCCGCGTCGCGGGCGCGATGCTCTCCCGCTGGTCGCAGGAAAACTACTTCAAGTACATGCGGCACGAATTCAATCTGGACGCGTTGCCCGAGCACGCCCTCGTGCCCGTCGAGGACGATGCCGAAATCGTCAACCCGGAGCGCCGCGCAATCGACAAGCAAGTGCGCCGGCTGCGCGGTCGCATGGCGCAAGCGCGCAACCGCTTGGCCCGCGAACGCGACGCGCAGTCCGCGAAGGCGCGGGAAACGGTGGATCGAATCGCCGCCTTCGAGCGCGAGATCGAAGAGCTGTGCACCCGTCGCAAGAGCCTTCCGCGTCGCGTGCTGGCCGGCGAGCTGGCACCGCAACAGCGTCTCGAAGCCCTGCCGCAACCGACCCGCAACCTGCTCGACACGCTGCGCATGCTCGCCTATCGCGCCGAAACCGCCATGCTCGCACCGGTCGCCTCCGCCCCGGGCCGCAAGCCCGAACACGCCCGCGCCGCGCTGCAGGCGCTGTTCCGCGCCGACGCCAACCTGCGGCCCGACCCCGCCCGCGGCTCGCTCGGCATCGAACTCTTGCGGCTCGCCGACCCGGCCCACGACCGCGCCGTGCAACCGCTTCTGGACGAACTCAACGCCCAGCGTACGCTCTATCCGGGCACCTCTCTCCGCCTCGTCTACGAGTGGCTATCCTAGCCCACTCCACGTCGTGTTCCAAATACCGTCGTGTAACATCCTAAAATTGCCAGAGGTCAGGATGTCTGAACGTTAGTGCCATTGCCACGAAGATCCTGCACGGCCGCTTTGACGAGGTGGCCGATCCCGCGCTCTCGGCCGAGTTCGCGCGCGGCCAGCCGCAGGTCGAGGTTGAATGGCTGGAGTCGGATCAGCAGCTGCTCGATGTCACCACCGAACTTTGGCGCAGCATCCGGGCGTTCTATGATCGAGAGTGAACCCGATCTGCACCCGGCCGCGTAGCTGGAGTTGAAGGGGAATCCAGGACAGCCGGATCGAGAGTCTGGCCCGACGAACCGATGGAAACGGCTCCACGCAGACTGCTGGACGCCGCGCTTGCCGACAAGGAAGCGTTCGTCGCGATCGTTGAGCACAGCGAAGCGATGGTCTACAGCTTGGCCTACGGCTTCTTTCGGAACCGAGCCATCGCCGAAGACCTGGCGCAGGATGCATACCTCGAGTTGTACCGCAACCTGCACAAGCTCCAGTCCGATCTGCACCTCGACAATTGGCTGCGCCAAACCGTCACACGGAAATGCATCGACTATTCGCGCCGCAAGAAGCACCGCCTGCACCTGGACCTGGAGTCTATACCGGAACCGCGCGTCGGACCGGTGGAGCGGGACCCGGTTCTGGCCGAGACCCTGGAACGGAAGGTCGCCCTGCTGCCGGCTAAGATGCGAATGGTCGTGATGCTGCGCTTCCAAGAGGACTTTAAACTCAGCGAAATCGCGGAAACGATGGACATTCCGGTCAACACGGTCAAGACGTTGCTGCGGCGCGCGCTCATCCGCCTAAGGCCGAAGATGGCGCACTTGGAAACGGAAGTTAGGTATGCGACAGCGGAACGATAGCCATCCTCTTGAACTCGAGCTCGGCCGTAGCCTGACGCGTCGCTCCGCTCCTCCCGGCCTGACCGACCGCGTCATGGCGCGGATCCGTAGCGAGCCCGTCGCCTCCGGCGCCGCACCTCGGCTACGCCGCGCCTCCAACGGGCTCCCGTTCCGCTGGTCCTGGGCCCTGACAACATCCTGCGGTGTCGCGGGCCTCGTGCTGGCGCTCAGCACCTGGATCTGGCACGAGAACCGCGAAGCGGAGCGGATCGCGTTCCAGAGCGCGGAACGCGAGTTGGCCGAAGTTCTGCAGCTGACCGGCTCCAACTGGAACCGCGCGCAAGAGGCGGCATTCGCACCGAGACAGGGGAGCAACAATGACTAGAATTGCCATCCACAAGCTTTCCGGGGGAGCGCTGTTGGCCTGCCTGCTGCTGAGCGTCCCCGCGACGGCCCAGAAGGAAGCTGAGCCGTCGGATTCGGCCCTGCATTTCGCCAGCCTCGAGCATAAGGCTGACGAGGTCGTCAAGGTCAACCTTTGGGGCCGCTCGCTCGAGCAGGCCAAGAAGCTCCTCGGTCTCCGAAAGAACGTGACCGGATCGGTTCGGAGTTTCATGAACGGCCTCACGGCCGTCTACCGACGGACCTACCGCTTCCGCGGCGGCCAAGCGAATGAAAAGGATGTCGAGCCGGTCCACAGGAGGCTGACGGAGGACGGTTGGGTGCCCCTGATCGAGACCGAGGACCGACGGAAGCCGCAAGCGCTGTCCGTCTACTCGTACTACGAGAACGAAGAGGTCGCGGGTATGACCGTGGTCTCCAGCGAACCGCGTGAAGTGACGGTCCTCAAGATCATGGGCCCGGTGAACTTCGAGGCACTCTCCGCGATCGGCAGCGGTATGGGCCTGCCCGTCATGCGGGTTGCCACCACCGAGATCCAGCAGCAGAACGCCGCACCGGCCGAAAAGTGATCCTCAGTCGAGGAGTTCGCCTTCCGCGCTAAGCCGGCGGACGTCGCCAAAGGCGAGTCCTCGCACACCCTCCTCGATCTCGGAAAGGTCGCCCACGACGACCCATACCATCCGATCCGGGTGGACAATCTTGCCTGCGGCGCGCTTCATATCGGCCAGTCCAAGTGAACGCACCTTGCCGGCATAGGTTTCGAAGTAGTTCTGCGGCAATTCGTAGGTCAGGATGTCCTCAAGTGCGCTGCGCACCGCGCGCTTCGTCTCGTACTGGCCCGGTAGCCGCAAGGTGCGGTTACGCTGCGCCTTCGACAGCTCGTCCGCTTCCGGTGGGCGTGCGTCGAGGATGCCGCGTAGCTCGCGATCGATCTCGATCATCGATTCCTTGGTCTTGTCCGTCTGCACGGGCGCGTACGCGAGAAACATGCGTGGACCGCGCGCGTCGACCAGAACCGTGCGGGCGCCGTAGCTCCAGTGCTTATCCTCACGCAGATTCATGTTGATGCGCGAAGTGAAGCTGCCTCCGAGGATGGCGTTCATGATCTCGATCGCGATCGCGTCCGGGTTGTTGGTTGGCGGGGCCGGTAGCCCGGCGATGAGCACGGACTGCAGCGCCCCCGGTTTGTCCACGAGGTAGACCGTGCGCCGCTCGGGCAGGGCCGCGCCGGCGATGTCCCGCTTCGGCAACTCGCCGTCCCCGGCCCAATCCCCAAAGCGCTCCTCGAGCAGCGGCTGGAGCGTTTCCAGGGGCATGTCGCCGACGACCACCAAGGTGGCGTTGTCCGGGCGGTACCACTCGCGGTGGAAGGCCACGACATGCTCTCTGGTGAGGGAGCGGACGGACTCGATGCTGCCGCTGCCGGTCAGCGGCGCCGAATACGAGTGGTTCGGCCCGTACACCAAGCTGGGCAGTAAACGCAATGCGACGGTGAACGGCTGCGACATCTCTTGCTGGATTCCCGCGACCTGCAGGCGCTTCAGGCGCTCGAGTTCGTCCTGTGGAAAGGCGGGCCGCAGCACGATGTCGGCGTAGAGGTCGAGCGATGCAGCCAAGTTCTCAGACAGCGCGGACATCGAGACGGTCGCGGTGTCGAGCGACGCACTACTGGCAAGCTGCGCGCCCAGGCGGGTGGCCTCGTCGCTGATCTCGATGGCCGAAAGGCTCGCGGTACCTTCGTCGAGCATCTGCGCCGTCATCTTGGCGAGTCCGGCTACCCCTCCCTTGTCGTCGGCGGCGAATCCGGCATGGACGATCAACGTCATCTCGACGGTCGGGACCGAGCGCATGGACGCATGTACGATGCGCAGCCCGTTCGAGAGCTTCGTCTCGCGGGTCTCGGGGAAGGTCAACTCGGGGAAGCCCTCCGAGGCTGGCGGGGAGGACCGGTCGACCCGGCTCTCGGACACGCTGTGCTCCGGAACTGGGTGAATCTCGAGGACGTATACGCCATCCGAGAGGTAGTCGGCGGCAACCGCTCGAATGTCTTCCGCCGTCGCCTCATCGGCCCAAGCCAACATCGTCTTGTAATGCCCCGGGGCGCCGGCGTACACCTCGTTGCGCGCCAGAATGTCCGACTTGCCTCCGAATCCGCCGATCCGCTCGATGCCGCGGATAAAGCGCGCACGGTGGTCCGTCTTGATGCGCGCAAGTTCCTCCTTCGAGGGGCCATCACGCAGAAACTTCGCCAACTCCTCATCCAACGCCGCTTCCACGGCCCGCAGATCCCCATTCGGTTGGGCGGTGCCCTGCAACACGACTTGTCCTGCGATTTCTTGGGCTTGAATGTACGCGCTCACATTGGTCGCGATCTGGTCCTCGTAGACCAAGCGTTTGTAGAGACGCGAACTCTTGCCCTTGGAAAGAATATCGGTCGCGAGATCCAGCAGCACCGCCTTGCGGGTGCCCCACTGCGGCGCGTTCCAGACCTTCATCACCCGGGCCTGGGGCACGCGATCCTCGACGGTCTGGCGTTGCTCTCCGCTGCGGCGCGCGATCCAAGCGCGGTAACGCGCGACGGGAGGCCCGGCCGGGATGCTCCCGAAATAGCGCTCGACCAGCTCGCGGGCCGCGTCCGGCGTGATGTCGCCAGCGATCGAAATCACGGCATTGGCCGCTCCGTAGTACGTGCGGAACCACCCGTGGACATCCTCCAGGGACGCTGCGTCCAGATCTTCCATCTCCCCGATCACCGTCCAGGAATAGGGGTGCCCTTTCGGAAACGTGTTCTTGGTGATCAACTCGTAGGCGATCGCATAGGGCTGGTTTTCGTACTGGCGCTTCTCGTTCTGCACGACGCCGCGCTGCTCGTCGAGCTTGGCTTGGTCGACCGCACCCAACATGTGGCCCATACGGTCGGACTCCATCCACAGGACCAGATCGAGGGCCGGCGTCGGAACGTCCTGGAAATAGTTGGTGCGATCCTCGTTGGTCGTGCCGTTGAGGTTGGTGGCGCCGACCCGCTCGAGCGCTTGAAAATAATCGTCGTTGAAGTTCTCCGAGCCGTTGAACATCAGGTGCTCGAACAGGTGCGCGAAGCCTGTCTTGCCGGGCTTTTCGTTCTTCGAGCCGACGTGGTACCAGACATTGACTGAGACGATGGGCGCCTTGCGGTCCTCATGCACCAGCAGCGTTAGGCCGTTGTCGAGGACGAACTTCTTGTACGGAATGTGGATTTCGGCGGCGAGGGGCAAGGCCAGCAGAATCGTGAGGCAAGTGACGCCCAACAGAGGGGCGGAGGCGAGCTTCAAGGTCGACATGGCAAGTTCCATGGCAGAATGACGCAATTGGACAAGAATGGGTTGCGCGCCAAACGGCCAGACGGATGGACCGCGGCCCTTGACGCGAAAATCTACAGGCGACCCTGCGTGCTCCCAGTATCCCACGAGGCCGGCCGCTACCCGTCGGCCGAGCGGCCGGCGTCCGGCAACTCGAGAGGCAACTGGCACGCGGGATACGGTGGAGGGCCTGCGAGCCCGCTTAGGTCTCGACCTGGTAGTTCGGCGCTTCGGTGGTGATCAGCACATCGTGTACGTGCGCTTCGCGCAACCCGGCCGGCGAGATCCGTACGAAGCGCGTCTTCGTGCGCATCGCATGGATCGTCGGGCATCCGCAATAACCCATCCCGGCACGCAGTCCTCCGACGAGCTGATGGACGAGGTCTCCGAGAAGCCCCTTGTGCGGAACACGACCCTCGACGCCTTCCGGGACGAGCTTGCCGTCTTGATTGCCCTGCTCGTAGCGATCGCTGCCCTGATGCATCGCGCCAAGAGAACCCATGCCACGATAGGTCTTGTACGTTCGCCCCTGATACAGCACGGTCTGACCCGGGCTTTCTTCAGTTCCGGCTAGTAGGCTGCCCAGCATGACGGCATGCGCTCCTGCCGCAATGGCCTTTGAGATGTCGCCCGAGTACTTGATGCCTCCGTCGGAAATGATGGGCACGCCGGAACCGTGCGCCGCCGCGACGCACTCCGAAACGGCGGTGATCTGCGGGACGCCAGCCCCCGATACCACCCGCGTCGTGCAGATCGATCCGGGGCCGATGCCGACCTTGACGGCATCCACCTCCAGGCTGACGAGGTCGCGGGTCGCGTCGCCCGTGGCGACGTTGCCCGCGACAAGCTGGACATCCGGCAGCGCCCGCCGCAGACAGCCGACCGCGTCGGCCACGCGGCTCGAATGGCCGTGAGCCGTGTCGATAACGATCACATCGACCTTCTTGGCCCACAGTTCTTGGGCCCTCTCGAGATAGTCTCCCTTCGCTCCCACCGCGGCTCCGACGCGTAACCGTCCCTGGTCGTCCTTGGAGGCGCTTGGAAACTTGCGCTTCTTCTGGATGTCCTTGACCGTGATCAGACCCTTGAGCACGCCCTCGTCGTCGACGACCAGCAGTTTCTCGATGCGGTGCTTGTGCAACAGCTTCTCGGCCTCTTCCAGCGTGGTGCCGATCGGCACCGTGATCAGGTTCTCCTTGGTCATCACTTCGCTGACCCGCAAGTGCAGACGCCGTTCGAAGCGCAGGTCGCGATTGGTCAGGATACCGACCAGCTTGCCGTTCTGGGTCACGGGCACGCCTGAGATCCGGTAGAGCGCCATCAGTTCGAGGGCGTCGCTGATCCTGTTGTCCGGGGAGACCGTGATCGGGTCGACGATCATGCCCGACTCGCTGCGCTTGACGCGATCGACCTCTTCCGCCTGCCTCTCGATGGACATGTTGCGGTGCACGATCCCCAGACCGCCCTGCCGGGCCAGGGCGATCGCGAGCCGCGACTCGGTAACCGTGTCCATGGCCGCGCTCAGGATCGGGATGTTGATGGCGATGCCGCGGGTGAGCTGCGTGCTTGTCTCAACCTCGGACGGCAAGACCTCGCTGTAGGCTGGGAGCAGGAGGACGTCGTCGAAGGTGAGAGCGAGAGGAAGCGGTTCAGTGACCATGCACAATTCTAGCTTGGCTTCCGGACGCCTGCTCGGGCCGGAAAGCCGGGATTCACACGACATCCAAACCCGCGGCGCAGCCGAGTGGGGCGGATTCGCCGCATCGCCGAACCAAAACTGCCAGATTCCTCCACCAAAATGCCCGTCAGAACAGGCGCGCAAATACCGGCCAAGTTACTGATCGTGTTGTGGTAACCGACCGCTCTTCCAATGAATGACTTCGGAGAGATCGCTTGGGTTAGCGCCCAGTAATTCGCGCTCGTTAAACCAATACTCGCCAAGCCGAAAATGAGAATCGCCACAGCGGCCTCGGCGGAATCAACCCAGGTGATGAAAATCATCGAGCTGCCGAAAATGTAGCCCATAATCACGAAGACCTTGCGCACGAAAACAGGCCGGATTGTACGATCGATCCAACTGTCAGCAATCCTTCCCTCCATAGGGCTAACCACAGCCATCGCAACGAAAAATAGAGCCATATAGACGCCCATTTGAAGAAACTAGAGCCCGCGCTCCATCACCAAGTGAGACGTCAGCCAGCTCATGCAAAAGTACCAGAAATAGGAAAAAAGAACGCCGTAATTGTAATGCCCCAGACGGCTGGATTGGAGAATAGCCCTTTGAAGGGACCTTCTCAGGGGCAGGATGGTCGCGGGTGCGGGATTCGATACGGCCGGTCGGCGCCGACAAGAATCAGGGCGAAAGCCAGAGACCGGGGAGCAGTCCGGTCAACACGAACGTTATGTCGCCAGCCGTCGGTCTTGAGCAAAACTCCGCTGAGGAATCCGCCGAAAGTCGGCCCGATCATCATGCCGGAAATGCACAGGCCGGTCGGCATGCTGTGTTCGCTCTCATCGAAGTGGGTGCGAATGTAGGCGATACTGGCCGGCTGGGCGGCTGCTTGCCCCAGCCCAAGGATCGTCCGGAGACCAAAAATCTGAGTGAACGACCGAGCCAATCCGATCACTGCGGACGATAGCGACCAGATCAGAAAGGCGAGTCCGTAGGTCCATCGCAGGCCGAATCTATCGACAGCCCATCCGGAAGGAATCTGGAAGGAGGTCTATGTCCAGTAGAACGCGGACATCAGCGTGCCAGCCACCGCCGGGGAGAAATCAAAGTCACCCATGAAGGGGACAGAAGCGACGCTCAGGTTGTTCCGGTCGATGTATTTGACCAGCACCGCCACCAACAGCAGACCGACAATCCACCATCGCTTTGGGTGGTCGTTTTGGAATTTGAAAAAGTACGTTCCAGAGACTTCACATTGGATCGCTAAATAGATGAGAACAAACCGGGAAAGACCCTTGACCTACGCAAGCGGATACTGTACCATAAGCTGCTTCCGGTGTTGAAGGCGACCTTGCCTCCAAGGACCTAAGAACCATGCTTCAAGCGGGAATTGCGCGCTCGACAATCACCCCACCCAACGGAATGACTATGGTGGGCTACGCCGGACGAGAAGGGGTGGCCCAGGGAAAGGATGTCGACCTGACCGCCACTCTCCTGGTCCTAGACAGCGAAGGGAAGCGGGTCGCCATTGCCGCCTTCGATCTTGCGTTTCTCCACGGAGAATTTTTGCGACGCATTCGACAGGCGCTCGGCGACTCTCTCCACACTTCGGCGTCTCACATCCTCCTAAACTTCAGCCACACCCACTGCGGTCCGACAATGGAGGGCTATTTCTACGACGATGATCCCGGGCAGCACAGAATGCGCGCCGACTATCAAGCTAGGCTCATCGACGAGATGCCGCGGCTGGCTTCCCGGGCGCTCGAGAATCTGGAGCAGGTCCGGTTGACCACCGCCAGCGGTGAAGCGCGAATCGCAATCAACCGCCGCGAACTCGATGAGGTCGGGGACATCATTCTCGGAGAGAATCCCGACGGCCCGGTCGATCACGAAGTGCGAGTGATTCGGATTGACGATCTGCGAGGCAAGCCGAAAGCGGTGGCTTTCGCACACGGTTGCCATACCGTGACCATGGGCCCCAAGTACCTGAAGTGGTCTCCGGACTACGTCGGCCCCGCGCGGCAATTGGTGGAGGGCTCGCTCGGGTGCCTGAGCCTGTTTCTGCAAGCCAACGCGGGAGACATCGATCCGATCACCGGCATCGGCCCCGAAGAGGACGACTCGGACGCGAAGAACCGAGTCGGACTCACCCTAGGCAGCGAAGTCCTCAAAGTTTGTTCCAGCCTCTACAGCGACACGATTCGAGGACCGAGGATCATTTTCGGCATGCTCGCGAAAGCTTCGGCGTATCCGCGCGCACCGTTGGTGGAAGAGCCGCAGTATCCGATCGCGGCGCGAGAGATTCCCGTCGAGTTGCCCATGTTGGAATACCCGACACTCGAGCAAGCGCGTGAACTGCAACGCAAGTGTGTGGAGGATCTCGCGGAGGCGCGACGAACCGGAGCACGGCAAGCGAAGTTGAATGTTGCCCAACGCTACGTGTATTGCGCTCGCGCCTTGCTTGACCGCGTGGAGAACAACCGCAAGCGCGCCCTCGACGCGACCATTCAGGCGATCACCATTGGGGACCTTGCGATCACGGCGTTTCCGGGAGAAACCTTCGCCGCTTCCGGCATGGAAGTCAAGCGCCGCTCGCCGTTCCCGGAGACGCTCTTCTGTGGCTACAGCAACGGCTGTCTGACGTATATCCCGACGAAGGACGCCTACCCCAAAGAGGGTTGGTCGTTCTTTCGCAGGTACCACATTCCCGACATGCTCTTCCTGCAGTCGTACGGCGTAGGTTCGGCCTTGGCTCCGGGAACCGCTGAGATGATCGTAGACCGAACAGTCGGCCTACTGGAAGAGATCTGGGGGGGACGAGAACAGTCTTGAGCGGCAACCACGTGACCCGAACGAGCGAAGACCGGCGTCCCTGGCGCTCCCGGCGCGGAAGACGTGAGCTGCGTTCCGGCAGCCATTCCGCATGGGGAAGAATATGCTCGTCTAACTTCGTATAGGCGGTTTCTCATTTATGCGATCAGCTTATATTCTGAGGATCCGTCCGGGGAAGGAAGAGCAGTATCGCCTTGCCCACGAGAACGTGTGGCCGGAACTCATCCAGGCGGCGAGTCAGGCTGGCATCCGCAACCACAGTGTCTTTATGCACGGTCGAACGCTCTTCGTCTACGTCGAGGCGGATGACGTCGAGCAAGCAACACGCAGGCTCTTGGAACAACCCATCAAAAAGCGCTGGGACGCCTATATGAGTGACCTCCTCGAGCCAACCAATGTTCTTCTTGACGAAGTCTTCCATATGGACTGATCGCCGGCTCGCGACCACACGGCAGGTCGAAAGAGGAGACGTCGCGGAAATCCCCAATGTGGCAGATTCCGTGGAGCGTGGCGGCTCAGTTGCATGGAAGGCGGACCGTGCATCCGGCTCTTGGCGAGGCTGCAACTTGCCAGCCAGTACAATGGGCACCTGATTCTCCCGCTGTTTTTCTGGAAGGGGCATAACCATGTCGGTTCTGAGCGAGTTATCGACGTCCTATTTGGAGACGCGACCCAGGTCCCTGGAGTACTTCGAACGCGCGTCCAGAGTTCTGGGAGGGAAGGTCGGTCACGATCTGCGTCACTTCGAGCCGGTTCCGCTGTACATCGAAAGGGGGAAAGGCGGACGCAAGTGGGATGTCGACGGAAACGAGTATGTCGACTTCCTGATGGGCAACGGCGCGTTGCTGCTCGGGCATGCCGACCCCGCCGTTCTCGAAGCCATCAGCCAGGTCATGGGCGGCGGCACGCATTTCGGGAACGACCATCCCCTCCACATTGAATGGGCGGAGTGGGTGCAGAAGCTGGTTCCTTCGGCGGAGCGAGTGCGGTTCGTGAATTCGGGAAGCGAGGCCACCCTGCTGGCCATACGCCTGGCGCGAGCCTTCACAGGACGCCGCAAGTTTTTGCGTTTCGAAGGACATTTCCACGGCTGGCACGACGACGTCGTTCACGGCTTTCAGCCGCCCTTCGACGCCGACGGGTCGCTCGGGGTGCCTCCGAGTGTGCGAGACAACATTGTCACGATCCAGGACGGCAACCTCGACCTAGCCGAGCAAGTGCTCGCCGGGGACAATGAGATAGCCGCCGCCATTCTGGAGCCGTCCGGCGCATCCTGGGGTCGGGTGCCGATCGCGCCTCAGTATCTCCGGGGCCTGCGCGAGGTCACGAAGAACCATGGCGTGCTGCTGATCTTTGACGAAGTGGTCACCGGATTTCGGTTTAGTCCGGGCGGTGCGCAGCAGCTCTACGGAGTCCTTCCAGATCTCTCGTGCTTCGCCAAGATTCTGGCGGGCGCGATGCCGGGGGGCGCGGTGGTCGGGCGCGCTGACATCATGGAGTTGTTCGATCAGACCGGGGACCCCCGGCACGACCGCTTCGAGCGGGTCACTCACCTGGGCACTTTCAACGCGGCGCCCCTCTCGGCGGCGGCCGGCATCGCCCTCCTGAAGCAGGTGGCGACAGGCGAACCGATCGAGCGCGCCAACGCAATCACCCGGAAACTGCAAGCGGCTTGGGACGCTGTGCTAGAGAAACACGGAATCGCCGGCTATGTCTATGGGCCGTGCTCAACCTTCCACGTTTATTTCGAAACCGACCGGGAGAGAATTCGGGCTGCAACTTCTCGGCAAGACCTACACACAACCGAGCCGAAGTTGCTCAAGGGGATACCACCCCAATTGATCGCACACTATCAACGCCTCATCCGGTACCACGGCGTAGACAACATGAGTTCTACCGGCGGGGTGGTTTCCGCCGCCCATACGGAGCGTGATGTCCAGGATTCGACGGAGAGTTTCGAAAAGACTGTGCTGGCGCTCCGGAACGCAGGGCTGATCTACAGCCTGTAACCCGCTTTGCTGATACGGCCACGTTTCCGTCGGATCTCCGCGAGACTCATTCTCCGCGGCTGCCGTGGTGCGACCACCGATGGGCGGCAAGAGGCGGGATTCACTTGTGAGTTGAGACCTTCAAAGACCCGTGTGTGCTGAGAAAGCGAGGAATGCAATGCGCAGTGGTATTTTCGAGGGCCGGACGGCCCTTGTGACAGGCGGCGCCCGCGGCATCGGGCGCGCAGTCTGCGAGGCCTTGGCTGATGGTGGGGCGCGCGTGGCGATCAACTACCAGCGGAACGAGAAAGCAGCCCTGGAGACGCTCGCCCTCATCGAGAAGAACGCCGAGAAGGCCGTTGTGGTGCAGGGGGACGTTTCGCAAGAGGGCGACGTCGCCCGCATGGTGGCCCAGGTTTCTGAGCAACTGGGTCCCATTGACTTTCTCGTCAACAACGCCGGCATCGCCAAATCCGTCGAACACGACCAGATCAGTTTCCCCAGTTGGAAACGCATGTTCGAGGTCAACGTGGATGGACCCTTCCTGACCACATGGGCGGTCAAAGACGGGATGATCGAGCGGCGCTTCGGCCGAATCGTGAATGTCTCGTCGCTGTCGGGACTGGTTCGAAAGAGGAACCAGATTCACTATGCCACCACCAAGGCCGCCGTGAATTCCTTCACGCGACATTGTGCTCAGGCGTTTGCACCCTACAACGTGAGGGTTAACTGTGTGGCGCCCGGTCTCACTCGAACCGAGTTGTCCATGTCCGCGAACCCGGATGTACCTCGCCTGATCGCGCTCACGGACATGGGACGCATGGCCGAACCCTATGAAATCGCCAACGCTGTCAGTTTCTTGCTGTCGGAGAAGTCCAGTTTCATCACAGGTCAAACTCTCTCTGTCTGCGGCGGAAGGGTGTGACGCCGACTGTCCCGGCCTTCTTGGCGTCCGAGTCTCAACGCACTGCCTCAGCATGTCCGGTATGACGCAGGCGGCTCGTCGAGCCCATCTCCGCATCGGGACTATTCGAAGCTTGCTGTGGTCGTCCGTCCTAGGTCCTCGAGAATCTCCTCGGGCCCGAGCGACCGTCCGCTGCGTATAACGCGCCGAATCCTACGTGTATTGCGTATGTCTTCCAACGGGTTCTCATCCAACAGCACGAGGTCGGCGAGCATGCCAGCTGCGACACGCCCGATGTTCTCGTGCTGTCCGAGCACTTCCGCATTGAAGAGCGTGGCGGCGCGCAACACGTCCGCGGGCGGCATGCCGGACTCGACCAGCAGTTCCATTTCTTTGTGCAGCGAGTAGCCGGGCGGAACTTGCGGTTCCGGCGCATCGGTCCCCACCAGGATCTTCACCCCGGCTTGATGCAACATACCGACGAGATCTTGATACTTCCGAAAGGTCCGCTGCCGAGTTTCTAGAGGTCCGGAACTGTAATTGCTCAGCCGTGTCTTCCTATCCGCGGCCCAAAAGTCCCGCAACCGCGTAGGCATCCTGAGATTGTCAGGGTCGTTGACGATCTCGGGGACGTCGACAAAGAATAGCGTTCCCCGAAACACGGAGAGGGTTGGGTTGACGTATACGCCGCTCTCCGCGAGGTCGGAGACGATTCGCTGCGCCCTCTCACCGTTGACTTCCAGGCTGTGGCGATCGGTTGGGTCGGTACGGAGAAAGTCCGAAACGGACTCGATGTGTTCCAGGCTGTCGATCCCGTCCCGGATTGCGTCTTCCACTCGATAGCTGCTTAAGTGCCCCGTGACGACAAACCCACGCTTGTGTCCCTCCTCGATCACTTTCCGGGCAACGGAAGGCCGGCAGTTTGCATAGATCTTGAGGGTCGTGAGGCCCCATTTCGACATGTGCTCGACGAACACCGGAACCTGCGCGGGCGCGGTCAGGCTCCAGGCGATGTCCTGATGGATCGGTGGCGCATCGCCGATCAAAGGACTCGCCAGGAATAATCGCGGAGACTTGTCCACGTTCGATTCCGCCCAGCGTCCGAGCAGACTTTGCGCCGCCACGTTATCGCCCGTGCTGCGAACGCTCGTGACCCCGTTGGCCAGGAAGTAGGGCAGAATCCCGTCCCCGGTCATCCCGGCCTGATACAACACGTGCGTCAGATGGATGTGCGCGTCAACGAGGCCGGGAATGAGAAACCTGCCTGTACCGTCGAGGACTTCGCCCGCACCCTCGCGCCTCGATTGCTCGGACGGGGCAACCTCGACGACCCGTCCCTCCCAAACCACAACGGTCTGGCCCGGGACAAAATTCCCGGTCTCGCTTTCGAAGACGTTCGTGTCGAGGATCGAGAGCGGGGTCGGACCTGGAGGCCCGCCGCAGGCGCCTGCAAGCAAAGCCCCCAGCAGTGCGGACCCCGCCACACACCTGGGAATCAGCGGCAGTTCCAGCATCTCGACCCACACCGCGAACAGCCGGAGCCGAGATGCCATCGGCGAGGCAGCGGCTACGCGCCCAACTTCAGAATGTTGCAATCGGGTTCAAGGGCGATCCGGTGCCGCCGACCACCCGTAAGGGCGCGGCGGTCAGTAGAAACTCCCACCGGTTCTGGCGGGCGGCCTCCTCGCTGACCGCCTCCAGGTCTAAGTTGTCGAAAATCGGCATACCCATTGCGATCAAGACGAGTTGATGAATGGGCATCGGAGCGCCCTCCACGCCGGAAGGAATCACATCACCCGCCGCGTCGCTGCCAAGAATCGCAACATCCCGCTCTCGAAGCCATTGGGCACAGGAAGCATACAGACCGGCAGCGTGCTCCTCGATCTTCCAGGGGCCTTTTTCTTCGCGCAACTTCCAACGCCCGGTGTGGATTAACACGACGTCTCCACTTCCGACCTTCAGTCCCGCCTTTTCCTCCCACGCCTGCAAGTCTTCCGGATAGATCGTCGTTCCAGGCTCGAGATAGGGCACCCCCTTGAGTCGGGGAATGTCCATGAGGATGCCGCGCGTAAGAATGCCGTCCCTCATGTGGTGGATGGAGTACTTCTGGGCCCCCTCCTTGGTCACCTCGTCCTGCGAATGACCGTTGAACATCTTGCCGTTGTGAAACATGTGACAAATCGCATCCAGATGGGTGGTGCCGAAACCGTGGTACAGGATGCTGAAGCGGTCCACGCAGTACGGAAACTCGGGAGTGGCGTCGACGCCGGTCGCCGTCACTTCGAGCTCAAACGGCGATGGGTTGTCGACGGCCGCCTCGGTCATCGCGTCATGCGCCAGCGATACGGAGATCCCTTGTTGCACGAGGGCCGCGGCTTGCACGCGCTTTTCAGCCGTGATCAGGTTGGTAGCCCCCAATGCATCGGCCTCACCCCAACGGCCCCAGTTGGAAAGATCCGTCATCCACTGCTCGACCGTTTCCTTGGTCACCATCTCCGGCGCCTCGCTCACCGTCTCGGGGGCCTCAGCCACCGTCTCCGGCTCGACCGTGGGCTCACTCGAGGGCCCGCAGGCCGAAAGACCCGCCAAGGCGATCACGACCAGCAAACAAGTGAAGTGTCTGTTTGTGAAGCACATGTGCTGTTCCCTCCGACAGTTAACGCTAGTGTGCCAGATCAGGAGACGAAATCGGCGTCGCAGGACCTGAGTGAAGTCGGGGTTGACCTCGAATCCCGACGGTGGGTTCGGGCAAGATTCGGTGGTCCTATGAAAAGGGTGCGCGTGCTCCTTTACGCGCTGACTACGGCACAGTTCCGCGTGCAGGCGTTTTGGCGTAGTGTTGTGGTCGACGAACGTATTCAACTGATCCGAGGTGGCGACACACTAAAGATCGAATTGCGGTTCGATTCGATAGACGCCCTCCAAATTGATGGGGGCCCGGGAGCGATGCTTGAACTTTGTGCCGAGCCTCTTTTCCCTGAAGGAGTCGTGGGGTGGCGTCTAGTTCCAGGGTTTCCCGCACCCCTAGCTCTCCCACACATCCAGATTATCCGGCTTCGGGAAACGCGCCAGAAGATCAGACGCGGTACCGGTCGGAAGCACAGAATCGCGTCGTAGTTCCGAACGCGCTACCGTTTACCCAGCCGCAGCTCGACGAGGCCTACGAGGAGCTGCGGGCTCTGGTAATACTTGGTAGACCCCAACACGAGAGGTTAAGGGGCAGCCTGAGGACGGTCAGGATGCCGACCTGGATGATAACCATCCCACACTCCGCCTCTACCCTTTACAGAAAGTTCTTTTGGCCGCTCTGCGCCCAGCGGGGGCGGCGCAGACCGTTGCGGAAGCTGCGAGGCTTCGAGCCGCTCTTCTCAAAGTGTTCCACTGCCTCGGCATCAGCCGAGACACCGGCTTGTTTCCAAAATCAAGTGGCATGTAAGCGACTAGGAAAGAGGGATCGTTGTCGTCGACCTGTTCGGGGGTGGGCGGCAGGCAGATGAGGTCGAAGCTCAGGCGCGGGATCAGCGTAATCTTGTCGGCCTGGGGAGAAGGCGTGATGCCTTCGGTTTTCAGCTTCGCCAGTACGAAACGGCCGATGGAATTGCGCACCCAGGCGGTTTGCCGCACGGCCGGCTCGTCTGGGCGGCGGATAGGCTGAAAAGCCCAGTGGGTGGACCGCTTGGCGACGGCCTTCGTCACTTGCGCCGAAGGGTCGCTCGACTGTGGTCAGGCGACGCCCTGGTCGATCCAAGCCCGCAGAACGCCGATTTCGTCCGGCGTCAGGGCCGGGCTCACAGGCGGCATGCGGAAGCCTTTCTTCTCACTCGCCAAGCGCAGGATCAGCGGGCTTTCGGCGCCTGTGCCGGGCAGGATGACCGGGCCGGAATAGCCACCCTTCAAGGCTGCTTCCCGGGCGTCGAGCCGCAATCCGTTCATCTGCTGGGAGGGCCCGTGACAGGGAAGACAACGCTCGATCATCGGCCGGACGTGGGTGGTGAAATCCAGGGTGTGACCGGCCGCCTAGGGCAATTCGGGTGAGGCGGCCGCGCTGATCAAAGGGAGTGCGCTCAGGAAGATAACTATGAGCCGTGCCCAGGCGGCCCCCGGACGCATCGATTTCGGCAAGCGGCCCAGGATGCCCAGCAGGCGCCGGCGGGCCGAAGAAAAGAAACTCAGTTGGAGGAGCGTAACCATGCCGTGGGTGTCTCCGAACCGCGCGGCAGAGGCTCGGTTTGTTTGGTCTCCTTCACTGTATGCCTTCTCCGGTTCTATTCTGCCAGAAAAACAGCGGGGCACGGTCTGCCCGTGCCCCCAATACCCTACCTTCGGCCGCGGCCATCGGTCCGCGGCGATCACTGACGTGGTTCGCGAAGCCGCTAGATTCCTTGAGCCAGGACGACGGTAACAGATGAGTCAAGTTTTGCGGATCGATGCAGGTCAGGCGGCGAGCGGATGTCCCTCCCAGAGTCATTTGAATTCATGATCGAACGCCGCCACGGTCCGTTGCAGGCGGGTGTCGCGGGGCCAGCCGCGGATCGTGCACGGCGGCCAGCGCTGGGCGCAGGACCCGCACATAGGTGCGCTGGAAGCACAGCGCGGTGCGGACCCCCGCGTCCGTGACCCGGTAGCGGCGCGTCTTCGGGATACGCTCGATCAGGCCGTGCAGCCGCAGGCGCCGCAGGCTGCCCCTGCCCCACAAATCGAGACTTGACTTTTGCTCCTGCGTTGTGTCATTCCTTGAGCATGCAAGAGCAGAACCGGATCTTCTCCACGCTCTCCAGCCCCGACGCCATAGCCCAGGTGCGCAAGCTGCTGGCTGCGGCTGGCCCGGCCAGCCGCACCGAAGTGGGCCGGCGCGTTTGTCGGCTGTTTGCCTTCGAGGACTCGCGCGGCCAGCTCCAGATCGCCGGTTGCATGCAGGCGCTGCGCTCGCTCGAGGCCCGTGGCCGCATCCGCTTGCCCGCACCCCGCCACGAGCGCAGGCGCTGCCGGCCGCGCTGTCTCGGACGGCCGGTGCCCGTCCCCGACGCCGTGCCCGCGCAGGCCGGCCAGATCCGGGGACTCGCGCTGGCCGAGGTCACCGACAACGACCAGCGGGAGGTCTGGAACCAGTTGATGCAGCAGGAGCATCCGCGGGGGGCGGTGCAGCACGTGGGAGCCCAGTTGCGCTACCTGCTGGTGTCCGACCACGGCGTGCTGGGGGCCTTGGGCTTCGCCGCCTCGGCCTTGGCGCTGGCCGCCCGCGACGCCTTCATCGGCTGGGACGACGAGCTGCGCTCCCGCCGGCTGCACCGCGTGATCGGGCTGAGCCGCTTCCTGATCCGCCCCTCCGTGTGCTGCCAGAATCTCGCCTCCAAGGCGCTCGGGCTGGCCCTGCGCCGCCTGCCGGGCGACTTCCAGCGCCGCTACGGCTGCCGCCCGCTACTGGTGGAAACCTTTGTCGAGAAAGACTGCCACGAGGGCACCTCGCTGGCCGCCGCCAACTGGGTGCGGGTGGGCGAGACCGCCGGGCGGGGCCGCTTCGCGGCGCCCGGCACGCACGTGCCGGTGAAGACGGTCTGGCTCTATCCGCTGGTCGCGGACTGGCGCGAGCAGCTGGGCGTGAGTGTGCAGCGGCAGCCGCTGGCGGCGCTGGGCCCGGGCGCGGGCCTGGCGCAGGGCGAGTGGGCGCAGCAGGAGTTCGGTGACGCGCCGCTGGGTGATCTACGCTTGAGCCAGCGGCTGGTGCATAGCGCGGAGATCCTCGGACGGCAGCCGCTGGCATCGTTCCCGGGGGCGAGCAGGGGCAAGCGGGCGGAGATGAAGGGCTACTACCGGATGATCGACCAGCCGGACAACTCGGCGGTGACGCCGGAGAACATCCTGGCAGCGCACCGGCAGCGGACGCTGCAGCGGATGCAGGGGCAGACGACGGTGCTGTGCATCCAGGACGGTACGGACCTGAATTTTGCCGAGCACGGGGGCTGCCGGGGTCTGGGCTATAGCGGCAAGAACCAGCGTTCGGAGGGGACGCTGGGACTGCACATGCACTCGACGCTGGCAGTGAACGGGGAAGGCATCCCGCTGGGGGTGGCGCAGATCCAGTACGAGGCGCCGGACGGGCAGGCGGAGAACGGCAAGCCGTTGGAGGAGCGCAAGACGATGCGCTGGATCCGGGGGCTGCGGGCGTGCGTGGAGATGGCGGCGGAACTGGACGGGGTGCGGCCGGTGTCGGTGCTGGACCGGGAGGCGGACGTGTACGCGCTGTTCGCGGAGCAGCGGCGGCTGGGGACGGTCGACCTGCTGGTGCGGGCCAAGCACAACCGCTCGCAGGGCCAGGACGTGCCGAAGCTGTTCGACGGGATGCGGGCCGCGCCGGCGCAGGCGCGGATGGAGATTCACGTGGCGCGTCTGTCGGCGCGGCGGGCGAGCCGGAAGCAGAAGGCGCGGGAGGCGCGGGAGGCGCGGGTCGCGCAGGTCGAACTGCGCTGGAAGGAGGTGGTTCTGGGGGACCCGGACGGAGGCGGGAAGGCGTTGGGGCTGCGGTTGGTGCACGTGCGGGAGGAGACGGAGCCGGAGGGGGCGGAGCGGCTGGAATGGTTCCTGCTGACGACGCTGGCTGTGGACTCGCGGCAGGACGCGGAGCGGGTGCTGGAGTGGTACCGGCTACGATGGCGGATCGAGGACTGGCACCGAGTGCTGAAGACGGGCTGCAAGGTGGAGTACCTGGGGCATCGGACGGGTGAGCGGATCGAGCGGGCGGTGACGATCAAGGCGGTGATCGCCTGGCGTCTGACGGCGATGACGCTGCTGGGGCGGGACACGCCGGAACTGCCGACGGAGACGCTGTTTTCCGACATTGAGATCCTGGCGTTGCGGGAATTCGCGCAGCGCCGCCAGCTCGCACAGCCGGACAATCTCGGACGGGCGGTGCTGACGATGGCGATTCTGGGAGGGTATGCGAACTTCAAGCGCAAGCAGTATGCGGAGCCGGGCCACCAGATCATCTGGGGGGGCTACACGCATCTCAGCATCGCTGCGCAGGCCTATCAGTGGAGCCTGGATCAGGGTCAGGACAGCAAACTGTACCAGCGAATGATTCCTGATAAGACTTGTGGGTAAGAGGCAGCCCGCAGGTCCCCGAAACGCAGCGCCGAGGCGCACTGGCTCGCCACGATGCGCGGACTCTGGAGCGCGTCGAAGGCGGTCGCTCCGAGCAGGCAGTTGTGGCTGGGGCGTTGGACGTTCAGGAGGCGTCGGTTGGCGGAGAAGCCAAGGCGTTTGAGCTTGTCGAAGTTGCCCAGCAAGAGTCTGCCGACTCCAAAGTCGTAGGTGTTGTTGATCGTGGTCTCGGTGCGCAGCGCGCGGCCTTCTTTGTGGTACTGCTTGCTGCGCGAGTGCTTGTAATCGATGTGCAGGGAGGGCTCCACACCCTCCGTGATCACCCGCGTGCGGAAGCTGGACGGAGTGCGCTTGTTGCTGCGGCGGTCGAAGATCAGCTGCACTTGGTCGGGCCGGCCGAGGTCGAGGTTCTCGCGGATGACGTCCTCGAAGAAGGCGCGTCCGTGGGCCGGCCGGTCAAGCACTTGGGTGAGCGAGAACTCGGCCTGCAGGACCGAGAGCTCGTAGCGCATGCCGGCCTGCCGCTCCGGGGGCGTGTAGGGATGCGGCAGGCGCGCCAGCCACTTGCGCAGCAGGGCGTCGATGCGCTCCGCCGTGAGGCTGTCGCAGAGCGCTTGCAGACGCTCCGGCTGGGCGCAACTCGGGATGCCGTTGTCGAGCGCTTCGTAGGCGATGCCCTCCTGCGCCAGCTGGTGCTTGAGGTATTCGTGGCCGTGGAGGCAAAGCTTTGCGTTGTGCGGAAAGTAGGAACAGAACTTGAGGAAGCAGGGACCGCAATCGTCGTCCACGAAGTCCACGTAGTAGTAGTGGACGTAGGCACTGGAGGGCGCCAGCCAGGGATACGTGCGGTCGGTGTCGGGATCGTGGCGCTGGGCGCTGCGCACGCCTTCTCCTGCGCCTTGCCGATGTACAGCACGCCTTCTGCCCCGGACCCCTGCCGCAGGTACTTCTGGGTGCGCTCGTCCTTGCGCTCGCCCCTCTCGAAGGGGACCAAGTCCACGCCCTCGCGCTCGGCGAAACGCTCCAACTCGCGCACGAAGCTGCGCGTGCGGGGCGCCAGCAGGACCGAGGAGGGCACCGGGAAGCCGCAGATGTCGCGCAGGAAGTAGGCGCTCCCGGCCCCCGTCTGCAGCATGGGCACGAAGACGTTCAGGTAGAGGCGGTCGACGCACTCCACTTCCAGCGTCGTATGGTCGGCCAGGATAGCGGCCACGGATCGTGCTACGGTCATTGCGGACTCCGGTCGATGGGTTCCCCAGCGGCCATTCTATGGCCACCGACGCCCGAGGGCGACTATGCGGGCGGCGTTCGCGTCGCAGAGCGGAGTAGCGGCCGGAGTCCACGCAAGCCGCAGATCTACATGCTCGTCGGTCTGAGGCGCAGCCTCGCTAGAAATAGAACTTCAACCCGAACTGCATGACCCTGGCGCGTTGGGCTGCAAAGATCCGGCCAAAAGTGGCCGGCGCGCTGGCATTCGTTGCGGGTCGGTTCAGATTGGTGTTATTGAACAGATTGAACGCTTCGAAACGGAACTGCACGCGCATCGTTTCCGTGAACTCGAAGTTCTTGAAGATCCCCACGTCTTGGGTCTTGTTGCCGTCGGTATCGAGATAATGAACCCCGGCGTTTCCTATCCGGTTGAGCCCAGGCGGGACAAAGCAACTCGTGTCGAGCCACACTTCCCGCGTGCGCTGACCGGATGGCAGGTTGCCGTTGCAGACGCGGTCAGGTCTGCCGCCGAAGGTAATGGCGGCATTCGAGCGATCGGAAGCATAGGCATGGAAGGGCAACCCGGTCTGGAGAGCGGTGATGCTGTTGATGGCCCAGCCGCCGATCAGATGCTTCTTGAACCCTGAAGCGTCGCTGCCGAAAGGCAGGTCGTAGTTGAAGCTGAAAACCAGCCGTTGGCGTACGTCGAAGATGCTGCGGCCGTAGTCGTTGCTTCCGGGGAAATAGAACCGGGTGGCCTTGCCGTCGTAGGAGTCGGTATCCATCGAACGGCCCCACAGGTAATTCAGCATGAACGTGATGCCGCTGCTGTAAGACTTGCGCAATGAGGTCTGCAGCGCATGATACTTGGACATCCCCGCACCTTCGTCACTGAGGATAAAGGCCAGGTTGGGATAAGGCCTTCGCTCCTGCACGGACCGAGTATCGCCTGGCTCGGGCGGCGAGCCCACGTTGCGGTCGTAGCGTTTGGAGAGCTTTGCACCCTTGGAGCCGACGTAAGCGATTTCCCAAAACAGATCCCAGGGCAAATTGCGCTGGATGCTGAAAGTCCACTGCTGCAGATAGGGGTTGCGGCGGGCGCCCAAGTTGAACAGAAACCCTCCGTCGGGCAGGCCGCCGGAGAGATCCGGCTTGGGGAACAAGGTGTCGATATTGACCGTTGGCACGATCTGATCCGGTGTATTGAACGCTTGGCCGATATTCAACGGGGGCGAAATGCCCTGCCAGGCCTGATCGTTGCCCGGCAGGCGATCGTAGAAAACGCCGTAGCTGGCCCGGATGGAAGTGCTCTCCCCGAAAGGCCGCCAAGCAAAGCCGATGCGGGGCGCGAAGTCGTTCAAATCGGTATCGTACATGCCGCGGGGCACGCCATCGACTCCCGCGAACCTCTGTTGGCCGGTCGGGTAATCAAAGTCGGAGATGTTATTGAATTTCTCGCTCAGCGGCTCCTGAATCTGATAGCGCATGCCGAGGTTGAGGGTAAATCTGTTTGAGACTTTTATGTCATCGTTGATATAAAATGCCCACCACCAGCCGCGCCGATAGGTTGGGGAAACTTTGGCCTGGCCGGTGCCCTGAATTGGCCAGCCGAGTAGGTAGTCCGCGATCACGTGGCCCGTGTTGGCAATCGGGTCGGTGCCGTCGAATCCCTCGGTGAACTGCTTGGTGAAGCTGAAGGTCCCCTGCGGCCCGAAGGCGACTTCGTGACGAAGATTGACACGTTCGAGCGAGCCTCCAAAGGAGATGGAGTGGCGCCCGGCGACGTACGAGGCGTTGTCAAATATCGTCAAGTTCTGGTTGAGCACGTTGAGGCAACTGCCGCTCGGAAATCCCCAGCCCCCGAATTCTTGCAGCCTGGCAATCGGCACACCGGAGCACTTTTCCGAGGTGCTGATATTGCTCAAGCCGAAGAAGGCGGGCCAGTTCGGGTTCTCACCTTGGACGGGGCCGCCGGCGTGCAAGTAGGAACGCGAGAAGCCGGCCCGGACATCGTTGATAAAGGTCGGCGAGAAGATGCGTGAGAACGACAACACGCCGTTGTAGGAGTGCAGCGGATAGACCCGCGAAGCGCCTCGTTTGGGATTCTCATCGGTCTGGTCGGTGATGTCGGAGGTAAATCTGCCAAAGATGCGATTCTTCTCCGACATGATGTAATCCCAACGCGTGTCGAACTTGTCGGTGTCCTGGACCACACGCTGCACGCCCAGGAAGTTGATCCCGGTCTGCTGCACGGTGGGGTCGAGGGGTGAAGTTGAAGACGTCAGGATGAAGTCATTGTAGAGCGTCGAGAAGTTCGCGATGCGGGTCTGAGGAACCATGTTGTTCGAAAATGGGCCCTTGATCTTCTGGGCGTTGGCGCTGGCGGGATCGTATATCGTACCGAAGCCAGAAAGATCTCCGGCCAGCATCGAGCTGGTCGGTACCAGCAGATTCTGCGAGAAGCTCTGCCGCACGCGGAGAACCTCGGTATTGGCCATGACGAACAGCTTGTCCCTGACGATCGGGCCGCCCACCGATCCGCCGAACTGGTTCTGCCTGAATGCAGGCTTGCTACCAGTGAGATCGAAGGTGTTGCGGGCATCGAGAGCATCGTTGCGCAGAAACTCCCATACCGCCCCATGCCATTCGTTGGTGCCTGATTTGCTGACGACGCTGACGACCGCAGGGGCGGCGAATTCCGGGGAGAAGTAGCCCCGCATGATCTTGAATTCCGCGATGCCCTCCAGGACCGGCTGAACGGCCACTGCGCCGTAGAACTCTTCGCGGCCCAGCACGCCGTCAAATAGGTATGCGCCCGAGACTTGCCGCGTGCCGGAGATGCTGACCGAAAGATTCGCGCGCCGGCCATTGAACGAAGAGGTCGTGTCTTCGCCGTTCTGAAGCACCGGCGGGATGGTGCCCGGCGTGAGCTGCGCCAACTGTAGGAAGTTGCGGCCGTTCAGCGGCAGGTCGACGATCGGCTTCTGGTCGATTACCTCGCCGATGGCGGGATTGGTAGTGTTGACGGTGAGCGCCATAGCCTCAACGGTGACCTGTTCGGTCACCTGCCCGACCTGCAGCCGGATGTCCTCGCGGCGCCGGGCATTTACCTGCAGCCCGATCTCCTGCAGAATGTGTGTTTGGAAGCCGCTGGCTTCCACCGTCAATTCGTAGCGCCCGACGGGCAGCTGTGGAAACTGGTAGTTGCCCAGCTCGTTGGTGGTTGTGGTGCGGGTGTCGTTCGTGCCGGTGTGCACCATCGATACGGTAGCGCCCGGAATCACGGCCCCGGATTCGTCCATGACGCTGCCCTCGAGCGTGGCCACGGTGGTTTGAGCAGCAACGTTTACGGCTCCCAAGACCAGGAGCAACACGACCGGCGCGAAGCCGGCGATGAGACGAAAGATTCGATTTCCAAGTACCCAGCAGTGTCGAGACACAACAAACCTCCCTAAGATGAGTGTGAGTCGATATTAATTTACCATCAAGATATTGATAATGTCAACCAGCAGTTCTCAAAATGGGGATTACATACGAAACTCCCGAAACAGGGGTTGACAGATTCGGGAATTTCCTGTAGAATAGTTATGTAAGAGGTTGATATGGAAGTTGCTAAGAAGGGGCCGGGAAAGCACTATCGAAAGGGGCTTTCGGTTTCGGAATTCTTCGAGATGTTTCCGGATGACGCTACGGCAGAGGCCTGGATCGTGCCGCGGCGCTGGCCCGGAGGGGTCTGCTGCCCGCGTTGCGGTTCGCTGAACGTAAACACGAGCGCAAAGCGCAAGTCCATGCCGTTCCGCTGCCGCGAGCAGGTCTGCGATGCGAACTTCAGCGCTAAGACCGGTACGTTCATGCACTCGAGCAAGATCGGCTACCGGGATTGGCTGTTTGCCTTCTACCTGCTCTCGACCAATCTCAAGGGAGTCTCTTCCATGAAGCTGCATCGTGACCTGGGCGTGACGCAGAAGACAGCATGGCATCTGGCGCATCGCGTGCGGAAAGCGCTGCAGTCCGGCGGGTTCCAGTTCTCCGCTCCGGTCGAGGTAGACGAGACCTATATCGGCGGCAAGCGGAAGAACATGAGCAACGCCAGGCGGCAGGAGCTGGAAGGAACCGGCAGGGGCGCCGTGGGCAAGACGGCCGTGGTCGGTGCGAAGGACAGGGCGACCAAGCACGTCGCGGCCAAGGTCGTTGGGTTAACTGACAAGGAAACGCTGCAAGGGTTCGTGCAGGACTGGGCCGACTTGCAGGCTACGGTCTATACGGATGAGGCCGGCGCCTACGAGACGCTGCCGTTCGACCACGAAACGGTCAAGCACTCGGTGGGCGAGTACGTGCGGGGCAAGGCTCATACCAACGGAGTCGAGTCTTTCTGGTCGATGCTCAAGCGCGGCTATATTGGAACGTACCACCACATGAGCCCGCAGCACCTGCAGCGCTATGTGGACGAGTTCAGCGGGCGCCACAACGTCCGCGAGCTGGACACGCTCCAGCAGATGGGCGAGATTGTCGCATCCGCGGCCAACACCCGGCTGCGTTACAAGGACTTGGTGGCGTGAGCTGCGGCCAGTCCCCGGGAGAGGCCGTTGCAGCGGTACCGGGACGTGCCTGTACTGGCCGCCACGAGATGGCGCTAGCGAACGGGGAAAGGCAGACGCTCTGGACGGGGACAACCGCGCCATCATGCGCGGGCTGCACAGCGAGTCGGCGGACCTGATCTACCGCGACCCGCCCTGCAACTCCAGCCAGACGTACAGCGCGCCGAGCGGTTCCCAGGCCGCAGGGGCAGCCTGCAAGGATACCTGGACGTTGGCTGCCGCCGCTAGCGCTTGGATCGGCCTGATTGCCGAGAAGGAGCCGTGCTGAAGGAGCGCGGGCTGGTAGTCTGAACCGGGAGGGAGAGAAGTGCACAAGAAACCCAAACCGAGAATCGTGGAGCTGGTACGGACCGACTACCAGCCGACCAAGGCCGAGAAGGAAGAGGTATTCACGATCGAAGCCTCCATGGAGGAGATCGCGGACGCGGTACTGTCCCCGGTCAATGTCCGTTGGATCGACAGGCCCCGAAACCGGAGGTTGCGCAAGTGAGCTGTCAACCCCTGTTTCGGGAGTTTCGTATGTAATCCCCCTCAAAATAGGTGGTCTGACCAAGGTATTGGGGTCATCGCGAACGGTCGCACTCGGCATGGACTGCTTGTGCGAAGCAAGCCAGGCCGCTCGGAATCGCCAGCAGAGACTCGAGGGCCGTCTGGGAGGGGCTGGAGCCGGTGGGCGGGCCTGTCGACGCGCAGGTCAGGCGTGGGCTCGCGCAGGAGCCCGGCAGCGGCCGAACGGCAGGCACAGGGCGTCATGACGGGGCAGGCGGGTGCGCCGGAACAGCCGAGGGTCGGCGGGGTGGGCTCAGGATGGTAGTCAGCAGCGCGTTGCAGTCCGGGAACCAGAACATCTCCGACAGGACGCGCAGCTTGTCGAAGAAGCGGCGCCGGGTGCCAGCCTTGTCCCGGCAGCGCCGCCACAAGTCAGCGACGCAGTCCAGGACCGAGTGCAGCGTGAAGGCGAACAGGTTCAGCGTCGCGAGCAGGTTCGCCAAGCCGTCCTGGCCGTGCCCGAAGTTGTGCTTGAGGTGGTAGCCGTGGCGCGCCAGGGAGTGGAACGTCTCATTTTCGATTTTCCATCTGGCGCGGCCCGCCCGCGCGATCGCGGCCACGGTGTCGGCCGTCAGGCACATTTTTTTGTCCTGATTGAGGCGGTTTCGGTGAGGTTGATGCCTGCTTCGACGTCCTGTGCAGTCGCTGGGCGCGGCCCGAGGGCCTACCACGAGGGCCCCGGGCAGAGGGTCCGGGCGTCGTCGACCGGCTGGGTCGCAAGCGCCGACACAGCGGTACTGTTCCGCCTGGCCAGGCGGAGCCCTGCTCGCGGGCGGGCGAGCGGCCCGGGCTAGCGCCGGGGCGGGGCCAGCAGCAGGTCGAGCGCCTCCTGCGGGCGGGCCGCGTCATGGCGGTTGGCCTGCGGCACCCAGCGGAACCCGGACTGGCAGCGGATGATCGAGAGCGCCGCGTTGGTCAGGCAGGCGAGAGGGCGCGGCAGGTCGCGCACCCAGACCCGGCAGCGATCCTCGTCGTAGGTGAAGTCCCGCACGTAGTGCAGGCGGTTCTCGATGTGCCAGTGGTTGCGGATCCGCACCGCCAGCTGCGCGGGCGTGGCCTGCTCCGCCGTCAGCGAGGTCAGCGCGTAGCTCACTTCGGTGCTGGTCTCGCCGGTCTTGAGCACATGCCGCTCGCGCTCGATGCGGAGGGCCTGCTGGCGGCCGTACAGGGCGGCATAGCCGTTCCAGTCCGGGTCGCTGAGATCCTTGACCCAGTAGCGGCGGCGGTCGCTGCGGCCGTGCTCTTTGGCGAGGGTCTGGTGGCCGGGACAATCCTCGAACAGCATGTGCTGGAGGTCGTCCAGCAGCGTCGGCTGGTTCTCCTTGACGGCCGTGACCAGGTAGTGAGCCGCGCCGTCCTCGAGCAGGCCGCGCGCCGTCTTGTGCTGGACGTGCAGCGCGTCGAGGGTGACGATGCGCCCGGCCAGGTCCAGCTCCCCGGCCCGCTCGCGCACGGCCGGGATCGCGTTGGTCTTGGAGTCGACCTCGACCTGTCCCAGCACCAGGCCGCTGGAGTGCTCCACGGCCGCGACCAGCATGCGACGGCCGTCCGCTGTCTGCTTGGAGGCGCCGCGGACATCCTTCCCGTCCATCGAGAGGCCCGGCAGGAGCCCTGGCCGAGGGGCCTCCCCGGCCTCCTTCTGCGAGGCCGTATCCTCCTCATCCAGCGGGACTGGCTCGCTCTGCTGCCGCGTCCACGCCGCCACCGCGTGCGCCAGTGTCTCCGGCGGCAGGGCGGCCAGGATGTTGTGGAACGTCGCGCTCGACGGGGTCGTGTAGCAGTGCCGGCTGGGACTGTAGAAACAGCCCACCGCCGCGCGTTGCGACGGGTCTAGCAGGGCCGCGAACTGGGCGCACGCGGTCACGCCGCGGTAGCCGGCCAGCCGCGCCGCCACGGCCAGCACCAGCACGGTCCGCAGGCGGTAGCGCTGGCCCCGGGCGCAGCGGTAGTCCTCCACCTCGCCCAGGCAGTCGAACAGGCTGCGCAGCTCCGGCGCAGGCGGCGGCGCGGTCCGCTCCGGGCCCTGCCAGGCCGGGTCCTCCTCGGGCGGGCCCAGGGCCGCCCTCGCATCCGCTTCCAATTCGTACACCAGCACCTCCTTGGGTTGGCCGTGATGGCGCCACTCCGGCACCGCGCCCGGCTGGCGTGCGTAGCCGCCGGTGAAGCCCAGCGAGCGCCAGTTCGCCGCCCGCTAGCAGGTGCCCGCGAACCGCGCCCGGTCCACGAACGACTCCGCGAGCAAGACGCCATAGCCAGGCTCCCGCTGCATGTCCCCGGCCAGCCGCCGCAGGCTCAGCCCCAGCACCCGCGAGGCCAGCTTGGGCACCCCCTGGAAGGCCGGCAGGAGCACGAAGCGCGCGTTCTGCGCCACCAGATGCAGGCGCCGCAACTGCTGCTCCAGCGTCCAGCCGATCCAGCGGTCCCGCGCCGTCAGCTTGAGCGCGGCTGCCTGCCAGCCCACCAGCGCCACCCAGGCCGGGCCCAGCCTCGCCACAGGCCGCAAGCCCTTGCCGAACAGGCCCCCAAACCCCAGGTAGTGATGAGCCCCGACCAGACGGTCCCAGAGCCGGTGCTCCTGCGCACCGCAGGTCGGGCGCACCGCGACGGCGCGCAGGTCCGGAACGCGGCCTGGCGTCAGCAACGGCTCCATCCCACCCACGGTGACAGATCGAGAACGAAATGTCCAGCCCTGGCGGGTCGCAAAGACGGGAACCGAGAATCGCCGTGCCTAGCGGACAGGCTCGCACAGCCCCTTGCCACGACTGTCTGCCACCCTGAATTCAAACAACTGAATAGCCCTGTGTCGGCCGTGACCTCCAAGCTGGTGAAGAACGAGTTGTGGTAGGTGCGCTCGCCGTTGCGGCAGATCTCGAAGTCGATCCAGGTGCCCTTCAGGGCGTCGTCGCCGGCGCGCAGCGGCACGTTGTTTCTCCACTGGTAGCGATGGGACTCGACCTGCTGGCGCTGGTTGCGGGTGCGGATCCAGCCGGTGGACCAGATGCGGCGGTTGGGGAGCTGTTTGTATAACGTCTTATGGCTGCTAGGCTTACAGATGAAGAGGAAGTCCGCGCCGAGGTCGGCGACGGTAAGCGTTCGGGCGGGCCGTGAAAGGCGGCTGTGGAGCTAGCGATTGAGGGTTTCTTTCCAGTCCGGGCAGAGGGGTTTGACGAAGACGTTTTTGACGGGCTGGTTGTACTCGTGACGAGTATCGAGTTTGCCGCGGCCCTGCGTCTGGCCCAGATGGATCCAGTTGGCGGCGCGCTAGCAGGTGCCCTGGAAGCGCGGCGTTTCGCAGAACGTTTCGAGCAGAACTGGACGCATGCCGTAGCGTTGCTGCCAGTCGTCGGGGAGTTGTCGCTGGAGGCAGGCGAGCAGGTGGGAGGCCAGTGACGGGAGCCGGATCCAGGGCAGGATGAGATAGCGGGCGTGATTGACGACCAGGGGCAGGTTGCGCTGGCGGGTGGCGGGATCCCAGCCGACGAAGCGGTCGCGAGGGGCGGTTTTCCAGGCCGCGGCGCCGCAGCCGAGCAGGGCCAGCAGGAGGCCGTCGGCGGCGTGCACGAAGTAGCGCAACTGGGCGCCGGGCAGGGGCTTGTAGCCGAGGTAGTGGTAGCGCTCGACGAACTCGTTCCAGAGGCGGCTGCGGGGGTCGGAGGGGCGCAGCAGGGAGAGGCGCAGGGGGCGGGCTTGGGCCAGCGCGGCGGGCAGGGGCGCGAGGGGCGGCGGATCGGTGCGCGGGGACGGCGCGAGCGGGCGCGGGCGCGGCAGGGTCCTCAGCGGCGGCGGCAGGGTCAGCAGGCCGTCGCGCTGCATGCGCAGCAGGGCCACGCGCGCGCTCATCTCCTTGAGGCCGCCGTCGGGCTTGCGCCAGTCCAGCACCTCGCAGACCGCCTGGGATAGTTTCGTGCGGGACAGGGGCGGGTCCGTGTGCGCGATCAGGGCGCGGATCCGGTCCAGTTCGGCCGGGGAAAAGTCCCGGCCGCAATAGCGCAGCGAGCCGCTCACGGGTCCGGCCCGGCCTCCGAACACCGCCAGGGCGCTCGCAGGGCCTGGAACCGCTCCGCGGACAGGCCCCACGGCAGCCAGGCCCACGGATCCACCACGACCCCTCCCCGTCCGATCCCCGCACACTCGCGCAGGAACGCCTCCAGCCAGCGCCACAGGTCGATGCCGGCCCTGTCCAGCGTGGCGAACACCGACAGCAGCACGCCCTGCAGGGCCGCGCCGTCCGCACTGTGCGAGCCGTAGCTGAGCTTGCGCCCGAGCACGGGTCGCCGCAGGGCTCGCTCCACGACATTGTTGTCCATGGGCACGAACGCCTTCGTCACAAACACCACCAGGCCCTCGCGGTGCCGCAACAAGGATTGCAACGGTGCCAGCCGCGGGTCCGGGCCAGCCTTGTCCGATTCCCGCTGCGCCGCCTGGGTCCGTGTCGCCACCTCCCGCTCGGCGTGCTCGAACAGCGCGGCGCACTCCGCTGCCAGCCGCTGCTGGGCCGCCCGGAACGCCTCGCACTGTCCCTCCAGACCGCCCTGTGGATCCCATTGCGCCAGCCGTTCGGCGTTGCGTCGGTACAGCCTCCCGATCCGCTCCAGGATCCCGTCCACCCACTCCTGCAGATCCGGCCGCTTGCGCCCCAGCGTGACAAAATCTCTCCTGGCGTGGGCCCAGCATACGGAGAGTTCGAACTGCTCCGGGTGCTCCCGCGCCAACTTGACATACGCCGCGTAGCGATCACACACCAACACCACCTTCCCTCTCAGCCCCAGCTTGCCGAACAGTTCCGCGGCCGCCGCGGCACTCCGCGACGGATCCACCCGGAACCGCACGGCGTCCCCGGTCAGGCAGGCCCACAACCAGCAACGCGGGTTCTGCCCTTCCTCCGCCCGCACCTGCACCACCCACGAGGTCTCGTCCCCGTGCACCAGTCGCGTCTGTTCCTGGTGCGCTGCGATCGCCGCCTCCAGCGGCTCGAACCAGGTCAGGAAATCCCGCCCATGCCCCAGCAGCGTGCCCGCCGGCAGACGCACCCCCCTCTCGCCCCACTCCCGCTCGAACGCCCGCACCGGGTGCCGCTGCCAATACACTTGCAGCAGAAACGCCACCCACACGCGCAGTCCGGAACTCGTGCCGCGGAACAGCGTGGGCTCCCGCGGCGCGATCACTGCGGGCACTGGCTGGCCCTGCCGCTGCGCGCACCCGCACCCCGCCCGGAAGCGGGGCCGCCGGATCCGTCTCACATACCCCCGCACATCGACCTCGATCGATGCGCTGCTCTCCTCGCCGTTGCGGGCGTAGGGCTCCCCGCAGTCCGCACAGTAGCGGCGCTCCGCCTCCGGCTCGAGCCACTCCTCCCGCACCGCTAGACCGGACCGCTCTACCCGCGCATGCGGGACCGCTCCCCGTTGCCCCCCGCGCGGCCGCTGCGGCTCCGAATCCGCCCCCGGGCGGACCGTCTCCGCTGCTGCCGCCCCTGCCTCACTGCCGCTCTGGCGCTTCTCGCTCCGCTTCCCGAACGGGGACTGCAACAGATCCCGGTTGCGCTGCTGCAGGCCCGCATTCTCCTGCTCCAACTCCTGCATCCGCTCGTGCAGCTGCTCGCTCCTCTGCTGCGCTTCCGCCAGCTTCTGCTCCGCTTCCCCACACCGCAACTTCCACCTCTCGAGGCGCTCTTTCGCTCGCTGGTGCATGCTCCGCCAGTAATGCCACTGGCGTTTCGCCTCCACCGGCTCCAACCACAACGCCCGCTCCGGCTCCTGCTGGACCGGCCTCCATGCCTGCTGCGCTTCCAGCTGCCTTCCCGCCTCCACATCCGCTAGCCTGCCATAAAGACATTTCTCGTGTCCAGCGTTTTATGCAAGTTTTTTTGCCGCCCTCCCCACCGGCTTTCGCCCTCCTCAATTCACGGCCCGCCCGAACGCTTACCGGCGACGAGTGCGCAGAGGGGCTGGCAGCAGTACAGATCGTCGCCGAGCAGGACCGGCCGGTAGGCGCGTAGGTGGGGGATGTGGGCGGGCAGCCAGCGCTTGGCAGCGTTGCGCTCGCAATCCTGCTTGCGCTGGTCTTCGGTCCGGTCGGGCCGGTTCGCGGCGGGGTCGTGTTGGGGCTGCACGAACAGCGGCAGGAGCGGGAGGACGCGCTTGTGGCCGTCGGCAACGACGGTGGCCGAGAGCATGGTGTGGAAGAACTGCTTGGTTTTGTGCTGGCCGACATGGCGGGTCGAGCACTGCTCGCAAGGGATGGAGTCCGAGCCATGGAACTGGATGCCGTCGAGGGCGATGAGGAGGCGGCCGTCGAGGCGCAGGAAGGGGTCGAGGCCCCCTTGGTCGCGGACGGTGTCGAGGCAGAGGGAGAAGAGGTCGGCGAAGAGGGAGGGGTCGAGACCGTCGAGCAGATTGCGGATCTGGTTGTCACTCGGAATCTTGCTGACACCGAAGAGGGAGTGGCAGTTGGAGTGGGCGGACTCCTCGTGCATGCGGCGCTGGAAGTCGAGGAAGGAGGGGGACTGGAAGAAGAACGTGGCGAGGGCGCAGGCAGCGGCATCGGAGACGGCGTAGCGCTTGTTGGAGCCGGTACGGGGGTCGGGCAGGGCGGAGGCGGCTTGTTGGAAGCGGTCCAGAAGGGAATCGAGCACTCGGGAATTGGAAACGGGGGCCACATTTTATGTTTGGAAGCGGTGCCCGCAAAGTCAAGTCCCCAGAAACTGGTCCCTTGCTACCGGCCCCTCAGCGGCTCGCGAGACAGAAAAAGGCCAAATTGAGAATTACTGAATGTCAACCGAATTCTTTTTATCACAACAAGGGCAGGTTGAACTTCACGGCGACCCTTCGTCGAGCGTCCCGCCGGGGCTTTCGCTGACGTGCCGGTCGAGCCAAGACAGGGCGTGACGAAGGGTTGCCACACGGTGGCTGGGATGCTTGCGGATGCCGTGGGCTTCCCCAGGAACCCGTATCAAAACGGTGTCGATGCCACGGATTCTCAGGGCTCGATAAAACTCATCACTCTGCGCGATCGGCGTGCGCCAGTCGTCCTCGCCGGTGATGATCATGGTAGGGGTGTTAACGTTCTCAACCTGAAACAGCGGCGAGTGATCGATGTAGTCTTGCGGCTGCTCCCAGGGCATGCCTTTGCGGTAGACCGAGCCGACATAGTAGCCGTTGTCATCCGAGCCGATGTGCGTAAACCAATTGGTGACCGGGTAAAGCGCGACGGCACCGCGGAAGCGGTCGGTTTGCGTAATGATCCAGGCGGTCATCAGGCCCCCGCCGCTGCCGCCGATGACAGCCATGTGGTTCTCGTCCACTTTGCCGGCCTCGAGCAGATGATCGACGCCCACTAGAATGTCCTTGATGTCGTCCCCGGGCCAGCGATACTGGATGGTGTTCCCGAAGGCCTCGCCGTAGCCGGTGGACCCGCGCGGATTGGCGTAGAACGTCAAGTACCCACGGGCAGCGTACGTCCGCAACTCGTGCTGGAAGTTCACGCCATACATCGCGTGAGGCCCGCCATGGATCGAAACCAACAGCGGATACTTCCGCGAAGAGTCGAAGTCAGGCGGCTTGAGCAGCCAGCCCTGGATGGGTGTGCCGTCGAAGGACCCGTAGAGCACCTCTTCGGCCCCCGAAAGAGAGCAGCCCGCCAGAAGCTGCTTGTTAGTATCCGCGATCTCATGCATCTGCAAGGGTGAATCCGTGTCGAATGCGACCAGGTGATCGGGCCTGGTGGAGCTGCTTCGAAGGGCCACCGCTCGACCGGTGGGCGAAATCGAAAGCTCGGAGAGGCGCTGGGCGCCCTGGGTGAGCGGTGTCCGCGTTCCAGCCAGATCGGCTGCGTGGAGATTGGTCGATCCGCGGTCATCGCTGAGGAAATAGAGGCGGCGGGAACCCGCGGACCAATGCGGCGACTTGACATCGCGGTCCCAGGAGCCGGTGAGCACACGAAGATGCGAGCCGTCGCGGTCGATCACATGCAGTTTGCTGACGTGGTAGCTCTGTTGCTTCCACTCGTAACCGACGAAGGCAATCTTGCCGCCGCCGGGAGAAACACGCAGCAGCGCTTCGTACCCGCGGCGATCAGTGATTTGGCGCGGACGCCCGCCCGACAAAGGGAAGGCATAGATGTCGCCGCCTGAGTAGACCGCCCAGCCGTCGGGCCCTTCGACGGCTGTGGTCAGCACGGTTTGGTTGTCAAGCCAGGAGATCTCGGGCTCGAACAGATACGAAGTGTGGTGGAAAGGAGGGCTGCTGATTTGCCGCGCGGCGCCCCCCTCGGAGGGCGCCACGAAGATCTGTTCCCCTCCCGGCCGCAGAATGCCCTGACCGTCGAATGTCCAGCGTAGCCGGCAATGGCATTCGGTAGCCTGTTGCGCGGGTGGAAGCCCCGGGCGAGTGATGTAAGTTGCTGATTCCAAGGATGTTGACATCCAGGGAAACTTTTTCCGCGCAAGGGCTTGACTTTTTCGCCCGAATCTGCCAGCTTAGTTTCGGATGACTCCTAGCCCCGCCATCGACCCCCGCATCCAGAACCTGAAATCGACCACCTTCCTCGGCAAGCGCCTCCCCCGCCGCCAGATCGCCGACATCCAGGAAACCGTCGGCCGCTTCCCCCAGCTCAGCCGCGCCGAACTCGGCCACACCATCTGCGAGCATCTCGGCTGGCACGCGCCCAACGGCAACAACAGCGTCCAGCTGGCCCTCCGCGTGCTCGAGACCCTCGAGCAACTCGAGATCCTCACCCTGCCACCCAAGCGGCACCGTGGGCGCGGCCCGCAGAGGCCCGTCGGGACTGCGGCCCGCTCGGATCCCCAGCCGCCGGTTGCGGAGCCGCTGGCTGCGCTGCGGCCGCTGCGGCTGGAACTGGCCGAGAACCCGGAAACGGTCGCGGAGTGGAACGAGTGGGTCCAGCGCCAGCACTACCTCGGCTACCGCCAGCCATTCGGCGCGCACCTGCGCTATTTCCTGCGCGACTGCCAGGGGCGCCTGCTGGGCTGCCTGCTGTTCGACTTCGCGGCCCGCGACCTGGCCTGCCGGGACCGGCGCATCGGCTGGCAGAGCCAAGCGCACCGCAAGCACCTGCGGCTGGTGGTGCGGAACTCGAGATTCTTGCTGCTGCCCTGGGTGCAGGTAAAGAATCTGGCCTCGCATGCGCTGGGGCTGGCGCTGCGGCAGCTGCCCGGGGACTGGCAGCGGAAGCATGGCTACCGGCCGGCGTTGGTCGAATCGTATGTGGATCCGGAGCGGCACCGGGGGACCTGCTACCAGGCGTCGAATTGGGAGCGGGTGGGGCAGACGCGCGGCCGCAAGGCGAAGGGCGACCAGCCGGCCAAATCGCCGAAGGACGTGTACATCCACCCGCTGCGGCCGGACTGGCAGCGGTGGTGCAGGTGGCGCACGAGCACGACGCGGCCTGGATGCAGCGGCAGCGGGTGCTCAACACCCTTTTATGTTGAACACAGTGAGACCGGAGATCGGCAGGATGTTCCGAGAGGGGCGGCGAGTGCTGGACCGCCCGGGTCCGTCCGTGAGGACGCGCGTTCCGGTTTGTGCAAGAGTGGAGTTTCGCCCGGTCGCCATCGACGGCGACCGGCGCATCGGAAATCTCCCCGTCTCGTGGCGGGGAGGCCGCCGCCGGGCCTGGCCAGGCCCGGCGGCGGGCGGCGGGTCGGATCGTCTTAACACCCGGGTGCCTGGCACCGACCAGCAGCTGGATCGCCCGCCGCAGCAATTCCTGAGAGACCTGAACGGAAGAACGGGCACTGGCCCGCATCCCAAAAGGATAGGTTCGCAGGAAGCCCCTGGCCGCTAGAAAGGATATCCAACATCCCATGACAAATCCCGCAGCAACCACGGCCGAGCCAGTCGCCGGCATCGATGTCGGCAAGCTGTGGCTCGACGCCTGCGCCGATCCCGCCGAACTTTCCCGCCGCTTCGAGAACACCCAGGTCGGCCGCCGCGCCCTGCGCAACTGGCTCCGCAAGCTCGGAGTGCGGCGCGTCGCTCTCGAGCCCACCGGGCGCTACCACCGCCAGCTCCACCAGTGCCTCCACGACGATGGCGTCGCCGTCGTCGTCGCCAATCCGTTGCGCGCGCGCAACTTCGCCCGCGCCCTAGGCCAGCAGGCGAAGAACGACCGCGTCGACGCCGCCATGCTCGCCCGCTACGCGCGCCTCGAGCACGTCACGAGCACGCCGCCCAAGCCGCGCAGCTTGCAGGAGCTCAGCGACTGGCTCGCCCTGCGGCGCAAGCTCAGCGAGCAGCGCGACGCCCTGCGCAAGCAGGCCGGGGAGTTGGGCGGCCAAGCCGCCGCGCTCCTCGGCTCCCTGCTGGCCGCCTTTACCGATAAGCTCCAGCAGACCGACAAGGCCCTGCAAGCCTGCCTCGAGGCCGACCCCGCGCTCTGCCGCCGCCGCGCAATCATCCTGTCGGTCCCGGGCTGCGGCCCGCTCAATGCCGCCAGCCTGTGCGCCGACCTGCCCGAACTCGGATCCGCCAGCCCCGCCGAGGCCGCCGCACTGGCCGGCTTGGCACCGTACGACTGCGATTCCGGCGGGCACCGCGGCCGCCGCCGGATCCGCGGCGGCCGCCGCCATCCTCGCAAGCTGCTGTACATGGCCGCCACTTCCGCGATCCGCTTCAATCCCGGCCTCAAAGCCTTCTACGAGCGGCTGACCGCACAGGGCAAGCCGCGCAAGGTCGCACTGGTGGCGGTCATGCGCAAGCTGCTCGCCCTGCTCGGGGCCCTGCTCCGCGACGACCGCCTGTGGTCGCCGGAAGCACCCGTCAGCGGAGCGCCCGCCTGAGCGAAGTTGAGCAGGGGTAAGTGCCATGAGCGTCCACGCAGCCCTCGATCGAACCGCCCCCGAACCCCCGGGCCAGCCGGAGACATCCGCCGCCTACGGCTTCGGCTGCCTGGCCTGCGGCGGCGCCATGCCGGTCGGCCGCCGCGGCCCGATGCCGACCTACTGCCGCCGTTGCGCCAAGCGCTTGCAGAACCTCCGCGCCCGCTCCGGCCACGCCGCCGATCCCCGCTCGCCCGTCCCGCGCCAGTGCCTCGCGGCGCGCGCCGAACTCCTGCGCTCCGCCATCCGCAACGCCCACGCGGAACTGGCCGAGGTCGAGCGGCGGCAGGTCGAACTCGAGCGGCTCTCCCGCGATCTTGACCGAACTGCGGAGGAGACCCGGCGACACGCCCTGCCCTCGAAATCGCAGAGTTCATCGCCCATTCCCGGTATTGTCGGGAAAAACGCTTGACATCCATCACGGAAGCTGCTGGTGGTGCTGTTCGTCTTCCGCCTGGTATTCGCGCCCAACCGCCAGGGATAGGCCCTGACCTTGCGCGATCTGTGGGCGCAGTGCCGTGCTCTGGACATCCCCCTGCCCAAGCCCGAACCCGTCTCGCAGGCCTCGATGCACGCTGCCCGCCGCAAGGTCCATGACGAAGTGTTCTTCCGCATCCACCGCGAGATCCTGCGCCGCGCACCCCCCGACGAGCCCCGCACGCTGTGGTACGGCCACCGCACCTTCGCCGTCGACGGCTCCAAGCTCAACCTGCCGCAACCCCTGCTCGAGAACGGCTACCGCCGCCCCTCCGACGGCTCGCACTACCCCCAGGGCCTGCGCAGCTGCCTGTTCCGTCTGCGCTCCCGCCTGCCGGTCGACTTCGAACTCGCCCCCCACGGCGACGAGCGCCGCCTGGCCCTGGCCCACTTGCCCGCCCTCGCCCCCTCCGCTGTCGTCGTCTACGACCGCGGCTACTTCTGCTTCCGCCTGCTGCACACCCACCTCGACCGCGGCCTGCACGCCGTCTTCCGCCTCAAGTCCAACGCCAACTCGGTCTGCGAGCAGTTCCGCCGCTCCGGCCGCCGCGACGGCATCGTCACCATCGCGCCCTCCGACACGGCCCGCGAGCAACAGCCCGAGGCCGGCTGGCGGCCCTGCCGCGTCCGCCTGCTCCGCTACACCGCCGGCGACACCGACTACCTGCTGACCACCACCCTGCTCGACAGCCGCCGCTACCCCGTCCGGGCCCTCGCGGACCTCTACCATGCGCGCTGGGGCGTGGAAGAACTGTACAAGAGCAGCAAACAATACCTGCAAGTCGAGCGCTTCCACGGCCAGAGCGAGCGCCTGGTCCGCCAGGAGCTCAGCGCCCATTTCAGCCTGCTCGCGATGACCCGCCTGTGCACCAACCAGTCCCAGGCCGGCTTCCGCTCCGAGGCGGGCAAGCAGCCCCAGCAGGCGAACTTCCGCAACGGACTGCGCACCGTCGGCCGCCCCCTGGAGGGCCTGCTCCTGACCTACGCGACCACGCTCAGCGAGACGGTCTCCACCATCCTCGCCAGCATCGCCGGCTGCCGCCAGCGGAAGCGTCCGAACCGCTCCTATCCGCGCGTCTCGCACAAGCCCGTCAACAAATGGAGGTCCCGCAAGTCCGCTCCCGCCCCGCTCTCAGCCTGACGCCTCGAAAATCCGGTGCTTCAGCGCCGGAAATCCCCATTCCCCCTTAACCGAACGCCATAATTCCTTAAACGAATGCCATTGGCGTAGCCGGGTCACTACCTTGGGAGGCGGCGCCCAGGTGGCTCCTTCGGGTGCGGCGGGCATCGGCGGATTCCAATCGGGCTCGCTGGGAACGAACTGCAGGAAGGCGATGGATTGGCCATCGGGAGACCACGAGAGGTGACTGGGAGCCTCCGCGCCCTCGGTGATCACGGTTTCGTGCCCGCTATCGATCGAGCGGACGTGAATCTGCGCGCGGCCGCTGCGGTCGGAAAGAAACGCGAGCTGTTTGCCGTCAGGCGACCAGCGCGGGCTGAAGTTATGGAACTTCCCCGCGGTCAAGGCGCGGGGCGAGCCGCCGTTGGTGGAAACCTGCCACAGGTTGCTGTAGGCGGCATCGGTCGCTGGGTCCTGCCACTCGAGCACGTAGACCGCTGCATTGCCGTCCGGCGCAATTTGGGGATCACGAATGCTCTTCGTGCTCCAAATCGATTCAGGAGCCAGGCAGGGCTCGTCGGCACGGCTGGGCGAGAGGCCGGCCGCGAGGAGTAGGAGAAGAGCCAGTCGTGTTCTAGGCAATGATTTCCGACAGAACGCGGCCGCCGATATCAGTCAGCCGCCGAAAGCGGCCGCCGTGCAGGTAGGTGAGGCGCTTGTCGCTAAGACCGAGCAGATCGAGAAGCGTGGCGTGCACGTCGCGAAGGGGAATCGGCTCCTCCAAGGCGCGCAGCCCGAACTCGTCGGTCTGGCCCACCGAAGTACCCCCTTTAATGTTTCCGCCGGCCATCCACATCACCAGCCCGTATTGGTTGTGGTCCCGTCCGGGCTTAACGGTATCGACGTCGTTGATCATCGGGGTGCGGCCCATTTCCGAGGCCCACACTACGATGGTTTCGTCGAGCAGGCCACGCCGCTTGAGGTCGGCAAGCAAGGCCCCGATGGGCTGGTCGACTTCGGCCGCGTGACGCGGCATGCGCTCGCCGATGTTGCCATGGTCGTCCCAACTGTAGCGGCCGATCTCAACGCCGTGCACGAGCGTAATGTGGCGGACGCCGTTTTCGACCAAGCGCCGCGCCAGCAAACACTGCCGCCCGAATCCCTCCGTGACGGGGTCGTCGAGCCCGTAGAGTTTCTTGGTGGATTCCGACTCTCGGCCAATGTCGACCACGCGAGTGGCCTCAGCCTGCATCCGAAAAGCGAGTTCGTAGGCGTGGATGCGCGCCTCCAGCTCGCGGTCACCGGGCCGCTCGTTGAGATGCTGCTCGTTAAGCCACTTGACGAAGTCAAACTCTTTCCGCTGGCGGGCCTGGCTGAGACCTTCGGGCGGGGTCAAGTGCAGGATGGGGGCGCCTGTCGAGCGGAACATGGTGCCCTGATACTCCGCCGGCAGATAGCCATTGGCCCAGACCGCCGCGCCATTCACCGGGGCGCCTCTAGGATCTTGAATGACGACGTAGCCGGGAAGGTCTTGATTGGGGCTGCCCAACCCGTAGGTGACCCAGGAGCCTACCGACGGGCTGCCTTGAAGTTGCGAGCCCGTGGTGGCGTGCATGGTCGCCGGGCCGTGGTTGTTGTTGTCGACCTCGACGCCGTGGATGAAGGCGATATCATCCGCGGCCTTTCCGATATGCGGAAACAACGTGGAGACGTAGCGGCCGCTTTGGCCGTAGCGCTGAAACTCAAACGGGCTGGGGATGGTGCGGTTCGGGGCGTCGAGGAAACCTTCGATCTCGCCCGCAAGGCCGGGGACCTTCGGCAAAGGCTTGTCCGCGTATTTCTGCAGCGCGGGCTTGTACTCAAACGTGTCCATCTGGCTGACGCCGCCGGCCATGAACATGAAGATGCAGTGTTTGGCCTTGCGGGGCAGGTGGGCCGGCTTGACGGCCATCGGGTTGGCCTCCGGCGCCGCCGTGAGATCCTCGGCCAGTATGCCTGCCAGCGCCAGAGCGCCAATGCCGTTGCAGCTTCGGCGAAGGAAGTCCCGGCGCGAGGCCATCGCGGGGGTGAGGTTTCCGAATCGCATGTCCTTCATGGGCTTGCCCCTTCTCAATCGATATAGACGAATTCGCTGCTGTTGAACAGCACCCGGCAGAGGCCGGCGAGGGGATTGTCCTCGCCGGCCAGCGAATCCAAAAACTTCAACGCTTGCCGCCGCTCCAGCTCGGTTGGCTTCCGCGAATAGGTCAGCTCGAAAGCGCGGTCAATCTGCGTCTTCGGATCGTTGCCGGCCTCCTCCCTCACCCGTTCGGCGAAGTGCCTCGACTCTTCGTTGACGAATTCGCCGTTGTACATCGATAGCGCCTGCAAGGCCGTGATGCTATCGATTCTGCGGGCGCACGATGCCGTTGGCACGGAGGCATCGAAGGTCTCCAACAACGGGAAGTTCAGGGAGCGGCGCTGAAAGATGTAGATGCTGCGTTTGCGGGCCGCCGGGCCGGCATCGGTCTCCCAGGTGTTGAATCCCTGCACCTTCTGTGCCTCGTCGAGGTCTTCCGGCAGAGGAGGAAAGACAGGCAGGTCGCTCATCTGGGGGTTCAACCGGCCGCTTACCGCCAGCACGCTGTCGCGAATCGCTTCACCCTCCAACCGCCGCCGTGGAAAGCGCCAGAGCAGCAGATTGTCGGGGTCTTTTTCGGCGGCTTCGGGCAGAGATGCTTGCGAGGCCTGCCGATAGGCGCTGGAGGTCATGATCAGCCGGTGGATAGCCTTGATGCTCCAATCTTGTTCGATGAACCGGTGCGCCAACCAGTCCAGCAGTTCAGGATGGGTCGGCGGTGCGCCATTGCGGCCGAAGTCGCTCGGGGTCTGCACAATGCCTCGGCCGAAGTGATAGTGCCACAGGCGGTTGACCATCACCCGGGAGGTCAAAGGATTGTCGGCATTAGCGATCCACTTCGCCAGGGTCATGCGGCGGCCGCGGGTCGGGAACATCTTGTAACGGTCGATTTCCAGCTTGGCCGGCTCAGAGTGGTCTTCGATGGCGCTCAGAAAGCCCGGTTCGACCGGCTCGCCCAGCCGGTGGTAGTCCCCTCGGATTTGGACATAGGTAGTCGCTACGCTGGGTCCGAACGGCGGCCCGTCGGCATTGCGTACCGACATAGCCACCGGCTTGACGCGCTCGATGGCCCGTTGGAGCTGGCGGATGCCGGCCGACAGGCCGAGATACTTTTCGGTCTCTTGGGGCGAGAACAATCGCGGCTTCTTTTCAAAGTTCGCCGTATTGTCGTTTTCGCTGTTAATGACCTTTTCGAGATCCTTGACCGCCGGCTCTTCGGTTTCGTCGGGCTTTTCCTTCTTCCAGTGCGCGGCAAGCTGCTCGAGCAGCGGCTTGCGGAAAGTCTCCAGCTCCTTCTCGGTGGCCTCCAACTGCTGCTCGTAATCGGCGCGCAGGCGGTCCATCTTCTCCTTCTCCCCGGGCCGGTAGAACTCGACCGGCTCGGTGCCCCCGGTGCGTCCCGTGTTTTCGATCTGCAAGGTCGCAAAGAAGGCCTTCATGCGATAGAAGTCTTTCTGGGGGATCGAGTCGTATTTATGGTCGTGGCATTTAGCGCAGCCCACCGTCAGCCCCAGAAACACCGAACTGGTTGTGGAAACGACTTCGCTCAAGAACGAGTCGCGGTTCTCGTCGCTCACCGGCGTGCGGTTGAAAGGAGCCAAGCGAAGGAAGGTCAAGGCAACGGCTAGTTCCGGTTCCGGGGGCGGTGGCGGCACGGCACTGACGACCTGAAAGAACTCATCGCCCGCCAACTGCTCTTTGATGAACCGGTCGTAGGGCTTGTCGTCGTTGAAGGCGTCGATGACATAGTTGCGATAGCGCCAGGCATTGGGAAAGTCGGTATCGCCCTCGTAGCCGTTAGTGTCGGAATAGCGGGCCAGATCGAGCCAGTGCCGGCCCCAGCGCTCGCCATAGCGCGGGTCGCCGAGCAGGCGCTCCAGGAGTTGTTCGTAGGCCTTCGTGGAAGGGTCTTCAAGAAACTGCGCCGCTTCCCTCGGGCTGGGCGGCAGGCCGATCAGGTCCATGTAGGCGCGCCGCATCAGAACCGCTTTGTCGGCCTCGGGAGCCGGGTGCAAACCCTTCTCCTCGAGCTTGTCCAGGATGAAGTGATCGATCTCGTCGCGCGCCCAAGCGGGTTCCCGTACCGCTGGGACGGCCGGCTTGACGGGTCTCTGGTAGGCCCAGTGCTTGCTCGCCGCGGCAGATGCCGCCGTCCATTCAAGGCCCGCAATCCAGCCCTCGATAGTGGCGATGTCCGGCTCCCCGAGCGCCTTGCCGAAAGGCATCTGCGGCTTCATCTCGCCGCGCAACAGGTGCACCAACGGGCTTTCGGCGGGATTCCCCGCCAGCACCGCCGGACCGCGGCGCGCGCCGCCCGCCAACACGGATTCCAGATCGCTGACCGAAAAACCGCTCGTGCGCGTGCTCTCATCGTGGCAGGGAAGGCAGTTCGCTTTGAGCAGCGGATGAACGTCTTGCTCGAAGGAAGCCGGGGCCGCCGTGAGGGCGACGACCGGCAGCAGCAGGCCTGTCAAGACATCGAAACAGCGGGCTGATAAGGTATCCATCATATTGATGGCAACCTTCGATGAGTATATCTCTGAGGCGCTGTTATGTCAAGAAAACCAAAGGATTAGCAGCAGTTCTCAAAATGGCAGCTACGGTAGATCTGGGTGAGATCGCGGGGTGGCTGGTGATCGGTAGAGGGGAGCATGGACGGCGAAGCAATGCCGCGAGCGAGAGTGAGGACTGCGGGTTGCACGGCGTGGGACGGGCGGGCGGAGGGCTGCGCGGTCCGGGGCGGGGCGTGGCGCAAGGCGGCCCTTGCCGACAACTGCGCAAGCCGGCCGGGCTCTGGAGTGCAGGCGCGATCCGTCATGTGGGAGCGGAGAGCGTTTCCGAGGGCAGGCCCGGCGGCGGGCGCTGCCCGAGCAGCGTCTCGAACAGGGCCGTCCAGCACGGGAAGCAGAACCACTTGGTCAGGACGCGGAGTTCCTCGAACAAGGCGCGCCGGGTCCCGGCTCGGTCGCGGCATGGCCGCCACAAGTCGGAGACGCAGTCCAGGACCGCATGCAGCGCAAAGGCCAGCAGGTTCAGCGTCGCGAGCAGGTTGGCGAGACCGTTGCGGCCGTGCCCGAAATTGCGCTTGCTGTTGTAACCGTGGCGCGCCAGGCAGTTGAAGCCCTCGTTCTCGATCTTCCATCGGGCGCGCCCGGCGCGCGCGATCGCGGCCACGTTGTCAGCGCTGACCGCGAGGCTGGTGCAGAACGTGTTGGTGTAGGTGCGCCGGCCGTTGCGCTCGATGGCGAACTCGACCCAGGTGCCGAGCATGGCGTCGTCGCTGTCGCGGAGCGGCACGCCGTGCATCCAGCGGAAGCGCTGGGACTCGACCTGTTGCTTGCGGTTGCGGGTCTGGATCCAGCCCGTGGAGTGGATGAAGTCGTCGTGCAGCAGTTCGTATCAACGCTTGTGAGAGCTGGGCTTGCAGACGAAGATGAAGTCGGCCCCGAGGTCCAGGACGAGGCGGCACAGGGACTGGCAGCAGTACAGGTCGTCGCCGAGGAAGACGGGCCGGTAGGGGCGCAGCTCGTCGCTATGCTTGGGGAGCCAGCGCTTGGCGGCGTTGCGCTCGCAGTCCTGCTTGCGGGCCTCCTCGGTCCGTTCCGGCTGGCTCGCGGCCGGGTCCTGCTGGGGCTGGACGAACTCCGGCATGAGCGGCAGAACACGGTTGTGGCCAGCGGCGACAACCGTCGCCGAGAGCATGGTATGGAAGTACTGCACGGTCTTGTCGGCACCGACATGGCGCGTCGAGCACTGCGGGCAGTGGATGGAGTCGGAGCAGTGGAGCTGGATACCGTCGAGAGCGACGAGCAGGCGGCCGCCGAGGCGCTCGAAGGGGGCGCGGGCGCCCTGGTCGCGGAGGGTGTCGAGGCAGAGGGGGAAGAGGGCGGCGAAGCGGTCGGGGTCGAGGCCGTCGAGCAGGTTGCGGATCTGGTTGTCGCAGGGGATGGCCTGCACGCCGAAGAGGGTGTGGCAGTTGGAGCGGGAGGTCTGCTCCTGCATGCGGCGCTGGAACTCGAGGCAGGAGGGAGCCTGGAAGAAGAAGGTGGCGAGGGCGCAGGAGGCGGCGTCGGCGAGGGCGTAGCGCTTGTTGGAGCCGCGGCGGGAATCGGGCAGACCCGAGGCGGCTTGGCGGAAGCTGTGCAGGAGGGAATCGAGAACGGAGGCCACATTGTATCGTGGAAAGCGGCACCCGCAAAGTCAAGCCCACAGAAACTAGTCCCTTGCTCCCGGTTCCTACAAGGCCCGTAAGCACCGAAAAATCCCAAATTGAGAATTGCTGGAGTGCCAACCAGCCGAGTAGGGGAGGTCGTTACCGAGCCTCCCCCCTCACCGACCCGAGCGTGCGCGTCTAACGCACTCGGTTCGTCACAGGTCAGATTCGCTCAAAGAGAAGAGCCGTCTGAGGGGGCTGCACGCGTGCCACCGGTAGGGGATACCGCTGGAGCAGTTCCCGCATGGCGGCCCAGGTCAGCCGCGCTTTGCGGCTGCGGCGCGAGAGCCATTTCCGCCAGATGCGAGCGACTTGATAGCTGTAACCAGCGAGTCGCACGCTATTGCCCCGGAGTCCGTAGTAGTTGGCATGCCCTCGACTCACGCTTGCGAGATGGTCTCGCTGGGCGCCCACTGCGTCGTGCCGGTGTCGTCGACACCACTCGCTCACAGCTTGCAGCGCGCGGGCGAACCGTTTCCGGGCCGTACTCTGTCGCACAACCAGATATCCGTTCCGAGACCGCACCCAGCAGTGAGTGAAGCCCAGAAACTCAAAGGTCACGCGCCGTTCCTGCCCGGTTGACCGCCGCCGGAAATCGAGGTACCGCGTCTTGTCTGGGTGCAGCTTCAGCCCGTATCGACCAAGCCGCTTGCCCAGGACCGCCAACACGCGCTGGCCATCTTGTTCGTTCTCGAAGAGCATCACGGCATCATCGGCATAGCGCACCAGTTGGCAGCGCCCCTGCAGGCGTGGCCGCACCTCCTGTTCGAACCATTCGTCCAGCACGTGGTGCAGGTACAGGTTCGCCAGCAAGGGGCTGACTACCCCGCCTTGGGGCGTTCCACTCCGGGGCCGTTGCAGGACGCCCTCGTCGAGCACCCCGGCCTTGAGCCACTTGTTCAGCATCTTCCGGATGACTCCATCCTTGATCCGCTGGTCGAGAAACGCCCGGAGTTGGCCGTGTGGAATCGTGTCGAAGTATTTCGCGATGTCCATGTCGATCACCCACTGCATCCCGCCGTGGAGGCCTGCACGCACGGCGTGCAAGGCATCGTGGGCGGAACGGCCCGGGCGAAAGCCGTGCGAGCACGGCAGGAAATCGGCTTCGTACACCGGCTCCAGCAGCATCACGATCGCTCGCTGTGCCACCTTGTCCTCGAACGTGGGAATGCCCAAGGGCCGCTGCGTGCCGTCCGCTTTCGGAATGTAGTGCCGTCGCACCGGCGGTGCCTTGTAGCGGCCCGACTTGATCCGTCCCAGCAGGCCCTCTAAGTTGGCCTCCAGGTCCTTCTCGTAGTCGGCTGCTGTCGCCCCGTCGATGCCCGGCGCGCCATCCTTGCGCGTTTGCCGGTACGCTTCCCGCATCCATTCCAGATCCAGGTGTCGATGCAGCGTCGTGAACACCCACTCCGGGTGCTCCCCCGCCAGTTCGGCTATCCATTGTCGTTTCGTGGACGTGTTTGTAGAACTCATCGTTTCTTCCATCGTTTCCCTCCAATGGTTCTGTCCCTGCGGTGCCCCCCTTCCCTCGGACGGGTCCCGGTGGTCCCGGTTCCCCGCCGTCACCAGTACTATGAGGACACTACGACTCCCCGCACGGCGTCCCTTCGGCTTATTGGTTCGCCAGCCGGTACCACGCTTGCCTGCTGCTTCGCTCCCGGTCCCCCACAGGCAGGGGCGGGCCCGGACCTTTTGTTTCGGCCAGGGGTCCGTCTTCCGGCCTTCTTGCGTGGACCGTGCGGGGCCTCCCAGGTTCCCTGACGAGCCATCCCGTGGCTATGCAGACGTTCTCTGACCCCGGTCGACCCAGACACCCCTCGCCGTTGACGGCGTGCCCGGTGCTGCCCCCGCTAATCGCACAACGAAGGCGTCGGCATTGATGATTTCGAGGCTCAATAGCGCCGCTTGACCACCCGCTGTGTACGCTTCACGACGTACGTTGCCGCACGCCATGCAACACGCGCTCCCGGCTGACGGGCTGCGCCTTTGCCGGGCGGGAGTCGAACCCGCTGGCTCGCTATGAAAGGTTTCAGATTGCGGTAGGGACACCGGTTACCCGGTGCCCCCCGCGCGGATCCGAGCGGGCGCGTTAACGCACTCGGCTCCTACCTCCGATGGGTGACGGCGAATCTTCGGTCCGGCCACGGATGCAGCACTCGCACAGGCGGCCACAGTTCATCACAAAGTAGGTGCAGACGTTTCCACGGGTGCCGGTCCTTTTGCGACCTCCGGCGGAGAATGGCCATCCATTCTTTCCTGACGCGTCGCTCGAATCGCCGTAGGTACGGGTGGCTGGTGGGGACCGCGAAGTAGTTATACCAGCCTCGCAACACCCTCCCCAGCCATTGCCCGGTCTCCACTTGATCCGCGTGCATGCGCCGTCGCAGCTTTGCCCGGATCGCCTTCAGGGTCCGGCTCATGCGTTTCGCCACCGGCTTGCGCCCCAGCCCGAAGCGTCCTTTCCTCGTCTGTCGGCAGTAATGCGTCATGCCGAGAAAGTCGAACGTCTCCGGCCGTCCCTGCCCACGCGTCTTCCGGTTCGCGATCGCGTACCGTCCGAACTCGATCAGGCGGGTCTTGTCCGGGTGCAGTTCCAGTCCGAACTGGCCGAGCCTTTCCTTCAGCTCCTGCAGGAACCGTTCCGCGTCCTCCTTGTGCTGAAAGCCCGCCACGTAATCGTCGGCGTATCGCACGAAGATCATTTCGCCGCGCGCTTCCTGCGGTCGCCACTTCCGCCCGACCCACAAATCGAGTACGTAATGCAGGTAGACGTTGGCGAGGACCGGCGAAATCACCGACCCCTGCGGCGTCCCCTTGCCCGTATCGACCAGTTGGCCGTCTTCCATGGCGCCCATGCGTAGCCACTTTCCTATCAGCCTGATCAGCCGCTGATCCCCGATCCGCTCGCCCAGGAACCGGAGCATCCAGTCCCTGTCGATCCGGTCAAAGAACTTGGCGATGTCGGCGTCCAGAATCCAGTTGACCTTGCGCTTCTCAATCCCGTATGCCAAGGCGTCCAGCGCGTCGTGCGCGCCCCGCCCGGGCCGGAACCCGTAGCTGAACCCGAGGAATTCCGCCTCGTAAATCGGCGTCAGGATATTGTCCACAACGGCCTTCTGGACGATCTTGTCCTCCAGTGCGGCCACCCCCAGCGGTCGCCTGCCGCCGTCCGGCTTCGGAATGTTCACCCGTCGCGACGGCGTCGCCCGGTACGTTCCCGCATGCACGCGGTCGTGCAGGTCGAGCAGTTGCTCGTCCAGCCCTCCCCCGTACTCCTTCCACGTCACTCCGTCCACGCCCGGTGCCGCATCTCGCTTCAGCGCGACGTAGGCAACCCGCAACGTCTCCGGCGTGACATGGTGCAGAAGCGCAGTGAGCTTCTCCTTGGGATTCCTCTGTATACATTGCCGTATCCGCTCGGCCCCCTGTGACACGGCTGCCCGTCCCTGCGTGCGGACCGTGCTTCGGCCTCCCGGATTCTCGTTGGTCCCGGCCCTTCGCTCCTCCCGCTCCGCAGCCGCTCGCGCCGCCTTGTTCCCGGGACTCGTCGCTAGTATGGCCGAGTCTGACTCCTTCGGATCGTGCATCTCCAGTCTTGACTCCTGTCCTTCCCTTCACGGTCCCGGCGGCGACCCGCCGGGACGACCCGAAGGCCTCCCAGGTCCCAACCTCTGTCGTACATGCGTGCCTGGGTTCTTCGACGCCGCGGAGCCCTCCCGGCCCTAGCTAGAACGGACCGCGAGGTGTTGCCTTCGACTAATGAGACGGTCTCGGCACTCCGAATGATGAAGATTTCGACGCTCCATAGCCCTGCCCACATGCGCCCCTGCCGACGCTTCGCCCGTCCCCTCACGGGAACGACCGCACGGCTCGGGGAGCGCTATGGATCAGCTCATCCTTTACCGCAGAGGACTTTCACCTCCTGACATTGGCCAGTTAGCCTGGCGCACCTCATAGCATCCTCCTATCCAGGGCTTGCCCTGGCGCAAGCAATTCTAAAAGTGGGTGTTGTGGCCAGTGTGTGGCGGAACCATCGAGCGTTTGTGCTCGCCGGAGTGAGGCCGTTCCAGAGGCGCTGGGGCGGCTGGGAATGCGAGCCGGGGGCTCCGGGCCGCACCGCAGCGGCCAGGCGGCGGCGGTGGGCTGGGCGAGGCATACTCCCGCTGGGCTCCCGCGGGAGCCCAGCGGTGGCCGGGTGGCTGGCTCGCTGCGTCATGACGGTGCGGGCGCGGCCGCCCGGGGGTTGGCCGTAGGGGGGTCTTCCTCCAGCAGGGTCTCGAACAGGGCGGTCCAGCAGCGGAAGCAGAACCACTGCGTGAGGAAGCGCAGCTGCTCGAAGAACTCGCGCCGGGGGCCTGCCCGCTGGCGGCAGCGCCGCCCCAGCTCGCAGGCACAGTCCTGGATCTCGTGCAGCGCGAACGCGAACAGGTTCAGCGTCGCGAGCAGGTTGGCCAGGCCCTGGCTGCCGTGCCCGAAGTTGCGCTTGATGTTGTAGCCGTGGCGCGCCAGGCAGTTGAAGCCTTCGTTCTCGATCTTCCATCGGGCGCGGCCGACCCGTGCGATCTCCGCCACGTTGTCGGCCGTGACCTCCAGGCTGGTGCAGAACGTGTTGGTGTAGGTGCGCTGGCCGTGGCGCTCGATGACGAACTCGACCCAGCTGCCCAGCACGGCGTCGTCGCTGTCGCGGACCGGCACTCCGTGCATCCAGCGGTAGCGCTGCAGCTCGACCTGCTGCTTGTGGTTGCGGGCCTTGATCCAGCCGCTGGAATGGATGAAGTCGTCATGCAGCAGTTCGTACAAGCGCTTGTGGGAACTGGGCTTACAGACAAAGAGGAAGTCCGCCCCGAGGTCGCGGACGAGTTGGCAGAGGGGCTGGCAGCAGTACAGGTCGTCGCCGAGGAAGACCGGCCGGTAGGGCCGCAGCTCGTCGCTGTGGGCCGGCAGCCAGCGCTTGGCGGCGTTGCGCTCGCAGTCCTGCTTGCGTTGCTCCTCGGTCAGTTCGGGCCGCTGGGCGGCGGGGTCCTGCTGGGGTTGGACGAACTCCGGCATCAGCGGGATGACGCGGTTGTGGCCGTCGGCGACAACGGTCGCCGAGAGCATGGTGTGGAAGTACTGCTCGGTCTTGTGCTTGCCGACATGGCGGATGCAGCACTGCTCGCAACGGATGGAGTCGGAGCAGTGGATCTGGAGGCCGTCGAGGGCGATGGGCAGGCGGCCGCCGAGGCGTTCGAAGGGGGCCAGGGCGCCCTGCGCGCGCAGGGCGTGGAGGCCTTGGGGGAAGAGCGCGGCGAAGAGGTCGGGGTCGAGGCCGTCAAGCAGGTTGCGAATCTGGTTGTCACAGGGGATCGCCTGCACGCCGAAGAGGGTGTGACAGTTGGAGCGGCCGGACTGTTTCTGCATGCGGCGCTGGAAGTTGAGGAAGGAGGGGGCCTGGAAGAAGAAGGTAGCGAGGGCGCAGGAGGCGGCATCGGCGACGGCATAGCGCTTGTTGGAGCCGCGACGGGCATCCGGGAGGGCGGAGGCGGCTTGGCGGAAGTTGTGCAGGAGGGAATCCAGGAGGGAATCGAAAACGCGGGCCACATTTTATGTTCGGAAGCGGCGCTCGCAAAGTCAAGCCCCCAGAAACGCCTCTTGTTTCCGGTTCCTACGATGACCGCAAACCCCTAAAAGCCCCAAAATGAGAACTGCGTGCGCCGTGGAAAGGCGCTTCCATTCAGCGGGTGCGAATCCCGCCCAGCAACTGATGCTCCGGCTGGTAGCAGCCAGGGCGGTTCATGGAGGTAACGAAATGGGCTGAAGCACTCTGGTGTCAAAGGGCCGCCTTGGGCGGCTCAGCGACCATGCGGGCTAGAACGCGAGTGAACGCCGAGCAGACCTCGAAACATTTAACGCGGGAGCCGACCCTTTCGTAGTTAGGGGGAAGGCCGGCGGCGGGTCGGGAAGAGAGTGTCACAGGCACCGACCAGCACCCGCCGGGGTACTGGCGCTGGCACGCATGGAAGAGGAAGGAAGCAGCAACACGGGAAGCCCTGCCGGTGATGCAGCACGCAGCAACCGGAGCCCCGCGAGGGGTAGGCCGGGCCGGGCAGGGTGGCGGATAGGCCCGTACTACCGCAGAGGCGGGGTAATGCCCGCGGAGGGAAGGGGCCTTGAGTGGAGAGAGGTACGGAAAGGAGGCAAGGCATGGCCACTGACGAACGTCTAACAGGGCCAGATAAGGTTCGGAAACTCCAGACCGTGCTACATGCGAAAGCGAAGGAAGAACCGGGGCGACGGTTCCATGCGCTGAGCGACAAGATGTGGCGGGAGGATATCCTGCGGGAGGCTTTGGCGCAGGTCCGCCGGAACGGCGGAAGTGCGGGAGTGGACCGGGAGAGCTTCGCCGACATCGAGGAGCGAGGGGCGGAAACGTGGCTCGGGGAACTGGCAAGGGAGCTGCAGGACGGCACCTACGCACCGCAAGCGGTGCGACAGGTGCGGATCCCGAAGAAGCAGCCCGGCAAGTTCCGGCCCTTGGGCATAGCGTGCATCCGGGAGCGGGTAGCGCAGACGGCAGCCCTGCTGGTGCTGGCACCGAGCATCGAAGCGGACCTGCAACCGGAGCAGCACGCCTACCGGCCGGGACGCAGCGCGAACGACGCGGTGGGCCGCGTCCACAGCCTGCTGAGGAAGGGATGCCAGGAAGTGGTGGACGGCGATCTGTCGAATGACTGCGGAGAGATCCCGCACGCCGAACTGCTCCGGAGCGTGGCCCGACGCGTGAGCGACGGGCGCCTGCTGGGGTGGGTCAAGGCATGGCTGGAGAGGGCCGTGGAGGAGGAGGACGGCAAGGGCGGCAAACACCGCACGAACCGGGCGAGGCAGGCACGGAAAGGGACTCCGCAAGGGGCTCCGCTCTCGCCCCTGCTCAGCAACCTCTACAGGCGGCGCTTCATCCTGGGCTGGAAGATGCGGGGACACGCCGAGCGCTTCCGAGCGGAGAGCGTGAACTAGGCGGATGACTTCTGCGTGCTCGGCAGGGCTCCGGCAGCAGCAAGGCTCGAGGAAGTCCGGCGGCTGATGCGGAAGCTGAAACTGCCGGTCAACGAACGGAAGACCCGCTGCCTGCGGTGCCCGGAGGAGCCGTTCGAGTTCCTCGGATACCGCCTAGGACGCAACTACAGGCCCAGCGGGAAAGGACCGTATAGCGGGACCCGTCCGAGCCAGGCCAGCGTCCAGAGCATCGGCCGCAAGAGCAGCGAGTGGACAGCGCCGAGGAGCGGGCAACGGACCCGGGAGGCAATGGTAGAACGCCTGAACCGGTGCCTAACCGGATGGGCGAACTACTTCCATCTGGGCCAGGTGAGTCCGGCGTACAACGCGATTGACCGCCACGCGGTCCGGCGGCTGCGCCAGTGGCTCTGTCGGAAACACAAGGTGAAGTCCGGGCAATACGTGCTGTTCCCGGACGCCCGGCTGTACGGTGAGTACGGCCTCGTGCGCCTGACGCAGACGACCAAGAGCCTTCCGTGGGCCAAGGCATGATCTGCACTGCAAGCCGGATGCGGGAAAGCCGCACGTCCGGTTTGACGAGCGGGGAGCGGAAACGTGGCTAGGCGAGAGGGCCAGTGAGGCACCTACACATGGCGAAAGCCGTAGGACTACCCCAAACGGCTACTGCCTCTTTGCTAAGGTGCGCGCGTCGCTCCCCGACTCTACTGAAGGATTAGGGTGTACGACTTCAATTTAATTTCTCGGGGCAGAGGCGCGAAGAGTGTTGGAAAGTAAAAAGATAGAGGCGGGGCTGTCTGACAGCATGATCTGCTGTCAGACAAGGAGGCCTCCTGATGCCCTCATCCTTGGACTTGACGCGTTTGCAAGCGCGGCGCAACGACCTGCTCCAGCGCTTGGCTGCGATCGGCGATCGGCGGCCGGGATCGCTGGTGGCGCGCTACCGCAAGTGCGGCAAAGCGAATTGCCACTGCGCGGCCTCCGGGGCGCGCGGGCACGGGCCGAGTTGGTCACTGACGCGCGCGGTCGGCGGCAGGACTGTGACGCGCGTGATTCCGGCGGCTGCGGTCGAGCAGACGCAGCGACAGATCGCCGAGTACAAGCGTTGGCAAAGCCTGAGCGGGGAATTGGTCGAGGTCAGTGAGCAGCTCGGCCAGGCGCAGTTGCGAGCGGCGGGCGAGGGGTCGCGGGAGGCGGGTAAGAAAAAGCCTGCGCCGAGCAGTTCGGCCCCGCGCTGGAAGCCGAGATCGCCCGGTTCGTAGGCCCGGGCGCGGTGGACAGCGGGGACTTGGAGGCGCTGGAGAGCGCCGTGCGGCGGCGGGCGCTGGAACTCGCGGCGCGCGCCGTGGAGCGACGGATCAACGACGACCAAAGCGGCCCCTGGTGGCGGTGTCCGTGCGGGGAGCAGGCGCTGGGCCTGGCCGGGACCTCGCTGTCGCCGGCCGTCGTGCGCATGACTGGCATAACCGCGCTGCGGCAGCCAAGCAATCGTCTGCTTGGTCGACAGGCCCGCATCCATCACCACCGTGGGACGCGCACCGTCCTCCAGCGGCAGCCGCTCCAGGCGCCGGATCGCCTCGGCCAGCGTGCCGGATTCGGAGACGGTTCCCGGCAGAATCTCGCTGCGGCGCGGAAAGCCCTCCGCGTTCAGCGTCAAACCCAGCGTCACCAGCGGACGGTCGTGGCGCTTCTGCTTCGAACGCCCATGCTGCAAATCGCCCCGCAGGCGGCCGTGGTAGTGCACATTGGTCAGATCGTAAAACACGACGGTGTCTGGCAAGTCCAACAGGCTGCGCTCGCGCTGGAACAGAGCCGTCTCGAGCGCCTCGCGCTGGCGCCAGAGCAGGTCTCCGATGCGGTACAGCTTGTGGAGCGAGAGCGGCAGGCCGGCTTCCAGTCCGAGCAGCTCGAGGGGGGCGCTGGTGCTAGAGAGCCAGGCGTGCGCCTCGCGTTCGGGGGCGGGATGCAGCATGCGCGCGAGGAGTAGGGCGGTGGCGATCTTGGCGTCGCGCGGGGAGGCGCCTTGGGCTTGCAGGGCGTCTGGAAGCCGAGCGTGCGGAGGACGTTGAGGGCCAGCCGCTCGCCGCCGGCCGAGCGCGCGCGGCTGTGGGCAAGGCTGTCGAGGTGCACGGTTTCGAGATCGCGGCCGGCGTCGTCGGCGTGCCCGAGTCCGCGTTGCCGCAAGCGTTCGGCGAGGTTCTCGGCGACCGCGAGCAGAGCCGGGTCGGGTTCGAACGGGAGAGTCTGGCCGGAGCGGAGAGTCTCGAGCAGTTGGACCGGGGCGGTCCACTGGTTGGGAGGGACGGGGAAGGCGGAGCCGAGGTTGAGCAGCGTGACTTGGCGGACGGAGTTGGCGCTGCGTTCGCTGGGCACGAGGCGGAAAGAGAAACGAGGATCCCGAACTGCCAGAATGCAGGACCGCTATGAGGCGTTGCTGGTCGAAGAGGCCGGCAAGCTTGGGGCGCGGGCTTTCGCATCACTGGGTCCTGCCCGGCTCGGCAGCGCCAGCGGGGACGCCCCATCGGCATCAACCGCCGCGAGGTGGATACCGACGGCAGCATTTTCTTGGGCGAGAACCCCGACGGCATCGTCGATCATGAAGTGTGCGTGATCCGCGTCGACGATCGGAAGGGAAAACCCATCGCGGTGGCCTTTGCGCACGGCTGCCCCACGGTCACCATGGCCCGAAGTGCTTAGCCTACTCGCCGGACTTCGTGGGGCCCGCGCGGGTGTTGGTGGAAGGCACCCTGGGGTGTCCCAGCCTGTTTCTGCAGGCCAATGGCGGGGACATCCACCCGCGGGTGGGCGTCGGCGGCATGGAAGACGACTCCGACAACAAGAATTGCACCGGCTGGATGCTCGGCGGGGAAGTCGTCAAGGTGGCTTCGGAGATCTATACGAACACGATCCGCGGCCCGCGAGTGATTTTCGGGATGCTCTCAAACGCTTCGGCCTTCCCTCGGGTTCCCATCCAACACGAACCCAGTCACGCGATTCAAGCCCGCGAGGCGGTCATCACCCTGCCGCTCTATGATTTTCCTAGCGTCGAGGAGGCTCGCCGGATGGAAGCCGACTGCGCCGCCGAACTCGAAAAGCAGCGGAAATCGGGCAAGACGGGCGCGCTGCTGAATCTGGCGCATCGCTGGCGCTTCTGGTCGAGACAGCTTCTCGCGGCTGTCGAGAACGGCCGCAAGCCGCGGGTCCAAAGGCCGCTGCAGCTGCTGCAGATCGGCGATCTGGCGATTGCCTCCTTCCCCGGGGAGACCTTCGCCGTGGCCGGCCTCGAAGTGAAGCGGCGCTCGCCGTTCCCGCATACCCTCTTCGTGGGCTATAGTAACGGAGCCACGAGCTACATCCCTCCACGGGACGCTTTTCCCAAAGAAGGCTGGTCGATCGAAAAACGCTACAGCATTCCTGACATGCACTTCAAGGATTACGGTCTTCCCTCGGCGTTGCGGCCGGGCGCGAGCGAGATCGTGGTCGACAAGACCGTCCAGATGTTGACCGCCATGAACAGCTCCAAGAGCAGGGGCGAAGTGGCCTAAAGCGAGCGGGGCTCCGAGGGTCCGTATGTATCGCGCCGCGTTTCGCTTCAGCCAAGTCGAGAGGATGCCGCGTTTTCTCGCCGCCGCAGTGCCGGCAGAGCCATGAAGATCACCGCCGTCGAAACCATCTTGATCGGGAAGCCTGAGGGTTTCTTCGTGGGCGCCCAGGACGAGTTCCTGGTCACCCCCTTACATATCTTTCCGGACTACCAGCGGCTGCTCGGAGAGAACTTCGTCGGGGTCCGTGGCGGGCCGGTGTATGCCGTGCTGGTGCGGATCCACACCGACGTGGGGCTGAGCGGAGTGGGCAGCGCCGGGGTCGGCAGCGGCGCCGCGGCCTTCGTGATCGAGCATCACCTGGCGCCGATTGTCTGTGGGCAGAACCCCTTCGACGTGGAACTGCTGTGGGAGCAGATGTTTCGCAGCACGATCAACTATGGCCGCAAGGGCCTGGTGCTCGAGGCGATCAGCGCGGTGGATATCGCTCTCTGGGACATCATGGGCAAGGCCGCCGACCAGCCGGTCTACAACCTCTTGGGCGGCAAGACCCGGCAGCGCATCCAGGTCTACGCCAGCCGACTTTACGCCCATACCAATCTCGACACGCTGGCCGCTCACGCGGAAAGCTTCCGGAAACAGGGCTTCCAAGCCATGAAGCAGCGCTTCGGCTACGGGCCCCGCGATGGCGCCGCCGGCATGCGCAAGAATCTGGAGTTGGTCCAGACGGTGCGCGAGGTGGTGGGGCCGGACATCGATCTGATGGCCGACGCCTACATGGGCTGGGACGTCAACTACTCGATTCGCATGATCCGGATGATCGAGGACGCGAATTTGAACTTGAAATGGGTCGAGGAGCCCCTGATTCCCGATGACATTGACGGCTATGCCGAGGTGCGCCGCGCGGTGCGCACACCCATTAGCGGCGGCGAGCACGAGTTCACTCGCTATGGCCACCGCGAGCTGATTCGCAAGCGGGCCGTGGACGTTTTGCAGCCCGACGTCAACCGCGTCGGAGGCATCACCGAGGCGAAAAAGATCTGGGCCCTGGCGGCGGCCGAGAATCTGCCGGTCATTCCCCACGCTGGGCAGCTGCACAACTATCACCTAGTGATGGCGCACCTGAACTCCCCGATGGCCGAGTATTTCCCGGCGCCTTCGGAAGGCGGAGTGTTGGAGGACGACACCCTGTTTTGGGAGCTGTTCGAAGGGGAGCCTCGGGCGGTGCAAGGCTGGGTGGAGCTGTCCGGGCAGCCCGGCCTTGGGCTGGAACTCAACGAAGAGCGGGTCCGAGAGTGGTCCTACGGCGGCGGCGCCTGACTCAGATTTCCTTACATCGGTTGTTTTACGTTGGCATGATTGCGGGGGAAGAGGCCGGTTCTGGGTGGGTTAGAGCAGCGGTTGACGTGAGGGGATCGTCGGGGAGGATTTCGTAGACCAGGCGCAGGTCGGTTCCGGGAAACAGCGTCGCGGTTTTGTTCAGTTCCTTGAGCAGTGCAGCCAGGGCGGCGTCCTGCCCGCGGCTGGCTTGGTGCAGCAGCCGCACGGTCAGGGTCCCGGCCGCAGGGTCGGGAAGAAGGCTGGCGTCGCTGCGGAACAGGGCCTGCAGCAGAGGGCGCACATTCTCGGGCCTGCTCAGTTCCGGCGCGACCGCGCCCGCCATCGCGGTCTCGGCGCGGTAGGCGATCATGCGCAGGGTGTCGAGCAGGTTCCGTAACGGGGCGGGCAGGGCCTGCAGCCGCTCTTCCGGCGACAGGTCGCCGGCCCGGACATGCTGTTGCACGTCGCTTCTCGCCAGTTCCAGGCCCCTGATTTGCTGCTCGACCGCAGCAACCTCCGCTTGGAGCTTGAGGGCCTTCTCCGAACGCGCGTCGCGTGCGGCCGCCAGCTTGCGATGTAGGTGCCCGGCCTTGCCGCGCAGCCTTTGCAAGGCGCGCTCGAGCCACCGCCAGAGCGGGTTGACGACCCGCTCGTCGGCCTCCACATCCGCGAGCGCGTGCTCCGGCAGCGTGTCGAGACCGAATTCGGCGTGCATGTACTTGAAGAAGTTCTCCTGCGTCCAGCGCGAGCGCAGCAGGCCCGCGACCCGCTCCGCGGGCAGCGTGGGATGCGTGGTGACGAGCGCCGGCTGGCGCTCGCCCGCCGCGGGCTTGCCCGCCAGCTCCAGCGGCTTGCGCGGCTGGCCGTGGCTGCCCGGCCGGCGCCGGCGCCGCTCGATCCAGAAGCGGGCAGGCTCAGCAGACCCTCGTGGCGCAGCAGGCCGACCTGCAGCAAGGCCGGAACCGCCGCCAGCACCCCGCCCCCGGTGACCGCCGAGGCCGCAGCGAAACGCGGTTCCCGTTCCGGCAAAGGCCCCAGGCTGGTCAGCGCCCGGCCGGCCGTGTCGCACGTCGCCCGGCCCTGCGGCGCCTGCGCGTCGCGCTGGTTGCGGCGCTCCTTGGCGAGCGGCTCCCGCGCCGCCGCCGCCGCCCGCGCCGGGCCGCTCCCGGCCGGCGCTCCCTCCGCTGCCGGCCCGGGCACCGCCTTCGGCTCCGCTCCCTGCGCGCCCGCGATCCCCGCCAGCAGGCCTTTCCGCATGTACGCCCGTAGCGTCGAATAGCACAGCCCCAGCTCCCGCGCCGTCCCGCGCAAGCTCGCTCCCTACGCGAGCTTGTCCGCCGCCCGCCGCCGCAGCTCCGCATCCTCGATCCCATGCAGCCGCCGCTCCTTGCGCGGCTTGTCGAAGCCCTGCTCGCCGCGGGCTTGCAGCTGTCGCCGCGCACGGGCCACCGTGCGCGCGCTGATCCCGTGCGCCCCTGCCAGCTCGGCGTGCGTCGCCAGCCCGAGCAGCGCGAAGCGGCCGAGGCAGCGCGCGCGGCCTGCCCGGTCCTCGACGCCGCAGCTGTCGATCGGGTCCGTGTTCAGGAAATAGATCCAGCGGTCGCCGTCCAGCAGCATGCTCAGGCGAGCATTAATGGGGATCGCGTCACCGGGCTGTAGGCCGAGCGAAGCGGGCAGTCCGGAGGGTTTGGTGCACGCTGGGCCGCCATTCATGTGGACATATTAAACCGACACGGCAATGTCAAGTCCGCGACACCAATTGCAAGAGGAATGTAACCCCGTGCGCTAGAACGGCTTATACCGATTCACTCGATCTCGCCAAATTGTCGATGTAAGGAAATCTGTGACTACTGGCGCGGCCCGCCGGACAACAGCAAGGAGGCGACGTGGCGCAAGTCTATCACGACCGGGACGCCGACCTGAAGCATCTGGAGGGCCGCACGGAGGCGGTCGTCGGCTACGGCAACCAAGGGCGTGCTCAGGCGCTGAACCGCACCGACAGCGGAGTCGCGGTCATGGTAGGTTGCCTACCCGACAGCTACCAGGAAACGCCGGTGCAAGATGGCCTAAAGGTCGCCGGCATCGCCGAGGCCGTGCAGCAGTCCGACATCATCATGCTGCTGATTCCCGACGAGGTGCGGAGCGACGTTTACCGCGAGCACATTGAGCCTCATCTCAAGGGGGCATGCCCCATTCGTTTGCCAGCGGCTACAACCTGCGGTTCCAGGGCATCGTGCCGCCAGCCAACATCGATGTGATCTTGATGGCGCCGCGCACCATCGGGGCGACGGTGCGCGAAGCCTTTGTGGAAGGCAGCGGCGTGCCGACGGACGTCTCGGTCTGGCAAGACCATTTGGGTTCCGCCTGACAGACGGCGCTGGCACTAGCCAGGGGAGTGGGTTGCACGCGGGCCGGGGCCCTCAAGACCACCATCGAAGAGGAGACCGGGCTGGACCTGTTTTCCGAACAAGCAGTTTGGCCGGCCTTGCTCGATACGCTGCTGACGGCCTACGAGGTTCTGGTCGAGAAAGGCTTTTCGCCCGAAGCCGTCGCTCTCGAACTTTATGCCTCTGGGGAGGCGGCTGACATTTTTCTTGAAAAGGCGCAACAGGGGCTGCTCGAGCAACTCAAGTATCACTCTCCGACGGCGCAATACGGTGTCCTCTCGCGCCGCAAGAACGCCGCCAAGCCCGAGCTTCGCAAGAACATGGAAAGGGCCCTCGAACAGATCCGAAACGGCTCCTTCGCCCGCGAATCGGTCGGCGAGGTGGCGGGTGGCTACCCGAACTTCCAGCGCGTTCGGGGCGAAGCCGCCGCTCACCCGATCAACGAAGCCGACAAGAGCATCCGCAACGCTTTTCAACGCACGAAGGTAGAGTCACAATCTCGCTCGGCAGGGATTGCGGTGTGAGCAGCCTACATCTTGATGGTTCGGCCGGGCAATGAAGAACAGTATCGCCGGGCGCATCAGGAGGTCTGGCCGGAATTGATCGAGGAAGCGAACAAGGCGGGGATTCGCAATCACAGTGTTTTCATGCACGGCCGCACGTCGTTTGTCTACCTGGAAGCCGATGACATCGAGCAGGCCGAGGGGAAACTGAAGCAGACCACCGTCAAAGAGCGCTGGGACGCCTGCGTGGGCGACTTGCTGGAGCCGGGCGCGGCGCCGCTCGAAGAAGTCTTCTACATGAGATGACTCGCGAAGCCTGAGGCAAGGTTCGAGATCTCGCTTGCCCCTGCCAGCGGATGAAAGTCCTATCAATATATTGATAGATCGCCCAGGCGGCGGTATACTGGGCGCGAAAGCTTTGGTCGGTGGTGGACCGCGCCGTATTCGCCAGGGCGACTGGCGGCGCTCGACGGCCCCAATCAAAGCCGAATAAGATCTTTGTGGCCACGGGGCTGATTCTTCGGTCCAGTTTCCGCAGCCTGAACCCTGCGGCCCGAGCGGAGTGACAAGAGACCACTACACATGGCTGCCTTCCGCGGTTCCGACCAAATCCTCGAGCGAAATCGGCGCTTCATTCCCGGCGGGATGTCTTCCATCAACCGCCTCACCGATCCGAACATCGCGTTCGTGCGGGGCGAGGGATCGCGGATCTGGGACGCCGACGGCAACGAGTACATCGACTACCACGGCGCGTTTGCTCCTCAGTTCCTCGGCTTTCATTCGGCGGAGATTGCCGAGGCGGTTTCCCGCATTCTGGCTGGCGGTATTGACCTGTTCGGGTCGGGCCCGACCGAGTTGGAAGGGCAGCTCGCCGAGATCATTTGCTCGCACATTCCCTGGGTGGAGAAGGCGGTCTTCTTCAATAGCGGTAGCGAGGCGACGGCCCAGGCCCTACGTCTGGCGCGGGCCGCCACCGGCCGGGACCACATCATCGTAATGCAGGGGGGCTACAACGGCTGGCACAACGATGTGGCCTGCAATCTGATGACGCCGCTCGAGACGCTCGGGCCGCGGCGCAGCCCGGGGGAATACGAATTCCATGCCATGAGCGGCGGCATTCCGCGGGCGCATCGCGCCCTCGTCCACCCAATCAATTTCAACGACCTGGATTCGATGTCCTATGTGTGCGAGCGCCACGAGGTGGCGGCGCTGATCGCCGAACCGATGCTACAGAACGTCGGGCTGATCAAGCCCCAGCCGGGTTATCTCGAAGGCTTGCGGTCGTTGGCCGACAAATTCGGCTTCCTGCTGATCTTCGACGAGATCAAGACCGGCTTCCGGCACGCCTTCGGCGGCTATGCGGAAATCAGCGGGGTGGCCCCGGACCTTGCTGTCTATGGCAAAGCCATTGCGAGCGGCTACCCGCTGGCGGCGATCGGCGGAGCTTCGCGCTGGATGGACTACTTTCAGCACCCGGAGGCAGCCAAGCGGGTGCTGCTCGCCGGAACCTACAACGCCCACCCCGTGCCAACCGCCGCCGCTTTGGCTACCCTCAAGTTCTTGAGGAAGGATGACTGCGCGATCTACGGCCGGCTGGAAGAGCTGGGCGCCCGGCTCGAAGAGGGCCTGGGCGAGGTGATGGCCTCGCAAGGCGTCGAAACGACGATCGTGCGCCAGGGCTCGGCTTTCGTCTTTTACTTCATGGACCATGCTCCACGTGATTGGCACGACCTCGCGTCGCACCACAACTACGCTCTTGACGACCAGTTCCGGCGGGCGCTGATTGAGGAAGGCGTTTTCTTCTTCCCCGTGGCCACCAAGCAATGCTCGATCTCGACCGCGCACACTTCCGAGGACGTCGAGAGCACGCTGGCCGCCTCGCGCCGCGCCCTGGAAGCCACGCTGGTCGCCTCGAGAGCCGGAACCTAGTCGGCGAGGTCGCTGCGGGATTGAATAGCCGGGCCGCCGGCGAGTGATCCCCCACGAGACGCAGTGATAAGATGGCGCATCAGACGCGCCCGCTGCAACCAGCCATGAAAAAGTACAAGGTTCCAGCCGTCGAACGTACCTTCCAGATCATCGATATGCTGGCCATGAGCAGCATTGGGCTGACGAAGACGGATATCGCCTCGAAGCTAGAGATTCCTTACAGCACCGCATTCAACCTGCTCAACACGATGGAAGGGCGTGGCTACGCCCGCAAAGATGAAGCGGGCGGTAAGTATTTCCTCGGCTTCAAGTTTCTCAGCCTCGCCAACGCGCAGAAGAGCAGTCTAAGCCTGCGGCAGATCGCGGCGCCGGTTTTGGAAAAGCTGGTGGCGGAGACCGGCATCACGGCCCACCTGGCGATCTTGGAGCGCGGCGAGGCGATCTACATTGACAAGTGCGAGGCCATGGGCTTCTTCAAAATCAATACCTGGGTCGGCAAGCGCAACTATGTCCACACCTCCGCGATCGGCAAGGCCCTGATCGCGGAGCTGCCGGATCAGCAACTGCGAGAGATTTGGGATCAGGGACTGCCCAAGCGCACCGCCAAGTCGATCACCTCATTCGAACGCCTACAAGCGGCACTGCGGGCCACCCGCAAGAAAGGCTACGCGATCGACGACGAAGAGGACGAATTGGGCGGCCGTTGTGTCGCCGCGCCGGTTCGGGACGTGGCGGGCCAGGTCGTTGCCGCGATCGGTATTTCGGGAGCGGCCGCGCAACTGCCCGATAGCGGCCTGGCGGCTTTGTGCCGAATCGTGAAGGCAGCCGCGGCGGAAATCTCCACCTCCCTCGGTCACCGGCCGTCCGTCGAACCGCCAGGCCCGCGAAGCAGGGTGCCGGGAAGGTAATTGCTCACCTTGGTGCCGTCCTAGCGTGACCGATCAGATTAGAAATTTGAAACAAAAGAGTATAAATATGTTATAGATGGGGTATGGGCGAGGCGAATTCGGATCTCGGTTCGGCGCTCGACTCCGGGAAGAGCGCCCTTGTCGTTGAGCTGCGAGCGAGGGTTGCGGAGTTGACCGCAACGATCACGGAGTTGGCGGCGAAGGTTGCCAAGCTGACGGCGACCAACGCGGAGCTGAGGGCCCAGGTGGCGGAGTTGGAGGCGCGTCTGGGAGCGCCGCCCAAGACACCGGCGAACTCGTCGCTGCCGCCCTCGCGCGGGGAGAAGGCGAACAAGCCGGTGCGAGGCGGCCGGCGCAAGCGCAAGGGGCGTGCGGGAACGGGACGCAAGCTGCATCCGCATCCGAACAGCGTGGTGGAAGCGCGGGCGGAGAGTTGCCCGCACTGCGGGACGGAGTTGGGCGGGGCGGAGCAGGCGCCGCAAGCGGTGTACGAGCGCATCGAGTTGCCGCCGGTGCGGCCGCACGTGACGCGGGTCACGCTGCACGGTTGCGACTGCCCGGGCTGCGGGCGGCGGGTGACGGCGTTGGCGCCGCAGGGTTTGGAGCGGGGCTCGCCGTTCGGGGCGACGATCGAGGCGCTGGCGGTGTATCTGCATTACGCGCAAGCGATCAGCTACGCGCGCTTGCGCGCGTTGTTCCGGGATGTATTCGGTCTGGAGATCAGCGAAGGGGCGCTGGCGAACCTGTTCCGGCGGGTGCAGGGGCGGTTCGGGGACCAGGCGGAGGCGATTCGGGAACGGGTGCGGGGGAGCCGGGTGGTGTGCTCGGACGAGACGTCGGCGCGGGTGCACGGGCGCAAGTGGTGGGAGTGGGTGTTCCTGGGAGCGGGAGCGGTGCTGCACGTGCTGCGGCCGAGCCGCTCGAAGGCGGAGCCGGAGAGCGTGCTGGAGGGGGCGCGACCGGAGGTGTGGGTGTCGGACCTGTACGTGTGCCAGCGCGGGCACGCGGCAGTGTGGCAGGTGTGCTTGGCGCACCAGTTGCGGGATGCGCAGTACGCGATCGACGCAGGGGACGCAGTGTTCGGGCCGGCGCTGAAGGCGTTCCTGGTGCGGGTGATGCGGGTGGGCCAGCGGCGCGAGCGGCTGCGGGACAGCACGCTGAAGCGCCACCAACGGGATCTCGGGCGGCGGCTGGACAAGCTGCTGGAGTTGGAGCCGACGCAGGCGGACGGGCAGCGGCTGCTGAAGCGCTACGGCAAGATCCGGGACAGCCTGCTGGTGTTCGTGACGGATCGCGAGGTGCCCTTCACCAACAACGCCTCGGAGCGGGCGCTGCGACCGAGCACGATTTTCCGCAAGGTGACCAACGGCTTCCGCTCCGAGTGGGGGGCCGAGGTGTTCGGGGCCGTGCGCTCGGTGATCGGCACCGGACGCCTCAATGATCTGACGACTCTCGAGTCGATTGTCACCACTATCGAGCGACGTACCGTCCTCAAACCTACCTAGCCAGCCCCCTGGGTGAGCAATTACTCATAGCGAGCCAGCGGGTTCGACTCCCGTCCGGCAAAGGTGCAGCCCACCAGCCGGGAGCGCGTGTTGCATGGCGTGCGGTAACGCACTGTCGTGAAGCGTACACAGCGGGTGGTCAAGCGGCGCTATTGAGCCCCGAAATCATCAATGCCGACGCCTTCGTTGTGCACTTAGCGGGGGCCGCACCGGGCACGCCGTCAACGGCGAGGGGTGTCTGGGTCGACCGGGGTCAGAGAACGTCTGCATAGCCACGGGATGGCTCGCCAGGGAACCTGGGAGGCCCCGTGCGGTCCACGCAAGAAGGCCGGAAGACGGACCCCTGGCGGTAACAAAAGGTCCGGGCCCGCCCCTGCCTGCGGGGGATCGGGAGCGAAGCAGCAGGCAAGCGTGGTACTGGCTGGCGAATCAATAAGCCGAAGGGACGCCGTGCGGGGAGTCGTAGCGCCCTCATAGTACTGACAGACGGCGGGGAACCGGGGCCGCTGGGACCCGCTCGAGGGAAGGGGGGCGTCGCATGGACAGGACCGCGGAGGGGAAACGGTGAGGAAACTTGAGTTCCAGCAAGCCGTACACGGAACCTCCGGGGATAGCCGATCGGAGCCTAGTGCGCGAATCTGCCGTGCGAGGAACCGAGTGCGTTAGACGCGCACGCTCGGGTCTGTGGGGGGAGAGGCTCGGTAACGACCTCTCCTACCCGGCTTGCGCCAGGACAAGTCCTGGATAGGAGGATGCGATGAGCTGAAACCTTTCATAGCGAGCCAGCGGGTTCGACTCCCGTCCGGCAAAGGTGCAGCCCACCAGCCGGGAGCGCGTGTTGCATGGCGTGCGGTAACGCACTGTCGTGAAGCGTACACAGCGGGTGGTCAAGCGGCGCTATTGAGCCCCGAAATCATCAATGCCGACGCCTTCGTTGTGCGATTAGCGGGGGCAGCACCGGGCACGCCGTCAACGGCGAGGGGTGTCTGGGTCGACCGGGGTCAGAGAACGTCTGCATAGCCACGGGATGGCTCGCCAGGGAACCTGGGAGGCCCCGTGCGGTCCACGCAAGAAGGCCGGAAGACGGACCCCTGGCGGTAACAAAAGGTCCGGGCCCGCCCCTGCCTGCGGGGGATCGGGAGCGAAGCAGCAGGCAAGCGTGGTACTGGCTGGCGAATCAATAAGCCGAAGGGACGCCGTGCGGGGAGTCGTAGCGCCCTCATAGTACTGACAGACGGCGGGGAACCGGGGCCGCTGGGACCCGCTCGAGGGAAGGGGGGCGTCGCATGGACAGGACCGCGGAGGGGAAACGGTGAGGAAACTTGAGTTCCAGCAAGCCGTACACGGAACCTCCGGGGATAGCCGATCGGAGCCTAGTGCGCGAATCTGCCGTGCGAGGAACCGAGTGCGTTAGACGCGCACGCTCGGGTCTGAGGGGGAAGGGGCGCAGCAATGCCCCCTTCTACCCGGCTGGGCGCGAGACAAGGCGCTTGACATGATGTTCACGAGTCGCTAGATAATAGGATTTTTCCGCGAGTCGCTGGCGAGGATCCCGCAGGACGATTCCCTGACTTGCTTCTATTCGCCGGCTTTGTCGACATCCTATGATCCAAGTTGAAGACGTCACGAAGCGTTACGGTCCCACGACAGCTGTCAAGAACATCAGCTTCGAGGTCGACCGAGGCGAGATTGTCGGATTTCTAGGGCCGAACGGGGCCGGGAAGACGACCACCATGCGCATCCTGACCGGTTTTCTGCCGCCGACGTCGGGCGCGGTCCGGGTGGGCGGCTTCGATGTCCGGGAGCATCCGATTGAGGTCAAGAGGCGCATCGGATACCTGCCCGAGATGCCGCCGCTGTACCCGGAGATGGAAGTCGGAGACTACCTGCGTTTTGTTGCGGGCATCAAGGGCATCCCCAAGAAGGACGTTGGCCGCCGCATCGACTGCGTGCTGGAGCGCACGTCCGCCGCGGACGTGCGGAGCACGCTGGTCGGCAAGCTGTCGAAGGGCTACCGCCAACGGGTCGGCTTGGCGCAGGCCCTGATTCACAATCCGGAGGTGCTCATCCTCGACGAGCCGACCTCCGGCCTCGACCCCAAGCAGATCATCGAGGTGCGCGGCCTGATCCGCTCGCTGGCGGGCGAGCACACCATCATCCTGAGCACGCACATTCTGCCGGAGGTCTCCAGCACCTGCACGCGGGTGATCATCATCAACGAAGGGCGGATCGAAGCGAGCGACACCCCCGAAAACCTGACCGCCCAGCTGCAGGGAGCCAATGCGATCCTGCTGGAGGTGGAAGGGCCGGCCGACGAAGTGCAGCGGCGTCTGAAGCGGGAGCCGAGCGTTCGGGACGCCCAGCGGGAGAAAGAGCGAGACGGCCGGATCGTCTGGCGGGTCGAGCTCGACAAGGACAGCGCCGCGCCGCGGCGGTTGGCCGACGCGGTGGTCAACTCGGGCTGGGGCCTGTATAGCCTGCAGCCGCTCGGTTTGAGCCTGGAGGACATCTTCCTCAAGCTCACGAGCGACGAGCAGCCCCAGGAGGAAGCGGCTGGCTCCGGCGACGGTTCGCCGGGGGAAGAAGGCCTCGTAGAAACCGCAGCAGAGGACGCTCGGGAAGAACCCAAGGCGGAAGGCGTATGAGAAATGTCTGGATCATCGCGGCGCGCGAATTCAAGGTGTATTTCACGTCGCCCATCGCGTACATCGTGCTTGCCATGTTCGCGCTCATCTTCGGGTATTTCTTCACGACCGGCCTAGCGTTCTTCTTGGACTACAGCGCCAGCGCCGCGGCCAGCGGGGGCGGCTTCGGCGCTCCGCCTCTGAACGTGAATCAGTTCGTCATCGAACCGTCGCTGGGCAACATGAGCATCGTGCTGCTGTTCATGGTTCCGATGATCAGCATGCGCCTGTTCGCTGAAGAGAAGCGGAGTGGAACGCTCGAACTGCTGCTGACGTCGCCGCTGAAGGACTACCACATCATCGTGGGCAAGTGGCTGGGGGCCCTCTTGCTGTTCGCCTGCCTCCTGCTGGTGGCGGTGCTGAATTTGGCGGTGCTTTTCCTGTACACCGCGCCTGACTGGAAGCCGCTGCTGGTCTCGCTGCTGGGACTGCTGTTGATGGGAGGCTGGATGATCGCCTTGGGAACGTTCGTCTCGACGCTGACCCGCAATCAAATCGTCGCAGGGGCCCTCACGTTCGGGGCGTTGCTACTGTTCTGGGTTCTCAACTGGATCAGCTCGTACGAATCCTCGACGTTCAGCCGATTGTGCGAATACCTAGCGATCGCGCCGCACTTCGAGCAGTTTTCGAAAGGCGTGCTTGAGTTGAAGGACGTGCTGTATTTCCTCAGCGGGATCTCGCTGGGTTTGTTCTTGAGCAAGCGCTCGCTCGAAGCGCTCCGCTGGAAGGCGTAGGGAGAGTCTAGCCATGGAATTCTTCCATTCCAGACAGCTGAGGTCGGGCGGGTTCTCCGCCGTGTACGTGCTCGTCTTCGTGGCGATCCTGACGGCGGTCAACTGGCTCGGGGTGCAATACAACGAGAGCTACGACGCCACACGCCAGAAGCTCTACAGCCTGTCCGATCAGACGCGCAAGATCTTGGACAACCTCGACCGCGACGTGACGATGGTCTACTTCGACCGTACGACTCAGTTCGAAGTCGCGGAAAACATGCTGCGGCGCTATGAAAACGCCTCGAGCCGCGTCCGCGTCGAGTATGTCGATCCAGATGAGGATCCGGTCAAGACCGAGGCGATGAATGTGCGCTCGTACGGGACGCTGGTGCTGAACATTGGGGGCGAGCGCCGGGAAGCCTCCTCGACCGGCGAGCAGGACATCACGAACGCGATCATCATGGCGCTGAAGGGCCAGGAGAAGACGGCTTGCGTGTCGACCGGTCACGGGGAGTCCTCGAGCGACGACATGGACCGGGACGGTTTCGCGAATGCCAAGACCCTGATCGAGGACGCCAACTACAACTTCGAGGACGTCTCGCTGGCGCTGGACGGCGTGCCCCAGGACTGCACTCTGCTCTTGATCCCGGGCCCCAGCACCGCGTACTTCGACCCCGAGATCGAGGCGATCCGCGAGTTTGTGGAAGGGGGAGGACGAGCGCTCTTCATGCTGCGCCCGGCCTTCCCCGACCGGCGCGGGCGCCGCGAGGACCCCAACCCCAAGCTGGTTGCCCTCTTGGAGAGTTGGGGCATCGAGGCCAAGAACGACATCGTGATCGACGAGTCGCCGATTGGCCAACTCTTTGGCGGCGGTCCGTTCACGCCCCTGGTGAGCAATTACCCGGGAAGAGGATAGAGCGTGCGCGCTCTCAGGTTTGAGCGGCTGATCCCCTCTGTAAGTCTTGTCATTCCGTGACCGGGCAGGTCTTTGGTGGCGCGTACCGGCACGCGGTGTTCTTCTTGTCCGGGAGGCCGAGCTGATGTCCGGGGGAGGCTTTTTTTATGGGGATTATAAGGGATGGTGCCCAAAAGCATCCCGTCTAGCTCTCGCGCCGGGGCCTGTCGATGTAGTGAATCTCGACCGGTCCCATGAGTCTGCGGGCGGCCTCCTCCAGCGACATCTGCGGTAGCGTGATCGACTCCTCAAGCTCGGCCTTGGATGGCTGGTAGGTCGGGCGCACAAGTTCGACTCGGCGCGGCGGGAGTTTGGTCACGGGCTTCGATTTCCTGGTAGCCTTCATCGGAAATCCTCCTGGCACAGTGTTCCTTGTGCCAATGGCTTGCCATCGAGGTAGATCCGGTCTACGCACTGATCGTCCCCCCGCTGCATCCAGTCAAGGCAGTCGCCGTAGTAGAGCGTGTCCCGTTCCAAGGCGCTCATCCACGGGCTCCAGAATCGAGCCCGTTGTCCCTGATCAGATCATCGTACTTGAGCCGCTTGCCATGCATGCCAAGGACGACCGCGCCCAGCATGTCGATGGTGTCCTGCTCGCGCAGGTTGTGACGACCGGCGAACTCCTGCACGTAGCGGTCCAGATGCTTCGGGCTGAACTTGTGGAACGTCCCGTAGTACCCGCGCTTCAGCATGGACCAGAACGACTCGACTCCGTTGGTGTGCGCCTGTCCGCGCACGTACTCGCTGACAGAGTGCTTCACCGACTCATGCTCGAACGGCAGTGTCTCGTAGGCACTCGCGTCGTCCGTGTAGACGGTCGCTTGCCGGTCGGCGTGATCCTTCACGAATCCCTGCAGGGTTGCCTTGTCCGTGGAGTGCACCGCCTTGGCTGCCACTTGGTTCGTTGCGCGGTCTTTCGCGCCCACAACTGCCGTCTTGCCCACCGGCCCGCGGCCCGTCAAGTCCTTGCGCACCGAGTTCGGCATGTTCTTGCGCTTCCCGCCGATGTAGGTTGCGTCCACTTCCACTGGACCGGCGAACCCTGGACCGCCTTGGAACAATGCGGCACGGATGCGGTGGCTGAGATGCCACGCCGAGTTCTGCGCGATGTGCAGGTCCCGGTGCAGCTTCATTGACGAGACGGATTGCAGGCTGGTCATCAACAGATAGATCGCCATGGCCCACACCTGATAGCCCAGGTTCGAGTCCTGCATGACGGTTGCGATGCGAACCGAGAACCGCTTGCGGCAAGCGCGGCAGCGCAACGGCATCGTCTTGTGCTGCGCGCCCGACTGGACGCGGTGGGAGCCGGCCCCGCAATGCGGGCACTGCGGTCCGTGCGGCCAGCGGACGCGGATGAACCACTGCTCGGACGCAGCGTCGTCCGGGAACATCCTCATGGCCTGAATCATGCTGATGCCCTTGCGTGTGTTCTTGCCCGGTGCTTTCTTGATCGTCATCTCCATTCATAATCTTACCAAACGGTGCCCGCCGTGTCAATCGTAAATAGCTGATTATCTTGGAGTTACGAAATAATCACGTCCGCTAGACGGGATGCTTTTGGGCACCACCCCTTATAATCCCCTTTTTTATGAAATCGCGACAGCAACTGCGGCGAAGAGAATCCTTGCACACCACGACGGCGGGTTTAGTGCTGTCTCCTTGTGTGTAGCCAAAACTTCATCGTTGACTAGAATCAACAACTTGGGCTGCCGGGCCCTGGGGCTGTTGCGCATGGTAGAACGTAGGGTTCCGTGCTTGAATTTATCCTGGTTTCCCTCGCCGCCGTGCGAGTCTTCTTCCGCACTCGACAGAACAACGCAATCGAGATCCTCGCCCGGCGGCAACAGCTCGCCGTGCTCAAGCGAACACAGCCGCAACCTCGGTGGCATCCGCCGGACCGGTTGTTCTGGACTAGCTTGCGCCGTGTCTGGTTCCGTTGGGCCGAGGTCCTCGTCCTGGCAAAACCGCAGACCGTAGTCGGCTGGCACCGGGCAGGGTTCCGGCTCTTGTGGAGGTGGCGATCCCGAGCGCGGGGCGGCAAACCGAAACCGACTGCTGCAATCCGTGCGCTGATCCGCCGCCTGGCGCAGGAGAATCCCAACTGGGGTGCAGCGAAGATCCACGGCGAACTCCAGAAGCTGGGCTTGGTTGTCTCCGAACGAACCGTGCTCGCTAGCTGCACGGCATCCGACGCCGTGGCGGTGCAGGCCAGAGTTGGCTGACTTTCCTGATGAATCACCGCGAAGTGATCGTGGCGTTCGACTTGTTCACCGTGCCGTCGGGGACCTCGCAGCTACTGGACTGCTTCTTCGTCCTCGAGCACGACCGCCGCAAAATTCGGCAGTACCACGTCCCCTCTCACCCGCAGGCGGAGTGGGTCGTCCAACAAGTACGCGCAACGTTTCCCGAAGCGGGTCCCTATCGAGACGTCAGCTTGGATCGTGACGCAAAGTTCCATGCCGACATCGTCGACTTCCTCAAGGCGGCGGGTCTCAAACCCCAGCGGACGAGCATCGCATCGCCCTGGAAAAATGGCATCGCGGAACGCTGGGCGGGAAGGTGTCGACGCGAGCTGCTCGATCCCGTAATCCCGTTCAACGAAAGGCCCTTGCGGCAGCTGGTCCGGGACACGTGGCCTACTTTCAGCAAGACCGCATGCACGACGCGTTCGACCAAGACACCCCGCGGCGCCGGCCAGTCGAGAAGAAGCCGTGTGCTGAGGCAACGGTAATCTCCAGCCCGCGCTTAGGCGGACTGCGGCATCGCTACTCCTGGCGCGAAGCAGTGTAGGACGTTCGTACGTCGTCTTCGTCGCTGCTGCCAGCCGCAACGGCGCTGCCAACAGCGTAGGGCGGATGACAGGTCCTTAGGACGAGACTGCAGACCCAGAGGTCTACGGTCACCGCATCCCCCAAATCCTAGCCGAAGTCGAGGCTCGTCCGGACCCTCCCTAAGCGTGGAGGATCGAGTGGCCTCCAAAGTCTGAGGATTGTCGGCTCGCAGGACGGCTCTCGCGGTCACAGATCCGGTTTTGACTACACACAAGGGCAGAATCCCGTCCCCGGTCATCCCGGCCTGATACAACACGTGCGTCAGATGGATGTGCGCGTCAACGAGGCCGGGAATGAGAAACCTGCCTGTACCGTCGAGGACTTCGCCCGCACCCTCGCGCCTCGATTGCTCGGACGGGGCAACCTCGACGACCCGTCCCTCCCAAACCACAACGGTCTGGCCCGGGACAAAATTCCCGGTCTCGCTTTCGAAGACGTTCGTGTCGAGGATCGAGAGCGGGGTCGGACCTGGAGGCCCGCCGCAGGCGCCTGCAAGCAAAGCCCCCAGCAGTGCGGACCCCGCCACACACCTGGGAATCAGCGGCAGTTCCAGCATCTCGACCCACACCGCGAACAGCCGGAGCCGAGATGCCATCGGCGAGGCAGCGGCTACGCGCCCAACTTCAGAATGTTGCAATCGGGTTCAAGGGCGATCCGGTGCCGCCGACCACCCGTAAGGGCGCGGCGGTCAGTAGAAACTCCCACCGGTTCTGGCGGGCGGCCTCCTCGCTGACCGCCTCCAGGTCTAAGTTGTCGAAAATCGGCATACCCATTGCGATCAAGACGAGTTGATGAATGGGCATCGGAGCGCCCTCCACGCCGGAAGGAATCACATCACCCGCCGCGTCGCTGCCAAGAATCGCAACATCCCGCTCTCGAAGCCATTGGGCACAGGAAGCATACAGACCGGCAGCGTGCTCCTCGATCTTCCAGGGGCCTTTTTCTTCGCGCAACTTCCAACGCCCGGTGTGGATTAACACGACGTCTCCACTTCCGACCTTCAGTCCCGCCTTTTCCTCCCACGCCTGCAAGTCTTCCGGATAGATCGTCGTTCCAGGCTCGAGATAGGGCACCCCCTTGAGTCGGGGAATGTCCATGAGGATGCCGCGCGTAAGAATGCCGTCCCTCATGTGGTGGATGGAGTACTTCTGGGCCCCCTCCTTGGTCACCTCGTCCTGCGAATGACCGTTGAACATCTTGCCGTTGTGAAACATGTGACAAATCGCATCCAGATGGGTGGTGCCGAAACCGTGGTACAGGATGCTGAAGCGGTCCACGCAGTACGGAAACTCGGGAGTGGCGTCGACGCCGGTCGCCGTCACTTCGAGCTCAAACGGCGATGGGTTGTCGACGGCCGCCTCGGTCATCGCGTCATGCGCCAGCGATACGGAGATCCCTTGTTGCACGAGGGCCGCGGCTTGCACGCGCTTTTCAGCCGTGATCAGGTTGGTAGCCCCCAATGCATCGGCCTCACCCCAACGGCCCCAGTTGGAAAGATCCGTCATCCACTGCTCGACCGTTTCCTTGGTCACCATCTCCGGCGCCTCGCTCACCGTCTCGGGGGCCTCAGCCACCGTCTCCGGCTCGACCGTGGGCTCACTCGAGGGCCCGCAGGCCGAAAGACCCGCCAAGGCGATCACGACCAGCAAACAAGTGAAGTGTCTGTTTGTGAAGCACATGTGCTGTTCCCTCCGACAGTTAACGCTAGTGTGCCAGATCAGGAGACGAAATCGGCGCCGCCGGACACCTGAACTGTATTCGATCGTCACGTCTCCGGAAGCAGCTGCAACACGCCGCAGCGGTGCTCCTTGAGTTGAGAGCGCGGATCGATCTGGCTCTGCTTCCATGCCTCAAAGGCCGCCACATCCAGCGTCCACTCGATGCTCTTGTCCTCTCGGACGATGAACACGGGCACGCGGTTTTGGCCGGGCTCCTTGTAGTGCCAGTCCGAGTTCACGACCAGCACACGTCCGTTGTCCAGCGGTACGAACCCACAAGGTAAAAGCATGGGAAAGGAATCCTGCACGTCCTCGGGCCGCAGGCTCCACACCTCTTTCCCGTCCGCGTCAAACCGCTTGACGCCGAAGCGACCGGAGCCAAGGGTACTGCCGTCCTCGAGCCGTTTCGCCATGCACGGCAACTCGGGCACGGAGAACGACCGCAGGAACTTCCCCTCCCGGTCAACCTCGACAAAACGCTCCTCCGCCCGCAAGGCGGCGAGGTAGCCTCCCGCCGGCGTGAGGCGCAGATAGTTGTAACGCGTATGTTCGTTTCCTTCCGCCGGGAGCGAGATTCGCTTCAGGACGCGCCCCGTACCGCGCTCAAGCTCGAGAATCGCCTGGTCGCCACTGTGTAAGACGGCCACGCGGCCATCGTCGGAGCGCACAACGAACGACTTCACTTCGTCGGGAAGGGTGACGGCGTATTCCCAGACCGTGCTACCCGCAAGGTCGATTTCGCGAACGTAGGCGCTCGTGCCGTAGAGCACATTCCCGTTCTCCAGCATCGCGCCATCGTAGACCAGGTCGTAGAGCCATGACTGTCCGGCGGCCGGTTCCGGCAAATAGGACCACGAGGAAGTCCCGTCGCGTTCCACGATGTAGAGCCCCTCGCTAGCAACCAACAGCATGCGGTGCGGCAGCACGGGATCGGTGGTCGAGGCTGGCCTGCCGCCGCAAGTCGCCAAGGACACGCAGAGGAGAAGGATGGTCAGGAGCAGCTGTTTCGTGAAAGGGAACGGGTCGGTCCAGGATCCGGGAATCCCTCGCACTCCCGGGAATGACGACTCGCCGTAGGCGTCCGCTTTCCCGTTCGCCCATCGAGTCGATTGGAGCCATGCCGCTCTTGGGCCCAGTTGCGGCCGCAGCCACTTCATCAGGTCGCTCACCGCGCGGTGCACCTGCACTCCAGCAACTCGTACAGCGGAATCCAGTACACGTGCGTGCTCCCCGTCCACGGCCGAGCCGCACACCCAGTGCTCGACGCTGCCCAGATCGACACCCGCCACCTGCGGGCGGATCTTCGGCAGCGCCGCCGGACTCGCCTCCCGCCGCCTCCGCCTCTGCTGGCGCTCCCTCGCGCGGATCCTCTTCGCTGCGCTCATGACTGTCCTCCTCCTCGGCGAGGCCTGCGGCCCGGGATGGCGTGGCGTCGGATTCTGATGTGGGGGAGTGCCTCCGCGAAGGCCACGCCAGTGAACGGTCGCCTGCCCGGACCCAAACTAGCCTTGGGGCATGGGCACCAATGAATACCAGGGGCTTGACTGCCGGAACCTCACGGACATGGTACAGCAGCCATTTGTTTCAACTTGAATGGTCCGCTCCGGTACGGCGCGGGGGCGGGACTAGCATGGGTTCATGATTAAGTCAAGCGAGAGCAGTAGTTCTCAATTTGGCCTTTTTCTGTCTCGCGAGCCGCTGAGGGGCCGGTAGCAAGGGACCAGTTTCTGGGGGCTTGACTTTGCGGGCGCCGCTTTCAAACATAAAGTGTGTCCCCCGTTTCCAATGCCCGAGTGCTCGAGTCCCTTCTGGACCGCTTCCAACAAGCCGCCTCCGCCCTGCCCGACCCCCGTACCGGCTCCAACAAGCGCTACGCCGTCTCCGATGCCGCGGCCTGCGCCCTCTCCACGTTCTTCTTCCAGTCCCCCTCCTTCCTCGACTTCCAGCGCCACATGCACGAGGAGTCTGCCCGCTCCAACTGTCACTCCCTCTTCGGTGTCAGCAAGATCCCGAGTGACAATCAGATTAGGAATCTGCTCGACGGTCTCGACCCCTCCCTCTTCGCCGACCTCTTCCCCCTCTGCCTCGACACCGTCCGCGACCAAGGGGGCCTCGAGCCCTTCCTGCGCCTCGACGGCCGCCTCCTCATCGCCCTCGACGGAATCCAGTTCCATGGCTCGGACTCCATCCATTGCGAGCAGTGCTCGACCCGCCATGTCGGCAAGCACAAAACCAAGCAGTTCTTCCATACCATGCTCGCGGCCACCGTCGTCGCCGACGGCCACAACCGCGTCCTCCCGCTCATGCCGCTGTTCGTCCAGCCCCAGCACGACCCCGCCGCGAACCGGCCCGACCTGACCGAAGACCAGCGCAAACAGGATTGCGAGCGCAACGCTGCCAAGCGCTGGCTGCCCGCCCACATCCCCGCTCTGCTCCCCTACCGGCCGGTCCTGCTCGGCGACGATCTGTACTGCTGCCAGCCCCTCTGCGCCCTCGTCGCCGCCCTCGGCGCGGACTTCCTCTTCATCTGTAAGCCTAGCAGCCATAAGACGTTATACAAACAGCTCCCCAACCGCCGCATCTGGTCCACCGGCTGGGTCCGCACCCGCAACCAGCGCCAGCAGGTCGAGCACCATCGCTACCAGTGGAGAAACAACGTGCCGCTGCGCGCCGGCGACGACGCCCTGAAGGGCACCTGGATCGACTTCGAGATCTGCCGCAACGGCGAGCGCACCTACCACAACTCGTTCTTCACCAGCCTCAAGGTCACCGCTGACAACGTGGCCGCGATCGCGCGGGCCGGCAGGGCCAGATGGAAGATCGAGAACGAGCAGTTCAACTGCTTGGCGCGGCAGGGCTACAACCTCAAGCACAACTTCGGGCACGGCCGCCAGGGCCTGGCCACTCTGCTCGCCACGCTGAACCTGTTCGCCTTCGCGCTGCATGCGGTCCTGGACTGCGTGTCCGACCTGTGGCGGCAAGGCCGGGCGCGCGTCGGCACCCGGCGCAAGTTCTTCGCGACCCTGGGCTTCCTCACGGAGTGGTTCTGCTTCCGCAGTTGGACCGCCCTGTTCGAGACCGTGTTGAGGAAGCGCCCGCCACCGCCCGATCCCGGGGCGCCCGCGTGCGCCCCCTCATGACGCAACCTGCCCGCCATTCTGCCCGCGACAGGCTCCTCTTCCAGAGGCCCTCAGCGGGGGTGCGTTGCGGCAAGTCCATGACCGCGTCATTGCCGCTGCCAGACGACTCGCCCCCCCGGATACCGACTCAACAGCCGTCCGATCACCCCGCAACGGGTTCCAACGGCGCACACAAACGCTCGCAGATTCCACCCCACACGAGTCAGACCCCCCATTCTGAGAATCGCTGAAGCGAGAGCGAGTGCCAACAGCAGTTCTCAAAATGGCAGCTACGGTAGATCTGGGTGAGATCGCGGGGTGGCTGGTGATCGGTAGAGGGGAGCATGGACGGCGAAGCAATGCCGCGAGCGAGAGTGAGGACTGCGGGTTGCACGGCGTGGGACGGGCGGGCGGAGGGCTGCGCGGTCCGGGGCGGGGCGTGGCGCAAGGCGGCCCTTGCCGACAACTGCGCAAGCCGGCCGGGCTCTGGAGTGCAGGCGCGATCCGTCATGTGGGAGCGGAGAGCGTTTCCGAGGGCAGGCCCGGCGGCGGGCGCTGCCCGAGCAGCGTCTCGAACAGGGCCGTCCAGCACGGGAAGCAGAACCACTTGGTCAGGACGCGGAGTTCCTCGAACAAGGCGCGCCGGGTCCCGGCTCGGTCGCGGCATGGCCGCCACAAGTCGGAGACGCAGTCCAGGACCGCATGCAGCGCAAAGGCCAGCAGGTTCAGCGTCGCGAGCAGGTTGGCGAGACCGTTGCGGCCGTGCCCGAAATTGCGCTTGCTGTTGTAACCGTGGCGCGCCAGGCAGTTGAAGCCCTCGTTCTCGATCTTCCATCGGGCGCGCCCGGCGCGCGCGATCGCGGCCACGTTGTCAGCGCTGACCGCGAGGCTGGTGCAGAACGTGTTGGTGTAGGTGCGCCGGCCGTTGCGCTCGATGGCGAACTCGACCCAGGTGCCGAGCATGGCGTCGTCGCTGTCGCGGAGCGGCACGCCGTGCATCCAGCGGAAGCGCTGGGACTCGACCTGTTGCTTGCGGTTGCGGGTCTGGATCCAGCCCGTGGAGTGGATGAAGTCGTCGTGCAGCAGTTCGTATCAACGCTTGTGAGAGCTGGGCTTGCAGACGAAGATGAAGTCGGCCCCGAGGTCCAGGACGAGGCGGCACAGGGACTGGCAGCAGTACAGGTCGTCGCCGAGGAAGACGGGCCGGTAGGGGCGCAGCTCGTCGCTATGCTTGGGGAGCCAGCGCTTGGCGGCGTTGCGCTCGCAGTCCTGCTTGCGGGCCTCCTCGGTCCGTTCCGGCTGGCTCGCGGCCGGGTCCTGCTGGGGCTGGACGAACTCCGGCATGAGCGGCAGAACACGGTTGTGGCCAGCGGCGACAACCGTCGCCGAGAGCATGGTATGGAAGTACTGCACGGTCTTGTCGGCACCGACATGGCGCGTCGAGCACTGCGGGCAGTGGATGGAGTCGGAGCAGTGGAGCTGGATACCGTCGAGAGCGACGAGCAGGCGGCCGCCGAGGCGCTCGAAGGGGGCGCGGGCGCCCTGGTCGCGGAGGGTGTCGAGGCAGAGGGGGAAGAGGGCGGCGAAGCGGTCGGGGTCGAGGCCGTCGAGCAGGTTGCGGATCTGGTTGTCGCAGGGGATGGCCTGCACGCCGAAGAGGGTGTGGCAGTTGGAGCGGGAGGTCTGCTCCTGCATGCGGCGCTGGAACTCGAGGCAGGAGGGAGCCTGGAAGAAGAAGGTGGCGAGGGCGCAGGAGGCGGCGTCGGCGACGGCGTAGCGCTTGTTGGAGCCGCGGCGGGAATCGGGCAGACCCGAGGCGGCTTGGCGGAAGCTGTGCAGGAGGGAATCGAGAACGGAGGCCACATTGTATCGTGGAAAGCGGCACCCGCAAAGTCAAGCCCACAGAAACTAGTCCCTTGCTCCCGGTTCCTACAAGGCCCGTAAGCACCGAAAAATCCCAAATTGAGAATTGCTGGAGTGCCAACCAGCCGAGTAGGGGAGGTCGTTACCGAGCCTCCCCCCTCACCGACCCGAGCGTGCGCGTCTAACGCACTCGGTTCGTCACAGGTCAGATTCGCTCAAAGAGAAGAGCCGTCTGAGGGGGCTGCACGCGTGCCACCGGTAGGGGATACCGCTGGAGCAGTTCCCGCATGGCGGCCCAGGTCAGCCGCGCTTTGCGGCTGCGGCGCGAGAGCCATTTCCGCCAGATGCGAGCGACTTGATAGCTGTAACCAGCGAGTCGCACGCTATTGCCCCGGAGTCCGTAGTAGTTGGCATGCCCTCGACTCACGCTTGCGAGATGGTCTCGCTGGGCGCCCACTGCGTCGTGCCGGTGTCGTCGACACCACTCGCTCACAGCTTGCAGCGCGCGGGCGAACCGTTTCCGGGCCGTACTCTGTCGCACAACCAGATATCCGTTCCGAGACCGCACCCAGCAGTGAGTGAAGCCCAGAAACTCAAAGGTCACGCGCCGTTCCTGCCCGGTTGACCGCCGCCGGAAATCGAGGTACCGCGTCTTGTCTGGGTGCAGCTTCAGCCCGTATCGACCAAGCCGCTTGCCCAGGACCGCCAACACGCGCTGGCCATCTTGTTCGTTCTCGAAGAGCATCACGGCATCATCGGCATAGCGCACCAGTTGGCAGCGCCCCTGCAGGCGTGGCCGCACCTCCTGTTCGAACCATTCGTCCAGCACGTGGTGCAGGTACAGGTTCGCCAGCAAGGGGCTGACTACCCCGCCTTGGGGCGTTCCACTCCGGGGCCGTTGCAGGACGCCCTCGTCGAGCACCCCGGCCTTGAGCCACTTGTTCAGCATCTTCCGGATGACTCCATCCTTGATCCGCTGGTCGAGAAACGCCCGGAGTTGGCCGTGTGGAATCGTGTCGAAGTATTTCGCGATGTCCATGTCGATCACCCACTGCATCCCGCCGTGGAGGCCTGCACGCACGGCGTGCAAGGCATCGTGGGCGGAACGGCCCGGGCGAAAGCCGTGCGAGCACGGCAGGAAATCGGCTTCGTACACCGGCTCCAGCAGCATCACGATCGCTCGCTGTGCCACCTTGTCCTCGAACGTGGGAATGCCCAAGGGCCGCTGCGTGCCGTCCGCTTTCGGAATGTAGTGCCGTCGCACCGGCGGTGCCTTGTAGCGGCCCGACTTGATCCGTCCCAGCAGGCCCTCTAAGTTGGCCTCCAGGTCCTTCTCGTAGTCGGCTGCTGTCGCCCCGTCGATGCCCGGCGCGCCATCCTTGCGCGTTTGCCGGTACGCTTCCCGCATCCATTCCAGATCCAGGTGTCGATGCAGCGTCGTGAACACCCACTCCGGGTGCTCCCCCGCCAGTTCGGCTATCCATTGTCGTTTCGTGGACGTGTTTGTAGAACTCATCGTTTCTTCCATCGTTTCCCTCCAATGGTTCTGTCCCTGCGGTGCCCCCCTTCCCTCGGACGGGTCCCGGTGGTCCCGGTTCCCCGCCGTCACCAGTACTATGAGGACACTACGACTCCCCGCACGGCGTCCCTTCGGCTTATTGGTTCGCCAGCCGGTACCACGCTTGCCTGCTGCTTCGCTCCCGGTCCCCCACAGGCAGGGGCGGGCCCGGACCTTTTGTTTCGGCCAGGGGTCCGTCTTCCGGCCTTCTTGCGTGGACCGTGCGGGGCCTCCCAGGTTCCCTGACGAGCCATCCCGTGGCTATGCAGACGTTCTCTGACCCCGGTCGACCCGGACGCCCCTCGCCGCTGACGGCGCACCCGGTGCTGCCCCCGCTAATTGCACAACGAGGGCGTCGGCATTGATGATTTCGAGGCTCAATAGCGCCGCTTGACCACCCGCTGTGTACGCTTCACGACGTGCGTTGCCGCACGCCATGCAACACGCGCTCCCGGCTGGCGGGCTGCGCCTTTGCCGGGCGGGAGTCGAACCCGCTGGCTCGCTATGAAAGGTTTCAGATTGCGGTAGGGACACCGGTTACCCGGTGCCTCCCGCGCGGATCCGAGCGGGCGCGTTAACGCACTCGGCTCCTACCTCCGATGGGTGACGGCGAATCTTCGGTCCGGCCACGGATGCAGCACTCGCACAGGCGGCCACAGTTCATCACAAAGTAGGTGCAGACGTTTCCACGGGTGCCGGTCCTTTTGCGACCTCCGGCGGAGAATGGCCATCCATTCTTTCCTGACGCGTCGCTCGAATCGCCGTAGGTACGGGTGGCTGGTGGGGACCGCGAAGTAGTTATACCAGCCTCGCAACACCCTCCCCAGCCATTGCCCGGTCTCCACTTGATCCGCGTGCATGCGCCGTCGCAGCTTTGCCCGGATCGCCTTCAGGGTCCGGCTCATGCGTTTCGCCACCGGCTTGCGCCCCAGCCCGAAGCGTCCTTTCCTCGTCTGTCGGCAGTAATGCGTCATGCCGAGAAAGTCGAACGTCTCCGGCCGTCCCTGCCCGCGCGTCTTCCGGTTCGCGATCGCGTACCGTCCGAACTCGATCAGGCGGGTCTTGTCCGGGTGCAGTTCCAGTCCGAACTGGCCGAGCCTTTCCTGCAGGTCCTTCAGGAACCGTTCCGCGTCCTCCTTGTGCTGCAAGCCCGCCACGTAATCGTCGGCGTATCGCACGAAGATCATTTCGCCGCGCGCTTCCTGCGGTCGCCACTTCCGCCCGACCCACAAATCGAGTACGTAATGCAGGTAGACGTTGGCGAGGACCGGCGAAATCACCGACCCCTGCGGCGTCCCCTTGCCCGTATCGACCAGTTGGCCGTCTTCCATGGCGCCCATGCGTAGCCACTTTCCTATCAGCCTGATCAGCCGCTGATCCCCGATCCGCTCGCCCAGCAACCGGAGCATCCAGTCCCTGTCGATCCGGTCAAAGAACTTGGCGATGTCGGCGTCCAGAATCCAGTTGACCTTGCGCTTCTCAATCCCGTATGCCAAGGCGTCCAGCGCGTCGTGCGCGCCCCGCCCGGGCCGGAACCCGTAGCTGAACCCGAGGAATTCCGCCTCGTAAATCGGCGTCAGGATATTGTCCACAACGGCCTTCTGGACGATCTTGTCCTCCAGTGCGGCCACCCCCAGCGGTCGCCTGCCGCCGTCCGGCTTCGGAATGTTCACCCGTCGCGACGGCGTCGCCCGGTACGTTCCCGCATGCACGCGGTCGTGCAGGTCGAGCAGTTGCTCGTCCAGCCCTCCCCCGTACTCCTTCCACGTCACTCCGTCCACGCCCGGTGCCGCATCTCGCTTCAGCGCGACGTAGGCAACCCGCAACGTCTCCGGCGTGACATGGTGCAGAAGCGCAGTGAGCTTCTCCTTGGGATTCCTCTGTATACATTGCCGTATCCGCTCGGCCCCCTGTGACACGGCTGCCCGTCCCTGCGTGCGGACCGTGCTTCGGCCTCCCGGATTCTCGTTGGTCCCGGCCCTTCGCTCCTCCCGCTCCGCAGCCGCTCGCGCCGCCTTGTTCCCGGGACTCGTCGCTAGTATGGCCGAGTCTGACTCCTTCGGATCGTGCATCTCCAGTCTTGACTCCTGTCCTTCCCTTCACGGTCCCGGCGGCGACCCGCCGGGACGACCCGAAGGCCTCCCAGGTCCCAACCTCTGTCGTACATGCGTGCCTGGGTTCTTCGACGCCGCGGAGCCCTCCCGGCCCTAGCTAGAACGGACCGCGAGGTGTTGCCTTCGACTAATGAGACGGTCTCGGCACTCCGAATGATGAAGATTTCGACGCTCCATAGCCCTGCCCACATGCGCCCCTGCCGACGCTTCGCCCGTCCCCTCACGGGAACGACCGCACGGCTCGGGGAGCGCTATGGATCAGCTCATCCTTTACCGCAGAGGACTTTCACCTCCTGACATTGGCCAGTTAGCCTGGCGCACCTCATAGCATCCTCCTATCCAGGGCTTGCCCTGGCGCAAGCAATTCTCAAAATGGGGGGTCTGGCTAGTATGGGGTGGAACCGGCGAGCGTTTGTGGTCGCCGCAGGGAGGCCGTAGCAGGGCAACCGGGGCGGCCGGGAACGCGGGGCGGGGCAGCCGGGCTGGATTGCACTGGCAATCGCGCGGTCGCGGGCCTGTAGCAGCGCACCCGCGCCGCTGGCTCCCGGAGGAGCCCGGCGGTGGCCGGATGGCTGGCACGTTGGCGTTGCGTCATGACGGTGCGAACACGGCTGCCCGCGGATCGGCCGGTGGCGGGCGTTTGCTCAGCAGGGTCTCGAACAGGGCGGTCCAGCAGCGGAAGCAGAACCACTCCGTGAGGAAGCCCAGGGTCGCGAAGAACTGGCGCCGGGTGCCGGCTCGGGCCCGGCCTTGCCGCCACAGGTCGCAGACGCAATCCAGGACCGAGTGCAGCGCGAAGGCGAACAGGTTCAGCGTGGCGAGCAGGTTGGCTAGGCCCTGGCTGCCGTGCCCGAAGTTGCGCTTGCTGTTGTAGCCGTGGCGCGCCAGGCAGTTGAAGCCCTCGTTCTCGATCTTCCATCTGGCGCGGCCTGCCCGCGCGATCTCCGCCACGTTGTCGGCCGTGACCTGCAGGCTGGTGCAGAAGGTGTTGGTGTAGGTGCGCTTGCCGTTGCGCTCGATCGCGAACTCGATCCAGGTCCCCGGCACGGCGTCGTCGCTGTCGCGCACCGGCAGCCCGTGCATCCAGCGGAAGCGCTGCCGCTCGACCTGCTTCTTCTGGTTGCGGGTCTGGATCCAGCCGCTGGAATGGATGAAGTCGTCGTGGAGCAGTTCGTGCAAGCGCTTGTGGGAACTGGGCTGGCAGACGAAAAGGAAGTCCGCTCCGAGGTCGCGGACCAGCCGGCACAGGGGCTGGCAGCAGTACAGGTCGTCGCCGAGGAAGACCGGCCGGTAGGGGCGCAGTTCGTCGCTGTGGGCGGGCAGCCAGCGCTTGGCGGCGTTGCGCTCGCAGTCCTGCTGGCGTTGCTCCTCGGTCAGTTCGGGCCGCTGGGCGGCCGGGTCCTGCTGGGGCTGGACGCACTCCGGCAGCAGCGGGATGACGCGCTTGTGGCCGTCGGCGAGGACCGTCGCCGAGAGCATCGTATGGAAGTACTGCTCGGGGCGGTCCTTGCCGACATGGCGCGTGGAACACTGCTCGCAGCGGATCGAGTCGGAGCAGTGGATCTGGATGCCGTCGAGAGCGACGAGCAGGCGGCCGCCGAGGCGCTCGAAGGGGGCGCGGGCGCCCTGCTCGCGGACGGTGTCGAGGCAGAGGGGGAACAGGTCGGCGAAGCGGTCGGGGTCGAGGCTGTCGAGCAGGTTGCGAATCTGGTTGTCCCCAGGGATGGCCTGCACGCCGAAGAGGGTGTGGCAGTTGGAGCGGGAGGTCTCGTCCTGCATGCGGCGCTGGAACTCGAGGAAGGAGGGAGCCTGGAAGAAAAAGGTGGCGAGGGCGCAGGAGGCGGCGTCGGCGACGGCGTAGCGCTTGTTGGAGCCGCGGCGGGCATCGGGCAGGCCGGAGGCGGCTTGGCGGAAGCTGTCAAGGAGGGAATCGAGAATGGCGGCCACATCTTATCGTTGGAAGCGGCACCCGCAAAGTCAAGCCCACAGAAACTAGTCCCTTGTTCCCGGTTCCTACAAGGACCGTAAGCCCCCAAAAAACCCAAATTGAGAACTGCTGGAGTGCCAACACAGCGATTCTCAAAGTGGCAGATCTATTGGGCGTGATTGGCGTGGACGCCGGTTCTCGAAGCGCCAATCGCAGTGTGGCGGGCCGTGCCAGCGCCGCGCTGTGGTGCCGGGGCAGTGCTCTGGGGGGCGGGCCGGGAGTCTGGCACCGCAGGGCCGCACTGCGGCCCGCAGGGGCGGGTGCGGCGGGGCTGGTGGGCGGTCGGGACGTCAGGCGCGGGTCGGCCCGCGGGACAGGGCGGGTGGCGGCCGTTTCTTGAGCAGCGTCTCAAGCAGGGCGGTCCAGTGCGGGAAAGGGAAGTACTTTGTCAGGGTCTGCAAGTCGCGGAAGAAGTCGCGTCGCGTGACGAGCCGCGCCCGGGCCTGGCGCCACAGGCCGCGCCGGCAGTCGAGCACGGAGTGGAAGGCGCAGGCGAGCAGGTTGAGCACCACCAGCAGGTTGGCCAGGCCGTCGGAGCCGTGAGCGAAGTTGTGTTTGCTGTGGTAGCCGTGGCGGGACAGGCAGTTGAAACTCTCGTTCTCGATCTTCCAGCGGGCTCTGCCGGCGCGGGCGATCTCGGCCACGTTGGCGGGCGTCACTGCCAAGCTGGTGCAGAACGTGTTGGGGTCGGTCTGCTCCCAGTCCGTGCCGTCGCGCGGCTTGCGCCGGATGGTGAATTGGACCCCGGTGCCGGTGCCGGCGTCGGCCCCGTCGCGCACGGGCACGCCGCTCTGCCAGCGGTAGCGGTGGGATGCAATCGGGTGCTGGGCGTGGCGCACGGTGAGCCAGCCGGTGGAGTGCTACAGGGACTCGTGCAGGAAGTCCTGGAGGCACGTGTGGGAGGGGGGCTGGCAAACGAAGATCCAGTCGGCGTGGTGCTTTTGAAGGAGTAGGCAGAGGGGGTGGCAGCAGTAGAGGTCGGCGCCGAGGAAGACCGGGCGGTAAGGGTCTAAGTCGTTGGCATGCTTGGAGATCCATCGCTTGGTGGCGTTGCGTTCGCAGTCCTGCTTCTGGGCGTCGGGGGGGAGGTCGGCGGTGGCGGAGGCATCGGTTGGGGGGCCGCCGAACTCGGGCCTGAGGGGGATGCCGCGGTTGTGGCCGTCGGCGACGACGGCGGCGGCGACCAGGGAGTGGAAGTACTGGGGGGTCTGGGCCTGGCCGACGTGGCGGGTGCCGCAGTGGTCGCAATGGATTTTGTAGGACTTGTGGAACTCGATGCCATCCAGCGCGATGAGGAGGCGGCCATCCAGGCGCAGGAAGGGGGCGAGGGCACCGTGCTCGGCGAGGGTGTCGAGGCAGGCGCGGAAGAGCGCGTCGAAGGCATCGGAGGGGCCGCCGTCGAGCAGGTCGCGGATGCAGTTGTCGGTAGGGATGCGCTCGATGCCGAACAGGGACTGGCAGTTGGAGCGGGCCTCCTCGTCCTGCCTGCGGCGCTGGAAGGCGAGGAAGGAGGGGGCCTGCAGGAAGAAGGGAGCGAGTGCACAGGAGGCGGCGTCGGCGACAGAGAATTGCTGGTTGCAGCCGCGCCGGGGATCGGGGCGTGCGGAGGCGGCTTGGCGGAAGCTGGCCAGCAGCGAATCGAGGGTCTGGGAATTGAGAGTCTGGACCACATCCCATCGTCAAAAGCAGCGGCCGCAAAGTTAAGTGCCCAGAAACTATGCTTGCGATCCGGGCTCCCAAAACAACCGCCGGCGCTCAAAAAACCCAAATTGAGAACTGCTGGAGTGCCAACCCTGAAAACGTGCTTGACAAGCTAACTGGGGCAGCCTATTCTCGGACTGGTAGTATGATCACTCTTGTATCCGATGACACGATGGTGTTCAAGCAGGTCGTCATCAGGGAATCGGGAGCCTCCGCTGTAGATTCTGCTCCTGGAACACCAGCTTAGATGGGCCGGAGATGGTTCCTGGTGGCTTCACTCTGGCGTTGCGCAGCCGGAGACAGAATTCGGGTTTCCGCAGGGTCCATGGGCTAGGCAAGCATCTTGGCCGCACTGCTGGAGTTATGGCGTAAGGTGACAGACTGCGTAGGATCAAAGCAAATGGGCTCGAAAGAAACATGGATTGCCGCTGCCGTTGCGCTTCCCTGGGCTTTGGGCATTGCGAATGCCGCTGACGGCAACAGAACGATCAGTTCCGGCGACCTGGAATTTTTTGAAACAAAAATCCGCCCTGCGCTCGTGGAAAAGTGCTCGATGTGCCACAGCGGCGAGCTCGCGCAGGCGAACCTGCGGCTCGACTTCCGCGGCGGCTGGGAAAAAGGGGGCAAGTCCGGTCCCGCAATCGTCCCCGGAGATCCGCCCGCGAGCCTTTTAGTTCAAGCGATTCGCCACGAGGGTTCTTCAATGCCGATGCCGCTCGGGGCCAAGTTGGACCCCGAGGTCATCAAGGACTTCGAGGAATGGGTGCTCATGGGGGCTCCGGATCCGAGAGAAACCCCTGCAACTCGGCCTGCCACCGAGCCCTCCTGGGAGGAAACCTTCGAGCGACGCCGGCGCTGGTGGAGCTTGCAGCCGGTGGCGCGCCCGCCCGTGCCCAGCGTCCAACGCGGACAATGGTCCGACCGAGCCGTCGATCGCTTCGTCCTTGCCGAGCTGGAAGCGAAGGGTCTCGGCCCCGCGCCCCAGGCCGACCGCTCGACGCTGCTCCGCCGGCTGAGTATCGTGCTCAGGGGGCTCCCGCCCACGCCCGAAGAGGTGTCGGCCTTTCTCGGCGATTCCAGTCCTCACGCGTACGACCGAGCCGTCGATCGCTTGCTGGACTCGCCCCATTTTGGTGAGCGCTGGGCGCGACACTGGATGGATGTCGTCCGCTACACCGACACCTACGGCTACGAATGGGATGTTCCGGCCAAAGGCTCCTGGCGTTATCGAGACTACCTGATTCGCGGCTTCAACAACGACATCCCTTTCGATCAACTCCTGCGGGAGCAGATCGCCGGCGACCTTCTGGCCTCGCCGCGGATCAATCCGTCCCAGCAAATCAACGAGTCGCTCATAGGGCCGATGTTTTTTCAGATGGGCGAGAAGCGTCACGGCGACAGCCTGGCATTCAACGGTATCTACCAGGAGATGCTGAACAACAAGATTGACGCTTTTTCCAAGGCGTTTCAGGCGGCGACCGTCGCTTGCGCTCGGTGCCACGACCATAAGCTCGACGCCATCTCGCAGCGAGACTACTACGCCCTGGCCGGTGTGCTGATGAGTTCGCGCTGGGTGATCAACACGCTGGACACGCCCGACCGCAACCGTGAGGTACTGGATCGGCTTGCCGCGCTCAAGGCCGAACTGCGGGAGGCTCTCGCCACACTGTGGTTGGAAGATGCAGACACGATTCCTTTGTATCTACGCGCCGCGCAGGCTTGCTTCGACGGCGAGGCGAATGCAGCCGAGCTCGCGGAGGGACTCGATGCGCGGCGTCTCGACGCATGGGGAAAGGTGCTCTACTTTCAGCCCGACGAAGAAGCGCCGATGGAAGATCCCGCTTTCCCGTGGTTCGAACTGAACCGGACTGGCGGGGACAGTGCAGGCCTTTCCCGCGCTTGGCGGAAACTCGCCGAGGACTACGCGAGGGAGGAACAGGAACGGTCCGCAAGCAACGCTCGCGACTTCTCTGTCCTTGCGGACTTCCGCGAAGGCATCCCGGAAGGCTGGGCCGTGGACGGCGTCGGACTGCGCCGGGGTCGCGTGGCGAACGGTGACTTTTCGGTGGCGCTGGACGGTTCCGAAGCGGTGAACATGCTACTTCCGGCCGGACTGTTCACGCATGCCCTCTCTCCCCGCCTCAACGGAGCCGTTCGATCGCCCTTCATCAACCACTCCGGCCGCGCCTACGTCAGCTTCGAGGCAAGTGGTGGGGACTTGAGCGTTCACCGGCTCGTCCCCGATAACGCCTTCTTGACGGAGCGACAGGGTTATCTCGAGGATGATCTGCCCCGCTGGACGCGCGTCTCGACGGAGGCGCTCGAAAAAACGAACCGCGCGTTGACTCCGGGCGAGAAGGAGGAAATCCAGATCACCCTGGAGTTCGTCACCAAGGCCTCCAACCCGTATTTCCCGCCAAGAGTAGGACTCGGAGGGTGCACGAAGGAGCGAGTGAGAACCGACAATTGCGGGGCAAACGACCCGAAGAGCTGGTTCGGCGTCACTCGGGTTGTCCTGCACGATGGGGAGGAATCGCCAGCTGACGAGCTGACGCGCTTCCAATCACTCTTCCAGGGGGATCCTCCGGCTGATCGTTCCGGCCTGGCATCCCGCTACGGGAAGTGGTTGACCGCCTCGCTCGCCGCCTGGGCTGACGGCCGATCCGACGAGGACGACGTTCGTTTGATCAACTGGCTGCTCGCCAATCGGCTGCTCGCCAACGATTGGAACGGCGCCGACCGGATCCGAGATTCGGTGGCCTCCTACCGTGCAGTCGAAAAGCAGCTCGTCGAGCCAGCGACCATCAACGGCATGGCTGATCTGGAGGCCGGTCGGGACCGTCGTCTCAACGAGCGGGGTGTGTACGAAGACCTGGGCGCGCTGGTCCGGCGCGGCTACCTCGAAGTTCTTGCCGGGCCGGGCGACGAGCAGTCGCGTCCTACAGGGAGCGGGCGCCTTGAGCTCGCTCGGTTGATCGCGAGTCCAGAGAACCCCCTGACGGCGCGGGTCTTCGTGAACCGTGTGTGGCACTGGGTTTTCGGAACCGGACTCGTCAGGACCACCGACGACTTTGGCCATCTGGGGGCCAGACCCTCCCACCCGGAACTGCTCGACTACCTCGCCGACTGGTTCGTTGAGCACAATTGGTCCGTGAAAAAACTCGTGCGCGCATTGGTCACAAGCGAGACGTTTCGACAGTCTGGCCAAACGACCGCACGCGCGCGGGAGGTGGATCCTCTCAATCGCTTGCTCCACCACTATCCGTTGCGGCGCCTCGATGCCGAGACCCTTCGCGACTCCCTGCTGTTTGTCTCCGGCGGGCTTGACCGCAGGCTCTTCGGCAATCCCATCAACCCCCACCGGGCCAACGAAGATGCGACCAAGCGCCTTCTATCCGGACCGCTGGACGGTAATGGCCGCCGCTCCATTTATCTCAAGGCGACCATCATGGAGCCGCCTAAGTTTCTGGCCACTTTCAATCAGCCTGCCCCCAAGATCCCAACGGGCCGCAGAGACGTCACGAACGTCCCTGCACAAGCGCTGACCCTGCTGAACGATCCATTCGTCGGCGGCCAAGCTGAACTGTGGGCGCAGAAGCTGATCGCGACTCCCCACGAGTCTCCCCAGGGGCGGTTGACCGAGATGTTCAAGCGCGCCTTCAGTCGTGACCCTGAGGAGCAGGAGCTGGCGCGTTGGGTGGATGCCGTCGAAGACATCACCGGCTTGTACCAAGACGTCCCGGAGCTGAGACCTCCGCCGGGTGGCATGATGGAGTCGCTGCCTGTATGGAAGGACATCGCGCACGCGATGTTCAACGTAAAGGAGTTTTTCTATGTTCGATAGGCGATCCTCGATTGGCCCGCGGCTTGCAACGCGCCGTGAATGGTTGAGCAGCGCCTCCAATGGTTTCGGCATGCTCGCCCTTTCGGCCCTGCTCACCGAGCAGGCCCAAGCGGACTCTGCGGCGAATCAGGGTGGAGCCCACCCTCTACCGAAAGCCAAAAACGTCATTCTGTGCTTCATGGACGGTGGTCCGAGTCATGTGGATACTTTCGACCCCAAACCGACGTTGAAAGAGCGTCAGGGGGAAACCATTGGGCAATCTGCCGTTTCCGTCAAGGCGCAAGCCACCCCGGACCGCGTCTGGCTCGGCAGTCCGTGGGAGTTTCGCCAACGCGGGTCCAGCGGACTTTGGGTCAGCGACCTTTTGCCGAACATCGCCGAGGTGGCGGACGAACTCTGCGTGGTTCGTTCCCTGATCGGCAGGCAACCACTGCACGGTCAGCAATCCCTGCTGCTCCACACCGGCCGCGTCACCGGTAGCGCCCCAAGCATCGGGTCGTGGGTTTCCTACGGTCTCAGCAACGAGCGGGATAATCTTCCGAACTATGTCCTTCTCAACAACGATTGGATCCCGAACGGAGGCTGGGAGAACTTCGGAAGCGCGTATCTGCCGGCTTCGCACTCGGCCACGATGCTGCGCGCCAAGGGACAGGTGCTGGACAATATCAAGCCGTTTGATCTGCCCGACGTACAGCAGCGCAAGCTGGACCTGCTCCGAGAACAGGACACAGCGTACGCCGCCAAGACAGAAGGCGACGCCGTCGAGTCGGCCATCAAGAACTATGAAACCGCCTTTCGTCTGCAGCAGCTGATTCCCGACTTGGCCGACGTCAGCTCCGAATCCAAAGCCACTCAGCAGATGTACGGCCTCGATAGCACCGACGACTACAAGAAGTACTACAGCCTACAGTGCCTGCGTGCCCGGAGGCTGGTCGAGGCCGGCGTCCGTTTCGTCGAAATCACCTGTCCACTGACCCATGCCAACAACTCGCCGTGGGACCAGCACAAGAACATCAAGAAATATCACGAAGTGAACGCCATGATCACCGATCAGGGAGTCGCAGCGCTGATTCGAGATCTGAAGCAACGAGGCCTGTTGGAGGATACCGTCGTCGTTTGGGCTGGCGAGATGGGCCGCACCCCCCACACTCCCAAGATCACCGATGACGTCGGCAGAGACCATCACGTCAACGGTTACTCCATCTTCCTCGCCGGTGGCGGTTTCAAGAGAGGCATCACGTATGGCGCCACGGACGAATTCGGTAACTCGGTCGTCGAGAATCCCTCCTCGATCCATGACATTCACGCCACGATCCTGCACCAGCTCGGTATCGACCACCGTCGTCTGACCTACCGGTTCGGCGGACGCGACATGAGCCTGACGGACGTGCACGGCCACATCCTCGGTGAGCTGGTTGCATAACTAAAGCCGACCCGGGCCGCCCGCAGTGTGCGGAGACGGTAAGGTACGCAACGGCGGGCGGTCCGAGTTCTGGAGCCCCCCTCACACAATCCCGCGTCTCGAAGCCACTGTCTTGGAGAATCGGCTCGCTCATGAATTGCAATTGCGTCCTCTAGGAGTAGGCCCACCGCAGTCAGGAAGCCACCGCTCCGAAACCACGGCATAACAGACACCTGTACCGGCACAGGTTGAGCCAGAGGGTGTCAAGAAATGGCAAGCACAGTAAACCTAGAACGACACAAGCGTCGAACATTGACCGCCGAGATATGCGAAATCTTGGCAGGCAAGATAGTTCGTGAGGATTGGGACGTCGGCATGCGGATTCCGCCGGAACGCGATCTGACCGAACAGCTCGGCGTGGGACGCTCAAGGTGATGGGCATGGTGCAATCCCGCCTCGGGGACGGAACGTTCGTCTGCGAACGGTCGCGCTTCTTCTCCGGGCCACTGCTATGGGCCATCACGAGCAATTCCGAGCATGCGGTCCGCGAATTGATCGAGGCGCGTCGCGTCATCGAGACTGAGCTGTCCGGCCTCGCGGCACAACGCGCCACGGCCGAGGATCTGAAGGTCATCGGGCGTCACCTAGACGAGATGCGAGAGGCGATCGATGATCACGACCGGTTTCTCACGGCGGATCTCGATTTCCATATGGCCGTGGCTAACAGCGCCCACAACAGCATTCTCATGAATGCGCTGGAGATGATCGCAAATCTGATGCAGCAATGGATTCGCCAAGCTCTGTTGGTGCCGTCTGTGTCGGAAGAAGCATTGGTGCAACACAAAGCGATCTTCATGGGGATCGCGAAGCGCAACTCGGACGAGGCCCGGCGGGCCATGCAAGCGCACCTGGACGCGATGAGCCAGCGACTTGGACAGGCTCGCGGTCTCAGTCTCGGGAGTACCGGTCCCGCGGACGAAGTATCGGATGCGCTTGGATTGACAAGTCCGGCAAGCCGGTATGCATTGCAAGACCATGGATCCCGAATCCGCTAGGACGGAGCCAGGTTCTTTCGGTGAGCGGGTCTGGGCCGTTGGTGCTGCTTCTTCGAGGCTTCACCAGCGGCGAGGCGCGGCATGGCATGCGGGATTCCCGAGAGTCCGCTTACCGTCCGCGTGACGCGCGCCTGACGACGATTGGGCGAGGCGCATCTTGCACCGGGAAGGGCCGCAACCGGAGCCCGTCGACGAAGGCAAAGACGCCGCTCGCGCGCCCTACGCCGACGGCGGAAGGAACGCTCGCGATCCGAGCGAATCCCTGCGTTTCGAACTCATCGCCCGGGCCCAACGGCGACGGAGCCAGCCCGAGAACGCATGACGGTCGAACCCATCGAAGGCCACTACTGTAGCGTGCCGACCCCACCAGTAAGTCCGGCTTGAAATCGAGTCAACCGGGTTCGGAGTTCGGCGACGATTTCGGGGTGCTCGTCCGCCACGTTGTAGCGCTCCGACGGGTCGAAATCGAGCTGGAACAACTCGTCGCCGTCCACGGCGCGCAGCTTCCAAGGGCCCACTCGGATGCCCTGCTGCTGGGACCCCCGGTGATAAATGAACTCTCTACGCGGCGACTGTCCGGTCTTCCCCGTCCACAGCGGCATAAGATTGTGCCCGTCCCCTCCCGGAGGCGGCTCTTCGCCGCCCACCGTGAGCAGCGTGGCGTAGAGATCCAGGGTAGCTGCCATTTCGGCCGACACGGTCCCGGCGGGAATCTCTCCCGGCCAGCGAACGATGCAGGGCACGCGTACACCTCCTTCGTAGGTCGTATGCTTGGCTCCTCGGAGCAGTCCGGGCGAGCCGGCGTGCCAAGGCCGCACACCCCCGGACAGCATGCGGTCGGGAAGGTTCAACCACGGCCCGTTGTCGCTCGTGAAAATCACGATCGTCTCCTCTCGCTGGCCCGATTCTTCGAGCGCTTGCAAGACTCTGCCCACCGACCAGTCGATCCCCTCGATCACGTCTCCGTACAAGCCGGCGCGGGATGTCCCTCGGAAGCGCCCGCTTGTGCGTAGCGGCAGATGCGGCATGCTGTAGGCCAAGTACACGAAAAAAGGCTTCTCGGACTTCCTCCGGATGAACTCCACGACTTCCGCTGTGTAGCGCATCGTAAGCTGGTCCTGGTCGACGGGATGCTCGATTCGTTCGGTGTTGCGGTAGAGCCAGAGCGGCACGTCCGTCTGGACCCACGGCCGAATCATGTCGTTCGAGTACGGCAGTCCGAACCACTGGTCAAAGCCTTTGCCGACTGGCAAATATTCGTCCAGCATGTAGCCCAGGTGCCACTTCCCCGCCATCGCGTTGCGGTATCCGGCCGCGCGCAAACCCTGCGCGAGAGTCGTCAGATCCGCCGGGATCCCGCCATCTCCGCCTACGCTGGTGCGGCTCACGTTCACCCGGCTCGGATACCGTCCGAGCAGCAGTTGGATGCGCGCGGGGACGCAGGACGGCGCGGAGTAGAACGAAGTCATTCGCAAGCCCTCGGCAGCCATGCCGTCGATGTTGGGCGTGCGGATCGTGGGGTTTCCCTGAATGCCGAGGTCCCCGTAGCCTAGATCGTCCGCAAACAGCAGCACGATGTTGGGAGCGGCTGCGGCCACGGCCGCAGAGCCCAGCAGCAGGGGAGCGAGAACCCAAGAGAGCCTTCGCATCCCGGTTATTATCGCGCCTGAGGCGGACAGGCCGGGAGATTGTCGATCAGACGTGTGGCGCCGACCCAGGCCGCCGCCGCGATCCGCACCGGCGTCACGATCCGGTGAACCGGCTGCAGCGTGTCAGGATCCACGATCTCAAAATAATCCAGCCGCAGCAGGGGCTCGCGTAAGAGAGCGTCCCGCGCCTGCGCCAGCAGCGGCGCGGCTTCGCTTCGCCCCTCTTCGATCGCGCGCCGCGTAGTGCGCAACGACCGCACGAGCGTTGGAGCGGCCACTCGCTCTCTAGCGTTCAAGAGCGCGTTCCGCGAGCTCACGGCCAGCCCATCCGGTTCCCGCACGGTCTCGACCGCGACAATGCGAACCGCCAGACTCGTGTCCTCCACGAGTCGGCGGACGATCACCAGTTGCTGGTAGTCCTTCTCCCCAAAGTAGGCGAGGTCCGGCTGGACTAGGTTCAGCAGTTTCAGGACGACGGTCGCGACGCCACGAAAGTGGCCTGGACGGCTCGCGCCACAGAGGTCCGAGGCAAGGCCCTCGACTTCAATGCGAGTGGCGGGTGGGCTCGGGTACATCGCCTCGGCCGAAGGTGCGAACAGGATGTCCACGCCGTGCCGACCACAGATCGACAAGTCCGCCTCGAGATCCCGGGGGTAGCGCTGGAGATCGTCGCTACGGTCGAACTGCAAGGGATTGACGAAAAGAGTTGCGACGAGCAGGTCGCACTCGGCCCGGGCCCGGTCGAACAACGCCGAATGCCCCGCGTGCAGGGCACCCATCGTGGGCACACAGCCGATGCTCAGGCCTGTCCGCTTAGCGCTTCGGACGCACTCGCGGAGCGCCGCAATTGGCGCGATGCGCTCCGTCGCCATCGGTCTCAGTCTGGAATACTGCCGCTCAAGGCTCGCTTCCGGACGGCCGGAAAGACGCCGTCGCGGACTTCACGCACGTAGTCTTCGGCCGCCGCTGTCATCTGGCGCCCCAGGTCGGCGTACTGTTTGACGAAGGCTGGCACGAACTCGTCGTAGAGTCCCAATACATCGTGACTGACCAGAACCTGGCCGTCGCAGTGCGGACCCGCGCCAATGCCAATCGTGGGGATCTCCAGATGCGCCGTCACTTCGGCTGCGACATTCTCTGGAATTGACTCCAGGACGATCGCGAAAACGCCCGCGACTTCGAGCGCGTGGGCGCTCTCGAGCAACTTCTTGGCCTCATCTGGACTCCGAGCCTGCTTGCGGAATCCTCCGAGTTGATGGACCGACTGCGGCGTCAAGCCAAGGTGCCCCATCACAGGGACGCCCGCCTCGACGAGGCGCTGCGCGACTTCAAGCACGGCGTGGCCGCCTTCGATCTTGACGGCTTGGGCGCCACCCGCCTGCACCAGGCGCCCGGCTCCGCGCACGGCTTCGGGGACACCGGTATGGCAGGTCAGGAAGGGCATGTCGGCGACCACCAGAGCGTGTGAGACTCCGCGCGAGACCGCAGCCGTGTGATGCACCATCGCGTCGAGCGTGACCGGCAATGTGTTCGGGTACCCAAGCACGACCATGCCGAGCGAGTCCCCCACGAGCAAAACGTCGACACCGGCGCGATCTAAGCACCGGGCCATGGTGAAGTCATAGGCAGTGAGCATGGCGATGCGTTCGCCGCCACGCTTCATGCGCACCAAATCCGTGATCCGAACGGCTTGGTCGAACCTCGCCATTTAGTGCTCCCCGTCCAGCAGACGTTGCAGCGATGCCGCTTCGGATGGCGACAAACCCCGTCGTACCCCGATCGACACAAGATACTGGCCGAATGCCTGATACAAGCGCCGTAGCGGCATCGGCAGATCCTGCATGGCCCTGAGATGACGGCCCACCGTACCCACGTCCCCTCGCGCCACGGGACCCGTCAACGCCTGCTCCGCTTCCATTGTAATGGCATTCTCCAGGCTCGTTTCCAACAAGGGACGCAAGGCGCGGAGCGCCGCAGCGCGGTCGACGCCGACGTGCACCATCAGGCTTGCAGCGGCATCCGCAAGGCCAACGGCACAGTTGCTCGCAAGGACCGCGGCAGCGTGGTACAGAGGCAGCTGGTCCTCGGAGACGTGCAATAGGCTTCCATGCAACAGGTGAGCCAAACGCTCACACCAAATGGCAGCCGTGCCACTTCCGCAAACGCCGAAGCTCGATCCAGGCAGCTTCTCCACGCCGCTCCGCGCCGTCGGAAACGTCTGCAGCGGGTGGAACGTGGCGCAGGACGTCCCCAGCTCCCCGAGCGGTCGCAGGTCCGTAGGCCCCAGCGCGCCGCAGGTCTGAAGGACGACCTGGGGGCGGCGGACCGCCAAACTTCCGGCGACTTCCGGCACGGCACGGTCCGGCACGGCCACGACGATGCATCCGCTCTCGTCCGCCAAGGTCTCGAGTGTGACGGCACGGGCTCCAGATCCGATGAACGCAGCCCCCTCTCGGGCGCGACTGCGGGAAGCGATCAAGACCTGGAAGTCGGTCGACAGCAGGCGCCCGAGCGCCTGGCCGACGCTGCCCGCCCCCACAATGCCAAGCGTAGATGGCCGCGACACGGCCGGATATTATGGCTCATGCGGTCGAGTCGCCGCCAGCCCGGCGTATGGCAGTGCCGTCGAGCTAACATCCCGGCGGCGGGCCACGCCTCAGACCAGTGTCCGCTGCGGACGGTTCTCGCGCAAGAAGGAGGTGATCGAGCTGAGAGAAGCGCCGGGCTGGAAGATCTTCGCGACCCCAAGCTCCTCAAGAACTGGCACATCGGCATCGGGGATAATGCCGCCCACGATGACCCGAACGTCATCGGCACCCTCTTGCCGAAGTAACGCAAGGACGCGTGGGACGATCACCGAGTGAGCACCCGATAGGATAGACAAACCAATAAACTCCACATCCTCCTGGAGGGCGGCGTTGACGATCTGCTCGGGCGTCTGGCGCAAACCCGTATAAACCACTTCCATGCCGGCGTCTCGAAGAGCCCGGGCGATGACTTTCGCACCACGATCATGGCCGTCAAGCCCAGGTTTGGCGACCAGAACGCGGATCGGTTGCTCGGACACGGCAGTCGGTCTCCTGGGCCTCATCTTATCAATGGCCAGTCCTCGGACTTTTCGAGGGCCACAACCTGCAGCTCTGGCAGGCGCACCAATGGAGCATGTTTTTCAGTCCCTGATTGACCGCACACGGACCCGTCTGCACTTCCGGCTCGGTGGCCCGGTTCATTGCGCTCGTCGTGGTCCGTAGCCCAACTCCACTCGGCTGCCCTTTTTTGGCCTCTTGGGATTGCCCTCCGAGGAAACAGATAGGTTTACGAGAACGCTTCAGCTAGATTCCTTGCGTCAACTGGCCGGATCTGAGGTACACGACGGCCAAAGGCGTATTCATTCTCTTGCCCTCGAAGCCCTCCATAGCCCCTGCGGGCCTTCAGCTTATGGGATGGTTCGCTCCCACCCAGCGGCGTCGGCCAGTTCGGCAATGCTGGTAGGAGCGGCCTGCAGCGGCCGTGTTTCGAGACACGAGAGGAAACCCAACATGGCATCGACCAAGCAATCATCCCGCAAGAGCGAATTGAAGGAGGTCGTCACGATCGGCCTCGACCTCGCGAAAACGACCGTCCATTGCGTGGGCCTGGACGCGACCGGGCAGGTGCTCACGCGCCGCCAGTACTCGAAGGGCAAGCTCCTGGAGGTCACCGCGAAGATGAGTCCCTGCCGCATCGGCATGGAGGCCTGCTGCGGCGCCCATTACCTCGGGCGCATGCTCCTCGACCAGGGGCACGACGTCAAGCTCATGCCCCCCAAGTACGTCAAGCCGTTCGTCAAGCACGACAAGAACGACTCCAAGGATGCCGAGGCCTGCCCGCGCCCGACCATGCGCTTCGTGGCTGTCAAGTCCGAGGAGCAGCTGTCGATGCAGTGCCTGCACCGCTACCGCTCGCGGCTGGTGGGCAACAGCACGCAGCTGATCAACCAGGTGCGCGCCTTCCTGCTGGAACGCGGCCTCGCGATGCCGCAGGGCAAGCCCAAGTTCGCGGCGCGGCTGCCGGAGATCCTCGAGGACGCCGACAACGGGGTGCCCGACGCGATGCGCGCCCTGCTCGCGGACATGCTGGCCGCATGGGAGCAGCTGGATGGCAAGATCGCCGAGGTCAACCGCCGCCTGGTGGCGGAAGCGCAGGCGTGCGAGGCGTGCGAGCGGCTGCGCGAGGTGCCGGGCATCGGGGCGCAGACGGCGACGGCGATCGTGGCGGCGATCGGCGACGGGCGGGCCTTCGAGAAGGGGCGCGACGTAGCGGCGTGGCAGGGACTGACGCCGCGGGAGAACTCGACGGGCGGAAGCAGCGCCTGGGAGGTATCAGCAAGCGGGGGAACAGGTATGTCCGCACGCTGCGGGTGCATTGCGCCCGGTCGGGCCTGGAGACGCTGTCGGAGCGCACGGACCGGCTGGGGGTGTGGCTGCGGCGCATGCTCGCGAGGAAGGACCGCAAGCTGGTGATCGTGGCGCTGGCGGCCCGCCTGGCGCGGATTGCCTGGGCCCTGCTGAGCAGCGGGCAGCGCTTAGGAGCACAGCCGCAAGCCGCCAAGGCGGCTTGCTAGAGACCGGGCTCGCAACTGCAAGAGGAGGATCCCAGATTTCGTCTGCAATCCGGACTGATGGACAAACCGGTCGCACCGGCGTCGCGGAAACCTGTCAAAAGCAATGGCCCTCCGAGGTCGATTTGGTTATGAGGACCGAGACGCGCGGACCCCATCATGGCCCGGAACCTTCGGGTTCCGCACAGAGGTCGAATATATTGGCGCAGACCACAGTCCACCTAGCCAGAGGCGCAGACACCTCGGGAGCGAACCATATATGTGGAATAGCCTTTAGGCCCCATTTGCTTGCCCAGGTCCGGCTGGCGGCGTGCAAGGCTTCCGCTTGAAGCCCCGCAAAGCGCTTCTGGAGCGTCTGAGGCGGTGTTCATCCACAGAACCCCTGTGATTCTGTGAAGTTTCCCCAGGTGAAACACCACGACATAGAAGTAGTGTCAAGGGCGGAGCAAAATCAGTCCACTGGAGCGGAGTAAAAGTAGGCCATCTCAAAGAGGTCTCGGGTTCTGAAAGCGGCTGTTACGGGGGCTGGAGCGGAGTCGGGGGACACCGGTGAAGGCGGCCGCTGACGTAGTGGAAGCCCCCCGAAACAGCTGGCGGCCACACCAGGGGGGGCAGACGGAAGAAGAGCGCTTGCGGGAACGCTTGCTCTGTTGCAGACGGTAGCTCTCGCCGTTCATCTCCAAGATATGGACATGGTGGGTGAGCCGATCCAGCAAGGCGCCGGTCAGCCGCTCGGAGCCGAAGATCTCGGTCCACTCGTTGAAGGGCACGTTCGACGTCACCACTGTCGAAGCTCGCTCGGAGCGCTGGGAGAAGATCTCGAACAGTAACTCCGAGGGGGACGTAGCCCAGCTCGTCCACGATCAGCAGGTCATGCTTAGTCCTCTGTTTCATAAATCCGGTAACGTATTTCCCGTTCACGCCGCGAGTTGGTAGTGCGGAACACCGGGGGTTCTGATTCGCTTGAGCAGTTTCTGCGAGTCGTCCCGCGTGAACTTCCACTCGAACGGTTTGGCAATCGCTTCGTAGTGGCGCTCGAACGCCTGCAAGCGCCTCGCGAGTTCGTCAAGCGAGGAGAAATCGTTGGGCGTGAGCGCCTTGCGCTGCAACACGGAGAAATAGATCTCGATTGGGTTGAGCCAGCTGGCGTGAACGGGGCCATGGACGAGCAGGAGGTTGGAGCACCGGTCTCGAAGACGGCGGATCGAGCGGAGTCCGCGATGCGAGAAGCCGGTGTCGACGATCCAGAAGACGCGGCGAGCGAGGCGGGATCCTGTCGCATGACCTGCTGCACGAGGCGGTCGAAGGGAGCGATCCCGGACTTGGACTCACAGCGCCCGAACAGCTTGGCGCGGTGGACGTCGAGAGCCGCGAGGTAGGCCCAAGCGCCGCAGCGCTTGTACTCGTGCTCCACCTTGGCGGACCGGCCGGGCTGGGGAGGCCGAGTGGGATGCAGGCGGGCTCGGGCTTGGAGACTGGTCTTCTCGTCGGCGGAGAGGACGAAGTCGTCGTCGCGGAGCGGGACGCCCTGCCAAGGGCGGTGGTACAGGTCGAGGATGCGGCCAGCCCTGTAGGCAAAATCGGGGTCGCGGGGGAAGATCCAGCAACGGTGCTGCCAAGTGCGGATGGCGTCCTGGTGGAGCCAGCGCCAGACGGCGCTGCCGCTGACCGTGGCGACGAGGCCGCTGGAGCGGGTTTCGCGCCCGAGGTCGCGCACGCTCCAGCGGGAGAGGGGAAGGCTGCGGTGGACGGGGAGTTGGCGGGCGAGGGCACGCACTTGGACGACGACCTCAGGGCGGGGAAGCCCGGGGGCGACCGGGGCGTAGGAGTTCCTCAAGACCGGCCAAGCGGGATGCAAAGAAGCGCTTGCGCCAAAGGCTGACGACTTCGCGGCGCGTGTCGAGGCGGTCGGCGATCTGGTTGTTGCCGAGGCCCTGGGCGGCGAGGAGGATCATCCTGGCGCGCGTGACTTGGAAATACGGCAACGTATAGCTGCTGGCGCGGCTCTTGAGTTCGCGGCGCTCCTCGTCGGACAAGTGGATCGTGAAGGGGCTCTTGCGTGGCAAGACATCCTTTCTGCTGCAACCAGAATGCCACGGAAAGCTGGATAACTCACGATCTTATACGTTAGTGTAGTTATTAAACAGAGGACGTAACTGCCCAGGTCCCGTGCTTGGTCGGCATTTGCCAGGATGTTGGCCGCTCGGCCTCGAAAGGATGGTGCAGAACGCCCCGGACAGACGGTTAGCACGGGGTTGGCGACAAGCCCGGTGCTGGGCGGATCTCGCACGCCCGGGTCTTGCGGTGGGGACGGGGACTCCGGACTTCGCCCGTGCCGTGTTCGGGAGCGGTCAGATCTGCAGCTTGGCCAGCAGTTCGTCCGGGGGCGCCAGCAAGGCTTCGATGCGGTTCCAGCCCTGCTTGCCGGCCGTCGACAGGACACTGCGCAGCGTGGCGAAGTCCCGCGCTCCCTGCGCGGACCGGAAGCAGCCCGAGATCTTCATGCGCAGCTTCATCATGCGCAGGTCGCGCTCGGCGAGGTTGTTCGTGAAGGGCACCTTGGGGTCGCGCAGGAAACGCAGCACTGACTCCTTGCGCCCCTGCAGCCGCAGGGCCAGGTTGTGCCCCTTGCGCCGCTTGCTGCGCCCCCGCCGGCCGGGCTTGGGCAGGCGTAGCGGCGGCTGCGCCTCGTGGAAGGCCACCGCCTCCTCCAGCAACCGGTCGTAGCGCCGCTCGATCCGTTCCCGCAGGGACTGCGGCAGCTCGATCTCCAGGCCCCGCGCGATCCGCATCGCGCGATGGGCCCGCCGCAGCAGGCGCTGCATCCGTCTCGCCCAGTCCTCCTTGTCGAGCTCGACCAGCGCTTGCAACTCGCGCAGGTGATGCGCGTTGCACATCGCGTGCACCACGCCCTCCAGCGTGAAGTACGACTGCCAGTGGTCATGCACGAGGCAGCCCGCAAGCCCCTCGAACATCTCGCCCCGCCCGGCACTGGCGCGGTAGAACGTCAGCAGCGGCGTGCTCAGCACGTGCAGCCATTGCGTGCTCCCGCCGACGCGGAAGCCGGTCTCGTCGAGATGCTTCACCGCCGCCGCGCTCGCGATCCGTTCCCGCACCTGCCCGGCGAAGCCCCGCCAGCGCTCCGCTGCCTTGCGGCTCATCGCCGCCAGCGTCGCGCGGCACAGCGGAGCGCCGAACAGATCGCTCAGCACTTGCGAGAGACGCTCCTCGGGCAGGAAATGCGCGTTCTGCAGGTAGACCGCCGTGGCGGCGATGCGCGGGCCGTATTGCACCGGCGCGCTCACCCCCTCCGGGAACGCGGCCCGCGTCACCGTTCCGCAGTGCTCGCAGCGGCTGGCATGCGCGCGGTGCTCGGTCACCTCCAAGGATCGCGGCTCGGGCAGGTCGAAGACCTGTCGCGTGACCGGCTCGCCTGCCGCGCTGGCTGCCGCCAGCGCTGCCGAGCAGCCCGCGCAGCGCAGCGGGACGTGCTCCTCGATCCGGTCCGGCGCCTCCGTCCGGCACAGCGTCTCGCCCTGGTGCCCCGCCTGCCCGCCGGACTGCTTCCCGGAGCGGCCGCGCAAGCTCCGGGTGCGCTTCCCAGCCTGCGGCTTGCCCAGCCCGTCGCTCGCAGGCGGCTTGCTGCTGTTGCCGCTGTTCAGGCTCAGCCGCCGCTCCAGCTCCTCCAGACGCTCCCGCAACAAGGCGTTTTCCGCCCCCAGCCGCGCGAGTTGCTGGTCTCTCTCCCCAAGTTGCTGGTCTCTCTCCGCGAGTTGCTGCCGCAACTCCTCGATCAGCTCCGAGGCACCGCCGCCTTGGCGGCGTGCCCTCTCTGGCATCCGGGGCATCGCTTGGTCTCTTGCGTAGGCCCAGCCGCAAGCGATCGGAACGCATCGTCATGCCGGATTCGACAGCGTACAAGCGCTAGCTTCCGGCTCGGCCTTGCTGGAACATTTCCACTATAACATGTAGCGGCCTGCCGGGGCTAGCCCGCGTCCGTCGCTGCCGACGGTTAGCCAGAATCGCTGTCGCCGAACACGCGTATCGATGACCCCGCCACTGGGTCGGAGCCTTTAGCGAGCAGCCGCTTGCCAATCGTCTGTCACCGTCGCTCTGCATCAAGCCTTCCAAGCCGAGCGGCCAACGTCTCGATCAATTCCCAAATCAGCGACCTGGGCAGTTACCAGAGGACTTAGTCAGTTGTTTCTGGACGCGCAGCACACGTTTGTCGTCACGCGCCTCGAGCAACTCGTGGACCAGCACGGCGGCGGTCGTGAAGCGGACCCGATAGCCTTTCCGGCAAGCGGCCAGCCCCAACGCCAGGGCCATGTGCGTCTTGCCCGTACCGGAGTTGCCCAACGCCAACACGTTCTCCCTGCGATCGAGATACTCCGGGCGCGCCAGTTCCAGGACCAGGCTCTTGTTCAGCGATGGCATCGCTCCGAACTCGAAGGTCTCCAGACTCTTGAGCAGCGGGAACTTGGCGGCCTTGATGCGCCTTTCGATGGCGCGTTGCTCGCGATCCAGCAACTCCAGCTCACTCAGCCGCGGCAGATAGCGCAGATAATCGACGCCCTCCTGAGCACATTGTCGCGCCACCTTGTCGTACTCGCGTAGGAAGCATGGCAGCCGCAGTGCCTTGAGGTGCTCTTGGAGCAGGACTTGAGGCTTTCCCCTCATTCGGCTCCTGCGCCTAGTAGCGCCAGATAGTCGCACACCGTCGTCGTCAAGACCCGAGCCGTCGGCAGGTGGGGATAGTTTTCGAGCTCCAGCTGCGGCGGTCGGTGTTCGATACGACAGAGAACGAGATGCTTCACCGCATCGAACGAGATGGCGCTCAGCCGCAGGGCATCCCTGACGGCGGCACGGACTTCTTCCCGACGAAAGTCTTCCAAGAGCCGCAACACCTGGATATACTCGCGGGAACCGGCCTTGCCCAAGCGAGCCTGCAGGAGCCGCCGCAGGCGGGCAAACTCCTCGGGCAACTCCCAGCGCTCCGGTCTTGCGCTGCAGCAGTGCCAGATAGTGCAGCGGGTGAAAGATCAGCTCCTCACGCTCATAGCTGCGCCGATGCTGTGCGATCTGCTCACTGCCCGCACAGATCACCACTTCGTTCACCTAGCGCATGATGAGCACTTGGCGCCAGCGTCGCTTCGCTCCGAGGTGTTCACGTTCCTTCGGAATGTTCACAATGGATCGGAATGACCGTTCACATTCGCCGGAATACGCACTCAGCCTGCGATAGAACGGATGTACTGCTGTTTTGGGCAGCTCGCTGGTAGCGTTCCAGAACTCCTTCTGGCGCTCCCGCCGACTGCGTCGTCCCATTCGCCATAAGACAATTGTCCCACGAAATGTATTTTCACCACAGGCTGCTGGTGTAATTACCCGGAAATACGTGTGATATAATTGGCTTGCTTCCGTAGGAGGGGAGCAGCTATGCCACGAGGACGCCAACTGGCACCCCTAACACTCGACGAGGAGACACGCGAGCAACTGCTGAGCCTGTCGAAGTCGACGACCCTGCCGCACCGCGTGGTGCTGCGGGCGAAGATGATCCTAGCCAGCGCGGAGGGCCTTACGAACACCGAGGCGGGCCGACGCGTCGGCGCCTCGCCGCAAGCGGTGGGCAAGTGGCGCCGACGCTTCCTGGAAAACGGTTGGAGCGGATTGGACGACGAGCTGCGCCCGGGGCGCCCGCGCAGCTACGACGACGACAAGGTCGCGGGTCTGCTCAACCGCGCACTGCAGGAAAAGCCGAAGGGATCCACGCACTGGAGCGCGCGCACCCTGGGCAAGGCCGAAGGCGTCTCCCGGAGCACGGTGCAACGCTGGCTCCAGCTGTTCGGAGTCAAGCCGCACCTGACGCAGACGTTCAAGCTGTCCAACGATCCCTTCTTTATTGAGAAAGTGCGTGATATCGTTGGACTGTACTTGAATCCGCCCGACCACGCGGTCGTGCTGTGCGTGGACGAGAAGTCGCAGGTGCAAGCGCTGGACCGCACGCAACGGTCCCTGCCGCTGGGCCTGGGCTATGTCGAAGGGTTCACGCACGACTACATTCGCCACGGCACGACAACGCTCTTCGCCGCGCTGGACGTCGCCACCGGCACGGTGCTGGCGCGCTGCGCGAAACGCCACCGGCACCAGGAATTCCTGACGTTCCTGCGCCTGCTCGACCAGGAGGTGCCGCCCGCACTCGACGTCCACCTAGTCGCCGACAACTACGCGACGCACAAGCATGCCAAGGTCAAGGCTTGGCTGGCGGCGCGCCCGCGCTACCACTTGCACTTCACGCCGACCTACTCGTCCTGGCTCAACCAAGTCGAGCGCGGGTTCGGGCTGATCAGTCAGCAGCAGACCATCCGACACGGCACGTTCACCAGCGTGACCGATCTCATCCGTCGCATCCACGAGTTCACCAAGGCCCACAACGACGACGCGAAGCCCTTCGTCTGGGTCGCTACGGCTCAGTCCATCATCGACAAGATCGAACGTTTATCCACATGTATTCCCGGATAAGTACACTTGGACTAAACCGCTACGCGGTAGCGGTGGCAGGGCGATAGGCAGAACCACCTGTCGTAGCTGAATTTACCCCTTGTAACCAGTCCCCGGACCTCCTCGTTTGTCGAGAGGCTCCCGTTGCGAAAGCATGGAGTCGCTGCTCGCAGCGCATTCCATTCCATCCAACCAAGGAGCTTTCCCATGACACCTCTCCGCCAGCGCATGACGGAGGACATGCGAATTCGCAACCTCTCCCCGCGCACCCAGTCGACCTACGTCTTGCAGGTCTCCCTGTTCGCCCGCCACTTCGGCAAGTCCCCCGACCTGCTCGGCCCCGAGCAGATCCGCGCCTACCAGGTGTTCCTGACCACCGCCAAGAAACTGGCGCCCGGCTCGATCGGCATCGCGGTCGCCGCCCTGCGCTTCCTCTACCGCGTCACGCTCAAAAAGCGCTGGGACATCCCGGAGGTCCTGCCCGCTCCCAAGCAGCCCCAGAAGCTGCCCGTCATCGCCAGCCGCGACGAAGTCCGGCGCTTCCTCGACTGCGTCGCCGGCGTCCGCAACCGCGCCGTCCTGACCGTCTGCTACGCGGCCGGCCTGCGCATCTCGGAGGCCGTCAGCCTGCGGCCGACCGCCATCGACAGCCAGCGTATGGTCCTGCGCGTCGACCAAGGCAAGGGCCGCAAGGACCGCTACGTCATGCTCTCGCCCCGGCTGCTCGAGACGCTCCGCGACTACTGGCGGCGGACCCGTCCCGAGGGCGGCTGGCTGTTCCCGGGCCAGATTCCCGGTCGGCACATCACCAGCGGCGCCATCGAGGACGCCTGCCAGCAAGCCCTGCGCCGGTCCGGCCTGTCCAAACCCGTCACGCCCCACTCCCTGCGGCACGCCTTCGCCGTGCACCTGCTCGAGTCCGGCGCCGACGTCCGCACCATCCAGCTCCTGCTCGGCCACCGCAGCCTCGCCACCACCGCCCGCTACCTGCAAGTCGCCTGCTGCAAGGTCTGCTCCGCGACCAGCCCGCTCGACCTGCTGCCCCGTCCGCAAGCCGCCGACGGCGGCCCGCGGACGGCCCGGTGACCCGCCCCCGACTCGAAGTCGCGGACGTCTTCCGTCGCTACGGGGACGCCTTCCGCCAGCTCCTCGGCGACTCGCTGACGACCGCGCAACGCCGCGTCATGTCCGCCATCGAACTCTGCCGCACCGCCGCTCTCGGCGGACAGATCGAGCAGTGCGACCAATGCGGGCACCGCCGCCTCTGCTACCGTTCCTGCCGCAACCGCCACTGCCCCAAGTGCCAGGGCTCCGCCCAAGCCGACTGGGTCGCCAAGCGCCGCGACGAGCTGCTCGACTGCCCGTACTTCCACGTCGTCTTCACGCTCCCGACCGAAATCGCCGCCATCGCCTTGCAGAACCGGCGCGCCCTCTACGACATCCTCTTCCGCGCCGCCTCGCGCACCCTGCGCCAGATCGCCGCCGACCCCAAGCGCCTCGGCGCCGAGATCGGCTTTTTCGGCGTGCTTCACACGTGGGGCCAAAATCTCTCCTTCCATCCTCACCTGCACTGCGTCGTCCCCGGCGGCGGCATCGCCCCCGGCGGCGACCGCTGGATCGCCTGCCGCCCCGGCTTCTTCCTGCCCGTGCGCGTCCTCTCGCGCCGCTTCCGCACCCTCTTCCTCGACCAGCTCGAACGCGCCTTCCGCTCCGGCCGGCTCGACTTCTTCCACTCCCTGGAGGAGCTCCGCGACCCCGCCGCCTTCGCCCGCTACCTCGCGCCCCTGCGCCAGACCGAGTGGGTCGTCTACTCCAAGCCGCCCTGCGCCGGCCCCGCCCAGGTCCTCGCCTACCTCGGTCGCTACACCCACCGCGTCGCCATCTCCAACCACCGCCTCCTCGCCATCGACAACGGCCAAGTCCGCTTCCTCTGGCGCGACTCCCGCCATCGCAACCGACGCAAGACCATGACGCTCGCCGCCGAGGAGTTCATCCGCCGCTTCCTGCTGCATGTCCTGCCACCCGATTTCCACCGCGTCCGCCACTTCGGCTTTCTCGCCGGCTGCCACCGCACCGAGAAGCTGACCCTGTGCCGCAGCCTGCTCGGCATGCCTCCGGCCGACACCGCCGCGCCTTCCGAGCCGACGCGCGACTGCCGCGACCGCTTCGAGGATCGCACCGGGACCTCCTTGCGCACCTGCCCGGCCTGCCGTCGCGGGATCATGGCCATTGCGGAGCGATTCGAGCCGGGCTGCGAGCCCCCGCCGCCGCAGGACGACACCTCGTGACCGCCGCCCGCCCCGCCAGAGCCACCCCGCCGCGATGCCGCTTCCGCGCGCCGTCCGGGGAACCTCCGTCCCCGCGCGCCCGAGGCTCCCTGGCTGGCTCGTTCCCGACCTGCGCAGCTTCCCGCACCACTCCGAACCCGCCGCGCCCCCCGGCCGACCCGCACCGCTCCGACCCTCAAGCGCCCGGCCGACCGCTCCAACCTCCCCCCACAGCCTGCGCCGCACATGCAATCCCCATAGCCAGGGCATCGCCCAGCGGTTCAGTCCAACACATGTTTTGACCACCGGCGCGGCCAGCGGCTCCTTCCTCCCACTCCCAACACCCGTCTGCCGCCCCGCCGGTCAAAAAATGCTCTTCCTAGGCCCGGTTAGGCCCCTCGATCACGCCGCCCGATGAGTTGGTCCCGTTTTGCGTGCTCAGACTCATCGGGCCACCAGTCGTAAATTGGCAGAGGCTGCGAGCGCTCTGAGCGCTGCCGGTCGCGCTCAAACTGAGTGCTCTCTTGGTCGACTTGCAGCCCTTGCCCGCCGGTGTATTGAAAAACGACTCCGTAGTCACGCCGTGCTGACTCCAGAGAGACATATCCCTCGTTCACATCTTCCAACACCAGGTCTACGGCACGGTCCAGGGGGTCCCCAAATCCACCTCCGCCCGGAGTGACGATTTGAATCAGATCATCCTTGCTGACGATCGCATTCGTAAATTTGCTAGCTGAGGGCCGCCCATAGACCTCGGCGAAAGTTCGCCACAGATCGTCCCCTTTCTTCTTGATGAGGAGCTTGGAATTCATGCCCTCCTTCCCCCCAAACAACCCCCAGGGCTTGATCTCAAACCGATCGAATAGGGCACTGACAGTGACCTCCTCTGCGGTGACCTCGTACTTGCGACTGAGTCCGAGCCCACCTCGAAACCTGCCCGGACCCCCGGAGTCTGTGACCAGTCGATATTCCAAAGTCATGAGTGGATAGCGCCCTTCGAAGACTTCGATCGGGGTGTTGCGACAATTGCCGTGCCTGGGCACTTCCGCGTCGTTGCCGTCCTTGAAGGCCGTGGCCCCCGCCCCCTGTCCATCAAAGCTGTAGTTGCTGTAGTACTGTTCTGTGTCTGGATGAATACCTCCAATCAAGAAGTTACTGCTGGATCCTCCCGAGGCGGCCGTTATCTTGCGAGGAAGCACTTGGCTGAATGCAGCCAAAATGAGGTCGATCAGTTTGATCTGCGTGTCAGTGTTACCTGCCACGCACGGCCCGGGATGTCGAACATTGACGACCGTTCCCGGCGGCGCGATGATCTTAATAGGTCGAAACGCACCTGAATTGCGGGGGACATGCGGGTCGGTCAGCGAGAGAATGGGGATGTAGGTCGAGGAGGCAGCCACGACCCAAGTACAGTTGATGGGCCCCTTCACTTGAGGCGATGAACCGGTAAAGTCGACGATGATTTCGTCGCCGCGGACGACGATCGTGACCTCAATCCGAATCATTTTTGCAGAGATGCCGTCATCCTCGAGCCAGTGCCGAAAGTGGTAGGTGCCGTCTGGAATCTCACGGATCTCGGCGCGCAGACGCCGCTCCGAGTACTCCATAAGTTGGCGAGTGCCTTCCGCAATATAAGCTTTACCGTATTTGGCTACTAGTTCCGTCAGTCGCTTTTCGGCTACTTGAAGCGAGCCGATCATGGCGTGGAAGTCCCCCCACGTGTTGCGTGGGGTGCGGTGATTGGTCAATATGATCTTCCAGATGTCTGCAACGTGTTTGCCTCGGTCCATCAGCTTAACGGGAGGCAACCGAAGACCCTCCTGGTAGATATCGGTGGCGTCGGCGGCAAAACTACCTGGAGCCTTGCCCCCGATCTCGGCCACGTGGCCCATATTGCCCACAAAGCCGAAGAACTCGCCGTCGAGGAAAACGGGCTTCATCACCATGTGCTCGGGTAGGTGGCATCCACCTCGGTAGCAGTCGTTGTGAATGATCACGTCCCCTGGCGCAAAACTCTCCAATCCCATTTCCTCGATAGTCCATTTCATGGTGTGGGTCACAGCGCCGATCATGGAGGGCGTATACTCGGTCTCCGCGATAATTTCGGCATCCTTGTTCAGAATGACGCAGCAGAAGTCAAGCCCTTCGCTGAAGATGGTCGAGTAGGCCGTTTTCATCATCACGAGCGCCATCTCCTCGCAGATGTTAACCAAGCGGTTATGGAGGGTCAGCAAAGATACCGGATCAAACTCAGCCATCGAGCGTCTCCTCGTGGAAGATGGTTATCAAGCCATGTTCATCGACCGTAAGGGCATAGTCGGCCGGCACCACCGTGGTAGACGACATCTCTTCCACAATTGCGGGGCCGTTCACTCGAGCTCCACTCGGCAGCTGTTCACGTCGGTAAATTGCGGTCTCGACGAGGCCGTCGCGCCAGAAAAACACAGGCCGGTGATCGACCGGCTGAACACACGTTCCTGTGGCCAGCCTTTCGAGCTGGATCTGAGAAGAGCGGCCTATGGCCGTAATACGCAGGTTGACGAGTTCGATCACAGCGTCTGGGTGTGAGGAACCGGAGAAGGCTTCGTGCTGGGCGGTGAACTGAGCCAACGCTTTGCGCAGCATATCCTCACCGATCGGCCCCTCGCCGACACTCACTTCCTGTTCGTAGTTCTGGCCCTGGTACCGCATGTCGATGCTTCGAAGGACGACAAGGTTACCCTGGAAGCCTTCGCGGATGAGTTCTTCCACAGCCGCCGTAGTCAGTTGCTGGAACTCTTTATCAAGGGTGGAGGCGTGTAGAGTATCTGAACGATAAAGGCGTGTCAGAACTTTATCCACCCGCCAATCCGAGATAAGCGCGCCGAACGCGGAACAGTGACCGGGGTGGAGCGGTACCAGAACGCGCGGAATTCGTAAGGCCTCGGCGACGGCCACGGCATGCACAGGTCCGGCTCCACCGAAAGCCACCAAAGCGAACTCGCTGGGGTCGAGTCCTCGCTTCACTGCCACCAGGCGCAACGCGTTCGCCATGTTCTCGTTCACGACTCGTCGGATCGATTCGGCCGCCTCCACTGTGGAACTCCCCAATCTCTCCCCGAGGGGTTGAATGGCCAGCTCGGCATTAGCCTCAGAGAGCGACATCCGTCCACCGAGGAAGTAGGTTGGGTTGAGATAGCCCAGAATCAGGTTCGCATCCGTCACCGTCGCATCAGTACCTCCCTGCCCGTAGGAGGCAGGACCCGGGAAAGCACCGGCGCTGAGAGGCCCCACCCGCAAAAGGCCTCCTTTGTCAATCCAACCCACGGATCCACCCCCTGCCCCGATGGTAGAGATATCGACGCAGGGCACTGAGATCGGCAGCCCAAATTCGAGCTGAAACTCGCTAGCGTAAGCCTGTTGGCCGTCACGAACCAAGCCGACATCGCAACTCGTCCCGCCCATGTCGAGGGTGAAAATGTTGGAATATCCAGCCAGCTCACCAAAGTAGTTTCCACCCATGACGCCACCCGCCAGACCGGACAGGAGTGTCTGCACCGGTTGCTCCGTGGCACTCGCCGAAAGCATACTGCCACCGTTCGACTTCATCAGACACCAGGGGGCTTTCAGCTCCAGTTTGGCAAACTCCTCGTTGAGACCACCTATGTATTCCGCAGTGACTGGCTTGACGAAGGCATCGGCTATAGTGGTAGAGGTGCGTTCGAATTCACGCCACATTGGGCAAACCTGATGAGACAGTGAGCAGCTCAGCTCCGGGTAGCGTCGCTCCAGGTACTCTTTGAGCGCCAGTTCGTGCTCGCTGTTAAGGTACGAGAAAAGCAGGCACACGGCCAAAGCATTGACTCTATTTTGGTTCAGACGTTCATCTATCAGCTTTCCAAGTTGGTCTAAGTCATCCCGCGTTAGAGGTTCGACGACCCTACCGTGGTAATCGACCCGCTCTTGTACGCCAAGGCAGTTCGCACGTTTGACGAGGGGCTTAGGCTTTTGCCATTGAGGGTTGTAGACCTCTTCCCTGTCGATTCGTTGAATGAAAGCCACATCCTCAAAGCCTTTGGTCATGACGCATGCCACGCGAGCTCCACTCCGTTGGATCAAAGCATTGGTAGCGACTGTTGTCCCGAGAATCAAGAAGCCGATGTCTGACGGGGGCGTGCCCATCTGACGCAACACACGGCTCACCGCGAGGGCCGGCTTGGTCGGTGTGGATGGTTCCTTGGCCACGATCAGCTGCCCCGTCTCTTCATCCGCCGCAACAAGATCCGTGAATGTGCCGCCCGTGTCTACACCCACGCGAAATCTCACGTTTGAGGAATCCACTTTAGTCCAATCTCCGAAAAACAAGATCTTGCTATCGTACTAGAATGGCGCGTCATAGATTCTTCGCTGCCATTGTACTTTTGAGTAAACAGAGGAGTCAGGGACCGGAGCAAAAGGGATGCTGCGGTGCCATGACCAGTGACCCACGGCTCAGTAGTTGGCGGTGCCTGTTTCGGTGACACCCGGCAACACCTCGCACAAGCCCACGAACAAGCGTAACGTGATCGTACATGAGCCTCGTTCGTGTCACCCGAGAGCTGCCGGACACGAGGTCCCGCCAATGAATCCAGATGCCAACGATGATACAAAGTCATTCAGTCACATTTATGTGACGATTCTGCAGCGCGCGTTAAACCGTCCACAATGTGCGCTGCCGCAGGAATCATCTCCGGAGCCTGCTGATCATGTCTATGCTACAGAGAAGCGAGCGGGGAAGGAACTTCGACGAAGTGCAGCCGGGTAGGAGAGGTCGTTACCGAGCCTCTCCCCCCACAGACCCGAGCGTGCGCGTCTAACGCACTCGGTTCCTCGCACGGCAGATTCGCGCACTAGGCTCCGATCGGCTATCCCCGGAGGTTCCGTGTACGGCTTGCTGGAACTCCAGTTTCCTCACCGTTTCCCCTCCGCGGTCCTGCTCATGCGACGCCCCCCTTCCCTCGAGCGGGTCCCAGCGGCCCCGGTTCCCCGCCGTCTGTCAGTACTATGAGGGCGCTACGACTCCCCGCATGGCGTCCCTTCGGCTTATTGATTCGCCAGCCAGTACCACGCTTGCCTGCTGCTTCGCTCCCGATCCCCCGCAGGCAGGGGCGGGCCCGGACCTTTTGTTACCGCCAGGGGTCCGTCTTCCGGCCTTCTTGCGTGGACCGTGCGGGGCCTCCCAGGTTCCCTGGCGAGCCATCCCGTGGCTATGCAGACGTTCTCTGACCCCGGTCGACCCAGACACCCCTCGCCGTTGACGGCGTGCCCGGTGCTGCCCCCGCTAATCGCACAACGAAGGCGTCGGCATTGATGATTTCGAGGCTCAATAGCGCCGCTTGACCACCCGCTGTGTACGCTTCACGACGTACGTTGCCGCACGCCATGCAACACGCGCTCCCGGCTGACGGGCTGCGCCTTTGCCGGGCGGGAGTCGAACCCGCTGGCTCGCTATGAAAGGTTTCAGATTGCGGTAGGGACACCGGTTACCCGGTGCCCCCCGCGCGGATCCGAGCGGGCGCGTTAACGCACTCGGCTCCTACCTCCGATGGGTGACGGCGAATCTTCGGTCCGGCCACGGATGCAGCACTCGCACAGGCGGCCACAGTTCATCACAAAGTAGGTGCAGACGTTTCCACGGGTGCCGGTCCTTTTGCGACCTCCGGCGGAGAATGGCCATCCATTCTTTCCTGACGCGTCGCTCGAATCGCCGTAGGTACGGGTGGCTGGTGGGGACCGCGAAGTAGTTATACCAGCCTCGCAACACCCTCCCCAGCCATTGCCCGGTCTCCACTTGATCCGCGTGCATGCGCCGTCGCAGCTTTGCCCGGATCGCCTTCAGGGTCCGGCTCATGCGTTTCGCCACCGGCTTGCGCCCCAGCCCGAAGCGTCCTTTCCTCGTCTGTCGGCAGTAATGCGTCATGCCGAGAAAGTCGAACGTCTCCGGCCGTCCCTGCCCACGCGTCTTCCGGTTCGCGATCGCGTACCGTCCGAACTCGATCAGGCGGGTCTTGTCCGGGTGCAGTTCCAGTCCGAACTGGCCGAGCCTTTCCTTCAGGTCCTTCAGGAACCGTTCCGCGTCCTCCTTGTGCTGAAAGCCCGCCACGTAATCGTCGGCGTATCGCACGAAGATCATTTCGCCGCGCGCTTCCTGCGGTCGCCACTTCCGCCCGACCCACAAATCGAGTACGTAATGCAGGTAGACGTTGGCGAGGACCGGCGAAATCACCGACCCCTGCGGCGTCCCCTTGCCCGTATCGACCAGTTGGCCGTCTTCCATGGCGCCCATGCGTAGCCACTTTCCTATCAGCCTGATCAGCCGCTGATCCCCGATCCGCTCGCCCAGGAACCGGAGCATCCAGTCCCTGTCGATCCGGTCAAAGAACTTGGCGATGTCGGCGTCCAGAATCCAGTTGACCTTGCGCTTCTCAATCCCGTATGCCAAGGCGTCCAGCGCGTCGTGCGCGCCCCGCCCGGGCCGGAACCCGTAGCTGAACCCGAGGAATTCCGCCTCGTAAATCGGCGTCAGGATATTGTCCACAACGGCCTTCTGGACGATCTTGTCCTCCAGTGCGGCCACCCCCAGCGGTCGCCTGCCGCCGTCCGGCTTCGGAATGTTCACCCGTCGCGACGGCGTCGCCCGGTACGTTCCCGCATGCACGCGGTCGTGCAGGTCGAGCAGTTGCTCGTCCAGCCCTCCCCCGTACTCCTTCCACGTCACTCCGTCCACGCCCGGTGCCGCATCTCGCTTCAGCGCGACGTAGGCAACCCGCAACGTCTCCGGCGTGACATGGTGCAGAAGCGCAGTGAGCTTCTCCTTGGGATTCCTCTGTATACATTGCCGTATCCGCTCGGCCCCCTGTGACACGGCTGCCCGTCCCTGCGTGCGGACCGTGCTTCGGCCTCCCGGATTCTCGTTGGTCCCGGCCCTTCGCTCCTCCCGCTCCGCAGCCGCTCGCGCCGCCTTGTTCCCGGGACTCGTCGCTAGTATGGCCGAGTCTGACTCCTTCGGATCGTGCATCTCCAGTCTTGACTCCTGTCCTTCCCTTCACGGTCCCGGCGGCGACCCGCCGGGACGACCCGAAGGCCTCCCAGGTCCCAACCTCTGTCGTACATGCGTGCCTGGGTTCTTCGACGCCGCGGAGCCCTCCCGGCCCTAGCTAGAACGGACCGCGAGGTGTTGCCTTCGACTAATGAGACGGTCTCGGCACTCCGAATGATGAAGATTTCGACGCTCCATAGCCCTGCCCACATGCGCCCCTGCCGACGCTTCGCCCGTCCCCTCACGGGAACGACCGCACGGCTCGGGGAGCGCTATGGATCAGCTCATCCTTTACCGCAGAGGACTTTCACCTCCTGACATTGGCCAGTTAGCCTGGCGCACCTCATAGCATCCTCCTATCCAGGGCTTGCCCTGGCGCAAGCCGAGTAGGGGAGGTCGTTACCGAGCCTCCCCCCTCACCGACCCGAGCGTGCGCGTCTAACGCACTCGGTTCGTCACAGGTCAGATTCGCTCAAAGAGAAGAGCCGTCTGAGGGAGCTGCACGCGTGCCACCGGTAGGGGATACCGCTGGAGCAGTTCCCGCATGGCGGCCCAGGTCAGCCGCGATTTGCGGCTGCGGCGCGAGAGCCATTTCCGCCAGATGCGAGCGACTTGATAGCTGTACCCAGCGAGTCGCACGCTATTGCCCCGGAGTCCGTAGTAGTTGGCATGCCCTCGACTCACGCTTGCGAGATGGTCTCGCTGGGCGCCCACTGCGTCGTGCCGGTGTCGTCGACACCACTCGCTCACAGCTTGCAGCGCGCGGGCGAACCGTTTCCGGGCCGTGGTCTGTCGCACAACCGGATATCCCTTCCGAGACCGCACCCAGCAGTGAGTGAAGCCCAGAAAGTCAAAGGTCACGCGCCGTTCCTGCCCGGTTGACCGCCGCCGGAAGTCGAGGTACCGCGTCTTGTCCGGGTGAAGCTTCAGCCCGTATCGGCCAAGCCGCTTGCCCAAGACGGCCAGCACACGCTGGCCATCTTGTTCGTTCTCGAAGAGCATCACGGCATCATCGGCATAGCGCACCAGTTGGCAGCGCCCCTGCAGGCGTGGCCGCACCTCCTGTTCGAACCATTCGTCCAGCACGTGGTGCAGGTACAGGTTCGCCAGCAAGGGGCTGACTACCCCGCCTTGGGGCGTTCCACTCCGGGGCCGTTGCAGGACGCCCTCGTCGAGCACCCCGGCCTTGAGCCACTTGTTCAGCATCTTCCGGATGACTCCATCCTTGATCCGCTGGTCGAGACACGCCCGGAGTTGGCCGTGTGGAATCGTGTCGAAGTATTTCGCGATGTCCATGTCGATCACCCACTGCATCCCGCCGTGGAGGCCTGCACGCACGGCGTGCAAGGCATCGTGGGCGGAACGGCCCGGGCGAAAGCCGTGCGAGCACGGCAGGAAATCGGCTTCGTACACCGGCTCCAGCAGCATCACGATCGCTCGCTGTGCCACCTTGTCCTCGAACGTGGGAATGCCCAGGGGCCGCTGCGTGCCGTCCGCTTTCGGAATGTAGTGCCGTCGCACCGGCGGTGCCTTGTAGCGGCCCGACTTGATCCGTCCCAGCAGGCCCTCTAAGTTGGCCTCCAGGTCCTTCTCGTAGTCGGCTGCTGTCGCCCCGTCGATGCCCGGCGCGCCATCCTTGCGCGTTTGCCGGTACGCTTCCCGCATCCATTCCAGATCCAGGTGTCGATGCAGCGTCGTGAACACCCACTCCGGGTGCTCCCCCGCCAGTTCGGCTATCCATTGTCGTTTCGTGGACGTGTTTGTAGAACTCATCGTTTCTTCCATCGTTTCCCTCCAATGGTTCTGTCCCTGCGGTGCCCCCCTTCCCTCGGACGGGTCCCGGTGGTCCCGGTTCCCCGCCGTCAGCAGTACTATGAGGACACTACGACTCCCCGCACGACGTCCCTTCGGCTTATTGGTTCGCCAGCCGGTACCACGCTTGCCTGCTGCTTCGCTCCCGGTCCCCCACAGGCAGGGGCGGGCCCGGACCTTTTGTTTCGGCCAGGGGTCCGTCTTCCGGCCTTCTTGCGTGGACCGTGCGGGGCCTCCCAGGTTCCCTGGCGAGCCATCCCGTGGCTATGCAGACGTTCTCTGACCCCGGTCGACCCAGACACCCCTCGCCGTTGACGGCGTGCCCGGTGCTGCCCCCGCTAATTGCACAACGAGGGCGTCGGCATTGATGATTTCGAGGCTCAATAGCGCCGCTTGACCACCCGCTGTGTACGCTTCACGACGTGCGTTGCCGCACGCCATGCAACACGCGCTCCCGGCTGACGGGCTGCGCCTTTGCCGGGCGGGAGTCGAACCCGCTGGCTCGCTATGAAAGGTTTCAGATTGCGGTAGGGACACCGGTTACCCGGTGCCCCCCGCGCGGATCCGAGCGGGCGCGTTAACGCACTCGGCTCCTACCTCCGATGGGTGACGGCGAATCTTCGGTCCGGCCACGGATGCAGCACTCGCACAGGCGGCCACAGTTCATCACAAAGTAGGTGCAGACGTTTCCACGGGTGCCGGTCCTTTTGCGACCTCCGGCGGAGAATGGCCATCCATTCTTTCCTGACGCGTCGCTCGAATCGCCGTAGGTACGGGTGGCTGGTGGGGACCGCGAAGTAGTTATACCAGCCTCGCAACACCCTCCCCAGCCATTGCCCGGTCTCCACTTGATCCGCGTGCATGCGCCGTCGCAGCTTTGCCCGGATCGCCTTCAGGGTCCGGCTCATGCGTTTCGCCACCGGCTTGCGCCCCAGCCCGAAGCGTCCTTTCCTCGTCTGTCGGCAGTAATGCGTCATGCCGAGAAAGTCGAACGTCTCCGGCCGTCCCTGCCCGCGCGTCTTCCGGTTCGCGATCGCGTACCGTCCGAACTCGATCAGGCGGGTCTTGTCCGGGTGCAGTTCCAGTCCGAACTGGCCGAGCCTTTCCTTCAGCTCCTGCAGGAACCGTTCCGCGTCCTCCTTGTGCTGAAAGCCCGCCACGTAATCGTCGGCGTATCGCACGAAGATCATTTCGCCGCGCGCTTCCTGCGGTCGCCACTTCCGCCCGACCCACAAATCGAGTACGTAATGCAGGTAGACGTTGGCGAGGACCGGCGAAATCACCGACCCCTGCGGCGTCCCCTTGCCCGTATCGACCAGTTGGCCGTCTTCCATGGCGCCCATGCGTAGCCACTTTCCTATCAGCCTGATCAGCCGCTGATCCCCGATCCGCTCGCCCAGCAACCGGAGCATCCAGTCCCTGTCGATCCGGTCAAAGAACTTGGCGATGTCGGCGTCCAGAATCCAGTTGACCTTGCGCTTCTCAATCCCGTATGCCAAGGCGTCCAGCGCGTCGTGCGCGCCCCGCCCGGGCCGGAACCCGTAGCTGAACCCGAGGAATTCCGCCTCGTAAATCGGCGTCAGGATATTGTCCACAACGGCCTTCTGGACGATCTTGTCCTCCAGTGCGGCCACCCCCAGCGGTCGCCTGCCGCCGTCCGGCTTCGGAATGTTCACCCGTCGCGACGGCGTCGCCCGGTACGTTCCCGCATGCACGCGGTCGTGCAGGTCGAGCAGTTGCTCGTCCAGCCCTCCCCCGTACTCCTTCCACGTCACTCCGTCCACGCCCGGTGCCGCATCTCGCTTCAGCGCGACGTAGGCAACCCGCAACGTCTCCGGCGTGACATGGTGCAGAAGCGCAGTGAGCTTCTCCTTGGGATTCCTCTGTATACATTGCCGTATCCGCTCGGCCCCCTGTGACACGGCTGCCCGTCCCTGCGTGCGGACCGTGCTTCGGCCTCCCGGATTCTCGTTGGTCCCGGCCCTTCGCTCCTCCCGCTCCGCAGCCGCTCGCGCCGCCTTGTTCCCGGGACTCGTCGCTAGTATGGCCGAGTCTGACTCCTTCGGATCGTGCATCTCCAGTCTTGACTCCTGTCCTTCCCTTCACGGTCCCGGCGGCGACCCGCCGGGACGACCCGAAGGCCTCCCAGGTCCCAACCTCTGTCGTACATGCGTGCCTGGGTTCTTCGACGCCGCGGAGCCCTCCCGGCCCTAGCTAGAACGGACCGCGAGGTGTTGCCTTCGACTAATGAGACGGTCTCGGCACTCCGAATGATGAAGATTTCGACGCTCCATAGCCCTGCCCACATGCGCCCCTGCCGACGCTTCGCCCGTCCCCTCACGGGAACGACCGCACGGCTCGGGGAGCGCTATGGATCAGCTCATCCTTTACCGCAGAGGACTTTCACCTCCTGACATTGGCCAGTTAGCCTGGCGCACCTCATAGCATCCTCCTATCCAGGGCTTGCCCTGGCGCAAGCAATCCTCAATCGCTAAACCGCAAACCGTCTCTCACGCCCCGCTCGAACGCTTACACCTGCAAGACCTTCTTTCGTGGGTTCGATTCCCACCCGCGCCTCCATCCCCTAAACCTTTGATTCAGAGGTATTTGTTTTCAATGCCTTAGAGACGGTGAGCCGGGTCGGGCCGCCGGATCGCCGCTGAGCAGTTCGGAGCACTCGGGAGCACAAGAATGGTCCCATTGTGGTCCCACTACGGTCGCAGGAAATCGCCCTCTTTCGGCTACGCCGATTTAGGCGACAAAAAGATCGGAGAACTCTTGTCGCGTGCCGGCCCGGCGATGGTGGTAGGTGGCCGTGTCCGCAAGTTTGCGAAGCATTGGAATGGATGAATGCGGAGCATGTCGGTATCGGCTTCGAGGTCGGCACTCTCAATGGCCGGGGTGTCGCTTCGAGAGGATTCAGCGAGGACGAAGATCAGGAACGCGACGAAGCAGCGCACTACCGCGTCATGGCCCGCGACCTCCCCCAAGTTCCCCTACGTCAGAGGCGTACTGGAGCGTATCGCCGCTTCATATGACAGTGAGGCAGAGCACAATGACGCCGATTCGGCCGTGCGACAGCGATTGCGATTCTTGTAGTAAGGCAGTCCCGAGCAGATAAGCTTCCGTGTTTTCTTGTCAAGCGTTTTCTCCAGTGATGCCGGGAATTAATGCCGGAAATGGCGGATGGGATCCGGGGATTTCGGTGCATCGGGTTCGCGGGTGCCGGGGCGATTCCGTCGAGGCTGCCGTGGACGCTCACTTTCCTTACTGCTACTCAACTGCGCTCAGGCGGCAGCGGGCGGCGCGGGCGACCACAGGCGGTCGGCGCGGAGCAGGGCGGTGAGCAAGGAGACGAGCTTGCGCATGACGGCGACGAGGGCGACTTTATGCTGCTTGCCGTCATCGCGGAGGCGCTGGTAGTAGGACTGCAGCGCGGGATCGCAGCGGATCGCGGAGGTGGCGGCCATGTAGAGCAGGTTGCGGGCAGGCATGCGACCGCCCTGGATATGGCGGCCGCCGCAGTGCTGGCCGGAGTCGCGGTCGAAGGGCGCGGCGGCGGTCAAGGTCGCCGAGCTCGGGCATGTCGGCGCACAGGCAGGCGGCGTTGACGGGCCCGAAGCCGGGGATCGAGCGGACGATCCCGGCGCGCCGCGAGAGGGCAGGGTCGGCGGCGATGCAGGCCTGCATCCTGACGTCGAGGTTGTCGATAGCGGCTGCGAGGCCGTCGCAGGCGAGAGCGCCGGCCCGGGCGGCGGCGGGGTCGAGTTCGGCGCGCAGTTTGCGGAGGGCGCCGCGCTGCTCGACGAGCTTGCGGCGCAAGGCGAGCAAGTCACTGAGCAGGCGTAGGTTGGCGGCCTTGGGCGGGGTGCTGTCGAGGCCGTCGAGGAGGCCGTAGCGGGCGAGCATGGAGGCGTCGACACGGTCGTTCTTGGCGATCCGGCCGAGAGCCTGGGCGAAGCGCCGGGAGCGTAGCGGATTGACGACGACGGTCTCGAGGCTGGCGTCGAAGAGGCACTGGTGGAGGTTGCGGTGGTAGCGCCCGGTGGGTTCGAAGACGGCGCGGGAGACGCCGTGCTGGAGCAGCCAGTTGCGCAGGGCGCGGCGGCCGCACGTGTCGTTGTGGAACTGGCGGTCGAGGCCCTCGGAGAGGATGTGGGCGTCGAGCTTGGACTTGCCGACGTCGATGCCTGCGACTACAGTGGAGTCGGGAGGTGTCATTCCTGCGTACCTATCCTTTTGCGATGCGGGGCTGACCCGCGCTTCCGTTCAGGTCGCGCAGGAATTGCGGCGACGGGCCGACCGAGCTGCGGGACGGGTCCGGGAACCCGAGGTGAAAACGGTCCGACCCGTCGCCGCGGGGGGGCCTGGCCAGGCCCCCCCGCGGCCTCCCTGCGCTGAGGCGGGGAGGGATCTGTTACCTGCCGCAGCGGTGGCTTGCGCCACCTGCGGCTAGGGAAGAGAAGTTCCCAGGTCCTGTCTGGGTTCTCGCTCTCCGGCACCTCTCTAACATAAAAGGGTATTGGTTGTGAGCCACTCAAGGTGCTGGGGCTAAAGGAATGCGACGACGCACGCTAGAGCGGAAGTTGAAAGATCTCGGTTGGTGATTCAAACGTCACGGCGGGAATCACGACGTTTGGACCGATGGCCATAAGACCCTACCCGTCCCGCGCCCCAGGGAGATCGAAGAAGACCTTGCCAAGGGAGTCCTCAAGGACGCGGAGCAAGCTAATGCTGATCGCCTTGGGCGAGAACGAGATACGACTCTCGGAATCGCTTGACACTATACGGAACAATCGAAATAGTATGGCTGTGGGAATGAGCCGGAGCGAGCAACAGTGGCGGTCAGACATACTTAGCGGGACCTCCAACGGCAACCGGCTTGCCGGCAGGGTCCACAAGGGCGGTACCTTCTGGCTCGCCGAGTTACCTGCTCTTGATGTGATGACTCAGGGCAGGACCAAGGACGATGCGTACGCCATGGTCAAGGACTTGCTCGAGACACTGGTCAACCTCCCGGAGTTTTTGGTTCACGTGGATCCAGACGAAGAGGGTGGCTTCGAGGTGACATCGAACGGGATAGGTCGGCGGGATCCCGCTCGGAAAGCCTGCGGAGCGCGTCCTGGGCTGGTTGCCCAACCTGCAGATTCCACATGAGTCGGAAGGTTTCTGACGGACGTTCGAGGGGCTTGACGATCCTTTCATAGCCATCTTCCCAGACCAAGACCTTGTCCTGATCGGGTGTCGCGGACACGGGTCAGCCCGGGTGCATAGCCGACTGGATTAACCCTGGAGCGCCAGAGCTGCCGTGGATCGCTGCTCTCGGTCCAGATCCGGGTTGCGCTTCTGTCAGGGACACAGCTTACCCAAGAGCCCCGCTGCTCAGGCGGAGTTCAATTGCGCAACGCGGGGCGGATCGGAGCGAGGGCGCCCATGACACCACCGAAGAAACCCTTGGCCGCGCACGCTCCCGACTTCGCAGCGTGAACAGGCCACGGCAGATTTCTCCGATCCCGCCTCCGTTCCACCGCCGATTTCTTTCCAAACGGACTCGCCTGTTTTAAACAGACGGTCGGCCTTGCGTCTTCCGGCAAATGCAGGACACCGACTGCATCACGATCCGGCTGCAGTACCACTGGACGGACCAAGAGATCGAAGTGCATGAGTTCTGCTGTGTGCTGGCGCTGACGCTCAGCGCCCTGCTGCAGCGGGAACTGCGCCGCCACGGCGTGGAGCGCTCGATGTACGCCATCCTGGGCCTCAAAAAGTACGAGACCTAACGCCCTATCCGGCTCCGTAGGTCATACAGGAGGCCGGCTCTATCCCTGTGCGAGAAATGAACTTATCGGAACTTTGCGGTCCAACACGGTAAACTCGGGCTAGAGCGCGTTGAACGTGGCTTCGCGCTGTTCAAGGATCGTGAAAAAGATCGAACCCAAGACAGCCCAAGCCGACCAGTGGGCGATCCACACCGGAGCCAGATATGCGAGCGCGGCCCGGACGGTCCAAGCTTGCGTGACCGTGGATGCCCTCAGAGCCAACAACCACAGATGCCACAAGCCGAGGACACCAAGATCGGACGCCACGGCGTATAGCCACGTCGGCGTCGTCGCCTCGCTGAGGATCCAAGCGACGCTAAGTCCAAGAGGATTCTCGAGGTCCAAGCGCCAGACATCCTTCGCGACAAGGAAACCAAGACCGAGTGCGTGGTGCAGGACAACGGGAAGCGATGTGTACGACACGATCGATTCCGGCTGACGATGTCGCAGAGGCTGACGCAAAAGACGAAGAATCCCGCCCAGCAAAACGGCTTCGATTCGGAGAACCGCAACGGCAATTACGAAAGACATGACCGGGCGGCCCAGCAAGCTCAGGATCGAATAGAACTCAAACGCAAGCAGCTTCTCGAAGATGGAGCCGCTTCGGAAGACTGCGTAGTAGTGCTCGGCGCTTCGGATCCCCGTCCACAGCAATACCGGGGCCAGCCACCGCGGTCGAGAGCGAAGGTCGTCAAAGACTCTTCGCGGCTGCCAAAAAATCCCGGTCAGGCGTCCCCATTCCGAGAAAAGCGGCTGGTCGTGGACTTACTCGGTCATCGTGGGCATCTGCCGCCTGGTCCCCTCGCGTCCCGGCCGAGCGGAAGCTCCAAGCCCACGTCGCCTCCGTAACGCGATTCGTCCCGAACGGCCTTGTCCGTCGGCTTGCGGCACACGGCGTCGGAGGTAGCCGTACGCACTGCGCGCTTACCCTTTTCTGCCCAGCATGCGGTCGAGCGCGTCCGAAGTCTGGTATACGAGCGCTTCAGGGTAGTGCTCGAAGGGGTGGAAGTACTCGAAGGTCAAGTAGCCGTCGTAGCCGACCCGCTCGAGCGCCCCGATCACCGCCGGCCAGTTCGTCGTTCCATCCAGGAGCGTCCGGAAGGTATGCAGATTGAACTCCTGAGTGCGTTTGTCCCACTCTTTGAGGTGCACGTTCTTGATGCGCCGGCCCAGGATCGGCACCCAATGCTCGGGGAACTGGTACTGCATGATGTTGCCGGTATCGAAGTGCACCTTCACCGTTTCGCTTTCGAAGCCGTCGACGAAGGCCGCCATCTCCTGGGGGCTGAACAGGAATCCGTTTGCAAAGATGTTCTCGATGTTGATCGTGACCCCGGCCCGCTCCGCGCGGGGGATCAGCCGCCGCACGGCATCTCGCGCCAGACGTTCACAGACGTCGTTCGGCACGGGAACGGGATCCTCCAGCCACGGGGCATAGACCGCGCCGGGCACGACCAGGAGATTGTCTGTCCCGAGCAGGGCGGCGGCATCCGCCATGCGTCCGGCCAACTCGATACCCTTGGCCCGCCGCTGCGCGTCGGGGTGCGTCATCGAGTACGGCCAGAAGAGAAACGAGCAGACGCCGCTGATCTTGATCCCGACAGCATCGGCCATCCGCTTGACGGCGCGGATCTCGTCGTCCGTCGATTCGGCGGAGAACTCACCCTCCAGGTTGAAGTTGGGCTCCACGGCGTCGAATCCGGCATCCTTGGCAATCTGGAAGCACTCTTTGAGGGACCACTTGTCCGGGTACGGGAACGCCCACAGGTTGATGGATTTCTTCATCCCGCGCGCAGGGGTAGCTGGCGCCGGCTCCGGCGCAGCGACGGCCGGGACGGCGGCGAGGCCCTGGCGGGCCAGGAAGGCAGATCCGAACAAGGCCGAATAGGTCAGCCATTCCCTGCGGTCCGGTTCGCTTTGGCATGGATTCCGAGTCGGCATCGAGTGTCCTCCGTGTAACAGCGCGTCAGACCACCTGCGAGTAGCCGCTCTTAGTCGGCGAGCCGGTCTCCGACCGCGCGCATCTTCCGGGCCAGCTGGGTGTCGAGCCTCTGGATGGTCCTGCGCGCCTCCGGGTGGCGGATAAGGTTGGTTGTCTCCTCCGGGTCGGAGCCGAGGTCATAGAACTCGTCCCGCTCGGGATTGCGGAAGTCGCGCACCAGTTTCCAGCGCGGCGTCCGGAGCATGCGCATGTGCGTGCGCGACTGATGGTGAGTGGAGTACTCGCCGTACAGATCGTTGTCCCAGTCCTTCGCTGTGCCATCCAACAGCGGCGCCAGATTGCGCCCGCGCACGATCGTGCCCGCCGGGATCTCCGCGCCCCCGATCGACACGACCGTCGGGAACCAGTCGAGATTCGAGACGGTCTCCTCCAGGACTTGGCCCTGCTCGATCATGCCCGGCCACACGACCGCCGTCGGCACGCGGAGCGAACGATCCCACATGTTGGGCCGCTGGCCGCCTGGGACGTTCGCCGTCGCCGGCGGATCGTGCGTCAGTACGTAGTGACCGTTTCCCTTGTGCCAGATGCCGCTGTGCCCCATGTTGTAGCCGTGATCGCTGGAGTAGATAATCACGGTGCTCTGGGTCAGTTCCAACTCGTCCATCTTCGCCAGGAGCAGTCCGAGGTTTCGGTCGACGCTCTTCGTACTGGCCAGATACTCGCGCGTCATGCGCTGGACCCGCTCGATGTCCAGGTACGGAAACTGTGGATTCGGAATGATCGGGTTCAGGCCGTTGAAGGGAGCCCAATCCTCAGGCGCGACCGGCAGCCAGCGCGTGTGCGGCGCCCGGTAGTGCAGCGAGAGTAAGAACGGACCGTCCTCTCTCTGCACCCGCTTGAGGAATGTCATGGCCTCCGCGGTCAGGATGTCTGCGGTCAACCCTTTGAAGGGCCGCTCTTCGCCGTCTTTCTCGAGCACCGGGTCGACCGGTGTGGTTGCGCCGCCCCGAAAGCCCATGAAAAAGTCATAGCCGTTCCGTGTCGGGTGATGCTTGTCCAGCAAGCCCAAGTGCCACTTGCCGACGAGGCCGGTCCTGTAACCGGCCCGCTGCAGCAGCTCCGACCACATCACTGCCTCGGGATCGACGCCGTGGAAGGGCTCGCTCGTGGGATCGAGCCAGTCGGTGACGCCGAGCTCGGCGCCATAGCGGCTCGTCATCAGGCTCGCGCGCGATGGGCTGCAGACCGGCGTCACCGTGAAGGAATTCGGAAAGTAGGCCCCACGACGGAACAGCTTGTCCATGTTGGGAGTGGAAGCATGCGGATGCCCGGACAGGCCAAGCGCCCAGGCAGCCTGGTCATCCGTGTAGACGAAAAGGATATTTGGCCTCGTCACGGCGCCAAGGTTGACCGCGAGGGCTAGCAGTAATTGCAGGCGGAGCATCGGGCGCTCTAGTATAGCCCGCGCACCGCGGTCGAGGGACGGCGCCTTGGCTCGGGCCTGGCTGCTGCCGAATGGTCGAGCCGATCCTGGTACCATCCTGGGTATGATGCATACCGTGAAACGTTTCGCACTCCTCTGCTCCATCTTTCTGGCGATCTTGGCCTTGCTCCCCGCAACTGCCGCAGCGGGCGAGAAGTCCCTGATGCACTGCTTCGCGTTTACTGCAATCGAAGAGGCCAGCGAGGACGATTGGGCCGCATTTCTCAAGGCGACCAACGAATTGCCGGACAAGATCGACGGCCTGCACAAGGTCTGGGTCGGGAAGCTGCGCCGGCCGCTGCGTCAATTCGGCAGGAATCAAGACGAGCCCCGGCTGCGGCAATGGGCGGTCTGCATGGAAATGACCGACGAAGCGGCGTTGGCCGTCTACGCCGATCACGAAGCCCATACCGCCTGGGTCCAGGTGTATTCCAAGGTTCGCGTGCCCGGCACCACGACATTCGACATCCTCGGACAGTGACGACTCGCCGACCGCTGTGATCCTGAAGCCGGGCGTGCCGCCGCAGGTCCACGAAACGGAGGTGGGGCTGTGCTACGCCTGTACGCTGCCCGCAGCCGCCCAGCCGCGCTGGGCGTGGCTCGCCGACACCCACATTGCGGCGGATGACGCGGCCGAACACGCCGGATGCCGGCCAGCGGAGCAGTTCACACGCATCGTCGGAGAAATCCTCGCGGCGCGTCCCTGCGCGGCGCTGGTCAACGGCGACCTCGCATGGTCCCACGGCCAAGCTGCGGATTATAGGCGATTCGACGCGCTGGTGCGGCCCCTCCGTAGCGCGATGCCGCTCCTGCTTGGCGTGGGAAACCACGATCGCCGAGACGCGCTGCTGTCGATCCTGGCCGGGAGCAGGCGATCCGCTCCCGAGCGTCTGACCTCGATCACCGCTCAGCCTCCTTTCCGCTTCGTGGTGCTTGATTCCCAGAGTTCCTCCAAGGAAGTCGGCGGCGAGTTAGGGGCCGTCCAACTGGATTGGCTGGACGGTGTCTTGCGGGCGGAACCGTCCCTGCGGACGGTGCTGTTCGTGCACCACCCCGGCGAGTCAAGCAGCGAGGGCTGCCGTGATTTCGACTCCCTGACCGCGCTGGCTCGACGGCGCCGCAACGTTCAGGCAATCGTGACCGCGCACGAGCACATGTTCTCGCTCGGTTGGGCCGGGAGTGTCCCCTTGGTGGGCCTGCCCGCAGCCGGCTTTCCGTTTACTCCCGAAACGGCCTGCGGCTGGATCGAAACTCGCTTCTCGTCCAACGGTATGGATCTCATCCTGCACGATGCCGACGGCGCTGGCCTCCACCATCTGCCCTGGAGGCAACCCTAGCCGGCGGGCGCCAGGCGACTTTCGTCGTTTGTCGGACATTTGTCGGTCGTTTGTCTTGATTCACGCGGTGCTTTGGGCCTATGATGTTGTATCTTCGGAGACTCGGTATGAAACACTTGCTCGCTCTCATCCTTGCCGTCCTGGTTGGCGCATCCGCAGCCTTCGCCCAAGCGACGTTGGAGATCCGCGAGGTCGAAATCGACTCCCAGTCCCCCGAAGGCGCGGTGTTGACGCAAGCGGGTATCGCGGAAGAAGCGCAGGAGAGAATCGGCATCCTGGAAGGCTTTCTGACCGACTACCCGGAAAGCACCTACCTCGGGTATGTCTTGCTGCAGCTCCAGACCTTGTACACCGAGCAGCAGAGTTGGGCGAAAGCCGCCGCGGTCGGCCAGCGCCTCCTCGAGTATGTCCCCGAGGATATCGAGGTCCGCCACAACCACAACCAGGCCCTGCTCAATGCCCAGCAGTGGCCAGCCTTGCTCGGGTCGCTGAGCATGACCCGGCCGATCGCGGACAAGGAGGCGGCCGCGCCACCGCCCGACAATCCAACCGTAGACGAAGAGATGATCCACCAAAGCTCGGTCGACTACGCCAACGGAGTCGTGCAGTACGTCGAGTGGGCCCTCAGCGTGGGCATGACGCAGAGCGCCCCCGCAACGCAGGTCCAATTCATGGACGCTCTCCAAGAGCTGTACCCCGACAGCCAATACGCCGGGAATCTCGACGACAAGTACGTACTGGCCTACCAGCAGGCGGGCGACATCGCCAACATGGTCGCCGCGATGGAACGCTCCCTGTCGAACACGCCGGGCAACGAGCAGTACATTTACACGCTCGCCGAATACGCTCTCAGCCAGCAGGACTACGAAACCGCCAACGCGCGCTCCGAGCAGCTGATCAAGCTGATGGAAGAGAAGCCCGCCCCCGAGGGCGCTTCCGAGGAGGTCTGGGAAGCAAACAAGAAGAAGTTCACCGCGCTGGCCAACTACGTCATCGGGACCGGACACTTTCAACAGGGCGCTTGGCGCACGTCGCGGCGGCACCTTCTGCAGACGGTGGACCCGATCAAGGCGGAGGGTGGAGAACGCTACGGAATCCTTGCCTATATGCTGGGCTTCTGCTACGTCAAGCTCGACATCGCGGGCGACAACATCAGGCAGGCGACACGCTGGATGGGAGAAGCGGCGAGAGTCCCGAATCCGATGCAAGCGCAGGCGACGCAGACCTTGGCAGCCATCAAGGCGGCCCAGTAGCGACGTTGCTGGCTCGCTTCGCGAGCGCCTCCTCGACACAGTCCAGAGTTCCATAGAGAGTTCGCGGTGTCGCGGCGACCAGCCGCAGCGCGAGTTGCCGAATGGCGTCCCGCACCGTGTCCTCATGCAGGTACTCGACCGGCGACTTGCCGTCAATGCGCGCCAGCATCAGGAAGGCCGCGTGCCGCATGCTGGCAGCCTCGAACCAACCGAGCGCCTCCGGCGGCAGCATCCCCACCGTCCATGCGAACGCGATCCGCGCTAGGCGGAGGTAGCCGCCAGCCAGATCGGGCCGATGAAAGGCCTTCAAGAGCAGATGGTTCAACATGAAGGCGGCGTCGTAGCTGGGGTCTCCCCAATGGGAGCATTCGAAGTCGATGCAGACGAGGCCGCGCGGCCCCACAAGCAGGTTCTTCGGGCTCCAGTCCCCGTGGACAAGGGCGACGCTTCGCTGCGAGGATGCTGCGATCCACGCCTCGACGGCGGCCGCCAGCCGCGGGTGCCGGGCTGCGATGGTGCGGTAGTAGGGATCCGTCCGCAACTGCTCGAACGCTGTGCGGTCGCCGAACCGTTCCCGAAACCGCGCTTGGCCCCAGGTTTCCCGGACGATCAATCCGAGCGTCGAGCCAGCTTGACGTGCCGTCGCAGGGTTGCAGTCTCCGGCCAGCAGGTGTGTCTTCCAGTCCACGCTCGCCGTGGGAGCGGCCCGCATCGCGTACAGGAACTGAGGCTCGTCGCAGAACAACAGCTGGGGCAGACGGCCCGCCGGCAGCAGCGCGTCAAGCGCCTGCATGACGCGCCACTCGCGTAGGATCCGGGTACGATCCGCGAACCACTCGTCTCGGACCCGCAACCGCGGCAGCGACTGCTTCAGGACGATACGCTGGCCCACATCCTCGACCAGGACGACCGTATTCGAAACGCCGCCCGAGAGCACGCTGGCGCGCGCGCCCCCGGAAAGTTCGACTCGCCCCGCCAAGAACTCAAGGGCGTTGTCCGGGCTGAGGACGGCCGGCTCGTCCATCAACGGCTCGGCGCAGGCGCGCTCGACGTCGCCGGCACTTGGCGCTCCGGTCTTGGTTTCACGCGCAGGATGGTCCATGGCCGTTGCCGCAATTCGCTGCTCAGCGCTTCGATGTTCTCAGAAGCGGCGCGGAAATTTTCGACAACCTCCGCAATGTTGCTCTCATTCACGAGCAGCAGCGCCCGCGCATCCTTCAGCAACTGTTGCGCGTCCTGAAGCGTGGTCTCGAGCTGGGCAAGATTCCGCTGGATCGGTTCGCGCGTTTCTTCAACCGTTCGGTTGACGTTCACCGCGGTGGTGTCCGCGTTGCGGGCGACCTGCCGGAAGTCTTCCGTAAGAGCCTCGACCCTCTCGAGCACACCACTGATCTGCGTCGTGACCCGATCGATCTTCGGCGCCTGGACCTCGAGCAGGTTGTTGCTGTTTTCCAGCATCCTGGCGATGTTCCGCTGGTTCTGCTCGCCTGTCACTTCCTGCAGATTGAGCATTAGAGTGTGGATATCGTCAGCGACGAGCGTCATCTTGGCGTCGATCCGCGTCATCAGCTCGGCCGCTTCGTCGGCGACTTGGGCCGCCTTGCGGGTCAAGTCCGAAAACGTCAACGTTTCGGTCGAGGCCACCCTGCCGCCCGGCTCGATCCGCGGCGCGTCGATGGACCCGGGCGTCACCTCGAGGTAGTTCTGGCTTAAAGCGCTCAGGCTGGCGATTGTCGCCACCGATTCCCCGTTGACGGGCGCCTCCGCCCGCATCTCGAACACGACTTCGGTCTTGGTCATGTCCTCCGTCCACGGCCGCACAGCCGTAATCGTGCCAGCCTTGCGCCCCCCGTACCGCACGACGTTGCCCTCATCGAGCCCACCGATATACGCAAAGTACGTGCGATAGGTCACCTTCTCCCCGGTTAACTGCACGTTGGCAACCATCAGGAAGGTGACCACGAAGATCACCAGCACGGCAATGACCAGAAGACCGACTTTGGATTCGTTGCTCATTCAGAAACCCGTAATATACTCCCGCGAAGATTCGTCGAAGCCGTCCGCGACCCGCCGGACGAATTGCTGGATGCGCGGATGGGGATGAGCGCGGATCTGCTCGACCGAGCCGACGGCCAGGATCCTGCCCTGGTCGAGCATGCACATGCGGTCGGCGATCAGAAAGGCGCTCTGCATCTCGTGCGTGACGACAACGATGGTCATCTTGAAAGCCTGCTTGAGGCTCAGGATCAGCTGATCGATGCCAGCGGCGATGATCGGATCCAGGCCCGCGGACGGTTCGTCGAACAGCAAGATCTCGGGATCCATCGCCAGCGCCCGGGCCAGCGAGGCGCGCTTGCGCATGCCGCCGGATAACTGCATCGGATAAAGATCCTCGACGCCGCTCAAGCCGACCTGCTGCAGCTTCATCTTCGTCATCAGCCGGATCGTGGACTCGGCCAGATCGGTGTGCTCGCGCAACGGCAACGCCACATTGTCGCCCACCGTCATCGAGTTGAACATAGCGGCGCTCTGGAACGAGACGCCCAACATGCGGCGAATGCGAGCCATTGCCTGGCGCGATGCTGTGACGATGTCGACGCCCTGCACCACGATCGATCCGGCCGTCGGTCTCTCGAGCCCTTCCAGGTGCCGCAGGAGCGTGCTCTTGCCGCACCCAGACCCGCCTAGGATCACCATCGTCTCCCCCCGGTAGATGTCGAGGTCGACGCCGTCGAGGACCTGGCGCGCACCGTACCGGACTCGCAGGCCCCGCACGGAGATCAACGGCTCGCCGCCCGCCTCGTGGGGCAGAGGCTGTTTGAGGCTCGTCTGAGGCGCCGCAGTCATCGCCAGAAGAAATAGAAGAATGCCGTGCATAGCAGATCGGCGAGCACGACCAGGAAAATCGACTTCACGACCGCGTCGGTGGTCGAGCGACCCACGCCTTCCGGACCCCCTCGCACCCGAAAACCCTCCAGACAGCCCACATGCACGATGATCGAACCAAAAACGACCGCCTTGACGAGACCGCTGACGATATCGCGCATCAAGAGGATATCCACCGTCCGCTGCAGGTACATCCCCAGCGTCATGTCGAGCGTGAAGTAGGTGAAGACGCCGCCGCCCAAGATACCCGCAAGAACAGCCGTTACCGTCAGACAGGGCATCATCACGAGCATGGCGAAATATTTGGGAGCTAGCACGAAGTCAATGGGATCCAGGGCCATCGCACGCAGCGCGTCGACTTCCTCGGTCACGACCATCGTCGCCACTTCCGCCGAGATCGCCGAGCCGGATCTGCCGATCACGACGACCGCCGCGACAAGAGGACCGAGTTCCCGCGTCATGCTCGTCCCGACAAGGTTGATGACTGCTTCCATCGCGCCGAATCTGCGCAGCTCGGCGCCGGACTGCAACGCCATGATCATGCCTGTCGCGCCCGAAATCAGGCACAGCACCGGCAGGGCGCGCACGCCAATCTCGGCCATCTCTCGCACGGTGCGCTTCCAGCGCAGCCGACGCCCCGTAAAGGGATTGACCCGCAGCGACAGCCGCCAGCCACGCCAGAACTGGATCGCCAGCCCGCCGGTGTACTCCAGTTGACGGATCGCGTACCTGCCGACGGATTCGAATAACCTCATTTGGTCTCGTGAACCGGCACGGTTAGGCTTTGAGCGCCTCCGCTTCCGAGGCGTACACTTCGAATACGGCGAGCAAACGCGTAAGTTCCAACACGTGACGGGGCCCCTCGTTCAAACCGGCCAAAACGAATCGGGCCTTCCTCTTGCGAGCCTCCTGCAAACCTTCGACCAGACTCGCGATCCCGGAACTGTCGATGTAGTGCACACCCTCCAGATTCAGCACGACCTTGGCTTCCGCGCGCTCGCTCAGCAATTCGAGGACGGCCTCGCGCAGCCGGGGCGAATTCGACATGTCCACATCCCCGGCCACTTGTACGACCGAGCCTCCGGCATCGTATTTGATATGGATCGTCATGCCCCTTGCGTCTCCTCCCGTCGAGGCCCGCCAGCGGACCGCGGCAGGCGCTTGCGCAGGCGCACGCAATTCCAGCCGTCGGCCCGTGTGTACTCGTACCCATCCATCAGGGAGCGGATGAGGAAGATTCCTCGGCCGCCGCTACGTAACTCATCGGGCGGCGGCACCGGTTGAGCAAAGGGATCGAACTCCCGCCCAAGGTCGCAGACCTCGACCTGGAATGCGTTTCCGTCGCATCGACACACGATGCGGATCGGCTGCGCGCTATCGCCCTCGTAGGCATGACGCATGACATTGCTGAGCGCCTCGTCGACCGCCAGCACTATATCCCGCGCCGCAGCCGCATCGACTTCGAAATCCCGGCAGCACTCGTCGACGAGAAGCCTCGCCAAGCGCAGCCAGCGAGGATGGCTGGGGATTCTGACGTCCACCTCGTCGGCCATCATCGATCTCTCGCCCGACGACCTGAAGACAAGCGCGCTAGCCGACCGCCGGGCTGAATTGTACCACGCGCGTCGTCTCTGCAGCCCCTGGCTGACGGGGCCGGAGGGGACCTCTGCTATGGTGGCAGAACGTGGCTGCCACAGCGGCAAGGCGAACGGCCTTCGACCTGCTGCTGCGCGTCGAGAGGGACGCTGCCTTCGCCGACGAGTTGCTCCACTCCGAGCGCCTCGACGCGCTCGATGCGCGTGGGCGCGCGCTGGTCACGGAACTCGTCATGGGTTGCCTGAGGCGGCGAGGGGAACTCGACTTCCTGGTGTGTCAGAAGCTGCACAAGCCCCTGCAAGTCATGGACTTGGAGGTGCTGACCGCACTGCGGCTGGGCGCCTACCAGCTGCGCCACATGCGCAGGATCCCTGTCCACGCTGCGGTCTCCGAGTCCGTCGAGCTTGTCAAGGCCGCTGGTCGGCGCTCCGCGAGCGGGATGGTCAACGCGGTGCTGCGAAGGCTCCCGCAGGCGCCACTCCCGGAGCAAGCCGCCCGACTCAGCCATCCGACCTGGCTCGTGGAGCGCTGGGAGGCGGCGTTCGGAGCCCACGTCTGCAACGCGCTGCTTGCGGCGAATCTGCGGCGCCCGCATACCTACCTTCGGATCCCCGTCGGCACGAACTCCAGGCAGACCTTGCAGCGCCTCGCCGAGGCCGGCATCGATGCGGTCCCGGCCGGTCTGCCGCACGCTTACCGCGTGCAGTCCGGTCGCGCCTCGAGCGCCTCGGCCCTTGCTCCCGGAGAGTTGGCCATCCAAGACTTGAACTCGCAGCGTGTCGCCGCGCTGCTCGAAGTGCGTCCTGCGTCCCGGGTTCTCGACGTCTGCGCAGCTCCAGGTGGCAAGGCCCGCCTGCTGGCGGAGACCGCTCCTGTCGTGGCGGCCGACCGCCATCTGCACCGTTTGCGCACGATGCGTGGCCTGGGATGCCAAGGCATGCACCTGCTGGTTCTGGACGCCGAGCGGCCTCTGCCATTCGCGCAGCGCTTCGACCGCATCCTGGTCGACGCCCCCTGTTCGGGTACGGGTACGCTGGCCCGAAATCCCGAGATCAAGTGGCGCCTCGACGCCGCCGACCTCAAGGACTTGCACGCGCGCCAAGTCCGCATCCTGCGCCACGCGCTGGAAGCGCTGGCCCCCTCCGGCCGGTTGCTCTATTCCACCTGCTCGCTGGAGCCGGAGGAAAACGAACATGTCGTTGACGCCACCATTCGGCGCCAGCCGGGTTGGACAGCCCGACAGGTCCTTTCGACGATCCCGGGACGGGATCCTGGAGACGGCTTTCAAGCTTGGCGGCTCCAGCGGCGCGCTGTCTGACACCCACCTGCACGCCTGGATCGTGCTGGCGGTCTCGGCGGTCGTCTTCTTGGGCGCTGTGTCCAGTCCGCCTTCGCTCCTGGACGACGTGGACGCAACGTACGCCCAGATCGCCCGGACGATCTTGGAATCGGGTGACTGGGTGACCGCCCGCCTGAATGGCGTCCCGAACTTCGACAAGCCCCCAGGGCAAGTGTGGGCGATCGCCGTTCCCTATGCGATCTTTGGCGTGCACGACTGGGCGGCGCGGCTGCCCATGGCGTTGGCGGGCATCGCGCTCTGCTGGCTGACTTGGCGCACCGGACGATGGGCGTTCGGAAACGCGGGAGGCCTGTACGCCGGCCTCGGCTTGGCCACCTGTTGCGGCCTGTTCCTCCTTACGCGCGTTCGGATCCCGGACGTCTATGTCGGTTGCACGTCGCTGTTCGTCCTCAACTGCTTTCTGCGGGCGCAAGAGGGCAGCGAGCGGAGCGCTCGCGCCTGCATGCGCTGGGCCGGCGCCGCCGTGGGTGTCGGCATTCTGTGCAAAGGGCTCGTGGCCGCTGTGCTCCCCCTGAGAGCCGTCGGAGCCTACCTGCTGGCCGGTGGGAGCTGGCGTTCTCGAGACACCTGGCGGCGCCTTGGGTTGCGAGGCGCCATGGCCATCGCCATCGCTGTCGCCGCTCCCTGGCACCTTCTCGCGATCCTACGTCATCCCCCCATTTTGGAGTTCACGCTGCAGAGCGGCCCGAGCCAGTACCGCGGCTTCTTCTGGCGCTACTTCGTCAACGAACACCTATTGCGTTTCCTTGGGGCGCGCTATCCCCTGGATTAAGATCGGGTCCCGTTGCCGGCGTTTTGGGCGGGGCATCTGGTTTGGCTCTTTCCGTGGAGCGGCCTGCTCGCCGCACATCCGCCGGCTTCAACTCGGAACAGCAGACCGCGCCGAGCGGACTCGCCGGTTGATGCTGTGCTTCTGCGGCTTTACCCTGCTGTTCTTTTCGGCCTCGACCACCCAGGAGTATTACACCCTGCCCGCCTACGCACCCGCCATGCTGCTGCTCGCCAGCACCGCGATAGCCTCGTCGCGATGGCTGACGATCGCTTGCAGGCTGGCCGGCTCCGTGTACGGCTTGGCATTCGCGGCCGCTGTCGTGGTCCTGATCGCCGTGTGGCAGCTTCCGGCCGAAGGGGACATGGCGGTAGCGCTCACCAGCAATCCGGACGCCTACACGCTTGCGCTCGGCCACTTCCAGGATCTGACTCTCGAAGCGTTCGCGTATCTGCGGGGACCACTTCTGCTCGCGGTAGCCGCCTTCGCCATTGGCGTCACCGGGAGCTGGATGCTGTCGGGCCCGCGCGCGGCCGCGAGCCTGGCCTGCGCCGCGGTGTTGTCCGTGCACGCCGCGCACTGGGCTAGGGCAGCGTTCGATCCCTACTTGTCTTCCCGGCCACTGGCCGACGCCTACCTGGGCTCTACTCCCGGAGAGCTGGTCTTGGACCACGAGTACTACGCGTTCTCCTCCCTGGCCCACTACACGAACCGGCCCGTGCTGCTGCTCAACGGAAGGAAAAACAACATCGAGTACGGCTCGCATGCTCCCGGCGCCCCGGACGTCTTCCTGGACGATGCGGCGCTGGTCGAACTGTGGCGCAGGGACGAGCCTGTCTACCTCGCAACGTACCGGCAGGACCGCTCCCGCTTTGAGGCCCTGCTAGGCAGCGAGCACGTCGAGGCGGTCGTTGCGAGCGGCGGCAAGATCCTACTCGCCAACAAGAACAGCGCCCCCTCCGACGCGGGACCGTCATCTTCCAATCCGAGCCCCGAGCGCTAGGGTGGCCAGCGCCTAGCGGCTCTCACAACTCCCGGCGGGCGGGCGTCCGAGGGCCAGGCCCGGGAATGGGCAGACGGCCCCCCACACAAAGCCGATCCGGTCCAGTCCGCTATATTGAGAGGGGAGCCACAGGGCTGCACGGGCCCCGGGCCAAGCGTCCAGGAGACCGACTCGCGCTCTCCAAGGATCCAGCGATGAAGAAAGACATCCATCCACAGAACTACCGCGAGGTGGTCTTTCGCGACGTCACGACGAAGACCGAGTGGATCACCCGCTCCGTCGCCAAGACCGACAAGACAACCGAGATCGATGGCAAGCAGTACCCCTTGTACGATCTCGCCATCTCATCGTCCTCGCATCCGTTCTATACCGGCAAGCGCAAGCTGGTGGACGCCGAAGGCCGCATCGAGCGTTTCAACAAGAAGTACGGCCGCAAGAGCAGCTAGCACTTACCCGTTCCGGAACCGCACTCTAGTTTGCGCACTCTTCCACCGCGGGGCGGCTGGGGATGGATATGTCGCGACTGTCCCCTACCAGATTGTGCTGAGTCCGGCCGTGAAGCTGCGGCCCATTTCGGGGATGCGCTGCCTGGTGAATGGATTCAGCGAGTTGAGGTGCTCGTAATAGTACTTGTCACCGGCATTCTCGATCCCCAGGTGCAGAGCCGCGCCCTTCCACAAGTCCGATCCAAAGCGGACGCCGTGGAGCGTAAAGCCGGGTGAGGGCGTTTCCATCCGCGCCGCCGAGGTCCGCCGCTGGTCCCAGACGTTGCGCATCCCATATTCCGCCCAGAACCGCCTGGAGGGAGACAGGAAGCGGACCGCCGAGTCGACTTCCATGGGCGCGATGCCCAGAACCGGCTGGAACAACTCCCTGTCGTCCGCCATCGTCTTAGAGGCCTGCACGCGCAACTCGACGATGTCCATCGACCGGCGCACGCCGACATTCCAGCCCCGGAAGAACGCACCCTTGCCATTGACGTAGCGGAAGACTACCGGCGGGCTCAATGGCAGCCGCTTCGGCAGGGTCAGGTCAGGCAGGACCGTGATGTAATCCTCCAGGTTGCGTGCGTAGCCCCCGGCGTGGACGCGGAACTTGCCGACCTTCCACTCCAAGTTCAGGTCGCCCTGTAAGCTGGCCTCCGGACGGATTCCCGGCGTGCCCATGAACTCCGCGGCGACCTGGAAGCGTGTGCTGGGAAAGCGGTCCGAGTATCGTTCCAAGGCATTCGCCGTGCGGACCACACGGCCCACACCCCCCGCCAGCGTGAAGCCGCCTCCCAGGTCATAGCGCCCCGCCAAACTGAAGTTCGTGTGGGTCTCCCTGCGATTCAAATCCGTTCCGGAGTGCTGGCGAAAGAACTGGCTGGGCCGTCCGGCATCGCTGTGCACGAAATCGAACCGCACGGCAGCCTGGATCTCGCCTCGCTCGAAGCTGCGGCCAGCCTGGACGTACACACCCGTGTTGCGGAGCGATGTCCCCGCCCACACAGCGTCGCTGAAGAGCAGCATGCGGTTGCTCGCGCGCGCGATGAAGCGTTGGGCGTCCTGCTCCAGGCGAAACAGATCGAAGCCCGCCTGCACGCGCCAGGATTCGCCGGTGGAGAGTTCGACGCGCCCGGATCCGCCCACCGTGTCCGCCTCGGCTGGCAGCGAGACGTCAAGCGCGAACGGCGGCCGCCGTCCCGGCATGTCCCGGGCCGTGGGCTTTTCCCTGTTGCTCATGCGGTGGCTCTTCTTGTTGACGTACGCGTTGAACTTGAGCGCGGAGACCAGCTTGTCCGGCTGGGCCAGCCGGTAGCTCGCCCTCCAAGCGCGCAGCAGGAAGTGCTCGGCGGTCAGGAGCCTTCCCGGGTAGTCGACACCGGTCTGCTCGTCGTAGAAGCCGCCCAACAGAATCTCCTGCCCGTCAGACGGGTTGAAGCGCAGTTTGGCGCCCAGCTGGTGGGCGGAGGCATCGCCCGGTACGAGCGCCGCCGAAGGCCTGCCGCTGGCGCCGGCATCGTAGTCGTCCAACAGGTCCCCGGCTCCATGCAGGGTGAATCCGAAAGCGGAGTTGCCGGCATCCACGCGTGTTTGGCCGAGGCGTCCCGAACCGTTGCTCCGCCACCCCAAGCTCGCGCGGCCCGTCAAGCGCCAACCCTGCGGCCTGGGGATCGCGTCCGAGCGCACCAGAATCGCGCCCATCGCGCCGGCGCCCTCCGTCAGCGCATACGGGCCCGTGACCACTTCGACGCTGCGAACATTTCCGGGATCCACATGGCTCAGTTCCGAATCCATGCGAGCCGGGCCCGCCGCAAACGTCCGAGTACCGTCCACGACCATCAACAGTTGGGTCTCGCGCAGGCCTTGCACCACGGGCTCGAAGTTGATCCCACCACGCCGCAGGACATGGACATGCGGTGCGGCGCGCAGGCTTTCGACCAGGTCGGGTCTGGGCAAGCGATCCGGCTCGACCGCATCGACGGCGATCGGCGCCAGCATCTGGGGCGCCTCTTCCGCGATGTCGACGGCCTCTTGGAGGGGCGGCAACTCCAAGGAAACCGAGATCGACGGGCGGCCCCGTACCTTTGCCGTCGCGGTGCGGAACCCCTCGGCGGTCACCTCCGCGGAATCGGCTTCCTCCGCAAAGGGGGCCTCCCCTCCCGCCGAAGTCTCACCCCGCGCCAGGACCCTTCCAGACGCATCCAGAAGGACCACACGGGCCCCGGGCACGACGCTACCCGTCGGATCGACGACACGAACGATCAACTCCGCCCGCGCCGCATGCGCAGCCATCAGCAAGAAACAGAGTGTCAGAACTCTCAACGGATACCTCACCCAGAACTCCACACATCGATTGCGACCGACCGCCGTCCAGCGTTCCAACGCACACGGCGGCGGCGCATGTCCTCCGGGGCGCACGCCTAGGCAGCCCGTCAGGAGGAAAGCCAGCTCAGGTCGTGAGAGCCGTTCTGGGAGGGGGGACCGAGGGGGGATACGCGGCTGCGGGCAACGGGTCACGCGCGGTCACGGCCCACGACGAGAGGTTGGACGGACTCGGCAGGACTGCCCACAGCGGAGCCAAGTAGGGCGGCTCCGGACTCCAGTGCAACGCGGTCTCGTCACCAGCGCAGCGTTTTTTTGCGCTGCACTTGGGCCGCGATTCCGACGCTTCTTGCGTACGATGGCACGCCGCCCCGGATTCGGCTGTTTCGACAGGCTGCGCCGCCGCCTTCAGCCTGCAGGCCTCCTGGCATTTCCGGATCGATCCGTACAAGGGGCATGCGCTTTGCGAGGGGGAAGCGATCGCCGCCGCGGCCTGCCACGGGAGCAGTATCAGTGCAGCCACCAGCGCGAGCGGACGATACTGGCGCAGACTTTGCACGCACCCAGCCTTGTGGTCCTAGGATACGACACTGCAGCGTGCCTCACACCAAGGGCTCTGTTCTCAACGCCGCGACCGCTAACTCGGGATGGGCCGGTCCCTTCGCGCCTGCTCCTCTCCAATCCATCAAACCTTCCACTCTTCACGAAACGCCCTCGAAAACGAGATCCAGGGGCTTGGGCTCCGACCCGCGACTCCATGCAGGAACGAGGACGTTACGTGTGGCCGATGTGATGACCGTACGCGGCATTGTCGTCCAAGCACTCCGCGAAGTGGCGCAGAACGTTTGCGAGCGGTTGTGTTTCCTGCCGTTCTCGGATCTCGAACCACTCAGGTTGATCCTCTGAATCTCGGACCTGAAGGCTGCACTGCAGGGTTCGACGCGTGCGTGGGCCCAACTCGGAATGGAACGTCGGGGGCGCGACGCGCACCCGGACAGTCGACAAGCTGTCAGAGGGACGCGCGACCCGGCACGCCAAGCCTAGGATGCAGAATCTCGTTGGCGCCGAGTGTAGCGCCTCGCGAGAGACCTGCGTGCGCGGGCGCCACGCAGCTCCCTGCTCCCCGCGCAACACTCTCCGCAATGCTCCAGCCCCGCTTTCCGTTTGAACGCGACCGACCTGTGGGTCCTCTGCTCCGGCCTCGGACGACTTCGCTCCAGACGGATTCTTGTGCAACACTCTTGGCGGGAGGATGCGCACGAGCTGATGACCCGGCGTGACTGGATGACGGCGACCGCGCTCGCGTTGCAGGCCGCGGTCCCGCCGCACTCCGCCGGGCGCAAACCACAGGAACCGCAGGCCTTGCTCTTCGGCACCGTCTTCCAAGGTTCCTACCTGTCGTTGCCGGGCGCCAGGGTCGTTGCCTTCGACGAAGCCAAGCCGCGCAAGAAGTACAGGACGGTGACGAACTATCGCGGCGAATACAGGATCCGTGTGCCGGCCGGCGAGGCCACGTATGTCATCACCGCGACAGCCCCGAAGTTTGTCGAAGCGCGGCGCCGAGTACAGGTGTACGGCATCGACAAGACGACCGCGAACCTGATCCTCGAGCCCCGCAAACCGCGCAGGACCTCGGAAACCCGGGGAGAATCGCAGTAGGATAGGAAATACCATGATCGTATCGCGTCGCCGCCTGATGCTGGCCGCCGCCACCCTGACGGCTCCGAGCGCCTGGCCGCAGTTCCTAGGCTTCGGCAAGAAGAAGAAAGAGAAGCCGTCGCGCTCGGTCAAGGGTCAGATCACCGACGAGTCCGAAGACGGCATTCGGGGCATCGTGCAGTTGAAGAACACACGCACCCTCGACGTCAAGTCGTTCCACACCACTGACGAAGGCGAGTACTACTTTCATGGGCTCGACTTGAACATCGATTATGAGATCAAGGCTCTGGCCGAGGGCAGGCGAAGCAGGACCCGCACGATCTCGAGCTTCGATAGCCGCACGGAACTGATCTACAACTTCAAGCTGAAGTCCTCCGACTGATCCGGGATTCGGACTCTCCGCGTCAGGGCCAGCGGCCGGAAAAGATCTCTCCAGCAGCCACCACCCGCGCGTGTGGCGTTACTATAAAGATGCTTCGCTATTGGGCTCGGCATCCGATCGGCGGGGCACGCGAGGAAGAGCACCATGTACGACGCACGTCCAGTTCTGCACAAAGCCGTCTTCCTGATCGGAGTGCTGGCGTTTCTGGCCGTCGGATTCGCGCCGGCGCAGACGCAAGGTCCGATCGGCAAGCAGCCTCGGCGTCCCCTGCCCGACAGAACCCGGCCCCCGGGAAGCGCGCCCGGTCCGGGTGAAGTTGAAGGGACGCAGCCCACCTTCCCGCCCATCGAGAGCCGTGCTCCGAGGCGAGCTCCGGAGCAGCAGCCGCTCTTCACCGCCGACACCAACGCCGTCACCGTCGACATCGCCGTGCTCGACGGCAAGGGCCAGTTCATCGGCAACATTCCCCCCGGAAACTTCCAGATCCTGGAAGACGACGTGCCGCAGAAGATCGTCAGCGTCGGCCAGACGCAGGCTCCGGCCACCGTCGCGCTGCTGATCGAGTTCAGCAACCGGTGGCAACAGTACTGGTCGGAGACCTGGTATCAGACCCTGACCGCGACCTACGGATTTGTGCAGACCCTGCGGCCGGAAGACTGGGTCGCCGTGATCGCGTACGATATGAGGTCGGAGATCCTGGCTGACTTTACCCAGGACCGCCGCGAAATCAACAACGCGCTACAGCGCCTACGTATCGCCGCCTACAGCGAGTCCAATCTCTTTGACGCCCTCACCGATACGGTCCAAAGGATGTCGGGGATCGAGGGCCGCAAGTCCGTCGTGCTGCTGTCCAGCGGCGAGGACACCTTCAGCCGGCTGAATTACGGCCAGGCGCGCAAGATCGTGCAGGAGGCGGGCGTCACCGTGCATGCGATCGGGCTGGGCCAGATGCTGAAGGAACTGCTGGATTCGTACGGCCGTGTCGGCGGCATCACACGGATTGGCTGGCTGCAGGCCGAGAACCAATTGCGAACTTTCACCAAGGAGACAGGAGGCTTCTCCTTCTTCCCCCGCTTTTATGGACAGTTCCCGACGATTTTCCAGAGCTTGAACTACCTGATGCGCAACCAGTACACCGCCGTCTATCAGCCCTCGAACACCAAACGCGACGGCACATTCCGCAAGATCACGGTGCGGCTCGTGAATCCCCAGACGAACAAGGAACTGCGCATCACCGGCAAGAAAAACAAGCGCATCAAGTACAGTATCGTCGCCCGCAGGGGCTACAGCGCCCCACGCGAGGTCGAATGATCCATGGGAGACGCCGCTCCGGCGCCTACAGCACGGATTGCGCGATTTGTCAAGCTCTGGATTTCCCGCGATTCCAATAGCTTGCAACCGCGTTGACGAGTTTCTCGGCTCCTTGATAGCGTCTCCTTGCGATGGGGAAGGAACGGGGCCGCCGCAGGATTCTCTTGATCGATGACAATCGGCAAGGCCTGATCGCAAGGAAGATCATTCTCGAGGACCTCGGATACGACGTCGAGACGGCCGAGACGGGCGAAGCAGGGCTCGCATGCTTCCGGGCCTGCGCCTCGGACGCACCGTTCAGCCTTGTGATCACGGACTACCGCATGCCCGGCATGCGCGGCGACGAGGTCATCGAGCAACTCCGCCAGCTCGCCCCCGCCGTACCGCTGGTCATGCTCTCCGGGTACGCCGGCCCGCTGGCGCTCACGCCGGAGTCGACAGGCGCCGACGTGGTGCTGGCCAAGGGCCCGCGCGAGCAATACGACTTGGCCGAGACGGTTGTCACACTGCTTCCCGACGGCGTGCGGAGACGAGGGAAGCCGCCCGCATTGGAACTGAACTCGGCGGCTGGGAAGCGCTTGGAAGCCCGCAGGCGTCGGCGGGCCGGGTGATACAATCGGGGCCGTCGCAAGGGCAGGCGAGAGGGGATGACGAGGATCACTTGGCTGGGCCACTCCACGTTTCGTGCGGAAGTCGGCGAGGGTCCCACCATCCTGATCGACCCGTGGTTCACCGGCAATCCGTCCTACCCGCAAGGCTTCAGCCTGGAGCGCGTCGACCTGATGCTGATTACGCACGGGCATCCCGATCACATCGGGGACGTCCTGGCGGTCGCCAAACGTTTTCAACCCCAGATCGTCTGCAACTATGAGATCTCGCTCTGGCTGGGGTCCAAGGGCGTTGGCAACTGTGTCGGGATGAACAAGGGCGGCTGTCACCACACGGAGGGCGTCCGGATCTCGATGACCCACGCGCAGCACAGCAGTTCCATTGCCGAGGACGGCCAACTGATCTACGCCGGAGAGCCAGCGGGATTCGTCGTGCGGCAGCCCGACGGACGGGCTTTTTTCCATGCGGGCGACACCAACGTCTTCAGCGACATGCAGCTGATCCGGCGCTTGTACGGACCCGAGCTGGCCTTCCTTCCGATCGGCGACCTGTTCACGATGGGTCCGACGGAAGCGGCGCTGGCGTGCGAGTTCCTGCAGCCCAACATCGTCATCCCGATGCACTACGGAACATTCCCGGTGCTCACGGGGACGCCCGAGAAGCTGCGGGCTGAACTCGGCGAGGACTCTGCGGTCGTGGTGCCGACGCTCGCGCCGGGCGGCAGCTACGACTGGTAGGACTCTATCGGCTGCTCAGCGATTCGAGAGCCCTTCGTAGGTCTCGTCTTCGGCGGCCTCGGTCGTGACCGGGAGCCCTCGCGGCATCCAGCCGGGGTAGATCAGGTTTCCCATCCTGTCCGACTCCCCGTGGAACCCGCCGCGCATGTCGACGACATCGGAGAACCCGTTCTCGATCAGGATCTGCGCCGCCCGCATCGAGCGTCCTCCCTTCAGGCAGGCCGTGATGATCTTGGCATCCTTGCCGAGCGCCTGCTCGCAGACCGCCAGAAACTCGCCATTGGGCCGCATGCCCGCCGGCGTGCGGTGCAGCAATGGAACATTCTTCGCTCCGGGCGGATGCCCCGCCTCGAACTCGGGGATCGAGCGCACGTCTAGGTAGACGTAGCCCTCCTCGGCTTCCAAGAGGTCTCGGGCTTCCTCGGGTGAAATGCGTTGGAACTCCATGGCGCGTACCGCTCCACGCTCGCGCATCTGCGCCCCACTTGTCAAATCGTCGGTTTCGGCCCGCGGCCCGGCGCGCGCAAGCAGCCGCAAGAGAGTGGCCCTCGACAGGCGGGTGGATTGTGGATCGCATCACCGAAATTCACGGCGGAGCCCATGTCACTCGCGCATCGGACGAGGTGGCTGAGGGGACCCTGAGCAGCGATCCGGCGCCCACCAAGGGCCAAGCCGAGTCCGAGAAATTCCGCCTTCCGCCAAACAGGGACGGTTCTGAAATCGGACCTGCTGCGCGTCCAGAGCTTCCTCTCGAGGGCGGGCCGCCGCGTCGACCACGTCGGACCTCGTCTTGCCGCGACAAGTCCGACTCGCTATGATCGGCGTTTCTTCGGCTATGCCCACACCTCCGGAAGTCTCTGTCGTCATCCCGGTTCGCAACGAAGAGGGGACCGTGGCGGAACTGGCGCGGTGTTTGCGAGACACGCTGCCGCAGGCTCACGAGATCCTGTTTGTGGATGACGGCAGCAGCGACCGCACATGGCCGCGCCTCGTGCGGATCCACGAACCCGGCCGCGTGCGCCTGGTCAAGCTTCGCGCTCCGTACGGCAAGTCCGCTGCTCTGATGGCCGGCTTCGCCCGCTCGCGCGGGGCGATCGTCTTGACTCTCGACGGTGATCTGCAAGACGATCCGGCTGAAATCCCGGCCTTTCTGGGCAAGCTTGAACAGGGCTACGACCTCGTGACAGGCTGGAAGAAGACACGGCGCGATCCCCTCCACAAGGTAGCGGCCTCGCGGCTGTTCAACTTTCTGATGCGGCGCGTGACCGGCATCCCTCTGCACGACATGAACTGCGGATTCAAGTGCTTCCGCGGGGAGCTGGCGAGATCTCTTCGCCTCTATGGGGACCAGCACCGCTTCATTCCCGTCTTCGCGGTGCATCAGGGCTACCGCGTCGGCGAAATCGAGGTGCGCCACCATCCACGCCGGCACGGCCGCTCGAAATATGGCTTCAGCCGTCTTTTCAAGGGCGTCCTCGACCTGGGCGCCGTCCTCCTGCGGACGCGTTTCCACGGCCGACCAGCGCACGCCTTCGGCCTCGCGGCGTGCGCCTTCCTGCTGGGCTCGGCCGTGCTGTTGGCGCTTTCCGCACCCCGCTTGCTGCCCCCGGCGCTCGCCGCGCTGGCCTTGCCGCTGGGTGTCGTGCTGGGCGGCGGCGCGTTCGTCTTCTTGGCGGCCGGCTGGCTTGCTGAAATTTGGCTCGACAGCGCTCCGCACGAGGCATCGGCCTGCGCCCCTAGCGTCGAGGAAGCCCGTGACTAGGTGGGTCCTCCCGACCGTCAAAGTTGCCGTTCCGCTGATCCTGGCCTTCTTCATCGGCCGCATGATCTACGGCCACTGGCAACAGGTCCGCGCGGAGCCATGGCGGCTGGACGCCGCCTGGCTCGCGCTCTCGTTCGCCTTGGCGGCGGCCTGGTATCTGCTCCGGCCCTTGGGCTGGACCCTGCTGATCCGGGGATTCGGCCATGACGTGCCCTACTGGGGAATCTACCGCGTCTACCGCCAATCGGAACTGAGCCGCTACGTGCCGGGTGGCGTCTGGCAGTTCGCGAGCCGGATCTACCTGACCCGGCGTTACGGAGTCGGAGCGCCCGCGTGCCTGGCGGCGACGGCGCTCGACATGGTGCTCGCCGCGCTCGCCGCCCTGGTTCCAGCGGCATGGCTGGCGGGCTCGGCCTCGACATCGCTCGGCGCCTGGCAAAGAGCCGCCCTACTCGCCTTCCCGTTGCTGACCTGCACGATGGTCTACCCGCGCGTCCTCAACGTTTGGGCGGAACCCCTCGCCCGCCTCCTCCGGCAGCCCTACCGACGGCTCGAGACCGGCGCCGTGCAGATCTTCGGGATCTGGGCCATCTACGTGGCGACCTGGATCCTTCTTGCGTTCGCCATGGCCGCCTTCGCGAGGGCGTTGCTGCCCGACATCGGAGGCAGTCAACTCGCCTACATCGGAGGGTGCTACGCCCTGGCCTGGCTGGCTGCTCTGCTCACGATGGTTGCCCCTGCCGGCGTCGGGATCCGCGAAGGCATCCTCGGGCTGCTGCTGGGCCAGACGGTGGCCGCAGGCACGGCGATGACGCTGGCGGTCGCCATGCGCCTCTGGATCGTGTGCATGGAGATCGTCTGGTTCGCGGCCGGAACTCGAATGCCCCGGAAAGACCCGGAAAGCGCGGACTAGAGTTCCCGCACGGCGATGTTGCGGAATCTGTGCTCCAGGCCGGGAGCGCAGCGCTCGCCGCCGTGGACCTGGACGGCGATGCTGCCTCGCATCGCGCCCCGTGGGAGACGGTTCTCGGTGTCCTGAAAGTCGACGATCCGAGCGCCATTCAGCGACACTTCGATGCGGGGAGCCTCGCCGCGGATGCGCACCCGGAGCGCGTTCCAATCGTCCCTGTTCCAGACCGTCTCCCAGCCCTCCGAAGGCTGGATCTCGAGGCCCGGCAGCCCTTCCCCGTAGATGCCACCGACGTTGCCGCCCTCCAGGTAGTCCAGCATCACCTGGTAGGCTTGGCCGCTGCCGCTGGAGCGCAGGAACAGGCCGCCCTCGCAGCCGAAGTCCGGCTTGATCTCCAGATAGACCTCAAAGTCCTCGAAGGATTCGTCCGTCAGCAGGATGCCGCCGTTGCCTTCCCGGTCCTGCTGGCCCACCAGGGCGCCCTCGTAGACGCGCCACTCCTTCGTGTCCCCGTGATGGTTCGTCAGACTCATATGCCAACCGGCCAGATTGCGGCCGTTGAAGATCGGGCGGAAGCCATCCGGCGCCTGCGCTGCGAGAAGGCAGGGAAGGAAAACCAGGAAGAGCCGTCGAGTCTGCATGCCGGAGCGAACCGTTCCGGTCAGGGTAGCACGGCCTGTTCCGGTTGTCTGGCTGCCCAGGATGGGCGAAATATCTGCTACGCTCTCCCCGTATGGCCACGGACGCAACGAGACGCCAGTTTCTGGGCGGCATCGCGACCGCGTCGGCGCTGGCCGCACGCCCGCCAGGGGTGCGCGCCGCCGACGCGGGCGAAGGGTACTGGCAACAGGTTCGCGAACAGTTCCCTTTTCGGGAAGAGCGGGTGCCGATGAACGCGGCGAATCTGTGCCCTTCACCCCAGATGGTCGCGGAAACGGTCACGGAGTTGACCCACTCGATCGACGTCGACTGCTCGTTTCAGAATCGTGCGCGCTTCGGGCGCGATCGCGAGACAGCGCGCACGCTGCTGGCGGGCCAGTTAGGCGCCGATGCGGATGAACTCGCGCTGGTTCGCAATACGAGCGAAGCGAACAACATCATCAACAACGGACTCGACCTCGGAGCCGACGACGAAGTCGTGATCTGGGATCAGAACCACCCGACCAACCACGTCGCCTGGACCGTGCGGGCCCAGCGGCGGGGATTCGTGGTGCAGGCTGTGACCGTTCCGACCCACCCTTCCGGTCCGGACGAGTTGATCCAGCCGTTTCGCCGCGCGCTCACGCCGAGGACCCGTGTGCTGGCGCTGACCCACGCGTCGAACATCAGCGGCATTCTGCTGCCGGTTCGCGATCTGTGCGAGATCGCCCACCGCTCGGGAATCCACGTCCACGTCGACGGCGCCCAGACCTGGGGGGCGCTCCAAGTCGATCTGCACGAACTCAGCTGTGACTCCTACGCCGCCAGCGCGCACAAGTGGTTCTGTGGACCGAAGGAGGTCGGCCTGCTCTACGTCCGCCGTGAACGGATCCGCGACATCTGGCCCAATACCGTAGCCCCGGGATGGGGCTCGACTGCGGACACGGAACTCGTGGGCGCCCGGAAGTTCGAGTCGATGGGACAAAGGGACGACGCCGCCCTCAGCGCACTCGGCGGAAGTGCGGAGTTCCACGCGTCGATTGGGAAGGCGCGGGTCGAAGCGCGGGTCCGGGAACTCGCTGCCCTGCTCAAGCAGTCTCTGCTTGCGGTCGGGGCCACGCTCGTCACACCGACGGAGCAGGCTCTGAGCGCAGGCGTGTGCATCGTGAATGTGCCGCCCGCGCAACGCCAGACGCTATTCGACGCAATGTACGAGGAATTCGGCATCGCGGGTTCGACAGCCGGAGGCTTCCGACTGTGCCCGCATATCTACAATACGCGCGAGCACGTCGAGAGGGCGGTGCGGGGCCTCGAGAAGCAGCGCAGCCTGTGGGCCTGAGGATCGACGAGCTGCAAGACTCTCCCGGGCTGTCCCGGGCGTCCAGACCGAGTGTCCTCTCAGAGGCGGCTCGAAGCGATGGAGCTTGACGTCGGCCGGCCGCGCCGGCAATGGCATTCGTATACATAAAGTCGGCAGATGTCCCGTGAGTGAAGCGATAAACCATCAGTTTTCAATAGAATACGCCCCCACAAGTTTTTTCTCCCGAAGCGCTTAACTTTCGCACCCCGGTTTGTCATCGTAGGTACGGAATACTGGCAAACCCTCTAGGGACCCGCTGATCGAGAACCTCAAGGCCACGACGCACGCCATGTGCAGGTACCTGCGGGCACAGGTCGCCCATTGCGGCCTGATTCTCATCACCAGGCTGTTCCCCAAGCACCGCGAGCAGAGATTCCGGCCCGGGCCCGGCCTGGCCGGCACCGCAGGCGGACTGCAGAAGCAGCCTGAGCAGCGTTCCGCGGCACTTGGAATGGTTGTTTTCGGAGCACACGGCCACTGTGGGCCGGACTATCACCGGATCTTCGCCAGGATCGCCGGGTGCCGCCACAGATGGCACCCGCAACGCTCCTTCCGGAACCCCGCCCGCAACTGGAGGTCAGGTAAGGCAACCGCAACCGCAGCCTGAAGCGAGACAACCGGCCCGATACGCCGGAATTCCCCTTGCCCGCTTAAACGAATGCTGCAAAACGCTAAACGAATGCCATTGGCCGCGCCGAGGTGGGCCGGGCCTCGTGGGAGTGCGCCGGATCTGGTCGCTTTCCAAGAGAACTCGCGTGCGTCCCCTCGCCCGTCTCTCGAGGCGCAGACCCGGATGGAACTCCCGCCCTGGCTACACGAGGAGCGTGTCGAGAAGCCAAGGATCCACGCACGAGACGGATGCGAATCGCGCCGATGGACTGCCTTCCACGCTCCACCTCGGCGCACCGCAGCGTGCGCCACCCCGCCGGCCGCGGCCGCGTATACTTGTCCACTGCGGCCGCCCGTGGCCGCCGCGAGAAAGGGTTCCAAACGATGACCGGGTACTATCATGAAGACGACTTGCCGCGTTTCGCCGAGGTGGGCGCAGACGCTCCTGGACTGTGGCAGAGATTCAACGCTTGGTACGGCGCGGTGTTCGAAGCCGGTGCGCTGAGCGAACGAGAGAAGAGCCTGATTGCTTTAGCGGTGGCGCATGCCGTGCAGTGCCCCTACTGCATCGACGCCTACACGCAGAGCTGTCTTGAGAAGGGATCGAATCTGGAGCAGATGACGGAAGCCGTGCATGTCGCCTCGGCGATCAGGGGCGGAGCGGCCCTGGCGCACGGCCTGCAGATGCGAAACACAGCCGCCAGAATCAGCATCTAACGGACCGTGGGACAAACTCTCCGAGCAGCGCAGCACCCTCTGGCTTCGCCACAGCAGCAGTTGCGGGTCCTCAACAACGGTGCGTCGCAGCGCCCGATCAAGCGGTTCGAGGACTCGCTGGCTGACTCCGGTCTCGAGCCGCTGCAGGCCCGTGCAATCGATGTCGTCCAGGTCAATGTGGGCAAGCTTTGCAATCAGACCTGCAAGCACTGCCATGTCGATGCCGGCCCGGACCGCACCGAGGAGAACATGTCTCGCGAGACATTGCAGCACTGCCTCGACGCCATTCGGGGCATCGGCCGGCCGCAAGTCGACCTCACCGGGGGCGCCCCGGAACTCCACCCCCATTTCCGCTGGTTTGTCAAACAGGTCCGCGCCCTCGGCTGCCATGTCATCGACCGCTGCAACCTGACTGTCCTGCGGCTGAGGCCGCAGCGCGGGCTCGCGCAGTTCCTCGCGGATCAGCGAGTCGAGGTCGTCGCTAGCTTGCCTTATTTTCTCGACCGGCGCACCGACGCCCAGCGCGGCGACGGTGTCTTCGACAAGTCCATCGAAGCCCTGCGCATGCTGAACGCGCTCGGATACGGTCGCGCGGGCAGCGGCCTGAGTCTCAACCTTGTCTACAATCCTACCGGCGCGTTTCTACCGCCCGCTCAAGCGGCTCTGGAAGCGGACTTTCGGCGCGAACTGCGAACCCGCCACGGAATCGAGTTCAACGCGCTCTTCACGATGACTAATATGCCCATCAGCCGCTTCCTGGAGTTCCTGCTGCGCAGCGGCAACTACCAGCGGTACATGGAGAAGCTGACCAACGCCTTCAATCCAGCGGCTGCGGCGGGTTTGATGTGCCGGACGATGGTCTCGGTAGGATGGGACGGCAGGCTCTACGATTGCGACTTTAACCAGATGCTAGACCTCGAGCTGGGATTCGGGGCCCCGCGCCATATCCGCGAATTCGACCCCACGAAGCTGTCGAACCGCCGGATCGTCAGCGGTCAGCACTGCTACGGCTGCACCGCGGGCGCCGGATCGAGTTGCGGGGGCGCGACCGCCTGAGTGTGGGTTCAGCCGAGCCTCGCCAGCCAGTTCTTGGCGTCAGAGCGTGATGTACACTGAGTACACTTCGTCCTCGGCTCCTGGAAGCCGCTAGTCAGAAAGAACCCGCTATGCCGATCAAGATCGTCCTTTTGCTCGTCGCGCCGTTGGCGCTGATGCTGCTGACCCATTGCGGTGGGACCGAGCCTCCATCCGAATCCGCGCCCCCCGAGCCTCTGGAAGAAGTCGAAGCGCCTCCCGCGCCGGAACCCGAGCCCGAGCCGGAAGCGAAGGCCGAACCCGAACCCGAACCCGCACCGCCGCCCGAGCCTGCAGGGCCGCCCAAGGTGCGCATGGAAACCACCCAGGGCGCGATAGTTCTCGAACTCTACCCGGATCGGGCGCCGGAAACCGTCGAGAATTTCCTGCAGTACGTCGACGACGAATTCTACGACGGGACGATCTTCCACCGCGTGATCCCGAACTTCATGATCCAAGGCGGCGGCTTTACAACCGGCATGAGCGAGAAGAGCACGCGGACGGCGATCCAGAACGAATCCGACAACGCTCTCTCGAACCTGCGTTACACGGTCGCGATGGCGCGCACGACGGATCCGCACAGCGCCACGGCGCAGTTCTTCATCAACCACGCCACCAACCAGGGGCTCGACAAGAGTCAGGCCCGCGACGGTTGGGGCTACTGCGTCTTCGGCAAGGTGGTCGAGGGAGCCGAGGTGGTTAACGCCATTGCCCAAGTCAAGACCGGCAACAAGGGCATGTACCAGAACGTCCCCAGCACGCCCGTCGTGATCCGCAGCGTCCGCCGGGCCGGTTGACGCTCCGCGAGCCGCCAGTCGCACGCCAGCGCCGCACGCCAAGTCGAATTCGTCCAGCGAGAGCCGCGAGTCGCGCTCAGTCGCGGGGCTGGCGGGGCAAGAGCGCGATGGCCAGCGCGCCCAGGGCGGCCAGCCCGAATACGGCCCAAAGCGCCTGCGCGTACCCGCTCATCCTCGCCGCCAGCGAGGCGATGAAGCGTGGATTCCAGAACTGCGCAATCGTGTCGCTCGGCAGAATCGCGGACATCGCCTTGCCCAGCGAAGCCAAGCCGAACTGGTCCGCCGCCATCAGCGGGATCAGCATGTAATCGGCGCCCATCGCCAGTCCGAACACGACGGCGAACAGGTACACCATGTTGGGCTGGTCCGGCGTGACCAGGAAGAGCAGCGGGATCGCCAGGGCGACGATCACATAGGTGGCGAGCATCACGTATTTGCGGGGCAGCCGGTCCGCAAGCCACCCCGCCAGCAGGCGGCCCGCGATGCTCGAAACCAGGTAGGTGAACGAGGCATCCCTCCAGATCGCGTTCCTGGTCGCCTGGTCCGTGAAACCCTGCTCCTCGTAGACGAACTTCATCAGGAAGTTCACCGACGCGATGGAGCCAATCGAGGCCGCGCTGCCAAGCAGCAGCAACCAGAACGCGCTTCGGCTGCACAGGTCACCGAAGGTCTTGGGAACTTCCTTCTTCTCGGCTGGCTGCAGTGTGACATCGGCCTCCGCATGCGCTTCGCCCGTGTCCCCGTCGGGCTGCTGGCCCATGTCCTCCGGTCTGTCTCGGATTACGAAAAATGCCAGCGGCCAGGCGATGACCATCAAGAAGCCCATCGTCCGCAAGGCTTCGGTGTAGTGCATGATGCTCGAGAGATATTGAGTGAGCAGATTGCAGAGTGCGCCGACGACCGCCACACCCACGTAGGTAATGCCCATCGCCGTGCCGCGCCGCCGCCTGTACCAGTTCGAAATGATGATCTGGTGCGGAATGGGTCCCGAAAGGAAGTACCCGGCCATGTAGAGGCACCAAGCTGCGTAGTACTCGTACTCATTGCCGCTGAGCCGCCCAAACCACTGAAAAGAGAGGAACGTCAGGAAGGTCCCAATCAGGATCAACTTGCGCGGAGAAACCTTCGGCACGATCACCGGACCGATCCAGATCGTCAGGAGCACGGCGATCGGCGCCCCGGTCGTCACCAGAACCTGAGTCCACGAGTGCCCGTCACGGAAATAGTCGAAAAAGAACGAAATGTTGTAGTAGGGAAAGCCCGTGGACAGGCCGAATGTCACGAAGCAGCAGGCGATGATCCAGGGTCCAAAGAACGACTTCCGCGATAAATCCATGCTGTGTATCCTTCCCAACTGAAACAGACAGTGTACCCGACGCGCGCGGCGTGCGGAGGGTCCTCCGCCAAGCAGTATGCTGAAGAGAAGAAGATTGCTGTCCGGCGGCCAAGGCTGCGCCAGGCAGCCCTTTCGAGTTCTCAGGGATGGGCGAGCGGAGTTCCAGCGCCGGCTACCGGGTTCTTGTCATCGCCGCGCTCGTCATCGCCGTGGCCGGGATTCGAGCCGCTTCTGACATCGTCATCCCCTTCCTGCTCTCCGTATTCATCGCCATCCTGTGCGGACCCGCGGTCTTCTGGCTCCATCGCCGCGGCATCCCGAAGGCGATCGCCATTCTGATCGTGGTGGTCGCGGTGATGGGAGGCCTGACGCTGATTGGCAGCATCGCCCTCACTTCGCTGCAGGAGTTCACCGGACAAGTGCCTGTCTATCAGGAACGTCTGGAGATCATGCTGCAAACCACAGCGGGCCGGCTGCAGGATCTCCTCGAGCCCTTGGGCCTCACCATCGCCTATACCGACCTCTGGGCCAACTTCGACTTGAACTCCGCGGTCGGCTTTGCCGGAACCACGTTGCTGCAGTTCGGCAGCGTGCTCACCAAGACCTTGCTGGTCTTTCTCACGGTCCTGTTCATGTTGCTGGAGGCCTCCCGGTTCCCGGCGAAGCTCTCCGCCGCGCTGGGCCCGTCCAACACCGCTTGGTCGGGCTTTCGGCAGTTCGCCGACAGCATCAAGAACTACCTCGCCATCAAGACCGCGACCAGCCTGGCGACCGGACTCTGCGCGGGGCTTTGGCTCTGGATTCTAGGCGTGGACAACGCCTTCTTTTGGGGTCTGCTGGCGTTCTTGTTCAACTATATCCCCAACATCGGTTCGATCCTCGCCGCCGTCCCGCCGTGTCTGATGGCTCTCTTGCAGAATGGCGTCACGAGCGCCCTGCTGGTCGCCCTTGGCTACGTCCTCATCAATGTCGTCATCGGGAGCCTCGTCGAACCGAACTTCATGGGCGACGGCCTCGGCCTGTCTCCCCTGATCGTGTTCATTTCCCTCGTCTTCTGGGGCTGGCTGCTCGGCGGGGCTGGAATGCTGCTGTCCACCCCTCTGACCATGAGCGTCAAGATCGCTCTTGAGAACAATGCTGAAACGCGTTGGATCAGCATCTTGATGGGATCCGGAAAGTCCTGACCCCGGCCGACTGGGCTACAATCATGCCGGAGGTCATGGCCCCCATGCGACGCACCCTAGTCCTGGCGTTGCTGGCGGTTGCCGTGCTCCGAACCGCTGAATACAGCGACCGGGAACGCGCATACTGGGCCTTCCAGCCCCGCGCCGACGTTCCGATCCCCGCGACCCGTTCCTCCTGGGTGCGCAATCCGGTGGACGCCTTCATCCTGCAGCAACTCGAGATCAGGGGCCTGCATCCCGCGCCCCAGGCCGACCGCGCCACGCTGGCCCGGCGCGTCCACTTTGACGTGACCGGGCTGCCTCCGACGCCCGCCGAGCTCGGCGCCTTCCTCAGGGACACCGCCCCTGGAGCCTCGGAGCGGCTCGTCGACCGCCTTCTGGCGAGTCCGCGATATGGCGAGCGCGGGGCGCAGCACTGGCTGGACGTCGTGCGCTACGCCGAAACAGAGGGGTTCGAGTACGACCGCTACCTTCCGGGGCTGTGGCGCTACCGCGACTACGTGATCGAATCGCTGAATCAGGATAGGCCCTACGATCAGTTTGTCCGACAGCAGCTCGCTGGGGACGAAATGGTCCGCGGCGAGCCGACCCTGGAATCGAACCACGATCTGCTGGCCGCCGCGGGCCTGCACCGCCTGGGCCCGGTCCGGCGCAATGCCGGCAACCAGGAGGTCGCCTCCAGCCGCAACGAAGTCCTGACGGAACGCACCGACCTCATCGGCGCGGCCTTCCTCGGTCTGACGGTCGGTTGCGCCCGCTGCCACGACCACAGGTTCGATCCGATCCGGCAGGTTGACTACTACCGCCTCCAAGCGTACTTCGGCGCGGCCCACGAGCAGAACGTGGTTTTCGAGGGCGAGACCACGATCGAGGAGTGGCGGAAGCGCACCAAGGAAATCTCCGGCGAGATGAAGACCTTGCGCGGCCGCATCAAGCTCGCGCAAGGGGAGGAGCGCGGCCGTCTCCAAGCCGAGCACGACGAACTCGAGGCCCAGCGGCCCGAGCCGCCATCGACTCTAGCGACCTTGCGGAATGATGCCGAGGACGCCACGCGCATCCACGTGCTCAGCCGGGGCGACCACACCAAGCCCCTGCAACCCGTCAACCCGCGTCCCCTGGGCGTGCTGTTGCCCGAAGACGCTCCCGCGCTCCCTCCGGACATCCAGAATCCTCGTTCGCGGCTCGCCGACTGGATCACGGATCCGGACCATCCGCTCAGCGCCCGGGTTCTCGTCAACCGCCTCTGGCTGGGCCACTTCGGACGGGGTATCGTCGAAACGCCCAACGACTTCGGGTTCATGGGCGGCAGGCCGAGCCATCCGCAGTTGCTCGACTTCCTGGCCAACGAGCTGGTCCGGGGAGGTTGGAGGCTGAAACGCATCCACCGCATGATTCTGACTAGCAGCACCTACCGCCAAGCCTCCAGGAACCCCGATGCCGACACGCGGGGCATGCAGACGGACGCGGGTAACCGCCTGCTGTGGCGCGGCCCGCTGCGCCGGCTGAGCGCCGAAGAGGTTCGGGACGCCATGCTGGCCGCCTCGGGGGAGCTGAATCTGGGCTACGGCGGGAAGAGCGTCATGCTGCCGGCGGAGGAGGCACTCGTGGACCTGCTCTACGACCCGACGCAATGGCGTGTGGCGGACGACCCCGCGCAGCACCGCCGCCGGTCCGTGTACCTGATCGCCAAGCGCAACCTGCGGCTGCCATTCATGGAGGTGTTCGACCAGCCGGCCCTGCTGACCAGCTGCGCGCGCCGTGAGACGAGCACGCATGCGCCCCAATCGTTGGAACTGCTCAACGGATCCCTGGCGAACGAACTCGCCGAACGCTTCGCCGCGCGCCTCCAACTCGAAGCCGGAGACGGCCTGGAGCAGCTCATCGAGCGGGCCTACCTGCTGGCGGCCAGCCGCCGGCCCACCGCCAGAGAGTTCCATTTGGCGCACGAGTTTCTCGCGGGGAATCCACTGCGTGAATTCGCCTTGGCGATGTTCAACCTCAACTCCTTCCTCTACGTCCACTGATGGACCGGCCCGGCCCTCGTCGGCGCTGATACAATCGCGGGACGATCCGTGTTCCGGAAAATTCTCATCGCCAATCGCGGCGAGATCGCGGTCCGTGTGATCCGGACTTGCCGCGAGATGGGCATCCGGACCGTCGCGGTGTATTCGGATCCTGACCGCGGGGCCACCCACGTGCGATTGGCCGATGAGGCCTACCCCATCGGCCCTGCCCCAGCGGTGGACAGCTACCTCAACATGGACCGCGTTCTCGCCGAGGCGGCCCGGGCTGGCGCTGACGCCGTCCATCCGGGCTACGGCTTCCTGAGTGAAAACGCGGACTTCGCAGATGCCTGCGCCCATGCAGGCATCAAGTTCATCGGCCCCTCCGCGAGTGCGATCCGCTCCATGGGCATCAAGACCCGAGCCCGGGAGTTGATGGCCGAAGCCGGCGTCGCGGTCATTCCTGGAACAGCTTTCGCCGTACACGCAGGGCCGCAAGCCGCCGCCTGCGCTCAGGAGATCGGCTACCCGGTTATGCTCAAGGCCGCCGCAGGCGGAGGTGGAAAGGGCATGCGCCTCGTCGAGGACGCCGGCTCTCTAGACGCTGCGCTGCGCCGGGCGCAGAGTGAGGCCCAGCAGGCCTTTGGGGACGATGCCGTTTACATGGAGAAGGCGATCGTCAGGCCCCGCCACATCGAGGTCCAGCTCCTCGCCGACGAGCACGGAGCCGTCGTTCACCTCGGCGAACGCGAATGTAGCCTGCAGCGCCGTCACCAGAAAATCGTGGAAGAGACCCCCTCTCCACTAGTCGAGGCCCATCCACACGTGCGGGAGGCGCTTTGCGCCGCAGCCGTCGCGGCCGCCCGCGCCGTCGGGTACGCGAACGCCGGCACGGTCGAATTCCTCATGGACGCCGACTGCCGCTTCTACTTCCTCGAGATGAACACCCGCTTGCAGGTCGAGCACCCCGTTACCGAACTTGTCACGGGGATCGACCTCGTCAAAGAGCAGATCCTGGTCGCCTCAGGCGAGCGGCTCCGCTACGGGCCTGGCGACATTCGCCCCCGCGGCCATGCGATGGAATGCCGGATCTACGCCGAAGATCCCGATGCGAACTTCCTGCCTTCTCCCGGCCGCATCGAGTCCTTGACTTGGTCCTCCGCGCCCGGCATTCGCGTGGACTCTGGCGCCGAGCAGGGCTGGACGGTCCCGCTGGAGTACGATCCGCTGATCGCCAAGTTGTGCGCCTGGGCGCCAACCCGCCAGGAAGTGATCGCCAAGCTGCGTCAAGCTCTGCGGGAATCCGCCATCGGCGGGATTACCACCACATTGGGATTCTTTCGCCAGCTCGTCGAGGATCGCCGCTTCCAGGATGGCGACATCGATACCGGATTCCTGGCGAGCGGCTTCCACGCTGCGGCGAGGGCGCGTGCGGCTCCGTCCACGGGCGCGCAACTCGCCGCCATGATCGCGGCCGCGCACGCCGCGGGCAGCGCCCAGAACACACGCGCGTCCGCTTCGGACCGGCCGCCCTCTCGCTGGAAGGCGCACGGCCGCCTCGCGGTGACGGCCGGGCGCGGAGTCAACCATTGAAGCGCTACGAACTGCTCGTCGACGGCAAGCCGAAATGCCTGGAGTTGGGCCAAAACGCATGTCGCTACGACGGCCGGGACACGAGCGTGGATCTCGTCGATCTGGGCGGGGGCATCTACTCGGTGGTCTGCGAGGGCGCCCAATATGCAGCCCATCTGGCGCATGTGGAAAGCGGCCGGTTCGAGGTCTCGGTCGAGGGAGTGAAGCTCACCATCGAGGTGCGCGATCGGAGGCGCCTGTCCCGTCGGCGCCAGCAGGCAGCCGCGTCGGGTGCGCAGGAGATCCGCGCTCCCATGCCCGGCAAGGTTCTGGCCGTGCACGCCGCGGCCGGAGACCAAGTGCAACGTGGTCAGGGGCTTCTGGTGGTCGAGGCGATGAAGATGCAGAACGAGCTCTACGCTCCGCGCTCCGGCCGCGTCACGGTCGTCCGGGTCAAAGCAGGCGATTCCGTGGCGGCTGGCGCCACGCTCCTTGCGATCGAATAGGATAGAGCAGACGGGGTAATTGCAGGGTGTCCGTTTCCGTCCAGTGTCCGACCTGCCAAGATACCGGCTGGGCTCAGGTCGAAACACCCCGTGGCCTCGCTGCGAAGCGTTGCGACTGCTTCCGCCAGCAAGAGCACGACGGCCGCTACCGGCAGATCGGTGTGCCGACCCGCTTCCTCAGCGCGAGCCTCGACAACTTCAGCGCGGGCAGCTTCCGCAAGAACAAGGCCGAGTACAACGCCCTGACGGCCGCGATGAAGACCGCCAAGAGCTTTGGGGACGAGTTTCCGGTCTGCCGGCGGAGGGGCCTCCTGTTTCACGGCGGATCCACCACCAAGAGAACGCACCTCGCCGTCGCGACGCTGAAATTGCTGGCCGACCGCGGTTTCACGTGCTTGTTCTGCGATTACTATCAGCTGCTGCAGACGCTTCGGGAACGCAGCGACCAGGATCCGGCGCTGGTCGAGCAGAGCAAGGAAACCAACCGCCAAGTCTTCGAGGCGGACATCCTTCTCCTGGACTCTCTGGGAGAACACCGCCGGACTGACTGGGCGGTCGACACCATCGCCGGTATCATCAAGCACCGCTACAACGAAGACAAGGGCTTGATCGTCACGACCAATCTCCCTCTCGGGAACGAGGCGCGGAAGCGCTCCGGGGGCGCCCCCGAAATGCGCGCCTATGCGCCTGTGCCCGACACCCTGGCCAACCGCATTGGGGACGACAGCGTCTCGAGGCTACGCGATCACTGCGCGGCGGTAGCGCTTCCGAAACCCGCTGCCGAGCCCTCCAATTAGCCCTGGCCTCCAGCGGCCGGCCAGGCCCGACGGCTCGCTGCGGTAAGGGATTCGCGGTGACGTTCCGCGATTAATCCGGCTACCTCGCCACGGAACAAGCTCCGGCGCCGCACCACCAAGCCCACGGCCTGGGCCGCCCCGCCCAGCACCGCCTCGCGCGGCGTGCCGCCTCTGCGCAACTCGCGCACCGCAGGCACTCTCTGCTTCTTGCTCAGCTTGTCGCCCGCCGGGTCGCGCACGAGCGGGTGATGGAAGTAGAACGGCGCCTGGCTCCGCCCCAGGATCCGCGCCAGCCGCAGCTGGCGCCCAGTCGACTCCAAAAGATCCTCGCCTCGGACGACCCAATCCACGTCCTGGCGGAAATCGTCCACGGTCACGGTGAACTGGTAGCTCCACTGCCCAGTTCGGTCGCGCAGCAGCAGGTCGCCGCACTGCCGTTCGGGCCTCTGGACTTGCGGCCCCAGGAGGCCGTCGGTGAAGCGTTCCGGTGGCATGTCCTGCTCCCAGGCGAGGCGGAGGCCATGGGGCACTCCGGCGGGGTGATGCGCCGCCCTGCAGTGTCCGGGATAGACTCGCTCGCCGTGCGCCCCTGGCCCCGCTTCGCCCGCCAGGCTCTTGCGGCTGCAGACGCAGCGATAGACTTGTCGAGTGCGAGACAGAGCCCGCAGCGCCTCCTCATAGACGGCGCCGCAGTCGCTCTGGCGATAGTCGCTGGCGCCTTCGCAGATCGGATTCGTCGGCTCGAATCCCAGCCAATCCAGGTCCTCGAGGATCGCCGCTTCGTATTGCGGCCGGCAGCGCTGCCGGTCGTGGTCCTCGATGCGCACAAGGACTTCGGCCCCCAGGAGTTCGGCGAGCCCCCACACGTACAGCATGTGAGCCACGTGGCCAAGATGCAGGTAGCCCGTGGGGCTCGGAGCGAAGCGCGTAAGCGACCTCTTGGATCCTGAGCGAACCACGTCCCGGAAAACGCACCCCCGTAACCGCAGGCCGTCCGTGCGCCGTGGGCAGTCCGGAGTTCTCGCAGCGGCCGCCAGCGTTCAGTTCAATTGCAGCGAGACGGAGTTGGACGCGCCCAATCCGTTCGCCGCGCTCACCGACAGGCTGCTGAGGTCCTCGAACGCGCCCTCGTCCAAAGTGAATTCCACCGTGGCAGTGAACTGGCTGCCGAAGGCGGCCGATTGGTTCCCGCCGTAATAGGTGCTGAAGCTCGACCCAACGTCCGCCTCAAGGCTGGGCGTGGTCAGATGGGAACCCGAGACGCCCGAGAACGAGAAGGAAAGCGAATCGACCGTACGAGACGTCGCGTAGCCGGTGATTGCCACGCTGAACCGGCCCTGTCCTGTCGAGCCGAGCGCCGCCCTCTGCAGAACGGGCGCAGCTTCCAGGACCTCGAAGCGTAGTTCGGGTTCGGTGTCGGGTGTGATGTCGACGCCTCCAGACTGCCCGTCCGCGTTGCCTTGGCCGCCAGGGGCTGCGCTCGAGCCAGTTCTCGTGTCCACGAAGAACTGAGCCGTCACAGTGATCCCACCCGCGACGGTGCCGGTCTGGAAGGTGTTCGTCGAAGCGTTGCCGGCGAACACCGCTTTGGTTTCGCCGGCCGGAATCTCGAAGACCGCCTGCCGACCTCCAGTTGCCCACTGGATCGCCGGATCGTTCGTGAACGCCCGCGTTTCGAACACGAGAAGCAAGACGCCCACAATGTCGGTGGGATACGGCTGCTCCAAGCCCACCTCGAGCGGGATCTGCTCCGCCGAACTCACCACCCCGCCCGCCTCCGAGAACCGAACCTCCGGCAAATCCACGATCTCCACCCGAAACCGCAACTCTGGCGCCGGGTCGGGTGTAATGTCAATCGCCCATAGCTCGATGGTGAACCGCGCCGTGACCGTGATCTCACCTACCGCCCGCGCCGTCTGGAAGTCGGTCATGGCGGCGCCACTCGCGAATACCGCCGCTGTCTCTCCGGCCGGAATCCGGAAGCTGGTTCGCGGGCCACCCCCCGCCCACTGCGCGCCGGGGTCACTCCCTAATTCCTGCGGCTCGAAATCAAATTGCAAGGTTCCCGCGATATCCGACGGATACGGCCGCGCCAAGCTCAACCCCAATGGGACTTGCTCAGCCGGCCCCACGACGCCGCCCGCCTCGGAGAACAGCACCCCCGGCAACTCCGGCACGTCCGCACGGAGCGGAAAGAACGCGTCGCCGATCAGCAGTTCGCCGCTCAGTTCGCCCAGGGCGCCGGCGACCGGCGCAATCCGGACGCTGAAGCTCTCACCCGGCTCCACGTTGTAGGGGAAATTGGGGCTCTCCACGATCCGAAAATCTCCCGTCAGACGGATGGCGTCGATGCGTTGCACGCTCTGGCGGATGTTCCGGGCGACGATCTCGATCGTCGCATCCTGGCCACCAAAGACGACGACGTCGCCGGACTGCACATCTCGTGTAGGACCGACCGTGGAGGCGTCTTGGTACGAGACGAGCCGGTACCGCAGGAGGTCGCCCCCCACGCCGGCCAGGACGAACTGCTGGAGGCCGACGCCGAACTCGAGGCGCAACTCGCCTTGATACGCCGCAGTCCGGGTGGGTTCGAACGCCAGCTCGAAACTCAGGTCCTGGCCTGGCTGCAGCTTCGCCGGAAGCGTCGGCGGGCTCGCGATCGCGAACGGAGATCCACCGTCGATCCGCACGGAGCGCAGCGTTCCCGGCCCGCTGCCCGTGTTGGACAGGATCAATGTCGCCGCCGTGGCGCGCGCGACAGGCCTGTGCCCGAAGTCCAGCACGCCCCCCGGGGCCACGCCGCGCTGGGTCGCGCCCGGCAGCACATAACTGAGCGAGTACGCCGGAACCCGACCGAGCAGCTGAATGTTGTAGACGAGCTCTTCGGGCTCGTCCTCGAAATCCGTTTGGCGCACCGTCAGTTCGAGCGTCGCCCGGAAAGGACCGGGCCCAGTCGGAAGGAATAAGATCAGCATCTCGTAAGTGATCGTGTTTCGGATCAAGATAGGCAGTTTCGAGGTCTCTAGGTCGTACGAGAATTCGGACGAGCCCCTGATTCGCACCGTGCGTAGGGAGATCGTTCTGTCAGCTGGTGGGTCGAAAGTCAGACGCAAACGCTTGGCGACACGCCGCCCAACCCCTTCGGAGTCGAGGATCAGCGTCTCTCCCAGGGAGGAGGCGTCCTCCACGTCTTCCACACTGAGGGTCAGTTGGGCGCCAAGCGGCACGATCGAAAACGCCCCGAGGAGCAGGGTTGCAATCGATTGGGAAACCGTCTTCATGGCTTTTCTTTCGCGATTGTCCTGGGAACGCCCGGGCCGTTTGGCAGACGCCTCGTCAGCGCGGCGGCGAGACCCCCACAGAGCCTAGCCGGATGGTCGTCGGCGTGACGCTATCCGACTCGCTCCGCAAGGCAGCCGCCACGATCGCGATCGTCGCTGCGGCGCTGATCGCGGCGATCATCTTCCAACCGATGCCCCGGCGCTTCGGCTTCGGCTCGCCCGGAGCGACTGCGTTGGACTGCGTGATCGCCGTTCCCGCCGACATGTTGTTGAATTCCGCCTCCACCTCGATCTGGAAGGCGCCCTCGAGTGTATTCGGCAGCATTCCGGAAACGCGGACCCGGCCCTCCTCGTCCGTGGTCATGGTGGCCACGCGCGACGCGCCGAAGAACGTAACGCTGGGGCCCGATGCCGGCGCGCGCAGTGTCACCGTAGCCTTCGGGATCGGTTGGCCCGCGGAATCGACAACCTCGATCAGCAGTTCGACAGCCACGTTTCTGTTGATGTTGTTGATCCCGCCGTCGCCCGCCAGAATCCGGATCTGGATCGCGCTGTCCACGCCTCGCACGACCGGCGGGAAGGCCAAAAGGACGCTCAGAGCGACAGCCAGGATCTGGTAGAAGGACTGAACCATGAAACCTCCGGGCCAGCGGTGCCGCCCCCGAGATGCGCGGCCTCAACGAATACAGTCTTGGACCGGCCTCGCAGGCCTTGCAGTACTGAAATCATAGAGACGAGAAGACCGGAAGTGGGGTTACAGTCCCGGCAGGACTGCGCAGCGGCCGCTACGCTCCTGCGGCCACGGCCTGCCCCACCCTGCGGAAGCCGAGATCCTCGAGCAGGTCGGCGATATCTTCGTCCGTCAGCCCCTTGCGCCGGTCGGCCAAGCGGGTGAAGGCCTCGTACACGGTGCGGGTCTGTTGCCTGTCCAGGTCCCCGTACCCCAGATCTGCGACCCGCTGATGCAACGCGTGCCGGCCGCTGTGCTTGCCGAGGATCAACTCCGAAGCCGGCACACCGACCGATTCCGGGGTCATGATCTCGTACGTCGTAGGGTGCTTGAGATAGCCGTCCTGATGGATCCCGGCTTCGTGCGCAAACGCATTGCGGCCTACGATCGCCTTGTTCGGCTGCGGCCCGAACGCGATGCACGCGCTCAGCGTGCGGCTCGCATCGTACAGCTTCGTCGCGTCGATCCCGCAGTGGAACGGCACGCGGTCCGAGCGGACCTTCATGATCGCCACCACTTCCTCGAGGGAGCAATTACCGGCACGCTCGCCGATGCCGTTGATCGCGCACTCGATCTGGCGCGCACCGGCATGCAGCGCCGCGATCGAGTTGGCGACCGCCAGCCCGAGGTCGTCGTGGGTGTGGACGCTCACCTCCGCGCGCCCCTCCACCGCGTCCACGACCTCCGCGATCGTCTCCGCGTAGTCGTCCGGTGTCATGTAGCCCACGGTATCCGGGATGTTCACCACATTGGCGCCCGCCTCCACGGCCGCCCGGGAGACCCGGCACAGGTAGTCCATCTCGGTGCGCGTCGCATCCTCTGCGGAGAATTCCACATCATCCACAAAGCGCTTGGCAAGTTCGACAGCTTGCACGGCCTCCTCCAGAACCTGCTCCTGACTCTTGTTGAACTTGTACCTCAGGTGGATCTCGCTCGTGGCGATGAAGCAGTGGATGCGAGGACGAGGATGGCCGTCAAGCGACGCCGCAGCCCGCTCAATGTCGATCGGCACCGCCCGAGCCAAGGCCGCGATATGCGCCCCGGGATGCTCACGGCAGACCGCCCGGACCGCGTCGAAGTCTCCCTCCGATGCGATCGGGAACCCGGCTTCGATCAGATCGACGCCCATCTCGACGAGCGACCGGGCTACGCTCAGCTTTTCGGGTGTCGTCATGCTGCAGCCCGGCGACTGCTCGCCGTCCCGCAGCGTGGTGTCAAAAATGTGGACCTGTTCGGACACGCGATTCAACCTCTAGGCCCTAGTAGAGCGTATCCGCCAGAATAAAGCAAATTTATAATATTTGGAGATGAGATAACATTCAGAAATGGATCTTGCGCTCCTGCGCCTGTTCGAAACGGTCGCGGACGAGGGTAGCTTCTCCCGCGCGGGGCAGAAGCTGCGGCGGTCGCAGCCAGCCATCTCGTTGGCCCTCAAGCGCCTCGAAGAGGACCTCGGAGTGCAGCTGATCGACCGCTCGTCCCGCACGCTACGCCTGACCGATGCCGGCCGGGAGATCTCTGGCTACGCGAAGCAGTTCCTGGGGCTCGAACGGAAGATGCGCGTCGCCCTGTCGGAACTGCGCGACTTGCAGGCCGGCAAGCTCACGGTAGGGGCCAATGAGTCGACCGCGCTGTACTTGCTCGGACACGTCGAAGCCTTCCGCCGACGGTACCCGGGCATCCAGGTCGAGCTGCGCCGGAGCCTGTCCAGCCGCATCCCCGAAGCCGTCCACGAGGGTTCGCTGGAACTCGGCGCGATCAGCTACGACCCGGGCGATCCCAAGCTGCGGATCTTTCACTTGTATGAGGACCGGCTGACGTTCGTCGTGTCCCCGCAGCACCGCCTGGCCGGGCGCCGCAGGATCAGCATCACGGAACTCGGCGAGGAGACCTTCATCGCCCACAACGTGGTGTCGCCATACCGCGCCAGGGTGATTGAAACTTTCCGTCGGCACCAAGTGCCACTCAACATGGCGATTGAAATGCCGACCGTCGAGACCATTCGGCGTCTGGTGCAGCGCAACCTTGGCGTCGCGTTCCTGCCCAAGATGTGTGTCGAGCAGCAGATCCGCAGCGGCGCCTTGCGGGAAGTGGGGGTGCGCGAGCTGGTCCTCGAACGGACCATTCGGCTCATCTACCCGGCTCGCAGGACGCTCTCCCAGGCGTCCCGAGCGTTCCTCGAACTGGTGGGCGAGGCGGTGCCACCCGCCTCCGGAGCGTCTCCCGACGGCTGACGGCGATCGCATTCCGCCCGCTTCGGGGTTTGCGGCCGCTGTGCTAGGATGAGCGCCGAACCGCGGCCTGGGCTCAGGCTGCGAAGTCTATGCGAGTCTGCTATCTGGACTGCTTCTCGGGCATTGCCGGCGACATGCTGCTCGGTGCTCTGGTCGACGCGGGCCTGGACGTGTCCCTGCTGCAGGCCGAGATCGCCAAGCTGCAGTTGGACAAGCTCGCGATCCGCGCGGAACCGGCGCGGCGAGGCGGACTGGCGGCCACCAAAGTGCATGTCGACACGCCGCACGAGCACGCGCATCGCACACTCGCGACGATCGAGCGGATCCTCGACGAATCTGCTCTGGAAGAGCCGGTCAAGGACGCCAGCCGCCGGGTCTTCCGGCGCCTGGGCGAGGTCGAGGCTCGGGCCCACGGCATTTCCATCGAGAAGGTCCACTTCCACGAGGTGGGCGCCCTGGACTCCATCGCCGACATCGTCGGCGCGTGCGCCGCGTTCCGCGCCTTGGGCGTGGAGCGCATCTGCTGCTCTCCTATCAATCTCGGCAGCGGGACGGTCGAGGCCGCCCACGGCACGATGCCTGTACCCGCCCCGGCGACCGCGCGCCTGGTGGAAGGGATCCCCACGTACTCGGAGGGCCCCCGCGCAGAGCTGACGACCCCCACGGGCGCCGCGCTGGCCGTCACGCTGAGCAGCGCCTTCGGGGCGCTGCCCGCCATGCGCATCGCGGCCAGCGGCTATGGGGCGGGCTCCAACGATTTCCCGGAGCGGGCGAATCTGCTGCGCGTCCTGATTGGGGAGACGGAGGACGAGGACACGCCACCCGAGCAGATCTGGGTGCTCGAGGCGAGCATCGACGACATGACGCCGCAGATGGCCGGCTACGCGATGGAGCGCCTGCTCGACGCCGGCGCCCTCGACGTAACGTTGACGCCCGTGTACATGAAGAAGAACCGGCCCGGCTTCAAGGTGACCGTGCTGGCCGCCCCCGAGGACCGCGCCGCCTTGGGTGACCTGATCTTCGCCGAGACGACCACCATCGGGATCCGCGAGGCGCCCGCGCGCCGACGCACGCTCAAGCGAGCGTGGCAACACGTCCGCACGCGCTACGGCACGGTGCGCATCAAGACCGCGGGCCGCGAGGGAGACTCGGCGAACTTCGCGCCCGAGTACGAGGACTGCCGCCGACTCGCGCGCGAGCACGGCGTGCCATTTCAACGAGTCTGGCAGCAGGCCAACCAGGAGTACCTGCGCGGCAAGGAGTCCTGACCTTCCTGAGTCCGCCGGACCCAGCCGGATTCGGGCGTATTCTAGCTCCCGCACGCCGTGCGAGACTAGGAGAAAGTCCGGGACGATGTCCAAGTTCTATCTCTCGACGCCGATCTACTACGTCAACGCTGCGCCCCACATCGGACACGCCTACACGACCATCGTGGCGGACACGATCAAGCGGATCCGGCGCATGCTTGGCGACGAGGCCTACCTGACCACGGGCTCCGACGAGCACGGCCAGAAGGTTGCCAAGTCGGCCAGCGATGCCGGACTCGAACCCAAGCAGTTCACCGACCGCATCTCAGCCGCGTTCCGCAAGGAATGGGACGCCCTAGGACTGGAGTACGACTTCTTCCGGCGCACAAGCGATCCCCGGCACGCCCTCGCCGTGCGGAAGATCTTCCAGCGATGCCTGGACAACGGCGCGATTTACAAGGACTCCTACAGCGGGAAATATCATCTCGGCGATGAGGCCTTCGTCTCCGAGGAGGAAGCCGCCCAGGCCGACCCGGCCATGATCACCACCGTGACCGAGGAGAACTACTTCTTCCGCCTCTCGGACTACCAGCAGAGGTTGATCGACCTGTATGAATCCCAGCCGAACTTCGTCCAGCCCGACTCGCGGCGCAACGAGGTCCTCGCGTTCGCGCGCGGCGGGCTGAGGGATCTCTCGATCAGCCGCTCGAGCCTGCGCTGGGGCATCCCCTTGCCGAACGACCCGGAGCATGTCTTTTATGTCTGGTTCGACGCTCTGACGACCTACATGAGCGCAGTTGGGTACGGCGAGGAGGCAAGGGAGGCAACCGAGTACAAGCGTCTTTGGCCCATCGACGTCCACCTTGTCGGCAAAGAGATCGTCCGCTTTCACGCCGTGTACTGGCCCGCTTTCCTGATGGCGGCCGGACTGCCTCTGCCGAAGCAAGTCTGGGCGCACGGCTGGCTGATCTTCCAGGGCGGCAAGATGTCGAAGACCAAGGGCAACATCGTCCGCGCTCTGCCCATCAAGGAGGTCGTTGGCGTGGACGGGCTGCGCTACTACCTGCTGCGCGAGATTGTGTTCGGACAGGATGGCAATTTCTCGTACGAAGCGCTGGTCGTGCGCTACAACGCCGACCTCGCCAATGGCTTCGGCAATCTCGCGAGCCGCACGGCCTCGATGCTCTCGCGCTACTGCGACGGGAAGGTCCCCGAGGCCAGCGGCGGCGACAACGGAGGTCTCCCCGAACTCGCCGAGCAGTGTGTCGCCAAGGCGATCGAGCACTACGAGAACTTCGCGTTCTCGCGTGCTCTTGAATCCATCTGGGCGCTGCTCGGGCGCACCGACAAATACATCGTCGAGCACAGGCCGTGGGTGCTGGCCAAGGCCGGCGGCGGCGACGCCCGCGAGCAGCTGGAGGCCACCCTCTACAACACAGCTGAAGCGCTGCGCGTCGCCTGTGTGCTGCTGGCGCCCGTCATTCCAGCGGCGGCGCAAAAGGTTTGGTCGCTGCTGGGATTGGAAGGATCCGTCGCGCAGCAGCGCCTCGACCATCTGCGCTGGGGCGGTCTGCGCGAGGGCACCGCAGTGGGCCGGCAGGAAGCGGTGTTTCCGCGTCTGGAGGTGGCCAAGGCCGTGGCGCAGATGGAAGCACTGGAGGAAGAGGCGCTCGCGGAGCAGGCTCAGCTGATGGGCCAGCAAGCGGGTGCGGAAGGCCTCACCATCGACACGCCCACCATCGAAATCGGAGATTTCGCCCGGGTCGACATGCGTGTAGGACTGATTCAGGCAGCCGAGAAAGTCGACAAGTCGGACAAGCTGCTGCAGCTACAAGTCGACATCGGCGAAGGGCAACCGCGCACGATCCTAGCCGGCATCGCTGAAGCCTATGGGCCCGAGGAACTCGTCGGGCAGAGGATCGCTGTGGTCGCCAACCTCCAGCCGCGCAAGATGATGGGCAGGATCTCGCAGGGGATGATCGTGGCCGCGTCGCTGGGACGCGGCCAGCCGTACCTGGCCGGCTTCCCGGATGGCACGCCGGTCGGCTCCCGCCTGGGGTGAAGAGGGCGGGGGCGCGTAGCCGTCCGCGAAGGGCCAGCGCATGCTCGTCGATTCCCATTGCCACCTGGACGGCGCCGTCTTTGACGACGATCGCGAGCAGGTGATCGCGCGTGCGCGCGCGGCCGGGGTCTCGTTCATGCTGGCCATCGGAACGGGCGACGGGCCTCCCGACCTCGAGGCGGCCATTCGGATCGCGGAGACCCACGCGGACATCGGGGCGACCGTCGGCGTCCATCCCCACGACGCCCATAGGTTCGATCCAGGGACGGCCGACAGGCTGGAGGCTCTCTGCGCGCACCCCACCGTGCTCGCCGTCGGGGAGATCGGGCTCGACTACCACTACGACAACTCGCCCCGTGAGACGCAGAGGCGGGTCTTTCTCCAGCAGATGGAGATCGCTGCCGGAACCCGCAAGCCGATCGCCATTCATACGCGCGACGCCTGGGACGACACCTTGGACTTGCTCCGGCTGCACTGGTCCGGCTACGGATTGGGCGGCATCATGCACTGCTTCAGCGGGAGCTCCGAGCAGGCGCTGCAGTGCCTGGAGATGGGCTTCCTGCTGTCGTTCGCCGGCGTGCTGACCTTCCCGCGCTCCTCGGAGCTGCGCGCGACCGCGCGCTGGACACCGCTCGACCGTGTGCTTGTCGAAACCGACGCGCCGTACCTGACCCCGGCGCCGCACCGCAAGATCCGGCGCAACGAGCCGCGCTTCGTAGTTGAGACCGCGCGCGCGCTCGCCGCAGTCAAGGGCCTCGAATTCGAGGAACTGGCGGGGCGCACAAGCGCCAATTTCCGCCAACTCTTCGGGCTCGAACCGCCGGCTACCCAGGCCGAATCCGGTCAGGGGATCTCCGCGACGTAGACCTGCGTACAGCCCGACATGTCGCTCGCGAACACCACCATCGTCTCGTCCCGGGAGAACGACGGGTGCGGGTGCGTCCACTGCGGACCGTAGACGCGATCCGCAGCCATCTCCATCCAACTCAGCGAGCGCTTCTTCTCGGCGGCGCTGCGGGCCCGCTCCCAATCCTCGGCAACCGCATAGCGCGACAGACGCCACTGGCTTCCCTGCGAACTGGCGCCGGAACGGCAGACCATGGTTCGCTCACCCGTCGCGACATCGACCAACTGCAGTCCGATGTCCGGATGCGCGGTATCGCACACAATTCGCGTCCCCGCTCGATTCGGCGTGATGTGCTATGCGTTGAACGCGCTGATCGTGCGAATCTCCCGCGTCCCCCAATCCAACCGCCGCACGGCGAAGGGCCACACGGAGAACACCAAGTGCTCGCTCGCTCCCAGGAACGTCTCGTGCACGATGAACTCGTCGTTCCCATGCTCGTACAGGCACTCGAGGCCGCTGCCGTCCCGTCGTACGCGATGCATGCGGGGAGCCGGGTCACCTGCGAACTCAATCCACTCCGGATCGACCGGGTTGAACTGCGGGTGAATGATCGTGCGAGGGAATTCAATAAAGCCCGTCTCGCTGCGGTCGACCCTGCCTACGAGCAACCCCCAGCCGTTCTCCCGCTTGCAGGCCGCGACGTACCAGTCTCCGGCGGGCGTCAGCGAGCACTCGCCGAGCTGCCCGCCGCTGGCCACGATCTCGCTCTCTTCCAGCGTGTCGCGCTCAATGCGCCAGATACTGCCCCCTCGCACGAACAACACTGCCCCGTCCGGCGCCAGAAGCGCGGAAAAAGGATGAATCGGATCGCCGCCCGTCAATTGACGGATGCCGCCGTCCGGAAAACCGGCCTCGTAGAGTTGAGCCGAACCGCTGCGGTAACCGGTGAACACGACGTGTTCCTGGTCGACCGTGAAAGAGCACTGCAGGAAGTAGGTCGGATGGCTGATCGAGGGATGGTTGGTCAACCGGTGCATGACGGCGCCGGTTTCCGGTTCGATCCAGCCGGCATGTTCGGAGGCGCCCCGCGCTCCTTTCGACCACCGCATCGAAATGCCCCGCTACCCACCTACCACAGGGCCTCGGAGAGCACTCGAGTGTCGTGCTCCAGCGGCATCTCCAAGCCGAGGATCGCGCCCAGCGAGGGCGCCCCGTCTTCGGGACCTGCCGGCCCATCGTAGCGACCCGACGCGATCCCCGATCCGCTGAGCAGAACCGGGACCCTGCGTTCGTAGGCATGGGCGCCGCCATGACCCGCGCCACGTGGTTCCCCTGAATACAGAAACTCGCGCAAGTGGACTTGCACGTGCGCCGAGCGTCGCTCGAAGAAGGCATTCTCGAAGAGCACCGCGACCCCATCGCCGCCTCTGGCGGCCAGCTGCTCCGAGGTGAAGACGCCCTTCAACCCAGGCTGTTGCCGCAGCCAGCGCGCAAGGCAGTCGCTGATCGCGCCGCGGCTCATCCTTCGTTCGCGTAGCGCCTCCTCGCTCCAATACAACTGCGTGCCGCTCGCTTGCGCGACAAGGCCACTTGCGGAACCAGACCCGCACGCCTCGATCGCCTTCCGGGCGCGCTCCCAGAGCGCCCTGCTGTCGAAACGCTCGGCCTGGATGCCGCGTGCTCGCAACTCTTCCACGAGGGGGATGGCGCCATGGTCCGCGGACAGGGCAACCACCACGAAGTCCAAACCGACCAGCTCGTCAATCGCGTCGAAGAACGCGCCGAGCATCCGGTCGAAACGCAAGTGATGATCCATCGCCTCCTGGCTGAAAGGACCGGAACGGTGGCCGATCGAGTCCGTTGCGGAAAGGCCGAGAGCCAGCAGGTCGGGCTCGCTATCTGCGCCGATCTCGCCGGAACGCAGCGCCGCCAGCGCCGCTTCCAAGGTGATCTCATCCGAATAGGGGGTCGAGGCAAGCTCCGACTCGAAGCCCTCCCGCGGCAGGCAGTGCGGAAAGACCGTATCCACCCCGTTCCACTCGGTCGGAAAATCATCCTTCCTGGCCAGCTTCTCGTAGAGTTCCTCGTCCTCGAGGAGTGGGGTCCACTCACGTCCGGCGTACTCTGCCGCCGACTGTCCGGCATTGAACTGGGCCAACCACTCCGGAAGCGCCTCGCCGTAATAGTCCGAGCCGAGCAGGCATCCGCATCCGGGCTCGTACCACAATGCGCCGTCGGCCTTGTGTCCCGCGAGAAGGATCGCAGCGCGGTCCTTGGCCAAAAAGGCATACACCTTCGAGCCGCTGTGCTTGCTCTTCAGCGCGGCGCCCAGAGTGCCGGCCAGCAGAGCGCGCGGAGACGCGCCCTTCCCGGGCCCGCCGACGGCGGCGTGCCGCTCGTCCTCCACACAGTAGACTCGGCCCCTTGCGCTCTCTCGCCAGAAATTGCCCACCACGCCATGGGTCGCCGGATGCAGGCCCGTCGCCAGGGTCGCATGGCCCGCGCCGGTCACCGTGGCCGCATGGCGGTAGGCGGCGTTCGCAAAGCACGCGCCGTTCTCGAGCAGCCAGCGCAAGCCGCCCTCGTACTGCGTCCGGAAGCGCGCGAGGTAGTCCGTGCGCAACTGATCGACCGCCAGCAGAGCGACCAGTCTGGGCGGCTGCGGCCGACCGGCAGGCAGGAACACCGTCGCCAGCAGAGCCAGCCAAGCCAGCCGTTGCAGCCGCGGCGTCACTCGTCCTCCCAGTCGGCCTCCTGCACGGCGTCCTGGAGCAGGGCCCGCACCTCATCCGCCTGGGACTCCAAGACCTTGATCAGCACGTTGCCGACCGGCTGCTGGATGACGTTTTCCCGCGCCAGCCAGCAATCGATACCCGCGGATGCCAGCAGAGAGTGGATCACTTCCGCCTCGACGTTGGCCAAATGGCTGCGGGACGAGAAGACCGTGACGAGCTCCTCGTCGTTGTGATAGCTCTGCATCGGCTTCTTCGGAAGTCTACCAGACTGGGATGTGAACTCTGGGCCCCTCCCCGAAACCGGCGGCTGTGGAATACTGGGACTCGCGGGGAAACCTCTCATGGTCCGTTTCGTTGTATTGCTTTCGCTTCTGGTTCTTGCGGCCGCGATCCCGTGCGCGGCGGACAGCCACCAGCAGTACCCGACCGGCTATACCGATACGCCCTTCCTACCCGGCGGCCGCTGGCGGGTCCACGACGACGCCCGCCCTCGCCCTCGGATCGTCGAACCCGGGGCGGCCAGCACGCCCAGCCAGCCCGACACGCCGCCCGCGGATGCGGTCGTGCTTTTCGACGGCATCGATCTCCGCCAGTGGGTGCGGCGCGGCCAGGGCGGCAAAATCCTGGAGCCCGCCTGGAAGGTCGAGAACGGCTACATGGAAATCGTGCCCGGCACGGGCAGCCACAGGACCAAGGAGGCCTTCGGGGACGTGCAGCTCCACATCGAGTGGGCGACGCCGAGCCAACTGCATGGCGCCAGTCAAGCCCGTGGTAACAGTGGCGTGATGTTCATGGAACTCTATGAGATTCAGGTTCTGGACTCCGACGACAACATCAGCTACGCCGATGGCCAGGCCGGCGCGATCTACGGGCAGTATCCACCTCTCGTGAACGCCTCCCGCAAGCCAGGCGAGTGGCAGACCTACGACATCGTCTTCGAAGCGCCGCGCTTCGACGGAGACAAGCTCCAAAAGCCCGCCTATATCACTGTCTTCCACAATGGCGTTCTGCTCCACCACCGCCAGGAGATGATGGGGCCGATGCGCCACAAAGTTCCGAGCGAGTACTCCTCCCACGCCGCGGAACTGCCGTTGCTGCTGCAAGCCCACGACAATCCGGTGCGGTATCGCAACATCTGGGCGCGGCGCCTGACACTACGCGACCCGTAGCGCAAGCACCGCCAGCGGCAGCGCCAATCCGAGGACGAGATCCCAGGCGCTGGACTGTCTCGCCCTCAGCCGTGGGAATTCGCCCCGAAAACCGCGCACCAGCATCGCTTGCGCCACGCGCTCGGCGCGCTCCCAACCGCGCACGAACACCATTGCGACCTGATTCGCCCACACGCGGATCCGGCCACTCCTGATGCGGCCGCCGGTGCGGCACTCGCGCGCCCGCGCGATGCGGCGCCACTCTTCAAGCAGCACAAAGAGATAGCGGTGCATCAGGATCGCCGTCAGCGCCAGTCCCCGCGGCGCCCCGAGGCGTCGCAGGGACTCGACGATGTCCTCGATCGGCGTCGTCGCGGCGAGCAGCGACAGCAGCAAGATCGCCGAGTAAGCCTTGAGGACGACGGTCAATGCGAGACGATACGCGTCCGGCGCGGCGGACGCCAACGGAAGCAGCGCCGCCATCCCGATGAATGGCGTGGCCGCCAACAATCGCCGCGACAGGTAGCGGAGCGGAACGCGGGACAAGACCCACAACCCGGCCAGCATGGCCAGCGCAGCCGGGAATCTCCACCCGGCCGCAGCCGGAAACGTCGAGATCGCCAGCACGGCGCCGAGCGCCCCGCACAGTTTGGCCGACGAATCCATCCGGGCGAGGGGCGAGTGTGGCGCCGCGACCGGGCCGTCGAAGTCTCTCATGCGGCTGTCCGGCGCCGTCGCAGCGCGTGCAGCGCGAGGATCAGCAGCGCGAGGACCAGCGCCGCCAAGCCCAGCGATCCGGAGATCCCGCTCCAAGGATCCCTCTCCGGAACTCGCGCGATGCCGTTGTCGTCGACAGCCACTGTCAGTTGGGTCCGGTGGCCCATCCCATCGTCCACGACGACGCGCCACTCGCCCGAGGCATCCGGGACGAAAGTCGCCCGACCGTGCACGTCGGTGCGTTGCCGCTGGTAGCTCCGGTTGGGCTCGGCCGGCGAGTAGACCAGCACCTCCGCGTCGGCCGGCTCACCGTCCGTATAGACGCAGCGCAGCGCCACTACGGGCGCTTGCAATTCCAACTGCGCCTGCAGTCCGTGCGCCTGCGCTAGCAGAGGCACGCCCAACCAGAGCGCGGCGACATGGGCCCAGCTCCGCATCAGACGACGGAAGGCGCCAGGATCTCAGGCTTGGCGCGTCGCAGGAACCCAACGGCCGCCGCTGTGACGGCAGCCTCCAGGGCCGCAACCAACGCGTACAGCGTAGCCACCACATAGAAGCCGCGGCCGTAATCCGCCAGCTCAAACTCCCAGGCCAGTAGCAGCGCCGGCAGCAATGCGCCCAACAGGCCCGCCACCAGAGCGCGGTGCGTGTCGCCCAGAGGCAGCAGCCTCCAGATCCACCAGCCCGCATAAGCCCCCAGCCCCATGTTGAGCGTATTCACGCCCAATGAGAGGAGCCCACCATGCTGCAGCAGAAGGGATTGGAACAGCAGGCAGACGTAGAGGACCGGGAATGCTCTCTTGCCCAGCAAGATCCCCAGCAAGCCGTACAGCCCGAGGTGCGCCGGCAAGCCTGCGATCGGGAACTGGATGGTCGACACCACAAAGGCGGCAGCCGACGCGAGGCCCATTTTGGAAGCCTCCGCCACCTGCACCTTGCGGCACGTGCCAAAAAGGCACGCGCCGGTCACCAGATGCGCCGCGATACAGCCGCTGACAGGGAAGATGCCGTCCGCGATATGCACGGGAGATGGGAGTATATCACGGGGCTGTCACGGCAAAGAGGAGAAACGGACCGACCAGGCGCCGCCGGAGACCACGCGAACAGGGTGGTTGGAATCGGGCGTCTCGAAACGGCCAAGGATAGCCTGGCCACTTCGTCGAGCAGACGGCTTCGTCGTGGAAAGCGCCAGTCGGGACCTGCTCTGTGATTGATGACTGGCCGCCGACCAAACCGCCGCACGGATCTCTCAGGCCCCCTGTACGCGGCGAATCAGGCCGCGCCCAGCGCCGCGGCGGCCGGAGGGACTCACCAAGTGTGCAAGGGAAACCAGCGGATCGATTAAGGTCCCGGCTGGCCAACTGCGGCGGGCTACACGACCTGGAGGTCGCATTCGGCCGGTGCAGAGAGGCCGACCTGGGATTCCCCTGGACTGGCTCTGATGCGCGCCGTGTTTCGGCCCGTGTAATCGTTCGCTGACGGGTCAACGGCGGCGGACCCAACTACGAGCAGGAGTGCGAACAGTGCGGCGGAAAGAGAGGGCCTTTCTGTCGGCGCCCCGCCGTCTGCGGTCTAGTTGCCGAGCCCGTGCTCGGCGGCGATCCCTTCCGCTAGGTGGTTTCGGATCCGGGCCCGGTTGCGCTCGATCTCGTAGTACGCCGAACGCAGCAGCTGTTCCTTGCGGTTGGCCAGCACGTCCCGGATGGACTTCCGGACGCCCGGGTCGTCAAACTTCCTCTGCCCTGCGGATTCAATCGCGATCAGGCGCAGGATGCGGAATTCGCCATCCGTCTCCACAACCGGCGAAAACTGGCCTGGCTGCAAGGAAACCAACGCGCGCCGCAAGCGGACATCCGCCTTCTCCAGAGCCGACTGCGGGATGAAGCCCATGTCGCCGCCGTTCGCAGCGTGGACGGGATCCTCCGAGTAGTGCAGCGCCAACTGCCCGAAGTCCGCGCCGTCCTCGAGTTTCTCGTGAATCCGCAGGATCTTCCGCCGAGCCGAGTCCGGATCCGTCGCGTCGTCGTTGCCAAGGTTCGGGATCGGCGACACTTCCGCTTCGGTGACCAGGATTTGCGCCAAGTGCACCTGCTGTTCGGGCAGAGTGAAGGCGGCCAGGTTCTTGTCGTAGTACTCCCGCAGCTCGCCTTCCCCGACCACGACGCGGGATGAGATCTCCCGGTTCAGCAGCTTCTCGACAGTCAACTGCCGCCGCAGCTCGGTGCGCAACTCCCGCAACGAGATGCCGGAGCTGTGGAGCGAGTCCTCAAACGCCTCAGCCGTCTCGTACGGGTGACGCAAGCGCTCCAGGATCGCGTCGACCTCGCGGTCCGCAACCGCCAAGCCCAACGCGTCCGCCCTCTGCAGCAACAAGCGCTGGTCGATGAGTTCGCGCAGCAGGTTCAGGCGCTGCAGCTGCTCCAGCTGGGGGTCCAGAGCGCGCGCATTGTCTGGCGCATCTTGCAGCCGCGAGGCCGCATAGCGTTCCAGATCCGCATTCGTGATCCGTTCGCCGTTGACCGAGGCCGCCAGTTGCGCACCGTCCCGCTCGGCGCAGGCAGCGCCCGCGAGCAGAGCACTCAAGGCTACCGCCCGCCATGCCCGCGCCGAGCGGCGCTCGCGCGGCAAGACCTGGCATCCCAAGGTCGGCAACCCGGCTACTTCTCGTCCAGTTCGGCTGTTTCGTCGGAGCCGGATTCCGTCGCGGCCGCTTGGCGCTGTTCCTCGGCCTGTTCCCGCTGCATGCGCCCTTCCCGGCGCTTCCTTTTGTCTTCGGCCTTCTTGGCGAGCCGCGTTCCCAGCAGTTCCAGGATCGCCGTCTCGGCGCCGTCGCCCTGCCGTGGACCCACGCGGACGATACGCGTGTACCCCCCGGCGCGCTCCGCGAACCGGGGTCCGATGCTGTCGAAGAGCTTCTTGACCGCCGCGGGCTCGAACAGGTAGGCGGCCGCCTGACGCCTGGCATGCAGCGTGTCACGCTTCGCCAGGGTGATCACGCGCTCGACCTGCGGGCGAACCGCCTTGGCCTTCGTGACCGTGGTCTGGATTCGCTCGTGCAGGATCACGCTCGTCGTCAGACCCCGCAGCAGGGCGCGCCGCGCAGAGGGGTCTCGCTGCAGCTTGTAGCCGCCCTTTCGATGCCTCATCGCCCTCGCGCCCCCTAGACCTGCTCGCCGCCGGATTGCCTTGCAATCAGGCGGCCATGCTCGTCCTGGCGCATGCCGAACTGCAGGCCCATCGTCTCCAGGATGTCCTTGATCTCAATCAGCGACTTGCGTCCGAAGTTCTTCGTCTTCAGCATGTCGGACTCCGTCCGCACGACCAGATCGCCGATCGTCTGGATGTTGGCATTCTTCAGGCAGTTGTATGAGCGAACCGACAGTTCGAGATCCTCCACCGACTTGTTGAGGTGTTCGGTGTAGCGGTCTCCCTGCAACTCCGCGTGCACTTCCTCGACGACCGCTTCCTCCTCGAAGTTGATGAAGATCTGCATGTGGTCCTTCATCAGCTTCGCGGCCAGTCCAATCGCATCCTGCGGCGTCACCGCACCGTTCGTCCACAACTCCAGCGTCAGCTTCTCATAGTCCGTCATCTGCCCGAGACGTGCCGATTCGACGCCGTATTGAACCCGGTGCACCGGCGAGTGGACCGAGTCGATCGGGATGTAGCCCAACGCCAAGCCCTCGTCGAAGTTCTTCTCCGCCGAGACGTAGCCCCGGCCGAGCTTCACCCGCATCTCGACGTCCAGAATGCCGTCGTCACTGACCGTTGCGATGTAGACATCCGGGTTCAGGATGGTCACGTCCGAGTCGGCCTCGATCGCCGAGCTGTAGACCTCGCCGGGCTCGGTCGCCCGCAGGCGTATCGTCCGAGTGCCCTCGCCGTGCAACTGCAGCGGGATCTGCTTCAGGTTCAGAATGATGTCCGTAGCATCCTCGACTACGCCCGGGATGGGGCTGAACTCGTGCGAGATGGCCTCGATCCGCACAGCGCTGATGGCCGCTCCCTCAATCGAACTCAGCAGCGCGCGGCGCAGCGAGTTGCCGATTGTCGTGCCGAATCCGCGCTCGAAGGGCTGGGCGCTGAAGCGCCCGTAAGTGTCCTGCAGGGACTCCGAGTCGACGGCCAGCCGCTTGGGCTTCTGGAATCCTGTCCACATGCGATGTCTGCCTTCTCTCTGCTCTCCAGGGCCGCGGATCGTTGGCGGTCCAGCGGGAACTACCGCGAATACAACTCCACGATCAACTGCGCGTTGATCTGCGTGGTCTGCAGGTCCTCCTTGGTCGGCATGCTCAGCACGCGGCCGCGGAACTGCACGGGCGCCTGCTCCAGCCAACCCGGCGCCGCCGGCAGCACGGGCACTTCGAGGGCCAACTGGATCCCTCCGTGTTCCCGGCTCTTCTCCCGAATCTCAACAACGTCCCCCGTTTGCACCAAGTAGGAGGGGATATCGACCTTCCCGCCGTTCACCTGCACGTGACCGTGGTTGACGATCTGGCGCGCCTGCCGCCGCGAGACGGCAAAGCTCAGCCGGAACACGACATTGTCGAGACGACGCTCCAACAGGCTGAGCAGGTTGTCGCCCACCACGCCCTGCATCCGGGTCGCCCGCTTGTAGTAGTTGCGGAACTGACGCTCTAATACATCATACATGAAGCGAGCGCGCTGCTTTTCCTGCACCTGCAGGGCGTAGCCGATCATCTTCCTCGGCCTCTGCGTCTTGCCGTGCTGGCCCGGCGCATACGGACGCCTGTCCAGCAGCCGCTCCGACTTCGGGTCGAGCGCCATACCCAAGCGCCGCGAGCGGCGCAGCATCGGTCCCCGGTTTCGTGCCATCGTTCTCTCCGCTTCTCAGACGCGACGCTTCTTCGGCGGACGGCAGCCGTTGTGCGGCATTGGCGTCACGTCCCTGATGTGCGTCACTTGGATTCCGGCCGTGGCGAGCGCCCGGATGGCCGACTCGCGCCCCCCGCCGGGGCCTTTCACGCGGACGGTGACCCTCTGGACTCCATGCTCCTTGGCCCCATTCGCGGCCGTCAAGCTCGCCTGTTGCGCCGCGAAGGGAGTGCCTTTTTGCGACCCACGGAAACCGAGCGAGCCGGCGCTGGACCAGGAGATCGTCCCGCCTTCCAGGTCGGTGATCGTGACGATCGTGTTGTTGAAGGTCGCCTTCACATGGACAACTCCGACCGGTATATTCTTCTTCTGCCGGCTCTTAAACCGCTTCTTGTCCTTACCTTTGGGTTTCGCCATCGTCCCACTCTCCAGGAATTACTTGGTCGCCTTCTTCTTGTTCGCGATCTGGCCGCGCCGCGCGCCCTTGCGGCTGCGAGCATTCGTGTGTGTTCTCTGGCCCCGCACCGGCAGGCCGCGCCGATGCCGCAGGCCGCGGTAGCAGCCGATCTCCATCAAGCGGCGGACATTCATGGCGACCTCCTTGCGCAGGTCGCCCTCCACCGCGCGCTCCTCCTCGAGCAGGTTGCGCAGGGCTGTGATCTCCTGGTCGCCCAGGTCGCCCATGCGCTTGCCGAAGTCGATGCCAGCGCGGTATAGCAGCGAGCGCGCCCGGGCGACGCCAATGCCATACAGGTACGTCAGTGAGACTTCCGCCCGTTTGGTGTCCGGGATGTCCACGCCTTCGAATCTCGCCATTTCGTCTCCTCGCGCCTAACCCTGGCGCTGCTTGTGCTTGGGGTTGCTGCAAATCACGCGCACGACGCCGCGGCGTCGGACGATCTTGCAGTGGGCGCAAAGCTTCTTCACTGATGCCCGTACTTTCATCCCTTGGCCCGTCCTAAGATCCTAGCGCGCGTCGCATCCCGCGGCGAGAGGCGCAGCCGCACCCGGTCGCCCGGGAGCAGTCGCAAAAAGTCCAGCGCATGCCGACCCGTCGCCGCCGCTCCCACGACATGTCCGCTCTCGAGCCGGACTCGGAACAGCAGGTTCGGCAACTCCTCCAGGACCGTCCCGGTGGCTTCCTGCACCGACACGCCGCCGCGTCCATCCGCTCCCTGCTCGCTCACCATGCTCATCCGCCATCCACCCGTTAAATCGCCGTCAACAGGCGCGGCCCGTCGTGCGTCACCGCAACGCAGTGTTCATAGTGCGCAGCGTTCGAACCGTCGTGCGTGACCGCCGTGAAGTGGTCCCGCAAGATACGCGTGCGGGGGTCGCCAGCCGCAACCATCGGCTCGATCGCGAGGACCATCCCGACCCGTAAACGCACGTTGCGCATCTTCGGATCGACATGGTTCGGCACCTGCGGCTCCTCGTGCAGCTGCCTCCCAATGCCGTGGCCGACGAACTCCTTCACGATCGAGAAGCCGTTGCCCTCGACATGGCGCTGCACCGCCCCGCTGACATCGAACAGCCGGTGGCCCTCGACCATCTGCGCCACTGCAAGGTCCAGCGATTCCCGCGTCACCCGGAGCAGCCGCTCGGTCTCCTCGGAAATCCGTCCCACGGGGATCGTCGTCGCCGAGTCGCCGTAATAGCCGTCGAGCAGGACGCCGCAGTCGACCTTCACGATATCGCCCTCGCGCAGCACCCGCCGGCGAGATGGGATGCCGTGCACCACTTCGTCGTTCACCGAGGTGCACAGCGCCGAGGGAAATCGTCGTCGCACGGCAGGCACGTAGTAGCCTTTGAAGGCCGCCTGCGCGCCGGCCTCATGGATCATCCACACTGCCTTCTCTTCAAGATCCATGGTTGTGACGTCCGGTGCGACAGCCGCGCGCAACTGCGCCAGGATGCGCGCCACCAGCTGCCCGCTGGCGTGCATCTTCTCGATCTCCAGGGGACTCTTGCGCACGATCATACCGAATTCCACCTAGCCACCATCCGACCGGGTCCGCCTCCCTAGCCGAAGGAGCGGCGCCCCCGTATCCGGCCCGCCCGCGGAGTAAACCCTTCGTAGTGGCGCATCAGCAACTGCGACTCGATCTGATTGACAGTGTCCATCGCCACGCCCACCACAATCAGCAGCGACGTCCCACCGAAGTAGAAGTTGACGCCTAGGCCGTCCAGCAGCCAGCGCGGCAGGTTCGCGTCAGCCCAGTTCCCGATCAGCGGCAGGTGATGGATCTTCGCACCGAACAGCATCAGGTCGGGGATCAGCGAGATCGTCGCCAGATACAGGCCGCCGACCAGCGTCAACTTCGTCAGGATGTCGTTGATGTACTCCGCGGTCGGCTTGCCCGAGCGGATCCCCGGGATGAAGCCGCCGTACTTGCGCATGTTGTCGGCTACTTCCTTGGGATTGAAGATGATCGAGACGTAGAAGAAACAGAAAAACACAATGCCGAGCACGTAGATCAACTCGTAGAGCGGCTCGCCAATGCGCACCGTATCCAGGACCCGGGACAGGAACGGGCTGTCCGAGAACATCAGCGTCAGTGTCTGCGGCAGGGACAGGATGGACGACGCGAAGATCACCGGGATCACGCCGCCCGCGTTGACCTTCAGGGGCAGATGCGTCGACTGGCCGCCCATCATGCGGCGCCCCACGACGCGCCGCGCATACTGCACCGGGATCCTGCGTTCCCCGCGTTCGACGAAGACGATGAAGCCCACGATGCCCACCATCGCCACCAGGATCACGAGCGCGGCCAGCGCACTCCATTGGCCCGTCACAAACACGTTCTCATAGATGTTCTGGATCGCGCCGGGAAGCCCAACGACGATGCCGGCGAAGATGATCAGCGACATCCCATTGCCGATCCCGCGCTCGGTGATCTGCTCACCCAGCCACATGACAAAGGCCGTGCCGGTCGTCAGCGTGAGGATCATCATCAGCCGGAAGCCCCAGCCAGGGTTGTAGGCCAAGCCCTGCTGCACGACTACTTGGGCGAAGGCGAAGGACTGCACGATGCTGATGCCGATCGTCAGGTAGCGCGTCCACTGTGTGATCTTGCGCCGCCCGAGTTCGCCCTCCTTCTGCAACCGTTCCAGCGTGGGCACCGCCACAGTCAGCAACTGCAGAATGATCGAGGCCGTGATGTAGGGCATGATGCCCAGCGCGAAGATCGTCAACTGGCTGAACTGGCCCCCGGAAAACAGGTCCAGGATGCCCAACGCCGTGCCGCGCGTCGCCTCGAAAATGCGCTGCAGTTCCTCCGTATTCACACCCGGTGTCGGGATGTGGCCGCCGATGCGGTAGACCGCCAGCAACCCGAGCATGAACAAGAGCCGCTTGCGCAGATCCGGGACCCGGAAGACGTTGACGCAGGCTTCCAGCCACTTCATGATTGCTTGGCCGTCTCCTCGGCTCCCACCAGCAGCGCCGTGCCGCCCGCCCGCTCGATCTTCTCGCGCGCCCCCACCGAGAACTTGTGCGCCACGACGCGGATCGGCCGGCTGATCTCGCCGTTGCCCAGGATCTTCAAGCCGTCCCGCAGGCTACTCAGTGCGCCCCTGGCGAGCAGCGTCTGCGGCGTGAACTCGGCGCCTTCCAACTCCTCGAAGCGCCCGACATTCAGCACGGCGTATTCGGTGCGGCCCGGATTGTGGAAGCCGCGCTTCGGCACCCGCCGGATCAGAGGCATCTGGCCGCCTTCGAAGCCGCGCCGCGTGCGATGACCCGAACGGGACTTCTGGCCTTTTTCACCACGCCCGGCAGTCACGCCCAAGCCCGAGCCCGGGCCCCGCCCTGGGCGCTTGCGCGGTCGGCGCGAGCCGGCGGGCGGATGCAGTTCGCTGAGGTTCATCGTTCCACCCGCCTACTCCACGACTTCCACGAGATGGGGCACCTTGGCCACCATGCCGCGCGTGGCCGGGTCGTCGGGACGCTCGACCACTTGACCGATGCGGCGCAAACCTAAGCCGCGCACCACCTTCTTGAGCTTGGACGGCGCGCTGATCGTGCTGCGCTTCAGCCGGATCCTGATTCTCGCGTCCATCAACCACCGCCTCGGATCGCTTGGACATCCTTGCCCCGCAGCCGCGCAACCTCTTCATGATGACGCAGCTGCCCCAGAGCATCGAACGTCGCCTTGATGACATTGTGGGGATTCTTCGAGCCGATCGACTTGGTCAGCACGTTCTGGATCCCCGCCGCTTCGACGATGGCGCGGACCGCGCCACCAGCGATCGTGCCTTTGCCTTCCCGGGCAGGCTTCAACAGGACTCGCCCGGCTCCGTACACCCCCAGCACCTCGTGGGGAATCGTGGGGCCCAGCACGTGCACCTGGATCAGATTCTTCTTGGCCTTCTCAACGGCCTTGCGAATCGCCGATGGCACTTCCTTGGCCTTGCCCTTGGCATAGCCGACGACATGCCGCTCGGCATCGCCGACCACGACAAGCGCCGAAAAACTCAGGTTCTTGCCGCCCTTGACGACCTTCGTCACGCGGTTGATCGCAACGACTTGGTCCGTCAGTTGCAGTTCCGCTTGCTCGATGCTCTGGCTTGACTCCATACGTCCCTACTTCTCCTGCCCGCGGCCGGTGCGCGCGCGCGTCGGAGGGAGGAGTCCGGCCCGCTGCACCTCCTCCGCCAAGGCTTTCACCCGGCCGTGGTAGTTGTGTCCGCCGCGGTCGAAGACGACGCGCTCAATCCCGGCTGTGCGGACGCGGTCCGCGATCACTGCGCCGACCCGCCTAGCCGCGGCTACATTGCCCCCGGACTCCGGAAAACCGTTCCCAGCCGTCGAGGCAGCCACCAGCGTCCGCTGCGCGTCGTCGTCGATCACTTGCGCGTAGATGTGCTTCAACGAGCGGAAAACCGCGAGCCGCGGGAGCGCGGCCGTGCCGTGCATCCTCTTGCGGATGCGCACATGCACATGCCGGCGGCGTTCGTTGCGATTGGGCCGTGAAACCATGGTTGCCTCGTATCGTCTTCCCAGGCGACTAGCTCGCGCCGCTCTTGCCTTCCTTGCTGCGGAGCCGCTCGCCTTCGTAGCGGACTCCCTTCTGCTTGTAAGGATCCGGCTTGCGCAAACCGCGGATGTTGGCGGCCGTCTGCCCTACGAGTTGTTTGTCGATCCCCGAAACCACGATGCGCGTATTGCCATCCACGCTGGCCTCGATACCCTCGGGCAGCAGAACTTCAATCGGATGCGAGTAGCCCAGCTGCAGCACCAAGACCCGTCCGACCTTCTGCGCGCGGTAGCCGACCCCGACGATCTGCAGGCGCTTCGTGAAGCCGTCCGTCACGCCGGTAACACAGTTGTTGGCCAGCGCCCGCGTGAGGCCCTGCAGCGCTCTCCGCGCTCCGTCGGCGCAGGTGATGCGCAGGACTCCGTCCTCGAGTTGCGCGGCCACGCCCTCGGGGACAGGGACGTTCAACTCGCCCTTCGGTCCGCGCACGTTCAGCAGCCCCGGCTCGATCCCCACGGTGGCCCCCTCGGGCAACCGGATCGGCAAGTCTCCTATCCTCGACATCGTCTCCCCCCCGGCCGCAGCGTCCGGCTCAGTACACCGTGCATAGCACCTCGCCGCCGACGCCCCGTTCGCGCGCCTGTTTGCCGGTCATGACCCCCTTCGACGTGGTCACGACGCAGACCCCCATGCCGCCGATCACCCGCGGGATGTTCTGCGAGTCCACGTAGACCCTGCGGCTCGGCTTGGACACGCGCGTCAGTCGCGTGATCACGGGCTTGCGGTCTGGGCGGTACTTCAAGTACACCTTCAAGACCTGCTTGTTCTCGTCCTGCGCCACCCGGTAGTTGGCGACGTAGCCCTCCTCCTTGAGGATGCGCGCCACTTCGATCTTGACCTTCGAACCGGGGACATCGACCTTGCTGTGGTGCGCCGCCAGCCCGTTGCGGATGCGGGTCAGCATGTCGGCGATGGGATCGCTGTGCATCTCGCCTCCTACCAACTGCTCTTCACGACGCCCGGCAGCTCCCCGCTTAGCGCCAGATTCCGGAAGCAGATGCGGCACAACTCGAACTTGCGCATGTAGCCGCGCGGCCGACCGCACCGGCGACAGCGGTTGCGGTAGCGCACGCGAAATTGCAGATTTTTGCGCTCTCGCGCGATCTTCGCTTTCGTCGCCATGGTTCTCTTCGCAATCCTTCCCCGCGCCTACGCGCGGAACGGCATGCCCAACAGCCTGAGCAGCTCGTAGCCCTCGCGGTCCGTGCGGGCCGTCGTCATGACCGTGACGTTGAGACCCTTCACGACCTCGACCTTCGTGTAGTCGATCTCCGGGAAAACGGTGTGTTCCTGGATCCCCAGGGTGTAGTTGCCCCGCCCGTCGAGCTTGGGCGAGACACCCTGAAAATCTCGCACGCGCGGCAGCGAAATCGCAATCAAGCGGTCGAGGAACTCCCACATCCGCGCGCCGCGCAAGGTGACCGTGCAGCCGACCGGCATGCCGGCGCGCAGGTTGAAGCCCGCGATCGGCCGCTTGGCCAGCGAGACGACCGGCTTCTGACCGGCGATCGCCGCCAACTCCTGCACCGCGTTGTCCACGACGCGCTGGTTGACGGCCGTCCGTTTCCCGCCGCCCTGCTTGCCGGCCCCCTTGTCGGCAGCCTTCCTGACACCCTTCTTCTTGCTCTCGTCCTGCTTCTGCAGGATCTTCTTGCCGATGCCCATATTCAGCTTGATCGCCACAATCCTGGGCACAGCCATGGTCGAGGCGTAGCCGAACTCAGTCTTGAGGGCCGACACGACATCGCCCAAATACTTGTCTTTCAAGCGCAATGTCGCCATCACGCACCCACCAGTTTCACGTTCGAGAGATCCAGCGCCGCCTCGCGGTCGGCGATGCCTCCCTTGATCTGTTTCTGCGGATTCGGCCGCACGTGCTTCTTGACCATGTTCGCGCCTTCGACCAAGACCCGGCTGCGCTTGCGGTCCACTTCGAGCACGCGCCCGCGCAGGCCCTTGCTGCGCCCGGCCAGCACCTCCACCGTGTCGTCCTTGCGGATCTTCGTCTTGGACATCGCCAACGGCTTTCTCTGTCTGCGCATCTGGGGCATCAGAGCACCTCCGGAGCGAGCGAGACGATCTTCATATAGCGCTTTTCGCGCAGTTCCCGGGCGACGGGACCGAACACGCGCGTGCCGACCGGCTCGCCGCTCTCGTTGACCAACACCGCCGCGTTCTCGTCGAATCGGATGTAGGTTCCGTCCTTGCGGCGGGTCTCCTTGCGCATGCGCACGATCACGGCCCGCACGACTGCGCCCTTCTTGACGTTCGAATCCGGCACGGCCTCCTTGACGGACGCCATCACGACATCCCCTAGCCCCGCCTTGCTGCCCGTCGTGCCGCCACGCGGCAGGATGCACATCAGGCGCCGGGCGCCGGAGTTGTCGGCAACCGCCAGCTTGGTCTGCATGCCGATCATGCTGTCAGCCTCCCCATCGCTCAGCGCTAGGCGTTCTTCGCCTTGCGTCTCCGGCGAACCTTGATCTCGACTTGGGTCGATTTCAGGACGACTTCCTCGAGTAGCCAGCGCTTGCGCTTCGAGAGCGGGCGGCATTCGACGATGCGCACGCGGTCGCCCTTCTTGGCCGCGCCGTGCTCGTCGTGCGCCATGAACTTCTTCTTGCGCGTGATGTAGCGACGGTACAACCGGTGCGGCACGCGCCGGCTGACCTCGACGACAATCGTCTTTTCCGTTTTCGTCGAGACCACCACGCCGATCTTGCGGTTCTTGTGGCCTTGCTGCTCAGCCATTCCCGCCTCCCTGCTCCAGCGACACGGCTCCAGCTTGCTGCCGCCGCTTCTCGGTGACGACCGTCAGGATCCGAGCGAGGTCCTTGCGGGTCGCGCGGAATTTGCGGATGCCTTCCGCCTGCCCCATCGAGATCTGAAAACGCAGTTTGAACATCTGCTCGCGGGCCTCAGCTTCCTTGCGCTCGAGTTCGTCGAGCGTCAGATCCCGGTACTCGGCGGCCTTCATAGCAGGCCTCCTCCGAAGCGGCTGACGAACTTCACCGGGATCGGCAGCTTCTGCGCGGCGAGATCCATGGCGCGCCGGGCGGTCGTCTCGTCGACGCCCTCGACCTCGAACATCATGCGGCCGGGCTTGACGACGGCCACCCACTGCTCGGGCGCGCCCTTGCCCTTGCCCATGCGGGTTTCGGCGGGCTTCTTGCTGATCGCCTTGTCCGGGAAGATGCGGATCCAGAGCTTGCCGCCCCGTTTCACGTGGCGGCTAATGGCAACACGCGCCGCCTCGATCTGGCGGTCGGTAATCCAAGCCGGTTCCAGAGCCTTCAGTCCGAAGTCTCCGAAGTCGAGGCCCGAACCGCGCCAAGCCTTGCCGCGGCGGTTGCCGCGCTGCATCTTGCGGTATCTGGTCTTCTTCGGCATCAACATGCGCTATCCCTCCTCGACCTTCACGTCGGCGTCCCCACCGCCGTCCGCTGCGGTCCCGGGCGCCAAGGGCGGCCGGAACGGCGCCTCCGCGCCGGCGGGCGGCTCCGCAGCCGCGGCTGGAGGTCTCGGCGGCTCGACGGCCGGCGCGGCCTCTACGCCCGGCTCCGCGGCCGACTCGAAGGGTTTGCGCAGGCGGTCGCGCTCGTGCTCGGCCTGCGTACGCGCCTCCCGGCGGCGCGCCGGCTCGGGCTCCTCGCGTCCCGTCTTGCGAATCGCAGCCCCGCGGGGATCGATGATCTCGCCCTTGTAGATCCAGCACTTGACCCCGATCACCCCGTAGGTCGTGTGGGCCTCGCTGAAACCATAGTCGATATCCGCCCGCAGCGTCTGCAGGGGCAGGCGGCCACGAAGGTGCCACTCGCTACGTGCAATCATCTTGCCGTTGAGCCGGCCCGCCACCCAAATCTTGATCCCCTTGCAGCCGAAGCGCTGGGCGAAATCGACCGCCTTGCGCATGGCGCGCCGGAAGCTCACCCTCTTCTCGATCTGGATCGCCACCGACTCGGAGACGAGTTGGGCGTCGAGCTCCGGACGGTGAACCTCCTGGATGTCGATATAGATCTCGCGCTTGGTCTTCTCCTGCAACTCCACCTTCAGCTTCTCGATCTCGGCCCCGCGTTTTCCGATAATGATGCCCGGCCGCGCCGTCCGGATCGCGATGCGCAGCTTGTTGCCAGGGCGGTCCAGTTCAATGGAGCTGATGCCGGCCGCCTTCAGGCGCTTGCGCAAGTCCTCCTTGAGCTCGATATCCTCGTTTATCAGATTGGCGTAGCCCTTCTGGGCGTACCAGCGCGAACGCCAGACCTTCGTGTAGCCCAGGCGGAAGCCATACGGATGTACTTTCTGACCCATGGTGTCTCCTCTGCGGTCTTGCTCTAGAACCTAGGCTCAGCCGGACTCCTCGAGCCCGTCCTCTTCGTCCTTGCCGTCCGATAGCGTCACGACGATGTGCGCGAGGCGGTGGACATACGGCGCCGGCCGGCCCCGCGCGGCGGCCCGCATCCGCTTCATGCGCGGGCCGTCGTTCACAACGATGGACGCAACCACCAGCTCATCGGCGTCGCCTCCGAGGTCGTCGGCGTTGGCGACGGCCGACTGCAGCACTTTGCGGATCTGCCCCGCCGCGCGTTTGTTGGCGCGGTCGAGCACGGCCAGGGCATCGTCCACAGGCAGGCCGCGGACCTGGTCGGCGACCAAGCGCGCCTTCTGGGGCGACACCCGCACATAGTTCCACTTGGCGACGGCCTGCATGCTGCTACGCCCCCCGCCCTGATTTCGCACTCCCCGCGTGGCCCCGGAACGTGCGGGTCATGGCGAACTCGCCCAGCTTGTGGCCCACCATGTTCTCTGTGATGAACACGGGGATGAACTTCCGGCCGTTGTGGACGGCGATGGTGTGGCTGACCCACTCCGGCAGCACCGTCGATCGGCGCGACCAGGTCTTGATCACACGTTTCTTGCCGGATGCGTTCATCGCCTCGAGCTTGCGGTTCAGGCGCTCGTCGAAGAACGGACCCTTGCGTACCGAACGACCCATCTCAATGCCCTCTAACCCTTCTTCTTGCCACCGCGGCGCGCCACGATGTAGCGATCGGTACGCGGATTGCTGCGCGTCTTGTAGCCGCGCGTGGGCTTGCCCCAGGGAGTGACCGGATGGCGCCCACCGGAACTGCGGCCCTCGCCGCCGCCGTGCGGGTGGTCGACCGGGTTCATCGTCACGCCGCGGTTGTGCGGCCGCCTTCCGAACCAGCGCCGGCGGCCCGCCTTGCCGAGCTCGACGTTGCCGTGATCGACATTGCCGACCCGCCCGACAGTCGCTATGCAGTCCTCCAGGACGCGGCGCACCTCGCCCGATGGCAAGCGCAACAGAGCGTAGCCGCCCTCCCGTGAGACCAGTCGGATCTCCGCCCCCGCGGCGCGCGCCATCTGGCCGCCCTTACCAGGGCGCAGCTCGACATTATGGACCAGGGTGCCCGGCGGGATGCGCTTGAGCGGCAGGGCGTTGCCAACCAGGATGTCCGCGGTGTCGCCCGAGACGACCTGCATGCCGACCGCCAAGCCGACCGGCTGCAAGATGTAGCGCTTGTCGCCGTCCGCATAGTGCAGCAGAGCGATGTTGGCGGACCGGTTCGGATCGTATTCGACCGCGGCGACCTTGGCCGGGATGCCGTGCTTTTGCCGCTTGAAGTCGATCTCGCGGTAGTTGCGTTTCGCCCCGCCGCCGCGGAAGCGGATGCAGATGTGTCCCTTGTTGTTGCGCCCGCCGTGGTTGTGCTTGCCCCGGACGAGAGCCTTTTCCGGACGCCCGCGAGTGAGTTCCTCGCGGGTCGTGCTGGTTTGGAAGCGCCGTGTCGGCGTCGTTGGCCTGTATGTCTTGATCGGCATGGACCGCGTTCCCTAGATTCTTCCGCTCTCTGTCAGACCTGCGTATATTCGACCGGCTTCTGGCCCGCCTTGAGCTTGACGTACGCCTTCTTCCAAGCGGGCCGCCGTCCGCGGAATCGGCCTTGGCGGCGCATCTTGCCGACGTAGCGCGCGGTGCGCACGCTGTCCACATCGACCTGGAAGATCGAGTGCACGGCGTTCCGGACGTCCGTCTTGGTCGCCTGGGGATGGACCCGGAAGCAGAGCGTCTCCTCCTGCACCCGGCCGAATTCGGCCTTCTCGGTGACCAGAGGGCCCAGTATGACTTCGTATGGACTCATGCCAGCGCCTCGCAGCAGGTCCCGGCGGCCTGGACGGAGATCAGAATGCGCTTGTGGCCCAGCACGATGTAGGGATGAAGTTGGGAACTCGTCACCAGCCGCACGCCGCGCAGGTTGCGGCTGGAGCGCTCCAAGTTCTCGTTGGATCCGTTCTCCACGATCAGCACGCTTTCGCCGGGCCCGCTCGGGGCCCCGAGCTCCGTGAGCGCGGCGGAGAACTCCTTCGTCTTGTGGCTGGAGAGCTCGAAATCGCGGACGACGGTGATGCAGCTGTCGCGTAGGCGGGCCGAGAGCGCGGAGCGCAGAGCGGCCAACAGCATCTTGCGAGGCAGCTTCTGGGCGTAGCTGCGCGGCTGCGGCCCGTGCACCACGCCGCCGCCGCGCCACAGAGGCGAGCGCCGCGAGCCGGCGCGCGCGCGCCCGATCCCCTTCTGCCGCCACGGCTTGCGGCCGGAACCCGCCACCTCGCCCCGCCCTTTGGCCTTGTGCGTGCCGGCCCGCAGACCCGCGCGGTAGGCCACCACCGTCTGGTGGATCAGGTTCGAATTGAGGGGCGCGTCGAAGACGCTCTCGGATAGCTCGAGCTCGTCCACCTTCTGGTTGCGCAAATCGACAACGTCCACCGTCGGCATGGCCAGCTACCTCGCTCTGCGGATCGTCACGTATCCGCCTCGGGCTCCCGGCACGGCGCCGCGCACCAAGATGACGTTCTCATCGGGCTGCACGTCAACGATCACCAGGCCGCGGACCGTGACGCGCTTGCCGCCCATGCGGCCGGGCAAGCGCACGCCCTTGAACACGCGGGCGGGGTCGGCGCTCTGGCCGATCGAGCCCGGCGCGCGGTGGAACATGGAGCCGTGCGTGGCGCCTCCACCCCGGAAGTTGTGCCGCTTGACGACGCCCTGGAACCCTTTACCCTTGCTAGAGCCGATCACGTCGACCTTTTCGTTCGGCCGGAAGTCCTGCGCCAGGATACGGTCCCCCGGCTGGAACGTGTCGGCGTCCCCATCGAGCCGGAACTCGCGCAGGAAGCGCACCGGCTCCACGCCTGCCTTGGCGAAATGCCCGCGCGCCGGCTTGTTGACGAGCTTGTCCCGCAGGAAGTCCACCAAGCCCACTTGGATGGCGTCGTAGCCGTCCCTCGCAGCGCTCTTGCGCTGCACGATGACGCACGGTCCGGCCTGCAGCACCGTGACCGGCACCACACGCCCTTCTTCGTCGAAGCGCTGCGTCATGCCAATTTTCTTTCCTAGGATCCCGGGCGCCATGGCGTCATGTTCTCCTGCAGCTGCCTGCCTCGTCCCCTCGACTGCGCGCCTACGAACCGAAGGCCTTGATCTCGACGTCCACGCCGGCAGGCAGGTCGAGGCGCATGAGCGCGTCGACCGTATCCTGCGTCGGCTTCAGAATGTCCAGCAGCCGTTTGTGCGTGCGGATCTCGAACTGCTCCCGGGAGCGCTTGTCGGCGTGCACCGAGCGCAACACCGTGTACTTGTTCTTGACGGTCGGCAACGGGATCGGCCCCGCGATTTCGGCGCCCGTCCGCAGCGCCGTCCCAACGATCTCGCCGGTCGATTGATCGAGTACGCGGTAATCGTACGCCTTCAGGCGGATCCGGATTCTTTCCTTCGGCATCGCTGTCGGTGTCCTTCCAATTCCCGCGTCCTGGTCCGGGTTACTCGAGGATCGAGGCGACGGTGCCGGCGCCGATCGTCCGGCCGCCCTCGCGAATCGCGAAACGCAACCCCTGCTCCATCGCGATCGGCACGATCAGCTCCACCGTCAACTCCACGTTGTCCCCCGGCATCACCATCTCCGTTCCCTCCGGCAGGTTCGCCACCCCCGTCACGTCCGTCGTCCGAAAATAAAACTGCGGCCGGTACCCGTTGAAAAACGGCGTGTGCCGCCCTCCCTCCTCCTTCTTCAACACGTACACCTGCCCCTTGAATCGCGTGTGCGGCGTGATGCTCCCCGGCTTCGCCACCACCTGCCCGCGCTCCACCGCGTCCTTGTCCAATCCCCGCACCAGCAATCCCACGTTGTCTCCCGCCTGCCCCTGGTCCAGCAGCTTCTTGAACATCTCCACGCCCGTGATCACCTTCTTGTGCGTCTCCCGAATCCCTAAAAATTCCATCTCCTCGCCCACCGTCACCGTCCCCCGCTCGATCCGCCCCGTCACCACCGTGCCCCGTCCCAAGATCGAAAAAATGTCCTCGATCGGCATCAAAAACGGCCGGTCCACGTCCCGCTCCGGCGTCGGAATGTACTCGTCCACCGCCTGCATCAACGCGTCCACACCCGGCTCCGCCGCCGCCGCCCCGTCCAACGCCTGCAACGCCGACACCCGCACCACCGGCACCTCGTCCCCCGGGAAATCGTACTCCGTCAATAACTCCCGCACCTCCAACTCCACCAACTCCAACAACTCCTCGTCGTCCACCATGTCCACCTTGTTCAACGCCACCACAATGTACGGCACCCCCACCTGCCGCGCCAATAAAATGTGCTCCCGCGTCTGCGGCATCGGCCCGTCCGTCGCCGCCACCACCAAAATCGCCCCGTCCATCTGCGCCGCCCCCGTGATCATGTTCTTGATGTAGTCCGCATGCCCCGGACAGTCCACGTGCGCGTAATGCCGGTTCGCCGTCTGGTACTCCACGTGCGCCGTCGCGATCGTGATCCCCCGCTCGCGCTCCTCCGGCGCGTTGTCGATCGAATCGAACGACCGCACCCGGTTCGTCGGATCGTGCTTCGCCAACACGCGCGTGATCGCCGCCGTCAGCGTCGTCTTGCCATGATCAATGTGCCCGATCGTGCCCACGTTCACGTGCGGCTTCGATCGATCAAACTTTTCCTTCGCCATCTTCGTGTGTCCTCGTTGTGCTGCGAACCCTGACGGCCTCAACGGACCGCCTTGCCGCGCATGCGGCTGACGATTTCCTCCTGCACCGCGGCAGGCGCCTGTTCGTAGGCGCTCAGGTGCATGGTGTAGCTGCCCCGGCCCTGGGTGCGTGACCGCAAATCCGTGGCGTATCCAAACATCTCCGCCAGCGGCACGAAGCCCTTGATCACCTGGGTGGAACCACGTAGATCCATGCCCTCGATCCGGCCGCGTCGGGTATTGATATCGGCGATCACATCGCCCATGTACTCTTCCGGAACCACGACTTCAATGGCCATGACGGGCTCCAGCAGCGCAGGCTTGGCGCGGCCCACAGCATGCTTCCAGGCCATCGAGCCGGCCACCTTGAAGGCGACCTCGGAACTGTCCACCTCGTGGTAGCTGCCATCGTAGACGGCGATCCGGACGCCCACCGTCTCGTAGCCGGCTAGCACGCCATTGGCGAGGGCCTCCCGGACGCCCTTCCGAACCGCCGGCAGGAACTCCTTGGGGATAGCGCCGCCGAAGATCTCGTCGACGAACTCAACCGTGTCGCCTTCCAGAGGCTCGACGCGGATTTTGCAGTGCCCGTACTGACCGCGGCCGCCGGACTGCCGCACAAAGCGGCCCTCGCCCTCCGCGGCCCGGCGAATCGTTTCGCGGTAGGCGACTTGCGGCCGGCCAATGTCCGCAGCGACCTGGAACTCACGCAGCAGGCGGTCGACCAGGATCTCGAGGTGTAACTCGCCCATGCCCGAAAGAATGGTCTGCCCGGTCTCGGCGTCCGACTCCACCCGAAAGGTGGGATCCTCCTGGGCCAGCCTCGCGAGAGCCATGCCGATCTTCTGCTGATCGGCCTTTGTCTTGGGCTCGATCGCCAGCGACAGGACGGGGTTGGGGAACTCGATTTGCTCGAGCATGATCGGCTCGGAGGCGTCGCAGATCGTGTCGCCCGTCTGGACGGTCTTGAGCCCGACCACCGCCACGATGTCCCCGGCCTGCGCGTCCCGCAGGTCCTCGCGCTTGTTCGCGTGCATGCGCAGCAGCCTGCCGACGCGCTCGCGCCGGCGCCTGAACACGTTGAAGACGGAGCCGCCAGCCCGGAAGGCGCCGGAGTAGACCCGCACGAAGGCCAGTTGACCGACGAAGGGATCGGTCAGAATCTTGAACACCAGCGCCGAAAAGGGCGCCTCGTCGCGAGCCTCGCGAGTCAATGCGCGCCCCCCGTCCAGCGCGGAACCCTGGACCGGAGGCACGTCGAGCGGCGCCGGCAGATAATCCACGACCGCATCGAGGAGCCGTTGCACGCCCTTGTACTTGAAGGCGGACCCGCACAGCACCGGCGTGATCCGCATGGCGATCGTGGCGCGCCGGATCGCCGCTTGCAACTCGTCCTTCCCGATCGCACCGCCATCGACGTAACGCTCGAAGAGCGCCTCGTCCTCCTCGGCGACCTTTTCGATCATCTTCTCGCGGCGGTCGCGAGCTTCCTCACGCAACTCGTCCGGGATCTCACCGACATCGTATTCCGCGCCAAGCGTCCCATCCTTCCAGAAGATCCCCCGCATCTCGACCAAGTCAACGACGCCGCGCAGGCGGTCCTCGGCGCCGATCGGCAACTGGATGGCGACCGGGTTGGCCTTGAGGCGGCCGATCATGGTTTGGACGGCGTAGTCGAAGTTCGCCCCCACGCGGTCCATCTTGTTGATAAAAGCTACCCGCGGAACGCGGTACTTGTCCGCCTGGCGCCAAACAGTCTCGGACTGCGTCTGCACGCCGGCAACCGCGTCGAACAAGGCGATGGCGCCGTCGAGCACGCGCAGGGAGCGTTCCACCTCGGCCGTAAAGTCAACGTGGCCAGGGGTGTCAATGATGTTGATCTGGTGATCGCGCCAGTAGCAGGTCGTCGCGGCCGAGGTAATGGTAATGCCGCGCTCCTGCTCCTGCTCCATGTAGTCCATGGTGGCGGTGCCGTCGTGCACTTCTCCCATGCGGTGCAGACGCCCGGTGTAGTAGAGGATGCGCTCGGTGGTCGTCGTCTTGCCGGCATCGATATGGGCGGCGATGCCGATGTTGCGGTACTGCGCGAGCGGGACTTGGCGGGGCATAGGACCTTCCTGGGTTGCTGTCTCTCGCCGCCCTCACCAACGGAAGTGCGCGAAGGCCTTGTTGGCCTCCGCCATGCGGTGGACGTCGTCCTTCCTCTTGATCGTGCTGCCGCGCCCATGGGCCGCTTCGAGCAGCTCGGTGCCCAGGCGCTCCTCCATGCGGTGCTCGCTACGCGACCGGGCGTTGCCGATCAGCCAGCGCAACGCGAGCGACTGGCGGCGGTTGGGTCGGACTTCAACCGGGACCTGGTAGTTGGCGCCGCCCACGCGCCGGGATTTGACCTCGACGACCGGCTTGGCGTTCTCCACGGCCTTCTTGAAAATCGGCAGCGGATCCTCGCCAGTCCGCTCGCGGATGGAGTCCATCGCCCGATAGAAAATCTTCTCCGAGACGGACTTCTTGCCGTTCCACATCATGCAGTTGATGAACTTCGACACGAGGGTCGAGTTGTAGACCGGGTCGGGGACCGGCTCCCGGACAGGAACTTCTCGTCTGCGCGGCATGCCTTCTCCCGGCCCTACTTCTTCTTAGGGCGCTTGGCGCCGTACTTGCTGCGCGCCTGGCGGCGGTCCGCGACGCCCGAGGCGTCCAGGGCGCCGCGCACGACGTGGTAGCGGACTCCGGGCAGATCCTTGACACGGCCGCCGCGGATCAGGACGATCGAGTGCTCCTGCAGGTTGTGCCCGACTCCGGGAATGTAGGTTGTCACCTCGATGCTGTTCGTCAGCCGCACACGGGCGACCTTGCGCAGCGCGGAGTTCGGCTTCTTCGGCGTCACGGTGTACACGCGCGTACAGACGCCGCGCTTCTGGGGGCACTTCTGCAGGGCGGGCGAGGACGTTTTGCCCTTGGGCGCCTTGCGTCCCTTGCGGACTAGCTGGCTGAACGTCGGCACTGTCTCGATCCCTCTCGTCGCTCCGATCCCGATACCCGCTACTGCCGTCCGCGGACCGCGAAGAGCCACACGCGCCCCTAGGGACGCGAAAGCCCCCACTTCCGCAAAGCTCCGTTGAGCCCCGCGCCCTCTGCCATAACGGACCCCAGCAGGGATCTTTTCGGCATCGGCGTACGCGGAGCGGCGACCCCCGGAATCCGTTGCAGGATCCCGTTCAACTACCGGCTTCCAGCAACCCCGACCGCGACGGCTTCGCCGGCGAAGCTCTGGAACGACACGAGCGCCAGCCCCGCCTGCGCTCCCATCCGGTAGCCGGGAGACAGGGCGGGCCGACGCACCGATTCTGCAAGCCATCATAGGCGATCCCAAGGGGATTGTCAAGCGCCGTTTGTACCCGGGTTTGCACCCGTTGCCAGCGATACGACGACCCCGATCGCCCTTCCGTTGAGAGGCGACGGGGGCCCGGATCCTTGGGCTGGAAAGCCCGGGCCAGGGGGCCTTCGGCGACCGCCACCAGACCCAGGGTCCGCAGTCGCGGATCGACGGCTCTTGCCGCAATCGCTTCCAGGCGGTCCAGATCCGGGTCCGCCGACATCGAGAGCCGGCGAACGACGTCCTCGAAACTTGCGCCAGGCGCGTTGGGGGGCGGAAGGTGGAAATATCGGCGTAGCCCACCGTGTGTGATCTGCGAGGCCACTTCGCCCCGTGCGGAGACGCTTACGGAGAGAGTCTGGCCCGGGCGTTCATTGGGCGGGCGGGCTGCGTTCAACGCCTGCGAAGCGAGCTCGAGCGCCAGAAGAGGTTCCTCGGATCGGCCGGTGAAAGCCAGGACGCGAGCGATGGCGAGTCGCGCATGCGGACGAACGCTCTCGATGACGGCTTCCGGCGCGCCGCGCGCGAGCTGGACGAACTCGACAGCAGCACCGTCAACCTCCGCAGCGGGGGAGCCGGCATCCGTGGACGGATCCCCGTAGGCGTATGCCCGGCTCAGGGCCGCAAGGACTCGGTGAAGATCTGCGCGGAGCGCCGCCAGACTGCGACGAGCCGCCCCGAGATCACCGCTCGCGATCGCCGCACTGGTCCGCTTCAGATCGAGGATATCCATCAGGGGCCGGCGAAGCTCGCTCGCCAGTTCCTCGACGAGGGTTCGCGCTCGCTGGAAATCCGCGCTGTGGATCCGATAGGCGGCCAGTCTGAACAGGAGCCCGGTCTTGGTTCGCTCATCGATCGCGGAATCCAACCGCTCCTCGAGCCGCGCGAAGTAGTCGCCCGAGACGGGCTGGAGGCGCGATCGAATCTGCGCCAGGCGCCCGTCTTGGGACAATCGGGCGCTGCGGGGCGCCAAGACGGATTCAAATAACGGCGCTTGGCTCGGCGCGTTTGTGTGCGCCCAAGAAGCCAGCTGCCGACCCAGTGCGAACGCAATGGCATCTTGGCCTGCGCGTCCTGTAGCGCCGGAGACCCTGTCCGCAGAGACTGCCAAGTAGAGGTTCGCCAACTCCCGGGGAAGGCCTGACCGCATCTCGGAAAAGATGTGCGCCCGGCCCGCGGGCATGGGCATCACTCCGACCTCATCGGGCGCCGCCAACGGCAGGCCAAAGATTTAGTTCCCGAGCGCGTAGAGATCTGCGAGCGTGCCCGACGATGCGACTCCCAGCAGGGCACGCTGAAACAGTGCGTCGGCTTCGGCCGGCAGCTTTCGCCGAAGCCTATGCAGTCCCCCGACGAATGCGAGTTGGCGCTGGTTGGCCAGGCTCTAAAAATGATCCGCAACGCCTTGCGCGAATCCTGCGGCCGCGCGCGGATCCGTCGTCATGCTATCCAGAGCGGCGCGAACGCTCGCACGAGGCCCGAGTTCCGACGAGCCCGAGCGGGGCTTCAGGGCTCGCGAGCCGAACTCCGGGCGACACCTCGACGCTGCGGCGGCCAGCCGAGCAAGCGTGCTGATGGACAACTCATCGTTCAAGTCGCAGTCAACCCGAGACTCAATCCAATACGCCGTCTCGAAGACCCGAACACCGAGTTTCGGATCATACCGAGACGCAGCGTCCCCGGGTTTCGACAGAGCGTTGACAACAAGAGCATCCCACCGCATACACCGCGGCTGGCCTACGAGCCGGTCGACTCGATCGACAGCCCGTGCCTGTTCGCGCGTGGAGCGACCCTCCGCGCGGTCGACGTCGGGCTCTTGCCCATGCACGCGCAGAGCCGAAGCGAAGAGTAGGCCGACCAGTACGATCGGCGCAGCGCGAAGTCTTTCCATTCTTCTCCGCCCTGATTCACGCCGACCGGCTGCCCAAAGTCAAGATCCGAATCGGCCCGATCGCCAAGCCTCTTGACGGGCGGTTTGGCGCGGCCCATCCGGTTCTCCCCCCCTTGAGACTCGTGCGAGCCGGCTCGAGCGAAAAAACGGATTCACACCGCTCGAATCCGAAAAGCGGAATGGAGGGACTTGGCGCTACGGCGCCGGCGGGCGTTCGCCTTGGGGTGCGAACTACTCCTCGAAGTGGCCGTCGATCACGATGCCCACGACCGTGTCCGCGACCTCCAGATCCAGCACCCAGTGCTCGTAGTCGTTCTCCCAAAGGTGCGGTCCTTGCTCGCCCTCCGGCAGTTCCAGGCGAGCCACCGTGGGATGCGGGTTGCCCACTTTGCTGGTCAGCTCCACGAGGTCCTCGAAGCTGTAGTTCCTCGTGACTTCCAGGTCTTGGTCGACGGGTGAGAGGAGCGCGAAATCGCGGCTCGCCGCGACACCCATGTGGTCCCCGTCTTCCGGATGCAGTCCGAAGCGCAAGGTATAGATCCCGGAGGGGATCGATTGGTCGCGGTAGTCCGAGCCCCTGTCCGTGAAGTGCGCCACGCCGAGGAATGCGCCCTCGGGAATGTTGTCGTAGCGCACGCCGAAGGCGCTGACCGGCTCGCCCTCGAAGGGGGCCGTGCGCATCCAGAAGCTGACGACCGCGTCGCCGCCGGCCTTGATGGCGATACCCTCCTGCGCGACCATCTCCCGGGTCGCCTGCGGCACGCTGTCCGGCAGGGCCACACCGGATTCCGGAGTGTACTTTTGGGCCAAGGCGAGCGGCAGGGCGGCGAACGCCGCCCAAATCGTCCATCTCGCGCACCTACGTCGCATGCGATTCCCCTCTTTGCCGCCCCGGGGAGCGTCCGGCCAGCAGGCGAGCGGACAACCCGGCCGACTTCGTCAAGGCCAGTTCAAGCGCAGCCGCGGGAGGCGGCGGCGCGCTGTACCTGGAGAGCCCGGCGGCTGTTCCCGTTACCCGCCCTGAACGGTGAACGTGCCCAGATACGCGCTGGAGCGCCTGTACTCGCGCATCTTGTGGCCCAGGCCATCGCCGCGGAACGACTGCTCGATCGCGAACGCGGGCATGGCGTGGTCCAGGCTCACCAGGGGCTCGTAGTAGATTTCGTCCAGGTGGCAGAGCGAATCGCTGCCCCGGATCTCGCGCGTCTCGAGCGAGACGATCTCGCCCGCACGCAGCGTGGCCACGCGGTCGTGAATGCTGCCGTGGAAGTCGATCTCGATCGGAGCGGTCTCCGTGTGGACGATATTCGCCGTCAACGCGCCGCCCTGGACCTTGACAAATGCCGCGAGCGCACCGCGCTGCAGCACAGAGGCCTTCTCGTCGAAGATCAGCATCGCCTTGGACGGCAGAGGATCGCCGAAGGGGTTGCCGATCGTCGAGGAGGCGTTCACCACAGCCACCACCTTCATACCGTCCAGCGAGACGCCCTTGTAGCTGCCCTGGTCAATATTCCAGGCCATAACCGCAAGATCTCCCGTGATGCCGACTTCGCTGTTGGCGAAGCAGTGCGAGGCGTAGATCTCCGCGTTGCGGGATTCGATGTAGCTGCCCCGGATCTCGGACGCTGCCAGCGTGCCGGCCGCCAGTGCGACGCACAGAACCGTCAGGCTCACCAAGCGGATCGTTCTCATGACTGTTGCTCCTTGGTACTGGATTCGTGACTGGCGTATGCCTGTCGGCTACTATTCTACACAACTCGGCGGGAGTTTGGACCGCGATCGATTGCGTTATTTCGTCTTCCAGGCGCGGACACCCACACTTCGCCGCTGAGCGGGGCCCTCCGGGGCCTACCGCCTGAATCAGGGCGTCAACCGGGGTCATTCCGAAAGGCGACCCAACGCTTGGCGACCGCCCGATACACGACCCCGACCGCGATGCCGCACAGGATCGCCGCGGCGTATGCGTGCGCCAGGAGCACATCCAGGTCCAGCATCCAGACGGCGCAATATCCCAGAGGGGTCGCCCAGACCGCAGCCTGCTCGGCCGCGCTCAGAGTGGATTCGGCATCCCCGAACGACTCTCGAGCCGCCAAGCCGGCTTGGGCGTCCCATGCCGCTTCGATCGATTCCTCCTCCGGGCTCCAGAGTTCCAGTCTGGCCCAGTGGTACAGGCGGACCAGCGTGAGCACCGCGAGGCCAGCGATGGCGGAATACTCGACGGTCCAGGCCAGATCCAAAAACGGGTGCAGAAGACCCCAGGCGGCCCAAATGAGCATTCCGGCCGAATTCTCTCGGCGGATGTCTCCCAACACGCCTTGCTGCAGATCCTTCCGGGGCGCATCCTGCAAAGCCGCAACCTCGACTCCGTATTCTATCGTTCTCGATCACGATCCCGGCCCACCAGGACAGCACCTTGGATGTCATCGGACGTCGCAGCGAGGGTTGAGAACCAAGCAAGGCCCCGCCATCTCGGTTCCGCGCTCGCGCCCCCTGCTCCCGCGCAGACGCCGACGACAGAGCTCTTTTCGGCAGTCCATCCATGGATTCGATCAGCTGGACCTTTGGATGATGTCCGGGCTGAATTCCCGGGAGGCGCAGGCGTCGCTCTTCCGCGGCTTGCCGCGCTGCTGTCGTGGTCGGAAATTGCTCGTCGCTATGCTTGAAGACGCTCGACTCGTAGGCCCGCGAATCGACCAAAATCACGGTCCTCCGTCACGAGTCGAGAGACTCGCTGTTCCCGAAAGAGCGCCATGATCTGAGCGCAGAAGGCCAAGTTACCGATCCCGTTCGCCTCGTGAATCGCCTCGAAGTACAGCGCCGGATAGCCGGCGCCCGGGTGCGACAACACGACGCTGGGGGAGGCGAGGAGCGCGGCCAGCGCCCGGCATACCGGCTCGGCTTTAAGCGGCGGGTCGAACAGCTTGGGGTGAATGACTACGCGGACGAACTCACCGAGGCCGAACACCGGGATTCCCCAACGGGCGGCAGAATTCGCGAACTCGACCACACGCGCATGCGCAGCTCGGTGCATCGGCGACTCCGTGTGGCGCGCATACACGAGAACGTTGGTATCGACTACGGTCACTGGCGCCCTTCCATCCGCTCGTAGAGCATGTTCCTGTCCGCCAGATCGACCCCCGGCGCAAGTCGGCTGCTCATGGTGATCAGTTCGACGCTCGAGGGTGTCGCCGGATCGGGCGAGGATGCAAGGGAGTCGCGCAGGGTGCGTTCGATCAAACGCGTGAGCGTGTCTCCGTCCTCGATGGCGCGTTTCTTGGCCTCTCGAATCAGCCGGTCGTCAAAGTTGAGCGTCGTCTTCATACAGAACTCCGCGCCACTTCGTCCCATTCCCGCCAACTCTAACTCTGACGCGCCGCATGTCGGCAGCGTGCTTGAACGCATTGCGGGCCCAGGCGACCAGAACGCAGCGTTGGGGGCTTCGAAACGAACGTGCGAAGGCTGTAGGGTTTCTGGGCGCAGGCGGCGCAGGTCGTGTGGAGGCCCGCCTGCTACGGACTGTCGCTGCTCCGCAGGGGAATTCAACTTGATCCGAAGGAGCTTGCCGGAAACCAACAGAAAGAGAATGCGCCGGCCGGGCCGCATCCATCAAAATGCGGAGTCCTCCGGCTTCCGATCGCGCAACCGTCGACTAGTCGCCTTCGGCAGGCTGCAGCGGCTCGCGGACGAATCTCTCGCGCCGCCGCGCCCAGCGCTCGGCCAGCTCCTCGAGCGTGGCGTAGACCACCGGGATGAACACCAAGGTGATCAGCGTCGAGGTCAGTAGGCCGCCGATCACGACGCGCGCCATCGGCACTTGCAACTCGGAGCCTTCGCCGAGGCCAACCGCCATGGGCGTCAGGCCCAGCACGGTCGTGACGGTCGTCATCAGAATCGGGCGCAGGCGGCGGCCTCCGGCCGTGATGACCGCATCGAGAATTCCGTAGCCGTGGTCGCGCCGCAACTGGTTGGTGTAGTCGATCAGGACGATGGCGTTGTTCACGACGATGCCAACGAGCACGATTACGCCGAGGAAGCCCTGCATATTGAAGGTCGTGGCAGTGATCACCAGCGTGGTCACGACGCCGACCGCCGCGAGCGGAATCGAGAACAGGATGATGAAGGGGTCGCGCAGGGATTCGAACTGCGCCGCCATCACCATGTAGACCAGCAGCAACGCCAGAATCCCGGCGAACAACAGTTCGCGGAACGACTCCTGCTGATCCTCCCACTCGCCGCCGAACCGGAACTCGTAACCGTCCGGGCGGGGGATCTTGGCCAACTCGGTGCGGAGGTCCCCAATGATGCTGCCCAGATCCCGGTCGGCGATCGTGCCCGACACGTAGACGATCCGCTCCTGGTCGACCCGGCTGATCTCGACCGGACCTTCCTGGCGGCGCAACTGGACCACGTCATCGGCGTAGATCAACTCGCCCCGCGGAGTTCGCAACGGAATGCGGCCGACCTGCGCCAGGTCCAGCCGGTCCTCCTCGCGCAAGCGCACGACGATGTCGTACTCGTCGCCTTCTTCGCGGTAGAACGTGGAACGGCGGCCGCCAACCGCGGTCTCGAGTGTGTCGGCCACCTCCGCAACCGACATCCCTATGCTGGCGGCCTTGAGACGATCGACGCGGACGACCATCTCGGGGGATCCGGGTTGGCGGCTGACCTGGGCCTCGGCCACACCGCGCACCGACAGCATCGCGTCCCGCACCTGCAGGGCAAGCTGGTGGGTCGTCTCGGGGTAGTAGCCGCGGACCGTGACCTGCAGCCGGTCGTCGGAGTTTCCGCGCCGCCGCCCGAAACTGCCGCTTGAGATCCGCGTGCGCAATTGCACGCCGGGAGCCACCGCCAGCAGCACAGGCCGCAACATGTTGGTGATCTCGCGGGCGGAGCGGGTCCGTTGGGACCGATCGCCCAGCGTGATCCGCAATTCGCCGATATGCGTGGCAAGCGAGCGGAACGGGCTGTCGCTGCCCGCCTCGGTCATGATGTACTCGGCCTCCGGAACGCGCTCTATGACGATCGCCTCCATGCGGTCGACGATCTCCTTGGTGACTTCGGCCCTCGTCCCGGGTTCCAACTCGAGATTGATCCGGATTTGGCCCTCATCGACCTGGGGTTCCAACTCGACGCCGACAAATCCCGCCAACCAGATCGCGCAGCCAAACAATCCGACCGCCGCCACCGTCACGGCGCCCCGGTGATTGAGGGACCACCGGATCGCCTCCGAGTAGCTCGCCGCCAGCCCCTGCATGGCCTGCTCGGCGAGCTGGAGAAGCCGCGGCCCGCCGCCACCGTCCCTACGCCGGACGTACCTCGAGGACAGCGCAGGCACAACCGTCAGAGCAACGGCCAGCGAGCACAACAGGGAGAAGCTGACTACGTACGCCAGCTGCTGGAATGTCTGCGCCGAGTACCCGCCGATGAACATCACGGGCACGAAGACCGCGATGGTGGTCAGCGTCGACGCGCTGATGGCCATCGCGACCTCGCGGCTTCCTATCAGCGCCGCCTCACGCGCCTCGCGCCCTTGCTCGCGATGGCGGCAGATATTCTCGAGCACGACGATCGCGTTGTCCACGAGCATCCCCACGCCTAACGCCAAGCCGCCGAAGGAAACGACATTCAGCGTGAATCCGTTGAAGTACATCAGCGTGAACGTTGCGATCACGGAGATCGGGATCGCGGCCCCGATGATGAGCGTGCTCGACAGGCTGCGCAGGAACAGCAGCAGGACGAAAACGGCAAGTATGGCTCCCGCGCCGGCGGCTGTCTCGACGTTCTGGATCGCGGCGTTGATGAAATCCGCCGTGTCCATCGTCTTCTCGATCCGGATGTTGGGGTAGTCCGCGTGGATGCTGGCGACTTCATCCCAGACAGCCTCGGAGACCTTGACGGTGTTGGAGCCCGACTGCTTGAACATGATCAGCCGCAGCGCGGGCGTGCCGTTCACGCCGATGTAGTGCCGCACATCCGGATGCGAATCCTCGACGTCCGCGATGTCGCGCACGTAGATGGGAACTCCCGCGCGCGACGTCAAAGCCACGTTCAGGATCTGCTCGACGTTCTCAAACTCACCGCTCGTCCGCAGCAGGACGTCGAACCGGCCTTCCCGCACGGGACCGACGGGGCGGTTGAGATTCTCGTTGCGGACGGTATTCACAACCTCGGCGACGGAGAGATCCAGCGCTCGGAGCTTCTCGAGGTTCAAGTCGACATGGATTTCGCGACGCAATCCGCCGCCGACCCGGACTTGGCCGACGCCCTTGATGCGCTCGAACCGATACAGGATGCTCTTCTCGGTGAACATCCGCAGTTCCCTGGGATCCATGTCCTCCGTCGCAACGGTGAGGAACATGATGGGGAATTGCGTCACGTCGAACTTGAAGATGGTGGCCGGCTCGATTTCGTCCGGCAGTGTTCGGCGGCCGCGGTCCATGCGAGAACGCACTTCGTCGGCCGCTACATCAATATCCATCCCGTACGAGAACTCAATCCGGACCGAGGAGCGGCCTTCGCTCGATGTGGACGTAACCCGCTCGACGCCCGGCGCCGCCGAAACGATCTGCTCCATCGGCCGACTGATCAAAGTCTCGATCTCCTCGGGACCGACGCCCTCATAGTCGGTCGTGATGCTGAGGATCGGAAAGTTCACCTCCGGCATGAGGTCGACAGGGATCTCGCGAAACGCGATGCCACCGAGGAGAAGGCAGACCATGACCGCCATCAGCACGGTGACCGGGCGCTTGATCGAAAACTCAGGAAGACTCATGGCGCGATTCCCACACTCCGCATTCGGCGCCGCCGCAGCTGTGGTGTTCGGAGACCAGCGCAGCGCCTATGGATATGGCGTAGGAATCCCAGCAGCCGGTTACCCGCTCCGGCGCCTTGAATGGGTTCCGTGGGAGGAGTTGCGCCCGCGGAGCGCCCGGCGCCCTCTACGCCGGGAAGCCTCAGTCACCCGTCGCGGGCTGCATGCTCTCGCGGACGGGCCGCCGCACGGGGCTCCGTATCCCGACTTCCTCGAACGCCGTATACATGACCGGGATGAAGACCAGCGTGATCATCGTCGAAGCGGCCAAGCCGCCGATGACCACGCGGGCCATCGGAGCCTGCAACTCCGATCCCTCGCCGATTCCCAACGCCATCGGAGCGAGGCCCAGGACCGTCGTGATCGTCGTCATCAGGATCGGCCGCATTCTGCGTATGCCGGCGGTGACGACGGCGCGGCGCAGCCCGAGGCCATGTTCTCGACGCAGCAAGTTGGTGTAATCCACGAGCACGATCGCGTTGTTCACCACGATGCCAAGCAGCACGATGATCCCGAGAAAAGCCTGCTGGTTGAAGTTCGTCTCAGTCAGCAGCAGCATCAGCACCACGCCGATCGCCGCCAGCGGAACCGAGAACAGGATCAGGAAGGGATCCCGCAGGGACTCGAACTGCGCGGCCAGAACCATGTAGACCAGAATCAGGGCCAGAATCGCCGCGAGAAACAGACTCCGAAACGTCTCCTGCTGCTCCTCGTACTCCCCGCCGAATTCGATCGAGAAGCCTTCCGGCATGGGAATGGCCCCGAGTTCCGCCTCCAGGTCGCGCACGACGCTCCCGAGGTCGCGGTCGGCGATGGCCCCGCTCACGAACAAGCGCCGCTCCTGGTTCACGCGGCTGATGTGGGTGGGACCTTCCTGGCGCCTCAATTCGATGACGCTCTCGGCCGGGATCGTCCTGCCAAGCGGGGTCGACAGCGGAACATGGCCGACGTTGCCGAGTTCGAGGCGGTCCTCCTCCCGCAGGCGGACCAGGATATTGTATTCGTCGCCCTCCTTGCGGTACGTCGAACTGCGCGTACCGCCGATCGCAGTTTCGAGCGTCGTGGCGATATCGGAAACGTTGAGCCCCATGTTGGCGGCCCGCATGCGATCGACCTCGACAAGCATTTCGGGCATGCCGGGCCTCTGGCTGATGGTCGGTTCCGCGATCCCTGGCACGCGCGCCATCACTTCGCGAACCGTCTCCGCCAGCTGGGCGGCCGTGTCGATGTTGTGGCCACGGATCTGGACCGAGAGCCGGTCTTCGTCCTCGCTACCCATGCGCCGGAACATGCTGCCTGAGACCCTCGTCCGCACCAGCATGCCGGGCTGAATCTGCAGCCGGTCGCGCAGTTCGTTGGCCACTTCCCGAGCCGTCCGGCGCCGCGCGGCCCTGGGGATCAGGTTCACGCGCATCTCGCCCAGGTGCTCGCCGGAACCGGCGCCGCGGGAAGTGCCGCCCGAGGTCACCATCGAGGCCTCGATCTCGGGAACATTCTCGGCCGCCGTGCGCCGCAGCTCCTGCATCAGGGAGTCTGTCACCTCGACCCGCGTGCCAGGCTCAAGTTCCACATTGACGCGAATCTCGCCCTCGTCGACCTCGGGTTGGAGTTCGAAGCCCAAGTACGGGGCCAGCGAGACGGCCCCGCCAAAGAGCAGGGCTGCGGACAGGATCACAACGGCCTTGTGCGCCAGCGACCAGCGCAACAAATCCCCGTATCCCTCGGCGAGGTCTTGCTGCCAACCACCCAGAAGACGGCTGACATGCTCGATCCGCCGCCCCGGTGTCCGCCCGGAGGAGAGCTTGACGCAAAGGCCCGGCACCACCGTCAAGGCGACGAGCAGCGAACACAGCAGCGAGAAGCTGACGACGTACGCCAGCTGCTTGAAGACCTGCGACGCGATGCCACCGAGAAACAGCACCGGCACGAAGACGGCGATCGTGGTCAGGGTCGAGGCGGTAATCGCCATGGCGACCTCGCGGCTGCCAGCCACGGCCGCATCGAAGGTGGGCTTGCCGTCCTCGCGGTGCCGGTAGACGTTCTCGAGCACGACGATCGCATTGTCGACAAGCATGCCGACACCCAAGGCCAGGCCGCCGAAGGAGATCGTGTTCAGCGTGAACCCGTTGAAATACATCAGAGCGAACGTCGCGACTACGGAGATCGGAATCGCGATGCCGATGATGAGCGTGCTTGAGAGGCTGCGCAGGAAGAACAACAGCACCAATACGGCGAGGCCCGCACCCTGCAGCATCGCCCGCTGCACGTTGCTGATCGAGGCCTGAATGAAATCCGCGCTGTCGCGCGTCTTCTCGATGCGGATGTTCGGGAAGGCCTTGTGAATCCGGTCGACCTCCTCCCACAGGCCCCGTGAGACATCGACCGTGTTGGCGCCAGCCTGCTTGTAGACGTACATCCGCACGCCCGGCTTCCCGTCAACGCTGACCAAATAGTCGGCGTCCTCGTGGCTGTCTTCGACGGTGGCGATGTCCCGCACGTGCACAGGCACGCTGTTGCGGGTGGTCACCACGACGTTGCGGATCTCCTCCAGGCTCTGGAATTCGCCCCGCGTGCGCAGCAGCACATCGAAGCGGCCTTCCTCAACCGGTCCGACCGGCCGGTTCATGTTCTCCTGACGCAGCATCTGGACGATCCGGGGAATCGACAGTTCGAGCGCGCGCAGCTTCTTGAGGTCGAGGTCGACGTGGATCTCGCGCCGCAGGCCGCCCCGCACCGTGAAGGCGGCCACGCCGGGGACGCGTTCGAGGCGGTACTGAAGCTGCTTCTCCACGTAGTGGCGCAACTCCTTGGCGTCCATGTTGTCCGCCGAAACCGTCAGGTAGAGGATCGGGTACTGCGAGGAGTCGTACTTGTACATGGTTGGCGGGTCCATGTCCTCCGGCAGGTCTCGGCGGCGGCGGTCGAGCCGCGTGCGCAGCTCATTGGCGGCCTCGTCGATGTCGACGCCGTAGTCGAAGCCGACTCGCACGTAGCACAGCCCCTCGTAGACCGAGCTGTAAATCTTCTCGACGCCTGGAGCGGCGGAGAAGGCCTCCTCAAGGGGCCGCACGACGAGGGTCTCCATCTCCTCCGGCGCGACACCCTCGTATTCGGCCCGGACGCTGATCGTCGGATAGACGATCTCCGGCATCAGGTCGACGGGAATATTGACAAATGCCACCGCCCCGAGCAGGATGGCGACTAGACACACCATCAAGACCGTCACCGGCCGATGGATCGATGCGGTCGAAAGGTTCATGAGCGACGGGCGCGATGTGCGTTGGAGTCCATCATACCCGCTACCGGACACCCCCGCGCGCTGCAGCGCGGGACCGCCCGCTACGCCCTTATCGACGGGCGAGTCTCAGCTGGCGCCCTTGCGTTCAGCTGCAGGCGCGCCCTTCGCGGGTGCGGATTTTCCGGGCGCGGCTCCGGCGGACTTGCCGGGAGCAGAGCTTGGCATCCCAGCGCCACCTGGTCCACCTCCCAGCCGACCGCCCGTATTGATGCGATCGCCGTCCCGCAGCATCGTCGCGCCGCGCCCCACGATTCGGGTTCCAGCGTCGAGGTTGGCGAGCACTTCGATCTGGTCTTCCCGCGTCATGCCCGTTTCGATTACGCGGAAGACCGGCCGCTGCGCCTCCCCTTCGACAATGAAGACCCCAGGCTGCTGACCACGGTAAACCAAGCCGTCCCTGGGAATCAGCGTGGCCTCCCGCATCGACCCCAAGTCCAGCAAAATGCGCGCGAACATTTCGGCCTTGAGAACCATATCGGGGTTCAGGATGTCGATCTCAATCAGCGCGCTGCGCGTGGCCGCGTCCAGGACCGGCGCAATGCGGGCCACGCGGCCCTGAAAATCGCGCTCCGGGAGGGCGTCGACGATCACCTCGGCGGCGTTCCCGATGCTCAGCTTGCCGATGTTGCGCTCCGGCACGTTGCCCTGCGTCACCATGGTCGACAGGTTCACGATCTGCAGAATCGAATTGTTGGGGGCGACCAAAGCGCCCGGGTCGACATACCGCTCGGAAACCACGCCGCTCATCGGTGCGTAAATCTTGGTTTGCCGCAGTCGGATGCGAAATTCGCTCAGTTCAGCCAGCGTTTGCTGGGCCTGTGCTTCGGCGAGCTGCAGCTGCGCCTCCATCACCTGCAAGGAGGTATTCTCCTGCTGGTATTCCTGCGGAGATAGGAGGCCCTCGTCGAACAGGAGCTGGGCGCGGTCTAGGTTCGCCTTGGCATTGGCCAGTTCCGCTTGGCGGGAGACGATGTTGGCGTTGCTCACCGCTTGCGACGCCTCGGAACGCTTGACCTGTTGCTCCAGCTCGTCGTCCTCGATCTCCGCGACCAGAGTCCCGGACGCCACCCAGTCCCCGACCAGGAAGTGGATCTTCTCGATGCGTCCCGTAGCCTTGGGGTTCACATCGACGACTTCCTTCGGCTTGAGCGAACCGGTCAAGAGCAACTCCTCGCGGATCTCGCCGATCCTCGCCTCGGTCAAGTCGACATTGACAATGCGGCCGGCGGCCTTCTTCTTGCCAGGCGCAGACGCCTGCTGCTTCGCCTCGTAGACGCGGGAACCGACGAGATAGACCAAGGCGATCCCGATGAGCACCGCAACGATACGTTTCTTTGACATTGACTCCGAGGGCCGAACACAGTCCCCCCTCTATCCAGAAGGCGCGGTTCCGCGCGGGACGGTTACGGTTAGAATGCGAGTCGGTCGCCCACCCGCAGACCCTGCGCCTCAGCTTGGCCGGCCGCGAGTTCCAGCACGTACACGGAGTGGACATTCCCCCCGTAGGAGGGACAGTTCTCGGGATCCGGGTCGGCGCACGGAGGCGCATCCCGCACGATCTCGACGATCCTGCGCCCGCCATCCAGCCAGACCATATCCAAGGGAATGCGGCATTGATACATCCAGAAGCTCCGGGGTGCGGCGCGGTCCCCGACGAACAACATGCCCTGGTCCGGCGGTAGGTGGGTACGGAACATCAGCCCGCGCGACTGCTGTTCGGGCGTCATCGCCAGTTCCGCCTCGACCTGATTACCGTTCGGAAGGACAACCATCGTGGTCGGCAGCCGAGGATGGATGACATCCGCTTGGGGCTCCTGTCCGGGGTCGCCGCAGACCGCCAGCGGAGCCAGCAGCAGAACCACGGCAACGAAGCAGGGCCAGTTCGCCCGGGTCGACGGCCGCACAGGCACAGCATACGGCATGGCCTTGGCGGGCTCCTAGTAGTACTGGAGCAGGCGCTTGAGGGCCCGCCGCCCATCGTCCTCGGTCGGCAGCCAGTCCCGCTCGAGGTTCGTCGCGGACCGTGCGAAACGATCCCGCGCGCCGAGTCGCGCAACCGGCGCATCCAGATGGATCATGCATTCTTGGGCGATCCCCGAGGCAACCTCGTCGGGGGCAATCCGCTCGGTTAGCCCCATGACCTGGGTTGCCATCGATGCCTTCCGTCCCGGAATCTCGCCGGCTGCGGCGCGCACCGAACACTCACCCTGCCAGCATTCCGGCTGGGGAGAACGCCCTCGCTGAACGAGAGCAAGTGGCTGCCTTGCTGCCCGATTCGAACCTCACGATCCTACGGAGTCTTCGCCGAATGCCGATGGAGACGGGCCAAGCCGCTCTGCACTAGACTGATACCTATGGCAAGTAGCCGCACGCCCCGGGGGCGGGAGTTGGCGCTGCTGGCCGCCGCCGCGCTGCTGAGCACGGCGTCCGCTACGGCCCAGACCCAACCTCGGGCCGGGCCGGAAGTCGGCGCCCGGGCGCCCGCCTTCGAAGCCAGCGACCAATCCGGCGCGGCGCGCACCTTCGAGGATCTTGCCGGGGAGAACGGCCTGCTGCTGTTGTTCTTCCGCTCGGCCGACTGGTGACCTTTCTGCAAGGGCCAACTCGTGCAGTTGGAACGCAAGCGGGAGGCGCTGGAGGCCGAGGGTTTCCGCATTGCCGCGGTCAGCCACGACAAAGCGGAGGCCTTGCAGCATTTCGCCAGGCGCGCCGGTATCGGGTTCCCGATGCTTTCGGACCCGGATTCGGCTGTGATCCGCGCCTACGGAGTGCTGAACGAGCAAGTCCCGAAGGACCACCCCTTCTACGGCATCCCGCATCCCGTCGAGTTCCTCCTAGGACCCGACCGCACAGTCCGGGCGAAATACTTCGAAGCCGACTACAAGGATCGCTTCACCGCAGGGCGCGTCCTGGTGCGACACTTGGGCCGCGACTCCGGTTCCGCCCGCGAGAGCGCCCGGACCTCACACCTGAAGGTCGCGTCGTGGGCCAGCGATAGCGTCGTGCGGGGAGGCAACCGGTTCGCGCTCGCGCTGGATGTCGACCTCAAAGAGGGCATGCACGTCTACGCGCCAGGCGTCAAAGGCTACATCGCGATCGACTGGCGCATGGAGGAGGCTGCCGGCCTGACGCACTTCGAGGCCGAATTCCCGGAATCCCGGACGTTGCACCTGCCGGCGATCGATGAGACGGCGCCGGTGTACGAGGGGTCGTTCCGCCTGGTCCGAGACGTTCTGATCGGGCAGCCTCGGGAACTCGTGGATCTGCTCACAGACGGGAAGCTCACGATTCGAGGCAGCCTGCGCTACCAAGCCTGCGACGACAGGATGTGCTACCTGCCGTCCGTCATCCCGCTGGAGTGGACCGTCGACTTCGAACAGCACGACAGGAATCGGGTTCCGGAGTCCCTGCGCCGCTGAGCCGGAACGGCGGCGCTTGGCGCGGCATCTCGTCCGATAAGCAGACGTGGACCGGCGCGGGGCCGACGGCGTCCCTGGGTTCGCCGACGGATTCGATAGGGGATTATAAGGGGTGGTGCCCAAAAGCATCCCGTCTAGCGGACGTGATTATTTCGTAACTCCAAGATAATCAGCTATTTACGATTGACACGGCGGGCACCGTTTGGTAAGATTATAATAGAGATGACGATCCAGAAAGCACCGGGCAAGAACACACGCAAGGGCATCAGCATGATTCAGGCCATGAGGATGTTCCCGGACGACGCTGCGTCCGAGCAGTGGTTCATCCGCGTCCGCTGGCCGCACGGACCGCAGTGCCCGCATTGCGGGGCCGGCTCCCACCGCGTCCAGTCGGGCGCGCAGCACAAGACGATGCCGTTGCGCTGCCGCGCTTGCCGCAAGCGGTTCTCGGTTCGCATCGCAACCGTCATGCAGGACTCGAACCTGGGCTATCAGGTGTGGGCCATGGCGATCTATCTGTTGATGACCAGCCTGCAATCCGTCTCGTCAATGAAGCTGCACCGGGACCTGCACATCGCGCAGAACTCGGCGTGGCATCTCAGCCACCGCATCCGTGCCGCATTGTTCCAAGGCGGTCCAGGGTTCGCCGGTCCAGTGGAAGTGGACGCAACCTACATCGGCGGGAAGCGCAAGAACATGCCGAACTCGGTGCGCAAGGACTTGACGGGCCGCGGGCCGGTGGGCAAGACGGCAGTTGTGGGCGCGAAAGACCGCGCAACGAACCAAGTGGCAGCCAAGGCGGTGCACTCCACGGACAAGGTAACCCTGCAGGGATTCGTGAAGGATCACGCCGACCGGCAAGCGACCGTCTACACGGACGACGCGAGTGCCTACGAGACACTGTCGTTCGAGCATGAGTCGGTGAAGCACTCTGTCAGCGAGTACGTGCGCGGACAGGCGCACACCAACGGAGTCGAGTCGTTCTGGTCCATGCTGAAGCGCGGGTACTACGGGACGTTCCACAAGTTCAGCCCGAAGCATCTGGACCGCTACGTGCAGGAGTTCGCCGGTCGTCACAACCTGCGCGAGCAGGACACCATCGACATGCTGGGCGCGGTCGTCCTTGGCATGCATGGCAAGCGGCTCAAGTACGATGATCTGATCAGGGACAACGGGCTCGATTCTGGAGCCCGTGGATGAGCGCCTTGGAACGGGACACGCTCTACTACGGCGACTGCCTTGACTGGATGCAGCGGGGGGACGATCAGTGCGTAGACCGGATCTACCTCGATGGCAAGCCATTGGCACAAGGAACACTGTGCCAGGAGGATTTCCGATGAAGGCTACCAGGAAATCGAAGCCCGTGACCAAACTCCCGCCGCGCCGAGTCGAACTTGTGCGCCCGACCTACCAGCCATCCAAGGCCGAGCTTGAGGAGTCGATCACGCTACCGCAGATGTCGCTGGAGGAGGCCGCCCGCAGACTCATGGGACCGGTCGAGATTCACTACATCGACAGGCCCCGGCGCGAGAGCTAGACGGGATGCTTTTGGGCACCATCCCTTATAATCCCCATTCGATACCATGGCAATAGGAATTGGCGGCAGACATGGCGGAGCCGGGACCAATCACGATTGAGGGCGACTTCCTCGCACACGATCTGAGAATCGGCTGCGTCGTCTCGCGCTTCAACAGCTTCATTACGGACCGCTTGCTCGCCGGGGCGCTGAACGCGATCCGTCGGCACGGAGGCTTGGACGCAAACGTTCATGTCGCCTACGTGCCGGGGTCCCTCGAACTCGCCACGGCCGCGCGGGCCATGGCGAGAAGCGGCCAGCACGACGCGCTTGTCTGCCTGGGCGCGGTCGTCCGCGGCGAGACGGCCCACTACGAGCACGTCGCGCAGGGCGCCGCCAGCGGCATCGCGCGCATCGGGCCGGAGACCGGTGTGCCCACGATCTTCGGGGTGCTCACCTGCGACACGATGGAGCAAGCCATCGACCGCGCGGGCGGCAAGAACGGCAACGCCGGCTTCAACGCCGCCGTGGCGGCGATCGAAATGGCCAATCTCCTCAAAAAGCTGGCCAGCGAATAGTCCCGTCGCCGCCCCTCCTCGTAGCATGCCCTCCCGCCGCCGTTCCCGCGAGAGCGCGCTACAGATGATCTACCAGTGGGAGTGCGGCGGCGGCTCCCCGGACAAGGTCGTCGGCGACTACTTCGGAGGCCTGGTCGGAGACGGTCCTGGCCCTGTCGACCCGTTCGCCGAACGCCTGTTCCGCAGCGTGGCCGACCAAGCCCCGGAGCTGGACGCCATCATTCGGCGGCACGCGAAACGGTGGTCCCCGGAGCGCATGTCGCTGGTCGTACGCAACCTATTGCGGCTCGCCATCGAGGAGATGCGCTGGACGCAGACGCCCGCCAGCGTCGTTATAGACGAAGCTGTCGAGATCGGAAGGCGCTTCGCCGGCGACGACGCCACGGCGTTCTTGAACGGCGTCCTAGACGCCGCGCGCCAGCAGCTTGCCCAGGAGGCCCAAGCCAAGCAGCCCGAACAGACGTGAGGCGGGGCCCGACGCGGCCTATTTGGGATGCACCACCGCGAAGCCGTCGTAGTCCGTCTCTGCGGAATGGGATGACAGCGCCGGCCAGGCTCGCTGGTGCTTATCCGACGCAACCCACTCCATGCGCTGTTCCTCGGTGTCGAAGCTCAACCGCACCGTGAACTTGTCCGTCGCCGGCTTGCGCATGAGTAGGGCGCTACGAAATCCCGGCATACTGCTGACGGCCGGATAGAAGACCTCGGCGAACGTCTTCTGCAACGCCTCCGCCTGCCCGCTCTTGGCCGTCAACCAGATGTGCAGTTCGACGGGGCCGTCAATGTCGAAGAGCCGCTCCGCGGCTAAGGGCAGGGCGATACAGGCCACCAGGACTGTGAGTAGGATTGTGCGCATCGCGTTCCTTTCCCGGACGATCCGGTTCGCAACCGTCCATTGCGACCATGGTACAGCCCCGCGACGGGCCTCAGGGACGCACGATGCGGACGCGGTGGTTTTCGCTGTCCCCAATGTAGAGGATCCCCGCGGAGTCGATGTAGATTCCATGCGGACGCGCCAAACCGCACCGCCGAGCGTCGCCGTCGGGACCGTCGCGGCGCGCGCCGTCGCCGACCACGGTCGAGATGATGCCCGCCGCCAAGTCGATGCGCCGGATCGCGTGGTTCTCGGTGTCCGCGAGATAAACCGCGGAATCCGGTCCCACCTCGATGCCCTTCGGACCGGCCAGCGTCGCATCCCGGGCCGGTCCGCCGTCCCCTGAGTAGCCCTCCGCGCCCGTGCCCGCCACATGGTGCAGGCGCTTCGCTCGCATGTCGAGGCGGTAGACTGCATTACCCTCGCGCAGCGCAATGTACATGTCCCCGCCGGGACCGAACGCAAGGGCGCGCGGGCCATTGAGCGGTGCGCCCGCGAGCGGCGCGCCATCGGGCGTCGGCGCGCGCGCCCCCGTGCCCGCGAACGTAGTGACGATGCCGCTCGCCAAGTCCACGCGCCGGATCCGGTGATTGCCGATATCCGCGATGTACAGCGAGCCCTTGCCGTCCAGCGCAATCGAGTGCGGCCTGTTGAAGCGGGCTCGCATGGCCGGTCCGCCGTCGCCGGAGAATCCCTCCTCGCCCGTCCCCGCGACCGTGGAAATAATCCCGCTGCGGGCATCCACCCGGCGCACGACGGCATTCTTCATTTCCACGAAATACATGTTGCCGTCGCCGTCGAAGCGAACCTCGTAGGGATCGCTCAGCTTGGCCTGCTCCGCGGGACCACCGTCCCCGGAGTAGCCCACCTCACCGGTTCCCGCAACCGTGGCGATGCCGCCCGCAGCCAAGTCGATGCGCCGCACGCGGTCCGTATCGATCTCGCATACATACAACGCCCCGTCGGGTCCCAGGGTCAGCCCGTAGGGATTGCCGACCTGCGCCTCGAGCGCGGGGCCGCCGTCGCCCGCGGCGCCAGAGACCCCCGTACCCGCGACCGTCGCCGCCGTACCGGCCAGCAAACAGCGCGCCGTGAGGAAGGCCAGCAGAGTCAACCGCATGCGGTCAGCTTATCGCAAGCCGGTCGACGGAGCGGCTCTCCAGCAAGAGGCGAGGGACGGGCCGGATCGCAAGTCAGCGCCACCGTCGCCGAAACCCACGCGGGAGCCGCTCCACGCGAAGGCTGGACCCACGCTCCATGCGTCCGCCGAGAGGCCACGGTCCCAGGCGGTACTCGAACCACGCCCAAGTGGCTCTGCATTCGGGACGCGACGGCGGTTGAGGCGTTCGTTCCAAGATGCTGGAATCCTGGCGCTCGGAGCGTCGGCAGCGGCTCCACCGCTGCGGGTCAAGACAAGCGTTCGATTCCCGAACAGGCATCGAAGCCACGATCGAAGCTGACGATTCGGGCCACGCCGACGCTACGCATCACAGCGATGTGCAACGCATCGCGGGCCGATATTCCGTGGACAACGTCCAGCATCCGGCGCGCCGCCTGAACCTCCGCCCTGCCGAAGGAGAGGATGTCGTCCGCAATCGCGTCCAGGTTCCGGAAGGCTGCGTCGACGGCACCGTGCCTGCGGACCGCCGTGTAGCGATGGAGAATCTCCTGGTATACCTCCACGTCCGTGACGAAGTACTCACCATCCTGGATGAGCTTGGTCAAGATCACCCGAGCGCGGTCCTTGTTGGGATGTGGCGCGCCGACGAGATACATCGGCACATTGGAGTCGATGAAGATCACTCAAGGCCCCGCCCGGCTTCGATCTCGCGCAGCATGCTGTCGATGTCGGTGGTCGGGAAATCGTTCCGGGCCGCCTCAGCCACGGCCCGAAGCTTGGCCTCAACAGTCCCGGCTTGATCGTTGCGCGCTTTTCGCAGCACCTGCCGAACCCACTCCGAGACAGTCATTCGATGCCGATCGGCAGTGGCCTGTATCTCTCGGTACTCGTCGTCTTCGAACAAGACCTGCATGCGCTTGGCCACATTTGTGAGTCTAATCGACTCATAGCATATGAGTCAATGACGATCCGCCATCCAGGTGGGCGAGGACGTATGTCCACCCTTCCGAGTTGGGATGAGTGCGCCGGAGCGCGGACCTCAACCGCAGCGGACGGCCTTCCCCATCTTCGGCCTCGGACTCGTGACACCTCCGATGCGGATGAACTCTCCGGCTTGGTGTCAGATCGTCAAGCGGCGCGCTGTCAAGCCGCTCCTGACACGGATCTCGCTCGCATTCAAGCGAGGAGGTCGTGGACCACCCGTCCATGGACGTCCGTCAGAGAAACGTCGCGCCCACCGAAACGGTACGTGAGCCTTTCGTGATCAAGCCCGACCAAGTGCAAGATCGTCGCGTGCAGATCGTGGACGGTCATCACGTTTTCGACCGCGTGCACGCCGAGTTCATCCGTGGCTCCGTACACCAAGCCTCCCCGGACCCCGCCTCCCGCCATCCAGATGGTGAAGCCGGTTTCGTGGTGATCACGCCCGTCGCCGTTGCCGGTATCCGGCGTGCGGCCGAATTCGGTCGCCCAGACCACGAGGGTCTCGTCGAAGAGTCCTCGCGCCTTGAGGTCCTTGAGGAGCGCCGCCACAGGCTGATCCGTTATCCGCGCGTTGCCCTCGTGTCCCTTCTTGAGCTCCGTATGCTGATCCCAGGTGCCGTTGTCTCCGCCGTAGACCTCCGCGCAGGTAATCTCGACAAATCGAACGCCGGCTTCGACGAGGCGCCGGGCCCGCAGGCACTGCGTCCCGTACAAGCGTTCCTGCTTGTCGCTGGACTCGAGACCATAGCTCCGCTTGGTCACCGCGGTTTCCCGATCCAGATTCAGCACGTCGGGCAGCAACGCCTGCATCTTGTATGCCAGCTCATAGTTCGCGATGGCGGACTCGATGGCGTCGTCGCCGCCTTGCGACCGGACAAGCCGGCGGTCCTGCGCCAGGACAGCATCGAGCTTCGCGCGCTGGACGGCGTCGGCGTCAGCCGGAGCCAAGTTCTCGATCGGAACGCCTTCGGCCGCGATCGGCGTCGCCTGGTGCGTCGCCGGCAGGAATCCGTTCGAGAAATTCTCGACGCCCCCAGGCGGCACGGCGCCGCCGTCCAGGAGCACGTACCCGGGCAAGTTGTGGTTCTCTGTGCCGAGACCGTAGGTGATCCACGATCCGAGACTCGGGAACCCGCCAACGTTGCGGCCCGTGTGCATCTTGATGTTGCTCCGCGGATGAAGCGGGAAGTCCGACTTCATCGAGCGCACGATGGCCAAGTCGTCCACGCAGGTCGCGACGTGGGGAAACAAGTCGCTCACTTCCGCGCCGCTCTCCCCGTGGCGCCGAAACTCCCAGGGGCTGCCTAGCCATTTGCGGAGTGCACCCGCCACGTAGTTGTCGAGTTTCGCTGGCGTTCCGTCCAGTTCCGCCAGCTTCGGCTTCAGGTCGAAGGTGTCCAGGTGGGACATGCCGCCGGGCATGAACAGGAACACCACGTTGGTGGCCCGGGCGGCGCGATGCGAGCCCGGCGCGCCGGCCAGGCCTGCGTAAGCCGGGTCGGCCATCAGGGCCGATAAGGCTGTCATCCCGAACCCGGTGGAGAGCGTTCCCAGCAACTCGCGCCGGGTCGTGGGCGGGGCTACGGACCTCCAACGGGGCGTCCGGGAATCCTGTCGTTGCTGTGCCATGGAAACACCTTTGCGCTGCCTACGGTCCCTATTATCGAATGTACGAGAATTCTTTCAAGTTAAAGATTGCATGCGCGACATCCTGCCACACGGGCAGGCTGGTCAGCACCGCGTCCGCCGTCACGCCATGCAGTCCAGCGAGTTGCTCGGTGAGCACTTCGAAACGGCTGGATTCCGGTTGCGTGGGAGGTCTTCCGAGCGCGGCCCGAAACATCGTCCGCAGCCGGGTTTGCAGCGATTCGCTCGACTCCCTGATTAGCGCCCGGGCCCACACGCGGGCCTCGGCAACGACGAATGGATCGTTGAGCAGGGCCAGGGCTTGGCGGGGCACATTCGTAACGTCGCGCCGCCCGCGGGCCATCAAGGGCTTCGGAAAATCCAGCACCTCCAGAAAAGCGGACCCTTCGTGCCGGGTGACCTTCAAATAGATGCTCCGCCTGCCGTCACCGTTCAGAGGCCCGGAAAAGAGTTTCCTGTACTCCTTGGGCTTTTCGCGGTGCGGATGCACGCTCGGCCCATACAAGGTCCGATCCAGGGATCCCGATACCGCGAGGATGGAGTCTCGAATCGATTCCGCGTCCAGGCGGCGCGCCGGGTATCGATGGTGGAGTCGATTCGCCGGGTCGACCTGCTGCGTCCCGGCCTGGGCCTTGCTCGACTGCCGAAAGGTCTGGGAAAGCACAATGTGGCGGATCATCTTCTTGATCGACCAGCCGTGTTCCACAAAGCGGTCGGCGAGATAGTCCAGCAGCTCCGGATGCGAGGGCGGCTCCCCGAAACGCCCCAGATTGTCGACCGTCGGGACGATCCCCCGGCCGAACAGGTAGTGCCAGATCCGGTTCACCATCAGGCGAGCCGTGAGAGGGTTCCGCCGGTCCGCGATCATTTCCGCCAATTGGCCCCGCCCGCTTCCTCGCGGACGCGACTCAGGCGCCAGGTCCTCCAGCAGCGACAGGAAGCCGCGCGGGACGATCTCGCCAGGATCCCTCGGGTCTCCGGAGCGAAAGACAGGCGTGTCGTGGCCGGGCTCGAAGTCGACCATTCCCTGGACGACTTGCGGGACGCCCAACTGGCGCTCGACGCTCCGGTACCGGTCCACCATCTGGAGCAGATGCGGCGTGAGGTACTTGGAATTCGCGAGGAAGCGACCCTCCAGCAGCCAGTCGAGCCAGCGCACATCGTCCTCGTCGGCTTGGCCTTGCGCCCAAGCGGCCACCGCTCGCCTCGCGAGCGCCGTATAGCGGGAGGCGAGCGCATCCAGATCCTCTGGAGGATCGCCCTCGAAGAGCCTCCGCATGTGGTTCAGTTCGTCTTCGGGCAGCTCATCGCAGTCATGCAGAACCGCCCGCGTGACGCCGAAATACGAACGTGGCTCGGCCATTTGCTCCGGCGTGATCTCTTGCATACGGCCCGGTCGGTCCGGTAGGCGTGGATTGTCGTGCTTGGTGACAAGCTCCGCGTACAGGCGGTAGGCGTCGTGCTCATCGCGCAGGGGGATCTTGATCCAATCGAACTGTCCTTGGTCGATCAGCCCGTAGCGCTCACTCAACATGCAGTTGTCGAGAACGGTGCGCCACGCGGCGAGCTTGCCCCCGACAACCCGCAGGCTCAAGTACTTGCTGTCACGCGGCAAATACGGCGAGCGAAGCGCTCCGTTCAGCCTCTGGGAAAGCAGATGCGTGTAAATGCCGGCCGGGAAGATGCCGGACACGACCGCGTCGCCGCGGGGCGTCAGGGCAAACGCTCCGTTGGCCGCGAAAACCGGCTCGAGTGCTTGGCCCTCGGCATGCCAACCGGCCAGATCCCCGCGGCCGAAGTCGGCCACCTCTTGGAACTGCTCCTGGTTGAATCGAGTGCGCCAGCGCCGCTGGCGCGAGTAGCGCGCCTTGAGCGCCGGCCAGACTCCAGGTAGCGCCGCACCCGGCTCCTCCACAGCCGTTCGAGCGGCGTGCAGCCACGGGAACAAGGGGTGCTCCAGACCGATGTCCCCCGCCTTGCCGAGCGCGCGGACCCGCTCCACCCGCTCCGGATCCAGCGGATTGCCGAGGACGTCCTCCGCCAGCGGCCGGTTCTCGGTTCCGAGCGAGGCCCGCAAATACCCCCCCAGCGCATCGACCTCGCCCAGCCAATAGCTCGCGAGCGCGCTTTGGATTTGCGTTTTGAGCACGTGCAGCCGCCCCTTCGAGGGCGCGCCGGCGTCTGGCAAGTCGACGGTCCGCGTGACCAGCCTCGAGCTGTCCAGAACACCGTAGAGCCCGTAGTAGTCAGCCGTCGGAATCGGATCCAACTTGTGGTCGTGGCAGCGCGCGCATGCGATGGTCAGCCCTTGAAACGCCTTGCCGAGCGTGTCGATCTGGTCGTCGACGACATCGGTCCGAACTTCCCGGAACTGGGTGCAGTCATCATGCCCCTGTTCCCCGAGGCGAAAGAAGAACGTTCCGATCAAGGACTCGTTGACGGTTTGCTCGGAACCGAGCCTGGGCTCGGCCAGCAGATCGCCTGCGATGTGTTCCCGGACGAGGTCGTCGAAGGGCACGTCTTGATTGAACGCGCGAATCAAGTAATCGCGGTACAGCCAAGCCCCGTTGTTCTCGTAGTTCCAATCGTTGCCCAAGGTTTCGCCGAAGCGCACGACGTCCATCCAGTGGCGGGCCCAGCGCTCCCCGTAGTGCGGCGAGTCGAGGATCCGGTCAGCGGCACGCTCGTAGGCGCCCGGGGACCGATCGTTGACGAAGGCTTCGATCTCGCTCGGAGCGGTCGGCAGACCCGTCAGCACGAAGCTCAAGCGACGGATCCAAGCGGCCCTCTCCGCCGGCGGATTCGGCTGCAGGGAGGACTCCCGGAGGTCGTCCAGAATGAAGCGGTCGATCGGGTGTTCCGACCAGGACCCTTCTCCGACTGCGGGTGGGTCGGGCCGGCGAACGGGTTGGAACGCCCAATGCTCCCGCCGCATTCCCTCGTAGAATTGCGCCACCTCGGCTCCGGACGGAGCCTCCGCCACCGCAGGCCAGGGCAGCCCGCGACGCACCCACTCCTCCAGCGACGCGATCTCCGCACCGGAAAGCTTGCCTCCGAGCGGCATCTGGAGAGACTCGTGCCGGACGGCCTGGATCAAGAGGCTCTCGTCCGGCTCGCCGGGAGAGGCCGATGCCCCGCGCTCGCCCCCAGCGAGCACAGCCTCCCGCGAGTCCAGACGCAACCCCGACATGGCGTTCGAGGCGCCGTGGCACGAGTGGCAGTGCCTCACCAGCAGTGGACGCACTTCGCGCTCGAAGAACTCGATGTCTGCGGCAGACGCTCCAGTCTGCGCCGCGGCCAGAGCGCCCGGGAGCGTCAGGACTACGCCTATGGCCGCGCCCAGGAAGCGAATCGTCAACGAGTCGGACACGGGCATGGGGAGCGGAGCGCTCTTCGAATCTAGGACGCCGCCTTTACGATACCGAAGACTCGGAAGACGGACAAATCGCATCCGCGAGCGGGTTCCGAGCACGTCCGCCAAATACGGGAGGCAATAGCTCGAACGCCTAGGCGGCAGGCGGGACGCATCCGCCGCAACGGCCCAGCGGCTTGCGGGTCGAGCCGTGCGGCAATCGCGGCGCCGGGCTCGCCGCGAAACTTCGGCCTAGGCCGCGAGTTCCAACTGCTCCGCAGCGGCTTGGGGGGATTCCAGATCCGCGAGGCTCGGCGCATAGACGGCCTTGGCGAGGCCCAGCTTTTCCAGGAGCCGGATCTGCAGATAGCCGAGGTCCAGTTCGTACCAGGCTATGCCGTGTCTCGCCGATACGGGGTGGGCATGGTGGTTGTTGTGCCAACCCTCGCCGAAGGTGATCAACGCAACCCACCACAGGTTGCGCGAATCGTCCTTGGTGCGGAACCTGCGGCTGCCCCACATGTGCGTGGCGGAATTGACGAGCCACGTCGTATGCTGGCCGACGACGACTCGCAGCGGAATCACCCAGAGCAGCATGCCGAAGCCACCGAAGATCCACGTCAACGCGCCGAGCGCAGTCAGCGGCACCCAATGCCACTCGCTCAGGACCCGGTAATACCGATCCTTGAGCAGATCCGGGGCGTACTTGCCGGTCAACGCGGTGTTGTTGTGCAGCGACTTGCCGAAGATGATCCAGCCCATGTGCGCCCAGAATCCGCCATGGCGAGGCGTGTGCGGATCGTCGTCCGTGTCGGAATGCTGGTGGTGGCAGCGGTGCGCCGCGACCCAGTAGAGCGGACCGCCCTCGAGGGCCAACGTACCGCAGAATGCCAAGAAATACTCCAGCCACTTGGGAACTTGGTATCCGCGGTGGGTGTGCAGGCGATGGTAGCCCATGCCGATCCCCCAGCTGACCGCCATCCAATAGACCACCGCCGTGACGAGCAGGTTGGTCCACGTGAAGTGGAACAGCGCCGCCACTGCGCCGATGTGGAAGAGGGCCAGAACAGCGGCCGTGAGCAGGTTCAGCTGCGTCCGGTCGCCAAAATCCATTCCGTTTGCCTGGTTCGTACGCACGTGCCTAGATCCTTCGTGTGGTCGATTCGGGGGCGTGGATGCGTGGCTGTCCGATATGCGGCGCTCGCGGCAATCCTCGCAAACCAACCTTACCAGTCGGACCCCTGGCGCGGAGAGCTGGAATTGTAAAAGTTCGGTAACAATGCCCGAGGCACTCAGGGAAGCAGGGATTTCGCAAGCGCCGCGTTGCCCGCCCGGTCCCGCACGCGCAGCACCACGAGATGTTCGCCGGGCTCGAGTTCGCCGAGCCGCAGCGCGAACCGCTCCCGCCGCGCATCGAGGATGCCGTCCTCGGACAACACGGGACGCCACTCGCCGGCGTCCACCGAGAATTCGGCGCTACGGATCTCGGAGACCTCGTCCTCTGCCTCGAAACGCACCTCGCCCTCGGGTCCCCGGGGCGCCGACCGGATGCGCGGAGGCGTCTGGTCCACTAGCACCGGGCTGCTGATCCTCTCGGCGCTGAGCGCGCGCTCCGCGGCATTCGCCATGCCGTCGTCGACGCGCACCCGAAACTCGTAGCGTCCGTCCGCGAGCGTGTCGCTCTCGATCGAGAAGCGCGGACCCGCAAGGTCTTTGCGGATCGTCTTCCAGGCGCTCTCCCCCAGTCCACGGAACGACACTTCGGCGCGCAGCTTGTCGCCGTCGGGATCCTCCGCGCTCCACACGATGGCGAGCTTGCGCACGGCCGGGGCCGAGGAAGCCTGGCGGGCCGCGCCCGATTGGGGGGGAGAGGATGCGCCTGACGCCGACACCGTAATGCTGTAGCTGCTGGTCGCGCTGGCGCTCTGCGAGCCAGAGGTTTCGCTGGGCTTCGCGACTTCCGGCACGACGTTCACGGAGCGCACCACGGGCGCCGAGTTCTGCGGCAGGTAGTGCACCCGCACCGAGTCCAGACTGGCCGTTCCCCGCAGGGTTGCGCGCCACTGCAGGAAACGCGCGGCAGGCGAGACGATCGGCGAGCCGTCGCTGTCCGCGAGCGGTTCCGACCATGCGCTCCAACTCGTGTCCGGACGGTAGGCGTTGCCGGTGCGCGTACTGATCTCGATCCGCGCTCCCTCCGGGACCTCGCCGCGCCAGGAAAGACGTCCCCATTGCGAAACGCCCCCCGTATCGCGCGGAGCCGTCTGGTAAGTCCCCTGTTCGGCGGCTGCGGGCGCCAGGCGGTACAGGCTGCCCCCGTGCGCCGACCCCATCAGAATTCCCTGGCGCGTGCGGAGCAGCGATGTTATTTGCGACCGGCCGGTCTGCGCGACCAGACTCAGGCGGCGGTCGGCGCCGGTCCGGTAGATCCGGCCTTCCCGGTCCGTCGCGAACAGCACGCCGGAGTCCGCTCCATCGCGAACTACCAGTCCCAAGAGGTGCTCCTCGTTGGAGGACCACAGCTTCGCGACGGCCTGTCCTTCACGCAAGCGCAGCAGGGCGGCTCGCTCGCCCGCGTAGACGACCTGCGGCTGGGCATAGGTCACGGTCGACGCCACTTGGGGCGCCGCAACTTGCACGCTGGGCTGGACCGCTACGGCGGCCTGAGCCGGAACGGCCGCCCGCTGCCGCGTAGGGATGGCCTGCACGATGCGGTCCATGCCCCCGCCCATCGCGCCAAAGTAGATCGCGCCATCGGCGCCGGCAGCGACCGAGCGGACCTCGGGCAGGTCGGAGTCATAGAGCGCGAAGGCGTTCCCGCCGTCCTCCACGCGGTAGAGGATGCCCTCGGGGTCCGTACCGGCCAGGATCTTGCCATTCCTGTCGAGCGCCAAGCTCATCACGTGCCTCTGCCCGGACTCCAGCCACACCTCCCCTTCACCGTCCGGAGTGACCCGGTAGATCTTGCCCCCAACCCCCGTGCCGACGATCAAGCGGCCCTGGGGATCGAACAGCAAGGACCAGATGTACTTCTCGCCGGGGTCGAAGAATGCCCGCGCTTCGCCGTCGGCAGACACCCGGTAGACCTTCCCGCTCGGCGACGTTCCGGCATAGAGTTGGCCGTCCGGGCCGATCGCCAGCGCGAAGACTTCGATCTCGGGGGCCTTCCAGAGCATTGCGCCTCCGCCTTCGGGAGGAACCCGAAAGACCGCGCCCTGGTGCCCGGTGCCGAAATACACTGCGCCATCCGCCGCGCGCGCGAGCGACCAAACCACAGCCTGGTCAGACTCGTACAGGACGTCGACGGACGGGGCCACGCGCAAGCTTCCCTCGCGGTCGAGCGCGACGTTGTCGAAGGCGCCGGCCAGGAAGTCGCCGTAGCGGGACAGCTCCCAGCTGCGGGTGCCGGAGGCCGTCGCGGCGCCGGCTTGCAGCAAGATCCCGGCGAGGAGCGCGAACCAGCGCATGGTCAACCCGCTCAACTCCCCGTGACCACGAACCGCAGGTTCAGCCGGCCGCGCACCACGCCTTCGAATCCTCCGATCCGGTGGTCCGCCAGCGTGGATAAGGGCTCCACCACAGCGCCAGCGCCGCGGCCGGAGGAGGTCGCCAAGATGGCGCGCACGGAAGCCGGCGGCGCGGGCAGCTTGTCGGAATGCAGCCACAGCGACTGCTTGCGCTGCCAGACACGCAGATAGGCTTGGTCACTGCCGCGCAGGCTGTTCAGGAACCGGATCGTGGCCCGGGCGTCCCGCACTCTGCGGCCTGCGAGCAGGCCGCGCAACTCCATCATGTTTATGCTGAGCGCGTCGCCAACGGTGACCTGGACGAGTCCGGCCGGCATCGACACGGGAACCTCGTAGGGAACGGTCCTGACGGTCTCCCGCCCGTCGGGGCCCTTCGCGGCGAACCGGATCTCGACGGTTTCTCCGGGCCGGACCTGCGTCTTGGAGAGCCAAGCCCGCACGAGGTCGGTGTATTCGTCAGCCTGCACCGTGTCGACTTCGAGGTCAACGGCGTCGATTTCAATCCCGGGATGGCCGATCTGCAGCAGGTATGCAAGGGGCACGGCGGTGGACAGGGCGGCCGATTGCCCGACGCCGCCCGTTCCCGTGTAGATGTCGTCCAGGACGAGCCGCGGCAAGCCGTTCTTGAATGACACCCCGCCACGGACCCGCAACGTCAGAGGCCCCGTGGCACGCTCGCTCACATCGATGGCGGAGAAAAGCGCCATCTGCAGCAGCAAAGGCGCTAACTGCGCGTCGCGAACCATCTCCAATGCATATTCGGCCGCAGCCCCGTCGCCAGGCCGGATGCGGATCGTGCAGGGAACCATGGCCGGCCCGCCGCCCAGCTCACCCGCGATCCCCGTTTGCTTGTCGAGAGAGATCGTGCCGATGAGCGCACCGATCCCGCTCAGTTTGAAGGAGGCGTTCAAGTTCGGCACCAGAGTCATGACGGACGCGCGCATCAGCGGCATCGCGGTGCTGCCGCTGGAGAGGAGCCGGTGCCCAAAGGCGAGGATGCGATTGCCGTCGACGTGCGTCACGGTGCCCGAGGCGCTGACACTCATGTCGCCCCGGATCAGGCCCACGCTGATCATCGAGCCTGGCTCGATGCGTCCTCCCGGATCGTCCCGCAGGCCTCCGCCGGCTCCCTGAAGCGGGCGCAACCCAAGGCGCTCAAGTTGGTCTCCGAAGACCTCCAGAGCCCGCTCCGTGAAGCCGCTGAGAGACACGGGCGTCGCAATGGGCTGGAAGTTGCTGCGACGGTCCCATCGTGGTTCGGGACGGGACCGCGGGAGTCCCGCCAGCGCGCGCCAGTCTTCCAGGGTGTCGACGGCGACCGCCGAGGCGGCCGCGCCGCCGGCTTGCAAGCCCGCGACCATCTCGCCGATGGGCCGGATGCCCGCCAGAGGCGCCTTCGCGAAAGCATACGCAAACGCCACGGCGCCGGCCAGCCGGCCCTCAATGTAGACCGGGCTGCCGCTCATGCCCGCCAGGACGCCGGTTTCCTCGAGCGGGCCGCCGACGAGGCGTCCGAAGATGATCGAGGACTTGGGCCCGGCGTAGTTCTCCAAAACGCCCAGGATCTCGACATCGAATTCCTCGACCGTAGTCCCTGAGAAGACGGTCCGGCCGGTGGCGCGCTGGCCGGCCCGCACGTCCTCGAGCGGAAAGAAGTCCTGGCCGCACAGCGGGCCAGCCAGCAGAAGCAAGAGCGCGAAGCAACGCAACAAGGCCCATTCTAGCCGTCCGCCGAGCGTTCTTGTGGCGGAGGGCGGCCTAGCCCGGCCGTGCGGACTCCCAAAACTGTCGGCTGGCCGCTCGTGAGGTGGCGGGGGAGGGAATCCTGCGGGGGGACGCGGGTGCAGGTAGGTTTGTTGCGCGACGACTCCGCGCAGGGAGTGCGATCACGACACCTCCAGCGCCTAACGCTCGGACACGATTGACTCTGGTTTGGAAGGAGTGACCAGCACGACGGTAGGAGATTCGGGCCGGGCTGAGACAGCTCAAGCGTATCCGTTCGGGCGGGCCGTGGCGGCGGACATGCAGCGTGCAGCGTGAACAGATTCTCTTGCTGGGCGTGAAGAAGAGCGGCGGCAAGGACAGCCCGTGTGGTGCGGTCGGAGTGCTCCAGACGGAACGCGAGAGGATCGCACGGGCGTGGGCTCGGGAGGGAGGGTTAGGCGACCACGTCGCCAGGGGATCTGATCCTGCGGCAGGCCTTGGCGGACGCCGACTTGGCGGTCGCGGGGAGCCAGGACGGGTGGCGGCGATTCCCGGGCATTCGATGCCGCGGGATAGAAGGACGGGGCGGCCCGTCACGAAGTCGATTCGTTGGTGATGTAGGGTAGGAGGCATGGGCGATTGGGCGGAATTCGCGATCGCGGCGGCTGCCCTGCTGGTGGCTTTCGCGGCGCTGTTAGCAACGATCGCGTACAGGCGGCGGGGCGAGCACAAGCGGGACTTCCAGATCCTGCTGGAGCGGAGCGACAGGGCGGCGGCGGAATGGGGGGAGCGGTTCGACAGGGAAGCCAAGGAGTGGCGGGAGCGGAGCGACAGAGAGTCCGGGAAGCGGGAGAGAGCAACCGAGGCCCTCATGGAACGGATCGATCGGGAGGCCAGGGAGCGTCAGGAGCAGTTCGACAAGGAGGCCGGGAAGCGGGAGAGGGCAACCCAGGCCCTCATGGAACGGATCGATCGGGAGGCCAGGGAGCGTCAGGAGCAGTTCGACAAGGAGGCCGGGAAGCGGGAGAGGGCGATCCAGGCGGCCTTGGACCGCAGCGACAGGAACTTCGAGACACTCGTGGCCGGGAGCAACGAACTTGCCAAGCGGCTGGCTGGAATTGCCGAGCGGGCTGCGCGCAACGAGGGAACCCTGGAAGCGATGACGGCAGGGGAGCGCCGCACGGCGTCGAAGTCGCCGTCCGCAACGGACGAGCCCCACTCGGTGGCGGCGCAACGAATCCCCGACAAGCCGTCCCCGGAATGACATCCCGTGCGCTCGACAGGCGCCTGCCGCCGGCGTTCCGATGCCGCGCGGGAGGTGCCGTGTCGTGCGACTCCCGCATCGCGCGAGGGCCGCGCCTGACCTTGAACAGGCCCTGTCCGTTCCTGCCCCGGAGCCGTGATCGCCGAGGCGCCAATCCGCGGTTGACTCGGGTCGATCTCAAGCATCGGACGCACGTCCGGAGACTGGGCGAACGCTCCGCGCATGGCTGGCGCGGTAGAGTTCGGCGCCCGCGATCTGCGGCTCGGGCCGCGACTCTCGGCCGGTCGGCGCACGGCGAGGCGATTGCACCGCGACCCGTGCGGTCACGTTACCTGTCCGGACCACACCTGCGACCTGCCAGTAGTGCGTCGGTGGCATACGATCCACGGCTCCGCCGAACGGTTACGCTCAAGCCATACACGGGACAGCGCGCCAGGCACTGTGAAAGGGGCAGTTGGCGGGAATCGTGCGTAGGCGGGCCGATATGTGCGACCCAGTCAGCCGGCAATGCCGGCCTACGGGAGCGCGGCGCGGATGAAGGTGGTCGGTTGCGTTGGAAGTGTCCGGAGTGAGTTGTGTCCGAGTGTCCGAAGGCTAGATGGACAAGAGTGACCTGAGATGGCTAAACAGACGGATGAAGGAATTCGCGGCTAGCCGAGCAAAGAATCAGTTCGGCCTCCTGCTTGACACCGTTCAAGGCGAGCCCGTTCAGGTGACCAAGAAAGGAAGGCCGGTGGGTGTGATGATGTCGATGCAACAGTACAAGCGCCTTCGAGGTGCTGCCTGGGAACGATTGTTAGCGACTATGGATGCAGTGGCGGCCGAGGCAGTTGCGAACGGTTTGACCGATTCCGAACTCGAAGCGCTTCTTGCCGACGCGAGCTGAGCGTGTCGTTTTCGACACAAATGTCTTGATTAGCGCTGCCCTGCAGCCGAAAGGGCCGTCGCGTGCAGGAATTGACGCAGTCACGTTCACTGGCGGAGTGATCTTGTTCTCGCACACCACATTCGACGAGTTGCGAACCCGTTTGAACCGTCCGAAGTTTGACGCCTATGTCAGTCGAAAGATTCGAAATGTCTACATTTGCCAGCTTGAAGCCGTCTCCGAGTAGGCACCGATCACTGGAGCGAAGCTAGGGTGTCGCGATCCGGACGACGACAAGCTACTTGAGACCGCACTTGCGAGAAGAGCGGAATGTTTGGTCACGGGAGACAAGGATCTTCTAGTCATGTCGCCGTTCTCAGGTATTCCTATCCTTAGCCCTAGGCAATTCTTAGCCTGGTAGTCGATGATTCCTACTGGCGCCCTTTGGCTTCGAACGGGGCACGATGGATCCGGGGCGTCTTGTCTGGATCGATGCCGTTGTCGACCGACTCTTCGATGACGAGCCAAAGCACACTCGCATCTGCTCCGCCATCCGCCTTGGAGTTGAACCACTGCCGCCCGTAGGATTCGGCACTGACAACCTCTGGAACAGGTTCGATCTCCGGCGTCAATTGTGTTCGAGTGCTAGCCTCCGGCGCAATCCCCCCAAAGACTGCTGTACGATACCGGGTATGCGCCGGGTCTGCATCGTAGGCGGCGTGCTCCTTTCCTTTCTGGGAGCGTCGCTGTCTCCTGCCCAGCAACTCGACGGCCGCATCCACGGTCAGGTCGTCGATCCCAGCGGAGCCGCCATTCACGGCGCACGCGTCGCGGTGCAGCGTATCGAAACGGGCTCGATCCGACGCGTCGCGAGTGGTCGGGAAGGCCTTTACGCGGCCCCCGCGCTACCACCCGGGAGGTATACCGTCAGCGTCGAGGCGGACGGTTTTCGGACGACGACCAGCGAGCCCTTCGGACTGGCGCTCGGAGAGCGGCTCCAGGCCGACTTCGTCCTCGAACTCGGCGCGGAGAGCGACGCGATCACGGTAAGCGCGGCGGCGTCCCTCATCGACGCCGCGAGCGCCGCTGTGGGCAGCGCCATACCCAACCGCTTCATCGTCAGCCTGCCCCTGAACGGGCGCAATTTCCTACAGTTGTCGCTGTTGACGCCGGGAGCCGTCCCGGCCGCAGTCGGCTCTCCGGGCAGCGAGCGGGGCCGGTTCGCGTTCCAGGCGAACGGCGCTCGGGAATCGGCGAACTCGTTCCTCTACGACGGTGTCTACGCGATCGACCCAATCCTGAACAGCTTCAGCTTCGCGCCTGCTGTCGATGCGGTGCGCGAGTTCCGCATCCAGACATCGAACTCCGAAGCCGGCTTGGGGCGCAACAGCGGTGGACAGGTCGCGGTCGCCATCAAGCAGGGCACGAACGATGTGCACGGCACGCTGTACGAGTTCCTGCGCAATGATCGTTTTGATGCCCGCAACTTCTTCAGCCGGCCGGACGATCCCACGCCGACGCTGCGCCGACACCAGTTCGGATTCTCGCTGGGCGGTCCGCTGGTCCGCAACGCTACCTTCTTGTTCGCCAACTTCGAGGGGCTGCGAGAGACCCGCGCCTCCACGCGCACCACGAATGTCCCGACCGGCGACGAGCGCGAGGGCGATTTCTCGGCAAGTGCGGGGCAGGCGCCGATTGACTTCTTCACCAGGCAGCCCTTCCCGAACTCCCGGCTACCGTTCGCGCACCCGGTCGGACGCGGCGTAGCGCACTTGTATCCGCCGCCCAACCGTTCCGCCGCCGGCCAGAACTTCGTGGCGGCGCCGCTCGGGACGGATCACACCGGGAAGTTCGATATCCGCCTCGACCAGCGGGTCGGGGAGCGTGGTCAGCTGTCCGGCCGCTTCAGCTTCGCCGACAGCGACCGTAGCGAACCCTACGCGGCCCAGGGGTTCTCATCCGTGCCAGGCTACGGCAACGACCTCGAGGAGCGGGGCCAGAACGCGATGGTCTCGGAAACACATACGCTGGGCTCGCACTGGATCAACGAGGCGCGATTCGGCTACAACCACATCTCCAACCGCACTCTGCACGCGAACAGCGGCACAAGCCTCAACAGCCAAGTGGGCTTGCCGGACTTCGCGACCCGCCCCCTGGATCTCGGACTGAGCTTCGTTCAAGTCACCGGCCTGTCGTCGCTGGGCGGGGAGTTCAACAACCCGCAGGTCAGCACGGTCGAGTCCTGGCAGATCTCCGACACTCTGAGCTACTCGCGAGGCCGCCACTTGATGCAGTTCGGATTCGAACAGCGACGCATCGGCCAGGACGGCTTCCGCAACGTCCTCGCGCGGGGCAGCCTGTACTTCACCGACCGGGCTTTCACACAGAACGCGCTTGCGGATCTGCTCCTCGGGCTGCCGAGCTACACGCTGGCCGCGCGGAGCGACAACCTGCAGGCGGTGCGCACCGGCGCCACCAACATCTTCGTTGCCGACACGTGGCGCGTCTCCCCCACTCTCACCTTGTCCCTGGGCTTGCGCTATGAGTACAACGTCCCAGCGTACGATGCGGAAGACGCCGCATCGATCTACGACCCGGACAGCCTGGGGATCGTCCGGCTCGGTCAGGGCGGCCTGCCGCGAAGCGGCTTCCACGCCGACGGCAACAATTTCGCGCCTCGGCTGAGCCTCGCGTTGCGACCCGGCGGAACGGACCGCTTGGTGCTGCGCGGCGGCTGGGGACTCTACTACAACTTCTCCGACCTCGCAGCCGGACAAGGCATCTACTTCAACCCGCCGTTCTTCCAGTCTTTCTTCTTCCTGCCGTCGCGGCAGGCGCCCCTCACGATCGATCGGCCGTGGCCCGAGGGGGGGCAAGCTCCGATCCCGCCCAGCGTCACGACCTACGACCGCAATCTGCGGACGAGCTACGCGCAGCAGTGGAACTTCACCGTCCAGACCGAGTTGCTGCCACGGACGGTGCTCAGCGTCGGCTACAACGGCTCCCGCGGCACGAAGTTGATTGGGGCGCGCGACATCAACCAGCCCGCCCCGTCGCCGATGCAGCCGAATTGGCGGCCGTTGCCGATGTTCTCCGACATCAACCTGATCGCCGCGTCATTCGATTCCATCTATCACAGCCTGCAGACGCAGTTCCAGTGCCGCTTTCAGACCGGGCTCACGGGCCTGTTCTCCTATACGTGGTCCAAATCGATTGACAACGCCTCGAACTTCTTCGCCTCCGCCGGCGATGCCAACTACCCGCAGGACAGCAACAACACCGCGGCCGAACGGGCGCGCTCGAGCTTCGATACGCCCCACCGCTTCAGCGGAAGTTTCGTTTACGAACTCCCCTTCGGACCCGGCAAGCGCTGGGGCGGACAGTGGACGGGCGGGGCGGCGCGGCTCTTGGGCGACTGGCAGTTCAACGGCATCGTCACATTGCAGTCCGGACAACCGTACACGGTGGCGCTCCCCGGCGAGTTCGACAACTCGAACACCGGTCGCTCGAGCTACGGCTTCGGGGCGGGAGATCGGCCCAATTTGGTCGGGGATCCGAAACTCGCGGATCCGGATCCCCAGCTGTGGCTCAATCCAGCAGCCTTCGCTCTGCCCGCCTACGGGACCTTCGGCAACGCCGGACGCAACATCGTCGGGGGACCGGGGCTGGCGAACGTCGATTTCTCCTTGCTGAAGGACGCCGCCCTCAGCGAGAGCGTCACGCTGCAGTTTCGGGCCGAGTTCTTCAACCTGTTGAACACATCGAACTTCCTGAACCCCAACGTCTTCTTCGGGACGCCCGGCTTCGGCCGGCTGCTGGCCGCGCGCGACGGCCGGGAGGTGCAGTTCGGCGTGAAGCTGATCTTCTGAGCGCCGGCCGGCGGCCTCAGTCGAGCCGGTCCCAGATCTTCGAGAAGTCAAAGAGGCCCCGGCGGCCCTGGATCCAGCGCGCCGCCTTGAGTGCGCCGTGCGCGAAGCCGAGGCGGTTGCGCGCAGCGTGGCTGACGCGGATGGTATCGGCCTCCGAGTCGAATCCAATCTCATGGATGCCCGGAAACTGCCCGGCGCGCTGCGTTGCAACATCGACCGTCCGGGAGTAGCCGGCATCACGCATGGCATCGAGCAGCCGCAGGGCCGTCCCCGAGGGAGCATCCTGCTTGAACTTGTGGTGCGCCTCGTAGAGGAAGGCGTCATAGTCCTGCTGGGCCGCCAGCGCCTGGGATGCGGCCTCGACGATGCGGTAGAAGGCGTTCACTCCGATCGAAAAGTTGGCCGCGTAGACCAACCCAGAGCCATGCCGCTCCACGGCTTCGCGCACGCGCTGCAGCTGATCCAGCCAGCCGGTCGTCCCGATCGCAAGCGGGACTCGCAGCTCGGCTAGGCGGACAGCGTTGTCCGCGACGACATCCGGAATCGAGAAATCGACCGCGACGTCGACCGCCGCGAAGTTCTCCTCGGTCAGCGCCACGCCCCCTGGATTGTTGAACTCGTCCAGCCGCAGCGCGACTTCGAAGCCGTGCGCCGGAGCCAACTGCTCGATCAGACGGCCCATCCGGCCATAGCCGACCAGCGCCAACTTCTCGGCGGTCTCACTCACTGTTGCTGCGCCTCCGCATGCCACGGCTGCGGGAAGCAGGCTGCGTGGAGGCGGCGAACCGCCCGTTCGAGGTCTTCGTGGTCGACCACGAACCCCACGTTCACGCGCGAGGCCCCCAAGGAAATCATGCGGATCCGGATGCCGTCGAGCGCTTGAAACACCCTGGCTGCAATGCCCGGAGTATACCGGATCCCTTCCCCGACCACGCAGACGATGGCCTTGCCCGGCGTCGCTTCCGCATGCGCAAAGCTCGCGAGTTCGCCGAGAATCTCGGGCAGCTTCCCTGGCTGGTCGACTGTCAGCGAGACGCTGACCTCGGAGGTGGAAACCATGTCCACCGCCGTCTCGTGCCGGGCAAAGACCTCGAAGATCTTCGCCAGGAAGCCGTGGGCCATCAGCATGCGCGTGGAATGGACATCGATCAGGGTGATGTTCTCCTTATAGACCACCGATTTGACGACACTCTCGGTCTCGGTCGCCTCCTTGAGGATCAACGTGCCTGCGACGTCGGGGCGCTTGGAATTGAGCACGCGGATCGGGATGCCGTGCTCGATCGCGGGAAGCATCGTCGAAGGATGGAGAACCCGTCCTCCGAAGTAAGCCAGTTCGGATGCCTCGCGCAACGAGAGCCTCGGCAGCGGGCGCGCGGAATCAATGAGCGACGGATCGGCAGTCATCACACCGTCCACATCGGTCCAGATCTGGACTTCCTCGGCGGCAAGCGCGGCGCCCGCCAGCGAAGCCGTGTAATCGGAGCCGCCGCGCCCCAGGGTCGTCGGCGCACCGTCTTCGCTCGATGCGATGAAGCCTCCGACGACCGGGAGCCGTCCAGCATCCAGTAGCGGGAGGACCGTCGTGCGGAGGCGTTCCCGCGTGGGTTCGAACAATGCGGCCGCGCCGCCGTGGCAGGCTTCAGTCACGAAGAGCTGCCGCGAATCGAGGTCCATGGCGCGCACTCCCCGCTCGCGTAGAGCCAGCGCAACCAGGCGGCTGGAAATGCGCTCGCCGCAAGCCAGCACGGCGTCCAGCGCCGCGGAAGGCGCCAGTCGACCATGGCCCCGAACGAGGCTGGACAGCAGGTCGGCGGCCTCCTGGAAGATGCCGTTCAGATACGCGCCAACCGATTCGGTGGGGACCACGGCCCGAGCCAGGGCTTCGGTCTCGTGGCGGAGGCTCTCGAGCAGCCTCGACCCCTCGCCGGGCTCAGCCTCGGCGGCTTCCAGGAGCCGGTCAGTGGTGTCTCCCACGGCCGACACGACGACCAGCGGGCTGCTGCCGCTTCGGCTCTCCACGATCGAGCAGACCCGGTCGATCGCCTCGGCGCCCGCAAGCGAACTACCGCCGAATTTCATGACGAGCATGCTTGGTGGCGCGGCCGCCGGCGCGCGGCCGCTCTCTTGATTCTGGCCCAACCCGCTGGATGGGTCCATGCGGCCGGGATTCCGGCACGCTCGAGCGGCGGCGGCCTTGACACTTTGCGAGCCGTCCTCGCTTCGGAAATGTGGCGGCAAGGACCATGTCGCGGCAATTGCTGTTCGGGCATCCACGCCCGATTCTTGGGCCGGACCCACGGTGTAGCGCCGGGGAGCCGCCGTTGGTTTCGAACCCGCGGGTCCCACAGATTCGAACGCGACCAATTCAAGAAGAGCGTCTCAGGGCTTACAACGGCTTGATCCGGATGTTGCGACACTCGACCTGCATGGCGGGCCCGGAGTGCAACTGAATCGCGATGATCCCGCTCCTGGTCCTGTCGTCGCGGCCATCCATCGTCCCTTTTCCGTTGAGCGTCAGTCGCACGCTGTCGCCTATTGCCTGAATCTCGTACTGATTCCAATCTCGCGGGCGTACGACTCCCTTCGCTCGCCGCCAGCCTTCGTCGGGTACGGCCATCAGACCACGGCCGCGCCCCTTTTCCTCGTAGAAGTTGCCCCAAGCTGAGCGTTGACCGGCGTCGGAAAAGTCCGCTTGGTATCCGTGTACGATCCAGCCGGGCCCCGACACATGCTTGCTCCGAAACTGGATTCCGCTATTGCCGTTCCGCAAGCGGACCTCGAGCCTCAGAATGAAATCGGCGAACGGTCTCTTATAGATCAGGAACGTGTTCGTGTCGACCGCGTGGCCGTCGCTCGAACCGACGATGGCTCCGTTCTTGACCGACCAGAGGTTCGGGTCTCCGTCCCAGCCGTCCAGGCTCTCGCCGTCGAAAAGCGGAACGTAGCCCTCCTGGCGCTCGGAATCTGTGAGCTGATTGGACTGCGCCGGAACCGAGATCGCAGCCACCAGCAGCGCCGCGACAAGATGCTGGGAGGTACGCATCACGTGGTTTTCCGAGCCGCGAGTCAGGCCGACTTCATCATCTCTTCCCATGTCACCGTGCGGCCCGTGTCCATGGCCATGCGACCGAGGATGGCCGTGAGAGTACTTTCGACCCCTCGGATGCCCACGTTTTCGGTCTTTCCTTCCGCCACGCGCAAGATGAACGCCTCGACCGAGTCGTGGTCGATGGGGCGCTCGGGCTGCTGGTGGACCACATCACCTCGGCCGCGATAGTGCTTCCAGTAGTTGCGAGCCGTTTCCACGAGGCCCTCCGAGCCGTAGACTCTCTCATGCACTTCGCGGAAGAAGGGCGGAGTGATGTGCGACCCCACGAGAGTCGCGTGGATCCGGCCCGGATACTCGTAAACGACCGTCACGTGATCGGACATGTCGCCGTCCTTCCGAATCGTTCGGCCCCCATCCCCAACCGCTTTCAGGGGGTGCTGGTCCCCCAGGAACCAGTTGAGGACGTCGATGGAATGGCAGTAGGTCTCGACGATAATGTCGCCATAAAGATCGCGCCAGTATTGCCACTCGCGCACCTTTTCGAGCATCGTGACGGGTCGTTTCCTAAGGGGCTCCCGACCAGTCACCGGACCCTTGAGAAAGTGGGCCTCGGCTTGACGGATCGTCCCGATTCCGCCGCCTTCCATCACGTTGCGCGCCTGCTTGTACGTCCAGCCGTAGCGCTGCTGGAAACCAACCGAGACGTTCAACCCCGGGCGCGCCGAGTCTGCGGCCTTCATGGCGCGCTTACAGCCCGCCACATCAACGGCTACAGGCTTCTCCAGATAGACGTGCTTACCGGCCTTGACGGCAGCCTCGAAATGCTCCGGATGGAGAAAGACAGGCGTGGCAATGATCACAGCGTCGATATCGCTCGCCAACATCTCGTGGAAGTCTTTGTATACCTTCGGGTTCTCGATCGGGATGCGCTGCTTGGCCTTGTCAATCTGCTCGTCGAAGAGATCACAGAGTGCCACCAGTCGAGCCTGAGGCACTTGCACGACGTAACTGGCAAGCCGGGTGCCCCGGCCGCCCGAACCCAACAGGCCGACCTTGACCGTGGAGTTCGCGGCTGTTCCTCGGACTGCGGCGAACGGCACAATGGCCGCTGCTCTCACTAGATTGCGCCTAGATAGTACGGTCTCGCGTTGGCCCATGAGTCATTCCTCCCGCGAGAAGTGTATCGCGACGCCAATCTCGTTGCGTTTTCCGGTCTCCATCGAATCACGGTCCCAGCTCGACGGCGACGGTGATCAGAGCAGGACCCAATTCCCGTAGGCGCCGGATTCGCCGCGTCCACAGCGCTACGGCCCGCGCTGCTCCGGCGGGAGATCGTAGACCAACCTGTGGCGTAACCCGTAGAACGTGACAGCTGTGAGAGGGGCAACGATGGGAAGGTAGGCATAGACCAACCTGCCCAGGAACGAGAAGTCGTTAAGGAAAAAGTTTGCACCGAAACCTTCAACCAACGCGACTCCGCCCCCCAAGACGAGCCATCCAGGGTACCGATCGCGGAATGGACGACTGATCAGCACCTGGCGCACCACCTTCCCCGCGAGGGTCCGGGATTGCCCGTTCGGCAGCAAAACCGTGACGGTTTGGGCCGTGGCCGAACCGAAACGCCCCTTGATCTTCCGGCTTCCCCGAGGGGCCTCGTCCTTGTAGAGCACCACTGTGGTCTTGGTTGCGACCGGCACCGTCTGCACCTTGGACCAATCGGACCGGTCCTTGGTCTCTGCCGGCTGGGGGAATGCGAACAACACCAGGGCGATCCAGACATAGTACCCTCGCCTGGCCCGGGCGGACCGCGTCACAACGGCGCCGTCGATCTCCGTTCGCGCGAAGAACTCAGTACGAATCGCGGAATCTTCCATCGGCACCAGTACTATAAGCGTCCCTCCAAAACGGGCCCAGCAAGGCCTGGGGGGCCGCAGTCAGCCTCGATGCCCTCGGCGTCAACTGGCGGCTGCACGGGTCGCGGTATCGACGTGACGAGGGCAGACGGATCATGTCCGCCTTGTGGGAATGCCGATCCAGGCCGGAATGAATTCGTCCATGGGCAATGCGCGATTCCGAGTAGCCACGTCCGGACGATTTGCTATGCTCATAGGGTCGACTAGGATCTGTCTGGTTGCGGCGCGGAGAGGTGGCCGAGCGGCTGAAGGCAGCGGTTTGCTAAACCGTCGTAGGGTTCAAGAGCTCTACCGAGGGTTCGAATCCCTCCCTCTCCGCCAGTCACTTTTCGGAAGCAATTGATAATACAATAGTTATCTATCAACCCGAAGATCCGTTATCACTCTTAGCACCATTTTGTCCCGGCGTGATGATACGGTGGCTTTCGCTGTGAACGCTCGGTCACCGCTGCGGCTGGGTGGCTCAAGGCTTGATACGGTGCCGTCCCGGTTTAGCTCTCAGCTACAGAAGAGGCGTGAGCCGTCGATCACGACGATCACGTAGTCGACGAACTTGGAGATGCTGGCACTTCGACTGAACGCGACCCACGACGCCCGTACTGGTACGGAGACGCCGCGTAGGCGGGGCGCAGTAGTGCCCCCGCCTACGCGGCGTCTGGCCAATCGGTGCCGTCCAGGGCCAAAAATCAACTGTTAAATGATTCTGGGCGCATTCCCTCATCGTTCCGACCAACGTACCCAAACTCAGCTCTGAGGCACGAATCGAGCATTTAGTCGCCATATCCGGATTGATTTGCGGTTCGGACAGACTTGCGGGGACAATATCCGGCCCCGGGACCAGTTAGGCCTAATCGTACAACCCGAAAAACTTAACATTTCCAATTTGGTAGAGGAGAAGATCTCTGAGTCTAGTCTCGCCGCCCTGGACCCGTTGCTATGACGAGGCGACGCCCGCTGGGAGCGTCTGGCCGAGCCGAGAATCCCGGCAGCCCCTGAGGTTGGCAGGCTGTCCGTCATTTGAAATGGTTCAGTGCCGCTGAACGAACTGTGGACGCAATAGGCTGCTATGGCACCCTCTATACAATGACACTGAGGTAAATGGAATGGCTCAGGGACCACGACCCGTTGGATCTCTATATCTCAGGGAAGAGGAGACGAATATTCGACGCATGGACGGGGACCCACGCGCCGCCGTACGCTATCGATCAACGATCGCGGCGAGTTCCCTGAAAGTCGCCGCGAGCCGAACCATCGCAGACCTGTTGTTGCGGGGTGTTCACGCCCACGGCTGGCGCGCTGAGGTGGTGGAGAAAAACGTTCTCCAGATCCGAAGCCCTGAAACAGCCGCGCGGTTGGGTCAACTGCTCCGTGCCCGCCTCGAATTAATGCAGCCCGCGCTTTGGGAAATGGTCCGTGATGGTTCGGCCCTGCTTGCAACGCACGCTTGCCTCGCTGCTGCCGTGAAACACAGCCTCCTGCTCGGCGACTTTCTGGATATAGCGGTGCGCGAGCAGTACCGGTTATTCCGCCCGGCCCTCTCCAACCCGATCTGGGAGTATTTCATCGAGGATTGCCGTAACCGTGACCCAGGCATGCCGGACTGGAGCGAATCGACCGTAGCGCGCTTACGTTCGACTGTCTTCGCGATCCTCGCGCAGGCCGGCTACGTTGAGAACACACGCACCCTCAGGCTGCAAACGGTCCATGTTGCCAGGGAAGTGCTGCACCACCTGCACGAGCAGGACGAAAAGTACGTGCTCTGTTGCATGGGAGTTCGACCATGAGCGACGCGCTGACCCTCCGGCTCAACCAGATCCTTCCAAAACTCACATCGAACGATTTTCTCAGAGCCCGCGGCATCGGCAATGAGATTGCCTTTTACATCTTCGATTATGCGCCGGAGGATGAGTTGCGCATCCGCGAACAAATCCGGTTCCTCCTGGATCGCCTGCCGAAGAACAGGCCCGGCCTTCGGGTGGCCCACGTCAACCTCTTTGACTTTCTGATCCATTACCTCAAGGAGCGCAACCTACTGGAGAAGTCGTTCCGGTTGCAGCAGGAGAAGGGCAACGACGCGCTCCTCACGGCATTGAAGGGCATCCTGCATGAGGAAAAGATCGCCCAACGTTTCGCCGGCATCGCAAAGCCGGTGGAGCATGATCTTGTTCTGATATCCGGGATCGGCAGTGCGTATCCGCTACTCCGATCGCATACGTTGCTCAGCAATCTGCACGCCGTCATGGGTCAGACGCCCCTGGTCATGTTTTACCCCGGCAGATATGACACGCAGACATTGCGGCTCTTTGGCAAGACCGGCCTAGCTGGAGGTTCCGCCGAGGAACGCAAGAAGAAAACAAACTACTATCGGGCCTTCAGGCTGATCGATTAAAGCGGGAGCATCGATGCGTATTCAGAACCTGTTCGAGAAGGACATTTTCCGGCCGATCAATGGCGTCGTGAAAGCCGATCAGCTGGACGAATCGTCGATCTGGCAAGAGTTGGAAGAGTTCGTCGTCACGAAGGAACTGGACCAGCACCTCCGGCGCTTCTTTTCCAGCTATTGCGAAGCGATGGACAAGACCGGGGACCCGGATGTTGCCGGAAGGATCGGGGTCTGGATCTCAGGTTTTTTTGGGTCCGGCAAATCCCACTTCATCAAAGTGCTGTCCTACCTGCTCAATAACAAGAACCATACGCACGAGGGCCAGACCCGGCGGGCCGTCGAGTTCTTCGATCCAAAAATCAAAGACGCGATGCTGCTCGGGGACATCAAGCGCGCGGTCGCATCCCATGCCGATGTCATCCTGTTCAATATCGACAGCAAGGCGGACAACCGGGTCGGGCGCGACGCGATCCTGGCGGTGTTCCTCAAAGTGCTGAACGAGTTGGCGGGCTACAGTGGCGATCATCAGCATATCGCCCACATGGAGCGTTATCTCGAAGGCAAGGGCAAGCTGGGGGTCTTTCACGATGCCTATCGGACACTGACCTGCACCGACTGGACCGCGGAACGCGACGCCTATGCGTTCAATCGGGACGAGGTCATCAAGGCACTGGCCCATACCCTCGGCCAGAGTGAACAATCCTGCGAGAAATGGATTGACGGCGCCGAGGACAATTTCGCTCTGACCATCGAGAATTTCTGCAAATGGGTCCAGGACTATCTCAACGGCAGGGGGGAGGACCATCGCATTGTCTTTCTCGTTGACGAGGTCGGGCAGTTCATCGGCACCGATACCCACCTGATGCTCAATCTGCAAACCATCACCGAAGAACTGGGCACCGTTTGCAAGGGGCGAGCCTGGGTCGTCGTGACCTCGCAGGAGGATATCGATGCGGTCCTCGGCGAGATGCGGGGCACTCGTGCGAATGACTTTTCCAAGATTCAAGGGCGCTTCCGCACCCGCCTGTCGCTGTCCAGCGCCAATGTGGACGAGGTCATTCAGGAACGCCTGCTTGCCAAGCGGGAAGAAGTACGGGCCGACCTGGAGGCGGAGTACGCCAGGCAGGGCGACATCCTTAAGAATCAACTGTCCTTCAAGGATGTCGGCACAACCTTCCCGCAGTTCAGGGATGCGGATGATTTCGTGCGGCAGTATCCCTTCGCGCCCTACCAGTTCAAGCTTCTCCAGAAGATTTTCGAGTCGATTCGCAAGGCCGGAGCCACCGGGCTTCATCTGGCGCAGGGGGAGCGCTCCCTGCTGGACGCTTTCCAGCATGCCGGTCAGTCCGTCTCCAACATGGAAGTCGGCGTTCTGGTCCCGCTGTATCGCTTTTACCCTTCCATCGAAAGCTTCCTCGATACTGCTGTCAAACGGACCATCGACCATGCGAGAGACAACGCCAGTCTGGAGGATTTTGACACCCGGCTCCTCGAAGCGCTTTTTCTCATCCGCTACGTCGATGAAGTCAAAGGCAATGTTGATAATCTCGTCACCCTGTGCCTTGATCAGATCGACACAGACCGTCTCGCACTGCGAAAAACCATCGAAGCTAGGCTGCAGCGACTGGAGCGGGAAACGCTCGTCAACCGTAGCGGCGACACCTACTTTTTCCTGACCAGCGAAGAGCGCGACATTAATCGCGAAATCAAGAATGTCGATTTGAGCAGTGCGGAGGAGGCTAGGCTGCTGGGCGACCTCGTCTTCGACGATGTTCTGAAAGATCAGCGCAAACATCGCTTCAGCGCCAACAAAAAGGATTTCAGCTTCAACCGTATTTGCGACGCGCATCCGGTCGGCAATCGTGCCGAGGGTGGGCTCATCGTCTCGATTGTGACGCCGCTGGCCGATGACTACGAGTCTTATCAGGACGGCAAGTGCGTGCTGGAAAGCAGCCGGGATGACGGGCAGGTTCTCATCCGGCTACGGGACGACGGGAGTCTGGGACGGGAGCTGCGCATGCTGTTACGGACGGATAAATACATTCGAACGCAGGATGATGGCACCCGGCCGCCCACCACGAAACGGATCCATCGAGACCTGGCTGAGGAGAATCGCATCCGTCGCGACCGCCTGACCCACCTGCTCGGCGAGATGCTGGCGGACGCCAGCTACTTCGTGGCGGGTCAGCGGCTGGAGGTCTCCGCCAGTGCGCCCCAGGCAGCCCTGGGTGAAGCGACGGAATACCTCATCCAGAACACATTCAACAAGATGGGCTATCTCAAGACGCTTCGCGCCGATCCGCTCAGGGAGATCCAGGCCGTTCTACGCAGCAATGATATTGGGCGACCCAACCTCGGCATGGATATGCCCGAGAGCAACCCACAGGCCATCAACGATCTCCGCACCTACATTGAGTTTTGCAGCAAGAACAGCCGTCAGATCATACTTTTTGACATGGTCACCGCACGCTACTCCAATCGGCCGTATGGTTGGCCCGAGCTTGAAGTGATTCTTCTGCTGGCCCGGCTCACCATGGCTGGCGAAGTGCAGTGCGTTGCGGGTGGTGCGGCAATCCCGAAGGACAAGCTATACGATGCGCTCACGTCAAAGCGCAAATGGCGAAACATTACTGTCGTCCAGCGGGCTACGACCCGACCCGAGGACTTGCAGGAGGCCAGAGAACTCGGCCGGGACGTGTTCTCGGAGATGGGGCCGGAGGGCGAAGAAGCCCTGTTCGAGTTCCTAAAGGGCTGGCTCGAAAGATGGCGTGAGAGGCTGAGCCGGTATTGTGCACTGGCGGATACCGGGAGTTACCCCGGAGCCGGGGAGATCGCAGACAGCCTCGGCCTTGTGAATGCGCTCCTGGCTCCCGACGAGAGCAACAAGTTCCTAGTGCGATTCAATAAGCGCGGAAGCGACCTGCGGGACCTCGCCGATGTGATTCATGACCTCGATAACTTCTATGAACATCAGCGCCCCATGTGGGACAAGCTTAGCGCGGCATCGGGCCGATTCAAACTCAACCAGATGGAGCTGGAGCGCGACGAGTCCGCCGGGCAATGTCCCTGACATAAGCAAGACAGTAGCCGGATTTCCTGGCAGACCTCCAAGACACGGATGCAGAAGCACTTACAGTGTTTTCCGACCGGCCTCGAAAAAGCCCCTTGACATCCTGGGCGGAATTTGCCATGGTAGGCAAGAACCGGTTTCCTGGGAGCTGCCATGGATCCCCGCATCGAGAATCTCAAGTCCACCACCTTCTTCGGCAGGCGCTTCACGCGGCAGCAGATCGCCCAGGTCCAAGAGACGGTGGCGACGTTCCCGGCACTGGCCCGCAAGGAACTGGCGCAGACGATCTGCGAGCACCTGCGCTGGCGTACCCCGGCAGGCAAGAACCGCGTCGCGGCCGGCCTAGGCCTGCTCGAGGCGCTGCACAAGGAGGGCATCCTGACGCTGCCGCCGAAGCGCGAGGAGAAAATGCACGGGACGCGCCAGCCGCTTGCGCGGACCCCACGCACGGACCCGCAGCCGCGGATCCAGGCCGACCTGCGGGACTTGGCTCCGCTGCGCCTGCAACGGGCGGAGGGCCCGGAGCAGGCCGGGTTGTTCAACGCATACGTCGACCGGCATCACTACCTTGGCTAGCGCCAGCCGCTCGGCCCGCACCTGCGTTATTTCCTGCTCGACCGGCACGCGCGCCCGCTGGGCTGCCTGCTGTTCAGCCAGGCGACCCACTCGCTGGCCTGCCGCGACACGTGGGTCGGCTGGCGCGAGGGCGAGTACAAGCAGCACTTGCAGCTGGTGGTCGGGCAGCCTCGCTTCTTGCTGTTTCCCTGGGTCCAGGTCGAGAACTTGGCCAGTCATGCGCTGTCGCTGGCCGTCCAGCAGCTGCCGCAGGACTGGCACAGCCGCTACGGCTGCCGGCCGGTCCTGCTCGAGACTTTCGTTGATCCGGAGCGTTTCGGCGGAGTCTGCTATCGCGCCGCCAACTGGCTGCACCTGGGCCAGACCCGGGGCCGCCCCGACGCGGGGCGGACCCGCAAGGACGTCTACGTGTACCCCTTGGCGAAGCACTGCCGCGAGATCCTGCTGCACGGGCCGCGCCCCCGCCAGCCCAGGCCGCGACGCCCGCCCGCGCCGGAGGCGGCGGCCCCCGACGAGGCCTTCGTCCGCATGTGGCAGGACCTGATCGGCGCGCTCAGCGCCGTCGCCGCCGCCCACGACCAGCTCTGGCAAGTGCGCCGGCGCGTGCTCAACACCCTGCTGGTGATGCTGTTCGTCTTCCGCCTGGTGTTCGCCCCCCGCCGCCAGGGCTACACCGCCACGCTCGCCGAACTGTGGGACCACTGCCGCGTCCTCGACGTGCCCCTGCCGCAGGCGGTGCCGGTCTCCGACTCGGCGATGGTCCGCGCCAGGCGCAAGGTCCAGCCCGGCGTCTTCCTGCAGTTCCACGCCGAGATCCTCCAGCGCGCCGACCAGCCCGGCCCCTTCTGGCACGGCCATCGCGTCTTCGCCGTCGACGGCTCGAAGCTGAACCTGCCCCGCCCGCTGCTCGACGCCGGCTACGCCCTGCCCAGCGAGCAGGCGCACTACCCGCAAGGCCTGCTGAGCTGCCTGTACCGCCTGCACTCGAAGCTGCCCGTCGATTTCGACCTCCTCGCCCACGGCAACGAGCGCGCCGCCGCACTCGCCCATCTCCAGGCTCTGGCACCGCCTGACGTCGTCGTCTACGACCGCGGCTATTACTCCTTCGAACTGCTCTGCGCCCATCGCCAGCGCGGCCTGCAGGCCGTGTTCCGCATCCGTCGCAAGGCCGGCCAGGCCCTCGACCGCTTCATCGCCAGCGACCAAACCGATACCGTGGCCGAGATCTTCCCCGGCCCCGATGCCCTGCGTGAGTTGCGCCGCAAGCATCCCCGCACCCACTGGCGACCGGTCCCGCTGCGCCTGGTCAAGTACACGCACGGCGGCACCGAGTACATCCTCGGCGCCACCCTGCTCGACCGCCAGCGCTACAGCGTCGCCGCCCTGGCCGACCTGTATCACGCCCGCTGGGGGATCGAAGAACTCTACAAGATCAGCAAGCAATTCCTGGAGGTCGACCAGTTCCACGGCCGCACCGAGCGCCTGGTCAAGCAGGAACTGTTCGCGCACTTCAATCTGATCGCGATGACGCGCAGCTTCACCAACCGCGACGCCGCCCTGTGCCAGGCGGCCGGCCCGGCCGACGGCAAGCCGCCCCCGCAGGCCAACTTCAAGCACAGCCTGGCCGCCCTGTCGCGGCATCTGGAGGCGCTGCTGCTGCGCCACACCGAATTCGTCCGCGCAACCGTCACGCGCATCGCCGAGTGCGTCGGGATCGGCCGGCGCAAGCCCCGCCCGAACCGCTCGTACCCGAGGCGCTCGAAGCAACCGGCCCCCAAATGGTCCCGGCGCAACCCCGTCCCAGCCTAGCCGACTGGGACCCGAAAGGCTGCCAAGGGGCCCAGTCGAAGCCCGCAGCCTTAAGTCAGCAAGAAAATCCTTAAGTCAGTGCCATTGGTCCGCCGGGTCTGCGCTGTGGCGGATGAGCGAAATCCTGGCTGCACCGAGTCCCTACGGACTGGTCAAGGAAGTCGAAGGGCTGATCCGCACGGTAAGCGAAGTGAACGAGGAACTGCTTTCTGCGCGACGGGCCCAGGCGCTTGCAAAAATCACCGAACAAACCGCCAGCGTGAGCGCGGAAGTCTCGACAGCGGGTGGCGGCGAAGCGTTGAAAACAATGTGCCTCGCGCCACTGGAAAATCTGGCGAAGCAGGTCTCGACCCACGATAGTCTCGCGCATATAGGGCAAGCCGAATCCGAAGCTGTGCGATTGAAAGACGAGGCGTTGACCCAGGTCGAGCGTTATCTCACGCGGAAAGCTGAGGAAGGCAAGGCGGAGCAGGACAAGCCGGCAGTCAGGCCCAGGCGGGTCGTCTCCCCCGTCAAGCTCGTCAAATCGATCTATATCGAATCTCAGGCCGACGTGGATGTTTTCCTTGATGACCTCCGCACGGAACTGAGCGATGCCCTGGCCAGAAACGAGCGCATCGAAATCCGTTAGACCGGCGCCAATAGAACATGCATCGCAACAAACTCGAAGCCTATGCCAGAAAAGCACGGCGAGATTTCATCGCGGCGGTCACCAACCGGGCGGCGTTCTACGGCTTGACCGCAGGAAGCATCGATCCGGTTGTGGTGGCGGGCGATGTGGCCGTGATCGGGGCACACGCCTTTCCCCGCAACGTGGCGGAACCGCGAAAGCGTCTGGAAGAATGGATCCTGCGCAACGGCTTCGAACAGGTCATGGAGGCGATGGCCTATACGTGGTTCAACCGCTTCGCGGCCATACGTTACATGGAGCTACACGGTTACCTTGACCACGGTTACCGCGTTCTGAGCCATCCCGAGGACCAGGACCAGCCAGAGATCCTGGAGCACGCCGCCGATGTCGATCTGCCGGGCCTCGGCCGGGAGAAAGCCGTAGAGCTGAAGCTCGACGGCAGCAAGGACGAAGAACTCTACCGCCTGCTCCTCAAGGCCCAGTGCAACGCCCTGCAGAAGGCAATGCCTTTTCTGTTTGAGCGCATCGGGGATGAGACCGAACTGCTGCTGCCCGCCAATCTGCTCCACACCGACTCGCTGATCCGTCAGATGGTCGAGGGCATCGACGAGAGCGCCTGGGACGAAATCGAGATCGTCGGCTGGCTCTACCAGTTCTACATCTCGGAGAAGAAAGACCAGGTCATCGGCAAGGTGGTGGCCTCCGAAGACATTCCGGCGGCAACCCAGCTCTTCACGCCCAACTGGATCGTGAAGTACATGGTCCAGAACTCGCTGGGGGCGCAGTGGCTGGCGACCTATCCGCACTCGCAGATCAAAGGGCAGATGGACTACTACATCGAGCCCGCCGAGGAGACCGATGAGGTCAAAGCGCAGCTTGCGGCCACCACGCCCGGCACGCTCAATCCCGAAGAGCTGGCCCTTATCGACCCAGCCTGCGGCTCCGGGCACATTCTGGTGGAGGCCTATGATCTGTTCAGGGCCATCTACCTGGAGCGCGGCTACCAGAAACGAGGTGTGGCTCAGTTGATCCTGGAGAAAAACCTCTTCGGCCTCGACATCGACGCCCGGGCGGTGCAGCTCACGGGCTTTGCGCTGATGATGAAGGGACGAGCCGATGACCGGCGGCTCTTTGAGTGGGGCATGAAACTCAATGTGATGGCGCTGGTCGACAGCAAAGGCTTCGATGTCGCGCGGCTGGACGAGCGCGTGAAGCTTTCCAACTACGGGCTTGTGGACAGAGACCTCACGGAACTGAAGCGGCTGTTTGAGCACGCCACGACCTTCGGCTCGCTGATCCAGGTGCCGGAAGGACTGGCGGAGAAGCTACCGGCGCTGAAGGAGTTGAGCGAGGCGACCAGCCAGAACCTGTTTGTCTCGGATACGCTCAGGCGTTTGGTGCCACTGGTGCAGCAGACCGAGCTGCTCGCCGGACGGTACGACGCAGTGGTGGCGAACCCTCCGTATATAGGGAGCAAGTTTCATATTCCGGTCCTCAAGAAGTTCCTGAAGGACCATTACAAGGGCTACGAGAAGGACGTGTTCTCGGCCTTCATCGACCGTGACCTCGTGTTTAGCAAGCCCCATGGGCGCTTGGGCTTCATGTCGCCGTTCGTGTGGATGTTCATTTCAAGTCACGAGCATCTGCGAACACGGCTTATCGACAAGGAGACCATCACTTCTCTGACCCAACTCGAATATTCGGGTTTTGAGGGCGCGACCGTACCCATCTGTACGTTCACGCTGCAGAAGGGCCATATAGCCGCGCAGAAGGGATGCTTCATTCGACTCTCTGACTTCCGAGGTTCGGACAGCCAGGCACCGAGGACGCTTGAAGCCATTCAAGACCGCGACTGCGGCTGGTTCTTCGAGGTCGCCCAAGACGAATTCAGGAAAATTCCCGGCAGTCCGGTGGCTTATTGGGTGAGTGAGCGGATTCGGGAGGTGTTTGAAAAAGGGACGCTGCTCGGAAAGCTTGCGGATGCAAAACAGGGTCTGGCGACGGCCGACAACGATCAGTTCTTGCGGCGTTGGCATGAGGTGGACCACGGGAATTGCGCTTACGGCTCCGAAAGCAGGGACGCCGCTGTGCAATCAGGCAAGAAATGGTTCCCTTACAACAAGGGAGGAGAGTTCAGAAAGTGGTACGGAAATAAGGACTACTTGGTCAACTGGGAGCATGATGGACGCGCGATTCGTGCTTTTGGTACGGAGAATGGCGGGCGGGCAAGATCAGCTCTACGGAACACAGAGTTCTACTTCCAGGAGTCTTTAACTTGGTCAGATGTTACCTCCGGACCCCCCTCGTTTCGCGTGAATGACAGCGGTGGCATCCACGACGTATCAGGGATGTCAGCGTTTAGGTTTCGCGGCGTGGGGCGCCCGTTGCTCGCAGGGTATTGCAATACTCCGATCATGCTGGCCATCGCGAGAGCGACGAATCCGACACTGCACTTCCAGATCGGCAACTTCGCGAACACCCCATTCATAGAGGTCGTTGGAGAAAACCTCAGCGGTGAAGTGACGAAGAATGTGGATCGGTTGGTGCGCGCCACAGTCATCGACTGGAACGCCTACGAACGCTCCTGGGACTTCGAATCCTTCCCCATCCTGACGGCATCCGCTGAGCCCGGCCCCACCCTCGAATCCAGCTACACCGCCTGGACCGCCCAGAACCGCGAAACCATCACCGAGATGAAGCGTCTCGAAGAGGAGAACAACCACCTCTTCATCGATGCTTACGGCCTGCAAGACGAACTGACCCCCGACGTTCCCATCGAGCAGATCACCCTCACGGTGAACCCCGCCTACCGCTACGGCGGTACGCTCACCGAAGAGGAACAGTGGACCCGCTTCCGCAAGGACACGATGGCAGAGCTGGTCTCCTACGCTATTGGCTGCATGATGGGCCGCTACAGCCTGGATGAGCCGGGCCTCATGTACGCTCAAGGCGGCAACACGGGTTTCGACTCGAACCGTTATGCCATCTTGCCAGCCGACTCGGACGGAATCATCCCGATCACCGACGGTCAGTGGTTTGACGACGATGCTACTCACCGACTCATCGAGTTCATCTCGGTGGCCTGGGATGCGGCCCACCTCGAAGACAACCTCGCCTTCCTGGCCGACAACCTCTCGCCCAAGAAGAACGAGTCCAGCCGTGAGACGTTGCGCCGCTACCTCTGCGGCAGCTTCTTCAAGGACCATCTGCAGACCTACAAGAAGCGCCCCATCTATTGGCTCTTCTCGAGCGGCAAGCAGAAGGCCTTCCAGTGCCTCGTCTACCTGCATCGATATAACGAAGGCACACTGGCCCGGATGCGTACCGAGTACGTGATCCCGCTGCAGGGCATGATGGCTTCCCGTGTTCACCAGTTGGAGGGGGATATTGCCGCCACGGCCTCGACGTCTTACCGCAATCGGCTGGAGAAAGGGCGGTCGACGTTAGTGAAGCAGCAGTCGGAGCTTCGGGGGTTTGACGAAAAGCTGCGCCATTATACGGACCAACGCATCCGCCTCGATCTCGACGATGGGGTGAAGGTCAATTACGGCAAGTTTGGCTATTTATTGGCCGAAGTGAAGACGGTCACAGGTACCAAGGCAGGCTAATGGATGTAGCGCAGATCACTGATGCCCTAGACCGAGTGTTAAACGATGAACAGGTTCGGGTCGTCTTCTGGAACGATCCGGCCGGAGAGTTCGTCGGATCGTTACCGGACATCGCCCTTGAAGGCGTAGAGATCCTCAAGCTCGACGAAGTTGGGGCCCTCGAAGTAAAGGTTCGCATTGAACAGGACGATCCTGCTGGGCGATATCTGCTGTACTCGCCTGCTGAGGAGCCGGACTACGAAAACGACTGGCTACTGGACATGCGATTGTACGGTCGTAGTTTCCGAGCAGATCGCGCCTCCATCATCCTGCAGGAACTCGGCTTGGCCCACCAGCATCTCCGGCAGCATCTGTCAAAGCGCCGGAAGTTTTTTGACAGCAAGGAGCGATTGCATAAGCTGACAGGCCTCGTCTCTCCCGAAGACTCGGAACTCGACCTCGACCGCAAGATGCTCGCGGTCGTTGCGAAAGCCGACCAGCCCGAGTTATTCAACATCCTCCGAACCCTGTTCCACTCTATGACCGGGGATGGTGCACCCGATCTCGAGGCCAGCCCCCCGGCCTGGGCCCAGATCGAGAGATTCGAACTCGACGAGCCGTTCTGGGTGATGGTCAAGTCCGTCTTCGCGTACGGCGAGGACAGCCCAACCTTGCAGAATTTGCTCATCCGCTTACTTGTGTCGGATTACGCTCACCAGCTTGCGAAGGAACTGCCCGGGGCGCTGCAGCACCTCCAATTGCCGCGTTCCGGCACTGCGAATGCCGTGGTCTGCCTAGCCCAATGGAGAGACAGCAGCAGCAAGAATAGCAGCTACGACGTGTTGTCGGCCGAGGTTGGGGCGCGCCTGCATATGCCGGATCATCTGCGCGGCTGTGAAGTCGAAACTCTTCTTGATGTGATGACTTTTCTCGATGTGGAGAAAAGGATCGTGCAGGGGCTGCTGGACCGTGTGACCTCAACGACCGATGCGATTGACCCCGAGGCTGTCGGCAGCATCGTCGACCGCAGACAGGCCGGACACTGGATATCTTCGAGCTCGGCGCCCGAGGCCCAACGGAACTCCCGCCGTGCCGTATACGAAGCGCTAGCGATCGCTGCGCAGCTCCTGCATCTGCGCAACACGCATGAGGCGGGCTTCGACTCTCCTGACATGACCGCGATGTACAAGGATTACGAATCCAGGCTGTTTCGCTTTGACCAGCTATACCGGCGCTTCTGTGAAAACGCCGATGTCGCCGCCGCCCAGGGCTGGGATATGTTGAAGCCGCTTCGAGAAGAGATCGAAGCCTGTTACTGCAATGGTTATCTGGCCAGGATTGCGCTCGCCTGGGGCAAGTTCGTGGATGTGGGGCTATCTACGCGGTGGGCGATCGATGGCGTACGGAATCAATACGAGTTCTTTGCCCAGCACGTCGCCCCGTGGCTGAACGAAGCCGATAATCGACGGGCGTTCGTTATTGTCAGCGATGCCATGCGGTACGAAGTTGCGGAAGAGCTGACGGGTGATCTGAATGGCACCTACCGGGTCGAGGCCAAGTTGTCGTCCCAGTTGGGCGTCTTGCCATCCTATACCGCCCTGGGCATGGCGAGTCTTCTACCGCACTCGAAACTCGAATATACGGAGAAGGGTGATCTCGTGGCCGACGGGAAGCCGACGGCATCTCTCGAACAGCGCAGCGGGGTCCTGGGTGCTGCGGGAGGCATGGCCGTCAAAGCCGACCAGCTACTCGCGATGAAGAAGGAAGAAGGCCGGAAGTTCATTGCCGGCACGCGTTTCGTCTACATCTACCATGACGAGATTGATGCACGCGGCGACAAAGCCGCCACCGAGGGGGACACGTTCGAGGCTGTCAGAAAGACGATCCGGGAACTGGCCGAGCTTGTCCTCTATGTGGTGAATAATCTCAACGGCAATTATGTCGTGGTCACAGCGGACCACGGCTTTCTGTTCACCGAAACGGCGCCGGGCGATCCGGACAGGAGCAGATTGGAGGACAAACCAGCGGGCACGGTCATCGCGAAAAAGCGATACCTCCTAGGCAAGGATCTGCCGCCTCACGAGCAGACCTGGCGGGGCGATACGATCATGACCGCCGAGGCTGGGGGCGGGATGCAATTCTGGATTCCCAAGGGCAATAACTGCTTCCATTTCACCGGCGGCGCGCGCTTTGTTCATGGCGGGGCGATGCTTCAGGAAATTGTGGTGCCTGTCATCAAGGTGAAGCACCTCAAGGACAAGCGACGGCGCGAGAAAACCCGGTCAAAGCATGTCACCGTGCAAGTGGTCGGAACGACACACAAGATCACAACGCCCCGTCACCGCTTCAATCTGTTGCAGATGGAACCGGTGAGCGAGCGAGTCAAAGCCGTGACACTCAAGGTCGCCGTTTACGAAGGGGACGAGCCCGTCACTACCATCGAGTCAGTGACGTTTGACAGTACGTCCTCAATCCTTGATGAGCGGCAGAAGCCTGTGATCCTGACCCTGGGAGACAGGCCGTACGACAAACGGACGCCATACCGGCTCGTTCTCCGGGATGCCGACACCGGTATCGAGCAGGCGAGCCTCGACATCATTATCGACAGAGCCATTACCGATGACTTCGACTTCTGAGACTGCCGCAACCGATCCCGCCCTCGACGATCTGCTCAATGCGCATTTCGCTGGCCGCGTCGTTCGCAAGGACCTGACCCGGCTGGTCAAGGAAGGCGCGAACGTTCCCGTCTATGTCCTGGAGTATCTACTGGGCAACTACTGCGCCTCCAATGACCCGGTCGTGATCGAGGACGGCCTGGCGACAGTGAAGCGGATCCTCACCGAAAATTACGTGCGGCCCGACGAGGCCGAAAAGGTGAAGTCCATCATCCGCGAGCGGGGCAGTTTGAAGGTCATCGATAAGGTGACGGTCAAGCTGAATGAAAAACGGGATGTCTACGAGGCGCTCTTGTCGAACCTGGGAACGCGAGGCGTCGAAATCGGCACGGAGGCGGTCCGGAAATACGAGAAGTTACTGGCTGGCGGGATCTGGTCGATCGTTACGATGCAATATTTTTATGAGGAGGGGCAAAAGGGATCACCTTTCATTATCGATGGGCTCAATCCAATCCAGATGCCGAACATGGATATGGGCGAACTGTTCGCCGGGCGGCGTCAGTTTACCGAGGCGCAATGGATTGATGTGTTGTTGCGTTCCTGCGGATATGAGCCGACGCAGTTCGATGAGCGCACCAAGTGGCACCTGTTGTGCCGTCTTGTACCGCTGGCGGAGAACAACTACAACATCTGCGAGTTGGGTCCGAGGGGGACCGGAAAGAGCCATATCTACAAGGAAATCAGTCCGAACAGCATCCTTGTTTCCGGGGGCCAGACCACCGTTGCGAACCTGTTTTACAACCTGGCCAGCCGAACCGTTGGGCTGGTCGGGCTCTGGGACGTAGTGGCCTTCGACGAGGTCGCCGGAATCAGCTTCAAGGACAATGCTGGCGTCCAGATCATGAAGGACTATATGGCGTCCGGATCATTCGCTCGGGGTCGCGACCAAGTGAACGCCGATGCGTCGATGGTCTTCGTCGGCAACATCAACCAGCCTGTAGATACGTTGGTCAAGACGAGCCATCTCCTTGCGCCGTTTCCCGAGGCCATGATCGACCCCGCATTCTTCGACCGCTTCCACGCCTATATTCCAGGATGGGAGATTCCGAAGATGCGGCCGGAGTTTTTCACGAGCCAGTATGGGCTGATCGTCGACTATCTGGCGGCGTTTCTCCGTGAGATGCGCAAGAGGAACTTCGGCGATGCGATCCATAAATACTTCAAGCCCGGCCGGGATCTAAATCAGCGGGACACCATCGCGGTCAAGCACACCGTCTCCGGCCTGCTCAAGCTTCTGTACCCCAACGAAGAGTACGACAGGGAAGCCGTGCGCCGCTGCCTGGAATACGCCATTGAGACGCGGCGAAGGGTCAAAGAGCAGCTGAAGAAGATCGGTGGGATGGAATTTTACGACGTCCACTTCTCCTACATCGATCCGGAGACGATGGAGGAACGGTTTATCAGCGTTCCTGAGCAGGGGGGAGGCGCCCTCATACCCGACGGCCCGCTCAACCCTGGCGTACTCCACACCATCGCAACCGGGAGCAACGGATACATCGGAGTCTACCGGATCGAAATCCAGATCACCCCTGGAAACGGCAAGCTCACACTGTCCGGCCTAGGGTCTAATACCACAGCAAAGGAAAGTATCAAGGTCGGCTTCGACTATTTCAAAGCCAATGCCACTTCGGTCAGTGCCTCGGCAAAACCCGCGGATCACAACTTTCACCTGCATGTGGTTGAACTTCAGAACACGGGCCCGACTACGGCAATGACGCTTGCAACCTTTGTGGCGCTCTGTTCCGGCATCCTCGGCAAGACGGTTCAATCACAGATGGTCGTGCTGGGAAGTATGAGCCTCGGTGGCAGCATCATTCCGGTTGAAAATCTGGCCCAGTCACTTCAGGTAGCGTTTGACGCTGGCGCGAAGAGAATCCTGCTTCCTATGGGCAGTGTAGGGGACATCCCGACCATTCCAGGAGAGCTATTCGCGAAGTTTCAGACCAGCTTCTACTCCGATCCCCGGGATGCAGCGTTCAAGAGTCTGGGCGTCGAGTAGAAAGAGGTCGTGCAGGTCATGGTGCTGGCCGTGCTCCACGCCGGCGTCATCCAGCGCGTACTTGAGAAGCAGCTCTACGACGTACAGGCCGATGATCTGCCGGCCGACCGCAAAGCCCAGTTTTCGTGGGTCGTCCGGGTCGTGCGGGAAGGGAGCCTCAAACTCATCTTCGACACCCGTTGACCTGAATCTCCAGTGATTAGCTTGAGATTACGACGACTTAGCGCTGCCTCGATTTGTGCAGTGCCCAATATGTTGTGCCACAGTTTCCGCAGCTCTTACGAAGATCGGGTCCTTCGCGAATGCCAAGCGCAGGTTCCGCTGGTTATCGAGTGACATGGTCTCGATCTGCCCCAGCGCGTCCTCGCCGTCGAACATCCACCCGTCCGCGCCCGAGAGCAGTGCGTAAGCAACGTTCCGGATGCTCTTTTCGATTGGCGACCGAGGTTTCGCACCAGGACCGGTACCCTGTATCCACTGGCACTGCAGGTCTTCCGGGATAGCCGACCCGGTGAAGCGCCCCGCCCGTGCATCGGCAACCTTGATACCCGTGCGGGGAATTATGGATTCCGGATCCAAGAACTGAATCCGTTCCGCATTCTGAGCGCAGCGTCGCCGGCGCTCTAATCTGGCCTGCATCACGTCCTTGCGGTCGCGATCCAGTTCAGCCAAATCAGCGATCACGTTAAGAGCTTTGGATGTGAGCACGTCAGCGTAGCGTTCCTGAACGCCCGCCCGGATTTCGAATGCATCGGAATGTGACATGAGGATTAGACTACGACAAAGCCGGTGTGTGGTTTCGGCTAGCGAGGGTGTCTATAGTTTAGGAGCGTGGCACTCGCCAGGTCGTCGGATACTAGGAGCCAGCATTTCCGTTTTGGTCGTGCCGGTGCAGCGAAGGGGCCTCGGTACGAGACCCGATGATTGGGTCAGGCAAGCCGCCGTAAACGACTATCGCAATCGTCCCTTGCTTCCGCTAACGCTCCGAATGCTTGGCGAAGTCAGCGAGCGGAGGGTTCTCGATCTCAGATGTAGAGAGGGCGGTTGTGCACGCAAGCTCGCCCGACGCGGCGCTCGCGTGATGGGGCTTGACGGTAGCGAACGGCTAATTGAGATAGCGCGCCAGGGGACGCGGTCGGAGAGTCTAGACATGGGCTTCCTGTGTGCGAACGAGGGTAACTAGGATGGGATCGCTCCGACCTCATTCGATGTTAAGGCCTTAAGCTAGCGGCCCTATTGGGTCCCAAGCCAGAGGACCCCGGAGACGAATGCTTTCCATTTCGCAACTGGGGGATCTAGTTCCCATCTCGCAAACACCTCTATGAGCTCCGCCTGGCCTGGAATCATGAGGGCACGAGACTCCCCTATCCCCGCGATCAGAGCGGGCGTATCAACGTCTATGTCGTCGACACCTCGAGCCTCTGACGCCCGCCGCCCGACAGACCCGACTCCTGTATCCTCGAGCAGCAAGCGGGCTAGAATGGAATTGCCCACTTCGAAGGGATCCGTGACTCGCCGACAAGCATTGCTATCCGGTCTGGGCGGTATCGCCGCCATCGCCGCGGCCCAGCGACTCGTCCGTCCGCCAAGCAAGCCGGCGATATTCCTCCGTCTCGACGCCCGCAAACGCGTAGAGCGTGGAGGCCGGGTCGAGTCGCTCCAGCAATCGATGTTCTGGAAAGCCTCCGAGACGGCCGTCATCATCTGCGACATGTGGGATGACCACTACTGCCTCAGCTCTGTCAATCGTCTGGAAGCCATGATCCCCGAGATGAATCGGGGCGTCGCCGGCGCGCGCCAGCTGGGCGTCTCGATCGTCCACGCTCCCAGCGGCACGATGGACTTCTATGCTGGAACTCCTCAGCGCGGACGCATCCTGGCGGCCCCACACGTCGATCCGCCCGTGCCGATCGCAAAATGGTGCTACCTCGATCCAAAGGCCGAGGGTGTTTTGCCGATCCAAGATGACGATCCCTGCGATGACGAATTCGTCAGGGAACGCAAGCGTTTCTACCATCGCCAGCACCCCGGCCTCGAAATCGCCGAGGAGGACGGGATCAGCGACGACGGCCAGGAGATCTTCAACTACTTCGAGCAGCGCGGCATCGCCAATGTCGTCTTGATGGGCGTCCACACGAACAAGTGCGTCCTAGGCCGCCCTTTCGGGATTCGTCAGCAGGTGCGGCTTGGCAAGAACGTCGTCCTGGCTCGGGATCTCACCGACTCCATGTACGACCCCCGTGACGAGCCTTACGTGAGCCATGATCCCGGAACCGAACTCGTGATCGAGCACATCGAGCGCTACTGGTGTCCCTCGATCGTCGGCGCCGACCTCACCGTTCCCGCCAACCAGACCTGATTCGATGAACCCTTCGCGCTCCTCGCCCTTGCGATTCGCCGATATGCGAGACGAACGCGATCTCTGCCGACGCTTCGGCTTCAAACGCGTGCTCAACGCCATGGGCATGCCCACCATCCTTGGAGCGAACACGGCTTCGGAGGAAGTGCGCTCCGCCGTCGACAGTGTTCTGCAGGTCAGTGTCGAAATCGACGAGTTGCAGGCGGCGGCCTGCCGACTCATCGCCCGCGTCACCGGGGCGGAAGCCGGCTGCGTCACGTCGTCTTGCTCGGCCGCGTTGGCGATCTCCGCCGCCGCAGCCATGACAGGGCCCGATCTCGCTACGGTCGCTCGACTCCCCGATACCGACAGGTTGCCGAACCAAGTCGTCCTGCCGCTCGCTCACGACGTCAACTTCGGTGCTCCAATCTCGCAGATGATTCGCCTCAGCGGTGCCGAGGTGGTTCCCGTTGGCACTGCCAGCCATTGCGACGGCTTCAATCTGCGAGGGGCGTTGAACGAGAACACCGCGGCGGTCTGCTACGTCGACTCAGAGGTTGTGAACCCTGCGGGCGCCTTTTTGTCGCTGGAGGAGTGCGTCGAGATCGCAGCTTCGAAGAGCCTGCCGGTGGTCGTCGACACCGCCGCGGGACATGACGTTCGACCTTTTCTCGCGGCAGGTGCCGACCTGGTCATTACCAGCGCCCACAAGCTGATGGGAGCGCCAACCTCGGGATTGATCTGCGGCAAGCTTGACTTGGTTCGCGCCTGCTACCTGCAGAATTACGGTATCGGACGGGCCATGAAAGTCGGCAAGGAAGGCATTGTCGGCTGCATGGTTGCGATGGAAGCCTGGTACGCGGGAGGCGCCGAACGGCAGGAGCGTCGTTGGAAGGCGCTTCGGGACATCCTGGCGCAGAACCTGCCCGTGCGCCAGGGGCTCTCACCCCACAGCGCGGTTTGCTCGATCCCGTCAAATTCAGGCGTAACGGCGCAAGCCCTCGCCAACAGCCTCCGCGAAGGTGACCCGCCGCTTTGGGTGTATCGTGCCGACAACGAGAACCAAGAATTGCACCTCGACCTGCGCGTGATGACCGCAGCCGACGCAGCGGCCGTCGGCGCGCGGGTTTCCGATGCCCTCAAGAACCCCGCGAACCCAATCGAGGACGTCCAGTACCACGACCTTTACTGGTCCGAGCGACGCCTTCTCGAATGGCCCCACTGGAGATAGCCGCCCCGCCGACTGCCGCGGCGGCGGGCGTTCACTGAATCGCCTTCCGCGCTCGGCCGCCTCCCTGTTACGCGTCGCGCTGCTACGAACGCCCTCGCGGGCTTGCTCTTCGATACTCTCAAGCGTTACGACGTGGAAAAAGGCGAGTCCGGCTACGGTGCAGGCGCTCCGTCCTCGTTGGCGAATCTGCTCGATCACCGGTCATTCCGGCGGGTGGTGAATCTCGGGACGGAGTTTCCTAGTTGAAGGTCTTGATGTTCCTGCCCTGCTTCAACTTCCGACGCATCCACCCCAATGCGATGAACGCGCCAAACAGCAGAACGTAGAACCCACCGAAGACCAGACCGTCCCGCAATCCTGTCTCCAGCGGCCCCGTCACGTTCTCCCTTATATACGTAGCGAACGCCCCACGGCCAGAACCCAGGCCGCAGCCAAGTAGTAGCGCAACCGTATGGCCTAGGGCCCGTTCCACCATTCCTTCAGGAATGGCCCCGCCCACTCCCATGCCTCCCTTGCCATCTCTACGATGCACAACCAGGAAGGCGTACCCGATGACCCTCCCGGCGGTCCTTGCGAAGCTGGCTGCTGTCTCTCGCGATAGCGACCATCGCGGCGTGCGTCGGCCCGGCGCGCCACGCGGCCACGCTCAATCCGGTGGAGGCGCTCCGGTTCGACTGAAGTCGAGCGTCGCGTCACAGGCACCCGGCGAGGAACCTGCCGGTGTGCGAAGCCAGGCACCCGGCGATGTCCTCAGGGGCGCCGCAGGCGACGACCTCGCCTCCCTTGTGTCCGCCTTCCGGGCCGAGATCGATGATATGGTCGGCGGTCTTGATCACGTCGAGATTGTGTTCGATCACGACCACCGAGTGACCGCTGTCGACCAGTCGCGTCAAGCTCGCCAGGAGCCGATCGATGTCGGCGAAGTGCAACCCTGTCGTCGGCTCGTCGAGAATGTAGAGGTGGTGTTTCCCCCGCTTCAGCTTTCGCAGCTCCGCGGCGAGCTTGACGCGCTGCGCCTCTCCGCCTGAGAGAATCGTCGAGGGGTGACCGAGCTTGAGATAGCCGAGACCGAGCTCGTGCAACACGCCGATCTTCCGGGCGATGGCCGGTCGATCGGCAAAGAACTCCACGCCGTCCTCGATTGACAGCTCAAGGACGTCAGCGATGCTTTTCCCCCGATACCGGACGTCGAGCGTGTCCTGGTTGTAACGCGCCCCCTTGCACGTGGGACAGGTGACCTCGACGTCCGGCATGAAGGAGAGATGCGTCGTAATCGTCCCTTCGCCGGAACACTCCTCGCACCGGCCGCCCTTGACGTTGAAGCTGAACGTCGACGCGGTGAATCCCCGCCGCTTCGCGGCGTCGGTGTCCGCGAACACTTTGCGGATCGCGTCGTAGAAGCCGATGTAGGTCGCAGGGTTCGAACGCGGCGAGCGGCCGATCGGAGACTGATCGATGCCGATGACGTCGCTGATGTGCTCGTGCCCCCTCAGATCGTCGTGGTCGCCCGACAGCACGCGGCTGTCGTGAAGGAGCGAGTACAGCTTCTTCTGCACTATCTCGTGAATCAGCGAGCTCTTGCCGGACCCCGACGCGCCGGTAACGCACACGAACTGCTCCAGCGGGATCTCGACGTCAATGTTCTTGAGGTTGTTCTGTCGAGCGCCGCGGACGGTCAGCACCTTGCCGCTCGCCGCCCGGCGTTTGGCAGGCGTCCCGATCGTCAGCTCGCCGCTCAGGTACTTGCCGGTGAGAGACCGGCGGTCCTTCAGAACGCTCTGGAGCGGTCCGTCGACGACGACGCAGCCGCCGTGCACACCCGGACCCGGACCGATCTCGATCACGTGATCCGCCGCCCGAATCGTGTCGGCGTCGTGCTCGACCACGATCACGGTGTTGCCCAGATCGCGCAGCCGCTTCAGCGTCTCGATCATCCTGGTGTTGTCCTTGGGATGCAGCCCGATGCTGGGTTCGTCCAGCACATACAGCATGCCCATCAGACCGGAGCCGATCTGCGACGACAACCGGATGCGCTGCGACTCGCCGCCGGACAGCGTCGACGAGCGCCGGTTCAGGCTGATGTAGTCGAGACCGATCGCGATCAACAGCTCCAGCCGCGTCGACACCTCCTTCAGGATCGACTGTGTGACGCCGCGCTGCCTGGCGGTCGGTTCGATGGTCTTCAGGAAATCGGCCAGCTCGACAAGATGCATCTCGCCGATGTCATACAGGCTCCGGCCGTTGACGGTCACCAGGCGCCGCGCCCGCTTCAGCCGAGCCCCGGCGCACTCCGGGCAGTTGTACTCGACCATCACCTTCTTGAGGTATTCGTCCATGCCGGCGTTGGACGTGCCCTGCTTGCGATACCACCGGTACTGATGCTCGAGCTGATTGATGACCCCGTTGAACTTGATGCGCTTGCCGGCATGCTGGTGTCCCAGCTTGGCGCCCGGCGGCATCACGACTTCGAACTGTTCGCCCTTCGTGCCGTAGAGCAGTAGGTCGACGTGCTCGGGAGCGAGCTCGCCGAACGGCGTGTCGAGGCTGAAGCCGTAGTGGGCCGCGAGGCTGTGCAGAATCCGGCCGCCCCAACTGTCCCGGCTGTTGCTGAGCGCGGCCTTGACGAACGCCCCGTCGTTCAGTGCCCGGCGGTGGTCGGGAACCAGCAACGCGGGGTGCACCCGCATGGCGGCGCCGATGCCTGCGCAGGTCGGACACGCCCCCGCCGGGTCGTTGAACGTGAACTGGCCCTGGTGCATTTCGCCGGCCAGGATGCGATGCCGCGCGCAACCGAATTCGTCGTAGAACGCTCTGAGTTCGGCGCCGGGAAGGTTCGGCGTCAGGACGTGAAAGCCGATCAGGCCGTCGCCCAGCTTCAACCCGTGCTCCAGGGAACGCAGCACCTGTCGATCGAGGCCCGGACCGATCACGAACGAGTCGACGACCGCTTCCACCGTGTGATCCTCGTCCTCGTCGATCTCGATGCTCTCGCCGAGATCTCGCGGCACGCCGTCGATGCGCGCCCGGCGATAGCCGTTCACGCGTATCTGATCGAACAGGTACTCGTAGTCCTCTCCGTAGATCCTGTGGACCGGAGCCCGCATTTCGACTTCCGTCCCCGCCGGCAACGACAGCATGTGCTCCATCATCTGATGGGGGGACCGAACCGCAATCGGCTCTTCGCAGAGCGGACAGTGAGGCGTGCCCATGGTCGCGAAGAGCATCCGCAGGTAGTCCGAAACGTCGGTCATCGTACCGACGGTCGAACGCGGGTTGGAACCGACCGTTTTCTGATCGATCGACACCACCGGCGACAGCCCGTTGACGAAATCGACGGCCGGCTTCTTCAGTTGGCCGACGAACCGCTTCGAGAACGTCGACATCGACGCCAACAGCCGACGCTGCCCTTCGGCGTACACGGTATCGAAGGCGAGCGACGACTTTCCGGAGCCACTGACGCCGGTGACGACGATCAATTTGTCGCGCGGAATCTCCAGGCTGATGTCGCGAAGGTTGTTCTCGCGAGCCCCGTGCACCTCGATCGTCGTTCGCATCGGCGTCGTTCGTGTCGCTCTCTCACGCGCGGGGTCCGTCACTCCCCTTCCCGCGCGTCCAGGTAATACGCCGGCTCTTCGACGTCGTCGCGACTGCGCTTCGTGAGCTTGAACGCGGCCGAGAGCTTCTCGAGCCGCCCCTTGCGCTCCAACCACTCGCAGGCCGATTCCAGATGCCACGGATGCAGCGACGAGAATGCGAAGTGGTCGCTGATCTCCGACAGGGGAACGATCCGGTTCTGCTTCCTCAGGTAGCTCAGGAGCGGCTTGAGGTGCGCCTCGCAATGCTCGACCAGGTATCCGTCGATCGCGTCCAGCGCCGTCGACAGGACCACCCGGCTCGGACGCCTCGCCAGCACGTCGAGATAGATGCGGCGGAACAGCTCCGGATCGCCCTCGATCGCTTTATAGATCGCATCCTGCTCCCAGACCGTCCCCTGGCGAATGACCTCGGTGTGCGCCACGCTGTGCGCCGCCCAGAGCACTTCCTGGCGCGCCAGGTCGAGGTCTTCCTTGATTTCCAGCCGCTTCAGCGCGTGCCGGTGGGCGTGGATCGTCCAGGTCGAGAACGCCAGCAATTCCTTCTCCCGGTCCTTCGTCGCGACGGTGTCGGCCTTCTCGAACCAGCGATCGATCGACGGGTCCCGGCTGTACACCAGCTCCCGCCGGGCGAAGAAATTGCACGAAAACGCCGTGCGCGACGACCCGTCGACCATTCTCTTGAAGCGGCTCCGCGGGATGATCTCGGCGTGGACGTTGATGCTGTTCTCGACCAGAATCCGGAAGATGCGCTCGTCGTTGCCGTCGCTCCGAAGGCGGCGGCTGACCCCGTCGGTTTCGATGATCCAGAGCCCGAGCGACTCGCGATCCCAGACGGTGTCCTCCGACAGGCTGCCGACGAGCACGATGGCGAGCACGTACCGGTCTTCGGCGACGCGCTCGGTCAACTGGCTCAACGCGGTCTCGAATCGAGCGATCCTCTCGGCATTCGTTTCCCTCGCCACTGCGTCCTCCATTCCGTACGCGCGTTCTGTCCGCGAGCTGTGCGCCGAGCGCGTGGTCTGGGGGGCCGTTTGGCGCGCTGGGCTGGCCCCGCCGCCGAGGGCTCCATTATAGTCATGACCCTTCGGACTCCCCGGCGAGGCCAACCCCGGCAGTGCAAGGCGGCGACGATGCGACGATCGTTCGACGAGGACGAGACTACGTTGGGTGGGGGTGACGGGACCGCCGAAACGAGGCGGGCAGGTTCCCCCGTGATCGAGGCGAGCGACGAGGCTGTCGACCGGGTGTTCGACGAGGACGAGACCGCCGAGGCCGAGGGATACCCCCGATTGCCGCTGATTCTCGGGTTCAGCGTCGCGGGGATCTCCACCTGGCTCCTGGTGGGCGCGACGCCGGGGCTGACGCTGGAGGCGTTTCGGACCGCCGACGCGCCGTGCTACGACCGGGCCGCCCAGCCGCAGACGTCGGTCGTCGATACCCACGTCCACTTCCGGCCGTTCGGCGGACCCGTCGTCCCGTTCGAGGAGCTCCTGCAGTACTTCGCGGAAACCGGCGTCCTGTTCGCCAACGTCTACGGCATCGGCCAGATGCTGCCGGCGTCGTCCTCCTGCACCTACTACCTCGACTGCCTGGGCACGCCCGTGACGCCGACGCTCAAGAACGACTTCGTGAACGCTGCCAACGTTGGGGCGTAAACGCCGGACGGCATCCATCTGACGCTCGCGATGACGTTCCCTCCCCGGCAACCGTAATGCGCGGCGCGTTCCTCGAGGCCGTCGGCACTGTCGACCGTCTCCGGGAGATAGGTATCGCTGACGATCGGTTTCCCCGAGGGATGTTTGCCGGGCCAGACAACCAGCGCCAGCGATTTACCCCGGTGCAGCCGCACATCCCCACTGATCTCTGCCTCGCCAAAGATACTGCCGACGGATGCACGATTGACCCTGACCACCTCGTTCGCAACTTGGCTATGAACGAAGTGCGTCCCATCGGCAGCAAAGAACTTCAGATAGTCGATCTTTAGGAACCGGTGTCCGCCACGTCGGTTCACCAATCCCTGCAGGTGCGCAGCATCGGCAACGACAACGTCATTGAAAGAGTCGCGGCGAACGGACTCCCATCCCTGTTCCGGATCGATAAGCGTGCCGAGAGCGGCCCGTTCGAGCCAAATGGCGGTCTGGTTGAGAATGCCGGCCAGCCCCTCCCTATGGAGTAACTCCGCCAGATCGCCGTCATAGATGCAGGGAACGGGCCGCCCATCCGCCAGCCACGGCTGCATGTGTGGCAGGTTCCGGGTGAAATCGGCCCGTAACGACAATTCCGGCGGATCCATGGGGAATCCGCCGGGAAAATCGAAAGGCACTCCTTCCTGAAGTCGGACGCCCGAGGGGCTCTCGCCCAGCCGCCGCCACTCGTTTGGCACGTTGACCTCGAAGGTCACCTCGACGGTGAGCGCCCCGTTTCCCTCACGAGCCAAAGGCCGCCCGACTTCGTGAACGCCAGGATGCTTGGAGATCAGAACCAGGGCGCGCCGAACTGCATTCCTAAGTCGGGCGCGGGTCATCGTCCGCCCTACCCATGGGAAAGCGGTTGTCGGCCAATTGTCCCGGATCCGAGAATCGTGGGGCCTCCCATGAACGCGGTCATCAGACGCAATCCATAACCGCCGACTTCAAACTCCATCACGACGGGGAATCTCTCCGACGGGTGCTCTCCGACGCACTTGAAGGTGCCCGCAACCTCGGCGGCGATGGCTTCATACTCCCGCTTGGCGCGGATGCATGGCGGATCGTTGTCGTCGTCCTTGATCGGGTTGCTGCTGGCAACGATCGTTGCTCCATCCCGTGCCTGCGACAGAGCACTGCGCGCGTCCTCACAGACCTCGGCTTCTTCGCGCATCTCACTCCAACTGTCGTAGGACAGGCTGTGCCAGGAGCAGTGGTGCGGCACAAGCAGAATGTCATAGGACAACCAATCCGCACGCCACCAATGGCAATTCCAGAGCTTCTCCCAGATCGCGACCTCGGCATCCCCTCCGGTCAGAAACCGGCACTTATCCCCGATTCCGCCGCCAAACAGAGAGAACCTCAAAATCGTGCTGGAGTTGTTCTTCGACAAGACCTCATCGTCATCGCAATCGTCCGTCGGGAGCGGCGCGAGCAGTCGGGCGATTACCGTCCTGTCGTTTTGACCGTTGATTCGCGAGGACTCCTGGTCCACGTGGACCAGGATCCCTTGAACGTCATCCGTCTTGCCGTCTTCGTCCTCGCCGAGTATGAGGATCCGATCACCGTCGCCCACCAACCACGGCGTTTCCCGGAACTTTCGCACCCGCCGCCGGGCCTCGGCGTTGAACGCTTTTGCGTCGTCGCAAAGAACATGCCGGCGCGAGGCTCGCCGAAACACCATCGGCGACGACCAGACCTCACGGATCAGTATCCTGTCCGCAGATTCGGACCATTTGTCAGACGGTCCAATGTGAAAATGCTTGCGCAATCCGCGACAGTGATCCTCGTCGGGATGGCTGACAAGGAGCGCATCCACGTAGAGCCTGCCCCCGGCGTCACGAGACAGCTTGTCGCGGTGCCATATGCGCACCTAGCGCGCCGGTGTAGAACGGCATGCCACGTTTGACTCACCAGTGGGAGGCTGAGACCGAACGCGCCAGCTCTCGCGAATCGTAATCGGGTGACGGTCGCCGAACGCGTCCTTAGCGCTCCGGAACAGGTTCTGCCCGTCGATGAACGATACAGCCCGCCTAATGTCGGGTTCAGTGGGCATCACACGGGGAAAGATAACCCGCCGGCATCACCGTCGACCGCTGTTCTTGAACTCGTTCTGTGAACAGCGTCGAAGCCCGTCCGTGCTCGTGAGGCGGTCGACCCGCACCACGTGCCGCACCAACCCTCGCAGGACCCTGGCGGTGCAACTCTCGCTGCAGCGAATTCGGCAGCGCCAGCGCCGCCACGCGGCGGGACACGAGCACCTCGAAGTTCTGATCCGTCCAGTGCTACTACGGGCGCAGGGCGATGCGCTGGGGCCGCTTCATTTGGTGGAACGCGCTTTCGAGATGGTGCTGGGCGGACCATCCGCGCACGATTTCAGCGTCGATCCAGTCGTGGTTGTCGGTGAACTGGAGGGCCTTGCAGGACAGGTCGTTTGTACCTCCTGCTGGGCCAACTCGCGGTAGCTGTAGGCGAGCGTGGGTAGGCCGCCCTGCCCTCCGGTCCCGACGGGCAGGAGGTCGCGCATGGGGCGGGCGCGCGGCAGCCATTGTGGTCACACCGGAGACGCTCGCAGGGCGGCTGCCTGGTGCCTTGCCGACACGCCAGCGCCCGAGCTGCCCGGCCAGATCGGACAACTGCCGCTCGCGCTAGGCGATCAAACGCTCCTGGGTGGTGGGATGGGCTGCGAACCGTTGTAGGTGGCGACGACAGTGCGTTCGAGGCCGTAGATCGTGCGTTCCGTCCCGGGCGCGAACCGCGGGGCAGGCCGTTGGGGGGCGAGCGCGCAATCGGTCGGGCGGCGTGGCGAGCAGGTGGAGGTAGTGGGTGGGGAAGAGCGAGCCGATGACGTGGAACGGGCTGGCCTCGAGGGCGGCGAGATTAGCCTCGCGGTTGTTGCTCTTGTCGAAGGCCAGGTAATGGATTCGGACAGAGTCCCCCCGTAGCAGGCGCCGAGGAAATCTCTCCCCCGGTCTGCGGGTGAGCCGTCGCCGGATCCAGTGCGTCTATTCGCCCCGAAGCGAGACAGCGGTGGCAGCGGAGAACGAAGGCGCGCCGGATGTCGTCGCCGACCAACCGATCATCAGGCATGCCTCTGGTGTTCGGCGCGGACGCGCTCCGCCACCGCTTCGGCCTGGCCGATCAGCCTAAAACATTGAATAAATAGGGTGTTTTATTTGGCCGCTCGGTTACTGATTCGGCAACATAGTGGCCCCTTGCTGCACGGCCCGGTCCGAGATACAATGCGAAAGGACGGTGGCCTAGTGTATTCTTTGGTGGCCGTCCTCGTCTGCAGGATCGGGCGGTCGTGTCGCTCGGCTGGCCGATCGCTGACATCCGCGGAGAACATCGCATGAGTACTCGTCCCAAGTATCCGGGTGAACGCATTACCGCGAACGGCAACCAGCTCGTGTCCTACCACACGGAAGCGCGGATCGCCGACGGGGGGATCTTCTATCCGATCACCCCCTCGACCGAGGGTGGCGAGCTGTACCAGCAGTCCTTCGCGGAGGGCCGCCTGAACGTCTTTGGCCGCAACACGCTGGCGGTCGAAGCCGAAGGGGAGCACGCCGCCCAGGGCGGCGCCATCGCCTACTCGGTGTGCGGCCGCCGCGTGGTCAACTTTACGTCGGGCCAGGGCATCGTCTATGCCATGGAGCAGTATTACCATGCTCCGGGCAAGGCGTCGACCATGGTGGTCGAGGTGGTGGCGCGGGCGCTGACCAAGCATGCGCTGAACGTGCATTGCGGCCACGACGATATCTACGGGGCGCTCGACGTCGGCTGGATCATCCTGTTCGCCAAGGACGCGCAGCAGGCGGCGGACCAGGCGCTGATCCTGCGCCGCGTCAACGAGCTCAGCCTGACCCCGGGCATGAACGTGCAGGACGGGTTCCTGACGTCGCACCTCGAGCGGACCTTCTACCGGCACGAGTCCGAACTCCTGCGCGAGTTCCTCGGCGCTCCGGAGGACATCATCGAGTGCCCGACCGAGTCGCAGCGCACGCTCTTCGGGCCGACCCGCCGCCGCGTGCCGCGAATGATCGACCTGACCAACCCGGTGCTGCTGGGGCCGGTGCAGAACCAGGAGCACTACATGCAGGGCGTCGTCGCCCGGCGCAACAACTTCGTCGAGCCGATTCTGACGTTTCTCGAGGACGCCTACGAGGAGTTCGGCCGGCTGACCGGCCGGTACTACGGGCTGGTCACGCAATACAAGACCGACGACGCCGACACCGTGTTCCTGTCCCTCGGCTCGGCCGCCGAGAACTGTGAGGCGGCGGTCGACCACCTGCGGCGGACGCGCGGCTCGAAGGTCGGCTCCGTTCACCTGAACGTCTTCCGGCCGTTCCCGGAACGCGCGGTCGTCGAGGCGCTGGCCGGCAAGCGCAACGTGATCATCCTCGAGCGGACCGATGAGCCGATGGCGGGTGACAACCCGATGGGGCGAGACACGCGGACGGCGCTGAACAAAGCGCTCAAGGTGAACGGGCGCCCGGTCGAGCGCGGCTTCCCGGAGGTGACCCCGGACCGGATGCCGCGGCTGTTCAACGGTATCTACGGCCTCGGTTCCAGGGACTTCCGCCCCGAGCAAATCATCGGGGCGTACGAGTACGCCACCGGCGAGCGGGCCCGGACCGACGGCCGGACGGCGGCGGACGGCGAGTGCTTCATGGTGCTCGGCGTGCCGCATCCGTACGAGGTGAAGGCCGACGAGACCCCGTCGCTCCTTCCGGACGGGTCGATCGCCGTGCGATTCCACTCGATCGGCGGCTGGGGCGCCATCACGACCGGCAAGAACCTCGGCGCCATCATCGGCGACTTCAACGATTTCCTGTCGGCGCGCAGCGCCGAGGTTGACGAGTTCGGGCGGCCGCAGGAGGTCATCCACGTCAGCGCCAACCCCAAGTACGGCTCGGAGAAGAAGGGGGCGCCGACGGCCTACTTCCTGGTCATCGGGCCGGAGCGCATTCGCGTCAACTGCGACCTGCGCCATGTCGACGTCGTTCTCTGCTGCGACCCGAAGGCGTTTACCCACACCAACCCGCTGGAGGGGATGTCGGAAGGCGGCGCGTTCATCTGGGAGTCCGAAGAAGAGCCGCGGAACGCCTGGGAACGGCTGCCGATCTGGGCGCGTTCGCAGATCATCCGGCACAAGATCCGCATGTTTACGCTGCCCGGCTTTGATATCGCCCGCAAGGCGACCAACCGCCCGGATCTGCAGCTTCGGATGCAGGGCAACGCCTTTCTCGGCGCCTTCTTCTCGGTCTCCCCGCTGCTCCAGGACTTCGAGATCAGCCGGGAGCAGTTCGAGGGCGTCGTCCACAGGCAGTACAAGAAGAAGTTCGGCCGCCTCGGGGATGCGGTCGTGCAATCGAACATGGAGGTCATGACCCAGGGCTTCAGCCGGGTGCGCGAGATTCCGGTCGGGGCCCTCGATGCGGCCGACCGGTCGACGCTCCGCGGGCTGCCGATCCTTCCCATGGCGATGCCAACGAACGGCGGCGGTGCAGGATGCGCGACGTGCCGCTCGCACGCGATTCCGGACGGGCAGGACGAGCGGGCACCGGTAACGCAGGTCGGCAGTTTCGACGCCGAGTTCCGGTCGGACTACGGGTACGACCAGCCGGCGTCGTCGCTCGCCGCGATGAGCGTGATGGCGGCCGGCACCGGCGATACGGCATCGAAGTACGTGGCCCGGCGCGAGACGCCGCTCTTCATTGCGGAGAACTGCACGCAGTGCATGGAGTGCATCTCGGTCTGCCCGGATACGGCGCTCCCGAACTGCTCGCAGGACATCGACACGATCCTGAAGACCGCGATTACCAACTACGTGACCGACGAAGGCGAGCGAGGCCGGATGCTCGCGGCCGTGCCCGAAATGGAGCAGCGGACGCGAGCGGCCATGAAGGAATCGGTGGCGGCAAAGGAGAAGACCCCGCTGCAGGCCATCATCCGCGACGTCACAAACAACCTGAACGGCTTCTCGGAGACTGCGAAGGCCGAGTTCTTCGACGTCCTCGACAAGCAGCCGCTCGCCTATTCGATGACCACCGCGATCTTCAAGTCGGCCGAGCGCAAAAGGCCCGGGAGCGGCGGGATCTTCTCGATCTTCGTCTCCGACCTCTGCAAGGGATGTGCGGCCTGCGTGACGGCGTGCGGCGACCACGAGGCGCTGAAGATGGTGCAGGAGACCGAGGAGGTCAACGCCGACCACGAGACCGGTACGTCCTTCCTCGACCGCCTGCCCGATACCTCGCAGAAGTTCCTCGGCCTCTACAACAACGCGAACCCGTCCGATTCGAAGACCGCCACGCTGCGCAACCTGATGATGGTGCGGCGCAACTACGACGCGCTCGTTTCCGGGGACGGCGCCTGCGCCGGCTGCGGCGAGAAGAGCGTGCTCCGGGCGATCGCTGGGGTGACTGAGGCGTATCTCCGGCCGATCTTCCACGCCAAGGCGGAGCGGCTGCGCCAGACAGCGGCGGCGCTCGAGGCCGACGGCCCCGCGCGCCTCGAGTGGCTGGCCGCGCGCGACCCCCAACAGCATGCACTGTTCGTTCGCGCGGTGGCCCACCTCCTGATGGGGCTGGGCGGCGACACCGACGCCGATACGACGGCGCGGTTGGAGGCCCATGGAACAATCACGAACGACGACGTGATCGGCGCCATCACCGCCGTCATGCGCCAGGAGGCGTTCAATCACCAGGAGCTGCAGGCGCTCGATGGCCGGCTCGCGAACGGGCAGTCGGTCATGGCGATGGCCGCGCACACCGGCTGCAACACGGTGTACGGATCGACGCCGCCAAACAACCCGCACCCTTACCCCTGGATGAACTCGCTCTTCCAGGACGGCTCGACGATCGGCTGGCTGATCGGCGAGAGCTTCATCGTGGACCACGGCCGCCGGTCGGTCGTTCCGGAGCGGCTCGCGAACGGGCTACTCGAGCGCGACGACGTCATCGACGAGCAGCGCTATTACGACTTCACGCACTTCTCCGACAACCTGATGACAGCCGCTGAGATCATCGAAATGCCAAAGGTCTGGATCGTCGGTGGGGACGGCGGCATGGGGGACATTGGGTACCAGAACGTGTCGAAGATGGTTCTGCAGAACCGCCCGAACGTGAAGGCGCTGATGCTCGACACGCAGGTGTACTCGAACACCGGCGGGCAGAACTCGGACTCGACTCCGATGCTCGGCGGCGGCGACATGAACGCGTTCGGCGCGGCGAGCCAGGGCAAGTGCGTCGAGAAGAAGACGGTGGCGGAGACGTTTCTCGCGGGTCACGGCTCGCCGTTCGTCGCGCAGGTGTCGATCGCCAACGCGCCCAAGCTATTCCGGTCCATCCTAGACTCGCTGGAGTATCGCGGCACGGCGTTCCTGCAGTGCTTCACCACCTGCCAGCCGGAACACGGAGTGGGCGACGACATGGCGCTCGACCAAGCGCAACGGGTGCGTGACTCCCGCGGCGCGCCCGAGTTCGTCTTCAATCCTCAGCTGGGCGAGACCTATAAGGAAGCGCTCGATCTGAAGGGCAATCCCAACATGCAGGGGGACTGGTACAAGACGAAGTTCAAGCTGACCGGCGAGCCGTACCGCTACACCGTGGCGCACTGGTGCGCGACCGAAGCGAGGTTCCGCAACCACTTGAAGAAGATCCGGGAGGAAGAGGCTGCGGGTCTGATCCCGCTCGAGAACATGCTGGTGCGGCTGACCCAGGACGATGTCGTGCAGCGCCATCACCTGGATCCGGGCCACCGCGCCTACGTGCCCGACTTCGAGGTCTACATCAAGACGTTGCCGGCCAAGGGGAACAAGCCGATGCTGATGAAGATCTCGCGCCAGCTCGTCCTGTTCTGCGTCGAGCGCCGCAAGGCGTGGCGGCTGCTCCAAAGCAAGGTCGCTATCCAGAACCCCGAGTATGCGGCGCAGCGCGCCATCCTGGCCGACATCGACGCCGGGACCCTCTCGAGGGACGAGTTCTTCGCGCGCGCCGACGAGTTGCTGGATGAGCGGATGCTTGCTGCGGCGCCCCCGGTTACAGCGAGACGAACCAGAGTCCCATCTCGTGTGATGTGAACAGCGTAGCGCTGCGAAACAGTTAATACAGGCCAGCGAGACCTGTGGCACGGGAGCAGTTACGGGGGTGCTGGGTGCGGCCGCCCGGTTAGGACGAGACCGGCCAGGGTCGCAGCGAGAGTCACAGCCAGCGTCGCTGGCAAAGGTGGTATTGTTTGTCCGGACAGCTCCGCGGCTTGGTTGAGTTGTGCTCGTAGAACTGGAAATTGATCTGCCGGTCAAGTTGGCGAACCGACTAACCCCCGCGCAAGGCGCCTGCCTCGTAGAATTCGAGGGCGCGTGTGGTCCTGACCGAGAGCATCCGCACGTGGCTGGACCAAGGGGATGGAAAGGCCGCGAGAAGCTCCCCAAGGCGCATTTCGGTTGACGGGGTTCCGGACTTGCCAGACGCCGTCTGGCAAATCGGTCGCTACGGCGACTACGACAATTCTGCAGATAGTGTCTGGAGTAAGCTCTCCGTACTCTTTGGCGAGCCTGCTCGATCACAGGCCCATACGGCGGGTCCTGAATCATGGCGCAATCCGAGCGACAGACCCGTATCGCCAGGTCCCCATTCCGCATCGCCGATATCTGGCGCGCCGGCTGATTCCTCGGAACCTCCACGGCGTACCTGTCCTCGATCCGCAATCCGATCGGAATCACGCCCTCTGGATTCACCGGCGACACATGTCCAGCGGCACGTCATCGACGCCCTGTCAATGACGTGGAAACCGCGCCAAGCGCACAAACTCCCGCCCTGGGGATCACCAGCGTCGCAAAGAGCGACCCCGTAAACGCCCAATGCGAGGATCTGCTGAGCACCCGCTCATTGGCGCGCACCGTCGTGACGTCATTTCCACTGAAGGGAACGACCGCTTGCACGGCTGGCGCCCGGGGGCGCGTGGGGTCGGTTCGCCCGGCGCCAAGTCAGCCGCGAATTCGCGCCGTCCGCTTACATCGTAGGCCCAAACTCCGTCTCAAATTGGTCAAGTCCGCCCAGGTCCGCGCGAGTCGCAAGCCCTTGTTGAAGCCGCCCCGGCTACCGCCTCAGCCCTCTCTGTAGGAGTCGATCGGTGGGTCCTATCCCAGTGGCTCGACCGGCTTGGCGCTCCGGGCGGTCTTGTCTACCGGCGGGTCGGCCGCGATCAACGCGAAGGTGGCGGAGGCCGCTACCTGAAAAGCCCAAACTCGGTCAAGGACCCCAATCACAGTCCCTCTTCCACTGCTCTTCGGCTAGAAGGGCAGGTCCATGTCGGGATCAAAGGGATACATCGGTCGCGGTAGCCGTTCAAAGGGCAGCGTGGTCAAGTTGGGTGTGCTGGCGCCTGGAGTATCCACCAAGAAAACCGCCTTGGCGAACGGTTCGTACGCCTCCCGGAAGCCGTTCGGCGACTTAACGACGACGATCTTCATCCTGAGCGGCTCGATGCCCTGACTGCGAAAGAGTTCCGGATCAACGGTCATGGCCGGCCGCTCGGCCGTCAGAATGGCCACGCCCCCAGATTCCAACACGGCCGCGCGTCCCATCGACGTCTCGATGCCCGGATTGTAGCCTCGTGCCTGAGGCGTCCAGCGGCCGTCGCTCAACAGCCGCACACGCACGGTCGCATGCACCGGCTTCGATCGCGCCCGGTCGAACTTGCCGCCGAGCGGCACGCTCAAGGTCGCGCCGACTCCGGCGGACATCGCCGCCGCCACTGCCTCCGGATCGACCAGAAAGATCGCGGCGGGCTCCTTGAGGCCAGCCCGGAGCAGCGGACCCAGCACTCCGGTGCTGTCGCCGGGAGAACCCGAGCCGGTTCCATCCGCTGACTCCGCCAAGACCACCGGACCGCCCTCGGTCGCCAGGGCCCGCCGAATGGCGGCCTCGGGCGGCAGCAGCTCGGATTCGAATTCGCCGCGCGAATCCCAGTACCGGCGAGCCAGTTCATCGGCTTGGCGCTGCGCGGCGCCGAGGTCACCGTCCGTGATCGAAACGACCGAACAGCCCATCTCCGGGAGGTCCATCCAGGGCTGCACACCGAACACCGACACAGCGCGCGCAGCCCCTCCCCGCTCCCAGCCTTCAGCTCCCGAGATCAACCTTGCCATGGGCCCGGAAGTGGTCTGCATGTTCTCCGGGGGAACGATCAATGGCAGCTTGCGGTACGCCATCGTTGGCCGGACTGTCCCTTGGAGCGTTTCGAGCGCTAACCGAGCGGCTTTGATCCCGGTCTCGAACATGTCGACATGCGGGTAAGTGTGATAGCCGACCAATCCATCCGCAGCCGCGACCATGGCGCGAGTCACGTTCGCATGCAGGTCGAGCGTAGCGAAGATCGGAAAATTAGGGCCCAGAATTCGCCTGCTTTGCACAAGCAGATAACCCGCTACGTCGTCCTCGCCCTCCGCCGCGTGCGCGCCGTGCAGAGCGAACAGCAGTGTGTGCGCGTCCGCGGCCTCGGCGATGCGGTCGAGGAACTCTCGAGTTAGCCGGCGGAAATCGCCCCGCGCCAGACGGTTCGCCGTCATAGCCCATGCGCAGCCGATTGGGATCACATCCGCCCCGGCGTCGGCCGCCGCGTCGAGAAAGCCGCCCACCTCGGTCCGCTTTCCGCGATGTCTGTCGAGCGCGGCCTTGCCGTAGACCGGCTCGAAGTCCTCGTAGCGGCTGCCCACGGGCGAGAACGTATTGCTTTCCTGCATCAATGACGCGACAGCGATTCGCACCAAGCCGTCCTCCTAGCCGAAGCCGTCCCAAACCACGATGACGAAGAAACACGTGTAGAACAAAGAACAGGCGATCAATGTGGCTCGTCGCCAAAGGCTTGGGCGAACCTCTCTCGGCAGCAGCTTTGTGTTCACGATCAGGAGCTGAACACTGGCCACCGCCAATACGAAACCGGCGAGATTGCCCATGATCGTCATTAGGCTCATCGCGTCGGCGAAGTTGACCACAATCATCGCCCACAGCGTGAACCCACCGAGCAGAGCGTAGTAAACATAGCTCACGTCCCCTCCGCGCCACCCGCGGACCGTTGGACTCCCGACCCAGAGGATATCGGTGATCGTCCGGATCAAGACGTCGGTATTCCCCAACTGCGTCGAAAACAAGACCCAGAAACCGTTCAGCAGGGCGAGCGCCCAGAAACCCGCCCACAGATTCCTAGCCATGTACTCAGCCTGGTAGGCGCCGGCCCCGATCTGAGAGATATCCGTTCCTGGCGGCATGATGCCCGTCGCCAAGTTGACGTTCAGAAACATGCCGGCAAACGCGCCCAGACCCCACAGCCAACACTGATCGGCGGTTGCATAACGCTGCCAGCCCCGGAATCGTTCGAGGTTCGCCGCGGTCACAGGGAAGATGCGGCCTACAGCGCTGAGCCGGATCCGCCGGTGCCGCACTGCGCCGGCGATCGCCCCCGTCTTGGCGCCCATCCCGAACCCTTTGTCGCGCGCCCAACTCGAGACTGCGAGGTTGCCGATGCCGCCCGATCCCGCCGTTGCGGCCAACGCCCCCAGTAGAGGCAAATTGACCCCTTCGGCCGTCTGTCCAAAACTGAAGAATCCGATCAGGGTCTCCATCCAGTGTGAGAGCGGCACGAAAACCAGATTGACGACAACCAAGAACGAGAAAATGAAAGCGATCATGACCCACGAGAACAACTCCAGCATCCGCTCGACCGTCTTGCCGAAAAGCAGTATCGCGGCCGGCACGAGGATCACCGCATAACTGATCCAGGTCAGCGAAACGCTGTCCGGCTGCTCCGGCAAGCGTCCCACGAACGCCGCGAACAAGACCGCCGCGCAACTTCCAGCCATGGCGGGCAGCCCCAACTGCGCTGCCGTCGCCAGCGCATAGGCGGAGCCCCAAAATCGCGAGTTTGGCGCCAGCCGCATGATCCCTATCACGATCGGTTCGCCCGTGCAGAGGGCATACCGCATCGCTTCGAGATTGAACACGACCTGCAGCGCGACCGCGATCGTGGCGATCCAAAATAGCTGGGGTCCGAATTGGACGCCGATAGCCGGGCCCACCAGCCACTCGCCGCCGCCAATGCCGCCCGCCAACAAGATGGCTCCGGGACCGATCGTGCGGATCAGGTTGCGCGGAGAGTACGGGAGCGGGTCGGGTAGGTTATCTTCTTGCCACGCCGGCAAGTCTTTGGTCAGACGTAACACTACTCGGTCACCTCCTGAATGACGCGCAGCAGACGCTCACCCGAGATCCTTCGGAATCGTTGCTCGCAGTAGTCTAGACCAACGAGCGCCTTGGTTATCTTCCTGCATTCGCTTGCATAGTTCATCTCCCGCGGAAATAGTGTTGCGCCGTCGAAGCCGGAGCCGAGAGCTCTACGGACCTCCCCGGCCAGCTGCACCCCGAAGTCGATGTTACGAGTGAGCTGGTCAATACTCAGCTGATCCTCAGCAGGAAACGAGTCCCCCATCGTGCCGAAAGGCGGTCCCTTCGCCACTTCCGCATAGATTTGAACCACCATGATGTCGGCGTGGCGGCCCAGTTTCTTGGAGATGTCCGAGACGAGCCGTCCTTCTGGCGCCGATCTTCGCAGTGGAAACGACACCTGCATCTTGCGGAGCATCTGGGGGAGCCCGGCCGGATGTGGGCTGGCCAAGTTCGCAAGGCACATAGGAGAGATGGCGCAGTGACACATCTGGGACGGATCTAATCGGGGCGTGCTACGGCGGAATTCGAGCGCGGTAGCGAACCAGTTCTAACAGAACGAATAGAGAAACAACAAACGTCGCCAGCCATGCCGCGCTGGATAGGCCTCTTTTCCGGACAAGTCTTGAGCCTCGCACGCGCGCTCTCGCGCCCGGATGCTGGGGTAGTTGCCGACACGCATCGACAGGTCGTCCGCGAACAGGTTGGCGACGCCAACGATGAGGACCGCGTTGGCGGACCAGTGGCCTCCGGAGACGCCAGCAACGATGGCGAATGTCGTCAGGATTCCATCGTTCGTTCCGTAGATCAAGTCCGCAACGTAGTGCTGCAGGGTCTGATAGATTCCGTGCGGCGTCCGAGGAACGGATGGGCGTTTTGTGGGGTCCCGCATCGACGGGCCCTCGCAAACCAAGAATGGGCCACGGCTCGCGCCCAACACCGAGGAGTCGCATCCGCTACCCCGATTCTCCAGAGCGGATGCTCCAGACGCTCCTCGTAAGTGACTTATTTTCAATCAGCAATGACGAGAGCCCAGCGCTCGCACGGTGAGGCTGCCGAGCCCACCCTTCCCTGGCGACGGAGTTGAATGCCCCTCGCGCTGAAGATGGGTTCTTGGAGTTTGCGACTCAGAACCTGCGCAGTCCCTCTCGCCTTCGGCGAGACCGTGGACGCAACAAGGCTCGCCGCGCTAGGAAACCAACTCGCGGATGACCTCGCCGCCGACATCGGTCAGACGAAACTGCCGCCCTTGATACGGATACGTCAGCTTTGTGTGATCGACGCCGAGCTGGTGCAGCAGGGTGGCATGCAGATCGTGAACGTGGACCGGCGTGTCGACAGGGTTGTAGGAGAATTCGTCGGTCTCGCCGTAGATCACTCCGGGCTTCACGCCTCCGCCGGCAAGCCAGATAGTGAAACAACTCGGGTGGTGATCGCGGCCGTAGCTCTGGCTAGTCATCTTGCCCTGGCAGTAGACCGTGCGCCCAAATTCCCCACCCCAGACCACCAGGGTTTCGTCGAGCAGGCCGCGCCGGTCGAGATCCTCAACCAGCGCCGCCGAAGCCTGATCGGTATCGGCGCACTGTTTGGCGAGTTGATCCGGCAACGAACGGTGCTGATCCCATCCGCGATGGAACAGCTGAATGTACCGCACCCCACGCTCGACCAAACGTCGTGCGACGAGACAGTGGCGGGCGTATGTTCCCGGGTTACGTGCGGACTCACCATACTGTGCGAACGTGGATTCTGGCTCGCTCGAGAGATCCATCAGTTCCGGCACCGACGCCTGCATGCGGTACGCCATCTCGTATTGAGCGATGCGCGTCTCGATCTCCGGGTCCGCGAACTCTTCCCGTTGGATCTGATTCAGCGCCGCAAGGTCATCGAGAAACATCCGACGACGATCGCGACTCACTCCCTCCGGGTCCGACAGATAAAGGACCGGATCGCCCTGTGAACGGAACTTGACGCCCTGATAGCGACTCGGCAAGAAACCACTACCCCACAGTCGCGTGTAGAGCGCCTGGCCAACGCGGCCCGATCCACGCGAAGTCATTACGACGAACGCCGGCAAGTCTTCGTTCTCCGTGCCGAGGCCATAGGAGAGCCATGCGCCAATGCTCGGACGTCCGGCAAGCTGGGACCCGGTCTGAAGGAAGGTTACGGCTGGATCGTGATTGATCGCTTCGGTGCGCATCGTTCGGATGAACGAGAGCTTGTCGGCGATCTTCGCCGTATGCGGCAGCAATTCACTGATCCAAGCGCCGGATTCGCCGTGTTGCTTGAACTCGAACCAAGTCTTGTGAACCGGGAACGATTTTTGCGACGCCGTCATGCCGGTCAGGCGTTGACCCCGGCGAATCGAATCCGGCAGCTGCGTGCCGTGAAGCTGCTCAAGCTTGGGCTTATAGTCGAACAGATCGAGCTGCGAAGGCCCGCCGCTCTGGAACAGATAGATCACATGCCTGGCCTTGGGCGCAAGGTGGGGCAACTCCGGCAAACCGCCCTTCCCGGCAGCGTCTTTTCCCATCAAATGAGCCAACGCGGCGATGCCTAGGCCGCTTGCGCTGCGCCCGAAGAAGTGGCGTCTGGTCAGAAGGGCCGCCCAGTCAGATTGCTTCATTGCTTTGTCACCGTCTCATCCAGATTCAGGATCAAGCCCGCGGTCATCGCGTATGCCGCGAGTTCGGTTCGCTTCGCGCGAATGTGGACCGGGCTCTCTCCCTGGGCCAGCAGTCGCTCCGCCGCTTTCGGGTCCTCTTGGAAGCTTTCCAGTTGCTTGGCCAACGCTCTCTCGACGATCGCAGACTCCCGAACGCTTGGCGGCCGTGCGGTCGCCATCTCAAACCCGTACGCCAGTCGGTCCGCGGGCGTCTCTCCGCCTTCCAAGTACATCCGCTCGGCGAACTTCCGCGACGCCTCGAAGAATGTCACATCGTTCATCAGGTTCAGCGCCTGCAAGGGCGTGTTGGTTCGCTCCGTCCGCACCGTGCACGTCTCTCGCGTGGACGAGTCAAAATTCAGCATCGAAGGCGGACCAATTGTTCGACGCCAGTAGGTATAAAGGCTTCTACGATACAGATCATCGCCTTCGCCACGGGTGTAGCCGCCACCCGCAGCAATGTCGATCCAAAGTCCCTCCGGCTGATAGGTCTTCACAGACGGCCCACCCAAGCGTTCGTGCAGCAATCCCGCCAGCAGCAACGCCTGGTCCCGGACAGCTTCCGCCGGCAGCCGGAACCGCGGTCCGCGCGCAAACAGCTTGTTTTCCGGGTCTTTGGGCATGGCGTCGCCGGTCCCCTTTGAATCCTGCCGGTACGTTGCGCTCATGACGATCGTCTTCAGGAGCGATTTGACATTCCACCCGCTCTCGATGAACTCGACAGCCAACCAGTCCAGTAGCTCAGGATGCGTCGGCCGCTCGCCCTGTGTCCCCAGATTCTCTGGCGTCCGAATGAGACCCGAGCCGAACAGCATCTGCCAGAATCGGTTCACCGTGACCCGCGCCGTCAAAGGATTCGCAGGATCGACTAGCCAGCGCGCCAACCCGAGCCGATCGTTGGTCGCCGACTCCGACAGAGACGGCAGCGCGCTCAGAACGCCGGGAACAACTTTCTCGCCTAGTTTGTCATAGGCGCCGCGCTCGAGCACGAACGTTTCTCGGGGCGGATCCATCTCGGCCATGATCATCACGCTGGAGAGCCGGTTCTCGAGATCCTCTCTGGCTCGCCTCCACCGGCTCAGGGCCGCCCACGCTGCCCGCACCCCCCGAGGTCCGTATTTGGTGGCAAAAGCCCCCTCGAGCTTACGTCTTTGCCCGTCAGTTCGTTCGCTATCCAGGATCCGTGCGATCTCGCTAAGATTCTCTGGGACAGCCAACATCAGAGCCTCTTCGCTGGTCACCTCCCGGCCGTAGACAACGATCTCATCAATGCCGCCGACGAACCCGCTGCCCTCGTCTGCGCCTGCGCCGATTCGAAATGGCTCTTTCGTCTCGATATCGAGATTGGAATAGTCCAACTCGGCGACCGTGTCGACCTCTCGGCCATCGATGTAGAAAGTGGCGCCCGCGGCCAGAAGCGATCCGTCGTACGTCGCGGTGACATGCGTCCAGCGATGCAGCGGAATCGCAGCGCGCGAGCTGACGACGATCCAGTCGTCCATCCGGCCGATCAGCTTGAGCTTCAGTATTCCTTTCTCGAGGGCTAGCGTGACGCCCCTGCCAGCGTTCTCGTCGTCGGTGTCGAACTTCTGCGAGCGACTCAGAATCACACCGTCGGGTGACTCCGACTTGACCCACGCGGCGACACTGAATGCGTCGTCATAGTCGTAATTCATCAGCTCCGGCTCTTCGAGATGGCCGCGGCCCTGGAGCAGAACCGCCCGGCCGACCCGGCCATCAGCCTGCTCGACTTGGCCGGATCGCGCGGCGTCGCCCAGGTCGCTGTCGAAATCGAACCTCGCCGCCAGCCCATCGCGAGGGAGCCATTGCAACGGTTTCTTCGATCGGGCAAGCTTACTCTCCCACCTCTCGAAGACCTCCAAGGCGGACTCGCGCGTCACGTGGAATGATTTCTCGGCGAGAGCGATTTCATCCGCCAGATCCTTCAGCTGGCGAGCCTCCTCCTTGGTCGGCGCTGGAATCATCGGGGGCGAGTTGAAGGGCCTCACCACCCTGCCACGCTCGGGAATGTTGTTGAAGTACGCGAAAAGCTGATAGAACTCCTTCTGCGACATCGGGTCGTACTTATGATCGTGGCATCGTGCGCAACCAACCGTTAGGCCCAGAAAAACCGTCGACATGGTCTCGACGCGATCCACCACATACTCGACCCGGTACTCCTCATCAACGATTCCTAACTCGCTGTTGGTGCGATGGTTCCGGTTAAAGCCCGTCGCGATCAGCTGCTCAAGCGTGGGATTGGGAAGCATGTCGCCGGCGATCTGCTCCACCGTAAACGCATCGAAAGGCTTGTTCGAGTTGAACGCTTCGATCACCCAATCGCGCCAACGCCACATCTCGACGGGAGCGTCGTTTTGATAGCCCTGCGTGTCTGCATAGCGCGCCGCATCCAGCCAGCGGCTCGCCATCCTTTCTCCGTAACGCGGAGACTCTAGCAGCCGATCGACAACTCGTTCGTAGGCGTTCGGAGAAGGATCGTCGACAAAGGAGCGCACTTCCGTCACTTCAGGCGGCAGACCCGTCAAATCGAGGCTCAACCTGCGGATCAGCGTTCTGCGATCAGCCTCTTTGGCAGGCGAAAGCCCCTCTTTCTCGAGACGCGCGAATACGAAGCGGTCGATTGGGTTGCGCACGCAGTGTTCCCATCGCACAGAAGGTTGCTGGGGACGCGTCGGCGCTACGAAAGCCCAATGCGCACTCCATGGCGCACCAGCCTCGACCCAGGCGCTAAGGATCCCGATGTCCCCGTCGGAAAGCTTGTCATGCCCCAAGTAGGCTGGAGGCATGCGCTGCGAAACATCGTCACTGACGACGCGCCGCAGCGCCTCGGGCGCCATCCTGCGCGCCTGATCTTCGACATCGAGCCGGAGGTTCGCTTGCCGCTTTGCGGCGTCAGGACCGTGGCATGCGTAGCAGTTGTCTGAGAGGACAGGACGGACGTCTCGATCAAAGTCGACTGCGAACGCTGGAAGAGCCGCTACTAGTAGCGGCCAGTAGACGGTGAGTTTCGGCAATCTGCACACAGTATATCGAGCGGGCGCTCTCCAAGGCCGTCCTTGCAGCACTCACCGACCGCTGACAATCGCCGGCACCAAGCAACCCACTTCGAAACGGTCACCGGACCAGCCCGCCAAGATCGCAAAGGTTCCGTACGACAGCCCGAATGCGCGCAGAACTTTGTGGTTCGATCCAGATCATCCCTCACAAAGGGGCTGCGATAAAGACGCAGACTCGCGCGAGTCAGCCACTCCAACTGCAGGCTCAGCCTCGCCTGCGGATGGTCCCGCCTCACCAGCGCCTTGCCCGCGGGACGGCTCAGCGTTCCCACGCGCTCCGCAAAAAATCCCGCTCCACGACCAGCTGCCCGAACTTCTCGCGCAGCTTCTTGATCTCCGCCTCCAGCTCCCGCCGATCTCCCCTAGCGCCCCTCTCAAACAGCTCCACCAGCCTTGCGCTCGCCTTGCGCTTCCCCTGGCTCACCTGGTTCGGATGCACCTCGTGCTTCGCCGCGATCTGCTGTACCGTCTTCTCCCCGCCCAACGCTTCCTTCGCCACTCGCGCCTTGAACGCTGCCGTGAACTTCCGTCTCTTCGCCATTGCTGTGCTCCTTGCAGCCCCGGCGAGGTCCACCTTAGCTCACTGTCCGAAAATCCGGCACAACCTCAGTCACGCGAATTCGATCGTTGTACCCGGCGTGCGATGCAGCAGCGATCACCGTGGCCGGGATCAGAGCCGGACTCGGCGAAGGCACGTATCGCGATCTATCGGATCGGACTCATCAGATCTTTGTTCGCAGCTTGTTGCCGGCGCAGGGCTACCACAAATTGGCAGGCGAATTCGCATGCCAACCAGCCCGTCCGGGACCGGACTGGTAGGGCGCTAGCGGCGGTGCCTTCCGAACAGCGCGTCCGGGTTGTCGTGGAGCACCATGCGCGCTAGCTCCAAGCTTTCGGATTCCGTGCAGAAACGCTCCCGCACCTTCTCGGCAAGAACTTGTGCCACGTTGCGCCGGGCGATCTTCGCGTGCGCGTAACTGAGTTCCGGATAGCGATAGTCTCCGCCGTAACCGAAGATCTTGTTGGCCGGCACGGTCTCCAACATCTCGTGAATCGCACGTCGAGTCGCACGGGCCGAGATGATGTGCGCCCAGCAGAGGTCGATATGAACGTTGGGGAACACCTTCGCAATCGCGGCTGCCTCGCCCTGGTACGGATAGCTCATGTGGAACAGATCGAACTTCACTTGCGGGTACAGAAAGAACAAGTTGGTTAAGTGCGTCGGCTTGGAGTTTTCGATGAAGTTGCCGTTGCCGGCGTGGAGGCCGGTGTGGATTTGTACCGGCACGTCGTGGTGCTCAGCCAAGCGCATCAGATGGTGGAACATATAGTCTTCCATCTGACGGTACGGTCGCTCGACCCGGGATCGGAAGCCCGCTGGTGAAGCGCGCCTCGAGTTGAGCAGCGTTTGCAGGTTGGCCTCTGCGTCCTGCGCCGAGACCTCGGCGTAGTGGATTTCCCGGTTATAGGCCAGTGTCGACTTCACGGTCACCATCCCGGCATCGAGGCATTGCTCGAAGCTGGTCTCCATGGCGCGCTCGAGGCCCGCTAGACCGGTGATCGAGACGTCGGTGAGCCGTTCGAGCGCCAGGATGTCAGCAGCCGACTGTGGCGCGACGAATCGATCGAACTTGCGCGCGTAGACGAAGTATTTCGGATCGGGTCGAACCGGCGCCGCGTTCCAATAGTCATCGAGTACCGAGTAGGCTATGTTCGAGCGTCGAATCAGGATGTCCTCGTACAGGCCAGCCTCGTTACGCTCCGCGATGCGGCGATTGATCTCCGGCAGAGTCGCCGCCGAAATCTGCTCGACTCCATAGATGTCACGGATGGCGATGCGTAGGGCTTGGCCATAGCCGGTCAGTCGGGCGGACTTCCAAAAGGGCTCGAAGGCCTGCCAGCGCCCCGGCAGGGGTGCTTCGGAATCCCGCACGAGGGTCAAATCGTCGCCTGAGAGCCCTGCGGAGATTGCGTCATTGATTAGGTAGTGCCCAGCCAGGGTGAAGAAGTCGATCCGGGAGGATGTGCGCTCTCGCTCGGGAATGATGTGCTCGTGGGTGTTGACAAGCGGAATTTTCTCGATCGCCTCGAGTAAGTCGACCTCGAACGACGGCCGAGGCGGCGTGGCGCCTTGGGCGGCAGCGAGGGCTGAGACGGAACCGAAGAACGAACGACGACCGAGTGCCATGGCGCCTACTATCTTCGCGCGCTGAACGTTTCCGCGCGAAGCGGGTGCGCTCGGACGACGACACATCTTCCGACTTGGCGGCGATGGCAAGTTCGATCAAGTCCCGGCGGACAAAGCAAGTCGGAGCGCCTTTCGCACTGGATCAGGCGTGTCCCTGGGATTACGGCCGTCCCGCCCGGAATGCGGTTCGCCGCCCCACCGCGGGGAATGGTTTTCGTTTGAGGGGCGAAACCCGTCTTCCGAACCGCGAGGCATGACCAGTTCGCCAAGCGGAAGAGCGCGATCCACAGATTGCCGTCTTCGATCTCACAGAGCGGATTTTCGCGCGCGCGATCGTGCGCAACCGATGGAGTGCTGGAAGCTGCGACCTTGCTTTTCTTCCGGTGTGTCAATCGGCAGACCGGCGTCGTACTCGCTGTTGGGCTAGCCGAAAGAACGCATTCACAGCAGGGTTGGCAGGTGTGCCGCCGATGGGTCGAGTCCGCCGATCGTCCATTTTTCGCTCGGCTTGACCGAGCGGAGATTCGGGGGCTAGCGCCGGTTTGGATGGGCCGTTTGCCGCTTGTCGATCTGAGTTGCAACGGCCAGTCAGCGAAACGCACGCTGCTTGCGCGTCAAAGGCCACCGGGACGACATTGACCGACTGGAAGGGTACTATCTGGGGGTAGGTGGACTCATGCAACGACGAGCACTGACTTTGACCCTTTTCCTGGTGGCCCTGATCATCACAGCCCAAACAACCCGCGACGCTTCGCTGACGGTGACCATCCGGGATTCCGGAACCGGGGAGCCGACTGCTGTACGAGTGCGCCTGACCGACGCGGCTGGCAATCCACCGGAAACGCTAGGGGCGTCCGAGCTGACCGAGTCGTCGTTCAGGCCGCCTTCGCAAGCCATTGCCGTCATGTGGGGTCACTCGGATCGCGCTGACGGGTACGTTCTCCAGCCGGACGGCTCCTTGTATGTAGACGGCTCGTTCGAAGCCCGCCTGCCAGCCGGCGAATACCGCGTCGAACTCTCCAAAGGATACGAGTACGCGACTCAAAGCCACGAAATCGAATTGAGGCCGGGCAAGCGCGTCAAGCGCACGTTCGACTTGCAGCGCTGGGTCAACATGCCCGAGCGCGGCTGGTACTCCTCGGACGATCACATCCATATCCGCCGTTCGCCTCGCGACAACCCGTCGATCCTGCGTTGGATCGCGGCAGAGGATATCCACGTCGGCCACCTCTTGCAGATGGGAGACTTCTGGCACTACGTCTTTTCTCAATACGGTTGGGGCGAGACAGGGCGCTACCGCGAGGGCCACACGATCCTTTCGTCGGGCCAGGAGGAGCCGCGCACCCCTGAATTCGGACATACCATCTCACTCGGAGCGGATGACTTCGTTCGTTTTCAAGATGATTACTACTCCTACGGGCGCGTCTTCGACCGCGTGCACGAATTGGGAGGGATCAGCGGCTTCGCTCACCAGGGCATGTCGTTCCATGGCTACCGGGGCATGACGGTGAACGTGCTCGCAGGCAAGCTCGATTTCTTGGAACTAGCCCAATTCTGCGTTCCCGACGGCCCGATCCACACCGAGCACTACTACCGCTTCCTCGATCTCGGCTTCCGCTTGACCGCGCTAGCCGGTTCGGACTTCCCATGGTGCGGCCGCGGAGCGCGCGGCGACCCGAAGCGATTGAGCCAGATCGGCGACGCGCGCTTCTACACCTACGTCGGGGACGACTTCTCGTTTGACAACTGGCTCGCAGCCGTCAAGGCCGGACAGACGTTCGCAACTAGCGGACCGATCGTGGAGCTGTCGGTGGACGGCAAATTGCCGGGTGACTCGGTAGACGTCTCAAGAGGTAGCACGGTTCGGATTGCCGCGAACGCCCTGGGTGACGGCTCTCGAATCGGGTTGACCGACTTGGAGATCGTCGGTCACGGAGAGACGCTGAAGCGTGTTACGGGTCACGCAGGCACACAGCTTTCCGTCGAACTCGAGTTGCCGGTCGACCACGGGATTTGGATCGCCGCGCGTGCCTCAGCCGGGCCTGGCTATGCGGCCCACACGACGCCCGTTTACGTGACGGTCGATGGCGGCGGATTCCATAACCCGAAGACTGTTGAGCGCAATCTCAAGCGTTGTGAACAGGACCTGGCCGATCTGGAGCGGGAGATCAAAGATCCGGGCCAACAACTCGACAGCGAGGCTTGGCGCCACGCCGAGAGGCTCCGAAGCCAGATTTCAGAAACCCGCGAGATCCTGCAGACGCTTGGGGCTCGGCTCAAGGGCTAGCCGCGCCACATCCCCGCGCAACACCTTGTAGCGGTACTTCGTGATCCATACGAAGTGGCGCTTGATGTCGTACCTCGCAGGCCCACTCGACTCGGCCATCCCCACAGTCTAGGCCCGCCCGCCCACCCATCCGGCTGCTGAAAGCGGACCGACTGCAAGTCGGTGGTTTTAGACCGGGCACATGGAAATAAGCTGGTCTTCCTCTTCGCTTGAATTCCTCCGCGACCGAATTCGTGGGGGACGTACAGGCGTGGGGAGTCGCCACCCTGAAGCCTCAATTGTCGCCGCGTCCGGCTTTGCTTGACCAAGCCGGCGGCACGGTTCCCGCTAGAGGGCCTCCCTCGCGATTTGCTTCGAATCTCCGTCAGTAGTCGCGCAAGGCACCATCACCGCCTACAACAGGGGATCGTGTGTACGGCACGGGCGGGTAGTGCCGGAATGCCTCTTCGTTTAGCTCGATCCCTAGGCCCGGCTGATCGGGGACGAGAACGTAACCGCCCTCACGTTGCAGAGGCTGTTTCACCAAATCGCGCTTTGGCGGCTCATATTCATCGCCGGGATACTCTTGAATCGCGATGTTATGAGTAGCTGCACACAGTTGAACGCAGGCAGCGGTCAGAACGCAGCTCAGCGGGTTGTGCGGGGAGACTCCGACATAGTTAGCCTCGCCCAAGGCAGCGATTTTTTTGCAGTTCGTAATGCCCCCTGCCAAACTCAGGTCCGGCCGGATGAAGGCAGCCGCCTTCTTGGCCAGCAGTTCGTAAAACTGGTAGATCGTCGTGTGTCGTTCTCCCGTCGCCACGGGCATCGGCAGCTTTGCGGCCAGATCGGCCAGAGCCTCAATATTGTCGGGTTCGATCGGATCCTCGAAGAAGTACAGGTTGTAGGGCTCCAGGGCGCGGCCCACGGCAAGGGCCTCCGGCGGGGACAGAAGACAGACTACGTCAATCATGATGTCGATTTCCGGACCCACCGCCTCGCGAACCGCTGAGACATAGCCTTCCGCTGTGCGAGCAATTGCGGTGTAGCGCATGTCGGCGAACTGCGCCCTCGGCCCGAGGGGAAAGAGACGAACCGCCGTAAAGCCCTGCTCGACCTTTTCACGAGCTTGATCGGCCATCGCTTCCGGAGACGACCCGTCGATGTGGGTGTAGACGCGGACCTTTTCTCGGGTGGGTCCACCTAGCAATTTGTAGCTCGGCAGATTCGCGAGCTTGCCCGCTATGTCCCAGAGCGCCATGTCCACTGCCCCGATGGCTGCGATGGGATCGGCTCCGCCCCGAAAGACAGTGCGCCTGAACATGTGCTGCCAGTGGCGTTCGATCTGCGTGGGGTCCTTGCCGGCCAGATACTCCTCACAGTATTTGACCGCAGCGATCGGGGTGACCAGCATGCCGCTGGTGTTGCTGGCCGGGTGCAGCTCTCCGACGCCGGCGACGTCGCTGTCCGTGTGGACTTTGACGTACACAAAGCGGTCTGCCCGGAGCGTTTCGACCTTTGTGACCTTCAATCCACGCATGGCTCCCCGCATCTGCCTGGAGAGAGCGATCAAGCCCAGACCGCATGCAGCTCCATTCATGAAATCCCGCCGCGACGGTTCCGTCAGCCAAAGTCCGGGCGCGAATGGGTGAGATTCGAATCTCCCCGCCCGTGCGGCCTGCGGTTTCTTGGATTTCATGGCCTTCCGGAACTCCGGACTCGCTCAGGTCGGCGAGCCAATTGCAATCGTGACCAGAGTCGACAGGCGCCCGAACTCTAGTCCCTGGTGATCCACATTGGGCTGACCCAGACTAGTTCGCCGTCGGCCTGCTCGCCGCGAATGTAGCAATAAGCCACGATTTCTATTTGGGCCTAGCACAGCCACAGTATATAACCGCGCCGCTCCGAACAGTACACGTTTCCATGCTGAACCCTGCACATCCCCTCCTCCGGTAGGCGCCAGGGCTCGTCCGTCCGCTCACAGACGCTGATTGAGCGGGCTGAACGCCTCTCCGACCGACACTGCTTCCTGCCAAGCCGTGTTGGGGCCAGAAGCTGTTGACTCAGGGAATGCTACCCACTCGGCAACAGGAGCGCCCAGATCCTGTGCTGCATGTCACCGAACAGCCGCCGGTTTAGATGCCCCTCGGCCAGTAGCAGCCAGTGATACTGCATATGCTTGACCAGCCGACCGCCGGTCTTCATCAGCCGATGCTGCAAACTCGTCACCGACCATCTCTTGATCCTGTGCGGCAGTCCGAGCCGGCCCGATAGATTACGCAGGTAGTAGGCCAGTACGGCGGGGCTTCGGTCCCGCGCCGCACCGTGATCCAGGCTTGGTGTATTGGAGTTTAAATAGATTGATTTAATGGCACCAGTTTGTTATACTGCTTCTCACCCAGGCAAGCGCCTTGGCCCGGCCGGTTTCCATTCTCGAGTTGCATCCCGAGGAGAAGCAGGAACTCGAACGCCGCGTCACCGCTGCGACAACCTCGCGGCGCGACTACCAGCGGGCTTGGATCGTGCTGCTGCGCGCCGAGGGCATCAAGCAACGGGAGGTGGCCGAGCGCGTTGGGGTCAGCGCGCCTTGCGCGCACAAGCGGTCGTAGCGGTTCGACCGCGAGGGCCTGGCCGGCTTGCACGACCATCCGGGGCGTGGGCGCCGGCCGTCGATTCGGCTGTAAACCGTGCAGACGGTCATCGAGCAGGCGGGGCAAGCGCCGCCGGGCCGACGCCGCTCGAGCACCCTCACGCTGGCCGCCCAAGTGGGCGTGGCCCACTCTAGCGTGGGGCGGATCTGGCGCGACCAAGGCCTCAAGCCATACTTGACGAAGACCTTCAAGCTGTCGAACGACAAGGACTTCGAACGGAAGTCCTGGGACGTGATCGGGCTATACATGGACCCGCCGGAAAAAGCAGTGGTGCTGTGCTGCGACGGGAAGACCCAATGCCAAGCGCTGAAGCGCACGCACGCAGCCCGCTCTGCCGCTCGGCGTGGGGCCTGTGCGCACGCGAACACACGACTACATCCTGCACGGCGCGATCAGTCTGTTCGCCGCCCTGAACTACCTGGAAGGCAAGCTGATCGATCGCACGGAGGAGAAGCACACCCACCTGGAATGGCTGCGCTGCCTCAAGCAGATCGAGCGGGAGGTTCCCGGTCCTCTCGGGATTCCCCTCAGGCACATTTTTTTGTCCTGATTGAGGCGGTTTCGGTGAGGTTGATGCCTGCTTCGACGTCCTGTGCAGTCGCTGGGCGCGGCCCGAGGGCCTACCACGAGGGATCCGGGCGTCGTCGACCGGCTGGGTCGCAAGCGCCGACACAGCGGTACTGTTCCGCCTGGCCAGGCGGAGCCCTGCTCGCGGGCGGGCGAGCGGCCCGGGCTAGCGCCGGGGCGGGGCCAGCAGCAGGTCGAGCGCCTCCTGCGGGCGGGCCGCGTCATGGCGGTTGGCCTGCGGCACCCAGCGGAACCCGGACTGGCAGCGGATGATCGAGAGCGCCGCGTTGGTCAGGCAGGCGAGATGGCGCGGCAGGTCGCGCACCCAGACCCGGCAGCGATCCTCGTCGTAGGTGAAGTCCCGCACGTAGTGCAGGCGGTTCTCGCTGTGCCAGTGGTTGCGGATCCGCACCGCCAGCTGCGCGGGCGTGGCCTGCTCCGCCGTCAGCGAGGTCAGCGCGTAGCTCACTTCGGTGCTGGTCTCGCCGGTCTTGAGCACATGCCGCTCGCGCTCGATGCGGAGGGCCTGCTGGCGGCCGTACAGGGCGGCATAGCCGTTCCAGTCCGGGTCGCTGAGATCCTTGACCCAGTAGCGGCGGCGGTCGCTGCGGCCGTGCTCTTTGTCGAGGGTCTGGTGGCCGGGACAATCCTCGAACAGCATGTGCTGGAGGTCGTCCAGCAGCGTCGGCTGGTTCTCCTTGACGGCCGTGACCAGGTAGTGAGCCGCGCCGTCCTCGAGCAGGCCGCGCGCCGTCTTGTGCTGGACGTGCAGCGCGTCGAGGGTGACGATGCGCCCGGCCAGGTCCAGCTCCCCGGCCCGCTCGCGCACGGCCGGGATCTCGTTGGTCTTGCTCGAGACCTCGACCTGTCCCAGCACCAGGCCGCTGGAGTGCTCCACGGCCGCGACCAGCATGCGACGGCCGTCCGCCGTCTGCTTGGAGGCGCCGCGGACATCCTTCCCGTCCATCGAGAGGCCCGGCAGGAGCCCTGGCCGAGGGGCCTCCCCGGCCTCCTTCTGCGAGGCCGTATCCTCCTCATCCAGCGGGACTGGCTCGCTCTGCTGCCGCGTCCACGCCGCCACCGCGTGCGCCAGTGTCTGCGGCGGCAGGGCGGCCAGGATGTTGTGGAACGTCGCGCTCGACGGGGTCGTGTAGCAGTGCCGGCTGGGACTGTAGAAACAGCCCACCGCCGCGCGTTGCGACGGGTCTAGCAGGGCCGCGAACTGGGCGCACGCGGTCACGCCGCGGTAGCCGGCCAGCCGCGCCGCCACGGCCAGCACCAGCACGGTCCGCAGGCGGTAGCGCTGGCCCCGGGCGCAGCGGTAGTCCTCCACCTCGCCCAGGCAGTCGAACAGGCTGCGCAGCTCCGGCGCAGGCGGCGGCGCGGTCCGCTCCGGGCCCTGCCAGGCCGGGTCCTCCTCGGGCTGGCCCAGGGCCGCCCTCGCATCCGCTTCCAATGCGTACACCAGCACCTCCTTGGGTTGGCCGTGATGGCGCCACTCCGGCACCGCGCCCGGCTGGCGTGCGTAGCCGCCGGTGAAGCCCAGCGAGCGCCAGTTCGCCGCCCGCTAGCAGGTGCCCGCGAACCGCGCCCGGTCCACGAACGACTCCGCGAGCAAGACGCCATAGCCCTGCTCCCGCTGCATGTCCCCGGCCAGCCGCCGCAGGCTCAGCCCCAGCACCCGCGAGGCCAGCTTGGGCACCCCCTGGAAGGCCGGCAGGAGCACGAAGCGCGCGTTCTGCGCCACCAGATGCAGGCGCCGCAACTGCTGCTCCAGCGTCCAGCCGATCCAGCGGTCCCGCGCCGTCAGCTTGAGCGCGGCTGCCTGCCAGCCCACCAGCGCCACCCAGGCCGGGCCCAGCCTCGCCACAGGCCGCAAGCCCTTGCCGAACAGGCCCCCGAACCCCAGGTAGTGATGGGCCCCCACCAGACGGTCCCAGAGCCGGTGCTCCTGCGCACCGCAGGTCGGGCGCACCGCGACGGCGCGCAGGTCCGGAACGCGGCCTGGCGTCAGCAACGGCTCCATCCCACCCACGCTGACAGATCGAGAACGAAATGTCCAGCCCTGGCGGGTCGCAAAGACGGGAACCGAGAATCGCCGTGCCTAGCGGACAGGCTCGCACAGCCCCTTGCCACGACTGTCTGCCACCCTGAATTCAAACAACTGAATAGCCCTGGGATTCCCCTGATCGCGGACAACTATTGCACGCACAAGCACGCGAAAGTGCAGGCCTGGCGGGCCCAGCACAAGCGCTTCCAGATGCACTTCACGCCGACCTCGAGTTCGTGGCTGAACTTGGTCGAGCGGTTCTTCGCCGAGCTCACCGAGGAGTGCGTGCGCGAGGGCAGCTTGACGAGTGTCAAGCAGCTAACCGACGCGATCACGTCCTATCTGACAGAGCGCAACCAGAATCCGAAGCCGTATCGCTGGAAGGCTAGTGGCGAGGAGATTCTGGCCAAGATCCAACGAACTCGCCAAGCCCTGGCGAAGACTGCCGATTAAATTAATCTAATTATATTCCGGCACACTAGCTCGGCGGCCGCGCCGCCACCGCGTCCGGCGCCGACGTCCACGAACACATTCGCAGGCTCGCCGACGATGCTCGGTGGGAAATGAGGTTCCGAGGCTGGACCACGGCGGAATGTCGGGCTTGGCAAGGGCGGTTTGGCGACAAGCTTAAGGAGTTGCTCGGTCCACACCAACCGCCATTCGAGTGGGAGATCCACTTCGAAAAAACGGTCGAGTTTGATGATCACCAACGCAAGTCTCTATCGCTGTACGCCGCCGGCCATCCGCAGCTGCCCATCTACCTGCTGACCCCGAAAGGTTCGTGGCACGGCGCGGCCCGGCATCGTGGCGCTCCACGGTCACGGCCCGTTTGGGCGCGACGCCCTCGTGGGCATCGACGACACCCCCGACCGAGCCCAGAACATCAGAGACGCGCGCTACGACTTCGGCTGACAACTCGTTTGCGAAGGCTACATCGTTGCGGCGCCCAGATCATTCCAGGTCTCCTGCAATACGGAGACGTTCCGGAGATTGGAGGCTTGATCGCGCCCCGCCCCGCGCTCTGGGAAGTCGGGCAACTCGATGACTTGATGGTCAAGAATCGGATTCGCGGCTTGGGCGCGGACGAACGCCTGCAGATGGATTCCTTCGACGGAGCCCGCCGCTGGAACGGAGTCCAGGCGGAACCGGCGCTAGCCAGCGTCCTGAAGCCCTAGCGCAGGAACTCGTTGAAGAACATGGCCATCGCTTCGAAGGCTTTGAGCGTAAAGCTATGTTCGCCCGGCGGCTGAAGAACCCTAAGGGGCAGCGCAAAAACAACCTGAGGAAATTTTATGGTCGTAGTTGAGTAATAACTAAAATGAGGGCGCCAGCGGCGGTTGCGTCAAGCGTCGAATGACAGTAAGCTGCTGATTTACAGACAGGTAGGGGCCCGTGCTATTATGTCTCAATGACGATCATAGCTGTCATTGCGCCTGTGAGACCCATTCAGTTCCATGCCCAGTCCCTGATCAGTCTGTTGCGCCGACAGGGCGTCGCATCCATGCCCGAGATGCTCGCCGCCCTCGGTACCGCCAATCGGCGCACCGTCGTCCGCAAGCTGCGCGAAGTGCCTCACATCACCAGCTATTCCCATAGCGGGGGCTTCTACGCCCTCCACGCTATGGCCCGCTTCGACGAGCGCGGCCTGTGGTCCTTGCGCGGCATCCGCTTCTCCTCGCGCGGCACCCTGCTCGCCACCGCCGAGCACTTCGTTCGCGATGCCGCTTGCGGATTCCTTATCGAGGAACTCGATGCCCTCCTCGGCGTCGCCACGACCGATGCCTTGCGCAAGCTCGCCCGCAACCATCGCCTGACCCGCGTCAAGCTCGGCGACCGCTTCCTCTACCTCGCTCCCGAGGCTCCGCGCGCACAGCGCCAGACGCGGGCCCGACACGCCTCCGCCCCCTCTCCGCAGACCGTCGCTGCGGCCTCCCCGACGCCACCGGCCGCGCTGCCCGGCCGGCCGGGCACCAGGCCCGCGCCTCCGACGACTCGGCCTGCCCAGGCCGCCGCACCGCCGGCCGACCCGCCGCTGGCTCACGCCCGCCAGCTCTATCTCAGCACCCTGGACGAGCAACAGCGACGGCTCTTCGCCGGACTGTCGTCGTTGGAGCATGGCCGGGGCGGCGCTACCCGCGTCGCCGTCCAGCTCGGAATCCATCCCGCCACACTCGCTCGCGGGCGTCGCGAACTGCTCGCCGGGGACGTGCTCCACAACCGGGCCCGCCGCCCGGGCGGCGGACGCAAGCCACTGGAAAAAAAAGCCTGCACTGACCGCCCACCTCGCGGTCCTGCTCCGCCACGACACAGCCGGCGACCCCTGCTCCGACCTGCGCTGGACCCATCGCACCACCCGCAACCTCGCGCACTATCTGACCGAGGAACTCGACCTGCCGGTCTCCCCGCGCACCGTCGCCCGACTGCTGCGTGCCAGGGGCTTCTCCCTGCGCCTGAACCGCAAGTGCATACCCTCCACCTCCCCCGCCGCACGCAACGCCCAGTTCGAGTTCATCGACCGCTTGCGCCACGACTGCGCGGACCGCAACACCCCGATTCTCAGCATCGACACCAAGAAGAAAGAGTTGGTCGGCCGCTTCCGCCATGCAGGCGTCTCCTGGGCATCCACGCCCGTCCCGGTCAACGACCACGACTTCCGCTCCCAGGCCAGCGGCCTGGCCGTCCCTCACGGCATCTACGACACCCTCGCCAACCGCGGCTTCGTCCGGGTCGGCGTCTCCAGCGACACCTCCTTCTTCGCCGTCGACAACCTCGATGCCTGGTGGTGCACCGCAGGCCGCTCCCGCTATCCTGACGCCTCCCAGCTCGTCATTCTCGCCGATTGCGGCGGCAGCAACAGCTATCGCAACCGCGCCTGGAAGTACGCCCTCCAACACCATTTCTGCAATCCCCACCGCCTCGCCGTCACCGTCGCCCACTATCCCGCAGGATGCTCGAAGTGGAATCTCATCGAGCATCGCCTGTTCAGCGCAATCAGCCGCAACTGGTCCGGCTGCCCTCTCGAGTCCTGCGCACTCCTCCTCAACTACATCGCCTCCACATCCACCCGCACCGGTCTGGTCGTCAGCTCCCAGCTCAACAGGAAGGCATACCAAACCGGCACCTGCATCACCGACGAGCAGATGGCCGCGATCAACATCACTCGCAACGAGCACATCCCAAAGTGGAACTACACCATCTCCCCCTGCCCAAACTAAGAAGTTATTTCTGCGCTCCCCCTAAGTCCCGCGATCGCGCGATTGTACTCAGAAACCGAGAGAAAGTACGCCGGTCTGCAGGTCAGGATCGCTTTGGAAGGCGAGGTGAGAAGGGGCGACAATATGTGGAGGTGTTGTATCCGTAGGTTTTGGTCCGCTTTGGGTGCCATTTCGTCAAAGCCATCGAGAAGCAGAAGTAGATCCCCGGATCTCAACTGTCTTCTGAACACATGTAATGGGTATTCCTTTTGGAATTCCCTCGTCGAGATCGAGCACGATGCGCTTGGGCTGGCGCGGCTGCGATTGAATGTAGAGATCGGTCAGCAGACGGTCGGCCGCCGCGGTGTCGAGAACGATCTTCTTGTAACGGCTTTGCGAGTCGGCGTCGGCGGGGGTCCCCTCGAGGCGGTTGAGAGTGCTCTTGCCGGCGCCGGGGTTGCCGCGGTCTTGGGCTCGGCGGCGCTGCTTGCCTGCGAGGTCTTGCTTGCCGCTCAGCAGCGCCAGCAGCGGGTCGGAGCGCAGCTGATCGTGATCGTTGAGGTCCTCATAACCCAGCACCAGCCCGTAGACGCGCTGGGAGACCAGCTCGCGCACGCTGTGTTCGATTTGCGCGGGCTGGCGGTGATCGCGGAAGCAGGCGGCGAACTGCCGCACGATACCGCTGCGCTGCTCGAGTTGGCGCAACAGCACGCCGCCGCCGTCGGAGGTGATCGTGCCGCCATCGAAACGGGCCACCACCTGGCGGCGGCCATGTTCGGCGAAGGTGAAGCTGGGTTCTGTACACTCTGTCATGGCAGGGGTCGCTTTCTTGCTAGCTGAAACATCTTGTGTTCATTATGTTTATGCCACAAAAGGCGGCCTTCTGCCACCCCTACGATGAGAAATGCGGGCTAGTGCGCCGTAGAGGTTCGCGCTGTAGCTGTTTCCCCTGTGCGTTTGGGAAGGCGGTCACAGGGTCCCCTTTCTTGCTCGCTGGCCGGGAAAGATCGAGCCGGGCGCACGCTCGGCGAACACGATCAGCCTGAGCGACATGCTGGCGACGTTCGCCGCTGTGGCCGGCGTGGAATTGCTGCCGGAAGCCGGACCTGACAGCTTCAACGTGCTGCCCGCGCTGCTTGGAGGCAAGCTTGATGATTCCCTTCGTCGTCCAAGGGTGATGCACAGCGGCGGCAACGGGATACTGGCAATTCGTGAGGGGCCGTGGAAACTGATTGATGGCCAAGGCGGCGGCGGGTATCGGGACGGGGAACAGGGCTATTCAGTTGTTTGAATTCAGGGTGGCAGACAGTCGTGGCAAGGGGCTGTGCGAGCCTGTCCGCTAGGCACGGCGATTCTCGGTTCCCGTCTTTGCGACCCGCCAGGGCTGGACATTTCGTTCTCGATCTGTCAGCGTGGGTGGGATGGAGCCGTTGCTGACGCCAGGCCGCGTTCCGGACCTGCGCGCCGTCGCGGTGCGCCCGACCTGCGGTGCGCAGGAGCACCGGCTCTGGGACCGTCTGGTGGGGGCCCATCACTACCTGGGGTTCGGGGGCCTGTTCGGCAAGGGCTTGCGGCATGTGGCGAGGCTGGGCCCGGCCTGGGTGGCGCTGGTGGGCTGGCAGGCAGCCGCGCTCAAGCTGACGGCGCGGGACCGCTGGATCGGCTGGACGCTGGAGCAGCAGTTGCGGCGCCTGCATCTGGTGGCGCAGAACGCGCGCTTCGTGCTCCTGCCGGCCTTCCAGGGGGTGCCCAAGCTGGCCTCGCGGGTGCTGGGGCTGAGCCTGCGGCGGCTGGCCGGGGACATGCAGCGGGAGCAGGGCTATGGCGTCTTGCTCGCGGAGTCGTTCGTGGACCGGGCGCGGTTCGCGGGCACCTGCTAGCGGGCGGCGAACTGGCGCTCGCTGGGCTTCACCGGCGGCTACGCACGCCAGCCGGGCGCGGTGCCGGAGTGGCGCCATCACGGCCAACCCAAGGAGGTGCTGGTGTACGCATTGGAAGCGGATGCGAGGGCGGCCCTGGGCCCGCCCGAGGAGGACCCGGCCTGGCAGGGCCCGGAGCGGACCGCGCCGCCGCCTGCGCCGGAGCTGCGCAGCCTGTTCGACTGCCTGGGCGAGGTGGAGGACTACCGCTGCGCCCGGGGCCAGCGCTACCGCCTGCGGACCGTGCTGGTGCTGGCCGTGGCGGCGCGGCTGGCCGGCTACCGCGGCGTGACCGCGTGCGCCCAGTTCGCGGCCCTGCTAGACCCGTCGCAACGCGCGGCGGTGGGCTGTTTCTACAGTCCCAGCCGGCACTGCTACACGACCCCGTCGAGCGCGACGTTCCACAACATCCTGGCCGCCCTGCCGCCGCAGACACTGGCGCACGCGGTGGCGGCGTGGACGCGGCAGCAGAGCGAGCCAGTCCCGCTGGATGAGGAGGATACGGCCTCGCAGAAGGAGGCCGGGGAGGCCCCTCGGCCAGGGCTCCTGCCGGGCCTCTCGATGGACGGGAAGGATGTCCGCGGCGCCTCCAAGCAGACGGCGGACGGCCGTCGCATGCTGGTCGCGGCCGTGGAGCACTCCAGCGGCCTGGTGCTGGGACAGGTCGAGGTCTCGAGCAAGACCAACGAGATCCCGGCGGTGCGCGAGCTGGCCGGGGAGCTGGACCTGGCCGGGCGCATCGTCACCCTCGACGCGCTGCACGTCCAGCACAAGACGGCGCGCGGCCTGCTCGAGGACGGCGCGGCTCACTACCTGGTCACGGCCGTCAAGGAGAACCAGCCGACGCTGCTGGACGACCTCCAGCACATGCTGTTCGAGGATTGTCCCGGCCACCAGACCCTCGACAAAGAGCACGGCCGCAGCGACCGCCGCCGCTACTGGGTCAAGGATCTCAGCGACCCGGACTGGAACGGCTATGCCGCCCTGTACGGCCGCCAGCAGGCCATCCGCATCGAGCGCGAGCGGCATGTGCTCAAGACCGGCGAGACCAGCACCGAAGTGAGCTACGCGCTGACCTCGCTGACGGCGGAGCAGGCCACGCCCGCGCAGCTGGCGGTGCGGATCCGCAACCACTGGCACAGCGAGAACCGCCTGCACTACGTGCGGGACTTCACCTACGACGAGGATCGCTGCCGGGTCTGGGTGCGCGACCTGCCGCGCCATCTCGCCTGCCTGACCAACGCGGCGCTCTCGATCATCCGCTGCCAGTCCGGGTTCCGCTGGCTGCCGCAGGCCAACCGCCATGACGCGGCCCGCCCGCAGGAGGCGCTCGACCTGCTGCTGGCCCCGCCCCGGCGCTAGCCCGGGCCGCTCGCCCGCCCGCGAGCAGGGCTCCGCCTGGCCAGGCGGAACAGTACCGCTGTGTCGGCGCTTGCGACCCAGCCGGTCGACGACGCCCGGATCCCTCGTGGTAGGCCCTCGGGCCGCGCCCAGCGACTGCACAGGACGTCGAAGCAGGCATCAACCTCACCGAAACCGCCTCAATCAGGACAAAAAAATGTGCCTGGGACGGGGAAGCGAAGCCAGGGGAACCGCCGCAACTGTATAATACAGTTGAGGACCTTGGGGAGAAGTCAGACATTTACCCCCAGCATCGTGAGATCGCCCACAGGCTTCAGCAGTTGCTGCACAAGATCAAGAGGGAAGGACGCAGCCGGTGATTGACAGCCGCCAGCTCAATCGGACTGATCGCCCCTGCCGCTTTCTGTTGGCCTTATTGCTCGCGCCGGCTATCGCGTCGGCCGACACGGCCGGCGCGGGCGAGAGCATTCGCGCCTTGCTCAATAGCTCCTGTTTGGGTTGCCATAACGACTCTGTCGCCCAGGGGGGCCTCAACCTCCGAGAGCTCAGATGGGATCTAGCCGACCTCGAGATCCGGCGTCGTTGGGCGCTGGTGCACGACCGCGTCTCCAAGAGTGAGATGCCGCCGACGCCGGGCTTGCTCTCCAGTGAAGATCGAGAGACGCTGGTCGCGGATCTCTCGCGGGCGATCCGCTCGGTGGAGAGCGATGAGGTCAGTCGGCAGGGGCGCGCCTCGATCCGCCGCCTGAATCGCGTCGAGTACGACAACACTCTGCGGGATCTGTTGCACCTGTCCCATCTAGGTGTCGTCGACATGCTGCCGCCTGACGGCAAAGTGCAGGGGTTCGCGAAGGTTGGCGAGGCGCTGGAGATATCCTACGTTCAGATGCACGCCTACCTGGAGGCAGCCGAGGCGGCGCTGCGGCTGGCCTTGGCGTTTCCAGCCGAGCGTCCAAAGCCGGAAACCTCCCGCTATTACGCTCGCGAACAAAAGGGTCTCTTCGCCCTCAACGGGAACAGCTTGTGGAACCGTTGGTGGTTGGCTCTCGATGACCTGGAGATCAACGAAGAGCACTCCTGGAAGAAAAAGGTTAGCGCTCGGACTGTTGGGGAGGCCGATCCCGAGAAGCGGGAGCGCGAGTCGGTTGCGATCTTCCGCGGCCCTTATCAGCCATACCAGTACAACTTCAACCAGGTCCGCGTCGCGCACAGCGGAGCCTACCGCGTGCGCGTGAAGCTGCGTTCGGTGCTGCGGCAAACCGACATGGCGGAACCCGGCCCCAATCCGCGTTTTTTCCCTGAGGGGGACCCCAAAGGCGAGTGGAATTTCTTGGAGCCTGTGGCGGACCGCATCTACGATGGCAAGCGTCCGGAGCCTGTTTCGTTTTACGCCATGGGCGGCGGCGCGGACAGCGCTGGCGCTGTGAATCGAACGACGCGTGGCGTACGGTTCCTTGCCACGATCGAAGCGCCGCCCGACGAGCCTCGAACGGTCGAGTTCGAGGCGTTGTTGCGGCGAGGCGAGATCCTGCGGCCGGATACGATCCGGCTCCCCAAGCCGATGGTTCCGGCGGTCCCTGAGATCATCCAGCAATTCGACCCCGACGGCTTCCCCGGCGTAGCGTTTTACTGGGTCGAGTTGGAGGGGCCGTTCGTCGAGCAATGGCCGCCCTCGAGCTACCGAGCGCTGTTTGGGGACCTCACTCTCCGGGCGGTCGAAGGCGCCTATCGAGTCGAGGCGGTCTCACAAAACCCCGCTGAGGACGCCGCCTCCTTGCTGCGTGACTTTATGGGCCGGGTCTATCGGCAGCCTCTCAAGGAGCGTGAAGTCGAGCGCTTCCTCGCGATCGCCGACGGCCTGCTGGCCGAGAACGTCCCGTTCACCGAGACAATGATCACGACCTACGCGGCAGTCCTGTCATCTCCGCAATTCCTGTTCCTGAGTCAGGAGCCGGGCGAGCTCGACGACTATGCCCTCGCGGAGAGACTCTCCCTGTTTCTGACCGACGCCGGCCCGGACGCAGAGCTTCGCGCCCTGGCCGACAGCGGGCGTTTGGGGGACCCGGACGTCCTGCGGACTCAGGTCGACAGGCTTCTTGATTCGGACCGCGCCAATCGATTCTTCCATAGCTTTCTCGATGACTGGCTGGACCTGGATGAGATTCGTTTCACCGATCCTGATCGGCAACTGTTCCCCGAGTACCCGGGCGACGACTGGCTGATCGACTCGATGGTGGAAGAGACGCGTTTGTTCTTCGCCGACCTGGTGGCGAGGAATCAGCCCGCCCGCCATGTCGTGGACTCCGACTACGCCTTTCTCAACGAAAAGCTCGCCGATCACTACGGCGTCGCAGGCGTCAGCGGGCCTGCCTTTCGCCGCACACCGCTGCCTGAAGGTAGCCCCTATGGCGGCATTCTCACCCAGGCCTCAGTGCTCAAAGTCACGGCGAACGGAGCGACGACCTCGCCGGTTGTTCGCGGCGCTTGGGTCAAGGAGCGCATCGAGGGCGAGCCGCCGCCCCCCCCGCCGCCGGGCATTCCGGCGGTCGAGCCCGACACACGCGGAGCGACGACGATCCGCGAGCAGCTGGCGCGACCTGCCCATGCCCCACAAGTAGGGCTTGACTTTTGGGCCTGCTCTGTGTCATCCCTGGGGCATGCACGAGCAGAGTCAGATTGCCTCGACCCTCTCCAGCGCCGACGGCATGACGCGGCTGAAGGACCTGCTGGCTGAACCCGGCGGCGCCAGCCGCACCGAGCTGGGCCGGCGCGTCTGCCAGCGGTTTGGATTCCTGGACGCGCTCGGCCGCCCCCAGCTGGCCGGCTGCATGAAGGCGCTGCGCGCGCTCCAGGCGCGCGGCCGCCTCCAGCTGCCCGCCCCCCGGCACGGCGGCCGGCTCTGCCGGCCCCGCCGGCTCGGCCGCCCCGTGCCCCTGCCGACCGCTGTGCCCGCGCGCGTCGACCAGGTGCAGGGACTGGCGCTGGTCGAGGTCACCGGCGACCACCAGCGGCGCACTTGGAACGAGTTGATGCAACACGAGCATCCGCGCCGCGCCGCGCGTCACGTGGGCGCCCAGCTGCGCTACCTGCTGGTCTCCGACCACGGCGTCCTGGGCGCGCTCGGCTTCGCCGCCTCGGCCCTCGCCCTCGCCGCCCGCGACGCCTTCATCGGCTGGGACGCCGACCTGCGCTCCCGCCAGCTGCACTGCGTGATCGCTCTGAGCCGCTTCCTGATCCGTCCCTCCGTGCGCTGCCAGAACCTGGCCTCCAAGGCCCTCGGGCTGTGCCTGCGCCGCCTGCCGCACGACTTCCAGCGCCGCTACGGCTATCTCCCTCTGCTCGCCGAGACGTTTGTCGAGAAAGACCGCCACAAGGGCACCTCGCTGGCGGCCGCCAACTGGGTCTGCGTGGGCCAGACCGCCGGGCGGGGCCGCTGCGCGCCCCGCGGCCTCAGCGTGCCCGTGAAGTCGGTCTACCTGTACCCGCTGGCCCGCGACTGGCGCGAGCAGCTGGGCGTGCCGGCGCCGCAGCCGCCGCAGGCGCTGGGCCTCGGCGAGGGCCTGGCCCGGGACGCCTGGGCGCGGCACGAGTTCGGCGGCGCGCCGCTGGGCGATGTACGCTTGAGCAAGCGCCTGGTGCAGAGCGCCCAGATGCAGTCGGAGCAGCCCATGGCGTCGTTCCCGGAAGCGGTCCAGAGGGATCGGGCGGCGGTCAAGGGCTACTACCGGATGATCGACCAGCCGGCCGACTCGGAGCTGACGCCGGAGAACATCCTGGCACCGCACCGGGAGCGCACGCTGCGGCGCATGCAGGGCCAGCGGACGGTGCTGTGCCTGCAGGACGGCACGGACCTGAACTTCGCCAGCCACGGGGGCTGCGCGGGGCTGGGCAGGATCAGCAAGAACAAGGGCTCGAACGGCACGCTGGGGCTGCACATGCACTCCCTGCTGGCGGTCAGCGAGGAGGGCCTGCCGCTGGGGGTGCCGCACATCCAGTACGAGGCGCCGGACGGGCAGGCGGAGCAGGGCAAGCCGCTGGAGGAGCGCAAGACGTTCCGCTGGATCCGGGGGCTGCGCGCGTGCGCGGCGCTGGGGCAGGAGCTGGACGGCGTCCGGCTGGTGTCGGTGCTGGACCGGGAGGCGGACGTGTTCGCGCTGTTCGCCGAGCAGCGCCGCCTGGGGGCGGTCGACCTAGTGGTGCGGGCCAAGCATAACCGCTCCCAGGGCAAGGACGTGCCGAAGCTGTTCGACGCCGTGCGGGCGGAGGCCGCGCAGGCCCACCTGGAGATCCATGTGGAGCGCCTGTCGGCGCGTACGGCCGCGCGCGGGCAGAAGCAGCGCGACGCGCGCGCGGAGCGGGTCGCGCAGGTGGGGCTGCGCTGGAAGGCGGTGGAGCTGCCGTCGACGGAGACGGGCGAGGCAGCGGCGAGGCTGCACCTGGTACACGTGCGGGAGGAGAGCGAGCCGGAGGGGGCGGAGCGGCTGGAATGGTTCCTGCTGACGACGGTGGAGGTGGAGTCGCGGCAGGACGCCGAGCGGGTGCTGGAGTGGTACCGGCTGAGGTGGCGCATCGAGGACTGGCACCGGGTGCTGAAGTCGGGCTGCAAGGTGCAGGAGCTGGCGCATCGCAGGGGCGAGCGGATCGAGCGGGCGGTGACGATCAACGCGGTGATCGCCTGGCGACTGACGCTGATGACGCTGCTGGGGCGGGAGACGCCGGAACTGCCGGCCGAGGTGCTGTTCTCCGCCATGGAGATCGCCGTCCTGGAGGATTTCGCGCAGGATCGCAAGCTGGTGTCGCCCGACACTCTCGGGCGGGCGGTGCTCACGGCGGCGTTCATGGGCGGGTACCTCGACTTCAAGCGCAAGACGTACTCAGCACCAGGCCACCAAGTCCTCTGGAAGGGTTACATGCGGTTGACCGCCGGTGCTCAAGTCTTCGAGCGAGCAATGCGCCTGAACCAAGCCAGCAAAGTCTACCGCCACATGAGTGACGAAACCAGTTGTGGGTAAACGGCAGGGCGCGACACCGAAACGACCAAGCTTGCGCAGCCTGCCACGCCCGCATCGACCCGCCCGGCTTGGCGCTGGAGAACTTTGACGTCATGGGAGGCTGGCGCGACAGCTACCGCAGCCTCGGCGCAGGCAAGCGCGTGGAGGGCCGCGGGCGAAGCGGCAACGACTTCGTTTACTACACGGCCAAGCGCGTGGATGCGAGCGGCCAGCTCCACGACGGGCGCAGCTTCGGCGATATCCACGAGTACATAGCGCTGTTGCTCGAGGACGAGCGTAAGCCGGCTAGGAACCTCGCCGAGCAACTCACGGTCTACGCGACCGGGGCGCGTATCCGCTTCTCCGACCGTGAAGAGATCGCCGCGGTCCTGGACCGCAGCAAGGCCTCCGACTACGGAGTGCGTACAATAATTCACGAGATTGTCCAGAGTCCGCTGTTCCGGAACAAATGACGAGTAGGAGCTATGCGTAAAAGCCACGAACCCATTCCACGCCGCCGATTCCTACAAGCCGGAGCCGTCGCGCTCGGCCTCCCCTGGTTCGAGTCCGTCGCGAAGACCGCTCGAAAGACTCCGTTGCGCATGCTGGCGATCTGTCAGGATCTCGGCTTTATCCCTTCGCTGTTCCCCCCCGAGGGTGAGGGCCGCGAGTACAAAGCGTCCCCTTATCTCGAGTTGCTGGCCGAGCACCGCGAGCGATTTACGGTCTTCAGCGGACTCTCGCACCCGGAAGTCGACGGCTCCCATAAGTCGGACCAGAGCTTCCTGACTTCGGCTCCCCATCCGGGACGCCTCTCGTTTCGAAACTCGATCTCTCTCGATCAAGTCGCCGCGGACCACATCGGCCACCTGACGCGCTTCCGTTCACTGCCGCTGGCGGTGAACCGACCCAAGAGCCTGTCGTTCACGCAGGCGGGAGTCGAGATCCCCGCGATCGAGAGCGCTTCCGCTCTGTTCCGAAAGATGTTCCTGCAGGGCGATCCGGAGAAGGTCGAAGAGGAGGTGGCACGGCTGCGTCGCCGCGGCAGCGTCCTCGACGCCGTCGCCGAACAAGCGCGCGACGTGCACTCGAAGCTCGGTTCCCGCGATCAGCGGCGCCTGGATCAGTACCAGACGGCCGTGCGGGATCTCGAAAGCCGCCTCGTCGAACGGCAGGAGTGGGAGCGTAAGCCGAAGCCGCAGACCGACGCCGAGATCCCGACCGACCCGCCGACCAAGTACGACTACATCGAAAAGCTGGGTCTAATGTTCCGCATGGCGAAGCTGGCTCTCGAGACCGACTCCACCCGGCTCATCACGTTGTTCATCGCGAGCGCCTCGACGCCAGGACTCACGCTGCGCAACGAAAAGGAGTATCCCTGGTATCACGGTCTGACGCACCACGGCAAGGACGAGGGGAAGCTGACGCTGCTCGAAGAAATCGAGATCGAGCACATGCGCATGCTGGGCGAGTTGCTCCGCTCGCTCGACTCGGTCGAAGAAGAAGACGGCTCGCTGCTCGACAACACCATGACGCTCTACGGCAGCAACCTGAGCGACGCCAACATCCACGACACACGCAACCTGCCGATCATCCTCGCCGGCGGCGGCTTCCGCCACGGGCGGCACTTGGCGTACAACCTCGAGAACAACACGCCGCTTTGTAACCTCTACGTCAACATGCTGCAGCGCTTGGGCGTCGAGACCGACAAGTTCGGGTCAAGCAAAGGGACGCTGGCGGAGTTGTAGCGTCGGGCCTGGCGAGAAGAAGCCGGCCGCCGAGGCGGAGACAACGAACCCCGTGAAAGGAGCGACCTATGAGTGCGTTGTCGTCTACCAGTTTCATCCTCAGAGCTGTCCTCGGGCTGGCATTGGGTGGCACACTGCTGGCGCGTAAGCGTTCGGGCGGGCCGTGAAAGGCGGCTGTGGAGCTAGCGATTGAGGGTTTCTTTCCAGTCCGGGCAGAGGGGTTTGACGAAGACGTTTTTGACGGGCTGGTTGTACTCGTGACGAGTATCGAGTTTGCCGCGGCCCTGTGTCTGGCCCAGATGGATCCAGTTGGCGGCGCAATAGCAGGTGCCCTGGAAGCGCGGCGTTTCGCAGAACGTTTCCAGCAGAACTGGACGCATGCCGTAGCGTTGCTGCCAGTCGTCGGGGAGTTGTCGCTGGAGGCAGGCGAGCAGGTGGGACGCCAGTGACGGGAGCCGGATCCAGGGCAGGATGAGATAGCGGGCGTGATTGACGACCAGGGGCAGGTTGCGCTGGCGGGTGGGCGGATCCCAGCCCACGAAACGGTCCCGAGGGGCCGTTTTCCAGGCCGCGGCGCCGAAGCCGAGCAGGGCCAGCAGGAGGCCGTCGGCGGCGTGCACGAAGTAGCGCAACTGGGCGCCGGGCAGGGGCTTGTAGCCGAGGTAGTGGTAGCGCTCGACGAACTCGTTCCAGAGGCGGCTGCGGGGGTCGGAGGGGCGCAGCAGGGAGAGGCGCAGGGGGCGGGCTTGGGCCAGCGAGGCGGGCAGGGGCGCGCGGGGCGGCGGATCGGTGCGCGGGGACGGCGCGAGCGGGCGCGGGCGCGGCCTGCCGTTTACACACAAATAGGACTTGACAAGTGGATTTCCAGTGTGCCATCCCTAGGACATGTACGAGCAACACCGGATTCCCTCCACGCTTTCGAATCCCGCATCCCTGGCGCGCGTCAAGGCGCTGGTGGCGGCCGCCGGCTCGGCTAGCCGCATGGAAATCGGCCGCCGGGTCTGCCAGCTGTTCGGCTTCCTGGACGCCCGCGGGCAGCCCCAGCTGGCCAGTTGCCTGCGAGCCTTGCGCACGCTCGCCGCCGCCGGCCAGATCCGACTGCCCGCGCCCCGGCATAACCACCGGCGCTGCCGCCCGCGCGGTCTCGGCCGCCCCGTGCCGCCGCCGGTCGGCGTGCCCGCCCGCGTGGACCAGCTGTGCGGGCTGGCACTGATCGAGGTCAGCGACTCGGCCCAGCGCGGGATCTGGAACGAGCTGATGCGCAGCGAGCACCCGCGCGGCGCCGTCCAGCACGCCGGTGCCCAACTGCGCTACCTGCTGGTCTCCGAGCAGGGCGTGCTGGGGGCCTTCGGCTTCGCCGCCGCGGCCCTTGCGCTGGCCGCCCGCGACGCCTTCATCGGCTGGGACGCCGACCAGCGCGGCCGCCAGCTGCACCGCGTGCTCGGGCTGAGCCGCTTCCTGATCCGCCCCGGCGCCGCCTGCCGGAACCTCGCCTCCAAGGCCCTCTCGCTCGCCTTGCGCCGCCTGCCGGACGACTGCCAGCAGCGCTACGGCTACCGCCCCCTGCTGGTGGAAACCTTTGTCGAGAAAGGCCTGTACAAGGGCACTTCGCTGGCCGCCGCCAACTGGCTGCGGGTCGGCGAGAGCGCCGGGCGCGGCCGCTTCGCGGCCAGCGGGACCGCGGTGCCGGTGAAGGCGGTCTGGCTCTACCCGCTGGCGCGCGACTGGCGGGCGCAGCTGGGCGTGCCCGCGCCGGAAGCGCCGCAGGCGCTGGGCGCGGCCGACAAGCTGGCGGCGGACGTGTGGGCCGAGCACGAGTTCGGCGGCGCGCCGCTGGGCGATGTACGCTTGAGCCAGCGGCTCGTGAAGATCGTGGACCAGCAAGCGCAAGCGCCCACCAAGTCGTTCCCGGGAGCGGCGCAGAACGACCAGGCGGCGGTGCGCGGCTACTACCGTCTGATTGATCACCCGGCGGATTCGGAGGTGACGCCGGAGAACATCCTGGCGCCGCACCGGGAGCGCACGTTGCAGCGGATGCAGGGGCAGGCCGCGGTACTGTGCATCCAGGACGGCACGGACTTGAATTTCGCGGAGCATCCGGGCTGCGTGGGGCTGGGCTTGATCGGCAAGAACAAGGGCTCGGCGGGGACGCTGGGGCTGCACATGCATGCGACGCTGGTGGTGAACGGGAAAGGGGTGCCGCTGGGGGTGCCGCAGATCCAGTTCGAGGCGCCGGACGGGAAGGCGGAGCGGGGCAAGCCGCTGGAGCAGCGCAAGACGATGCGCTGGATCCGGGGGCTGCGGGAATGCGCGGAGATGGGCGGGCAGCTGGCGGGGGTGCGGCCGGTGTCGGTGCTGGACCGGGAGGCGGACGTGTTCGCCCTGTTCGCGGAGCAGCGGCGGCTGCGGAAGGTGGACCTGCTGGTGCGGGCGAAGCACAACCGTTCGCTGGGCAAGGACGTGCCGAAGCTGTTCGACTGGGTCCGGGGGGAGGCGGCGCAGGGACGGATGCAGATCCACGTGGCGCGGCTGTCGGGGCGGCGGGCGAGCCGGGGGCAGACGGGCCGCGAGGCGCGGGAGGAGCGGGTGGCGCAGGTGGAGCTGCGCTGGCGCGAAGTGGAACTGGCGGACCCGGACCGGCAGGAGGCGGCGCTGCAGCTGCGCCTGGTGCACGTGCGGGAGGAGACGCAGCCGGAGGGGGCGGAGCGACTGGAATGGTTCCTGCTGACGACGCTGGCGGTGCAGACGCAGCCGGAGGCGGAGCGGGTGCTGGAGTGGTACAAGCTGCGCTGGCGGATCGAGGACTGGCACCGGGTGCTGAAGGCGGGCTGCAAGGTGGAGTACCTGGGGCACCGGCAGGGGGAGCGGATCGAGCGGGCGGTGACGATCAACGCGGTGATCGCCTGGCGGCTGACACTGCTGACGCTGCTGGGACGGGACACGCCGGAGCTGCCGGCGGACACGCTGTTCACGGAGATCGAACTGGCGGCGCTGGAGGATTTCGCGCAGGATCGGCGGCAGCCGCCGCCGGACAATTTGGGGCGGGCCGTGCTGACGCTGGCGATGCTGGGCGGGTATCTGAATTACAAGCGCAAGCAGTACGCGGTGCCGGGGCACAAGGTGCTGTGGGAGGGCTACACGAGGCTGGCCACGATCTCGCAGGTGGTGGAACGGACCCGACGGCTCAGCGAGGGTAGCAAGCTCTATCAGAAGATGCGTCCAGGGTGACTTGTGTGTAAACGGCAGGGCGCGGCAGGGTCCTCAGCGGCGGCGGCAGGGTCAGCAGGCCGTCGCGCTGCATGCGCAGCAGGGCCACGCGCGCGCTCATCTCCTTGAGGCCGCCGTCGGGTTTGCGCCAGTCCAGCACCTCGCAGACCGCCTGGGATAGTTTCGTGCGGGACAGGGGCGGGTCCGTGTGCGCGATCAGGGCGCGGATCCGGTCCAGTTCGGCCGGGGAAAAGTCCCGGCCGCAATAGCGTAGCGAGCCGCTCACGGGTCCGGCCCGGCCTCCGAACACCGCCAGGGCGCTCGCAGGGCCTGGAACCGCTCCGCGGACAGGCCCCACGGCAGCCAGGCCCACGGATCCACCACGACCACTCCCCGTCCGATCCCCGCACACTCGCGCAGGAACGCCTCCAGCCAGCGCCACAGGTCGATCCCGGCCCTGTCCAGCGTGGCGAACACCGACAGCAGCACGCCCTGCAGGGCCGCGCCGTCCGCACTGTGCGAGCCGTAGCTGAGCTTGCGCCCGAGCACGGGTCGCCGCAGGGCTCGCTCCACGACAGTGTTGTCCATGGGCACGAACGCCTTCCTCACAAACACCACCAGGCCCTCGCGGTGCCGCAACAAGGATTGTAACGGTGCCAGCCGCGGGTCCGGGCCAGCCTTGTCCGACTCCCGCTGCGCTGCCTTGGTCCGTGTCGCCACCTCCCGCTCGGCGTGCTCGAATAGTACGGCGCACTCCGCTGCCAGTCGCTGCTGGGCCGCCCGGAACGCCTCGGACTGTCCTTCCAGACCACTCTGTGGATCCCATTGCGCCAGCCGTTCGGCGTTGCGTCGGTACAGCCTCCCGATCCGCTCCAGGATCCCGTCCACCCACTCCTGCAGGTCCGGCCGCTTGCGCCCCAGCGTGACAAAATCTCTCCTGGCGTGGGCCCAGCATACGGAGAGTTCGAACTGCTCTGGGTGCTCCCGCGCCAACTTGACATACGCCGAGTAGCGATCACACACCAGCACCACCTTCCCTCTCAGCCCCAGCTTGCCGAACAGTGCTGCGGCCGCCTCGGCACTCCGCGACGGATCCACCCGGAACCGCACGGCGTCCCCGGTCAGGCAGGCCCACAACCAGCAACGCGGGTTCTGCCCTTCCTCCGCCCGCACCTGCACCACCCACGAGGTCTCGTCCCCGTGCACCAGTCGCGTCTGTTCCTGGTGCGCTGCGATCGCCGCCTCCAGCGGCTCGAACCAGGTCAGGAAATCCCGCCCAGGCCCCAGCAGCGTGCCCGCCGGCAGACGCACCCCCCTCTCGCCCCACTCCCGCTCGAACGCCCGCACCGGGTGCCGCTGCCAATACACTTGCAACAGAAACGCCACCCACACGCTCAGTCCGTAACTCGTGCCCCGGAACAGCGTGGGCTCCCGCGGCGCGATCACTGCGGGCACTGGCTGGCCCTGCCGCTGCGCGCACCCGCACCCCCAATGGCACTGAAATAGGCTAGCCGGAATCTAGATTTCTCAGCAAACCTCCAATGCATTGCTTCGAATGCACTTGCAGATTTTTTTGAAGGATCGCAAAAACCCCCTTGACATGCGAGCCCGGATTTGCGATGGTAACCAGGAACAGGTTCCTTGGTGGCTGTCGTGGATCCCCGCATCGAGAAGCTCAAGTCCACTACCTTCTTCGGCAGACGCTTCACGCGCCGGCAGATCGCCGCTATCCAGCAGACGGTGGCCAGGTTCCCGGCCCTGAGCCGCAAGGAACTGGCGGAGACGATCTGCGAGCACCTCAACTGGCGCACGGCTGCTGGCGGCAACCGGGTCGCGGCCGCCCTGGGCCTGCTGGAACAGCTCGAGCAGGCCGGCATCCTGACGCGGCCGCCCAAGCACACGCAGAACATGCGCCCGGGACCGCGCCCGCCGGTGGCCGCGACCCCGCGCAGCGCTCCCCAGCCGCGGATCGCGACCAGCCTGCGGGACCTGCAGCCGCTGGGCCTGCAGCGGGTCGAGCAGCAGGAGGACACCCAACTCTGGAACGAATTCATCGAGCGGCACCACTATCTCGGCTACCGCCAGCCGCTGGGCCCGCACCTGCGCTACTTCCTGCTCGACCGGCACGGGCGCCGGCTGGGCTGTGTGCTGTTCAGCCAGGCGACCCACTCGCTGGCTTGCCGCGATGAGTGGGTCGGCTGGCCTGCCGGGGAGTACAAGAAGCACCTCGACCTCGTGGTCGGCCAGCCTCGCTTCTTGCTGTTTCCTTGGGTGCAGGTCCCGAACCTGGCGAGTCACGCGCTGGGGCTGGCAGCCCGGCAGCTGCCGGCGGACTGGCAGCGGCGCTATGGCACGCGGCCGGTCCTGCTCGAAACCTTCTGCGAAACCCCGCGCTTCCAAGGCACCTGCTACCGCGCCGCCAACTGGATCCATCTCGGCCAGACCCAGGGCCGTGCCGACGCCGGGCGCAGCCCCAAGGATGTGTATGTCTACCCGCTGACGAAGCCGTGCCGCTCGATCCTGCTGCACGGGCCGCGCCCGCAGGCCCGGCGACGGCCGCCGCCGGCGGCGCAGCCGCAGGCCCCCGACGCGGACTTCGTCGCCCTCTGGCAGGGCCTGCTCGGCTCGCTCAGCGCCATCGCCGCCGCTCACGACCAACTCTGGCAAGTGCGCAGCCGCGTCCTCAACACGCTGCTGGTGATGCTGTTCGTGTTCCGCCTCGTGTGCGCTCCGCGCCGCCAAGGCTACACCACGACGCTGTCTCAGCTGTGGGCCCAGTGCCGCGCCCTGGACGTGCCCCTGCCGCAACCGCAGCCGGTCTCCGACGCGGCCATGTGCAAGGCCCGGCCGCGGATTGACGCCCAGGTCTTCCTGCAGTTCCACGCCGCGATCCTGCGCCGCGCCGACCAGCCCGGACCGCTCTGGCTGGGCCACCGCGTCTTCGCCGTCGACGGCTCCAAGCTCAACCTGCCGCGCCCGCTGGCCGCAGCCGGCTACGACCCGCCCGGCCCGCACGCCCACTACCCGCAGGGCCTGCTCAGCTGCCTGCTGCGCCTGCAGTCCCGGCTCCCGGTCGACTTCGACCTCTTCGCCCACCGCAACGAGCGCGCCGCCGCACGCGCCCATCTGCGAGCCCTGGCCGCCCCCGACCTGGTCGTCTACGACCGCGGCTACTACTCGTTCGAACTGCTCTGGACTCACCGGCGGCGCGGACTGCAGGCCGTCTTCCGCCTCCCCCGCAACGTCTGCCCCGCCATCGATGCCTTCATCGACGGCGACGGCACCGACACGCTCGTCACCATCCTGCCCGGCCCCGATACCCTGCGGACCCTGTCCCGCAAGTATCCCGGCACGCACTGGCAGCCCCTCCCGCTGCGCCTCGTCAAGTACACGCACGCCACGACCCAGTACGTGCTGGGCACCACCTTGCTCGACAGCCGCCGCTATCGCGTCGCCGACCTGTCCGACCTGTACCATGCCCGCTGGGGGATCGAGGAAATGTACAAGATCAGCAAACAGTTCCTGGAAGTCCAGCAGTTCCACGGCCAGAGCGAGCGCCTGGTGCAGCAAGAGTTGTTCGCCCATTTCAACTTGATTGCGATGACGCGGCTGTTCACCAACCGGGATGCGGACCTGTGCCAAGCAGCCCGGCAGCCGGACGGCAAGTCGGCGCCGCAGGCGAACTTCAAGCACAGCCTGGCCGCGCTGGCGCAGCATCTCGAGGGTCTGCTGCTGCGCCACTCCGCGTATGTCGGCGAGACACTCGAACGCATCTGCGCGTGGGTCGGGACGGGTCGGCGCAAGCCGCGCCCCAACCGCTCGTACCAGCGGCGCTCGCTGCAGCCGGCCCCGAAATGGTCCCGGCGCAAGGCGGCGACAACCTAGCTGCTTCGATGCCAACCCCGATGCCCATGACCTGAGTACCCGGAACCTGCAAAATGGACTGCCCTCAGGCCCCTCGCCCTTAAGTTAATGCCCGAAAACCTTAAGTTAGTGCCATTGCCCGCACCCCGCCCGGAAGCGGGGCCGCCGGATCCGTCTCACATACCCCCGCACATCGACCTCGATCGATGCGCTGCTCTCCTCGCCGTTGCGGGCGTAGGGCGCCCCGCAGTCCGCACACTAGCGGCGCTCCGCCTCCGGCTCGAGCCACTCCTCCTGCACCGCTAGACCGGACCGCTCTACCCGCGCATGCGGGACCGCTCCCCGTGGCCCCCCGCGCGGCCGCTGCGGCTCCGAATCCGCCCCCGGGCGGACCGTCTCCGCTGCTGCCGCCCCTGCCTCACTGCCGCTCTGGCGCTTCTCGCTCCGCTTCCCGAACGGGGACTGCAACAGATCCCGGTTGCGCTGCTGCAGGCCCGCATTCTCCTGCTCCAACTCCTGCATCCGCTCGTGCAGCTGCTCGCTCCTCTGCTGCGCATCCGCCAGCTTCTGCTCCGCTTCCCCACACCGCAACTTCCACGTCTCGAGGCGCTCTTTCGCTCGCTGGTGCATGCTCCGCCAGTAATGCCACTGGCGTTTCGCCTCCACCGGCTCCAACCACAACGCCCGCTCCGGCTCCTGCTGGACCGGCATCCATGCCTGCTGCGCTTCCAGCTGCCTTTCCGCCTCCACATCCGCTAGCCTGCCATAAACCCATTTCTCGTGTCCAGCGTTTTATGCAAGTTTTTTTGCCGCCCTCCCCACCGGCTTTCGCCCTCCTCAATTCACGGCCCGCCCGAACGCTTACGCTGGCGCCGGCGAGCGCCCTCGGGGCGGACGCCGACAAACCCAATATCGTCTTCATCCTCGCCGACGACTTGGGATACGGCGATCTCAGCTCTTACGGCGCCACGAAGCTCCGGACTCCAAACATCGATAGCCTCGCCACACAGGGCGTGCTCTTTACCGACGCTCATACGGAAGCCTCGACATGCACGCCGACTCGATACGGACTGATGACCGGCCGCTATAGCTGGCGGACCTGGTTGAAGTACAGCGCCCTGAGCACCAGCGCGCCGTTGCTGATCGAGGAAGATCGGATGACGGTGGCCTCTCTGCTTAAGTCCGCGGGTTACTCGACTTCGATTGTGGGCAAGTGGCACCTTGGCTTCGGCCGCGAAGAGGGGTTTGGAGACAATCGAGGCGACACGCCGCCTAATTACTGGGCGACCCGTGGAAGCGGTCCCAACTGGAACGGCGAACTCAAGCCCGGCCCGTTGGAGGTTGGCTTCGATTACTCCTACGTGATTCCCGTGGCCAACAGCTTTCCGCCATACGTGTTTGTTGAGAATCACCACGTCGCAGGCCTCCGCGAGGACAGCCCTATTGGAAAACTGGAGTCGAGGAACTACGGAGGAATGGAAGGCGGCGAAGGAGCCCGCTGGAGGGACGAAGAACTCATCGACAAGTTTGTCGGCAAACTCGTGTCACAACTGGAAAGTCTCGCCAGCAAGCAGCAGCCGTTCTTTTTGTATTACACACCGACTCAGCCTCATGTGGGTTCCCGTTCGGTAGGGGGGCGCCGGCACTGGCCGAATGCCCGCTTTGAAGGAACAAGCCAGGCCGGTCCGTTTGGCGACGTGATACACGAACTGGACTGGTCCGTCGGTGAGATTCTCAACACGCTGGATCGCCTTGGGCTCGCCGAGAATACGTTGGTGATCTTCTCCAGCGACAACGGCGGATATACTCGCAATTTCAACGGGCACCAGCCGAACGGCCCTATCCTACGTGGCGGCAAAGGGGATCTGGTCGAAGGCGGACATCGCGTACCCTTCCTCGCGCGATGGCCGGGCAAAATCAAGCCTGGCACACGCTCTACGGAAACGATCTCATTGACTGACATGATGGCGACCTTCGCGGCAATCGTTGGCAAGGAGTTGCCGCCTGACGCCGGGCCGGACAGCTACAACGTGCTGCCTGCTCTTCTGGGCAAGAAACTACCGGATTCCGATCGCCCCATGGTGATGGTGAGCGGCGGGATGGGGGCACTCTCGATTCGCGCTGGAAAATGGAAGCTCATCGACGGACAAGGAAATTGCGGTTATGCGCATTTCCGCGCCGGGAAGCCAATGCCGGAGCCCAAACCCTCAGATCCCCCGGCGCAACTCTACAACCTGGAAGAGGACCTTCGGGAGAGCAACAACCTCTATGACCAACACCCGGAAGTCGTGCGGCGCCTCCAGGGCCTTTTGCAGAAGATCAAGGACGAAGGGCGTAGCCGGCCCCTGTGAGCCGGTTTGGTGGCAAGAAGGAGAAGACGCATGAAACGGCTTGCGCTGTGTTGGTTGACGGTGACCTTGCTCCTTTCCACGCCAGCGCCGACTCTGGCGGAGATTTGGATCGGCGTGCATTACGAGTATCCGTTCGGCGGCATGATGGCGGACCGACCGGAATGGATTCCCAAAGGCGAAAAGGACTGGCGTCGCGATCTGGAGATGATCAAGGACACCGGTTTCAATCTGATCCGCATCCGCGTCGGACTGGATTCCGACATAGACGACATCGCGACGCTGCTCGACATCTGCCAAGAACTCGACATCAAAGTGGAGTTCGGCAGCGCCATGTTCTACGTGTCCAACGAGTTCGTCAGGAAGTACCCCGACTCAAAGATGGTCATGGCAGACGGCGAAAAGATCCCGCGCGACGAGTTGGACTACCGCTGGCCCCGAGCTTGTATTCACCACCCTGTGTTTCGCACTCAGCGAGATCAGTTTTTCGAACAGTGCGCCCGGCGGTTCAAGGACCATCCCGCCATCATTGCCTGGGATGTTCACAATGAACCGTCTTTTCGCGACTGCCACTGTGACAACACGCTGGCTGTCTATCGCCGCTCCGTCGAGAAGAAATTCGGTGATGTGGAGCAGTACAACCGACGGTTCAGCACATCGTTCGCGGCCTTGAATGACGTGGCGCCCCCTAAGAAGCGTTCTCAGAACATCGAGGCATACCGCGACTGGCGGGCATTTTTGAAATCGGCCAACTGGTGGACCAACCGAACGTGGGTGTCACCGCGATTTTCCCACTTGACATCTTCGGGCAACGCTAAGACCGCCGCTCGGAGAATTTCCGGTGAGTGGCTAGTTTATACGTCTTACTGGCACTTGCGCCTGGCTCAAATAACACGAAGCGCGGCTAGATCCGCACTAGGCGGCAAGGGTTTATCCAGCGGCCTGGATCAAGCTGGATCAAGCGGCCGACGCCCGTCAGTCGTCGTAGTCCGCGATAATACTCGCCACCAAATTGGATTGGTCAGATCGGGCGCCGAAGCTCCCTCGCCGGAGACGCCATAGCAGACCGCACAGTTCTCACTGTAGAGCGGCGGACCGAGTTGCTCGCTCTGAGCGTTTGCGTTTGACGAGCATCCAGCCAGTACAAGCAAGAGTAGGCATCGTGGTTCAAAGAAGCGGTATGAGCTGAGAGAGGCGTCGCTCACGACGCTGCGATTGTACCGCTGAGCCCCGGGATTGATGACCGGCGGCCAACACGGCCGCTGTGGACTCCCCTATACTTCAGACTTCCTGACATCTGACCAGAATGAGGTGTCGCGGTTTTCCGGCTAGACAGCGAGTTGCGGGCGGGGAGCAGCGCTCGTAGGATGGTCGTCGGGCAGGAGTTCGTAGACGAGTCGCAGCGAGGTGCCGGGAAACGCGGTGCGCGTTTGATTGAGTTCGCGGAGCAGCGGGCCTAGGGCGGCGTCCTGGGAGCGGCTCGCCAGATGCAGCAGCTGCACAGTGAGCGTGCCGGCACGGATATCGGGGACCAGGTTGGCGTCGCTGCGGAACAGCGCCTGCAGCAGCGCGCGGGCGTTTTCGGGCTTGCCGAGTTCGGGGGCGACCGCGACGGCCATCGCGGTTTCGGCCCGGTAGGCGATCATGCGCAGGGAGTCGAGCAGGTTGCGCAGCGGCTCGGGCAGGGCCATGAGGCGCTCCTCCGGCGACAGCTCGCCCGCCGGCACGTGCTCGTCGGCGTGCCGGGCCGCATGCTCCAGGCCCTCGATGCAGCGGTCGGTCGCGTCGATCTCGGAGTGCAGTGCGCGGACCTTGTCGGCGTGCCCGGCACTGGGCCGGGCCTTTTCGCGGGCCAGCTTGCGGCGCAGGTTGCCGACCTTGTTGCGGAGCTTGTCGAGGGCCTTGCGGATCAGCCGCCAGGCGGGGTTGACCACCCGCGTGTGCGGCTCGACGGGCAGCAGCCCGCGCTGCGGCAGCGCATCCAGGCCGAACTCCTCCTTGAGGTACTTGAAGACGTTCTCCTGGGCCCAGCGCGAGCGTATGAGCCCGGCGACCTGCGCCGCCGACAGGCTCGGGTGCGTGGTGATGACCGACGGTTGGCGCTGGCCGGCGGCGGGCCGGCCCGCGGCGGGCACGGGCTCGCGCGGCTGGCCGCTCTTGCCCGGCGGCTGCAGGCGCCGGTCGATCCAGAAGCGCACCTCGCGCGCCTCGCAGCCCGGCAGCAGGGGCGCCTTGCGCTCGGCGACCTGCGCCTCGAGCATCGCCGCGCCCAAGGGCGAGCGCACGGTGACGCGCTCCGGGCGGAACTCGCTGTCGGGCCAGCGCTCCGTCTGCGCGCCCTTGCGCCAGGTGATGCAGGCAATGCCCTTGGCGGCCAGCCAGCGGAACAGCTGCGGGCTCCAGCCTTCGCGGTCGAACACCAGCGTTAGGTGAGGCTCCGCCGCCGCGCCCGCGGCGGGCGCCAGCAGGCCGAGCGCCTCCAGTTGCGGCACGATGCCGTGGCGGATCTCGGCCACCATTTGCGGATCGACCTGCTTGTGGATGCACAGCAGGGGCGCGCCGCCGAGCGCGTTGAGCCAGTAGCCGGCCGCGGCCGGCAGCTGCAGTTTCTGGCGCGCGACGAAGTGCTTGGGCAGGTTGGCCTTGCCGCTGTAGAGCTTGACATGGCCATCGACGAACAGCGTGGCGGCGGTGGCGGGATCGTCCGCGGCCCACTGCCCGGCCAGGGCCGCGCGCCAGGCGTGCAGCGCCTCGGGGTCGGCGGCCAACTGGTCCAGCTTGCGCCGCAAGGTGCGCGCCTCGGGGCAGCGGTCCAGACCCAGCAGGGCGCCCCATTCGCCGGGCTGCTCGTAGCGCAGGCGCTCGGCGTTGCGCACGCGCGCCAGGAACATGAAGGCCAGCAGCAGCAGCACGGAGCGCAGGCCGTAGAAGCCGGGCGGCATGTGCAGCAGGCTGGCATGGCGCAGCAGGCCGGCCTGCAACAGCGCCGGGACGGCCGTCAGCACGCCACCGTTGGCAACGGTCGCGGTGGCTTCGAAGCTTGGCAGCCGCTCGGCCAGCAGGCCGAGGCTGGCCGCGACGCGCCCGCCAACGTCCCGCGCCGCCCGGCCCATCGCAGCGGCCGCGTCGCGCCGGTTGCGGCCGGCCTTGTCCACGCTGCCGGGCGGGCTGCCCGCGGCCGGCTCGGCGGGAATTCCCGCGCCGCTCGCGCCGCGCGCCCCGCCGGATTCCAGACCCGCGCCAGCAGCCTCGGGAACGTCTGCCGCCAAGTTCCCGGCCGTCTCGGAGCGGCCCGCTCCCGCGGCCGCTTCGGCGACCACTGCCCGCCCGCTCTCGCGCTGCGCCGCGATCCCCGGCAGCAAGCCCTCGCGCTTGTACTGGCGCAGCGTCTCGAAGCACAGCTCCAACTCCCGCGCCACGCCACGCAAGCTCGCGCCCCCTTGCAGCAGCTCCGCCGCCCGCGCCAGCACCGCCGGGTCCTCGATCCCGTGCCGCCGCCGCGGCTGGCGCGGACGCCCGAAGCTCGACTCCCCCTCCCGCTGCATCCGCAGCCGCGCGCGCGTCACCGTGCGCGCGCTGATCCCGAGCGCCTGCGCCAATTCCGCCGCTGTTGCCACGCCCCACGTCAGGAAGCGCGCCAGGCAGCGCGCGCGCGCCGGGCGATCGCCTTGCAGGTAGCAGTCGCACACTTGCAGGTACAGGAACCAATACACCTGGCCGCTGTCCTCCAGGAAGCTCAGCTGCGCGTTGACAGCGGTCGCCTCCGGCGCCTGCAGGGACAGCGCCGCGGGCAGTCCGGTGGGTCGCGGCAGGGCCTCGCTCGGGCTTTCCATGGACATATTATAACAGTCAAAGCGGGTCCGGCGCAACCCCAATTGGCACTTCGGAAACGACTAAAACTCTATGAACCGTAGGAACTTAGGCTGACCTACGCTGTCTGGCCATCTCGGCCGATGTAAGGAAGTCTGAGCATGGACACGGCTAGAGGCAAACCTACGAAACTAGTCAGGGCCAACGCTGAGGAGATCCCGTACCATTGCTCATCACTCCCGATCCTCCCGCTAATGGACTCGGTGCTAGCACCGACGTGGGAGAAGTGTGGCTGGACTCTCGGAGTTGCTGGCGCCTTGCGGAGCTAGCAATTGAATCGGCAGGAGACCGGCAGTCGCAACGGCTCGCCGCGTGTCGTCGTGTCTGAGGTAACTGAGCGAGGCTCGGTCGATCACCTTACCGGTTCGCCGATCAGTCCTGAACGACCGGAAGCGCGGAACACATGACTTGCCAGCACCCCGATTGCCACGCAGCTCAGAATGCCGACTGCTCCGTACAGGAAGAAGTGCAAGTCGGTGTGCTGTTGCACCCAAAACAGAATGAACACGCTGGCGATGGCTCCCGTCATGGCTCCCCTGCCGTTGGCGCTTCGGAAGAAGATCCCCAGCGCGAACAGGCCCGCCAATCCTCCGCCCAGCAAGCCCATCATTCCCCCGAACGCGTCCCAAAGGGATCCTATGTCGAATGTCGCGAGCGCGATTGAGGTGGCCGTCGCGAGCGCGCCGAGGCCGCCAGTAAGCAAGCGCGCAAGCAGCAAGCGCCTCCGGTCGCTCGACATGGGCCGGAACCGGACATAAAAGTCGGTGACTAGCGCAGCGGAGACACTGTTCAGGCTGCTGTCGACCGTGGACATCGATGCGGCGAAGACCGCAGCGATGAGCAAACCCGCAATTCCCACCGGCAACTGTTGGGCGATGAATAGCGGGAAGATGGAGTCGGTAGGCAGAGAGGGGTTCAGCAACTCGGGATTCGTGCGGTAAAAGGCCCACAGGCCCGTACCCAGAATGAAGAGGGTCAGCGTCGACGGCACGAGCAGGATCGCGTTCGTCCAGATCGCCCGGGCGGCTGACTTCTCGTCTTTCGTAGTGAAGTAGCGTTGCACTACGGCTTGGTCGGACGTGTAGGGCACCAGGTTCAGGAAGAAGTTGCCGACCAACATTACCCACACGGCCGTGGTCGTCCAATCCCAGGTCCAATTGAACAGATGGAACTTGTCGTGCTCCAAGCCTGCGGAGACGATGCCCGCCAGTCCCCCGTCCATCTTCCACACCAAGATCACCAGACTGAGCAGCGCGCCGCCGTAAAGCACGATGACTTGCACCACGTCCGTCCAGATCACCGCCCTCATGCCTCCCATCACCGTGTAGAGTGTGGCGAGCACGCCCATTACGAGAACGCAGGAATAAACGCTGATTCCCGTGACGGTGGAGAGCGCGATGGCGGGCAGGAATAGCACGATCGCCATGCGACCGAGCTGATACAGCACGAAGGAAACACTCGCGTACAACCTCACTGGCAGATTGAAGCGGTTCTCTAGGTATTCATAAGCGCTGGTCATCTTCTCCCGCCGAAAGTAAGGCAAGTAAAGGAACACCACGGGGACCGCGACCATGATGATGGACACCTGGACAAAGATGTACACCCAGTCGGTGGCGTAGACCTTGGCGGGGACCGCCATGAAGCTGATGGACGAGAGTTGCGTGCCGTAGATGGACAGTCCGGTAGCCCACCAGGGCATTCGCCGACCTGCCAAGAAGAAATCTTCGGTGCTCGATCCCTTGCCGGCGAAGTAGATTCCCATCATCACCAGGACGGCGAAATAGCCCATCAAGGCCGTGTAGTCCAGCGCCGAGAATCCCGCAGGAGCGGGTTCGAGCGTTGCTGCGAAGACGGGAGACGCTACGTCCCTTAGCCGCGCAACGCCGCCTGCCACGACCAGCAGGCCGTTCCATGACACGGCGCCAGCCATCGCTGTGCCCGCCGGGGACTCTCCGAGATTGACCCATGTATCGGTGACCGCGTGATATGCATGCATGGCCCGTGTGCCATGGATCTCACCCGCTTCTCCCCCAACTCCCCGACCAGATTGGGTTCCCTCGTCACCTCCTATCACCGCGAGGTGGGTTGGGCCTAAGGGAATCGCCCGACCGAAGGCGGTGTCAGAGGGCATGTCCTCGATTCGCTCCCAGCCATTCCCTGGATCAAACCGGTAGGAGTCCGTGAGGGAAAGAGAATCTCCCGCCTGCGACGTAGTGTTGCCGCCGAAGAGGAACAGGGCTCCGTCCTGCGCTGCCATCGCCGCCGACGAGCGCGCTGAACCAGGAAGAGGGGGCGAGACCTCCCATACCAGTCGATCCGCCATCATGTCCAGGATCAGCATGTCGCTGGCCGGTTGGGCCGTACCCTCGTTGCGGTACCCGCAAGCGAGATAGAAGACCCCGTTCAGCATCGCGCCGCTTGCGGATGCTCTCGGTTCCGGCAACTTGGGGAGCGGCTGGTAGACGAGATCGTCGCCTGCGAAGGTCACCCTGAACACCGTGTCGCGATACGATTCACCGGCTCCCGGCCTCCCTCCCGCAAAAACGGCGAAACTCCCCAAGGAAGCCGAGCCGCCGAAACCCAGCGCTTCCGGGAGCGGGGTTGTGGCTCGCCAAGTCCCCTCTGGCGAATCGAGCACAAAGGCGTTCCGAGTGAGCGGCCGAGCGAACGGTACGCTTATGGAATCTTCTGTCGGAGCGCTGTGGGGGTGGCCGCCCGCAACGACAAGCTTGCCCTCGATGACAGCGACAAATGCTCCAATGGCTCCCGCCTCCTGCGGCAGGGGCTCGAGGCTCGACCATTGCAATTCCGCCCCTGAGACGGTCGATACGAGCAATAGGACGAATGCTGCTTTCGCTAGTCTCATACGTAAACCGTTCAGATTCTGTGTTCTTTCTATCCCCCGCGGCGGAACAGGACGTATCCGATTAGAGCCCAGCTTCCTCCCGAAATCACGACTGCGTAGTAGACACCCATCACGCCGATGCCAATCGGCTTCGCGAGGAAATAGCCTAGCAAGCCGGCCCGGGGCGGGAAATTCCGTTCCGGGGCGGCGATTGCGGCCGTGAGCCCCTTCTTGTTGTTCGATCGGCTATGCTTCGGCTAAAGGACTGCGATGACTGGCTGCCAGGAAATTCGTTCGCCCTCGCAATTCACCCGAAGGCGGGCGTGCGCGGCAGCGCGCCCCTACGCGTGGCTCGTGGCTCTCACGCTGGTGACTTTGTTCGGTCCGCAGCAGGCTGAAGGCCAATCGACCCACGACATCGGGAGCAGCAATCAGATCTTCCTGGACGGTCGCTTTCTGGCCGAGCGGAAGAACGTCAGGATTGTGGTCCAGCCACCTCGTAAGACCGATGAGCGCAACATCGTCGCCGGAGTCCACAAGCTTGTTGCCGGCGAGCCCATTGTTGTCACGGAAGGGCCGGAATCCTCCGCCTATCTCCAAGTAATGGAGAACGACGGGGTGTTCCGAGGGTTTCGCTACGTCTCGAAGAACGGCGTGGACTGGCAGTGGGCAACGAAGGAGCTTCTCGACGCGGGAGATTTCGCTTACGGCATGCGCGATAGTATGCACCCCAAGCTCACTGCGTTCGGCGTTGTTTTTCGCGATCCTCAAGCGCCACCCCAAGAGCGCTACAAGATCGTCAGCGGCTGGCGGAACAAGGTGTTCGCTTCAGTGGACGGCCGGGAATGGACGGCAGTTCACGACGACGTCTTTCCGAAGGAAGCTCTCTATCCCGGCGGCATGGATAGCCAAAACATTGCCTTCCATGACGAGGCGCAGGGCGGCTACGTGGCCTATGTTCGTGTGAACGACCGCGTCGAAGTTGCTCCACAGCGTCAGCCTCGCTGTGGGGATTCCGGGCGGTGCTTTCTGCGGGCTGTCGGCCGCTCCGTCACCACGGATCTCGCTTCGTTTCCGATGCCGGAGATCGTCTTCGAAGCGGATGAGCGAGATCCGCGCTTTGACGATCTTAACGAGTCGGACTTCTATATGCCGCAGGTGCTCAAATACCCGCATGCGCAAGACGCTTACGTGATGTTCCCGAACCGCTACCTGCATTACCGGACCTGGTTTCTCGCCGACGACTTAAGCGTCTACGCGCCCGAAGGCGGCCGACTCAATATCGGCCCGCTGGACATCGGTTTCGCCTCGAGTCGAGACGGCATTCGCTGGGAGCGCTACGATCGGAAACCACTGATCCCGCTGGGCCCGACGGGGGCTTTCGACTCTCGCGGCCTCTACCCAGTGCGAGGTTTGATTTTTCGCGGCGACGAGATGTGGCTGTACTTCGTGACGTGGGAAAGCCACTTGGCGCGCAAGGAAGGCATCGAGTACCGCCCGACGGTCTCGCGCACGGTTTTTCGCAGAGACGGCTTCACGGCCGTCGAGGCCGATTACACCGGGGGAGAGTTCACGACGCCGCCCCTGACGTTCGAGGGCGGCGAGCTGCACGTCAATGTCGCCACATCGGCGCTGGGGTTGCTGCGAGTGGAGATGCAAGACCGGCAGGGAAAGCCGATCCCCGGGTTTACGTTGGAGGATTGCGACCGCATCCACACGACGAACTCGGCGAGGAAGACTGTTCGGTGGCGTGGAGAGTCGAGCGTAGCTGCGCTCACGGGCAAACGGATTCGCCTGCGGTTCGAGTTGCGTTACGGCGTAAAGCTGTATTCGTTCCGGTTTGGAGGCACTGAGTGAGTGTTCGTTCCGTAGGGCTCGTTGGTGGTTTGTTGCTGTGCGGCTTGCCTGGCCTGACAGCCCCTCCGGGTCTGGCGACTCATGACATTGGGAGCCGCAAGCAGGTATTCATCGATGGGCGTTACCTCGACTCGGTCACTAGCGTTCGGATCTCCGTCAACCAACCGGTGAAGACGTACGAGAAGTGTCTGGTCGGGAATCTCCGCGGCCATGAGACGGTTCTCGCGGTCGACGGGACGTTCCAAGGCTTCCACGCCTCGTCGACGTACGGTGCACACTGGCGCCGCGTGAACGAGTTAAGACGCGGAGGTAAACGACGGTTTTCAACGCAGCGTCCAAGAAAAGCCGCAACACGGTCTGTTTGCGCCTCAGCGATGGCGCGTTGGTCATAGACATGCGGAACGGGGATACGTGTCGCGTTCTACCAAGCGCATCGAAGGGATTCCATTCATTCTGTCAGGCACTCGAAGACCAGGCGGTAGAACTCTGGATGTGACTCCCAAGTCTGCGCACTGACGATGTTGCCGTCACGCACCGCCTGAGCGGTCGAGTACCTCGCGCCCGCGCGCTCGGCTTCCGAGCGGACGTGCATGTAGCACGTCACCGTACGTCCCGCCAGCAGATCGGCCGCCACCAGGATCTGAATACCGTGGCAGATCGAGAAGACATGCTTCCCCTGTGCCGCGAACGCGCGTACGATCTCGACAACGCGCGGAATGTGGCGCAGGAACTCGGGGGCGCGGCCGCCGAGCAGAAGCACCGCATCGTAATCCTCGACGTTGACGTCGTCGAAGGCGAGGTCGGCGGTGAGACCGTAGCCTTGGCGCTCGATGTAGGTGTCCCAGCCCGGCTCGAAGTCGTGCATCACCAAATGCAGGCGCCGCGCCGACGGCGCCGCCACCACGGCTTCGTAGCGCGCTTCCCGAAAGCGATGCAGAGCGTAGAGTGCTTCGAAGCTCTCTCCAGAGTCTCCGGTCACGAGCAGGATTCTCTTCGGCATTGCAAACGATTCTATGTTTGACCCAGCGGCCTCTCCAGCCCAGAAGCCTACAGTCCGCGCAGGAACATGTTCCAGGCTCGCTCCCGTCCGATCGTGGTGCCCGGGCCGTGGCCGCACACGACCTCGACGCCGTCGTCGAGCGCAAGCAGCTTCGTCTTGATCGAACTCAAAATCTGCCGGTGGTTCCCGCCGGGCAGATCGGTGCGGCCAATCGAGTCCCGGAACAGCGTATCCCCCGCGACGAGCTTGTTCTCCGAAGGGATCAGCAGACTGACGCTTCCTTGGGTATGCCCAGGCGTGTGCAGCACATCGAACTTCGTCCCCGCGAGGTCGAGCGTATCCCCTTCCCGCAGCTTCACGTCGATCTCGGTCTGCTCTGGTTCCGGCATCCCCAGCCAGGCGGCCTGTTCATCCAGCCTCGCGCAGAGCGCCAGATCGTTCTCGTTCATGTAGACCGGTGCTCCAGTCCGGGCGCGCAGCTTGCCGGCGCCCCCGATGTGGTCGATGTGAGCGTGCGTGACCGCAATCCATTTGACCGTCAGCGCGTGCTTGCTGAGGATGGCTTCGATTCTGTCAATCTCGTCGCCGGGATCCACGACAATCGCCTCCCGGGTCGTCTCGTCGCCGAAGATCGAGCAGTTGCACTGGAGTGGGCCGACAGGCAAGATCTCGTGGATCATCGCTGGTATGCTAACAACTCTTCCGTGGAGGGCTACGAGGCACTGCGGCGGAGCGCCGCTTGGCGCGACCTTTCCGCACGGGGCAGGCTACGAGCGACGGGCGCCGACCGCGCTCGCCTGCTCCACGCCATCACGAGCAATGTCGTCGAGGCCCGCGCGCCCGGACGAGGCGTCTACGCCTTTTTTCTCGACGCGCAAGGCCACATCCAGGCGGACAGCCACATCTTCGTGGCGCCGGACCACATCCTGATCGACTGCGAACCCGAATCGACGTCGGGACTGCAGGAGCATATCGAGAGTTACATCATCATGGACGACGTCTCGATCGAGAACATCACGGACGAGACGGCGCTACTGGCCGTGGTCGGTCCGATGGCCCGCCGTGTGGCGGCGGCGCTGTGCGACCGCCTGCCGGAAGAGACTCTGTCGTTTGTCGAGGTCGGTAACCTACGCGTCTATCGCGCGCCGCTCGCGGAAACCGACGGATACTGGATCGCGGCGGCCGCCTCGGACAAGCGGATGTTGGTCGATACGCTGGAGGCGCAAGGCGCGGTTTCGGCCGACGAGGATGCCTTCGAAGCGAACCGGGTGCAGCACCGCATCCCGCGGTTCGGGGTGGACTTCGGACCGAAGAACATACCGCACGAAACCCAGCAACTCCACGCCGTCTCGTTTACGAAAGGCTGTTACACCGGCCAGGAGATCGTGGAACGCGTTCGCTCCCGAGGCCAAGTCAAACGCCTGCTGGTGGGCATCGAACTGGAATCCGCCGCGGTCCCGGAGGTTCTGACCGTACGGCACAACGGGAAACCCGTCGGCGCCTTGACTTCGCCGACTCCAGGGTCGCCGCCCGACGGAAGGGCTTGCGGTTTCGCTATCGTCCGGAGTCTTGCGGCGGCTCCCGGAACCGCGGTCCAGGTCGGCGGGACGCCTGGGCGCACCGCGGACGTTGCGCGACAGTAGAAGCCCCAGCGTGCCATTGGGCCCTATGCTACGCTCAAGCCGCTCAAGATGATCGATTCCTGCGGCCAGACCCATGTCGGGCGCGTCCGTTCGAACAATGAAGACTCGTTTGGCTCGGTCCCGGAACTCGGCTTTTTCGTGGTCGCGGACGGCCTAGGTGGCGCCAACGCAGGGGAGCGCGCCTCCAAGATCGCCGTGGACACCCTTGTGGCGGAGGTCCGCCGAGCGGGCGAATCCGCTACGGCCAAGACGCTCGTCGAGGCCATCGAACTGGCCAACCGCACTATTCGTTGGGAGGCCGAAAACGATCTGGCTTTGGATGGCATGGGCACGACCGTCACAGCCGCGATCGTGCGCCCGGGTAAGGCCCAGATCGTGAACGCGGGGGACAGTCGAGCGTACCGCCTCTCCGGAGGCAGGCTTGAGCGCCTCACGACGGATCACACGTGGGTGCAGGACTTCGCGTCTGCCATGGGCCTGAGCCAGGACCAACTGAAGCGTCACCCCTATCGCCACATGTTGACCAAGGCCGTCGGCAACGAGGCCGTAGTCGGCGCCGACACGGTGGAGGCGGACTTTGCTCCCGGCGACATCTTGCTGCTCTGCAGCGACGGCCTCCATGGCGTGGCCTCGAGTGAAGTCATTGCAGGCGCTCTGGAAACCGGCGAGACGATGCAGGAGAAGGCTGCCGCCTTGATCGAAGCCACCCTTGCTCTCGGCGCCCCCGACAACGTGACCGTGCTGCTGATCGGGGAAGCCTCGGACCCACGTGCGCCGGCTTAGCGGGTTCCACGTCGGCCCCACCTTCAGCGAAGGTCAGTCCGTCTTTCGCTCAAAGCCTCGATTCGCTCCAGATCGAGGCCGTATCCCAGCCCTGGCTCGTTCCCGACCTCGATCGTTCCCTGAGGTGTCACTTCGACCGCCGGGTCCACGATGTCTCGAACCCAGTAGCGCCGCGAAGCGGAAACGTCTCCGGGCAAGGTGAAATTCTCGAGTGTCGACAGCGCGATGTTGTGCGCGCGGCCGACCCCCGACTCCAGCATGCCGCCGCACCAAACGGGCACCCCCGAGGCGCGGCAGACATCGTGCACCCGCAGCGCCTCGGCGAAACCTCCGACCCGCCCGAGCTTGATGTTGACGATTCGGCAGGCTCCGATCCGGATCGCCTGCTCGGCATGGTGAGCGGTCCGGATGCACTCGTCGAGGCAGATCGGTGTCCGCAGGTCGCGCTGCAAGGCCGCATGGTCGAGCAACTCGTCGTAGGCCAGAGGCTGCTCCAGCATCATCAGGTCAAACTCGTCGAGGGCCCGCAGACGGTCCACGTCCTGCAGCGTATAGGCCGAGTTCGCATCCACCATCAAGCGGATCCCAGGGAACCGCTCGCGCACCGCTTGGACGATCCCCACATCCCAGCCCGGCTTGATCTTGATCTTGATGCGCTGATACCCGGAGGCCAACTCGACCTCGATGCGCTCGAGCAGCGTCTCCAGGGTGTCTTGGATCCCGATCGAGACACCGCACGGGATCTCGCGCCGAACACCGCCGACGTGCCGCCAGAGTGGACGTCCCGCCTTGCGGGCTTCCAGCTCCCAACACGCGGCCTCAAGTCCCCCGCGCGCCATCCTGTGCCCGCGCACGGCGGCGAGCATGCCGCCGACTTCGGCGGCCGACGCAATCTCCTGACCGAGCAGCCGCGGAGCTCCGAAGTCGCGCAGGATGAGCCACGCGGCGTCCACCCACTCCTCGTTGTAGAAGGGCCGTTCGCCACAGGTGACTTCGCCCCACCCGACGGCCCCGTCGGCGTCCTCGACCTCAACCAAGACGATGCGGCGCTCCTCGGTGCGCCCGAAGCTCGTCTCGAAAGGATGCACCAAAGGCATGCGGATCTGGCGCAACCGGATCCTGGTCAAACGCATCGGTTCCCCATGCTACCGCCGCTGACAGCGTGGACAGAAGTGCGTGCTGCGCTGGGCCACGAGGATGCGCTGCAGAGGAGTCCCGCACGTCCAGCACGGCTTCCCGGCCTTGCCGTACACCCGAGTTTGCAACTGGAAGTATCCCCGGGAACCCAGGCTGTCGACGTAGTTGTTGACGCTGGAGCCGCCAGCTGCGATCGCGTCCCTCAGCACCTCGCGGATCGCCCGGTGCAGCTTGCGCGCCTTGCCTGGTCCTACGCTCGAGCCTGGCTGCTCCGGATGCAGCCGCGCCCGGAACAGCGCCTCGTCCGCATAGATGTTCCCCAGTCCGCGCAGGAACTCCTGGTCCAGCAACAGCGCCTTGAGGCGCGCCTTGCGCGCACGCAACCGCTCCACGAATGCATCCACCTGGATCTCGAGCGGCTCGGGGCCCAACTCCGCCAGGCGCGTCGGCAACTCCGCCGACCACTGCCAGCGGCCGAACTTGCGGATGTCATGGAATACCAACCGCACGCCGCCCTCCAGGAACATCTCGGCGCGCGTGAATCGTCCCGGCTCACCATTCAGCAACAGGTTTCCCGTCATGCGGAGGTGAATGACCAACATCGAACTGCGGCGGTTCTTGTGGAGCCGGAACAGCAGGTATTTGCCATGCCGTTCGAGCTTCTCGATCCGCTGGCCGTCCAGTTGGGCAACCGTTTCGTCGACATCGCCCACGCATGTCCGGGGCCAGTGGAACACGACGCTGTCGATGCGCCTGCCCTCAATGGCCGGGGCTAGGCTGCGCCGAATCGTTTCCACCTCGGGCAGTTCCGGCATCAAGCGCTCACAACAGCGACAAGGATCAGCCGGTTCGATCCTGACGCGAATCGTCCGGGCGGGAGTCGGACCTCATCAGCCTTCATGCACCAAAGCGGGCAGGATTTCACCGATCTCCCCGTGCAGCACCAAGTCCGCCAAGCCGTCCAGCGGCGTCGCGTCCCGGTTCACGATCACAAGGCGCGCCCCCGCGCGCTTCGCGAGGCGCGGAATCGACGCCGCAGGCTCGACGACCAGCGACGAACCGACGGCTAGGAGCAGTTCGCAACTCTCGGCAGCGGCCTGCGCGCGCTCCATCACGTCCAGCGGCATGGACTGTCCAAAGGAGACGGTTGCCGGCTTGAGGAAGCCCGAACAGAGCCGGCAGCGCGGCGCCTTCTCGCCGCTCTCGACACGCTTGCAGGCTTCTTCGGACGTGATCCGGTCGCCACACGTGAGGCAGACGGCCTCGGTCGTGGTGCCGTGCAGTTCGAAGACCTTCTCCACAGGCAGTCCTGAACGCTGGTGCAGGCGTTCGATATTCTGCGTAATCAGCGCATCCAGCTTGCCGCGTTTGTGGAGTTCGACGAACGCGAAATGACCGGCATTCGGACGCGCCTCGCGCATGGCTGGCCAAGCGCCGACTTTCTGCCGCCAGTACTCGATCCGGCCTTCCTCGCTGGTGAGGAATTCCTGAAAGCCGACAATGCGGTTCCTGGCCCACACGCCGTTGGGGCTCCGGAAATCCGGTACGCCCGATTCGGTCGAGATGCCGGCCCCGGTGAAGCCGACGATCCGCGACGTTGCGGCGATCCATTCGCGAGCAATCTGCGACTCCATGCCGCGCATCCTAGCACGCCGCAACGGCGATCCATCACCTGGTCGAAGGCCGGGGCGATCCCGGTCCCGCGCTACGATGGGACCATCAGGCGGCCAGCATGTTTGAGTTCCGAGGCGTTGATTTCATGGAGTTCGATTCGCTGCTCAGCGACGAGGAACTCCTGGTCCGGCAGACGGCGCGCCAATTCGTCGAAGACAGGTTCATCCCATTGATCACACAGTACTTCCGGGACGGTACGTTCCCGAGCGAGCTGACAGCCCCGCTCGCGGAACTCGGGTTCTTCGGCGCCAACCTGGAAGGCTATGGATGCGCTGGCCTGAGCAACGTGGAGTACGGCCTAGTTATGCAGGAACTCGAGCGCGGCGACACGGGCCTGCGCAGCTTCGTGTCGGTGCAGAGTAGCCTTTCCATGTACGCCATCTACGCCTATGGCAGCGAGAGGCAGAAGGAAAGCTGGTTACCGCGGATGCAGCAGGGCAGCGCGATGGGCTGCTTCGCCCTCACGGAGCCGAACTATGGCTCCAACCCGTCCGGAATGCTGACCCGAGCGGCGCCCGAAGGCGATGGCTACGTTCTCAACGGGGAGAAAACCTGGATCACCAACGGTACCGTTGCGGACGTCGCGGTCGTCTGGGCCAAGCTCGGCGATAGCGACAAGATCCAGGGCTTCCTCGTGGAGACGAACCGCCCGGGCTTCAGGGCTGTGGACCTGCACAACAAGTTTTCGATGCGGGCTTCGACGACGTCGAGCGTGCAGTTCAGCGATGTCCGCATCCCCGCGGACAACATCCTGGCCGGCGCCAAGGGATTGAAAGCGGCGCTCGGGTGCCTGACGAACGCGCGCCTGGGGATTGCGTGGGGCGCGATCGGTGCGGCGATGGCCTGCTACGATTGCGCGCGGCAGTACACGATGCTGCGGACGCAATTTGATGATCGCCCGATCGCCTCGCACCAGCTGGTCCAGAACGAACTGGCCTGGATGATCACCGAAATCACCAAGGCCCAGTTCATCACGCTCCACGCCACGCGTCTCAAGGACCAGGGCCGGCTGCATCATCACACCCACGTCTCGATGATCAAGCGCAACAATGCAGCAATGGCGCTGGAAGTCGCCCGCCGCGCCCGCGACCTGCTAGGAGCCAACGGGATCACGGACGAGTATCCGGTCTTCCGGCACATGTGCAATCTTGAAACCGTCAAGACCTACGAGGGCACGCACAACATCCACACGCTGATCCTCGGGGCGCACATCACTGGAATCCCAGCATTCAAATAGGGGCAGTACTGTGGAGCAAGTTACACTTAAGAACTTCCGATGTTTCCATGAAAAACAGACTGCTAGATTAGCACCTCTGACTCTCTTAGTTGGCGAGAACAGCACTGGGAAGACTTCCTTCTTGGCAATGATTCGGGCCCTCTGGGATGTCGTCTATCGGCAGCGTATACCAGACTTCAAGGAGGATCCATACGATCTGGGAAGTTTCGATGACATCGCACACTACCGGGGAGCAAGAGGTAGTCAGGCAACATCATTTGAGGCTGGATTCGATGCTTTTTCTAGGCATAAGAGTCGCCTAGAAAATGAGAAAAACCTACTCCATGTCACAGTCGAATTCAAAAAAAATGGCACAATACCAGTTATTAATAGAAGATCTTTTTCTCGTGATAAAATCAGGATCGAAGAACACTTTGAAAGCAAAAATCCCCCCGATTTTCAATTGAAACTCCGAGAGGAAAATGGCAATGGCAGGCCCCATCATTCTATAGAGATCTATACGACCTTGCGGCTCTCGGTCTGATGTATCTCCCTTCCTTGAGAATGCTAATGCCTCTGCAGCCAGACAAGACAGAAGATGCTAGTTTCGAGCCATCGTCTGGCTCTCCCTCATTCACATTGGAAGACTGGACTTTGGTTAGAGAATCTATATATCCTGAGGGGTTACGTACCTTTCCGGAGACTGAGAAGCGCCCGTTTGCAAGTGCGCCGGTCCGTTCTAAGCCACGTCGAACCTACGACCCTTCCCGCCCGACACCCGACCCGGAAGGCGACTACGTTCCTATGTATCTTGCCAACGCATACTTTCAGAACAAAAGGAAATGGGAGTCACTCAAGAGTCGGCTCGATAGGTTTGGGCAAGCTTCGGGATTATTCGATGAGATTTCTATTAAGCCACTCGGAAAGAAGGACAGCAAACCTTTTCAAGTAGTGATCAGGAAAGCCGGAGGTGGACTAAAGGGTCCGCACCGCAATCTGATCGATGTGGGCTATGGCGTAAGTCAGGTGCTGCCTGTGATAACCGAGATTCTTCGCGAGGGCGAAGCCCCCATGTTCCTGTTGCAGCAACCCGAGGTTCATCTTCATCCCAGCGCCCAGGCCGCTCTCGGAAGCCTATTCAGCGGAATCGCAAGTCGGACTCGCCAGCTAATTGTCGAAACCCACAGTACATAAGACTGAGGACTTCAAAGAGAGTCATAGGAGGCTCCTCATGAGAAGCGACTTGTGCAGCAGACGGCCGCCACGCTGAGTTGTTTCAATCCGTACGGAACTAGGCACTTAATACCCTCCTGTAGCGGTTCGCGGGAGAATTCGCTAGCGAACGCGCTTCAGGAACGTGACGCGCCCGATTTCGACCCACTCCACGACAAAGATGTTGCCGTCTTGATCGAAGCAGGCTCCGTGCGGACAGACGAACTTGCCATCCGGGAAGTGTTCCCTGGAACGCAGCCTGCGTTGGCGGTAGTCGTCGAGCCCGACGGCGAGATGGCCGATTAACTCGTTGTCCTGGTTGAACAGCGAGACCCGAGCGGCCAAGTCCGGGACCAACAATGTTCCGTCGCGATCGAGGTCGAAGTGGCAGGGCAGATCGACCTCGCCGACGAACCGGAGGTGATTCCCGGCAAGGTCGAAGTACTGCAATCGATGGTTCGAGCGGTCTGCGACCAGCACTTCCTCCTCGCCCGAACGATCGTCGATCGCGATGCCGTGCGGGCAGTTCAGATCGCCCGCGGCGTCGCCGCGCCCGCCGCCGAACGTATTGACGTAGCGGCCCTCGCGATCGTAGTGCAGGACGTAACTGGAGCCGTAGCCGTCCCCGATGTAGAGGTCTCCGTTGCCGGCCACGGCCAGATTGGTCGGTTTCCAGGAGGGCGCGAACCGGCGCTCGTCAACGGCGTACGGAGTAGACTCCGACGGATAGCCCAGTGTGAGCAGGACATTCCCGCGCAGGTCGGTCTTCTGGACGATGCCGCGGCGGATGTCGCAGAAATAGAGGAACTCGTCCGACCCCTCCTGGGTTAGCTGAAAGCCGTGCGCACCGCCAGCGTAGGCCCCGCCCCAGGACGACACGAAGCTCCCGTCCGGGTCGAACACGACGACCGAGTGATCGCTTTGGGAGCTCTTGTGCACCGTGTGGTGAATGTAGATGAGTCCCTGGGAGTCGACTTGGACCCCATGGCAGTTTCCGTAGCTGATCCGAGAGGGTAGGTCACCCCAGTCGTGATCGACTTCGTAGGCCCGTTCGCCCGCCTCGACGATCGGTAGACATGACATCGAGCCTAGATTGTAACCGGGGCGTCGGCCCGTGACTTGACTGCGGCTGTCAGGTCGAAAATCGGCTCCGCTGCCGAAGGGCTCGAGTCGCGGTTCCATCCACGATCCGACACGCCAAGGCGCCACTCCCCCGCGCCGCGCCCGCGAGGCGGAGAAATACACATCCATTGCGCCGTCAGCGGAAGTGCGTGCGACAACGCGCTTGCTCCCCTGGCTCCCAATGGCCATGCACGGACGATGGCTCCAAGTTAGCGCGAGCCAACTTCGGCAATCTGCGACCGTCACGCCTCCTCTTGCGGTGACCCGAGATTGCTGCTGGCTGCGCCGCACAAATGCGACGCATCCGGGGCCCATACGCTCGGGGCATGGTTGGCCGAGGGAGACATCTCGGGACGAGGCGCCCCACCAATTCCATGGACCCACTCGCTCGTCGCGAGTTCCCTGGCGGTTTGCGCCGGCTGCGTTGAGGCCACTCGTCCCGGGTGCGGCCGTTCCGGACGCGGTCAGGCCGCAAGCTGGCGCAGGTCGTCGACGAGCAGGTCGGGTGGATGCTCCTCGAAATCATGCGGCCGCAGGCCGAACGTCACTCCCGCGCATGCCGTACCCGCATTGCGCGCCGTGATCACATCGACGGAGCTGTCGCCCACCATAAGCGTCCTGGCCGGCGCAACGCCCAGTTCCCGCATGATGAGACGCAAGCCGTAGGGATCCGGCTTCTTGGTCTCGAAGCTATTCCCGCCGTAGACTCGGGCGAAGAATCCAGCCAAGCCCAGCCCTTCGACGAGGTCCCTGCTGAACATTACCGGCTTGTTTGTGAGAACGGCCATCGCCTTGCCGAAGGCGCGCCAGTTCTCCAATGCGTCCCGGACGCCCGGGTAGAGCCTCGTGTGGACCAGCATGTGTTCCCGGTAGTAGCGCAGGAAGAACGCCAACCCCTCGGCGACCGCAGCGCCGGAGGCGTCGGGCCCTAAAGCCCTCCGGATCAGCATCTCGGCGCCGTTCCCGACGTAGGAGGCGACCTGCTCGAGGCCGAGCGGCAAGAGGCCCGCCTGAGCTCGCGTCGCGTTCACGGCCAGCGCCAGGTCCAGCGAGGAATCGATCAGCGTACCGTCAAGATCGAAGACGAGCAGGTCGTACCTGGAATCCACTGCGAGACCGCCCGTTAGTCGTCCAGCAACTGGACGATCTGCCGCTGCAGATGAGCAAAAATCTCGTCGGGAGGTGGACTCGCATCCACCACGATGAACTTGTAGTCTTCGGCCATCGAATCGAGGATTTCGATGAGCCTCCTCTGGTACCCGACGAAGCTCTCGTAACGATCCTTGCCGTACGGAACATCCATGCCGCTCTCCCAGTAGTCGAACGACCCTTGGCCGCAGACCACCCTCGCGAGAAGGGCATCGACATGCGTGCGCAGGTAGAACGTCGCGTGCGGGACCAGCGCGAATCCGGCAACCCGCTCGAGCCAATCGGCGTCCTGTCCGCGGGCCACAGCCCTGGCGATAACTGAGAACAGATAGCGGTCGGTCAGGACGACGAATCCGGCGCGCAGGGCAGGGATTATGATGTTCTCGAGCCGGTCGGCGAAGTCAGCCATGTAGAACAGGCCCATGGTCAGCGGTCCGAGGGTGTGGCCGCGCTTCGCCTCCTGAATGCCCGTCTTCGTCAGCACGGAACGGGCCATGCCAGTATCGGCCACGGCATAGCCCGTCTGCTCGAGCCAAAAGCGCAAGCGCCGCACCTGGGTCGAGCGGCCCACCGAGTCGGGGCCTTCGATGACGATCAGCTTGCCCTGCAGGTCCGAAACGGCAACGTCCGGTAGCGGATCCTCGTAGAACTGGAGCGCCTGGGCGTTAGAAGGCAATCTGAGCCCCCTCCGGCAGGCGCAGGATGTCGCGCTCGAGCGCGGAGCCGATATGCTCCGTGACGATCTCGCGCACCCGCTTCTGTTGATCCTGAATCGTCCCGGTCGCGTCGATCACATGGAATCCCATCTCGTCGGCCATGGAGTCGTACTCCGCGAGAATGCGCGCCTGGAACAGGCTAAAACTCTCCTGGATGTCCGAGCTCAACTGCAGGTCCATGCCCGCTTCGTAGTACTTGAGGGACGCCCGCCCACCCAGAATGCGGTCGAGCGCCACGTTCAGCGGAACCTTGAAATAAAACGCCAGATCCGGCTGGATAGCCACGCGGTAGAGGTTGCGCACCCACTCGCGGCGGACGCCGCGGGCGACGTCTCGGGCGAAGGCCGTATACGCGTACCGGTCTGCGCAAACCACCGCTCCGGCCTCGAGCATGGGCAGGATATAGCGCTCCAAACGGTCTGCAAAGTCCGTCGCGTGAATCAGGCTGAACGTCGTGGGCGTGAACATCTGTTTCTTCTTGCCACGCCGTGTGGTACCGCGCACGATGTTAGAGGAATTCCATTCGCTGAAGGAGACGACCAGTTGCCTGGCGCGAAGCCATTGACTGAGCAGAGACAACTGCGTCGACTTGCCGGACCCATCAATGCCCTCGACGATGATGAGCTTGCCCGGAAAACGATTGGGACGAAACTGCACCATGAAATCCCAATTGGTCCAACTGTAGCACCGCCCGTTCTGTTGCGGTAACCGACTCGAGTCGTGCGGAGTCGCCCCGGTGGAACCGAGCGAGTGCGGGACGCGGCAAGCTGCCTGTAGGATTGAGGGATGCTGGAATCGCAGATCGATGCTCTGTACGAACGCAACCCGGAAACCTACACGCATCAGGATCTCGAGATCTTTCGGCAGTTCAAAACTGGGCTGAACAGCGGCAAGGTGCGCGCGGCGGAGCCGGATCCCGCGGCTGCCCCGCACGGCTGGCGGGTCAACAAATGGGTCAAGCGAGGCATCTTAGTCGGGTTCCGCATGGGCAAGAGCGTCGACATGTCCGATCCCGGAAGTCGTTTCCGATTCCTTGACAAATCGACCTATCCTCCTCGGGAAATCACCCTCGAGGAGAGCGTGCGGGTGGTGCCGGGAGGCTCCAGCCTGCGGGATGGCTGCTACGTGGGGCGTAGCGTCACCTGCATGCCGCCGATGTATATCAATGTCGGCGCGTACGTGGACGACGGATCCATGGTCGATTCGCACGCGCTAGTGGGCAGCTGCGCCCAGATCGGCAAGAACTGCCACCTCAGCGCCGCGGCGCAGATCGGCGGCGTCCTCGAGCCTGTCGGCGCCCTCCCCGTGATCGTCGAAGACAACGTGCTTGTTGGCGGGAACACGGGCGTTTACGAAGGCACGATTGTCAAGCGGTCCGCCGTGCTCGGGGCGGGCACCGTGCTCACACGCTCGACGCCTGTATATGACATCGTTCACGGCGCCGTGCTCCGCGCCGAAGGCGAGCAGCCGCTCGTGATTCCGGAAGGCGCCGTGGTCGTGCCCGGGTCGCGTCCGATCGCATCTGGACGCGGTCGAGACATGGGGTTGTCGCTCTACGCCCCCGTCATTGTCAAGTATCGCGACCAGAAGACGGAATCGCGCGTGGAACTCGAAGAGCTGTTGCGCTAGACCACCGCGCGCGCATCGGGACGGCCGAGTTCCTCAAGCCCACCGAATCGCCCTCGATTCGTCCGCTCGGGTCGCATCCCTGCGCCCACTCACCACCGCGCTAGAATCCAGAGTTCGCATCGAGACGCCGCTATGTCCGCAGGGAGCCCGGCCCAGACCCCCGCCCAGCTCGAGGAACTGATCCGGAGGCATGTGGGCGGGCGGCTATTCGTCAGCGTTTCGAACCGCGAGCCGTTCGTGCATTCCTACGGTTCCGCCACCGAGATCCAAGTTCGGGCGGCGGTCGGCGGACTCACGCTGGCGCTCAACTCGGCGATGCAGGCGGTCGGCGGTGTTTGGGTCGCGCACGGTTCGGGCGACGCCGATCGGGAGACGGCTGACGACGCGGGCCGCATTCGAGTGCCCCCGGATCGCCCCGCCTACCTCCTGCAGCGCGTTTGGCTGGAACCCCGGGAGCACGAGGGACACTACAACGGTTTCGCGAACCAGGCGCTGTGGCCCCTCTGCCACAACGCGTTCACCAAGCCCATCTTCCGGGACGAACATTGGCAGGCCTACAGGCGGGTGAATGTCAAGTTTGCCGAGGCGGTGGCGGGTGTGATCGGTGGCAGGCAAGCAATCGTGTTCATCCAGGACTACCACTTCGCCTTGTTGCCCGCGATGATTCGCGAACGCTGCCCGCAGGCCGTGTGCGCGCATTTCTGGCACATCCCTTGGCCGCTCGACGACATTCTCCGGATCTGCCCCTGGCGCCGGGAGATCCTCGAGGGCCTCTTAGGCAACGATCTGCTTGGAGTCCATACGCCGCAGTACGCGGGACGATTCCTCGAGGCCGCTGCCACCCTGCCTGGATGGGAGCGCATGGACGCGCAGGCGCTCGCGGGCGGGGAGCGCCTTGTGCGGGTGCAACCCTTTCCGATCTCGATCGATTTCGACTCGATCGCCGCCAAGGCCGCAGGCGCCGAGTGTGACGCGGCGGTCGAGCGGCTGCGCGAGCGCTACCACCTCGAAGGCCGATTCGTCGTGCTCGGCCTCGACCGGATCGACTACACCAAGGGCGTGCTGGAGCGCCTCCTGGCGATCGAGAGGCTGCTGGACAAGCATCCCGGGATGCGCGGACGGCTGGCCTTCGTGCACGCTGGCGCTCCCAGCCGCACAGGGATCCTAGCCTACCGCGATCTACACGACGCGATGCAACGGCTCGCAACCCGCATCAACGGGCGCTACGGAGACGGCAGCTGGAAGCCGGTGGTGACGATCGCGCAACAGCTGCGCGAGAGCGAGGTGCTGGCTCTCTACCGCCTCGCCGATGTCTGCGTCGTAAGTTCGCTTGAAGACGGCATGAACCTCGTCGCGAAGGAGTTTCTCGCGGCCCGCAACGACGAACAGGGACGCCTTCTCCTGAGCGAGTTTACAGGCGCGGCCTGGGAGCTTCCGGGCGCCGAGACCTTCAATCCGTTCGCGACAGATGCGTTTGCGGACCGTCTGCTGGCGTTGAGCCGAACCCATCCCGATCAAGACGCCGAACGGATGCGGCGCCTCCGCAGCCACGTGCGCGGCAACAACATCTACGGTTGGATCGGTAGGATCCTGGAGGCCCTGCCGCAGCCGGTGCGGGATACCCCATGATCCATCTCTTCGAAGCCTGGCATGAGATCGCCAGCAGATTGCGCCACGCGGAGCGCTTGCTGCTGATGCTGGACTTCGACGGGACCCTGGCGCCCATCGTCGCTCGGCCGCCCGATGCCCGCATTCCCGCGCAAACGCAGGCGACGCTGCGCGCGCTGCAAGCCTGTCCGAACGTGACGCTGGCCATCGTCAGCGGCCGCGCCGTGCGGGATGTCCAGGCGCTCGCGGGTCTGGAGGGTATCCACTATTTCGGAAGTCACGGAGGCGAGCGGCTGCGCCCCGGCTCCAGCACAGTCGATGCCGACGCTTGCGCTCTGGCCGGCATCCGAAACCTCTGCCGGAGGCTCGCCCGTGAACTGTCGGACGTGCCCGGCTTCGAGATCGAAGACAAAGGCGCGTCGGCCGCTGCCCACTACCGGAATGTGGAGCCGGACCAGCGAGGGCGAGTCGAGAAGGCCGCGCGGGCAGCCGTCGGAGCCAACCGCTCTCTCTGCCTCAGCCCCGGGAAGATGGTCTATGACATCACGCCGCGCGACGGTGCGGACAAGGGCGCCGCCGCCAAAGGACTGCTCCGCGAAGCTGGCGGCCTGCCCCTCTACTTCGGCGACGACACCACGGACGAAAGTGCTTTCGTGGCTCTGCCCGCGTCGGCGGTGACAGTGCATGTCGGACCGCAAAAAGAGCAATCCGCCGCGCGGTACCGCGTGTCGGGTCCGCGGGAAGTTGCGGAGTCCCTGCTGCGGATCCTCGCGATTGCGCGCGGCGCCTCCCCCGCAGACCATGCTCCCCCATGACCGCGGCCGTCCGCCCTACGGGGACGCGAAACCACCCGCTCCAAAGACGCGCCGCTCGATGCCGTTCGCATGCGATGCTCGGAGCAGCTCTGATACGATGGGCTAGGCCGTAGGCATCCACTGACCGCCCGTGCACCGAAGCATCGCCGCTAGGAGATCCTGGTGAAACGAACGCCCTCTGAAGGAGCGCTTCGTTGCTCCTTTTGTAGGAAGAGCCAGGAGATTGTCACCAAGCTGATTGCTACGCCGGGGGATTACCCGAAATCCTACATCTGCGACGAGTGCGTGCTAATCTGCAACGCGATCCTCGAAGAGGAGCGCACCAACAAAGCCCAGCCGCCGGGCTTCACCCTGCTGAAGCCCCATGAGATCAAGGACAAGCTCGACCAGTACGTCATTGGCCAGCACGCCGCCAAGAAGCGCCTTTCGGTCGCCGTCTACAACCACTACAAGCGCATTTTTATCCAGCAGCGCCGGCCCGCTTCGACAGGCGCCGAGTCCGATGTCGAGGTCCAAAAATCCAACATCCTGCTGATCGGCCCAACCGGCACGGGCAAGACCCTGCTGGCGCAGACTCTGGCCAAGATCCTGGATGTCCCCTTCGCCATCACCGACGCCACCACGCTGACCGAAGCGGGCTATGTGGGCGAAGACGTCGAGAACATCATCCTGAAACTCCTGCAAGCGGCCAACGGAGACGTCAGCCGCGCCCAGAAGGGCATCATTTACATCGACGAGATCGACAAGCTCAGCCGCCGCGACGAGAACCCGTCGATCACTCGCGACGTCTCCGGCGAAGGCGTGCAGCAAGCGCTGCTCAAGATCCTGGAAGGCAGCATCGCCAACGTCCCCCCGCAGGGCGGACGCAAGCACCCGCACCAGGAATTCACGCCTATCGACACCACCAACATCCTGTTCATCTGCGGCGGCGCGTTCGTTGGACTCGAGACGCTCGTCGCGCGGCGCATTGATACCCGCGTCGTGGGCTTTCGCAATACCGAAGTCGCCGAACAGGCCGTCTTGGAGCCCGGCGACTCTCCCCTCGTGCGCGACGAGGATCTCGGCCTGCTGGGGCAGGTCCAGCCGCAGGATCTGATCCGTTTTGGGTTCATCCCCGAGTTCGTCGGGCGGCTCCCGGTCACCGCCCCGTTGGGCGGTCTCGACGAGCAAACGCTCGTCGAGATCCTGACCAAGCCGAGGAACTCCCTTGTCAAGCAGTACCAGAAGCTCTTCGAGTACGAAAACATCAACTTGTCGTTGGACCCGGCCGCCATGGACGCGATCGCCAAGCTCGCGGTGGAGCGCGATGTCGGCGCCCGCGGACTGCGCATGATCATGGAAGAGTTGATGCTGGAACTAATGTTCTACCTGCCGGCCCAGCAGAAGCGCGTCAAGGAATTCGTCGTGACCAAGCAGATGGTGCTCGAGGACCAGCGCAAATTCCGGGCCCGCTTGCTCGAAAAAGCCGGCTGACGACTCGCTCGCTCGGCGGCTCACGCTCGGCGGCTGACGCTCGGTCGCCTCCGCGTCTCGCTCCACCTCACCGGCTTGCCTTCGTGCTGGCCGGCTCGCATCGTAGAATAAAGGTATGGCGAGTCCCAGCGGCACCAAATCGTCCACGCGGATACCGATGATGCCCATCCGGGACGTGGTGATCTTCCCGCACATGATGTCCCCCTTTGTGGTGGGCCGCTCGGCGAGCGTGCGGGCCCTCGAAGTGGCGCTGGGCCACGACAAGAAGATCTTCCTGGCCACGCAGCACGACGCGTCCAAGGATGAACCCAGTCCCGACGAGCTCTACCAGATCGGCACGATCGTCAGCATCGTGCAGAGTCTCAAGCTCGCGGACGGCAATATCAAAGTGCTGGTGGAAGGCCTGGAGCGCGCCAAACTGCGCAGCGTCAGGCTCGATGAAGGCTACATGCAGGCCATGGTTGAGACCGTGCGTTTCCCGCCTTCCGCACACCCAGAACTGGAACAGCTGATGAGCCGCGTCACGACGCTCTTCGAGCAATTCGTGAAGCAGAGCCAGAGTCTCAACTACGAGACCATGATCACCGCCGTGCGGGTCGACGACCCAGGCAAGCTCGCCGACACCATCGCCACGAATCTGCAACTCACGGTGCCGGAAAAGCAGGACCTGCTCGAGATTTTCGATCCTGTCGAACGGCTTACGCGCATCGCCGAACTGCTGGACATCGAGATCGAGAAACTTGCGGTCGACCGCACGGTCCAAGGGCGCGTCAAGAAGCAGATGGAAAAGGCGCAGAAGGAGTACTACCTCAACGAAAAGATCAAGGCCATCCAGAAGGAGCTTGGCCGCGGCGAGAAGAGCGAGTTCGACCAGTACCGCAAGAGGATCGAAGAGGCCGGGATGACCAAGGACGCCCGGACCAAGGCGCTGGCCGAAGTGAACAAGCTCGAGAACATTCCGCCGATGTCGGCGGAAGCAACCGTTTCGCACAACTACATCGACTGGCTTCTGTCCGTGCCGTGGAAGAACAAGAGCCGGGAGATCCGAGAGCTGAGCAAAGCCGAAGCCGTTCTCGAAAACGACCACTACGGGCTCGAAAAGGTCAAAGAGCGGATCCTCGAGTTCCTGGCCGTACGGCGTCTCGCAAGCCGCTCGCAGGGTTCGATCCTGTGCTTCGTCGGCCCCCCAGGCGTCGGCAAGACCTCCCTCGGGAGGTCGATCGCAAGAGCCACCGGCCGTAAGTTCGTGCGCCTCTCGCTGGGCGGCGTACGCGATGAGGCGGAGATCCGGGGGCATCGCAGGACCTACATCGGCGCCCTGCCCGGACAGATCATCCAGATGATGAAAAAGGCCGGGACCAGGAACCCCGTCTTCATGCTCGACGAGGTCGACAAGATGTCCACCGACTTCCGCGGCGATCCGTCTGCGGCTTTGATGGAAGTGCTCGACCCGGAGCAGAACTCGTCCTTCCAGGATCACTACCTCGATGTCGAATTCGACCTCAGCCAAGTGTTCTTCATCGCGACCGGCAACGTGTTGCACACCCTCCCGGCGCCGTTGCTGGACCGCATGGAGGTGATCCGCATCAGCGGCTACACCGAACTCGAGAAGACTCAGATCGCGAAGCGGCACCTGATCGACAAGCAGATCGCCAATGTCGGCCTCAAGGCCGGCAAGAACATCGAGTTCCGCGATGACAGCATCCGCACCATCATCGAGCAATACACGCGCGAAGCGGGGGTCCGGAACCTGGAGCGCGAGATCGGCAACATCTGCCGCAAGCTGGCCCTCAAAGTGGTGCGTAGCAAGGACGGCAAGCGGGTCGGCAAGACCACCGTGACCGCCCGCACCGTGAAGGACTTCCTGAGGGTGCCCAAGTATCGCGATCCCGGCGCGGACCTGAAGAACCAGATCGGCACGGCCGTGGGCTTGGCGTGGACGGAGATGGGCGGCAGCTTGCTCAGCATCGAGGCCACGCTCATGGATGGCGACGGCAAGCTCACACTGACCGGGAAGCTGGGCGACGTGATGCAGGAGTCCGCGCGCGCGGCCATGAGCTACGTTCGCTCGCGCTCCAGCGCCTTCGGCCTCCCCAAGAACTTCTACCAGAATCTCGACGTCCACATCCACGTCCCGGAGGGGGCCATCCCCAAGGACGGACCGTCTGCGGGTATCACCCTCACGACGACGTTGGCCAGCGCGCTGACCAAGATCAAGGTGCGCGGCGACGTGGCCATGACAGGCGAGGTGACCTTGCGCGGCAAGGTGCTCGCCATCGGAGGCCTGAAGGAGAAGCTCCTGGCCGCCAGTCGCCACGGGATCCAGGAAGTGATCTTGCCGCACGAGAATGAGAAAGATCTCCCGGATGTGCCGAAGAACGTCCGCGACGAGCTGAAGCTCCACTTCGTCGGGACCATGGACGACGTCCTCGCTCTCGCTCTCGAGGAGCCCATCGTCGGATTGGCCAAGCACCCGTTCACTCCGGGCGGAGTCGAAGTGATTCAGCGCGAGGAGCGCGCGGCGAACTAAGCGCCGTGGCGTTTCCCGCCGGGAGCGATGCCGGTCGAGTTCGTCGTCAGCGCTCACGACGCCGGCCAGTTTCCGACGGACGGCCTTGCGGAAGTCGCGTTCGTGGGACGCAGCAACGTCGGCAAATCGAGCTTGTTGAACACCTTGTTGCTGCGCGCCGGCAAGCGCGCCGGACTCGGCGAAGCGGTCCAGCGGAAAGCACTGGCCAAGACCAGCCGAATCCCCGGCCGCACACGCGCGATCAATTTCTTCCGGGTTGCCCGCCGCCTGTATTTCGTCGATCTGCCGGGGTACGGTTACGCCAAGGCCTCGCGCCGTGAGCAGGAGCGCTGGAAGCGCTTGGCGGAGGGCTATTTGACGGCGCGAGAACCGTTGCGGCTCGTGGTTTTGATTGTCGACATCCGCCACGGACCGTCGCCACTGGACCACCAGATGAAGGAATGGCTGACCGTAAACAAGCAGCCGTTCTGTGTCGCAGCCACGAAATCGGATAAGCTAAGGCAAGTTGCGCGGTTGCGTTCCGTCCGCTCCATCGAGGAGAATTTCGCCTCCCCCATCCCGTTCTCGGCAGTGAGCGGGGACGGCGTCCAGCAACTCTGGAGAGCCATCGAGTCGGCTCTCGCGGTCTAGTCCCATCCGCAGCACAGGCGCTGCCGGATTCAAGCGAGGTGAAGCATGCCTTCCAACTCCACGGATAGCCCGGACGACTCGCCCGTCCCCAGCGACGACCGCCGCGATCCACAGCCAGTGGAAGCGGGGCCGGCCAGCCGGACCGCCGGCAAGGCTCGGCGCCAGGCGGAGGAATCCGGCGACGACGGGCCCGCGGAGGAACACGTGGATGGTTCCGAGGCAAGCTCCGACGGCGCGCCGCAGCCGCAAGCCCCCGAGGAAGCCCGCCAAGACAGCCGGAGCACCGACGGTGCGGACAGCGGCAGGCCGGCGCGGCGTCGCAGGTTCCGGGATGCGGAGCCTGCTGAGGAGCCTCGGGACGAACGCCGCGCTCGGGACCGCGACTCCAAGGACGACGGCAGCGAAGGCGACGGCGACCGGTTCGGACGCCGGAGCGGCCGCAAGAACCGATTCCGTCGCGAGCGCGGCAAGAGGCGGCCCCGTGAATTCGAACGCCACGACGAGATCGACGAAGAGGCCGAATACGAAGCCGTCGTGCAAGCCATGGCCAAGGACGGCGTCCAGCCCTTCGACTTGGCATCGCTCAAGGAGCTGAGCATTACGGATCTACACCAGAAGGCTCGGGACCTGAACCTCGACACAGTGGCAGGATTGCGCAAGCAGGAGTTGATCTTCAACATCCTGCAGGCCCAGTCGGAGGGAACTGGACTGATTCTCTCGGAGGGCGTGCTCCAGGTCCTGCAAGAGGGTTACGGATTCCTCCGGTCCCCGGAATACAACTACCTTCCGGGCCCGGACGACATCTATGTCTCGCCCGCCCAGATCCGCCGCTACAACCTGCGCGCCGGTGACACCGTCACGGGCCAGGTCCGCCCGCCCCGGGAAGGCGAGCGCTATTTGGCCCTGATCAAGGTCCAGGCCATCAACCTCGAACCACCGGAGGTGGCCAACAGCAAGATCCTGTTCGACAACCTGACACCGCTCTACCCGGAAGGCCGCTTCAAGCTCGAGACCAACAAGAACAACTTGAGCGGCCGCGTGATGGATCTGCTCGTGCCGATCGGGAAGGGCCAGCGCGGCCTGATCGTGGCGCCGCCCCGAACCGGCAAGACCATGCTGCTCCAGGCGATCGCCAACTCGATCACAACCAATCAACCCGAGGTCTTCCTGATCGTGCTGCTGATCGACGAGCGGCCCGAGGAGGTGACCGACATGCAGCGCTCGGTGCGCGGCGAGGTGATCAGCTCGACGTTCGACGAGCCCGCGTCGCGGCATGTGCATATCGCCGAAATGGTGATCGAGAAGGCCAAACGCCTCGTCGAGCACAAGCGGGACGTGGTCATCCTGCTGGATTCCATCACGCGCCTCGCCCGGGCCTACAACACCATCGCCCCGCCATCGGGCAAGGTGCTTTCCGGCGGTGTCGACTCCAACGCGCTGCAGCGACCCAAGCGGTTCTTCGGCGCGGCGCGCAACATCGAAGAGGGCGGTTCCTTGACAATCGTCGCCACGGCCCTTGTCGAAACCGGCAGCCGCATGGACGAGGTGATCTTCGAGGAATTCAAGGGCACCGGCAACATGGAGAGCCACCTCGACCGCAAGCTGGTCGACAAACGGATCTTCCCGGCGATCGACACGAACCGCAGCGGCACCCGCAAGGAAGAACTGCTGCTCTCGCCAGAAACCTTGAGCAAGGTCTGGGTGCTGCGCCGCGTCCTGAGCGGCCTGCAGACCGTCGAAGCCGCGGAACTGCTCCTCGGCCGCATGTCGAAGACACGCAACAACCAGGAGTTCCTGGCCTCGATGACCAGTTGAGGGGGCCCGCCGCTATTCCGCTGCTTGACGCCTGCGGAGTCAGCTACCCGGCCGCGACGGCGGCCTGCGCCGCTGCCAGCCTGGCAATCGGCACGCGGTACGGCGAGCAGCTGACGTAGTCGAGCCCCGCCAGCACGCAGAACTTCACCGATTTCGGCTCGCCTCCATGCTCTCCACAGATCCCGACCTCGAGGTCGGGCCGGGTCTGGCGCCCGCGCTCCAAGGCGATCTTGATGAGCTGGCCAACCCCCGTGCCGTCGAGCACCTGGAACGGATCGTCCTCCAGAATGCCGGCGTCCAGATAGGACTTGATGAAGGTGGCCGAATCGTCACGGCTGAATCCGAAGGTCGTCTGCGTCAGGTCGTTGGTCCCAAAACTGAAGAATTCGGCATGCTGCGCGACCTCGTCGGCGGTGAGCGCTCCCCGCGGCACCTCGATCATCGTGCCGACCTTGTACTCGACCCGCCTGCCCGCCTCGCTGAAGACTCGGTCGGCCGTCTCCACCACGATCTTCTTCTGATTCTCGAGCTCTTTGTGGTTGCCCACCAGCGGAATCATCACCTCGGGGATCGCACGGACGCCTCGTGCGGCGCACTCCACTGCAGCCTCGAAGATCGCGCGCGCCTGCATCTCGGTGATCTCGGGGAACGTGATGCCGAGTCTGCACCCGCGATGGCCCAGCATCGGGTTGAACTCGTGCAGTTCCTGCACTCGCTCAAGCAGCGCCTCGAGTTCTCGCCCTCGCTGCGCGTCTCCGTGCGTGGCGCGCAGCTGCGCCAACTCGACCATCAGATCCTCGCGCTTCGGAAGAAACTCGTGCAGCGGCGGATCCAGTGTGCGCACGATCACCGGATAGCCGTCCATGACCTCGAACAGCTCGACGAAGTCTTGCCGTTGCATTGGCAGAAGCTTGCTCAGCGCATCGGCGCGGGTCTCGGAATCCACGGCCAGGATCATCTGGCGCACGTGTTCGATCCGGTCCGGCTCGAAGAACATGTGCTCGGTGCGGCAAAGACCGATGCCCTCGGCCCCGAAGGCACGGGCCTGGCGGGCGTCACGGGGCGTCTCGGCATTCGCGCGCACGCCGGCCGTGCGGTGGTTGTCGACGAACTGCATGAACTGCGCAAAGTCGCCCGAGGCCGGATCGGGATCGATGGTCGCCGCCCGGCCCGCGAACACCTCACCCGTCGAGCCGTCGAGCGAGATCCAATCGCCGGCTTTCAGTACATGGCCATTGCAGACGATCCTTCCGGTCTTGGAGTCGACATTGACATCGCCGGCCCCCGCGACACAGGGCGATCCCATCCCCCGCGCGACCACCGCGGCATGCGACGTCATGCCGCCCCGCGATGTGAGGATGCCCTTCGCAGCTTCCATGCCGTGGATGTCCTCCGGCGTGGTCTCCGCACGCACCAGCACGACGGAGTTGCCCTGCGCAGCCTCGGCTACGGCGTCGTCTGCGGTGAAGACGATCTCGCCCACGGCCGCTCCCGGCGAGGCCGGCAATCCGGTCGTCAAGGTCGTGAGCTTCTGCTTCGAAGAAGGCTCGATGACGGGATGCAACAGTTGATCCAGGTGTTGCGGCTCGACGCGCATCACCGCTTCCCGGTCGTCAATCAGCCCCTCAGCGACCATGTCGACCGCGAACTTGACGGCTGCCGCGCCGGTTCGCTTGCCGTTGCGCGTCTGGAGCATGAACAGCTTGCCTTCTTCGATCGTGAACTCGAAATCCTGCACGTCGCGGTAGTGCTGCTCCAGCTGCGCGGTGATCGAGCGCAGTTCCTGGTAGGCCTCCGGTAGGACCGCCTGAAGTTCGTCGATCGGACGCGGCGTTCGGATGCCAGCCACCACATCCTCGCCCTGAGCATTGACAAGGAACTCTCCGTAGAACTCGTCCTCACCCGTGGCCGGGTTCCTTGTGAATCCGACTCCGGTGGCTGAAGTCTCGCCGAGGTTGCCGAAGACCATGGCCTGTACGTTCACGGCGGTGCCCAGGTCGGGCGGAATGTCATTCATGCGGCGGTAGTGGTTCGCCCGCGGGTTGTCCCAGGACCGGAAAACCGCATCACGCGCCATCTTGAGCTGCTGATGGGCGTCCTGCGGGAATTCCTCGCCCAGGGATCTCTTGTAGTGCGCCTTGAATGCGTCGACGACATCGCGCAGCTGGCCGGCATGGAGGTCCATGTCATGCTTGGCTCCAGCCGCGTCTTTGATGCCCTCGAGGAGTCCCTCGAACTCGCGCTTTGAAACCCCCATGACCACGTCAGCGAACATCATGATGAAGCGCCTGTAGCAGTCGAGGGCGAAGCTCTCCTTGCCGCTGAGCCGGATCAGCCCTTCGGTGGCGGAATCGTTCAGCCCCAGGTTCAGGATCGTGTCCATCATGCCGGGCATCGAGAACTTGGCGCCCGAACGCACCGACAGCAGCAGCGGGTTCTCGGCATCGCCCAGATTCTTGCCCATCTCCGCTTCGAGGTGAGCCAACGCGCCGGCCATTTGCTGCTCGACTTCGTCGGGCACCCGGTTGCCGCCTGCCAGATACATGTTGCAGACCTGGGTGGATACCGTGAACCCGGGCGGCACCGGGACACCCGCCCGCGCCATCTCCGCCAAGTTCGCACCCTTGCCGCCAAGCGTGTCCCGCATCGTCGTGTCGCCTTCGGTCTTCGTGCCGCCGAATGAATACACGTGCTTCGCCATCGTGCTGCCTACCCTCTGTGTTCCGTCGCCTTCCGGATTGCTCGGGGGAACTCCGCCCATCACCGCGAAGATGCGGACCTCTTGCCGAGGCGCCGCTTCGGTGTGTTCGCGCGTGAATGCGGCTGCGGAGTCGCGAGCTTCGCGGGCGGAGCAACCATTCTAGCTTGATTGCCTGCAACCGGATCGGGAGAGCTGGAGAGAGAGCCATGGGACCGGCTTGCAGTACGCTGGAACAGGCATGCAACTGGGATTCGTGAGCGCCATCCTCCCCGAGTTGTCCTTCGACGAGATCTGCCGGATTGGAGCCGGCGAGGGGTACGATTGCATCGAGGTCATGTGCTGGCCGCCAAGCGAGGCGGAGCGGCGCTACGCGGGCGTGACCCACATCGACGTTGCCGTCCTCGACGCCACGGCCGAGGAGGCGGTCCGCGGATCGCTGGACCGTCACGGGGTCACGATCAGCGCCCTCGGCTACTATCCCAATCCGCTCTCGGCGGACCCCCAGGAGGCCGGCATCGCCCAGGAACACCTGCGCCGCGTCATCCGGGGCGCCAAGACTCTCGGACTCGCCACCGTGAACACCTTCATCGGCCGGGACTGGACTCGGTCGGTCGAGGAGAACTGGCCGCGCTTCCTCAAGGTCTGGCGGCCCTTGATTGCGTACGCCGAGGAGCAAGACATCCGCATCGGCATCGAAAACTGTCCCATGCTCTTCACCCGTGACGAGTGGCCTGGAGGCAAGAACTTAGCCTGCTCGCCGGCGATCTGGAGACGCATGTTCGAGGACATCCCCAGCAGCTCCTTCGGGCTGAACTACGACCCTTCGCACCCCACCTGGATGCAGATGGATGCCATCGCCCCGCTACGAGACTTCCGGGACCGCATCTTTCACGTCCACGCCAAGGACGTGCGTGTCGACCAGCGCCTGCTCGACCAGGTCGGTGTTCTGGCCTATCCGCTCGAATTCCACACGCCGAAGCTGCCGGGCCTGGGCGACGTCGATTGGGGCGAGTTCTTCTCCGCGCTTACGTCGACCGGGTACCAGGGCGCGGTGTGCGTGGAGGTCGAAGACCGCGCCTACGAAGATACCCTGGCGTCCCGCAAGCTCTCGCTGCGGCAAAGCGGCCGCTTTCTGCGCCAGTACATCCCCGAAAGCGGCGACCTGTAGCGGCCGGGCGTCGGCCGCGGTCAACGGGCTTCGGCCCGGGAAGACTCCGGCGCAATCGCCGCGAAGTCTGCGATTGTCGAGAGCTTGTCCAACATCCCCGCCAGGAACGCGAGCCGGTTGTTGCGAATCGCTTCATCGCCGGTCATGACCAGCACATCGTCGAAGTAGCGGTCGAGCGCGGGCCGCAAGACTGCGATCTCCCGCAACGATGCCGCATAGTCCGGTCGCTGGATCGCGAGATCAGTGGCGACCGCGCTGCGGCCTATCCTGGCGGCAACCGCCAGCAGTGCTTTGTAGAGTCCGGCCTCTGCGCCGTCCTCAAGCAGCGACGGGTCGAGGGCCTGCCGCGCGAAGGAATCCGCGCCTCCGGCCTGCGCCAGGATATTGCGAATCCTCTTGAAACTCACTGCGAGCGACTCGAAATCGGGCGTCTCGCGGACTGCCGCGAGGGCTTCGGCTCGCGCCAGCACGTCGACTGGCTCCTTGTCGGATGCCGTCAGGACCGCCTGGACTACATCGTGGGCGAAGCCCCCGGACTCGCGCAGCCAGTGCCGCAGGCGCTCGAGCAGGAACTCGCGCAACGGCAGCCCATTGTGCCCCGGCCGGGCAATCTCCACCAACTGGTCCAACGAGAGCGGAAGCCCGCCTTCGACGACGATCCGGACCGCGCCGTAGGCGGCCCGGCGCAACGCCAAGGGATCTTTGGATCCAGTCGGCATCAGCCCCAGACGGAACATACCGCCCAGGGTGGCCAGCTTGTCCGCCAAAGACGCCACCCGGCCGGCCTGAGTCCGCGGAAGCCGGCCCGCGGCCGCGATCGGCAGATAGTGGTCATAGATCGCCTCCGACACGACCGTGGACTCGCCCTGCTCGACGGCATACAGCCCACCGATCTTGCCCTGCAATTCAGGGAATTCCCCGACCATCTCAGTCGTCAGGTCGCACTTCGCTAGCCGTACCGCTCGCTCGGCGCACGCAGCGGTATCGCGATCCAATTGGAGGGCCTCCGCCAGATCCGCAGCGGCGCAGCAGTTGGTTTCGGTCTTCTCCCAGTAGCTGCCCAAGGAGGCTTGGAACAGCACTGTCTTCAAGTCCTCGAGGCGCTCGACGAGCCGGCGCCTCTGGTCGAATTCCCAGAAGAAGCGGGCGTCGTTGAAACGCGCGCGGAGAACCCGCTCGTGTCCTCTGCGGATGTCGCCCCCTGCGTCGCCGCGCGCGTTGGCAACGGCCACGAAGCGGTTCGTCATCTTGCCGGCGTCGTCCTCGACAGCGAAGTACTTCTGGTGCACCAGCATCACCGTCTCGAGCACTTGCTCCGGTAGTTTCAAGTAGCCGGCGTCGAAGCTGCCGAGGATCGCGGCGGGGCACTCGGTTTCGTAGACCAGCGTCTCAAGCAGCCGCGCGTTGCGGCGCGCATGGCAGCCAGACGGGAGCAACGCTTCGGACTCAGCGACGATCTTCCGGCGCCGCGCCTCAGCCGAGAGGAGAACGGCGTTGTGCGCAAGCACCGTCCGGTACTCGTCCGCATCCCGCACCGCGAGCGGCCCCCCTCCGAGCCTGCGGTGGCCCCAGGTCTGGTTCGTCGACACGATGCCCGCGATCTCGAAGGGGACGATCTCTCCGTCGAGCAGCGCCAGCAACCATCGGATCGGCCGGATGAAACGCGGGCCGCCCCTGCCCGTCCAGTACATGCTGCGGGGGAAACGAACGCCGAGCACAACCTGCGGCAGACTCTCGGCGAGCAAATCCCGTGCCGTCCGTCCGGGGATTCGGCGCTGGAGCATCAGCTTGCCGTCGTCCGCGGTCTCCAACTCCTCCACGGGCACGCCGGCCTTCCGCGCGAAGCCTAGTGCGGCCGGCGTGGGGTTCCCTGCCGCATCGAACGCGACGCGCCGCGACGGTCCCTTGCGCGTCTCAATCCGATCCCGCTGCCGAGGCGGCAGGTTCTCCGCGAACAGCGCCAGCCGGCGGGGCGTCGCCTCCACCGAGAGGCGCGTTCCCTGCTCCAGCCCGAGCTCCTTGAGGGATTCACCAAAGCGGCGCTCAAGTTCGCCCCGGGCCCCACGGATCATCCGGGCCGGAATCTCCTCGGCGCCAATTTCGAGCAGCAGTTCGCTCATGCAGATGCCTTGGCCACTCCCAGCCGTTGGTCGACCCAAGCGCTGGCGACACCGACCGCCAAGGTCCGAACGCGCTGGATCACGCGCGCGCGCTCCGTCACGCTGATCGCGCCGCGCGCCTGCAGGGTGTTGAACAGGTGGGAACACTTCAGGGTCTGATCGAAGGCGGCAAGGAGCGGAAACCGCCCCCGGGACCGCGGTTCGCGCTCCTGGGAGTACTTCGCGAGCAGCCGTTGGCACTCGGCCTCATGCAGTTCGAATTCGCGCCAAATGAAGTCGATGTCGGCCTGCTCGAAGTTGTAGGTGGAGTACTGCTGCTCGTCGGCCAGACGCACATCGGCGTAGGTCCAGCGGTCGTTCCAGCGGATGTCGTAGACGCTCTCGACATCCTGAATGAACGCGGCCAGGCGCTCGAGACCATACGTCAATTCGGCCGGCACCACCTCGAGATCCAGGCCGCCGCACTGTTGGAAGTACGTGAACTGCGTGATCTCGAGGCCGTTCAGCATCACCTGCCAACCGACGCCCCAGGCGCCCAAGGTCGGGGATTCCCAGTTGTCCTCCTCCAGCTTGCAGTCATGGCGGGAGAGATCGATCCCGATCTCCTCGAGGCTCTTCAAATAGAGCTCGACCACGTCCGCTGGCGCAGGCTTCAGGATCACCTGCAACTGCATGTGCTTGTACAGCCGGTTGGGGTTCTCACCGTAGCGGCCATCGGCCGGGCGCCGACTCGGTTGCACATAAGCCACGCGGTACGGCTCCGGACCCAACACCCGCAGGAACGTTTCCGGGCACATGGTCCCGGCTCCGACCTCGCAATCAAACGGTTCTTGCACGATGCAGCCCTGGCTCGCCCAATAGGACTTGAGCCGCATCACGATGTCCTGAAACGTCAGCACGACTGTGCGGTAGCCCCCTCGGCGCTCGCACGTACGAGGTGGGCGGCCCAGTGGCTAGCGAGCCGGGGCCAAGAACTTTGAGCATAGCACCCGGTTCGGCTAACTCCACTGCCCCGGCTTGCGGCCGGAGGCCGGATCCGCGACGGTCGCAACAGTGACCCGAGGCCGCGAAGTCGATCTCGGCGGCGGCGAGCGCGCTGCACGGAAGCGCAGGCTCAGGCTTCTGGCGGCTCGGGATCGACGCCGAGTCCGTCGGCCACCCTGTTGATGTAGTTGAAGTACGCGATCACCTGCACGGCGTCGTGCACAGCGCGGTCATTCCAACCCGCTTCGCGCAGCCGTTCGACATCGCCTGCCTGCATCTGGCCGGGGTTACGCGTCAACCTCTCGCCGTAGTCCAGCAGCGCCTTCGTCGGCTCATCGAGACCCGCCCGGCGCCAATTGTTTCGGACTTGATCAGCTAGTCTTCCGTCGACCTCGGCCCGGAGGTCGTGCCAGTGCGCCTCCACTCAATAGTGACAGTCGTTCGCCTGGGAGACGACGACCGCCAGCATCTCGCGCTGCGCGCGGGAAAGCGGTGAGGGACCGTGCATCATCCGCTGATAGAGGGCCATCGAAGCCCCCAGGACGGCAGGGTTGGGGCTCATGATCTTGAGGATGTTCCAGACCCTGCCGGCCCGTCCGATCGCGTTCTCGTACTCGGTCTGGAGCGCGCCCGTGGCGGTTTCGGGGCGAACAGTCTCGATATAGGCCACGGTGCACCCAGCCGCCAACGGCGATGTGTTTCGGTTCCTCCGCGGGGGCGGGGAGGCCCGAACGCCAGACAGGAGTCTAGCACCGCTGCTAAGGCCTGCCCGCGCCCAGGCCAGGGCCGTTCCATCGTTCCGCCGCATCGACGAATCCGACGCGACCAGGCAGGCCCGCTCAGGCGTGGAATGGACGGACCTCGTCTGGAAGGGAATCAGCTCTGGCGGTCGCCCGCCAGCCTGACAGCGTATCCCAGGCGCCCGCCTGGATCCCCGTGGCGAAGCAACAGTCGCGGGTCCGCCCCCAACGCCGCCGCAAGCGCAGGCCGCACCTGCAGGTCGGATTCCCCGCTATTGGGAAAGCGTAGGCGGTCGTTGAGGAAAACCTCCCAGGCTCCCGCACGCGGTTTGAGAGCGGCCGGGAACTCCGGCTCCGCGAGTACCGCCGTGTTCAGTTCGGCTGCCCGGCGGAGCGCTTCCCGGAACCGAACCTCCAGGGTCCCCTCGAGCCCCCGCCGCGTGCTGGTCAAAAGACCCGGGCCGGGTGGGTTCAAATTGATGGCGAAGGAATCGCGCTTGCCGGCAATCAGAATCCCGGGCCCCGTCGGCATATGGGCGTAGTCGGCCAAGTCGACCCAGTCGCAAGGATGGTCGCTGCGCCGCCGCCAACGATCGAAGATGACCAGAAAGGCATCGAGGTTCGGCTCGGGCGGGGCGTCAAGCAGCAGCTTGACGTCGATTCGCTGCAAACCCTTGTCCATGCGGCGGGCCCGATCCTAAAAATCCGTGGCCTGCGAATAGACGCCATGGGCTGCCTCGATGAACAGAGTCGCTTCCTCGACGCCCAGCCTCGCCCGCTCCGGGTCGCTGCCGGACGGCTCGGAGGCGGTGCGCAGGAAGTTCTCGGCGAAGGGCCGGTAGAAAACGCCCGTGTCGTAGAAGTGCTTCCGGAACTCGTCGACCGTATTGTACTTGTCCGACAGCCAAAGCCCCTTGGTGAAGAGCAGCGCGTCGGCAGCCTTCTTGCAGGCCTCGAAGGCCTTCGTCGAGGCCTCGCCGAAGCGGCTGCGTTCCAGGTCCAGGGTCGACTCGAAGTGGATGCGGTCGGCGTCTTCGAGCAGGAACTCCGCCTGGTCGACCACTTCGCCGGCGCACTCCCCGACGCCGATCGAGCGCTGGTACTGCCAGGGCTGGCGGATGTCCTTGTAGAAGCCGGGCGCATCCCCGTACGTGGGCAGCACCATGAACTCCGACAATTCCTCCTTCAGGCGGGTCTTGCCGAGCCGGGCCACGACGTCGCTCAGTGTCTCGTCGCCCTGCTTCTCGCGGCTGTAGAACTCGCTGACCTTGACGATGGCTTTGTCCACGTTCTGCGACGGGATCTTGCCGATCGCCAGGCCATACGACTCGGCGTTGTTGCGCGTCGAGCCCCCCAGCGTGACCTGAAAGACCGGCGCGGTGTCGTTCTTCTTGCGCTGGACGGAACCGAAAAACCCGATGTCGGCGATGTGGTGCTGCCCGCAGGAGTTGAAGCAGCCGCTGATCTTGATCTTGAGATCGGAGCGTTCCGCAATCCCGCTCATGCCATTGGCGAACTGGTGGTGCAGATGCGCCGCCAAACCGCGCGAGGACGTGATCCCGAGCTTGCAGGAGTCGGTTCCCGGGCAGGCCACGACATCCTTCAACCGGCCGGCCCCGGTCTCTGCCAAGCCGATGGCCTTGAGCTCGCCGTACAAGACAGGCAGGTCCGCGTTCGAAACCCAGCGGATCAAAAAGTTCTGGTCCACGGTCGTGCGCAATGTGTTCTTCACGAAACGGCGCGAAACATCCGCGAGCCGGCGGGCCTGCTCGGAGGTTGCGTCTCCCAGGGGCAGGAAGATTTCCACCGTCGAGTACCCCTCTTGGCGTTGCGGATGCACGTTTTGGTCGAGCCACTGCCTCAGCCCGGCTTCCGCATCGTTCGGGAGCGCCAACTCGGACGGAGGCCTGAGCGCCTCGTCCCGCAGGGTCGCGAGAGCATCCGTCAATTCGCTCTCCCAGCGCGGGTCCGCCGGCAATCTGGAGCGCTCCTCTTCCACGAGCCGCCGGAACTCCTCGATACCCAACTTGCCGATCAGGAACTTCATCCGCGCCTTGGCCCGGTTCTTCTTTTCCCCGAACCTTGCAAACACCCTGGCGATGGCCTGCGCCAACGGCAGCATCTCCCCAGCGGGTAGAAACTCTGTGTAGAGCTTCGCTTGGTGTGGCAGAGAGCCCAAACCGCCGCCGACCAGGACCTGGAATCCCTCGACCCCGTCCCGGATCCGTGCAACGGCGCCGATATCGTGCATGCGTCCCAGTCCGCAGGCGTGGTCCTCGCAACCAGAGAACGAGATCTTGAATTTACGCCCGAAGTTCTGCGCGTCGGAGTGGCGCAGCATGAAATACGCCATCGCGTGCGCGTGCGGCGTCACGTCGAATGCCTCGTCCGTACAGACGCCTGCGTGCGGGCAACAGGTGACGTTGCGGATCACGTTGCCGCAGGCTTCCCTGGTCGTGATGCCGACCTGCGCCAACCTCCGCATCAGGTTGGGAGTGTCATCAATGTCGACGAAGTGGCATTGGAAATCCTGCCGCGTGGTGATGTGGAGCACACCGACGGCGTACTCTTCGGCAATGTCCGCCAAGGCGGTCAACTGGTCGGCCCGCAGCCTGCCCATCGGGATCTTGATGCGCTGCATCTGCACGCGATCCTGGCGCTGTCCATAGACTCCGCGGCGGAGCCGAAATTCCGTGAACAGCTTTTCGTCCACCAAGCCGGACTGCACACGACGCAGCTCGGTCTCGTAGATGTCGATTTCCTGGCGGATGTCCGGCGGCAGGTGCGCCCATGAGGTGCTGGTGTCGACGGGTGTGAGCTGTGGGGCGGACATGATGCGCGTCTCCCAGAAGCCCCGGCGTGCAGCGGCAGGAAGCCGTACTGGCCGGAGGCTCCGCGGTAGGATGCCTAATGTGATGGTATCACCGCACTCGGCGTCCCGAACGACGTCTTTCGGCGACGCCTCGGATCTGCGACAAAGCTAGGAAATCTGTTGGCGCTATGTGTGCAGACCGGAGCGGTTTTTGGGGCTCCCGGCGGATTGCACCCGCGGGATCCAAGCCGGCAAGGCAGCCGCATTTGGTACTACTGCCACCGGTCGTGTACAGTATTGGCGAGGCTACCAGCATGCAACGCACAATCCTTACAGCGCTATTCGCCACCCTGCTCGCTCTCACCTGGAACGCGGGCGTCTCGCCCACTCCGGGTGCGGCGGACAGCCATGCCACCAGCGGCCAGGGCAAGTACAAGTTCAAGGTTGCCTATCGGGGCAGCCATCTGCCCGAGGAAGCTCAGCAGGTGCTCGAAAAGGCCCACGGAGGCTTCGCCGTGGACCGACGCGAGAATCGAGGCGAGACTTACTTCGCCCTGCCGGGGGCGGGCATCATCCAGGTCAGTGCGGACATGAGCGAAACCCGTATGCTCGCGACCGATCCCGCCATGAAGCCGCACAACATGCACAACGCCACGATTTGGTATGACTCAGCAGGCAAGGCGCACCTGTCGTTTCCGGGCAACGGAACGTCAACGGTCTACACCACCGGCCTCGACGGCACGCTCGAGCACACGCTGACGGCCCCCGACGGAACCAAGGATCTGGGACACCCCACGGCAACCCAGTATTTCTTCGGCCGCGGCAACTTCGTGCCGACCGATGTCGATCAACTCGGCAGCCTTCTATACGTCGCCACCGGGTACTCGAGCCTTGACTTCGTGGTCACGGCCAAGATCGAGGCCACGAACCCATTCAAGGTTTCGTGGTACGACCTCGCTTTCGGTGGTAAGGGAGCGGGCGCGGGCGAGTTCGGCACGGGGCACGGCATCACGGTGCCCATGGGAACGCGCCGCATCGACATCGCGGACAGGCCAAACGCCGAGATCGACCGCTTCACGCGCCACGGGCAATACCTTTCCACGCTCAAGCTCCCGCTCGGCTCCTTTCCGTGCGACGTCGACTACCTCGACGATTTAGGCGTCGTCGGAGCCCTGCATGGCCCGGACCGCCCGCAGGGCGCGCCGATCTACATCCTCGAAAACGACGAGCTTGTCTCGACCATCCTGCCGAAGGCCGAACTAGGGCTCGAGAAATTCCAGCACGTGCACAACGCCGTGCTGCACAGATCCAACGGCAAGCTGTATGTGATCGCCCAAGCTTGGAATCCCGGGGACTTCGCAATCTTCGAGCGGGTGGCGAACTAGCTGGCTTGCAGCGAATCCAGCGGCCCCTCTGCGGCTTCCGGCGCGTTCTGTCGGATCGGCGGCGAGGCGTCCCCGTCGGGCCCAATCGAAGAGCATCCTCCCGCACCGATGCCCCAACTGATCGCACCGGCTACGGTCGAGGAGTTGCGTGAGACGCTGCGGCGTTGCGGCGACGAGCAGTCTAGCGTCGAATCCGGCGGATCGTTCTCGAAGCGCTTCCTGGGAGGCTCAGTCGCCGAAGCGCAGGTCCGTCTCGCAACCAGCCGCCTCAACCGGTTGCTCGCCTACGAGCCGGCCGACCTGACGGTCAGCGTGGAAGCCGGCATGCGCTACGCGGATCTCAGCCGGACCCTGGCGGACAACAACCAGTGCCTGCCGCTCGATCCCCAATGCGCGACAGAAGCGACCGTGGGAGGCATCCTGGCTTCGAACTCCAGCGGCCCGCGCAGGAGGCGCTACGGCACCGCACGCGATGTGACGATCGGCATGCGCTTTGCGACGTTGGACGGCAAGCTGGTCAGTTCCGGAGGCATGGTGGTCAAAAACGTCACCGGCCTCGACATGGGCAAACTCATGATCGGCTCTTTCGGAACTCTGGCCGTCATCGCGTCCGCCAACTTCAAGGTATTCCCGAAGCCCGAAGCGTCCGCGACGTTCGCGTTCCGGGCGGCGTCCATCGAGGCGCTGCTCGAGATCCGCCGCGAGATCCTGGGGGGCGTGCTACAACCGACGGCCATTGATTGGCTGAACCCGAGGGCCGCCGGCGCGGCGGGCCTGGAGGGGCCGCACCTCCTGCTGGTCGAGGCGTCCGGCAGCGACGGGACGACGCGACGCTACGGAGGCGCGTTCCGGGCTCTAGCCACACGGGTCGGCGTCGATGTCGAACCGCTCGAGGCGAGCGCTTGGGAGGGGGTGCGGGAGGGCGCACCCCGGTGGCTTCAGGCCCATCCAGGCGGGTCCGTGATCCGGGTCTCGTCGACCCCGTCGCGGATGGGAAGACTGCTGGAGCTCGCCGCTTCGCTTGACTGCGGCGCGGCGCTCCGCGCCGGCAACGCCGTGGGGTATTTGCTGGCCGCAGACTCGGAAACCACGCGACGGGCTCTCGAGACGCTGCGCGCCGGTGGATACCGCAGCACCTTGGAAGCCGGATCCGATGCCGTCAAGCGCAGCCTCACGGCCTGGGACGCCTCGGGCAACGAACTCGATGTCATGCAGCGCATCAAGGCCGATTTCGATCCGCTCCAATTGCTGAATCGCGGCCGCCTGTATAGCGTGATTTAGTCCCAGATTGTTGCAAAAATGATACACTTCTAGGTTTCTAGCTCCTTCCCTATCAATAACTTGGAATTCGCCAACCGAATTGCTATATAGAAAGACGTAGCGGTTCGGCGCATGTCATTCCCCACCGAGCACGCCACCTCCTTCTACGAGCACACGATCGAGAGGCCGGTGTCCGCAAGTGGAGTCGGCCTGCACAGCGGTGTCCCGGTCACGCTCCGCCTGACACCGGCTAAGGCAGGCTCCGGAGTCGTGTTCGTGCGTACGGACCTAGAAGGTTTCGAGATCCCGGCCAGTTGGCGGCACGTCGCCAAGGTCAGCTACGCCACAAGCCTGATGCGGCGGGGGGTGCTGCTGTCAACGACAGAGCACCTGCTTAGCGTGCTCTACTCGCTCGGGATCGACAACCTCCGCATCGAGATCGACAATCTCGAGGTCCCTATCTTGGACGGTAGCGGGCAGCCCTTCGTGAACCTGCTTCGCCAAGCCGGCCTGCGCCGGCAGCGTCGGCGCAGGCGCTACATGCGCATGCGCAAGCGCGTCGAAGTCGCCGAAGACCGTAAGCGGATTTCGATCGAGCCCGGCGAGGCGTTCGAAGTCCTGTGCGAGACCCGTTACGCCCACCCGCTCGTCGGCGAACAGAGCTTGCAGATGCGGGTCACGCCCGAGTCCTACCTCAACGGGATCGCGCCTGCGCGCACGTTCGGGTTTGAAGACGACCTCGACGCCATGCGCGACATGGGCCTGATCCGGGGCGCCTCGCTCGCCAATGCCGTGTGCTTCGGGCGTGACGGAGTGTTGAATGAAGGCGGCCTGCGCTTCCCCGACGAGCCCTGCAGGCACAAACTGCTGGACCTGATCGGCGACGTGGCGCTACTGGGCCGCCCTGTGATCGGTAGGCTCGTAGCGAGGCGGGCCGGACACGCGATGCACGTTGCGCTGGTGGACCGCATCATGCACGATCCGGACTGCTACGAGATCTTGACCCTGGATCAGGTCGAGTCGCGAGCGGCCGCGCCAGCCGGTTGATCCGCCGCTCGATCGCGGATGCTCTGCAGCGTGAGCGCCGCCTGTTGCATGACCTCTTTGCTCAGTCCCTCGCGCGGCCGTTGGTAGGGCCGGATCAACTCGATGTCCTTAGGCGTACCGACGAGGTACAGCCCCAAGAGCGCTTGCATGACGTGCGTCGATTCGGGACGCACGACCGTCACCTCCTCGCCGCGGACGACGCTGGCGCCATCGGCGTGGAGTTGCCGATCGACGATTCCGGGCACCGGGGCTCGAACTTCCCGGGCTTCTCCCCCCTCATGCGGCTCGATCCTCACGAGGAGCGCGCTCGTGTCGAAGCTGTCGCCCGGTTGCAGTCGGTTCGTGACGGTCCCGGCGTGCGGGCTTTCGAGCCTGTAAGGCCGCAGCATGGCGCGCATTTCCTCTCGGCCGCCCGGGTCGCCGAACTTCGCCAGAGCCAAAGCGGCATTGCGCCGGACCAAGGGATTCGGATCCTTGACCAGCACCTGCAGCGCCACGTGGAATTCCTTGCTCGAAGGGTCGTCACCCATGAGCCAAGCGACAGTGATACGCAGTTCCGGCAGCTCATGCCGCGTCAGTTCGAGCAGCGTTGGGTACCAGCGTTTGACGGACTCATCGCCCTCCCCGATGCGTTGGGAAATCTGCGCCATGGCATGCTGAGTTCGGCGGGGACGCTCGGCATCGACTAGGTATTCAGTGATCTGCTCGTCACTCAGAGGCTTGCCGAACCAAGTGTCCATCCAGAACCAGAAAGGGATCGCCACGCTGGCGATGGCCAGCGCCGTCGCAATCAGCGTCGCCTTGCGGCTTGCGAACGTATCGCGTGGCTGGCTCTCTGCCGACATGTCCTCATTGTCGTATGGATGCTTTCCGGCTGGGTGGAGTGGATGGTACGCGCGGACGGAAGGTGCCGTACGCCGAGCCTCGGAGGTGGCTGCATGGGCGAAATCCAGGGTCAGATGGATTCTGTCGGGCCAGCTTCAAGCTGCAAGCATGGTTGCACCGGGATGGAAGCGTCTGGATCGTCCGGTTTCCGCAATCGACGTGAGCGCACGGGCGCGGCGCCTGGGTCCAAAGGCGCACGCCGCCGCGAACGGCAGGGACCACAGTATGGAGGAGGATACTGGAACACTCTGATGCGCATCCTTTCCCTTGCATTCCAACCAGCAGTGTTACAAGCGGATCAGCGAGGTCGAGCGAGCACACGAAATCCTCATTGCCCGCCTTGGCCGTCCTGTCGCCAAGCTATCTCCCCACAACGCCGAAAACACGGACGGCTCCAAGTGGGCCGCCGCCTATCGGCGGATCATGAGGGCATTGGATGAAGGCGCCGACCTAGGTGGCCTGAAGGTGGATCGGGACCGATTACACGAGCGTTAGGGAGCGCATCTCTCTCGACACGAAGCTCGTCGCCTATGCGGTTGATCGAAGCGCTCGCGAACCGCTCGAAGCGTTGCCGCATTGGGGAGGGCAGCCACCCGCTGCCAGTGCAAGGCCGCAGCGCAGTCCGTCAGTCATCAAGGGGCCGTGGCTAACGACATCTGACGCCTTGCACGCCGCACTGCAATAGGCTCGGTCGACTACCGCAGACCCGCTGCAAGCGGCGAGGCCCACGCTTCGACCCTCAGGCGGATCGGCAACCGCAGGCTCCGGCCCTGCGGCTACCGGTCGCTACTGCGCGAGCAGCCGTGCTGTGCTCAGGAAGGCTCGAACCGGTCGAGCCAAATCGTCTGGGACACCAGCCCCGGCTGGCGCGAACCGACAATCCGCCGCGCCAATTGGCCGCGCAACGGATCTTCGTGTACGGCGCGCTCCCTGCCTACTGACCTGGCGGTCCGGCGAGAATTCGTCCCCAGAGCGGGTCGCCGCCGCCCGCACCCGGCTCAGACCGGCGTCCCTCGGATTGCGCCCTTGGCGACCTCGACGATGGCATCTAGGTTTTCGCGGATCTCGGGATCGATCTCGTCTTCCGGGATCGCTACCACCAAGTCGCCGACCGCCAGGATGGGGTCGGAGCTGTCGATGCCCAGATTCTCGCGATATGCCCGGAAAAGAGGCGGCAGAAACTCGCTTCTGACATCTGCGTCCCGCGCCCACGGCGCACCCTGCCCGCGCTCCTCCATCACGTCCTGCGTCGCTTCGATCGCGGCCTGCATCGCCGCGAGGCGCCTGTCAACTTGGTCCGGCGCAAACAGCGGGCCTGCCGCTTCCGACGCCGCCTCCCGACGGGCGTACGCTTCCAACGTGGACCGGGTGCAGCAGTAGTTCTCGATCCCCCGACGCCTCCATTGCAGGCATGCCACTGAGTCCGCGCCGGGGCCGTTTGCGTCCAGGCTGTTCTGGTTATCGAAGAGCGCCACGCCCCGCAGAGCGGGAAGAACTCCCAGCAGACTCTGAAAGTGGCGTTCCACGGCGGCGGAACGGTTGGCGAAATAGTGCACGAACGGACGCTGCAGCACGTGGATCGCCTCGTCATGTTCAAGGCGGCGCGCAAAGGCCTGCAAGACGGTGAGATCCGTCGGGCTGTTGAGGTAAAGGACCCAACCCGTCTGCTCGGCTTGCACGTAATGCTCGAAACCCGTCTCTCGCAGGGCCTCTAACACTTGTCGGCGCTTGTCTCGACCGATTCGATGGGGGCTGCCTACGAAGGCCAACGCCAAGTCCTGATCCGCGGCCTCGTTCAGCAACACTTCGGAATGGGTTGCCGCAATAATCTGGCAACCGCTCTCCCGCGCCAATTCGCGGATCATCCGGTAGGTCTGGCGCTGGCGCAGCAGTTCCAGGTGCGCATCGGGTTCGTCGAGTAGCAAGACCGAGCCGGGATGCACCGCCATGAACGACAGCAGCAGGAGGGTCTGCTGCAGCCCCCGTCCAGCCACAGAGAGGTCGAGGGTGACGCCGCATTCCCGGTACGCCATCGTGAGCTCGCCGCGCTCCGGTCGGTACCGCGGAGGATCGAGAGCAACTCCGAATAGGCGCTGGATCCGATCGGCGACCCATGCCCATTTGTCCGGGCTTTCCTCGTGCACGCTGTAGCAGAGGTTGCGCAGCACCTCGGCCGTTCTACCCTCCCCAATCCGAACGGCCAGAGCACCGGGAGGCAATCGCGTTTCCGTGGCCGCCAGCCCCGCGATGGGCGGCAGGAAGGCGACGCGGACCCTGCCAGCTTCCTCGGGAACCGGCATCCGAGGGGCGGTCTTGTCAACTCCCGTGCGAAGCGGACGGCAGTAGAACGACTCCTCGTTCGCGTAGTCGAACTCCAATCCGCATTCCCAGGCCTGGCCATTGCCGGTTCCAGCCACGACGATCTCGATCCGGACATTGTCGGTGCTCTGGCGTCCGTCGGTACGCCGCACGTCTCGGACGTGGAGATTCCGCCAGAGCAGATTCGCCTTCGGAACCGGGATCGCGAAGACATCTTGGCGGTTCAAGGTCACTCCCGGCCGCCGTTCAGCCTCGTGCGTTCCCAACCACTTCTCGTTCCAGCGCTTCAGCCCGACTTCCCAAAGCGCGAGTGCCTGCATCGCCGTGGACTTCCCGGAATTGTTGGGGCCGAGGAAGACGACGGGATTGCCGAGCTCCACCTCGACGCGATCGAAGCGCTTGAAGTTGCGGATGGTCAGCCTAGTCAGCATACGGCGCGCGAGGTCGGCGTCAATGACTTCTACCAGAACGCACCCGGCCGACCGCACGGTGCCCGGCGCGTCTCGCCAACAGTGTAGACCTACCGGCCTCCGCGGGGGATTCCGGCGGACTGCGATCGGCCCTTGTGGCGGAACCGGCCCTGCGGCCTGCCGGAGCGGGCCGCTCCTCCGTCCAGAGGGACCTGTGCAAGAATATTCGGTGTCATGAACCGTCGCATCTTTTTCCTGTCCTCCGCGGGCGCCGCGCTGGCCCAATCGCCGAACGAGGTCGTGCGGCTGGCCCTCATTGGCGCCGGTGGGCGCGGACGCCGCGTGATGTCCGAGTTCAAACGCGACCCCGCTCTCCAGGTCCATGCGGTATGCGACCTCTACGAGCCCCACCTTGAGCAGGGACTCTCGGCGGCGGGCCCCGGAACGAAGGCCTACCGCGACTACCGACAGGTACTGGAAGACAAGCAGATCGATGCCGTCTTGATTGCGACGCCCGAGCACTGGCACCACCGCATGACGTTGGACGCGATGGATGCCGGCAAGGACGTATACGTCGAAAAACCTCTCTGTCACACCCCCGAGGAAGGCAAGGAACTCGTCGAAGCGCAACGCAACTCCGAGCGAATTGTGCAGGTTGGGATGCAGCGGCGCAGTTACAACCTCTACTTCGAGGCGCGCGACATGCGCCGCGCAGGCCGCCTGGGGTTGGTGCGTATGGTCCGCACCTTTTGGTTGAACTCACGCGCCGAGCCGCGGCGGGCGTCCTTTGAAGGGCCGATCGACTGGCAAGGCTGGCTCGGCCCGGCGTCCAGCGTACCGAAGAACCCGCTGGTGTTCTTCAACTGGAGGAGCCTAGCCGCCTACTCCGGAGGCATCGCCCAGGACCAGGGCTGCCACATCTTCGATTCGATTCACCTGATCATGGATGCGGGCTATCCGGTCTCGGTCAACGCCACGGCCCTGCGGCCACATGTCGAGGGCATGGACCTGCCGGAATCGGTGGTCGTTGCCGCCGAGTATCCGGGGGATTTCCTGGCGGTCTTCACGATCAACTACAACGCGATGCGCTACGCCGCGCGCGCCGACCAGCTCAACGCCTACGACGGTTCCCTGGCGCGGATGGACATCGGGCGCGAGTTCCTGCGCATCTACGACCACGATGCGCCCGAGAAGGCGTCGTTCGCCAAGGAGCAGCCGGGCGGTTTCGCGCAGGCGACGATCGACCACGTCAGGAACTTCCTGCACTGCGTCCGTACGCGCGAGACTCCTCGCGCGACGATGGAGAAGGGCTTCCAGGCGGCACTTATCGTACAACTAGCCAACATCTCGATCCGCGAGGGCCGCAAGGTCGGCTGGAACGCCGACACTCTCACCATTGCCTGACGGCCGCAAAAAGCCGGTACGTGAAGTTCCGGTCCGCGAGATCGACACTGCGTCGCCCGCATGCGGACATCCTGGTCTACGACGCGTAATCATTGGCCAGCGAGAGCCGCCATAATTCGGAGGTGAAGATTTTCTCGAGGCCAGCTCTCGGTCATGATGGGCCAGGCACGCCGTTTCCGGCCGTATCCGGAAGCCGCCGGATCCTTCTCCGCACCCGCTGCTGTACATTGATCCTTGCAAGACGCTACGAAGTACATCCTCGGCGAAGACAACGAGGAGCTGAAGCGCCTGCAGTTCCAGCATGATGTTTGGAGTTGCGAAACCAAGCAACTGCTGAGTCGCGCTGGATTCTCGCGGGGCCAGACGCTGTTGGATGTGGGCTGCGGACCCGGACTCACGACGTTGGACCTCCGAGAGATTGTCGGCGCGGAGGGATGGGTCATCGGAGTCGACCCGTCTTCGAGGATGATCGCGACCCTGAACAGGGAGCTTGCAAGCCGCGGGATTTCAAATGTCACCGCGATACTGCAAGACGTCAAGAGCCTCGATGGAGTGGACAACATCGATGGCGCCTTCGCCCGGTGGGTGCTGTGTTTCCTGGAGGACCCAGCCTCCGGAGTCCGAGAGATCGCTCGAATCTTGAGATCGGGCGGACGACTAGCCGTCATGGAATACTTCAACTACTCCTCGATGGCAGTGGAGCCAGAGAGCGCCCTGTTTAGTAGAATCTCCCGAGCCATCTTCGAGAGCTTCCGGAACCCAGGGGGCGGTCTGGAAGTCGGTCGAAGGCTACCGGGACTCATGGAGTCGGCGGGCTTGCAGGTGGAAAGCGTGGCACCCATCTGCGCCGTTGGGAGACCAGGAACCGGGATCTGGAATTGGTTCGCCGGGTTCCATAGAATCTACCTGCCGAAGCTCGTCCAGCGGGGACTGTTAAGCTCGTCGGAACTCAGCGACTTTTCTCAGTTCTGGGTGGAGGCTTCCTCTAGATCGGATGCGTTCTTTTTCGCGCCGCCTATGCTCGGGATCGTGGGAGTCAAGAGTTGATCCAGAGAGAGCAAGTGTGTCGCCTGAGACCTTGCTCCTGGTTGCCCGTGGATGAAGCCGTGCTTCTCGGAACGGACTGCATCGCCCTGGCGAGTCACTGGAACTCGGTCATCCCGGTTTCCGCAGACGGCATCCTCGTGAATCAGGGCTCTCAACAGTCGGACAGGTGCGCGGTCCCACTGGGAATCCTTGGCCAGTTCGCATCCGCCACGACGTTCACAACCTGGTCCATCGGCCGCCAAGCGCGCTTGCGGCCAGCTGCGGCAGGATCGGGCTAGGCCACGATTCTCCAGTACAATACGCGCTCATGGCGGAGAACCCGCAGCTGCTCCGGGCGCCCGACATCCGACGGCTCTCCGCCGTCGTTCTGTTCGGCGTGGCGGTCTACTGGCTCGTTCCCAGACCGGAGAGCGTCGCCGAGGAGGGCTGGAAGCTTCTGGGGATCTTCGCCGCCGCCATTGCGGGATTGGTCCTGCGCCCGCTTCCCGGCGGCGCGGTTCTTTTCCTGGCGCTGACCGCTGCGGTCTGGACGGGTGCGCTCAGTCTCGAGCGGGCGCTTTCGGGATTCGCCACGCCATCCGTCTGGCTGGTCGTCGGAGCGCTTCTCATCGCACATGTGCTCATTGAGACCTCGCTCGCGAAGCGAGTGGCCCTGCTGTTCGTGCGCTGCTTCGGCGCGAGTTCGAAAGGGGTCGCTTACGCACTGATCCTGAGCGACGTTACGCTCGCCACGATGATTCCGTCCAACACGTCACGCGCGGGTGGCGTGATTCTGCCGATCACCCGGAGCATGGCGGAGCTGTACGGTTCATACCCTGGCGCGAGCGCCAAGCTACTGGGCACGTTCCTGATGGTCGCGGTCTACCAGGGCGAGATCGCGGCGACCGCGATGTTCCTGACCGGCCAGGCTGGCAACTTCGTTGCCGTCGACGTTGCGAGCAGCCTGGCCGGCTACGAGTTGACCTGGGGCCGCTGGGCGGCCGCCGGCGTCGTCCCGGGCCTGGTCAGCATCGCCGGAATTGTCTGGATCGTGTCGAAGCTCCTGCCACCGGAGATCCGCCATACGCCGCACGCCAAGGAGTTCGCTGCGGACGAACTACGCAAGCTCGGCAAGATGGGGAGGCGCGAGTGGACGACGATCGGACTGGTCGGTCTCGTATGCGGCCTCTGGGTCACCTCCAGCCTGCACTCGGTCCCAGTTGCGCTGGCCTCCGTAACAGGCGCCGGCGCACTGCTCCTTTGCGGCATCCTTCGCTGGCAGGACGCCGTCCAGCAACATACGGTCTGGGACATCATGATTTGGTACGGCGGCGTCATCACGCTGGGACGGGCGCTCAGCGAATCGGGCGTTCCAAGCGCCTTCACGGACGCCATCGGGGGCGCCCTCGGCGACATCGCCTGGCTTCCGATGCTGGCCGTTGCAGTCCCGCTCTACTTCTTCGCCCACTACGGCCTGGCCAGCATCACGATGCACTTCTTGACCATGTACCCGGTGTTCCTTCTCCTTCTGTTAGAGAACGGCGCCCCGCTGGGATTGACAGTGTTCCTCTTCGCGTGTCTGGCCAACCTCTCGGCCGGTCTGACCCACTACGGCACGGTGCCGTCTCCGATCTTCTATTACCAGGGCTACGCCAGCTTTGGACAGTGGTGGCGGGCCGGGTTTCTCGTCGCGCTATGGAATCTGTTGGTGTGGTGCACGGTCGGCAGCCTGTGGTGGAAGCTGCTCGGCATCTGGTAGGTCCGGGTGCGGATGGATACGCTACTCTTTGACCGTTGCCGATCCCGCTGACAGCCTTTGACATCCTGATCTTCCTCGGCAGCATTCTCGGCGTGCTGGCGATCGGCCTCTGGGCGGGCCGCAAGGAAGACGACACAAAGGACTTCTACCTGGCGGGCAAGACAGTGCCCTGGTGGGGTGTCGCCGGTTCGATCTTCGGAACCAACGTCAGCGCCGATCACTTGGTCGGAATGCTGGGCATCGGGTACTCGATCGGTTTCGCGCAGGCCCACTTCGAGTACGGCGCGATCGCAGGGCTGCTCGCTTTGGTTTTCCTGTTCCTGCCGCTGTACCGCGGCATGGGCCTGTACACGCTCTCGGAGTACCTGGCCAGGCGCTACGACGAGCGCAGCAGCGTTCTCTATTCCGCGTTCAACATCCTCATCATCGTGATCGTGCGCATGGCGCTCGGATTCTACATCGGCGCCCGCGCCCTGAGCTACCTGCTCAGCAGCACACCGCTCGCGATCGACTATGGCGCCGGCATCCTGATCTTCGCGCTAGTCACGGCCACGTACACGATTGTGGGCGGGCTGAAGGCGGTCATTTGGACTGACGTCATGCAGTCTGCGCTGTTGCTGATGGCAGGCATCTTCGTGGCGGTGCTGGTCTTCGGGCAGCCGGAGATCGGAGGACTGGACGGATTGCTCGCCAAGGATGCAGCTAGGCCGGAGGCCGAGCAGAAGTTCCACCTCTACCTGCCTCCGGACCATCCCCAGCTACCCTGGACCGGGGTGTTCACGGGGTTGCTGATCATCCATATCTTCTACTGGTCGACCAACCAGTTCATCGCGCAGCGCGCCCTCGCCGCACGTAGCGACTTCGATGCCCGCATGGGGGTCCTCGCCGCGGGCTTTCTCAAGCTGCTGATCCCCTTCGTCTCGATTGCGACCGGAGTCGCCGCAGGCTTTCTGTTCGAGTCGCGGCTGGCCAGCGGCGAGATCGCCGCTCTTCCTCTGCCTGACGACGCCTTCCCGCTATTGGTCCAAATGATCGTGCCCGCAGGGTACGGCTTGGTGGGCCTCATCACGGCTGGCCTGATCGGAGCCATCCTCTCCAGCATCGACTCGATGATGAATTCAGGAGCGACGCTGTTCACGTTCGATTTCTACAAGCGCTACATCGATCCCGGCGCCTCGGAACGCCGGTTGATCCTGGTGGGTCGAATCGCGATCCTGGCGTTCGTCGCCGTGGCGGCGTCGATCGCCGCCGGCATCTACACCGAGGAGGCTTCCGACAATTTCTTCTTGAAAGTGCCAGCGCAGATCGGGCATGTCGTGCCTGGGATCGCGGTGGCCTTCTTGGGAGGAGTCCTCTGGCGCCGGGCCACCGCGTCCGCTTCGTTCTGGGCCTTGCTGGTCTCACCGTTCTTTTCGTTAGCGATCCAGTGGGCCTACGGAGCATGGGCGAGCGGATCCTCCCCGCTGGCCCGAACGCTGACCGAGTTCCTGGGTCCGCAGCTCAACTTCCTGCACCGCACCGCGCTGACTGCTCTGTTCGCGCTGGTTGCGCTGGTCGCCCTCAGCCTGCGAGGCGACCCGCCCGGAGCGGACGTGGAGCCCTATACTTGGCGGGGGCACCGGGCGGCGGCGCCGGAGCGGGCGCGCCCGTTCTGGCGCAGCGAGCGCCCGTGGGCTTGGCTGCTCGCCTTGATGACCGTGTTCATGCTGGTGTACTTCGCCTGAACGCATCCCAGGGATGGGCACGAGCGCATTGCAGCCTCCGCGATGAGCAGCCTCCGGATCGATCAAGTCACCGCCAGCTCGGGCGATCCGCCTATGCCGGTGCTGCGGAAAATTCGGCTCGCCGCCGAGTCGGTTGAGATCCTGGCGCTATTTGGACCCTCGGGGTGCGGGACGGCAACATTGCTGCGGAGCACCAATCGGCTGATCGCGCCGCCGCGTGGGAGGTTCGAACTCGGGGGCCGCGACAGCGCGATCATGGACCCGGTGCAGCTGCCGCTCACGATCGGTTACGTTGCCCAGGGCGCGGCCCTATTCCCCCACTGGACGGTGGCCGAGAATATCGGAACCGTACCCCGTCTACTCAACTGCCACCGGACGGCATTGCCCCGCGAGTGGACGCAGTGCTGGACCTCGTCCGACTGGGTCCTGCCGCGTATCGAAACCGGTTGCCCGCGAGCCTTTCCGGCGGCGAACAGCAACGCCTCGGCGTGGCCCGCGCCCTGGTTGAAGAGACCCAGCTGCTCCTGACGGACGAGCCGTTAGGGCCGCTTGATCTTCTCGCCCGCGAGGCCTTGCAGGCGGATTTCCGGGCGCTGCGCGGCACGTTGAGGTTCACCGCGCTCGTGCTCACGGGCGACGTTGCCGAAGCTCCGCTGCTTGCCGATCGCATCGCGGTTCTTGCGCAGGGACGGCTCGTGCAGGTCCGAACGCCGCAGGAGATCCAGGACAGTGCGGCCAGTGCGGATGTCGAGGAGTTGTTAACGACGGCCCGAAGGCAGACCAGCGCCTGGAAGGAATTGCTCGGCGCATGGCGCTGGCGCGCCGCCAGCGGCGTCAACGCAGACTGAACGGTGGGTAGCGGTCGGTCACCAGCAGGAATCCGTAGGCTCCCATCCGTAGCGCCCAGCGCCAGACTCCGACAACAAAGTCGAACAGCACCCGTGGATAGCGCCCGCTCAACAGAATGGAGAACTAGGCTGCGACGACTGCCAGGATGGCGAGCAGGCCCAAGAAGAAGAGCGCGACGTAATGCGGGAACGCCATTAGCCACTGGAGGAGCGGCAGCCAGCGGTTGAGGTCGCGCTCGGCATCTGGGTAGTCGATCTCCAAATGCACTGCCTGTTGATCGACCGTCGACGGATACCGGTCAGTGAGCAGCGCCAGATAGGCGAACACTCTTCCGGTAAACCGGACCAGCTCACGCGCGAAAGCGAACCACCAGCGCAGGTAGCGCTGACGGAAGACGATCATCAGGGCGGTGGCGAGCACGAGCCCGACGCCAATGCCTCCAGATCTCTCGACGACGTGGCCGGCGTCGTCGACGGTAGCCACCGAACCCGCTGTCGAGACTAGGCTGGCAATGACGAGGATCGGGATGGGCCAGACCAAACGGAACAGCGTACTCAGGCGGTCGAGTTCGCGAGGGTAGTCCACATCGAGGCGGGCCGCATTGTGAGCAGGTAGCTGACCCATATCTTCAAGACTATGGGAAGCGCGGCGGCCCGAATCGCCCGTTCTCCAGCGCGGCGGTCGGATTGCGGCAACCCGGATAACGCGACCCCGGACGTCGCGCGTGCGCGGACGACCCCTGGCGAGCCTATGGATCATAGAGAATAAATCGATCCACACCGGGCGCGGGCCTGGGTTAGCCTGAGGTATACGGTCGTGGTCACGCGCCTCCCGCAGCGCCGAAGCACTTCCTTCGGGGCCGGTTGGGGATGGCGTGGCTCGACGGCGCGATGCGGCGTCCCAACGACGGGAACGGTGTGATGCAGTTCGGTTCCTACCAGACCGGCGGCTTCTACGACGAGCTTTTTCTCGCCGACGGCTCGCCGCGCCCGGAGTTTCGCAGGCTGGTGGACCGAATAGACTCGCTCCCCGAAGGCGACTTCCTACGCCGACAGAAAGCTGCCGAGCGGGATCTGATGCACATGGGTATCACGTTCAATGTGTATGGCGACGGGCGCGGCCAGGAACGTATTCTCCCTTTCGACCTCGTGCCCCGTCTCGTCACTGCGGAGGAATGGGATCGGATCGAGCGCGGCCTGCGGCAGCGGATCCGAGCGCTCAACTTGTTCCTGGACGACATCTATCACGACCAGAAGATCCTCAAGGACCGGATCGTTCCCGAACAGATCATCCGCTCGGCCCAAGGCTTCCGTCAGGCCTGTGTCGGTCTCGATCCCCCTCAAGGCGTGTGGTGCCACATCACCGGCACCGACATCGTGCGGGACGCGGACGGACAACTCTATGTACTCGAAGACAATCTACGGGTGCCTTCGGGGGTTTCCTACGTCCTGCAGAACCGGGCCGTCTTGAAGCAGACCTTTCCCGGCGTATTCCGGGGACTCGGAGTCCGGCGGGTCAACGATTACGCGGGCCGGCTTCTGGCAATGCTCGAAGATGTCGCTCCGCCTGGAGTGGACCAAGCGCAGGTGACGCTCCTGACCCCGGGACGGCACAATTCCGCCTATTTCGAGCATTCGTTCCTGGCCCAGCAAATGGGCGTCGAGTTGGTCGAGGGCCGGGACCTTGTGGTCGAGGACGACACGGTCTTCATGCGCACGACTGCGGGGCTGGAGCGGGTCGATGTGATTTATCGGCGGATCGACGACGACTTCCTGGATCCGCAGGCGTTCCGCCGCGACTCGATGCTGGGCGTTCCCGGACTCATGGACGCGTACCGGAAGAACCGTGTCACGCTGGTCAACGCTCCGGGAACGGGCGTCGCCGACGACAAGGTCGTCTACGCCTATGTTCCTCGGATCGTCCGGTACTACCTGGACGAAGACGCCATCCTTCCGAATGTCCCGACCTACGTGTGCTCGGACGACCGCCAGAGGGACTACGTGCTGGCCAACATCGACAGACTGGTCGTGAAGCCCGCCAACGAATCCGGCGGCTACGGGCTGCTGATCGGACCCCACGCCAGCGCGCCCGAGCACGACGAATTCCGCCGACGGATCCGCGAGAATAGCCGCAACTACATCGCGCAGACGACGCTGTCCCTTTCCCGGGTCCCGACGCTAATCGAGGGCCGTTTCGAGGGCCGGCACGTGGACCTGCGTCCGTTCATCCTCTACGGGCAAGAGATCTACGTGCTGCCTGGCGGGCTCACACGCGTGGCTCTGAGGCGCGGCTCCCTGGTCGTCAACTCCTCGCAGGGCGGTGGAAGCAAGGACACCTGGGTGCTGTCGCCGCCCGACGCGGGCTCGGGGGCGTCGCAATGGACATCCTCCTAGCGACGATTCCCGACGCACTCTCTGCAAGTTGAAGCCATGTTAAGCCGTGTCGCAGATTCGATCTACTGGATGGGCCGCTATCTCGAACGCGCCGAGAACGCGGCCCGGTTCGTCGACGTGAACGAGAACCTGATGCTGGACCTGCCGCCCGGGACGCCGCGGCAGTGGGGGCCGCTGGTGGAGATCACCGGCGACGCCGCAGCGTTCCAGGAACGCTACGGCGACATGCATCCGGACGCTGTCTTCCGATTCCTCACATTCGATCCCGAGAATCCCAACTCCATCCTCTCGTCCCTACGGGCCGCGCGGGAAAACGCCCGCTCGGTCCGCGAGATCCTTTCGTCGGCCATGTGGGAGGAAATCAACGAAGCCTACCTCTACGTCGAGGACCAGGCAGCGAACATGCGCGCTTCGCGCTACGAGTTCCTACGCCAAGTGATCCGTGCGAGCCACGGCGTGGAAGGCGCCACGAACGCGACGCTTTCCCGCGCCGAAGCATGGCATTTCAGCCGCATCGGCCGCCTGCTGGAGCGCGCCGACAAGACCACCCGCATCGTCGACATTCGGTACTTTATGCTGCTGCCTTCGCCAGCCGACGTCGGGAGCCCGACCGACGACCTGCACTGGACCGCCGTCTTGCAGTCCGCGAGCGCGTTCGAGATGTACAGGCAACGTCACGGCATGGTCCGCCTGGACAAGACCGCTGAGTTCCTGATCCTCGACGCCGAGTTCCCCCGCTCCGTGCGAACCTGCCTGCGGCACACCGACGAATCCCTGCACGCGATCACCGGAACTCCCCCCGGAACGTTCCGCAACGAGGCGGAGCGCCGGCTCGGCCGCTTGGTTGCCGAGCTTGACTATACTGCCATAGGAGAGGTGCTCGTCGACGGCCTGCACGAGTTCCTGAATACCGTGCAAATAAAGCTCAACGACGTGGGTGACGCCCTGCAAGACTCCTTCTTCGCCCCACGACTCGTCGGTGGACAGCGTCCCCGCGGGACGTCTACGAAATGACATTCTGCCTCGCAATCAACGTTCAAGAAGGACTCGTTGGCATCGCGGACACCCGCATTACATCCGGCAACGAATGCCTGACGGCCAGGAAGGTCACCGTCTACGAGCGAGACGCGGGCGCCATGTTCATCATGACCTCAGGCCTACGCTCGATCCGCGACAAGGCGCTGACTTATTTCGAGGAAGCCCTGGCGGAAAGCAGCGAGCCGTTCACGCGTCTCTACGAGGTCGTCAACCTGTTCGCCAAGCAGGTTCGCCGCGTTTCGAACGAAGACAAGGAGTCGCTCCTCGAAACGGGTTTGACATTTGACGCGAAGGCGCTGATCGGGGGGCAGATGCGGGGCGACTCGACGCACAAGCTGTACTTGATCTACCCGGAAGGCAACTGGGTCGATACAGGCCGGGGAACGCCGTACCACGTCATCGGCTCGACCGGCTACGGCAAGCCGATCCTGGACCGCACGCTGACGTACCACGATTCGATGCAGCACGCCTTCAAGGTAGGCTGCCTGGCCTTCGATTCGACGCGCATCAGCGCCGCCGACGTGGACTTTCCGATCGATGCGGTGCTCTATGTCCCGAACACATTCCGCATCATCGAGCAGCGCTACGAGAAGGAGGACCTGCTCGAGGTCTCGACCTGGTGGCAAGAGAACCTGCGCCAAGCTGTTCGGAACTTGCCGGGGGACTGGTTCCAAGGAGCGTTCGCGAAGCTCTCCTCCGATGGAACACGGAAGCCTGGGCCGTCTGACGGAGTCCGGGAACCAGCGCATGCGTTTCCGGGCTGACCATACGACCCGGTTTCGGTACAGCGAGCCGGTCTTCCTGGAGCCGCACGCCGTTCGGCTGCGGCCGCGCTCGGATAGTGCTCAACGGCTAGTGCGCTACCGGCTCGAGATCGAGCCTGAACCTGCCGTGCTTTCCGAGACTTCCGATGCCGAAGGGAACAGTCTGACGCACGCATCGTTCTCGGGCGCGACTGACGCGCTCAGGGTGCGCTCGGAGTTCGAGGTCGAGACCCTGCGCGGGAACCCGTTCGACTACATCGTTCTCGACGGCGCCGCCAAGCATCTGCCCATGACCTATCCGGACGACCTCTGCAACCTGTTAGCGCCGTCCCTTGCATGCTCGTCCGCCGCCAGGGAGCCCTTGCGCGATCTTGTCGGATCCGTCGTGGACCAAACGGACGGCCAGACGCTGCCATTCTTGACGGCCCTGAACGAGAAGATCTTCGACAGCCATACTGTGACGATGCGCCGGCACGGAGACCCGTTGGCCCCCGAAGAGACCCTGCGGCGGAAACACGCGGCTTGCCGTGATCTCGCCGTCCTTTTCATGGAGTGCTGCCGGCTCGCCGGGATCGCCTCGCGCTTCGTCAGCGGATACCGAGAGACGGGCGCGGATCCCGATACACACCACATGCACGCCTGGGCGGAGGTCTACCTTCCCGGGGGCGGATGGAGGGGATACGATCCAACGCAAGGCTTGGCCGTTGCCGATCGGCACGTCGCCGTCGCAGCGTCGGCATCGCCCCATCTAGCGGCGCCCTTGCATGGAACGTATCGCGGAGCAGCTGTCGCGTCGCCCATCGGGGTGGAGATCAGCATCGTCGCTTGCGAGTCTGGAGGTAGGCCCGCCACGAACGACACCGCACGTCGACGCTCGGGCTAGCGCACGGCAGGCGGAGCCGGACGGGGCCATCGCCCGACCGAGAATCTTGGCGCACTCTTGATTGCGATGTAATCATGCTACAATCCCGAGTCTTCGCGATCGGAGATGCGCGCATGGCCAGCATCACCATTCGGAACCTTGACGACGGGCTCAAGCGGAGGCTGCGCGTCCGAGCAGCGGAACGCGGACGTTCGATGGACGCGGACGCACACCACATCTTGGGTGCGGCGCTGTGCGAGGAGTTGGCCCAAGAGAGGATCCATGAGGCATTCCGGCCCATCGGCGGCGTCGAACTCGACCTCCCTGCACGGGAGCCGATGCGCGAACCGCCACGCTTCGATTGAGCCGTCGGCGATGATCATCCCCGATACGAATGTCGTCTCGGAACTGATACGGGGCAGCCCGCAATGAGCAGTGTGGACTTGGTGGGAAAACCTCGGCGCGAACACCGTGTTCCTGATGGCTGTGACCAAGGCCCTGATCCGGACCGGACTCGCAATCTTGTCCTTCGGACGACGGCGCAGCCGTCTTTCTGTAGCCGCCGAGCACGCTTTCCGTGTACTCTTTGTCGATCGGGTCCTACCGTTCAACAGCGGAGCCTCAGGCGCCTATGCCGCGATCGCTGCCGAACGGCGGACCGCCGTTCGGCCGATCCGGTTGCCAAATCGCGGCCATCGCTCGTCCCAGAGGCGCGGCGATTGCGACCCGAAACGCTCGAAATTCAAAGGGTGGCGGAGTCCATGTGATCGATCCGTGGCGGAGCGACCGATGACAGAGGCGCCAATGAGAGTCGAGTCTCCGCGAGTCGTCACGCTGTCGAACCGCGCCCAGACCCAGATGGAGTACGCATGAACGATTGGGACCGCATTTACGAGTCGGCAGGCTATCGACGGCTGGTCGCCCAGAAGACCCGCGCCGTCGTCGCGATGACCGTGTTCTTCGTCGCGTACTACTTCGCGCTTCCCATTCTGGTCGGCTATTGGCCCGAGTTGATGGCCCGTCGCGTGTGGGGCCAGGTGAACTGGGCGTATCTCTTTGCGTTTTCGCAGTTCCTGATGAGTTGGGCCATCGCGTATCTCTACATGCGCTACGCCGGGCGGTTCGATCGGACCGCCGCAGGAATCCTGTCGGAAGCGCTGGTGGCGGCCGGAACCGAAACAGTCGAGCGGGGCGAATAGGATGTCGCTTCCGCTGTTGATGTTCCTGGCGTTCATCGCCGGGACGCTTGGGATCACCTACTGGGCCGCGGGCCGGTCCGCAGGTGAGAGCGCGTTCTTCGCCGCCGGCAGGCGCATCACGGGCTGGCAGAACGGCCTGGCGATCTCTGGCGACTACATGAGTGCGGCCTCGTTCCTGGGCATTGCAGGGCTCATCGCCTTCTACGGGTACGACGGTTTCATGTACTCGGTCGGCTTCTTGGTCGCCTACCTGACCGTGCTCCTGGTGGTCGCGGAGCCCCTACGCAACACCGGGAAATACACGATGGCGGACGTGCTCGCCTACCGGCTCCAGGCGCGGCCCGTCCGAGCCTGGGCGTCGCTGAGCACGCTGACAGTCTCGACCTTTTACATGATCGCCCAGATGGTCGGCGCGGGAGCGCTGGTGAGCCTCCTGCTTGCCGATTCCGGGATCGGATATACCGGAGCCGTGACCGGCGTCGGGATCCTCATGATCGTCTATGTCGTCTTTGGCGGCATGCTGGCGACGACATGGGTGCAGATCGTCAAGGCCGTCCTGCTGATGAGCGGCACACTGCTGTTGAGCGTGCTGGTTCTGGCGCGCTTCGGTTTCGACCTCGGCGCCCTATTCGATGCCGCAAGCCAGGTCAGCTACCAGGCGGACGGCGGCACGGTCACGCAGAACTTCATGACGCCAGGGCTGTATTACCAACCGCCGCTCGGCGCGCTGGATTTGATCTCTCTGGGGATGGCGCTCATCTTCGGCACCGCCGGGCTGCCGCACATCCTCGTCCGCTTCTATACCGTGCCGGACGCGAAGACGGCGCGCGTCAGCGTCTTTTGGGCGATGCTGCTCATCGGAGCGTTCTACATCATGACGACATTCTTGGGCTTCGGAGCGGCGACGATCGTCGGGCCGGACGCGATCACGGCGAACGGCGGCACCAACATGAGCGCGCCCTTGCTGGCGCAGGCTCTGGCCGGCGACATTTTCTTCGCCTTCATTTCGGCAGTTGCGTTCGCAACGATTCTGGCTGTTGTGGCCGGATTGACGATCAGCGCCTCGACCTCGTTCGCCCACGACTTCTACTCGAACGTGCTGCATCACGGCGAAGAGCGGGCGCCGGGCGACGAAGTGCGGGTGGCTCGCTGGACGGCATTCGTCGTGGGCGCGGTGTCGATCGTAATCGCTATCGGATTGGGCCCGACGGCGAACGTGGCCTTCCTTGTGGGGCTGGCGTTCGCAGTGGCGGCCTCGGCGAACTTGCCAGTGATCCTGTTCTCTCTGTACTGGAGGAGATTCACGACACGCGGCGCTGTCTGGGGCTTGGCGGCCGGGCTCTTCTCCTCGGTCGGGCTGATCCTCGTCAGCCCAAGCTTCATGGGTATTGACGGTCCCGAGATCGCAGAGGGCGCGCGTCGGATGATCCAGGCGCCGGCGTGGTATCCGCTCAAGAATCCGGGCATCGTCAGCATTCCGCTCGGCTTCCTGGCGGCCTATCTGGGATCGGTCTTCTCCAGCGAGCCGTCGGCCGAGGACAAGTACGTCGAACTCAGCGTCAGGGCCAATACCGGGCTCGGCGCGGAGCAAGCGATTGAGTAGCGCTTCGCAGGGAATCTTGAGCGGGGTACTCATCGGATCGGCAGTCTTCGCCCCGATGTCGTGCGCGCCTGCGAAGCACGGGCGCGCTGCACCGAGAAATCTCCCTCGGCCTCATGGAACGCCGCAAGATCTTGAGACACATCGGAGCCGCACCCAGGCGCCGTTTTGCGAATCTATTCAGCAACCCGCTTGAGCCCGTCCGGAAAGTAGCCCTTGCGGGCCGTGACCGTCAATCCAGAGTTGGTGCAACGGAGGGTGATCGTTCGGAAACCGGCGCCCAAGAGCTCGCGACTGGGCGTATATCCGATGTTGTACTGGCTGCGCATCTCGTCGCTGATCTTGCCGAAGACTCCCTCCAAACCGATTCCCGCGCCGGCCCGGAAGAATCTGCCGCCAGTTTGCTCCGAGAGACGCCGCAAACCGATTGGACCAGCCTGCGGGTCGTGATACATGTGGCTGGCGAACTCCTGGTCGATGTGAAGGATCGAGTAAACGACCACGCCGTCGCGCAGGACCGCATTGAGCGCAGTCTGGAAACTCATGTTGCTGCCCTGATCGTGGCCGTCGGAGACGAGGATCATCGCCTTGCGCCCGGACTGATCCCGGAACATCTCCCCGGCAGCCAGGAAGACAGCATCATGCAGAAGCGTGCCTCAGGGCTTGCGATTTCGAGGCGGATTGGAAGGAGGTTGTCGCGGAAACAGCTCCACGTTCAACTCGTCGATGCTTGTGGCAAACAAGCGATCGGAGTCCGTGAAGTCCTGCAGCAATTCGACCTCCCGGTCGAAGCTGATCAGGAACGCTAAGTCTTTCTTCTTACGGATCATGGACTTCAGAAAAACTCGAGCAGCACGGCGCTCCTCGGGGATCAACCGCACTTGGCTGAAGCTGGTGTCGACGAGCAGGCCAAGGCGCAACGGCACATCCGTCTGGCGCGAGAAATACCGGATCTCTTGCCGCACGCCGTCCTCTTCCAGGATGAAGTGCTCCTTATCGAGATTGGTGAGTAGGCGGCCGGACCTGTCCCGAACCGTGGCCAGGACGTTCACGACCTTGACCTCCGCGGTATACGTGGGCTTCGGGCCAGCTGCCTCTTGAGGGAGGCCGCTTCGGGTCAGCCACGCTGCCGCCGGCAGCAACATCCAGGCAGTCACCCGACGAGATGGCACGGCATCGGGCTAGACGCAGTGGGGCCATGCACGGTTTCGGGGCTATGTACGGATTGTTCTGCAAAACGCTGGAGGTAAGGCCACCATCGCCCACCGGCGATCTTTCAAGCGTTGAGCCGAAGGGAAGCTGGCCATAGCTAAGAGGACGCTTGCAACGAGGAGTCCGTCGTCACACGGGCTGTTGAGGGGGACGAGGCGTTCGTTCGAGAGGCGGTGCGCGCGTACGTCCAGGAGGTCCTCAAGGGGGAGAGGACGGAGGCGCCGGGAACTTCGAAGAGCGGTCGGGCGGGGCGCCGAGCAGGGTCAATCGGTCATTACGGCGCCGGAAGTAGCGGTTACGGCGCGTTGGCCAAGAAATGCGCCGGTAACCGCGCAGAGTCCAAAGCTCAAGAAGCAAAGAAGCCATATGGGCCCCGGTAAATGCGCGAAATCCTTCTCGCTCTGACGCGATCACGGTATCCCGCGTCTCACGTCGTATCAGCCAGATCCAGTGGCTGCAGACGAATGAACACGAAGCCGCCCGCCGGTCGCGGCTCAACGTCTGGCCTTCCAGCAAGCTGCCGGTGTGCTTCCCGGAGAGACGTCCTGGGGCATACGTCAAGGCGACAGCCCGATGACGGCGGTGGTCCGTCGGAACGCTATGGCGTCGTCAGCGCAGGTTCCAGAGCCTCCGCACCGGCTGCTCCTGAGGTCTCGCACCCCTTTCCGGGGAATCGACTCCGTCCGAGGGATCAACTGGCGCCCAGAGGTCGGGTATTCGCCTCCAGCGCCTCGACGAGGCTCCACGCCTGTTCCAGCAGTTGCTGGATCAAAGCGGGATGCCGCGCACGGATATCAAACTGCTCGCCGGCGTCTGCGTACAGATCGAACAACTCCAACGCCTCGAAATCTCCACCCTGCTCCCGCCGCAAACGCAGCTTGTGACGCCCCCTCCGAATCGCCTGCAGGCGGGATGGCTTCCCGGGCGGACTTCCGGCTCGAGAGTAAGAGTGCTCGTGCCGCGACTGCTCGGTCTGACCGCTCAGCAGCGGCCAGAGGTTGCGTCCGTCGAGGACGCGGTCCTCTGGAGGCGCCGCTCCCGCCAGGCCGCGAACGTCGGAAGCAGGTCCATGTTGGCGGCGACCGCCGAACTCACGAGGCCGGGCGGGATCGAGCCCGGCATCCAGAAGATGCCGGGCTCGCGCATGCCGCCTTCCCAGGTTGTCCCCTTGCCCCGGTTCAGGGCCCCTCCCGAACCGGTGTCGATCCCGTGCTGGAGCCACGGGCCGTTATCCGAGGTGTAGACGACCAGCGCATTCCGGTCGATGCCCAGCTCTCGCAGCTTGCCCAGAATCTGGCCCACCGACCAGTCCAGTTCCCCGATCACGTGGCCATAGCGGCCGCGCAGGGACTGCCCCAGCGCTCGTTCGAGACGAAGAGCGGCACGTGGCGCATGGCGTAGGGCAGGTACAGAAAGAAAGGCAGGCTGCGGTTCTCTTCGATGAACTCCAGGGCCAATTCGGTATACAGCGTGGTCAGCTTGCGCTGGTCGGAATCCAACTCCACCACTTGGTCGTCCCGCATCAGAGGGAGTGGGTGCGGGATGCCCTGCCCCTTGTCCAGGTCGTAGTAGCTGCCCCGTCCCGCATAGCCGGTCATGTCGGCGCGCTCGCGCGCCGAAATCATGCGCTCGTCCTCGGACTCGCGGATCGGCATCACGGGGTGGCAGCGCCACATGTCATTCGAAAACGGAATCCCGAACCAACTGTCGAAGCCATGGCGGTGCGGCAGGAACTTCGGCGCGTCGCCGAGATGCCACTTGCCGATCATGCGTGTCGCGTAACCCTGCGCCTGCAGCAACCCCGCCACCGTGACCTCGCCAGGGTGGAGCCCGGTCGAGGCCTTGGGGCCGTGATTGAAGGTAAGGCTCAGGCACGGCGGGTAGGACCCCGTCATCAGCGCCGCCCGGAATGGACCTCAGAACGGCGCCGCGCAAGAACTGGTGAAGCGCATGCCCGGCGCAGCCATGCGGTCGACGTGCGGTGTGCGGATGTCCGGGTGGCGGTAGACGCCCAGGTCGGCCCAGCCCTGATCGTCGCCGAAGAGGGCGATGAAATTGAGCCTTTCCGCGGGCTGCGCGACGGCAGCCAGAGCTGCGATCAGGATCGGCGGAATCGACCGAGAGCGACCCCTCACGGCGCCGATGCGCAAGAGTGTGTCACCGGCCTGATCGTTGCTTGCGCCCCCTGGGCGCCGACCGCATCGCCGTGGCTAGTTGCTCGGCCTATGATGGTTCGGCGATGATTCCTCCCTACGACACGTTCGACGGAACGTTCCCGTTCGAGCCACGATTCAGCACAGCCGCCGGCTTCCGGATGCACTACATCGACGAGGGCGCGGGCGAGCCGATCGTCTGCCTGCACGGCGAGCCCACGTGGGGCTACATCTACCGCAAGTTTGTTCCGCCGCTCGCGGAGCGCTGGCGGGTTGTCGTTCCGGACCACATGGGATTCGGCAAGAGCGAGACGCCCCAGGACCGCACCTACACCCTCGAGACCCACGTCGCCAACCTGGCGGCGCTGATCGACGAGCTGGACCTCCACGGCATCACCTTCATCGGCCAGGACTGGGGTGGGCCGATGCTGGCCGCCTACACGGTGCGGCATCCGCAGCGCGTCAAGCGCATCTGCCTCATGAACAGCCTCTGCGGATACGGCGCCATGGTCGCCCCGAGGGACGCCCCGAAGCCGCCCAAGCTTCATCAATCCGAGTGGTTCCGCTGGGTCGCGTCCGCCGAGCGGGACGGCTCCTATTACGTGACCATGCGGGACCTCGGAACCCAGGTCCGCGGACTCATGGCGAAGCTCGGCTGCGAAACCGTGCTCGGCGAATCCGAACTGCGCGCTTACGCCGGTCCCTTCGCAAACCCCACCGAGTGCAAGGGCGCCCTGGAGTTCCCGCTCGATGTGGTGTTCAACCGGATCGCCGGCTACGTCCGGGCCGGCGCCGGAGGTGTGGCGGACCTGCGCGCCAAGCCGGCGATGCTCGCCGAGGGCATGCGCGATAAGGCCATTCCACCAGCCCTGGCGATTGCCGACTTCCGGGCGCTCTTCCCGGACGGTCCCCTCATCAAGCTGGATCGGGCGGGCCACTTCTGCCAGGAAGACGCGGCGCCGGAACTCGTGGCCCTGATCCAGCTGTTCATGCAGGTCATGTAGGCGCGGGAGGAGGTTAAAGCTCGCGCCGACCCTCGATCGACTCGATCATCGTGGCCTCGTCTACGAACTCAAGGTCACTGCCGATCGGGATGCCGAGCCCAATGCGGCTGATCTTCACCCCAAGCGGCTTGAGCAACCGGCTGAGGTACGCCGATGTCGCCTGGCCCTCTGTAGTCGGGCTGGTCGCGAGGATGATCTCGCGGATCGGATGCGTGCGCATCCGCTCCAGCAGGTTCTTGATCTTGAGGCCTTCCGGACCGACGCTGCGCAGGGGTGAGAGCGCGCCGTGGAGAATGTGGTACACGCCGTTGTACGAACGCGTGCGCTCGACGACCATGATGTTGTTCGGCTGCTCCAGAACGCACACCAGCGCATGGTCGCGATTGGGGTCGTTGCAGATCGGACAGAGGGCGCCTTCCGCAATGTTGTTGCAGCGCCCGCAAAGCTGGATCCGCTCGCGCATCTCCGTGATCGCATGCGCCAATCGCTCGGCTTCCTCACGCTCCACGCCAAGCAAGTGAAAGGCTAGGCGCTGGGCGGACCTGGCGCCCACTCCGGGCAGGCGCTTGAACTCGTCCACCAAGCGGGACATCGAAGCCGCAAGATCGTCGACCGCCATGGCCTCATTCCCGGAAATCGGTCGAGCCTCGCCTTAGCCCAGCAGTCCCGGAGGCAACCCAAGACCACCCATCATGCCTCCGATCTTCGCCTGCGTCTGCTCGTCCACCCGCTTGGCCGCTTCGTTGCACGCTCCACGGATCATGTCCTGCAGCATTTCGATGTCTTCGGCAGCGTCCGGCTCGATCAAGATGTCGACCACGTTCTTCGTCCCGTCCATCTTGACCGTCACGATGCCGCCGCCGGTCGACGCCTCGACGCGTATCGCCGCGATCTCGTTCTTGATGCGCTCCTGCATCGCCTTGGCTTGCTGGAGCATCTTCTGTGGGTTGCCTTGGAGTCTCACGATGCTTTTTCTCTCAGGTCCAACACTTTGCCCACACGGCCCTCGAAACGCTTCTGGAACTCCAGGAACGCGGGATCGGCCAGGGCGCGACGGTTGAAGTCGTCCTCGGCGCTGTCCCGGAAACCACCAGCGTTGGATGGCGGGCTGGACGCGAGGAGGCTCCCCTCGTGTGGGCTGGGCTGACCGCTTTCAAGTCTAACATCGGGCTTGCCGCCGACGAGGGCGACCAACGCGGCTTCGAGCACCGGCTTCTGAAGCTCGAGCAAAGCGGCCCGATCCTCCGCGCAATGGAACGTGACGAGACGGTCCCGCCGTTCGACGCGGCATTCGCGGATGGCCTCGACCAGCGAGCGGTCCTCCGTCTGCGCGATCGCCTGTAAGAGCCGCTGCTTCAAGTCCCCCTCAGCTGCGGCCTCCCGCGCTGGAACCGGCGGCGAAGAAGGCGCAAGGGGCTTCCCGGCGGCTGGCGCTGAAGAGGGCGGCGCGGCCCGCGGCGCATTGCCTTGCGAGAGTCCCGCAAGGACCTCTTCGATCGGCCGCAGGCGCCCGGCATAGACCAACTTGAGGAGGCCGATCTCCAATCGGAACCGTTGCTGGGTCGCGCTCTGAAGATCCTGGTACAGGGCCAGCAGGATTTGGACATAGCGCGTCAGATCCTCGCTCGAGAATTCCTGCAGCCAGTTCCCGGCCGCCGCGCGCTCGCTTTCGCCCGCCACGACGAGGTTGGTCGAGGTTCCGGCTAGCTTCATCACCATTAAGTTGCGGAACTGGCGAGTCAGCTCCCCGCAAAAGTGCTGCGGATGCCTCCCTTCCCGGAAGAGCTCGTCTGCAACCGCCAGCATGGCGGCGGAGTCCGCCTCTCGGATCGCGGCGAGGATGCGCTCGGTGACCTCGCTCGGAATGGCGCCCAGCAAATCGCGCACGGCCTGGGACTCGAGCGTCTTGCCGAAGGCCGCGATCGCCTGATCCAGAGTGGAGAGCGAATCCCGAATCGAACCATCGCCTGCCAGAGCCACCGCCATGAGAGCGTCTTCCTCCGCCTCGATGCCCTCGCGTCTGCAGATGCCGCGTAAATGCTCAAGCACCTCCGGAAGCTCCACCGCTCGGAACGCGAAGCTCTGGCAGCGCGATGCGATCGTTGCCGGGATGGCCTGGGGCTCAGTCGTGCAAAGCACGAAGACCGTCCACTCCGGGGGCTCCTCCAGGGTCTTGAGCAATGCATTGAAGGCATCGCTCGTGATCTGATGGGCCTCATCGATGATGAAGACCTTGTAGCGGTCGCGCACCGGGCGGAACCTGACGCTCTCGCGCAGCTCGCGAATGTCGTCGATGCGGCGGTTGGAGGCGGCATCGATCTCCACCACGTCCAGCGAGGCGCCAGCGGCAATCTCCCGGCAGACGTCCGACTCTGAATCCGGCGAGGAACTCGGCCCCCCCTCGCAGTTGAGCGCCATTGCGAGGATGCGGGCCAGGGTCGTCTTGCCCGTGCCGCGAGGGCCCGCAAAGATGTATCCATGGGCGATGCGCCGCTGGTCGATCGCATTGCGCAGCGTCTGCTTGACGTGTCCCTGGCCGACCACCTCGTCAAAGGTTTGCGGCCGATATTTGCGCGCGATGACCTGGTACATGCGAGCGGCGGGCAGGCGCCAGAAGTTGGGCCCCGGATTGCACCGCGGCACGCGGCAGAGGCCGCTACCGTTGCTTCCTCCCGGACCTGGCGGAGTTCGCAGCATCCCGCTGCACGGGTCCGGAGCCCAAGGTCAGTCTAGCATCCCGTCCGTCCGCGTCGACTCTCACGCGGACACTGCTGCAAGAGCCGGCTCGGAGACGGTATCGGAGACAATGCGCCCGTCCTTGAGCGCAATCCGGCGGCCGGCCTTGGATGCCAGCAGGTTGTCGTGCGTGACCATGACGAGGGTCGTGCCGGCCTCCCCGTTCAGCTTCAGAAGCATCTCGAGAACCATCGCGCCGTTTCGGCTGTCGAGGTTGCCGGTGGGCTCATCGGCGAGCACGATCGGCGGATCCGTGACGAAGGCCCGGGCCAACGCAACGCGCTGTTGCTCACCCCCAGAGAGCTGGACGGGGTAGTGGTCGGTGCGGTCCGCCAGGCCGACTTGCTGGAGCAATCCCACTGCGCGGCGCCTGGACTCGGCGTCGCCGTAGCCGGTCAGATCGAGCGGCAGCATGACGTTCTCCAAGGCCGTGAGGGTAGGGACGAGCTGGTACGCCTGAAACACGAAACCGATCTTGCGCCCCCGCAGCAACGCCATTGCGTCCTCCGGAAGGCCAGAGAGCGGCTGGCCGTCGATCAGGATCTCTCCGGCGGTCGGCCGGTCGAGTCCGGCCAGCAGGCCGAGTAGCGTGCTCTTCCCGCTACCCGAGGGCCCCTGGATCACGGTAAACTCGCCGGCTGGAATGGCGAATTCGACACCCCGCAGGATCTCCACCACGCGCGACCCGCTACGGATGGACTTCGCGAGGCCACGCACTTCGAGCACGGGGCCTTGGTTCGACATGGACGAAAGGGAATCCCTATTATGGCAAGGTGAGTGGCGATCCCTGCGCACCGCGCCGTGCTGCAGCGGTTGGCGGCTTGGCGGTCCTGGCGCTGCTCGCAGCCTGCGGTTCGAACGAGCCTTCCACACTGCGGGAAGACACGACGCAACCTGCGGCCCAGCCCACCCACGCCGTTGCAGGGGACGACGACCCACGGCCGGTCCTGGCGGCGTTCGGAGACAGCCTGACGGCCGGGCACAGGCTCGCGTACGCCGAAAGCTATCCCGACTACCTACAGCGCGAACTGGACCGGCGCGGACTCGCGTTTCGAGTTGTCAACGAAGGCGTGGGCGGCGACACCACCGCCAAGGGCCTGAGCCGCATCGACGGAGTCATGGCCCATCAGCCGGAGTGGGTCGTTCTGGCCCTCGGAGCCAATGACGGCTTGCGGGGGCTCGCGATCGACTCGATGGAGGCAAACCTGAGGGAGATGATCGAGCGTTTTCAGGGACGTGGAGTTCGCGTCCTGTTGGCCGGCATGAAGCTACCGCGGAATTACGGGCCGGAGTACGTGCGGGCCTTCGAGGCGGTTTACCCGAGGCTGGCGCGGGAACTGGACGCGCCACTGATCCCGTTCCTGCTCAAGAACGTGGCGATGAAGAGGGATCTGAACCACGCCGACGGTATCCATCCCAATGCCAAGGGCAACGAGATCATCGCGCGCCAGGTGGCCGATGCGTTGGAGGGCTTGGTGCGCGACTAGCCGCCGAAGCTAGCGGCGGTTGATCATGAATGTCGCCGTGTCGGCGAAGAAGCGGATCAGCACGTCGACCGCCACCGTGGGTAGATCCGCCTGGGCCAAGGCTCTCGTCATCAGTTCCATCCATCGGTCGCGCGCCCGGCCGTCGATCGGAAACCGCATGTGGCGCATGCGCAGGCGCGGATGCCCGCGTTGCTCGATGTAGCGCTGCGGTCCACCGAAGCGCCCGACCAGGAAGTCCCGTAGGCGCTCCTGGGCCGCGCCGAGTTCCTTGGCTGGATACATGGGACCGAGGATCTCGTCGTCCGGAACCTGAGCGTAGAAGGCCCGGGTGAGCCGATCGAAGCCTTCCTCGCCGATCCTGTCATAGAGGCTGAGAGCCATTTCATTCCTATCTTCTGGCTCCGGCGGAACGGATGCAACGTGACGCAATGGAGACCTTCCCTCGTGGCCTTCTTGCGAGGGCAGCTTTGAGCCAACGACTCAGCGTTCCGGCGCCCTTGGATCGGAGGCGATGGGCGCACACCTCCTCTGGCGTCGCGTCACCGACCTGCTATGATCCCCCTGGCCGTGCCGCGAGCTAGCCTCTTGCTATTCGTCCTGCTGCTTGTGTCCGCGCGACTTCCATGCGAGGCCACTGAAGAGGGGTTCGAGCCCCTCTTCGATGGTGTCTCGCTTGACGGCTGGGTCCTGCTCGGCCAGCACGGCGAAGGCTATGCTGTGCGGGACGGCAAGCTCGTCTGTCCACCGGGGAGCGGCGGGAACCTCCTCACGGCCGAGGAATACGAGAACTTCGTGCTCCGCTTCGAGTTCAAGCTCGAGGTCGGCTCGAACAACGGTCTCTGCGTACGGTGTCCGCTGGCTTGGAGCGGCTTGGCCTACGACGGCAACGAACTGCAGATCATCGACAACAGCGCCCCAAGGTACAAGGACATCAAACCGTGGCAGAAACACGGGTCGCTGTATGACGTCGCCCCCGCCAAGACCGGCGCCCTCGAGCCTGTGGGCGAGTGGAACAGCCAGGAAGTGACCGTCCACGGGACGAGGATCGAGGTGGTGCTCAACGGGACACGGATCCTCGACATCGACACGCGGGACGTGCGGGACCGAGCGGTCCGGGCAAGGCACCCGGGCCTGGAGCGCAAGCAGGGGCACATTGGTTTCCTGGGCCACGACGAGCCTTTGGAGTTCCGCAACATCCGCATCAAGCGCCTGCCCTGAATCCTCCGGGCTGACCGGTCCCAGCGACCCGGCGGCGGGAGGGCGTGCGAAAGCGCGGGACGCGGACTGCGGCATTCTATTGCGGCATTCTGTATGCTTTCTAAGGGGCAGGTCAGGTTTCCCATGTTCCATTGGCTCTCGCGCGACCGGCGCTCGTTTCTCCATTCGATCCTGGGCCTGTCGGCCACGGGCACGCTCGTGGGAGCCGCGGCCAGTGCGGCGAAGCCCAAGAAGCTGTTTCACTCCGCCAGGGACGTGCTGGGGGAACTCGGCGTCCGGGAGTTTCTCAACGCGGCCGGAACCTATACGAGGCTGACGGCATCGAGGATGCCGCCGGAAGTGTTAAGCGCGATGCAGGGAGCCTCGACGCGCTACGTCGACCTCGAAGAACTCCACGAGAAAGCCGGTGACCGCATCGCGGAACTACTCGAATGCGAGTCGGCGCTTGTGACTGCGGGCTGCGCGTCGGCTCTTACGCTCGCCACCGCCGCCTGCATCGCGGGCAGCGACGCCGAACGCATCAAGCGCCTGCCGGATACCGATGGGATGAAGAACGAGGTCGTGCTGCAGAAGAGCCATCGCAACAGTTACGACCACGCCGTGCGCAACGCGGGCGCCGAGCTTGTCGAGGTCGAAACGGCGGGAGAGATGGAAGCGGCGATCGGCGACCGTACGGCGATGCTTTTCTTCCTCAATGCCGCGGAGACCCGGGGAGCGATCGGGCACGAGGAGTTTGTCCGTATTGGGAAGCGCCACGCGGTGCCGGCCCTCAATGACGCGGCCGCCGACGTGCCGCCGGTCGACAACCTATTCCGCTTCACCAAGATGGGCTACGACTTGGTCGCCTTCTCCGGGGGCAAGGGGTTGCGCGGCCCGCAGTCCGCCGGCCTGCTGCTGGGACGTCAGGACCTGATCGAGGCGGCCCGTCTGAACAACAATCCGCATTCCGATTCGGTGGGCCGTACGAACAAGGTCAACAAGGAGGAGGTCGTCGGGATGCTTGTGGCCCTGGAACTCTTCCTCAACCAGGATCACGACGCGCTCTGGAAGGAATGGACCCGCCGTTGCCGCCAGATCGAGCAAGCTGTCAGCGGACTCCGCGGGGTCTCGACCGAGATCTTCGTCCCGGAAATCGCCAACGCCGTGCCCCACCTGCGCATCCAGTGGGACTATGCGAGCGCTTCGCTGGACCCCGAGCAGGCGGCGGAGCGCCTGCGCCAGGGAGAGCCCAGCATCGAGGTGCAACCCGGGTCCAAGGACAGCCTCGTAATCGCTGTCTGGATGCTCGAGTCGGGCGAGGTGCGTACCGTCGGCCGCCGCGTCCACAGCGTTCTCGCCGAAGCCGTTCAAGCGTCCGGCTGAGCCGCTGGCCGGCGGGTCCGAGATTCCACCGGCAAGGCTCCTTCGCTGGTCCCGCCACCAACGCGGGAGCCCAGCCCCGACTCACGCCACTTCCAAGCAGCGCAACCGGAACGCCGCCGCCACCACATGTGCGACCCGGTGGGGCCGCCGGCTGGACTCGAGAGAGGCTTCACTCCCGGCGGGGCGAACGCCCCCATCGGCGCGCCTTCCGGGGCGCCACGCCGCAACTGGGCCGAACCATTCGGTCGGGCCGCGGCGGCTCGATACGGGCGCCCTTGCTTGGAAGGACGCGTTTCTTGCGGACATTGAGCTGGCCGCCCCCCTGGTTTCATAGCGCTTGATTCCGCTCGGCGAGACCGCCAGCCCGCACGATCATGTCGGGGGGAACATGAACCTGTATTACGAGGAAGGCGACCCAGGCAAGAAGCTGGCGCCGCACCTCTACGTGGTGCGGGGCGTGGCGGCGGCGCCGGAATACTCGTACAAGGTTTGGAAATGGGCAAAGCGCCGGACCTTGTGCTGGAGGTCGCGTCGCCGACGAACGCGGAACGGGACAGCGATTTCAAGTCGGCGGTGTATGCGTCGATGGCGGTGCGGGCGTACTGGCGGTTCGACCCGCGGGGTGAGCTACGGGGGCGCGCCGTCCGGGGGAGCGGCCTGGGGGATCTGGGGTACGCGCCGCTGGAGCGGCTCGCGGACGGATCGATCCGAAGCGAGGCGCTGGGACTGGACGTGCGAGCCGAGGGCCCGTTGCTGCGCTTCCGGGACCCGGAGGCTGGCGAAGACCTCCGAACATTCGAAGAAACGGAGGACGACCGTCGTGCGGCGGAAGCGGAGAACGCTCGACTCAAGGCGCAGATCGAGGCGTTAAGGGCGAGTCACGGACCGCACGGCGCGAACGGGTAGCGCTAGCGGGGTGTCCGAGAACGGGAAATCCGGCAAGCGGCCCCGGGCGCCCTCAGGGTGCTAGTTTGAACGTGTTTTTGAGCCGAGGCCCCGCCCGTCACCGGCTTTCGATCCGCCTGCGCACCCGCAACCCGCCTGCCGGGCGGAGGGTCCGTAGCAATCGGTCCGGCGCCTGAGCCGTCGGCCGCACCGGCAGGTGGGCCCGGATGTCCGGGGATCGCCCCAGCGCTCGATGATCCGCCCGCTCACGCCGCTGTCAGCGCTTCACCCAAAACCCCAGCAAGGAGGCTTGGCTGTTCCCGGCGCCGACACACTCCTCTCAATCACCGGCCCTCCGCGGTCCTGCCTCGCAGCCCGTCCGAATGCGGTTACGCCGAACCCGCTAAATGGCTCCCAGCTTATATGGCCCGCAACTCATAGCAAGATCATGACTTGTCCTCGCGTCTGGGCTCCGATCTGTGGCATGCGGCGCTCCTTGGCATCCCAGGAGATCGAGCAATCTATTCCTGCCGTCAGCCCCGGAAGCGATTCTCGTTGTGCCATACCAATAGGGGCCCCTGAGGCCTGCACTGAACCCGCTGTGGGACAAGGATCTTGCGGCCGTGGAGTTTGTAATAGTCGCGCCCATTCTCGAACTCTTCACGGATCTGGCGACTGACTTCAAACGCAAGATCGGGTGTGACCGTGACGTAACCGGCGTCGAACAGGTTGTGAATGTCGGAGCGCAACAACAGGCCATTGGACGCCTCGTGTTGGCCCCCTTCGCTGTACGGGCGAATATGAGCGGCTTCCAGAGCTGGCAGGGTTCTTTCTTGCGTGACGGCGCATCTGCGCCCATAAATATCCGTGACCAGCACACGGAAGGCTCCCTGACCCAGGCGGGGCTGGACCAAGTAAGGCTCACCGAAGACGGCCTGGTCCTGCTCTGCTTGTCGAGGCGCGGGGTATCGATCCTGGATCGCATCCCACAGGCGCCTTCCGTCGGGCGTGTCCGTCGAATAGGTCTTGAAGGAGACAATGTTCGGAGACCAACTCGATGGAGCGGGGATCCAATCCCGTCGCGGCAAGAAGCAGGGCTGTGTCAGAATCCGGCACCCGATCTCAAAATCATCACGACCCGTCCGGTCAACCGAGCGGTACCGGGCAATTCGGTTGCGCATCTCTTGCAGAGAACCCGCGCCATTGAATTCGCCGAAAGCCTTCCAGGCGAGCGAGCAAGGTAAGCGATTGGCATAAGCAAAGATCCCCCCGCCAACGATGAAGTTGTCGGGAGCATGCAGCTTGAAGAGGAATAGCTCGCCCTCCTGCAACGCATGGAAGTTCGTCGCGGACGGACGCCAGAAATTGACTTCGCGCAGGCCACCTTTGCCTCGCAGGTGTTCAAACCAACCTCGATCGGTCACCGCGACAACGAGCTTGATGGACATTGGAACTGCCGCCGGGCCCGACCTTCTGAACAAGGCGCTGAGTGCTGACGCGAACAGCGTAGCGCAACGGAGGCGCTATTGTCGGCTCGCGCCCACTACGCCAGGAGCAGGTAGCGCACAAGGAAAAGGAGCGCCAATGCGTGGACAAGCCAGGAGACCTCGCCGGCCCGGCCCCGCAAGATCTTGAGCGCGGAAAAGGCGATCACTCCCATCGAGAGCCCGTCCGAGATGCTGAAGGTGAGGGGCATGCCAGCCATCGTGAACAGAGCCGGCACAGCGATATCAATATTGTCCCAATCGATTTCGCGCACCAAGCCAATCGTTGTCGCGCCGATGATGATCAAGGCGGGCGCGACAGCCGCCGCCGGGATCATCGTCACCAGGGATACGGCGGGCAGGGCCAGCAGGAAGAGCACGCCGGTCACCACAGACGTGAGCCCCGTCCGGCCCCCGACTGCGATCCCGGCCGCGCTCTCGATATACGCCGTGACCGTGGAGGTGCCGGCCAGGGCGCCGGCGATCGTGGAGCCCCCGTCGACTACGAGCATGCGGCCGAGGCGGGGGACCCGGCCGTCGGGTTTTTCGAGGCCGGCCTTCTTCATGATGCCGAGGACCGTCCCCAACGAGTCGAAGAAGTCGACGAAGAGCATGGCGAAGACGATTTCCAGCAACTCCAGCGACAGGACGCCGCCCAGGTCCAACTGCAAGACCGCGTCGAAGGCGCCACCATCCCGAGTGACGGAGCCCGCCGCCAGCCCCAGGGGCATGGACGCCACGGTCGCTGCAACGATGCCGACCAGGATCCCGGACCGCACCCCGCGCGAGAGCAGTGTCGCGGTGAGCAGCAATGTGCCGATCGACAGCAGCGCGCGCGGCTCGGTCCAGTCCCCTCGTGTCAGCAACGTGGTCTCGTGGGACTGGATGAGCCCGGCATTCCGCAAGCCGATCATCAGCAGAAACAGGCCGATGCCCGCCCCGATGGCGGGGAGCAGTTCGCGCGGCATCATCCGGAGCATCGCTTGGCGCACGCCCAGCACGGTCAGAACCACAAAGGCCACACCAGAGAGGAATACGACGCCGAGCGCCTGCTGCCAGCTCAGGCCCATGCCCTGCACCACCGTGTAGGCGAAGAACGCGTTCAAGCCCATGCCGGGCGCCACCGCCACCGGCAATCGAGCCCACAGGCCCATCGCAAGTGTGCCGAGACCACTGACGAGGCAAGTCGCGAAGGCCACCGCTGCTGGAGGGATCCCCGCATCGGCCAGAATGCTGGGGTTGACCGCGATGATGTAGCTCATCGCCAGAAACGTCGTCGTCCCGGCGACGATCTCGGTCCGGACGGAGGTGCCGAGTTGCTGCAATCCGAAATAGCCGTCCAGACTCCGTCGCAGCGCGGACATTCCGGACTCCTCAGCGAACCGGACAGCACGGCGTGGGCTACGCGCGGCCATCGCTCCTCACGGCGCCGCGGGTCGACCGGCAAGGCTGGGGAGCGGCGCGATAACGATGCGATCGGGATCGGTGGACCAATTCAGGGCTCGGAACCGTTGCGCTGCAGGAACGACGCCGTCTCGCGATAGCGCCGATAGTACGGCTCATACTCCTTCGTGCAGCGCCGGTTGGGAGCGACCAGCGTGCCTTTCCGGCCCTCGATGTCTTTTCGAACGCCGCCGATGGTGCGCACCGCCGAGCGCACCGAACTGAAGCCGCCGGCGCGCTTTCCGGCCGCGACCGCGCCCAGGATGGCCGCGCCGAGAGCCGGTCCCTGTTGGGATGGATGGACGAGGATGTTCTCGCCGAGCACGTCGGCCGCGACCTGAACGAACAGCGGATTACGGTGCGGCAGTCCCCCCGTCGCGATGAACTTTTTGACGGGCACGTCGTGCTCGCGCAGCATCTCCACGATCCAGCGCAGTCCGAACGCGGTCGCTTCCAGAAGAGCCCGGTACAGGTGGTGCGGCCCGTGGTGCAGCGCGAGACCGGTGAAAGCCCCGCTGAGCCGGCCATCCATCAAGGGAGTCCTGCAGCCGTTGAACCAGTCCACGCACAGCACGCCGTCAGCTCCAGGATCCAGCCCAGCTGCTTCGTTGGCCATCCGCGAAAAACCCTTCTGCCGCGTGAGCTGCCGCAGCCAATCAAAGGCGTCTCCTACGGCAGCTTGTCCAGTTTCATAGCCGAACATGCCTGGCAGAATGCCGTCCTTGACGATTCCCGCCACTCCGGGGACAGGACGGTATTCCGACGCGTTCAGCATGTGGCACGAACTCGTGCCGCAGACCATCACCAGAGTGCCCGGGTCCGCCGCGCCCACGCCCGGTACGCCCGCGTGGGCGTCGATGATCGCCGTGCTTACGGGAATCCCTTCCCGAAAGCGGAGCTTCTTGGCCATCTTGGCCGACAACCGTCCCGCAGGCTGCCCCGGGGCCTTCATGCGCCCGGGCATCTTGTTTCTGACTACATCGACGAGCTCCGGGTTGACGGCCCGCAGAAACGGCTTCGAGGGAAAGCCGTCGCTTGCCGTCCACATGCCCTTGTAGCCCGCCTGGCAGGTCGACCGCGCCATCTCGTCGGCAGCGCAGCCCGTCAGCTGCCAGACGACCCAGTCTCCGGCTTCCACCCACACTTCGGCGGCGCGGTAGACTTCAGGAGCCAGTTCCAACGTCTCCAACATCTTGGGGAAGAACCACTCCAGGCCGATGGCTCCTCCGTATTGCTCCAGGAACTGCTCGCGACGCTCCTTGGCCAAGCGGTCAATGCGCTCGGTCTGGCTCTTCGCCCCGTGGTGCTTCCAGAGCTTCGGCCACGCCAGCGGGTTGTCCTGGTATGCGGGCAGTAGACATAGCGGTGTGCCGTCCGCTAGCGCGGGCAACATGGTGCAACTGGTGAAGTCGACTCCGATGCCGATCAGGCGGGCGTCCGGCCGGCGCACGCGGCGCCAGGCGTACCGCACGGCGCGCGCGGCGGAGTCAAGCCAGTCGCCGGGGTGCTGGAGCGCGTAGTCCGGAGGCAGCTCGGCGCCGGTGCCCGGAAGTTTCGATACGATCTGCCCGTGCGCGTAGGTCGCGGAGGCTGCGCCATGTTCGATCCCGTCCAGATCGACAAACAGCGCTCGAACAGACTCCGTGCCAAAGTCCAAACCTAGGGCTAAAGCATCCTTATCCGGCAATTCTTTCCCACTCCGCGCGGCTAGCCGAGTCTACTATCGTACCTTGACGAAGGCAATTCTCGGTAGCCAAGACCTGCACGTGTTCGGTTGAGAAATTCAGAAAGTACTGATATCAAGGGCGTTACGGGCTCATTCGAGAGCCGCTTCGGGCCACCTTGCGCTGAGATCGCCTAGGGTGCCGAAACGTGACGGGACCGGAAAGCGAGCGTGCGCTGTCGGCCTCGTGGATCCGAGCGCCACGTTGCGTGGCGACACCCTCGCTTCAGGAGCGGGAAGCCATCGCTATACTGACGCCGTGAGGGCGATTGCACTGGCGCTCCTGCTGCTGGGCGTGGGGCAAGCGTGGGCCGACGATCCCGAGCAGGACACGGGGTCCTTCGCCGAAAGACCGGAAGAATACCCCGAACTGGTCGATGAGGACGAACAGTATGCGCCGAAGCGGACCTCCTACGCCTTCAATCCGGTGCAGGCCCGGAACGAACTCAAGGTCGGAAACTACTACGCCAAGAAGGGCAAGCATCGGGCGGCCGCCGGGCGTTACCTCGAGGCGACCCGCTGGGACACCAACTTTGCGGACGCCTTCTTGCGGCTCGGCCTAGCCCAGGAGAAACTCGACCAGCCTGCGGCGGCCATCGAAGCCTACACCCGGTTCCTCAGCCTGGAGTCCGGCGGAAAGAGGGCGCGGCAAACGCGCCAACGGATTCAGCATCTTCAAAAGGGGATTAAACAACGGCCGCTCGCCGCTGAGGACGTGCAGCCGGGAACCTCTCCTTAGCTTGGACCGCCAAGCAAGCTCTACACTTGTGCCCAGATGACTTCCCGGCGACTGTTGGCGCACAGCCTGCTCCACTATCGCGCGATCCATTGCGCCGTCGCTTTGGGCGTAGGCGTCGGGACGGCTGTGCTCGCCGGCGCCCTGCTCGTCGGATCTTCGGTACGCGGGAGCCTGCGCGACCTTACCTTGGACCGCTTAGGCGCCATCGACTTCGCAGCCGTGGGAGAGCGCTACTTCCGGGACTCCGTCCCCGACGCCGTGGCGGGCCGCGGCGATGCGGCATCCGGAATCCTGATCCGAGGGAGTGCCGACAACGCTAGGTCGGGGGCCCGCGCCTCACGGGTTCGCATCCATGGAGTCGAGGCCGGCTTCTGGGGCTTTTTCGGTCTGGAGGCTCCCGCCCTCGGCAACCGTGACATCGTCCTGAACCGGCTGTTGGCGGACGAGCTCGGAGCGGCCGTGGGAGAGGACGTTCTCCTGCGCTTTCAGACGGACACTCTGATCCCGGCCGAGTCGGTCATGGGCCGCAAGAGCGACAACGTGCGCCTGGTGCGGCTACGGGTCGACACCATCCTCGAGAACAGCGGGCCCGGACGGTTCGGGCTTTCGCCGCAGCAGCAACTGCCCTACAACGTGTTCGTCTCCAAGGCTGTGCTTGAGCGCGCCTTGGAACAGCCTGGCAAGGCCAACGCCCTGTTCGTCGCACGCGCAACCCAAGACTCCGTTGCGGAAGCCTGGCGCCAAGCGTTTTCCCTGGAGGACGCCAACCTCGCAGTCCGCATCCTGGACGACGGTCACAGCTTCCAGGTCGAGTCGGACCGGATCGTCCTTGACCCAGCGGCCGCGACGGCCATCCGCGACGCGGCGGCCGCCAGCAGTGTCGAATCGGTCGAGGTGCTCACCTATCTTGCGAACCAGATGGAGGCTGATGGACGCACCGTTCCCTACTCGACGGTGACCGCTCTGCAGTCGTTCCCGGAATCGTTGCGGTTGGCCAGCGGCGAGCGAGTGCGGGAACTCGGTGACGACGAGATCCTGTTGAACCAGTGGGCCGCGACCGACCTGAAAGCTCGACCGGGCCAGACGGTGACCCTGACCTACTACGTGATAGGGCCGGGAAGCAAGCTGGAAACTGCCTCGCACAGCTTCCGGCTCGCGGGCATCGTGCGCATGTCCGGGGCCGCCCTGGACCGCAACTACGCGCCGGCCTACACGGGCATGTCGGACAAGACCCGCATGTCCAGCTGGGATCCGCCCTTCCCGGTGGACTTGCGAGCGATCCGCCCCCGCGACGAGGAGTACTGGGAGCGGTACCGGGCAGCCCCGAAGGCGTTCGTTGCTCTACCGATCGCCAAAAGGTTGTGGACCAGCCGCTTCGGGCAACTCACATCCATCCGCCTCCACGCCGGCGCCGACGAGCCGGTGGAGGAGGCCGTCGTCGAATTCCGCGCCTCGCTGGGGCAACGTTTGGACCCAGCAGCGTTCGGCCTTGCGCTCCAACCCGTCAAGCGGATCGGGCTCGAAGCGTCGTCCGGCGCGACGGACTTCTCCGGACTGTTCCTGGCCTTCAGCATGTTCCTGATCGGTTCGGCGGCCATCCTTGTCGCCCTGCTGTTCCGACTCGGCGTCGAGCGCCGCTCGCGCGAAATCGGCGTCCTGCTGGCGACAGGCCACACCCCGGGATTCGTCCGCAAGCTGCTGCTGTCCGAGGGCGCCATTGTGGCCATGGCCGGCTGTCTGATCGGCGTCCCGGGAGCGCTCGCTTATGCGAAGCTCATGCTCTATGGCTTGAGCACCTGGTGGAGCGGCGCCATCGGCGGCTCGTTCCTCAATCTCCACATCCGACTACAGGATCCCATCGCAGGCGCCCTCGGCGCGCTGCTGCTGATGCTCGCGTCCATCTGGTTCGCGCTGCGGCGGCTGGCGCAGCTCGCACCCGGCGCCCTCCTGGCCGGCGCGCTTGAGCCAGCATCCGAGACCGCCGACCGCTCGCGCAGGGCGCGGCGGTTACGTCGCATCGCAGGCGCCGTGGGCACAGGTGCTCTCCTGCTTCTCGGCCTGTCCTTCGGAGGCGACTCCGCCTCCCGTCTCGCTGCCTTCTTCGGGGCAGGCACTCTCACCCTGGCCGCCGCGCTCCTCTCCTTCCGCGCCCTGCTCCTGTCCCCCCGACGCGGGGCGGACGCCGTTTCGGGGATCGCGCAGCTCGGCATCCGCAATAGCGGACGCAATCCCACCCGCAGCGTGCTCTCGGCAGCCTTGGTGGCGTGCGCGTCCTTCATGGTCGTGACGGTCGCGATGAACCGCCACGACGTCAGCACGCAGGAGCCGGCATTCGAGTCCGGAGACGGCGGATTCCGGCTCATCGCGGACGCCGAGCTTCCACTCTTCCAGGATCGCCTTGACGCGTTCTCGGAGAAACAGGCGGGCGGCCTGCGGATCTTTCCGCTGCGCCGCCAAGCCGGCGAGGACGCCAGCTGCCTCAATCTCTACCAGCCGACGCGACCGACATTGGCCGGCGCCCCCGAGGCGCTCATCGAGCGTGGCGGATTCGCCTTCCAGCAGAGTCTGGCGGCAACCCAAGCGGAGCGTGAGAACCCTTGGCTGCTGCTCGAGAAGGACTTCGACGGCGCCATTCCGGTCTTCGGGGACGCCAACTCCGCGACTTGGATCCTGCATCTCGGCGTGGGGGACGAACTCCGCGTGCAGGACGGTTCGGGACGCCAGCGCCGTCTGCTGCTCGCCGGCCTCCTCTCCCGCAGCATCTTCCAGTCGGAATTGATTCTTTCCGAGAAACGATTCCTGGAACTGTACTCCGCCCACAGCGGTTACCAGGTCCTGTTGGTGGAAACCGCCACGGACGAGTCTGCCCTCAGCCTGGAAGCCGCCTTCGCGGACGAGGGCCTCGACGCCACCCGCACAGCCGACCGACTCGCCGGGTACTTGGTCGTTGAAAACACCTACTTGAGCACGTTTCGAACGCTCGGCGGCCTCGGCCTGTTGCTGGGCACCCTGGGGCTGGCCGTGGTGATGGTGCGGAGCGTCCTGGAGCGGCGCAGCGAGTTGGCGTTGCTTGAATCCCTGGGTTTCGCACGCGGCGCCATCTCGCGGCTGATCTTCGCGGAAAACTCGTTCCTGCTGCTTTTTGGCGTGGGCACCGGCACGGCGGCAGCCTTGCTTGCGGTCACTCCGCACCTCGCAAGCGGCCTGGCCGATCCGCCTTGGCTGTCCCTAACGGCGACACTCGGCGTGATTGTGGGTTTCGGGCTGATCGCGGGAGCGGTGGCCGTCACGCTTTCCCTGCGGGCGCCTCTGCTGGCGAGTCTGCGCAGGGAGTAGGCGCAGCCAGTCGGCTACAACGTGCGCGCCAGTTCCACCGCACTGAGAAGCGCCTGAGCCTTGTTCATGGTCTCGTCCCACTCACGCTCCGGGACTGAATCCGCTACGATGCCGGCCCCCACCTGCAGGTAGGCCTGCTCGCCGCACAGCATCATCGTGCGGATGGCGATAGCGGACGTGAGGGTGCCGGAAAAGTCCAGATACATCACGCTGCCCGAATACACACCACGCTTGGTGGGCTCCAGTTCGGCGATGATCTCCATCGCACGCACCTTCGGAGCCCCTGACACGGTTCCGGCCGGAAAACAGGCCTTCAGCGTGTCGAAGGCGTCCTGGCCTTCTCGCAGCGTCCCGACAACGCTGGAAACGATGTGCATCACGTGGGAGTAATACTCGACGATCTTGAACTCGGGGACGTGCACCGATCCGTACTCCGAGACCCTGCCCACGTCGTTGCGGCCGAGGTCCACCAGCATGACGTGCTCGGCAAGCTCCTTCTCGTCTGACAGCAGATCGGCCGCTAGGGCGCGGTCTTGCGCCGCCGTCGCACCGCGAGGACGCGTGCCGGCGATAGGACGATATTCGATGCTCCGGCCCTCCACTTTCACCAACAGTTCGGGCGAACTGCCCACAACCGCGGATTCGCCGAGTTGCAAGTAGAACAAGTACGGGGAAGGATTCACCGTCCGGAGCGCCCGGTAGACCTGGAACGGGTGGACTCCGGGAACCATCTCGAGGCGCTGCGAAAGCACGACTTGAAAGATGTCCCCAGCCAAAATATATTCCCGAGCCTTCTCCACCGCAGCGCAGAAGGCATCCTTGCCAATGTTCGAGCGCAGTTGCAGCGGACCGGCCCGAGTCGTCCCTCGCGGCAGCGGCACCGGCTTGGCTAGGCATGCCTCCAAGGCTGCGACCTTGCGGCAAGCAGCGCGGTAGGATGCTTCGCAGCTCTCGTTGGGATCGACCCGCGCGTTCGCAATGACATAGATCTGATGCTTGAGATGGTCGAAGACAAGCACCGACGTAAAGAACATGAAGACCGCATCGGGCGCTTGGACGTCGTCCGTGCGGAAGGGAGGCACCCGGGGCTCGATCAGACGCACGAGGTCGTAGCCCGCGTATCCGACCGCACCCGCGCTGAAAGGGGGAAGGCCTTCTGTGCCCGCAGGACGAAACTGGGTCGCGAGATCCTTCAGAACGGAGAACACGTTGGCGCGCTGCCGCCGCACCGAACCGTCTTCCCAGATCTCGATCTCGTCTCCGACAGCCGTCAGGACCAGATAGGGAGAAGCTCCGACATAGGTGAAGCGGCCGATGCGCTCCCCGCCCTCGACGCTTTCGAGCAAGAAGGCGTATGCCTCTCGCTCGGCCAGCTTCAGGTAGGCGGAGACCGGCGTCTCCAGGTCGGCTGTGAGAAGCTTCCAGACTGGCACGAGGTTACCCCTGCCAGCGAATTCCTGAAACGTCGGATAATCCGGTTCGGCCATGCTCGAAGACCCTGCCCCGTCTATCTCAATGTACGTTCCAGGACAGCGTTGCGCATGACTTCATAGGGAGCCTCGAGTCCAGTCCAGATGCGGAACTGCGCGGCAGCCTGCTCCACAAACATTTCGATGCCGCTAATCGTGACCTTGCCGTCTTCGGCGGCGTGCTTGAGAAGTGTCGTTTCGAGCGGGTTGTAGACCAGGTCGAACACCACGTCGGCAGGAATCCTCTTGGGGAAGAGAGTGTCCCCCACACGCGGCAGCATCCCCACCGGAGTCGCTTGGATCAGGACATCGAAATAGTCGTCGTCCAGACGGGCGAATTCGATGTACCCGACGCCGTGTACGCGCGCCAAGCGCCTGACGCGCTGCGGGTTGCGGCCCGTGATCAGGACTTCCGAGCCCTGCTGTTTCAACGCGAACACCGCCGCCACGGCGGCGCCCCCGTTGCCGACAATGAGGACGCGCGAGCGGTTCAGCTTCACGCGCTTGGCGAGAGGTCGTGTAATGCCGACGACGTCCGTGTTGGTGCCGACCAGCCTGTTGCGCTTCCAATAGATCGTGTTGACAGCCCCGATGCCGCGAGCCTCCGGATCCACCGAATCGAGGAACCGGATGACCCTCCGCTTGTGCGGAATGGTCACGCTGACGCCCGACAACGGCAGCTCCCGCAGGCTTTGGAAGAAATCGCGCAAGTGCGAGGGCTGGACCAGAAACGGGAGGTAGAGGCCCGCAAACCTCTTGGCTTTGAATGCGCGGTTGTGGATCAGCGGCGACATAGAGTGGGCGACGGGCTTGGCGATCACTCCATAGACCTTCGTATCGGGCTTGCAGAGCTGGGCTCGATACAACTGACGCACAACGGAGGCCGCCAGTTGTCCGGGCGCCGTGGGCGGGGCGGACAGCGTGGATGTGCGCTTGCCGATCACGCTGGTGAAGGAATCCGGGGAGGCGTACGTGAAGAGACCCCCGCGGGACGGGGAGAGAAGCCGCGCCGCAGCACCGGTCTCCCCCATGCCGACGACGACGAGATTCCCGTGGCTCTTGCACAGAGCGAGGAGCTTGCAGTTGTCACTCGGCCGCTGGACCGTGGTCGCAACCTTGTAGATGTCGGCGGCTGTCTTCTGGAGCCGCCTCATCACGGGTCGCAGGGCCGGCGTCTTGTCGAAGTTGTGGTAGGACAAGACCGTAACGGCATCGTTGCGGAATGGATCCAGGGCGCAAGGCTCCTGTTCCGCGGTCTCGACCTCGACATCGACCAAACCGGCGCCAGCCTCCACGGCGTCTCGAAGAATGGAGATCTGCCGGGCGATGGACCCGGAGAAGTGGCCGCCCGCTTCCCGTCGGCGGCATGTGGCGAGGACGGCGGCGTCGGGATGCCTGCGCCGGATCCGCCGCACGATCTTCGAGCCTACCGAGGGGTCGGCCAGCATGTCGAAACGAAGTTCGAGAAAGGTTTCCCCGCGGTCGCAGCATTGCAGAGCGAGCGCCGCCGCCTGGGAGGCATCGGAGTGCCCGATGGCGACGCAGATCTTGGGTAGTTCGGGTGGTGGAGCCATTACGGGAAAAACGTTCCGTGTAGACTAACACACTCCATTGCCCGAATTCCGAAGCGGAATGAGCGGCGAACCAAGGAGAGTGAACGCGTGCAGTGTCGGCCTCCGTCCTGATCCTCCGGCTTGGCGGCTCCGCGCGATCCGATCGCTAGGCGGCGCTGCACCGAGCATGCCAGACCATGACACCGCATGCTGCGACACGCCAAGGGGAATTTCAACGAAAACCCTACTCGTGCCTCGAGCAGCTGACTTGCGACGATGGATGGGGCGAGCATGAGATTGCGTCACGCACCGCTGGACCACGGAGATCCTAGGCATATCTCCCCTCTCCCGTCTCCGGATCGGGTGCGCCGGCCTGCGGGGGCCGGAGGGTTGGCTGGCCTTGCGGCGCCGCGCCGCAAGGAATGAGTCCGTGTCGAACGCGGCCGTAGCGAGCAGAGTGTTGATTGTCGACAACCAAGACTCGTTCACCTTCAACCTGAGTCAACTGGTAGCCAAGGTCACCGACGGCGATCCTCTCGTCATCGCCAACACCGACCACCGCTGGCGCGAATGGATCGGACGTCACAGGATCGAGGCCATCATCATCTCTCCTGGGCCAGGATCCCCCGATCGGCCCACGGACTTCGGCATTTGCCGCGAGGTGATCCAGGAAAGCAGCCTTCCGCTGCTTGGCGTCTGTCTTGGCCACCAAGGTCTCGGGTATGCGTACGGTGCGCGCGTGGTGCGGGCGCCAGCTGCGATGCACGGACGCACCTCCACGATCACGCACGATGGGAGCTCGCTCTTCGACGGCATGCCGCGATCGTTCCAGGTCGTCCGGTATCACTCGCTCTGCCTTCAGCGGGACTCGATTCCGGCCTGCCTCGAGGTAACCGCATCGACTTCGGACGGCGTCGCGATGGCCTTGCAGCACAGAGACCGGCCCCAATTCGGAGTCCAGTTCCATCCGGAATCGATTTGCGCGGAGTTTGGCGAACGGCTCATCCGCAACTTCCTGCGTGTCGCGCCGACGGCGCCGGGGCGGGGATCGGAACGGCGGCGCCCCACCGTGAACGGCCCCACTCCGATCGACCCGACGCCGCCGCATTCCGAACGGCCCACCGCGGTTGTTTGGAGAATGCTCGATCAATGGATCGATCCACAATCGGCATTCGAGCGGTTGTTCGCTCGATCGAAGTATTGTTTCTGGCTCGATAGTTCCCAGATTGTTCCCGGCGACTCGAGATTCAGCATTCTCGGCGACGCATCGGGGCCCGCAAGCGCCGTCCTGACCTACTCGACGCAGGACAGAAGGCTCCAAGTCCTGCATCGCGGCACATGGAAGAGCGAGCGGATCGAGTCTCTGCTGCCGCACCTCAGACAGCGACTTGCTCGGCCCGTGCGGCTGGATGCAGGCTTGCCCTTCGATTTTCAGACCGGCTTGGTGGGGGTCTTCGGGTACGAATTGCGGAACGAGCTTGGCTCCCCCACCAACCGAGTCTCTCCGCTGCCGGACGCGGCACTCATCGAGGTCGACCGTTGCGTCGTCTTCGACCACGCGGAGCGAGAGGTGTTTCTTGTCGCCCGATCCGAACACCCCACTCGAGACGCGGAGCCCTGGTTCGATCGCGTGTCGCGGGCTCTTTCTGCTCCTCCAACAGCGTGGTACGAGCCTCGTCCTTCCGGGGGAACCGTGGTTGCGACCCTGGCCGACGGTCCGGATCGATACTGTCGGAAGATCGGCGAGTGCCAAGACGAGCTGCTGGCTGGCGAGTCGTACGAGATCTGCTTGAGCACCGAGTTCTCCGCGCGTTGCCGGATTGCGCCCTACCACGCCTACCGCGCGCTCCGTAGTCTCAACCCCGCCCCGTATGCCGCATTCCTGCGCTTCGGCGCATTCGCGGTCCTGAGCTCTTCACCCGAGCGTTTCCTGCTGGTCTCGGCCGACCGAACGGTGTCCGCCAAACCTATCAAGGGCACATCCGCGCGAGGCGCCGATGCCGAGGACGACGCCAAATTGGCCGCCTGGCTCCGCTCGGACGAGAAATCGCGGTCCGAGAACCTGATGATCGTCGACTTGCTGCGCAACGACATCGGACGCGTGGCAACGACCGCATCGATCCACGTGCCGAAGCTCATGCAGGTCGAGTCCTTCGCAACGGTGCACCAACTGGTTAGTACGGTCACGGGCCGTCTGCGCCCGGATGTCGACAGCTTGGATTGCTTGGCCGCCGCGTTCCCAGGGGGCTCGATGACCGGCGCTCCAAAGATCCGAACCATGTCGATCATCGACCGCCTAGAGGCACGAGCCCGAGGACCATACTCCGGCGCCGTCGGATACCTGTCGTACGGGGATCGGATGCACCTCAACATCGTCATCCGCACCATCGTCATGGCGAATTCCAGCGTCACGGTCGCCTCGGGCGGAGGAATCGTGGCACTGTCGGATCCGCGCGACGAGTTCGAGGAGATGGTTCTCAAGGCGCGCGCCCCACTCCGGGCACTGGCGGCCGCCTGTGCGGGCGACGCGGATGCCTGGGAACTGCGCCACGCGACGCCGTGAGCATCGGCGACCGGTGCGGTCGAGCCGAGGCTAGGCAGTGCAACTTGGCGCCTTGTCGCTGGAATTTTCGATGCAGTGGGCCAAGCGGTGCCGTGCGCCGACGGAATCGAGGCCTCCATGCATGGCGCTGGGCGAGATCGGGGCATACCTCGACAGCTGACGTACGGAGGCTGCACCTAACGAATCAGTCTACGGGTCGTCCAGTCGCCCCTGGGTCAAAGTCATCTTGGGCATGTCAAGGACTTCATCGACAGGATCATTCGCCAGCACGGACTCAAGCAGGTCGAGGCAGCGAATCGGCTTGGACTGGGGTGTACGTCAAATTCTTGAGACAGGCTCAGTTAGGCTGACCGATACGCCCAGTAGTCTTCGTAGTGGCCGCTGAGGATACAGTCGCGCGGGCTGATGATGGCGTTGGCGCCTTGGACGGTCCAATGCATCCCGGCCCACTTCAAGCGCGTGCCGACTTGCAGCCGGTCTCGACCACGCCGGCACCCACGCACAGGCCGGCGGCGCGGAATTCCGCGCAGCGCATCCGTGCGCGGTTGCGTTCCACGCACTCGGCGGACAGCAGCGCCTTCTCGCTGCCGGCGGCGGACCGCGGGGCCGGCAGCACGACCTCCGCCAGGCGGCCGTCTTCCAATGCGGCGCAACGCGCCCCGGCCCACGCCTCCACGCGGGACGGGTCGCCCCGCTGGAGTTCCTTGGAGACCTCCCAGGTGCTCCTTGGCGCACCACAGGTCGACGATCTGCATCGCGTCCGGGAACGGTTCCTGGCACAGGTTCCAGATCAGGCTGCGCCCTCCCCCAGCACGACCCGCCGCTGGGCGCGGGCGAAGCCCCTCCGTTCGGCCTCCCGCCGCACGCGTTGCGCGAAGGCCGAGGGATGCGTTCCGGTGTCGAGGCTGGCGGCGCTCTCGAGCGCGGCCGAGTAGCTCGCCGAGCCCGCGCCATCCAGGCCGGGGTCCGGCGTCGGGGCGGCGGGCGACAGCGAACCTAGGTCGAGTCCGAACGCGCGGCCGTGCGGGAAGACGCCTTGGCCGCAGGTCTCGCAGTCGGAGTCGGTGTGCCGGAGCGTCAGCGGCCCGAGCGCGCACGCGAAGGTCTTGACGTGCCGTCCGGCGTAGCGCGCCTCACCGCCGCAGGGGCAGGGGCGGCGCGGGCCGCGATCCGCAGGGCTTGCCGCCGCGTGGCGGTCTCGACGGCCTCGAAGTCCAGCTTACCGCAGGCGTCCGGGCTCACGAGGCCGGCGATTTCGCCTTCGACCGCGGGGGCGAACTGCTCCGCGCGGGTTCTCGCGCCCTCGTTCCGCGCGTCCTTGCCGGTGTGCCGCAAGCGGGCGTCGCAGAGTTGCTCGCTGACCTCGACGAATGCGCCGGTCAGGCGACGGAAGCGCTGGTGCTCGGCGATCTGCGCCGGCGTGGCGGTGAAGGCGGGGACCGAGCGCGATGTCGGCTTGTCCGGGCCCTTGCGGATTATGAGCAGTAGGGGCCGGGGCCGGGGGAGTTGTCCTCGGCGCGGCGGCAGTTGGGCTCGCCGCATTGCATGTGACGGCTGCGCAGGATGCCGGGGTGCAAGTCCCCGACGGCGTTGATTTCGGGCAGGATCTGCTCGCGTCGCGCCTCCATGCAGGCGAGGTCTTGAGTGACAGGCATGGTGGACCCTCCTGTCTTTTATCCAAATCAATTCAAGCCAGGAGGGGCGCATACCTTAGCAGACAAAGACATCCCTGCCGACTCTAACTAAATCTCGGCGGTCGGAAAACTACAACTTACGCCCCTCTGTGGCCAATCGCTGGGTATTTTTATGGTATTATTGATGGTAAGAATTATGGTATGAATACAACCATCGACAAAGCTGGACGACTTGTCATCCCGAAAGCGATTCGCAGGGCCGCGCAGTTGGAACCTGGCACGCAAGTCCGGTTCCGCGTACTATCTCCCGGCCGCATACAAATAGAACCCGTGCCGCTGTCAGTGACGCTCGAACGGCGTGGCGGGTTAGTGGTGGCGGTACCCGAACGTGCACAGCCGATCTTGAAGCAGTCTGTGGTCGAGGACACGATCGCCGCGGTTCGTGGCGACACCAAGGACTCCTTATGAGTCGATTCATGTGTGACACCAGTTGCCTAGTCGCTGCGCTCTGTGCTTGGCACGAACATCACGAGAGAACCGTCTCCGAACTCGGGATACGCGCCAGGGATCGAGAAGAACTCGTGGTAGCGGCTGATTCGCTGGCCGAGACATATGCGGTTCTCACGAGACTGCCTTCGCCGCATAGGTTGGGGGCCGAAGACGCCATGACTCTTCTCGAGGCGAACTGGCGCACTACGAGCGGAGTGCATCTCACCGTCGAAGAGACTTGGCGTGCGCTTCGCGGCGCTCAACAACTGGGCGTTGCAGGCGGCCAGACGTACGACGCGATCATCGCGGCCTGCGCATCGAAGGCTGGAGCAGCGACTCTCGTCACATGGAACCTAAACCACTTCACGGCCTTCGGGGAGACGATCCGGATCGCGCCCCCTCGCTGATCGACATGTGACCCCGGTTCGCGAAAGCGTCGCATCGCACTTTCCACGCGCGTGGCGCCTCTTAGCAGCCTGTTGAAAAAGCCGCGCTTTGAACGTGGAACGCATGTAGCGTTGTAAGCATTCAGCACGGCCGTACCCAAGTCTTCAGAGAGGCCGTGCTCGGGAGCACGGTTGGCATAGATACTGACTTTCTCCGCAAGAGTGAACAACCACCGACTGAAAGTCGATGTTGCGGCTGAAGCCGCCTGAGAAGCGTCCGGCTGAAGCCGGCTCAAGGCGACTCGGGCGCGGTCACCTTGAACCCCTCCACATCTTCATCCTACTTCTGGCTCTCGATGTACTCTTGCACTGTCTTCTCGTCGACCGCGCCTACCGTCGAGCAGATGGACCCCCGCGCCCACAGGTGCTGCCCCCAGAACTTCTTCCACAGGTGCGAGAACTCCTCCTGCAGCCGCCGCGACGATCGCCCCTTCACGTACTGCACCAGCTTCGACGGCGCCAACTGCGGCGGCGCCGCCACTAGCATCTGCACGTCGTCCGCCGACACCGCCCCGCACACGATCTGCACCTCCCGCATCGGACATGTCCGCCGCATCAGCTCGCGCCCGCTGCGCCACCTCGCCACGCAACACCTTGTAGCGGTACTTCGTGATCCATACAACAACAAATGCGCATCCGGTCGACCAGCGAGGGGGGCCGCCGAGTGTGGCCGGATAGGTGACGTCTTCCAAGGAAGTCTTGCCGGTATTGCGATAGAGTTGGGCCCCCAGGATCGTGGCGTCCCAAGTCGTGCCGAATCGCGTACGCTATCGCGTCGGAGCGGACCCGCCGCTGATCGCTCGGGTTGACAGCGCCCGTTCGAACCGTTCCCGATCGCGCTTCCCTACGCACACGGTGATCGACCGAGGCCCATCCGTGAACGTGTAATCGGGAGGCTTGGATCGTAGGACGAGCGCCGCTGCAATGCCAGAGATCACTCCGATCGAGATCAGCGCCGTTTTGGCGCCGATCAGCGGATCGCGACCCTCTCTCCACTCCGTCCTACACGAAGAGTAGTAGCCGGAGTAATAGCAAGTCGTCCGCCACCCCGGTTCCTCAGGAAGCGCCAGCGAGCCCACGACGCCTACGCCGCCAAGAAGAGTAAGACCAGCATCACGCCTATTGTCTTTGGCCCGGCGATTGTTTCCCTTGTCGTAGTCGAAGCTGGGAAACGTCGTCACCAGTGACAGATGCTTCCGGGCGTACACCCGGATGCCATCGTCGGCCACATGGATCGCGGCTCTCCGCCACTTTCCGTCAGGCGTCCTGTACGCCGCCCCCTTGTCGAACCACTCCGCATGGACCGCGCCTACGCTCAGCGAAAAAGCAACGCATATACCCAACGATTTCTTCATTCGCGCTGTCCCTCCGTGTTTTCATGCCGGGCGATCCCTGGCGTACCGCGTCGAATCCCTGCAGAGTCCTGGCAAGTGAGACAAATGAGCCTTCCATCCCGGCGTCCCATCGCCTCGAAACACCGTCGATCTGGATCCCAATCTTTGGAACCGCGGCGCTCGCTGCCCTGGACAAACTGGAACTGCTTGTCAGACGCGGGGCGCGCCTAAGGGGTTTCCTGGCTTCGCCTTGCGATGCGAAGGCCGGGCATCAAACGGGGCCTGCGACCAGCATGCGCAGGTCCCGGACGTTGTTGCCCGTCGGTCCCGTGACGACCAGGTCTCCAAGCTGCTCGAAGAAGCGGTACGAATCCGATCGCTTCTCGTACTCGGCCGCAATCAGCCCCAGAGCCTCGGACCGGGCGACCGTCCTCTCGTCGGCGACGGCTCCGGCCGCAGGCGAGTTGCCGTCGATGCCGTCGGTGCCGGCGCTGAGCACCGTCGCACGCATGTCCCGGTGCGCCAGCTTGCGGGCAGCCCACAGAACGAAGGCTTGGTTACGTCCTCCCACGCCGGTCCCCGTCACGGGGCTGCTCAACTCCCCACCCGTCGCCACGGCGACCGTTCGCCCGGGATGACTCCTGGCCAAGTCCTGCAGTCGGTCAAGCAGCACCTCAGCCGCGGTCTCTACAGGCTGGTCGTCGATGCTCAGCTCGCGCTCGACGATCCATGCCAACGCGCGCGCCTTCGCTTCCAGGGTTTCCAAGGCGGCGGCATTGTCGAGCAGACAGCACCAGCGGCTCCTGCGGAAGATCTCGGAGCCCGGCTTCGGCGTTTCCTGGAGGGATCGATCCTCGAACATCCTCCTCAGCGTGCGAGGCGCCCGGGGTACGATCCCGAGCCTTCGCGCAGTTTCGTACGCGTCGGCGCACGTCGACTCGTCGGGCATCGTCGGCCCGGACGCCACCGTGGATGGCTCCCCGGGAGGCACGTCGGACACATAGAGCGTCAGTTGCCGCGCCGGACTGGCGGCCTCCGCCAAGCGCCCTCCCTTGATGCGCGACAAGTGTTTCCGAAGCACGTTCATCTCGACGATATTCGCCCCGCAAGTGACCAGGACCTCGTAGAATGCACGCACGTCCTCCAGCGGGATGTTCGGCTCCAGGGGCGCCTCGCAGATTGCCGAGCCGCCTCCGGAGAGGAGGCAGATCAAAAGATCGCTTTGGCCCAGCTTCGCAAGACCGTCCAACAGGAATTCGGCGGCGGCAACGCTCTCCGCATTGGGGTACGGGTGGCCGCCCTCGAAGACGCGGAACCGATCCGTGGTCCCACCCGTGCCCGCCGGCGCGACGACGGTGATGGCGGTCCTGTCGGTTGGCAGCAGGGGGGCCAGCGCTTCGCACATCGGACGCGCGGCCTTGCCGATGCCCACGACGGAAATGCGCTCCGGCGCACTGAGGTCCAGTTCCCCGCCTCCCACGACGAGCGCGTCCTCTCTGCGAGCGACCTTGGCCGCCATTACCCGCTCCAGGGACGCCTCCTCCAGCGTCTCCAGGAACAGGCGCCGCAGCGTCTCTTTCATGGCCACGAGCTTCAGGCCAGCACGTCCGGGTTGACAATGTTGGGCGGCCGCTCGCCCGCCAACCCGGCCGCCATGTTTTCAGCCGCCATCACGCACATGCGGGTGCGGGTCGCAACGGACGCGCTGGCGATGTGAGGCACGATTAAGGCGTTCTCGAGTTGCAGCAGCTTGGGATGCACTTCGGGCTCCTGCTCGAAGACACCCAGCCCCGCGGCGGCGATCGTGCCTGCTTCCAAGGCCTCCGCAAGCGCCGCTTCGTCGACCACCGGACCGCGCGACGTGTTCACGAGAACCGCAGTCCGCTTCATCGCCTACAACTCGGCCGCTCCGACCAAGTGGTGCGTCACCGGGGTCAATGCGCAGTGCAGCGACAGGAAATCGGCCTGCTCCAGCACTTCCACCTTGGAGGCGTATTGGACTCCCAACTTCGATTCGACTTCTTCGCTCTGGCGGAAGGGATCGTAATACAGGACGCGCATGTCGAACCCCCGCCCCCGCCGGGCCACGGCCTGACCGATTCGACCCCGGCCGAAGATACCCAGCGTCGCCCTCCACACGTCCCATCCGGTGAGCAGATCGATCCGCCATTGCTTGAACCGACCGGAACGCGGATAGCGCTCGGCCTCCCCGATCCGCCGGCCGGCTCCGAGTATCAATGCGAACGCCAGGTCGGCAGTCGTATTGGTCAAGACGCCGGGCGTGTTGGTCACCAGGATCCCGCGCTCGGTGGCCGCGACGACGTCGATGTTGTCGAAGCCCACGGCAACGTTCGAAACAACCCTCACGGAAGGCGCGGCGTCCATCAGGTCCGCGTCGATCCGGTCGGTCAGCTGACAGATCAAGCTGTCCTTGTCGGCGAGGCGCGCCCGCAGGGCCTCGGCTGGAAGCCCATCGTCCGAGTCGTGATAGTCCAAACGGACACGCGAGTCCAGGTACTCGACGGCGTCTCGATAGATGTGCTTGCTGATCAGGACGGCATGCTGCATGGATCGGTATTCTCGCATAGCTCCCCGACGGCGGGCCCGCAGTCGGGGACGGCGCCGCGAACAGCACCCGAGCGGGTCGGTGAACTGAATCGGCTCCGGCGCGTCCGGTACAATCTCCCCTATGGCGAAACTCGGTTTTCTAGGACTCGGACTGATGGGCAAGCCCATGGCGGAGCATCTCCTCCAGGGTGGCCACGAGGTGGCGCTTTGGAGTCATACGGTCTCCAAGGCGCAAGACCTGGCGGACTCCCACGGGGCTGGCCGTTTCTGCGCAAGCCCAGCGCAAGTCGGGGCGTTCGCCGACTGTATCTTCCTCTGCGTGGGGGATTCCGCCATGTCCGAATCCGTCCTCACAGGGGAGGACGGAGTGCTCGCCAGCGCGACATCCGGCACGATCGTCGCCGACTGCTCGACGATCGGCCCCAGCACCGCCCGGCGCATCGCGGAGAAGTTCGAGGCCCAGGGCTGCCACTATCTCGACAGCCCCTGCACGGGGTCGACGCCCGGAGCGAGGTCCGGCACGCTGACCTTCATGATCGGCGGCGACGAGGAAATCTTCGAAAGTGTCCGCCCCTACTTCGAGTGCATGGGCGCCAACCTCTACTACTGCGGCGGACAGGGCATGGGCCTGCACGCGAAGCTGTCCCAGAACCTCGTGCTCGCGAATACGCTGCAGGGCTTCGTCGAGGGCATGGTGCTTGCGACCAAGGCGGGCGTGCCTCCGGAGCTGATGTTCGAGATTCTCGACAATTCGGCGGCAAAGTCCGGCCTGATCGCTTTCAAGGCGCCGTACGTCTTCAAGCGCAACTTCCAGGCGGCGTTTCCGCTCAAGTGGATGCGCAAGGACATCGGCCTCATGCTCGAGTCAGGCCGGGAACTCGGCGTGCCGCTGCCGGCCACCGGCCTCGTGCACGAACTCTTCAGCGCCGGCGTCGCGCAGGGACACGGCGACGAGGACATCATCGCGGCCTTCAAGATGTTCGAGGAACTGGCCGGCGTGGTCGTCGAACCCTGACCGGTATCCCAGCCTGCGCGGCGTCGGCCCGCCGCACCGCCCTACCGCCTGTCGAAGACGCGCTCGAAAATGGTGTCGACGTTGCGCAACTGGCGCTGCAGCGAAAACGCCCGGTCGTAGTCCTTGGAAGCCAGCACGGCGCGGATCTCAGGGTCCTGCTCGACCAGCGCGCGGAAGTCGCCATCCTCTTCCCAGGCCCGGAGCGCGTTGCGCTGGACCCAGCGATAGGCTTCCTCGCGCAGCACGCCCTTGGAGGCGATCTCCAGCAGGAGCTGGCCCGAATAGACCAGCCCGCCGTTCGATTCGAGGTTGCGGGACATCCGCTCCGGGTAGACGAGAAGGCGCCGGACTAGGTCGCACGTCTTCGCCAGCATGTAGTCCACCAGCGTCGTCGAATCGGCCAGGATGACGCGTTCGACCGAGCTGTGCGAGATGTCGCGCTCGTGCCACAGAGCCACGTTCTCGAAGGCGGCCACAGCGTTCGCCCGCACGACCCTCGCCAACCCGCTGATCTGCTCCGAGACGATCGGGTTCTTCTTGTGGGGCATCGCCGAACTGCCCTTTTGGGTCTTCGAGAAGTATTCCTGCGCCTCGCGCACCTCGGTGCGCTGCAGGTGCCGGACCTCAACGGCGATTTTCTCGAGCGTCGCGGCGATGTTGGCGAGCGTGGCGACGTAGTGGGCGTGCCGGTCACGCTGAATGACCTGCGAGGAAATCGCCGTGGCTTGCAAGCCCAGCTTGCCGCAGATCCTCTCTTCGGCTTCCGGACTGATATGGGCCAAGGTGCCGACCGCGCCCGACAGCTTGCCGACGCGCATCTGCTCGCGGGCGGTCTCGAAGCGTTGGATGTGCCGGCCGATTTCACTGAACCAATTGGCCAGCTTCAGGCCGAAAGTCGTCGGTTCCGCATGCACCCCGTGCGTGCGTCCCACCATGACCGTGTCCTTGAATTCGAAAGCGCGCTCCCGCAGTATGCCGTGCAGCTGCCCAAGCTGTTCCGCGATCGGCTTCGAGGCCTCCTTGAGGAGCAGCCCCTGCGCCGTGTCGATGACATCGTTCGACGTCAGGCCGTAGTGCAGCCAGCGCGAGTGCTCGGCCGCGCCGGCCGCGGCCATCGTCTCGGAAACTGCCGTGAGGAAGGCGATCACGTCGTGCCGCACCTCGGCCTCGATCGCCTCGATGCGAGCGACGTCAAAGCCCGCGTGCTCGCGTAGCGCCCGAGCGGCCTCGTGGGGAACCTCGCCCAGCGCGGCGAGCGTTTCCGAAGCCACCAGCTCGACTTCGAGCCATTGGCGGTACTTGTTCTCGTCGGACCAGATGCGTCCCAGGGCGGGCCGCGTGTAACGAGGAATCATGGCCCTAGTTTCGCGCAGGGGCCCCAGCACATGCAGTGGGCGGGACGGAGACGTGTCCCGATTCCGCGTTGCGCATCCCTCGACCTCGGAGCGTCCACTCCGCGATCGCAGACTGGGGCAAGGCTCCCGGAATGCGTGGGAAAGCCCCTGGCTCGACCCCTGAGGCGCCAGACCGGGCCGGACGCGCACGTCACGCGGCCCAGGCGGGCCGTTCGGTGCTGTAGGACTTTCCTGCGATTCGCGGCCGACAGTTCAGCACTTCGCGCAACTCGCTCAAAACCCGGAATTTGTTGACCACCAAAGAAGTGTCCTAGACCGCGATCCAGCTAGTGCTTCAAAGAAACGGGATATCCTAGTAGTCAAGGCGCCGAGCGCGAACGCTCGTGAAGGTACGCACTGGCGCTCAGTATCCTCCACCTCGCAACGATGGGAGCCGACCCGACCCAGCCGCTCGAGGCCTTCCCTGCAGCCCCGCGCAAGCTGCTCGGGCGCCTGGGCGCTTTCTGGATCTTCGCCTTCGGGCTCGCCTTCGCCGGACAGGCGCCGGAAGGCGTCACCGAGCACGCGCAGGATTCCGAGAGCGCTGATCCATCGGAGGCGCCGCGCACGGTTCTCGCGGCCGACGCCGCGCCGCGCACCGATGGGCGTGAACCAGATTCGACGGCGAACCGGGACCGCACGGAACTCAACTTGCTCGGAGAGGTCGACTCCGATTCGGGCGAGAGCCGCCGGAATGAAAACGTCCAACTCACTCTCGTCGACAACAACGTCCTCAAGGAACTCAACATCCGCATGGGCACCAGCGCCACGATCGTGCGCGAGTTCGAAGCCGCGCAAGGCTATTTCGGCAGCGAGTTCGGGACGCCCCCCAACCGCCAGATCCACCTCAAGCCGTCACTACAAAGAGACTTCCACGGCGCGCTGTACGAGACCCACGGCAACAGCGTTTTCTCGGCCCGCTCGTTTTTCCAAGTCGGAGCCGTGCAGCCGGCCCGCAAGAACGATTACGGCGCGCAAATCCTCGTGCCGCTGGTCTCCGGCACCGCGTTGACAGCCGAGTTCAGCCGGCAGAGGAACCGCGGCAACGTGAACGGCAACGTGCTCATTCCGCTCCCCGAAGAGCGCACGCCGCTCGCCGCCGATCCGGCGCTGCGCGCTTGGATCACTCAGATTCTCGACTCCTTTCCCAATGTCCCTCCCAACCGCCCCGATATCAATCCGAGGGCGCACAACACCAACGCGCCGCAAGAGATCGACAACGACTCGGCCGGCGGACGCTTCGACCTCCCGCTCGGCCGCAGCGGCCGAGCGGTCTTCGACTACCGCTTTCGGAGGCAGGCGGTCGACGCGTTCCAGTTGGTCAAGGGCCAGAACCCGAATACCACGACAGGCTCGCATGAGGGCCGGCTAACCTGGAACCGCGACTGGTCTCCGACGACGGTGACGAACGTCTCGGCGGGCTTTCGGCGCATGACATCGCGGATCGTGCAGGACGAGACGGCGCTTGGACCGCTTATCTACACCGGACGCCAACTTCAAACGCTGGGGGGTACGTCTAGCATTCCCTACGACCGGGCCCAGAACTTTTACCGCGTCGCCGGCGCAGTCGACAGCACGCGGGGCGGCCATCGGCTCACGGCGGGATTCGGCGCCTCGCGGGAGCAACTGAACGGCCTTGAGAGTTCAGGCCATATAGGGATGCTGATGTTCAACGCGAATTTCGGCCGCGACATGATCACCAATCTCCGGCTTGGCGAGCCGACCCGCCTTTCGCAGTCGTTTGGGAGCCCCCACCGCGGCTTCCGCCGCTGGCGGATGCAGTACTTCGCCGGGGACACTTGGAACACGGGCCGCAACCTGACTCTGAGCCTCGCGCTGCGCTACGAGCCGATCACGCGGCCCGTCGAAGTGAATAGCCTCTCGGAGATTCCGTATCGCTGCGATTGCAACAACTTCGCCCCGCGTTTCGGGTTTGCCTACAAGACCCCGAAGTTCGGCGTGCTGCGTGCTGCGTACGGCCTGCAGTACGGCGAGATCTTCACGGCCACCTACAGCCAGGAGCGCTTCAATCCGCCCGGCAACTTGAGGGTCAGCGTCGTCGCACCCAACCTGCTCGACCCTCTAGCCGGAGTGTCGACCGATACCCTCGATCCCAACGCCCGCAGCACGGTCATCCGCTTGGCGCCCGATCTTGTCTCACCGTATTCGCACCAGTACAACTTCAGTTGGGAGGTCGCGACCTCACGGGGCGTGTTCGCACAACTGGGCTACGTCGGCAGCCGCACACACCGCCTCCTGTCGAGCTGGATGCTCAACCGCGCCCGCAAGGTGGACGGCATTGCTCACACCATACGAACGGTGAACAGCCGTCGGCCCGACCCGCGGTACTTCGATATCCGGCACATCCTCAACGGCTCGCGCGCTTATTTCGATGCGGCCAAGGCCACCGTGGGCATCCGCGATCGGTACGGACTCACGCTGCACTTCTCCTACTGGCTGAGCAAGGCGATCGATCTGGGGGCGCATTACGCCAGCAACGCCACCGTTCGAGATGCGTACGCCGGCCGCAGCCAGACGGAATCTGAAGTCCACAACGACGTCAAGGCGCACAGCGATTTCGACCAGCCGCACGCCGCCCTTTGCCGCGTCAACTACCGAACCCCGTCCCTCGGTGCGGCGAAGAGCGCCTGGAACAAAGCTCTGGGTGGTTGGAATCTCTCCTCGGTGGTCCTCCTCAAGACCGGCACGCCGTTCGCCGTGCAGTCGGGCTCCGACGGACCCGGGTTCGGCAACATCGACGGCGTCTACGGCGACCGCCCGCACGTCGTCGACCCGTCCGTCCTGGGGCGCACCATCGACCATCCCGACACGTCGCGGCAGCGCCTGCCGCGCTCGGCATTCCGCTTTATCCGCGCGGACGAAGAGCGCGGCAACTTGGCGCGCAACGCCTTCCGCAAGGACCCCATCCAAAACGTCAACGTCGCCGTCTCTAGGAGCTGGAAGATCGCCAATGAGAGCACGCTGACGTTGCGGGCCGAGTCGATCAATTTTTTCAATACCCCGCAGTTCGCCTACCCGGGAAACGATTTCTCCGGCGCCAATTTCGGACAGATCACCAACACCCTCAACGACGGACGCACGTTCAACTTCACGATGCGGCTGTCGTTCTAGGCCCGTATCCGGGAGCCGACGCAAGACTCTAGGGCCCTCTTCGACCGTTCCGCATCTGCTTCCGCCGCGTCCCGCTGAGTGCGGCGCGGCGCCGTCCCCCAGCCTGCAGGTGCAGGTAGCGGCCGTTCGCAGCGGCGTTCGCCGTCCCACCCCGGGGACCGAATCCCCCTGCGACACGCTCAAGCCAGGCTGAGCAAGCGATGCGCCTCCACTCGAAGGTAGGGTGTGCGCCGTGAGGGGCCAGCGTCGTGGGGAGGATCCGGCGATGTATACTCTGGAGGATCTCGATTGCGCCCAGTCCTGGGAGTCCGCTCCTCGCCACAGAACCGCCCATCAGGAGAAGCGATGTTGACCAAGACCGGAACTGGAATCGGCTTGGCGGCGGTCTCCATGCTCCTGCTGGGAGCCGTCGGAGCCCAGTCGCAGGCTCCTTACGTTGGTCCTCACACGCCCGACGGCAACCCTGACCTCAACGGAATCTGGCAGGCGATGGGCTCAGCGCACTGGGACCTTGAGGACCACGTCGCGCGCCATGGCGCGGTCGAGGCGCTCGGAGCGCTCGGGGCCATCCCAGCTGGATTGAGCGTGGTCGAAGGTGGGACGATTCCGTATCAGCCCTGGGCCGCGGAAAAGCGCGCGGAAAACCTGGCGAACTGGTTGAAACTCGACCCGGCGGTCAAGTGCTTCATGCCGGGCATCCCGCGCGCCGCCTACATGCCGTTTCCGTTCCAGATCGTACAAACCCCCAAGTCGGTCTTGTTCGCCTACGAGTTCGCCAGCACGAGCCGGGTGGTGCGGATGGATCGTCCCGGCAGCGAGGCCCTCGCGCCGTCGTGGATGGGGTATTCGCTGGGCCGCTGGGACGGCGAAACATTGATCGTCGATGTCACCAGCCAAGTTCCGGACACTTGGTTCGACAGTTCGGGCAACTTTCACAGCGAGGAGCTGCGGGTCGAAGAACGCTACACGCCGACCGGCCCGAATTCGCTCCTCTACGAAGCGGTCATCGTCGATCCGAAGGTCTTCAGCCGTCCCTGGAAGATCAGCATGCCGCTCTATCGCCGCCAGGAACCGAACGCGCAGATTCTGGAGTTCAAGTGCGTCCCGTTCGCAGAAGGCGCGGTGTACGGCCATCTGCGCAGGGGCGCCCAACCGAAGGAACAAGCGTCTTCCGAGTCGGAGTCACGCAAGTAGAGGAGGCAAACCATGGCCAATCCATGCGCACCCGGTCGCCAGGCCGTGACGCTGCGACTGGCGTTCATCGTGATCTGTCTATCCGGGGCCCTCGCGCTCACACCCACGGGGCTCGCGGAGGATCAGCTCAGAACGAGCTGGGGCGCCCCCGACCTGCAGGGGACCTGGGACTTCCGCTCGATCACCCCATTCGAGCGCCCGGAGGCGTTCGGGGAGAAGGAGTTCCTCACTGCGGCAGAGGTAGCCGAGTGGGAACAAGAGACGCTTCAGGCGCGCGCGGCGAGTCGCAATCGGGATCCAGTCCAGGGCCAGGGTGATGTCGATGTCGGCTACAACGCCTTGTGGCTGGATCGGGGGGAGAAGATGACCGGCACCATGCGGACGTCGCTCGTGGTGGACCCCCCGAACGGCCGGCTTCCTGCTCTGACCGAGGACGCCAAACGTCGATCAGCCGAGCGGTATGCCCGCTGGGGCCAGCTGCCGGGAGGTCCGGAGGACCGCAACCCGCTCGAGCGCTGCATCATGGGGTTCAACTCGGGACCACCCATGAATCCCGGCGCGTACAACAACTTCGTAGAGATCTTCCAGACGCCCAACCACGTCGCAATCCTCAACGAGATGGTCAACGACCACCGCATCATCCCTCTCGACGGCCGCGCGCATGTTCCGGAGACGATTCGCCTCTGGAAGGGAGACTCGCGCGGGTACTGGCATGGGGATATTCTGGTCGTCACGACCAAGAACTTCACCGAGCACACCAACTTCCGTGGGTCCGGCAGGAACCTGATCCTCGAGGAGCGCTTCACGAGGACCGGCCCCGGCGAGCTGCTGTACGAGTACACGGTGAATGATCCTGAGTCGTTCGAGAAACCGTGGTCGGTCGCCGTCGAGATGAAAAGCACCGAGGATCCCTTGCTCGAGTACGCCTGCCACGAGGGAAACCGCGCCATGACGCTGATGCTCTCGGGCGCCCGAGTGCAGGAGCAGGGCGGCAAGAATACGGACGATTGGCTCGCCAGTTGGTACGGGGGCGGCGAGGCGGCGAGGGCCGCGGAACAACGGCTCCAAGCCGAGAAAGAGCAGGAACAGGGCGAGAAGTGACGCCTACGGGCGCTTCGGCTCCCTCGGATCGGCGCCGTCTCGCGGTGCACCTGTTCCGGATGATCCCATAAACAGCTTGCGCCCGTCAGCGAGGGTGATATCCCGCCCGCTGCCCTTGCAGTTGGGGTCGCATCGGCGATCCTTGCTTTGATATCCCCGAACCGTCACGGGAGTGCCATAGGTCAGCAGCGTCTTGGTGAGCCCCCTCCGCAAGAGGGTGTTGGGGGTGCCCGCTTCGAGTTCCCAAATGAGCGTCGAACCATCCTCGAGTTCGATCTCCACATGCACCCAGGCATGTGGATTGATCCATTCGACCTCGACGACCTTACCCGTCACTCGAATCGGCAGGTTGGCGTCGAACTCGGCGGAAAACGCGTGGTGCGCGAGGGCGCTGGGAGCAACCGCGAGGACGGCGGCGAGGAGGCCGAAGTTGGTGAAGATTCGGATCATCGCAGTCTCTCGTCTCGGACCGGATCGAACGCCTAAGAGTATAGGCAATCTGACTCGGCTTCCCAGCGATATCTAGCGCTAGGACACATTTGGCTCTAAACCCGTAGAACGGGAGTACGTTGGGGTCGGGCGGAGCCAGATCAATCCGCATACGGTACAGAGACAGGTCCTGCGAAAGGGGCAGTTGGCGGAGGTCTTGCGCAAGCGGGACGATCGGCGCAACGCTGTGCGACGGGCTGCGCTTGGGAAGCGCGGACGAAGGCGGCCTGCGGCGCTCGGCTCGCCGCTTCCGCCCTCGCTCCCGAGGCCCGGCAGGGGGCGTAGCGGCGTGCCGACCGTGCCGGCGGGCGGACCGGCCCGGCCCGGGCGTGCTCAGTACTCGTTCTCCAGCGCCTACCGCGGTCCGTCCGGGGCGGCCTGCATCGCCTTCAGTCCCCGCACGGTCTGTTACAGGGACAGCCAGGCGCGCCACAGGATTTCATTGCCCGGCAGCGGCCGCCGCTTCGACGGCCGGAACCCCGCCAAGCGCGCTAGGCGCATCACGTAGCTGCGGATGTCGCCCGGCGGCGGCAGCAGCTGCTCGCTCTCCGTCACCGTGTCGACGATATAGATTTGCAGCGGGGTCAGCACCTCGCCGACCGGCGTGTCGGGCGCGTCGCGCGCGTAGCGGTCCAATTCGAACATCCGCCAGGCGTCGATCGCGTCGAACGCCAGGCACTTGCCCAGGCTCTCGGCCGTCCGCAAACGGCGGTCCTCGATGCGCATGCCGCTCTTCAACACCCGGAAGTACTCCTCGATGCCCCAGCGGTTCTCGTAGTGCGCCGCGATGCGCAGCGCGTCCCGCGCTGTCGGCTGCCCGTAGCTCGCCAGCAGCAGCCATTCCAGCGGCTCCCGGCCCGGCGGCGGATCCGTCTCCAACACCTGCACCGCCAGGATCGACAGCGGCTCGACCTGCCGCAGCGACTGCGGCGGCTGCAACTGCACGCGCCCGATGCGCAACTCGGTCCGCGCCACCGGCCGTGGCCGCGCGTCCTGCCCGCCCCGCGTGCGCATGCGGGGCAGCAAGGAGTTCCGCACGCGGGTGTTGGGGAGCGACGCGGCGGAGTTGAGGGTGTCAGTGGAGCGGGCGCACAAGCCCCGGGAGCGGTTGGAGTTAAAGATCCAGGAGGTGGTGATGCGGGACGCGGCCCTGCGCGAGGCGATCGTGGGCAAGTGGCGGCAGCAGTTGGAGCAGGGCCAGAAGCAGTGGGTGGGCAACCGCGGCTTCCGGCGTTACTTGCGGAAGGCCCGCGCGGAGGCCGACGAAGAGGGCGACCCGGAGACGGAGCCCGACACGCAGGAGGAGCCGCCGGAGACGGGAGCTGTGTGGCAGGTGGAGGAGGCCAAGATCGCCGACGAAGCGCAGTTCGACGGGGTCTGGGCGCTGCGCACGAATACGTCCCTGGCGGCGAGCGAAGTGGCTTTGAAATACAAGCAGTTATGGCAGGTGGAGCAGAGCTTCCGGACGGCGAAGTCGCTGCTGCGGACGCGGCCGGTGTACCACCGTCGGGACGAGACGATCCGCGGGCACGTGTTCTGCTCGTTTCTGGCGCTGGTGCTGAAGAAGGAGTTGGAGCGACGCCTGCGGGAGGCGGGGATCGAGGCGGAGTGGGCGGAGGTGATGCGGGATCTGGGGCGTTTGCGGGAGACGGAGGTGGAGTTGCAGGGGAAGCGCTTCGTGGTGCGCAGCAAGGCCTACGGGGCGGTGGGCCAGATCGTGCGGAGCGTGGGGGCGCGGTTGCCGGCGACGGTGCGGCGCGTAGGGGAGGCAGGGGCCGAGCCCGCCCAGAAGCCTACGAAGCAAGCTGCCTAAGAGCCTTCCCAGCCGGGAGCAGCGCAGCCCGCCGGAACCGGCGAGTGTTGTGCCAAAGCCTCGAGCTGGTCTCGTAATCTAGTCTTGTGTAAGCGCTTTTGAAATCGGGGTGTCGAAGATGAGTCTGACTGCGGAGGCGAGGCCTAGTTTGACGCGACGCGGGAAGACCCCTACACTGAACACGTGAGAGTTCGGGTCATCGTAGGCCTGCTGGCGGGGTGCTTGCTCCCAGCAACCGGCGTACGCCCCTGCGTGGCGATGATGGTCGCGCAGTCGGACCCCTCACACGCAAGCTGCGACGAACCGGACAAGCACTCGCACTGTCCCCAATCGAAGTGCGAGTTGCTGTGCGTGAGTGAGGCTCTCCCCTTCGCCTTGCCGGACTCGCTCTCTTTCCACACCGGTAGCTTCACGGGTGAATTCGTCTTGCCCGGTAAGGGTCTCTCGGGCGAAGCTTTTCCGACAACGCGGACCGTCGAGGTCCGATGTCCGCCGGATCACGGCCCGCCGATCTACGTGCTGCACGCTGCCTTCCTGATCTAGAAACCCCTTCACGGCGAATTGCCTGGGTTCAGCGATCCCGGTCCTCCGGTACCGTGATCTCGCGGCTCGGCGCAATCCGCTCTCTCCGCGACTCTACATCGTTTCCAAGCCTTCGCATGCGCGGGCGGAAGTCTCCGCATGCGCACCGGCAGTGACGTTTTCGGAGGAAGGGCAATGCTATGTCGACTTGGCGTATGGCTGCTGCTGCCTGTAGCCGCCGCCGCACAAACCTACGCGACCCACGACGACCGTGATCTCGCGGCTCTGATTGAAGATGCACTCGAGAGGAATCCGATGGTTCGCGAGGCGTTTTCCCACTATCAGGCCGCGCTTCTTCGCGTTCCGCAAGTGACCGCGCTACCGGACCCGACGCTTGCAGTAACTCAACATGCGCGGACACCTGAGACGCGGGTCGGCCCTCAAACCACGGTCCTCTCGTTCACGCAGCGCTTCCCGTGGTTCGGAAAGCTGTCGGATCAAGGAAAGGTCGCCGCCAAGCAGGCGGCGGTTCAGGACGAGATGTACCAAGCTCGACGCTCGGACCTGGTGCGGCAGGTCAAGCTGGCCTACTTCGATCTGGGTTACATCGAGCGCGCGCTAGCGATCACGCAAGAGGAGACCATGCTGCTGTCGCATTACGAAACGCTGGCGCAGGCCCGTTACTCGCAAGGCGCCGGGCTCCAACAGGCAGTCGTCAAGTTGCAGGCCGAAATTACACGGGCCCTAAACAGGCGTCAAGAGTTGATGCGCCAACGCGTCGACGCTGAGGCCGTACTCAACACCCTGCGTGATCGCCCGGTCGACGATCCAGTCACGGCTAGGCTTCCGCGGGCAGGCCCGCACGTGGACGTGGATAGTGAGAGGCTCTCTTCCGTCGGGCGTGAGAACAGGCCCGAAGTGCACGCGGCTTTCTTGCAGATCGAAAGCGACGAAAAAGGAGTGCACCTGGCCCGCCGGCAGCACTATCCCGACTTCACCTTGGGCGCTTCGTGGGGCAACGTCCTCGGCCGCCGAGATGAAGCGGGCCACATGAATCGCCCACATGGGAATGGCAAAGACGTCTACAGTGTGACGGTCGGCGTCAGTATCCCGATCTTCCGATCGAAGTATGACGCGGGCGTGCAAGAGGCGGCCGAACGGTTCGCGGCGTCGCGCGAAGCCTATCGCGGGGTCGTCAATCAGCTTGAGTTGGCCGTTCGCTCGATCGGTTTTCGGCTCAAGACGGTCGAGGAACAGATCGCCCTGTTCGAGCGTGCCCTGCTTCCGCAGGCCGAACAGGCTCTTCGGTCGGCGGAAACAGCCTACTCGACCGGCACGACCGGCGTGCTCGATCTGCTCGACAGCGAGCGCGTCCTGCTGGACGCTCGACTGGGTCTCGCGCGTCTTGAAACCGACTACATGAAGGCGCTCGCGGAAATGGAGCGGGCGGTCGGAACCGCCTTTCCGGAGGAGAAGCCATGACCAAGCTCGGCGGGTCCCTGTATCTGGCAATCGGCGTCCTGCTGGGGATCGGGGCGTGCGCCCTGCTGATTTGGAATCCCTTCGGATGGACGCAGATCGATCACCTCTTGGGCCGGCATGGCCCGGCACACGAGACGGGGGAAGACGGCGAGACCCTCTATACGTGCGGCATGCACCCCCAATTCGTGCAAGACGAACCGGGCAGTTGTCCGATCTGCGGCCTGAAGTTGGTCCCGATTCAGGATCCGGCGCCACAATCGACGGAAAGTGAACGTAAGATCCTGTATTGGCGCGCTCCGATTGACCCGAACTACACCTCGGAGCAGCCAGGCAAGTCGCCGATGGGCATGGACCTCATTCCCGTCTATGAAGACAAGATTGCCGACGAAGGTGGCGTGAGGGTCAGCCCGAACTTTCTTCAGAACTTCGCGGTCCGCACCACGGAGGTCAAGCAGGGCGCGCTCCCGGTCGAGATTCGCACCGTCGGCATTCTGGCCCACAACGAAGAGAAGGTCGTTTCGATCAATACCAAGTTCGAAGGCTGGATCGAACAAGCCCGGGTCAACAACATCGGCGAACGCGTGGTGCGGGGCGAGGTACTGTTCGAGATCTACAGCCCCGACCTGGTGACGACGCAGCGAGAGTTTCTGGCGGCGATGGAGTACGCGGACCAACTCGCAACGGGTAAAGCCTATCCCGCCGCGGTGGAACGCGCGACATCGTTGCTTCAAGCTGCCCGCGAGCGCCTGCTCTATTGGGACGTGACTGAGGAGCAGATCGAGGCACTGGAAGAGTCGAAGCAGATCCGCCGAACGGTCGAGTTCGTCTCTCCGTCCTCCGGTTTCATCGTCGACAAGATCGGGGATTCTCTGGAGGGCATGAAGGTGATGCCGGGCCTGGTAGTGCTCAAGCTGGCCGACCACGCCACGCTTTGGGCGGAGGTCGAGTTCTACGAAGGCGACCTCCGGCACGTTCAGGAAGGGCGCCGAGTCTCCGTGGAGGTAGGCGCGTTCCCCGGACGCCGCTGGAGCGGCAGGATCGTCCTGTTCCGGCCGTCATTGAATCCCGAAACACGGACACTGACGGCTTTGGTCGAGGTGGCCAATCCCGATCTGCGACTACGGCCCCAGATGTACGCGAACGTGACTGCGCGGTCGGGTGGAGCCTCGAACGCCATCCTGGTCCCCGCACAAGCCGTGCTCCATAGCGGCGAGCGCACGGTGGTCATTGTCGCCAAGGGAGGTGGGCTGTTCGAGCCTCGAGAGGTGGACCTTGGGCACGCTAGCGGGGACATGCAACAGGTTACAAAGGGCCTGCGGCCGGGCGAGATTGTCGTCACGTCTTCCCAGTTCTTGATCGACTCGGAGAGCAACCTGAAAGCCGTGATCACCCAGCTGCTCGGCAAACAAGGCGGAGCCGAGACCAGCGAGCCGATGCCAATGGGCCAACGGCCTTGAAGGAACCGACCGTGCTTGAACGCATCATCGACTGGTCGATTGCCAACAAGTTCCTCGTCTTGCTGGCAACGCTGGCTGTCACTGCGGTGGGGTTCTACTCGCTGTCGCAGACGCCGCTGGACGCCATCCCGGATCTCTCGGATGTCCAGGTGATCGTCTACACCAAGTATCCCGGACAGGCCCCGCGCATCATCGAGGACCAGATCACTTACCCGCTCACGGCGCAGATGCTGGCTGTGCCGTTTGCAAAGGTGGTGCGAGGCTATTCCTTCTTCGGGTTTTCGTTTGTCTACATCATCTTCGAAGACGGCACAGACATGTACTGGGCGCGGAGTCGTGTCCTTGAATTCTTGAACTACGCCTCAGATGGGTTGCCACCCGGGGTCACGCCGACGCTCGGGCCCGACGCCACCGGCGTCGGCTGGGCGTTCATGTATACCCTCCAGTCCGACCGCCACGACCTGAGCGAGCTCCGCTCGATCCAAGATTGGTTCCTCAAGTACGAGCTGACGAGCGTTTCCGGAGTAGCCGAAGTCGCGAGCATCGGCGGCTTCGTGCGGCAGTATCAAATCACTGTCGATCCCAACAAGCTCCGTGCCTACGGCATTCCAATCTCGAAGATTCGCTCAGCCGTTCAGAACAGCAACAGCGACGTAGGCGGCCGTCTGCTCGAGGTCGCGGAAAAAGAATTCATGATTCGGGGTCTCGGGTACATCGAATCGCTCGAAGACATCCGAAAGATTGCGCTGGGCGTCAACCGCGCGGGTGCGCCGATCTTGCTGAGCGATGTTGCGCACGTAAGCGTCGGTCCCGAGATGCGGCGTGGCTTGGCCGATTGGAACGGCGAGGGCGAGACCGTCGGCGGCATCGTCGTGGTTCGCTACGGCGCGGATACGCGGCAGGTGATCGTAGACGTCAAGGCCAAGCTCGATCAAGTACGGGCCGGGTTGCCGGAGGGGGTCGCGATCGAAGTCGCCTACGACCGAGCGGCGCTGATCGATCGCGCGGTGGACAGCTTGAAGTCCAGTCTCACGCAGCAGTTTCTGATCGTGGGTCTGGTCTGTCTAGTCTTCCTATTCCATGTGCGAAGCGGACTTGTCGCAATCATCACGCTTCCAGTCGGCATTCTGATGGCCTTCATCGCCGTCTCCTACCAAGGGCTCAGCATCAACATCATGTCGTTGGGCGGAATCGCGGTGGCGATCGGCACGATGGTAGACGCCGGCATAGTGATGGTCGAGAACGCCCACAAGCATCTCGCCCGCGACGGAGGCACGAAATCGCATTGGCAGATCATCGCCGAGTCGTCGAAGGAAGTCGGACCATCGCTGTTCTTCGCGTTGCTGGTCATCACGGTTTCGTTCACACCGGTGTTCATGCTGGAGGCGCAAGAAGGACGGCTGTTCAAACCGCTCGCATTCACGAAGACGTACGCCATGGCCGCAGCAGCGCTCCTGTCGGTCACGCTGGTGCCGGTCCTCGTAGGCTACTGGGTGCGTGGCCGCATTCTCCCCGAACAGCGGCATCCCGTGAGCCGGGTCTTGATCTGGTTGTACGAGCCGATCCTCGCGTTCGCGTTGCGGTCACGATGGGCGGTGCTAGGTCTAGTCCTGTTGGCCCTGGCGGTTACCTTCGCGCCGTTGGCACGGTTGGGCTCTGAGTTCATGCCTCCTCTTTGGGAAGGCGACCTGCTCTACATGCCGACAACAGTGCCCGGCATCTCAATCACCAAGGCGCGCGAGCTGCTTCAACAGACGGACAAGATCATCAAGACGTTCCCGGAGGTCCATCGCGTGTTTGGCAAGATCGGCCGAGCAGACTCGGCGACCGACCCCGCTCCTCTCTCGATGATCGAGACCACGATCATGCTCAAGCCGCAAAGCGAATGGCGGCCCGGCATGACCCCCGAGAAGCTCACCGACGCAATGAACGCCGCCATTCAGATCCCCGGTCTCACCAACGCTTGGACGATGCCGATCAAGACCCGGATCGACATGCTTTCGACTGGCATCAAGACGCCAGTCGGCATCAAGATCGCCGGAGCCAACCTAGCCGAGTTGGAACGAGTCGGCCAGGAAGTCGAGAGCGTTGTCCGACAGGTTCCCGGCACCCTGAGCGTCTACGCGGAGCGCGTCATGGGGGGCAACTACCTTGATTTCACGATTGATCGCGACGCGATCGCTCGGCACGGGCTGACAGTTCGCGACGTCCAGCAGGTGATCCAGACGGCGATCGGCGGGATGAACATCACCACGACGGTCGAAGGCCTGGAGCGGTACCCGGTCAACCTGCGGTACAGCCGCGAGCTACGCGACGACTTGCCAGCCTTGCGTTCAGTTCTAATCACGACGCCGACCGGCCCTCAGATTCCACTGGGGCAACTCGCCGAGATCCGATACGCAGTGGGGCCGCCGAGCATCAAGAGCGAAAACGCCAAACCCAATGCCTGGGTTTACGTGGATATCCGCAACATCGATGTGGGGAACTATGTGGAGTCGGCTCAGAAGGCTGTTGCCGACAAGATCGACCTGCCGCCCGGATACACGATTTCCTGGAGCGGCCAGTACGAATACTTGCAGCGCGCGCAGCAGCGACTCATGCTCGTTGTGCCGCTGACCATGCTAGTGATTCTCGTCATCCTCTATCTCAACACTCACTCCATCAAGCAGGCAGCGATCGTGCTCCTCGGCGTCCCTTTCGCGCTGACCGGATCGATCTGGCTGCTCTACGTCCTGGACTACAACTTGAGCATTGCAGTCTGGGTCGGAGTCATTGCCGTGGCGGGTCTGTACGCCGAAACGGCTATCGTGCTTCTCCTCTATCTGGACGTTTCCTACAGAGATTACAAGCAGCGCGGGCTGCTGATAGACCGCAACTCGCTGGTTCAGGCGATCCACGCAGGATCAGTTCAGCGCGTCCGTCCCATCTTGATGACGATCGCGACGGACGTGATCGGCCTACTCCCCATCATGTGGAGCACAGGAACCGGGGCGGACGTGATGAAGCGCATCGCCACGCCGCTGGTCGGCGGCGTCGTGACCTCCGGGATCGTCGTCTTGGTGATCTATCCCATCGTGTACTACCTCCTGCGGTGTCGCGGCCTGCCGAAGGGAGAACCGTTTCGAAGCTTCCGCAAACCGAAGGAGGTTCCCGCATGAGAATCCTAGTCTTGTTCCTACTCGCCGGCACCTTGGGGGCGGCCCAACATGAGTTCGACGCGGTCCGCAAAAAGGCGCTCTGGCACGATCAGGAAGGCACACTGCGTGTCGGGCCCTCCAACGTCTGCTTCACCCCGAAAGAAGACGGTGAGACCCCGCGTTGCTGGAAGTACGAGGACATCCAATACCTCGACCGGGTTCGCCCAACCGAACTCATGCTACTCACGTACGAGGATGTCGCTTGGAAGCTTGGACGAGATCGAAGCTATCGTTTTGAGCTTCTCTCGGGCGAGTTGTCGGACCAACTCTTCGAGCGGATGATCGAGGACGTCGGTAAGCCGGCGACTGACCGCGTCGTCCAAGAGATTTCGGCCGCACAACGGGAGATTCCCGTGAAGCACCTCAAGCCACTGGGCGGCTCCGAGGGCTCGATCCACATTTCTGCAGAGCGCATCGTCTACCTCACGGACGCTCAGGAGCAATCGCGTAAGTGGAGTCTCGGCCGCGAGGTCGCATCGGTCTGGTCGTCCGATCCCTACCGCCTGGAGATCCACGTGTTCGAGGGGAACGCGGGGGCGTTTCGGCAACCCAAGGTCTACAAGTTCGCGCTCAAACGGCCCCTAGACGCCGAGCTGTATCGGCGGCTGAAGTTGCGGATCTATCGAATCGATCGGGAACGCGATCTCACGCCGTAAGTGGAATGCTGTGATGCTAGCGGAACGATTCTTGCAGCTCCGTGAACGGCCTCGTCACACCACCGTGCTCGGCGATGAATGTCTGCGCGGCCGCCTCGCTCCCGAAAGCGAGAATGCTCGGAGAGCAGCGGTCGAAATGCAACTCGCTCGTCTCTTTGCGGGAGTCCAACAGGACATGATCGCGCATACACAGATTGACGTTGCTTCCTACAACCGCAGTCGCTTCCTCGGGTAAAAGCGCTTGGACCGATTCGAAGTCGAATACCCGCGTCAGCCGGATCGACCGCTCTTGCTGTGTTTCGGCGCGCAAGGCGCACGCCGCGCAGCAGAAAGTGAGCGTCTCCCCATCGGTGTCGCCGTCGACGCGAGAAGCGAGGTGAACGGCGCGTCCACAAACGCTGCAAGCCGAGTGATCGGGTCGGTCCAGCGTCTGCCAGCCTACAAGAAGGAGCGCTCCAGCGAGAATACAGACCGATGCCAAAGGAGCGAATCGGCGGAGGTTCGGCATAGTGTGACGCCCGATCGTATAGTAGCGGACCCGCGTCAAATGAAGCGTACGCGACGTTGGAAGACGGCGGCACCTAAGACGTGCTGTGCGCGAAGCCACCGACCGGCAACCAGCTTCGGGTCGGGCGAAAACATTCCCGCTGACGAGAGGATCGTCGAGGGCCAGTGCGGGATTGACGAAAGCATGGGCGCGCGTGAGAGTCGCCTGGTGGAGAAGGGATTGGGGGATCGGTCGACGGACGGGGCCGCTCACGGTCGAGGTGCTGAACAGCGGAAAGGAAAAACTACCTCAGTCAGGTCCTGGGGCTCGACCGCGAAGCCGAACAGGCAATGAGCCGCATTCCAGACCTGGCCAGCCGAGCGGACGACTCCCATACGAATCCCGCAGGGCCCACCGACCGCAGCAGTGATAGAGTTGCGCCATGTGGCGATTCTTGCTTCCGGCATTGAGTTGTCTGGCATTGACCGCCGCGGACGATGCGCCGGACCTGGAGGTCGTTAGGCGCATCCGCCATGAAGCCTACGAGAACTGCCAGGTGATGGAGCATCTGTTTCAGCTAGTCGACGTGTTCGGCCCACGAGTGATCAATTCGCCGGGGTTCCTGGGATCGGCGAAGTGGGCGGTCCAGCGGTTCCAGAAATGGGGCCTTGCGGATGCCGCTCTGGAGACCTAGCGCTTAGTCACAGTTGACGCTGAGCGAAGGGTAGTTGTAGGCATGACGAGCTTGGCGATTCCCGGGCGGTCTGTCGGGTGAGGGGCGGCGAGTGCGTATTCCGAATCGCAGTGGCTGGTTCCGAACTTCCCGCTGCGCTGCCGCCAGCCGGGATCGCTAGGGCCGGTCGCCCGGGAGCCTCCGGCTGGGCAATCGGACCGGCCATGCGTCGTTTCGCGCGGTGACAGCTCTTGTTCGGCCCCGCCAGCGAGGCCTCCCGCAAGTGCAGCGGATCGCGGCGCAAGCGATTCCCGGCCAGCGGCCGGGCTGCCAGCGACGACGCCAGCACCATGTCCTGCGCGGCGGTGTAGTCCCAGTTGTCGCCCGGCGTCGTCTGGTAATACCACTTCATGCGTCCCGTGTCGGGATCCAAGGCGACGATGGAGGTCAGGAACAGGTTGTCTCCGCCTCCGGGGGAGCGAATTTCCCGCGACCAAGGGCTGCCGTTGCCAACTCCCGCCAACACGGTGTGCAGCTCCGCGTCATACACGATGCTGTTCCACACCGTGCCGCCGCCGCCGAGCTTCCACTATTGCCCGTTCCAGGTCTTGGCGGCGAATTCCATCTCGGGATGCTCGAAGGGGAGCGAGGGGTCGCCCGGCACCGTGAAGAAGCGCCAGACCATCTCGCCCGTCTCAGCGTCGTAGGCGGTGATGTAGCCGCGGTGATCCCATTCGGAGCCGCAGTTGCCGATATAGACCTTTCCCGCCACCGCCAACGGCGCGCCCGAGATCGTATAGGGAAGTCCTGACGGGTAGTCGGCAGTGTCGACATCCCAGACTTTCTGGCCGGTCGCAGCGTCGATCGCGACCAGGCGGGCGTGGAACGTAGCCACATAGATGCGGCCCCTGTAGACTGCAGCGCCGCGATTGATCGGCCCACCGCAACAGGACCAGCGGGCGTACTCGCGACGCGTCTTCGGATCGAACGTCCAAATCGTCTCCCCGGTGTCGGCATCGAAGGTTTAGACGAAGCTCCAGCTATCGGTGTAGTACATCACCCCGTCCACAACGAGCGCGGTGGATTGCAGGCGGTGGCGGACCCCAATCTTCCTGGTCCAGACGAGACCCAGACCCCTGACTGTCTCGCGATTGATCTGAGTCAGGGGCGAGAACCGTTGCTCGTTGTAGCCCCGGCCGTAGTTGAGCCACGCTCCGGGTTCGTCCTCGTCTAGGCGCGCGATGCGTTCGTCGTCGACGAGCGCCGTGGTCGGCTTCGTAAGTTGTCCGGCCGACTCGCCGGGGGCAGCGGACATGACGGACCAACTATATGCCGCCGCTAGGATGCGGCGCGCCATCCGCCCTGGAAACGACGGCGTTCGGCCCCTGCTCATCTCGCCCGCCAAGCGTTCTCGGACCCGCCGACCGCGGGCCGCGGTATACCGCTGGCCGATCCTCCCCGGCAATTCGCGCTTCATGGGCTCCGTCCATTCGCCCATCCGCAAGATCTGTCAACGTGTTCGTGACCGGGAAGCTGGTGACGAGCGCATTGCAGCGGTTGGACAGGGTCTCGCTGATGACCAATGCTGGCCGACGTGCCTGTTGCTTCGCGCGTGGTCTGGGGATCGGGGATCAGGATCACGAAGTCCCCTTAGTTCGGGGCATCGTTCAGCGTCGACCACGCTTCCTTGCCGGCCAGTCGCCCCACGCCCAGCTCTTCCGCTGGGGACTTGCTCGGCGTCTTGGAGACCAATTCCTTCCGGCCGAATCTCTCCAGCACGACACTCGAGGGTTCTACGACGATGCGTCCTTCCTGGACTGCGGCCTTGACTGGGGCGCCCGTGCGGATCTGGGCTTCCTCGAGGGCTGCCGTCGTGCATCGCAGACCCTGGCTGTTTCCGCGTTTCCGAACCCTGGTTAACACCGCCTATGCGTGCTAGTGAAAGGCGGATTCCCCTAGCATGGCGCAGCGCCGTCGCAGGCAGACTCGTGTCTCGTCTTGTCCAGCAAGGAAGGGGCGTGAGGAGCACACCCTCCTGAATGGCTCGATCTGTTATCATGACCCACCCAGGAGATAACATGATTCGAACGCAAATCTCCGTGGACCGAACCCTGTACGAACGGGCCAAGGCGCTGGCGCGACGCCAAGGAATATCGCTAGCCGAGTTGTGCCGCAGGAGTCTGCAGGAAGCGGTGTCCCAGGAGCCGGCGGACAAGCCCTGGATGGCATACGCCGGAATCCTCGATGGTGATGAACTCGACAGTACGACAGTCGACGACGTTGTCTACGGTCGAGCCGAGCCATGAGCCCCGACAAGGTGTTTCTTGACACTGGGATCTTCATCGCTCTTCTGAGCAGAAGAGACCAGCGTCACAAGCAGGCGCTGTCGCTCTTCGGCGGACCGAGGCCGTCGTGGTTTACGTCGATTCTGGTTTGGTCCGAGGCGCATTCCTGGTTTCTTCACCGGCACGGGGAAGAAGCCGCTCGATCCTTTCGCACCTTGGTGGTAAGCCTAGAAGGCCTCCGGGTCCTGGCCGCCAACGCCAACCAGCACGAAGAAGCGCTCCGGATGCTGGATCGCATGCGGGGCTCTCGTCTGACTTATGTCGACGCCTCAAGCTTGGCGCTGATGGAGCGTCACGAGATCCACATTGCGTGGTCGACCGATTACCACCTCGGTTTGGCCGGCGCTGCGGTGCTGCCGAGATCGTGAAGGCTTGGCATCGGACGAGGTGACGATCTCGCCGTTAAGAAGCGCCGCATGGAGGGAGACTTCGTGCAGACTGAGCCGTGCGTCGCCCGAGCGCGCCGCACCGTTGCACGCAGAACGCGTGTGGCTCCCAATGGCCAAGCGTGGCTCTCGGCGGCCATTTCGGCAGCCTTGACCGCCGAAACGGCTCTGATGTATACCGCTTAACTCCCGGCGGACACCGACCGGACAGAGATCGACGGGGATGGTAGACTCGCTGTGGACTGTTTGCTGGCGGTCCCGGGAGGGAATCGATTGCGATGCGAAATCAGCTGAGGTGGACAATCGATGGCTTCGGCGCCAACTCGGCTTTGGCCGTCGTCGCGCTAGCCCTTCTCTCAGCAGCCGGTTCGGCTCAGGAGTACGAGGCGCCGCTGACGCCGGACGGGAACCCCAACTTGAACGGCATCTGGCAAGCCATCGGAACGGCGCATTGGAATCTCGAGGGCCATTCCGCGCAGTCGGGACCCGTGGTCGAACTCGGCGCGGTTGGCGCGATTCCCGGAGGCCTAGGTATCGTCGAAGGTGGCGAGATTCCCTACCAGGCGTGGGCGCTGGAAGAGCGCAATGAGAACGTCAAGAGTTGGCTGAAGCTTGATCCAGTGGTCAAGTGCTACATGCCGGGTGTGCCCCGGGCCACGTACATGCCCTTCCCGCTGCAGATCGTTCAGACGCCGGAGCACATCCTTATTGCCTACGAATTCGCGAGTTCCACGCGTGTTATCTACATGAACAGGCCGGACTTCGAGAGTCCCGGCGACGCGTGGATGGGGCACTCACGGGGCCATTGGAACGGACAGACACTCGTCGTCGATGTGACGAGCCAAGTTCCGGATACTTGGTTCGACAGCGCGGGCAACTTCCACAGCGATTCGCTGCATGTCGTGGAACGCTACACACCGGTCGGCCCCAATCACCTCTCGTATGAGGCGACCATCGAGGACGAGAAGGTCTTCTCGCGGCCCTGGAAGATCCGATTGCCGCTGTATCGCCGAATGGAAAAGGACGCGCAACTGTTGGAGTTCAAGTGCGTCGAGTTCGTCGAAGAGATGATGTACGGGCACCTCCGCAAGAAGTTCAGCGAGTGATCACGGAGGGTGGAGATGAATCGTCGATTTCTGATCTTGGGATGGGCGGCGCTGCTGGTGGCCATACTGCCGGCGGCCGACGATCCAGCCCCCAGCGACGAGCGGGACAAGTGGGCGCCGCCGCGCACCGCATGGGGCGAGCCCGATCTTCGTGGGGTGTGGGACTTCCGCACGATCACCCCCTTGGAGCGGCCTCGGCAGTTCGAAGCCAAGAAAGTGCTGACCGACGAGGAGGCTGCGGAGTTTCGAACGCAGGAGCTGCAGCGCCGCAACAAGGACCGCCGAGCTTCGGACGGCATCAGCGCCGAGCAAGACGTCCGCAACGCGTACAACCAATTCTGGTGGGACTACGGCAGCGAACTCACCGAGGACCACCGGACTTCGCTGATCGTCCATCCGCCCGACGGGCGAATCCCGGCTCTCACTCCTGTCGCTCAGGAGAGGTACGGCGCGACGCAGGCATCCAAGGCGCGCCCTCCTCACGGGCCCGAGGACCGGGGGGCATGGGAGCGCTGCATCCTGGGGTTCAATGCCGGACCGCCCTATTCGCCGAGCGCGTATAACAACAATGTCCACATCTTTCAGACGCCCGGATTCGCAGTGCTCTTGATCGAAATGGTCAACGACGCTCGCATCGTCCCGCTGGATGGGCGCCCGCACCTTCCCGAAAGCATGCGCCAATGGCGGGGGGATGCGCGCGGGCGGTGGGAGGGCGACACCTTGGTGGTCGAATCGAAGAACTTCACGGACAAGACCTCCTTCCGGGGTGCCGGCAAGAACATGCGCCTGATCGAACGCTTTACGCGTCTGGGCCCGGACAGGTTGGTGTATGAATACACGATCGACGACCCGGAATCGTTTGCAGAAACCTGGACGGTGGCGATTCCGATGAAGAAGACCGACCAGCCGATGTTCGAGTACGCCTGCCACGAGGGGAACTACAGCATGGTCACCATGCTCGAGGGGGCTCGGTCCGCCGAGAAAGCGGCTGCGCCGTCCCACGAATCGAACCTGCCCTGAGCGCGCGGCCGCGTCATGCGGGTGTCCGCGGGATCGGTCGGCCTATCAGGCACGCTGCGCGGCGCATCGGGCCGCTGCCGGGGCAAGGCGCGCCGGCCGATCCGGCCATGTGGCCGGGAGGCGACCGGCAGGACAGGGATCGTCGGAATCCGCGATTCGAAGCACCAAATGGTACGGTACACTGCAACGCAGGAGGGAAGTCGGATGCTACTCAGATTCGCCATCGTAGCCATGGGTTTGGCGCTCGTAGCGCCGCAGGTGCTGGCGCATCACGCGTTCTCGGCGGAATTTGATGCGAATCGGCCCGTCCAACTTAGGGGGACCGTGGCGAAGATGGAGTGGATCAATCCCCACGCCTGGATCCACATCGACGTGGAGCGCGAGGACGGCGCGGTGGAGCGATGGATGATCGAAGGCGGCACGCCGAACACGCTATTCCGGCGGGGTTTCACCAAGAATTCTCTAGCCAGCGGAACCGTGATCGTCGTAGACGGATACCAAGCGAAGGACGGGACGATGAAGGCGAACGGCCGCGACTTGACATTTGAGGACGGGCGACGGCTGTTCCTGGGATCGTCCGGCACCGGCGCTCCCCGCGACGGACGAGACCCGACGGAATGAGGGCGGTAGACGCGGCCCGCAGGGCGCCGCAGTATTTGCGGTGCGGGACGGTTGCGGCCGTCTGGCTGGGGCTGGGGCTTCAATAGAACGCGATCCAGCGGCCCGAGAATCCCACACCGAACCAGAGTCCCAGCGAGGCCAGGGCGACGAGCTTGCCCCAGATCGGGCCGACGCGCTCGCGGGAGGCTGCGGCGACGCGGCGGCGCACCGCGAAAGTGAACACCAGCGCCAGCGCAAGGTACGTCATCTTATCCCAGAACGGGGGGCTGTAGTAGCACTTGATCGCTTCCGAGACGAACAGCAGAATGCCTGTCGAAATCATCACGATCAGGCCGCCAACCAGGAATGGATGGGCCTCCTGCGCGACTTGGGCCAGACTCTGCCGGCGCAGCCCGAGACCGAAGAAGCGCAGATCGACGACGAGTATGGCGCCGCCAATGAGAGCCAAGGCGAGGAGATGTACGGCCTCGATCACGGGGAACAGCCACAACGAGTCGCGGATGGCGCTTCCAAGCGCCGTGTTTTCGCACCATTCGAAGAAGGGTAGAGCAGACATGGAACGTCCCCGCTAGTCGAACCAGTTGTACGCTTGCATGCGTCCGCAAACGACGACACCGCTCCAGAGCAGCAGCGAGAAAAAGCCTGCAAGCCGGGCGCGGACGGGAGCCCCGGGCGCTTGATCCCACTCCGCCACCCAGCGAAACACCGTCTTGTGGAAGACGAACGCGTTCAGCCCAGCCAAGACGATCATGGCCATCTTGACTTGGAAGAAGATGTTCTGGGAGGCCTTGACAGGTCCGGAATAAAACAGAAGCCCCCCACTGATCACCATCACGGCGAATCCCGCCATGGCCCATGGCCAGAGCCTGTTCACGACTTCCGAGGCCGGTACTCGGCGCATGGCGACCCCGAGCAGGCGCAGGTCCCAAGTCGACGTCATGCCGAGAAAGAGGCACAACGTGAGCACGTGAGTCGTCTCGACGAGCGGATAGAACAGGATCGATTCGCGGATCGCTACGCTTCCGGACGTGGCTTCGAGCCACACAAAGAAAGTAGACACTGACATTACGCGGAATGACTCTCCCGGTCAACGAGGGGTGCGGCGGACTGCTTCGAAAGAACTCGGCAGGAACTCCAGCATCCGCTCCCGGCACCCGACCCGAATCGATTCGTTGACGTCAGACCAATGCGCCCGCCGAATCCAAGAAAACTCTAGCAGAACGCCGCCTGCGTCTTCGGCCGTCTGGCCGTTCTGCCGAGCTTCGTGACCGTGAATGGACCCCTTCGGCACCGCTCCCGCGCTACAGTGAAGGCCGCAGAAGGATCTGTGGAGTCGCTCGGCCAACTGAACGACTGGACAGGCCTGTGACGAATTCGGAAGAGTATCCGATGAGAGATCCGACACTTTGGACCGCTGCAGTCCGGCTTGGGGCCGTTTCGGCAGCCGTGATGGCCGGCGCCTGCGGGTCAGGTGGTGGCGGAGAGCATGCTGGAGGCAATGGGGCTCCGACGCCTCCGTTCAAGCCGGTCGCCTCGGTCCACGAACTGATGCACGACATCGTCTACCCCAACGCCGAAGTCGTTTGGAAGTCCGTCGGCACCATCATCAGCTATGCGGGAACGGACGAGATCCGTCCAGAGAATGAGGAAGAGTGGGAGGTGGTCGAGAGAAGTGCGCTGACGCTGGCCGAAGCCGGGAATCTGCTCATGCTCGAAGGACGCGCCGAGGACTCCGGCGTCTGGATGGAGAAGGCCCGCGCTCTGATCGATGCGACGACTGTTGCCGTGGAGGCCGCGCGAAATCGGGACGCCCAGGCCATTTTCGACAGCGGCGAGCACATCTATTACGCGTGCGACGGGTGCCACGAGGAATACTGGGAGGTTCCGCCGTCAAGCATGCGGCCTTAGCCGGCACCGGATGCAAACGGCGCGGGAAGCCGCCGCCTCGAGCCTGAGTCCCATGCGAGTCGTGCCTGGACGAGTTGGCCGTCCGGCAACCCCGAACGGCTTCCTGAATCGGAATCCGATCCAAGATGGACGCGGGCCGGGCGGTTCTGGGGACGTGGCTCGTTCCTCCACCCAGAAGGACGGCGCGCCAGGGACCTCGGCCTAGGACCATGAGGGTCAGAATCGCCGCGACCATGCCTGAGGCCAGCGCTCGACCACGACTTTCTTGTCGGTGTAGAACTCGACCGCGTCGCGGCCCTGGCCGTGCAGAGCTCCGAAAAAGCTCTCCTTCCAGCCGCTGAACGGAAAGTAAGCCATCGGCGCCGCGACGCCGATGTTGACTCCGACATTGCCGGTAGACGCCTCGCTCCGGAACTGGCGTGCGGAAGCGCCGCTACTCGTGAAGATCGACGATGCATTGCCGTACGGGTTGCGTGCGATCACCTCAATCGCCTCGTCGAGCGTCTCCACGGGCGTCAAGCCGAGCACCGGGCCGAACACCTCGGTCGTGGCGACGTACCCGCCGGACTCGACGCCGTCCAGTACCGTCGGACCGACAAAATTGCCCTCCGGGTACCCCTCCACGCGGATGCCGCGGCCGTCCAGAATGGCCTTGGCTCCGTCGGACGCGCCCCGCTTGATCGCCCTTTCGATGCGATCGCGGCTGCCACTCGTGATCACGGGACCCATTTCGACGCCTTGCTCCAGTCCCGCACCGACCCGCAGGGCGGCGGCGGACTCGACGATGGCGTCGCGGAAAGCCGCGTGGGCGTCGCCGACAGTCACGACCGTCGCAACGGCCAGGCAGCGCTGGCCGGCACAGCCGAAAGCGCTGTCGCTGACGATCTTGGTCGTCGTTTCCAGGTCGGCGTCCGGAAGCACGACCACATGGTTCTTGGCGCCGCCCTGGCACTGGACGCGCTTGCCGGACTGAGCAGCCTTGGCATACACATGCTTCGCAACTGGGCTCGATCCGACGAAGCTGATCGCACGCACATCCGGATGCTCGAGCAAAGCCTCGGCCGCGGCCGCGCCGCCATGGGCGAGGTTGACAACGCCCTTCGGCAACCCGGTCCGCTCCAGGAGTTCGATCACTTGGCAGAGCGCGAGCGGAACTTTTTCCGAGGGCTTCAGGACGACGGTGTTTCCGCAGGCGATCGCGTACGGAAGGAACCACAACGGAATCATTACGGGAAAGTTGAAGGGCGTGATGACACCGACGACACCGAGGGACTGCCGGATCATCGTCTCGTCGATCCCTCGCGCGATGTCCTCCAGGTTGTAGCCCTGCATCATCGTGGGGATGCCACAGGCGACCTCGACATTCTCGATGCCGCGGCGCAGCTCGCCAGCGGCTTCGCCGACCGTCTTGCCGTTCTCCCTCGAAACCGTGCGGGTGATGGCATCAAACTCCTCGTCCAGCAGTTGCTTGAACCGAAATAGGAACTGGATCCGCTCCCCGGCAGGCACGGCCCGCCAGTCTGGATACGCCGCAGCGGCAGCGGCAACGGCCGTGGCGACGCCTCCTCTGCCATCGAGAGGGACCGTCGCCAGAGTCTCATTGGTGGCGGGGTCGACGACGCGAGACACCTCCTCGCCAGCGGCGGGGCTCCAGTTGCCACCGATATAGTTCGCAACGCCATGCATGAGACCAATTATCGCGAATGTCCGCGGCCCGCTAAACGCAGTTCGAGACGCCAGGCGGGCAAGAGCCCGCACGCGGCGGGTTTAGCGGCGGTCTTCGAGCAGGTGCTCAATCGGCGTCCGCCGCGCATCCGGAACTCTGCGCAGAGCCGCCCGCAAGACCTCGTCCGCCCGCGGCGACGGACGCCTGCCGATCCCGTAGCAGGCCGCCTCAACCAGCCTCGGATCGTCGTCCTGAAGCAGCTTGTCGAGCGCATCCAAAGAAGCATCGCTGCCGATGCGCCACAGTCTGCGACAGACTTCCTGCTTGGCAGCCAGACTCGCTTCCGTTGCGAGGATCCCCGCCAGCCCCCGTTCGATCCACGAACGAGACCGCGCGTCGCCGTGCGATTCGTTGATCAGATCATCGACCGCGAACAGCGCGGAGGCGGACTTTCCGAAGTCGTAGGACGAGATCTCCCGGACGGTTCGTTCAATGCGCTCTCGTTCCATGCTCACACCCTCCATGGCGCCCGCATCGTGCGGTACAGCATGTTGTTGGCTTCGTCGTCGGCGCCGAATTGCTCCTCGCTCGGGTCCAAACGCAGAGGCCGACTGAGCCGCAGGCAGATGTTGGCGCAGTGCGTGATGGTATGGGAGCGATGGGCCGCTTCCGAATGGGAAACCGGCTGCTTCCGGCTGCACATGCAGCTGAGGAAATTGCGAACGTGCTGCTCCTGAATGATGTAGTTGGCATCGGGCGGGTCGAGCCCGGCCAGCACGGCGTCCGGCTTCGGATCGATCCCACCTGTGTCGGAAAGGAAGATACAGCCCTCGTCTCCCATGAACATCAGGCCCTTCCGCCCCGTGTCCATGTGCAGACGCAAACCGTCCCGGTAACATGTACGAACTTCATACCAGTACGGCACTAGTGTCGCGTTAAAAGTCGTTGAAAACAAAGGAGTTAAAATATCGTGCGTATTTTTTGGGAATTACATCGAATAGTGACGAAATAGCCCCGGAAACCGCTTGACAATCTCCGTCATTATACGGTAAGATAAGGGCATAAGAGGTTGATGCAAAATGGCTAAGAAAGCACCGGGAAAATCACATCGCAAGGGAATCTCCCACAAACAGTTCTTCCGTCTCTTCCCCGACGACGCAGCGGCCGAGGCGTGGTTCGTGATGCATCGCTGGGCGGACGGCATCCGCTGCCCGCGCTGCGGATGTGCGAGCATTCAGGCCAGCACAAGCCACAAGACCATGCCATACCGCTGCCGCAAGAGCAAGCTGCAGGGCTGCGGACGGTTCTTCTCGGTCAAGACCGGGACGTTCATGGAGGCGTCGAACCTCGGGTACCAGGACTGGCTGTTCGCGTTGTTCCTCGTTGCGACGAATCTCAAGAGCGTGTCCAGCATGAAGCTGCATCGGGATATCTCGGTGACGCAGCGGACGGCGTGGCACATGGCCCATCGCATCCGCAAGGCGCTGTCGTCGGGCGACGGCAACCTGTTCGAGGGTCCCGTCGAAGTGGACGAGACGTACTTGGGCGGGAAGCGTCGCAACATGTCCAATTCCAAGCGCGAGGAACTAACGGGCCGGGGTCCTGTCGGCAAAACCGCCGTGGTCGGAATGCGGGACAGGGAGACCAACAAGGTCACCGCCAAGGTCGTGGATGATACGACGAGCGAGACGCTGCAAGGCTTCGTCAAGCGGCAGGTCGTGCCGGGAACGACGATCTACACGGACGAGTCGACGGCCTACGCGAGCCTCCCCAATCACGATGCAGTGAAGCACAGCGTCTCCGAGTACGTCCGGGGCCGCGTCCACACCAATGGCATCGAGAGCTTCTGGGCAACGTTGAAGCGGGCGCACAAAGGGACGTTCCAGCGCCTCAGCCCCAAGCATCTGCATCGGTACGTTGACGAATTCGCGGGGCGCCACAACATCCGCGATCTCGACACGCTGGAGCAGATGGCTTCCGTCGCTGCCGGGATGGAAGCGTCGCAGCTTCGCTACAAGGATCTGGTCGCATGAGCTTCGGGTTCGCGCAACATGCTGCAGAGACTCTCGCTCTCCCCGGGTTAGGACTCAGCTACACTGACGGCCACGAGATGGCGATAGCGAACTGGAAGAACCAGACCATCTGGACCCGGGGACAACCTCGACATCATGCGGGGCATGCACTCCGAGTCGGTGGAGCTCATCTACCTTGACCCGCCATGCAACTCCAACAGGACGTACAGCGCCCCCATCGGGAGCGAAGCCGCCGGAGCCGCGTTCAAGGACTTATGGACGCTGGACGATGTAGATATCGCGTGGATCGGGTTGATTGCGGAGAAGGAGCCATGTCTGCCGTCCGTCCTCGACGCGGCTGGGATCGCCCACGGCAAGGCTATGAAGTCCTATCTGGTCATGATGGCCGTGCGGCTCTTGGAGATGCGGCGACTGCTCAAACCTACGGGTGCCCTATATTTGCACTGCGACCCTACGGCTTCGCACTATCTCAAGCTGGGTATGGACTGCGTGTTCGGAGCGGCAAATTTTCGAAGTGAAGTGCATTGGTACTACTACAACAAGATGCACGATAGTAGAAAGAAGTTGTTTGCTGCGTCTACGGACACGATCTTCTTCTACGTTAAGGACGGCGATTCCGACTTCCAGTTCCACCAACTTAAGGAACAAAGGGAAAAGCCTGTACGCCAGTTAGTCCGTGTCAAGCGTGACGGGAAAATGGTTAACGCACGGGATGAAACCGGCAAGTTGTTATACCAAGTCAAGACCGAGCGAACGATAGACAACGTATGGCGCATACCCTGTCTGCAACCGGCGTCCAGAGAGCGGCTTGGCTATCCGACACAAAAACCACTCGCCCTGCTGGACCGGATCATCGAGGCGTCCAGCAACGAGGGGGACGTGGTACTGGACCCGTTCTGCGCGTGCGCGACAACATGCGTTTCGGCGCACGCACTGGGCCGGTTGTGGACCGCTATAGATATCTCGCCCAAGGCCGCCGAACTGATCGTCCAGCGTCTCCGGCAGGACTACAAGAGACAGCGGGTAACGTGGATGACGCAGGCTACGAAAGTCATTCACCGCACCGATATCCCGAAGCGCACGGACGTGGGCAAGCTCCCGCCGTACAAGACCCACAAGCACACGTTGTACGGCAAGCAGGAGGGACGTTGCGCGGGGTGCAAACACCACTTCCCGTTCCAGAACTTTACTGTGGACCACATCGTCCCGAAGTCGAAGGGCGGGATGGACCATCTGGAGAATCTCCAGCTGCTTTGCAACCACTGCAATTCGGTCCAGGGGACAATGGATCAGGCCGCATTCACGGCCAAGCTGAAGAACATGGGGCTAAGCGCGTGACCAAACCGATCAAACCCAGGACCGTCGAACTGGTTCAGTCAGACTACCAGCCGACGAAGGCTGAACTGGAGGAGGAATTCGACCTCGACATTCCCGGCGATACGGTGGAAGAGCGGATGGGCTTTCTGTGTCGTGCTCTCACCGAGACGGTGAACGTGCGTCGGATCGAAAAGCCCCGGAGCCGACGACGGTGACGGAGATTGTCAAGCGGTTTCCGGGGCTATTTCGTCACTATTCGATGTAATTCCCTATTTTTTCTGTAGTGCCGATTCGTAAGTGCCCTGAATTCAATAGGTTAGTCTCACGAGACAGGCCGCGGCGAGCCTCGAAAAGTGTAGGATCTCGAGGCGGAATGGCGCCTTGGAACCGGCGGGCTCATACCAGGCGCGACCTGCCGGGCATCAGCCGGTCGCCAGCCTGTGCTTGGACCCGTCCTCAAGGAGCTTGAGCTGCGCGCTGTCGCCGGCCTCCGGCCTGGCGGGTGCGGAAGTGCGAATTCCGGCGATATCGACCGCTCGACCCGAAGGATTTGCAACACCAATTCCGGAAGTCTTCGAACGCTTTGTCCGATTTCACGGGTGTCGGGTTAGAAGTCAAATAGATTCAGTTGGTTAGTGGAAGATTCGGGATCGAGATCGTGTTTCGGTCTTGTAAGTGCCTCCTATAGTGGAACTTGCTCGAAAGGCAGGACCGAGAGAATCTGCAGCATGGTGTAGAGCGACAGAGTGATTCCAAGCTCCTTGCGGATGATGGCGACGAGGACATAGACCGAGACAGCAATCCAGATTTGCGTCTTGACAGCGTTCTCGGAGGTGCCGAAGAAGCGCTGGATCTGGAGATGTTGTTGCAGCCAGCGAAAAAACAGCTCGACCTGCCAACGGCTCTTGTACAGAGCGCAGACCGTGGCCGCGTCGAGATCCGTGCGGTTGGTGAGGAAGACGAGCCGCTTGCCGGATTCCGGATCCCGGAAGCGGAAGCGCCGCAGATGCAGCGGGTAGGTCTTTTTCGTGCGCCGCCCGTCCAGGGCGATCGTCTGGTCGGCCTGGATGCCGCGTTCGCGATCCTTGGGCGCGGAGTAGACGCGATGGTACTTGAGCTTCTTCTTCGCCCGCGTGACGAAGAACGCTCCCGCCTGCTGCAAGCTGTAGAGGCGCCGGAAGTCCACGTACGCCCGGTCCATCACCTAGACAGCGCCGGGTTCCGGGGCGAGCAGGTCCAGCACGTTCACATCGTGAAGCTTGCCGTCCGAGATATGGATGAAGGACGGGATGGATCCGCGTAAGTCCAGTAACGTGTGGAGTTTCACCGCTGCCTTCGTGGCACGGAAGGTCGCCCAGGGGAACACTGCCAGGCACAGGTCGACGGTGGAGGAGTCGAGCGCGTACACGGTGCTGTCCAGTTCGAGGCCGAGATCCTCGCCGACGTAGAGAGTGCGGGCGCGGGCGATCAGGCGCTGAGCCCGATTCGCGTGTATCCGCCAGTCGCGACGCTCGTTGGCGCGGGCCAGCGTCGAGATATGGACGGGGGAGTCGAAGCCCGCGTGGTACAGCTTGGCCGGAACGGCTCCCAGGCAAGCGGTCACGTCCCGCAAGCTCCGGCGCCCGGTCAGCTGGGCGAAGGCCATGGCGCGGAACTGCTGGGTGCAGCTCAGGCTGCGCACGCGGCGGTCGCCATCGTAGCGGTCCACGATCCGCGAGAAGGTCTTCCACGGCAGAAACTGCATGACCTGGGAGAAGAGGGTCTGGCCTCGATACATACCGAGACTGTAGGGAAGTCGCGGGGACCACGGCGTTCCCGGGGAGTCGGTTCCGTCGACGGTCCGTCCAGGCTTGGAGGATTCAAGTCCCGGACACCCAAAATCTCTAGTAACTGAATGAATAATAGGGACTTATAACTCAATCCCGTGAGCTTAACGCGACACTAGTGAGAACAAGTAGTTAAAGAACAAGTAGTAGGAGCGACTACGACTGTGGATAACTCGCTGAAAACAACAGAGAAACCACCGGAAGAGGGGGGCTAGCGCCCCCACAAAAGGCAAAACCTTCCTTATAGATAAAGAACTGAAAAAAAAGACTTACGGCAAACCGCGGCGGAGCAAGGGCCAGCGGCAGGTAGCAGAAAAAGCTCTTAAGGGTATCAGGCAGATCGGTGCGATTTTGCACGCTAAGGCCGTGAGCCACGGCTGATTCTTTCTCTGGGGGTAACTACCCAGCTACCCCCACTCGTACTCGGGTGATGCGTACTGAAAAGGGGGGAGGCCGGATGGTTCCACGGGAACCGCTCACCGGGATGGCCAGAATTCCGCAGCACTTGACTTTCCGCTGGGAAACCAGTTAGCAATAGTAATGTTGTGGGCATCCGGACCGTTGTGAGCAAGCCGATGCGCTCGCGACGAGCAGTACCGGCGTCAGCGGGATGAAGATGGAGCGAGCGAACAGCGAGCCACGTCCGGCGGACTGGCACGAGCGTCTGGCGCAATTGGAGGCCGAAAACGCGCAGTTGTGGGCCGAAAACGCCCGGTTGCAGGCGCTCCATGAGGAGTTAACGAGGCAGTTGCAGTCGTTGCGAGAGCAAGTGCAGGCATTGCAACGGCGATTGGGCCTCGACAGCAGCAACAGCGGGAAACCACCGTCGAGCGATGGGCCGGCCAAGCCATCGGCAGCGCAACGGACGCGCAGCCAGCGTCGTCGGTCCGGCAAGCGCTCGGGTGGGCAGCCCGGTCACCAGGGCGCGACGCTGAGCCAGACGGACACACCGGACCGGACCCAGGTGCACCTGCCGTCCGGTTGCCGCGAGTGCGGAGCGGCCCTGTCGGCGGCCGACGTGGAGGGCGAGCCCCAGCGTCGGCAGGTCTATGATCTGCCCGCACCGACACCGCCGGAGGTGACCGAGCACCAGGCCTGGGGCTGTCGTTGCCAGCAGTGCGGACAGCTGACGCGGGCCGCGTTCCCGGAGGGAGTGACCGCGCCGGTGCAGTACGGGCCGCGGATCGCGGCCACGGCGGTGTACTTGCAGAACGCCCATTGCCTGCCCGAGGATCGACTGGCGGAGATCTTCCGGGACCTGTTCGGGGTGGCCTTGTGCGCGGCGACGCTGGCGGGGATGAGCCGCAAGGCGGCGCAGGTCTGGCAGAGTTGGACCGAGCGGGTCCGGGATCTGCTGGTAAGCGCCAGCGGGGTGAAGCATCTGGACGAGACGGGATTCCGGATTGCGGGCCAGGGGCAGTGGTTGCACGTGCTGAGCACGGCGCAGCTGACCTACTACCGGACGAGCCGCCAGCGGGGTGGCGTGTTGGAGGGGTTGCGAGGCATCTTGGTGCATGACCACTGGGCCTCGTATTGCAAGGTGCCGGGCGTGCTGCACGCGATGTGTAACATGCACCATTTACGGGAGCTCGAGGCGTTGGCGAAGATCGACGGGGAAGACTGGGCGCGGCGGATGCAGCAGTTGCTGAGGCGGGCGAAGCGGGCGGTGGACAGCGTGCGGGAGCGGGGGGTGGCGTTGCCGCGGTCGCTACTGGAGAGGATCGAGCGGCGTTACGACGAGTTGGTGCGGGAGGCGTTAGCGTATCACGAGGGGTTGGAGCCGTTGCGGCCGGCCAAGCCGGGACGGCGGGGCCGCAAGAAGCGTCGGCCTGGACATACTCTGGCGTTGCGGCTGAGGGACAGGCGGGAGTCGGTGTTGCGATTTCTCAGGGACGAGAGGGTGCCGTTCACGAACAACCAGGCCGAACAGGATTTGCGGATGATGAAGCTGCGGATGAAGATCTCGGGCGGGTTCCGCTCCGAGCAGGGTGCGCAGGACTTCGCCACGCTGCGTAGTGTGCTGTCGACGGCGCGCAAGCAGGGCCTGAACCGCATCGAGGCCTTGTTGCAAGGGCCGGCCGCTCTGCTGGCGAGGGTGGAAGCCTAGCCGCCACACTCCACCCGGTTCGGATGCACGCATGCTGAGCGGACCGCACTCTAAGTGAGCCCCTCTATTCATCCAATCGATTGGGGCTCCTGTATCTGAAGAGTACCTGGGCAGTTACCTCTGGGGATGTAACCTTTGGGGCAAGAAGTTAGCGAGGGGGGTGGCTTTTTTGGCCGGAATCGTGTATGCAGAGAGTATGGCGGTGTCAGAGTCTGCGGAGACGGTTCCGGTTGTGAGGGAAGTGGTGGTGCGGCTGGCGCGGCCGGAGGAGCGGCTGCGCTGGGACGCGTTGATGGACAAGCATCACGAGTTGGGATTCAAGCAGTTCGCCGGGCGCGGGCTGCGCTACATCGCGGAATGGAACGGGAAGTGGCTGGCGTTGGTGGGCTGGCAGACGGGGGTGTTCCAGTGCCGCCCGCGCGACCGCTGGCTGGGCTGGCACAAGGCGGTGCAGTTCCGGCGCTTGCACCTGTGCGTGAACAACACCCGGTTTGTGGTGGTACCGGATGGGCAGGGAGTAAAGAATGGGGATTATATACAATCCTAACAATTAGCACCCTGGGGTGGTGGGAAAATACCAAGAAAATTCTCCTAACTCCTAGAAAACACTTGACATTACGCACCACGTATGTTATTATAGTTATATAAACATGACGCACGCAAACAAGAGCGGCAAAGGTCCTGGAAAAGCGTACCGCAACGGGTTGACTCTGCTCGATCTAATCCGTATGTTTCCCGACGATGCGTCGGCTGAGGCGTGGTTCGTCTCGGTCCGCTGGCCAGATGGTCCCAAGTGCCCGCACTGCGGATATGGGAACGTCCAACGCGGGGCCAAGCACCCGTCCATGCCCTTCCGTTGCAGGGGCTGCCGCAAGTTCTTCTCGGTGCGGACCGGATCGGTCATGCAGAGTTCCAACCTCGGACCCCAGGTCTGGCTGATCGCAAGTTACCTGCTGTTGACAGGACTCAAGGGCCAGTCCAGCATGAAGTTGCATCGTGATCTCGGGATCACGCAGAAGAGCGCGTGGCACCTGGCACACCGGATTCGGGAGACCTGGAACGAGAAGGGCGGATTGTTCGGAGGCCCCGTGGAGATTGACGAGACCTACATCGGTGGCAAGGAGTCTAACAAGCACGAGGTCGGCAAGCTCAACCAGGGTCGTGGTTCCGTGGGCAAGACGGCTGTCGTCGGGATCAAGGACCGCGAGACGAATCAAGTGACGGCGGCACCGCTGGGAAGCGTCACCCGGGATGGAGTCGAATCGCTGATCGGTGAGACGGTCCGCGAGGGAGCAACTTTCTACACGGACGACAGCGCGGCCTACAACAGGCTGGAGAACCGCGAGGCCGTGAATCACAGCGCCAAGGAGTACGTACGCGGGCAAGCGCACACGAACGGGATCGAGTCCTTCTGGTCCATGCTGAAACGCGGTTACCAAGGGACGTAGCACAAGATGAGCGTCAAGCACTTGGCCCGCTACGTGGACGAATTCGCGGGCCGCCACAATATCCGGTCCGCCAACACCATCGACCAGATGCAGGTTGTGGCTTGGTTCATGGTCGGCAAGCGGCTGCGGTACAAGGACCTGATCCGCAGGAACGGGCTGAATTCCGGGGCGAGGGCGGTTGCGTGAGCTTCGGGCTGACGGCTCGGGACGGTTCGGAGTCTTCAACCACTCCGCCGCCCGCCCTTCGCTACACTAACGGCCACGAAATGGCCATAGCGAACTGGAAGAACCAGACCATCTGGACGGGCGACAAGCTCCCGATCATGCGGGGCATGAACTCGGAGTCCGTGGACCTGCTCTACTGGGACCCGCCGTTCAACTCGAAGTCCAACGATGCGGCTCCGATCGGCTCCAAGGCCGCCGGGGCCGAGTTCAAGGACACCTGGACGCTGAGTGCTGTGGATGGGGAGTGGATCAACCTGATTGCAGGCAAGAACCCGGCTTTGCACCGCGTGCTGCTGGCCGCCATGACGGCCAGCGATAAGTCCTATCTCGTCTATATGGCGGCCCGGCTGCTCGAAATGCGCCGGTTGCTCAAACCGACCGGAAGCATCTACCTGCACTGCGATCCGACCATGGGATCGTACCTACGACTGGTTATGGACGCCGTGTTCGGAACGGCGAATTTTCGGAATGAGGTCATCTGGTCGTAGCGGCGATGGCCATCGAAACAGAACTATTTTCAACGTATGCACGATGTCTTGCTGTATTACGCGAAAAGTGATGCCGCCGCATTCAACGTTATGTACGAGCCCGCCAGCGAGAGTTACCAGAAGCGATTCGGGGGAAAGACGCAAGTGCTCGACCCGGAAACGCGGAGTCGGAAACTGGTAATCGACCAATCCACCAAGGGGATGCCGCTGCGGGATGTGTGGAATCTTTCCATCCTTGCCGGGTTCTCCCAAGAACGCGTCGGCTACCCCACGCAGAAGCCCCTCGCCCTGCTGGACCGGGTTGTCAAAGCCAGCTCCAACGAGGGCGACGTGGTTCTAAATCCCTTCTGCGGGTGCGCTACAACCTGCCTCTCCGCTCATGCGTTGGGCCGACTATGGACCGGCATAGATAGCAGTCCCAAGGCTGCGGAATTGGTCGTCCAACGATTGCGTCAGACCCGAGAGGGTCAACAAGTGTCGTGGATGACACAGGTCGATACAGTCATCCACCGAACAGATATTCCACAGAGAACCGATCTAGGGCGTCTACCCCCGTACAACTGCTCCGCGAACAGGCAACGTCTTTACGGTGAGCAGGGCGGAAGCTGTGCGGGATGTTCTACGCACTTCGAACCCCGGCACCTGGAAGTCGACCACATCATCTCCCAGGCCAAGGGCGGTACGGATCACGTCGAGAATCTACAGCTTCTCTGTGGCAGTTGTAACAGGATTCAGGGAGACCGGGGGATGGAGTACCTGAAGGCGAAGTTACAGATCGCCTAGGAGGGACTGTGGTCAAGAAGGACAAGAAAACACGCACATCAAACGACCAACCCAAGCGTCCGCGCGGCCGCCCCGTCGAGTACCCAATGCCCGAGCCTATCCCCGACACGCTGGAAAACGTGGTGCGTACGCTGCTTACCAGCCCGCCTAAGCGTAAGGCGGAGTGGAAGTATTTGCAGGGTCGGAGACGATCCGGGAAGGGCGGCGGGTAGGGGAGTTCAGGGTGCTAATTGTTAGGATTGTATATAATCCCCTAAAGAATCTGGCCTCGCGCGTGCTGGGGTTGAACCTGCGGCGGCTGAGCGCGGACTGGGAGGCGCGCTGGGGGCATGTGGTGGAACTGGCGGAAACGTTTGTAGACCCGCGCAAGTACCGGGGCACGTCGTATGTGGCGGCGAACTGGATCAAGCTGGGGTTGAGCAAGGGGTATGCGCGCTCGAACGGGCAGTACACCGCCAAGCACGGGCAGAAGAAGGTGATGCTGGTGTATCCGCTACGAAGGGATGCGCGGGAACGGCTGGCGGATCCCGAGGACCAGCCGGAGTGGTGTTGCGAGCCGGTGGAGGTGCGCTACGGGGCGGAGGATCTGCGCGCATTGCGGGTGCAGTTGGAGGAGGTGGAGGACAGCCGGAGCCGCTACGGGAAGCGGCATAGGCTGGGGCTGGTGCTGGCGCTGCTGGTGCTGGCGAGGCTGGCCGGGAAGGTGGGTGGACGGGCGGCGGAGGCCTATGCGAAGACATTGAAGCCAGACGAGGTACGCGCCTTGGGGTGTCGCCGGGGGCGGGCGACGGGCGCGTATGAGACACCCTCGGACACGACCTTCCAGCGGGTCATGGAGCGGACCGATCCGGCCTCGCTGGAGCGGATCATCCAGCACTGGACGCAGCCGCGCGTGGCGCCGCCGCAGGCCTTGGCGGGGGACGCCAAGCGGATTCGCGGGGCGAACCGGTTCACGCCGCAGGGGCAGCATGGGGAGACGGTGACGCTGGTGGATCACGCCACGGGTGTGCCGGTCGCGAGTCGCAGCTAGCGCGAGGAAGGCGGCGAGCCGGCTGCGCTGCGGGCCTTGCTGGAAGAGGTGGCTCTGCGCGGGAAGACGGTGACGCTGGACGCGGGGAATGCGAGCAGGGACACCGAGCGGGCGATTGTGGACCAGCACGGCGGGCACATCCTCGTGCGGATCAAGGGCAACTGTCCGCAGACCTACCAGACGTTGGTCGAGTTGGACTGGGAGCGCGCTGCCGAGCGCAGCTGGGCGCAAGAGCGCTGGGAGCGGCGCTTGATCCAAGTCTTCAGCCCGCATCCGAAACTGCTCTCGTTCGCGCATGCCCGGCAGGCGTATCGGATCACCCACGAGACGTGCCCGCGCCTCGGCGGCGGCGTCAAGCGCAGCTACAGCTACGGCATCACCTCGCTGCCGAAGACGCTCGCCTCGGCCAAGCAGTTGCTGGACTTGCAGCGTGGTCACTGGCAGGTCGAGAGCGCCAACCACTATCGCCGAGACAAGACGTTCGCCGAGGACAGTAGCCGCGTGCGCACAGGCCACGGCCCGGCCAACGCCGCGGCGCTGAACAACTTGGCGCTGGCGCTGCTACTGTCGAACAGACCGTTCGAGACGGTGCCGGAGGCACAAACCTACTACGCCGGCAACCGCGACGAGGCGCTGCAACTGCTCCTGGCCCCCGACTAGGCGGCGGTTTCCGCTGCCCAGCGGCCGCAGCAGGCTCTTCGCGGCCTGATGGGGGCCGCATTCCGCCTCCGTGGCGGATGCCTGCCACCCAGCACTGCGCTAGTCGGCGTCAGACCTCCATCGATGCTGCGCTTGACGCCCTATCTTGCTCAACATTTCGCCATGGAACCCGTCCTCAGGTGCCCGGTTTGCAACAAATCCCCTATCCCCCAAAAAGGAATCAGCGGTGGGCCGTGAGCGCGCCCGCCGGACGAGTCTGCGATTGAGGACATACTTACCGTACAGGACGATGCGGTAGTGACAGCTGAATGTTATCGGGGGGCGACCGTCGTAAAACCGGTCGGTTTCGCGACCGGTAACGGGGAAGGCTCACGACGCAGGATCAGGACGCTGATCGCGTTGCAAAACCCCGTCGCATTAGTCAGTGTCGCAATTCTACGGGGTCGCGGGCCTTCTGCTACACCAAGACAGGGGGGGATGATGCTCATTGGGTATGCACGGGTCTCCACCGAAGACCAGAAGCTGCGACTCCAACACGACGCGCTCACCGACGGTGGCTGCGAGAAGCTCTTCCGCGAGAAGCTCTCCGGCACCAGCACGACTCTCCCGGCGAGAGAGAAGCTCCTCGCGTTCGCGCGCAAGGGCGATGTCGTCGTGGGGTGGAAACTCGACCGCCTTGGGCGCTCCCTCCGCGATCTTATTGGTGTGGTGAACTCGCTACAGGACCGCGGGGTCGGATTACGGTCCCTCCAGGAAGCCATCGACACGACAACACCCGCCGGCAAGCTCACGTTTCACATCTTTGCCGCACTCGCCGAGTTCGAGCGCGACATGATCCGTGAGCGCACCAGTGCCGGCCTCGCCGCCGCCCACAAGCGGGGCGTGGCCATCGGACGGCCGCGAGCACTCACGCCTGAACAGATCCTCGTAACCGAGGCGATGACGGCCGACCCAGCCATCTCAACACGTCAGGTGGCGGAGTAGTTTGGTATCCACCGCTCGACGCTCTATCGGCACCTCAACGCTCGTCAGAAAGGCTCCGCTTAGCGTGCAAAATCGCACCGAGCTGCCTGATACCCTATCTGGGGCCTTAACCCATAGAAGCGCCCCGTAGCGTCTCTGTCCCGCGCAAACGGCGGTTGACGCTGTGACATTGATCTTCGCCTCAGCGAGGCGCGACACAACCTTGAGCAACGCTCCGGGCTGGTCTTTTCCCTCAATCAGAAAGCCCGTCTTGCGGGGACTCAGTTTCCAACCAGCTTTTCTGGCTGCTTTTTGAAACGCGGTGGTGTCTTCAGGTACGAAGTCAATCTGACTTCGGCGGCCGCTTGGGAATCCTGAAAATGCCAGCAGGCTGATGCCCGCTTCTTTTGGGGATTATATCGCTGAGTAACGAAAAGCCCGGAAACTATTTGTTTCCAGTTACTTCCGGGATCTCCATTTCCGTATCGGAATTCGACGGACCTTTACCGGGCTGACCAGCGCCTTGATCGCGTCCTCGAACGTTCCGGGCAGGCGAATAGTCTCGCGCAATTCCGCCACGCTGGGCTGATAGGACTGCTCAGGCAAGTCCACAATCGGGGGTTCGGGTTTCCTAGTCATACTGATCCATTGTCCCCTTGACCGAGTTGCAGTTGAACGGCGGGTCCAGGTAGATCAGGTCCACCGACTCGCTGTTCATGCCGCGCATCACGTCGAGATTGTCACCCGTCCAGATCGTCTGGTTCTTCCAGTTCGCGATGGCCATCAGATGGCGGTCGGGGTAGCGAAGCGGGAGGGAGCGGGCCGGGATTGGGACTGGTTGCTTCGCGAGTCCGAGAAGGCTCACGCGGCCCTCGCTCCCGAGGACAGGCCGTTGTCCTTGATCAGCGCCTTGTACGTCAGCCTCCGGCCCTCCATGCCGTTGCGAAGGGACTTCATCTGCTCGATCGTGTCCATCTCGCGGACATTGTGACGGCCTGCGAACTCCTGAACGTAGCGGTCCAGATGCTTCGGGCTCAGCTTGTGGAACGTCCCCTTGTGGGCGCGTTTGAGCAGGCTCCAAAGGCTCTCGATGCCGTTGGTGTGAACGTCGCCCTTGACGTACTCCTCCAGCGAGTGCTTCACCGTGTCATGGTCGAACTTCAGCGACTCGTAGGCGCTCGCGTCATCGGTATAGACCGTTGCGCCCTCGCCCGCATGATCCTCGACGAATCCTTGCAGCGTCTCCTTGTCGGTCGAGGTGACGACCTTGGCCGTGACCTTGTTGGAGGCTCGGTCCTTGGCCCCGACCACAGCCGTCTTGCCGACCGCTCCGCGTCCGGTCATTTCCTCGCGCTTCGACTTGGGCATGTTCTTCCGCTTCCCGCCCATGTACGTCTCGTCCACCTCCACGGGTCCTGAGAACGGCCCGCCGTCCCGGAACATCGAAATCCTCAACCGCTGGGCCAGGAACCACGCCGTCTTCTGCGTGATGCCGAGATCGCGGTGAAGCTTCATGGACGAGACTCCCTTGAGGCTCGTCATGACAAGGAACGAGGCGATCAGCCAGTCCTGATAACCGATCTTGGACCGGTGCATTACAGTACCGGTTCTGACGCTGAAGAACTGCATCGAGCACACCTTCTCCCGGCAGCGGAACGGCATTCTGGGATGTCTGCAGCCCGTCTGAACATTGAGCGAGCCGCAATCCGGGCAGCAAATACCCTCGGGCCAGCGCTGCTCGATGAACCAGCGCTCGGCCGCTGAATCATCGGGGAATTGCTTCAACAATTGCTTGAGAGTTATGCCCTTGCGACTTGATTTTCCGGGTGCCTTTGCCACACCTATATTCTACATGAAAGTAACGAGACAATCAACCCGAAACGCCGGTTTTTCCGGGCTTTTCGTTACTCAGCGATATAATCCCCCTTCTTTTAGGGTGCTTAACATCCGGACCCCTTCGCCCGGTTTGTTGGGTGCTGTCACATAAAAATAGTCGACGCGACGGATGGTTTCAGCCATAGGGTCCTCCCTTTGCGTGAGGCCATTGTACTGAAACCCGGCCTTGGGCATCAATACCATTTTGAGACGGGATGGCCTCCTTGATCTGAGTCATCTCCTCTTCATCCCTCTTCATCCCTGGTTGACGAGTAGCGGCAGGGCGTATAGAATTGTGGTCATCATGCCAGTGGACTTTCGAGGGGCTGCACCTTCAGGCTCGGAGCTTAAACAGCCGCCGCCATTCTTGCGCCCCACGAGGCGTCCGGTCTCGGCGGGTATTCCTCCTCGAACCGTTTGGGGAGCGGTCGACCTCGCCCTCGCAACTCCTAGTGCCTGACTTATGCTCCTTTTCTTTCTGACGCTGGCAGCGTCACCTTTCTTTCCTATCGTGGGTCAGGAGGAGTTGCCTTCGCTGGCTCCAGTAGTGAACTCGATTTTCCCACACGGCGCTCAGCAGGGCTCGACGGTGGAGGTAGATTTTCTTGGACAAGACTTGCATGAAGCCCAATCTTTGCGGGTCGTCGGCTCCGACGTCCAAGCAGAGATCCTATCCGCCTCCTCAAAAAGGCTTCGGGCAAGAATAAGGGTTGCACCACAGGCTGAGGTTGGGCGACGCGATTTTCGGCTCCGTACTCCGTACGGCAGTTTTGTGGGTGTATTTGACATCGGTTCTCTCAGGGAAATCAATGAGGTTGAACCGAACGACAACCCTCACAAGGAACAGAAGATTTCTCCTCCGGTCTTGGTTAACGGTGTTATCAAGAGTGAGGACTTTGACCATTTTCAATTGCGCGTTGATGAAGGCAAAACGGTTCTTTTCGATGTGAATGCCGCTCGTAACGGGTCGAAACTGGACGCCAATCTGGCCATTCTAGATGACGAAGGCCGAGAGCTTGTCTGGACCGATGACGACTACATATACGGTGACCCTCGCATCGAGCACCGATTTGAAAAGGGCGGTGACTATGTCGTGAGGGTCGGTTCCCTAGCTGGCAGCCCCACCTCCGATTACAGGCTGGTCGTAGGTCGCTTGCCCTATCTCAGCCTTGTCCTACCTGCAGGGATAAAGCGAGGCGGCGCGAGCGAGTTGCTGATTCAGGGCTCCTTTCTTGAAGACACACAAAAAGTTTGGCTCGGAGACCATTTGGCCGAGGGCACGCTTCTTAGTCGCTCGGCCGATTTCATTCGGGTTCGGATGGAGATTCCTGAGTCGGTTCTAACCGGAAAACATTGGCTCCATGTGGCGACCTCGACCGCTGAGGCTCCCTTGCCGATTCCCCTGGTCGTGTCGGATATTCCGGAGATTACGGTCGCGGAGGAACCGCTGAATCGGGAGCGTCCGATGAAGATCGAGGCTCCCGTGGTGGTGAGTGGAATCCTAGCCGCTCCTCGGGGGAGCCATTATTTTAGATTCAGGGCCGTAGCGCAACAGCGATTTCTATTCCGCGTGGATTCCATGGAGTATGGCTATCATTTTGATCCTGCAATCACTTTGCTGGATGCGGCCGGCAACAAGCTCGACTTCGCAGATGACCCAGGACGGGACGAGAGGACAGACGAAATCGAACTTGACCCCCACCTCAGCTACCATTTCAAACAGGGCGGCGACTATGTGATCGCGGTACGCGATAGTATGTATCGTGGCGACGCTCGATTCGTTTATCGGTTAACGGTTCAGCCGACGGATCCGGACTTCATACTAGAAGTTCGCGAGCCGTTGAAGACTGCCTACATTGGCGAGAAGGCCGGCATATTGTTGCGCGTCCGCCGGAGGGGAGGCTGGAACACCCCGGTCGAGGTGTGGGCGGAAGGCTTGCCGAAAGGAGTTTTTTTTGAAAAACGAATCGTCCAGCCGAAAGACAGCGTTGTCAAAGACACTTGCGGGGTCGACCGAGTGGCGGACGGTTCGATCTTGACCCTACCGATTCAAGTTGCACCGGAAGCGGCTCCAGGACTCCACCAGGTTGTCGTCAAAGCGAGAGGAGTCATGGAGGGCCGATCCGTCGAACGCGAAGCCCAGGTTTTTTATGAGCACCTGGCGTCGGGTTACTTCTTTGGTCCTATGCAGGAGCAGCTGATTGATTTAACCATCGCTCCGCCGCCGAAAGTCATCTTCGATGTGCCCCACGAACTGGCGTTGGAGGTTGGCAAAACAGCACCCCTGAAAGTCACCGTAAACCGCTTTCGGAACGCAAGAGATTCACCGCTCTATCTCGCTGCTCAGGATCTGCCCGACGGAGTAACCGTTGAGCCAGCCTTGCTCAAGCCGAAGATGAAGGAAGTGACCTTAACACTAGCGGTCTTGCCGGAAACCCGTGGTGTGAAACTGCCGATCCGGCTTACGGCAGCTTCCAGTTCCGGCGGCGAAGTTGTAGCCGAATCCCCACCTATTTTCTTAAAGGTGATCGCGGACGGAGGAGACCGATGAAGAAACTCCACCTGATGTTGCTGCTGCCTGCCCTGCAGGCCGTTGGGCTCGCCGCCACTCCTGAGCTGAGAGTCTACCCTCCCGTGATTCAACTCCAACTCGAAGGGACCCAGTCGATTCTGGTCACGGCAGTTGATTCAAACGGTGTCGGTCGCGATGTTACAAGTGAGGCGACTTTACGAGTCGAGAACCCGAGGGTTGCCAGCATTGAGAAATCAAATTCGGTGACGGCCCTCACTGCGGGAGAAACGCGACTCCAGACTCGATACGACGGAATGGCCGCAGCAGCTAAGGTTGTTGTCGGACCGACGTCCGCCCGAAGAGACTTGAGCTTTGTGAACGATGTTGTGCCCGTGCTGACGAAGTCGGGCTGTGCCAACTCCAACTGCCATGGATCGGTTCGCGGTCAAAACGGATTCAAACTATCCTTGTTTGGTTACGACCCGGAGATGGACTACGAAGCGATCACCGAGAAATCGGATGGGCGACGAATTGACCTTGACAATCCTGAAAACAGCCTCCTTATCCGGAAGCCGACTTTCCAAGTTGCTCATGGAGGAGGCCAGCGTTTCGAGGTCGGTTCCTATGAGCACCAAACGTTACTGAAATGGTTGCGGGATGGTGCACGGTTCGACGAGGAGGGTGGCGCGCGGATCGCATCTCTTGAGGTCTATCCCAGGCGATGGCACATGGTAGGAATCGGCACCAAGTTAGGACTCGTGGCGACCGCGGAGTATTCGGACGGCACCATCCGTGACGTGACTCACATCGTACAATACAGCTCCAATATTCCGGAGATCGGCTCAGTGATCAAAGAGGGAATCGTGAAAGCCGAGACGGTGGGCGAGACGGCGATTATGGTCCGCACCATGGGTTTGGCGAAAGCGGTTGAGATCATGGTCGTGGAAGATCCGCCACGCCGGGACCACCCACGGGTGTCACGAACAAACTACATCGATGACTTTGTTTTCGACAAGCTGCGGAAAATGAACGTGATTCCGTCGGAACTTTCGAGCGACGAGGAGTTCGTGAGGCGTGTTTACCTGGACACGATAGGCGTTCTGCCCACCGTCGAGGAAACCAGGGCGTTTCTGGAGTCAAAAGAGCCGGACAAGCGAGCTGCCTTAATCGATGAGCTGCTGGAACGGCCAGAGCGAGATGAATTTTGGGCCATGCGGTTTGCCGACATGTTCCGTGCCGGGTATAACGAAGCGGGGCAAAAGGGTGGCGGGGCCTTCTATCGCTGGTTCCGGGATCAGGTGCGGCAAGATGTTCCGTACGACGAGATAGTGAGGAAGCTGCTCCTAAGCTTGGGGCGTCACGATTTTGAAGGGATTTCGAATTTCTACTTCGTGAGCCGCGAGATCGATCCGGAGGAGTCGGCCGTGAACGTCAGTCAGCTCCTGTTGGGTGTGCAACTGGAGTGTGCGCGTTGCCACGACCATCCCTTCGAAAAGTGGACGCAAGGAGACTTCTACGGCTTAGCTGCCTTCTTCGCGCGGGTCGAGCGCAAGAATATGTACCGTGGAAATCACAACGCCACCTATCTCAAGGAAGAAGGCGAGGTGATTCATCCGAAGATGGAAAAGCCTGTCCAACCGAAGTATCTGGATGGCCCCGTCGAGGTGGCTCAGCCTGGGAAAGACGTGCGAGAAAAGTTGGCCGAATGGATCACCAAGACCACGAACCCCTTCTTTGCGCGGGCTACCGTAAACCGCATCTGGAAATTCTATATGGGGCAGGGCTTGGTCGAACCGGTGGACGATTTTCGCGTGACCAATCCGCCTACGAATGCTGCCCTGCTCAATGCCCTGGCCTCCGACTTTGCAGAAGGCAGGTTCAGCCTCAAGCACCTCGAGAGGCGTATTCTCAATTCCCGGACTTACCAGCTTTCCTCGGCAACGAATGAAACCAATGGGTCTGATCAGATCAATTACTCCCACTACCTTGTTCGCCGGCTCACTTCCGAGCAGCTCATTGATTCCATGGTTCAAGTAACGGGAGTGACTGAAAAATTCCCGAGTTTTCCACTCGGGACGCGCGCCATGGCGGTTGCCGTTCTGCCGTACCAGAAGCCGCACTACATGATGAAGCTGTTCGGGCGAAATGAGCTGCGTGAGGTCATTTGCGAACGCGAAACCAAACCCAGTGTCACTCAGGTCATGCATATGATCAGCGGGGACACGCTCCAGAAAAAACTGACAGCGAAGGATGGTAATCTCAAAGCCTGGCTCAACTCGTCCATGACAGACCGGGAACTCGTGGAGCATATCTATTGGGCGGCCCTCTCCAGGTCTCCGTCAGAAATCGAAGTCGAAGCCAGTCTTGAGCCTATTATCGAGGCGGATCCAACCGGGGATGTTCGGAGTGTACGACGGCGGGCCTTCGAAGATCTTCTTTGGGCGGTCTTGAATTCAAAGGAGTTTATCTTTAACCACTGATCAGGTCGAAGGAGGAGAACAATGGCGGATTTCGATCGACGCTCTTTCATCAAGATTGGCTCGATAGCGGCCTTCAGCTATATCAAGTGGGGGGATGTGCTACAGCGCAAGGCCGAGGCCGCCAGCCGTCGCGGTGACGAAGTCTCAGTCATTCATCTGTTTCTCACCGGAGGCATGAGCCAAATCGATACCTTCGACCCAAAGCCGGACTGCAAACCGGAATTCCGCAGTCAATTCAAGTCCATCCCGACCAGCATTCCCGGTGTTCATGTATGCGAACACCTTCCGCGCTTGGCGAAGCTTACCCACAAGTACACTATCATTCGCTCGATGACTCACAAGACACCGGTCCACGTACCGGCTTGTGGCTTGATTTTGAGCGGGCATCTGCCGTTCTCGGGCATCACTCATCCTTGCGTGGGTTCGGTGGTCAGTAGGGAGCTAGGGCCCCGGAATGAGCTGCCGGCCTTCTGCTCGGTGCCGGGGTCGACCGGTTACTGGGAAGGTGCTGGTTATCTCGAGCCGCGCTATAACCCGTTTGACGCCGGCAATCCAAATAAGGACAACTACCAGGTCCGTGATCTGGAGTTGCCGCTCGGCGTCGATTGGGCGCGTATGGATCATCGAATGTCTCTCCTGAAGTTAGCTGACGACAAGTTCCGGCGTTATGACTCCACGGGCGTTGTCGAAAATCTGAATTCCTATTACCAGACAGCATTCGGTCTGATGCAGTCGAGCCGGGCGAAGAAGGCGTTCAAAATCGCCGAAGAACCGGAAAAGTTGAGGGACCGCTACGGTCGCACCTCTCTGGGACAAGGCGCGCTGCTTGCCCGGCGCCTGGTCGAGGCGGGCGTGCGCTATGTCACGGTCTCGCGGGGCTTCAACACCTGGGACCATCATGGCAACATTTTTCCGGCGCTTTCTGAGACTTTTCTCCCTGAGCTCGACGACGCCTTTGCGACCCTCATTGAAGATCTCGAAGAACGCGGGCTGCTTGACACGACGCTCGTGGTCGTAACAGGTGAATTCGGCCGTACGCCGGAAATCAATAGCATCGCGGGGCGCGACCATTGGGCCAATGTGTTTTCCATGTGCATCGCGGGAGCAGGCGTTCCTGGAGGCCAAGTCTGGGGGGCTTCGGACAGGGATGGGATGTTCGTAAAGGACGATCCAGTAACGGTGCCCGACCTAACCGCTACGATCTACGACAAGATAGGGGTCGACTACACCAAGGAGTACATCAATGCCCTCGGTCGTCCGACGAAATTAGGCGGGGATGGCGCCAAACCACTGCAGTTTTTGTATTTCTGAAGTTCCAGGGCCGGATAAACTTCATGCTTCAGAGGTCTTCTCATTGAGCGTATGGGACCCTCATCCCGGCTGCGTAATCAGACGTGTCAAGTCCTGTAAAGGAACTTTAGGCGCCGGTTCTTGGAAGTTCCCAATTCCCTAGCTTAAACGCGCCGGAAACCGGGCCAAGTGCACGCCCAGTCGAAGTCGACGCCACTTGACGAATGGTTCAAGCGGCTGGAGGAGGTCAAGCGTGAATCGCAAACCATCCTGGCTTGCGCCGGGGCTTCTTCTCGCCACGACTTGTCTCCTGTGTGCGAGCGCCGATGGTCAAACGGACCAAGGCCGCCCGAACATCTTCTTTGCTATCTCTGATGATCAATCCTGGCCGCACGCCGGGGCGTATGGGGACAAGATCGTAAAGACACCGGTGTTCGACCGCATCGCCCGGGAAGGGGCACTCTTAACACACGCATTCGCGTCAGCACCCTCGTGCACTCCCTCGCGGGCGGCTATTTTGACCGGCCAGGATTTTTGGAGACTCGAGGAAGGCGCCAACCTGATGGGCACCTTGCCCAAGAGGTTTGAGGTCTATCCGGATCTGCTTGAGACTGCGGGCTATTTTGTTGGCTTCAGCGCCAAGGGTTGGGGGCCGGGCAACTTTGAGGCGGTCGGTCGAACACGCAATCCGGCCGGCCCGAACTACGAGAACTTCGAGCAATTCTTGGAGGCCGTTCCCGCGGGCAAACCGTTCTGCTTTTGGTTTGGCAGCTCGGACCCTCATCGTCCCTACACGAAAGGGTCGGGGCTCGAGTCCGGCAAGAGACTAGAGGATGTCACTGTTCCACCGTTCTTTCCCGACACACCTGAAGTACGGGGTGATATCCTCGACTACTACTTCGAGATCGAACGATTCGACCGTCACGTAGGTGAGATGCTGAAGCTTCTTGAAAAGGCCAACCGGCTTGACAACACCATCGTTGTGATCACGAGTGACAATGGTATGCCTTTCCCTCGAGGAAAGACCAATCTGTACGATCTAGGCACTCGGATGCCGCTGGCCGTCAGTTGGCCGGCCAAGGTCAAGCCAGGACGGGTCATCGACGATTTCGTCATGCTCACCGACTTGGCCCCGACCTTTCTCGAGGCTACGGGCGTCAAAGTCCCTGCCGAAATGACCGGCAACAGCCTGCTCCCGGTTCTTCTATCCGAAAAGTCAGGTCGTGTTGGCCGAGAGCGGGACAAGGTCTTCGTGGGCCGGGAACGGCACGGATGGAACCGTGATCCCAACGTTGGTTATCCCAGCCGGGCGGTGCGCACCTATCAATACCTCTACATTCGAAATTACGAGCCCGATCGCTTTCGGGGGTCCCCAATGGTCCCTTGCGGCTCAGCCCTCCTCAGGTCCACGCCGCAGTGCATAATTCAGGTCTCAGCTTTCTCGAGCGATTGCATGCCGTTTTCTCACTCGCCGGCCCGCGCGACCCGCCGAGCCTCCTCGATTTCTTCCCACGTGAAGTAACCCTTCTCGACAAAGTGAACTTTGCTCGCGGCTTCGAACGCAACTGACCTACCGGCCAGACTCCTTGCCGGAAGTAGCAAAATGTCTCGCAATTTCTCCAGGTGACAAGGCGCGATTATAGACCGCCACCTCATCGATCCTTCCTTCAAAGTTGGCAACAGAGTCGCTTCGGCCGCCTATGAACAGCTTGCCGGATGAAGCAAAGCTCTTGTGGGGCCACTTGCCAGAGATCTCCGGCGTCGTCTTCCCGTTCAAATATACTGTTACCTTGTTGCTATCACGCACGATCGCCACGTAATTCCAAGTTTTCACCCCTATGTCCGTGGCGCCCTGAATCGATTCTCCCGAAGGACCCTGAGTAAACAGCAGCTTGCCTGGCGCCCCGGCCGTGCCCCCAATGCCCAAGCTGTCATGCGGCTTGCCCTCGGCGCTATCCGGTCCCACGGAAAAAAGATAGCCTGTTATTGACCTCGCATCGACAGGCAACCCGTTGTGGAACCACATCTCGACGGTGTACGGGTCGGGAACGTCTTTGAGGTCGACGGTGATCCGTCCTCCAGCGAAGTGCGGTGCTCGATTCATTTGCGTTTCACCGGAAAAACCCGACGAGAGAGGACCTTCCAGATACAAGGCGACGCCGTCTTCGTACACTCCATGGTGGTTATGCCTTGTCTCGTCCAAGGCCTGCGACCCTTGGAACTCGTCCAACCGCAAATAGAGCAGAGGTTCCGAGGTTAGGACGGCTTGTGAATACGGACCGTGCTCTTCCTTCACTATCCGTCGCTGCCTCCCAGAAACTTCCTCCAATCGTTCTAGTAGGGTGCTGACGATCTTTGGTTCGGCGCCGACTTCCAGCGCCGCCGTGCGCGCTTCCCAGGTCGTGTAACCGCCTAGCTTGTGCTGCTCCGGGGGCGGAATGTAGCCTTCGGAGCCGTTCGCCAGCTCAATATTAAACGTGGGTTGGAGTGGGCTTTGTGCCTTGATCTTCAAACCGGTAATGGCGTAGACCTCGTTGGGTAGCGCGGTAATGCCAAGGTTCCCGAGGCGCAGTGCCTGCAACTTCAACTCCCGGCGGGGCTCTTCGGCCAACAGGAGCTGTTCTCGGGCGTAGATCTCCGGGCGGTTGGCCGGCGGTCTGCCATTCATCTTGGCCATCAGGCCCTTGGCCCAAGCGAGACGTTTTTGATTCGGTGTGCGTCGGGACAATTCCAGCTTCGCTTCACTCATCGCGATCGGCACCCAGTCGTGGTATTGGATCTGTTGGTAAGTCCGATACGCCACCTGTGCGATCGCGTTGGCATAGTCATGAATGGTCGTCTCTTGGCGCGGCTTACTGAGGTCCTGCCAGCCCAGGTCCCCACTCGTTCCCTGTGACATGATTCCCACAAAGGGCGGGTCTACTTTCTCAGGCGTAATCAACCGTTTCATTTGTTCGGCGAATTGACCAAAGTAATCGGCCGTGACGGACTTGGCGCCCACGACATAGTGCATGGAGTAATTGGCGAGGAGCGCGATCGGCTGTCCGCTGGTGGACTGCACCGATAGGATCGAGAGATCAGGATCCACCGGTCCGGCCGGACCCACCACATCGAGATTCTGAAACCCCGCGCCGTTACTCGCTCGCACCGTCACTTCCCCGAAAGGATCTTCCCTCATGCGGTCCGGTCGTAGAATCCAACGCCGGCAATGGGTGTATTCTGGGGCTTTGGCGACGGCCCAGCCGATGCGGGCGGGCCTTAGGTTCTTTACTGCCCCTTTGATCGCTTCGGCGATTCGATCCGTAAGAAACCGTTGGTAGTCGGCAGCGGCGTCCGTGCCGAGGCAGCCCATGGCGGCCGGAGCCGAGTGCGTGTGAGTTGCTGCGATCAGCATTCGTTCGGGCGGTATGCCGGTGGTTCGCTGGGCTATTTGCTTCGCTTCGTCGAGGAGCTCTCGGGGCATCATGCAATTGTCGACCACGGTGATGGCGATGCGGTTCTCGCCATCGTCAAGCACCAGCGCCCGTGCGTGCAGGGGATCGTTGGCTTCTTTGGCTATCCTCGGCAGAAACATGCAGTTCATGACGACCGGAAACGTTGTTGGTGTGGCGTCGGCGGCGTGCGCCCCGGCACGAAGGACGCGCTCGGGCGTCCTGGTGCAAGCCGAAGTCCCCATTAGGATGGTATGAACAACCAGGAATACGATAGGAAACGTACATCGTGTCATCAAAGAGATCCTCCCCTTCGTTTTCTATCTGTAACCGATCCGCCGAGGTTGGACGGCCTGCAGTCTTTTGTATCGTGCCTGTTTAGTTCTTTTTTTGGTAACTGCCCAGGTCTGAGACTGCGGATTGGCACCTGCTGATAACGTCGGCCGTTTGGTGTCGAGGGCTCGGGGGCTGAGCGACGATCAGAGAGGATCGGCACCCGGCGTACGAGAAGTGGCGGGCCGGTGTCCCGGGGAATTCCCCTGCAGCGCACCTCGCGCTCAGATTGTCCCGCACCTGCATCCGCCGGGTGCAGCACCCGCACCGCAGCAGCCCCGCCAGCAGTGCCCGGCCCGGCCTCACCGCGCCCCGCACCTTGCTGTTGTTGGCCGCGATCAACTCCTGGTTCCTCTCGTACTCCGCCCACGTAATATACCCCTCGTGCCGGTCCCGCAGCAGCACGGTCCAGTCCTGCGGATCGGACTTCCGGATCCCGCTCCGCACGCGCTTGCGGCCGTTTTCGATCACCGTCTCCTGGCGCCGCCTCCCGAAGGCGTAGGCCCCCGCGTAGATCGGGTTGGAGAGCATCGAGTAGAGGCTGGAGTCGGTCGGCACTTTCCAGACAATCCCTGCCCCAAGGCGCCGCACCGGAATCTCGACCTGCTCCCTGCGGCACCACTGGTAGACTTGCCGGACGCTGCGCAACTCGGCAAATTTGCCGAACACCAGGCGGACCGCGTCCTGCTGGCGCTGGTCCGGGCTCATCTCGATCTGCCAGCGGTCCGCCTTCTCGTAGCCGGCCGGCAGGCTCGTGAACAGCTCGCCGCGCTCCGCCATCGCCAGGCGGCTCTCCAGCGAGCGCTGCCGGAAGATCGCCAGCTCCGCCTCGCTGAAGCTGCCCTTCATCCCCAGGAACAGCCGGTCGTCGGCCGCGCCGGGATCGTACAGCCGCTGGCGGTCCCCGACCAGGCAGCCCACGATGGCGCAGAAGTCCAGCAGGGTGTGCCAGTCGCGGCCGTTGCGGGCCAGGCGCGAGGCCTCGAGGGAGAGCACCAGCCCGACCTCGCCCCGGCAGACCGCCGTGAGCAGGCGGTCGAAGCCGGTCCGCTCCACGCCGTCGCCCGAGGTGCCCTGATCCTCGTCGATCACTGCCACCTCGCCGAAGCCCAGCTCCCGCGCATGGCCGGCCAGCGCGTACTGCAGCTTCTGGCGCTCGACATGGTTGCGGACCTGGAAGTCGGATGACTGGCGTACGTAGACGAACGCCTTGCGCCGCAGGTGGTCCGCCGTGAGCAGTCCTCGATCAGGCGCCGTCATGCGGGCCTCCCTCGCGCGGGGTTGCGGCGGGCTGGCGCAGCACCGCCGCGAGCAGTGCGGCCAAGGCCGGCAGCACGGCTTGCCGCAGCTCCGGCGCCAGCCGGACCCGGGGCAGGGGGTCGAACAGGCACGCCTGCCGACCTTGGCGCTGGTTGTGTTTCATAGGGTTCTCCTTGCCCCGCGGACGGCGGCTCGCGCAGGAACGTCGACACCAGGTCGCGCAGGTCCGCCAGCGCTGCCAGGGAGAGGCGCGGCACTTCCCGCACGACCCACTGCGACGCTTCCGGAGCCGTCATCCACTGGGGAATGTGATAGCGCCTTCCGTGCGCATCGGCAACGATCAGAATCGGGTTGCCTCGCCAGGACCGGTGTTGCACTCGAGTCACCCGCTGGCCAGCCAGCGGATGGAAGCGGTAGTGAACCGTGACCTTGTTCCCCGCAATGTGGGGGTTGTGTGGCCGTCTTGCCCTGGATCCGCGTCCCCCATCTCGCCTCCCACCTGCTCGCCCAGCTCCAGCGCCGCCTGCCCGACGACTGGCACAGCCGCTACAACGTCCGCCCCGTCCTGCTCGAAACCTTCTGCGAAATCCCGCGCTTCCGCGGCACCTGCTATCGTGCCGCCAACTGGATCCATGTCGGCCAAACCCAGGGCCGCGGCAAGCTCGACACCCACAACCAGTACGCCCTCCCGCTGAAAGACATCTTCCTCAAACCTCTTTGTCCCGACTGGAAAGATATCCTCAATCGCTAGACCGATCCCCCCTCCCTCACGGCCCGCCCGAACGGTTACACTTCGACCACAGTTTCTGCTGAAGATCCACTTTGTCAAGGTGGCCGCCGGGTTGAGCCTCGCGGCAAGCGCTTCCGCCGCCGGAGACTTGCCTCGTCGCAAGCTCGGCAAGACAGGCCTTCAGGTCAGCATGGTCGGCCTCGGTGGAGCCCGCGTCGGCACGCTACGCGACGAAGCCATCGCACTGCGTACGATCCGCCACAGCTACGAAGTCGGAATCAACTACTTCGACCGGCTGCCGCGGGCGCGTATGGGCTGAGCCAGCAGCGCTACGGGATCGCGCTCCAAGGCATTCCCGGTGACCGCCTGTTCTACGGGACGAAGACTCGCCACCGCGTGCACGGCCACGCTGAGCTGGATCTGAACCAGAGCCTTGCCAACTTCAAGACCGACTACTTGGACCTGCACCAGGTCCACAACGTGATGCACGCAGAGGACATCGACTTCGTCTTCGGTCCGCGTGGGGTCCTGGAAATGATCGAGAAGGCGCGCCAAGCCGGCAAGGTCCGCTATGTGGGGTTCACAGACCACATGGATCCGCGCGTGCTCGCAAAGATGCGCGAGGCCTACGATTGGGACACCGTGCTGATGCCAATGAGCGTCACCGACGGCGCGAATGAGGCGCTCAGTTTCGAGAAGACCACGCTGCCGCGCGCCGTCGAGAAGGGCGTCGGCGTCATGGCCATGAAGACCACCGGAGTCGGCGCCCTGCACGCACAGGGCATCTCCTCGCTCGGCGAAAACCTCGATTACGTCTGGTCCCTGCCGATTGCGACAGCGATCCTCGGCTGCACATCGCCGGAGCAGGTCGAGCAAGACATCAAGCTGGCCCAGGCGCACCACAAGCTCACCGAGAGCCAGATGCGTTCCCTGCGCAACAAATGGGCCGGCGCCGACTTCGCGAAACTGGAGTCTTGGAAAGTCGACCAGGCGCGACAATGGCTGCGTCCGGCCCTCGCTACTACGGGGACTGATCGGCGGACATTCGCGGTTTCCGTCTTGCTTCGGTTCGCGAAAGAGTCGCAGTCTGTGTGATCCTGCGCCTGAGGGTGGGTTCCGGGACAGGACGTTGGATCCTCGCCAGCTGGCGCGAAGCACTGCAGTGACACTCGCCAGATCGATTCGCTGGCGCCGCCGACACTCCCATGGGCCAAGCCAGCACCAACGGCGGACCGACAGGAATCTGGACCGGCAGGCCGCTTGGCGGGGCTCAACGGACGGCTGCTTCCGGCCTGCCGGGACTTTGGCGGCTGTGGCGCGGCCTAGGATCTACTCGAATACGATCTCGGCGATGTAGAGGCTGGGCATCACTTGATTCCAGCCCTCCGGGATGTCGTCAAACGCCAACCGAAATCCTTCCTGGGAGGCGGGCGCCAGCCCGGTGCGGGCATGGACGATCGTCGCGAGCGCGCGGTGCAACTCGATGCCGTAGACGTCAAAGAACACACAGTTCAGATGGATGCTCCGGACCTGTTTTTCGCCGAGGTTCGTAATATGCCCAGTGATCTCGACGAGCGTCTGCCCCAGAGCATTCTCCTTTCCCGACATTTCGACGCCGCCCAGGTCAAGCGAGGACAAGTAAGCTCGCGCTTCGTCGGTGAGCACGATCTGAGCGGGCGGCTGCTCGGCGCGCCGCTTCCATTCGAAGTACGCTAAGGTTCCGATCCCGCCAGCCAGCACCGCGGCGATCAGCAACGGCACGGTCTTCGAGCTGCTGCTGCGGATCGTCTTGTCTGTCTCGAGCATTGCGAACTGCGTCCGCGGGGACCAATCGTTCAGGCCTCTCCTCAGACGGGGCGCGCAGGCCCACCGTCATCATCGCAGAGACGCCGTTCCGGCCTCCAATCAAGGCTCCAGCCAAGCCACCAGCGCGTCAGCCGAGATCTTCGCGTCATCGATGCGCAGGCTCTCCCGACTCCCCACCGCCTCGAAGACAGCTCGGAACCAACGCAACGGGAAACCCGCATGGCCGTTGTGCAGCAGCAGCCTGCCGCCGGACAGCAGAGGGGCCGTCGCACGCAAGTCGCCCGCGCGGCGTAGGCCGGGTATGAAGAGACCGTTCACATAGGCGGCATCGTCCGACGCATCGAACTGGTCCAGATCCGCCGCCACAGTCAGCCCCTCCGGGTCGAGCGCAGCCGCGAGCAGAACCCAGAGGCCGGCCCGCCCCATACCGACCAAGTTGACAGTCTCCGCCCCGGTGTGGTCGCGCAGGTAGGTGATTGCCGTGAGGATGTCCTGCACGCGGTTGGCGTCGTCGCTGCGGTTGAAGACGTAGTAGTACTTCTTGGCGTTCTGGCCGGCACCCGCAATGTCACGCTCGGCAACGGCCGACCCAGTCTGAAACGCATCGATCAGCAGCAGAGGCGCGTTTCGGCCGGCCAACGCCCGACCGACCGCCGACCGCTCGGCGGCGTCCGCGCCGTCGGCATGCACGAGCAACGCTGGGCTGGCCACGCGCGAGTCCGCGTCCAGGAACTTCGCGGGAATGCGGTCGCCGGACCCCTCTCGGCCGAGCAACAACACGCCGTCCCGCAGAGGCTCCAGCGCCACGCGGCCCGCCCCGGGAACCTCCGCGAGAATCGAGAGGCCGAGTCGTTCCCGGAAGGCCACCCGGGCCTGCTCGAGCGTTGCGGAGTCAGTCACCGCCAGCGCCGCCGTGTCGGCCTCGGCAGCGGCAATCCGTTGGCGCACCAGTTCCGGCAGACCCACGGCTCCCTGGGGCAGGGTCCGACCCCACAAGTACAACAGCGAGCTGAGCTGCTCGGGGTGGGAGCTGCGTTCGGAGAAGTGCGAGGCATCCGCGTCGCCCAGGATATGCTTGCCGAAGAACTCGTATACGGCTTCGCGGCTGTCCTTGTGGTAATTGTGGGGCGAATCGAATTGCCGCCATTCGACGTTGGACTCGGCGTCGAGCAGGCGGTACACGCTCTGCACCGCCGGAAACTCCTCCGTGGGGGTGTTGACGGTCCAATCCCCCGTCGCGGAAACCAACAGCTGAGGTTTGGGGGCGAACACAGCGGCGAATTCGACGTTGTGAGTGTCGACACGCAGCAAAGGGGCGTTCTCGCAATGCGAGCCGCCCTGCATGAGGAAGGACACCATGTTCACTGGAGCGGAGTAGCCGATCCGGTCGTCAACCGCAGCGAGCAGGAAGGCCTGGGTCCCTCCGCCGGAAGCGCCCGTGACACCGAGCCGGCCGGCATCGACTTCGGGAAGCGACGCCAAGTAGTCGACGACGCGGATGCTATTCCACAACTGGAGGCTCAGCGTGCCGATCAGCCAAAGTTCCTCCCGCGGACCCGCAAAGCCGTGCGGCGCCTGCATCGTGTCGTTCCAGCCCACCATGTCATACGCGAAGACGACATAGCCCTGGCGCGCTAGGCTGATGGCCCGGGACGGGACGGAATTGAGTTCGGAGTTCTCGAAGCGGCCATAGCGCCAATGCCCGTGGGGCGAAATCACAGCGGGGAATGGTCCCTGCTTGCCCACCGGCCGGTACAGATTGCCCCCCAAGAAATACCCCGGATAGGTCTCGAGGAGCACACTGGACACCGAGTAATCGTCGTGGGCGATCAGCTCGCCGGTCCGCGGATCCAGGGGCGTCTTGGGGGGGAGGGGGAACAGCCCGGCGGAGAAGAGGATCTGTTTGCGGAGGAATTCCCGCCGCTTGCCCCACTCCGCCCGCGCATAGGTTTCCATCGAGTAGCGCTTGTCGAGGTGGCGGATCTCGGTGTTGCGCTGGTCGTGGTCGGGGATCTGAGCCGGAGACGTAGCGGCCGCCAGCAAGCCCATGGCGAGGTAGACAGTTCTCATCAGATACACATAGAAAGCCTAGGGCGAGCGTGGCCGGAATGCAAGAACCGGACGTTGATCGAGTTCGGCGCCCGATCCCGAATCGACTCGTAGCGGCAGCATCGGCTGACACCCGATCGGCGCTGTGCCTGGCTTCCGCCTGACCTGTCTCGCCGTGCTAGCCTCAAGGCCAACATCGTGCGCGGACCCGTCGGCCGGCGCTCGGGGAGAGGCAGCATGGAGGTCCGCAAGCAATCAGCCCTCGAGTATCACCGCTACCCACGGCCAGGGAAGATCTCGATCACGCCCACCAAGCCTTCGGACACCCAGATCGACCTGAGTTTGGCCTATTCTCCCGGCGTTGCGGAAGCCTGTCTCGAAATCCTGCGAGAGCCCAAGCTGGCCAGCCAATACACGACGCGATCCAACCTCGTCGCGGTGGTTTCGAACGGCTCTGCCGTGCTCGGCCTCGGCAACATCGGCCCGCTGGCAGGCAAGCCCGTCATGGAGGGCAAAGCTGTCCTCTTCAAGCGCTTCGCCGACATCGACGTGTTCGACCTCGAAGTCGCCTCCTCCGATCCCGAGGAAATCGTTCGGATCGTGGAGCTGCTCGAGCCGACGTTCGGAGGCGTGAATCTCGAAGACATCAAGGCTCCAGAGTGCTTCTACATCGAAGAAGAGCTCACGAAGCGTGTAAGTATCCCCGTCTTTCACGACGACCAGCACGGCACGGCGATCATCAGCGGCGCGGCGCTTCTCAACGCCGCGGAGATCGCCGGTAAGGATCTCGGGGCCGCGCGTGTTGTCGTCAATGGCGCCGGCGCAAGCGGCGTGGCCTGCGCAAACCTGTACTTGCAACTAGGCGTCGACCCCGCGAATCTCCTGCTGCTCGATTCGCGGGGAGTGCTCTACAAGGGCCGCAAGGACGGGATGAATCCGTACAAGCAACGGTTCGCGCGTAAGAGCACGCTGCGCACGCTGGAGCAAGCCGTGCGCGGGGCGGATGTCTTCATCGGCCTGTCGCGCTCGAACGTGCTGACCCCGGAGATGCTGCTTTCGATGGCCAAGAACCCGATCGTCTTCGCTCTGGCGAACCCGGAACCGGAAATCGAGTACGGCAGGGCCATTGCGACGCGATCGGACGCCATCATCGCCACAGGACGCTCGGACTATCCCAACCAAGTCAACAATGTGCTCTGTTTTCCCTCGATCTTTCGGGGCGCCTTGGATGTCGAAGCCACCTCCATCAACGGTCCCATGAAGCTTGCCGCGGTGCACGCTCTGGCGGAGCTGGCCAAGGATCCGGTGCCGGACTCGGTGCGGCGAATCTACACGACGGAAGAGCTTCAGTTCGGCCCCCGCTACATCATTCCCAAACCGTTCGATCCGCGCGTCACGTTGGAAGTCTCCCACAAGGTGGCCGAGGCTGCCGTCGCGAGCGGCGCCGCATCGAGGCGCATCGCACTCGACGACTACCGCCAGAACCTAGCCGTGCGCTTGGACAGCAGCCAGGAAGTGTTCCAGATGATCATTGGCCGCGCCAAGGAAGACCCGCGCCGCATCGCGCTGCCCGAAGGAGACCACGACAGGATCCTGCGAGCCGCCTTCGTCTTGCGCGAGGAACGCATCGCGAAGCCGGTGCTGTTGGGGAGGCCCGAGAGGATCCTGCGCTGCGCGGAGGAGTTGCGTCTGCCCACCGAGGGCTGGAACATCGTCGACCCGGGCGCATTCCCGCGCATCGACGAGTACGCTCGGGACCTGTTCCGCTTACGACAGCGCAAGGGCTGCACGATGGACGAGGCCTACAAGATGCTGAAGGACCCCATCGCCTTTGGGGCGATGATGGTTCGGCTTGGCGACGCCGACGGCGTAGTGGCAGGCATTACACGGCACTATCCGGAGAGCCTGCGTCTGGTCCTCCGCGTGCTCGAAAAGAGGCGCGGAGTGCGCAAGGTGTCGGGTCTCTTCATGATGATTCACCAGCGCAAGATCTATCTGCTCGCCGACACGACCGTGAACATCGATCCGAGTCCCGAGGACCTCGCCGAGATCGCTCTCCTGGCAGCAGCCCGGGCGAGGAGACTCGGCATCGTTCCCCGCGTGGCCCTGCTCTCCTTCTCGAATTTCGGCTCCGCACGGTGTTCCGACTCCGAGAAGGTCCGCCGCGCGGCCGAGCTTTGCGCCGAGATGGACCCAGGCCTGATCGTCGACGGGAGCTCCAAGCCGACACCGCACTCGACCCCGCCATGATGGCGGAGTTCTTTCCTTTCTCGAAGCTCCAGAGCGAAGCGAACGTCTTGATATTCCCCGATTTGGCGTCGGCGAATATCGCGTACAAGCTCCTCAAACAATTTGCGGGCGCCCGCTCGCTCGGACCGATCCTGATGGGGATGGACAAGCCGGTCGCAGTGCTCCAGAAGGGATTCGACGTGGAAGACGTGATCACGCTGTCGGCGATCGCTGTCCACGACGCGCAAGAGAGGCTGCCCGGAACGTCCGCAATTGCGGCGGACTAATCTGGACCCGACGCTCGTGCCGCTGGGTGCGGTCGATTCGGCGAGGGCCGCATGAACGGGGCTCCGGACGGCTCAGATTCAGCGGGCCCAAGCGCCTTCGATGCGCCCGCTCCACGTCTCCAGGGCGCCCGGCAGGTCCGTGGGAGACTGTAACGCGTGGACAGTCATGCCCGCCGAGTCGGCGGCTTGGACGCCTGTGTCGGAGTCCTCGAAGACCAGGCATTGCCGGGCCTCTTCGATGCGTTCCGAGGTCTGGAGCTTGTCCAGGGCCAGCAGGTACGGCATCGGGTCGGGTTTGAGGCGCTCGACGTGATCGCCACAGACGATGCATTGCATGCAACCCGCAGCCCCTTGCTGCTCCAGAACAGGAACCACGTCGGGGACGGCGCTGGACGAAACGACTCCCATCGGAATGCGGAGGCGGTTCCCCTGGATCCACTCCAGGACAAGCGGATGAATCGCGAGTTCCGTGAGGGAGCGACGCCTGTACACACGGTCCTTGCGCCGACGGCCGGCGTCCAGGAGCTCGGGGGTCGGCTCCAACCCGGCCCGTCGCAGGAAAAACTCGCAGGCAAACTGGTCGCTGATCCCGACCAGGCGGCTCTTGTACTCCTCCCAGCCGACGCTCACGCCCCATGGCTTCACGGCTTCGAGCCAGGATTCGTGATGGAGATACTCGCTGTCGACAAGCGTGCCGTCAAAATCGAACAGCACGGCCCGGATGGGGGTGGCGAGGGGCTCCACACGCCAGTGTATCGCCCTGGCTTCGCCGGGTTGCCGAACGCTGCGGTGGCCGTCTGAATCGCGCATTCCTACACTCTCGCTCGTGCGGCGGGCGGGCCTCCGAGCGCGTGGCGTCGGCTATAATCGGGCCTCCCTCCGAGTCGAAATGCCTCGCACCTGGATGCTCTTTGCCTGCCTCCTCCTGGCAGGCTGTGGCGGCGCCGAGGGACCCTACCCCTCGAAGGAGATCAAGCTCATCGTGCAGGCGTCTCCCGGCGGCATCTCCGATACGGTGTCCCGAGTCATGGCCAGCTTGGCCGAACCGCAGCTCGGCGTGCCGATCGTCTGCGAGAACAAGCCTGGGGCCAGCGGCGCCTTGGCGTTCTCGTACGTCGCGAGAAGGCCACCGGACGGGTACACGATCGGGCATGCTCCGGTCGAAATCGCGGTCGTGCGCTCACTGGGCTACGCGGACATCGGACCATCCGACGTCTCCCTGATCTGCTTGGTCTCGAAGACCGCACCCGCCCTCGTCGTTCCCTCCGATGCGCCGTGGCGGACGTTCCAGGATTTCGTCGAGGAGGCCCGCAGGGAGGCTGGCAGGATCGTGATGGCCAACTCGGGCATTGGGTCGATCTGGCACTTCAACATCCTCCTGATGGAGCAGGGAACCGGGGCGCGATTCACCCATCTGCCGTATCCGGGTTCGACCGGATCTCTTGTGTCTGTCATCGGTGGGCACGCCGATGCCGCTGTGGCCGGCGTCGGCGAGGTGGTTGCTCATGTCCAAGCCGGAAAACTCAGAGCGCTCGCGGTCTTTGACCGACGACGCTCGAGCGTGTTGAATGGCGTGCCGACGACGCACGAATTGGGCTATCCGATCGGCGCCCCGGCATGGAGCGGATTCTTCGGCCCGGCCGGCATGCCCGAGCAGCGGGTCGAGCGGATCGCCGGAGCGTTCGAGACGGCCTTCGGCACCGCCGAGTGGGCCAAACTCTGCCGCGAGCGCGGGATGGAAGCCCTGTTCCTCGATAAGGACGCATTCGAAGCGTTCGCTTTGGAACAGCAAGGTTTCTTCGAAGGCGAAATCCCAAGACTCGTCCGCCTGGAAAGCCCCTAGATGATGCGCGTGGATGCAGTTGTGGGCGGCCTGTTCGTGGCGTTCGGCGGCGCGCTGCTCGCCAGTGGGGCGAGCTTTCCTCCCGGGGTCGGGGGTCTGCCGGGTGCGGGCTTCTTTCCGCAGGTGATCGGTGGACTGACGGTGCTGCTCGCCGGCGCGCTGCTCGCCGGACAACGCAAGAGGCGGCCGGAGGGTCTCTCGATCGCGAATCCGCGACAGGTTCTGGGGACCGCAGTCCTGCTGTTGGTGTATCTGCTGTTGTGGGGTAGTGGTTTCTTCGTGGTTCGGACCGTCGTTTTCCTGCTCCTGACATTGCGGTTCCTGGGGCAGCGATGGAGTTCGGCTGTGGGCTACTCGGTCGCATTGACCACGTTCGTCTACTTGGCGTTCGACGCGGGACTCAACGTCTCTCTGGAATGACGGCCGGGAGGGTATCGGAGACTCGTGGGTCCGGCTCGCGGCGTCGGCGCGATGGACGTCCCGGCCCGCCGGACCGCGCCGCTCGAGCAAGGGAGTGGAGTCGTTGACCGCCGAGATTCTGGCGGGCCTGACCGCTGTCCTCGACTGGCAGGTGCTGGGATTCCTGGCGGTGGGAGTGTCGCTGGGCGCCGTCTTCGGCTCGCTACCGGGCCTGACCGCGACCATGGGTGTCGCGGTCCTGACGCCCCTGACTTTCTGGGTCTCCCCGGAACAGGGCCTCGCCATGCTGCTGGGCATCTATTGCGGCGCGATTCCGGCCGGCGGGATCCCGGCCATCCTAATCAACGTGCCGGGAACGCCGGCCTCGATCGCAACCTCCTGGGACGGCTATGCCCTCACGCGCAAGGGACAGGCTGGGCTGGCGCTCGGCATCAACGCCCTCACCTCGGCTGTGGGACAACTCACCAGCATCCTGTTCCTGGCATTCCTGGCGTTTCCGATCGCGAGCTTCGCGCTGCAGTTTGGACCAGCCGAGTACTTCGGATTAGCGCTGCTGGGCATCAGCCTGATGGCTGGGGTGTCCGGCCGGCACGTGCTCAAGGGCATGCTTGCGGGCATGCTCGGCTTGGCCCTGGCGCTGGTAGGGCTGGACCCCATGACGGCCTATCCACGCTACACCTTCGGGATGTCCGAATTCCTAGACGGCATTTCCTTCGTTCCGGTCATGATCGGGCTGTTCGGACTGGGTGAGGTGCTCGTGCAGATCTCCGAGCGGCACACCGGCCGCAACGCTCCCGCCGCAGCGATCGGCCGGATTCTGCCGCAGGCCTCCGAGTTGAAGACGATGCTCGGAGCGATGTTCGGAGGCGCAATCCTGGGCACGATGGTCGGCGCGATCCCGGCGGCGGGAGGAGATATCGGATCGGTGATTGCGTGGGAGCAAACGCGCCGGACCTCCCCGGACAAGGAGGAGTTTGGCAAGGGGTCGCTCCGGGGGCTGGCCGCAAGTTGCTCGGCATGCAACGCCGCGATCGGCGGCGCCATGACCACGATGCTGACCCTGGGCATACCCGGAGACGCCGTCTCGGCCATCTTGATCGGAGCGCTTCTAATTCACGGCATCCAGCCCGGACCGTTGCTGTTCGCCAACAACCAGTCGTTCGTCTTCTCGATCGTGTTCCTGCTGGTCTTCGCCTCGCTGCTCATCATGTTGATCGGGATGCTGGGAGCCAAGCCGCTGGCCCGGATTCTCAGGATCCCCGCACCCTGGCTCTGGACCGGAATCGTGCTCTTCGGGACCGTGGGCGCCTACGCCCTCAATAACGCCGTTGTGGATGTTTGGGCCATGTATGCCGCGGGTGTGGCCGGCTTTCTGTTCCGCAAGGCGCAGATTCCGCTGGGTCCGCTGGTGCTGGGGCTGATCCTGGGACCGATGATGGAATCCAATCTGCGGCGGGCCCTGATCCTCAGCCGGGGCGACTGGCTGGGAACCCTGACCCGTCCGATCGTGCTGGTCTTCCTCGTCGCCACGGTGCTCTCGTTGCTCTGGCCGCTGTTGCGCCGACGCAAGCAAACGGACACGGAAGATCCCCGGACAACGTAGGGCCGCCGACTCGGATACAGAACTGTCGGGGCGGGGAGGTTGGCAGGCGGGCTTCCGGTTGCCGGTTGCTGGTTGTGTACGCTAGCGAACGAGGAGGGTCAAGGGGGATCGACTATGCGGCTTTCACCGTCCACAACCGCAAGACGGAGCGCCCAGCAAGCAAGTGGCGCCCTGGCAGTCCTTACGATGCTGGCGGCGCCGGGCTTGCCGGCGGGCCCGGACGCCAAGGATGCTTGGTGTCAGTGGCGCGGCCCCAACAACAACGGCGTCGCCGAGAGCGACGCGCCTCTGCACTTTTCCGGGACGGAGAACGTCAAGTGGCGCATCTCAATCCCTGGGAAGGGCAATTCGACACCGGTGATCTCCGGACGAACGATCTATTTGACGACATCCGTGGAGTCCGGGACCGATATCGAGACCGGCGCTCTCGTCCAGCACGACTTCCTCGTGCTCGCGATCGACAAGGAGAGCGGCGAGGAAGTGTGGACGAGAACCGCCACCTCGGCCGAACCGCACGAAGGGTACCACCGCCAGTATGGGAGCTTCGCCTCGAACTCTCCCGTCACCGACGGCGAGGTCCTGATCGCGAACTTTGGATCGCGCGGCGTCTACGCCTACGGTCTAGACGGCACGCTGCTATGGAGCAAGGACCTGGGCCGCCTGTACATGCGGAATACGTTCGGTGAAGGCATCGCTCCCGTGTTGCACCGGGACTCGCTGATCATCCAGAACGACCACGAAGGCCAGTCGTACATCGTCGTCCTGAACAAGAACAACGGCAAGGAGATTTGGCGGGCCGACCGGGACGAGCGGAGCAGCTGGCCGCAGCCGGTCGTGGTCGACTTCGAGGGCCGCAAGCAACTCGTGACGAGTTCGACCCGCGTCCGTAGCTACGACTTGGAGACCGGGGAGCTGATCTGGGAAGCGGGCGGTCTCGGCGGGAACGCGGTCCCCGCGGTGATTAGTGTGAACGACGAGATGGTCATCGCCATGACAGGGTTCCGCGATCCCAACCTGCTCGCGATCCGGCTCGGAGGCGACGGCGACCTCACCGACAACGCGGAATACGTGAAGTGGACCAACCAGCGGGGCAACTCGTATACGGCCTCTCCCGTGCTGCATGACGGCGTCCTGTACTTCGTCACCGACCGGGGCCTGGTCAACGCCTTCGACGCGCTGACGGGAGAGAAGCACTACCACCAGCAGAGGCTTCCCGAAACGTATACCTTTAAAGCGTCCCCGGTGGCGGCGCGCGGCAAGCTCTACCTGGCGAGCGAGCAAGGCGATGTCGTCGTGCTCAAGCTGGGCGCGAGCTACGAAGTCCTGGCCGTCAACAAGATGGGCGACGAGATGTTCGTCTCGTCTCCGGTGATCGTGGACGGCAAGCTGTTCCTCCGCAGCCAGGACGAGTTATTTTGCATTGGAGCCGACTAGTCAAGCGGTGTGCGAGGCCCGCGGATCCGAGGCCCTCGCGGGCAGGTGGGTCGTGGCGCCGGCTTCACGGGGGAACCGCCTGACGGCGTTGACGTCCTGCCAGCCTTCCAACAACGCGCAGCGGTGATGCGCCGCGATTTCCGGCCATGGCCGCCGCCGATTGCCTGGCCGCGGAATCTCGGCAGCCTCCATCACTCCGGTCGTGCCGATCCCGAGTGCACAGCTCGCTCGCTACGGGAGTCATGGCCGCCCCCTCCGAGCGGGGTTTGCACCGGGCGCTGGTCCCCGAGTACGAGTTCCATACGAGCCCCCATGGCATCGCGGGTCGACTCGGCGCCCCGCAGGCGGTTCGGACCGCAAAGGTCTGCAGGGTCGAGTCCTTCCCCAGGGGGCCGGTCGATCCATCTTCACGCTGTCCGGATGCCCGTCGCCCTCGATTTCGTCCGCTGCCACGCCCGGGAGGGCCGGCCGGCGCCCGGATTGCCGCTGGCGCCGTCGCAGGAACCATCGCCCGAGTTCCGGCGCCGGATCGTCAGCTGATGGTCAGGATCGCCGATCGGGAACCGCTCGGCTTCCGGGTAGGCATGCCCGTTCGCCATGCAGAAGTCCGGCACACCGTCGTCGTCCACATCGAGACACAGCAGCCCACATCCCAGCAACTGATGGACTGCCGGGCCCACCTCGACGGCGGCTTCCCCGCAGAAGACGCCGATCGAATTCGCCTACCGCGCGGCCACTGCTTGGAGCGCGGGAGACGCCCGCGCCACACGGGAAGAGATTAGGCCAGAATCCCCTGGGCGACCCGGCCGTAGAAATCGGTCAGGCGGAAATCTCGGCCAGCGTGGCGGTACGTCAGACGCTCGTGGTCCATCCCCAAACGGTCCAGGATCGTCTCTTGGAAGTCATGCACGGTCACAGCATTCTCTGCGATGTCCATGCCCATTTCGTCGCTCGCTCCGTAGACTCCGCCGCCTTTGATGCCTCCTCCCGCAAGCCAGGAGCTGTACACCTGGGCGTGGTGTCCGCAGTCTTCGGCGCCCGGGGACGGGCAGGTCGGCGTCCGACCAAACTCGGTCGTCCAGACCACGATCGTATCGTCCAACATGCCGCGCGCTTTGAGGTCGCGGAGCAACGCGCCAATCGGCGGGTCGACGTTGCGGGCCAGCACATTGTAGTTCGCCATTTTGGCGTGGGAGTCCCAATTCTTATCGAGCATCGTGCCACCGTCGATCAGCTCGACGAGGCGCACACCCCGCTCCACCAGGCGCCGCACGATCAGGCACTGCCACGCGAAGCCCTCCGTGCACCCGCGCTCCAGGCCGTACAGTTGCAGCGTCGCGTCAGACTCGCTCGACAGGTCGAACGCCTCCGGGGCCTCGGCCTGCATGCCGAAGGCCGTTTGGAAAGACCGGATGCGGGCCGCCAAGTCGGAATCTCGTTGGCGTCCCCGCAGGTGTTGGCGATTGAAGGACACGAGCATGTCGAGTTCCGTCCCCTGCTGCGTGCCCGATGTGCGTCGGCTCATGTGCGCAATCGGCTCCTCGCCGGGCACGAGACGGGCGCCCTGGTGCAGAACCGGCAGAAAGTCCGAACCCCACACCTGCCCGCCGGCGTACGGCAGCTCGGGCGCAATGGCCATGAAGGACGGCAGATTCTGGTTGTAGGCGCCGAGCCCGTAGCTGACCCACGACCCGATGCTGGGGCGGTTGCCGGCGCGTCCGAGCCGATGTGGATGCCCAGACTCTTGCCAAAGTGATCGCCGTTGATATTCTTCATCGAGCGCACGACCGCGATATCGTCGACCACGCCGCCGATCTCTGGGAACAGGTCGCTCACCTGGATGCCACGCTGTCCGTATGGCCGAAACTCCCAGTCGCTGCCCTTGTAGACCCTGTTCTTGCTGAAAGGCTGGTCGTGGTTCTTTCTCAGGAAGGGCTTCGGGTCGAACGTGTCCACGTGCGAGACGCCGCCCGGCATGAACAGGAAGATGACGCGCTTCGCCTTGGCGGCGTAATGCGGCTCCTTCGGCCGCAACGGATCTTCCGGTGTTGCGGCGAGCATCTCTGAGAGCAACCCCAGGAGCAGCAGCCCACCCCCCGCAAGCGAGCGGATCGTCTGGCGGCGATCCAATCCAGGCTCACGCTTCATGGCATCCTAGTGGTACCTATCAACCCGCTCGCGATGCGCCGTTACGACTTCGTCTTTCTCGTCTTGGCCGGATTCTTCCTGTCCAGCCTGGTGCTCGCGAATGCGATGGTGTTCAAATTCATCGATATTCCGCTGCCGTTCGTCGGCATGGCCACCATCAGCATCGGCGTTCTGCCCTACCCGATCACGTTCCTGTGCACCGACCTGATCAGCGAGCTGTACGGCAAAAAGCGCGCCGACGCGATTGTGGTGATCGGCTTGCTGGTCAGCGTATACATGCTGCTGCTCTTGCAGCTGGGCGGCGCGCTTCCGGTTTCGCATCTCCAGGACGAGACCATCCAGACGCACTATATGGCCGTGTTCGGGCAAAGCGCCCGCGCCATCTTCGCCAGCATGGTCGCCTACCTGCTCGCCCAGCTCATTGACGTCCGGCTCTATCACTTCTGGCGGAAGCTCACCGACGGCAAGCACCTTTGGCTGCGCAACAATGCCTCGACTATGCTCAGCCAGCTAATCGACACGACCGCCGTCGTGACGATCCTTTTCTACGGGGTCTGGACCTGGCCGCAGATCGGCGGCGTCATCCTCGCCAGCTACGCCTACAAGCTGCTCGTCGCGGCCGCCGATACGCCACTGATGTACTTGGGGGCTTGGCAATTCCGCGACATCAAGGACGAGTCCAGGCGGCAGGGACTGATCCACGAGCCGGCTTGACCCGCCCGCGTCTCACTCCCGGGTAGCGTCAGGCGGTTTCGACGACCTGCAGCGTCACGCCTTCGACCAAGTGTCCGGCTAACTTGCGGAAGGCTACCATGTGGGGCGCACGGGCGTCCGCCTGCAGGGCCTCCATGCTCTCCCATTTTTCGACGACAGTGATCCGTTGCGGATCCAGCGATTGGGTCTTCCAGCCCGTATCGCTGTCCACGCAGGGGGAATATTCGATGCACCCAGGCTCGGCCAAGACATTCGGCACATTCTCCTTGAAGCGGGTGATGTACTCGTCCAAGGCGCCTTCTCGTACACGCACCGAGGCAATTACATGGATTATGGCGCTTTCCATTCTCGCACCGGCCGCGACTTTTCCTGCCCCGCCGCCAGCCGGCGGCGGGGCGCACAGGGGAAGGACATCCAACATCCCTCACCAAGGCTGCACCAGGACTCAGCCCGAGCCAACCCACGCGGACGTGCTGCGCTGCCCACACCTGCGGCCGACTCGAAATTTCCTTTGCCTGGACGACGCTACCGTAACCAGCCCGCATCCACCGGAAAGAACCGGAAACTCTCCGAAGAGCAATTCCAGGGACTTCAAGCCGTGCGTGGGCGCTGGATCCGTGAACCGGCGGGTGAGCGCCGGCCGGATCGGCTGTAGTCGGCGCCCCACGAGGCGCTGGATCAGCCGGCCGCCGAGCCGTTTGTGGCACTTGGCCTGCGGGGCTTGACGACCCGGTGTATTTTGGCGATCGCCCTGGCTGCGTCGGCGGCGTCGTCCCCGGTTCCGGAAAAAACACGCATCGGAAGCCAAAACGAATCCCGGCACGCCTGTTCGGCCGCCGGACACTCGCACGCGCGGTGCGGCTGCTGCCGGAAAAGAGGATTGCGGTACAGCGGGTGCGGATAGAAGGGGCGAACGGGAATGCCTTCGGCAGACAGCGCCTCGACGAACCGGTCGCGGCCGAGCCCGAATCGCTCTTCGAGAACGCGCCCGGACACGAGGTAGCGAGTCTGAACGGTCGCGCCTTCGGGGGCTCGTTGCAAGACGATCCCTTCCACCTCTCTGAGTTCTCCAACGAAGCGGACGGCGTTCGAGGCGCGCAGGCGGATCTGGTCCTGGAGCCGTTGCAGCTGGCGTCTCAACAGCGCCGCCTGGATCCCCGTCATCCGGACATTTGTGCCCAGCTCGAAGTGCTCGAACCAGCCGCGACTCGGAAGCCGCCCCACGTTCGCGATCGAGCGCGCCCTGCCGGCCAAGGTCTCGTCGCTCGCAATCAGGATGCCCCCTTCGCCGACGGCCATGGCCTTGGAATTCTGGAAGCTGAAGGCGCCCATGGCGCCCAGCCCGCCCGCCCGGCTGCCGTACCATTCCGCGCCATGTGCATGCGCGGCGTCTTCGATCAGGAGCAGACCGCGATCGGCGGCGAGTTCGGAAAAGCGGTCCATCTCAGCCATGACGCCACCAAAATGAACGACGATCAGCGCCCGCGTGTTCGCCGAGACGGCTTTGGCGGTTTGTCGAGGGTCCATGTTGTAGGACTCCGTCTCAATGTCGACAAAGACCGGAACAGCGCCGACGCGATTGACCGCTGTCGCCGTCGCGATGAAGCTGTGTGCGGGTACGATGACCTCGTCTCCGGAGCCGATGCCGGCAGCATGCAAGGCCAACTCGAGCGCCATCGAACCGCTCGAAACCGCGATTCCGAACGTGGCGTCGTGGTACTGCGCAAAGAGCGTCTCGAATTCCTCGACGGCCGGGTTGCTCCCGCCCCAGGTCGTGCTCTCCAGGACGGCGCGAACCTCCTCCAGGTCTCCGGGGCCGAGAGTTGGCCACGCTGGATACGGGTCCTTCCGCAACGGCTCTCCGCCGAACAAGGCCAAGTCTGGCTGCGGCATGCCCTCCCAGTGTAATGAGTCGATCGAACCCGCTTGGCGGTATCGGCCAACCGCCGCTGGCCCGCCAACTGCAGGGCAGCGCATGCGTCCACAGGCGTCGGCAGTCCATCGAGTCGGCGGATTGCCGCGCCTTCCGCCGCTCTGGTACTGTATCGGCGTAGGGAACGGCGGGCTATGGCCAAGCGAGACATTTTGCAGACGATTCTGGATGTGGGCATTATCCCGATCGTCCGCACGGACACCGCCATCCAGGCGCTGTACGCGATCGAGGCGATTCAGAGTGCAGGAATTTGCGTCGTGGAAGTTACGATGACAGTTCCGGGGGCGCTGAAGGCGCTGGAGACGGCGTGCGACCGCTTCGGGGACCAGCTGCTGCTGGGCGCCGGAACAGTGCTGGATACGACGACCGCCAGGAACTGCATGCTGGCCGGCGCAGAGTTCTGCGTGACACCGTCGCTCGACCTTCCGACAATCGAGATCTGCAACCGCTACTCGAAGTGCGTGATCCCGGGCTCTCTGACGCCAACTGAGATCATGACCGCCTGGAACGCGGGAGCCAGCATGGTCAAGGTCTTCCCGGTCGGCGCGGTCGGGGGCCCGAGCTACATCAAGGCTGTGAAGGCCCCGTTGCCGCAGGTGCTGCTCGTGCCGACCGGCGGCGTCAACTTGGAGAACGCCCCAGCGTTCTTCCGAGCCGGCGCCAGCGCCGTTGCGGTGGGCTCGGAACTCGTCAACAAGCACTGGCTCGCCAAGCGCGAGTACGGGCGCATCGAGAGCGCGGCGCGAGGCTTTTTGGACATCGTGGCTGAATCCCGCGCGGCCTGAGGGCGCCGCGTGGGCGACCTGATCCTCCCGCAGCTCGGGCGCAAGCCCTCGATCGTCCTGGTACGGCTCCGTTCGCTGGGCGACACGGTCTTGGCAACGCCCGCGTTCGCTTTGCTGCGCCGGGCGTTGCCCCAAGCGCGTATCCACGTCGCCATGGAGGAGCGCTTCGCGGACGTGCTTGAAGGCCAACCGGACATCGACGGCATCTTGCGGCTCGGAAGCGCTGCGGGCGTCCTCCCCAAGGCCCGTCTGCTACGCGACGTGCGGCTTCTGCGACCGAGTCTGTGCGTCGACATGCATGGCGGATCGACCGCCGCCTGGTTGACGGCGCTCTCGGGCGCGCGCTGGAGGGCGGGTTTCGCGCACTTCCGCCACGCCTGGGCCTACAACGAACGGATCCCGCGCGCCCAGGAAGTTCTGGAACGGGGGCCGAACTCCCGCGTGCACACCGCGGAACACCACGCCGCGGCGATGATCCATCTCGGGGCGCGGACGGACGAGATTCCGGGTGCGCGGCTAGCTGGCGAGCCGTCCCCCCGGGAGCGTCCCTACGTGGTCCTACACGCTGGAGCCGCATACTTCACGAAACGCTGGCCGATCCGGCACTTTGGGCGGCTCGCCCACGAGATCCGCGAGCGACACGGGCTAGAGCCCGTCTTCGTCGCCGGCCCGGACGATGCGGAGCTCGCGCAGGACTTGTCCGGGTTCGAGGTCCGGCGCGGCCTGCCGCTCGCCGACCTCAAGTCGCTGCTGTCGGGTGCGCGGCTCTTCGTCGGAAACGATTCGGGACCGGCGCATGTCGCAGCGGCCTTCGGCGTGCCTTGCGTCGTGATCTTCGGTTCCTCGGACTCGTCCTCCTGGCGTCCTTGGCGCACGCTGCACCGCGTCGCCGAAACGGCCTGGGACTGCAAGCCGTGCCCCGGAGACCGCTGCTACGCGTTCGAGGAGCCGCGCTGTATTCTGACAGTGGAACTCGCCGCCGTTTCGCGCGCCGTCGCCGAGGTGCTCAGCGAGCGCCAGCCGCCTGGATGAGCAGATAAACCGCCGAATCCGCCCGCATGTTGGGCCACACGCGGATCTGCGTCCCGCGACGCAGGAAGTAAGCCTTCGCGGCATGCAGCCCTTCCCGTGGTAGCAGCTCCTCGAAGTCCAGAACCGTGAGCACGCGGATGTTGGGAGAGTCGTACCACTCGTATGGCAAGTGCCCCGTGCGAGGGGCCTTGCCGGTGCACGCGAGCGAGAGCCGCACGGACCAGTGCCCGAAGTTCGGGAACGCCACGATGATGCGGCGCCCCACCCGAATCATCTCGCGCAGCAGGACAAGAGGCTTCTGGACGACCTGCAGCGTCTGGCTGAGGATTACATAGTCGAAACAGTTGTCCGGGTAATCCGCGAGCCCCTTTTCGATGTCGCCCTGATAGACCGAGAGACCCAGCTCGACACAGCGCCGGACCTTCTCCTGGGAGATTTCGACGCCGCGCGCCTGGACGTCCTTGTGCCGCACGAGCCACGCAAGCAGGTCGCCCTCGCCGCAACCGAGGTCGAGCACATGGGAGGAGTCCTCGATGAGATCGCCGATGATGCGGTAGTCCTCGCGGGCCAGCAACTCGGGAACGAGTGCACTCTCCTCAGTCGCCTCCATTACGGGCATCGAACCCACTCTCAGATTATATTGTGTCGCCTGCCGGGGCCGGCACGTCGATGCCGATCGCATCGTGGTCGGACAGCGGCGGCCGGCGGCCCTCGCGAAACTCGTGCAGAACGACCGGGGCCGCCGCTGCCACGTCCCGCACCGCGAACCAGTCGATCTTCAGCGGGCACTTGCCGTCGAAGTCACGCAGCGCCCAGCGGATGAAGTCGAAGCACCACGCCGGCACCCATTCGCGCAGGTTCTTGTGCGTCTTGATGTCTTCGACATCGTAGGACGTGGTCCGCTCGTCGAGCACGTTCGCGCCCCGCCAGTCGAATCCGCGCTGCTCGAGCAGACCAAACAGTTCTCGCTCAAAAAAGGTGTAGGGACGCAGGAAGTGATTCCGAATCGTGTTGCCGGCGCCGAGCATTACCCGAACCCAGTAACCGAGGATGGCCGACAGGGCGCTCGAGGAGTCGAACGTGGTCGTGTTCCAGTCACCCCCGACGACCGCCGGTCCAGATGGCGGAAGGCCATCCAGCACCCCCGCCATCTGGTCGCGCCGGTGTCGCTGTCGGGACTGCGCGTCCAGGTGCACGGAGCAGACCGTGAGGTCGAAGCCCGGAAACCCGATCTCTGCGGCAAGGGCAACCTGCTGGCCCAAGCGCTTCTCGTTGCCGCGCATCTTGTCGCGGCCGTTGCCGAGCTCGATGGGCCGGGGGTCCCGAATCGGGTAGCGGCTCAGAATCGCGTTCCCATGCAGCCCCAGCTCATTGCGCCCGTGCGCCTCATTCTCGACCCCCACTCCCTTGGATAGGTTGAGGTAGCAGGGCGCGAAGGCATAGTGGAGGCCGAGCTTGCGGGCCAGTTCGCGGGCCACGTTGCGGTTGGCCGAGCGCGCCATGCCCACGTCCGTCTCAGTGAGCAGGAATACGTCCACGGACCCAAGGTACGGGTGGCTCCGGATCGCGGCCAGCTGTCCTTCGTACTCTATGCCTCGCTCGAGGTTCCAGGCCAGAACGCGGTAGGCCGGCTTGGGCGCCGAGCCGGCGGGAGCGAAGCTGCCGGTTTCCGTCGTTCCGAGGACGCGCTCCGCGAAAGGCCGGATCGCCCGGTACGCAGGGTGCGCCAGCACCTCGCGTGTGGAACGGCATCGGGCAAGCTCGGCGAACCGAGGGCGCAGCCGCTCCCGCACAATTCGGGCAGTCTCCTCGGGCGTGAGGCCAGGTTGCCGTTCGCCCAAGGATGTTACGCCGCGCCACAGTTTCAACTTTCAGTCTACCGATGGGCCGTCGGCGCTTCCGGAGTAAGCTTGTGGACAGGATGGCGTTGAGGCGCGTCTTCGTGGACTCGATCGAAGCCGGCGAAGCACTGGCCCGCGGGAGCCGGGCGCATCACTTGGCGCGCGTTGTTCGGCTCAACGTGGGTGAGCGAGTCGAGGTCTCGGACCAGGAACGCGCGTACAGTGCAGTGACCGAATCCTGCTCGCCTCGAGAAGTCCGATTTCGCCTGGAGGAACGGTTGCCAGACCCCGAGCGGACGCCACAGTTGGACGCGGGGTTGGCCGTGATTAAGTTCCCGCGCTTTGAATGGGCGATCGAGAAGCTGACCGAACTCGGCGTCCGGACGATCATCCCGGTGATCGCCGAGCGCAGTGAGCCGAGACTCGCATCGGCCGCCTCAAAGAGGCTCGTCCGATGGCGGCGCGTCGCGTCCGAGGCGGCGCAGCAGTCCCGGCGGCTGGCGGCGCCTGCGGTCGAGCCCCCACAGCTCTTCGAACCGTTTGTGCGCGGCTGCGAGACTGAAGCGAAGATACTCGTGGATCCCGGAGGGCAAACCGTAGCCGAACTTCACCGAGGCGGACCTTTGACATTCGTGGTCGGCCCAGAAGGCGGTTGGACGTCCCGGGAACGGGATCTGGCGATGGGGAGCGGATTCTCCGTCGCCGGTCTCGGCAATTCCGTCCTGCGAGCCGAGACGGCCGCCATCGCCGTCGCCGCAATCTGCGCGAGCCTCGCCGCCACGGTGGATGCGCGATGAAGGCGGCGACTGCGCCCGAGCGGCTGCGTCTCTGCCTCGAGCGATTCGACGCCGCAAACGCGGAGGATCCGAACCGTGAGCGCGACGGTTCCCCCAAGGAGCTTCTGTACGCGAAGCGCATGTCCACTTGGCTGGAATGCCTGGAGCCGAACGCCCCGGACGAAGTTCGACTGGCGGTGCGGGCGCAGCACATCCGGCGTTGGGAAATTCCCCGCGACACCTATCCCAAAGGCCGGATGGGCTACCGCAAGTGGCGGCAGGACCTGGGTCGGTTCCACGCGGAGACAGCCGCTGCCATCATGCGCGGCTGCGGCTATGCCGAGGAGACGGTGGTCCGGGTCCAAGCGGTCATCCGCAAGGAGCGCTTCAAGTCCGATCCATGGGCGCAGTTGCTCGAGGACGTGGCCTGTCTCGTATTCCTGGAGCATTTCTTCGAGCCGTTCGCACAGGAGCAGGAAGAAGCAAGCATGGTTAATATCTTGCGGCGGACCTGGAGCAAGATGTCCGAAAGCGGACAGCAAGCAGCCCTTTCGATCCACTACCCGCCACTGTGCGCGAAGCTGATCCAAAAGGCGCTTCAAACCACGGAATCGTGACCTTCAAGACCCGCGACACGGATCGTGAATCCGGCCCGCGCGGCTCATCTCGATGCGGGCTCGTCCCAGGCATCGCCTCCCTGATCGCGATGGTCCCCGCGTTCGGCTGCTGGCCGTCTGCGAGAACGACCAGCTCAAGCTCGCCTCGCCGGCGCAGATCATCGGGCGCGGTTCCAAGTCTGCGGCGCGGCCCCCGTCGAACTACGCGAGCAACTTGCGGACGACGTCGCCCCGCACCTCGGTCAGGCGGAAGTCGCGTCCCTGGTGGCGGTAGATCAGGCTCGTGTGATCCAAGCCCAGGCACAGACATCCTGACCTCTTCAGACAACTCCGAGACGCTGATTCTCCCATAACCGCACAAAAGACAGGAGGTTAGGTCATTTTTTAGAGAGATTCCTAGAAGTTCGTGACATCTGCGATGTTATAAGATATAATGTTACATAATCATGCATTCCCGAGCCGCTCAAACCCCCTCCTTCCGCGCCCCGTCCCTGCCCTTGCTCCCCGCCGAGGCCTCCCCGATCGGCCACGCTCTCGGCATGCTCACCCGCCATGGCGTCACCACCTACTTCCGCTACCTGGACCCCATTGGCTGCCATCGCGTCGACGACATCCCCGCCCGCAACCGCAAGATGGCCGAGTTCGCCAGCCTCCGGCTCGCCACGCAGCAAGAGATCGCGGCCTCCTTCGGCGTCACCCGCATGACGGTCAGCAGGGCTCTCCGCACGCTGCGCGAAACCGGCGAGAAGGGCTTCGCCAAGACGCGCAAGACGCGTCGCAGGACCGCTCTGGTCGAAGCCGACCGCAGCCGCGCCGAGCGGCTGCTCGAGTCCGGACTCAGCCAACGGGCCGCCGCCCGCGAACTCGGCGTGCATTACCAGACCCTGCACAACTATTTGCGGGCGGGCTTGGTGCGCGCTCCGCACGCCCGCCGGGAGACGACCGCGCCGCTCTCTCCCGGCGGCGGGGAGCTGCCGTGCGAGCCCGACAAGGCCGCGCGCAACGTGCGCGACAACCGCGCGCCGATGGGCCGTGCCGCACGCGATGTCGCCGGCCGGGTCGCTGCCAGTCTCGGCGCCTCGACCCCTCGCGAACCGCGCTTCGAAGCCGCTCGCGCCGTCGAGTGCGGCGGCGTGATCACCGCGCTTCCGGCCCTGTTGCAAGCCGGGCTGCTGCGACACGCCGCTCGCCTGCGTCTCCCGCCGGGCTATTACGGCGTACCCTCCCTGTTGCTGCTGCAGTCCTTCATGCTGCTGGCCCGCGTGCGCAACCCCGAACAACTGCGCTACGCCCAAGCGGGCGACTGGGGCGCCCTGCTCGGACTGGACCGCTGCCCCGAGGTCAAGACCCTGCGCGCCCAGCTCAAGGCCCTGGCCGACGATGCCGACACGGTGCGCTCCTGGCGCGACGCGCTGACCCGCGACTGGCTCGAGCAGGATCCCGAGGCCGCCGCCACGCTGTGCCTCGACGGTCACGTCCAGGTCTACAGCGGACGCCAGGGCCGCCTCAAGAAGCACTTCGTCTCGCGCCAGAAGCTGTGCCTGCCCGCTGCGGCGGGCTACTGGCTCAACGCGCTCGACGGCCAGCCGTTCGTCTGCCTGCACCAAGACCTGGACCCGGGCATGCTCGCGGCCGTGCGGGGCGAGATCGTGCCGCACCTACGCGAACTGGGCGCGCTGCCCGCCGTCGCGGAAGAGGGATCCGAGCCCGCCGTGACCTTGGTGTTCGACCGCGAGGGCTGGAGTCCGAAGCTGTTCCGCGAGTTGGCCCGGGAGGGCGTGGCCTGCGTCACGTGGCGCAAGGGCAAGCGCGGCGAGGACTGGCCCCAGAATGCGTTCCGCGAGTTGCTCGTGCCCGTGCGCGGACCCGGCGGCGAGCGCCTGCGACCGGTCCGCCTGGCCGAGGCGCCGGTGGACCTGCTGCAGGACTTCCAGGCGCGCGAGATCCGCAGGCTGCTCGACGACGGGCGCCAAGCCGCTTTGGTCACGACCCATCCGAGCCTCGACACGGCCCGCGTCGCGGGCGCGATGCTCTCCCGCTGGTCGCAGGAAAACTACTTCAAGTACATGCGGCACGAATTCAATCTGGACGCGTTGCCCGAGCACGCCCTCGTGCCCGTCGAGGACGATGCCGAAATCGTCAACCCGGAGCGCCGCGCAATCGACAAGCAAGTGCGCCGGCTGCGCGGTCGCATGGCGCAAGCGCGCAACCGCTTGGCCCGCGAACGCGACGCGCAGTCCGCGAAGGCGCGGGAAACGGTGGATCGAATCGCCGCCTTCGAGCGCGAGATCGAAGAGCTGTGCACCCGTCGCAAGAGCCTTCCGCGTCGCGTGCTGGCCGGCGAGCTGGCACCGCAACAGCGTCTCGAAGCCCTGCCGCAACCGACCCGCAACCTGCTCGACACGCTGCGCATGCTCGCCTATCGCGCCGAAACCGCCATGCTCGCACCGGTCGCCTCCGCCCCGGGCCGCAAGCCCGAACACGCCCGCGCCGCGCTGCAGGCGCTGTTCCGCGCCGACGCCAACCTGCGGCCCGACCCCGCCCGCGGCTCGCTCGGCATCGAACTCTTGCGGCTCGCCGACCCGGCCCACGACCGCGCCGTGCAACCGCTTCTAGACGAACTCAACGCCCAGCGTACGCTCTATCCGGGCACCTCTCTCCGCCTCGTCTACGAGTGGCTATCCTAGCCCACTCCACGTCGTGTTCCAAATACCGTCGTGTAACATCCTAAAATTGCCAGAGGTCAGGATGTCTGCGGGTAGATTCCCGGGCCCAATCGGCATGTGCGGCAGAGAGACGCAGTAGTTGAGATAGAACGGTCGATCTCGATGCCGGCGGATGAATGCGCGCATCTTGTCGCTGACGGCATGCGGCATGAAGCCCGGAACAATCTGCTCTTCACCGGTATCCGTCGAAAGCTTACCCGGCACGCGGACCGCCTCCCGCATCGCGCGTCCGTAGTAACGGTGCGGAATCTCCACCGGATAGTAGGCGTAGTCGAACCCGAGTAGAAAGGGGTCCACGTGCACGTGCCACTTGCCGACATGCCCGGTATCGTAGCCGGCCTCCGCGAGGATCTCCGGGAGTGTCCGATCGAGAAGACGCGTGCGCTCCGGGCTGATCGATCCGACGTTTCGAATCGAGCCGGCGCATGTCCGGGCGTACTGCCCGCTCAGTAAGTTCGCCCGCGCCGGCGTACAGACGGGGCTGTTGGTCACCCCGACCTCGAAACGGAACGCCTTCGACGCGAGCGTGTCGATGTGTGGCGTCCGGACGACGCTGTTCCCGTAGCAGCCGATTTCGAACGGCTGCAGTTGGTCCGCGAAGCACACGACCACGTTGGGCGGGCGCCCCGAGCGCCCGCAACCAGCCGTGAGCGCCGCAGGGCCGAGGGCGGAACGAGACACCAATTCCCTGCGGTTCATCGATGGACCCGAGTCGAGAGGCGAGCTACACGGGAACTGCTCTTGCAATCTGATCCTCCCCAATCGCGCCGCATTGCGCATGCGCGACCCTCCGTGACTGTATCGCCAGCAGTCTCGCAGCATCGGCTCCGTGCTGCTGGCGCTTCGACGAGGCGAGAGCGGCGGCAAACCGCCGACCGCAACTTCGTACACCTGGGTCGGTGGATCGCCTCGGTCAGGATCGACGGTTGGTGCTCGGCAAGCCGCGTGCGTCTGTCGCCGCCGTCTCGAGCGCCCGTCCCGCCGACTCGGATGTCCAATCGGTTCGCCTCCGGTCCCCTGCAACGGAGTTGCTGCCGTGCGGAAGCAGCGGGAGGCGGTCAGCCGCCGGAGGATGGTGCCGAGATTGCGGGCCCACCGGTAGGAACGGAAGCTGCCAACGGTGTGGTCGGCCTCCCCAAGAAGGCCGCCGACAACCTTGGAAGTCACCTGTTCGGTTGGATTCGGCGCCCCGCAGCTAGGGATGCACTAGGAAACACCTGCGCGCTCGGCGATTTGCGCATCCGCACTCTTGTCCACACGCCCGACTGCGCGCCAGAAGCGACCTAGGTGTAACCGATCAGACGCATTGAACCGGCACGGGGAATCCGCGGGCGCGAACGTCCGGAATTCGTTCTACTCCCTGTGTTGTGTCGATCCAGTCTCGGGCATGAGCGAATCAGCAGCACCAGTGCAGGCAGCGCGATACGGGGGTCGAACGGAATCGCGCACATACCGATGCCGATCCCCGAGAGACTCGGACCTGCCGATCGAACGGCGCACGGCGTGAAGATTGGGGGGACCATGTCCACGGCCTGGTCCCAGACCTAGCCCGAGATCTCAGCAGATCGCTCTCCGGCTCGGTCGGCTAGACTTGGATCAGGGTTGTCCCAGGTTGGGTTCCGCCTTGCCACCACCTCGTTCCCCAGAGTTCCTGACCGAGCAATTCCGGGTCCGCGGCCTCGATTGCGCGGAGGAAGTCGCGCTGATTCGCCGACGCCTCGACGGCGAGCGCGGCGTCCGCAGACTCGGCTTCGACGTCCTGCACGGCAGGATGACGGCCGAATTCGATCCGTCCGGGATCGATGCTGACCGCATCGCCCACGCCGTCTCAGCACTTGGCTTGGAGTGTCGTCCCTGGTCCGTGCCAGCGGAGGAATCCTCCTTCCTGCAGAGGCGCGGACGCGACCTCCTGATTCTCCTCGGCGGGCTGTCGCTCCTGCTTGGCTTGACGCTGCAGGCCATCCAGTCCGGCGACTGGCTCGCCGCCCTGGCGCATCGGATCCACGATCCAAGCGAGTATTGGCTCGCGATCGCTTGCTTCGTGCTGGCGATCGTCGGCAGCGCGTCCCAATTCGCTCCCAAGGGCGCGAAGGCCCTGCTCGGTCTGCGTCCCGAAATGAACGCCCTTGTGCTGGTTTCGACGATCGGCGCCGGAGTCTTGGGCGAGTGGGCTGAAGGCGCGACGCTTGCATTCCTCTTCGTCTTAGCCGGGCGCCTGGAGGGGTGGAGCGTAGACCGAGCCCGGCGCGAGGTGGGCAGCCTGATGGCGGCCACGCCGCAGAGCGCGTCCGTCGTGCACGGCGATCGCGAGCATCGTGTCGCGGTGGACTTCGTCTCGGTGGGATCCCTCGTGCGGGTGCGCCCTGGAGAGTCTATTCCCTGCGACGGCACGGTCGAGTCCGGCGTCTCCGGGGTCAACGAATCGATGCTGACCGGCGAAGCCGTTCCGGCCGGCAAGGCTCGCGGCGACGCGGTCTTCGCCGGATCCTTCAACGGCGACGGCGTGCTCGACATCCGAACGACGAAACCGGCGGACGATACCCGCTTGGCCCGGATTGTCCGCATGGTCGAGGAGAGTCAGCATCGTCGCGCTCCCGCGGAGCGTTTCGTCGACCGCTTCGCACAGTTCTACACGCCGATCATGTTCGCGATTGCCGTGGTCGTGGCCGTGGCCCCTCCGCTCCTCGCCGGTGGCTCGTTCGAGACGTGGTTCTATCGCGGCATGCTCGTGCTGCTGATTTCGTGTCCCTGCGCCCTGGTGATCTCGACCCCGGTGGCGATTTCCGCTGCGACGGCCTCCGCTGCGCGGCGTGGTCTGTTGATCAAGGGTGGGGCGTACCTGGAAGAGGCGGCCCGCGTCCAAGCCATTGCGTTCGACAAAACGGGCGTCCTGACGCTAGGCGAACCCGCTGTCGACGAAATCGTGCCGGTCGGAAAGCACGATCCGCACGAGGTGCTGGCGCGGTTGGCCGGCTTAGAGCACTACAGCGAGCACCCGCTGGCCCAGGCCGTCATTCGATACGCCCTGGAACACGGGGTCGCTCCCGAGGCCGCCGAGGACTTTCACGCGCTGCACGGCAAGGGAGCTTCGGCGATCGTTTCTGGGGAGCGCTTTTGGGTCGGCAACGCGCGCATGCTCCGGGATCAAGGAATCCTCGCCGACACGGCCGAGGCCAATGAGTTGCGCGAAGCGATTGATTCCGGGGGCCGAACGGTCGTCGTTTGCGGCCAGGGACAGGAGCCATGGGCCCTGGTGCGGCTTTCCGATTCGATCCGGCCTGAAGCTCCGGACGCGATCGCCCGTCTGCGCACTCTTGGCATTCAGCACATGGCGGTTCTCAGCGGCGACAACACCGCCGCTGCCCGCCGTGTCGGGGACGCGCTCGGCATCGAAGACGTTCGCGCCAACCTGCTGCCCGAAGACAAGACCAGCATCGTCCGCGAACTGCGGGAGCGCCACGGTTCGACCGCAATGGTCGGCGACGGAATCAACGATGCCGAGGCGCTGATTGCGGCTTCGCTCGGAGTCGGCGTCGGAGGACGCGGAACCGACATCGCCCTGGAGAGCGCCGACGCCATTCTCATGGCGCCCCGCGTCCATCTACTGCCGGACCTAATCGCAACCGGGCGCCGCGCGCTTCGGATCATTCGCCAGAACGTCCTGCTGGCCCTCACATGCAAGGTGCTCTTCCTGATCCTGGCCGCGCAGGATCTCGCGACGCTCTGGCTTGCCGTCGCAGCGGATATGGGCGCCACTATCCTGGTCGTCTTCAACGGACTGCGGCTGCTTGGAGCGAGTCGCGCAGGTTGAGTGCGTCTGCCTGCGCCCCAGATGATCCGAACTCCGGGGCTGGACTCCCCGGCGCCCTGGTGAGAACGCTTGGCTCGAGGCCGCGTCAGCCGGCTTATCGATCTCAATCCTTTGTCTGATGGGCGCCATTCTTGGACAAACGGGCCTGGTCCAACACGATCGCCAAGGTTCGCGCGGTCTCGGCATCGTTGGGGTCATCGCGAAGGATCGCTTCTAACTCCTCAATGCCCTCGTGCCAGCGGTCGAGGCGGCACAGCACCAGTGCGAGATTACGGCGGGCCGTTGTGTTGAGCGGTTCTAGTTCGAGCACCGCGCGGTACTTCTCGAGAGCCGCTGCAAAGTGTCCGGTCTCCTCGAAGCGGACGGCGTCCCCGTGCAGACGTGCTGTCTCGAATTCATTCTCGCGGGCCCTGTCGGCCACCTCGATCATTCGCGTCAGCTCCCCGCGGTAGCGCCGGGACTCGCTCCGGCGGCCGGCTTGGTAGAGCGCCCGGGTGAGGTTGTACACGATGGATTGATCGTCTGGCCGCAGTTGATAGGCTTTCAGGAAGTGATCGGCCGCAGTCTGTGCGTCACCGCGGCGCTGCAGTTCAAGCGCCAATTGGTAGTGAGCCTCCGGGTCTTCCGGGGCTAGTGCGACGGCCTTCTGGAGCATCGGATAGGCCTCGTCCTCCTGCAGAAGCTTCTTACGCGTGACGCCGAGGGCGAGGTAGGTCTCGCCCGCCTGTGGGTCCAGCTCGATCGACTGCTCGAAGTCGCGGGCGGCTTCCTCGAGTCGATTGCGCTCGGTGTGCAATTTTCCGTGGAGGAAATGCAGCCGAGCCCGCTTGCTGAGGTCCGTCTCGAGGCTAAGCGCCTTCGCCATGTGTCCGGAGGCGCGTTCGAATTCTTCCTTCCCGGCGAAAATCAACGCGAGGTTCAGGTGGGCGTCACCCAAGTCGGGGTTCAACGAGATCGCCCGCTCGAAGATTCGTACGGCCGCGTCGTGTTCTCCCAAACGCGCAAAGGCCATGCCTGCGGTCGCGTAACCCAGCGCATGCTCTGGGCGCAGCTCAAGCGCTCGCAACAAAGCCTCGACAGCTTCGTTGCGGCGAGACGCCAGGGACAAGGCCGATCCCAGCATGAGATGGGACTCCGCGTCCTGCGGACGGGCCCGCACAATGCCGTCGAGCATGGCGATCGCTTCGCTCAGGGCGCCCCGTTGGATCAACCTTGCGGCTTCGGGCAGGCGCGGGTCGGAGTCCGTCGCGGACGTCTGCGCAAAGAGCGCGATCGCTGCCGCACCCAGCGCAGTCACGAGCAAATCGGCGAACCGGCGAGGGACCATCGCTCTCCTAGAAAATAGCGGGCGCGTCGGGCGCTTGGGCGCTTGGGTTCGCGGGGAAGGCGCACAACTGGGCGGAGAGCCCATGAAAAAAGGGGCAGGCCCCGGGCCTGCCCTGCATTCGAGAAGTTGGCGATACGCGCACCCGGCCGCCTCGGGCCGGGTGCGCGTAGCCACATTCAGAATATGATCTTCAATCCAAATTGGACTTGGCGTAGCGGCACCACGGTATTGAAAACCCTCCCCATGGTCGGGGACAGCACCGTGGAATCGGGCGAGCCGTAGTTCACCAGGTTGAAGAGATTGAAGAACTCGGAGCGGGCTTCCACCCAGCGTCCCTCACCCCATCCGAATCGCTTGAACAAGGAGAAGTCGATGGTGTAGACGTTCTCGGTGTGGACAAGTCCGTGCCCGGCATTGCCGAAGCTGCCGAACTACCCGTCCTACGGAAAACGGAGCTTCCGTCATCGTGTTTCCTCCTTTAGCTGGACAATAGTCCTTGATATGCCCCGTGAATCAAACCAGTATCGACCCGAGCCCGACCCCCCAACTGCTCGATGCTACACTTACCGCGCCCAGATTGCGATCGGCCACAGGCAATCTAGACCTGCCCGCCAAGAGATACCGCGTCGATCGGCCGCCTGCCAGCGGACCGCTCCGCGGCCCCGGAACCTGCGTGACGAGTGAGCAAGAAGAAGCGCATTTCCAAGGCCAAGCAGACTCGTCGAGACGCCGTCGCCAAGCCCGTGGCCAAGCCCGAACGGCGGAGGAACCGTAGGCCTCTCTACGTCGGCGGGGGGCTTCTCGTCCTCGCGGTGGCGGCCTGGATCGGGTTCCGCGAGCCTCCGCAGCGGCAACCTGCCGCGCCCGAGCGCTCCTGGACGATCCGCTTCGAGGAGGCCGAATCGGGAGTGGACTTCGTGCTGAACAACGGCACGATCGACGACAAGCCCATGCCGGACTCGACTTTGGGCGGCGTCGCCTTGTTCGATTGCGACAACGACGGGCTCCTGGATATCTATTTCACCAACGGCGCCCGTTTTCCAGACTTCGAGAAGGCCGACGAGTCCTTTCACAACCGCCTCTACCGCAACGCTGGCGGGAGGCGGTTCGAAGACGCCGCCGCGCAAGCCGGCGTCCAGGGCTACGGCTACAGCATGGGCGTTGCAGCCGGCGATTACGACAACGACGGATGGACGGACTTCTTCGTGGCTGGCGTGGGCCAGAACATCCTGTACCGCAACCGCGGCGATTGCCGATTCGAGGACGTCACGCAGCGGGCTGGAGTGCGCGGCGCGCGCGCCATGCCCTGGTCCGTCGCGGCCGCATGGCTGGACTACGACAACGACGGCGACCTGGACCTCTTCGTCGTGAATTACCTGGACTGGTCCTGGGAGACGAACCGCGTCTGCGGCGATCCCGGCCGCCGCCTGTCCTGCTCTCCGGCCCACTACGATGGACTCCCCAACACCCTCTACCGGAATCGCGGCGACGGCACGTTCGAGAATGCGAGCCGGGAGACTGGGATCGCCGAACACGTCGGCAAGGGTATGAGCGCCGCGGCGGCGGACTACGACGGCGACGGCTTCGCGGACATCTTCGTCACGAACGACTCTGTGCGCAACTTCCTGTTCCGCAACGTGGACGGAGAGCGATTCGAGGAGGTCGGCGTCCAAGCTGGCGTCGCGTTCACCGCGGACGGCATTCCCGTCTCGAGCATGGGCCTAGACTTCCGCGATCTGAACGGCGACGGCCGGCCGGATGTCACGATCACCGCGCTGGCCAATGAGACCTACCCACTGTTCTTCAACCGCGGCGACGGTGGTTTCGTCGATTCGACCTATCCGACGCGGATGGGGCTCACGTCCTTGATGATGTCCGGTTGGAGCGCAGGCGCGTTCGACTTCGACAACGATGGGGACAAGGACATCTTCACAGCCAACTCGCACGTCAGCGAGAACGTCGAACTCTACCGAGCGCAGGCCTACCGCCTGCCGAACGCCATCTTTCAGGTCGCGGGCGATGGGACGTATCGCGACGCAGCTCCGTGCGCGGGATCCGCACTTGAGCGCGCGGCGGCCCACCGCGGGGCGGCCTTCGGCGACCTGGACAACGACGGCGCCATCGACGCCGTCGTCTCTGCGATCGGTTCCGAGGCCAAGGTCTTGTTCAATGCCTCCGAGGCGGGACAGTGGCTGGTCCTGGATCTCGAGGGGACCGCGAGCAACCGTTCCGGACTCGGCGCACGCGTCGAACTGACCCAAGCGTCGGGAGGCGCCCAGCACAACCACGCCACCACGGCGGTCGGGTACGCAAGTTCGTCCGACAAGCGCGTCCATTTCGGGCTGGGCGCTGACCGCAGCGTACGCAGAGTCGAGATCCGCTGGCCGAGCGGCAAGCTCCAAACGCTCGAGAATGTCTCGGCCGTCCAAGTCCTTGCCGTTGTCGAGCCGCGCTGACGCCGCGCCCGCGGGCACTGGGCTCGAGGCCCGATCCCTCCGTCAGCCGCCTTCCAGCAGGCAGGCGGCCAGCTCCCGAAAATCGCTCACCTCCAGATCGGGCAGCAGATTCGATTCCTCGTACGGCAAGCCGTAGCGGTTGACATACGCGCCGCGGTACCCGCAGGCCCGCGCACCCAGGATGTCGAAGGCGTGAGCCGCCACCATCAGGATCTCTCCGGGCTCGCATCCCAACTCGGCCGCAGCCATGCGGTACACCGATGGATGCGGCTTGAATCGACCGACGCCGTCCACCGACAGGCACCTCTCGAACTCGGCTTCGATCCTGTTGCTGACCAAGTGCTCCACGAGCTGGCGGTCGCCGTTCGAGAGCACCACCAGCCGGTACGTCTCGCCTAGGCGCTGCAGGCCATCTTGGACATCGTCGAACGCCCGCAGGCGCTCGAACGTCTGCAGCAACTCCAAGAGATCACTGGTCTCGTACTGCAGGCCGTAGCGCCGCAGCGTGTGCAGCAACGCCCGTCTGGCGGAATCCAGGTAGCCGCGGTGACCAACCATCAAGATTGTGTCCTGGTGCTGCTCCAGGCGCTGCCGAGCCCGCCAGTCGGCCCAAAACTGCTCCGGTTCTGTCTGCAGGCCCTGGGCCGTGAAGAAGTCCCGCAGCGCCGGAACGAGGCTGCCCGACAGGTCCAGCACCGTCCCGAACAGGTCGAAAGTGAGGGTGCGCACGTCGGTCAGCGCCCGGTCCATACGCCCGATGGTAGCCGATGCGGAACCTCCGCTGGGGCCTCGCCTGCCGCCGCGTAGCTACTCTTTGGCCTCCTGGAGAGGCTTGCGGAACGACGCGCCCGCGGGCGGGTCTCCGGCGGGCGCCAAGCGCAGCAGGCATTCGCGCTTCCGCCGCGCGATGTTGGACCAAGGGCTGGACGAGTCCAGATTCAGATAGGCCTGCCAATGCTTGGCGGCCTCAAGGAAGTGCTTGCGTTGCTCTTGCACGAGGGCGAGGTTGTAGTGCGCGTCGGCATAGTCGGTCCGGTACCGCAGGGCTTGGCGGTAATGCTCCGCAGCTTCTTCTAGCCGATCCGTGTCTTCGCAGACGTTTCCAAGGTTGAAGTAGGCCAAGGCATATTCCGGGAAGACCTGCAGCGCCTGCTGGTAACTGTGCTCGGCCAGGCTCAGGCGGCCCTGCCGGTAGTGCTGCGTGCCGATATTGATCCAGGCTCCCGCAGCGCCCGGGTTGCATTCGAGGACCTGCCGGTACACGTCGACGATGTCGTTGGCCGGAGTGCCGTGGCGCTCGAGCTCAAGCGCGTACTGGAACAAGGACTCCCCTCCGTCCGCTCTCCTACTCCGCGCTGAGCTGCTCTGTTGAGATTCCAAGGTCGCCACGGACCGCAGGGCCCCGGCATCGAAGTTGAAAATCATCTGGCCCGTGAGCGCCTCCATCTTCTCGCCTGGCATCTCCACGGCAATGCGGCGGCCGTCGGACACGATTTTCAGTTCGTCCAAGGGGCGGCGGACGTTGGACAGCCTGAGGCGCAGACGGTGAAGCGCCTCCTGGATGCGCGTCGCGGGAATGCGATTCTCGCGCAAGCTCTGCAGGGTCTTCAGGGAGATCAGATCCGCGAAACTGTAGCGGTCCCGAACCTCGGTCAGGCCCAGGCGCTCCCACGAACGGAGCCGGTTCTCATTAATCCCCAAGATCCGGCGAATTTCGGATCTGGTGTAGGACTCGGAAGCCTTTGCAGACTCCACGAGGCGAGTATAGCTCAAGCCGCTTTGGCCGCCGAGCGCGCGACCGATCCGCTCATTGGGAACCCGAGGCGCGGACCTTGACGGCGATCGCCCCACCGGCGCTCGAGAACACCAAGACGAACACCGCTTCCAGAAAGAGGCTGAATGCAATCGTTATCGCGAACAGGAAGGGATCCTCGAGCACCTGCGCCAAGTCGGACGCCCCAGGCAACGCTTCCGCCTGCTCGCGGATCTGTCCAAGGATCGCTTCTCGACCCTCTGCTGCAATGACGGCAACCTGTGTCGCGAGCAGCGCGAGGAAGCACAGCAGACCTGTCAAGGCTCCGATGCCGCAGCCCCGCCAGACGCCGGTCACGGCCCCGTTCCTTGTCTCGAAAGCCCGGACCGCAGCGTATCCCGCACCCCCGAAGATCAAGAACGACAGAAGGCCAAACAGCGGATTCAGCAGCCCGACTACGAACCGCAGGAAGATGGCGCACAGTGCGGGAACGATCGCGGCCCTGAGGTAGGCGCCCGCGCCGAGACCGGCTGTCCCGGGAAGCCCCTGCGCGCCCGATGCAGCTTCGATTTCCCTGCGGTGGACGGGTTCGCCGACACCCAGCACCAGCGGCCGGCCGCAGCGCGGGCAGAAGGCCGCGCCCTCGGGAAGGGGGCTGCCACAGGTGCAGTAGGCGTCCATGTCCCTGCCGGCTCCGACCGTCCCAAGAGTCCGCGCGACCGATGCCGACCCAGACCGCCAGCTGCCGGCCTGCCCCCATTGTATGCTCGCCCGCCTCGGCGAAACCCCGATGCCGCCAAGTCGAAGGCAGCGCGGTGTACGAGGGCCGCGCAGGCCCCCCGTATACTACGGCGGTTCGAGGACTCCTAAGGCAATCCGAGCGCAAGACCCTGGCGGCGCCAGTGTTCGAGGCTTGGCCGCTCGACCCGAGCGGTTCTTCCCGTACCCTCCGCTTGCTCGCGCCGTGGCGATGCTGGCTGGCCTCGCGCCGATTCTCCCAGCCGCCCCGCCGGATTCGACGCTGTGATCTGGGGCGGCGAGTTCGGCCGCGGCCCAACCTCCGCCGAGGGCGAGGGACGCACGGAGGGGAGGAACCTCAACCCCTATGGCTTCACCGCGTGGATGGCCGGCGGCGGGGTGCGGGGCGGCAAGGTGACCGGATCGAGCGACGAGTTCGGTCTCCACGCGCTCGAGGATCCGGTCCATTTGAACGATTCGCGCGCCAGGATCCTGGCTCCGCCGGGCTGGGATCACACCCGCCTGACGTATCGCCGTCTGGGCCGCAACTTTCGCCTGACCGACATCGGTGGAAGCACGGACTGGGCGGAGAAGCCGAGGCGGGCCTGGGCGCTGGCCTTCCTCCGGCGAGCGACTTGTGGGCCGGCAGCGGAATCACACGCCGGCGCTGCGGATAACCTCCAAGATCTTGGAGCCGTACTTGCTAACCAGCGCCGGACCGATCCCAGGCACCGCCAGCAGTTCTTGCTCGCTCCTGGGCTTCGACTCGACCATCGCCAGCAGCGCCTGGTTCTTGAAGACACGAAACGCGGGCATCCCGCGTTTCCGGGCTTCGCTCTTCCGCCAAGCGCGCAGCCCGGCCTCAATGAGTTCTTCCGGCCCCTCCCGCGACGGGACTTCGCCCAGGCCCAACTGCTTCCCGGTGACGGTGTCCTTCCGCTTGCTGGGCTTGGCTGTGGCGGCGCCTTTCTTCTTGCGGGATCCACGTTTAGCAGGAGGCAGGCCAGCCGCCTCGGCCGCCAGTTTCACGAGCCCCGCCGCAGACCCCGACAAGGTTCTGCCCTGAGAAGTCAGCACGAGTCTGCGGAACTCGATCGTCTTCCCGTCCTTGTTGACGAAAGAGTCGTTTTCGACGCGAGCCAGTCTGGCCCGCACGATCCCGCCGAGCAGCCTCTCGTAGCCCTTGCGGTCCATGCCTATCGCCTCAATCCGCTCCCGGAAGAGTTTGCCGACGGACTGCCGGTCGAACTCGCGCAACTCGCGCAACACCAGGTCCAGCGCCTCCCCTTCCTGAGCGGTCGGCCTGCGGTAGGACGTCACGGCGGGGTTCTCTGGGGCGCAGATGTCGCACGCGCCGCAGGGCTTGAGGGAATCCTCCAGGTCGCCGAAATGCCGCACCAGGTCGAGCATCCGGCAATCGAGCGAACGGGTGAAGTCGGTAATGCGATCGAGCTGCGCCTGCTTGTACTCGCGCTGCCGCTCGTAATGCGTGCGCCAATCGTCGTTGCCGCGCGCGACATTCTCGTCGGCGTCGATCCGCGCCCCGCCGTGGATCCAGAGTTTCTCGATCGCTTTTTCGAACAGCTGCGAATCGCCGCGAAAGCCGCTCTCGAGGTCCGCCATCGGCCGCGGTTCTTGGCTCAGCAGCCGAAAGATCCGCAGGAGCTCGTCCGCGTCGGGGTAGTCGCGGCCCAGGAAGAACTCGTGCGTCTTGCGGTCGGCCCAGGAATACAGCAGGATCGCCTTCGAGAGTAGGCCGTCGCGGCCCGCGCGACCGATCTCCTGGTAATAGCCTTCGATGGAACCGGGCAGGCCGGTGTGGACGACCGTGCGGACGTCCGCCTTGTCGATGCCCATGCCGAAGGCGATGGTCGCCACGATGATGTCGATGCGACTCTGCAGGAAGTCCGCCTGCGTGCGGTCCCGGTCCTCGGCGCTCATCCCGGCATGGTAGGCGGCGGCCCGTAGACCGGCCTGCAACTCCAGGGCTTGCTCCTCGGCCGCCTTGCGCGTCGGCGCGTACACAATGGCCGGCCGGCGAGCCTCGTCGCGCAGCAGTCGCACAAGCGCCGTCGGACGCAGGGAGGGCACCAGTTCGACCAGTTCGATCGCCAGGTTCTCGCGCCGGAAGCCATGGATCGAGCGCAGGCAGTTGTCCAATCCCAGCTGGTCCACGATGTCCTGCTGGACCCGCGGCGTCGCGGTCGCCGTGAGGCCGATGACCGGCGCCGGCCGCAGGCTCGGCAGCCGGTCCCGCAGGCGGCGGTACTCCGGCCTGAAGTCGTGCCCCCACATCGAGATGCAATGCGCCTCGTCGATCGCGACGAGCCCCGGGGGCTTCCTCGCCAGCAACTCCGGGAAGCCCGGCACCGCGAGCCGCTCGGGCGCGATGTGCAGAAAGTCAAGATCCCCGGCGAGGTATTCCTGGCAGACGCGGCGCGACTCCAAGCGGTCGCGACCGGAATGAATACGCTCGGCGCGGAACCCCTGCTGGCGCAACTTCGCTGTTTGGTCCTCCATCAGCGCGATCAGCGGACTGATCACGAGCGTCGTCCCGCCGCGAGCAATCCCAGGCAGCTGGTAACACAACGACTTGCCGGCCCCGGTTGGCATCACCAGCAGCACATCGCGACCCGCGGCCACCTGTCGGCACACCGCCTCCTGGTGCGGCCGGAAGCGCTCGTGGCCGAAGCGGGTACGCAGCAGCTCGTCCAGCTGGTTGGCAGGGACCGGATCGGGTTGCAGAGGCGGAGCGGTGCGCGCGGCGGAGCGCGGCTCGGATGCCGGAGCCGAGTCCGGCGGGAGCGGGCGGCGAGCGGGGACGCGCGCGTCTTCCATCGGCTCGCTCGGCCGTTGCTCGGGACGCAACTGGGCGGGCGCCTCCTGAGACGGCGCGTTTCTGCCGGGCGGCGGACGGCTGTCCGCGCCATCTCCGTTGCCGCCGATGACCTCGCGGACGAAGTCCTCGATGCCGCGCATGAAGGCCTCGGCGCTGTCTTCCCCGCGCTCGATTCCACGCAGCTTCGCCTCCCACTCGCCGGTCATCACCGGACTCCGGACCTTCGGATGCACAACTTCCAGCAGCCGGATGCCCTTGTCGGTCGCGCTCAGCTGTTTCTCGGCACGCTCGATATAGCCGCGCTTGAGCAGCGTTTCGATGATCGAGGCGCGCGTTGCGGGCGTGCCGATGCCACGCTCCCGCATCGCCTCCGAGAGCTGCTGGCTGTCCCAGGTCTTCCCGGCCGACTCCATCGCGGTCAGCAGCGTCGCCTCGGTGAACCGGGCCGGAGGCCGCGTTTGCTTCTTCACCGCCTTGGCCTGTTGGACCGTGACTGGCTGACCCTGCCGCAGGCCGGCCGGAAGCTTGGATTGCCCGTCCGCTCCGGTCTTGGGGGCCGTCCGGATGTCCAACACCTTCCAGCCTTCCGCCTCCACAGTGGCGCCGGTCGACAGGTACGAATCCGCATCGGCCTTGTGCGCGACGCGCGTGACGACGCCCGTCGCAGACCACCTGTGATCGTCGTGCCATGCCTGCAGTAGGCGGCGTTTGATCAGATCCAGCAGCTTCGCTTCCGACGAGGCCGGAGCCATGCCCGGAGCCGTTGCGCCGGTCGGTACGATCGCGTGGTGGTCGGTAACCTTCGCATCGTCGACATAGCGCCGCCCGAGCGGACGCACGCCGGTGCCTTCGGCAACCAACGAGGCGTCGTAGCCGCTCGCAACGCGCTCGGCGATGGCCGGCAACTGGCGTGCGACCTCGGTCGAGAGGCACCTGCTGTCCGTGCGGGGATACGTGATCGCCTTGTGCTTCTCGTAGAGCAGCTGCGCCAACTCGAGCGTCTTGCTCGCGCTGAAGCCGAAGAGGCGGTTGGCGTGCCGCTGCAGTTCCGTGAGGTCGTACAGCAAGGGCGGCGCTTGGCGCTTGTTCACCTTCTTCACCGCAAGGATGTCCGCCTTGCCGCGCTTCGCGCGCTCGAGGATCGCGGCCGCAATCTCGCCGTCGATGGGTAGCCGGGTCTGACGCTTGCCCTTCTCGAGCCGGAAGTAGGTTCCGCGGTAGCGGCCTTCCCCGCCGGCATCGAAATCGGCCTGGACCTCCAGATAGTCTTCGGGCGCGAAGCGGCGGATCGCGAGTTCTCGCTCCACGAGCATCGCCAAGGTCGGCGTTTGGACGCGGCCGACCGAAAGCAGCTCGTCGTGATCCAGGCTGTAGGCGCGGGTGAAGTTCATTCCGACCAGCCAGTCCGCACGGCTCCTGGCGCGCGCGGCCGCCGCCAGGTCGTCGAACTCGCGCGCCGGGCGGAGATGGGCGAAGCCGTGGCGGATCGCGGCGGGCGTCAAGGAGGAGATCCACAGTCGGTCCACCGGCTTGTCGGTACCTGCCGCTTCGTACAATTGCCGGAAGATCAGCTCGCCTTCGCGGCCCGCATCTGTGGCGCAGACGATGCGCTCGACATTGCGGCTGGTTAGGATCTTCTTGACGATCTCGAACTGGTCGCTACGCGCCTCGTCCACGAACAGCGGCCAGTGGCGCGGCAGGATGGGAAGCGCGGAGCGCCGCCACGCCTTCCACTCCGGCTTGATCTGGTGGGGCTCGGCCAACTGCACCAAGTGGCCGATCGCCCAAGTCACGATCAGTCCCTCGCCGGAGTAGTAGCCGTCGGCGCGCTCGTTCGCCCCGAACACCTTGGCGATATCGCGAGCCACGGAGGGTTTTTCCGCGACGACGGCGCGTAGTTGGGATGGCCTGAAGGGCACCTGAAGTGCTTTCATTCTAAACCCGCGGGCGGGCGGCGGAGGCCTATCCTGTGGTCTGCCGCGCACGTGGCTCCGCAGGCTCTGGGGCCCCGGTGAGACTACGGCGGCAGACTCCGTACAATCGGGAGTTCCGCGACGATGCCGCCCAGCACGCAGAGTCCGCTCTCGCGTTCGCCGCTCCCGCTGGCGCCTCGCCTCCCGCTTCCGCCCGGAGTCGCGCCATGAACCTGTTCGCCCAGCGGATTCGCGCCGGCGACGCGCGCGCCCTGGCCCGCGCGCTGAGCGCGGTCGAGAACCGCGCGCCCGGGGCGGATGCCCTGCTCGCGGAGCTGTACACCCCCGCCGAGCACACGTGTCGGATCGGCATTACGGGTGCGCCCGGGGCCGGGAAGAGCACGCTGGTCGACTGCCTCGCCACACACCTGCGGGAAAGCGGCCGCACCGTAGCGATCCTGGCCGTCGACCCGAGCAGTCCGTTCAGCGGCGGCGCGATCCTCGGCGACCGTGTGCGCATGCAGCGGCATCACGACGACCCCGGCGTTTTCATCCGCTCGATGGCGTCGCGAGGCGAACTCGGGGGCTTGGCGCCAGCCGTGGGAGACGCGCTGACAGTGCTCGCGGCGTCCGGCCGCGACACCGTGCTGATCGAGACCGCTGGCGTCGGGCAGAGCGAAGTGGACATCGTGCAGCTCGCGGGGACGGTCGCGGTCGTGGTCACGCCCTCGCTTGGCGACGACATCCAGGCGGCCAAGGCCGGCATCATGGAAATCGCCGACCTGTTCATCCTCAACAAGGCCGACCAACCCGGCGCGGAGGAACTGGAACGACAGCTCCAGGCGATGATCTCGATCATCCCGGAAGGGTTGCCCAAGCCCCCCGTCGTGCGCACAGCGGCCAACCGCTGCCAAGGCATTCGGGAGCTGGCCGGGGCGTTGCGAGGGGTCGGCCACCGGCAGGCTGGCGCCGCCTATTGGCGCCGCCGCCTGCTCGCGCGGATCGGCTCCGAAGTCCAGAGAACGCTGGTCGCCAAGCCGCCGCTGGGCGCGGACCTCGACCGCGCCGCCGAAGCCGTGGCGGCCGGCGCCCTCAACCCGTATACCTACGTGCGGCAGGTCCTGGACCGGCTGCAGGAGCAGTGGACACCATGACCATCGATCACATCGGAATCGCCGTGCGCTCCATCGACCGCGTTCTCGAGTTCTACCGGGAGGCTCTCGGGGTAGAACCGGTGCACCGCACCCGCGTCGAGCACGAAAAAGTGGAGGCGGCCGTGCTCCCGGCTGGCGGAGGGCGCATCGAATTACTACAGCCGACCTCCGGAGACTCGGTCATCGCCCGCTTCCTGGAGCGCCGCGGCGAGGGCCTGCACCACTTGGCGCTGCAGGTCGACGACGTCGAGTCCGCCGCCGCGGCTGTGAGGCGAACAGGCCGTCGGCTGGTCGTCGACAGGATCCAGACCGGCGCCGAGGGCTACCGCTATGTGTTCGTGCATCCCAGCGGCACGGGAGGCCTGCTGTTGGAGTTGGTCGAGAGGGACCGAGAAGAGCCCAGCAGCGACCGAGACGGCGGGGACGGTTGACATCCCGGAGCGGCAAGTCCTACTGTCAGCCTGAGCCTGGAGACCCCAATGGCCGACGCGACACGCATTGCGCGCTTGATCGCTGAGAACGAACGCCTGAAGCTGGCGGTTCAGGAGCTTTCCATCCTCAACGAGGTGTCGACCGCAGTGGCGTCGACCTCCTCGCTGGACGCGACCGTCGACCTCATCGTCCAGAAATGCGTCAAGCACCTCAAGGTCGAGCAGGGAGCCGTCCTGCTGTTCGACAAGCTGGAGCAGGGTACGGCCCTGAAGACGATGGTCCGCAAGGTCGAGAGGGACGCCGGCGCAATCCCCTTGCGGCTCGGCGATCAGATCACGGGCTGGATGCTGAAGCACCAGAAGCCTCTAATCGTCAACGATTTCAAGACTGAGACGCGCTTCCGGGCGGCCTCGGAATGGGGTGGGATTCGATCTCTGCTTTGTGCTCCCCTGAAGCTCAAGGGCCGCCTGATCGGCATACTGAACGTCTTTAACAAGCAGGGCGGAAGCGACTTCAGCGCAGGGGACCAACGCCTTCTCAGCATCATCGCGACGCAGTCCGCCCAAGTCGTGGAGAATGCGCGCCTGATGGAGGAACAGACGGCGCTCGAGATCCTGCAGGAAGAACTGCGGCTCGCGCGCGAGATCCAAAGGAACCTCCTGCCGAAGGAGCCGCCGCAGGTCGCCGGCTACAGTGTCGCGGGACACTCCGAGCCCGCAAAGCGGGTCGGCGGAGACTATTTCGACTTCCTCGACTTCGGGGACAACCGCCTCGGCCTTTGCGTCGCGGACGTCTCCGGCAAGGACATCACGGCCGCCCTACTGATGTCCAACGTGCAGGCCACGATCCGCGGCCAGGGACGGCTGGTCCCGGACGTCGACGTCTGCGTCTCCCGCTCGAACGACATGCTGCACGCAAGCACCGAAGCGGACAAGTTCGTCAGCATGTTCTACGGAGTGCTCGACACCGCGACGCACCAGCTGGAGTACTGCAACGCGGGTCACAACCCACCGATCATGCTGGCCGGCGGCAACGGCCCCGTGCTGCTCGAGACCGGTGGACCGGTCCTCGGTGTTCTGCCGGGCTTCCCCTATCAGCGGGGCCAAGCGGAGTTCAAGCCGGGGCAGACGCTGCTGGTCTACAGCGATGGAGTCAGCGAAGCGATGAACCGCCGCTTTGAGGAGTTCGGGGAAGAACGCCTGCGCGCGTCCGCCAAGCTCCATGCGTCGCTTCCTCCGGATCGGCTTCTCGAAACGCTCTTGCGGGAGGTGGACGAGTTCTGCGGCGACGCGCCGCAGGCGGACGACATGACGATCATGGCTGTGCGACGCTCGCCCGAGTAGGCAGCGCGAGGAGCGAAACCCCGGCGTCGGCTTCTCAGCCCTCGAGGATGTCGTCCACGATGCTCTGGCTGCGCCGGACACAGTCCGGAACGCCAATTCCGTCGAACCCGTTGCCCGCCAAGTGCAGGCCCGGCAGGCCGCGCAGTCTGCGCTCCAGTTCCCGCATGCGCCGGTCGTGGCCGACTGCGTACTGGGGCATCGCGCGAGCCCAGCGATGCACTTGGCCTCCGATAGGGTCGGAGCGCAAGCGCATCCATGCCTGCAACTCGGCGTGAGCCGTAGCGAGGATTCTGTCGTCGCTCGTCTCCATCGCCGCCTCCGCGGGCGCGCCGGCCAAGAACGCCCGTAGAAGGACGGCATTGGGAGCCGTCCTGCCATCGAACTTCGTATTCACCCACGTGCACGCCGCCAGGGATCCCTTCTCCGCCCTGGGAACGAGGAGCCCGAAACCGTTCAGCGGGTGGCCGAAGCCAGATCGGCGGTAGACCAGGGCCGCCACGACCGACGAGGTGTATGGCACACCGCCGAGTAGACCGGACACGGCCGGATCCACTCGTGTGAGCAGGCGGCTCGCCTCGTGCGCCGCCGTCGCAACAATGACGTGGTCCACAGTCTCGGCGCCGCGGTCCGATTGCAGACTCCAGCCGTTCTCGCCCAGCCCCAGGCTCTGCACGCGGTCCCGGGCGATCTCGCAAGTCGCCGCCACGCGCCGTTCCAGCGCTTCGATCAGCGAGCCCATGCCGTTCCGGAGCGTCAGGAACAACGGTGCGGGGCGAGTTCGGTTCCGGGTGCGGTACGCCCCGCGCAAGACGCTCCCGAAACGCTGCTCGTAGTCCACGAACCTGGGGATGACCTGCTCGGCAGAGAGCATCTCCGGCGGTGAACCGTACACGCCCGCCAGCATCGGCTGCGCCAGGTACTCGACCGCCTCGTCCCCGAAGTGATCTCGCACGAACTCCGCTACGGAGCGGTCGGGACGCTCCGCGGGCCGCCGGAACCACTCCAGAGCCATGCGCGCCTTCGTGGCCGGACCGAGCAGGCGGGTCGATGCGACTTGCCACGGCTTGGTCGGGGCGAGCAGCCGCATGCTCTCCGGAAGGGGAACGAGCCGCCCGCCACGAACGATGAAGGTGCGCCGGCGGGCGTCGTTCGAACCGATGACTTGGTCCTGCAGCCCGAGCTCCCGCAACAGGTCCAGCAGCCAGGTTTTTTCGGCCAGCCAGCTGTCCGGTCCCGCCTCGACGAGGCATTCGTGCAGGCGCTCGGTCCGGATCGTCCCGCCAAGTCGCGGCTGCGCCTCGAAGAGCCTGCACGAAACACCCCGCCGCCCGAGGAAATGGGCGGCCGCCAGACCGGAGACGCCGCCTCCGACGATGGCGACCCGCTTCATGCCTCTCCGCCAGCTCGGGCATCGCGCACCATCCGCACGACCGCCTGCACGCTCTCCAAGGGAGTCTCCGGAATGATGCCGTGGCCGAGGTTGAAGACATGTCCCGGGCGCCCCGCCGTTCGGTCCAGGATGGCGCGCACCTGGGTTCGCAGTTCCGGCTCGGGCGCCAGCAGAGCGATCGGATCGAGATTGCCCTGCACCGCGAGGTCGTACCCGACCCTCTCCCAAGCTGAGCCGATCTCGACCCGCCAGTCCAAGCCGATCACGTCGCCGCCAGCCTGCCGAAACAGCCCCAGAAAGGCCCCGTTGCCCGTGCCGAAATGGATCACCGGGACCGATTGCTGCTGGATGCGCCGGATCAGCCTCCGGGAGTGGGGCAGAACCCAGCGTTCGTAATCGGCGGGAGCCAGTGCGCCGACCCAGCTGTCGAACACCTGGATCGCGGCGGCGCCGCCGGCGACCTGGGAGGCCGCATAGGAAGCGACCACTTCGATGATCCGTTCCATCAGCTCCCGCCACAGGGCCGGCTCGTTCCACATGAGGCTTTTTGTCGTGGCGTAGCGTCGCGATGCGCCGCCTTCGATCATGTAGCTGGCCAGTGTGAAGGGAGCCCCCACGAATCCAATGATCGGCACGCGGTCGCCTAGGTTCTTCCGGGCAAGCGCGATGGCCTCCGCAACATAGTCGAGCTCCGCCGTACGCTCCGTGTCGAGCCTCTGGACGTGCGCCCGCGAGCGGATGGGATTGTGGATCGTGGGGCCGTCCCCATGGACGAATGCGAGCTCAAAGCCCATGGGCTCAAGCGGCAACAGCAGATCGGCGAAGATGATCGCGGCGTCGACGTCCAGAGCCTCGATGGGCTGCTGCGTGACTTCCGCCGCGAGCCGCGGGGTCTTGCACAGCTCCAGGATCGAATGGCTCCGGCGGAGCTTGCGGTACTCGGCCATGTAGCGCCCCGCTTGCCGCATAAACCACACAGGCGTACAGTCCGTGGGCTGGCGCTTGCAAGCGCGAAGGAAGCGCTGCCGCATCCAGCCAGTATACTAGACGATCTTGTAAGATTCTGAAATATCAACACTTACAGGAACAGAAGCGGGGCCTCGCAGCACGCTGCGGCTCGCGGGCCCGCCAGGGAGGCCAGAGCTGGGCCGGTCAGCGTACGACGGACGCCGGTTGCTCGTAGCGTGCTCCGAATCCACCTGCCGGAAGGATGCGCGGCACTCCCTGCACCGGTTCGTCGCCCAGCCGGTACACCCGGTTCCGGGCATACACGTACGTGCGGGTGTGCAGCTTCCCGTCCTTCTCGAACAAGATGCGGAATCCCATGCCAGAGCCGTGCCGGGTGTCGAAGTCCGGGAGCATCTCGACCGGCAGATATCCGGTCATGCCCGTGTCCTGCCGGATCACGACGTAGCGGCCCCGTCGCCTGTCCCATCCGAAGACCATCAGCCGATCGAAATCGTGGGCCTGCTTCCCGAGCGTGCACTGGACCCAGAGCCAAGTCGTCTTCCGGGCGTCCAGAGATTCGTCGTTGACGGCGCCGATCGCAAAATACCCCACGATCGGGCGTCCCTGCGCCAACATGGCAACCTCCAGGGGAATCCCCGCGTACGCCATGTTTTCGAGCAACCAGCCGGTTTGTCCGATCTCCGGAAGGCGCACCAGCAACCAGTGATCCAAGCCGGTGGGTTCGGGCCGAACTCGGGCCGACGCGGCGGACGCCGGCAGTCGTTCGACCAGCGTCCGGTCCAACAACTCGAACCCTTCGTCCTTGTCGAGTTGATAGAACGTCGGGGCCCAGCGGTACGGCTCCACATGCACATTGAGTGTGTCCCGGGCGTGCGCGCGGCCCTGGTCCGGAAGGGTAGCGGACTGACCCGTGAGGCGTTGCAGCTGACGGCGAATCGCACTGTCGAGCAGCATCGATCGAGGGACCCATCCCTCCAGCTGATCGGCGGTGCGGATTTGGACGTAGCTACGGTGGCTCGCCAGGATCGTCGCGCGGGTGTCGAAGTCGAGGACGGCCGAAACCGGAGCATCCAGCTCGAGACCAGCCAGCAGCTCGACGCGATTGCGTGTGAAGTGGAACTCCTCCTCGGCCGGTTGCATGGGCTTGGTGTACGAGCCGGAGAAACAGCCGCCTGCCCAGGCGGCGGAAACCACCACCACGAATCGCATTGCACGGCACAGAGAAGCTCTCATGGCCCTAGGTGCGAGCAGACCGGCCTCAAGCTGAGGCGCCGAAACGGCGCCAATTCCATGCGCGGGGACTTCGGTGAGCGCTCCGGTGCGCTCGACGGGCAGCAGGCGCAACTCGCCAAGACGCTATCAATTGAAGCAGAAACGGGAAGTCGGAGACGGCGGCGGGCGGAGGCGGTCCCCGGCCAGCCGCCTGCCGTACTCGGAGACTGCAGCCTGCGCGGCCACGGAGCCCTTCCTCGGTCAAGGTAGACTACAGTGCGCGACAGCGCGGGATGCGGGGAATATGCCGTCCGACAAGCGGATCCGTTGCGGAGATTGCCAACGCCCGCAGGAAGCCCCCCGCACGCTGCGGGAGTCGCTCCGGAACGCCGACCCGGAAGCCTATTGCCCCGCCTGTCGAGAGCCCGGAGTCCCGACGCTCGAGTGCCCGCATTGCGGCAGCGCGATATGCCGCCAGTGCGGGTCGATCGTGGAAGCGGCCGGCGATCTGGGATTCGGCTAGACGGGCCGCTGAGGAACGGCCCGACCACAGCGCTGGCGCGGCCTGCAAGGTTGTGACCTGACGCACGCCGCGCCGCCGCGCCGGACGCTTGCGCTTCCCGCCGGAACGGCTGGCGAGGCCTGCTGTGGTAGGCTCACTGCGGACTAGCTTCAATGAAACGACGAGACTTCATCCGGCATTCCCTGCTCACCGGCGCTCCTGTGGCCACCATCCAACACCGGCTCTTCGGAGCCCAACCCGGCTACACCGAGCATCCCTCCCCCCGCTTCGCGTTCGATACCGTCACGCTCGGCCCGGACGGGCTACGCCCGTCCCGGCTTGCGATGGGAACCGGCACGAGCGGCTTCCGGGGAGCGTCGAACCAGACACGCAAGCTGGGCGTGGGCGGCCTGGCGGACCTGTACCGGTACGGATTCGACAACGGTGTGAACTTCTGGGACACGGCGGACGCATACGGCAGTCATCCGCATCTGAAGAGCGCGCTCCAGCACATCCCCCGCGAGAAGGTGGTCATCATGACCAAGTCCTTGTCCAAGACGGCCAAAGAGATGCGCGACGACATCGAGCGCTTCCGCAAGGAGTTGGGGACGGACTACATCGACCTGTTGTTGCTACATGCTGCGCGGGAAGAGGACTGGCCCGTCCAGCGCCGGGGCGCCATGGATGTGATCGACGAGTACAAGCAACAGGGGATCGTCAAGTCGCGCGGCATTTCCTGCCACTCCCTGGCCGCGCTGCGGCAAGTGCGCAAGCAGGAATTCATCGACGTCGATCTGGCTCGCATCAACCCGATCGGCGCGCGCATGGATGCCGACCCCGCCACGGTCGTCGAGGAACTATGCAAGATCAAGGCGGCCGGCAAGGGCGTCATCGGGATGAAGATCCTTGGGGAGGGCGTGATGCGCAACCGGGTCAGCGAAGCCCTCCAGCATGCCCTGGCGCTCGACTGCATCGACTGCTTTACGATTGGCGCCGAGAACCGCACCGAGCTGGCCGATCTGATCCGGCGCGTTCCGGAAGCCTCGACGCTCGGTTGGACAGCGTAGGAAGGAGTGCGACATGAACCCGATCACAACTGCTATCGGCGCCGCCTTGGCCCTCGTCGCGATGGGTTGCGGGAGCGTCCCCGAAGCCGCTAGCGACGCGGATGCGGAGCAGGCGTCCGCCGCCGCGCCCGCCGAGCCGACCGAACTTGACGTGGACGGCGTCGCCGCCCGCCTCGCCGCCGGGGAAGACATCTTTCTACTGGATGTCCGAACGCCCGAGGAACTGCAGCAGGACGGCGCCATCGAAGGCTACGCCCACATCCCGATCGCGGATCTGGAGGGTCGCCTGGCGGAAGTGCCCAAGGATAAGCCGATCGTCGCGTATTGACGGCGCGGTGGTCGGGCTGCCCGTGCGGCGGCCATACTCCGCGAGAACGGCTACGAGGGCGAGATTCAAGTCGGCGGCATCGAGGCCTGGAAGGCTGGCGGCCAGGACGTGGTCCACCCCGCTGCCGAGTAGACGCAGCGCAGTGCGGGGGAGACTTGCTCCGGCACGGTGCAGACCCTGCTACGGCGGGAGGAATGCTGCCCGGCGGCGACAAACCCTCGATCAGGTGCTGATATAGTCAGGCCATGCGCCGCCGACACTTCCTGGCAACTGCGGGAGCGGGCGCACTTCCTCTGCGCGCCCAGGCGCGCTTGCGCGTCGGCGTGATCGGCCATACCGGACGCGGCAACTTTGGGCACGGGATCGGAGACGTCTGGCACGCATTCCCGCAGACTCAGGTCGTGGCCGTCGCCGACCCCGATGCGGAAGGCCGCGCCAAAGCCCAGGACCGCACCGGTGCTCCCCGCGCCTATGCCGACTACCGCGATCTGCTCGAGAAGGAAAAGCCCGATATCGTCAGCGTTTGCCCGCGCCACACCGACCAGCGGCTCGCCATGACAACGGCCGCCGCGGAGGCTGGCTGCCACATGTACCACGAGAAGCCCTTCGCAGCGACCCTGGCCGACGCCGACCGGATGGTCGACGCCATCCGCAAGGCCGGGGTGAAGGTGCAGCTCGCCCACCAAATGCGCACGTCGCCCTTCACGGTCAAGGCCCAGCAGATGATCGAGGCGGGAGAGATCGGCGAGATACACGAAGTGCGCGGGCGAGGCAAGGAGGACTTCCGCGCAGGCGGTGAAGACCTCGTTGTGCTGGGCTCCCACATCTTCGACATGATGCGGGCCTTCCTGGGCGACCCTCGGTGGGTCTTCGCCCACATCACGTCCAGCGGCGAGGAACTCGGCTTCGACCACCTGCGCAAACCCACTGAGCCCATCGGGCCCGTCGCCGGCCGCCAGATGGCGGCGATATTCGCGTTCGACGCGGGAGTGCACGGCTACTTTGGCTCGAAGAAGTCCAGCCTCACGCATCCTTGGCGGTTCGGAACCCATATCTATGGAAGCAAGGGCAGGATCTTCTTGCCAAACGAGATCTATGACAAGGGTTCGGAAGCCTTCGTCCTGCGCAGCCCCGCCTGGGTGCCTCGCAAGGACCACACCTGGGAACCGATCGAGCCCGAGCACCGCAGCTTTGGCGAACAGCGGTACCTCACCGCCAATGCGTTGATGGTCGAAGACCTGCTGGACGCCATCGAGAACGATCGGGAGCCGAAGTGCAGCGAGCGGGCCGGGCGCTGGACGGTGGAAATGACGCAGGGGGTGTACGCGTCCCAACTGCGGCGCACCGCTGTCGAATTCCCGTTGCGGGACCGCCAGCACCCTCTCGAGGCGCTGCGCGTATCCAGAGGTTGAGATTGGCGCCGCCCCCGGTTAGATGACGCCGCGACGGCCGCCGCTGCCAGCGAAGCGCGGGTCGGCCATCCTCCTGCGGTCTTTGTGGAAGGTGCGCCAGTTGTCGTAGACGACCTCGCCCACGTAGTAAGCATCCCTGTACGGGCTGTGCTCCTGGGGCAACTCCTTCTTTTCGTCGGGGTGCCGGAGCTTCGGGCTCAGCACGAAGTCCATGTACGTGAAGGCCCGGTAGTTCGTGCCGTAGAACGCCAGCTCCGAGACGATTGCCGGGCACTCCCGGCGCATGAACGCCGCTGCTTCCTCGGCGTCCGGGTCCTCCGGCAATTCTTCGAGTATCCGCCGGATCGTGGCGAGCTCCTGCAGGACCGTGTCCCGTCCGCCTTGGCGCCAAGCCCGCCAGCGGTCCAGAAAGGCACGCAGCCGGGACCCTCCGAACAGCAGCAGAGCAAGCGCCAGCAAGGGGAACAGATACCGCTGTGCGAATTCCATCCCGGCCCATCCGGTGTAGACGGCCATCCCCCAGTACACGACTAGGGCGAACCCAGCGAGGAATCCCACTAGACCGGGCGCGATCTTGCCGGTGGCGACATGCCGCGGGAAAAACCTCTCCAGGTCCTCCCGAATGGCCGCCAGGGCTTCGCGGGCGCGAGCCGCCGCGTAGAACGACTTATCCCAGGCCTGGTGGGCAGCCGCGGGCGGGTAGTACAGGACGAAGAGCTTGTCGATGGGAACCGAACGGCCGCTGAAACTGCAATTCATGGACGATGTGGCGCCGGGTCTGTGCACTCTCGAGCCCGTACCGCCACCCTGCCCTCAAGCACCTCCGAGAATATCACAGCACCCCCGAAGCGAGGCGCGCCCGAGGCGCCGCGGCCGGGGTAGAATGCTCGGCTATGCGGGAGTTGCTACAGCGAATACAGGCGGCTAGCACGATCGACTTGGCCCAACCGTACTACGTCGGCATGCCCCACCACCCCAGCCATCCTCCCTACCTGTACGGCTTGAGCAAGGCGCACGGGGAGAACGCCGTCGGCGCAGGCAGCGCCGCCGCCGAATCGATAGCCCTCGGCGGTCACGTTGGCACCCACATCGACGCCCTGTGTCACTTCGCACTGCGCGGCAAGCTCTACGGAGGCATCGACGCGGTCGGCTGCCAGTCCCACAGCACCGGGATCGCTCGCCATCATGTCGACACCATCGAGCCCATCTTCCGCCACGGCATCCTGCTCGACGTGGCCAGGGGCGAGGGAGTGGACGTTCTGCCGACCGACTTCGTAATCGACGCCGATTGCCTGGAGCGAGCCGCGGGCCGCCACGGTGTCGATGCCTCACGGGGCGATATCGTCCTCGTCCGCACAGGCTGGGGCCGCTATTGGCAAGACCCGAGACGATTCGTCAACAACCTGCACTGCCCGGGTCTCAACCGCGAGGCCGCGACTTGGCTCAGTGAACGGCGCGTCTTCGCCGGTGGGTCCGACACGATCGCGTTCGAAGTCTTGCCGGCGCCGTCCATGCCGGTGCACATTCACCTGCTCGTGGAGAGCGGGATCCACATCATCGAAGCCCTGAACCTGGAAACCCTCGCCGCGGAGCGCATCTACGAGTTCGTCTTCGTCGCCTCGCCCCTGCGCATCCGCGGCGGAACGGGCTCCCCCATCCGCCCCGTCGCACTCGCTTCCCGCTGAATTCCAACTTTCGGACATCCAGACCGGTTCGCGGCGATGCGCTTGGTGACGTCCGCAATGTAGTGAATACAAATGTCTTATGAGAGATCCCAAGAGCACTTCCGGAAAAAATCTACAAAAAATTGGAAATTCGCTTGCCAAGGACTATGAAATTCGGTAAAGTAATTACTGCCGGGGGGGCAACCCCACCAACGCATACTAATCCTCAACCAAAGACCCCTGAAACAAACCCCTCCGGCACCCTTCCCCAGACGCTGAACGGCTTACGCAGTTCAGCGTCTTTTCTTTGGCGGAGCCGGTGTGGGCCGGCAGCGCGCCCGGCGCGCCGGCACACCAGGGACCTGCGGAGACCGGTTCGGACTTTGCGGCTCCAATTCCGCTCGGCTATGCTGTCTCTGCCGCGATCACCGGAAGGAACACCCACCGGCGTCGCGGCTCGGGGTTGGGAAGCGCCCGACATCGACTCGGTGTCCCGAGCCTGCGCATGCAAACGACTGCCGGGATGGGTACAACGGGCGTCATGCAGCGCCGCCACATCGCGAGCCTGGCAGCCGGGCTGACGCTAGCCGCTTGGCTCGGTGGGACCGCGCCAGCTGCTGCCGAGCGCATTCCGCGGGACGAGGCGCACAAGCTGCAGAGCCCCCTGCCGAACTCGGCGGACGCGGCTCGGGAGGGGCGCAAGACCTACCTGCGGCCCTGCCAATACTGCCACGGCTTGGACGGACGCGTGCGGACGAATCCAGACTTCGCCGCCCCGAGCCTACGGGTTCCCGGCGATTGGTGATACGGCTCCACCGACGGCGAGGTCTTCGTCTCGATCCGGGACGGGGCAGGACACGAGATGCCGCCGTTCGGCAGGCAGCTCACTGACGAGCGGATCTGGCAACTCGTGCTCTACGTGCGCAGCATCGGCCCTCATGAGGACCGCCCCGCGGACAAGCCAGACGAGCCGTAGGCAACTGCGACAAGGAATCCAAGGGAGGCCAACCATGGCGAAGAAACCGATCGATCGGGGACCCTCCGTGTCGCGTCGGAAGTTTGTTGCCAGGGGTGCGGTGGCCGCCGCGGTGGCGGCCGGCGCGCGGGCGGACGCGTCGTCGTCTGTGGGGCGCGACACGAACATCGAAATTCCGGGCGAGATTCCGGCAACCCTGTCCGAGGCGCCGAAGCCCGCCGATTTTCCCATGACGGGCGCCCAGGTCTTTGCCAAGGCGTGCAAGGCCGAGGGGCTCGCTGCCCTCTTTTGCGCCTCGGGCAACTATGTCGTGATCAATGCGATCGCGTCGGAAGGCATCCCGTGCTACGGCGGCCGGACGGAAGGCATGATGTGCGCCGCGGCCGACGGCTTTGCGCATGTCATCCGCAAGATTGTGGCCGCCTCCGGCACCGAGGGCCCGGGTTTCACGAACATGATCATGAATATCGCCTCGGCAAACGCGGCCCGCTCGCCGGTGCTGATTCTGGCAAGCAATATGACGATCGCGCTCGACGACACCGAGCACGCCATCCAGCGTGTCTACCAGCAGCCCACGACCGAGGGCATGAAAAAGTACTGCAAGCGGCTGATCAGCCCGGAGCGGGTGCATGAGTACGCAGGCTACGCCTTCCGGCAACTCAAGACCGGCGTCCCGCGCCCGGTGCACCTGGACTTCCCCGGCGAGGTGGCGCGCCAGAAGTTCGACAGCTCCGAGGACTTACGCTACTTCTATGACAAGTCGAAGTACCACACCGACTCCAAGCCGGATCCCTCCCCGAAGGACATCGCGAAAGCCACCGCGATGATGCGGAGGGCGGAGCGCCCGATCCTCGTCGCCAGCACCGGAGTCTTCTACAGCCATGCCTGGGACGCGCTGCAGGCGGTGGCCGAGAAGGCGGATTTGGCTGTCGTGGAATCCGGCCCCAGCCGCGGGCATTTCGGGGACGAGCATCCGCTCTCCGCGAACACGGCTCCGGACGCCCTACTGAGCGCCGACTTGGTTGTCCTGGTCGGGCAGTACGGCATGCCGAACATCGGCGAGTATTCCTTCGATCCCGACGCCACCTACATCCGAATCGATCCGGACGCTTCCGATATCGGGCGCAATCTCCCGATCGACCTCGGTATCGTCAGCTGCGAAAATGCCGCCTTGGAGGCGCTGCCTCCCAAGCAGCGTCCGGCTTGGCGCGACGAATTGGCGGCCGCGCGCGCCACGTTCGAGGCGGAGAACGATGAGCACTATCGACTGGGCCTGCAACACAGCGCGCAAGCAGGTTGCGTGCACCCCGCCGTGATCGCCAAGGACCTCGGCGACCTGCTGTACAACGGCAATCTGCCCAAGGAGCAGACGACTGTGGTTTCGGGGGGCTACGGGATCGCGCGCTATACCCGCCGGCGCCTTCGGGCCTACCGCCCCGCCTAGATCTGCAGCGGGGCGTACCAATAGGGGGTCATCGGGCCGGATGTGGGGTACACGGTCGGCGTGGAAGCGGCCGTCCAGCAGGGCGCCGGCCCCCAGGCGGCCTACAAGGGCGCGCCCGTGGTGGCGATCACAGGCGATGCCGGCTTCGCTTACTCGGGCATGGAACTCGAGACGCTGAGCAAGTACCGGATCCCAGCCGTCGTGATCGTCTACAACAACAACGCCTGGGGTGTCTGGAGGAATGGCGCGAGCGGGGGGCGCGGCGAGACGGCGCTCGCACAACACATGTACCTCTTCCACGAGAACCTCCGCTACGAGAAGGTCGGCGAGGCGCTCGGCGCCAGCGGCGAATACGTCACCCGAGCCGAGGACTTCGCGCCCGCCCTCGCGCGCAGCTACGAGATCGCGGCCGCAGAGGGCGTCTCGACCGTCCTCAATTGCCAGGCGATCAAGGAGTTCGGGAGAGCGCGCGACTATCCCCCGGGACACTTGCAGAAGGTCGAGCCCGGCTGCATGTCCTACTATCACTGATGCCGGCGCCGAGCAACCCGGCCGAGACCGTCGAGGCTCTGCCGTGAAGGCGCGCCAAGCGGGGCGTTTTCCGGTCCTTCGCCGCGAAACGGGCCCGCGGCATACTGGACTGCTCGTTCGTGTGGCTTAACGAACGGCCCATGCGCCTCGTCTTCGATCCGATGCGCGCCGTCGTCGAGTTCCGAGACCTGCTGCCGAACGCAGCGGCGGACTCCGCCCTCTACGCGGATCTCCAGAAATACCTGAAACAGCACACGAGTCGCGGCCTGCCCGCACACCGCGGCATCGATCCGGAACGGTTCCGGGTGCGCCGCAGAAACCGCGCGGGATCGATCTCGATCTTCCTCGAAAGCCTCGACGGTGATCTCGAGTATGCCGTGAGCAAGGGGCTGAAACTGGTCAACGAGATCTTTCTCGGTTTTCTCAAGGGGCTCTATTCCGAATACATGGTCGAGAACTTCCAAGAGCCGGAAGACTGAGCCCCCGGACGCAGCGCGTTCCCTGGGAGCCGTGGTGGCGCTACAATCGCAACGCCACCGCCGGGGCGGCAGCCATCGCGCCAGGAGGAGACAGCATGGGACGAATACTTTGCAGCGCGGCGATCGTCGCGTCACTGGGGTGCCAGAGCGCTCCGGACGGCGCCGTCGCCTTTGAGAATGTCACCGTCATCCCGATGGACGAGGAACGGATCTTGGAGGGGCAGACGGTCGTGATCGCGGGGGACCGCATTGCGCACGTGGGGCCTTCCGGCCAGTCCGGACCGCCGAGCGGCGCGAGGGTCGTCGACGGGACGGGCCGGTTCCTGATGCCGGGGTTCGCCGAAATGCACGGGCACCTGCCCGGACCCGGCACTGAGGCCGGCGAGGTCGACCGCATCCTCTTCCTGTTCCTCTCGAACGGGGTCACGACAGTGCGCGGCATGCTCGGCGATCCATTCCACCTGGCGCTGCGGCAGGAGATCGCCGCAGGTACGCGGCTGGGACCCACGCTCTATGCTGCGGGGCCCGCATTTCGGGGGACGCCGGAGTTGACGGCCGAGGAAGCCCGCCACCGAGTACTGGAACAGAAGGCGGCGGGATTCGACCTGCTCAAGATCCTGGAGGGTCTGTCGGTCGATGTCTACGACGCGATCGCGGATCAGGCGAAGCAAGCCGGCATCCCGTTCGGTGGGCACGTTCCCGACGAAGTCGGCCTGCTGCACGCACTCGAGGCGGGCCAGACGAGCATCGACCACCTCGACAATTATCTGGAGGCGCTCGAGGCCGACGACTCGCCGATCCGCAATGCCGACCCCTCCACCCGGTTCCGGGAGCTGGGCCTGTACGCCGACGAGAGCAAAATCCCGCAGCTGGTGCAGGCCACCCTGCAAGCCGGAGCCGCGGTCGTTCCCACGATGGCGTTGTGGGAGACGTTCCACGCCGACCAGCCTGTCGAGGCTCTGGCCGGACTGGACGAACTCAGGTATCTGCCGAGCGACACCGTCAACGCTTGGGCCGACTCGCTGACCCGGCGGCGGGAGCAGTTGCACGCGGAAGCTGGGAAACGGGTCATCGAGATCCGCAGGAAGGCGCTCAAAGAGCTCCAGGACGGGGGAGTCCGAATCGTGTTCGGCACGGACGCTCCGCAGATCTTTAACGTCCCGGGATTCTCCATCCACCGCGAGATGCGGATCATGGCGTCCGCGGGCATGACGCCCTATGAGATTCTGTTCTCGGGCACGCGCAATGTCGCCGAGTACTTCGGGAGCGACGAGTTCGGCCAAGTCGCGGTCGGCCGGCGCGCCGACCTGATCCTGCTCGAAGCGAATCCGTTGGACGACGTGTCGAACATGGGACGCCGCGCGGGAGTGATGGTGCGCGGCCGGTGGATGCCGGAAGCTGAGATCCAGGCCAAGCTTGCGAAACTCGATGTGGGTCGCTCCGAGGACGAGTGAAGCGGAGACATACTTCCGCCTCGCACCCCTTGCCCGGGTTGGCCGACTAGCGCAGGGTGCGGAAGAACTTCGTCACGTCCTTGAGGAATAGCTCCGGCTCTTCCATCGCGGCGAAATGTCCGCCTCGGGGCATCTCGGTCCACTGAGCAAGGTTGTAGCGCGCCTCAACCCATTTTCGGGGAGAAAAGACGATCTCGCCCGGGAAGACCGCGACTGCGGTCGGCGCCTCGACGCGGCCAGTTCGGCGACCGCTACGCCTTGACTCGTAATAGAGCCGCACCGCCGATGGCATGCTCTCAGTCACCCAATACAGCATGATGTTGGTCAGCAACTGGTCTTTGGTAAAACGGCTTTCGACATCGCCGCCGCAGTCGCTCCAGGTGCGAAACTTCTCCACGATCCAGGCGGCGAGACCGGCAGGAGAATCATTGAGCCCGTAGGCCAGCGTGAGGGGCTTGGAGCCCTGGATGTTGCCGTAGGCGTTCTCGCCACGCCACCACGCCGCCCTCTCCTTGTGGCGCTTGAGTTCCCATGCGGGGATTCCTTCCTCAGGATTCTCCATGCCTTCGGGAGCGCCGCCTCCCACCATGTTGAGGTGAATGCCCACGAGGTGCTCGGAATGGTCGCGGGCGAGCCAGGACGCCACGCCAGAGCCCCAGTCGCCTCCCTGCGCCCCGTAGCGGTCGTAGCCGAGCCGCTCCATCAACTTGGCGACGACCCCGGCGACGCGATCGACGCTCATGCCGCGATCGCGAGACGCGCCTGAGAATCCGTAGCCAGGCATCGACGGCAGCACGAGGTGAAAGGCGTCCTCGGCACTTCGGCCATGCGCGACCGGGTCGGTCAGCGGACCGACCACATCCATGAACTCGTAGACCGATCCGGGCCAACCGTGCGTGATCACCAGCGGAAGCGCGCTGAGCTCCTTCGACCGCAGGTGGATGAAGTGCATGTTGATGCCGTCGATCGCGGCCTTGAAGTGCGGAAGCTTATTGAGTTCGGCTTCGTGCTTACGCCAGTCGTACTTTGTACGCCAGTACTCGAGAAGTTCGTCCATGTAGCCCCGATCGGAGCCGTAATCCCAGCCTGAGCCGGGGATCTGGTCCGGCAGCCTCGTGCGCTCCAGCCGAGACTTGAGGTCCGCGAGGGCGGAGTCCTCGACATGGATGGCGAACTCTTGCACTTGCGCGCTCCCCCCAACCGAGAACGATGCCGTCAGGGCGGCGACGAGGATTCGAGACACCGCACCATTGTAGGCGCTGAACGGTCCGATCCGGCGCTCACGGAACTCGCATTCCATTGGGTGCCTGCGGCGTCTCGTGTCGAAGAGGTCGTCCGAATTGAACACACATTCCAGTCCGTTCGATTCGCCTTGGAGGAACCAACGCGACGCGCTGTCGCCAACGACCGGCATCCAAGCAACCGCGCGAACTCGTCACTGGTCGAGCCGGCTTGCTTGATGATGGACGAAAGAGATCTACGCTTCAGGTCTCGGGTGTGCCTGGGAGCAGTCACACGGAAAGAGCGATCTCGATGTTTCAAAATCGCGTACCTGCCTCCTTGGTGGCGTCTGCAGAATCCCGATCACGTGAAAATCCGAGGGACTTATCTGGACCTTCAGGCGACAAGACGGTGCGGCATCGGCTCCATCATCGCCGACCGAAGGTCGGCTTGAGGGTGAAGCCACATGACGGGCTTCTGGCTGAGAGTCGACACAAGGCTCGCTGGACGCGGCCAGCTTGAAGTTGAGCGTCGGGAATTCGCGCCTCCTGCCCGAGCGTAGCGGCGCCTTCGCACCGCATACCAGCCAGTTCCGGGCCTAGTGGCGGCGCACGTCCGACGGACTGCTAGCATGGCGTTCGCAGGTCCTCGGCGCAAACCCCGATTTCTCGCGTCGTCGCCCGAGTACAAGGACTATCGCAAAGCCCGGAAGCAGGTACTCCGCCTTGGCGAGTCGGCGGGGCATCGACGATTGCGCGAAGCGCCTGCACCGGCCCGCTTCAGTTGCGGGGTTCGGAACGAACACACGTGGAGAGGAGAACAATCATGAAGTTGCAGACACCCATCATCGTGGCCCTGGGCGCCGTCGCGGGCTTACTGCTCGCGCAGACGGAAACCGAGCCGCCCTTGGGATACGAATGGGAGATGTTCAGCCAAAGAGTCGCTGGCTACGACGGCGGAGGCGCGGGCGGCCAGTCCTTCTCGTACGGCTCCGATGGTGGCGAGGTCTTCGGTATTACGTTCGTATTCAACAAGCGAACGGGTAGGGTGTATCGGTTTTTCACCAGATGCGATGACGAGGCGGCTAACGGGTGCTTTGTCGCCCTACCTGCCTATGACGGGAGCACTCTCCTCACGACTCCAAGCCCGCAGACCGACGGAGGCAACCTGCCATTGGAATAGCAGCGCCGCGCCCAACCCGCCTGAGCCGGAATCAATCGGAGATAGCCTTGCGAACCCGCCCCCCACATCACCGAATCTGCGGATCCGTATACGGCGGTTCGGCCGGTTCGGCCAGTGCCGTGAATGACAAAGAAGTGGAGAGGCCATGGGCGATGCGCCCTTCCTTCTCTGGCGGGCACGGGAGAGAACGCGATGGCATGACCGGTTTCGCTCCTCGAGATGCATCCCGAGGAACAACAAGAACTGGAACGGCGCGTGCAGGCCCCGACGACCTCCCGACGCGAAGGCCTGCGGGCGCGCATCGCACTTCTGCGCGCCGAGGGAGTCAATTGAGAATCAGCGTAGGATGGGCCGGAGTCTAGGCACATCGCCTCCGCGCGGCCCGCCACTGCGAACCCGAGCCGACGAGATGGACGCCTACAAGACGAAGGCTTTATAGTGGGAGTACTGGCACACAAGGGAGTCCAATGCGCAGGACGAGAAAAGCGGAGACATACGAAGGTCCGATCGTCGATGCCCAACTGCTGGATACTGCCCGGGACCATGTCTTCCAGCCCAAGCCGGTTCGCCGCTTTCCCTGCCGCATCTGCCGCGAGCCCGGGGCCACGGATGACTCTGACGGGCTCTGCTGGGTGTGCCGGCACCTGAAGATCAGCGCTTGGCGCGAGAGCGAAACCCAAGAGGCCGTCAGCGAATAGGGCGCCACCCCCACAGATACACAGATATTTGTAGCCGCCGAGCTTGCACGGAGGCGAATAAAAAGCGAAAATAAGGCATGGCCGCCACCGTGCTGTCCGGAATCGCGGCTTTGGCTGCCAGCGGTAAAACGCTTGGCAAGAAACGCCGGGTCGAGTACCGGAGCCTACCCTCGAAGAGCATCTTGAACCGTTGCGCGAACCCACGCATGCCTTTCCGCTGGACGGTCAATCCGTACCGCGGCTGCGAGATCGGCTGCCACTACTGCTACGCGGCGTACACCCACAAGTACCTCGGCATCGAAGATCCCAGCCGCTTCGACTCCCTGATCTTCTCGAAGGAACGAGCAAAGGAGCTGCTGGAACGCGAACTCGCGCACGGCGTCGAAGGCCCGATCGCCATCGGAACCGGCACGGATCCCTACCAGCCGGCGGAGCGGAGGTTCGAGACCACGCGGGGAATCCTGGAGGTGTTCTCCCAACGCTCGGGACACCAGATCGGAATCACAACCAAGTCCGACCTCGTTCTGCGCGACATCGACTTGCTGGGGACTATCGCCGCCCGGAACGACCTGCACGTCAGCTTCACGGTCACGACCATGGACGAGGCCCTGGCGCGACTGCTCGAACCCCGGGCCGCGCGCCCTGACAAGCGCATCGACGCCGTTCGCCAGTTCCGCTGGCGCGGGGTGCAAGCGGGCGTGTTCAGCGCCCCGGTGCTGCCGTTGCTAACCGACTCCGATGAGATTCTCGGCGCGGTCGCCGAGGCGGCGAAGGGCGCCGACGCGTCCTACTGGACAGCGCATCCGCTGTTCCTGCAGCCTGCCGCCCGCGAGCGGATGATGCCGTTCCTCGAGGCGCAGTTTCCGCAGCTCGCCAAGCGTTACAAGGCGCACTACCGGCGCGGCGCGTACGTCTCGCCAGGCTACCGGGACTGGCTGGAGGAAAAGGTGGCCCGGATTCGCCGGAAGCACGGCCTCTCCAGCCGGATCCCTTGCCGCACCGACCTTGCCGGCGTTGCCGCCGGAGCGGTTCCCTCAGCGCAGCAGAGCCTTTTCGAGGGACTGTCGGGATAGCAACTCAGTCGAGACTGGCGGCCGGCCCTCAGACGAACGCATCAGGGGTCGGAACCGCGGGCTGGCTGGGAGAGGTGTGGTTTGACCGACTTCAAGAGGGTACCCCCTCGAGCGTACCCCTCGATTCGCTTCCGTAGCCGGCCGTCCCGTCCGATGATCAAGCTGGTCGGAATGGCGCCCACGCGGTAACCGCGGAAAACGCTGCTGCTGGGGTCGTGCAACGTCGGGTAGGTGATCCCGTTTTCGTCAAGATACCGCCGCGCCTTGTCAGCGTTCTCGTCGCTTACCCCGAGCACGACTAGGCCGTCCTCTTGAAACCGCTCCTGCAGGCGCTCGAGCTGGGGCAGTTCCTCGCGACAAGGTCCGCACCACGTCGCCCAGAAATTCAAGAGCACGACGTTGCCTCTCAGTTCGGACAGACTCCGAGGCGAGCCGTCTAACGCCCTCAACGTGAAATCGGGAGCCGGGTCGCCTTCCGTGGGGTAGGGCGACCGGTCGCGAAGCGCGACATCGTCTGGAGGACGGACGCGCAGGTCCTTCTTGCCCCGGCTTGCGAGTTCCTCGAGAATCGCGAGCCGCAACCTCTTCTTGCGAGGGAGAACCAAGTACGAGCATCGATGCGCTTGGTCGGAGTGCAGACTCAGCCAGTGTTCCGTGCCCCCGCTCGACAGCCAACGAGGCAGGATGACTGCATGGGAGGCCCCGAGCGACCCCGCTAGGAAATACGGGCCAGTTGCGAAGTACACGGGCATCAGTGGCAACGTCATCAGCCAGTACGTCTTGTCAAAGAGTGGCAAGCGTACATGGCGCCGTGCTCGTTGGATGCGGAGGTGGGCGTATTCGAAGCGTTCCGGGGTACCGCCTTCCACTTCGACGGTCACGGCCGCATTCGTGAAAACTAGCTTGGCGGGCCGGAGCCTCGCGTCCTCGATTCTGCCGCGGAGCCCCTTGGAAAGGACCACGGGGGCCTGCGTTTGAGGCGTATCTGCCCGCGCACTGGCAGAGAAGACTACCAGCGCCAGAGCGACTGTCGAGAGATTGACCGTTCCGGCCATGGATGGCTCCGCTCCGACCCATCGGGTGCTGCACCCGCAAGCAAGTCGCGGCGAACGAACTCAGAATACACCCTACGATTCCGAACCGAGTTGAGCAGGAGTAACGGCAGCGAAGCACGGAAATCGAGCGAGCGCGGCGCATCCACGGGCACCACGAATTGGGCCAAGACCATGCATTGGGGACGGCTGGCAGCGCTTTCGGCTTGTGGATGATTCCCCTGGAAGACTCCCTCCTGGTGAAACAGCGACGGTTCGGTAGGGGAGAGAGGTGTCCGGTGCGACTTGAGCGAGGATTGAGTGAGAGCCTTCGGAACGGCTATGATCGAATCATCTTAGGCGCTCCGCGCTCGGGGCGTGGCCCCACGATGCCCTGGTTCCGCCGGGAAGACGAACCCAAGAGAGTCCGCACCGAGGGACTTTGGATCAAGTGCGATTCTTGCTCCGCGCCCATCTGGAAGAAAGATCTGGAGGCGCAGGGGATGGTCTGCGGGAAGTGCGGCTTCCACTTCAAGATCACAGCCCGGGAACGGCTCGCGATGTTGTTTGACAGCGAGGACTGGGAAGAGTTTGGCTGGAACCTTCGTTCCACCAACGCCCTGCAGTTCACCGACCGCAGATCCTACGAGGACCGCCTGGAGGACGCCACGCGGAAGACTGGGCTTCATGACGCGGTGATCTGTGCCCGCGGCACACTGCAAGGCTATCCAGTCGTACTCTGCGCCATGGAGTACCGCTTCATTGGCGGCAGCATGGGTGCGGTGGTGGGAGAGAAGCTCACCCGCGCGGCGGAACTAGCCGCGCAAGACCGCGCGCCGCTGGTGATCGTCTCAGCTTCAGGTGGGGCGCGCATGATGGAGGGCATGGTGAGCCTGGTCCAAATGGCCAAGGTCTCGGCAGCCCTGAAGAAGCTGGCCCGCGCCAAGGTTCCCTACATCAGCGTGCTGACGGACCCGACAACCGGAGGCGTGACCGCCAGTTTCGCCATGCTGGGTGACTTGAATATCGCCGAACCGGGCGCCCTGATCGGATTCGCCGGGCCCCGCGTGATCGAACAGACGATCCGCCAGAAGCTGCCCAAGGGGTTCCAGCGCGCCGAATTCCTCCTGCAGCACGGCATGCTCGATGCCGTGGTGCCGCGCCCGGAGATGAAGCAGTACATCGGGCACGCCCTGGAATTCTTCGGCTGCCCCAGGCTCTAGGCGCGGATGGAGTCCTCCAACCCATCCATCCGCTACCTGTTCTCTCTTCTGGGTTCGATCCGCAAGGACAGCTTCGGCCTCCATCGCATGGAGCGGCTGATGGACGAACTTGGGCACCCGGAGCGGGACCCAGGCGTGATCCACATCGCCGGGACGAACGGCAAGGGTTCCACCGCCGCCATGATCGAGAGCGGCCTGCGCGCGGCGGGCTGCACGACAGGCTTGTACACCTCGCCCCACTTATGCCGCATCAACGAGCGTTTTCTGCTGGACGGCCGCCCGGCGGCCGACGAGGTTCTCGCAACAGCCATCGACCCGGTTCGGTGTGCCAACGAGCGAATCGTGGCGAGCGACGGCCGCGGCGCGCACCCTACCTTCTTCGAGTCCGTCACGGCGGCCGCCTTGGTGCTCTTCCGCCTGCACGGCGCCGACTACCGGATCGTCGAAACCGGTCTCGGCGGAAGGCTCGATGCCAGCAATGTCGTTCGCCCGCAGATCGCGGTGCTCACGCGCATCGAGCGCGATCACGAGAGATACCTCGGCCGAAGCTTGGCACAGATCGCGGGGGAGAAGGGCGCCATTGTCAAACGAGGTTGCCGCGCCGTGCTCGGCATGCAGGCGTCCGAAGCCCGCGCAGTCCTGTTGCGATGCTGCGACGACGCCGGAGCCGAGACTGTCGACCTGGAGAGCGACTGGAGGATCCGGGGAGCCTCCAGCACCGGCGGTTGCTGGCGGTTCGAAGCCATCGGCGGCAACAGATCCATTCCGGTTCAGCTCGCTCTCGCAGGCGAACACCAGGTCGAGAACGCCCTGACCGCTATCGCGGCCCTGGACACTCTGGAGGTCTCCGGGGATCGCATCGCGGCCGGCTTGCGGCAGACCCGCTGGCCCGGCCGCCTCGAGTTCGTGGCCCGGGATCCACGCATCCTGCTGGATGCCGCCCACAATCCGCATGGAGCCCGCGCACTGGCGCAGTTTCTACGCCAAGAGGCGCAGGGCCGCAAGATCACGCTGATCTACGGATCCTCCCGCGACAAGGCTGTCGACGAGATCGCAGGCTGGATGTTCCCCACCGCGGACCGCGTCATCCTGACGCGGTCGAAGGTCCCGCGCGCCGCGAGCCCACAGGCTCTGCTACAAGCCGTCGGCCACCATCATCGCGTCATTGAAACCGCGCCCGACATCGGGGAAGCCCTGCGCCGCGCCATCGCGGGCGCGGACGAGCGCGAGTGGATCGTCGTGGCCGGCTCGCTCTTCCTGGTCGGGGAAGCGCGTGAGCTGCTCGGATAGAATCGACTGTTGCGCTGGATCCGCGAAACGCTCAGTTGCATCCGTTCGGCCTGCTGGATGATCCCCATGCTGGTCGTGATCACGAGCGTTATGGGTCTCCTCTCGCTGTTGTCGTCGCTGTTCGATAGCACGGGCGAACTCCAGCACAGGATCGCCAGGACGTGGGGCCGCATGCTCATGGGCGTGTTCCAGGTCGAGTTGCGCCTTTCCGGCGGCGCGAACCTGGAAGCCGGCCAAGCTTATGTCTTTGCTTCCAACCACTTCAGTCTGATCGACACGCCGCTGATGTTCGGCCTGATGCCGCAGCCCTTTCGCATCCTGGCGCGCGACGGCCTGTGGAAGATTCCATTCATCGGCTGGCACCTGAATCGGGCCGGGCACCTTCCGGTGAACCGCACCAATCGGCGGATCGCGGCGCGCAATATCGCGTATGCCGCCGACAAGGTTCGGGCTGGCCGCTCGATCCTGCTCTTTCCGGAGGGAGGCCGGCGGCGGGGCGAATCCATGCGCCCCTTCAAGACGGGAGCGGCCCACATCGCCATCCAGTCCGGCGCACCGATCGTGCCGATGGCCCTGGTGGGCACGCGCAGCATTCTTCCGCCGGGATCGTTGCATCTGCGGCCTGGGGTCGCAGAGCTGCGTATCGGAACACCCATACCGACGAATGGCTCCGATGGCGTCGGAGCGAAGGCCCTAACGGAGCAGGTCAGGCGGGAGATCGACCAACTCGCCGCGCTGCCGGAATCCAGGCAGCCGAAAGAAGGAATCCGGAGGACACCATGAAGTACTGGCTCGGTCTCGATATCGGCACGGGCGGCTCCAGGGCATTGCTCGTGCGAGCCGACGGCAGCGTCGCCTGCGGAGTCACCGCTCCGCACGAAGACATTTTCATGCGCCGCCCGCTGTGGGCCGAGCAGCGGCCCGAGAACTGGTGGGACGCGGCGGCGCAGGCGGTCCGCGAGGTCCTGGCCAAGGCCTCGGCAAGCGGCCATGATGTCGCCGGCATCGGCCTTTCCGGACAGATGCACGGGCTCACGCTGCTCGACCTGGACAACGAAGTCATCCGGCCCGCGCTGATCTGGTGCGACCAGCGCAGCCAGGAACAGGTCGACTGGATCAACGCGACGGCCGGGGAGGAGATGGTGCTCGCCCAGACAGCCAACCCGGTGCTGACGGGATTCACGGCTCCGAAGCTGCTGTGGGTGCGGGATCACGACCCGGCCAGCTACGAACGGGTTCGGCGCATGCTGCTTCCCAAGGACTACATTCGTTTCCGGCTGACCGGCGACTTCGCCAGCGAGGTTTCCGACGCCTCTGGAACCGCGCTGTTCGACGTTGTGGGGCGACGCTGGGCGAAGCCCTTGATCGAGAGGCTCGGCATTGATGCGTCCATCCTTCCGGACGTGGTGGAATCCCCGACCGTGACCGGGACGATCAGAGGGTCCGCCGCGCGGCAAACCGGTCTGGCCGACGGCACGCCGGTGGTCGGAGGGGCAGGCGACCAAGCCGCCAGCGCCGTGGGGAATGGGATCGTCGAGTCTGGCCTCGTGTCCTGCACCATCGGGACGTCCGGCGTTGTGTTCTCGCACCTCGACGAGGCCGGCTACGATCCCGCCGGACGCGTGCATACGTTCTGCCACGCGGTCCCCGGCAAGTGGCACGTGATGGGAGTCACGCAAGGGGCCGGATTGAGCCTCCAGTGGTTCCGCAACCAGCTCGCTTCCGACCTCGCGGAGACAGCTTCGAGTCGCGGCGTCGAGGCCTACGAACTGCTGACCGAGGAGGCAGCCGGAGCGCCTCCGGGCAGTGAGGGCCTGTACTGGCTGCCCTACTTGATGGGCGAGCGAACGCCGCATCTCGACGCCTACGCTCGCGGGGGCTGGATCGGCATGACCGCGATGCACACGCGCGCGCATCTCGTGCGCGCGATTCTCGAGGGGGTGGCGTATAGCTTGAACGACTGCCTGGGGATCGTCGAATCGGTCGGCGCCGAAGTCCAGGCGGTGCGGGCCTCGGGCGGGGGAGCCCGGTCCGCCCTGTGGCGTGACATCCTGGCCGGCGTCTTCCGCCGGCCGATCGCAACCCTGCAGACCCAGGAAGGCTCCGCCTACGGCGCGGCTTTGCTTGCGATGGTGGGGACGGGGGAGTACGGCTCCGTGATCGAAGCGTGCCGCAGCGTGATCCGCGAGCGGGACCGTGTCGACCCGGACGAGAGCTTGGCCGCAGCATACAGACACTCCTACGCGTTGTTCCGCGACTTCTATCCGGCTCTGAAGAGCGCCTTCCGCCGCATGTAGGCCGAAGCGCGGCTCCCCAGTTCGCAACGCCGGAGCTAGGCTCCGCGCTCTGCCGGTGCGGCTCGGCGATGCCATGCCCTACACTGGCAGTCGCAAAGAACGCGTTCCAGCTCTCGGAGCCAAGCCGTCCTCGACGATCATCGGAGGAGGGGCATGCTCACAGCGTTACTGTCGAAATGCAATCGGCGCGAAGGTTACGCTGCAACCGGATCGCGAAGGAACGATCGTGCGCTGGGTCAAGGGCGGCGCGAGTTTCCTTGCGTCCCACGACCATCGAGTCTGAATCGGACTGGGACAACGCGTCTCAACAGACAGGCTAACGGTCGAGATCGTGTGGCCAAACGGTCTCACGCAGAAAGTCGAAGGGCTCGCGGTGAACCAGTACCACAAGGTCCAGGAACCCTCTCCTATCGAGTAGAGCTCACGGTTCGCCCTGGACCATGCCGGCACGGATGCAACCGGTTCCACCGCGCGGAACGCGGTGTTCAGGAGCTGAATCGGTTGGCGGCGCACGTCCCCGCCATTTCGTCGGAGGCGTATTCCCTGCGATTCGTGCGGAGGGGCCTTGCCTGTCATGCCGAAAACATGAAGGGATCCCGCACCATGACGCTTCCGTACAGACGCCCATGCTGAAAGTCCTCCGACACGATCTCGGCGAGGCCGTAGACTTCGGCATACGCCCACAGATGGGCGTCGAACCACGACATTCCATACCCGACCGCGCCGCGCAATGCTGTTCGCACCACAGCCTCGTTGGGGTAGAGGATCGGGAATTGAGCCATGATGTCCTCGGCCTCGCGGAGCGCATTCCCGAAATCGAGCAGGCGGGCGTCGGCGCCAGCCCGTGTCGTCGCGGCCACGAACTCGACGATCACTTGATGCGGGATGCGGGCGTCCCCCGACTCGATCGCCGAGCGGAGCACGTTGGTGGCGATTTCCTGTTTTTTTGGAAAGCGGGGGTCGAACCGATAAACGAATATGTTGGTGTCAATCAGCACTGCCACGTCTGTACAGCTCCTCGCGAGTCCATCCACGTGTCCGTGCTGGATTCCGTTTGGTTTGCGCCTCGCGGACACGCTGCCTCTGCGTTCCAGCATCGAACAACGCTAGGCGTTGCGCCCGGTCTGGCGCAGTCGGCGCGCACGCGTTGGAAGGCAACACGCGAATGACGTCTCCAGCCTCCTGAAACAAGATCGCATCTCCTGGCCGAATGCCATACTGCTCAGCGAGCCTTTTTGGGATCGTAACTTGCAGTTTGCTTGTGACTTTCGCCATTTCCTTATTCTAGCAAGGATAGATTCCTTGTTCTATCCTGCCGGCCGAATTCCGACGATTACACGCGGCCAGATACGGCTCGACCGCGTCGAGCGGCAGGTAGCAGGTCGACAACGCAACAGCCGTCAAGCCCGGGTTCGCGGAGCGGATCGCCGGCCAGACGATCGGTTTCGTAGCGCCGGACCCGACTTCGCGCCCGGGATGTCGTCGCGGGCGAGCCGCCGATGCCGGTGGGCGCTGAAGCCCCGTAAGTCGCATGCGTGGGAGACGCATCCGCAGGCGCACCCGGGGCAGCATTGGACGAGATATCGGCGTCGCCGGCCTGTTGTTGGTTCTCAAGGGCATCAGCCCTCGTCCGGGCGATGCAGTCTCGGACTCCAAGCTGCGCGACTTCCCGATCTTTCGGGGTCGACAGACACCTAGAAGGAGTAGAGCAAGGTCCCGGCGGCGACCGCCACGGCGCCTTCGTCCTCCTCCATCTCCACGTCACCTTCAGGAATGTCTAGACGGCGGTAATACATGCCGTCCGGACCGCGGTAGATCTCGATCTCGGCGGGCCGGGGGAGCTGGTTCTGGATGAGGGCTTCCGACAGCGGATCCTCGACGCACCGCTGCAAGGCGCGCCGCAGCGGACGCGCTCCGTAGCTCCGGTCTCCGAGCGTTTCATCGAGGATGTACTGCGCGATTTCCCCACTGAGCCGGATCTGAAGCCCCTTGCTGAGCAGGTTCTCGTTGATCTGGGCGACCAGCATCTGCACGATCGCGCGCAAGTCCTCGTCGGTGAGGGAACGGAAGATGATTGTCTCGTCGAGCCGGTTGAGGAATTCCGGATTGAACGTGCGCTTGACCTCGTTGAGCACCTCCTGCTCGGCCTTCGTCTGCGAGTAGTCCTTTGAACTGCCCTGGAAGCCCATCGGCGTCTTCGTCTGCAGGTAGCGCGCACCGATGTTCGAGGTCATCACGACGATCGTGTTCTTGAAGTCGACCGTGTTGCCCAATCCGTCCGTCAACTGGCCATCTTCGAAGACCTGCAGCAGGATGCTAAACAGGTCGGGGTGGGCCTTCTCGATCTCGTCGAGCAGGATGATCGAGTAGGGCGCGCGCTTGACCCGCTCGGTCAGCTGGCCGCCCTCCTCGTAGCCGACGTAACCCGGCGGCGAGCCGATCAGCTTCGACACCGAGTGCTTCTCCATGAACTCCGACATATCGAAGCGGATCAAGGATTTCTCGCTACCGAATAGGCACCCGGCGAGGGCGCGTGCGACCTCGGTCTTGCCGACGCCCGTCGGACCGAGAAAAAGGAACGATCCCGCCGGCCGGTTCACGGGCTTGAGGCCGGCGCGGGATCGGCGTATGGCGCGCGCCAAAGCGGAGATGGCCCTGTCCTGGCTCACGATGCGCTTGTGGAGTTCCTCCTCGATGCGCAGGAGCTTGTCCATCTCCTCTTCTTTGATCGAGGTCATCGGCACGCCCGTCCAGCGGGCCACCACTTCCTCGATGTCGTCTTTGCCAACCGTCGCCGTGACGGCCTTGTCAAGTTCCTGCTTCTGCTGCAGCCGCCGCAGGTTCTCCCGCTCCTTGCGCTCTTCGTCGGAGTAGAAACGCGCCTTCTCGAACTCGTGGTTGGCGATCGCATTCTCCATGCGCTGGACGATGAACTTGATGCGCTTGTGGATCTCGGCGCTCTCCTCCGACATCTTGGTCTGCTGCAGCTTGACGCGCGCGCCCGCTTCGTCGAGCAGGTCGATCGCCTTGTCGGGGAGGAAGCGGTCCGGGATGTAGCGAATCGAACCGTACACCGCCGATTCGACCGCATCGTCGGTGTAGACGACCGCGTGGAACTTTTCGTAGCGCTCCTTGAGCCCCAGCAGCACCTGGACGGCCTCCGACTCGGTCGGCGGGCTGACCTTCACGGCCTGGAAGCGCCGCTCCAAGGAGCGGTCCTTCTCGATCGACTTGCGGAACTCATTGGGCGTCGTCGCCCCGATACACTGAATCTCGCCCCGCGAGAGGGCGGGCTTGAGAATGTTCGCGGCGTCGAGCGATCCCTCGGCGGACCCGGCGCCCACCAGGGTGTGCAACTCGTCGATGAAGATGATGGAGTTTCGGTTCTCCATCAACTCCTTCATGATCGTCTTGAGGCGTTCTTCGAACTGCCCGCGGTACTTGGTCCCGGCAACGATCAGCGAGAGATCGAGCGACAGGATGCGTTTCTCGGACAGGAACGGCAGCACGTCGCCGCTTGCGATGCGCTGCGCCAGCCCTTCCACAATGGCCGTCTTGCCCACGCCCGGCTCGCCGATCAGCACGGGGTTGTTCTTGGTCCGCCGGCAGAGGATCTGCACAACCCGCTCGAGTTCGCTCTCGCGGCCTATCAGAGGGTCCAGCTTGCCCTCGGCCGCTTCCACTGTGAGGTCGCGGCTGAACTCGGCCAGCATCGAACTCTCCTTGGGCCGGCTCGAAAGCAGCTTCTCGGACTGGACGCGGGCGAGCTCTTCCCGGATCGTCGACAGCCGCAAGCCCCTTTCGTGGAGGATCTCGGCCGCGAAGCACTTCTCCTCCCGCAGCAGGCCGAGCAGCAGGTGCTCCGTGCCGATGTGCTTGTGGGAGAGCCGCTCGGCCTCTTCCGCGGCGTAGGCCAGCACCCGCTTGCACTCGTGGCTGAGCGGCAGGTCCACGGATGTCGACACCTTTTCCCGGATCGTCGTATGCGCTTCGATCTGCTTGCGGATCGAGTCGACCGCGGCGTGCGAGCGGAGGAACCGGTTCGCCAGCGCCTTATCCTCGCGGATTAGCCCCAACAGGAGGTGTTCCGTCTCAATGTACGGGCTGCCGAACTGGCTCGCCTCGTAGCGCGCGAAGAAGATGACCCTCCGGGCCTTCTCGGTATAGCGTTCGAACATGCGCTTCGAATGCGCTGCCCGGCGTGCCGCGCGCACTGCTCGGCTGGCGCTCGCTCCTCGTGGATCATCATAACAGCACGAGTCTCTTGCGCTTCCGCCGCAATGCGAGAGATGGAACCGCCAAACGCTTGAGCGCAACAGGACTTCGCTGCCGGCCGTGGGCCCACGGCTGATCCGGCCCAACCTCGGCCCCTCACTCCGCGAGCAGCTCTCGCATGGTGTAGAGCGCCGCGAATCCGCAATCCAGCTCCGCCATCGCGTCACGGGCTCCCTGCTCGCGGTCAACCATGCAGCAGGCGCCCAGAACTTCCATGCCCGCCTCACGGGCCCGCAGGATGGCTTGCACCGTCGATCCGCCCGTTGTGCAAACGTCGTCGACCACCACGCAGCGCACGCCCTGCGTGCGCGCCAATCCCTCGACGTACCGCTTGCGGCCGTGTTGTTTCCCTTCCTTGCGCACCACGAAGGACTGCAGGGGAATGTCGGCTTCGAGGGACTCGCGGGCCGCTGCGAAGGCCACCGGATCGGCCCCCATCGTCATCCCGCCCACGGCTTGCGGCCGCCATCCCTGCGCCTGAAACTGCGCTAGCATCAGGCGCCCGAGAATGGGCATCGCTTCCGCGCGCAGCGTCGTGAGCCGGCAGTCGACATAGATGTTGCTTGTTCTACCGGAGGCCAGGATGAATTCGCCGCGCAGGATCGAATGCTTGCGCAAGATCTCCTTCAAGCGAGCGCGGTCGTCCATGCGAGTCGTCGGTGCCCCCTTTCGCTCCCGCTGCTCGTCGCTTCGCGCACCACCCTAATAGGAGCGCACTTGCCGCTGGTACGCATCGTGGTTGCGCCGGGTCTCCTCGAGCGAATCGCCGCCGAACTTCTCCAGGAACGCCCCGGCGACGGTCAAAGCCACCATGGCCTCCCCGATCACTCCGGCAGCGGGAACGACCGCGACGTCGGACCGCTCGTACGCCGCGCTGGCCGGTTCCCGCGTCAACAGGTCGACCGATTCCAGCGGCCGCCGTAGCGTCGAGATGGGCTTCAGATAGCCGCGCGCGACGATGTCCTGGCCGTTCGTGATGCCGCCCTCCAGGCCTCCCGCGTAGTTCGACCCCCGATAGAACGCCCGGGCGCTCTTGTCGTAATGGATGGTGTCCTGCACCTTCGAGCCAGGCGAGGACGCGGCCAGGGACGCAGATCCCACCTCGACTCCCTTCACCGCCTGCATCGAGACGATAGCCTGCGCCAGCCTGCCGTCCAGCTTCGAGTCCCAGCTGGTATGGGATCCAAGCCCGGGAGGAGCACCGCGGACCACGACTTCGAAGACGCCGCCGCACGTATCACCGGTACGGAAGGCTTCGTCGACTGCCTCCTTCATGCGCTTCTCGGTCGCAGGATCCACGCAGTTCAACAGGATCTCGTCCTTCGAGGCCAACTCCTTGAGTTCCTCCCAGGACGCGTCTCGGTCCAGCTGGACGCCGCCAAGCCCGACGACATGGCTCAGGATCTCGATCCCGAACTCGCCGAGCAAAAGCTTGGCGAAGCCGCCGGCCGCCACGCGGGCGGCGGTCTCCCGGGCGCTGGCGCGCTCCAGAATGTAGCGCGCTTCGGGGTAGTCGTACTTGATGCATCCGGCCAGATCCGCGTGCCCGGGCCTGGGCCGATAAACGGGCCTGGCATGCGTCTCGGACCCCTCAAAATCCTCGACCGGCAGCGTATCCGTCCAGTTCTTCCAGTCGCGGTTCCGGAGCAGCACGGCGATCGGCGAGCCGATCGTCTTGCCGTGCCGAACGCCCGATACGACATGCGCCTTGTCGCTTTCGATCTTCATCCGCCCGCCACGGCCGTAGCCCTGCTGGCGGCGCCACAAATCGCGGTTGATCCGCTCAAGATCGACGGGGACTCCGGCAGGCATGCCGGAAAGGATGGCGACGAGCGTCTCGCCATGAGACTCGCCGGCTGTGACGAAACGCAGCATGCCGTTCCAAGGAGGGGAAAGGCGCGAAGAAAGAACCTTATTATAGGCGCAGGGGCATGCGTCGCTTGATCGGCATCCATGCTGTCGCCGCCGCGCTGCGCTCTGCTCGGGAACTAGGCGGCGGCATCGACCGCGTCGTGGTGGCGCAAGGCGCCCGGAGCAGTCGCTTGGAACCCCTGCTCGCGCAGTGCCGGGATCTTGGCATCCCCATCCGCTTCGAGCCGCGGGCCGCCCTGCAGCGACTGGCCGGATCGCAGTCCCACCAGAACATCGTCGCCGTCTCGGCGGTGGGTCCGTACCAGCCCCTCGACAACATCCTGGACCAAGCCAGCGACGAGTGCACGCTCATCGTCCTCGATTCGGTCCAGGATCCGCACAACCTCGGTGCGGTCGTGCGCACCGCCGAAGGAGCCGGCGCTGCGGCGGTGGTGATTCCCGAGAGACGCTCCGCCAGTCTCAGTGAAGCGGCGTCGAAGGCGGCGGCGGGAGCCCTGGAATCGCTTCCTGTGGCGCGGGTCAAAAACCTCAGCCGGGCCCTGGAACAGCTGAAAGCGGCGGGCTTCTGGCTCTACGGGTACGACGCGGCGGCCGACACCGATTACGACACGGTCGAGTACGCGGAGCGCTGTGCGCTGGTCCTGGGCGGCGAGAGCCGAGGCTTGCGCGCGAAGGTCGCGGAGCGCTGCGATCACTTCGTGCGGATTCCGCTGGCGGGCGGCGTCTCATCGCTCAACGTATCCGTCGCGGCGGGCATTGCCCTGTTCGAGGTCTGCCGTCAACGGCGGATGCGGGATGGGCGTCGAACCCCTTCCACCAAATAGAACCGCCCCGGCAGGTCCAGACGCACGACCCTATAATGCTCCCAATGACGATCGCACAGGTCTTTCTGGCCGAATTCGACGCCGAGATGCGCAACACCCGACGGATGCTGGAGTGCGTCCGGGACGAGATCCTGGACTTTCAGCCCCACCCGAAGTCCATGACGCTTCGCCGCTTAGCCGGACACATCAGTGAGATGGCGGCCTGGGGCGCCAACACGGTGCAGCTCACGGAACTCGACATCCGTCCGGAACACGGCCGCGCGTTCGAGCCGTTCGAAGCCCCAAGCTGCGCGGAGACACTGGCGTTCTTCGACCGCAATGTGGCGGAAGCCAAGGAAGCCATTGCGGCAACCAGCGACGCCGACATGCAGGCGACCTGGACTTTGCTGGCACGCGGCGAGCCACTCTTCGCAATGCCCCGTATCCAGGTCCTGAAAAGTATGGTGCTGAACCACATCATTCACCACCGCGCCCAACTCAGCGTCTATCTCCGGCTAAACGACGTCCCGATCCCCGGAATGTACGGGCCGTCCGCGGACGACCAGCGGCCCGAATAGCGGCTCGGCGGGCTTGGAACCTTCCACGGGATTCCGGGCAATCGGGTGCACGCCAGCCCGCGTCCCCGATCCTCATCGCTGCCTGCTGATATTCTGAGGCGCGTCGCGATCCGGCCGTGCTGCGTCTTCCCAAGCTGTCCCTCGCTTCCTGGATGCTCGTTTCGATGGCGGCCGGCGTCTCGCTCGGTCTGCTGGCTCCGCAGTGGGTGGAACGGATCGAGTTCTTGAGCACGCTGTTTCTGCGTCTGATCCGGTCGATCATTGCGCCAGTGTTGGTCGGAGTCCTGATCCGGGCCATCGCCGGAGCCGGAACCCTCGGTGCGCTGGGCCGCCTGGGCTGGAAGTCCGCGGTCTGCTTCGAGGCGGCGACGACGGTCGCGCTACTGCTGGGTTGGTTCACGGTCCTGGCGGTGAGCCCGGGCCACGGTCTGGCTCTGGGAGCAGCGGCCTCGCCGGAGCTTCGAGAGCCGGCGGGCTTGGCCGCAACACTGGAGTCCGCCATCCCGACCAGCATCTTCGATGCGTTGGCCCGGGGCGACGTCTTGCAGATTGTCGTCTTCTGCTTCCTGTTCGGAATCGCGTGCCTCTCTGTCGGCAAGAAAGCGCGGCCCGTGGTGGAATTCGCCGACTCGCTCGCGGAAGTTGCCTTCCGTTACACCGACTACGTCATGTACTTGGCGCCTTTCGCTGTGCTCGCAGCCGCGGCGAACACAGTGGCGGGAGGCGGCGCCGGCGCTCTGGAAGAGCTGGCCGCGTTCACGGCCGCCGCGTGGGTCGCCCAGGGTCTGTTCCTGGGGCTGGGGCTGGTCGGCGCTTTGATTCTCTGCGGGGTCCCGCTAGGAAGGTTCGCGCACTTCGCCCGGGAGCCGTTCCTGATCGGCTTCGCGACGACCTCAAGCGCGGCCGCGCTGCCGCAGACCCTGGAAAACATGCAGCGCTTCGGAGTGCCGCGGCGCATCCTCGGCGTGGTCGCTCCGTTGAGTCTCAGCCTCAACCTGAACGGCAGCACCATCCACTTGGGAATGGCCACCCTGTTCATCGCCCAGGCGGCGGACATCCATCTGTCGTTCGAGCAGCAGGTCGTCATCCTGCTGACGCTGAAGCTCACCAGCAAGGGAGTGGCGGGCGTGCCGCGGGCGAACTTCGTGATCCTGGCGGCCGTATTCGAGGGTCACGGCCTGCCGATGGAAGGCTTGGCCGTGCTGCTCGGGATCGACGCGCTCATCGATCCGGTCCGCACGAGCGTCAACGTGGTGAGCCACTGCGCCGCGCCAGCAGTCGTCGCGCGTTGGGAAGGGAGCACGTTTGCCGCCGGCAAGGAAGCCTCGACGCCGAGGGAATCCGAGATCTCGTGAGTTCCGGGGGCAGGCCTGCGGCATGGCTGTGGGCGCCGGTCCCACGGCGCGGCTTCGGTCTGGCCGAGGTTGGCGCCCGACGGATCGGCTGGACCGGCTCGAGAACTCGTGGCCGATTCGGATGCTCGCGCTACCGAGCCGCAGGCTGGCGGATCCACTGTTGCCGGCGGGGCCACTTCGGCCCGTCCTCGTAGAATCGGACTCCGTCCCCGATCCGATCGTAGTCGCCGAGTTCCACGCGGGCTGTGTCGGCGAGTGCGGTGAGCCGACCGACGACATCCGGGTTCTGGGCCGCGACATTGTTGCGCTCGCCGATGTCGGACTCGAGGTTGTAGAGGGAAAGCTCGTGAACGGGCTCGAGCAACTCGCCCAGGAATGCGCCGCTGCGAGAGAGAAGCCACTCGGATTCGTGGCGCCCAGGGCGCCGGAACACCAGCTTCCAGGGGCCGCTCCGAACGGCGTCGAGATGGGTTTCCCGATAGTAATAGAATGCTTCGTGCGGACTCTTGGCGTCGGGCTCTCCCCGCAGCAGCGGAGAGAGATCGCGACCGTCGAGTGTTCGATCCGCTGGCAGTCTCGCGCCGGCCATCGCGATGAACGTGGGCAACAGGTCCATCGTCGAGGCGATTTCTGCGGTCTCGGCGCCGGCCGGAACGATGCCGGGCCCCCACATCACGGTGGGTACGCGGATGCCGCCCTCCCAGGTTGTTCCCTTGGCGCCCCGCAGGGGTCCGGAGGACCCCGCATGTTGGGTGATCGACGACGCGTACTGCGGAAGGGAATGGTTGCTCCAGGGGCCGTTGTCCGAGGTATAGACAACGATCGTGTTCTGATCGAGATCGAGATCGAGTTCTCGGAGGAGGTCGAGGATCTCGCCAGTGCTGGCGTCGAGTTCCTCGATCACATCGCCATAGAGACCCCGCTCGGAGCGTCCCCGGAAGGGCTCGGTCACACCGAGAACGACGTGCGCCATCGTGTGCGCGATGTACAGAAAGAACGGGCCGTCCTTGTGCTCCCGAATGAAGTTCAGGGCTTCGTCCGTGTAGCGTCTGGTCAGGTCGTCGACGCCCGCTGACTCCTGGATTCTTTCTTCGTTGCGATAGACCCAGTGGACTTCTCCGCTGTCGTTCGCGCCGACGACGCCGAACCAAGTATCGAATCCGCGGCGCACCGGGTTGAGTTCGGGCTTGAATCCGCGGCGCCGCTGGGTGATGTCCACCTTGCCGATCATGCCAGTGGCGTAGCCGGCCTGCTGCAAGACCCTCGGGAGCAGGATCTCTCGTTCGTGGACATACGGGAAATAGTTCTTTTCGTTGCCGTACTCGCCGACGCGGATGGGATAGCTACCGGTCAACAATGCCGTGCGGGACGGACCACAGACGGGCTGGGCGTAGAAGTCGGTAAAGCGCATGCCCTCGCGGGCCATCTGATCGATGCGTGGCGTCTGGAAATCGGTGGCGCCAAAGACGCCAAGGTCCCCGTAACCCTGGTCGTCTGCAAAAACGATGATGAAGTTCGATCGCTTCCCGGACTCTTTAGAAGGCGGGGACGAACAAGCCATGACACCGATCGCAAGCGGCAGCGTGGCTAGGGTCGTGCGCAGGTTCATGGTATGGGCTCCACATTATCGTGTCACTTGTGGGTGCATTCTGGAATTCGCCAATCGGTGGCGCCACCATGGCCTCGGCGTTGTAGGGTCGCTCGGTCCGTCCGTACGTGAGAAGCTCATGCCGGCCGCGCGCCGTAGCCCTCGCCAAGAGCTACGCACGCAATCCGGGGCGCCCGACTCTCAGTCCGGCATCCGGGCTGCCGGATAGCCATCGCCGCCGAGGTGAAACGCGAGTGATTTCGCCCGACCGCTGCCGTCGAGGTCGAACATCACCGTACCCGCCGCCCGGCGCAGCGAGAACTCATGCTCGGAGTGGGGCAGAAGTTCGATCGGCGGCAGCAGGCCGAATGCCACGTACAGCGAATCCTCCTCCCGGCTGATGCGGACGGGCTCCCCGGATTCCTGGCGATACTCGCCCACGTAGCGGTCGAGCATCGCAAGCGCCATCGTCACCAGCGGCTTCGTCGTGTCGCGGTCCGGGCCTCGATGCGGCTCCTCGTCCAGCTCGCGCAGCCAGATGTTCCGATACAGCACCGGGTTGCCGTGGTCCTGCAGGTAGAGAGGCAGCCGGTCCAGGTGCGACTCGTAGGGCAGGTGCTGCAGCCAGGACGTAGGTCCCCAGACCTCCGAATTGTCCTGCACGAGCACACCATTGTGGAAGACCGTCATGCGCGCGGCCTGCAGCACCGACCCGTCCGGCCGGAAGCGCGGACGCCGGAAAACGATGTCGTACGCCTGCCAGTCCCCGGCCGGGCGGCTGGCATTCACGAGCGGCGGATATTGTCCGTACACCGCGGCGGCCTGACCGTCGGCGTACGTGACGTTCGTGTGGGAGTCCAGCACCTGGACCTCGTACTTGCTCATCAGGAACACGCCGCTGTTGCCGCGGCCCTGACCTTTTCCTTGGCCGGGCGTGGGCGCAGCCCATTCGAGGTGCAGTTGAATGTCCCCGAAACCGTCGCGCGTGTAGATCGGCCCGCCCCCGGGCACGGCCACCAGGCTGCCGCTCTCAACGACCCACGTGGCGGGGCTGCCGTGCGCCGCGCGCCATTTGGAAAGGTCCGCGCCGTCGAACAGGACCACCGCGTCCGATGGCGGCGGCGCCGAAAGCTTGATGCGGGATTCGACTTTCCGCGGCACGGGGCGCGTCATGTCATGGGTCTTCCACCGCTCCGGAGCCTGCGCCGACACAGGCCAGCACAAGAGACACGCCGCGCCCGCGGCGGCCAGGATGGTTCGCTTGCGATTCATAGGAGCCTCCCCGATCCATTCGATTCGACTCGCGGGACCGCCTTGCAGCCTCGACGAGCCAGAGCCACTTAGTCTACAAACAAGAACTCGTTGCGGGCCCGCATCGCCCGCAGGAAGCCTGCGCGCTTTTCCTGCTCGCTGCCCGCCGCCTCCGCGAAATAGGATGCCGCTCGTTTCAACTTGTCCGGCCGCGGCGGCCGACCGAATACCGTGCTGCTGGCCTTTTCCAGAAAGTCCCACCTCTTGCGGGTCTCGCCCTCCCCGCGCTCCGCTATCGCCTGCGTCTGCTGGTGCAGGAACTCCGAATTTATCAGGTACAAGGCCTGCAGCGTCGTCGTCGTGGCCTTGCGCTTGCTCAACGGCAGGTTGCCGTCCGGACCGTCGAACACATCCAGGTAGGGGCGCTCCTGAATGCGCGGCTGCGTCAAGTACACGGAGCGGCGGCTGGTCGCAAAGAACTCAGAGAACGGCTCGTGCTGCCGGTAGAAGTAGGTCCGCCGGTGCGGGAAAGGGTGCCGCCCGCCCCGCGAGGGGTCCAGCTGTCCGCTGAACGCCAGGATCGAATCGCAGATCTGCTCCGCATCCAGGCGCCGCCGGTTGGCTCGCCACAACAACAGGTTTCGGGGATCGCGTTCGTGGTTCGCGGGGATGTCCACACTCGCCTGCCGGTAGGCGCGGGAGCGCAGGATCAATCGGTGCATCGCCCTGACGGACCATCCGCTATCGACGAAGTAACGTGCCAGGTAGTCGACCAGCTCGGGATGGGTCGGCGGCGTGCCGCGCACGCCGAAATCGCTGATATTGCGGACCTATCCGTCCCCGAACTGGTGGCGCCAGATCCGGTTGACCATCACCCCGCGGTGAGACGACTCTGCGGGTCCGCGATCCAGTCGGCGAGGAGCCGACGGCCGCTGCCGGAATGCTCCGGCGGCGCCTTCGCCCCGTCCAGGATCTGCAGGAATCCTCGGCGCACAGTGGCTCCGGGTGTTTTGGGGTCTCCCGCCACGTGGATGGCGGAGTCGCGCGGCTCACCCTCCAGCACGGCGTACGCCGTTTCCAGGTGAGGTTCCGTGCGGGCGTGGACCGCCCGCTCCGCGCGGAGTTCCTGCAGCTCGGCCCAGACGATCTCCCAGGTGCGCCCAGGCTCGGTGATCAGTTGGTCCTGGAAGGACTGGTATCCACGAAACTTGGCGCGCTCCTTCGCGTTCCAGTGGCGGATTCCCTCCTCGTAGGAGGCCATGACCTTCCGCACCCCTTGCCTGCCGACGCGGTAGACAAAGTTGCTGCGGGGCGGCATGTGCTCGGCGCCGGCATGCGGGAAGACGGAGCTGTCGACCATGCCGTACAGCGCGTAGTAATCGGCCGTCGGAATGGGATCGAACTTGTGGTCGTGGCAACGGGCGCACTGGACGCTCAGTCCGAGGAACGTCTTCCCGAGGTTGTCGATGGTGTCTGGGACTCGTATGGTGGGGCGCCGATCAAGCCCGTACTCGTCACGTCGGCGGCCAATTACTTGATCGAGGTTCTGGAACCCGACAGCTCAGCGCCCTGGGCCGTTCCGATGTCCGATGGTGAATACAGCTCGAATGGCATCGGCAAAGAGATGAGTTGGAGATTGTGTTCGAACCAAGCCATTCCGTATCGGCTTCCTGGCTCGACAAGGTCCCGAATGAGGAGCGGGAGTTTCGTCTCCCCGACGACAACGACCATCTCAAGCCCTATATCGCTCGGCTCAAGTAGCCCTCAGCCCAGTGCCTTCTAAGCGTTCGAGAACTCGACGAGACGGCCGACCTCAGCGGGCTTGGCCAGCGCTGACCAGATTGGCGAAGATGCGGTATGCCCCGGGAACGCCAGCCGGCAGCTGGCGGAACCACGAGTAGCCCGTGAAGACATAGGCTCCCTGGCCGTAGGGCGCATAGAGCAGACCTCCAGCTTGAGGCTCTTCGCCGGGGTCGTGACTGGACAGCACCGCGTCATACCGTGCATCCCATTCAGACATGAAGTAGAGCCCGCGCTCCTGCACCCAGCCCTCGAAGTCCGCAACGGTGATGACGTTCGGGGTGCGCAACAACACATGCTCCCCGGAGGAGAACCGCACCGCCGCATCCTCGTCCGTCACGCGCAGGCCCGAAGGCGTCATCGGAAATGGCGCGAGCGTCAAGGCGCCCCCGCCCGCTGGCCGCCCGCGCCCGAATGGCGCCGTGTTGTACTGCACGACCAACGTCCCGCCCTTCTCGACATACTCCAGGACCCGGTCGCGCGCGGCGATCAGGTCCGGCCGCGTGTTCAACGCCCGGATGCCCGTGACAATGGCGTCGAAGCGGCCCAGATCGCCCGCGGCCAGATCCTCGGCGCCCAGCAACGTCACCGTCGCGCCCAACTGCTCCAGCGCATCCGGGACCTTGTCGCCCGCCCCCATTACGTAGCCGATGGCCTTGGCCAGCAGGCGGACATTGAGCCTCTCCACGCGCATCGCGGCGCGCGGAAACACCGCCGTCATGGGGAAATGGCCGTACTCGATCGTCCGCATCCCAGATCGAATCGTTTTCCCCGCGACCGCCACGGCAGCCGTCAGCACGCCCCCCGAGGGAGACGCGGGAGGAGTCAACTGGAATTGGACGATCTTCTCCTGGCCGCGCCGCTCGAACTGCACATCCTGAGACTGCGGTGAGACCGTCCAACCGGGCGGCGCCTCGAGCCGCACCGCGGCGCGAGCCGATCCGGCGTTCGACGCCAGGCGGACCGGAACCCCGGCCGGCCGGCTGTCGGCGAAGATCCGGTTCTCCCGGGCAAAGGACACGCTGACGGCTGGAACCACCGCGAGGGGCCGACTCCGCTCTCCCAGCGAGCGGTCGACCCAGCGGTATACCACGGGCTTCTCGAGAACCACGTCGACGCCCTCCGGGGTCTCGAACTCGAAGGTCGCGCGCAGCGCCGGCCCGGGGGACATCTCCGCGCCCGCGCAAGCGGGCGCAGCCTCAGAGGTCCTCCGCAGCCAGTAAGGCTGCGAATAGCAGGCCCCATCCGGGACTTGCAGTCGCGCGGCCTGCTCCCGAACGCGGTTCCGCTCCAAGTCCGCGGCGGTTCCGATGGGCGCCTCAAGCAGGCCTTCGAGCCGCGTCGCGCGCCACCTCCAGGCGGATTCCGAACGGCGCAACGCCCGCGCCGTCACCTCGAGGGCGCCGCCTGGGACCACGTCCCATCGATCCGCGGTCGCATCCGCCCAGATACCGGAAGCCAGCTCGATGGCGCGCACGAGCTCGCCGCGCTTGTACGCGACTTCGGGGCCAGACAGTGTCGCCAGCGCCCGGTGGGCTTCCAGCAGGTGCGGCAGCACGGCCCCAGGCCGCCTAGGGTCGTACTGCTCTCGGGCCAGCGTCAGGCTCGCGGCGACCGGCCCGGCGCCCGGGACCCGGCGCCAGCTGGTGTCGATGCCCTCGAACAGATCTTCGTCCGCCTTGTCCCCGGCCACGTACTCGAAGAATGCCGGCACGCTTCCCTTGCGCTGCTGCGCACCCATCGCCTGGCTGCGGTGCATGCTGCGGCTCTCCCCGGCGATCTCCGCATAGGACTTGCCGAGAATCGGGTCGTAGTCGCCCAAGTCGACCCGTAGGCGGCCCGGCTGGCGGGCCGCGGCCTCTTCCATTCGCCGACTGAAGGTCGGAATGTTGTAGTAATAGCGCCGGGCCCGCCATGCGGGGAGTCCCAACTCTGGGAAGCGGCCAGGGTCCGCCGCCGACTCGTATGCGGAAGGGCCCGTCCAGCCGACCGACGTATGGTGCCCGTGTCCGCCACTACCTGGCCTCGGCGGAAAGCGCGAGACGATCACATCCGGGCGAACCTGCCGGATGACGCGCACCATGTCCCGCAGCAGCGTTTCCTCGCGCCACACCTCCAGGGTCTCCTCGGGGGTCTTGCTGAATCCGAAATCGACGACGCTCCCGAAAGCCTGCTCGCCACCGTCGATGCGGCGCGCGGCGAGCAACTCATGCGTCCGGATCACGCCCAGCAGATCGCCTTGCTCGGTGCCGATCCGATTCTGCCCTCCCTCGCCCCGAGTCGCAGAGAAGTACACCGTTCGCACGTGTCTGCCCCGGGCGAAGTACGCGATGACCGCAGTGTTCTCGTCGTCCGGATGCGCACCGAACATGAGCACGGTCCCGACCGTGTTCAGCCGGTCGAGCAGTTCATGGAGTTCGGCCGAGCCGCGCAGCGGTGTCGGCTGTGCGCGCAACAGGCTGGCGAAGAGCAGAGCGCAAGCAGGAACCAAGCGCAACATGGCTGCCTATGAGTCTATCGCCCCAGTCTCGGGCAGGGCCGACCTATCCTGAGAGTTCGCGCCATGTCCGGAAGCGATCCCCGAGCCCTCTTCCAACGGGGCATCGACCTGTTCAATACGCAGGAATTCTTCGTCTGCCACGAGGTGCTGGAAGAGGTCTGGACAAACTCGCAACAACCCGACCGCTGGTTCCTGCAGGCTTTGATCCACTTCGCCGTGGGCTTTTACCACCACAGGCGAGGCAACCGCAACGGCGCGATGCGCCAGCTCCGCAAGGGGCTCCGCAAGATCCAGGGCTACCTCCCCGAGTGGGACGGGGTGCGCACCGGCGACATCGAACGGGAAGTGCGGATGCGGCTGGCGATGCTCGAGGCCGGAGGGACCTTCCCGTCCTATCCCAGGATCGACCAGTCCGGCCCGTGGGCCGGTTTGCGCTCGCCTCGGCGGACGTGACAAGGTAACGCATATGCCTACGTCTCAGGGGTTCTTGCAACAACTTTTCGGACTCGACTCCGACATCGCCGTCGTGATCGGCGGTACGGGTGTCCTCGGCGGCGCTCTGTGCGACGGCCTCGCGCAAGCCGGCGCCCACGTTGTCGTCTCCGGCCGCTCTAAGGAGCGCGGCGAAGTACGCGCTGAAGCGATCCGCCAGTCCGGCGGCTCCGCGGAGTTTATGCCCGTCGACGTCACCGCGCGGGAGTCTCTGCAGCAGCTGCGGGACTCCGTATACGAACGCCTCGGCCGCACCGACATCCTGGTCAACTGCGCCGGAGTGAACTCCGCCGTGCCCTACGAGGAGATCGACGACGAGGGCTGGCAGCGCGTCCTGGACACTAACCTGAAGGCCACCCACCTGGGCTGCCAGCTGTTTGCACCGCTCATGGCGGAGCAGGAGCACGGCGGGTCGATCCTCAACATCGGCAGCGTCACGGCGCATCTGCCGCTCTCCCGAGTCTTCGCCTATTCCGCCTCCAAGGCTGCCGTCAATAACCTGACCAAGAACGTGGCCCGCGAATACGCCACGCGCGGTGTGCGCGTCAACTCGCTGAACCCGGGTTTCTTTCCGGCGGAGCAGAACCGGAAGATCCTGCAGCCCGAACGCGTCCAAAAGATCATGGAGCAGACGCCGATGGCTCGTTTCGGGGAGCCGCACGAACTCGTCGGCGCCGCGTTGCTGCTGTTGGCCCGCCGTGCCGGCAGCTTCATCACGGGCGCGGAGGTCTTCGTAGACGGCGGATTCACGGGTATGCGCTTCTGAGCGCGTAGCCCGAGGCGGCTTCCCGCGGAAGACCGTCGCCTGGAGACGAGCGCGCGGCGCAAGGCTCGGCTGTCCGGCGGAAGCAGCGAAGCCGGAGCGCGAGCCATGGCAAGTTCGGCTCGGAGGGTGTCGACGCTGCTTGCAGGCGCAATCTGGAATCCAATTGCAAGCCCAGCCGTCCGATGCGGGCGGATTCCGCCGCAGCGATGTTGCCGAAGTTATTATGCTTCCGGACTCGGAGCGTGCAGCGACTCCGCAACCGGCGCCGCAGCTCCCTTCTGGCGATGGCGCCGATGTTCCCGATAGCCCTCGGCGAGGATGCGCAAGAAGCTGGAGCGATTCTGCCAGAGCAGCGAGACCCAATGGCGCTTCGTCATCTGCGGGAAGTAAATGCCGCGGAAGGCCAAGCGCGTGAAGAACATCACCGCACGCTCATGGAACGGACGCCCCTCGATCCTCTCCAGCGCCTGAACCGTGGCCTCGGGCGAGTAGGAGCTGCTCCACGCTTCGTGCACCTCCGCCTCGGCCTGCTCAATGCTGATTTTCTCCGGCGTGAAGGCCATGCGGAACGGCCGGAAGTCGAGCCAGTGCTTCGGACGCGTGAGACGCCCCTGCTGTAGCAGGCGGTCGTACAGCGGGGTCGCGGGATAGGGTGTGAGCAGTCCGTACACCGGCAAGCCCGGGGGCCAAGTCTCGATCGCCGCGAGGGTTTCCTGGGCCACTCCCGGGCGGTCGCCGTCCATCCCGAAGATGAACGAGGTGATGGAGTAGATGCCGCGTCTGGCAAGCCGGTCCAACACCTCGCCGTACTTCGCGGGCTTATTGAAGCCCTTGTTGACATCCTTCAAGTTGCCGCTGTCGATGGACTCAAGGCCCATGAAGATCCATCGTCCTCCCGTCTCCGCGATCAGGTCGACCAGTTCCTCGTCTTTCAGCAGGTTCATGCTGATCTGCGCTACCCAGGGGACGTGGGCGTTCTGGTCCCGCATGGCCCGTAGCAGCGACTTGGTCCGCTTGACGTTGATCGCAAAGTTGTCGTCGATGAAGAACACGCCGACCTTGCCGCCTTCGGCCTTGGCCCGCGCCTTCAGCCGCAGAATCTCGTCGACGACACTCTGATCGGAACGAAAGCGAATGGAATCGCCGAAGAAACCCGTCACGGTGCAGAAATCGCATCCGTAGGGGCAACCCCGGCCCGATTCGATCGGGACGAGATACAGGCTCTTCCAGGTGTTACCCGCCTTCTCCAAAAGGTAGCGAGTCCAGGCGGGAACCTTGGCGACCAGGTCGAACTGCCGCAGATCCATCGTTTCCCAGGGAATGACGGGATAGTTCTCCAGGGAGGGTTTCACCTCGCGGCCCGTTTCGTCCACGGGCTGATAGATTTCCTGGAGCTTCCCGGCCTCGGCGTCACGGACAATGCGGGGCCAGAGATCGTCGGCTTCGCCCAGAGCCACCGCATCCGCGTGGCGGGGTTCGCCGTCGCGGCCGATTGGCTCGTCGGGAACCTCGGTGACGTGCGGCCCGCCCATCACGACTTGGGCGCCTGCCGCCCGAATCGCGTCCGCCATGCGGTAGGCGCGTGCGGCCATCCGTGTCATGGCCCCGATGCCGGCCAGTTGAATGTCGTTCTCGCGCACGAACTCGGCGATCTCCCGCTCCGTCATGCTCTGGGCGTTGCCGTCGATCAGAAAGACTCGATGCCCAGGCGGTGTCACGGCCTGCAGAACAAACATCCACAGGTGCGGCATGTAGTTCTTCGTGACCTGATTGTCGGGGTTGTAGAGAAGGATGTTCATGAACGCCTCGGCCGCCCGCGAATTGAGGGCGTCTTCGGCCAAACGTCCGCAATCCGGATGGGCGCAATCGGAGATTGCTAGGCAGAGGCAAGCTTAGCACGGATTGCATAGCGCTTCCGGCGCAGACGGCGCGATTCGGAATCGTTTCGAGCGCCCCGCACATCGCCCTGGAACAGACGCTCGTGGGCGGCCCGGACGATCGGTGCAACTTGGGGCCCCAGTCGGGGCCGTTCCGGCGGAGAAACTCCGGCGCAACACCTTGCGGAGCCAACTCGAGTGCATTACTCTTGCAAGTGTGGGGAGTGTACGTCCCAGCGTCGGCTTCGCAACTGTCGTGCTGGCTGCGGCGGCGAACGCCTCCGTGGTGCTCGAGCCCGATCAAATCCGCCTGCAGCGCCCTGGGGCGACGCAGCGCTTCGTGATCCTCGGCGGCACGGATTGCCGCGCCACAAGCGACGACCGGAGCGTCGTCATGGTCGACGAGGATCGTCTTGTCGCGCGTGCGCCCGGAAGCGTGTTGGTCGAAGTCCAGTGCGCCGACGGGTCGGTGCAAACACGGGTCGAGGTCGGCGAGACTGGCGGCACCATGAGTGTGGGCTTCGAACGCGACCTGCTCTCCATCCTGACGACGAAGGGATGCAACTCGTCCGCCTGCCACGGCTCCCCCGCCGGGCAGAATGGCTTCAAGCTCTCGCTCTACGGCTCCGACCCGCGCCACGACTACGACATGATCCTGCACGGTGACGGCGGGCGGCGGATTTCCCGCGACGCACCCGAGGAGTCCCTCCTGCTCGCCAAGCCGTCGTTCCGCATCGCCCACGGCGGGGGCCATCTCATGACCGCCGCATCGGACGAGTACAGCACGATCCTGGCGTGGCTTCGCCAGGGCGCACCGTATGGCTCCTCGTCCATCCGCCTGGAACGCCTGGAGATGCACCCCGGAGAACATGTGCTCGCGGGGCCGGATACCCACCAGCCGGTCGTCGTCGTGGGACGGCTCTCCGACGGCACAAGCCGCGATATGACCGGCGAGGTCCACTACTCGGTCGACGACGAGGCCGTCGTCGTGGTGGACGCGGATGGCACGGTGGTGTCCCAGGGCCCGGGCATCACGACTCTGATGGCCCGCGCCCTGGGCAAGACCGCCACGTCCCAGTTCATCGTCATCAGTAAGGCGGCCAGCGCGTCCTATCGTCAGCGGAAACCCCGCAACCTGATCGACGAGCACGTGTTCCGCAAGCTGCGGCGCGTCAACGTCGAACCGTTTCCGCTCAGCGATGACCGCACCTTCCTGCGGCGGGTCTACTTGGACGCCACCGGCGTCCTGCCGTCCCCGCAGGAGACCGAAGACTTCCTCGCCAGCGAGCACACCGAGAAGCGCCGCCTGCTGATCGACGCGTTGCTCGAACGCGGCGAGTACTCCACGCACTGGCTGGTCAAATTCGAGGACTGGTTCCGCAACTCCCAGTACTATTCGCAGGGCCGCACGAACGGCTCCTTCAAGCGCTGGCTGCACGAGTCCATCCGCGACGATTGGCCTTACGACGAAACGGTGCGCGCCATGCTGACGGCCGTCGGCGACACCACCGTTCGACCGGCCGGGAACTTCTGGCATCCGGCGATCGACTTCATGCTCAAGACGTTTGAAGTCGAAAAGGCCGTCCCCACGATCACGCGCCTCTTCCTCGGCCAGCGCCTCGAGTGCGCCCAGTGCCACAACCACCCGCTCGAGAACCTCACCCAGGACGACTTTTACGGCTTGGCGGCCTTTCTGGCGCGAACCCGAGTCAAGCACGGCTACGGCGAGTACCGCCGGATCTGGTACAACGACCGGCGCGGCGAGATCGAGCATCCCGTCACCAAGCAGACCGTGGCGCCGCAGTTCCTCGGCGGCGAGCGGCCCGAGATTCCCGACGGCCTCGACCGACGGACCGTGTTGGCGGACTGGATCACGCGCTCGAAGCAGATGCAGTTCGCGCGGGCCACCGTCAACCGCGTCTGGTACGAGTACTTCGGGCGTGGCATCGTCGAGCCCTTCGACGACTTCCGCTCAACCAACCGCCCAACGCACCCGGAACTGCTAGACGCGCTCGCGCGCCACTTCATCGATTCCGGGTTCCGCTTCAGGGCTCTGCACCGCCTGATCCTGAATTCGAAAGCCTACCAGCTCGCGGCGCATACGCCCGGCCGGGTGGGCGGGGAACACGCGCTGGAGGACACGCTGTTCGCCCGCTACCTGCCGCGCAAGCTTCCCGCCGAAGTCCTGCTCGACGCCATTGCACAGGTGACAGGAGTGCCCGAAACGTTTAAGAACTATCCGCCCGGCACTTCACCCAAGCAGCTCATTGCGAGCATCGGCGCCACCCATTTCCTGACGACCTTTGGGCACCCCCGGCGCGACATCATGCAAGCCCGCTCCAACGCGCCCTCGCTCGGCCAGGCGCTGCAGATGATGAACGGGGACGTGCTCGCGGCCAGGATGTCCGCGGACGGCTTCATCCTCGACGAACTGCTCGCGAAGGGACTTGGCGACCGGGACATCATCGACAGTTTCTACCTGCGGGCACTCTCCCGCCGACCCGATTCCGGGGAACGGCAGACCCTTGAGCACTACCTCGCCAGCGAAGCGGCCGCCGGGCGCAGCCGCCGTCAAGGCTTGGCCAATCTGCTTTGGGCTATTCTGAACACCAAGGAATTTCAAATGAACCTCTGAGGAGATCCGCGATGCACTTGTCCATGCTCCGAAGCCGCTACAGCCGCAGGGACTTCCTGCGTGTCGGAGGGTCCACGCTCGGTGGGGTTTCGCTGGCTCAACTCCTGGCTGCCTCGCAGGGCCGAGGCGACGTGTCCTGCCTGATCTATTTCCACGCGGGAGGCCTCTGCCACCACGACTCCTTCGACCCCAAGCCGGAGGCTCCACGCGAGGTGCGTGGTGGATTCGAGACCATTTCCGCCGCGCCCGGCGTCCGCTTCAGCGAGTTGCTGCCGCGCTGCGCCCAGAACTTCCAACGCTTCTCCGTGATCCGCTCGATGTATTCCCGGGAGGCGATCCACGAGCGAGCCAAGCAATACGCATTCTCGGGCCAGCGGCCGAACAACGCCTACAAGCACCCCGTCTACGGCTCGGTCGTGGCCCGCGAAATGGGCGCCCGTGACGGTCTGCCGCCGTTCGTCGTCATTCCCAAGAAGGACATCAGCGCCGACGCCGGATTCCTGGGCAGCGCCTACGACCCTTTCATTGCGGGCGATCCGGCCAAGGAGAAGTACTCCGTCCAGGACCTGACTCTGCCGACCGGCCTGGGGCTTGAAGAGGCGCAGGGCCGCGCCCGTCTGCTCTCCGAGCTCGACGCTCGCCTGGAAGCCGTCGAGAAGTCGGGCGTTGTCGAGAGCATGGACCACTTCTACCAGGAGGCCCTGGACCTCGTCAGCTCACCGCAGGCCAAGCGAGCCTTCGACCTTGGCGCCGAATCCGACAAGCTGCGCGACGCCTACGGACGCACCACCGGCGGTCAGGGCGCTCTGCTCGCCCGCCGCCTGATCGAGGCGGGTGTCCGGCTCGTCACCGTGTTCCACGACGGCTACGACACACACACCGACAACGACGAGAAAAACAAGAAGCTATACCCGGAATTCGACCAATCGTTCGCCACGTTGCTCGAGGACATGGACGCGCGCGGCCTCTTGGACACCACCCTTGTGCTCGCCATGGGCGAGTTCGGGCGCACGCCCAAGATCAACCACTCGGCTGGCCGGGACCACTGGCCGGGTGTCTTTTCGATCGTCGCAGCCGGGGCGGGCGTCCCCGGAGGGCAGGTCATCGGCAGCTCGGACGCCATGGGCTCCGAGCCCCACGAGCGCCCCGTCTCGATCGAAGACCTTGGCGCCACCGTCTACCGGAAACTGGGCATCGACACGCACAAGGAATACCACGCTCTCGGCAGGCCGATCAGGATCAACGATGGCGGAGAACCCATTCGCGAACTGTTCGCATAGCCGGCCGACCCGATCCACGCGTCTCCGGCGATCTCTCGGGCGGCTCGCGTTGGCCGCGCTCTCCCTGGTGGGCGCCGCGGTCGGCGCTGAAGGCCCCGCCGATCCCTGGATCGATCGGATCGAGCCCTTGGGCGGCAAGCTTGGCGCAACCGTCGACGTGCTGCTGGTCGGGAAGAATCTCTCCGCGCCCGCGACCCTGGCGTTCGATTCGCCGCACCTGGCTTGGGAAACGGTGGCTCTCGACGACGACGGCAGTGTGCGCGGCCGCATCCAGATCGCTCCCGAGGCGGCGCCGGGCCCGCACATCGCGACGCTGTCCACGCGGGCGGGGTGGTCGAACTCGCGCCTGTTCTACGTCGACGAACTCCCTTCCTCGCACGAAGCGGAATCGAACGACACTCTGGAGCAAGCCCAGCCTCTTGCGCTCGAGCCCCAGGTGCTCCAGGGCGGCATGCACGATCTGGTCGACATCGACGTGTTCGCGATCGAGGCCGTGGCGGGCCAGCGGTGGACGTTCGACCTCCGCTCGCTCGAGTACGGAGGTTTCCTTGAGAACGATATGGCTCTACTCCACGCCGACGGAGAGATCGCAGCGTTCAACGACGACCGGGACGACTACTTGGAGACGCCGTTCCTTGAGCACACATTCCAGCGCTCGGGCCGGTACTACCTCAAGCTGGACCAATACCGCGGCCCGCAACGGGTCAATTGCGCCGGCAACTGCGGCTACATGCTCCGTATCGGTCAACTGCCTATCGTGGACGCTGCATTTCCCCTAGGCGCCCGCACCGGGCGGGAGGTCGAGGTCTCCCTGCGCGGAAGGGCGCTCGACGCGGTCGAGAGGGTCTGGCTCGCGCCGGCCCGCCGGGCCGAGTACTACCGGCTGACATTTCCGTACACCGTCCCCCTACGCACCGACGAGCGGGCCGACGCCCGCCTTGCCGGCGCCATCCAACGGCGCGACTCGAACCGGCTCGCGGTGCGCTTCATCATCCCCGAAGACGCTTGGCAGGGACTGTGGCGCCTGTGGGTCCGCTCGGCCGGCGGCATCTCCGATACCCTCAGCTTCGAAGTCTCCGGGATGCCCGAGCCGGACTGCCGGGAACTCCGCCCCTCCCCACAGGGAGCTGCCTGCAATGGCGTCCTCGACACAGACGGCGCGGAGGACGAGTACTGGCTGCACCTGAGCGCCGGCCAGCCGCTCGTCGCGACCACGCTGGCGGCCCAGTTGGGCCTGCCGCGCCTCGATACCGTCGTCGAGCTGTTCGATGCCCGCGGGGAGCTGGTCGCGCAGCACGACGATCTGATGACCGGCCAGGGCACGGTGATCGGCAACCCGGACTCGATGCTCTACTACAAACCGACAGCGGACGGCCGCTTCCGGCTTCAGGTTCGGGACCGCATCGGCCGAGGCGGCCCCGACATGGTCTACCGCCTACGCATCGAGCGACGGGAACCGGCCTTCTCGCTGCTTAGCGACCCGGAGAACTTGAACGTCAGGGCCGGGTCCACGGAGCGCGTCGGCGTCCTGCTTGTGCCAGAGCCGGGCTTCGAGGACGGCGTAGAGGTCTGGATCGAGGATCCGCCGCGGGGCATCTCCGCTTCTGCCGGCCAGTTTCGGGCTGGCCAGTACTTCGGCCCCTCGGGAGACGGCGACAACATCGTCATCCCGAACACGTTCCTCGACGTGCAGGTGGCCGCCGACTTGCCGCCGGGGGACTACCCGTTGCGCATCCTGGGCCGCGCATCCGGCGGCAACGAGGCCGTCGAGGCGATCTCGACGCTCTGGATCGGGCCTCCCATCAAGCGCAACGACGTGCGGCGGCCACTGGAGGCCATCCGGTTGACGGTCCTCGATCCCGCACAAGGCGCCGGCGAAGCGGCGGTGCTCTCCGGCGGCTCCCGGTAGTCCGGCAGGGAGGCGCCCTGCACGCCTTACTGAATCGGCAGCAAGGGAGTTGCGTCCGCAGCCTCGTCGTCCGGCGGCGCGATCTCGTCGTCGCGCGGCACAACGACGGCCGCCGCCACGACATCGCCGTCCTCTAGGTTGACTAGGCGCACACCTTGGGCGGAACGCCCCGTGGCGCGGATCTTGTCCGACCCGATCCGCAGGATCTTGCCGTTGCGGGTCACGATCATCACCTCGTCGTCGGCCAGCACTCGCATCGCAGCCACCACTTCGCCATTCTTCCTGGTGATCTTGGTGTTGATGACGCCCTTGCCTCCGCGGCTGGTCAGGCGGTAGCTGCCGAGCTTGGTGCGCTTGCCGTAGCCGAGTTCATTGATGGTCAGGATGAGGTGGTCTTCCGAGACGCACAGCAAGGCCACGACCGCATCATCGCCCTCGAGCCGGACCCCGCGGACGCCCCGAGCGACGCGGCCCATGGCCCGGACGTCACCGTTGACGAATCGAACGGCCTGACCGCGGCGGGTGGCGAGAAAGATCTCCTGATCCGGCTCGCAGAGCCGCGCCGAAACCAGTTCGTCGCCGTCGATCAAGGTCAGGGCGATGATGCCGCGCGACAAGGGCCTAGAGAACACGTCGAGCGAACACTTCTTGATCGTGCCTTGGCGAGTCACCATCACGATGAACTTTTCCGCGTCGAACGACTTCACCGGCAAGAATGCCTGCACCGTCTCGTCGGGCAGGAAGCCGAGCAGGTTCACGATGTTCCGGCCGCGGCCCGCAGCGGCCACTTCGGGGATGTTGTAGATCTTCAGCCAGTACACCCGCCCCAAGTTGGTGAAGACAAGGATGTAGGAGTGTGTCGAGCCGATGAACAAGCTCTCCACCAAGTCGTCGTCGCGGGTCGCCATGCCGATGCGGCCCCGGCCTCCTCGGGACTGCTTGCGGTAGATGTCCAGGGAAGTACGCTTGAGGTAGCCGTTCTTGGTGACCGTCACGACCATGTCCTCGTCGGCGATCAGATCCTCGATCGAGATCTCCCGCACCTCATCGCCGATCTCGGTGCGGCGCGCGGAGCCGAACTTTTTCTTGAGATCGCGCAGTTCTCCGATGATCACCCTGTTCAGGACATCCTCCGAGCCCAGGATCTCGAGGTAGCCGGCGATCTTCTCCTGGATCTCCTTCAGTTCGTCCAGGATCTTCTGGCGCTCCATGCCTGTGAGGCGCTGGAGCTGGAGTTCGATGATGGCCTGGGCTTGGCGCTCGGTGAAGTCGAAAGGCGCGGAGCGCCTTGCGGCGCCTTCCCGCAGGAACTGGTCGTAGTCGACTTCAATCTCGCCCATCAGGCCGAGTTTGGCGTCCTTAGGATTCCGCGAGGCTCGGATCAACGCAATGACTTCGTCGATGCGCAGCAACGCCTTGGCGAAGCCGAGCAGGATATGCTCCCTATTGCGGGCCTTGCGCAGAAGGTGGTTCGTCCGGCGCCGGACGACATCCTGGCGGTGGGCGATGAACAACGTGACGTACTCGATCAGACCCAATTCGCGCGGCCTGCCGTTCACGATCGCGAGCATGATCACGCCGGATCCCTGCTGCAGGTCGGTGTGCTTGTAGAGGTTGTTCAGCACCACCTCGGGCGTCTCGGCGCGCTTCAACTCGAAGACGACCCGCATGCCGTGGCGGTCGCTCTCGTCGCGAATGTCGCTGATGCCCTCGATCTTCTTGTGGTTGACGAGATCGGCGGCCTTCTTGATCAGGCGCGCCTTGTTGACCTGGTAGGGCAGCTCGCTGACGATGATCGCGAAGCGGTCCTTGCCAATCGGCTCGATGTCGGTCTTGGCCCGCACCAGAATGTGACCGCGACCCGTCTTGTAGGCCTGCAGAATGCCGCCGCGGCCGCAGAGGATGCCGCCGGTCGGAAAATCCGGCCCCTGCACGATCCCGATAATGCGCTCGAAGCGGGTCCTGGGGTGCTGGATCAGCTGGATGGTCGCATCGACCATCTCGGAGAGGTTGTGCGGCGGGATGTTGGTCGCCATGCCCACCGCGATGCCGTTCGAACCGTTGATCAACAGGTTCGGCGCGGCCGCCGCGAGGTGCTCGGGCTCTTGCGCGGAATCGTCGTAGTTCGGCCGAAAGTCGACCGTGTCCATGTCGATGTCTTCCAGCAGGGCCTCCGCGTAGGGCGCTAACCGCGCTTCGGTGTACCGCATGGCGGCGGGCGGGTCGCCGTCGACCGACCCGAAGTTACCCTGCCCTTGGATCAGCAGCTGGCGCATGCTGAAGTGCTGCGCCATGCGCACAAGCGTGTCGTAGATCGAGGCGTCGCCGTGGGGATGGTACTTACCCATCACCTGTCCGACGATGCGGGCGCTCTTGCGGGGAGGCCGGTTGGCGCGCAGGCCATCCTCCCGCATCGCGTAGAGGATGCGCCGTTGGACGGGTTTGAGACCGTCCCGCACGTCCGGGAGGGCGCGGCCGATGATGACCGACATCGCATAATCGAGATACGACTTGCGCATCTCGTTTTCGATGTCGATCGGCCGAATGTTGGGCCCCAGCCCATCTCCGTCCAAAGGCAACGATTGCGGATCGTTCGGAGGGTCTTCCGCCATAGAACCTGGGCAGGGGGAACCCTTTTAGTATAGCCAGAAAGCCCTTCAATGCGGCGATTCCCATGCGGATCGGCCCCCGCTCGGTGGGTCGGCGCGGGACGCGAATCGAGAGTCTGCGGAGCACTCCCGGTATCGGCGAACCGGAGGGCTTGTTGCGCCGGACCCGCAAATGCCAGGAAACCGAGCAAGGCGCCACGGCGCTCGTGAGACCGAGATCCGCACGGGGAGATTGCACGCTGAGGCGGAGCACCCAGCGGAGCCCGAAGAATCGCTCGCAGCGCCAGCTTCGGATTCCGGAGGCTATGGCCGGCTCGATCCCTCAGGCAGTCCGCTTCAAACCGATCAGGAGTTCTAGGGTCTCTGGCTGGACGCCAATCCAAAGCGTGCAGTCAGTGCCCGGCAATCGGATCACAGCGGGCTGATTCGAAAGATCCCGCAATGCAAGTTGGATCTGACGAGCCTGGGTACGCGGCTCGCGGGTCTGCGGGCCGAACGCACTCTTGTCGAAGCTGTGTCCCTCATAGTCCAGGCTGAGGCTCCAAATTTGAACCGCCCTTGCGAGTCGATCGGCGTCGGGTATCGCTCGCCCCCTGAGGTATTGATACGCGGTCTGTTTGGAAACACCTAACGTTCTAGAGATCTCCGAGGCCGGGATCTTGCCATCGTTGGTGAGCCGCTCATGGAGCGTGCGAAACGCACGTGCGACAGACTCCCTGAAAGCCTGGTCTGTTTTCTTTCGCGGCATCTCCGAGATATTCTTCGGCGCTTTCTATGTGCCGCTGGATCATATAGTATTTGACTTAGTCCGATGACCTACGGTGCACGTCAGCTTCTGAACAGCGTGGACTCTGAGGATCGCGTCGTCGGCTCGGTCCGACGAGCCGAAGTCTTTCGTCGTCGTGCGAACTTTCGAGTCGCCCACTTGTTTCTGTTCAACCGAGGATCGGAGCTTCTCCTCCAGCGTCTTGCCCTCTCCAGGAGTCGTCACCCGGGATGCTGGGGCTCGTCTGTCGCCGCATACGTGAGCGCGGGAGAGAGCTATCGGCAAGCGATCGAGAGACGGGCGCGACAGGAGCTTGGAGTTCAGATCGAGGGCCTGCAGTTACGCGGCAAGACCTCCATGGTCGAAGAGGGCTGCACAAAGTTCGTGACCCTTTTCTCGGGTCAGTGGGATGGTCCTCTAACCGTCGATTCCGGCCATATCGCGCAAGTCCGCTTCCTTCCCGTAGACGAGTTGGTCACATCGCGTCAAGCGGAACCCTGGATCCTCACGCCAACCTTCGTGCAGCTGCTGGATCTCTTCTCGAACCTTGGACCCGATGAATAAGCCCGAACCGGACAGATACGAATTCCCGCTTGCATCGCTAGCGATCTGGGACAGATGTGCTGAACGGTCGCGCTTCGGAACGCCGGTGGCCGGGCGGTCCCAGCGGGGAGGGCTACTGCAGCGGGACCAAAAGGGCGGCGGCTTGCGTGACGAGGTACCCCACAACGCCCATCACGGCCAGCAGCGGCGTCCAGCTCTGCAGGGTCTCCGTCTCCGTCAGCCCGGACATCTGCTTGTAGACCCAGAACCCGGAGTCGTTCATCCAGGAGCCGACGATCGAGCCGGAACCGATTGCGCAGGCCACGTAGACCGGGTGGAACCCCGGCGGTGTGTCCAGAACCAACGGCGCCATGATGGCCGAGACCGTGATCATGGCTACCGTGCCCGATCCCTGCGCCACCTTGAGCAGCACTGCGAGCAAGAAGCTCAACAGCAGGATCGGAACCCCGAACTCCTTGGACATCTCGCCGATCGTCTTGCCCACGTCGGCCCGCACCAGCATCTTCCCGAATGATCCGCCTCCGGCTGTGATCAGGATGATCAGCCCCCCGCTGGCGAGCGCCGTCTCGACCGGTCTGGCAAGCTGCGCCAGCGTGTAGCCCTTCTGGCGGGCCAACAACATGAGAGAAACGGCCGCCGAGGCGAGAAGCGCGAAGTTCGGATCGCCCAAGAACAAGGTCACCTGGCGCAAGGAGGCACCCGCGTCCAGGGCTCCGGCCAGGGTGTTCGAGGCGATCAGCGCGACCGGCAGCACGATCGGCAGCATGGACAGGAAGAAGCTCGGGAGCCGCGCCTCGTCGTGTCGGGAAAGCCTCTCGAGCTCCTCCAGCGAGAGGCCCGGCGTCTCGCGCAGGGGGACATCGATCTGCCGGTCCCGCAGGATCCCGAAGAGCCAGCCGGCGAGCGACATCGGCACCGCAATCACAGCGCCCACCATGATCATTGTGCCCAGATCGATCTTCAAGGTGGCCGCCATGGCCAGCGGGCCGGGCGTGGGCGGGACCATCGAATGCGTCACCGCGCCGCCCGCCGAGATCGCCATCAAGAAGAGCAGGTAGTGCTTGCCCGTGCGGACCCGCATGGCCCGCGCCAGGGGCACGAGCAGGTAGAACACGGTGTCGAAGAAGACCGGCACCGACAGGACGTAGCCGCTGCTGAGCAGGGACAGCGACGCGTGCTTTTCGCCCAGCGCGCGCACAAAGACCCGCACGATCTTGTCCGCCGCGCCGCTCTCCATCAGGCACTGGCCGATCAGCGCGGCCAAGGCGATCACGATGGCGATGCTGCCGCAGACCCCGCCGAACTCACCGGCTACGGCGGGCATCACCTCTCCGAGGGAAACGTTCGAGGAGAGGATGCCAACGGTCGTCGCCGCCGTGATCAGCGCGATGAAGGCGTTGATGCGCAGCCTGAGGATCAGGACGAAGACAACCGCGATCGCGATCGTCAGGATGACGAGCGGGTGTAATGACATGATGGCCATAGAGAGTAGCAGAATGCGGCCAGGGCCGCAGCGCTCGGGCGGGGCCTAGCTGGCTCAGTCCAGGCAGGCGTTGCGAACCTTTTCCGCCTGGGCGCGGCGGAACTCCTTTAGGGCGTCGCGCAGAGCCTCGTCCCGCGTCGCCAGGATCGCGATGGCCAGCAACGCCGCGTTCTTCGCGCCAGCCTTGCCGATCGCCAGCGTGCCGACGGGGATCCCGCCCGGCATTTGCACCGTGGACAACAGCGAATCGACGCCGTCGAGGACGCTGGGCATGGGAACGCCCAGAACCGGCAACACCGTGTGCGCCGCGCAGACTCCAGCCAGATGGGCCGCGCCCCCCGCCGCCGCCACGATCACGCGGGTGCCCCGCTGCTCCGCGGAGGAGACATACTCGGCTGTCAGATCGGGGGTCCGGTGGGCCGACATGACCCGGCACTCGTGGGCCACGCCGAACTGCTCCAACGTCTCGGCGCAAGCCCGCATGGTGCCCCAGTCCGACGTGCTGCCCATGATCACGGCGACGAGCGGGACGGATTCGGGCATCGTTCGGGAATCGGACGCGGGACGCCGTCGCCCGGAGCAAACCGCCATCTTAGCATCCGCCAGGGTGTGCGCCGGCCGGGCCGTGGCCCGGTCGAGCATGCGATAATGGACGCGGACGATTCAGTCGGCGGTCGTTTTCTTCCCGGGGTCGTCAGCAGTCCTTCTTACCTCATGCGGCAGCGTGCACCATCCGTCACGATGGCAGCGTTGCGCGCCATGCGACCTGAGCCCGCCCGGTTGGTGTCGCTCGCCTGCCTGCTCGGACTCGCCGCCTGCTCGGGCGGACCCCGCAAACCGATGGCCAACCCATCGTTGGCCCCGATCCCGCTACCAGGGGACCGGCACGATGCGTCGGCCGACGGCCGGGCGCGGGCGGACGCCGCCCCCGAAACACCAGACCCCGAACCGTTGAGCGCCCGATCTGAATTCGAGGATCCAACGGCCGAGGAGTCGCCTGGGGACTTCGACCGTCTCGCGGAGCCGCAGCTAGCGTTCGATCCGGAGGAGCCGGCCACGAGCGAGGACGAGATCGCGCTGCTGGACGAGCTCATCGAGTTGACTCTGCCCGAAGCGCCGCCCGTGCTCAGCCACGAGGAGGCCTTGCTGCACACGCGTTCCGTTCTGCCGCTCGTGATGAACGACCAGGTGCAGCGCCTGATCAACTACTTCACCAAGACCAAGAGGGGAAGCACCACGATGCGGACCTCCATGGGACGGGGTCACGCCTACCGGCCCATGATCGAACGCATCCTGGAAGAAGAGGGCGTACCGCCCGAGCTGTTCTACCTGGCGATGGCCGAGTCCGGCTTCCGGCCCAAGGCCCGCTCCTACATGCGGGCAACCGGCATGTGGCAGTTCATGTCTTCGCGCGGCAAGCAGTACGGCTTGCGCCAGGATCGCTACGTGGACCAGCGCTACGACGCCGAGACCGCCACGCGCGCCGCCGCCAAGCACCTCAAGGACCTGCACATCGAATTTGGGGACTGGTACCTGGCGATGGCTGCGTACAACAGCGGACCCAACCGCGTCAAGAGCGCGATCCGGCGCACCGGCAGCCGCGACTACTGGACCTTGGTCCGGCGCCGCGCGCTGCCCCGGGAGACGCGCAACTACGTGCCGATCATCCTGGCGATGACCTATGTGGGCCAGAACCTGGACCTGTTCGAGCTGGGCGAGCTCGACCTGGCTCCAGAACTCCAACACGACACGGTGCGCACCGAGTCGGAGATCAGCTTTGCGCTTATCGCGGACGCCACCCGATCCTCCATTGAAACGGTCAAGGAACTCAACCCCGCGCTGCTGCGATCCGCGACCCCGCCCTATGCCTGCCAACTCAAGCTGCCCCGCGGCGCCGAGAACCTGTTCCTCGAGGAGATCGCGATGGTTCCGCCGGACAAGCGGCTCAACTGGCGCCGACACGAAATCCGCCAAGGGGAGACGCTCCAAGCGGTAGCGGCGCGTTACAAGGTCAAGGCCGCCACGCTGGCTTCGATCAATTCGCTTCCCGAGGATGGCGCGCTGGAAGGCGGGCTGAGGCTCACGGTCCCAACGACGACCAGAATGTCCATCTACCGCTACTACGGGGGCGGCCGCGCCGGCGGCCTGCTTGAACCCGGTACCGGCCGCTACAAGATCGCGCGGGGCGATACCCTCGGCGGCATCTCGCGGCGCTTTGGGGTCACCGTCGCCAAGCTGCGCGCCTGGAATGGACTGACGAGCGCCCGCATCCGCGCGGGCCGCTACCTGATCGTCCGGCCCGAAGGAGTCGGCGGAACTACAGCTTCTGGCGCGGCTCCGACCGGTAGGTACACTGTCCGCCGCGGCGACACACTATCCGGCATCGGGGCGCGTTTCGGCGCTTCGGTCACTCAGCTCAGGAGCTGGAACGGCATCCGCGGCTCCACGATCCATATCGGACAGGCCCTGAAAGTTCCCGGACCGGCCCCCGACCCGACGCCACGGCCGACAGCAGCAGCAGCCCGGGTTCCGGTGCGTCCGGCGCCTGCTCCCGGCCCCAACCACTACCGCATTCGCTCGGGGGACACGCTCTCAACCATCGCGACGCGCTTCGGCGTCTCGGTCTCGGACCTTCGCAGTTGGAATCGCCTCCGCAGCAGCCGAATTACCGCGGGAAAGTTTCTGATCGTCCGGCCGCCGTCCGACGCCTCCACGTCTGCCTCCAGCGCCAACGTGGGCCCCCCCGCCCGCAACGCGCGGCCCGTGGCCCCACCGGCTCGAGGCAACGCGACGGCGCGTTATATTGTGCGCCGCGGCGACACCCTCGGCGGCATCGCGGAAGACTACAACGTCACCGCTGCCAAGCTGCGCGCCTGGAACAACATCCGCGGCAGCCGCATCCATCCGGGGCAAGAACTCGTCGTCAAGGAGCAGCCCGGATCCGGCTCCGCGCCGCCGGGCGCCGCCCAGCCCGTGCGGTCGGGCGCGGGCGCGCACCGGGTGGGACGGGGCGACACTCTGGACGCCATCGCCAAGCGCTACGCAGTGACCGTGAACGATCTGATGCGCTGGAACAATCTCCGCAGTTCACGCATCTACCCGGGCCAGCAGCTGGCCGTTCGCAACGGAGCCTCCTCCGGCCAACAGCAGAGTTACCGCATCCGGAGCGGCGACACCTTGGCAAGCATCGCCAAGCGCTTCAACGTGACCGTCCAGGAACTCAAACAATGGAATCGCCTGCGCTCGTCGCAGATCCGAGCCGGGGAAACCCTGGTGATCGACCCTGCCGGGTCCTGACGGCCTACTCCGCGAAGCAATACAGGGCCGTCCGGGTGCGGACGAACAAACGGCCGTCCATGATCACGGGAGTCGCGTAGATCTCTTCTCCGAGCGCGTTCGTGCGAATCACGCTCCAGTCCGCGCCGGGCTGGATCACGGAGACTTGGCCTGTCTCGTCCGCCGCGAAGAGCTTGCCGTCCGCCGCCACCGGCGAGGAAAAATAACGGCCCATGCCCTCGCGTAGGCGTCCCTGTTTGAGGAGCCTGCCGTCCTCCGCGCTCAGCGCCGTCAGGATGCCGCCGTCCTTGGTCAGGTACACGATCCCGTCGTACAACAGCGGGGAGGGAACGTTGGGGAGGCTCTTGTAGTGGAGCCACTGGACCGCGCCCTCGGTCATGTCGCCTCGGCCACCCAGCCGGATTTTGCGGACGGCGTTGACGGCGCGCCGCTTACGACGGTGGTGCTCCCAGTCGCGCTGCTCCATGTAGCCGGAATTGTCCAAGTCGTAGCTGTCCAGGCCGTTATTGACCTTCTTGCCGAATAGATCGCGGACCTCGGCCACCGAGAGCTTGCCATCCTGGTCCGCGTCCCGTTCCGCCAGCACCTGCTCAAAGGCCGGGACGTCCTCCTGCTGTCCGAAGTCCGCATTGCCGGCCCAGCCGAGGACATAGGCATAGCCGTCCGCGTCCGTCACGGGCGTCGGTTTCATCTGCCAGGTCAGGCCCTGCACCCACCAGACCTTGTCGCCGCTCTCGACTTCGTAGGCCGACAGCTCGTAGGAACCGGGCACGAGCACCTGCACCCCGCCCTCGTCCGGCTGGTACACGACCGGAGTCGAGAATCCCCGCAGTGAGTACGGCCGCTCCTTGCGCCAAACGATCTTGCCGCTCGCGGCGCCCACCGCCACCATGAACGAGTCCGTCTCGGAATCACAGACCTGAATCACCTTGCCGTCGACGTAGACCGGGGAGGCCCCCATGCCCATCGGGTTGTTGAACGGGCCGAGCGGCAGGCGCCAAAGCTCGTTCCCGTCGGGGCCGTAGGCGACCAGGCCCATGTCCTGAAAGAACGCAAAGACGTTCTCGCCGTCCGTTGCGGCGCTCGGGCTGGCTGGATCGTTCGGCTTCCGGAGACGGCTCTCGCGCTGCCGGACGATTTCGCGGCGCCATTGGATGCGGCCCGTAGCGCGGTCCAGCGAGAAGGTGAAGAGCTTGTCGTCTTCGAAGCCGGTCAAGAAGATGCTTCGCCGGCCAAAGACCGGAGACGAAAGTCCCTCGGGCAGCGGCGTCTTCCAGACCACGTTCGTGTCCGGACCGAATTCGTGAGGGATGTTCGATTCACCCGATACGCCGGCCCCGTTGGGCCCGCGGAAGCGGTCCCAGACCAACTCCGCAGCGAGGGCCGCGCCCGCCCAGACGAGCAGCAAAAGGGTGATGCGGGAACGCATTGCAGACACCATTTCATCACAACGCGCGAGGACATGATGACCAGGCCGGCGCCAAGCCCGAGGCCGGCCTGCGGCCGGCGCGCTACGGCCTAACGGCGCAGCGAGGCGATGACCTTGCGGAACGCCGGCTCGGCCTGGGCGGCAGTTTTCGCCGCAGCGGTCAACTTGAAGAAGATCGGCGCGTCCGGGCCCTGCACGATGGCAGCCAACATCCGGTATCCGGGCATGGGCGTCGCCCGGGGCGCCATAGGGAATGGCTTGAACAAGTACGTGCCGCGGACGTCGAGCACGGTGACGCGGAGACCGTTGACCTCCTGCTCGCTGCGGTCGGCGCCGCTGGGCGGAACAGGCGTGCCGTCCGGGTTGACGAACTGCCCCAGCCAGCGCCGCACATTGGCCTCCACGCCGCCCCCCTGGCCGGGACCGAAGTAGTAGACGGCCATTTCGCCGTCCTGGCTGTCGCCCGCCGCAGCGAGGATCCTGTAGTTCGCGGTCCGCATGGGCTTCGGCTCGGACACCCACCCCGCGGGCGCATCGTACTGGACGCCGCCGGCCTCGGCAGCAGCGAGGAATTGCCGCGTCCCCAGCGAGGCGCCGAGGAGCACGATGCAGCAGAACGAGAGCAGTCGAATCGTCGTCATGGCGGAGTTGGGGGCAGGCTTCCAGTCTACAGCAAGCCCCTGGCGTTGCGACGCTCCCTATGCGTGGGGAGAGAGGCCGCGAACGGCGCTCAGTCCCGTGGCCAGTGCCGGTCCGCAAAATCCAGGAAACGATCCCAATCGTAGGCGGTGACGTCGTGCTCGCCGCTTCGAATGTGATAGCCCACTGTGCGCAGGATGGGGGCGTTCACCGGAGGCCGCTCCTCTACGCCCAAGCCCTGCTCCCCCAGCAGTTCATAGACGGCGCCGGCATGCATCGCCGCCAGAAACTCGCCATTGGGATCGGCCCAGGCGTCCTCCTGCGCGCTGGCGACGTAGAGCGGCCGCGGCGCAATGAGAGCCAGCAGCATGTGCTGGTCCACAGGCAGAGCATCCTCGTTGCCGTTGTAGGTCTTGAAACTCCCGCAGAACCAGTGTGGGAACCTCGTGTTGATGCGTTCGACCGTTTCGCCGAAGCGGCGCCGACTCAACGCCGCCCCCCCACAGCCGGAGTTGTTCGAGATGACCATGGCGAAGCGCGGGTCGCGGGCACCGGCCCAGAGCGCCGTCTTGCCCAAGCGCGAATGGCCCATCACGGCCACGCGTGCGGCGTCGACCTGCGCATCCGTCTGGAGATAGTCGAGGGCCCGGCTCAGGCCCCAGGCCCAGGCTGCAATGCTGCCCCAGTCCGTGGGCGATGTTGGGGGCGCGAGCGGGTGAACACCGTTGTAAAAGCCATCATCAAAGTCCGGGTCGATGTCGCCGTAGTAGACGGTCGCCAGACCGTAGCCGCGCGCGAGGACCCCCTCCAGCTGCCAGCGGCCGGCGCTCACGCCGCGGGATGCTTCCGTCGCTCGGTGATCGGCGACACCCTCGCCACGGTTCCGAGTCCAGCTCGTCGTCAGACGGATCGCCGGCTCGGCATGGACCGTCTGGTTGCCGCCGAAGTTCAGGCCCAGGAAGACCGGGACCCGTTCCGAGGCACCCGCCGGGGTGTAAAGCAGGATTTCCATGCTCGGGCCAGCGTCGGCCCCGCTGAAGTCGACCCGCACCTGCTTGCGGTGGGCCAGCCCACCGAGGGCGGCGGAGTCCTCGTCCCACACGGAAAACCGCATGTCGGACGGTGCGGCCGGAGCAATGCCGTAGACGTGCTCCTCGAAGAGCGTCAAGAGCTCCTCCCGCCGCTCGGCCCATTGCTGCGCCGTCTCGACCACCCTGCCGTCCGCAGTCTCGAAAAGTGCGGGCAACTCGTAGGCGGGCACATTCTCTTCGAAGTAGTTGACACCCTCGGGCTGGCCGCAAGCCAAGCCCCCGCAGAGCGCCACGAAAACCAGGATCTGGACTCGAGGAAGACGCGCCGCCCGCGAACGCGGATTTCGCCGAGGCGCATGCCGAGACACGCGGAACCCGCGCCGGACCCCCAGCTTGGATATTCTGACAGCAGTGCCTTGGGAAGGCCTGGTGGCGGTTGGAATCGTCCTCGGCGTCGTCGCCGTGCTGATGACCAACCGAGTCGCCGTCGAAACCGCTGTACTCGCGGGCCTGCTCATCCAGATCTTGGTCGGAGCAGTGAGCCCGCAAGCCGCGCTAGCGGGTTTTGCCCATCCTGCGGTGCTCGCGATCGCAGCGCTCTTCGTTATCGCCGCCGGACTGCGCGAGACAGGCGCCACGCTGGCTTGGGGGCCAGCGCTACTGGGACATCCGAAATCGGTGGGCGCCGCCCAGTTGCGCCTAATGGCGCCTGTGGCTCTGCTATCGGCCTTCATCAACAACACTCCCGTCGTCGCCCTGTACTTGCCACTGGTACGCGATTGGGCGACACGCATCCGCGTCAGCCCGTCCAAGCTGCTGATCCCGCTCAGCTTCGCGTCCATCCTGGGCGGCCAACTGACGTTGATCGGCAGCGCTTCCAATCTTATCGTGATGGGCTTGTACCTCGAGCACCTCGCCGGCGCAGGCCTCGCCATTCCGAGTTCAACGTTTCAGTTTTGGGGACCGGCTCTGCTCGGACTGCCGGCGGCGTGCGTCGGCATCGCGTACCTGCTGGCTGTTTCCCCGGCGCTTCTGCCCGAGCGCGTGCGCCTTCCGGACACGAGGCGGAACGCCCGCGAGTACACCGTCCAGATGGATGTGCTGGCCGGCTCGTCGATCGCGGGGTCCACGATCGAAGGGGCTGGATTGCGGAACTTGCCGGGGCTGTACCTGTTCGAGATCGAGCGCGCGGCCCATCTCCTCCCCGCCCCTCCGCCTGACACGAGACTGTTGGCGGGCGACCGGCTCGGTTTTACGGGCATCTTGGACTCGGTCGTCGACTTGCAGAAGATTCGAGGGTTGGAGCCGACACAACGCCAGGAGAGCGGCCTAGTGACAAATCCCGCCGAGCGCGCGCTCGCAGAGGCCGTTATCTCGCGCCACTCCCCGTTGATCGGGCGGACCGTCCGCGATGCACGGTTCCGCACGGTCTATAACGCGGCCATCATTGCGGTGCATCGTAACGGCGTGGCCATTCACGCCAAGATCGGTGACATCCAGTTGGAGCCCGGGGACACGCTGCTCCTAGAAGCTCCGGGTGGATTCGTGGACCTGCACCGCAACTCCAGCGACTTCCACTTGGTGTCTCCAGTCGCCGGGTTCGCTTCGCCCCGGCACGACCGCATGTGGCGCGCGTTCGCGGTGTTCGGACTGCTGATCGCGTGCCTGACGCTAGTCCCGGTGGAGCCCGTCTTGGTTTGTCTGGGCGCGGCGCTGCTGATGGTATGCAGCGGCTGCGTGCCCATGGCCAAGGCGCTCGGCAGCATTCCCCTGCAGGTGATCGTGGTGATCGCCGCGACGCTTGGCATGAGCGCCGCGCTCGCGGAGACCGGCGCCGCCACGGCAATCGCCGCGTGGCTCCTCGACGCCTGCCGCGGCCTGGGGGTTGGCAACCGCGGCATGCTCTTCGCCATCACGCTGCTTGCCTCGGCCTTTTCCCAGCTGCTGACCAAGAACGGATCCGCTGCGCTGATGTTTCCGATCGCCATGGCCACGGCACGGGAACTGCACCTGCATCCAGAGCCGTTCACATTCAGCCTGATTCTGGGTTGCGGCTTGAGCTTCCTCTCCCCGATCGCGTACCAGACGAACCTGATGGTGTACGGCCCGGGCGGCTATCGCTTCCTCGATTTTCCCCGGATCGGGGCGCCGCTGACCCTCCTACTGGCGCTCCTGTGCGCCCTGCTGGCCCCAGTGGTCTTCCCCTTCCGAGCCCTGCCGTGACGTCCGCCGGGCCCGGCTGGCGCCGCGCCGGCAGCTCTCCGGAGCCCAGGCCGGGCGATAGACTGTGGGTATGAACAAGACGGTCTCCCATGTCGTTGCCGCTACCCCGGAGGCAGTCGGTCGCGCGCTCGCGCTGGGGAATGTGGCGATCCTTGCCAGCCGCGAGGTCGCGGACAGGTGCGGGGCGTACGTCGAAGACTGCCTCTCGTACGAAGATGCGTGGGAGGCGTTCTTGCGTCCGTATGGAGACGGGGAGCCGCCGGAGGATGCGTATGCCTCCCGAGAGGCGGAGGACGGCCCTGGCCGCGGGGGGTCCGCGCCGGGAGGCGGGTAAAGGAAGCGGGGCCGTGGCGCATCCACACGAGCACGTCCCGCCCCAGCGAGCATCCCCTCGACCTCGTCCGTGAGCATGCCGGCATGCCCGAGCTCCCCGACATCGTCGTCTACATCGAAGCGCTGAACGCACGCATCCGTGGACAGCCGCTACGCCAGGCGCGGATCGCCGGCCCACTCCTGCTGCGTACCGTCGATCCGCCGCTCGAGTCCTGCTACGGCAAGTGCGTGCAGTCCTTCCGGCGGTTGGGCAAGCGCATCGCGATCGGGCTCGAGGACAGTAATTGGCTGGTGCTGCATCTGATGATCGCCGGACGCCTGCATTGGCGCCAGCCGGGCGCGAAGTTGGCAGCCAAGCGGGGCCTCGCCGCCTTTGACTTTCCGTGCGGAACCCTGCTGCTGATCGAGGCCGGCTCCACCAAGCGCGCCTCCCTGCACGTGGTCCGCGGAGAGGACGGCCTGCGGGCTCTGCAGCGCGGCGGCGTCGAGGTGCTGGACGCCTCGCTAGCCGAGTTCGCGGCGGCGCTCGGCGCGCAGAACCGCACGTTGAAACGTGCGCTGACCGATCCCCGGATCTGCAGCGGCATCGGCAACGCCTACGCCGACGAGATCCTCCACCGGGCCAAACTGTCCCCGCTCGCCTTGACGTGCAAGCTGACCTCAAGCGAAGTCGAGCGGCTCTACGCCGCGGCGCGCGAGGTCTTGACCCAGTGGCTCGCGTACCTGCGCGCGCAGGCCCGCGAGCGTTTTCCCGAGAAGGTCACGGCGTTCCGGGATGGCATGGCCGTACACGGACGCTACCGCCAGCCCTGCCCGGACTGCGGCGCGCCGGTCCAGCGCATCCGCTATGCGTCCAACGAAACCAACTACTGCGCGCGGTGCCAGACTGGTGGCAGGCTCTTGGCGGACCGCTCTCTCTCCAGGCTTCTGCGCTCGGATTGGCCCCGCAGCTTGGAAGACCTGTCCAACTCGTAGGCGCAGCCAGCGGCGGGGCCGAAGCGATAGAATGCGGGAGTGGAGGTCCCCCGGCGGTTGTGCTTCGGCGCGTTGCGGATCGAGCCGGCCGTCATCCTCGCACCGATGGCGGGCCTCACCGACACCGTATTTCGGCGCTTCATCCGGCGGCTGACGGGCTGCGGGCTGATCATGACCGAGTTCACCAGCTCGCACGGCATCGTGGCCCACCACGCCGGCCGGCCGCGCAAGGAGAGGCGCAACCCCTTTAACTACCTCTATTACGAGCCCGATGAGCATCCCATCGTGGCGCAGTTGTTTGGATCCGACCCCGCGGTGCTGGCCGACGCCGCGCGCATCGTCGAGGACCTGGGCTTCGACGGCGTCGACATGAACTTCGGCTGTCCCGTCAAGAAGGTCGTCAAGTGCAACGGCGGCTCCGGCCTGCTGCGGGATCTGCCGGCTGTCGAGCGTATTCTGCGGGCCGTCCGTTCCGCGGTCTCGATCCCGTTCACCTGCAAGTTCCGCAGCGGGTGGGACGAGCGGTCGATCGTCATCGAGCCGATGGGACGACTCGCCGAGGACTGCGGACTGCAAGGCGTCTCGCTGCACGGCCGCACACGGCAGCAAGGCTACGCGGGGCAGGCGGACTGGGACCGAATCGCGGAGCTCAAACAGACCGTGCGAATCCCGGTCGTCGGCAACGGCGACGTGTTTTCGCCGGAAGACTGTGTGCGGATGTTCCAGCAGACCGGCTGCGACGGCGTGATGATTGGCCGGGCGGCCTCGACCAACCCCTGGATCTTCCGCCAGATCCAGCAGTACAGGGCCACGGGCAGCTACGAGCGCCCCAGCGAGAGGCAGCGCTACGAAATCCTGGGGGACTACTACCGCATGCTGCTAGAGGACGCCGGCAAGATCTCCGGGAATCCGCTTGGCAAGATGAAGCAGTTCGCAACCTATTTCACGCGGGGCATGCGCAACGGGTCGCGCTTGCGGAAGCAGATCCACAGCGCAGCGTCGGCGCAGCAAATCCTGGATTGCGTCGAGGAGTGCCGGGAAGAGCACCTGGAGCGGGCGGCCTGAGGCGCGCCGTCATCCGGCAGGTTCCGCGCTCCCGTCCACGCCCCGCCCCCGCAGGCTGGCCGCAACCCGTGCCCCCAGGACGGCGGCCTGGGATACGGGGGCGGAATCCTCGGCGCGCGCCATCTGCGCGTCGCCGTCCCGCGCGACTGCAGCCCGCAGCGTGAGCTGGCCATCGGCCTCCGACGCGTTGGCTCCGAGGGGCGCGGCGCAGCCGCCTCCAAAGGCTCGCAGCAGCGCCCGTTCGGCCTCCACCTCCGCCGCAGCCACCTCGTCATGGAGGGGCGCAATCGCTTCCAGGACGGCGCCGTCGCCGCTACGGACTTCGATTCCGAGAGCGCCCTGGCCGATCGCCGGCACCATTTGCGCGGTGTCGAGGATCTGAGCGATCTCCCCTTCGAGTCCCAGCCGCTCCAGGCCCGCGACCGCCAGCACGATCGCTTGGCACACACCCTCACGGAGCTTGCGGATGCGCGTGTCGACGTTGCCGCGCATGTCGATCACCTCCACAGCGGGCAGGAGTTGCCGCAACTGCGCGGCCCGGCGCGGCGAGCCGGTGCCCACACGGTCGCCACGACGCAGACCGCCGAGCTTGGCGCCCAGCAGCGCGTCCCGCGGGTCGGCCCGCTGCGGCACGCAGCCCAGCGCGAGCCGGGGGTCGAGTTCGGCCGGCAGGTCCTTGAGGCTGTGCACCGCGAGATCGATCGCCCCCGCCAACAAGGCGTCTTCGATCTCCTTGGTGAAAACCCCCTTGATCCCTTGCTGCGGCCCGAGCGAGTCCAGCGGGATCCGGGTCACCAGGTCGCCGGTCGTCTTGATGACTCGGATCGCAACACCACTGCCCGTCTGCCGCAGGCGTTCCGCAACCCAGTGGGCTTGGCGGAGCGCCAGCTTCGAGCCGCGCGTGCCGATCGTGAGTGTCCGGGTGCTCATTCCTCGTCGAGGCCGAAGAGGCGCTGAATGTCCTCAATTGAGATCGAGGAGCGCGGATCCGATGCGCTGCGCTTTACTTCCCGGATCGGATGGTGCGCGACTTTGTTGATGATCCCGCGCGTCAGCGCGTCGAGCGCCTCCCGCTGTTCGTCGGAAAGCCCCCGCAGCTTGGACTGGTAGCGCTCCAACTCACCGCGGCGAATCGTCTCCAGACGCTGGTTGAGCGACACGATCGCCGGAGCCGCCTGGTGGGCCCGCAACTGCTGCAGGATCCGCTCGACCTCGTCGTCGACGATGCGCTCCGCCAGTTCCGCCTCGTGGCGCCGGTGCTTCATGTTCGCCGCGCCGACCTGCTGCAGGTCGTCGATGTCGTATACGAACATGTTGTCGATCTCGTTGATCGCCGGATCGATGTCGCGAGGGACCGCAATGTCGACCAGGAAGATCGGCTTGTTCCGGCGGGCCGCGATGACGCCCAGAGCGGTTTGCTTCGAGAGCAGAAAGCCCGGAGCGCCCGTCGAGGAGATCACGATGGAGACGCGCTGCAGAAGTTCCAAGAGCCGGTCGAACTCGGCGGCCTCGGCCCCGACTCGTGCCGCAAGACTCTCGGCGCTGGCGTACGTGCGGTTGGTCACGTACAGCTGCGAAGCGCCCGCGCCGTGCAGGTGCTGGGCGGCCGCCTCGGCCATCTCGCCGGCGCCGATCAGCAACACGGACAGGCCATCGAGGTCGCCGAAGATCTTCCTGGCCAACTCGACCGCCACGTAGCTGACCGAAACCGCCATCTTGCCGATTTCCGTCTCGTTGCGGACCCGGCGAGCGACGTGGAAGGCGTGCGAGACCAGCCGGTCCAGCGGCCCGCGGAGAGTCCCGGCGTCCCTGGCGCGCTGGTAAGCCTCCTTGACCTGACCCAGGATCTGGGGCTCGCCCACGACCATCGAGTCCAGACTGGAGGCGACCCGAAAGACGTGCCGCACGGCCCCTCGCCCGGTGTAGCTGTAAAAGAAGTCCTTCCGGGCCTGCAGGCCGTTCAAGGACTGCCGGATGCAATCGAACAGCTCGCTGCGCAGGGCATCCTTTGCGCCGCTGGCCAGAAACTCGACCCGGTTGCAAGTCGAGAGCACCAGCGCTTCGTCGAGGGACTCGCGCCGCGTCAACTCGCGCGCGAGCTCACCGGCGGCCTCGTCCGAGAATGCAAAGCGTTCCCGCACCTCGACCGGCGCGGTCTTGTGGCTTATCCCAACCAGTTGAAAGCTCATTGCCCCGAAAACGTATGCGCCCCGCTGTTGACGATCCAGGTCAAGGCCGCGCAGCCGAAACCAGCGATTGAGAAGTAGGCGCCCTTGCGCCCCCGCCATCCGACCGCAAGACGGCTGAGGACCATGGCGAAGGAGATGCCCCACGTGAGAAACGCCAAGGCGATCGTCGGATCCACCACCCAGTTCGGCCCCCACTTGGCGAAGCCCCAAATCGAAGCAGCGATCAATCCCAGCGTGACCAGCACGAATGCCGCTGCCAGCGCTTGGTAGCCCATCTCGTCGAGCTTGCCCAGCGGCGGCAGGCGGTAGTAGAAGGCCCGCGGACGCTTGGACTTCAACTCGCGTTCCTGAATCAGGTACATCACCCCGGCCACGCAGGTCAGGAACAGAGCCGCGTAACCGAGCAGGAATAGGGCGACGTGGATCGAGATCCACCACTCCAGCATCGGCCGCGACGGGACGGGCGTGGAGGCGCCGAGAGAACCGGCCAGCGTCAACACGAAAACCAGCGGAAACACAAAGACGGCCAGGCTTTCGTACTTGAAGCGCCCATAGACCGCCAAGAACACCGCGGTCATGAAGAAGGAAGCCAGCGAACACATCTGCTGGAGCGTCTGCACCGGGACGCGTCCCCGATCGAGGCTGAGGAACGCCAACGACAACAGGTGCAGGATGGCCGCCGCGATGAACGCGTACAGAGCCGGCTTGAACAGCTTGCGGCGCTGCCGGACGACGCTGACGAGAGCGTCCACCAAGCCCAGCGAGTACAGCACGAGCGCGGCTCGAAGCAGTAGCATGCTGTGCGCTTCCATACTCCGCATTATACGGAGCGCTGTCCGCGGCGGGAGCCGATTCCGCTCAGGCCGAGGCGCGCAAAAACGCGTCCCGCGCTCGCTCCCAGGTCAGGGTTAACTCCTCGGGCAGCACGCGCGTCTCGCCGATCACCGTGGCGAAATTCGAGTCCGCGACCCAGCGCGGCAGAACGTGCATGTGGATGTGGCCGTCCACGCCCGCGCCAGCCGCCCGACCGATGTTCATGCCGATATTTATGCCGTCGGGCTTGTACAGCGCCTGCAACAGGCGCTCGATCCGGCGGGTCAGGCGCATCATCTCCGCAGCGGCCGCCGGCGGCGCCTCTCTGAGCGTCGCCGCATGTGCGTACGGGATCACCATCATGTGACCGCTCGTGTAGGGATAGCGGTTCAACATGACGAAGTTGCGCGCTCCACGGTGAACGATCAGCGACTCCCTGTCACCGGCGCCGGATTCCAGGGCGCGGCAGAAGACACAGCCGCTGCCCGTGTTCGCATCCTCCGATCCGCTGACGTAGCGGTACCGCCAGGGCGTCCAGAGGTAGTCCATCGGAACGCTCCGCCGCAGGCCGCGGCGCTAGCCGTCGGTCGCCGAGGCACCGGACACGGCGTCGCGTAGCTGTTTGCTGGGCTTGAAGTACGGGATCGTCTTCGGCGGCACGTCCACCTTATCGCCGGACTTGGGATTGCGGCCGATGCGCGCATTCCTCGTGCGTGTACGGAAGCTTCCGAAGCCGCGGATTTCGACCTTCTCGCCGTTGAGGAGAGAGTCGACGATGCTCTTGAGCACCGTGCCAACGATCACCTCGGATTCTTTCCGCGTGACCTGGACATCTCGGGCAACTTGTGCGACCAACTCAGCTTTTGTCATTGGGACTGGGTTCGAACCTCCTTGGAACCTCTTGGATCTAAGCTTAGCGCATTGGCGCGGCTTGGGGAATCGCGCATCGGGACACGCCAGTGTTCAGCGGGAGTGGCGGACTCTGAGCCGCAGTGCGGGACATAAGGGCCCGGATGGGCGAGACCACGCCGCGTGCGGGAGCCCGAGCAACCTCGGACACGGGGATGCGAATGCTCGCCATTACAGACCCGGATCTGGACCGCTGGGCCAGGATCGGAGAGCCCGGGGGCCCTCGCTCAAGTTGATCCGGGCTCGCCGTCCTGGAGCGCCACCGCCTCCTCGCAGCGTAATCCGATCCTTCGCCCGCGCTCGTTCACGTCCAGGATCTCGAACTCGTAGCGCTGGCCTACCTGCAGCGCCGACTTGCCCCTGTCCAGGGGACGGGGCGTCTGCGAGTTGTGGCAGAGGCCCTCCACGCCGGGCGCCAATTCCACGAAGACACCGAATTTGACGATCCGCAACACCAGACCAGGCACGATATCGCCAACCGCGTTCTGGCTCAGGAAGGTATCCCAAACATCGGGCTCGAGCTGCTTGACGCCGAGCGAGAGACGCCGGTTCCCGGTATCCACATGCAGGATCACGGTATTGATCTGCTGGCCCTTGCGCACCAAATCGCGGGGGTTCTTCGTGCGCGCGTCCCAAGACAGGTCGGAGATGTGGACCAGTCCTTCCAGGCCCTCCACGATCTCGACGAAGACCCCGTAGGTCGTGATGCGGCGCACGATGCCGGCGACGACTTGGCCGATCTCCAGACCCGCGCCGTACTGATCCCACGGATCGGGGGTCAGCCGCTTGAAACTGAGGGAGATCCTGCGCTCGCCCGGGCTCACGCTAAGCACGACCGCCTCGGTTTCCGAGCCCGCGGCAAAGGTCTTGGAAGGGTGCTTCGGACGACGCGACCAGTCAATCTCCGTGATGTGGATCAAGCCCTCGACGCCCGGCTCCAATTCCACGAAGGCGCCGTAGTCCTGCACGCTGGCGACCCGTCCCTGCACGCGCTCCCCCACTCGGTAGCGCTCCGAGATCGTCACCCACGGATCCGCCTGCATCTCCCGGAGGCTGAGCGCCACGCGCTCCTTGGAGGGATCGATCCGCAGGACCTTCGCAGTCACCTGCTGGCCCGCGCGGAGCAAGTCGCCGGGGTTGCCCACGCGGCCGTAGGACAACTCCTTCAACTTGATCAGGCCATCAATCCCGCCGAGGTCCACGAAAACGCCGTAGGTCGTGACGTTCTTGACGACGCCGGTAGCGGCCTCGCCCACGCGCAGCCGGCTGAGCGTTTCCTGCTGGCGTATCTGCAGTTCCGCCTTGAGCAGCTCGCTCCGCGAAACCACCGCGTTCGACCGTCGCCGGTTGCACTCGACGACCAGGACTTCAATCGTCTTCCCGAGCCAGGCATCGAGGTCGCGGACCGGACGGATATCGAGCTGCGAGCCGGGTAGGAACGCGGCCACACCGATATCCACCCGCAGTCCGCCTTTGACGCGCCCGACCACCCTTCCCTGGATGGGAAGACGCTGCGCGTAAGAGCTTTCGATCTGCTTCCAGGCTGTCAATTCGCGCGCGCGCCGGTACGAGAGCACGGCGTACGAGCCGGGGGCGCCCAGACGTTCGACGATGACTTCGATCTGCTGGCCGGGTTCGGCGACAATCTCCCCGCTCGCGTCCCGGAATTCCTCAAGCGCTACGTGCCCTTCGACCTTCGCGCCGAACGAGACGATCACTCCAGACTCGTCAACGGTGACGATGCGTCCCGCGCAGCGGCTGCCGGGATGGATCGACCCGGTCTGCGTGGGTTCAGCCTGGAGCAACGCGTCGAGCTCTTCGGGAGCCAAGCCATCCTCGCCTGCGTCCGCGTCGAGCGCGGCGGAGTCCGGAAGACCGGGCATCGGCAATCCCGGTATCAGGGAAGGCTGTGCGGGCCGCAACTCAAGCGGCGGGTCCGCAGCCTGGACGCCTCCGGCGGCGGACTGGCCGCTCGTCTGCCGAGGCTCGTCTGCGTCCGCTTGCATCGCTCGCTCCCGTGCGGTGGCGCCCACCTCCCTGTAGCTGCACCCTAACCGGGCGCCCGCTCCCCCGCTTCAGCCCACGACCGGCCCGACGGCCTCAAGGCGGCACTCGCTCCAGCGGTGGCCGGGTTCTATAACCGTTCTTGCTTCAGAAACTTAGAAACGTGCTCACTATACCCGAGCAAAATCCGATTGTCAATCGATGGGCTCGGCCGCCCAGCAATTCTCAAGATCCGAGATATAGGTGGGCTGTTGGCATCTCGCCGGGCGTTCGGGGGCGTCGCAGAGAGATTGCGAGAGCGCCAGCGGGGCATCGGCGGTAGCAAGTGGCGCATCCGGGAGCGGCTCCGAGCGCCTCTCCAGCCGTTCCGAGGCCCACGCGGCAGAGCCCTGCTGCGGGCTCCCCGACGGGCCCGGTGCTCGCCGCTGGCTGGGGCAGCAATCTCATGAGGGTGCGGGCGAGGGGCCGGCCCGCGACTCGCCTGCGCCCAGCATCGTGGTGCGCAAGCTCGTCCAGTGCGGGAACCAGAACCGCTTCGTCAAGGAGCGCAGGTCCTCGAAGCAGGTGCGACGCGGGCCGGCCTCGTCGCGGCATTGCCGCCACAAGCCCCGCAGGCAGTCCAGCAGCGTGTGCAGTGCGCAGGCAAAGAGGTTCAGCGTGGCGAGCAGATTGGCCAAGCCGTGGCGGCCGTGCCCGAAGTTCCGCTTGCTGTTGTAGCCATGGCGCGCCAGACAATTGAACCCCTCGTTCTCGACCTTCCAGCGCGCTCTGCCGAGCCGTGCAATTGCCGCCACGTTCTCGGCGGTGACCTCCAGGCTGGTGCAGAAGGTGTTGGAGTAGGTGCGCTCGCCGTGGCGCTGGATCTGGAACTCGATCCAGGTCCCGAGCAGCGCATCGTCGCTGTCGCGGAGCGGCAGGCCGTGCACCCAGCGATAGCGGTGCTGCTCGACTTGGCGTTTGTGGTTGCGGGTGCGGATCCAGCCGCTGGAGTGGGTGAAGTCGTCGTGGATCAGTTCGTATAAGCGCTTGTGCGAGCTGGGCTTGCAGATGAAGAGGAAGTCGGCTTCGAGGTGGCGGACGAGTTGGCAGAGGGGCTGGCAGCAGTACAGGTCGTCGCCGAGGAAAACGGGCCGGAAGGGGCGCAGTTGGTCGCTGTGGGCGGGCAACCAGCGCTTGGCGGCGTGGCGTTCGCAGTCCTGCTGGCGTTCTGCGTGGGTGCGGTTGTCGTGGGGGTTGTGCTGGGGCTGGACGCAGTGGGGCAGCAGGGGCAGGGCGCGGTTGTGGCCGTCGGCGACGACGGTCGCGGCGAGCATGCTGTGGAAGGACTGCTCGGTTTTGTGTGGGCCGACATGGCGGGTCGAACACTGGTCGCAGTGGATGGCATTCGAACACTGCAATGGAATGCCGTCAAGAGCGATGGCCACGCGCCCGTCGAGGCGCAGGAAGGGATCCAGGGCAGCGTGGTCGTGGGCGGTTTGCAGGCAGGCGGCAAACAGGGGGGCGAAGTGGTCGGGGTCGTGGTCATCCAGGAGGTTTCGGATGTGGTTGTCACAGGGAATTTTCCCGACACCGAACAGGGATTGGCAATTGGAGCGAGCGTCCTTTTTCTGCATACGGCGCTGGAAGTCGAGGAAAGAGGGAGACTGGAGGAAGAAGATCGCGAAGGCGCAGGAGGCAGCGTCGGCGAGGCTGTAGCGCTGGTTGGCGCCGGTCCGGGGAGCAGGCAAGGCGGAGGCGATCTGGCGGAATCTGTCGAGGAGAGACTCAAGGACGGGAACGGAGGCCACACTTTATGTTTGAAAGCGCTGTCCGAAAAGTCAAGTCCCCAGAAATTGGTCCCTCATTCCCGGCTCTGCTGTGGCAAAAACCCCCAAAAGGGCTGAATTTAGAATCGCTTGCGCCAGGGCAAGCCCTGGATAGGAGGATGCTATGAGCTGAAACCTTTCATAGCGAGCCAGCGGGTTCGACTCCCGCCCGGCAAAGGCGCAGCCCGTCAGCCGGGAGCGCGTGTTGCATGGCGTGCGGCAACGTACGTCGTGAAGCGTACACAGCGGGTGGTCAAGCGGCGCTATTGAGCCTCGAAATCATCAATGCCGACGCCTTCGTGGTGCGATTAGCGGGGGCAGCACCGGGCACGCCGTCAACGGCGAGGGGTGTCTGGGTCGACCGGGGTCAGAGAACGTCTGCATAGCCACGGGATGGCTCGCCAGGGAACCTGGGAGGCCCCGCACGGTCCACGCAAGAAGGCCGGAAGACGGACCCCTGGCGGTAACAAAAGGTCCGGGCCCGCCCCTGCCTGCGGGGGATCGGGAGCGAAGCAGCAGGCAAGCGTGGTACTGGCTGGCGAATCAATAAGCCGAAGGGACGCCGTGCGGGGAGTCGTAGCGCCCTCATAGTACTGACAGACGGCGGGGAACCGGGGCCGCTGGGACCCGCTCGAGGGAAGGGGGGCGTCGCATGAGCAGGACCGCGGAGGGGAAACGGTGAGGAAACTGGAGTTCCAGCAAGCCGTACACGGAACCTCCGGGGATAGCCGATCGGAGCCTAGTGCGCGAATCTGCCGTGCGAGGAACCGAGTGCGTTAGACGCGCACGCTCGGGTCTGTGGGGGGAGAGGCTCGGTAACGACCTCTCCTACCCGGCTGCTCGGCCGCCAGCCATTCGAATTCTGGAGCTTTGCAGGGAGAGGAAGGCTGGCGGCGCGGCCGAGGCGTGCGGATGGAAGGCCGCCTAAGTGAGTGTCGAGAAGTCTGGCGCCGGGCTGCGCGGTTCGGCCCGCCGACCCGCTGTCCCATAGGACCTGCCGGTGGCGCACACAGGACTCCGCACCCCGCCCGGCGGACTCTTGCGTCAGGGCCCCGGGGCGGCCGGACCGGGAGCGCGCCGGAACTCGGTGCGGGTTCTTCCGGGACCGGGTGGGCTCCGCGAGGTGGTTCTACGTGGCGAAACTGACGCAGCCTGCTCGAGACGCGGCTCGAGAAACGCCGCCGCCGCCGCGCCTGCGGACAGCAGCAGAAAGCGCCTCATGCGGCGCACCTGCAGGCGGCCGGACGGCTTCCACGTCGGCCCGCAGGCGCTGTTCTAAGATGGGAGAGTCCGGAAGGGAGAACGGCCGTGCCGATCAGCCAGGAGTTGCTGCAGATCCTCTGCTGCCCGAGTTCGAAGACACCCGTCGTCATGCTGACGGCCGAGCAACTGGCCCGCCTCAACGCCTGCATCGAGGCGGACGCGGTGCACTACGCGGATGGCTCGGCGGTCGAGCAGCCGCTCAGCGAAGGCCTGGTGACCACGGACGGACGGACAGTCTACCGGATCGAGGACAGCATCCCCGTGATGCTCGTGGACCAGGCGATCCCGACAGGCCAACTGGAAGACTGGTAGGGAGCGGCTCGTGGGCCCGGGCGGGGCCGCGTACAGGGCCCCGCCCGGGCGCAAGGAGAATCGGGCGGCGTCCTACTCTCCCACGCCGTTGCCAACGCAGTACCATCGGGGCTGAGGAGCTTAACTGCCGTGTTCGGGATGAGAACGGGTGTGGCCTCCTCGCTATAGCCACCCGAAAGGAACCCGGACCGGAAGCCGATCCGGGCAACGCCCCCCGCAAGGAGCGCAAAACCGAATAGCGAAGGTCTGGCAACCGCCGAATCCGACACTCCGAGCCCGCCGCCCCGGTCCGGGGCGGGATTGTGCTCGGGGTAAGCTTCACGGTCAAGCCGAACGGGCGATTAGTAACGGTTAGCTCGCATGTTGCCACACTTACACATCCGTCCTATCAACTTGTCGTCTTCAAGTGCCCTTCAGGGAAACCTTATCTCGGGGAGGGTTTCGCGCTTATATGCTTTCAGCGCTTATCCCGACTGAACTTCGCTACCCAGCTGTGCCACTGGCGTGACAACTGGATCACAAGAGGTTCATCCGCCTCGGTCCTCTCGTACTAAAGGCAGCCTCCCTCAAGTTTCCTACGCCCACCAAGGATAAGGACCGAACTGTCTCGCGACGTTCTGAACCCAGCTCGCGTACCGCTTTAATAGGCGAACAGCCTAACCCTTGGGAGCTTCTTCACCCCCAGGATGCGATGAGCCGACATCGAGGTGCCAAACCCGGGCGTCGATATGAACTCTTGGCCCAGATCAGCCTGTTATCCCCGGCGTACCTTTTATCCGTTGAGCGACGGCCCTTCCATGCGGAACCGCCGGATCACTATGGCCTGCTTTCGCACCTGCTCGACTTGTCAGTCTCGCAGTCAACCCGGCTTATACCATTGCGCTCTGCGGCTGATTTCCAAACAGCCTGAGCCGAGCTTCGCGCGCCTCCGTTACAGTTTGGGAGGCGACCGCCCCAGTCAAACTACCCACCAAACAGTGTCCCTGGACCGGATTCACGGCCCGAGGTTAGATCCACAACATAACAGGGGTGGTATCTCAAGGTTGGCTCCACCGAACCCAAAAGTCCGGCTTCCAAGCCTCCCACCTATCCTGCGCAAGCTATGTCATGAATCACTGTTAAGCTGTAGTAAAGGTGCACGGGGTCTTTCCGTCCTTTGGCGGGTAACCGGCGTCTTCACCGGTACCACAACTTCGCCGGGCTGGTTGTTAAGACAGTGCTCAGATCGTTACGCCATTCGTGCAGGTCGGAACTTACCCGACAAGGAATTTCGCTACCTTAGGACCGTTATAGTTACGGCCGCCGTTCACCGGGGCTTCGATTCAAAGCTTCGCCGAAGCTAACCTCTCCTCTTAACCTTCCGGCACCGGGCAGGCGTCAGCCCCTATACGTCGTTTTCGACTTAGCAGAGACCTGTGTTTTTGCTAAACAGTCGCCTGAGCCATTTCACTGCGACCCCCTCGCGGAGGCACTCCTTCTCCCGAAGTTACGGAGTCATTTTGCCGAGTTCCTGAACAACCAATCACCCGAGCGCCTGAGAATTCTCTTCTCGTCCACGTGTGTCCGTTTACGGTACGGGCGCCTTGGCGTCTCCTTAGAGGTTTTTCCTGGCAGTGTAGCTACGCAGCTTTGCGGCCGTGCGGCCTCGCGTTCGCCCTCAGTGTATTCCTGGGTGGATTTGCCTGCCCAGGCACCTTGAGACGACCAAAAGGGACTTCCATCACCCTTCCTGCTTCACTTCCTGCGTCACCCCATCGTCAAACGACGCAAGGCGGTCGCGGAATATTAACCGCGCGTCCATCGGCTACGCCTTTCGGCCTGGCCTTAGGACCCGACTAACCCCGGGCGGATTAACCTTCCCCGGGAAACCTTAGACTTTCGGCGGCCAGGGTTCTCACCTGGCTTCTCGCTACTAATGCTGGCAGAGTCACTTCTTGCCGCTTCACCGATCCTTACGGTTCGGCTTCGAGGCGGCAAGAACGCTCTCCTACCATCCCCGACCTGCAAGCAGGCCGGGAATCCGCGGCTTCGGTACAGCGCTTGAGCCCCGTTACATTTTCGGCGCCAAGGCGCTTGACCAGTGAGCTATTACGCTTTCTTTAAAGGATGGCTGCTTCTAAGCCAACCTCCTGGCTGTCCTAGCGACTTGACTTCCTTACCCACTAAGCGCTGCTTAGGGACCTTAGCCGGCGGTCTGGACTGTTTTCCTCTCGACTACGAAGCTTAGCCCCCGCAGTCTGACTCCCATGCAATTTCGTCGACGGCATTCGAACTTTAGTTGGATTCGGTAAGTTGTGGAACCCCCTAGTCCATCCAGAGGCCTACCACCGCCGCGTTTACACAAGGCTAGCCCTAAAGCTATTTCGGAGAGAACGAGCTATTACGGAATTTGATTAGCCTTTCACCCCTACCCTCAGTTCATCCAAGCCGTTTTCAACCGACACTGGTTCGGGCCTCCATTTGCTGTTACACAAACTTCACCCTGACCAAGGGTAGATCATCCCGCTTCGCGTCTAATCCCAGCGACTCCACGCCCTGTTCAGACTCGCTTTCGCTGCGGCTCGATTACTCTTAACCTCGCCACTGAGATTAACTAGCCAGCTCATTAAGCAAAAGGCACGCGGTCAGGCCTTGCGGACCCGTAGGTCCGCCATAGCCCTCCCACTGCTTGTAGGCATACGGTTTCAGGTACTTTTCACTCCCCTAGCAGGGGTACTTTTCACCTTTCCCTCACGGTACTGGTTCACTATCGGTCGAGAGCGAGTATTTAGCCTTACCGGATGGTCCCGGCAGATTCCCACAGGATTTCCCGTGTCCCGCGGTACTCAGGATCCCTCTGAGCCACGTCACCTTTCGCCTACGAGACTGTCACTCTCTCTGGTCGGTTTTTCCAAACCGTTCGACTAGGATCAATGGTCCCGTGGTGAGGTCCTACAACCCCGAGCTTCCCGTGAGGGTCGCTCGGTTTGGGCTGATCCGCGTTCGCTCGCCGCTACTAGCGGAATCATGGTTATTTTCTTTTCCTCCGGGTACTGAGATGGTTCACTTCCCCGGGTTCGCCCCGCCGGCCTATGGATTCAACCGGCGGCGACGGGAGTTGACTCCCGCCAGGTTTCCCCATTCGGATATCCCCGGTTCGACGCTTGCTTACAGCTCGCCGAGGCTTTTCGCAGTTAGCCACGTCCTTCATCGCCTGCTCTCGCCAAGGCATCCCCCGTACGCCCTTAGTAGCTTGACCGTGAAACCTACCCGGAACCCACTCCCCGCCCGCTGGCGCGGGCTGGAAACAGAACAGCTCCAGGCGGGCGCTACTCGGACAGCATCCGCCCGCGCGCGGAACGCGCGCCGGATGCTACCGGCGATTGCCTATGACCTTCGATATTCCGTTGTCAAAGAACCTGAGAAACCCTGCCGCGCAGGATCCCTGGCCCAGACACGCCAACGCGGCGCGCCTGGGCCAGCCATCCGGCTGGTGGGCGTGGCTGGATTTGAACCAGCGACCTCATCCTTATCAGGGATGCGCTCTAACCAACTGAGCTACACGCCCGCGGCCGTCGCGAACCGCGAAGATGGTGGAGCTGATCGGAGTCGAACCGACGACCTCCTGAATGCAAATCAGGCGCTCTCCCAGCTGAGCTACAGCCCCGGATGTGGAAACAGCCCGAGCTGAGGCTGGTTGGACGTGGGCCACGGGCTACGCCCGCGGCCAGCCAGTACTGCTGCCGATTCCGAACAAGAGAGCGCCGGACGGCTGGAACCGTTCGCCACTGACAGGGCCCTGGAGGGCCTAAGGACTAACGGTTCGGTCTCTCTTAGAAAGGAGGTGATCCAGCCGCAGGTTCTCCTACGGCTACCTTGTTACGACTTCACCCCAATCATGAATCATACCGTAAGCCGCTGCCTCCCGAAGGTTAGCTCACGGATTTCTAGTACAATCCACTTTCGTGATGTGACGGGCGGTGTGTACAAGGCCCGGGAACGTATTCACGGCGCCATTCTGATGCGCCATTACTAGCGATTCCAGCTTCATGCAGGCGAGTTGCAGCCTGCAATCCGAACTGGGGATGGCTTTGGGGGATTAGCTCCGTCTCGCGACTTGGCAACCCGTTGTACCACCCATTGTAGCACGTGTGTAGCCCTGGACATAAAGGCCATGATGACTTGACGTCGTCCCCACCTTCCTCCAGCTTGTCGCTGGCGGTCTCCTGCGAGTTCCATAATTGGCAACACAGGACGAGGGTTGCGCTCGTTGCGGGACTTAACCCAACATCTCACGACACGAGCTGACGACAGCCATGCAGCACCTCTACAGCAGTCTCCGAAGAGAAAACCCTGTTTCTAGGGCGGTCCACTGCAGTTCAAGCCCAGGTAAGGTTCCTCGCGTTGCGTCGAATTAAACCACATGCTCCACCGCTTGTGCGGGCCCCCGTCAATTCCTTTGAGTTTCAGCCTTGCGACCGTACTCCCCAGGCGGCATACTTAACGCGTTAGCTCCGGCACGGACTCAGTGAAGAGCCCACACCAAGTATGCATCGTTTAGGGCGTGGACTACCAGGGTATCTAATCCTGTTTGCTCCCCACGCTTTCGAGTCTCAGCGTCAGTTACGGTCCAGAAGGCCGTCTTCACCACCGGTATTCCTCCTGATATCTACGCATTCCACCGCTACACCAGGAATTCTACCTTCCTCTTCCGTACTCTAGCTTGCCAGTATCGACCGCACCCTCCCAGTTGAGCCGGGAGATTTCACAATCGACTTGGCAAACCGCCTACACTCGCTTTACGCCCAGTAATTCCGAACAACGCTTGGAGCCTACGTATTACCGCGGCTGCTGGCACGTAGTTAGCCGCTCCTGCTTCTGCGGGTACCTTCATCATAGTCCCCGCTGAAAGATCTTTACGACCCGAAGGCCTTCATCAATCACGCGGCGTCGCTGGATCAGGGTTGCCCCCATTGTCCAAGATTCCCCACTGCTGCCTCCCGTAGGAGTCTGGCCCGTGTCTCAGTGCCAGTGTGGCCGTGTGCCCTCTCAGGCCGGCTATCGATCGCAGCCTTGGTAGGCCATTACCCCACCAACAAGCTAATCGACCGCGGGCCCATCCTCGAGCGCATAAAGCTTTCACCCCGAAGGGTCGTATGCGGTATTAGCTCCAGTTTCCCGAAGTTATTCCCCACTCAAGGGCAGGTTACCCACGTGTTACTCACCCGTTCGCCACTGTACTCGCCCTCCGAAGAGGACTTTCTCGTTCGACTTGCATGTGTTAGGCGCGCCGCGAGCGTTGATTCTGAGCCGGGATCAAACTCTCGAGTAAAGGAGTCTTGCCCGCGGCATTCAAAGAACGCCCGAACAATTCCACAGAGTTTGCCGATCCGGTTTCCACTCGGAATCAGACGAAAACGTACTGCACGTCCAACCGATCTGTCAAAGATCCGCGCCGCCTCGGATCGTCTCGCGACAGCGCCTTACGACGCCTGCGATCCCCTCGGCGAACCAGCCTCGTTCCGGGACAGGCAGCCCCGACGGCGGCGTAGGGCGCAGTACGCCAGAAGCCGCCGCTTTCCGTTAGCGTATCAGCTCTCGCGGGGATGCGCAAGAGGCTGGGAAAAAAACTTCGCGGGCCTGCGGCCGGCTCTCGCTTCGGCGCCGACAGGCCGACGCGCTGGTACACTCAGGGGCGTCATGTCACGCGTTCTTCTGGCCATCCCCCTCGCCGCGGCGGCGCTCCCGCTTGCAGCGCCCTCGCCCGCGCAACTCCTCGCGGCGCGCGAAAACGCATTCGCGGTTGGGCACCACCACCTGAACGTGACCGATCTGGCGGCCCACAAGAAGTTCTGGGGCGAGCTGCTCGGCGGCCAGCTCGCCAAGTTCGGCAAGACCGACGTCGTCAAGCTGCCCAACACGCTCCTGTTCCTGCGCGTGCAGGACCCCACCGGCGAGAGCAACGGCAGCACGGTCAACCATCTCGGCTTCCGGGTTCCCGACCTGCGCGCTCTCGTCTCGCGCCTGAAGGCCGCCGGCGTCGGGACGGCCACGACCGACGTCGTGGCGAACGCCAAGGGCGACATTCACTATCTCCCGGATCAGGACGTCTACATCGCTTTCGTGAAGGGGCCCGACGGAATGCGGGTCGAGCTGATGGAGAACAAGGCGCTCAAGGGCATTGTCAGCCACCACATTCACATCTTCACGGAAGACGACGCGGCGACGCAGGCCTGGTATGTCAAGCACTTCGGCGGCAAGCCGGGCATACGCGGGCGCTTCAAGAAGGCGGACGTGCCCGGGATCGAGCTGACATTCGCCCCTTCGGACGGACCCACCAAGCCGACCAAGGGCCGGGTACTCGACCACATCGGCTTCGAAGTCGACAATCTCGAGACGTTCTGCAAGAAGCTCGAGAGCCAAGGGATCAGCTTCGACATCCCGTTCCGCAAGATCGAGAACATTGGCCTGTCGGTGGCGTTCCTGACCGATCCCTGGGGCACGTACATCGAGCTGACCGAGGGCCTGGACAAGTTCTGACGGGCGTTCCCAGCGATCCGCCGCAGCCGCGCCCGCACGGCAATCCGATTCGCCACGCCTGGAGTCTCAATGTTGCGTATTGGCCCTGGCCTTTCACTCGCGGCGAGAAAGAACGCCTTCGCGACAGGGCACCACCACTTGAACGTGACGGACCTAGCGGCGCACAAGCGGTTCTGGGGCGAGTTGCTCGGTGGCGAGCTGGCGAGGTTCGGCGAGACCGACGTCGTCAAGCTCCCGGACACGCTGCTGTTCCTGCGAGCGCAGGAACCTGCGGGCGGGAGCAGCGGCAGCACGGTCGACCATCTCGGATTCAGCGTTCCCGACCTTCAGGGCCTAGTCCGGCGGATGAAGGCCGCCGGAGTCGAGATGGTCACTGCCCAAGTCGTGGCCGGCTGCGAAGGCGATATCCACCGCAGCCCGGACCAAGATATCCACCTCGCATTCGCCCTCGGTCCGGACGGCATGCGGGTCGAACTGATGGAAGACAAGGCCCTCGGAGGAACCGTCATCCACCACGTTCACATCTAAGATGTCGACTAGACGCTAGCGGGCCAGAATGCGCCTTGCTAGTGGCTATTAATGGCGAAAATTTGACGATTATCTAGATAAATAGTCCCTGATCTCGTTCTATCCATCCATTTAGTGGGTTCATCCTGATGTCTCCCAATATGTGCTATCATGGCTGAAACGGATACATAATGTTGATCGTCTAATGCTTTAGAACGTTACTGCGACGAACGGGGGGCCAGACCATGAGCGAGAGAACAAACGAACTCGAAGCGCTGCGATCCAGGGCCGCGGCCCTGCGGCGACAGCTAGACGGAATCGAAAGACGGATCACCGAATTGGATCCGCAGGCGAAACCGCGACGCCTCACTGACAAGTACATTCGTAACGTCGAACGGCCAGGAATGCACTGCGACAACGAAAACGGATTGATGCTGAGGGTGGCTCGATCCGCCAAGCACGGCACGATCTCCAAGCAGTGGGTCCAGCGGTTGCAAATCGATGGCAAGCGCACTGACAGAGGCCTTGGCGGATATTCCGTCGTCTCGCTGAAGGAAGCGAGGGAGATCGCGTTCCAGAACAAGGTAGCGGCCCGCGCAGGCAAGGCAACAGGCATCCGGGTCACAGCTCCCAAAGCGCCGAGCTTCGCCGAGGCTGCGGATGCCGTTCTGCGACTCAACGCTGCGGGCTGGAAGGGCGGACTAGGCGGAGCGCGGGCGGAGCAATGGCAGCAGACCGTTCGCGACTACGTAATCCCGACCATGGGCAGGGTGTCCGTCGCAGAGATCACAGCGCTGCACGTCCGCAGGGCGCTGGAGCCGATCTGGTTGACGAAGCACGCAACTGCGACCTCACTTCGGAGCAGGATTTCCGCTGTCATGGATTGGGCGATCGCAAGCGGACATCGCATCGACAATCCTGCCGGGAAAGCGATCCTGAACACGCTTCCTAAGATCAACGGCAAGACGGAACATCGGGAAGCGCTGCACCACGGCGATGTTGCCGACGCCATCCGGACGATTCTCGATTCCAAGTCCGGTGAGAGCCTCAAGCAACTCTTCGAGTTTCTGGTCTTGACCGCCGTTCGCGAATCCGAAGCGATCGGCACTCGATGGAATGAAATCGCCCTGGCCTCCAAGACGTGGACTATTCCCGCGGAGCGCACGAAGAAAGAGAGGGAACATCGCGTCCCCCTGTCGAATCGCGCCATTGCGGTCCTGCTCGAAGCGAAGGCAACGAGCGGACTCAGCGAGATTGCATTCGTCAGCCGCACGGGTGGACCGTATAGTCGCGGAACGATTGTCAAGGCGCTGCGTGACCGCGGCGTAAAGTCCACGACTCACGGATTCCGAAGCAGCTTCAGGGACTGGACTGCAGAATGCACCGACGCGCCCCGCGAAGTGGCGGAAGCGTGCCTAGCACACGTCAATGGCAACGCGACGGAACGCGCCTACTTCCGTTCGGATCTCCTAGAGAAACGCCGTGATCTCATGCAGGCATGGGCGGACTACCTAGCCAAATAGCCCCGAGGGAAGGCGAACCGGATCATGGCGAGCGCGAGACCCGTCAGGCGCTTGCTGCTGCCTAGTAGACGAGGCCATAGACCTGAGTGCGCCTGGCCCGGATGTCGCTCGTCTCCATGTGGTGAAATGATTCGAGCTGACGGGCTTGGTAGAAGGCTCGGAGAAACATCGGAAACGGGTCAACCGTGAGGACTGAAGAGCTAGAAGAGGCGAGAGACTACTTGGAGCGAGCGGTCGCTAGGGTGCTACGGGAGGACTGCCATCTCTTGCTTGTCGACGTCAGCGAGCGGTGCATCGCGGCGCGGCTAGCGATGTATCTAAACGAATACTTCGTAGATTGCGACGTCGATGTCGAGTACAACCGCGATAGCGCTGCGGTGAAGAGATTGCACGGAATGATTGAATCCTGTACTCGTGACCGCGATGGTGAGAACCAAGCACGGGCCGTTCTACCCGATGTCGTAGTACATAGGCGGGGCTGCAACGACTCGAATTTACTCGTTATCGAGATGAAGAAGAAAAATAGGAGGGCGAACCAGACCGATATGGAGTGTGCCCGGCAGCGCATCCGGGCATTCCGGGCACAGCTTCACTACAAAATGGGTGCCTTGGTGGTATGCGAAGTGGGAAGCCGTCCCGATATTTACGTCGCGCCACCATACGAGGAGTGAGTCCGGCCACCTGGGGCTTTCCGGTGGACGCCGCGGCCGGCGAACGGATATCGTCAGCACTTGATGCCGCAGCAGGCGGGCTTCTGCCTGGCTGACTGGGTCAGCAGGCGGCACCCGTTTGAAGCTCGCCAGATCCGGACTTTGCAGCAGGGCGGCTCGCTTGCCGCCAGAGAAGGAAACGCAAGAGCGGACCGCTCTTGAACCTCGACAGATCCCGCCGAGCGGGGAAGGCGACTCGTGGCGAGGGTATTTCCGATTCAGTGTACCTTTCTTGCTCACCAACAGCGCGGCACAACTGGAGGCCTGTCTAGATGACCAGCAGGCGCACCGATTAACCGCACCGGTCGCCGCTGAACGCAACACCTACACACCTAGTCTTCAAATCTAGCCCTTCCCTTCGCTATGGTAGTCTCTCGTTCGCACGTTCGCGTTGAGGGACGCAGCCAAGACGATGATTCATCTGCGTCTCGGTCGTCGAGTCGATGCCGGAAACGCTGACCTGCGCGGTCGAGGGCGAGCTAAGCGTTCTGCGTTGGGTGGCATGCGGCGTCGGCGCCTTGATCTTTTGGTTGATTACGCAATCTGTCTCTATAGGGAAACGCTCAGAAACGATTTTGGAGCGACAGCCTGGAATTCAGGGCACGATTCGATTGCTGACGTGCGTTAACCCTGAAATTGAGCGCAGTGATCGGATCCGCGCGTGTAATGATGCCGCAAGTCTGGAATCAGCATGAGCGATGTACGTTCTTGGCGTTTTGTACTCTCAGGGGCAGGATGGAAAGGAGAGTTGGGGTCGGGCTGCCGAACAAGGGCAAGCTGACGCACAGTACAATCTTGGAACGCTCTATGCTAAAGGCCAGGGGGTGGAGCAGCAGGGTGGAGCAGCACTGGAGCGAGGCAGCGAAGTGGATTCACCTTTCGGCAGAAGAGGGGCAGGCCGACTCGCAGTTTGGTCTCGCGCAGATGTATGGGAATGGCTTGGGCGTGGAGAAAGACGAGCAAAAAGCATCGGACTGGTTTGAGTGGTCCATTCGTAACGGAAATCGCATTTCACTAAATAGGATCGAGACTTTGAGCAGAAGCACAACGAGCCAACAAGCTCTCTTTATGATGAGGGGATTTTCATTCTCTCCAGATTCCGGGGCTATTCTTGGAATTGGCGATAATCGGTGATCCTGAGGATAGGCATCGTTAGACCTGTTGTGACACGAGAGCCTCTTGGGATACTCAATTAGTTCGGAGTGCGTCCGCAGATCAACTTTGTCAATTCGCTTTGACCGAAGCCGGTGTAGTCATGGTCGGTAGCACCGGCTCCCAAGAGGGGACCACGCACCGTGGGAGCCAGAAGTAGACTGCCGATTCCAAGGCTGCGCGCATTTTGAGCCAGCTGTTCGATAAGCTGCTCGTCGGCTACGGATGGATTAGGCTGGAGAAGGATCAGCCGATTCCCGCAGGGACCCGGAAACCGTAGGTTTGCGACTCAGTTTCTAGCGAGATCTCCAATTCTTGCGGGGTCATTTGTCGAGATGAGTCAAATCCTTCCAGTCAGCGTCCGGAGCCTACTAGAGGGAGGCGGCGTCGAATCTCAGCGAATTGAGTTCAAAGCCAAATGGCATCCAACGACAACGGGCAATCAAGTACTGAGAACGGTATGTGCATTTGCGAATGACTATCACAACCTCAATGGAGGGTACGTAGTCATCGGCGTGGAAGAACGGGACGGGCAGGCTGTCCTTCCCCCATGCGGGGTCAGCCCATCGCAGGTTGAAAAGGCCCAGAACTGGATTCGGGGGCATTGTAATCGCCTGGATCCTGTATATCAACCGATCATGTCCCCTGAGGTCGTCGGGGACCGTCATCTACTAGTAGTGTGGGTTCCAGCGAGCGAAATGAGGCCTCATCGCGCTCCTGACGGTGACGGTGGAGATCTCAAGTACTGGATTCGACTTGGCTCCGAGACGGTTGATGCCCAAGGCAGGGGCATGCTCCGTCAGCTAATGGACCAGACCGGGCGGTTGCCTTGGGACGACCGACGCGCATACGAAGCCTCCATGACCGACCTTAGAGAGGCCAAGTTGCGGGAGTACCTGCGAGATGTCAGGAGCGGCCTCGCGGACACCTCGAGCGTGCCAGAGGTTTGCCGACGCATGCAGATCTCAAGGCAGGTAAACGACCATGAGGTACCCCGAAATGTCGGGCTACTCTTCTTCTCAGAGGACCCAACAGCATGGTTTCGCGGCGCGAAGATCGAAGTCGTTCAGTTCGCCGCCGACCGAGGTGGAGACGTGCAAGACGAGAGAGTGTTCACTGGCTCTCTAGCGGACCAAGTTCGTGACTGCCTTCGATACCTACAAGGGCTCTCCGGCACCCATCTGTTCAAGGAACAAGATCTCCCTCAGGTCCGAGGATGGGTTAGCTATCCGCTCCCGGCAGTGCGCGAAAGCCTAGTCAATGCTGTCTACCATCGTAGTTATCAGCCCGACACGCCAGATCCGACCAAGGTATACCTTTTCCCTGACCGAATGGAAATCATAAGTTATCCGGGCCCCGTGCCGGGTGTCGAGGCAGAGCATCTCCTTCCTGAGGCTGCTATTCCTCCGGTGCCGGCCCGTAATCGGCGGATCGGGGAATTCCTTAAGGAACTCCGGCTTGCGGAAGGACGTTTGACCGGAATTCGGAAGGTGTTTCAAACGCTACAAGACAACGGATCTCCTGTACCGACATTCGATTTCGGCAGTCATCGATCCTACTTCAGGGCCACGCTGCCGGCGCATCCTGAGTACACTGCCGTTTCCGCGTTGCGAGACGCGGCACACCTCCGAGCCCTAGGAGACGAGTTGAGCGCGTATCGTCGAATAGAGGCGGCATGGAAGGCCAATCCAGGCTCAGGTGTGCTCGCAACTGAATTGATCCGGTTGTACGGCCAACAAGGCAAACTCGACAAATCGGAAGAAGTGTTCGAGGAGTTCAAGAAGCACGGGCCGGAAAACTCCCTTGCGCACGTTACGAATACACTGATCGAAGCGCTGTTCGAAGGGGGCTCAACAAAGAAGGCGCAAACGCTGCTTGGCCGGATCCGAACAACCCCGTTCGGTCAGGATGCTATCGACGCAGCAATCATGGCGCGCCGCCTAAACGACCCTAGGAGAGCGCATCGTTTCTTCGAGCATGCTGGTGAAGCACTCCAATCCGACCCCAGAGGGCTGCATGAGTTCGCTCAAACCAAGCTCGATTCCGCGCGGAAGGCCCATATGGATGGGCATCGTGATGCCAACCGACGATTGCTGAGTGAGGCTCGCCAGCTCTTGGAACGCGTGATCCAGCTTGAGGCCCCGCCCATCCGGCATGCGTGGGCTTGGCGCGACCTAGCTAGAACCCGGAATTGGCTACGCGAGCCAGTTGGGGAAGTCGAGGTGGCCTACGAGGAGGCGATTCGCCTTCTGCCCGACGAGCCGAGATTCAAGAGCGAGTTGCAAATGGTGAAGGCTCAGCAGTCGGGCCGGCGGAGCCGGGCGTCTCATAGAACTGGAAGATCCGTTCGGCCGTAAGGGACGTCAAAGACGCTCTATTCGGAGCACCTACAAATCCGAAGGTGCCACTTGAGACGACACGGATCCGGACTTTGCCATCCGGCGGTGCACGAAATGAGAATTGCTGGGGTGACAGCAATTCTCTCAGAGTCCGGAATACGAACCGCTACGGCCGAGACCTCCTCTCGTAGGCCCATTCGTACCCACACTACAGGGTGTTTTCGTTCAAGCCGTTGATATAGAGCCGAATGCGTTGCTTGACTTCCATTCCCCGTGGGCCTTTCTCGCACGCTGCACTTCAGCCTGTTCCTAAACTTGACCAAGAACTACGCCATCGATTTCAGCCTCGAGCCGGGCATCGGGCTGAAGACAAACTCGAAGTGGTTCGCCTTCGTCAACAGATACGCCCGCGTCTCCTTCGATGACATGCGCCAAATTTTTGTCCAGTATGTCCCGGATACGGAACTTCCAGCTGCCGTAAGGACGGGACGACCTCACGGCCGCGGTGCCGCTCAACCACAGTGCCGGGGATACACCCGGTCACCTGAGTGGTTTGCCGGCTCCGGGTTAGGGCTATTCCGGGCACGGCGAACAGCCGCCCGCCGCTCGAGCTCGATGGCTCACAAGTCAGGGAGAGCCCACAGCAGCCCTTGGTCGATCAAGCCTCGGAAATGAGCCACGGCCGTGAGGGCGATGGTTCGGTCCCTGAGCAGAACGCCCGCTTCGATGTTGCGGTCCATCGCGGCTTCGGTCAGGTTTGCCGAAGTCACGAAGAGCGATTCCTCGTCGGCCACCAGCGCCTTGGCATGTAGCACGCTTGTCGGACCGGAAGGATCCAGGGACCGAGGGTCGTAGTATACGTTTGGGCGGGCCTGTCCGGGCCAATCGGTTCCCCAGAAGCGATTCGCGAATCGCAGCACTAGGTCGCTGGCTTTCGTGGTGGAATGCCTGCCGCGTTCGATGTTGAGGAGGAGCGTTACTTGCAGTTCGGGGTTGCTATCCATTCGTTCCGCGAGATTCCTGAACCTTTCCTGGCCATCGAAATACACATATGTGCTGATCAGAATCGATCTCCTAGCAGTCGCGATCATCTCCTCGTAGACCTGGCGGGTGTCGCGCGAGTGCAGGCCCGTCGCTTCGGGCCCAGTCCAGACCAAGCTCGCGGGCGCGACAGCGGGACCTACCCGCTCCAGGCTTCTTAGCCAAGCCGCTCCGGCCGGGCCGGAGACACCGAGGCGTTCCCATTCGCGCAGGGCCCTGACGATCGACTCCTCGCGGACGCCAACAGTTGAGCGAAGGCTCGCGATGGTGAACGGCGGGGCGAGTACGCCCGACTCCAGAGCGTGCGCCAGCCTCCGGCGAAGATGGGACGGCAATCCGATCAGAGCGTCGATCATTCTGGGCGCTCGAAGAAGGCCGCGTCAGGCACGTCAACAGTCGGAACCACCAACGCCCGATCCAAGTATTCGTTCCGCATTTCGCAGGAAGTCTCGGCGATCAGCGAGCAGCTGTGGCAGGCGGCGCCGTGCAGCCAGCGCTCGTCCAGACTTTCTCCGGGCGCATGTTGCGCGCAGATGGGATCGCTCGAGCAAAGCTCCGCCGTCTTCAGCGCCATCGAGAGGTGGTCCTCGATATGGCGCGCTTGCTGGACCAAGCCGCCGAGAGTCCCGTCCGCGTCCGGACTTGCCGTGTAGAGGAGAAGGCCGAAGCGATTCTGGGGGCCGTCGAGATAGATCCGCTCCCGAATCGACGTCGCGGGGTATCCGCAGCGGACCGCCAGTGCCTGCATCAGTAGATGCGCAAGCGTGTGGAGGAGCACGTACGGTCCCCCGGGGAACTCCGGCTTGTCCCTCTTGCGGGTCTGCAGCCACTTGGAATGCCCGTCCTGGAGGTTGCGGACCCGGCTCCGCACGCCAGACCGCCCAAGCCAACTGGCGACGGCGTCCGGGCCGAGCGACAGGAAGATCCCTTCCCCTCGGTTCTCGACTGCGGGGAACCAGCGCGGATTCTCGTCAAGGTCGGCGCGGGTCACGTCCGTGTCGTACTCGCCGTCAATATCTGGCACGGCTGCTTCGAGACGCGTGAAGCCGACAAGGGCGGCGACTTCTCTTAGCCGGTGCAGCTGGACGACGGCATCGATACCGTCCGACACGCGATTGCCCTTCCAGCGCGAAACAGGCAGCCGTCGGGCATGGTAGTCCAGGTTCACGGGCACGTCGTCGCCGAATCCCTCGGGCGCGGCGAGGAACCCTTCGATCTCGACTTCCTTGGCTGACCGGTCGTCCCCTGCGCCGGACTTTCTGGCGGCTATGGCCTTGAAAATCGCGCCATCCTCAAACCTAGCCCTGCAAGCCTTGATGGCTGGGATTTCGCCGAATGCTTGCAGGCGCTGTTCGCCATCGACTGCCTGCAAGATTGCCCAGTTCTCCTCGACAGCTTCGTGCACGGCCGCATCGCTGTCGGGAATCGATAGGACCCGGAAGACCTGCGAGAAGTAGGCATTGCTGGCAGTGCGGATCAGCAGGCGGCTGAATTCGTTGCAATCTTCCGCTGCATACTTGCCGAGCCAGGGCCGCTGCCCCGTGCACCCTCCGAGCGGATTCTCTTCCCAGTAAACTGCGTCAGAGAGGACTCGTCGCTTGCCGCATCCGCAACGCACGGTCAGGTCACCTAGGTCCCCGCTCTGGCCGCGTTCGTCCAGCCAAAGCGGCTCCCTACAGGCAGTATTCCCGGAATGAGCGAAATGCCGCCAATCCAGGTCGTCTACGTGACCCTTCGGGCAGGCTCGCACGAATCGCGTCGCGACGACGGGATCCCGTTCGAATCGGCCGCCGTCTAGTTCTCTCAGATGGACGAGACGGCGGGAGATGCCCGCGGACTTGCCTGCATGGGAATCGCCATTGTAATCCGTGTTTCGAACTACGAACCATTCCGGAAATCGACGGACGCCTATATGGCTCAGCTGGGAGTTCGACCCACGCCAAGGGACACTGCTGTCGGGCGGAGGCGAGAACAGCAACGGTGACGGGACGTCCGTCATGCGCCGAATCTTGGCTGTGAGGCGCGGCTCGACGATTTGCCTAAGGCGCTTCGGGGCCCACGTGTCCAATCCAGCGACGATGACGGAATGCTTGGGCAGGTCGACCAGCGAGCCTGGCCCGTAAGTGGTGATGATCTGGCTCAAGCGAACCGTTCCGATTCGAGTGCTGCTCATGTGGGATCGCCTGCCTCAGCGGGAATTGGAAGGCACCTCAAGGGAATCCACGAGGGCAAGAGCAACGTCGGGCTCGACATCACGAAGGGACCGGCTCGCCCGAAACCTCCTATGCAGCTCGTCTTCGATGTCCTCGTCCATCATCCCCCGCAACAGCGGCCGGCCGGAACCGCTTCGCTCGTACTTCTGGTATTGCAGGCCCTGGCCGATTCCCGCGGATTCGGCCAAGATGCTGCACCAGGCGTCGAGCAGGTCATCGATCCGATTGCGCACGCTGCGCAGCTGCTCTGCCTGTTCGTCCGAGTCGCCCTCTGCGCGCGGCTGATCGAGGATCCGGTCGGAGAACGCTCGTTGCAGCAAACGTTCCAGTTCGACGCGGCTGTCCTTGATCAGACTCGCACCCGTCGGGCGTGTCATCGGCGCCATAGCCTGGCGGGCCAAGGCAACGAGAGCCCCGGCAAGTCCCTTGTCAAGCGCACGGGCCGCGAAGGGCGTGACGCTCGCCACTTCCACGGCGCGATAGAACGTCTCGTGGAAGTGCCTGAATCGCTCGTAATGCGATCGGTCTCTCGGCTTGTGCATGTTGAGGAGCGTCACTACCAAGCCGGGCCGCTCGGGATCGCGCCCGACGCGGCTGGTGGCCTGAATGTACTCGGCAGCGGTCTTCGGCTGACCGACCACTGTCATCAGACCCAGCCTGGGGATGTCGAGTCCCACTGAGATCATGTTCGTGGCGATCGCGCAGTCGACTGCCTTCCTGTCCTTGGGAGGCGTGATGCGGAAGGGGTTTCCGAGCATGCGCCGCGCCTCCGCGACCTTGTCTGTCGAGACCCTTGAGGTCAACTCAACCACCTCCGCGAACCTGAAGCGATCCCGGAAGAGGCCCCGGGGTTCGCCGTGCCGCCTCTTTCTGCCGATTCGCCTTATCGTGTTCTGCACTTCCTCCTCGAGGATGCGCCGACCGCCGCCGAGCTCACGGAGCGCATTGAAGTAGCCCAGAACCGTCATGTAGGGATCGGCGGGATTCTCCTCGCTGCTGTCTCCTCCGGCATCCAGGTAGGCGCGCATCGCAGCACCCATGAGCGCTACGAGCACCCTGCGGGTCACAACCTTCGCGCTGCGTCCCTGAGCCGACACGCCCAAGTACAACCGGGCGGGCTGCTCCGAATCCGGAACCGTCCGAGCGAAGAACGAGTCCCGGCGGTCCGGCCCGGGAGGCGGGAAAATCTGTGTCTGGGGTCTTGCGAAGAGCGCCTGGATCTGGTTCTGAGCCCGTCGGACTGTCGCGGTGGAAGCGACGATCTTCGGTCGGACTTCCCGACTGCCGGACTTGCAAACGCAGAGCGCCTCGACCACTGTCTCGTACAGCCCGGCCATCGTCCCGAGCGGGCCGGAAATGAGGTGCAGCTCGTCCTGAATTATCAGATCCGGGGGCTGGAGCGGAGTTGTCAGCTGCTTGCCCATGCCCGGATTGCAGGCACCGTAGAATCCATTTTCGTCGTAGCGATCCGCACCGCCAAGCAGTGTTCCGGACTCTCCCGTCCACGGAAGCGTGGCAAACTTGTCGACTGTAGCGACGAGGAACGCCGGCAGCCGCCGGTAGAGCGGCTCGTCGACCGCCACGATGGGAAGGTGGCGGTTCCCGGAGAAGTCGCACTCGAAGTTCGTGCAAACCACCCTGAGGTTGACCGGCCGGTCGGAGTCCGGAACGAGCACGAACGAATCCGGCTCGAACTTCTCGCGGCACCACGGGCATTCCTCAAGGGGGATCGGGGACGGGTTGTTGCTCGGGTCGCTCTTGAACCGGTTGACCTTGGTGCGGGCCGTTTCCCGCCTGTGATCGTTCTTGGCTCCCATCCAGTTCGGCGTGGCGGCAGTACCAACCCAAAGCCCGATCTCGAACGGCCAGACTCCGTACCTTTTCCGATCCTTCTCGCGCTCGAGCTCGAGTGCGCAGACGAGTCCGCTCGCACGCGAGAGCTGGTCCAGGGTAAGGAGCCGTAGCGTGTAGCGCATCACGACAGAGACTCCACCCGCCGCGTGCCCCTGCGATTCCGGATTCCGCAACCTGCGGAGCACCATGGCGATGGCGGCAAGCCCGAGATACGCTTCGGTCTTCCCCCCGCCCGTCGGGAAAAAGAGGAGGTCAACTGTTTGACGATGGCTGTCCGCGTGATCGGCTATCCCAGGTAGGTTCAGAAGGATAAACGCAATCTGGAAGGCCCGCCACGAGGGATCCTCGATATCCAGTCGGCGCGCAAGAGCTCGGGCGACTGCCCGATTCGCGACCCGGAAAGCGTCGAGGACATCGGCATCGGTCGCAAGCACTTCGATACCGCGCTCGATGCGATCCGCGGCGATTCCTGCCAAGCGGAGAAGTTCTTCCGCCGTTTCCCCTTGGCGGCCATCGAGATGCGCTGCCCGGACTCTCTCGGCTTGGATCCACTTCCGGTAGAGCCGGACTAGCGGTTCCAACGCTGTCCTGGCGTCAGCACCGTTGCGGAGAGAGCCGAGGGCATTGATTGAAATCGACGATTCCACTTCCTTCACCGAGGAAGTGGCGGTGACTTCGACTCTCGCCTGCCCGATCCATGCGGTTCGCACGACGTGGCATTCGCCGTTCACGACTTCCCAGTCGGCCGAAACTCCGTGACCCGTCGCGTATTCGGGAGTGTCGTCGTAATGAAGGTCCGCGACGTCGCCATCCCAGTCGTCGGAACGGATTGCATGGGCCATCGGCCTGGATGGAAACGGGCGGTCGCTACGGACCTCGATTTCGGGCTGAAAGACATAGAGCCTGTCTTCCTCGACCTCGTGCCTGGGATCCTGCGTTCGGCGGTTGATCAGAAAGACCGAGACGGAGCGCGCCTCGGAATCGCCGCTCCCTTGCGCCCCCGAATGAATCGACCTGGTTATCGTGCGCAGGACCAAGCCGTTGGAGCGCGGAATTTCCCAATCGTGGGAGCTCTGGGTGGAGGAAACCGTCAAGACTTCGGATTCCTCGCGGGGAATCCGACTCCATACGGGCGTATCGTCAATTTCCTCCGGGACGTAGTCTCCCCATCGGATCGTGACAGCCAGTTCGCGTGTGTCTCCGTGGATCAGAAAGCTGAGGCCCATCGACGATGGGAAGTAGCCTCTTCGAGCCGGCTTGCCGTCGTCGTTAGACTCCTCCGCGGTTCCCGCCTGATCGGGAGTCTCGTCCAAGTCATCGCTTGCTCCGGCCTCGGTACGTGCTGACCTAACGGAGTCGGGCGGGACGATAAACCCCGTGAGATACCAATTGGACGGGCGGACTCGTCGCGTGTAGTTCGGCAGCTGTTCGGTTTCCAAAGGGTGGCCGGGCCATGGGCCGACAAGGTCGAGTTGCAGGGCCTCAACGAGTCCTTCTCGAACCTCGACGGACGTGGCGGTCGGGCCAAGCCCGGCTGCGGTGGGTGATGCGTTCATTGGCGCAGCTGTTTCCCATATGGTAAGCACAGACTTGGGCATCGCTTCCCGGCGGGGTGGATCCCGGAACAGCAAGCATCAATCTCGTGGCGCATCGCAACTCCGACTCGCAAGAATTCCGGCTGAGGGGACTCGCTATCCGATCCTCCGAGTGCGGCAACCGAGGAAGTGCCATTAGAATGAAACGCAAGGGTACTGCTGGCGGAAGCGAACCCGAGCCAAATCATGACAGCCAACCGACAACTGATTGATCGAATGATCGATCGCCTGAGCGAGGCGCAGCTCGCGAGCTTAGCGCAGTTTCTAGGGGCGTTCATGGATCCGGTCGCAATGGCATTGCTCAATGCTCCGTTCGATGACGAACCAGAATCCGAAGAGGAGCGGCTCGAGGCGGCGGAAGCTAAGGAGTGGTTCAAGCAGAACGGCGAAAAGGCGATCTTACATGACGAGATGATGCGCAGGTTCCGGGTCAAGTAGTTTCATCCGTGGATGTCAAATGGTCCGCGGCGGCAAGCGCCGACATGACGAAGCTCCCCGAATCTGCGGCTCGTAGAGTCTTGAGAGCGGTAAGGCGATTCGCGGCAACGGGAACGGGTGATGTCAAGCGGCTGCGTGGTATGGTGCCACCCGAGTACAGGTTGCGAATAGGGAGCATACGTGTTCGATTCGGATGGGAGTCGGACGGAATTCGAATTCTTCGGGTTCGCCACAGACGCGAAGTCTATCGCTAGCGACGAGGGTGTCGCCTAACACCATCGAGCGTCAGATTGGCTGGCAACCGTCACGTGGACCAAGTTGCAGTGATCGCGACAGAGCTCGGCAGATTGCAGACCCTGCTACAGCCGCCGGGCAGGCGCATCGCATCGTGCCGCTTAGAACTGTCAAGCGCGATTAGGCGACCGCCTCTACCAAGTCTCGAAAACACTCTTGCGGATCGCCACTACTGGCCGGCAGGGCGGGGCGCCGGCATTCTTCCGGCGTCTCTATCGCTATGTAACGCCTTTTCCCAGTCCCCAGGCATTCTGCTGTCGAGGTGAAGCGATCCACGGGCACGCCCGGCTTTCTTACGGGAGTTCGGTGCCAACGCGGGAATCCCGGTACACTTCACGCGGCACTGCGTCCGGGCCAGCGCCGCGTGTGAGATGCCATTCGGAGTGCTGCAATCTACCGATGCGCCATCTCGCGCATATCTGCCGCGAGAGCTACTCGATCCCCTAACCCAAGCAGCGGGTATTCGGTCGTACGATCCCAAGGGTTGAGTCGCCTGGTCACAACTAGGCAGCAGAGTTCTTGGTCCAAGAGAAGCGTTTCCCTCTGTATTCGTATGCCAGGGCCTGCTCGTGTCTGCCACTCTGGAATGTCCCTCTGTCTCACAAAACGCAATACCATGGAAATGGTTGGTCGTCGGTGTGAGCACTGAATTCTTTGACAAGCGCAGGGACAATTCGGAAGTCAAGGCGCGAATCGTATCCACGTATTTCTCTGCTTGGGCAAGGGTCATCATGCCGTTCGCCGCTAAGCGTGGCAGAAAGATCAGATACATAGATCTTTACGCAGGACCTGGACGCTACAAGAGCGGTGAAGTTTCAACTCCGCTTCTCGTCGTCAAGACGGCGATCGCCGACCCTCAAATGGCTAACATGCTCGTGGCACACTTTAACGATGCCGAGAAAGAGCACGCAGCGGCCTTGGAGGCCGAAATCACAAAGCTGCCTGGCGTAGCGAAATTAGCGCACCGACCGATCGTGACCTGCTTCGAGGTTGATGATGAAGTTGCGCGGCGCTTCGAACAGACGCGGCTTGAGCCCTCGTTATCGTTTATCGACCCCTTTGGATACAGTGGACTGACTGAAGATGATTAGGGGCTTGATCAAGGATTGGGGGAGCGATTGCGTCTTCTTCTTCAACTACACACGGATCAATCCGGCCCTGAGCAATAGCTTCATGGCCCATCATATGGATGCCCTCTTCAGCAAGGAGCGCGCCGATGCCCTTAGGAATAGGCTGCCGGGACTGGCGCCTGAACTGCGCCAGGCAGCGATATTGGAGGATTTGGCGAATGCGATACGGGAATCTGGCGGACAATTCGTCCTTCCTTTTACATTCAAGAGCGCCAGTGGGGCTCGCACATCCCATATGCTGATCTTCGTCACGAAGCACTTCCGGGGATATTCAATCATGAAGGACATCATGGCGCGAGAGAGCTCCACTGAGGATGAAGGGGTCCCTTCGTTCTGCTATTCGCCGGCGGACGAATCGACGCCTTGGCTCTTCTCTCTGAACCAGCCCTTAGGCGCACTCAAGCAGAACCTCTCCGAAAAGTTCGCCGGGCAGGAGTTAGGCTTCAAAGAGATTTACGAGTCTCACAGCGTCGATACACCGTATCTCGAGACGAACTACCGACAAGTCTTGAAGCAACTCGAAAGTGAGGGAGCAATCAGCGTGCGCTCGACCAAGAGGAGGAGAGTCGCTGGAACCTTCCCCTACCACGTATTGGTTCGTTTTGCCGACAGAGGGCGCGATGGCCACTAACTCGTCCATCGAATGGACGGAGTCCACTTGGAACCCCGTAGTGGGCTGCACGGTGGTTTCACCGGGCTGCACGAATTGCTACGCCATGAGGCTGGCACGCAGGCTCGAGTCGATGGGACGCGCCAAGTACGCTGGCACAACCCGTGTCTCCGGTGGTCGGTCCAAGTGGAACGGTGTGGTGAGGGTTGATGAGGAGAGCCTGAAGATCCCGACCACATGGAAGAAGGGTCGGATGATTTTCGTCAACTCAATGTCCGACCTGTTCCACCGGTCGGTGCCGCTCAACTTCATACAGAAGGTATTCGCAACGATGATCGAGACGCCGCAGCACACATACCAAATACTTACGAAGCGGGCCGAGAGACTGGAGGAGGTATCAGGCGACCTTGAATGGCCGCGCAACGTCTGGATAGGCGTAAGTGTAGAGAATACAGACTACGAGTTTCGAATTCATCACCTGCGCCGCGTTGACGCGATGGTGAAGTTCCTGAGTCTCGAGCCTCTTCTCGGACCGTTTGACCATTTAGACATCGACGGAATCGATTGGGTAATCGTAGGCGGAGAAAGCGGTCCGGGGGCTAGACCGGTACGTCCGGACTGGGTTCGGTCGATTCGAGACAGATGCGTTCACCAAGGTGTCGCATTCCACTTTAAACAATGGGGCGGGGTGAATAAGAAAAGGACCGGACGTATACTGGACGGCAGAACATGGGATCAGTTCCCGAGCGTTCCAGACGCCAAGGCCGGCTCTACCGCGACGAGCGTCTCAAGCAACACCTCAGCGTGAAACGTCACTAACTAGCGTCCGGTACGAGCCAAGAGCATAGTTGCCTGTAGAGGCGCCTTCGAGCACCGTTCAAACGCCTATTGAAGGTGCTTTGGTCGAACTCGGATACGACCGGTTCGGAATAGCCCTACCCTACCCACGTGCGCCTCATAGGCTAGAACTGTCCGTTTTCTGTTGTCACATTACGCTATTGCTGGGTCAGTCATCTTGCCCGGCAAAGAGGGATGGTGGCACTAGGAACGAAGGTTCCTCGGGCTGGATATCTACCTGCAACTTCCGGGGTATTTGCACCTGCGGTTCGAATCCAAGAACTTCAGCTTTCTCATTATCTCCCAGCTCCCTTGCGCGCAGGGCGTTAAGGTCGATCAGGCGTCCCAGCACCTCGTCGCGAACTTGGTCTGGCCATCGGTAGCGCCAGAATCTCTTTGGTGATGATTGTTCCATGGATCCGCGGTCCGGAAGGAATTCGCATCTTGTCGGAATATCGGTCCATCCGTATTCGTCAAATACAGCCCGGTCCATTTCTTCGTGCAACTCGCGGAGCTGCGCGATATCTGGATCGTTCTTGTAGCGATCATGGAAGTGATTGTATATTCTCGTGAGCCCTTCTCCTCTTTTCACCATGAGAGCGGCACGGAAATCGTAGTAATTCTTGCCTGCTTTCTCTAACGCTGGAGAACTCGACCATTTATTCGGAAACGGATACGTCTTGAAGCAATCCGATGGTGAGTAACACAGGTCATCTTTAAGAGTTGAACTAAAGCGACGAACCCAGAACTCATGAAGGCGAGACTGTAGAACGCAGAAGGCAGAGTAGGAGCTAAATGGGAAAACAATCAGTCGGTGTGCAAAAACCATTCCGTTCGGTAAGAACGAAAATACTGAGTGCTGCCCAACGGCTGATATCGCCAGCACTCGGTCTAGTCCCTTGATTGCTCGGTGGAGAGCGGGTGTTCTTCGTCCGTACTGCCACCATCGCTCGCGACGATCCTTTGCCTTTTGTTCCTTTCGGATCGGTAGAACTCTGGTCCGAACAATTTCCAGTAAGTCGGACCAGTCCTGAGCGACCGGACGCGGGTAGTCATGCGGAACAACCCCTTCGCGCAACCATTCCTTTTGACGCCGCTCAGACGCCTTGAACCATGATCGACGTGGATGAAGATCCCGACGAAGAGGATAATCCCAAAAATTGATAACGAACCGATGATGCTTATGAGTAGGACTCGAGTTTAATTCCTCGCCACCGATGTACGGAAAAATCACTTCTTTATTCGCCGGATTATTTTCGATGAGTCGCTGCATTTCGGCTAGAGGTGACGCAACCCCCTTCTTGTCCGTATCGTCGAACGTGAAGCCCATTCCCAAAACGAAGCTCCCTACAAAGCTCCGATTCTCATTCTCGGCAAGTCTGGCTGGATCGTCATGCGTCGTGCCAGTGGCGAGATAAGCGGAGATTGAAGAGGTCGCGGACCCGTCCAATTTCTTCTCTCGCATCCAGGACCCGCGGTGGATGTGGAGCACGCTCACAATCACCGCGGCCAGTCCCGGCCACGGAAGGCGTCGGGTCGCGTCGTAGATCTCCCCGCTGGTAGTGCAAATCCATCGGAGTCCAGTCGATCGGGTGTCTCCCTGCGCAATCGTGTTGGTCGCGACAAGGCCGAGGTTTCCGCCTTCGCGCAACAGCGAGAAGCTCCTCCGAAAGAAGTGTGCGGCCAGGTCGGCATTGCCGTGGCTTCCTCGGTGCATCACTCTCAGCCAGTCCGTGTATCCATCGGCATTGGCCCCGACCACTGAATTTTTGCCCGCGAAAGGAGGGTTGCCCACGATGCCGTCAAAGCCCGGTTCGTCTCGCTCGAACACTTCGGGAAACTCAATCTCCCAATGGAAGGACGCCAGCGGTTTCGGTTCATATCGCAGATCCTCAAGCGGATTAGCCGGATCATCGGAGTCCGGATCCAGGATCGACTTCGAGTATTCAGATCGGGCAATTTCTCTAGCCCTGGCGTTCCCTCCTTCGAAGAACGCCGACAGGAGGAGGTCTCCGAGCAGCCGCACTCTAACGAGTTCGGATTCTGCGGTGCTCCACAACCCCCTCAGCTCCATCGTTTCGGCAGAAGGGTCGGATTCCTGGATTTTCTTCCGCAGCTGCGAGACACGGTCCACGCACTGCATTACTTCCTTGAATTCGAGAGTGGATTGGAATTCTTCCTCGCTACTCCGCCAGTGGAACCACCTGATCTGATCGCGTGTCAGGCCGAGCAGCGAATCCCCGTGCCGCAGCGAATGATCGACGAAGGTGAGTGGCTGGTCTTTCGCCAGTGTTATCAGCCACAGGGACATTTGGGCCAAGTCGACCGCCACTGGATTGCGGTCTACTCCGTACAGACATCTCTGAGCGACAATGCGCCTTGCCGCGACAACTTCGTCTTCCCCAGCCAGATCCTCCCCGCGGGTGTCGCTGGCCTTCCAAGCATCGACCAGCGCGTCGCCTAGCTGTCGGCACGCCTCCACGAGAAACGCCCCCGAACCCATCGCGGGGTCGCACACCTTGATTTCGAGAATCTGGTCAACCGTCAAGCGGCCGCCGGACTTCTCCTTGATCTCTTCGAGTACCGGTCCGAGCGTCTTTCGGACGATTGGCTCGGTCAGTGACCGCGGTGTGTAGTGCGAACCGGATCGTCTTCGCTCCTCGCTCGGCTGGAGAATCATCGACCCGCCCGGCACGAGATCGGGCGTCGCATCCTTGTCTACGACCGACTCAAGCGCTGCGTACATGCCGTCGATTGTTGTGGCCTCTCGCACCGCCCGGTTGACCCTGTCAGTGATCTTTCGATCAGTCCTGTCCTGGATCCACTTCCTCCGCTTCGCTGGGCTCTCGCCGAGGAGCTGCTCGATGTCAATAGTCGAAGGCGCGCCGTTCTTCTTGGCTGCCTTGATTGAGATCGATGATCCAGTGGCCCTCTCGAGACGGAAGCCCATCATCGTCTCGTAGACAGAGCCGATCTGCTCGACATCTAGCGCGCGGTATGAGATTCTCTCGCCGTCCAAGACAAGCAGCTTCTCCAGCACCCTGTGAACAGGTCCGTCCGGCACCAACGGCACATCCGCGCGCCAGTCGGTCTCCATCCCGTCCGCGGCCGGAGCCTTCGCAAGGAATGGGAAACGGTTGGGATCGAACAGCGCCCCTTGGCGTGGCGGAAGTGCCATCTCCCCTGACTTGGCTCCGTCGTGGACCATGCGGAACAGGACCACAAGCTGCGCCCACGCGCCGTAGCGCTGGTCCATCGTGTCCGGGTTCTGCGCAGCGTCCTCCCTGAGTCGGTCGTGGAGTCCGGCAAGGGAGTAGTATCGGACGAACGTCTCGTCGCTTGGCAGGAGGTCGCGTTGCTCGGCATAGAGCAGAAAGACCAGTCGCAAGATGACAGTGAGCAATGCGCGGTACACGGTGTCCGGCGACTTGTTTAGCGGTTCCCGAAGCAGCTGCCCTCTTGACACTTCATGAGCGGACTGGAAGCCCCGCAGTAATTCGTACAGGGCATGCAGCACCTGCTCCGCCAGACGCTTGCTCACCACGTTCTGGTAGTTCCTGCTCTCTGTGAGCAGCGCCGGCAGCCTGTGGTTTTGTGGCCCGGTCAGCAGCCGACTCTGACTCAAGAGCAACCGCATGGCTGCGACGATCGGCCTGCCCGCTGTCAGCACCATGTCTGCCACACGGAAGTCGAGCCACCCCGAACTCTCGCCTCGGGGAGCCGAGATCAGACGGACTCCCCTCCCGTTGAAGATCAGCCCTGCGGCGACCCCAGTCGCCCGCAGCAGACGCTCCATCCGTCCGTGTGTCGTTGCCTCCAGCGTTCCGCTACCACGCTCAGGGGAGTCGAAGCCCTGCTGCGGGTCCACGACCCGGACCAGCAGCTGCCATTCCGGTCGTCCGTTTGTCGAAGGTGGCCAGTGCCGGACGGCGTAGTCCGGCCTGAGGGTCTCGTCGTACTCGGGCAACGGTATAGCGAGCGAATCGACAGTGCTCTGGGAATCCGACGCCTTAGCAAAGGCTCTTGGCGAGAATCGCCAGCCCAAGACTTGCCCCGCGAAGGCTTCAAAGTCCGGAACCCATGGCTCTGCCTCCCTCTCGTTCCCGAAGGCCCTCTCTTCTACGCAGTTCCTGAGTAGCTCTTGCCCATCGGTGTCGTTGCGGTTAAGGATTGCCCCTGCGCGCACCAGTGCAGGCGCGGAAACCACAAGCCCGTGCGGTCGCACGAATCCCATCCAGTCGAGGTGAGCTTGCGTCTCCGAATCCACGCGCGGCATCAGTTCGTTTCTGGCCAGAGGTAAACGAGGCCCAGCGGCTCCACCCGGCGCATAGCGACCTTGTAGAGTTCCCTGACCCGACCGGGCTCGGTCTCGATGTCCCTTTCGAATGCCTCGATCCGGCGGGTCCACGCGCGGATGTTGGCTTCGATCTGCTTCTGTTCCTCGTCACTGAACTGCAGACTGAGCTGCGCACCCGCTTGCGTTTGCTTCTCAAGTTCAGCAAGCACTCGCTGCCGCTGCTCCCTCAGGGTGATATCCAGCATGCGCTTCTCAGTCTCGCCTCTCTCAGCGAGCAACTTCACGGCGGCGACTGCTGATTCTTCCCCTCTTGGCTGGAGTTGCGGGAGCAGTTCTTCGATATCGCGTGGAGCGGCTGCCAGCAGTCTCTTCTGGATGGTTTGGCTCGGTATCCCGGGCCTCGAGCTCTCAAGCGCTTGATCTAGTAAATCGAGCGTCTTGGCTTCCGCGCCCTTTCCGTAGAGAGCGAGTGGCCCGTCACGGCGAGATGGCTCTATCCAGCGAGCCGCTACTGGCACGATCTCCTCGTGCAGCCGCTCGGCCCTACGCCCGTACAACAGCAATCGCCCCAGCAGGACAACGCGCGGCACGGAGTCGGCCGTCTGCGCGAGGCATGCTCTCGACAGGTCATGATGCACGAACCCCTGCGACCGGAACCGAGCCAGCAGCCGTTGCGCCAAGCGCTGCTCGAGGTGCAGGTGGACCGTCCTGTCACTGAGCACGCCCTCGTCCTCGAACACTACCGGGCGAATCGGAGCCTCCTTTCTCCAATTGGTGATCTTCTGGTCCCTCTTTCTTGGTGACCGTAGCGAGTCCAAGGTGGCTGTCCAGCTTGGATCCGTGGCCGATCTCCGGTTGAGAGGCGGCAGCGTCCAGGTCCGGCCCCCGCTGGAATCTTCCGACTCTTGGAGCGGCCCGGCCCCCAGCAACTCGAGAGAACTCGATAGCGCATTGCGAAACTGCGCCGGGTCGAACCTCACATGCTTTCTCGATCGCTGAAGGACCGCTCGACACTCCTCGATTTGCCTTTCGATTTCTTCACGGCGCTCTCGGACCACATCGAGCTCTTCCTTGGCTTGCCTCCTCTTCGTCGGCGCGACGTCCTTCTCTTGGATCTCTTTCACCAGCGAGTCCACGTCCGCGTGCCGGATCCCGTCCCGAAGCAGCCTTCGCTCGATCGCATCGTCGAGCACGGTAGAGAGGCTGCCGAGTTCCTGCCTGATCGTCTCCGTCTTACCCACGAGCACCTCCAGAACGCGGTCCTCCGTGCGTTGCGGCAGCACAAAGTAACGGCAGTAAACGACGGGAGCGGTTTGCAGTTTCCGGTCGATGCGCCCGTTACGCTGTTCGATCCGGCCCGGATTCCACGGAAGGTCGTAGTGAATGAGATACGAGCAGTACGCCTGGAAGTTAAGCCCCTCCCGCGCTGCATCCGTAGCGAGCAGTATCCGCAAGGGATCCTGCGATGGAGGCGAGTTGAACCGCCTTTGGATTTCTCGGCGTCTGTCCCTGCTTGTCAATCCGTCGATCACTTCGATGCGGTCGTAGCACTGATCCGTGCCGTCGATGGCCCGCTCGAGCATCTCCCGCAGGTAGCGCTTCGTCCCCTGCCGGTTTTCAGTGAAGATCAGGATCCTCCGGTTGTTCCATTTAGCGGGCCCGCCCCCATCCCCGCCTTCTGGCTGGCCGATCGGGCACATGTTGTCTCGAATCCAGTCCAGAAGCCACCGGACCTTGGCGTCAGGCAGCCCTCTCGCCTGCGCCGCGATCTTCTGCATCTTGGCGAGCAGTTCCAGTTCCCGATCCCAGTGCGACGCTTCCTCTGCCGAGCCCGTGGAGCCCGCTTCGCTCTCGGCAGTTACTGATTCGAACTGGCTGTCCTCCTCGGCCTGAAGTTCATCGTCGTTCTCCGTCCCGCTCTCGTCGTTCGAACCCTGCGTTCGAATGATCAGTGAATGTTCGGCACGGGCGGCCCTGAGCTTTCCCTCTGTAAGATCGGACGCCTCCTTCGTCTGGCGCTCTGCAGTCTTTCTGTGAACAGCGAGGCTGCGAGCGAAGGCTTCGATGGACGACAGGAGTCGCTGCTGTAGCCCGATAACCAAGAGAGCCGCGCTTGCTCGGGCTCTCTTCGACCGACCCGCGAAACGCTGCTCGCGAGCTGCCCGGTACTCCTCCAACAGCTCCGAAAGGACCAGTTCGGGTGTGTCGGGCGTAAGGTCGTCGATGGGGATCGGCTTGACGCATCGCTCCGGGAATTCACCTTGAATCTGGCGGATGTCCTCCTTCAGCCGCCGGACCATCACCTCTTTGAGCGCCTTCCGGCTGACTCTTACGCCACGAGTGAAGCGGTGCGGGTCGAGAAGCTCGAGCAAAGTCGAGAAGCTGCTCGAGTGGCCGTTGTGCGGCGTGGCCGAAAGGAATAGCCGGTGCTCGAACCGGCCGGCAATGTCCCTAGTGGCTCGCGTGAACTTCGTTTCAATCCCGTAGCGGCCGCCGCTTGACGGAGCCGCGTGATGGGCTTCGTCAAGAATCAGCAGGCTGCCGTGAAGTCGGTCCCCCAGCCGCTCCCGCAAGGGGTCCGCATACGTCGGATCAGTCAGCAAATTGTGTGAAACGAGGAATCGGCTGTGGGTTCGCCAAGGGTTAACGCCGAACCCGCGGTCGCGCCGCATTCGCGCAAGATACTGCCTGTCGAGTATCTCGAACACCAATCCGAATCGCTCCTCGAACTCTGCCTTCCACTGGTCAAGCACCGAGGGAGGTGCCGACACCACGATGGTTTCGACCTTCTTGCGCAGAAGCAGTTCTCTTGCGATCAGGCCAGCCTCGATTGTTTTTCCAAGGCCGGTGTCGTCCGCGATGAATAGATTGACCAGCGGCAGCTGCAGAGCCTTCCGGAGGGGCTCGATCTGATACGCGTCGAGCTTGATCCCGGCTCGAAACGGGGCCTGTACCAGCTTCGCGTCGGTGGATGTTATGCAGTTCCAGCGCAAGGTGTGGAGGAACGCCGAGAAGTATCGAGGCAGGTCGAAGCCCCTGGCCGCCAGGTTCGCCCAGCCTTCATCGGAAACGATCTGGCGGTCGATTTCGTAGTCCCAGTAGACATCGAGAATCTGGCTTTGCGCATCGTCATCCGCGCAGGCCAGCCGGACGAGCGGGGATTCGCCAGCGTTTCGCCGTTCCACTTTCTCGACAAGCCATCGCCGGGCCCTGACATGGACCAGCTGGCCAGCTTCAGGCAGGCCGCCCACCTGTGCTCCGGTTGCGATCATCTACTCGCTATTCGCCGCGTGGCCTGGGGTGCCGTCGGCCTAAACGATTCGGGCTTGTGTCGAGTTCCGGTCCTCGTCGGACGAGCCAATATGATGGCATACCGCCAGTCGGCGCGCTCCACTGACTGCTTTTCGGCCCGTAAAGCGCCGATTGCGCTGCGGCGGGCGCGACCTCGCCGGCACGACTGGTCGGGCTGATCGGGCAAGCCGGAAGCCAGTCCGTACCTAGTGTCTGCGGCGTAATTCCGTATCTCGTTGATAGCAAGGTGTTTCTGTCGAGTTCCGGCGGGCGAAAATGGGGCGGATCGGGTGCGGTTCTCGCGATCCGTGCCGAATTGCGATCCTCTTCGCAGGAGAAGCGCCTTGCGAACCGTCTTCAATCCCTCGATGACGCTCGGCCAGACCGCCATCGAAGACATTCAACTCGACGCCAGCTGTCGCGACGATATCCCGGCCGTGCTGCGGGGCATCCAGCACATCTACTGCCACGAGACGTTGCGGGAGAAGGTCTTCGCCTTGCTGCAGCTTCCGTGTTTTCTGTCAAGCCGATCTCGACACGAAAATGTTCCGGAAGCGCAATTCTGGGAGATCTGTCCCTTTACGCGATTGCCGTGACTAGCCACGTCCCTCATGCGGCAGTCTCCGGGGTGGGAGGCTCGGGCTGCCAGAGACGGTCGTCGCGCAGCAAGGCGGTCAGCAAGGAAACGAGCTTGCGCATGACGGCGACCATGGCGACCTTGTGCTCCTTGCCCTGGGCGCGGAGGCGTTCGTAGCAGGCCTGGGAGGCGGGCTCCCAGCGGATCGCGGAGGTGGCGGCCATGTAGAGCAGGTTGCGGGGGTGGAAGCGGCCGCCCTGGATATGGCGGCCTCCGCGACGCTGGCCGGAGTCGCGGTCGAAGGGCGCGACGCCGAACAGGGCGGCGGCCTGGCGGCGGTCGAGGTCGCCGAGCTCGGGCATGTCGGCGCACAGGCAGGCGGCGTTGACGGGGCCGAAGCCAGGGATCGAGCGGATGCTGGCGGCGCGCCGGGAGAGGAAGGCGTCGGCGGCGATGCAGGTCTGCATCCTTGCGTCGCAGTCGGCGATGGTGGAGAGCATGGCGGCGATGGCGGGATCGGAGCAGGCGGCGGCGTCGGGATCGAGTTCGGCGCGCAGCTTGCGGCGGCAGGCGAGCAAGTCGCTGAGCAGGCGCAGGTTGCAGGGATCGGGGGGCTTGCTTTGGAGGCCGTCGAGGAGGCCGAAGCGAGCGAGCATGGAGGCGTCGACGCGGTCGTTCTTGGCGAGCTGGCCGATGGCTTCGGCGAAGCGCCGGGAGCGCGGGGGTTGACGACGACGGTTGCGAGGCCGGCGTCGAAGAGGCATTGATGGAGGTTGCGGTGGTAGCGCCCGGTAGGTTCGAAGACGGCGCGGGAGACGCCGTGCTGGAGCAGCCAGTTGCGCAAGGCGCGGCGGCCGCACGGGTCGTTGTTGAACTGGCGGTCGAGGCCGCCGTCGAGGATGTGGGCGTCGAGTCGAGACTTGCCGACGTCGATACCGGCGACTACAGTGGGGGTGGGAGGTGTCATTCCTGCGTACCTATCCTTTTGCGATGCGGGGCTGACCCGCGCTTCCGTTCAGGTCGCGCAGGAATTGCTGCGACGGGCTGACCAAGCTGCAGCACGGGTCTGGAAACCCGAGGAGCAATACGGTCCAACCCGTCGCCGCTGGGGGCCTGGCCAGGCCCCCAGCGGCCTCCCCGCGCTGAGGTGGGGAGGGATCTGTTATCTGCCGCTGCGATGGCTTCCGCCACCTGCGGCAAGGGAAGAGAGGTTCCCAAGTCCTAGCTAGGTCCCCTCTCTCCGGCACCTCTCCACCATAAAAGGAGCACCTCTTGGCTGCGGGCGATTGCGCTGACGGCGGTTCCGGCGCGGAGCCGCAGGAGGGCACGCAGTCTCCGGGGATCAACCCGGATGTCGGTCGGCCCGGCATGGACCTGAGGCGGGTGCTGGTGCTGGGCTTGCTCAAGCAAGGCATCCACTGCGACTACGACCGTTTGCACGACCTCGCCAACAACCACGCCGACGTGCGCCGCATGCTGGGCAGCGGCGCCGTGTTCGGCGGCGAGAGGTTCAGCTACCGCACGCTGGCGCGCAACGTCGCGCTGCTGACGCCGGAGCTACTGGCGGCGGTGAACCGCCTGGCGGTGGAGGCGGGCCACGAGCTGGCGGGGTACCGCCCGGGCGAGCCGTTGCAAGCGCGCTGCGATAGCTTCGCGGTGGAGACCGACGTGCAGTACCCGACGGACGTGAATCTGCTGTGGGACGCGCTGCGCTGCCTGATCCGGGGGCTGGCGCCAGAGCGCGCATCTGACAGGGAAGGTGCGGGGCCTGTTCAACCGGGTGCGGTCGTCGAAGCGGCGCAAGCACCAGCCGCAGCGGGTGAAGGACTACGTGCGGCAGGCGCGACGCATCGGGGAGCGCGCGCAGGAGTCGCTGGAGGAGCTGGCCGGGGCGCGCGCGGACGCGGGGATCCTCAGTGAAATCCAGTCCTTCCTGGAGCACGCGGAGCGGCAGATCGAGCCGGAGGAGCGGCGCTTGCTGGGAGGCGAGACGATCCCTTAGGAAGAGAAGGTGTTCTCGGTTTTTGAGCCGCACACGCGCTGGTGCGCGAAGGGCAAGGCGGGGCGGCCGGTGGAGCTGGGGGTGCCGGTGGAAATCGTGGAGAGCGAGCACGGGTTCGTGCTGCACTACAAGATCATGTGGAGGGAACAGGATGTGGAGGTGGCGCAGCCGTTGGTGAAGGAGACGCAAGCGCTGGATCCGGAGCTGGCGGGATGTAGTTTCGACAAGGGTTTCCACAGCCCGGGGAACCGGGAGGAGTTGGACAAGGTGCTGGCATTGAACGCGCTGCCGAAGAAGGGCAAGCTGTCGCAGGCGGGGCGGGAGCGGGAACGGCTGGCGGCGTAGCGGCCCGGGAAGTGGAACCGGCAGGCTGCCCGGAGGCAGGAGTGCGCGAGAGGTGCGTAAGGTTTCCGAATCCGGCCTTGGGACGGCCATGCGGGGCAAAACCGGCCTGGAAACGGCACCGGACAACCGCACAGTAACTAGATTTACCAATGCGCCGGAACAGAAACTGAGGGTTTTGTCACAGACACTACCTAGCAAGCGCGGCGCTCGGTTCAGTTGCCTCTTGCGAAGGTACTGGCAGGAAGGCGTCTGGTTGGGCGCCATCTCTCGATGCCCGTGGGCTCGGGAATCCGCTCATGATCTGGTCCCCCGGGGAGAATCTCGCGAAAACTCGGGCAACTGAGATCGCTTTCACGACCGCTATGAGAACCATTCAGATATCGCAAAGCTTCGCGAGCTACACGAAAATATAGACAGGGCCGTCCTTGACGAGTACGGTTGGGATGACCTCCCCGTAACTATGAGCGATACAACTGCTGAGCTCGAATCGCTGCGGTCCAGGGCTGCGACAATTCGCAGGCAACTGGACGGAATTGAACGACGGATCGCCGCGCTAGATCCTGATGCGAGACCGCGACAACTGACCGACGAGTACGTTCGCAATGTTACGAGGGCTGGAATCCACAGCGATAACAGGAACGGATTGAGGCTGCGAGTAGTTCGATCCGCCAAGCATGGCACGATCTCCAAGCAGTGGGTCCAGCGGTTACAAGTCGATGGAAAGCGCACGGACCGAGGGCTCGGCGGATTTCCTGTAGTCTCGCTGAATGAGGCTAGGGAGATCGCGTCTCGGAACGTGATCGCCGCGCGTGCAACCAATGCCCTTAATGCCCAGGTCGAAGGGCCGAAGGCACCGACCTTCGCGAAGGCTGTCGACATTGTGCTGCAACTCAAATCCGCAGCTTGGCAGGACGGACGGGATGGTGCGCAGGCGAAGCAATGGTACTCGAGCATCCGCGACTACGCGATCCCGGTCATGGGCCAGATGTCGGTAGCGGAGATCACGGAACAACACGTCCGGAAGGCTCTGGAGCCGATCTGGGTGGTCAAGAACCCCACAGCGGAGGGTGTTCAGAACAGGATTTCCGCGATCATGCAGTGGGCGGTGGCGAACGGCTACCGCCAGGACAATCCCGCTGGGCCCGCAATCTTGAACGCCCTTCCGAAGATCGACGGCAAAGGCAAGGCAGGACTTCGCGAGGCGTTGCACTATTCCAAAGTTGCCAATGCCATTCGGACGATTCGCGAGTCCAGGTCCTCAGAGACGTTGAAACTACTGTTCGAGTTTCTGGTATTGACCGTCGGTCGCGAATCCGAAGCGCTCGGCGCTCGCTGGTCTGAGATCGACATGGACTCCAGGACATGGACGATTCCTGCGGAGCGCATGAGCTACGGCAGAGAACATAGCGTTCCGCTCTCGGATCGCGCAGTCGAGATCCTGATCGAAGCGAAGGCGGCGAGCAAGAGTACGGATATTGTGTTCCTCAGCCGCACAGGCAGGGCATATCGTCGCGGGTCGATTGTCAAGACGCTGCGGGATCGCGGGATCGAATCGACGACTCGTGGATTCCGATACAGATTCAAGGATTGGGCGACTGAATGCACGGATGCGCCCCGGGCATTGGTAGAAGCGTGCCTGGCACAAGGCAATGCCGCTACGCTTGAACGAGCCTATTCCTATTTGAACTTGCTCCGTGCTCGCCGCGACCTCATGCAGGGATGGTCCGATTACCTCTCAAAGTAGACTCCGATGTGCGATCGTACAACGCTGCCGGATTCCGGCGGGCACCCGTGTATTCAGCATTCCGGAAGCTATCCACGCCAGCTAACTGACCCTCCAACGCTGTCCTGCCGCACGCCTAGCGACCTTCGCAATGTAACCGTCGGCACTGATACTCCTAATCTAACCGAAGTGGCACTTGGGACTGTAGGCCAGTTGAACGCGATGGTTCGGCCAGCTCGCGGATCGCGCTGCCGTCTGCCCTCAGTGATCAAGCGGGCCGTTGTCGCGAGATGCGTCACAGGTGTGTGCCCGGGGATGTTAGCAGCTATGCGGTTATAGAACTCCTTGAACCCATTGCTGACTATCGAGGACTGGTGAAAGGGAGATTTAGGTACCCGCGGATGAAAGCTACTGACATCAATCGACTATCCAAACCGTTTCCTCCCGAAGCCGATGCCGACCTAGAGGCAAGATTGGCGCTCGGTATGGTACTTCCAAATCTCCGAGATCTCGAGCAGGCGATCTTTGACGACCTGCAAGACAGCTCACCGTACGGCATTTCTTGGTGGGAGCGAATGCTCGAGCCCGCAGATCGGATTCTCACTAGCGATCACCTCTACGCCTGCACCCAGGCTGTCTCAACAAACCTTTGTGAAGCCAGTCTACATCGGCTCGAGTTTGTGGACTGGAGAGATCGCGAGAACGACCTGATCTCGATCGGCGTCCAACACGGTGAACCGCGTCCCAATCCGCCACGGCGCGGCAACGCCTTGGAAGTTCTCACCTCTCATATGACCGATCTACACATCGTCGGATTGACTAGAGCCCTGTCGAGTGCCCTGGATTGCCTAGCGGGAACGATCATCGGGATCGTCGCGCTTCCATCGAGCATCTTGAGAGCGAGCTTCGGGAGCATGAGGGAAATGGTTATCGAATGCACGGAAGAAAGATGTGGCGGACCGAACCAAGGAAGAGAAAATCCAAGCGTGCTTTTCGGAAAAGCTAGAAGATCTGATTGGTGAGTGTGGACCGCACGGCTGGTTAGAGTGGTTGGTGCAGTACCGGAACACGTTGGTCCATCGTGGGCGACGCATCGCAATCGGTCAACTACTCCCATCCAAAGTGCTTCGTTCAGACGGCCACCCGGCACGGGCGTTTAGAATTACATACTTACCTCGCGAACCTGAGAGATCTGACGTACAGGCACTTCAAGACGAGGCTCAACTTCCCGGGTCTATATTGACGGAAGATATTGGAACGACCCTTCACGGGCTGATCAATAGTACCTTAGGCCTCACTGGCGCCGTTTCGTCCGAGCTTCGCGGAATCTGGGATTGGCGTCGGCAGCACCCAACTGAGGTCATTCAGCCACCCAGCAAACGGAGAAAGAACACTGAATCTCCGGGATTCGATGGCTATGCTCCAGACGAGTCTGTCGTAGACTTCTCTAGCGCCATAGGCCATGCGCACCCAACCTTGGCCAGAAGGCTACGTGCTGCCGCCCTCGACGATGAGACCAAGCAGCGACTGTAGCGAATCGTGTACAACAAGGTGGCCCTACTCACGACGCACCTAAACCAGTCAGATCGAGGCCGCGAGCACCGATTAGAACAACAAAATGCAGGAGCCGATCGTCTGCACTCGTAGCAACACCTCAGTGCTGAGCCCGGGTCTGGATTGATGTTGCAACCCCGGTCGGCACCATATACGCGAATCTCCCTCCAGCGCTCCAACGAGCCAACCAGAGTCGGTTTCGGGTACAATGTCGCCGGCAACGTCGGGTTCTGTGACCAACGTGTCCTTTGCGTGTGCTCGCAGCTCTAGCGGTAGCACCCCGCTCAGCAAGAACGTCGTCGCGACCGCTACAGGCCGGCAACTAGTACGTCAAGGCAATGCACCCCTGCTCGGGCTACTACTGAACGTCGCGAGTCTCGAACCACCCAAGAGACCGTTTCAACCCTCTTGTCCGGCCCCCTTCCGCGTCCCGTCGGCATCTCGGCGTGCGCCTGACGAGAAGGTCAAGCCCAAGTTCGTGGACGAGCAGATACGGATGCTCCTGGAGATGGTCAACGAAGACGCATGCGGGACCGCAGCCCGCGTTGACTTTCTTTCGTATAATATTCCCTTTATATTCGTATCAGGCATACCTTCCGACTGGGGGGTGATCGCATGACTGCCAAGACGTTCGAAACCTGGCTCCAAAGACTTGGATATTTTGAAGAGCCCTCTGTGTTGCACCAGCACGGGCATAGCATTCCAGAAACCCATCCATATGCACTAGAGATTCATTCGCTTCTCCGACCACAGGGTGCCGTTCGCGCCCGGGCTGTCTTTGATGTTGAAGGCGTGCCAACCGTTGTTTTCGTTGGACCCGACGAAGCACCACTCTCCCCTTCAGAATTGGACCAGATCCGACAGAAAGTTTGGAACCAGAACCTCGCGGCAGTTGTGATCGAACTTAGTGAAACCCTCGCGAAAGCGTACCCAGCAATAAGACTCAACAACTCTGAAGAACAGCTTCTCTTCCAACATGCACGACCTGACGGGCCATTTTCTGCGCTTGACATAGCCTCAGCCAACCTTGCGACGCGACTTCCCAAATGGTTTGACATCAATCAACGTGTCGACCGAAGACTCCTTACAAATCTCTCCGTCACCGTGAGAAAGCTAACTCGCTTCGGTTTTAGAGACATTGATGATGATGACATGCAGCACCGGTACGCCGAGTTACTAATGGGACAAGTGCTGTTTGTTTCATATCTCGAGCATCGCAATATCGTCGGATTAACTTACCGAAAGCGGCGAACAGTCGGAACCTTACATGACCTGATTTCATCTGCTGATCATTCCGGTATTAGTCGCCTAATTCAAAACCTTAGACAAGACTTCAATGGCGATTTTCTTGGCGAAGACAGCCTGAATCCGTGGTGCCTTCTTAGTGAGATTGGGTATACATTGATCGATGATTTTCTCAGTCATACCGACATGGAAACGGGACAAGGAAGTTTTTGGAATTATGACTTCAGCTATATACCTGTTGAGTTACTATCTGGGCTTTATGAATCATTACTATCGTCTGACGAAAAATCGAAGAACAGTGCATATTATACTCCCAGACATCTCGCGATGCTTGCAGTCGATCAGGCGTTTGAGGGATTGCAAGATCCATGCTCGAAGACTATATTTGATGGAGCATGCGGCTCTGGGATCCTATTGACAACTGCTTTTCGACGTCTAATTGCATTAGTTCAAGCACGTAAACATCGTATTCTAGGCCTCAGAGACCGAATCGAAGTTCTTAAGAAACGTATTTTTGGAGCAGACGTCAATCGCATGGCGTGTCGAGTGACTGCTTTTAGCCTTTACCTATCCCTTCTTGAAGGGCTCGACCCAGCCGATATAATCGATGCCCAGGAACGAGAAGATATCAAGCTTCCATCGCTGGATGGAACGAATCTAAGACATGGAAACAGTGGGGATTTCTTCAATATTAACCACGGTTTTTCGGACAGGAAATTTGACATTATTGTCTCAAATCCACCGTGGAAAGAACCATCTGCCGAATCAGAGACATCAGCTGACCAATGGGCTAATAACACCAATATACCGCCCGTCCGCCGCCAAATCGCCGGTGCTTATGCAATACGATCTCTTGAATTCCTCGCGGATACTGGCCGGCTTTGTTTGATCTTGCCGATAAGCCTGATTTTAGCTCCATCCAGTCGTCAGTTCGTAGGGTATTTTCTGGGAAGAGTGCAACCAAAGCGGTTGATCAATTTCGGTGATCTTCAGGGTCTGTTGTTCCCAACATCTAGCAATACGTGCCATCTCTTTGTTGGTTCTGTACGAACAACTCTTGCAGCTAGAAGTAATCCGTTAAATGAAACCTTTGATTATTGCGTTCCGAAAGCCGATATTAGTCTTACGTATGGACGGTTAACGATGCAATCCGCAGACCGTCATCAGGTCCAAACGCTTTCCGTTGTGGAGGATCCACAAATGCTCACTACGCTAATGTGGGGAGACTCGAGTGATTTGGCTTTATGGACCCGCCTCACGACATTTGGGGTATTTGGAGACTTCTGGGCTGGTCCTCGATCTTCTCGCCGGTGGATATCCCGCAAGGGTGTGCATTTGAAAGACCGAAGTCGCCCTGCCGTTAGTTCTAAGCTACTTCGTAACAAGTGGTTCATTGACATCGAAACGTTGAGTCGACACTCCCCGCTGCTGCATCGATCACTCTTGACCAATTGGCCAGAAGCCGAAGAAACCGTCGCCTCGACAAGCGATGACCTCTTGAGGGTCTTTCACGGACCTCGTGTACTATTCTCAGATGGGTTTTCCCGTGAAGACCTATCCATTCGCGCTGCATTTCTCAACCTCCCTGCAACCTTCACATGCAGCATTGGTGTTATTGCGGGGCCAAGCGACGATTCGCTACTGCTGCAGTTCGCTGCCGTTTATCTCCGATCAAACCTTGCCCGGTACTTCCTCATGATTCGCGGTTGGAAGATGCTTAGCGAGCGCAACGGAGTGCACTTGTCCGATATCGGGAGTTTCCCCTTTTTCTCCGTATCGGAAGCGCCGGATCCCGAGGCTGCTCGATTGGCGCTCAGTCGAACAAGTGAAAGGTTGGCTCAACTTGCGCGGCTTGGTGAAATTGATCAGGTCCACGGTTACATAGCTAGTCGTGGCGCATTTGATGATGATGTCTTCGATTATTTTTCCCTGTCAGATAAGGAGCGTGAACTCGTTCTTGAGACTGTTGACGTTCTCTTGCCGTCTATTCGACCACGTAGCTTCAAGAGTCTATATACCCCTGCACAGCAATTGGCGGCGACACGGGATTTCAACAATTATAGCAGGGCACTAGCCTTTGCTCTTACGGAGTGGCGTGAGCGCACCAGAGGCATGGGTTCGTTTCATGTTTCGGTGTTTACCGGCGAACCAACGCAACCAGGTTCAGTTGGCGTTGTTAGGATCAAGTATACATCGGAACACACCATCCAACCGATAGTTGATTCACGTATCGACGATAGCCTGGTCCAGGAGACTCTAACTCAACTCCGACGGTTGGGGTTGACAATTATACCCTCGGGCGACGTGCTGCGATTGATTCCAGATGCATTCATCTGGGCAGACGGAACACTCTATATAGCGCGACTCTTGACTCGTAGAAACTGGACTCGGCGACAGGCGTCGCGCGACGCCGAACATATAGTTCGTACGGTACAAAACAACCTAGCACCTTCGAACGGGTCGGAGGGGCTGTGCAAGGAATAGATAATTGGTTTAGAGCTTTCCCAATCAGACCTGCTACCGAAGCTGTTGATGCAGTATTAGAGAGCTGGCAGGCTTTAGCACAGGATTGGCGGCCTCACTTTAATAGGCAAACTAGGGAGCCACGGCTAACCCGAGCTCTTAAGACTCACGTAGAGCGTGTGACAGCTCCCCGGAGAGGGCTTTTGGGAATGTGGGTGGCAGAGTCAGTTCAGAATGAGATGAACTTGCATTCCGGCGAGTTAGTTGAAGAGCGTCGAACCGATATTGTATATGGCTGGAACAACGAAAAACTGCAATACAACTCGTCTTTGAATTCAAGAAAGTGTATCGATACCCGAGTTCTCGGAGAAGATATCTTGGTGACGATGGTCTCGGTCGTTTTGTTGGCGGGATATATGCTCAAGGACAGGCAATTGCTGTGATGGTGGGCATCCTAATGAGTACGAAGGACAGGGTGGTACCGCCTCTAAAGAATGCTCTATCCGATCCAAGTACAATCGCCTCCCTACACATTGTGCTTGACTCTGGAGGCAATGCCTTTTGCCAGCCGTCTCAGCTCTTTGCTGCCGCTGAGTTCGACACTAAACACCATAGGAATAGGCTGCGCACTCCGAGCCACGATACAATCCGGATCGCTCATCTGTTTCTGTCGTTTGGTTACTCATAGATCGGGTTTTCTGGCCTCGTCGCCATTGTGATCCCGCCACCTTGAGAAAAGCCTTGTCGTTCCTGCTGATGCCCGGTCCCGCCCCGCCGCCGCCTACAGTGTCGCGGAAAGCCTACCCTTCCGCGGCCTATACGCCGAGGGCTCGAGAGGCTCTCCTTCTAGTGCCGTGGGGTTCATGCTGGACCTGACCGGACGGCAGGGGTGCGCCCGCGGGCGCGAAGGGTGCTGGCTCGCAGAGGACATAGTCTCAGACTTCCTTACATCGGCCGAGATGGCCAGACAGGGTAGGTCAGCCTAAGTTCCTACGGTTCATAGAGTTTTAGTCGTTTCCGAAGTGCCAATTGGGGTTGCGCCGGACCCGCTGTGACTGTTATAATATGTCCATGGAAAGCCCGAGCGAGGCCCTGCCGCGACCCACCGGACTGCCCGCGGCCCTGTCCCTGCAGCCGCCGGAGGCGACCGCTGTCAACGCGCAGCTGAGCTTCCTGGAGGACAGCGGCCAGGTGTATTGGTTCCTGTACCTGCAAGTGTGCGACTGCTACCTGCAAGGCGATCGCCCGGCGCGCGCGCGCTGCCTGGCGCGCTTCCTGACGTGGGGCGTGGCGACAGCGGCGGAATTGGCGCAGGCGCTCGGGATCAGCGCGCGCACGGTGACGCGCGCGCGGCTGCGGATGCAGCGGGAGGGGGAGGCGAGCTTCGGGCGGCCGCGCCAGCGGCGGCGGCGGCACGGGATCGAGGACCCGGCGGTGCTGGCGCGGGCGGCGGAGCTGCTGCAAGGGGGCGCGAGCCTGCGTGGCGTGGCGCGGGAGTTGGAGCTGTGCTTCGAGACGCTGCGCCAGTACAAGCGCGAGGGCTTGCTGCCGGGAATCGCGGCGCAGCGCGAGAGCGGGCGGGCAGTGGGCGCCGAAGCGGCCGCGGGAGCGGGCCTCTCCGAGCCGGCCGGAAACTTGGCGGCGGACGTTCCCGAGGCTGCTGGCGCGGGTCTGGAATCCGGCGGGGCGCTCGGCGCGAGCGGCGCGGGAATTCCCGCCGAGCCGGCCGCGGGCAGCCCGCCCGGCAGCGTGGACAAGGCCGGCCGCAACCGGCGCGACGCGGCCGCTGCGATGGGCCGGGCGGCGCGGGACGTTGGCGGGCGCGTCGCGGCCAGCCTCGGCCTGCTGGCCGAGCGGCTGCCAAGCTTCGAAGCCACCGCGACCGTTGCCAACGGTGGCGTGCTGACGGCCGTCCCGGCGCTGTTGCAGGCCGGCCTGCTGCGCCATGCCAGCCTGCTGCACATTCCGCCCGGCTTCTACGGCCTGCGCTCCGTGCTGCTGCTGCTGGCCTTCATGTTCCTGGCGCGCGTGCGCAACGCCGAGCGCCTGCGCTACGAGCAGCCCGGCGAATGGGGCGCCCTGCTGGGCCTGGACCGCTGCCCCGAGGCGCGCACCTTGCGGCGCAAGCTGGACCAGTTGGCCGCCGACCCCGAGGCGCTGCACGCCTGGCGCGCGGCCCTGGCCGGGCAGTGGGCCGCGGACGATCCCGCCACCGCCGCCACGCTGTTCGTCGATGGCCATGTCAAGCTCTACAGCGGCAAGGCCAACCTGCCCAAGCACTTCGTCGCGCGCCAGAAACTGCAGCTGCCGGCCGCGGCCGGCTACTGGCTCAACGCGCTCGGCGGCGCGCCCCTGCTGTGCATCCACAAGCAGGTCGATCCGAAAATGGTGGCCGAGATCCGCCACGGCATCGTGCCGCAACTGGAGGCGCTCGGCCTGCTGGCGCCCGCCGCGGGCGCGGCGGCGGAGCCTCACCTGACGCTGGTGTTCGACCGCGAAGGCTGGAGCCCGCAGCTGTTCCGCTGGCTGGCCGCCAAGGGCATCGCCTGCATCACCTGGCGCAAGGGCGCGCAGACGGAGCGCTGGCCCGACAGCGAGTTCCGCCCGGAGCGCGTCACCGTGCGCTCGCCCTTGGGCGCGGCGACGCTCGAGGCGCAGGTCGCCGAGCGCAAGGCGCCCCTGCTGCCGGGCTGCGAGGCGCGCGAGGTGCGCTTCTGGATCGACCGGCGCCTGCAGCCGCCGGGCAAGAGCGGCCAGCCGCGCGAGCCCGTGCCCGCCGCGGGCCGACCCGCCGCCGGCCAACGCCAACCGTCGGTCATCACCACGCACCCGAGCCTGTCGGCGGCGCAGGTCGCCGGGCTCATGCGCTCGCGCTGGGCCCAGGAGAACGTCTTCAAGTACCTCAAGGAGGAGTTCGGCCTGGATGCGCTGCCGCAGCGCGGGCTGCTGCCCGTCGAGCCGCACACGCGGGTGGTCAACCCCGCCTGGCGGCTGATCCGCAAGGCCCTCGACAAGCTCCGCAACAAGGTCGGCAACCTGCGCCGCAAGCTGGCCCGCGAAAAGGCCCGGCCCAGTGCCGGACACGCCGACAAAGTCCGCGCGCTGCACTCCGAGATCGACGCGACCGACCGCTGCATCGAGGGCCTGGAGCATGCGGCCCGGCACGCCGACGAGCACGTGCCGGCGGGCGAGCTGTCCCCGGAGGAGCGCCTCATGGCCCTGCCCGAGCCGCTGCGCAACCTGCTCGACTCCCTGCGCATGATCGCCTACCGGGCCGAAACCGCGATGGCCGTCGCGGTCGCCCCCGAACTCGGCAAGCCCGAAAACGCCCGCGCGCTGCTGCAGGCGCTGTTCCGCAGCGACGCCAACCTGGTCCCCGATATCCGTGCCGGCACGCTCACTGTGCAGCTACTGCATCTGGCGAGCCGCTCCCAGGACGCCGCCCTGGGCCCGCTGCTCCGCGAACTCAATCAAACGCGCACCGCGTTTCCCGGCACCTCGCTGCGACTCGTCTACGAACTCCTGCCCGACGACCATCCTACGAGCGCTGCTCCCCGCCCGCAACTCGCTGTCTAGCCGGAAAACCGCGACACCTCATTCTGGTCAGATGTCAGGAAGTCTGAGTCTATACTGCAGCGATCATCTTTTCTGCACGTAGCGTGACCACAAGTGCGACCCTCCATAGCAACCAACTCATCCCAAGAACAGTAGAGTCGGGGAGCGACGCGCGCACCTTAGCAAAGAGGCAGTAGCCGTTTGGGGTAGTCCTACGGCTTTCGCCATGTGTAGGTGCCTCACTGGCCCTCTCGCCTAGCCACGTTTCCGCTCCCCGCTCGTCAGTAGGGTCGAGGAGAGGCGCGCTTGCCTTAGCGCGAGGGAGTAGCAGTTCGCCGACCGCTTTCGCGTGCCGCCTGCGCGGCCTGCCGGTGCCTCAGTCTCTCGCCTAGCCACGGTTCCTCCCCCCGCCTCGTCAAACCCGGCGTGCCCCTTTCGGGCACCGGGCTTTCCTGTTGCCTTCCTCGCAAGGGTTATGGGGCCTTCCGTGCCGGGAGCGCTTCCGGCAGTCGCTCGACGCGGTACTGCGAATACAATCCGAGCCCGTCGTATAGCCACTGCCTACTCCACCTCTTCCAGCCGCATCCCCGCCGTCCGCGCTGTCGCATCCAATGTCGCCTGCTCTTCTTCTCGACCCAGTCCCTGACGTACCTGAAACATCGGCTCGCGTGCCCGATGCGGAAGGAGTTCACCCAACCCCGCAGGATCGGGTTGATCCGGTCCACGACCTTTTCCACCGGTTGCGAGCGATGCCGCCAGAACACTTCCTTGAGCCGACGCAGGAGCTTGGTGCGCGCTTTCATGCGTGGCACGTAGCGCACGCCCCATTTGCCCCGCAGTGTCTTGCGACGGCGGATGTCAAACCCCAGGAAGCTGAAGCTCTCGCCCTGGCCGAGGTCCACCCGGCGCGTCTTGTCTCGATTGAGTTCCACGCCGAGTTTCGCCAGCTCTTCCAGCAGCCGTTTCCACACAGCCTTCTCCAGCCACTGCCAGCGGCGGTAGCCGTCGATCAGGATCACCACATCGTCGGCAAAACGAGCGTATTGGATGTGGAAATACCCCCCTTGCCGGGTGACTTCCCGCGCCCGCTCCAGCATCCGGTCCACCTCGTTGAGGTAGAGGTTGCTGAGCAACGGGGAAATCACACCGCCCTGGGGCACGCCCTTCCTGCCTCCGGCCTTGAGGATGCGCTTGAGCAGCCCGAGAATCCGGTCGTCGCTCACGCGGGCCGCCACTTTCCCTAACAGGATGTCGTGACGCACCGTGTCGAAATACGACGCCAAATCCAAGTCGATCGCAATGGTCTTGCCTTCGACGACTGCCCGCGTCACCCGCTGCACTGCCTGCTGGGCCGTGCGCTGGGGCCGGTATCCGTAGGATCCCTCCTGAAAGTCCGCTTCGAAGACCGGCTCCAGGATCAGTTTCAGCGCACCTTGCACCACGCGCTCCCGGATCGTCGGGATGCCCAGGGTGCGGACCTTGCCGCCGTCCTTCGGGATCTCCACTTGCCGGTTCCTCGCGGGTCGATAGGTCCCTTTGAGCAGTGCGTCCCGGATGCCTGCCAGAAACTCTTCCCGCCCTGCTTCCTCGATGGCTGCGAACGTCAGCCCGTCGATGCCTGCGGCACCGCCGTTCCGTCGCGCCCTCTCGTACGCTTCGCGGAGGGTCTCCTCTTTGCACACGTGGACGTACACTCTGCCAATTTACGCTTTAGTCTTCCCTTAACGTCTCCTCTTTGCACACGTGGACGTACAGCCCCCAGAAACGCCAGTCCCTGTCAGCCTTCGCCTTGCGCTCTATCCTCCTCCTCAGGTCTTGCAATTCCATGGACGCCTTTGTCCTCTCGCCCTTGCCTCCCTTCTTGTCAGAGTTCCGTCAACAGCAGGGCGCCTTCGCTCCGCGGGCATTACCCCGCCTCAGCGCTACTGCACGCCCCTCCGTCACCCTCTCGCCTTCGGCCCATTTCCCGGTGTTGCCGGTTCTAGGACCTACCTTGCTCCGGCGCTTTCCCGCCGGGCCGAGGAGGGCTTCTCCAGTTGCTTAGCTTGTCCTTGTCATCGTGCCGCCGCTAGTACCCCGCCGCAGCGGGCCGGTCGCTCCAATCAGCTTGCGACCGCCCCGTGCTGCCTTCGCCCTACGGTTGCGGGCTCGGCCTTCGGAATCCACTTTCGAGGCCACCTCGCGTTCACTTGCGTTGCAGCCCGATGACTCGCGCTCTCCCCTAGGGAGACCTTGTCGATAGGCTTCAAAAATTCGGTTTCCCTCCTCCCTGCTATCCAAGCTACGGGGCTCCTGATTGTTACCCCGGTGGGACTGTCTCCCACTGAACATGCCAGCCTTCGCTGGACACACAACCGGACGTGCGGCTTTCCCGCATCCGGCTTGCAGTGCAGATCATGCCTTGGCCCACGGAAGGCTCTTGGTCGTCTGCGTCAGGCGTACGAGGCCGTACTCACCGTACAGCCGGGCGTCCGGGAACAGCACGTATTGCCCGGACTTCACCTTGTGTTTCCGACAGAGCCACTGGCGCAGCCGCCGGACCGCGTGGCGGTCAATCGCGTTGTACGCCGGACTCACCTGGCCCAGATGGAAGTAGTGCGCCCATCCGGTTAGGCACCGGTTCAGGCGTTCTACCATTTCCTCCCGGGTCCGTTGCCCGCTCCTCGGCGCTGTCCACTCGCTGATCTTGCGGCAGATGCTCTGGACGCTGGCCTTGCTTGGACGGGTACCGCTATACGGTCCTTTCCCGCTGGGCCTGTAGTTGCGTCCTAGGCGGTATCCGAGGAACTCGAACGGCTCCTCCGGGCACCGCAGGCAGCGGGTCTTCCGTTCGTTGACCGGCAGTTTCAGCTTCCGCATCAGCCGCTGGACTTCCTCGAGCATTGCTGCTGCCGGAGCCCTGCCGAGCACGCAGAAGTCATCCGCATAGTTCACGATCTCCGCTCGGAAGCGCTCGGCGTGTCCCAGCCTCTTCCAGCCCAGGATGAAGCGCCGCCTGTAGAGGTTGCTGAGCAGGGGCGAGAGCGGAGCCCCTTGCGGAGTCCCTTTCCGTGCCTGCCTCGCCCGGTTCGTGCGGTGTTTGCCGCCCTTGCCGTCCTCCTCCTCCACGGCCCTCTCCAGCCCTGCCTTGACCCACCCCAGCAGGCGCCCGTCGCTCACGCGTCGGGCCACGCTCCGGAGCAGTTCGGCGTGCGGGATCTCTCCGAAGTAGTACTCGACACACTACCCATCTCGAAGAGCTTCCGGAGTCGGTTGCGATCACGCGGCCGTCCCATCCGCTGGCCGGCAGGAGCTTGCCAGTCCTGACTCAGGCGGTCCGGAACGAAAAACTCACGCTACTGCTGCTGTTCCCCAACGGGGACCGACGTTTCGTGCCGGTCGCATGGACAGACGCTGCCCCGGCCGCGTGGCTGGATCCCCCACCAGTTCACGCTGCAAGCCTCGCTCCGCTCGTCGACTTGCTGCGGGCGCGCGCCATCGTCGACGCTCTTCTGCAACGGCTCCCAGCCGCTCAGGAGACTCCCGATGCAAGCCTGTCCCCCGCCGCCCCGGCGGCAGCTGACACTGGCGTTCCCGGACACGCCCGCCCCGAGCGAGGTGATCTGGGAGACGCTCGATCCCGCCACCAGGCACGCTGCCCTGCAAGCCCTGGCCCGCATCCTGGCGCGAACCGCGGTCCGACCCGGCCCACAGGAGCCCCGCAATGACTGAAACCGGCATCCTGCCTGCCCACCGCCAGCGCCAGGCCTTCGTCTACATCCGCCAGTCGAGCCCGGCCCAGGTCGAGCGCAACACCGAGTCCACGCGCCGCCAGTACGCCCTGGCAGCCCGTGCCGAAACGCTCGGCTGGCACCCCGACCGCAGCACCATCGTCGACGAGGACCTCGGCCTCTCCGGCGAGTCCGTCGACCAGCGCGACGGCTTCAACAGCCTTGCCGCCGACGTTGCCCTCGGCCGCGCCGGCATCGTGCTCGGGCTCGAGGTCTCGCGCCTCGCCCGCAACAATGCCGACTGGTACCGCCTGCTCGACCTGTGCGCCCTGACCGACACCCTGATCGCCGACTTCGACGGCGTCTACGACCCGGCCCGCTTCAACGACCGCCTGCTGCTCGGCATGCAGGGCACCATCAGCGAAGCCGAGCTGCACACGCTCAAAGTGCGCCTGCTGGAAGGCATCCGCAACAAGGCCGCCCGCGGCGAGTTCCGCTGCACCCTGCCGGTCGGCTTCGTCTGGGGCGCGCGCCACGGCGAGGTCCGCTTCCATCCCGACGAGGAAGTGGTGCGCGCGATCCGCAACGTCTTCGAGCGCTTCGCCGCGCTCGGTTCCATGCGCCGCGTCTGGCTATGGTTCCGCGACGAGGGCCTGCAGTTCCCCGTCCGCCTGCGCAGCGGCGACGGCATCCGCTGGATCCCGCCCGCCTACAGCTCGATCGTCCAGGTGCTGCGCAATCCCGTCTACGCCGGGGCCTACGCCTTCGGCAAGTCCCGCCAGGAACGCTACCTCGATGAGCAGGGCCGCATGCAAAAGCGCCTGCGCCGCCTGCCGCGCGCGGACTGGCGCGTGCTGCTGCCGGGCCATCACCGCGGCTATCTAGACTGGGAGACGTTCGAGGCCAACCGGGCGCGCATCGCAACCAACCGCCGGCCGCGCCCGCATAGTGTCGGGGGAACTGTGAGAGAGGGATCCGCCTTGCTGCAGGGACTCGCGATCTGCGGGAACTGCGGGCGTCCCCTGCGCACCTACTACCTCGGACGCCTCTCCTCGCCGAACTACCACTGTCCCGGCCAGAACATCGTGGAAGGGAGGGCCACCTACTGCCTGCAGATCGGCGGCACGCAAGTCGACCAGGCCGTGGCCGCCAGCGTGCTGGAGGCGGTCCGCGCCGGCGGAACCGAGGCCGCGCTGCGGGCGATCGAGCAGGTGGAGAGCGACCACGACGCCGCGCGGGCCCAGCGGCGCCTGGCGGTCGAGCGGGCCGCCTACGAGGCGACCCGGGCCGCGCGCGCCTACCGTGCAGTGGATCCGGAGAACCGCCGCGTGGCCCGCGGTCTGGAGCGGGAGTGGGAACAGCGGCTGGAGCAACTGGAGCGGGAGCGGGCCGAGCTGGCGCTGCGCGAGCGGGAGTGTCCGCGAGAGCTGAGCGCGGAGCAGCGCGAGGCGCTGCTGGCGCTGGGCGAGGACCTGCCCCGGGCCTGGAACGCCCCCACGACGACCGCGCGGGACCGCAAGGAACTGCTGCGGGCGCTGCTCGAGGAGGTGCTCCTGGATGCACCCCGCAACGAGCCGCGCGCCCGGATCCGGCTCCTGTGGCGAGGCGGGCTCTCGACCGAACTGAGCATCGAGCGCCCGCGCAACCGTCCGCCGATCGTTCGCACGGACGAGGCTACGATCGAGCTGCTGCGCCGGCTCGCAGCCCATTACCCCGACACGGTCATTGCCGGGATTCTCAACCGCCAGGGCCACAGGACGGCGTACGGCTTGCGCTTCACCCAGTCGCGCGTCTCGAGCCTGCGCACGAACTGGAAAATCCCCTGCTGCAAGCCGTCGGAGCAGCCTCCGGACGGGCAGGTCCTCAGCGTCCGGCAAGCCGCCAAGGCACTGGGCGTGGCACCCTCCACGATCCACCGCATGCTGCACGACGGGTTTCTGGCCGGCGATCAAATTACGCCCGGAGCTCCCTGGCGGATCCGCCTCACGGACGAGTTGCGCCAACGCTTCGTGCAGGACGCTCCCGAGGGGTACGTGGCGATGCAAGTCGCGACGGCCCGGCTGGGCGTGTCCCGACAGACCGTGCTGGAGTGGATCAAGCGCGGCAAGCTGGAGGCCGTCACAGTCCTCCGGGGACGCCGTGGCGGATTGCGTATTCGGCTCCCCGCCGATGACCACCCGAGCCTGTTCGAGCAGTCCGCACTGTCGAACGACAAATGCGAGTTCCGGGCCTTCAGGCCGCGCCGGTTTCCCGCGCGCGGCGCTCCAGCCACGCGAGCCGACGGCGCAGCCTCTCGACGTCACGCTCCGACCGCCCCGCCGCGTCCCGCAACGCGTCCAGCCGGGCCTGCTCGGCCGCCAGCGCCTGCCGCACCGAGGCCGCCTCCCAGTGCCTGTACTCCACCCCTTGCCCGGCCTCCAGGGCCCGCGCCCGCGCATTCCGCCGGCGCTTGCCGCAACGCGCGCAACGCCGCGCCAACGGCCCCCTCCGCGGCCGTCGCAGGGCCGCCCCGCAGTCCGCGCAAACCAGAGGCTGCATGCCGCTAGCCTAGCAAATCCATGCCTTACATGAGTCCCTGTTTTCCCGGCCACCCGCCCGCGCCCCGCAGCGCACCTCCCCGGCCCCCTGCTCCAGTCTCAACTCCATCTCTCCTACCAGGGGCGAGCGCAAGCCCCTCCTCTCTCTGCTACCATGCACGGGCCGCATTGCTCGCGAGCGGCTCGCTCTGCCGCTTTCCAACCTCCGCGATCCAACCGGCAATTCCAGTCGCCATCGGCAGTTCCAGGCATGCTTAAGCATCTGCACGCCGCGAAGAGCCGAGTTGCAATGAGTCAAGCTCGCCGAACCCACACTCAACGGATCGCGTGCATCATGCGACAAAGAACTGAAAAAGAAAGAGTTATGAATCAATCACGGCCTGTGACGGCAATTCAGATTAGTTCGTGAGCAGTATGAAGACAACTCCAAGTAGTTCGACAGATCGCCGTCAACCACTTCATTGCATCCCTCCCTCAGCAGGCTGTGGACGCGGCTCACCGCGTCGTTCGCGCTGCGTCCCGGCCGGTAGGTGTGCTGCTCCGGTTGCAGGTCCGCTTCGATGCTCGGTGCCAGCACCAGTAGGGCTGCCGTCTGCGCTACCCGGTCCCGAATGCAAGGTATGCCCAAGGGCCGGAGCTTGCCGGGCTGCTTCTTCGGGATCGGCACCTACGCACCGCTTGCGGTGCGTAGGTGCCGTCCTGCAGCTCCCTTGCCAGTTCCCCGAGCCACGTTTCCGCCCCTCGCTCCTCGCTGTCGGCGAAGCTCTCCCGGTCCACTCCAGCACTTCCGCCGTTCCGGCGGACCTGCGGTCGGGGTAGGCCGCCGGTCGCCCAACGGCCCCCCCACGGATCCGGACGTGCGCGCTAACGCATCCGGCTCCTCGCTCCGGTATTGACGTCACCCCTTGCGGGGCTGCAGTGCCGCTCGGTTCCGGTCCAGCATCTAGCCCACTCTAGGGGCTTCCCGACTCTGTGTTCGGAGCATGACCTTTTCTTCGCGTCTCCCGTTGCGCCCAGGCCTTCCCTCCACCAGCTCCGCCTCGTGGCAGCCCACGTCTTGTTCGCCGGCTTCATCGGTACTATGCCTGAGTCCGATTCCTCCCCGCCGTTCATCCTCCGATCGGCTCCTGCCTTCGCTTCGGCGACCACCGTGCTACGCACCGTGGTACCGGGGAGGACTCTCAGGTCCCCTTGCAAGACGTACGTGCGTGCCTGGGTTCTTCGACACCGCGGAGCCCGCCAGCGCCTTCACCAACGCGGCGCTGCCGGTGTTGCCTGCGACCCTTGAGACAGTCTCGGCACTCCGAACTAAGGGCTTTTCGTTGCTCCATGCCCCCGCCCACACGCGCCCCTGTCAACGCTTAACCCCCCTCCTCGCGGATGACGGCCCATGACTCGGGGTGAAAGTAGTGGTTAGCCTTTCCTTCCTGTCGGACTCTCACCGACTGTCTTGCTAAGAGTTAGCCTGACGCACCTCAAGCCTCCCGCAGAATATCCTCCCGCCACCTCTTGTCGCTCAGCGCATGGAACCGTCGCCCCGGTTCTTCCTTCGCTTTCGCATGTAGCACGGTCTGGAGTTTCCGAACCTTATCTGGCCCTGTTAGACGTTCGTCAGTGGCCATGCCTTGCCTCCTTTCCGTACCTCTCTCCACTCAAGGCCCCTTCCCTCCGCGGGCATTACCCCGCCTCTGCGGTAGTACGGGCCTATCCGCCACCCTGCCCGGCCCGGCCTACCCCTCGCGGGGCTCCGGTTGCTGCGTGCTGCATCACCGCCAGGGCTTCCCGTGTTGCTGCTTCCTTCCTCTTCCATGCGTGCCAGCGCCAGTACCCCGGCGGGTGCTGGTCGGTGCCTGTGACGCTCTCTTCCCGACCCGCCGTCGGCCTTCCCCCTAACTACGAAAGGGTCGGCTCCCGCGTTAATTGTTTCGAGGCCTGCTCGGCGTTCACTCGCGTTCTAGCCCGCATGGTCGCTGAGCCGCCCAAGGCGGCCCTTTGACACCAGAGTGCTTCAGCCCATTTCGTTACCTCCATGAACCGCCCTGGCTGCTACCAGCCGGAGCATCAGTTGCTGGGCGGGATTCGCACCCGCTGAATGGAAGCGCCTTTCCACGGCGCACGTAGTTCGCTGATTAGCCGCGTTTGGCTACGTCGCGGAAGTCCTCCCAATCCGTGGTCATACGGTATGTGCCACAAGGTACAGTTGACTGAGATCGGCGTTGCCACGGCGCGGGAGACACTTGTCACTGCAACGCCTCACATGGCGGCCATCCGTACAGACCTCTTCGAGAGCATGTTCACGCCGACCCGCAATCTCCGATGGGGTGGTGAGGGTCCGGGCGTTGGGCGCGACGCGCGCATAGCCTACTCCAGCTTGCGGCAGCCATTCTAAACCCAACTTACACCGTCCAGTAACTAGACGGGCATTTGCGGACCCACAGGGAGTATAGCCCCTAACTTCTTTGTCTTCAGGGGCTTTGCGCGATTGCGAAGGCCGCGAGCGAGCCTTTCGCAGCCCAATTCCACTTCCGCAGACCTGAAATCCTAGTCATACATTATCGCTCGATGTGCTTGACATTCTGGAATTGATATGGTTTAATAAAAAGCAGTAAGAACCAATTCCCTTCTCGCTATCCTAGTCATACAATGCACATCACCTCCAGCTACGCCCGCAAGTCCCCCTGCCATCTCCTGCGCGAATCCTACTGGGAAGACGGCAAGGTCAAGAAACGCACTCTCGCCAACCTCTCCCCCCTCCCCCAGAACCTCATCGACCTCCTCCGCCTCGCCCTCGCCAACCGCCTCCCCCTCGCCAACGACGGCTCCGGCCTCCTCCCCGGCCCCGCCCGCCAGCACGGCGCCGTCAGCGCCATCCTCGGCACCATCCGCCAACTCCGCCTCGACCGCGTCCTCTTCCACCGCCCTTCCCGCTCCCGCTCCCTCGTCCTCGCCATGCTCGTCGGCCGCCTGCTCCGCCCCGGCTCCAAGCTGCGCGTCGAACGCGAACTCGGCCCCGCCGGCCAGTCCACCCTCGCCGCCTTGCTCGCTGTCCGCAACGCCTCCGCCGACGACCTCTATCAGGCCATGGACTGGCTCGCCCCGCGCCAGCACGCCATCGAGCGCAAGCTCGCCGCCGCCCACCTCGACGGTGCCCCCCTCGCCCTCTACGACGTGAGCTCCTCCTACCTGGAAGGCTCCCGCTGCGAACTCGCCGCCCGCGGCTACTCCCGCGACCACCGCGGCGACCGGCCCCAGATCGTCTACGGCTTGCTGTGCAGCCCCGAGGGCTGCCCCGTCGCCGTGCAGGCCTTCCCCGGCAACACCGCCGATCCCGCCACCCTCGCCGACCAGGTGCGCGCCCTGCGCGCGCGCTTCGGCCTGCGCCGCGTCGCCCTGGTCGGGGACCGTGGCATGCTCGCCCAGACCCGCCTCGACGAGGACCTCAAGCCGGCCGGCTTCGACTGGATCACCGCCCTGCGCAACGACACGATCCGGCGGCTGGCGAACGAGGAGGTCATCCAGCCCGGCCTGTTCGACACCTGGGGGCTGGCCAGCGTGACCGGCGAGGATTTCCCCGGCGAGCGCCTGCTGGTGTGCTTCAACCCGCTGGTGGCGGCCGAGCGGCGGCGCAAGCGGGAGGAGCTGCTGCGAGCGACCGAGGCGGAGGCGGCCCAGCTGGCGGCGCGCTACACGGCCGGCAAGTACGACCGGGACGAGTTCAACCGGCGCCTGGGCGGGCTGCGGCGACGCAAGATGGGCAAGCACTTCGAGTGGACGTTCGAGGAGGGGACGGGGGCGTTTTCCTCGCGGCGCAAGGACGAGTCGATCCAGAACGAGGGGCGCCTGGACGGGATCTACGTGATCCGCACGAGCCTGGAGCAGGAGGCGCTGGGGGACCGCGAGACGGTGGCGGCGTACGAGAGCCTGGCGCGGGTCGAGCGCGCGTTCCGCTCGATGAAGTCGCTGCTGGCGGTGCGCCCGGTGTTCCACTGGAAGGAGCGGCGGGTGCGGGCGCACCTGCTGCTGTGCATGCTGGCCTACTACGTGGAGTGGCACATGCGGCAGCGGCTGGCGCCGCTGCTGTTCGCGGACGAGCGGGAGGATCTGCCCGGAGGTCCGGTCAGCCCGCGGGAGCGGTCGGAGGAAGCGAAGGCCAAGGACCGCACGCGGCGGTCCTCGCAGGGGGGCCTGCCGCTGCAGAGCTTTCCGGATCTGCTGGGGAGCCTGTCGTCGCTGACGGCGATGGAGCTGCGGCTGGAGGCGGCACCGGAGCACCGCGTGCAGGTGCTGAGCGCACTCGAGCCGCTACAGCAGCGGGCGTTCGAATTGCTGGGAATCCAGCCGCACGCGGCCCCGCCCCTGGAACCGGACCGGGCCGCCCAGTCGGAACCTAGTCACCAGGAGTAGGTTTGAAACCACGCGGGCAGCCGTCGGAGAAGCGGAGAATCTTCAGTGCTTCGGAGGTCTAACCCATTCCATGACAACGACTTCAAGTCAACTAGAATTCGTCGCAACCTACTACACGGCCCATGCTTGTACCGTGGAAGTTGGGTCTAAACGTCGTCTGCCACGCGAGGCTCGACACGTTGCGGCCACTGCTAACCGCACCTCCCTGCTCGTGCGCCGAATTCTCGTCGAAGTTAGCAGCAAGGCCGCGCGATCGGTGCCAATCACGAGCCCGTACAGCCAAACCGGCACACCCACCATGATTGCCAAGGCCCCTATTGTGCCAGCTGGCTTGAGGCAGCCCTCGGGGAACCCCCGTAGCAAGGCTGACGGCAATCACCGTCCCAAAGGCTGCACTAATACCTGGCGGGATCTCCCCGGCAAGAGCAAGCGTGGGATGCGAATCAGTGCTCGCCTTGCGCGGCACGAGCCGGTCCGAACGATTCTCTTCCCGCCTGACGAGCGTCTCGCATCCTTCGCGGGCAATCCCTAGCCCGACGCTCGTTGTTCCGAGCAGCCTGCCCTTTACCACCTTGGGCCTGACTGACTGCCGAAAGACCCTCACATTGGAGGAGAGAGTCGAGCCCGGCCAATTTGGTCTTGGCCTCGTCCCACGTCGACCGCGCGACGACAGTCCCAGCGCGGGCGAGGCGAGCAGGTAGCCGGCTGTGCCAGGGGCGATGTGCAGGGCCCTCCAGTCAATGGAATCTATCTGTTGCGCCGGGCCACCCCGTTGGTTGGGCCAAGCATCCCGGATTCGAAGTGATCACGGGACCTGGCGTGAGACCCGGCATCGGTCGTTCGCAATTTGGCCATCGAGTATCAGTATGCTGCACTTTGGCTTGTCTGCCTATCGCTCCCGGGTCTGTAGCCTTCACAACCCTATCGCAACGTCTGGCGGGTGTAGTTATCGATGTCTTAGGATCTCACTCGTGACCTCTCCGAGGTCCAGTCCAATGCGCCGCTTGTCAGCGCCGGAACTAGCCCTGGGGGCACGTGGCCGCAAGGAAGGGTTGATGGCTCTCTACCAATTCCGGAACAACTGCCTCCGCCGAGTCGCCGACACGTCGCTCGCCCACGAAGGGATTCGCGAAATGGAAGATCTGCAGCGCGTCTTTCGCGACCAAATCGAGATCGTGTCGCCAGACACGCTAGTGATCTCAGAGGAATACAGCCAGTGGGACAGCAGCTCGAGACGCATGGACCTGCTCGGGCTGGACCGGAACGCGAATATCGTTGTGCTCGAACTGAAGCGCACCCAGGGTGGCGGCCACATGGAATTGCAGGCGTTGCGCTACGCGGCGACGGTGTCTGCGATGACGTTTGACCGTGCCGTCGACGCATATCGTGAATTCATCGAGCTGAGAGAGCCCGACACCGACCCGCGGGAGCGCATTCTAGAGTTTCTGAACTGGGCCGAGCCGGACGAAGAGAAATTCGCACGTGATGTTCGAATCGTTCTAGTCAGCCAGAGCTTCTCAAGAGAGATCACCACGACCGTGATGTGGCTAAACGAGCGAGGCCTTGATATTCGATGCGTTCGGTTCGCGGCATACAAGCACGAGGCCGGCGTCTTCCGGGATGTCCAACACGTCATTCCGCTTCCAGAGGCGACCGACTATGAAATTCAGATTAGGGAAAAGCGCCGTCAATCTCAGTCCGTTGGCGTCTGGCCCTGCTGCAGGAAGTGAAAGGAAAACGGTTGTTTCCCACAGTCAGCGATAATCCTCGTCGCCCTAATACCCACGGGCTCACTGCATTCGAGATCATTCTGGATAACCCCGGAATCCAGTACGAAGACTGGATCCAATCTTACAAATCGTATCGACCCGAGGGCAGGAGCCATCCGGGCCGCCACCTGAAGTGGGACTTCTTACGTGGTTGAGTTCGGATCGGGGAATAGCTCGTCTGGTAGCTTTCCCGGGAACTTCTACAAACGCAACCACAAAACGGCGAAGCTGGGCTAACGGTACACCTGTAGTTTGTGCGAAATCGCCGGGATATGGCGGCTGAAAAGCCACAAGGCAACACATTCCCAGAGATTCCCCAAGCACATTCCTCAAGAATCTCGTTACATGCTGCGGAGAGGCAGTAGCGCGGCGGCTTGAAGAGGTAACGATTCGTCTCCTCGAGTGCAGTCAGAGCTGGTGATTGGCTGCTTGAGTTCGCCGTGTTGCCGACGAGCCAATTGAGTCGTACAACTGGTTGCTAGAGATGGCTGGTCCAAGAGAGGAAGACAGTTGCTCCACGTGAAGGGCGAGGAGCCCGCATCGAGAGACGAATCAACGACGTCCATCTGGGGAGTGGTCTTAGGCTGTCCTTTTCCGTAATTGCTCACCCAGGGGGGCTGGCTAGGTGGGTTTGAGGACGCTACGCTGCTCAATGGTGGCGCGGATCGCTTCGAGAGTCGTCAGATCGTTGAGGCGTCCCGTGCTGATCACCGAGCGCACCACCCCGTACACCGCGGCGCCCCACTCGGAGCGGAAGCCGTTGGTCACCTTGCGGAAGATCGTGCTTGGTCGGACCGCCCGCTCCGAGGCGTTGTTCGTGTACGGCACCTCGCGGTCCGTCACGAACACCAGCAGGCTGTCCCGGATCTTGCGGTAGCGCTTGAGCAGCCGCTGCCCGTCCGCCTGCGTCGGCTCCAATTCCAGCAACCTGTCCAGCCGCCGCCCGAGCGCCCGCTGGTGACGCTGCAACGTGCTGTCCTGCAGCCGCTCGCGCCGCTGGCCGACCCGCATCGCGCCCAGCAGGAACTCCTTCAGCGCCGGCCCGAACACCGTGTCCCCCGCGTCGATCGCGTACTACGCGTCCCGCAACTGGTGCGCCAGGCACACCTGCCAGACCGGCGCGTGCCCGCGCTGGCACACGTACAGGTCCGACACCCAGACCCCCGCTCGCGCCCCCTCCAGGACGCTCTCCGGCTCGGCCTTCGAGCGGCTCGGCCGCAGCACGTGCAGCGTCGCCCCCGCTCCCAGAAACACCCACTCCCACCAGCGGCGTCCGTTCACCCGCGCCGATGTCTCGTCCGAGCACACCACCCGGCTCCCCCGCACCCGCTCCCGGATCGCCTCCGCCTGCTCCCCGAACCGCCCTGGCACCCGCCGGAACAGGTTCGCCAGCGCTCCCTCGCTGCTCGCCAGCCCGAACACGTCGGCAAACAGCGCCCGCAGCCGCTCGTAACTGATCGCTTGCGCGTAATGGAAGTACACCGCCAGCGCCTCGATCGTCGCTCCCAACGGCGCGCCCGGCTCCAGCCCCGCCGGCGCTTCCGCCGTGACCCGCCGACCGCAACCCGGACACTGGCAACCCTGCAGCGTGACCCGCGTGACAGGCGGCCGCACCGGCCACAATTCGATCCGATCATAGACCGCCTGCGGCCTCTGCTCCTGCCCGCCCAGCTCCGCCTGGCAGTGCGGGCAGCTCTCGGCCCGTGCCGCGTGCCTCGCATCCGGGTTGGGGTCCAGCTTGCGTCCCGCGCCTGCACGCCCCTTGCGCTTGCGCCTCCTCCGCCGCCCCGGCTTGTTCCCCTGCTCCCCTCGCGAGGGCGGCAGCGACGAATTCGCCGGTGTCTTGGGCGGCGCCCCCAGGCGCGTCTCCAGTTCCGCCACTTTCGCCGCCAGCTCCGCATTCGCAGTCACCAGCTCCGCATTCGCGGCCGTCAACTCCGCGACCTTCGCTGTCAACTCCGCGTTCGTCGCTTGCAGGCCAACGACGAGCGGGTCGCTGCCGGAGCCGGTCGGAGAGCCAAGATCCGAAAGTGCTTCACCCACTCCCTCTTGATAACATATCTGCCTTTTATTGTTCTAGAGCTACACTTGATCCGTGCTCGATAGGTCCAATTGGTCACGTTAGCTTGGCCCTAGGTGAGCAATTACCCTTTTCCGATGTCGCTGGTGTGTCAGCGTAGGTCGAGGGGCACGGCGAGCCTCCTGCAAGATCAGTCGGTGACTGTCCCCGGGCAGTTCGAGAAAGCCCACGTTAATGGCCCGTTCACATTCGAAGTGAGACCGGTCCCGGAAGAGATCTCGGCGTTTGGCCGCTTTTTCGATTGCAGGCAAAGCTCGCGCGGGATTTCTCCGAGAGACGAGCGCAAGTGGGCGACATAGTGTTGTTAGATCCCAGAACAGGCGCAAGCCCCATGAATGGGAAGAGTCGTGGAGGAATGACACAATATGTTGTTATATAAGGATTTGTAGTACACTATAGAGTTCAGAGGCCTCGTCTTTACCAATCTTTTTCGCCTCGCGAAAAGCCATTCGACATTCACATCTACACGGACGACGACGCGGCGACGCAGGCCTGGTACGCGGAGATCTTCGGCGGCAAGCCCGGCATGCGCGGCCGCTTCAGGAAGGTGGACGTACCGGGAATCGAACTGTCGTTCGCGCCCGCTGGCGGGCCGGTCCAGCCGACGAAGGGCCGAGTGCTGGACCACATCGGCTTCGAAGTCGATGGCCTCGAAGAGTTTTGCAAGAATCTCGCTCGGAAGGGCATCCGCTTCGACACACCGTTCACCAGAATCGAGGGGACTGGCGTTTGCGAGGCCGCCCTGACCGACCCTTGGGGCACGCATATCTCGTTGACCGAGGGAGTGAACACGTTCGAGTCACTGCCCGAAGAGTCGGACGGTGACAAGTCGGGAGTGCCCGTCGTTTCTCTCGCGCCGGGGTTGCTAAACTGAAGGTCTTCCCCAGTCCCATCACACCCAAGGAGCGACACACGATGGCCTTTTCTGTACCCGACCTTCCGTATGACTTCGGAGCTCTGGAACCCCATATCGATGCCCGCACGATGGAGATCCATCACGACAAGCACCATGCCGCGTACGTGGCGAAGCTGAACGCCGCAGTTGCCGGCACGCCGCAGGCCGACATGGACATCAACGACTTGGTAAGCGACGCCGCCGCGCTGTCCAACCCGGCAGTTCGCAACAACGGCGGCGGCCATGCGAACCACTCTCTCTTCTGGACGATCATGAGCGCTTCGGGCGGTGGCGAGCCGTCGGGAGCCCTGGCCGACGCAATCGACGCTGCGTTCGGGGGCTTCGGCGGCTTCCAAGAGAAGTTCTCCGCGGCCGCAGCGAACCGCTTCGGCAGCGGCTGGGCTTGGCTCAGCGTGGACGGAGGCAGCTTGGTCGTCGAATCGACCCCGAATCAGGACACGCCCCTGACGGCAGGCCGGACGCCGATTCTCGGCATCGACGTCTGGGAGCATGCGTACTACCTCAACTACCAGAACCGCCGGCCCGACTACATCGCAGCGTTTTACAACGTGATCGACTGGAACGCCGTGGCCGAGCGGCACGCGGCGGCCCTGTAGGCCACGTCTCCATCCCAGGGCGGCGCCCTCGGCCGGCCGGCCCCTAATCGGCTCGCGCGGCCGGAGAGAACCTGTCCGAGCGGAAGGCTTCGGCGGGATCCCAGAGACGGCCCTCCAGCATCTCCTCGGCGAGCAGTTCCCCGCTCAGCGGGGCCAGCAGGATTCCCTTGCGGAAGTGCCCGGCGGAGACGTAGACGCTCGCTTGGCCGGGCACGCGGCCGATGACCGGCTGCATGTCCTCGCAGTGCGGACGGAAGCCGGACCAGCGGCTGGTGAACCGCAGGTCACGGAGCGCCGGGAACAGTTCTCCGAATTCGCGCCGGATATCGCATGCAACCGCGTCGCTCACGCCCTCGAGGAAGCCGACATCCTCTTCCGAGCCGCCTCCGGCCAAGGGGCCGCACGCGAGCTGCCAGTAATAGAATCGGCGGCCGACCACGACCGATCGCAGCGTCCCGCGGGCTTGCGCTTCGGTGGCGAGGAGCGTTCCGCGGATCGGACGGATCGGAGGGGCCCATCCCAGCAGCTTCGTGAGCATCGGAGTCCACGCGCCCGCCGCGACCACGATCGAGCCGGCGCTCGTTCGCCCGCCGGATGTCGAAACGGTTGGTCTCGCCGACTCCAGCTGATGGACCTCCTCGCGGAGGCAGATCCGCACTCCGTTCCGGCGCAGCCATTGCGCCATGGCCGCCGCGAGCTTGAGCGGGTGAATCGACCCGTCCCCTGGGAAGTGAACGGCGGCGCCAACGCGTCCCAGTCGCGGCTCGCATTCCGACAATTGGCGTCCCGAGAGCAGTTCCGCCTCGAATCCTGCTCGTCGCGTGCGCTCCACGCGCTCGATACCCGCAGACGACTCCCGTTCGTCCAAGAGCAGGAGCAAGCCGCTCGGCACGTAGTCGCAGGCGAACTCCTCGCGCAGTCGGACGTGCAGATCGTGGGCCCGCCGGGCGATATCCGGCGACGCCAGCGTCAGGCACTCGTGGCCCGGCCAGAGCCCCCCCGCACTGGCGCCGGTGGCTTCCCCGCAGACCGAGGTCCGGTCCACGATGACGATCCGGCCGACGCCCCTCCGGCGCAGCGAAAGCGCCGCGCAGAGGCCCACGAGCCCGGCGCCGACCACGACCACGTCGGCGGTCTCGGGCATGGGGTCCGAGGCCAGCAGCGTTTCGCGGGACGCTGCAGGAAGGGTCCGGGACCAGATGGCATCCCGCAAGCGGCCATGGTATCAACCGCCGGGAGGCGGGAATGCAGTCCCGGCCCCGGCGTACGCGGGGAGGGAGGCCGTCGCCAAGCGCGATCAATCCCGGTTACGCGGCCGCGGCGTGCTCGATGCCCCCGGGCGCTGTCCCGCGGACGAAGCGCAACGCATCTCCGTCCCGCTCGACGCGCACGGTGTCGTTTTCTGCGAAGCGCCCCTCGAGGACCGCCAAGGCGAGAGGATCCTGGATCAGCTGCTGGATCGCGCGCTTCATGGGCCGAGCACCGAACTGCCGGTCATAGCCCCGCGACACGATCTGCTCCTTCGCCTCGCGGGTGACGATCAATTCGATCTTCTTGTCGGCCAGCAGGGCTTCGACACGCGCCAGCTGCAAGTCGACGATGCGCTCGAGGTGCTCCCGCCGGAGGTTGTTGAAGACGATGATGTCGTCAATGCGGTTGAGGAACTCGGGCCGGAAAGTGCGTCCGAGCTCGTCGAGCAGATTGCGGCGCATGCCGTTGTCGCCGCCGTCGCCCCCGCTGAGTGAAAAGCCGATCGAACCGTTCTTGAGAATGTCCTGGGAGCCGACGTTCGAAGTCATGACGATGACCGCGTTCGCGAAGCTCACGGTGCGGCCCTTGCCATCGGTCAGGCGACCGTCCTCAAGCACTTGCAGCAGCGCGTTGAACACGTCCGGATGCGCCTTCTCGATCTCGTCGAGGAGCACCACCGAGTAGGGAGAGCGTCGCACGTGCTCGGTTAGCTGGCCGCCCTCTTCGTGTCCGACATAGCCGGGGGGCGCCCCGATCATGCGCGACACGGCGTGTTTCTCCATGTACTCCGACATGTCGATGCGGACCAGCGCCTTGCGCGAATCGAACAGAAACTCCGCGAGCACGCGGGCCAGCTCCGTCTTGCCGACTCCCGTCGGGCCGAGGAACACGAAGGTTCCGATCGGACGGTCCGGATCGCTCAGTCCGGCGCGGCTACGGCGGATCGCGTTCGCGACCGAGGCCACCGCGCTGTCCTGGCCGATCACCTTCTCCCGCAACGCTTCGTCCATGTGAACAAGCTTCTCGACCTCGCCACGGAGCATCTTCGCCACCGGAATCCCAGTCCATTTGGCCACGATCCTCGCGATGTCTTCTTCGACCACCTCGCCGGGCGACAGCGGGCTATCGCCCCGCTGCGCTTCGAGGCGCGCCGTAGCCGCCTCGAGCTCCCGCCCGGCCCGAGCCAGGCGCCCGTAGCGGATCTCGGCCGCTGTCGCCAAGTCGCCCGAGCGGGCCGCCTCGTCCTGCTCGTTGCGCAGTCGCTCGATCATTTCCTTCAGCCGCTTCACCTCGTCGATCAGCTTCTTCTCGCGCTGCCACTGCTCGCGCAGCAACGCGGACTGCCCTCGCAGCTCTTCCAGTTGGCTCTCGATCGCGGAGAGCCGCTCCGCCGATCCGTGGTCGCGTTCCTTCTGCAGCGCTCGGCGCTCGATCTCGAGCTGCAGCGCCTTGCGCTCCATCCGGTCCACCTCGACGGGAACGGAGTCCACTTGCATGCGAAGCGCCGCTCCCGCCTCGTCGATCAGATCGATCGCCTTGTCCGGCAGGAATCGGTCACGGATGTAGCGATCCGACAGCGTCGCGGCCGCGACCAGCGCAGCGTCGCGGTAGCGCACCGAGTGGTGGATCTCGTACGTCTCCTGGAGTCCGCGAAGAATCGCGATCGTGTCCTGGACCGACGGCTGGTCCACGAGTACGGTCTGGAAGCGCCGCTCGAGCGCGGCGTCCTTCTCGATGTGCTTGCGGTATTCGTTCAGCGTGGTCGCGCCGACACAGCGCATCCGCCCGCGCGCGAGGGCGGGCTTGAGCATGTTGGCGGCATCGATCGAGCCTTCGCCGGCGCCCGCGCCGACGAGCGTGTGCAGTTCGTCGATGAAGCAGACGATCTCTCCGTGCGAGTCCTCGATTTCCCGGAGCACCGCCTTGAGCCGCTCCTCGAACTCGCCGCGGAACTTCGTGCCCGCGACCATCGAGGGAAGGTCGAGGGCCACGAGCCTCTTGTTCTTCAGAGTCTCCGGAACATCGCCGTGGAGAATCCTCTGCGCGAGGCCCTCGGCGATGGCCGTCTTGCCGACGCCCGCTTCGCCGATCAGGACCGGGTTATTCTTGGTGCGTCGCGAGAGAACCTGGATGACGCGGCGAATCTCTTCGTCGCGGCCGATGACGGGGTCGAGATTGCCCTGCCGGGCTTGCGCGGTCAGGTCCACCGAATAGCGCTCCAGCGCCTGGTACTTGTCCTCGGGGTTCGGGTCGGTCACGCGCTGGGTGCCGCGGATCGCGGCCAGCGCTTGGAGAATCGCCTCGTGCGTCGCCCCCATTTCCTGGAGCAGCCGGCTCGCGGGATCCTGTTTCTGAGAGCTGATGGCCAGCAGCAGGTGCTCGGTGGAGATGTATTCGTCCTTGAACCGCCCGGCCTCCTTCTCCGCTTGGGCCACGATCTTCTGCAAGGACCGGTCCATATGCAGGCCGGACTCCGCGCCGATGACGGAGGGAATCTCGTCCAAGAGGGCTCGGGCCCGGGCGGCGGCCTCGCCGGGCGCCATGCCGAGCTTGGACAGCACGGCCGGGACGATGCCGTTCTCCTCTTCCGCGAGCGCCACCAGGAGATGAGCCGGGAAGAGCATCTGGTGATTCGCTTCCGCAGCGAGCACGTGCGTCTGCCGGATCGCGTCTTGCGCTTTCTGCGTGAACTTGTCAAAGCGGATCATGGCTTGCTCCTTCGTCTACCCGGATGCGCGCGTGCGCGGCCGGACGCCCGGCTTCTCTGCGGGAGAGCGCCCCCGAACTCCCTGTCCGGGGCGAAGACGGAAGGGAATCCGTCCCCGCCCCGTTGCGCCGCCTCCCGTTCCGCGTCAGTGCACGGGAATCAGGCGGGAGGTGTCCACGGGCTCGCGCTTCGGCAGGGTGAGCTCGAGGACACCATCGACGTAGGACGCCTTGACGCCATCCGCGTCGACCTCGTCCGGCAACCGGAACCGGCGCAGGAACTTGCCATGCGGGCGCTCGCGACGGCTGAACCGTGGCGGAGCCTCGGGCGGCTTGCGCTCCCCCCGCAGGCTCAGGACGCCGTCCTCGATCCGAACCTCGATGTCCTTCTGGGGCATCCCCGGGATGTCTCCGCGCAACACGTACGCCGCGTCGGTCTCCTCGATGTCGAACGCCGGCGCCCAACTCGCCTCATTCCTGAGGGTTCCGAAGAGCCGGTCCGCATCGGACCAAGGGTTGAAGGTGTTGTGATGCAGCAGTGTCATGGTGAGTCCTCCTTTTATGAATTGCCTGCTTACAACCTCAGTATACGCTTAGTAGACACGATGTCAACTAAAATCATCAGAAAATATGAGTCTTTTATTATCAAATTATCTGAATAGTTCGGATTCTTCCGCCGGATTGACGCCGATACGGATCGAGGCCGGGCCGATTGGGGCTTCTGGGTCAGATCGGGGAGCCGCCCCGCAGACCACCGTCGAACTAGTAGACCGGCCTACAGTCGGCTCTTGTAGCGCGGGCGGGGCCTGCGCCGCGCCCGTGTCCCGGATCGTTCTGAAAAGCGTAGAGTCCGCCCCCGAGACTCGCGCCGGCCTCGCCGGCACAGAGCGCGGCGCCGCAACCGATATGCCGGCGCGCTCGCTGGCGGTCGACCGCAAGCTCGATCGCGGCGAATAGGGCACGCATGCGCTGCGCCTCGTCCACGATGGCGCGCGAAGGCGGGTCGGCGACGAAACCCATAGGGTCGGACTCGGCGCGTTTTCGGGCAATCGCATCGTCTAGGTGGAAGTACGTGAATCGAAGGGGATCGCCGAACTCCCTGGCATGCGCGGTCTTGCGGCGCTGCCACGATCCATGCGCTAGAACAACGGGCGGGTCTTCAAGCGCTTCGGCAAGATGCCGCTCCGCGTGTCGCGGACAGCGATCAGTCCCGTCGCGCATCGTCCGACTGGAGTATCGTATGACGTCTATTCGAAAGGTAGAAGCTCGACAATCGTCAAGCTGGGACACGAACACCGCAATCCAAGAGTTCGCTAGGTCGTGGCGTTATACTCCAATCCATTGAGCGAATATGTTGTTTCTCTTTTCCTTTCCATACGTTGGAGACGTTGACCGCCCCACGCGGGTGTCCCGGAATACAGGATCCATGCACGGGATTTCCCACCATTTGGATGCGGCTGATTGAAATGTTCTTATACGGCTGATCGAAACATACAGGCCGGCAGATCGACCGAGCGCATAAGGGTACACTCGATTCCGGGCGATCACAGAATGCCAGGCTGGCTGGGTCACCGCTACGGCGAGCGCGACTCTCACGACGCCTGTCTCGTTGTCGCGAGGTTGAGCAGTTCGTTAGGCCTGAGTCGCCGCTCCGGCCCCAGTTTGGCGCCCGGGCCTCCCGCCGGCGTCGTCCGTCGGCGAGCTTCCTGCCAGCGCAGGCATGATTCAGCTTTGGTGTATGGAGACGAGTAACAGGCTCGCGTGCGCCTACATCGAAAGGTCGAGGAGGCGGCCTCCAGCGCTACGGGGTACCATTTGGCTGGTTTCGGCCAAGCCGCCGACGGACTCGGGCAGGAGTTCGAGGTGGGGCTCTCGGCCAGAGCGGGCGGGATTGGCTTCTGTCAAGATCAGGACAAGACCGGAGCCATAACGAAACCTGATTACCCAGCAGTACCAGCCAAAGTTAAGAGGCGGTGAGGCAGCGGAGGGGTACGCGCCGCGACGTAGGCGAGCCGGGGGACGAGAGCGGCCAACTGGTAGCGCCGGTTGAAGCGGTAGGCGAACTCGGCCAGGTAGCGCCCCACGTATTGCGGATCGCAGGCGTGATAGGTTCCGTCGATCGCCCGCTTGACGTTGCCCAGCAGCGTGTTCACCCAGGTTAGCCCGGGCGTTTCGCAGCTGCCCTGGCCGCCGCCGGTGACGCGCGGCTGGTGCTCGCAGCCGGCGCCCTGCACCCCCCGCAAGCAGCTCAGCCCGTCCGAGCGCACCACCGTCCCCGGCTGCAGGTGCTGGCGCGCCCAGGCCTCCAGTTCCTGCAGCCGCAAGCCGCGCACCGGGCTCAGGCGCAGCCGTTGCGGCCGCCCCTCCCCGCTGACTTGCGCGGCCGCCACGAACGGCGTCTTGCCGGCCGCCCCCCGTCCGCGCTGGCCGCCGCTCGCCTCCCCGCCCAGGTAGGCGTCGTCCAGCTCCACCGTGCCCTGTAAAGGCTGGCTGTCGTCCCGCTCCCGCATGGCCTGCATCAGCTTGTGCTTGACCCTCCAAGCCGTGTTGTAGCTCACCCCGAGTTGACGCTTGAGATCCATCGCCGCAATGCCGTTCTTGGACTGCGTGAGCAGGTACATGGCGAGGTACCAAGTGCTTAGAGGCAGCTTGGTGTTGTCAAACAAGGTGCCCGCCGTGAGCGACGCTTGGTGCTTGCAGCGGATGCACTGCCAGACCTGGCGCGTGCGCAGGCGGCAAGACTTTTGGTAGCCGCAGGCGGGGCACTGGAAGCCTTCCGGCCAGCGCGCCTGGAACAGCGCGTGCTCGCATTGTTCATCCGTTCCGTACGCTTCCAGGAACTCCGGCAGGCTCTGTCCCTTCTGGAACTGGATTTGTTTTTAGGCATAGGCAACTCCTTTATTATCAGGCATTTATTATATCTCATACGGCGTTCTAAGGCAACCGGTTCCAAGCACGAATCCATCATTTCTCGGCTTCCTAACTATGGCTGAGACTTCCGGGTAATCAGGTAACGAAAAAGGGGGATCTCAATGCGACCGGTGCTTATCGCTCTGGCGGCAGCAGCAATATTGCTTTTGGCTGCACCGAACACAGCCCTCGGTCAGGCGGCGGACGGACACCTGCTGGGAATCGCCCTTGACCAGACCGGCGCGTCCATTCCTGGCTGCTCCGTGGCAGTCGAGAACGTCAACACCGGGGTGAGATGGAACCAGGAGACGGACGAACTCGGCGCGTACCGTTTCAACAACCTCCCTGTCGGGCAGTACACGCTGTCCGCCGAATCGGAAGGCTTCTCGCCGACTATCCTGTCCGGTATCGCCATCGCCCTCAACCGCTCGACCACCGTCAACGTCACCCTCGAGTTAGGCGAAGTTCAGACGGAAGTCGAGGTCACTGCGGCAAGGGCGCAGATCGACACTACCTCCTCGGCGATCGGGGGCTCCTTCGATTCCCGTCAAGCGCTCTACAGCCCCAGCTCCGACATTGCTCTGGGGGTGCTGAACCTCTCCCTGCAAGGTGCCGGCGTCGCTTCAAGCGGGGGCACCGGCCTGGGCCAAGGCCCCTCGATCGGCGGCCAGCGCCCCCGCAACAACAATTTCATGGTCGAGGGAGTCGACAACAACGACAAGGGCGTCACCGGGCGGGTCGTCGACGTGCCGAACGAGGCCGTGGCCGAATTCTCCCTCCTCCAGAACCAGTACGGCGCGGAGTTCGGCCGCTCCACCGGCGGGCAGTTCAACACGGTCGTTAAGAGCAGAACCAATGAGATCCACGGCTCCCTGTACGAGTACTTCGCGAATCGTCGTCTGAACAGAATCGATGAGTCCAACAAACGAAGGGGAATTCTTGAGAATCCACGCCTGGACGACAATCGCTTCGGGGGCACGATCGGTGGTCCCGTCATCCGAAACCGGCTCTTCTACTTCGGCACGTTCCAAATGAATCCGGTCGGAGTAGCCTCCGCCCCAGGTCGGCCCTTCGCATCGCCAACGGCCGAGGGATTCGCCGCCCTGGACCGCATTCAAGGCCTGTCGAGCACGAACCTGGCGGTGTTGAAGCGCTACGTGCCGCCGGCTCCAGCCGCCGACCGCACTACAGCAGTCTTGGGCTCGGAGATTCCGATTGGGGTCTTGCCGATCAACGTGCCCGCCTACCAAGACAATAGTTCCGCGCTGGGCAGCGCGGACTACACCGGTGCGCGAGGGGACCAAGTGCGCTTCCGCTACATCCGCAACGCGTCGGTCGCGGTGGACCCAGGCTCGGTTCCCGACCTGCCGACGTTCACGAGCGAGAGCGAGGACAGCCGGCACCTAGCGACGCTGTCGTACTTCCGCACTCTCTCGCCCGACTGGTTCAACGAGACCCGGCTCGCCTACACCCGCTCGTCGAACAACCTGCCTGCAGGCGATTTCGAGTTTCCAGGCCTGGACTCGTTTCCGAACCTCACGATCGAGCAGGATCTCGACATCCAGATCGGCCCGTACCTTACCTTGCCTCAACGGGGAGTGCAGAACACCTACCAGATCGTGAACAACTTGACGTTGCTCCGTGGACGCCACACGCTCAAGTTCGGGGCGGATGCCCGCCGAAACATCACCTCCGAATTGTTCGTGCAGAGACAGCGCGGCGATTACAACTACTCCACCCTCGAACGCTTCCTGCTCGACTTGAGTCCCGATATCCAGGCCGAGCGTAACACCGGCGGAGACGTGTACCACGGGAACAACACCGAGTTCTACTCGTATTTCAGCAGCGAGACCAAGATCCGACGCAACATCACGCTCACTCTCGGCCTCCGCCACGAATACAAGGGCATACCGTACGGAGACACGCTGCAACAGTTGAACGCCATCTCGAGCGTTCCGGGAGTGCTGACGTTCGGCGTGCCTAGGGCGCAGAAACGCAACTTCGCTCCCAGGGCCGGACTGGCCTATTCGCCAGGTTCCGAGGGGAAGACGGTCCTGCGTGCAGGCTTCGGGGTCGCATACGACACCTATTTCACGAACCTCGGCCAACTGCAGAAACCACCGCAGCTAGAAAACACGTTCCGGGGCGACCCTACGGTCGATACCCCGAATTATCTGGCGAACGGCGGGATCCGCCCCGACCAGCGGCCGGACGAGCTCGACGAGGACGCGGCTCGCTCGCTCACTTCGACCTACATCCCAGACCAGCACCTGCCTTACTCTCTCCAGTGGAATTTCGGGATCGAGCGGGTCGTCGCAGAGGATTACACCCTGTCCGCGCGCTACCTCGGCACCCGCGGGGTCCGGCTCTTCACGCAGACCGTCCTGCCGCTGGCGGCCCGGGCGAACCCACAGCTCTCGCTGCCCACGTTCTACCAACGTCCGACCCAGTCCGAATTGGACGCGCTGACACTGACCCTCGCCGATATCGACGTGCAACCGATCTCCCTTCCAGGGTTTGCGAGCGCAGGCTTCAGCCCGTTCATCTTCGCGTTTCCCAACCGCGGCAACTCGATCTATCACGGGCTTGCGACCGAGGCGAAGCGGAGGTTCTCGAACGGCCTGCAGTTCATCGGCGCCTACACCTGGAGCAAGAACATCGATGACAGCACGGCCGACCTCTTCTCGACGCTGCTGTCTCCGCGCCGCCCCCAGGACTTCCAAGACATGCGGGCCGAACGTGGACGTTCATTCCTCGACCGCACGCACCGCTTCACGATCGCTTGGGTCTACGAGGTTCCGTGGTGCCGGAATTCGCGACGGTGGTTGCGCAAAAACATCCTGGGCAACTGGGTGCTTTCCGGCATGTACACGGCGGAGTCGCCGCAATACGCCACGGTGCAGAGCGGGCTGGACTCCAACCGCAACCTGGACGGCGCCACGGACCGGGTCGTGGTCAACCCTGACGGCGCCGATCGCACCGGAAGCGACGTGACGGCGCTGACCAACAGCGACGGAGACGTGGTCGGATATCTGGCCGACAACCCCAACGCGCGCTACATCAAGGCCGGAGCCGGCGTGCATCCGAACGGCGGGCGCAACACGCTGCCGCTGCGCGGCATCAACAACTTCGACGTCAGCGTGAGCAAGCGGCTCTCGATCACAGAGTCCAAGGCGGTGGAATTCCGGGCCGCGTTCTACAATGCGCTCAACCACCCTCAGTTTGCGCCGGGGTCGCTAAGCAGCGTGCGGGCAGTGCCCTCCAGGATCACCCGCAACAACCTAATCCCCGGACATCCGGTATTCGACCGGCCCGACCAGGTCTACGACAGCCACGCCCGCGAGATCCGCTTGGTCCTGCGGTTCACGTTCTAGCACCCCGAGGTACCGCGACGTCTCCGCGCGGAAAAGCGCTACGTAAGAATGTCCTTCACAACCTTGCCGTGAACGTCGGTGAGACGGAAGTTGCGGCCCTGGAAGCGGTACGTGAGCTTGGTGTGATCGATGCCGAATAGGTGCAGCATCGTAGCGTGCAGGTCGTGGACATGGACCACGTTCTCGGCGGCGTTGTAGCCGAGTTCGTCCGTTGCCCCGTAGCTGTATCCACCTTTGACGCCTCCACCCGCCATCCACATCGAAAACCCCTTGATGTGGTGGTCCCGGCCCAGCAGCGCGGGGTTCGAGCCTTGGGACATGGGCGTCCTGCCGAACTCGCCGCACCAGACGATCAAAGTGTCGTCGAACATCCCGCGCTGCTTGAGATCCTTCACTAGCGCGGCGGTCCCCTGGTCGACATAGCCGCAGCTCTTGGGCAATCCGGCCTTGATCTCGTTGTGGTGATCCCATCCGCGGTGGTAGAGGTGAATGAAGCGCACACCGCGCTCGGCCATGCGCCGCGCTAGCAGGCAGTTGGAGTTGAACGTCCCGTCTCCGCCCCGGGTGCCGTACATGTCCAGCACGTGCTGGGGCTCGTTCGAGAAGTCCACCAGCTCGGGCACGCTCATCTGCATGCGGAAGGCAAGCTCGTACTGCGCGATGCGGGTAGCGATCTCAGGGTCGCGGGTCCAGCTCTGCTGCAGGTTGTTGAGCTCGCTGACCGCGTTGATCAGCTCGCCTTGCATCTCCCGGCTGACACCGTCCGGATTGCGCACGTAGTTGACGGGATCGCCGGTCGAGTTGAACTTCACGCCCTGATAGATGCTGGGCAGGAAACCGCTGTTCCACTGCCGAGCGGCGATCGGCTGGCTTTGCGAGCCGCCCTCGGACGTCAGGACCACGAATCCGGGCAGGTCCTCCGACTCGCTGCCGAGGCCGTACAGGAGCCACGAGCCCATGCTCGGCCGCCCGGGAAGGCGGAAGCCGGTGTTCATGAACGTATGGGCGGTGTCGTGATTGATCTGCTCGGTCTGCATCGAGCGCACGATGCAGATGTCGTCGGCGATCCCGCCGATGTGCGGCAGCAGGGACGTCATGTGCTGGCCGCTCTTTCCGTAATGCTTAAAGGGATGCTGAGGTCCGAGAATCCGCAGTTCCTTGCCCTGGAGCTGGGCGATCTGCTGGCCTTTCGTGAACGACTCCGGCATGGGCTCGCCATTGCGCTTCTCGAGCTCCGGCTTGTAGTCCAGCAGTTCGAGGTGCGCCGGCCCGCCGGCCATGCAGAGGAAGATGATCCGTTTGACCTTGGCCGGGGCGTTCGGAAACCCGGCGGCGCCGGGCTGAATCCCGAGCAGGCTAGACTTCAGCAGGGAGGCCAGGGCCACCGATCCAAGGCCCATGGAAGCGCGCCCCAGGAAGGCGCGCCTAGTCTGGAGCAGGTCGAATTCAGGATTCCGCATGATGGCCCCTTCAGTACCGCATTAAGAACTCGTGCTTGTTGTACAAGGCCCGCGCGACGCTCGTCCACGCGGCCAACTCAGGCGCGGAGCCACCGCGCGGGAGGCGGGAGATTCCCGTCGCAAGCAGTTCGTCCGCCCGGGAAGGATCGGAGGCGAATTGGCGTTGGTGGCGCTCGAGCAGGCGCAGCACCACATCGCGCTCCGCGGGCAGCGGGGGACGGGCGAAGGCTTCGCGGAACGCAAAGTCGATCCTCTTCCGAGCGCTCTTGCCGCCCTCACGCAGTATGCGCACCGCGAACGCTCGGGCCGCTTCCACGTAACTCGGGTCGTTCAAGAGCACCAGGGATTGCAGCGGCGTATTCGAGACTGCCCGCTCCGCCGCGCACTCCTCTCGGGCGGGCGCGTCGAAGGCCATCAGCGACGGGTGCAGGTACTGGCGCTGCCAGTGTGTGTAGAGGCCCCGCCGGAACTGATTCGGATTCAAATCGGGCTCGTAGACGCGCTTCGGGAAGTTCAGTTCCTTGTAGTAGCCCGCGGGCTGGTACGGCTTGACGCTCGGGCCCCCCATCTTCCGGTTCAGCAGCCCGCTCACAGCGAGGGCGTTGTCTCGGACGAACTCGGCGTCGACCCGCGCCATGGCTTGGCGGCCGTGCAGGCGGTTGTACGGATCCGCCGCGAGCAGCTCGCCCGACGCCTCGCTCGAGCGGCGGTACGTCTCCGACAACAGCATCGTCCTGACCATGTGGCGAACGTCCCAGCCGCTTTCCACGAACTCCACGGCGAGCCAGTCGAGCAGCTCTTGGTTGCGCGGCGGCTCTCCCTGGGATCCGACATCGTCGAGGACTTGCGACAGCCCAGCGCCGAAGAAGGTCCTCCAGAGGCGGTTGACGAAAACTCTGGCGGTCAGGGGGTTGTCCGGATCCACCAGCCACTCGGCGAGGTCGAGTCGGGTCAGGCGGCGCCCTTGCGCTGGGATAGGGCCAAGGAAAAGCGGAACCTGCGGCTCGACCACCTCGCCCGAATCGTCCATCCAGTTCCCGCGAGGCAGGATGCGCATCGTGCGCGGCTCGTCGACCGACTTGGCCACGAGTGACTCAAGGGCTTGGTCGAGCAGCACCTTCTGGCGACGCTCCAGCACCCGGATCTCCCGCCAATTGGAGTTGCTCTCGACGCTTCGGTCGAATGCCTCTGCAAGCGTGGCGGACTGCTCGCCAGTCCGGGCGCCGTCCGCGAGGACAGCTTCGCGTAGCGCGCCGGCGACAGGAAGTTCGGGGAACGCCGCATCGGTCCCGAGAAGGCGAAACCGAGAGAGCAATCCGTGGCTGCCCCTCCCGTGCGCAATCAGCGAGACTTGGAGCCGCTGGTCCGCGCGAGTTCCTAGAGGCGCTTCGAAGACGAACACGGCGAGACGGGACCGGTCGTCCTTCCACTTGCCGCCCCAGCCGGTGTGGTAATTGTCGTCGAGGGTGTCCCGCAGCATGGATCCCGGCTCTTCGCGGTCAGGCAGCAACCCAGCCAGCGAGATGCGCACGGGCCAGTCCTCCCTGCCGAGCAGGCGCACCTCGAACTCGCTCAGGTCGAAGGAATCGAAGTCGCCAGTCGGAAACAACTCGAGCGCCAAGGCCGTCAGTGTCCCGTCCTCCAACGGAATCTCGACCCTGTGGATCGACTCGCTGGGTTTCTCGTCTCCGGCAAGGACGACGCGGACAAGCGCTTCCGATTCCTCCTCAAGCGCGAACCGGTCGCACTGGTTGAAGTCCGGGTGTCCGCACTCGCTCCAGACTCGATCGGGATCCAGCGCCTTCCACCGAAGCAGGTCATCCCGAAGGTAGGACGCGAACTCGTCCAGACTCTCCGGCCCCTTTGGCAGCTTCCCCTGTCCCTCGCCGCGCAGCCGCTCGATCCGGCGTTCGATGTCCGCCATCTCGTCCTGGGCGGCGAGCCCCAGCACGCGAACCTTCGACCCCCAGTCGCCGTTCCCCGAGAACACTCCCTTCTCTTCAATGTCCGCGAAGAATGCGGCCATCGAGTAGAAATCCTTGGCCAAGAACGGATCGAATTTGTGGTCGTGGCACTCGGCGCAGCCCAGAGTAGAGCCGAGCCACACCGTCGAGATGTTGCGGACCCGGTCGGAGGCGTACTTCGCGAGGTACTCCTTGGCTTGGGAGCCGCCTTCGTTGGTCATGCGGCTCAGGCGGTTGTACCCGCTCGCCACCAGCTGCCAAGGCGTCCGGTCGAGAAGCAAGTCGCCGGCGAGCTGCTCTCGGGTCATCACATCGAAGGGCTTGTTCTCGTTGAAGGACCGGACGATGTAGTCGCGGAACGCGTAGACGTTCACGCCCGTATCGCCGTGATACCCGACGGTGTCGGCGTAACGGACCAAGTCGAGCCAGTGGACCGCCATCCGCTCGCCGTAGTGCGGCGAATCGAGGAAGGAGTCGAGGAGCTTTTCGTAGGCGTTCGGATCCCTGTCACGGACGAAGGCCTCGACATCGCCGGGCCGGGGAGGCAGGCCCGTCAGATCGAAGCTGAGCCGACGCGCCAGGGTCCGTCGATCCGCCTGCGCGACGGGACGCAAGCCCTTCTCTTTGAGCTTGCGGTCGACCAGACGGTCGATCCCTGCCGGGCCGGCCGGAGCGCCCGGCCTCTCCGGCTTGATGTATGCCCAGTGCTCTTGGTACTCGGCGCCCTGGTCGACCCACGTCGACAGGAGTTCCTTCTGCTCGTCGGTGAGCTTCTTGTCGGTTGCCACTGGCGGCATGACGAGTGCCGGATTCGCTTGATGGACCCTTTGGACGAGCCGGCTCCCCGCCGCGTCACCGGGCTGGATGACGCCACGAGCGAGAGCCTCGTCGCGCCGGTCGAGCCGCAGGCCTGCCTGGCGGGCGTTGCGGTCGGGACCATGGCAGGCGAAGCAATTCTCGGAGAGGATCGGGCGGACGTCGCGGTTGAATTCGACGCGTTCCGCGCCGGACGCGGAAACGCCGAGGAGCAAAGCAGCGGAGGTGGTGGCGATTGGAATTCTCATGTACGATCGATTCCCCATCAACAAGCGACGACCCGCCATGGCGGGAGGCGCCAAGCCGGCCTCCCCGGCTCGCAGTGGCGGCGCTTCCCAACCGCGTCCCGCATGGCGGCGGTTCCGCCGGAAGGATGACGAGCCATCCTGGGATAGCGAGCCCGCGGTTCCGCGCCCCTACGCAGCAAGCTCACTACCATCGGCAGAATAGCGCCGCGCTGCTCCAAGACGCGATCCCAACATTCGCAGTGTAACGCCTCAGGTTGAGGCGTTACACTCGGTGCTCCGAGTGACCATGGTGGATACCAGTAGGCCTGGGTCCGCAAGCGAACGAATCATCTATCTCTAAGAATGAAATCCTCGATCGCGAAGCGCGAACGCGCCTGTTGCGGTCAGACTGTGTCATACCAGCGAAAGTCCCATTGAGCCATCTCAATGCCGTCCATCCAGACCAGACTCGACCTTCCGACCAAGCATAAGACCGGCCGGGCGAACGACGTGAGCCAGGATTCGGTTTTTCAGTTCCTGGCGTCGGACGGTCCGCTTGTGACACCAGGAAGTCGTGGGAACTAGGAATCCTGTCTCGCTACCCACTCTGAAATGTGAGCAAGCTCCCAAGCACGTTGCTTCACGAGGTCTTCCTGGCCATCGGCCTCGGCGCCGGTTATCATTTCGACCAGCGCGTGATAGGGATTCGATTCCGTTGGATTTTCGCTAGCTCCCCCCATTAGCCCTAACTTCCCCTCAAGCCAGTAGGCGGACAATCCTTTCCCCTTGTTCTCAATGACATAGGTCGTCCGAGAGGGCGGATTATCGGCTACATTTCGGCCAATTACATGGGTACACAAGGCCAGCCACTCTTGCAAGCGTGGCGACGTCGAAGCGGTAGTTGACCACCATGAGCCGCTAGAAGCTCGGAGGCGGCCGCGGCACCAGATTCTTGACCGGCAGCGTAACCGTGTTGCTGATGAATAGACCCTGCGCGATCCAGAGAGGCGTCGCCGGGTTGTCGACGATGTCCGTGTTCGTCCGCAGGTTGACCTGGTACACGCCGACTTGGTTCTCCGCCAGCCCAACAAACTCGACCTGCGCCGTGCGTCCGCCGAACTGCGAGGAGACGAAGTCGGCAGCCACGAGAGGAACGTTGGCCACGGCTCCGACGGGCGTCGGTTCCCCCGTCCGCACGGCCGCTTGGTTGTCGGTCTTTCCCAAGCCGGTGCCGAAAACGATGATCAATTCGCCGGGCACCAGCGGATTCTCCTTGGTGATCTGGGAGTACGGCTCGTTGCCACAGCACAGGTGCGTACCCGAGCCGGAGAGGGTCAGCAGCACGTCGACTTCCGCGCGCTCGTTGACGTCGGGCGTCTCGGGATCGTCGTTTGGCACTTCGGTGCCCTTGGCGGCGAATGTGATCGAGTTGCCTTCCTTGCCCGCCCGGCGCGCCTTCAGAATGACCGCCGGCGGCGTGTTGCCACCCTCGAGGAAACCGTTTTCGCGGTTGCTGGTGACCTCAATACCGGCACCTGGCGAGACCTCGAAACTGAACGGGATCGAGTTGCCGTCGGATCCCAGGGACCGGGCCACGATCTGCAGCCTGACGTCGCCGACCCCTTGCAGGATCCGCGCCGTGACCTCGGGGTCGCCCCGCCCCGCATTGATCGCCCGCACGAGAATATTGCGCATGATCAGCAGAGCATTGTCGCCCTCCACATCCTCCGAGGTCAGGGTGTAGCTATAGCTCCGATCCCGGATCGTCACCGTCAAGGTGTCGCCGGCCTTGGGCTCCTCGCCCTTGAACGCAAGGTCCGCCCGCGCGGAGAAGAACCCGATCGTTCCCGCCGACGCGATCACGTCGGGATCCCCATCGCCGGCATTGATGAGCTCGATGAACCTGTCGCGCATCTGCTCGGCGCTCTCCTCGCCGGGCGACCGGTAGTAGTACTCACGGCCGTTGACGACAATCCTGCCCTCCGCGCCTTCCTGGGTGAGCTGGCGGTTCTCAGTGTCGTCGTTGTTGGGATCGCTGTCACGCGGCCTGTCCGGCACCGTCACAGCCACGGAGCCCTCGGCGACGCCCGACGCGTGAATGGCGACGGCGCGGCGCGGCGCGTCCCCGGGGTGGGCGAATAGGCCCGGCGCCGCGCGGACCGACTGGTTCGCGCGCGCCGCCGAGACCTTGACGCTGCCGTCCGGCATCGTCCGCCGAACGTAGAAGCTATAGCCGGTACCTTCGAGTTCCCACGGGACCTGGAAGTTGATCTGCTCTTCGGAGACCATCTGGATCGGGGCGAGCTGGCCGTTGGCGAACACCTGGACGCCGCCGACTTCGGTGGGGAGCGAAGTCCCCTCGGGGAGCCTGATGGTCTCGCCGGCCAAGTCCTTCCCGAAGATCGATGCGATCGTCCCGGGGGGCAGGTCACGGGCGTCGGAGCCTCCAGTGAGCCGGGACCCCGAGGTCGTAGCCTGCAATTCGGTGCCGCTGTTGCGCAGCTCGATACTGGTGAAGTTCCCCAGAGGGCCTTCCCTCTTCGCGATCAGATTCGCTCGATAGCTGACCTTGCCCCGGGCCAGCGTCGGACCGGACACCTCGGTTGTGGTCGGAGACCCCGGCGTGATGCTGATCGAGAACCGCAGGCTGTTGCCGACCGGACCAACGCTCTTATGCACCAACTCGAGGGTCTCGACCTGGTCGACCTTGCGTTCGACGATCACTTCGGGATCGTCGCGCGCGTCCACCAGGTAGTTCAGGCGGTCGACGAACCGCTCAGGTAAGTCGCCCTCGGGAACCGTATAGACGTACTGCCTGCCGTTGATGTCCAGGGTGACCACGTCGCCCGGTCTGGCCTCGCCGCCGAAGCGGATCGCGCCTGTGGCATGGCGTCCGACGCCCAATGCCGGATGTGCGATAACCGGCAGATCCAGGGCGTTGTTGATTATCTCGACGACCTGGTCCCGGACGCTTTCGGCGGTTTCGCCCTCCACCGTGGTATAAAACAGCTCCGCGCCGTCCAGGGTGATCTTGATCTCCTCCCCGCCCGGCAGCACGGGAGCGAGCTGGGCCTCGTTGATCGGGGTGTCCGCGAGGTCAATCGGAAGCTCCTGGTCGAACTCGAGATGCCCAGAACCGTGAATCGCGATGGCCGCCGCATTGCGGATGCCATCGTGATCGATCATCGGCTCGCCGGGCGTGAAGAGCATGATGCGGCGGCTGAACGGATCGGCGACGTACAGGTTTTGGCCGTCGTACGCCATCGAAGACGGGGAGCGTAGGCTGCCGGGACCGTCCGATTCGGTCAGCTGGACGAAATTCGGCTGGCCGATCACAAGGTCCGCGGCGGGAGCGTTCTCCGTCGGAATCTGGCTGTACACGAGGATGCGGTCGTTGCCGCTGTCGGCGACGAACAGCCGCGTACCGTCCGAGAACGCGAAGCGCGGCCAGCTCAACGTCCGCTCGCAACGGCGCGGGTAGCGGACTTCGTCCGGGTCGATGTCCCGGAGCACCGGCGGAAGCCGGACGCCGAACGGCGCGTTGCTGGGCGGCGTTTCGTTTTCGCTGCGACTGCCGTCGTCGTCGAGCGGGCCGAGGGCCTCGCACAGGGCCTCGCTGTTGTTCGGGGTATTCGAGGCGAAGTCCGGCTGGCCGATCACCAGGTCCGCAGGCGCATAGTCCTGGGTCGGCACCGAAAAGTAGACCAGCACGCGGCTGAAGCCCAGGTCCGCGACGAACATCATGCCGCCCGAGACTGTCACCGAGACCGGATCCAGCAGGCGTTTCTCGTCGGGGTCGTAGACACCCTTGGTCAGGTCGGCCTCGTGCCGCGCGTCGAGGTCCGGCTGGCCAACCACGACGTCCGGGGCCTGGCCGTTGGAGGTCGGAATCGTGTTCCAGATCAGCACACGGCTGTTTTGGCTGTCGGCCACGAAGAGTTTGTTGTCGGCCAGCCAAACTCCCTGCGGCCCACGCATACCGGACGGCGCGGTGGTCGGAATCTTGGTCGTGAAATCGTCTTGGCCCAGAACCAAGTCCGGGGGCGTGTCATTCAGGATGGGGACTCGGTTCCAGAGCAGTACACGGTTGTTGTTGGTGTCGGCGACGGCCAGCCGCAGTCCGTCGCTGGCGACGGCCGACGGGTTGTTCAAGCCGTCGCTATCGGGCAGGCTCGACGAGGCCGTGGAGTCGAAGTCCGGCTGACCCAGCACGATGTCGGGCAGGCCGATGCACACAGGGCAGGCGCGCTCCTGCGGAAGGACATCCTCCGGGCGCGGCACGAAGCCGAACACGTTGTTGTAAATCAGGATCCGGTTGTTCACGGGCCTGGCGCCGAGACGGTTGCCGTCGGCAACGAACAGGCGGTTGTTGGCGAAAGCCACACCGGCAGCCGCGCCGAGCACCTCTCGGCTCGGCTCGGGGTTCTGCCGGGTGAAGCTCTCCTGGCCCAGAACCAACCTCGCGCCCTGGTTCGTGACCCATACCGGTTCCGCGCCGGCCGGCGCATGAAACGGCTCCGCCACCATCACCAGCGCGACGGCAGCAATGACTGTGGACCCCTGGCAGCGCATACCGCTCGTTTTCAAACCGCTTTCACCAGCCCGCCGTCGACCATCGTCGAGGTGCCGGTGACGTAGCTCGCCTTCTCGGAGCAAAGAAACGCGACCACGGACGCGAATTCCTCGGGCCGGCCCACCCGGCGCAGGGCGCTCTGACTCGCGAGCCGATCGATCATCTCGTCCCGGCCGATGCCGGCCTGCGCCGCGCGCCGCTGCGCGATGCTGAGCAGGCGGTCCGTCGCGATCAGGCCCGGACCGGCGTTGTTGAGGAGGATGTTGTCCGGCCCGTATTCCGCGGCCAGGGTCTTGAGCATGCCGACCACGGCTGCCCGGACACCGTTGGAGAGGATCAAACCCTCGATCGGCTGACGGACCGACGTCGAGGTGAGCGTGACGACGCGGCCCCAGCGCTGCGCGCGCATGTCCGGCAACACCGCCTGGATCAGCGCCCACGAACTCAGAAAATTGAGCCGGAAGGCGTTCGTCCAGTCTTCGGCTCCGAAGTCCTCGAAGCGGCCTCCGGGCGGGCCGCCGGCATTCGCGACCGCGATGCTGAAAGGCCCGAGTTCCCGGCGTGCTTCCCTCACGAACACTTGCAGGGCATCGATGTCGCTCACGTCGACGGCGCGGTGGACGATCTCGACGCCATGCGCGGCACGAATCGAGCGCGCCGCTTCGGCGATGGCGTCCCCGCTACGCGAGCAGATCGCCAGCCTGCAGCCTTCGGCCGCCAGCGCGTCGGCGATCGCACGACCCATTCCGCGGCTGGCTGCGGTGACGACAGCCGCCCGGTCTCGAATTCCCAAGTCCATCGATGCGTTACAACGATCAGCGCCCCCGCAAGGATCTTCTCGTGCCGTGCACGGCGCGGGCGATGCTTCTCCCCGATAGTCTCTAAGTACGCACTCAGGAGCCGGACGGGTTCCTGAGATAGCTGTCGTCTCCCTGCAACCAGTCCCCCCGCACGGGTTGGAACACGTCCATGGCGAGCGAATCTTCCAGGGCCTCGACGCGGTGCGGTTCCTGGGAGGAGATCTCCACCACGTCTCCAACCCCCGCCGTGATGTCCTGGGCGTCGAAGTGGAACAGCAGCTTGCCCTCCAGCACATGGGTGATCTGCTCATTCTCATGGCTGTGGCGAGGAACGACAGCGCCCTTCTTGAGGTAAATCCTGGCGGTGGTCATGCGGTCGCTGTGGACCACGCGCCGCCTAGTGGTCTCGCTGAGCTGCTCAAGCTCGATTCGATCCCAGGAATGCAGCTTCATGGCAGACGGATTGGCGGCACGACGTTGCCGCGAAACTGACGCCTTTCTATTATACGGTTTACGGCCGGTTCTGGACACGGCCCCCACCGACCGGGCCCTGGAACCGGTGATCGGCCGACCCAACGCAGCCAGTGCCGGCCGCCGCATGGAGCAGGCGCCCACAGGGCGCGACCGCCGCTGGGGGTCAGATCCCGAGCCGCGGGATAGCTCGGCGCGCCCGAGAGTCCCGCCACGGGGCCGGTGCGGTAAAATGGCGGCGGGGCCACGGATGGAGCAGGCGAGACGCATCCTCCCCAGACTGCTCCAGCACGGCGACGACCCCCGCCAGCGGGAGTTGGATCTGATTCGCGCCTACTGGTCCCTGACGGTGGGTCCTCTGCTCGCTGAGCACTCCAAGCCGGCTCTCGTCGAACCGCCCAAACTGGTTGTGGAAGTCGGCGATCCCGTATGGTTGGAGCAGTTCCTGCCGATGCGCCAGGAGATCACCACGTTGCTCCGGCAGGAACTCCCAGACACAACCGTGCGGACGATTGAGTTCGGCCTGTCCGATCCTAGGGGTCCGGGAGCCGGCAGTCCGCATCGCGGGGGCGACAAGCCATGAAGATCACTCCCGAACAAGTCCGCTACATCGCCGATTTGGCGAACCTGCGGCTGAGCGAAGAGGACACGGCGCGCTACGCCGAAGACCTGGAAGAGATCCTCGCGTACGTGGATCAACTCAACGAACTCGACACCAGCGGCGTCGAGCCGATGGCGCAGGTGCTGCACGAGGGGAACGCGGCGCCGCTTCGGGAGGACGCTCCCGGGCCGAGCCTAGAACAGGAGATTGCGCTGCGCTGCGCTCCGATGTCGGGGGCCGGACATTTCAAAGTCCCCAAGGTGATCGAGCGCTAAGGACCAAGATGGAGCAGTTCCGCCAACTTACGATCGACGCCATTCGGCGTGGCCTGCTGGAGAAACAGTTCAGCGCCCGGGAGTTGGCCGCGGAAGCGCTGCGGATCGCGCGGGCGGAGAACGAGGCTTCCGGTGTCTTCCTGAGCTTCACGCCCGAGCGGGCCTTCGCGGCGGCGGAGCGGGTGGACGCCAAGGTCGCCGCCGGAGAGCAGATCGGTCTGCTCGGAGGCGTCCCCCTGGCTGTGAAAGATGTGATCATGACCGCGGGCGCCAAGACGACCTGCGCTTCCCGCGCGCTCGAGGACTTCATCGCGCCGTACGATGCCACCGCCGTCACCGCCGTGGAGAGGGCAGGCGCCGTGATCGTCGGGAAGACGAACTGCGACGAGTTCGCGATGGGCTCCTCTAACGAGAACTCCGCGTTCGGCCCGGTACGGAATCCGGCCGACCCCGAACGCGTGCCGGGCGGCTCGAGCGGCGGCTCCGCCGCTGCCGTCGCGGGCGGTTATACACCGATCTCGTTGGGCTCGGACACCGGCGGCTCGATCCGGCAGCCGGCTTCGTTCTGCGGTGCGGTCGGCATCATGCCGACGTACGGCCGGGTCTCGCGCTACGGCCTAGTCGCTTTCGCCAGCTCGCTCGACCACATCGGGCCGTGCTCCAGGACGGTCCCCGACGCCGCCAGCCTGCTCGCCACGATCGCCGGCGGAGACCCGTTGGATTCGACGGCCGCCGATGTCGCAGTGCCCAACTACCGGGCCGATCTGCGCAGCGCCGTCGCCGGCTTGAAGATCGGGATCCCCCGCGAATACTTTGCGGAAGGTCTCGAGGCCGCAGTCGGGGCGCGCATCTCGGCGGGCATCGAAACGCTCAAGAGCCTCGGATGCGAGGCCGTCGACATCAGCCTGCCGCACACCAAGTACGCCATCGCGAGCTACTACCTGATCTGCACGGCGGAAGCAAGCTCCAACCTCGCCCGCTATGATGGCGTGCGCTACTCCCGGCGCTCGGAGAGCACCGGCACGTTGCGCGACATGTATCGGAACTCCCGCGCCGAGGGATTCGGCCCGGAGGTCACCCGTCGCATCATCCTCGGCACATACGTGCTGAGCACGGGCTACTACGACGCGTACTACAAGAAGGCGCAGGAAGTCCGCTCGCTGATCGCGCAAGATTTCGCGCAGGCGTTCGAGTGGGTCGACGCGATCATCACGCCCGTGTCCCCATTCCCGGCCTTCAAGCTGGGAGAGAAGACCAGCGATCCGCTCCAGATGTATCTGTCCGACATCTACACGATCACGGGCAGCCTCGCAGGCATCGCGGGCATGAGCGTGCCGTGCGGCACGAGCCCGGAAGGCCTGCCGATCGGCATGCAGATCCTGGTCAACCATTTCGAGGAGCAGACGATGCTCAACCTGGGCCACGCCTTCGAAGTCGCTGGAGGATTCGAGGGATAGCGGAGAGCTGCAGCGAGTGCGCCGCCGCTTTTTTCCGGCGGGTCCGTCGAACGCTTGCGAGGCAGGCCGAGGGGCTCACCTCCCTATGGAGTGCGTTTCGTTCTGCTCCCAGAGATCTTGATTGTGCAGAGTGCGGGATCCACCACGGACTAGATCGTTTCGTAGCTGAATGAAACAGTTACCGTGGGCTCAGGGCTCACCCTAGCATGGCTTCAGAGAATCTTGCATGTGGAATCGGAGGCATCGCTGGACGGTTGGCCTGTTCGCTCCATGCAGTCCCCTGAACGCTATCTATGGCAAATGGCTTGGTTCCGCCGCTATTCGACAAGCTCTTTGCGGCCGTTCCTCGCGGTGGCGGGGTCCGCGCCGAACTCAGCGGCTGCTTCTGAATCCCCGCGAGCGTCCGATACGGAACCGTCGTCGAACCTCCGACGCGCTCACTCGGCCAGCGCGCGGCCTGCCACGCCACTCTCCCGGGCGAGGCGGCGTCTCGCGCCTCGTCGCTTCCCCGTGCCGAGCGACGTTTCGGCGTGTGGCATAGTGGCGGAGAACGATGCAGGGAGGAGTCCTCTATCTGGTCGCTACGCCGCTGGGCAATCTGGAGGACATCACTCTCCGGGCCCTTCGCATTCTGCGGGAAGTGGACCTGGTCGCGTGCGAGGATACGCGTCGCACCGGGCGGTTGCTCAAGCACTTCGACATCGACAAGCCCCTACAGAGCTGCCACGACCACAACGAATCGCAACGCGGCCGCGAACTGGCGGATCGAGCCGCCCGGGGCGAAGCGATCGCGCTCGTCAGCGATGCCGGCACGCCCGCCATCGCGGATCCCGGCTACAAGGTCGTGCAAGCAGCCATTGAGGCCGGCGTGCGGGTCGTGCCGATCCCGGGGCCCAATGCCGCGCTGGCGGCGCTAGCGGCGTCGGGCCTGCCGACAGACAGCTTTCTGTTCCATGGGTTTCTGCCGCCTCGCCGAGCGAAGCGGCGGGCGGTGCTCGGCTCGGTCGCGCGAGCCCCTGCGACAGCCGTCTTTTATGAGGCTCCTCACCGCATCCTCGCGGCCCTTTCGGATATCGACGACCTGCTCCAGGATCGCGAGCTCGTGCTGGCTCGGGAATTAACCAAGCTGCACGAGGAATTCCTGCGGGGAACCGCCGCCTCGATCCTCGAACGTCTGCGAAAAAGGGCCTCGATCAAGGGGGAATTCGTCCTTCTCGTCGCGCCATCCCCCAAACACGAATCGGATAGCGTTGAGCCGCTCGAGTCCAGGCTGGAGGAGCTGACTCAAGCGGGCCTGGGAACCATGGACGCTATCAAGCAGATAGCGCGCGAACGTGGAATCTCCAAACGCGAGGCGTACGCGCGCGTGCATGGCAACGAGCCGCGCGAAGCCTAGCCGCCCTCACGGGGTGCCGGCAGTTTGGATTCCGTGTCCAACTCGCGGTCCGAGGAGACGGTGCCGGTTGGCGAAGCCGCGCCAGCGAGGGCCAGGCCTGAGGCCGCCGAGCCGCGATGCGAGTACTCCAGGCGGTCCAGCTACGATAGGCACAGCATGCGCCGCACGACGTTCCTCCTCGCACTTTCGCTGACCCTCTACGCAACCCTGGGCTCGCAGAGCAGACCCCGTTCCCGCGTACTGGGTCCCGAATGGGTCTCGTTGTTCAACGGCTCGGACCTCAGCGGCTGGAGAAAGGTAGGGCAGGAACGCTGGGAGGTCGTCGACGGCGCCATTTACGGCCAAGGCATCACCAAGGAATACGGCTACCTGGTCACGGAGAAAAGCTATCGTGACTTTCACCTGTCGCTACGCTTCAAGTGCGACGCCGACGGCAACAGCGGCGTCTACATCCACACGGCCTTCGAGGGCGACAGCCCGCGCATCGTGGCCGGCCGCCAAATCGAGATCGACCGAACCCTAGGCCACCACACCGGCGGGATCTACGGCGACGGCAAGGGCTGGATCGCCTGGCCGTCCCCGCAATACGAGACCGTCATCCGCCCTTACGACTGGAACGACATGCTCATCCAGGTGGAAGGCAACCACTACGTCGTGGACCTCAACGGCATCCGCGTCCTCGATTTCACCTATCCGTCTCCGGGCGCCGAGGAGGGCCCCATCGCGCTGCAGCTGCACTCCGGAGGCCAGGGCCGAATGCGGTTCAAGGACATCTACGTCCGCGACCTCAGCGGCCAGTAGCGCGGCGAAGACCCTTCTAACCGGGCCGATTCAGGCCAGGATGTCGTGTACGATCTCGCCGTGGACATCGGTCAAGCGCATGTCGCGGCCACTGTAGCGGTACGTCAACTTGGTGTGGTCCAGGCCCAGCAGGTGCAGCATCGTCGCGTGCAGGTCGTGCATATGCACCTTGTTCTCGATGGCGAAGTACCCGTACTCGTCGGTGGCCCCGTACCGCATGCCGCCCTGGACGCCCCCACCGGCCAGCCACATCGTGTAGCCGAATGGGTTGTGGTCGCGGCCGGTGTCCTTGCTGAAGCCGCGGCCGTCCGTCTGCGCCGTCGGCGTGCGCCCGAACTCCCCACCCCATAAGATCAGCGTCGTGTCGAGGAGGCCCCGCGCCTTCAGGTCCTTGAGCAGCCCTGCAATCGGTTTGTCAGTGGCCCGCGCGTTGACCTGGTGGCCTTCTTCCAGCCTCTGGTGCTGGTCCCAGCGGTCCTGGCCCTTGCGCGCCGGCGTCAGCAACTCGATGAACCGCACACCGCGCTCCACCATGCGCCGCGCTAGCAGGCACTGACGGCCGAACTCGCTGGTCTCGTCCTCGTCGAGGCCGTACCGCGTCTTCGTCGCCTCGGATTCGCCGTCCAGATCGAGCAGCTCGGGCACCGCGCTCTGCATGCGGAAGGCGAGTTCGTAGTTCGAGATCGTGGCTTCGATTTCGCTGACGGAGCCCAGGCGCTGCACCACGCCCCGATTCAGTTTGCGGATCAGGTCCAGCTTGCCCTGCTGGAGCGCGGGATCCGGCTCGCGAGGCAGAATGTCGGCGACCGGATGCGAACCCCTGCGAAACAGCGTCCCCTGATAGCTCGCCGGCAGAAATCCGCTGCCGAAACAATCCATCCCTCCCGGCGGGATCAGGCCGCTGTCCAGCACGATGAAGCCCGGCAGGTCGTCGCACTCGCTGCCGAGACCGTAGGTAACCCAGGCGCCCATCGACGGGCGGCCCTGGAATCCCGAGCCCGTGTGGACGAAGTAGTTGCCCGCCGTGTGCTCGGAGTGGTCGGCCACCATCGAATGGACCACGCACAGGTCGTCGGCGCAGCCCGCCAAATGCGGGAACAGGTCGCTGACCCATAGGCCCGATTCGCCGTGCTGGCTGAACTCGAACGGGGAGCCGAATACCTTGTCGGTGATGTTGAACACCGTGGTGGGGAGTTCGGGAAGCTGGATCGGCTGGCCGTGCTCAGCGCGCAATCGCGGCTTCGGGTCGAAACTGTCCATCTGCCCCGGACCGCCGTCCATGTACAGGAAGATGACGTTCTTGGCTTTCGCCTCAAAATGGGGAGGCCGGGCCGCCATGGGGTCGGCGTTCCGGGCCGGCTGGGAGTGCGCGCGCTCGTCGGCCATCAGGGCCGCCAGCGCCAGGCCGCCGAAGCCGTTTGCGCCGCGCGTCAGCCATTCCCTGCGGGTCATCGCCCCTCCATCTTAGGCCAAGGGAGGCCCCCCGCCAATCCCCATACAATGGTGGATCGCATGGAGTGGAAAGTCCTTGTCTTGCCTGGCGACGGCATCGGCCCGGAAGTCACCCGGGAGGCGATCCGCGTCCTCGAACATGTGGCATCCAGGTGGGGACATTTCCTCAAGCGGCAGGAGGGGCTCTTGGGGGGCGCAGCAATCCGCGCGACAGGCGGGCCCTTCCCGGCCGCGACGCGGGAACTCGCTCTGGAGGCCGACGCCACGCTTCTTGGAGCGGTGGGGTTGCCCGACTATGACGATCTCCCGCCCTCGGAGCGCCCCGAGAAAGGCCTGCTCGGCCTCCGCAAGGCCCTCGATGTCTACGCCAACCTGCGCCCGGTGCGCTGCTACGAAAGCCTCATCGAGTCTTCGCCTCTCAAGAACGACATTGTGCGCGGCACGGATCTGCTGATCGTGCGGGAGCTGACAGGCGGCCTCTACTTCGGACAGCCGCGCGGCATCCAGGACAGCGAAGGCGAGGAGACGGCGCTGAATTCGATGGTCTACAAGCGTTCCGAGATCGAGCGCATTGCCCGCATGGCGTTCGAACTGGCGCGCAAGCGCCGCAGCAAGTTGACGTCGGTCGACAAGGCGAACGTCCTCGAGAATTCGCAGCTGTGGCGGCGCACCGTCACGCGCCTGGCCGTGGAGTATCCGGATGTCGAACTCGACCACATGCTCGTCGACAACTGCGCCATGCAGTTGCTGCTGCGGCCCACAGCGTTCGACGTTGTGGTGACGGAGAACCTGTTCGGGGACATCCTCAGCGACGAGGGCTCCGTGCTGGCCGGTTCGATCGGCATGCTCCCCTCCGCCTCGATCGGAAACCGGCTTCCGAACGGCGCGTGGCGCGGGCTGTACGAGCCCGTCCACGGCTCCGCCCCGGATATCGCCGGACAGGGGAAGGCCAACCCCCTGGCGGCCATCGGCTCCGCTGCGGCCATGCTCAACTACAGCTTCGGCTTGACGAGGGAGGCGGCCGCCATCGAAGCCGCCATCCAGCAGGTCCTCGCGAGCGGACAGGTGACCGCGGATCTGAAGACCTCCGGCATGCCGGCCTCGACGCAGGAGGTCGGTCAGGCAGTGTGCGACGCGATCGGCTGAGGCCGGGAGCTACGGCTTGGCAGGGCGGCGGCGGGCTCACTCCTACGAGGCGACCGCGGCCCGATACGCCACGGCGTACAGCCGGTCGAAGACGGTCTCCCAAGACTGCCGCAGCGCCGCCTGTCGGCCAGCGGCGGCCATCCGCCGCCGTCGCGTCCGGTCGCGGTACAAGCTGATGGCGTTCTCGACGAACTCGCCGTCCGAGTGGCTGACCAGCCCGGTCGTTCCGTGCCGGACAATGTATTGCAGCCCCCGCTGTTGGTGACCACCGCGGGAAGTCCGGAGGCCAGCGCCTCCCACACCACATTGCCGTACGTGTCGGTGTGCGAGGGAAAGAAGAACACGTCCATGTTGGCCTAGGCCTCGGCCAGCGCTGGCCCATAGAGGACGCCCGGGAGCCAAGCGCGCCGCAAGTTGCCGCGCAGCCAATCCGCTTCTGCGCCGTGACCGACAATCTCGATGCGGTAGTCGCGGCGCCCGTGGGCCTCCAAGTAGTCCTCCAAACGCTTGAGCAAACGCAAGTTCTTCTCGCTGGTGAGACGGCCGACATACCCAAAGGCCAAAGTGTCGTCCTCGCGGACGCGCTTGGACGGAGCGAACAGGTCGGTGTCCACGCCGCGCTCGAGCAGGAACGCCGGCTCTTCAGTGCCGGCCCGCAGGAGTTCCACGAGGTCGACATTGGGAGCGAGGCCTACGGCGCTCTTGCTGTAGAACCGCAGACTGAGATCGAGAGCGCATCGCTCGATCCTGCTCGCCAGGCCGAGCCGCAGGTCGGACGGCAGAAACCGTGCGGTCCTGCGGAACCGCCAGGCGGCGTATTCGTGCACGTTGGTGTGCCAGGAGGCCACGATCGCGAGTCCGAACTCCCGCGCCATCTTGCTGCCGAGCAGACCGAAATCGCCCATCGACGTGACGTACACCACGTCCGGCCGGAAGTCCGCGAAACGCTGACGAAGAAAACGCCTGTAACGCAGGATCCTGCCAGAGATCCGCGTCCACCCGAAAGGCGAGTCGGCTGCGTCGCAGTTCCACGGTCTCCACGGAGCGCTCGCGCCATCTCTTGAAGGCCCGGCCGGGCCGTACGCACAGGAAAGGCAAGCCGTTGCGACACGCGTAGTCGATAAGTTGGCGCGATGTGCGAGCCACTCCGTTGACCTCGTGAAACGTGTCGGGCAGATACGCGACGCGTGGTGCGCGCGCGGAGGCTGGCGTGGGTTCGGGCAGGGCTTATCCAAGCTCCTTGGTCTGCGGGATAGCCCATTCGAGCGCCGGTTTGATGAACGGGTGGCTCAACATGTGGGACGCGGCGGTCACGAAGCGCAGCGAGAACGGGAGCTTGGCGCCGCGCAACTCATGGAGCGAGCGAACCGCGCCGTCGTCGCAGAGGCAGAACACGCGCTCGGTCCAAACTCGCCAGCCCAATCCATGATCCGGGGCTTCGCTCACGATGTCCGCGAAGTTCTCGATGATGCGCAACGCAAGCGGCTTGCGGTACTGCGGCATCAGAACGACTCGGCTCACGCCCGCGCGGACTTCGGCGGCAAACGCGGCGAAGGTCGTCTCGCGAGTCAGGTTCAGCACCGCATTCGGCTCGCGGCCGTGCCGGTCGCCGCCTGAGATCAGCGGGATCCCGTAGCGCTTCGAGAGCGCGACCGTGCGCTGATTCTCACGCCAGTCCCGCATACCATTGATCTCCAGCGCGTGGATCCAGTTCCGGAACTCGTCCATGAACCGCTCCACTTGCGCGTCGTGGAGATCCGCTCCGTTCCTCGTCTGATCCCAATACGGATGGTTGAGGATGATCAGGCAACCGGGCTCGGCGTGCAACGCGTCCAGCATCTCCGGCAGGGCCCGGATGTCGGTCCGCGCCGTGAAGCGAGCCATCTCCGCCATGCTGGCGGCCGCCGTCCGCAGCGGGAGGTTGTGAATGCCGACGTGGAAATAGGTCTCCCGGTACGGGACCGTCCACTCGACCGAAACCGGAATCCTGCCGTCGGACTTGAGCAGCTGCAGCTGCATCGGCGCCTGGATCGAATCGTGGTCGGTGATCGACACGGCCGGCGCCAATCCCAATCTCTCCTCGATCTGTCGACGCTCGACATCGAGCGCCTGCCTGGGCGTGAGCGGCGGCGTCCACCAGACGCGGGCTAGATCCTTCTCGATCGCGTCGGCCCCGTAGCGACGGTGGGCCCGGCGGAGAAACGCGTTCACGACGCCGGAGGCCTGGAGGTGCTTCCCAGGCGGAAGCGTGTACTCCTTAGAGTGGAGCGTGTGACTGTGCAGGGAGACTCCCGTCTTGTGGCCGGCCGCGATGCGCGGCGAGCGATCGAGATAGGCAAGTTGCTGTTCCATGACTTCCCCTTCGCGTGCCCGCACCGCCTCACCCCGTCTCGCCGGGCGCTCTACGGGGGGCGACCCGCGACCGGGCCCCAAGAAGCTAGTTCGCTCGGCGAAGCGGATAGGGCGGTCAATCCTCTGCTCTCAGGCTCAGCGCGGCAGGTTCCATTCGTGTGACAGACGGGAGAAGCTTCGATGACATTCGGGCCGTCTGGGGGCCTCGGCTGGCCTTCAGGTCGTCTACAATAAGGTCAGGGTTGGTATGGACATGCCAAAGCAAACCGCATATTTAGGGGTAGGGTTGATCGTACTCGGAGTGGCGGGCTATTTCGCCAGCGGGCAAGCCAGCCCGACGGCGCTGATCCCGGCCGCGTTCGGCGTCGCGTTTCTGCTGCTCGGCGTGGCCGCGACCAGAGCGAGTTCGAGCAAGCACCTGATGCATGCGGCCACCGTCCTGGCGCTGGTCGGCCTGATCGGCACGGCGGGCGGCGTTCTCGACTTGGTCTCGCTCTTGACCGGAGACGACGTGGAGCGCCCGTTGGCCGCTTGGTCGCGGAGCTTGATGGCGATCGCGATGGTCGTGTTTCTCGCGCACTGCGCGCGCTCCTTTCGCGAAGCCAGGAAGGCGCGGCAGTAGCAAGTCCGTAGCGGAAGCTCGTCCGAAGGAACCGCGCGGAACTCCGCGCGCGGCGGCGAGGCAGGACCCAACGCTTCAGATATCGAGGTTCTTGACGTTGAGCGCGTTGTCGCCGATGAACTTGCGGCGCGCTTCGACGTTCTCTCCCATGAGCGTCGTGAAGATCTCTTCGCTCTCGACCGCGTCGTCGATCCGCACCTGCAGCAGGCTGCGGGTGTCCGCGGTCATCGTCGTCTCCCAGAGCTGATCGGCGTTCATCTCGCCGAGTCCCTTGTAGCGCTGGATCGAGGCATCCTTCAGCGCGGCATCCTTAAGGTGGTTGAGCAGCGACAGCGGGTTCTCGATCGTGCTCCTGGATCTCTTGCCGACCACGACGAACGGGGGCTTGTTGAACTCGTCCAGCTGCTTCGACAGCGAGCGCAGGCGCCTGTATTCCGGTTGCGCGGCTAGTTCCAGGTCGATCAACCGCTCGGCCTCCGTGCCGTCCTTGAAGCGCAGCGCGTACGCCGAGTGCTCCTCATCGTCGACCAATTCGGCTTCCAGTCCCTCAATCCGCAAGCGCCCCACGACGGACCACATGGAGTCCCTGTCCTTGAAATGCTCCTTGGTATCGAGAGCGAGAGCCGCGTCGGCCACGATGGTGACAGCCTTGTCGCTACGCAGCCTGCGCAGGACGCGCTGGTGCATCCGGGCGTAGGAGTCCAAATCTGAAACGTACGCCTGCAGAGCGCCCTTTTCTAGGGTCTGGCCGAGAGTCCCGTTGGACCCCAGCTGCAAGGTCACGCCCTCGGTCGCGATCTGGATGACCTGGTCCGACAACTCGGAGTCGTCTTTGATGTAGATCTCCTTGCTGCCCCGCTTGATGCGGTAGAGCGGCGGTTGCGCGATGAAGACGCGCCCGTCCGTGATCAACTGGCGCATCTGCCGGAAGAAGAACGTCAGGAGCAGGGTGCGGATGTGCGACCCGTCCACGTCCGCGTCCGTCATCAGGATGACCTTGTGATAGCGCAGCTTCTCAGGTTCGAACTCGTCCGCGATGCCGGTCCCCAGGGCCGTGATCATGGCCCGGATCTCCTCGTGCGAGAGCATCTTGTCGTAGCGCGCCTTCTCGACGTTCAGGATCTTGCCTTTCAGGGGTAGGATCGCTTGGTAACGGCGGTCGCGGCCCTGCTTCGCCGTGCCGCCCGCCGACTCGCCCTCGACGATAAACAACTCGGCCCGCCGCGGGTCGCGTTCCTGGCAGTCCGCAAGCTTGCCGGGGAGCCCGGCCGAGTCCAGCGCTCCCTTGCGGCGGGTCAGGTCTCTGGCCTTGCGGGCCGCCTCGCGCGCTCTGGAGGCGTCGATGGCCTTCCCGATGATGCTCTTCGCCACCGCCGGGTTGCGCTCGAAGTACTCCCCGAGGCGATCATTGACGGCCGAGACGATCTGGCCCTGGATGTCGCTGTTGAGCTTGCCCTTAGTCTGACCCTCGAACTGCGGCTGGGGCAGCTTCACGCTCACGACTGCGGTCAGGCCTTCGCGCACATCGTCGCCACTTAGATTGACCTTGGCGTTCTTGAGCAGGTTGGCGCTCTTGGCGTACGCGTTGATGGTGCGCGTGAGGGCCGCCCGGAAGCCGGACAGATGGGTTCCGCCGTCGACCGTGTTGATGGTGTTGGCGAACGAAAAGAGGTTCTCCTGGTAGCTGTCGTTGTACTGCAGCGCAATGTCGCTCGAAACGACGCCACCGGAGAACTCCCGCTCGTCGTGGAAGAAGATCGGTTCCGGGTGCAGGGTCGATTTGCCGCGGTTCAGGTAGGAGACGAACTCGGCGATGCCGCCCTCGAAGTGGAAGACCTGCGGGTCGCGCTCGTCGCGCTCGTCGTCCAGCACAATCTTCAAGCCGGCGTTCAGAAACGCCATCTCACGTAGACGGGTCGCGAGAATCTCGTGCTTGAAGTCGGTTGTCGTAAAGATCTCGGAATCGGGACGGAACGTGATGCGAGTGCCGGTCTTCCTCGATCTGCCGGTCTTGAGCAGTCTGTAGCTGGGGATCCCCCGGGAGTACTCCTGCTCCCAGGCATAGCCGTCGCGCCAGATCTCCATCTTGAGCGTTTCCGACAGCGCGTTCACGCAGCTGACGCCAACACCGTGCAAGCCCCCGGACACCTTGTAGCTGTCGGCATCGAACTTGCCACCAGCGTGCAGCTTGGTCATCACAACTTCCGCCGCAGAGACGCCCTCCGTCGAGTGCTTGTCAACCGGGATGCCGCGGCCGTTGTCGAGAATTGTGACCGAGTTATCAATGTGAATTGTGGCTTCGACCCTGTCACAATGCCCCGCCAGCGCCTCGTCGACCGCGTTGTCAACGACCTCGTACACCAAATGGTGGAGCCCAAGTTCCCCGGTTGAACCGATGTACATCGCCGGGCGCTTCCGAACGCCTTCGAGGCCTTCCAGGACGCGAATGTTCTCCGCCGTGTAGTCGTTGCCCTGCTTTTTCGCCGTCGCCGCCATACCTGCCATATGCGTGCCGTCCCCCCGTTGCGCTCGTCTGCTCTAGACCCGAATTGGCATGATTACGTAGCGGTAGTCCATTGCCCTATCCGCCCCGGGGATTTCGAATTGCGCCGCGCTGTGCGCGTCGCTCAGGCGCATTAGGACCTTCTCGCTGGAGCATACGCCCAGAAAATCGAGGATGTACCGCGCATTGAAGCCGACACCGAAGGGTTCGCCGGAATAGTCGACCAGCAGCGACTCCTCGCTGGCGCCCGCAGCAGAAAGCGTAGCCCGAAACTGGAGCTTGCCATCCTCTAAATCGAGGCGCACGGCATGGGAACGCTCGTCCGAGAATTGCGAAACGCGGCGCAGCACAAACGCCAGGGCCTCCCTGTCGAGTTCGAGCACGATGCTGAGGTCCTTCGGCAGGACACGCGTATAGTCCGGGAACTTGCCGGTCATCTTGCGAGAAATGAACAACCGCCGCCCGTAGCGGAAGAACATGTGGTTCTTGTCCACAGCAAAGTCGACGGAAGCCGACTCCTCGCCGTCGCTGGAGGTATCCCCCTGGGCAAGGACGCGCGCCAGTTCGGCCATTCCCTTCCTAGGCAGCAGACCGCGAACCTCCTCGCCGAGGCCTTCTAGCCTCTGCGAGCCCACGTAAAGAGACAACCTGTGGCCATCCGTCGAAACGATCGTGAGGGAATCGTTCTGCAGCACGAGCTGGGCCCCAGCAAGGGTGTAGTGGGACTCTTCCCCAGCCACGGAGATGATCGTCTTCTGGACAGCATCCGCCAGAGTCGCGGCGCCGATTCTCGTCAGCGGCTCCGGCATCGCGGGCAACTGCGGAAAGTTCTTCCTCTCGATGCCCGCCATGCGCGTCTTAGCTCGGCCGCAGGAGAGGTTGACTGTATCCGTAGCGGTGGAGTTGAGGGCTAGTTCCGCATCGGGCAGCAGGCGGACGTAGTCGAACAGCCTGCGCAGCGGAAGCGTCGTGGAGCCCTCCGTCGCGATTTGTGCGGGACAGGAACTCTGGACGCTGAGTTCGAGGTCTGTCGCAGTGAGCGTCAGCGAGTCGCTCTGGGCTGCCAGGAGCACGTTGGACAGGATGGGAATGGTCGTCTTCTTGTCGGCGACCCCCTGCGCCAGAGCGAGCTCCCTTACGAGGTCTTGCGATCTAACCGTCAGTTCCATGCTTCGGCGTCCTTTTTCGTGCGTTGGGCTGCAACCCTATCCGACGCCGATCCTCTAGGTTGTTTCTTAGTTGGGCTCGTAGTCGTAGGCTTGGTGGATTTGTGGATGCCGCCACTAAGACCTTGTACTTCAATGCGCAACGGGGTTCGTACCATTGTGGATAAGCGACCGCTGGGTCTGCAGCCACTGGGTAACCCGGGACTTTCCACAACGATCCACACGCCCTGTAGGGGCCATACTGTGGATATCGTCATTATAACCGACTTGTGTGTCGCGATGCCGCCGTAGGGCGGCCCCAGAAGGAATTGCTCCATACAGCTGTAGACGGCTTGCCGTAGCGCCGCAGAATCCGCGCGCCTCGCCGTGTCGAGCGCCTTGGGATTTAGAACTGGGTACGCGGACTGCGGGTTAGGAATTCCAGCTCCAGCTGGGTGATTACGGGACCGAAGAGGAAGCTTGTCAAGACGGATGGCTGCTCGGCTCAACGCCCGGACCTAGCGCCGCACCCTGCGCGGCCTACGAGAGGCGGGAGAGAGGTGAAGACCCTAACTCCGGAAACACCTTCGCCCAGTACGCGACTCTCCGGTGCAGCCGCCGCACTGGCCTGCTGTGCCACGGGAACTTCGGCGGCGGCGAGTTTGCTCGTCTCCGAAGCAGGCACCAGCGCATAGGCCAGCGGTTGCGCAATATTAGACGGCTAAACGTATTGTGAATTTCCCGAGAATTCGGGCTTCCTGAGCAGCCTATTAATAGTCGACTTGCGGGTGGCGTTCTGCTCAATTTCGCGTTCTATTTTCTGGATGGCGTAGAGCACTGTTGTGTGGTGTTTTCCGAATGCCCTGCCGATCTCGGAAACGGAAGCCGGTGTGAGCCGTTTGCAGAGGTACATGGCGATCTGCCGTGGGCCCGCCACGCTGCGCGCGTTGTTGCGCGCCGTCAGGTCGGACACTTGCAGCTGAAACTCGGAAGCGACGGCCTGCAGGATACCTGGAATGCTCGGGCCGGTCGGGGCTTGTGGAGAGATCGACCCGAACATGTGCCGAACCATGCCCAGGGTGATCCGGCCTTGGACGAACTGCGCGCGCGCGATTAAGCGGTTCAGAGCCCCCTCGAGTTCCCGGATGTTCGAATTCAGATGCGCGGCGATGAAGCTCCGGACATCGTCCGGCAGCGCGACGCCGGCTTCCTCGGCCTTGCGGTCCAGGATAGCCATTTTGGTCTCCAGGTCCGGCGGTTGGATGTCGGCCATCAGACCCCAGCAGAACCGGGACTTGAGCCGACCGACAAGCCCTGGAATCACGGCCGGATCCGAGTCGCTGCAAATGACGATCTGCTTGCCGTTGTTGTGCAAGGTGTTGAACGTATGAAAGAACTCTTCCTGGGTGCGCTCCTTCGACCCGATCACCTGGATGTCGTCGACGAGCAGCGCGTCCGCCATTCGAAAGCGTTCTCGGAAGTTCCCCATAGTATTGAAACGAATAGACTTAATCATCTCGTTCATGAACTCTTCGGCCGCCACGTACACGATCTTTTTCGTTGGATTCGACGTACGGAGCCGGTGGCCAATGGCGTGCAACAGGTGCGTTTTGCCCATGCCCACGCCGGAGTACATGTACAGAGGGTTGTAGGCCTCGGCGGGCCGGACGGCAACGGCGAGCGAGGCTGCGTGGGCGAATTCGTTGCAGGAACCGACCACGAAGCGGTCGAAGGTGTATTTGGCGTTGAACGGCTGGTCGACGGGTTCGAAATCAAAGGACTGCTGCACCATCGGCGGCTCCGGCTCGGCGGCGCCGATGCCGACCGAGGCGATGTCCATCCCGAGAGTTCGCGCAGTTGCGAGGATACGAGGGACGAACTCGGCTTCGAGCCAACTCTGCACGTCGCTGTTCGGGGCCACCAAGTGCAGGCAGCCATCTTGGCCCATATGGCTGAACGAGACGGGCTCCAGCCAGTTGCGATAGCTCTCTTGGCTCATCGACCCACGGATACGCTCCTGGATCTGATTCCATTGATTCACTTGACCTTAGAACCTCGCTGCCGTCGCCGAAGCGCTCTTCGTGAGAACTCCGTCGCGTCGGCTCGCGGTTCGGCCCGACTGGCATCACAAGCGCGCTAGGAGCTGAGAACTCGATGATCTTAGCAGATAAAATCCGCCCTGTGGGCGGCGGAATTCCAAGAAAAACGTCAGGTGAAAAAAATGATTAAATTTCATCTACTTGTATTGTTTGAACCAATCAATTCGCAACATGAGAGCGGCGGCGAAGGCCGTGTGCGGCGGCTTCAGTGCGGTGCGGCCCGACCAGGCGGAGGTGTGAAACCGACGTTGTTGAGGCGCTTGCGCAGCTTGCCGCCCGCCTGGCCTGGTGCGGCCCTTGTCGCGGCCCTACGCCAGGATGCGGAGCGCGGCCCTGGACTCCGCGGGCAGCACCTCGTTCAGTGAGCCCTGCCGGTAACCCGCCAGATCGAGGGTGACGTACTGAAAGCCGAGATCCCGGAACGTGGTAACGAGTGTCTCCGCCATCTCGAGGCTGAGCGCCTTGGGCAACTCGTCCTTGCCGATCTCGATCCGTGCGAGCTGGCCGTGATAGCGAACACGATAGACCCGGAAGCCGAGCCGAGCGAGTGCGTCTTCGCCGCGTTCCACGAGCTTGACGTTCTCGCGGGTGACTTGGGTGCCGTAGGGGATCCGCGAGCTCAGGCAGGCTGCGGCCGGCCGGTCCCAGGTCGGAAGACCGGCGGCGTTCGACAGCGCGCGGATCTCCGCTTTGGTCAGATCGGCTTCGAGCAGCGGAGCTCGTACGTCGTGCTTGCGCGCGGCGCGGTGCCCGGGCCGGAAGTCGCTGGTGTCGTCCTTGTTGACGCCGTAGGCGATCGTGGTGACGCCGAGCTCCTCGCCGACCTCGTTCATGCGCTCGAAGAGCTCGTCTTTGCAGTGGAAACAGCGGTTGGGGTCGTTGCGGGTGTATTCCGGATTGTCGAACTCGCGGGTCTCGATCATGCGATGCCGGATGTCGAACTGCTCGGCGAATGCGACGGCGTCACGCTTGTGCGACTCCGGGATGGACGCCGAGTCGGCTGTTACGGCAAGCGCAGCGGAGCCCAGGACGCGGTTCGCAGCCCAAGCGAGGTACGCTGAATCCGTACCGCCCGAGTACGCCACGAGCACCTTGCCCATGCCGGCGAGCAACTCGAACAACCTCTGCTGTTTCTGCTGCGGAGCGGATTCCATGCGAGGTTCATTATAGCCTTGCCAACCTGGAGCGGCGGCGCGGTACGCCCAGGCGAGCTGCCATCGCGCTCGTTGGCAAGGTTCGGCGTCAACCGCCGAAATAGGCGGAGCCGCCGGTGAGGTGGCGTCGGCAGATTTCTTCGTTCAGTTCGATGCCCAGTCCCGGCCGGTCGTTGAGAACGTAATAGCCGTCCTGATAGAACGGCCCGTCGCGGTCGATCAGGTCGTCCCAGTGCTCGAGTTCCACCGAGTCCGACTCGAGGGCCACGAACGAACGGATCGCGGCGCAGGCGTGGGCATTCGCCACCGTGCCGACGGGCGTGCACATGTTGTGGCAGGCGAAGGTGATGTAGTATTGGTCGGCCCAATCCGCAATCCTCTTGGTCTCCAGCAAACCGCCTGCCTTCTGGGGGTCCGGCTGCAGGATGTCGGCGGCCTGCTTCTCGATGAACGGCCGGAAGGTCGGGCGCGTGTAGAGGTTCTCGCCCGTGCAGGTCGGGATGTTGCACTCGTGGGTGAAGCGCGCCATCGCATCCGCGTTCTGGGGCGGGATCGGGTCCTCGATGAACCACAGGTTGAGGTCCTCGACCATGCGGCTGAACGTCAGGGCGTCCGAGTAGTTGTAGTTGAAGTGCAGGTCGATGCCAAGCGGATAGTGCTCGCCCAGCCGTTCGCGCACCGCCACCAGGATCGCGCGCCACTGCTTCATTTCGAGCGACGAGATCCCGCGGTTCCAGAGTTCGCCGCGGTAGCGGAACGGCCGGCCGGCGATCGCTTGTCCGCGGCCCTCCCAATCCATGTCGAACTTCGTGGCCTGGAAGCCGTAGGCGAGGGACTTCTCGGCCTCGGCGACCCATGCGGCCGGATCGGGCGTCCGCGGGGAGCCGGTGTCGTGGTAGATCAGGATCTTGTCACGGAAGCGTCCCCCTAGGAGGACGTACACCGGGACCCCCAGGATCTTGCCAGCCAGATCCCAGAGCGCCGTCTCGAGACCGCTGATCGCGCCCGGCAAGGTGCCCGTCCAGGAGCCGTGGCCGAGCTTCGCCTCGGCCATCTTCGTTGCCAAGTAGTCCACCTGCAGAGGATCCTCGCCCGCCAGGATGTCCTCGAAGGAATGGACGTGGTCCAGGATGCCCTCGCGGTTGTACGCCTCGCCGATCCCAAACAGGCCCGAGTCGGTTTCGATCCGCACGAGGTGCGCGGGGTATTTGATGTGGACGGACGCGGTCTTGACCGCCGTGATCCTGACCTTGCCGAAGTGGCTCTCGGCGGCTGGATGCGCACGCAGAATGTGCGACGTGTCGGGCAGAAACGAGCCGGCTGTAGCAGCCAACCCGGCCTGGAGGAACTGGCGGCGATCGAACACGCCCGCATGATACAGGAACTGAGTGTGTCGACGGCCGGCGCGAGTCGGGTCCAGGCCGCCAGTTCGCGGATCAGTTCGCCGCTGGCCGCGCCCCTGAGCGAAGTAGGCCAGCGGCTGGTCATCTGGACCGAGCAGGTGCAGCGGAGTGCTATCCATACGGATCGGTTGCCGTCGCCGCCGCTGGCGGCACGCGGGCAACGGTTTTGCTAGGCTGTGCCGCAACCCTGGAATGTCGGCGGTCGAGACGCCGCCCCCTCGAATTGCCATGAACGAGCCTGCCCAAGAGCGTCCCGCCGTCAAGACCGAGCAGATCTACACCCCGCGATCCGGCGAGCGCCAATTGACGGCGCGGTCCGTCGTCGCGGGCTGCCTGCTCGGCGGAGTCGTGTCCTGCATGAACATCTACATGGGCTTGAAGATCGGCTGGTCCTTCGGCGGCTCCCTGATCGCCGCCATCCTGGGGTTCGCGCTGTTCATGGTCCTCGGGCGTTCGCTGTCGGTGCTCGAGTGCAACATCACCCAAACCTCCGGCTCCGCCGCCGGGACGATGGCCTCGGCCGCGGGCTTGCTGGCGGCCGTCCCGGCGATGGACCTGCTGGGATTCGAGATCCCACTCCCCGGGTTGTTCCTGTGGTGCCTTTCGGTCGCCTACCTAGGCGTTTTTTTCGCCGTGCCCTTGCGCCGGCAGATGATCGAGGTCGATCAGCTCCGTTTCCCGACCGGCACCGCAACCGCGGAAACGATCCTGGCGATGTTCGCGAAGGCGCAGGAAGCCGTCGACAAAGCGCGGGCCCTGCTTTGGGCCGGAGCGCTGGCGGGGGCGTTCACGCTGCTGACCTACTTCGTCCCTGTGCTGGAAATGCCGCCGGCCGAGCTGTTCGGCGTCGCCGCGGTGAGCGCAGCTGCGGCCTGGGGCTTCCGTTTCTACTTCGGACCGATGCTGTTCGGAGCGGGGATCCTGATCGGGCCGCGGGTGGGCGCCAGTCTGGCTCTCGGCGCCGTGGTGGCCTGGGGAGTCCTGGGACCGTGGGTCCAGGCCCAGGGCTGGGCGCCGGGCGCCGTCATGAGCTACACGGACGGACCGCGCGGTTGGCTGCTTTGGCCGGGCGTGGCGATCATGGTCTCCGAGGCGCTGACCGCGCTCGCGCTGAATTGGCGGACCTTCCTGCGCACCTTCCGAAGCGCGTCGCGCCTTGGATCGAGCGAGTCCCGCCCGGGAGAGCGCATCCCGCAATCCTGGTGGCGCAACGGCCTCGCCGTCGCCGCGATCGGAACCACCGTGGCGGCATGGTATCTCTTCGAGATTCCTCCGCACCTGACGCTGGTCGCGCTGGTCCTGTCCTTCGCGCTCGCGGCGGTCGCGGTTCGCTCGACGGGCGAAACCGACATCAACCCCGTCGGTGGCATGGGCAAGGTGACCCAACTGGTCTACGGCGGTCTGGCGCCGGGCAGCATCGGCACGAACCTGATGGCCGCCGCCATCACCGGAGCCGGAGCCTCGCAGGCGGCGGACATGATGCAGGACCTCAAGACCGGCCGACTCCTCGGGGCGTCCCCGCGACGCCAGTTCCTCGCGCAGCTTTGGGGAATCGCGGCCGGGGTGCTGTTCTGCATCCCGGCCTACCTTCTCGTGACCAGCGCCTATCCGCTTGGCGGCGAGCAATTGCCTGCCCCCGCAGCCTTCTCGTGGAAGGCGATGGCGGAGTTGCTCACGCAGGGGCTCGAGGCGCTGCCCCCGCACGCCGCGACGGCTGTCGCCATCGGGCTGGCGTTCGGGGCGCTGCTGCCGATCCTACGCCGCAAATCCTCTTTGGCGCCGTATCTTCCGAGCGGGCTCGCCATCGGAATCGCCTTCATCGTGCAGGCGTTCTTCTCGCTGGTGATCTTCTTTGGCGCGCTCGCGCTCGTCCTCTGGCAGGGCGCCCGGCCCGCGAGCGCCAAGAAGCTCAGCTTCGCCGTCGCTTCGGGCCTCGTCGCCGGAGAAGGGCTGTTCGGGATCTTCAAGGCGGCGATGACCTTGCTGGGCGTGCCGACGCTGTAGGTCCGGCCGGGGCGCGGTTGGTCGCGCCTCGACGCGCCCGACGGAGCGCTACGACCTCAGAGGCGCCGCAGCAGGTCGGCGGCGTGTCCGCGCACCTTGACCTTGTCGCACGTCGCTTCGATCCTGCCCTGCTCGTCGATCACGTAGGTCGACCGCACGATACCCATGTACTTCTTGCCGAACAACCTCTTCTCTCGCCACGCACCATACGCCTCCGCGATGGCATGATCGCGGTCGCTGAGCAGCCGGAACGGGAGATTGCACCTGGCCTTGAAGCGGTCATGCGACCGGACGCTGTCGGCGCTGACGCCGAGAATCACCGCGTTCTTCGCGCCGAACTCGGGCTCGGCGTCGCGGAACGCGAGGGCCTCGATCGTGCAACCCGGCGTGCTGTCCTTGGGGTAGAAATACAACACCACCTTCTGGCCGCGGAAGTCCGCAAGTCGAAGCGTGCCTCCTCCGTCGGTTTCCACTTCGAAGTCGGGCGCCGAGTCTCCTGGTTGCAGCATGGGAGGCGGATTATCGTAGCAAAAGGCGGCCCCAGCCACGGCTTGGCCGGTCCTCGGGTGTCAAGGGAGCCGGGCGCATCGCCAATCTTATCGCAGTTCATTTGTCGTTCAGCACACTCGGTTGCCGGCGGTATCGAGCGAGCGGCCATGCTGTGCGAATAGCAGGTCGATGGTGGTCGGGGGAGCGAAGGAGTCCCCGGCGTCTCGGTCATTGCCGGACAACACGGAATCAAAGGCGAGCTGAATCTGGCCGCAGCTGGAGTGGTGCGAGCCCGGTATAATTCGTTGCGCGCCGGACGGCGCTTCCCGCCGTGCTCCCTGCTCTTCTCTTTCTCGTAGTCTTCGCCGGCTGCGGCGCCGCGCCCGAGCGGCAGTCCGTGTCTCAGCCCCTCGAGATCGCCGAGGAGGACGGGGGGTACAGGGTGCTCGATGCGGGCGATGCCGTGTTGTTCTATCGCCTGGAGCCCAAGTCTCTGGATGGCCGCTACGAACGCTCGAACTACATCCACCCGCTGTACGGACTGGACGGTGAGATCCTCACGGAGGACTTTCCGGAGGACCATCGGCATCATCGCGGGGTGTACTGGACATGGCACCAGGTCTGGATCGGTTCGGTGCGCGCTGGTGACCCGTGGCTGGCCCAGCGCTTCGCTTGGCAGCTGCAAGAAGCGTGGATTCCGCCGCACGGCAACGGGCTGCGCGTGAAGCATTGCTGGGTCTCCCCGGACTACCAGGAGGGCCGCGAGCCGATCCTGGAGGAAGACGTGGAGGTCCTTGTGCACGGTGTCGAAAACGGGTTCCGCATGATCGATTTCGACATCCGTCTCGCGCCGCTGCAGGACGAGGTGCGTCTCGGAGGCTCCGAGGACGACAAGGGCTACGGGGGATTCTCCGTTCGAGTCAAGATGCTCGAGGGACTACGCTTCACAGCGGCCGCGGGGCGGCTGGAGCCGCAGCGCAGGGCCGTCGAGGCCGGGGACTGGGTCGACTTCTCGGCGGACTTCGGCGGCCAGGGCTCTTGGAGCGGCGTGGCCGTCGTCGTGCATCCCGCATCGACCGGATACCCGCAGTCGTGGATCCTGCGGTCGCCGGCTACGCCCAGCATGCAGAATGCCGTCTGGCCCGGTCCCGATGCAGTCCCCCTGGACCGCGGGCGAGAGGTCCGGCTTCGCTACCGGCTGATCGTGCATCGGGGCGACGCGTCGAGCCTGGACTTGGACGCCCTGTCTCGGGAATACGCCGCTACGCCCTGACCGCAAGTGGGGATCCTGGCGCCTGCGGCTCGTCGGCCTCTCCAAGACCACCGTTCGCCGTCCAGACGACCCGGCCCGCCACCATGGTCGCGACCGGTCCTCCGCGGAAGGCCTCGCCGTGGAACGGAGAGTTCTTGCTCCTTGAGAACGTGGCGGCGACGTCGTAGGTCCACTCGCGCTCGGTCGAAAAGATCGTGACGTCGGCAAGGCCCCCGGCGCGTAGCCGGCCCCGCTCCAGGTCCAGGCAGTCGCTCGGGGCGCTCGTCAAGAGCCGCACGAGATGGGTCAAGTTCAGCTTGCTTCCGTGGTACAGGGTTCGCAACGCCAGCCCCAGCGCTGTCTCCAACCCGGTCACCCCGAACGGGCAGCGCTCGAACTCCTGCATCTTGATGTGGCCGGTATGGGGCGCGTGGTCCGTAGCGATGCAGTCGATCGTGCCGTCGACCAGGCCCTCGATGGCCGCGTCGATGTCGCGTTGCGAGCGCAGTGGCGGCTTCATCTTGTAATTCGAGTCGTAGCCCTGGATCGCCTCGTCGGTCAGCGCGAAATGGTGCGGCGTCACTTCCGCGGTCACGGGGATGCCGAGCTTCTTGGCGTGCCGGACCATGGCGATCGAGTTCGCCGTGGAGATATGGGCGATGTGCACCCGCGCGCCGGTGTCCGCGGCCAGGATGATGTCCCGCGCGACCATGACGTCTTCCGAGCAGCCCGGGATGCCCGACAGTCCCAGCCGCATGCTCTGGATGCCCTCGTGGATGTCGCCCCCGGCGCTCAGGGAAAGATCCTCGCAGTGATCGATCACCGTGATGCCGAAGGATGCGGCGTACTTCATGGCGCGCCGCATCAGCCCGGAATCCATCACCGGGATGCCGTCGTCGCTGATCGCCACGATCCCCTCGGCGCACATCGCGCCGATGTCCGCCAGCTTCTTGCCCTGGCTGCCCTTCGAGATTGCTCCGATCGGATGGACGTGGACGGAGGCCGTCCTCCGGGCTCGCTCGACGATGAAGCTGGTGACTTGCGCCGAGTCGTTCACCGGCGAGGTATTCGGCATGCAGCACACAGCCGTGAAGCCGCCGGCCGCGGCGGCGCGCGAGCCGCTCGCGATCGTCTCTGCGTGTTCGATGCCCGGTTCGCGCAAGTGCACGTGGATGTCCACCAGGCCCGGCGCCACGATGAGCCCCTCGGCGTCGAGGACCCGGGCGTCGGGGCACTCGATATGCGGCTCGATCGCCACGATCCGATCTCCGTCGATGAGGACATCCCGCCGGGCGTCGAGCCCGCTGGCCGGGTCGACTGCATGTCCGTTCTGGATCAGCAGGCGCATGGCGTGTTCCGTCCTACTCCGAGCAAACCCACTCCAGGACCGCCATCCGAATGGCGACTCCGTTTTCGACTTGGTTCAGGATCATCGACCGCTGGGAGTCGGCGACCTCGCTCGCGATCTCGCGGCCCCGGTTGATCGGCCCGGGGTGCAGCACGATCGCGTCCGGCTTGGCGAGCTTGACGTGCTCCAGCGTGAGTCCGTAGTACCGGAAATACTCGTTCTTGGGAAACACTTCGACGTTCTGCCTCTCCAGCTGGACGCGCAGCATCATGATCACGTCGGCGTCCCGCACGGCCTCGCGCATGTCGTAGGTCAGGCTCACCCCTGGAGCGAGAAGCGTCATGCTTGTGGAGACCGTGGTCACCGGACCACAGAGCACGATGTCCGCCCCGAAGTTCGCCAGGAGGTGAATGTTCGAACGCGCCACCCGCGAGTGCGAGATGTCCCCGATGATGGCGACTCGCAGATCCTGCAGCGAATCCTTCACTTCGAGGATCGTCAACGCGTCGAGCAGCGCCTGGGTCGGGTGCTCGTGGCGGCCGTCCCCGGCGTTGATCATGGGCGTGGAAAGGTACTGCGCCAGGAAGTGCGGCGCGCCGGACGCGGCGTGCCGCATCACGATGATGTCGGGATTCATCGCGGCTAGCGTGTTGAGAGTGTCCACCAGCGACTCGCCCTTCGAGAGGCTGGCGCCTAGGGCCTGGATGCCTATGGTGTCGGCCCCCAGGCGCTTGGCGGCAATCTCGAAACTCGTTCGCGTTCGCGTCGACGGCTCGAAGAAGAGATTGACGATCAAGCGTCCGCGCAGCGTGTCGAGCTTCTTGTGCGGCGGGATCGTCTTGTAGAACCGGCCGCGCTCGAGCAGCCACTCGATCTGGGAGCGCTGCAAATCTTCGATGCCCAGCAGGTTCAGCGGGTTCGGGACCCTGGAGTGCAAAGCTGGTGCAGACCTCCCGCGCCCCCCATCATACCGGGTCGGCTTGCGGGTCCCGGAGCCTCGGGTCTATCCCGGACTGGCGCTGATCAGCGCCGCTGCGACTCGGTCGACGAGTTGTTGGGTGGAGGACGAGGACATGCCGAAGTTGTTGGCGAAGATCGAGAACGCGTACGTTCGGCCATCGGGGTTGACGGCGTATCCGGACAGCGCCAGCACATGCGACATCGAGCCGGTCTTGGCTCGGATGCGCCCGCGCGCGGGCGATCGCTGGAAGCGCCAATCCAGGGTCCCGTCGCGTCCCGCGACCGGCAGGCTCGCCAGGTACGCCTCGCGGTCGCCGGAATTCCACATGTACTCCAACAGCCGCACTGTCGCACTCGGCGCCACCAGGTTGTGGCGCGACAGGCCCGAGCCGTCGCGCAGGACGAACTCGCCGGAACGGAGCCCCGCTTCCGCCAGGAACCGCCGCAGGCTGACGATCGCCGCCTCCAGGCTGCCCACCCGGGACTCCTGCAGCGCGACTTCCCGCGCCAGCATCTCGGCGTGCAGGTTCTGGCTGTCCTTGTTCACGACCTGGATCAGCTCGCGCAAGCTCGCCGAGGGAACCTCCACGAGCGGATCGTGCGGGCCGCGCGCCTGGGGTTTCGCCAGCGACCGCAGGCTCGGCAATCGATCCGGCAGCAGGTGATGCGCCCGCACCTCGCCGCCGATCTCGATGCCCATGTCCTTGAGGGCCTCGCGCAGGGCGAGCGCCGCGTAGCGCGCCGGATCGTCGGCCGCGAGACGGAAGGTGCGGCCGCGGGACTGCCGCGGAATCTGGCCCGTCACAACGACCTCTCCCGGCCGCTCTCCCCAGCGCGCCGCCAGCCGGCGGTTGACCTGGCGGCCGGGCGGCGTGGAGGTTCGGTTTGCGACGGCGTAGAAGGACAGCGGCGGCGTGACGCGCAGCCGGGCCGGCGCGTGCGCCGGCCCAGGCGTGACCCGCACTTCGATCAGGTTGTCGTTGAAGGCCAGGGCGCTCACCGGACTGCCGTAGTCATACAAGGTGTCGGCATAGGACCAGCCGCGCGGGTAGGGCTGCCAGACGTAGCGCGAGTCGTCGCCGATCAGGTCTCCCTGGATCCGCCGGACGCCCGCGTCCCTCACGCGCCGCGCCAAACGCCGGACCGGCTCCAACCGGTCCGGTCCGAAGTCCTCCTTCTTGCGGTACGGCAGGACGCGCGCCGAGAGGTTGGGATCGCCCCCGCCGACCAGACGCAAGTCGCCCCGCAGCACGCCGTCCTCGTCCAGGCCTCCTTCGGCGACCAGCTTCGTCGCAAAGCTGTAGTCGGCGCCCAGCCGCCGCAGGGCCAAGGCTGTCGAGAACAGCTTGACGTTGGAGGCCGGCAGAAAGAGCTTGTCGGGGTTGCGCGCATAGACGGTGGCGCCGGTATCCAGGTCGCGCACTGCGATCCCCCAGAACGTCCTGCGGGCTGCGGGCCGCTCCAGGAGCTCGTTGATGCGGGCGGCGATCGCGGAGGGCGCCTCGGGCCCGCCATCCTCGGCCGCCCACGCGCCGGGCGCGAGGCTCCCGAGCAGCAAGAGGATCCACAGCTGCGGTCTCGGCATGCGCGGATCAGTCGAGCAGGCGCGCCGCCTGCTTGGCGAAGTAGGTCAGGATAAAGTCGGCGCCCGCCCGTTTGATCGCAATTAGGCTCTCCAGCATGGCGCGCTCCTCGTCCAGCCAGCCGTTGCGGGCTGCGGCCTGGAGCATGGCGTATTCTCCGCTGACCTGATACGCCGCGGTCGGCACGCCGAACTCCTGCTTGGCGTGCCACAGCACGTCGAGATACGGCAGGGCCGGCTTGACCATGATCATGTCGGCGCCCTCGGCGAGGTCGGCCTCGATTTCCCGCAGCGCCTCACGGTGATTGGGCGGGTCCATCTGGTAGGTGCGGCGGTCGCCGAACTGCGGAGTGGACTGCGCGGCGTGGCGAAACGGTCCGTAGAACGACGAGGCGTACTTGGCGGCGTACGCGAGGATCGGCACGCGCTGCAGGGCGTTCTGGTCGAGAACCGAGCGGATGGCGGCCACCCGGCCGTCCATCATGTCCGAGGGAGCGATCACGTCCGCCCCGGCGCGCGCCTGCGACAGAGCCGTCTTCTGCAGCAGCGCAAGGCTCTTGTCGTTGTCCACGTCGCCGTCCTCGACGACGCCGCAGTGACCGTGGTCCGTGTATTCGCAGAGGCACGTGTCGGCCAGGACGAGCAAGTCCGGAACCTCGCGCTTGACGGCCCGGATCGCGGCCTGGACGATGCCGTTCTCGTCGTAGCCGCCGGTTCCGAGGGCGTCCTTGCCGGGAGGAATGCCGAACAGGATGACGCCTGGGATCCCGAGCGCGGCGGCCTCGACGCAGTCCTCGACCAGGCAGTCGATCGAGAGGTTGTGGACGCCCGGCATGGAGGCGACCGGGAGCCGTACACCCTCGCCGGGGCAGACAAAGAGGGGCTCGATGAGGTCCTGCGGCGCCAGCCTGGTTTCCCGCACCAGCGAGCGCAGGGCCGGGGAGCCGCGCAGTCTCCGGAAGCGGTGCACGGGAAAGGCCACGGGACCATTCTAGCCGCTTGTTCCGGCCGCTGAAGAGGCGTCATCTGGTATGCTCATACCACGGTCGTGCACGAGGCGCGGGCGTGGGGTCGCGCGCCGACGGACACGGCGAGACGCATGTCAGGCCACTCCAAATGGGCGACGATCAAGCACAAGAAGGCGGTTACGGATGCCAAGCGCGGTAAGGTTTTCACGCGCTTGATCCGTGAGATCCAGGTGGCCTCACGCGAGGGCGGCCCGGACCAGGAGTCCAACCCTCGGCTGCGCACAGCCGTGGCTGCGGCCAAAGCGCAGTCGATGCCGAGCGAGAACATCAAGCGGGCGATCCTGCGTGGCAGTGGCCAGCTCGAAGGCGAAACCTTCGCGGAAGTGACCTTCGAGGGCTATGCGGCCGCGGGCGTGGCGGTGCTGATCGAGGTGGTCACCGACAACCGTAACCGCACCGTGGCCGAGCTGCGCCACATCTTTGCGAAGAACGGCGGCAACCTGGGCGAGAACGGCTGCGTGTCCTGGCTCTTCCACAAGCAGAGCCTGATCGTGATCTCCAAGGAGGCGGCCGACGAGGAGCAGCTGATGGACATCGTCCTGCTGGGGGGCGCCGACGACCTGCGGGACGACGGCGAACACTGGGCGGTCTATTCGCCTCCCGAGGCGCACGAGGCTGTCCGCGAGGCCCTCTCCGGCGCCGGCATCGAGCCGCTCACGGCGGAGATCTCGCGCATCCCTGACAACACGGTGAAGGTCGGCGGGAGGCAGGCCAGCAGCGTCATTCGCATGATCGAGAGGCTCGAGGACCAGGACGACGTGCAGAACGTCTTCGCCAACTTCGACATCGACGACAAGGAGCTCGAGGCGCTTTCCGCCTGAGTGGCGCCCTCCGTGCGGATCTTGGGCATCGACTGCGGATCGCACGTCACCGGCTACGGCGTCATCGAGAGCGAGGGCCGCACCCATCAGGCAGTCGGCTACGGAGCGATCCGCGTCCCGCGAGGGCGGGAGTTGCCGGAACGGCTTCGGATCATCGCCGACGGACTCGAGGAGGTTCTGGACCGCTTCCAGCCCGCCGAGGCCGCGCTCGAGGATGTGTTTCAGATTGGCAATGCCAGGAGCGCCGTTGTCCTGGCCCATGTGCGGGGCGCCGCGCTGCTCTCCTTGGCGCGAGCGGGCCTTCCGGTGGCCAGCTACGCGCCCAAGCAGGTGAAGAGCAGCGTGGTCGGCCATGGGAGCGCGGACAAGCGGCAAGTCCAGCAGATGGTGCAAGTCCTGCTCGGCTTGGGCGAAGCGGTGGAGTCGCTGGACGCCTCCGACGCGCTGGCCGTGGCCTACTGCCACGCCAACCGCAGGGATGCGCACGTTCGAGGGGGATAAGGCGGTGTCCGGGAAACTGCTCGCGCTGGCCTGCGCCCTGGCTTCGGCCGCCGCCGGGCAGGATACGATCTACTTCGAGCGAGACTTCCCGGGGGCCGTACCCGAGCGTTTCGAGGCGACGCTCGCCCGGGACGGCCAAGTGCTCTACACGGAACCCGGCGAGGAGCGTGTGGAGATCCGTGTGGGCGAGGAGGAGGCCGCGACTGTCTTCGAGCAGGCGGCCGCCCTGGACTATTTTTCCAAGCCGTTGGCCAGCCGGCGCAAGGTTGCCTCCACGGGCCGCAAGCTGCTGCGCTTCGAGTCCGCCGGCCAGGTGCGGGGCGAAGCGGCGTTTGATTACTCGGAAGAGCCCGGCGCCCGGGACATCGCGTCATGGTTCCTGAAGTTGTCGGAGACGCTGCGGCACCTCGAGGTGCTGGAGCGCGCCTACCGCTTCGATCGGCTCGGGGTCAACCAAGCGCTGGTGAACCTGGAGCAGGCTTATGAGAGGGACCGCGTCATCGCGGTGGAGCCCCTCGAGATCATCCTGAACAAGATCGCGCAACAGCCCCGGATCGTGCACTTGGCGCGGGCGCGCGCGAAAGGCTTGCTGGAGAGTATCCACGAGAAGCGCCGCTGAGCATCCGGATGGTCACCACTCGTCCATCGGGGCGCCCGGCGTGGACATACATCTCAATCCCCATCAGATGGAGCGCTCAACGGAGCCCCTCAAGTTCATCGGGCAATAGAAGAACGGAAGGCGCCCCGACGGAGCAATGAAACCCAGAGAACAGTCGACAGAACCCAATGGACCCGCGACGGAGAACACCTTCGGAATGCTGAGGATCTTCGTTTACGGCACGCTCAAACGGGGATACGGGAACCACGACCTCTTCTGCCAAGGCCTACTGGAACTCCAGGAGGCGCAGGTCCGGGGCCGTCTCTACGAAGGGCCCGGTTATCCGCTCCTTGAGGTCCCCGACGAGGACATCCTCGCCCACGGAACCGCTGAACCCTTGGCCGACGTCGCCACACAGGCGCGCCTCTCCCAGCAGGCTGAGTCATACCCCCGACCTGGCGCCGAAAGCGCCGCAGCAGGGGCCTGGGGCGCCGTGTACGGGGAGCTGCTCTCCTTTGACGACCCCGAATCTCGCCTACCTGCCATCGACCGGCTGGAGGGCTTCCGCCCGGGCGGTCGCAGCCTCTACCGGCGCGTGCTGGCGCCCGTCGCGGTGAGCGGCGCCAGCGAAATCGCCTGGGTCTACACGGACGAGACGACTCGCATCAAACAGCGTCGGCTCTTATCCGGCTGCTGGCCTGAGTAACTCCGCGTTCGCCAGATCATTTTCACGGGCGAGCTGGCGCCGTGCCCAGTCGATGCAGATCGCGTCATGGAGCTGATGCTTGCCCTGCTCGCGATGGGTATGCTGCGGTCGGCGGAGAAGCTCGCCGGCAGGGCCAAGCAATACCACCTGGGAGCTTGGCTAGGCGGTCCTTGCTTCCGGCCAGCAGATCACGCGGGAGGAACGTCTTCGTCCGGCGCCAGCCAAGTTCCGTTTGCGTCCGGGAAAGGGGATTATAAGGGGTGGTGCCCAAAAGCATCCCGTCTAGCGGACGTGATTATTTCGTAACTCCAAGATAATCAGCTATTTACGATTGACACGGCGGGCACCGTTTGGTAAGATTATGAATGGAGATGACGATCCAGAAAGCACCGGGCAAGAACACACGCAAGGGCATCAGCATGATGCAGGCCATGAGGATGTTCCCGGACGACGCTGCGTCCGAGCAGTGGTTCATCCGCGTCCGCTGGCCGCACGGACCGCAGTGCCCGCATTGCGGGGCCGGCTCCCACCGCGTCCAGTCGGGCGCGCAGCACAAGACGATGCCGTTGCGCTGCCGCGCTTGCCGCAAGCGGTTCTCGGTTCGCATCGCAACCGTCATGCAGGACTCGAACCTGGGCTATCAGGTGTGGGCCATGGCGATCTATCTGTTGATGACCAGCCTGCAATCCGTCTCGTCAATGAAGCTGCACCGGGACCTGCACATCGCGCAGAACTCGGCGTGGCATCTCAGCCACCGCATCCGTGCCGCATTGTTCCAAGGCGGTCCAGGGTTCGCCGGTCCAGTGGAAGTGGACGCAACCTACATCGGCGGGAAGCGCAAGAACATGCCGAACTCGGTGCGCAAGGACTTGACGGGCCGCGGGCCGGTGGGCAAGACGGCAGTTGTGGGCGCGAAAGACCGCGCAACGAACCAAGTGGCAGCCAAGGCGGTGCACTCCACGGACAAGGCAACCCTGCAGGGATTCGTGAAGGATCACGCCGACCGGCAAGCGACCGTCTACACGGACGACGCGAGTGCCTACGAGACACTGCCGTTCGAGCATGAGTCGGTGAAGCACTCTGTCAGCGAGTACGTTCGCGGACAGGCGCACACCAACGGAGTCGAGTCGTTCTGGTCCATGCTGAAGCGCGGGTACTACGGGACGTTCCACAAGTTCAGCCCGAAGCATCTGGACCGCTACGTGCAGGAGTTCGCCGGTCGTCACAACCTGCGCGAGCAGGACACCATCGACATGCTGGGCGCGGTCGTCCTTGGCATGCATGGCAAGCGGCTCAAGTACGATGATCTGATCAGGGACAACGGGCTCGATTCTGGAGCCCGTGGATGAGCGCCTTGGAACGGGACACGCTCTACTACGGCGACTGCCTTGACTGGATGCAGCGGGGGGACGATCAGTGCGTAGACCGGATCTACCTCGATGGCAAGCCATTGGCACAAGGAACACTGTGCCAGGAGGATTTCCGATGAAGGCTACCAGGAAATCGAAGCCCGTGACCAAACTCCCGCCGCGCCGAGTCGAACTTGTGCGCCCGACCTACCAGCCATCCAAGGCCGAGCTTGAGGAGTCGATCACGCTACCGCAGATGTCGCTGGAGGAGGCCGCCCGCAGACTCATGGGACCGGTCGAGATTCACTACATCGACAGGCCCCGGCGCGAGAGCTAGACGGGATGCTTTTGGGCACCATCCCTTATAATCCCCCCGGGAAACCGTCTTCGCCCCCCGACGGTGAGGCCGTCAAGAGGGCCGCCAAGAACGGCTTGCGTCGTACCGGTTCTCGGAATCAGCGGGCAACCAACATTCCGGACATTTCAGGGCGAGTCTCCGACGATCCGGTCGTAGATCGCCGCCAACTGCTCGTCGGAGGAAAACGTGATCTCGAGCCGGCCCCGGTTGCCCCGTTGCCGCAGCCGCACGGGCGCCTGCAGCACACGCTCGAGTTCCTCGATGGCGGCGGCGACATTGGGATCGAGGGGCGCCGGGACGCGTTTCGCTCGGGTCTGCTGCAGTTGGCGCACCAGCTGTTCGACTTGGCGCACGGAAAGCTCCGCCTCCGCTGCGCGGGCCCCGAGAGTCTCCTGTTTCTCGGGGTCTTCCACCGGCAGCAGGGCTCGCGCATGCCCCATCTGCAGTTTCCCCTCGCGCACCAGCTGCTGGACCGCTTGCGACAGCTTCAGCAGGCGTAGATGATTGGTGACCGATGTGCGGCTGAGGCCGGTCCTGGCGGCTAGTTCTTCGTGAGTCAAGTGCAGGTCGACGAGCATGCGCTCCAGGGCGCCGGCGATCTCGATGGGATTGAGGTCTTCGCGTTGGATGTTCTCGACGAGCGTGATTTCGAGGATCTTGTCGGCCCCGATCTCGCGCACGATGGCGGGCACGCTGGCCAAGCCGGCCAAGCGGCTGGCCTTGAGCCGCCGCTCGCCCACGATCAGGGTGTAGCGGTCTCCGTCGGGCCGCACGAGCACGGGTTGCAGCACGCCGTCGGTGCGGATGGAGGCGGCCAGCTCCTTCAGAGCCTGGGTGTCGAATCGGGCGCGAGGCTGCACCGGATTGGGATCGATCTTCGCCACAGGGACCTGCACCACGGTGGATTCCGGATCGGGACCGAGCCGCACAGCGCTCGGCAGAAGAGCGCCCAGGCCCCTCCCTAACGCCTTTCTTTTATTTGAGTTATAGGAGTTGTTGGGCATTTTGGGAATCCTCGCTGCGCACCGCTCCGTCGCGCCGCTCCCGCACGCGGGCCAGGATCTCGCGCGCCAAGCTCAAATAGCTTTCCGCACCCTTGGAGCGGAGGTCGTATTGCAGGACCGGCATGCCGTGACTCGGCGCTTCGGCCACTCGCACATTGCGGGGGATGACCGTCTTCAACACGAGCGTGTCGAAGTGCCCACGCAGTTCGTCGGCGACTTGACGCGTGAGCGACAGCCGGCCGTCGTACATGGTCAGGAGCACGCCTTCCACGGACAGGCCGGGGTTCAGCGTGGCGCGGAGGGAGTCCATCGTCTGCAGCAGAGACGAGATCCCTTCCAACGCAAAGTACTCGCAATGCATGGGAATCAAGACGGAGTCGGCCGCGACAAGCGCGTTGAGGGTCAGCAGGTCCAGGGCTGGGGGACAGTCCAGCAAGAGAAAATCGTAGTTCCCGGTGACTCGCTGCAGCTGCCGTTGCAGCCGGGACTCGCGGTCCGAAGCGTCGGCCAGTTCTACGTTGGCGCCGGCCAAGTGGCGGCTGGCCGGCAGCAGATCAAGGCCGCGGAAGTGGGTCCGAAGGACGGCGTCCGCACAGGGGCTGCCGCCGAGCAAGACGTCGTAGAGGCTGGTGCGTTCGAGATCGGGTTGGATGCCGAAGCTGCTGGTGGAGTTGGCCTGGGGGTCGCAGTCCACCAGCAGCACGCGGCAGTCCGCGACAGCCAGAGACGCGGCGAGGTTGATGGCGGTCGTCGTTTTTCCGACGCCGCCCTTCTGGTTGGCGATGGCAATCGCGCTACCCAAGCGCCGTCCGTCTATGGTTAGCGTATCAGACGGGGCCGGTGTCTCCGACGGCCCGCGAGGCGGCGATGTTTCACGTGAAACCACGCCAGATCGCAGGTAGCATGTTTCACGTGAAACATCCCGTGTCCGGCTCCTCACCCCGCACTGAGCCACAGGCGCCGACGCTCGCCCCAGGGAAGGCGCCGCAGTTCCCAACGCCCGAAGATCCCGTCCGACGGACGCTGGGTGGACAGCACGGCGACACCGGCAACACGCCCGGCCAGGTCGGGGAGAACCGAGGTCGGGGCGACCGCCCGCACCAGCGCCCAGTCCGCTGTTCCCGTCCAGTCGGCGAGGCGGAGGGCCTCGACGGTGACATTCGGCAGCTCCCGGGACACCTCCTGGAGAAACGCCGCCTTCTTGCGGGTCGGTTCGAGCAGCGTCACGTCCGTGCCGGGGCGCAGCACCGCCACCGGAATCCCGGGGAACCCGCCCCCGGATCCGACGTCGACCAGGGACGCCGCCGCCGGCAGTTCCCGGTGCAAGAACGCAGACTCGCCGTAATGCCACCGGGCCGCCTCCTGGGGGTCGCGCACCGACGTGAGGTTGATGCGGCGATTCCAGTGCTCCAGAAGCCGGAAGTGCTTGCAAAGATGGCCGAACTGCGAGGGGGAGACCTCGACGCAGAGTTCGTCGAGGATGCCGCGCAGGGCGCTCTCGAACGTCACGCGCCAAGGTGCATATCGAGGATGGAGAGCGCGGCGGGCGTCATGCCCGGGATGCGCCCCGCCTGACCCAGCGTCTTGGGACGCACGCGTTCCATCTTCTCGATCACTTCGTTCGAGAGCCCGGGCAGGCCGCGGAACTCGAACTGCTCCGGGATCCCGCGGGCCTCCGCCTTCTTGAGGCGTTCGATCTGGCGGCGTTGCTGCGCCAGGTAGCCCACGTACTTGCACTCCGTCTCGATCGCCTTCCAGTCGGTTCGACCGAGGCCGGCGCCGATCTCCGGCGGGATCACGGGACGCAACGCGTCCAGGCCGACCTGTGGACGCCGCAAGAGCTGGCTGAGGCTCACGCGGCCTCCGCTGGGAGGAGCCAGCGACGCGTACAGTGGGCTCGACAGCGGAGGCTTCTCCCGATCCAGGAACCGCATGACCGCGTCCCGCGACGCACACGTGGCCTGGAACCGCCTCCAATCGTCGTCTGCGACCGTGCCGACGCGGCGGCCGATCGGCGTGAGCCGCCGGTCCGCGTTGTCGATGCGCAGGTGCAGGCGGAACTCGGCGCGCGAGGTGAACATGCGATAGGGCTCGTCCGTTCCCTTGGTCACGAGATCGTCGATCAGGATGCCGATGTAGGCGTCGGTGCGCTCGAGCACCACCGGGGCGCGGTCTTGTAGGGCGCAAGCGGCGTTGATCCCGGCCAGAAGTCCCTGGCAGGCGGCTTCCTCGTAGCCGGTTGTGCCGTTGATCTGCCCGGCCAAGTACAGACCCCGGATCCGCTTCGTCTCGAGGCTAGCATGCAGTTCCGTCGCGTCGATCGAGTCGTACTCGATCGCATACCCCGGCCGAATCATTTCGGCGCGCTCAAGGCCTGGAATCGAGGCGACCATGGCCGCCTGCACGTCGATCGGCATGCTGGTGGACAGTCCATTGACATACACCTCGTTCGTGTCCAGCCCCTCGGGCTCGAGGAAGATCTGGTGCCGCGCGCGGTCGCGGAATTTGACCACCTTGTCCTCGATCGAGGGGCAGTACCGCGGTCCGACGCCCTCGATCTGGCCGCTGTACAGCGGCGACCTTTGGAGGCTGTCCAGCAGGAGCCGGTGGGTCGTCGCGTTCGTGAAGGCGATGTGGCACTCGATCTGCTCGCGGTCGATGGAGACGGTGCGGAAAGAGAAGGGGGTTGGTTCGGGATCTCCCGGCTGGGGCTCGAAGGCGTCCCAATCGATTGTCCGCCCGTCCAGCCGCGGTGGCGTGCCGGTCTTCAAGCGGCAGCAGCGAAATCCTTGATTGCGAAGGACTTCTCCGAGCATGACGGAGGCCGGCTCGCCGCTGCGGCCGGCCGGGTAGATACGCTTGCCAATGTGGACCTGCCCGTTGAGGAACGTGCCCGTCGTAACGATCACGGCCCGCGACGGCAGGGCGCGGCCGTCGAGCAGCTCGACCCCTCGGATGCGCCCCTTCTCGATCAGGAGGTCCACGACCTCGGCCTGCTTGATGTCCAGGTTCCGTTCGCCCTCGAGAAGCTGCCGCATCCGGATGCGGTACTGCTTCTTGTCGCACTGCGCCCGGGGGGACCAGACGGCGGGGCCTCGGCTGGTATTCAGCAGGCGGAACTGGATGCCGACATCGTCCGTGACCTGCCCCATCACGCCGCCCAGGGCGTCGATCTCGCGCACCAGGTGGCCCTTGGCGATGCCGCCGACAGCCGGGTTGCAGGACATCTGGGCAATCAGGTCCATGTTGAGGGTGACCAGTGCGACGCGGGCTCCGATGCGGGCGGCCGCCACGGCCGCCTCGCAGCCCGCGTGGCCCGCGCCCACGACGACCACGTCGTAGCGTTCCGATGCCCTCTCGCCGCGCGCCACGAGTCCTCTCCTATCCTGTTATTCTAGGCGGTTGCTCCGCGCGGGGGGTCCAACCTCGCCCGCGGGGCGGGGAGTGCTTGCGGCTCATGAAGGTCCTGATCGTCGGCGGCGGCGGGCGCGAGCATGCGATCGCATGGCGCGCTGCCCAGGACCCCGGAACGGACCGTGTCTACTGTGTTCCCGGCAACGCGGGCGCGGTCTTGGATGCCTCCTGTGTTTTCTGTAACATATTGCATCCACAGGAGATGGCTGCTTTAGCCGAATCTCTGGAGGTGGATTGCACGGTGGTCGGGCCGGAGGCGCCGCTGGTGGCCGGCGTCGCCGACGAATTCGAGTCCCGGGGGCTGCCGATCGTCGGCCCGGCGCAGGCGGCCGCACAACTCGAGGGCAGTAAGGTGTTCGCGAAGGAGTTCCTCCACGAACTCGGCCTTCCGACTGCGGAGTCCGTGGTATTGGAGGAGGAGGCGCACGTCGACGCGACCGTCGGGCGCTTCGGCTACCCAGTCGCGCTCAAGGCCGACGGGCTGGCGGCAGGCAAGGGCGTGGTGATCGTCCAGGACGAGGCGGAAGCGCGCGCCTGGGCCCGGACGATGCTGGCCGGCGAGCTGGTCGGCGAGGCGGGCAGACGGGTGGTGGTGGAGCAGTTCCTGGAGGGCGAGGAAGTCAGCTTCATGGTGCTGAGCGACGGGCGGAACGTGTGCGTCTTGCCCGCCACGCAGGACCACAAAAGGGCGCTCGACGGCGACCAAGGCCCCAACACCGGAGGCATGGGCGCCTACTGCGACGACGCGATCCTTACTGACGGCATGCAGGACACCATTCTCGAGCGGATCGTCGAGCCGGCCCTGGCCGGGATGCGCCGGCGAGGAACGCCGTTCCGGGGCTTCCTGTACTGCGGCCTGATGATCACGGCGGAGGGCCCGCAGGTTCTGGAGTTCAACGTGCGCCTGGGAGACCCCGAGACGCAACCGCTGCTCTACCGCTTGGAAGGCGACTTCACCGGCCTGCTCGCGAGCGCCGCCCGAGGAGCGCTCGACCCCTCCCTGGTGCGGACCGGCGAGCACCCCACGGCCTGTGTCGTGCTGGCCTCGGGCGGCTATCCCGGCAGCTACGAGAGAGGCCTGCCGATCGAGGGCCTGCGCGAGGCGGAGCAGACCGGCGCGAAGGTCTTTCACGCCGGCACGAAGTTCTCCGGGGGGATCCCCGTGACGGCGGGAGGCCGCGTACTCGGGGTGACGGCGCGTGGGCCTACCCTGCAAGAGGCCCTTGCCGACTCCTACCGAGCTGCTGAAGCCATTCATTTTCAGGGGGTTCACTACAGACGGGACATCGGCAGCCGGGGTTTGCGCCGGGCTACGGCCGGGACTGCGGGGTAGCGGGGAAGATGCGAGTCGGACTGGTCGGAACGGGGGCGATCGCCCACAAGCACGGCGACTGCTATCGAGAGATCGGCTACGACCTGGTGGTCTGCTCCAACCGGGGCCGGGAGAAGGGGGAGGCGTTCGCCGCCAAGCACGGCTGCGATTTCGTGCAGGGCTACGAGGACCTGTGCAACCGCCCGGACGTCGACTACATCGACGTGTGCACGTTCCCGGATTCGCACCTGGACATCTGCCGCAGCGCCGCAGCCGGAGGCAAGCACGTGCTGCTGCAGAAGCCGATGGCGCTGACGCTGGAGGCCTGCCAGCGGATGATCGCGCTCTGCCGTGAGGCCAGCGTGGGGCTCGGCGTGGTCAGCCAGCACCGCTTCGACGCCTGCTCCATGTTCCTGAAGCAGGCCATCGCCGCCGGCCGCCTGGGCCGGCTGCTGCAGGTCGACGGGTACGTGAAGTGGCACCGTCCGCAGAGCTACTACGACCGCCCCGGGAAGGGAACTTGGGCGGTCGAGGGCGGCGGCGCCCTGATCAACCAGGGCATCCACACGGCGGATGTGATGCAGTACCTGGGAGGTCCGGTCCGCCGCGTGTTCGCGCACTGGCAGTGCGGCGCCGCGCACGCGATGGAGGCCGAGGATCTGGTCAACGCCGTGCTGGTCTACGAGAACGGGGCTGGCGGCGTGCTGCAGGCGGCGACCGCCGCGTGGCCAGGCTACCCCGAACGGATTGAGATCCACGGCTCCAAGGGCACGGCGGTCATCACCGGTGATCAGCTCACGGCCTGGGACGTGGAAGACGATGCGGGGGACGACGCGCCGCTCGCCAGCGGGGTCGATTCGGGAGCCGCAGACCCGATGGCGATCTCGGTCGAGAACCTCAAGCGCCAGTTCCTGGACTTCGGCCAAGCCGTCGCGCACGGCGCGGAACCGTTGGTAAGCGGGCCTGAAGGGCTCGCAGCCCTGCGATTCGTCCTCGGCGTCTACGAATCGGCGGCCAGCGGCCAGCCAGTCGATCTCCCGTAGAGCCCGGATTCATCCGTTCATGCCAGCCCGGTTGAAGGAATCCTGCAGATCGCTCGGCGTCGGCAGGGAACGGGCTGCTCTTCCGAAACAGCAGTGAAGCGAATGCGATTAGAGCTGAATGCCGCCCGAACGGCGAGAATGTCCGGAACAAGCGTTCACGAAGCACTCGCCTTCCAGCGGCGACTGTGGCCCAACTGCAACCAGATGGAAGCAAGACGACTGCGCCGGACAATCATCCTCCGGCTCGCCGTTCTGGCGCTCGCCGCGTGCGGCGATGGAGGAGACTTGCCTCGAACCTCGTCCGACTGTGTCGAGTGCCACCGCGACGTGACGCCGAACATCGTCACAGACTGGGAACTGAGCCAGCACAACAAAAAGGGCGGGGACTGCTCCCTGTGTCATGGCGACGAGCACCGCACGGCGGACGATGTCGCTCTGGTCAAGACCGCGACGCCGGATGTTTGCGCGACTTGCCATCCGATCCAGACGGAGCAGTTTCAAGGTGGCAAGCACGCTCTTGCTTGGGTCAGCATGAACGCCATGCCGACGACGCATTGGCTGCCGATGGCTCTGACCGGCGGCATGAAGGGCTGCGGAGGTTGCCATCGTCTCGGGCTGAAGAGTGAGGACGAGATCCGGCAGTTGAAGGCGGAGGGCGTCATGTTCGGCCTTGCCTCGTGTGATGCCTGCCACACGCGCCATCTTTTTTCCGTCAGGGAGGCTCAGGAGCCACAAGCTTGCCGGACATGCCACATGGGCATCGACCATCCGCAGTGGGAGATGTACTCGTCGTCCAAGCATGGGGTTCGGCATCTGCTCAAGCAGAGCGGAACTCTACCGGAGCAGGCCGCCTAGCGCTCGGTCACAATTAACACTGGAGTAGGTCCGACAATCGACGAACTCGCAGAATCCCGGATAGCCCCTCGAGCAGGGATAGCGATCGCGTCCGAGAATCTGGGATTGTGCTGGCGCTGGGCATTATGTTGCGGGTGGCGAAGTCGGCGCGACTCGGCCGGACGGCACTGCGGGCGCGATCGGACAGGGGCTGCGGCGCTGGCTGCGAGTGGCTGCGCCCAGCGTCCCCGCCGCGAGCGAGGCTTCCCCTCGGACCGGCAATGCCCCGGCCGGCCGCTGGCTGCGATCTCCGCCCCAGCCGTGCTAGGGAGGGCGCGCCGCTTGCCGGTAACGCACCATGCCCTGCAGTTGCACGAAAGCGCGCCAAAGCACTTCGTTCCCGGGGAGCGGACGCCGCTTCGACGGATGCCAGCCCGCGATGCGCGCCAGCAGGATCACCCAGCTGCGGATGTCCGGCGGGAACGGCCGCCCGCGCTCCCTGGGCGGCAGCAGCCCTTCGGCTTGCACGACCGTGCCGATCACACCCTGCTCGTCCTCCGTCAGCACGTCCCCGGCCGGCGTCTCGGGCTCGTCCCGCGCGTAGCGGTCCAGGCTGAACACGCGCCACGCCGTGACCGCGTCGAACGCCAGGCACTTCACCAGCGCGTCGAAGTCCAGCAGCCGCCGATCCTCGACGCGCGCCCCGCTCTTGAGCACCCGGAAATACTCCGCGATCCCCCACCTCGCCTCGTACCAGCCCACGATCCGCTCCGCCCACTCCGCCGTCGGACCGCCTGCGCTCGACACCAGCAGCCACTCCAGCGGCGGCTCCCCCGTCGGCGGCTCCGTCTCCAATACGCGCACCAGCCACGCCGTCACCGGAGGGTCCCCCGCCCGCCCCTTCGGCGGCTGTAGCTCCACCTGCCCGATGCGCAACTCCGTCACCGCCGTCCGCTCCGGGCGCGCCCGCTTCCCCCCTTGCGAGTCGATGCACACCTTCCGATCCGTCTGCACCGGCTGCTCGAAGTCCGGCTGCGACTCCAGCGTCCGGATCAGCATCCCCAACTCCTCGTCCCACACCCGCACCTTGCGCTGCCGGCTCGCGTTCGCCCGCACCACCAAGCCCACTTCCCCCGCCTGCTCGGCCTGCTCCCGCAGCAACCCGTACATGTCGCTTGCGCGGTCCCCCACCACGACCACCCGCGTGCCCGGGCTGGCCCGCCCCAGCTCCCGGCCCTGCTCCAGCCCCCGGAACCAGCGCCGGCTCTCCTGCTCCCCCTCCGCCTCCGGCTCGGACTCCGGCCGCGCCCAGCTCTCCAGCCCGCTCACCCCCAGCGGCCGCCGCCCCTCGCTGAACGCCACCGCCGCGTGCACGAACAGCCCCCGTGCGCTGCCGGTCCGCTCCTGCAGCGGTCCCAGGCCCTGCGCACTGGCCCTCAGCCCGGTGTAGTTCAGCGTCGTCGTGTCCTGCACCAGCAGCACCGTCGACTCCAGCCGCACCCGCTCCAGCAGCGCCTCCCGGTGCGGTTGCAGCACATCCTCGCTGCTCACCTTGTCATTGTGCAGGAAGCGGTAGGCTGCCTTCTGCCCGGCCTTGTCGGGGAAGATCGCCGTCACCGGCTCGCCCGGATGCTGCTCCCAGGCCGTCCCCATGCGCTCCAGCCGCTCGCGCAAGCGCCCGTCGGCCAGGTCCGAGCGCAGGAACTCGCGCCGCGCCCAGCTGGCATCGTCGTCCAGATCCAGAGCCGGGAACGCCCCCGGCGCCCGCTCCGGCGCCTGCCGCAGCCGCGCCTCCCAGCCAGCCTCCAGCCCCCGCAGCCAGACGCTCTTCGGCTCCACCGCCGCGCGCGCTCCCGGCGGCTGCCCCTGGGTCTGCCCCACCCACTCCCAGCCCGCGGCCCGGTAGCTCGTGCCCGGCCGCGACGCTTCCACGCAGGTCTCGACCAGCACCGGCCGCACGCCATGGCGCGCTTCCCAGTCCGCCGCCAGCCGCGACGCCGCCTGCCCCAGCACGTGGCTCGCCAAATGCGGCACGCGCACCCCGGGCAGCACCAGAAACCGATCGTTCGAAACCACTTCCCGTAGGCGCGCCGCGCGCGTGCGCGCGTCCCAGCCGAGACGCTCGTCGCGCGGCCCCTGCCGCCACGGCGCCGCCACGAAGCTCAGCACCCCCAGCGGCCCCGCCCCCGCCTCCAGCAGGTACGTCAGCCGGCAGCCCGGCGCCCGGCCCGGCCCCAGCGGATGCGCCGCCGCCAGCAAGCGCGCGCCCAGCTTGCGCTCCCCCGGCGTCTCCGCCAAACGCAGCCGAACCGTGCCCAGTTCCTCCAGGCTGCCCGCAAACTCGGGCAGCGCCACCGGCGGGCTGGCCCCGCCCGCCCGCGGTCGGCAGCGCGGCGGGCCTTCCTGCGCCGGCGGCAGTTCCAGGCGCAGATCCCGCGCCAACTGCGGCAGCGCCTTGCGCGCCGAGGCCTCACACAGCTCCCCGCGCGCGTTGCGCCAGCCGTCGCGCTCGCACAGCCCGCGACCCAGGCCGGCGCGCGAGAGCGCCCCCCGCCGCAACTCACGTCGCAGCCAGTTCACCGTCTCCGGCTTCAGCATGCGCAGGCCCACCCGCACTGCTCCCGTTCTACATCGAAAGCCTGTCCTGTGTCAACTGTGGGGCAGCGCTAGGCAGGCTGCGGCGCCCACCTGCCAGATGTGTCACATGCCAAAGGGGGATCATGGCGTGCGGACAGGCTGGGGATTCTTGGCCGTGCGGTTGCCCATGCCTGAAGACCCGCAATGGGCGGCCGATCGAACAACCATTCTCCAAGCGCTCGGGGTCTTGGACCCGCACGGGAATCCGACCGCGCGCTTGGATGCCGTCAAGCAGGCCGACGTTGTCCGGCTGACGCATGAGGATTGGCAGAACGAGCGCGACCGGATGATCGAGGTCTGTGAGCAGTGCCACTCGGGGAATCTCGTGCGGGCGGAACTCGAGAAGGGCGACGAGATGATCCGGGAGGCGGACCGGCTGCTGGCTTTCCACGACGCACCCTCGGTGATCGAACAGCGGCTCTTCAAGATGCACTTGGAACACCGGATGCGAGCGTTTCAAGGCGTGTTTCACAACAATCCGGATTACGCGCTGTGGTACGGCTGGAGCGAGATGCTGCAGGACCTGACTGAGATCAAGACGCTGGCGCAGGAGATGCGCAACAGCCACAAAGCGACGGCGCGGAGCCCTTTTCGGTGACGGGTTACACCATCAGCCTAGGCGTCCTCGCAATCGCAACACTCGCGGTCATTGCAGTTCTTGTCCGCCGACCCGAGGCGGCAGCCGGTGTCGGCGGCAAGATGGTTGCTTTTTTTGCGCTCTTCGCGCTACCGGGGCTCGTGCTGCTAGGCGGCGCCAGCCGACACTACGAGCAAGCCAAGACCACGCAGTTCTGCCTCTCCTGTCACATTATTCAACCCTTTGGGGAGAGTCTCCGCATCGACCATCCTCGATTCCTTCCTGCCGCGCACTATCAGAACACGCGCATCCCCGTCGACCAAGCCTGTTATACGTGCCACACGAACTACACGATGTTCGGCGACCTCGATGACAAAATCCGTGGCATGAAACACGTGTGGCACAACGTCTGGGGCTCTGCGTCGGACCCAGTCGAGTTGTATGAGCCGTATGAGAACCGGGCCTGCTTGGAGTGCCACGAAGGGGCGAGGTCCTACGAGGAGCACGCGGCCCACGCGCCATATCGGACCGATCTGCTAGACGGCGCCAAGTCATGTCTGATCTGTCACAACTTGATTCACGAGACCGCGAAGCTAGACCGATTCCAGCGCTGGGACCCCGAGGCCAAGTGATGAGTTGAATTCGATCGCTGGGGCTACGGGCCGGATTCGCTGGCCGCCTCCAGGTCTCTGGAGTGCTGATCGCTGCGGGTCTTGGGGTCGAACTGGCCACCCTGTTCTGGAATCATCCGATATCGTTCTTCTTATTCCTGTTCCCGGGGACCGTGCTCATTGGCGCGGGCATGTCGCTCTATTTGTGGTCCGTCGTGAGCGGGGGCGAGTGACAACTGTGCGGGAGCACCCGCTCGCTGCTTGAGGCGTCCGTGGCGATGCCGCCGCCGACCGTCCATTCCAACCGGACGACGGCCAAAGGGGTGAGACGGGGGAGCTGCGGGTGTAAGGGGTGTATGGCGGCCGGCCCGCACAGTCGCCGGTGCGCCTGGTCGACGCGCGCCAGCGACGCGATCGGGGCGTGTGTAGACGGGGAGGAAGCGGCGCCTGCGGTAGACCGTCGGGCGCATCGAGCGCCGGCACCAGAAATGCCCGATCAGGCGCGTCGGCCGCGCCCGGCTCAGGCCGCCTAGCTTCCGCGGGATCCGCCGCAACAGGCCCTCCAGGAGTGGCCTTGTCCGGCGTCATCGCGCTGGCGCAGGACGGCTTCGGAGAGCCGGTACGCGTCGCACCGGCTCTCCGCTTGCAACTCGCCGCTCTCGCATCCTTGGAGGAACGCCCCGATCTGCTTGAGGCTCAACGACTCGGCTTGCCGCATGCCGACTCCCATCGCCCGCGGCCCGCCCAGCTTCCGCCTGGGCCTCCACTCTGTTCAGCTTATCCTGTATCGGATAAGACGCCCGTAGTGCCTCCTGGACAGTAGCCGTATAATCGGGGGGTAGGACGCACGACGGCCCGTGGCAAGCCATGAGCGGCGCGGATTCCGCCCTCCGGCCACAGCCGCGGGCCGGACGCGGAACACTATGGCGGCCATAGAGTTGAAGATCATCGAGAAGCTGGAGGACGAGATCCGTGCGGTGGAGACCGAACTCCACGGCAAGCTGCCCCGGCAGATCCAGAGTGCGCGGGAGCTCGGCGATCTGAGCGAAAACGCCGAGTACGCGGCGGCCAAGGAGCGCCAGCGGCTGCTGGGCGCTAGAATGGCGCAGTTGTCCGAGCGGCTCGCCCGGCTGAAGCTCATCGATGTCTCCAAGATCCCGACCGATGCCGCGGGCCTCGGTTCGACGGTCGTCTTGTACGATGTGGCCGCGGACAAGGAAGTCACCTACGAATTGGTGATAAGCGAGGAATCCGACGTGGCGGCCGGCAAGATCTCGACCACCTCGCCGATCGGTAAGGCGCTGTTGGGCAAACAGGACGGGGATGTCGCCGAGGCGCTCACGCCGCGCGGCCGCAAGGAGTTCGAGATCGTGAGCATCACGACGATCCACAGCAAGTAGCGGGGGCTGAGAAGAGGCGTTCGGAATGTCGCTTACCAAGGCCATCGGCAGAGGCTGCAGCGTGGTCCTGACGGCGTTGGTCCGTCTGCTGATGTTGAGCGGCGTCCATCCCAATGCTCTGACCCTGATCGGACTGGTTCTCAACGGGGTCGCTGCGTGGATGCTGGCGAGGGGAGAATTCCTTTACGCCGGCTTGGTGATCCTTTGCGCCGCCGTGTTCGACCTGACGGACGGGGCCGTCGCGCGCAGCGCCAATAAGGTCACGCGGTTCGGCGCCTTCCTGGACTCGGTCATGGACCGCTACTCCGACCTAATCCTTTTGACGGGCCTGCTGGTCTACTATGCCCGGATCGAGCGGTTCAGCTATATCGTCGTCACGGCCGTCGTGATGATCGGCTCGGTGCTGGTGAGCTACAGTCGGGCGCGCGCCGAGAACCTCATCCCGTCCTGCAAGGTCGGATTCCTTGAGCGCCCGGAGCGGATCGTCCTGCTGATCATTGGCGCACTGTTCGACAGAATGGCGGCGGTGCTTTGGGTGATGGCGGTGCTCTCCAATCTGACCGTGATCCACCGCATCGTGCACACCTGGAAGGAAAGCAGGCAGCCTGACGAGGCTGCCGATCCGGCCCTAGCGGTGGACGGGGAGGTCGAGGCGACCGAGGCGGGCCGGCAAGCTGAACTGCAGGAAGGCTACCGCTCGATCTGACTGCGGCTACGGCCACCGTTCCGGCGAGTGTCGAACTCGTTATTCTTCCTTCGTTTGCAGGATCCAGCGAGCTGTAGGCGGCCTTCCTTGGCCTCCCGGCCGGCGCGGAGGTTCCGCTGCTACTGGCTGAGTTGGCGGTTGAGACAGAACGCGGCGCTGATCAGGCCAAGGTGCGTGAACGCCTGCGGGAAGTTGCCCAGCGCCTGCCCGCTGGGGCCGATCTGCTCGGCGTACAAGCCCAACGGGTTGGCGTACGTGAGCATCTTTTCGAAGATCAGCCGGGCGTCGTCGATGCGCCCCGCTCGGGCCAGCGACTCCACCAACCAAAATGTACACACGCTGAAGGTGCCTTCCGAGCCGGCCAGGCCGTCGCCGGTGCCAGTGCCGATCTCGTAGCGGTAGACGAGCGAGTCCGAGACCAGCTCTTCCATGGTGCGGTCGAGGGTCGCCAGCATGCGCGGGTCCGATGCGGACACGAATCGGACGAGCGGCATCAGCAAGTTGCTGGCGTCCAGGGCGTCGGAACCATAGTGCTGGACAAAGGCATTCCGCTTGGGGTTCCAGCCGTTTTTCATGATCGATTCGTAGATGCGGTCGCGCGTGCTGCGCAGCCATTCGCGGTTGTTGGGCAGGCCGCGCTTGAGGGCGAGCCGCAGGCCCCGGTCGAGCGCCACCCAGCACTGCATCTTGGAGTACACGAACTGCTGCCTCGAGGCGCGGACCTCCCAGATCCCCTCGTCGGGCGATTCCCAGTGGCGGGCGACCCAGTGCAGCATGCGGCGGATCTTGGTCCATAAGTCGTAGGAGATTTGCGTCACGTACTTGTCGTAAAGGTAGACCGAGTCGATCAGCTCGCCGTAGATATCCAGCTGAAGCTGCTGCGCGGCGGCATTGCCGATGCGCACCGGCTGGGAGCCCCTATAGCCTTCCAGGTGGGGCAGTTCGTGCTCCGGGATCTCGGGACTGCCGTCGATGCGGTACATGATCTGTAGGGGTCCCGTAGGCGCGTCCTTTTCCTGGACGCGGTTCTCGAGCCAACCCATGAAGTTGGCGGCTTCCTCCGAGTAGCCCAGGCGCAGGAACGCATAAATGGTGAAGGCCGCGTCGCGGATCCAGGTGTAGCGGTAGTCCCAGTTGCGGGCGCCGCCGAGTCCCTCCGGCAGGCTGCAGGTCGGAGCGGCCACGATCGCTCCAGTCGGCTCGAAGGTCAGCAGCTTGAGCGCGAGCGCGCTACGCTCGATCATCTCGCGCCAGCGTCCCTCGTAGCGGCCCTTGTTCAGCCATCGCCGCCAGAACTTCGTCGTGCGCCGGAGGGCCTCCTGGCCGTCGGTGGCGCCTTGCAGAAGGGAGGCGCGCTCCCCAGTGGAGCCGTGGCGGAACGTGAACACGACCTGTTCGCCCGGTTCCAGGATGAAATCCGCATGCACACCGCTTGCGTCGCGCTCCAGCGGGATGGGGCTGAACAGGGCGAAGGCTGCGCCAGGGGCCTCGAAGACGGCGCCCTGCGAATGCATCACGACCCGATGCTCCGCCCGAGCGTAGTCGTAGGCGGGGCTGCAGTCCAGCCGGCACGGCAACGTGCCGCGCACGGAATGCACGATGCGGATGATTTCGTGGTGCTTGCGCCGCTCGGGCCGGACCATCGGCATGAAGTCGATCACTTCGCCCACGCCCTCCTCGCTGAGGAAGCGAGTGATCAGGATGTTCGTTTCCGGGAGGTACAGCTGGCGGTGGGAACTCTCGTGCTGGACGGCGATCTTGAAATGGCCGCCCTTGCGGGCATCGAGAATGGCGCCGAAGACGCTGGGGGAATCGAAGTGCGGCAGGCAGCACCAGTCGATCGAACCGTCATTGGCGACCAGGGCGACGGAGTGGAGGTCGCCGATGACACCGTAGGATTCGATGGGTTTGTAGGACATCGGTAGGAATGCGGGTTGCGCTACGGGCATTGCAGTCTAGACGCAGGCTGGGAGGCGTGTCAAACGCCCGCGCGCGCGGATCGGTAGCGGCGGGGGTCAACCCCTGCCTCGCGGCCGCCAATGGCAGGCCGAGCCCCAGCGCCATTCGAACCGTTCGCACTTGCTCCGCTCCGAGGCGCTCCTGGTCTCCGTCGGTACAACTCCTGTCGCCACGACCGCACCGTCTAATAGTTCTGGGGCCGGAGTCCGATCCCAAGGCGACCTCGTCGCACAGGTTGTCGTTGCCGATGTTTCCTGTGTGGCAGCATCAGATTGGCGTAAGGCGATCTGACCAAAGCGTCGTCGGGTGAGACAGGATTGAGTCACACTGTCCCCCAGAGTGTGTCCAGGGAAACTGTCAGGGTCGGGCGTCGGCGGGCAGCCGGACGGAACTCAAGCCGCATCCGGCTCGGAGTTCGCGGTCAGAATATCCGCACCGATGCTAGCTGCAGTCACCCGTGCAATCCAAACCGCCAATCTCCTTGAACGTCTGTTCGGCGAGGAGCATCGACAGCTCATTAGTAGAACACAGTCGTGCTTGGCGGGATGCGCCAGCGAACGGCACCTTCTAGTGTGCGTCCCGATAAAAACATTGTACATATAGCGGGATTCTGCTAGACTCTCTGGCGAGGGAGTCGGCCATCGCAAGGGCAGTCTCAGTTCTGGAATTGACCGTCGCGGAGAGGCAGGAGTTGGAGCAGCGAGTGCGCGCTCCGACAACCTCGCAGCGTGACTGCCTGCGAGCGCGTATCGTGCTGATGCGCGCCGGCGGCTGCTCCCAGAGGGAGGCGGCGCGTCAACTTGGCGTCAGCGTGCCGTCCGTGAACAAATGGTCGCAGCGCTTCGATTTGGAAGGGCTTGCCGGCCTGTTCGACAAGCCGGGCCGCGGCGCCAAGCGCTCCATTCCGGACCCGACCGTCAAGCGGATCATCGAGATGGCGGGCCCAGCCCCGCCCGGCCGGCGACGCTGGAGCACCCGGAGCGCGGCTGCCGCGGCCGGCGTCTCGTCGGACACCGTATCGCGCATCTGGCGCGGGCAGGGGCTCAAGCCGCACCGCTCGCGGACCTTCAAAGTCTCCAGCGACAAGCATTTCGAGGCGAAGTTCTGGGATGTCATCGGCCTGTACCTGGACCCTCCGGAACGCTCGCTGGTGCTGTGCTGCGACGAGAAGACCCAATGCCAGGCCTTGGAGCGGACGCAGCCGTGCCTGCCGCTCGGGGTTGGTCACATCCGCACACGCACCCACGACTACATCCGGCATGGCACGATCACGTTGTTCGCGGCCCTGAACTACCTGGACGGCAAGCTGATCCACCGCACCGAGGAGAGGCACACGCACGTGGAATGGCTGCGGTTCCTGAAGCAGATCGAGCGCAAGACGCCGCCGGATGTCGATATCCACCTGATTGCAGACAACTACTGCACGCACAAGCACGCCAAAGTGACGGCATGGCTGGCGAAGCGCGAGCGCTTCCACATGCATTTCACGCCGACCTCGAGTTCTTGGATGAACCTGCTGGAGCGCTTCTTCGCGGACCTGACCGAGGATAGCGTGCGCGCCGGCAGTTTCGTGAGTGTGGCGCAACTAGTCGAGGCGATCACGGCCTATCTAGCCGAAGGGAACGCCAATCCGAAGCCGTACCGCTGGAAGGCCGACGGGCAGGAAATCCTCGACAAGATTCACCGGGCCAGACAGGCACAGGATCGCCAGCGCGCCCACGAGCCGGCCATTTGTTAAATGTTTTTATCGGGAACCACATTAGTGACTGTCTGGGAGTTCACCAACATGGTGTACTGGGTGAAGGTCCACAGGAGCCACGTCGGTATGGAAGGGTGCGAGGGAGACAGGCGAAGAATAAGACCCGAAAGGGCGGTGTCGATTCCCTCATCGATCAGCTTTCCACCCGACATCTACGATCTATTGAAAGAGCTTGCCAGGAAGGAGAAGGTGTCGCTGGCGTGGGTTGTCCGGGATGCGGTCGGACGGTACGTCGACGAGAATGAAGAACGATTGGAGCGGGAATGAAGGCAGCCGGGGAAGTGGCGGCGGAGGTTGGCATATGACGGTTGTCACGACGACCTCGGCGTCTCCCCTGTCCGAGCCCATGCAAGCTGCCTTGGAACTTCCCAGTGGTGCGCGTTTTTATCGCTGCGCCCTGCAGGTCAATCCCTTCGCCTATCTCGGTAGGTACGGCAAGCAGACAACCTTCCAGTCGGAAGCCGAGTACAACAAGGCGATCATAGAGACCTGCCGTCAAACACGCGTTGAGGTAATCGGGATTACGGATCACTTTCGTGTGCAACACTCCACAAACCTGGTACACGCCGCCCGCGACGCGGGGTTGTGGGCCTTCAGTGGATTCGAAGCCGTAACAAAGGACGGCGTTCATTTCCTGTGCCTCTTTGACCCAGAAAAGGACGGCCTCTTGGAAAGGTTCATCGGCGAATGTGGAATTCACGATGTCGATCAGGCATCGCCAACAGGAAGTTTGGACTCTAGTGAACTTCTGGAGCATTCGAGAAAATGGGGTGCCGTGTGTATTGCCGCTCATGTGGCGTCCGAAGGCGGCCTGCTCAGAAAACTCTCGGGGCAATCACGGATCAACGTCTGGACATCGCCAAATCTGCTTGCCTGTGCGCTTCCCGGACCTGTCGATGCCGCACCGGAAGGGATCAGGCCGATCCTGAAGAACAAGAACGAAGAGCACAGACGCGCACGCGCCCTGGCGATAATCAACGCGTCGGATGTGAACGACCCCGAAGACCTCAAAAAGGCTGGTGCGACCTGCTTCGTCAAGATGTCGGCCGTTTCGGTCGAAGCGTTTCGCCAAGCGTTCCTTGATCCCCAGTCCCGCATAAGACTACACAGCGATCCACAACCGGAGCCCCACGCCGAGTTCCTCGCCATGACATGGGAAGGCGGGTTTCTGAGAGACACCTCCGTGCATTTCAATGGCAACCTCAACGTGCTGGTCGGCGGACGAGGCACCGGCAAATCGACAATGATCGAGAGCATACGCTATGCGCTTGGCCTTGACCCCCTCGGTGACGAGGCAGGGAAGGCGCATGAAGGGGTAATCCGGCACGTACTGAAATCTGGAACAAAAATCTCGCTGCTGGCGCGGTCGCACAGACCGTCCGAACGCAGCTACACGATCGAACGTTCGGTCCCGAATCCGCCGATCGTCAAGGACGAAACCGGTGAAGTCCTGAATATTTCACCGAGCGATGTAATACCGGGCGTGGAAGTATTCGGTCAGCACGAAATCTCCGAACTCACCAAGAGCCCCGAGAAGCTGACCTTGCTACTGGAACGGTTCGTAGACCGCGGCCCGTCGTTGTCCGGACGCAAGGCGAGGCTCCATTTGGAGCTTGAGAGGTCACGCAACCGAATCGTGGACGTGCATCGCGAGATGAAGATGCTTGAAGAGCGGCTTGCGGTTTTGCCCGGGCTCGAAGAGACGCAAAAGCGATTTCAGCAGGCCGGACTGGAAGAACGGCTCAAGGAAAAAAGCCTCCTTATCAGGGAAGAGCGACTTTTCTTGCATGTCGGCGAACGGCTGGAACCGTTTCGGATGCTTAACAGCGAAATCGTTCAGGGCCTTCCGATCGATGCGGCATTTGTTTCCAGTAAGGCGCTAGACGGGTTGCCGAACGCGGCTATCTTGGCAGAGATAGAGAAGATTCTCGGAACCCTGAGCACACGCCTAAAGGCGGTTGGCGAACAGTTTGCCGAAGCCATGTCCGAGGCCGACGCTATGATCGCGCAAATCAGGGCGCAATGGGATAAACGACGTGCGGGTATTGAGGAGAACTACGAAAAACTGTTGCGGGAGCTTCAGAAATCGAAGATCGATGGCGCGGAATTTATCAAGCTCCGTCAGCAGATCGAAGAACTGCGTCCGCTGAAGGATCGAACGGAAAGTCTCAAGCGCGATCTGGCAGCGCATGAGACGCATCGTCGCAAGCTGCTCTCGGAATGGGAAGACATCAAAGCCAGCGAATATCGCAGAATTGAGAGCGCAGCCAGGAAGGTTTCGAAGATGCTTCGTGACCGGGTTCGGGTGGAAGTCAAAATGGCGGGAAACCGCGACCCGCTGGAACGGCTATTACGCGAGGTACGCGGAAACCTCGCCGCTGCCCTCGACCGTCTTCGCGGACTGGATCAACTGTCCCTGCCCAAGCTTGCACGGTGCTGTAGGGAGGGCAAAGAGTGCCTGATGGAGAATTACGGCCTCCCCTCTGGCTCGGCGGAGCGGATTGCACAGGCTGGTTTCGACCTTTTCATGAGAATCGAAGAATTGGAGCTACCGGCGACAACCCGGATCGAGCTGAACACGGCCGCGGAAGGAGAACCGGCGGTATGGCAGACGCTGGAAGCACTTTCCACTGGGCAAAAGGCGACGGCCGTGCTTCTGCTTCTGCTGCTTGAGGCCGAAGCTCCGCTTGTCGTCGATCAGCCCGAAGATGACCTCGACAACCGCTTCATCACTGAAGGTGTCGTGCCGATCATGCGCCAGGAAAAACGGCGGCGGCAGTTTGTCTTCTCGACACACAATGCGAACATCCCGGTACTCGGTGATGCCGAGCTGATCCTTGGCCTCGCTGCTTCGGGCGAGGCCAAAGAAGGCCATGCGAGGATAGCGCCCGAACATATGGGCTCGATCGACTCCCAGCCCGTACGGGAACTGGTCGAGGAAATCCTCGAAGGAGGCAAGGACGCCTTCGAGATGCGCCGATCCAAATATGGATTCTGAGCATGATCACGAAGACGGAGCTTTTGGAGATCATCGCGAACGGGGAGAATTCCGGTGTCGAGTTCAAACGCGACGTTTTGCAAAACCATGAACTTGCCAAAGAGCTTGTCGCATTCTCGAACCTCGAGGGTGGAATGGTGCTGTTGGGCGTAGATGACAGTGGGACAATCGCCGGACTATCCCGGGATCGTCTGGAAGAGTGGGTGATGACGGCGTGCCGGGATAAGATCAGGCCCGGCATAATTCCGTTTTTCGAGACGATCAGGGAGGTGGAGCGGGGCGAAGACGTCGCGATCGTGCGAGTACCGCGCGGCGTCGATGTGCACAGTCAGTGGCACCATAACAGGAACACCTATTACATCCGAGTGGGATCGCTAAGCCGGGAGCCGACGCCGCAGGAACTAAGTCGGCTATTCCAGCAGCGCGGCACGTTTCGGGCCGATCTGAGACCGATTTCCGGCTCGACGATCAACAATCTGGATCGTCGCCGGCTCAAAGATTACTTCGGGAGGATTCGTCAGCAGGACGTTCCGACAGATGAGGACGGCGCGGGATGGCAGACCCTGCTGGTCAACACAGAGATCATGGTCGAAGAGGGAGTGACCCTTTCGGGGATGCTGCTCTTCGGGATTGCACCGAACCGGTTCCTGCCGCAGGCGGGCATCGATGCGGCGGCATTTCCGGGAACGAAAAAGGACTACGCGGCAAATGAGCGAATGGCGCTGCGCGGCCCCATGACTCCGCTATTGGACCAGAAGGGCAATGTTCTGGAAGCGGGACTTGTCGACCAGGCGCTGGAATTCTTCAGGCGCAATACACCCATGACCGCAGTCCTCCAGGATGGAGTACGTCGCGTGGAGCAGCCGACATATCCGGTCGAGGCGGTCCGTGAGACAGTGGTCAACGCCCTCATCCACAGGGATTACCTCCTGGCGAATACCGACATCGAGTTGGCGATATATCAGGACCGACTTGAAGTAATCTCACCAGGCAAGCTCCCGAACGGCATAACTCCGGAACGTATGCGTGCGGGAATCAGGGCCGCGCGAAACCAGCTCCTGAAGGACGTAATGAGGGACTACAACTATCTGGAACACATGGGGATGGGGGTGCCACGAAAGATCGTCCGTGGCATGAACGAACACAATCAGACCGATCCCGATCTGGTCGAAAAAGACGAGCGATTCATCGTACGGTTGTTCTCCGGTACGCTAGGGGAAAACCTGTAGTCACTTCGGGCTAAGCGGTGTAGAGGGGTTTGATCAAGGTGGAGGAAAGCGCGACGAACGATCCAAAGTTCTGCCTAGTCTCAGACTTCGTTACATCGTTTGATTAGAGTTGTCACGAGTTTGGGCTGAGACTCCGGCTGGGTGAGACTGCAAGGCCATCGGCTGGGAGCAGTCACTGGACGGCAATTCGTAGACGAGGCGCAGCTGGGTGCCGGGAAACACGGTGCGCGTACGGTTCAATTCGGCCAGCAACGGGGCGAGGGCCGCGTCTTGGGCGCGACTGGCTTGGTGCAGCAGGCGCACCGTCAGCGTGCCGGCCGCCGGATCGGGCAGCAAGCTAGCCTCGCTGCGGAACAGCGCCTTGAGCAGGCTGCGGGCCGTCTCGGGAGTGTCCAGTTGCGGGGCCAGCGCCGCCGCCATGGCGGTTTCGGCCCGGTAGGCCAGCATGCGTAGCGTCTGCATCAGTTGGCGCAGCGGTGCCGGCAGGGCCTGCAGCTTCTCTTCCTCCGGCAATGCGCCCGCCCGCATGTGCTTGTCCGCCACCTGGCGCGCCAGCACGAAGCCCTCCACCAGCTTGTCGCAAGCGCCAATCTGCGCATCCAATTGGCGTGCCGCGTCCGTCTTGGCGGTGGGCTCCAAGGCCCGCTTGCGGCGCAGGTGACCGACTTGGTTGCGGGCCTGCTTGAGCGCCTTGTCGATCGCACGCCAGGCCGGGTTGAGCACCCAAGCCTGCTCGTCCACGTCCACCAGCGCGTGTTCGGGCAGGCTGTCGAGGCCGAACTCGGCGCGCATGTACTTGAAAAATTCTCCTGGGTCCAGCGCGACCGCAACAGACCCGCCACCTGCTCGGCCGCCAGGCTGGGATGCGTGGTCACCAGCGCCGGCTGGCGCTGGCTCTCGCGCGGCTGGTCGGCCCACTCGCGCGGCTGGCGATCCTGGCCGCTCTTGCCCGTGCCGCGCAGGCGGCGCTCGATCCAGAAGCGGATCTCGCGCACCCGGCAGTGCGCACCCAAGTCCACCTCACGCTCGGCCAACTGGCCCTCCAGCGTGGCCGCGCCCAGCGGCGTGCGCAGCGGGATGGCCGCCGCCCGGAACTCGCTCTCCGGCCAGCGCTCGATTGGCGTCCCCTTGCGCCAGCTCACCACTGCGATCCCCAGCGCGCGCAACTCGCGGAACAACTGCGGACTCCAGCCTTCGCGATCGAACACCAGCGTCAGACGCGGCTCGCTGGTGGCCGCCCCGGGCTCCTCCGGCAACAGGCCCAACTGGCGCAACTGCGGCACGATGCCACTCCAGATCTCGCGCACCATGCCGTCGTCCACCTGCCGGTGCAGGCACAGCAGCGGCGCCCCGCCCAAGGCCTGCACCCAGTCGCCCACCGCCGCCGGCAAGGCCAGCCGCTGGCGCGTCACGAAATGTTTCGGCAACCGACCCTGGCCGCTGTAGACCTGCACGTGGCCATCGACGAACAGCGTGGCCACGGCCGCGGGATCCTCCCGGCACCAATCCCGCGCCAGGGCCCCGGTCCAGTCCGCCAAGCCCGGGCTGGCGGCCAACTGGCGGGTCCTGCGGCGCAGCGTGCGCGGGCAGGGGCAGCGGTCCAAGCCCAGCAGCGCACCCCACTCGCCGGGCTGCTGGTAGCGCAGCCCTTCGGCGTTGCCCACCCGGGCCAGCAGCAGGAAGGCCCACAGCAGCAGCAACGCGGGCAGCCCGTAGAAACCTTTCGGCAGCGCCAGCAACCCGGCGTGGCGCAACAGGCCTTGGCGCAACAGGGCCGGCAGGGCGCTCAGCACGCCGCCCCCGCTCACGGTCGCGGCCGGCTCGAAGTGCGGCGCTTGCCCGTTGAGCACGCCCAGACTGGCTGCCACGCGCCCCGCGGTGTCGCGGGCGGCCCGGCCCAGCGGGGCCTGCGCGTCGCGCCGGTTGCGCTCTTCCTTGCCGGGCAGCACGAGCGTGCTGGCCTCGGTCTCGACGCTCGCCTCAGACACGACCGCTGGCTCGGGCCCAACCGGCGGCTCGCACCGTCCCGCAGCCTGGCTCGGCGACTCGGCTGCGCCGTCGGCAGAGCGCCGCGGCGGGCACTGGCTGGCGGGCAACTGGCCCGCTTTGCTGTAGCTCCACAGCGTCGAACAGTTCACGCCCAGCTCTTTGGCCACGCGGTACAGGCTGTGGCCGGCCTGCAACCGTTCCGCGGCCTGGGCCAGCAGCACGGAATCCTCGATGCCGTGCCGCCGCCGCGGCTTGCGCGGCGGGACGAACTGGCCCTCGCCGCGCTCCTGCAGGCGTGCCTTGGCGCGTGCCACCGTGCGCGGGTTGAGACCGAAGGCCTGCGCCAGCGCGGTGTGCGTGGCGAGGCCAAACAGTGCGCAGCGAGCGAGACACAGATTGCGCCCGACTTTGTCGTCGATGGCATGCGAGGCGATCGGCTGGGTGCACAGGAAGTAGACGAAGTCGTGGTCATCGCGGAGCAGGCTCAGGCAAGCGCCGAGGGGCAGGGCGTGGCCCGGTTGGAGGGCCAAGGCGGGCGCTTGGGGTGCGTCAGGCTAACTCTTAGCAAGACAGTCGGTGAGAGTCCGACAGGAAGGAAAGGCTAACCACTACTTTCACCCCGAGTCATGGGCCATCATCCGCGAGGAGGGGGGTTAAGCGTTGACAGGGGTGCGTGTGGGCGGGGGCATTGAGCAACGAAAAGCCCTTAGTTCGGAGTGCCGAGACTGTCTCAAGGGTCGAAGGCAACACCGGCAGCGCCGCGTTGGTGAAGGCGCTGGCGGGCTCCGCGGTGTCGAAGAACCCAGGCACGCACGTAAGTCTTGCAAGGGGACCTGAGAGGCCTCCCCGGTACCACGGTGCGTAGCACGGTGGTCGCCGAAGCGAAGGCAGGAGCCGATCGGAGGATGAACGGCGGGGAGGAATCGGACTCAGGCAGAGTACCGAGGAAGCCGGCGAACAAGACGTGGGCTGCCACGAGGCGGAGCTGGTGGAGGGAAGGCCTGGGCGCAACGGGAGACGCGAAGAAAAGGTCAGGCTCCGAACACAGAGTCGGGAAGCCCCTAGATTGGGCTAGATGCTGGACCGGAACCGAGCGGCACTGCAGCCCCGCAAGGGGTGACGTCAATACCGGAGCGAGGAGCCGGATGCGTTAGCGCGCACGTCCGGATCCGTGGGGGGGCCGTTGGGCAACCGGCGGCCTACCCCGACGAGCGTCTTGCGGGAGGGTTTCGTCGGCAGGCACTGGACAAAGTATATCAAAAGATACTGGGGCTGGTCAAGCCCACAGCTCTCAGCGGAAAGAGTTCCTAACCCTCGATTTGCGCGGCAGTTACGCCGCGAACAAGCATCACGCTACCTCGCCCGATGTACCGAAGTCTGAGTCTCTTAGCAGCGTAGGGCGATGCGCTTGCAGATGGCCCTGGCATTCTGACGGAACGGAGTGACCGGCAGGCCGGGGCGATCGCGTGCTATGGATAGTGCCAAAGTAATTGTGGTCGAAATCTCTACAAAATATAGGAACAGGTCGGCGCTCGAAAAAACGATCTTACTGTGTTCAGGGACTCTTTCAGCGATTGCAATGCAGAGGATAGCTTTTCTTATATTCTCTTTGGGTAACTGCCCAGCTTCCGTGTTTCTTGTCAAGCGGATTTTCGGGGAAAAGTGGTGACGAGGGGCGATTGAGGCGCGTTTTTTCCACAGAGCCGGCTGTTGGTCTGGGGCTGGTCGGCAGCGGTTGCAGGCGGCGGCCTCCAGTTCGCGGGCGGGCGGGTCGGGCTGCCAGAGGCGGTTCTCGCGCAGGAGGGTGTCGAGCACGCCGGCGAGCCTGCGCATGACGGCGACGAGGGCGACCTTGTGCGGCTTGCCGTCGGCGGCGAGGCGCTCGTAGCAGGCCTTGGAGGCCGGTTCCCAGCGGATCGCGGTCATGGCTGCCATGTAGAGCAGCTGGCGAGGCTGGGCGCGGCCGCCGCGGATGGAGCGGCCGCCGCGGTGCTGTCCGGAGTCGCGGTCGAAGGGGGCGAGGCCGAAGAGGGAGGCGGCCTGGCGGCGGCCGAGGGTGCCGAGTGCGGGCATGGCAGCGCAGAGGCAGGCGGCGTTGACGGGACCGCAGCCGGGGATCGACTGGATGCTGGCGTCGCGGCGGGAGAGCCCGGCGTCGGCAGCGATGCAGTGCCGCCTGCGGCGGTCGCAGTCGGCCTGGAAGGCCTCGCGCGTGGTGCCGGGGCAGCCGGCGGCCTCGGGGTCGAGTTCGGCGCCGAGCTTGCGGAGCGCGCCGAGCTGCTTGAGGAGCTTGCGGCGGAGGGCGAGCATGGCGCTGAGGAGCTGGAGGTTGTGCGGCTGGGGCGGGGTGGCTTCCAGGCCGTCGAGGAGGCCGAAACGGGCGCGCATGGCGGCCTCGACGCGGTCGTTCTTGGCGAGCTTTCCGATGGCTTCGGCGAAGCGGCGGGAGCGCAAGGGGTTGCCCAGGACGGTCTCGATGCCAGCGCCCTGTGGGCTCGAGAACGGCGCGGGTGACGCCGTGCTTGAGCAGCCAGTTGCGCAGGGCGCGGCGGCCGCACTTGTCGTTGTGGAACGGGCGCTCGAGGCTGCCCTCGAGGATGTGGGCGTCGAGCTTGGACTTGCCGACGTCGATGCCGGCAACGACAATGGAGTTGAGTTGGGTCATTCCTGCGTTCCTATCCTTTTGCGATGCGGGGCTTCACCCACGCTTCCGTTCAGGGTGCGCAGGAATTGCTGCGACGGGCCGACCAAGCTGGGCAACGGGGCTGTGAGCCCGAGGTCGAAACGGTCCGGCCCGTCGCCCCCGGTGGGGCCTGGCCAGGCCCCACCGGGGGCCTCCCCGCGCTGAGGCGGGGAGGGATCTGCTACCTGCCGCAACGGTGGCTTGCGCCACCTGCGGCCCTAGGGAGAGAGGGTCCGAGGTAGTGGCGGCCATCCCTCTCTCCGGCACCTCTCCAACATAAAAGGTCGTCCATTCGGCATTCACCCAGACGTTTGTTGCTCCGCCTCCATGGCGGGGTGCTGAGCGACACTCACAGATGGTCGTTCCAAGGGCGCAGATGGTTCCGGCCGTGTGCCGTGGGTTCGCGGCCACTTGGCTCGCGCCGCCTGCGGTTAGAATTGCAGTTCGGAAAGTAGGGCGTCCGGCCCTCGCAGCAAGGCCTCGATGCGGTTCCGGCCCTGCTTCCGCGCGGTTGACAGCACGCTGCGCAACGTGGCGAAGTCCCGCGCACCCTGCTCGGACCGGAATCCGCCCGAGATCTTCATGCGCAGCTTCATCATCCGCAGGTCCTGCTCGGCCAGGTTGTTCGTGAACGGCACCGCCAAGTCGCTCACGAAGCGCAGCACCGACTCCTTGCGGTCCCGCAGCCGCAGGGCCAGATTGTGCCCGGGACGACGCTTCTTGCGTCCCCGCCGCCCCGGCTTCGGCACCCGCAGCGGCGGCTGCGCCTCGTGCTAGGCCAGCGCCTCCTGCACCAGCCGGTCGTAGCGCCGCGCGATCCGCTCCACCAGCGACCGCGGCAGCGGGATGCCTCGCTCGCGGGCGCTCCGCACGGCCCGATGCGCCCGCCGCAGCAGTTGCTGCATCCGCCGCGCCCAGTCCTGCGCTCGATATCCACCAGCGCTTGCAACTCCGGCAGATGATGCGCGTTGCACATCCCGTGCAGCACGCCGCCCAGCGTGCAATACGGCCCCCAGTGGTCATGTACCAGGCAGCCGACAAGACCCGCCAGCAGGCTGCCCCGCCCCGCGCTCGTGCGATAGAACGTCAGCCACGGCGTGCACAGCACGTGCAGCCATTGCGTCCGACCGCCGATCCGGAACCCCGGCTCGTCGAGATGCTTCTCCCCCGCCGCGCTCGCGATCAAGTCGCGCACCCGCGCGGCGAATCCCCGCCAGCGTCGCGGCGCAAATCGCACCCCCAACAGATCCTGCAGCACTTCCGCCAGCCGCTCCTCGGGCAGGCAATGCGCGTTCTGCAGAGAGACCGCCGTGGCGGCGATCCGCGGACCGTACTGCACCGGCGCGTTCACTCCCTCCGGGAACGCGGCCCGCGTGACCTGGCCGCAGGCCCCGCACTGGCAGGCTTGGGCACGGTGCTCGGTCAATTCCAAGGGCCGCGCTTCCGGCCGGTCCAACACCTGCCGACGGATCGGCTCGCCCAGCGCGTCGGCGGCCGCCAGCGGCGCGCCGCAGCCGTAGCAGCGCGCTGGCCGGTGCCCCTCGATCCGGTCCGGCGTGGCCGTCTGGCGTAGCGTCTCGCCCTTGTGCCCCGGCTGCCCGCCCGACCGCTTCCCGGACCGGCCCCGCTAGCTCCGCGTCCGCTGCGGGGCCGGCGGCTTGCTGCTGTTGTTGCTGTCGAGGCCCAGGCGGCGCTCCAGCTCCTCCAAGCGTTGCCGCAACTCGGCGTTGCCCGCTTGCAGCTTCGCGTTCTCTGCCCGCAGTTCCGCGAGGCGCTTGTCTCCGTCCGCCCGTGTCGGCTCGTCGAGCCGCTTCGCGGCACCGCCAGCCTGTCGCTGCTCTGTCTGGGACATCCCCCGCCTCGTTCCGTCTGCGCCTGGCCACACCGCCGGCGAGGCGAACGCCTCCTTGCACCGGTCCCGACCGCACACAGGCATGCTGGCCGCACCGGCCCTCTAGAACATTTTAATTCTTAACTGTACTGACAGGCCGGTGTCAAGCGCAGCTCGACCGTCGCTGCGGGCCGCCAGCAAGCATCCCTGCCACCCTGTGTGCCAATCGTCCGCTCGCCTCGCCCCGCGCCATGCCCCTAGGACCGAGCACTAACCTCATGAGTGCAAATGAATGCCGATGGGGGAGCTGGGCAGTTACAACTTCTGCTTGATGGCCAGCAGCGTATCACCTCGCTTTATCGCCTTGTACGCGGCAAGGCACCCAGTTTCTTCGAAGGCAGTGAGCGTGCCTTCACTGATCTCCGCTTCCACCTTGGCGACGAAACATTCGCCTTCTACCAGCCGTTCAAGATGCGTGATGACCCGCTTTGGATTGATGTGCCCGACTTGCTACAGAAAGGCGCTGGCACCGTGGTCCAGAGATTCATCTCTGAGCCTGTTTATCAGGATCGCTTAGGCGAGTTCTTGGCCCGCGTCAATCGCGTCGACGGTATCAAGGAGATCGACCTGCATATCGAGGAAGTGACGGGTGAAGACAAGACGATTGACGTCGTTGTCGATATCTTCAACCGGGTCAACAGCGGCGGTACGAAGTTGTCAAAGGGCGACCTCGCATTGGCCAAGATATGCGCTGGCTGGCCCGAGGCGCGTGAACATATGAACGGTCACTTGAAGCGCTGGGCGAAAGCCGGCTACCACTTCCGGCTCGAACTGCTGCTTCGCAGCGTCACCACCACGCTAACGGGAGAAGCGTTGTTCACCGCGCTCGATGGTGTCGATAATGCTGCGTTCCGTAACGGGCTTAATGCAACGGCGAAACATATCGACGTGCTGCTGAATCTGATTGGCTCGCGGCTTGGTCTAGACCACGACCGCGTTCTCGGGGGCCACTACGCGCTACCGCTGATGACGCGCTACCTGAAGCAACAGGGTGGTGCCATTGCCGATCCGGCTGAACGCGATACGCTGCTCTATTGGTATGTCCACAGCTTCCTGTGGGCCGGTACGCCGGCTCGACGGAATCCGTGCTGAACCAGGACCTCGGCCTGATCGAGGACACCCAGGGCGGGCTCGGCCGGTTGATCGAGCGGCTTCGTCAGAACCGCGGCGATTTGCGCCTTCATCCAGACGACTTCCTCGGGTGGAGCCGTAGCGCCCGCTTTTTTCCGCTTCTATACATGCTTACGCGTGTGTGGCAAGCACGCGACTGGGAAACAGGTATTGAACTCAAGGGTCACCTTCTCGGCAATATGAGCAAGTTGGAACTGCATCATATTTTTCCGAAGGCGTTACTCTACAAGAAGGGGTACGAGCGTTCGAGCGTCAATGCGCTCGCTAACTTCACCTTCCTAACTAAAGACACCATTCTCAAGGTCTCTGATAAGGCTCCCGCAGTCTATCTTGCAGCCTATGCCGAGAAAGATCCTGGATTGCTCGCCTCGCATTGGATTCCGACTGACCCCGAGTTGTGGCGCATCGACTGCTATGACGATTTCCTAGCGGCACGACGCGAGTTGCTTGCCGCGGCAGCCAACGAATTCCTCGACACGTTACGTCGTGGTGACGTGCCCGAACAGCGGGCTGAGATGCCCGTCGGCGAACGCCATATCGCTCCCATCCCTGGCGGAATCGCGCAGGAGAGCGAGGAAGACCTGCTGATCGAGGTCAATGAGTGGGTCGTGCGACGGGGCTTGCCGGAGGGCGAGTTCCTGTTCGAGCTTGCGGATTTGGAATCAGGCGAGCCCTATGGGGTCCTCGACCTCGCTTGGCCGGACGGCCTGCAGGAAAGGTTGAGTGTGCCGGTCGCGCTGCTGGTCGATGAGCCCGAGGAAACCGAGGCTGCGGCGAACCGCGCAGGATACCGCTACTTTACAGACGTCGAAGCGTTCCGGTCTTATGTCAAGCGGGAAATCCTCGCTGTCGAGGAAGAGGCAGCCTGAAGCTGTAGGATTGAGGCACTACCGGATCAAAAAAGTGCCTACTTCGTTTTGCGATTCCGCCTCGACTTGGTCCTTGCAGATCTAACGTTCTGCATTTATCTCATCGCTTTGCTATCTCCGACAAAGTCAATCTTTCGATTGGACGGTATCTGAAAGCTCATACAGGTCTTGCTATCTGAATGTGTGATCGCAAAGTCGCCGCTCCCGATTACGTCCATTCCGATCAGGATGGAAGCGCCAAATATGTCACCGTCAAAGACGCGTATCCCTGGAAATATCACCCTATTTGGAAGGTAGATGTTCACCAAGTAAACGTTGGTCTCTCGCCTGCCGTTCACCGTATGAACACTCTGCTTATCGATGGGTTGAAGGTTTAGCACCGATATCACTCGCTGGGTTATTACTGACCCGGAAGAGCCCGTGTCCCAAATGGCTCTAAACTCGGTGACTACTGGCTGGGGATCGCCTGAACCTAGGTGATAGGCCTCACTAATACAGACGGTTCTTCAGCAGAATCTGTGGGCAAGATCGTTTTCAGGAAGATTTTCAAGTACATGATACAAAGTAAGTTCGTAGGTCTTGTAGGATCGGAATCCGTACGCTTTTCTCATGGCCAGTTTCGCTTTGTTGTGCAGGCCTTCCAGCGCACCTGACGAATGGACCCGGCCGGTTCGGAAGCAGTTCCGTACCAGCGGCCTGTGCTTCCTCAGCATCTTCGCGACCTTCTGCCTCGGTGCCAGTCTCGAGCGCCTCGCGCGCCGGCACCAGCGGTTAAGAAACCTCCGCGCCTGGGTCGGCGAGCGACTGTCCCAGAACTGCTGCAAGTCCTCCTTGAGCAGGTACGCCCGCAGCGTGCGCAGGTGCAGCTTCACCAGTTCCGCCAGTTTCGGCTCCTGCTTCTCCGGCAGCCGCTCGGGCCGTTTCAGCAGCAGCCACCGCGAACCCTTCAGCACCGGCTCCTTGCTCTGCGCCTGCAACTGCTTCGCTTCCGCTGCCCGCACCTGGTCGATCGCCTTGCTCAGCTTCTGCATGCTGTGCAAGCGGTCCAGCACGTGCACCGCGTTGCTCGCCTGCTCCGCCACCACGCGCAGGTACGCCTTCCACATGTCCGAGCAGACCCCCCGCAACCGCTGGGAGCGTTCCTTGCCGAACCACTCGAAGAACCCCTCCAGCGTCTCGATCTTGCGCTCCCGCCCCACCCACAGCAGCCGCCGGCAGCCCGCAGCCAACTGCTATACAAGGGTCCAGTAGCGATGCCCGCTCTGCCACGCGATCTCGTCCACGCCGATCGTCGCCACCCCGTCCAGCCGCACCCGCGCCCGGCCCCACTCCACCGCCATCTCCACCGAGCGCTAGACCCGGTCCCAGGAAGTGCGGAAGATCGTCGCCGTCTGCTTCCACGACAACCGCTTCGCCCAGCTCGCCAGGAACCAGGCGCAGGCCTCGGTCGACTGCTGCTTGCCCTCCGTCCATGGCACCTTCTCGACCTGCACCTTGCCACAGCGCGGGCAGTTCACCCGCCGCATCGCCTAGACGAAGAACGTCGGCAGGCCCAGCACCGGCGCAAACTGGAAGCGGCGCGGCTGCAGCCGGTCGTAGCCCGGGGCCGGCTGCCCGCAGCCCGAGCACAGGGTGCGAGCGTTGGCCCGGGCACGCACCTCGACCTCCAGCCGCGCACCCTCGCTCTCGCTCTTGCCCTCGATCAGCTGGATCCGCCCGTACACGAAACCGGGCAGCTTGTAGACCCTGTTCAAGATCGTGCGCAACTCCATCGACGTAGCCCCTTTCTCGTGGAGCCTGGAGCCCTCCCCCTATTCCTACAAGCTCGGAAGCTCTGGCTCCCCCACCACAGGCGCAACAGCTACGCTGCTGCAAGAGAGAGACTAGTTTCTAACCCACAGATCCTGCCGAAGAGGCATCCAGACTTCGCATTTGAGAACGTTAACTCTTTCATCAAATTGTTTCGTGAACGCCAACGTAGGAGTGTTGGGTGCAAAAAAGGGACTCCTCTATATCGTTACCCGCGAATGAAACACATGGACTGTTTCTTCTGAGGGATTGAGGCACTGCCGGATCAGAAAAGAGCCTGCCTGGTAGTCTCTCTTAGCAGTGCTATAGGCTTCCAAATCTGATTCATAGAAGCCTTCTACCGACGCATCATGTATCAACACGAACTTGCCGTGATGCTCCCGCGCAAGTTCTACCTGACGCTCCTTGAAATAAGCGAGTTGTGCGTCTAATGCTAACATTTGGAAAGACTCTCGTTTACTAACAAGCCTGTTGGTAGTAATCGCAGGGCCAAATCCCGACACCTAGGCCGCTTCCCGACCCTACCTTGCGCAATCGCGGTCATCTGCATGAGTGTGTCCGGGTGTCGGATGTTGTGACGGCCCTAAAATAGCGCGCTGGGCGCAACGCCGTGTTGGCGGTAACGCCCCGCTGACCGTGCAGGATCGCCGTGATGCGGTTCACCGGCACATCGAGCGCCTTCGACAGCGCCTTCGCGGACAGGCCGAGCGCCTCAAGTTCGTCGCGCAATAGCTCTCCCGGATGCACCGGCCTCATGCCGTTCCTCCCGTTCATGGTCTCAGACTTCCTGACATCTGACCAGAATGAGGTGTCGCGGTTTTCCGGCTAGACAGCGAGCTCCGGGCGGGGAGCAGCGTTCGTAGGATGGTCGTCGGGCAGGAGTTCGTAGACGAGTCGCAGCGAGGTGCCGGGAAACGCGGTGCGCGTTTGATTGAGTTCGCGGAGCAGCGGGCCTAGGGCGGCGTCCTGGGAGCGGCTCGCCAGATGCAGCAGCTGCACAGTGAGCGTGCCGGCACGGATATCGGGGACCAGGTTGGCGTCGCTGCGGAACAGCGCCTGCAGCAGCGCGCGGGCGTTTTCGGGCTTGCCGAGTTCGGGGGCGACCGCGACGGCCATCGCGGTTTCGGCCCGGTAGGCGATCATGCGCAGGGAGTCGAGCAGGTTGCGCAGCGGCTCGGGCAGGGCCATGAGGCGCTCCTCCGGCGACAGCTCGCCCGCCGGCACGTGCTCGTCGGCGTGCCGGGCCGCATGCTCCAGGCCCTCGATGCAGCGGTCGGTCGCGTCGATCTCGGAGTGCAGTGCGCGGAGCTTGTCGGCGTGCCCGGCACTGGGCCGGGCCTTTTCGCGGGCCAGCTTGCGGCGCAGGTTGCCGACCTTGTTGCGGAGCTTGTCGAGGGCCTTGCGGATCAGCCGCCAGGCGGGGTTGACCACCCGCGTGTGCGGCTCGACGGGCAGCAGCCCGCGCTGCGGCAGCGCATCCAGGCCGAACTCCTCCTTGAGGTACTTGAAGACGTTCTCCTGGGCCCAGCGCGAGCGCATGAGCCCGGCGACCTGCGCCGCCGACAGGCTCGGGTGCGTGGTGATGACCGACGGTTGGCGCTGGCCGGCGGCGGGCACGGGCTCGCGCGGCTGGCCGCTCTTGCCCGGCGGCTGCAGGCGCCGGTCGATCCAGAAGCGCACCTCGCGCGCCTCGCAGCCCGGCAGCAGGGGCGCCTTGCGCTCGGCGACCTGCGCCTCGAGCATCGCCGCGCCCAAGGGCGAGCGCACGGTGACGCGCTCCGGGCGGAACTCGCTGTCGGGCCAGCGCTCCGTCTGCGCGCCCTTGCGCCAGGTGATGCAGGCAATGCCCTTGGCGGCCAGCCAGCGGAACAGCTGCGGGCTCCAGCCTTCGCGGTCGAACACCAGCGTCAGGTGAGGCTCCGCCGCCGCGCCCGCGGCGGGCGCCAGCAGGCCGAGCGCCTCCAGTTGCGGCACGATGCCGTGGCGGATCTCGGCCACCATTTTCGGATCGACCTGCTTGTGGATGCACAGCAGGGGCGCGCCGCCGAGCGCGTTGAGCCAGTAGCCGGCCGCGGCCGGCAGCTGCAGTTTCTGGCGCGCGACGAAGTGCTTGGGCAGGTTGGCCTTGCCGCTGTAGAGCTTGACATGGCCATCGACGAACAGCGTGGCGGCGGTGGCGGGATCGTCCGCGGCCCACTGCCCGGCCAGGGCCGCGCGCCAGGCGTGCAGCGCCTCGGGGTCGGCGGCCAACTGGTCCAGCTTGCGCCGCAAGGTGCGCGCCTCGGGGCAGCGGTCCAGGCCCAGCAGGGCGCCCCATTCGCCGGGTGAGGTGGCTAGGGAGTGGTGGACAGTTGAGTGTGCGGCAGCTGCAGCAACTCCAGAGGGGCGGCACCATGATGGTGCAGGGGGCTTGAGATGTCAAGGGGGGAGGGGGTAGCAGGGGGAGGGGAGCGCCCCTCCCCCCCTCTCCAAGAGAGGCAGTGGAAAGGGGTGAGGAGGCCCCGGGAGGGGGTGCTGGGGGGCGCGCCCCCCAGCACATTTCCGGCATCTTTTGTTTTGACTTGGCTGCGGATCGTGCCGCCCTCTCGCGCCTCCCGTGTCGGCACGGGAGCGGACTGGCCATGCCGGACACAACAGCTCCTGCGGGATGGCTGGCAGGCACGCCCGTTGCGACCGGTGCGGTTGCATGGATCATGGTAACGTTACCAGGGGCGGAGAGCCCGCCACCACGCGAGCAGCCGGAGGGCAATGGCATGGCCTTGACGAACGCAGAGAAACAGCGGCGCTAGCGCGCCCGGCGCCGGGAGGGGGCGCGGCCGGTCCGCTATCGCCGTCCGCAGGAGCGGCGCTCGAATCCGCAACGCTGGCGCGACGCGGTGCAGAGCTTGGTGCAGCTCCAGGAGCACTACGGGGAGTGGCTGGAGAAGCTGCCGGAGAGCCTGTACGGGAGCGCGCTGGGGGCGAAGCTGGAGGCGATCACAGAGCTGGACCTCGACGCCCTGCAAGCCGTCGAGCCCCCGCTGGGCTTCGGGCGGGACTGAGCGGGCCGGGCGCGGGCCGCCGCGGGACCGGGCGCCAGGCAACAGGCCCCGCGGTGCATGGTAACGTTACCAGTGTCAGGGCCCGTCGCGCCCCTATCGGCCCGCGCTCAGACCCCCGCCTGCTGCGCGTGCCAGGCCTGCTCGAACTCCACCGGGGAGCGATAGCCCAGCGCCGAATGACGGCGCTTGCGATTGTAGAAGCCTTCCACAAACACGAAGATCTCCGTGGTCGCCTGCTCGCGGGTCGCGAACGGAACGCGTTGCAGCAACTCGCATTCCAGCGTCGCGAACAGGCTCTCCGCCATGGCATTGTCGTAACAGTTCCCGGCCGCCCCCATTGAACGCTCGATGCCGGCCTCGGCGCAGCGCCGGCTGAACGCCAGCGCCGTGTACTGGCTCCCGCGGTCGGAATGGAACACCACGCCCTGCGCCGCCCGCATCTGGAGCGCCATCTCCAGCGCCGCCTGCACCAGCTCGACGGTCTGCCGCGCGCCCAGCGCCCAGCCCACCACCTTGCGGCTGAACACGTCCAGCACCGTCGCCAGGTACACAAACCCTTCCAGGGTCGGCACATACGTGATGTCAGCCACCCACAGCCGGTTCGGCTCGGACGCCTCGAAACGCCGCTGGACCCGGTCCGGCGCCACCGCCGCTTCCCGCTCCCTGCGCGTCGTGCAGCGCCGCTTCCTCCGCGTCACGCCCTCCAGCCCCAGCGCCCGCATCAGCCGCGCCACCCGCGGCCGCGACACGCTCACGCCCTCCGCCTTCAGCTCCGCGTGCACCCGCCGCGCCCCGTAGGTCTGCCGCGATTCCACGTGGATCGCCGCGATCCGCCGGCTCAACGCCTCGCGCTCTTGCGCCCGCCGGCTCGGCGTCCGCTGCCGCCATGCGTAGTACCCGCTGGTGGAGACCCCCAGCACACGGCACATGCAGGCAATCGGATACTGCCCCTGGTGCGCTCTGACGAATCCGAACACCCTTACGGGATCGAATCGGTCTCCCGAGCGAACCAGGTGGCTGCTTTTGACAGGATCTCGCGCTCCATCTTCAGCCGCCGGTTCTCCCGCCGCAGGCGCACCAGTTCCTCCCGCTCCGCACTGCGCAGGCCGTCCTGCCGACTGCCCTGATCGCGCTCGGCCTGTTGCATCCAGCGCCGCACCGAATCCGCGGAGATCCCGAATTCCTCGGCCACCTCCCGGGTGCTGCGATCACCGACCTGCACCAGCTTCACCACCTTGTCCCGAAACTCCTTCGGGTAGGCCTTCACATAGGCATGTTTGCTCATTGTCCGGGACCTCCTTACCCCCTGCCCTCTCTGCAAGCAATCAACTGCCTATCACGCTATCTCAGCTGTCCACGAAAACGGGGCCACTTCAGGGCTGCTCGTAGCGCAGGCGCTCGGCGTTGCGCACGCGCGCCAGGAACATGAAGGCCAGCAGCAGCAGCACGGAGCGCAGGCCGTAGAAGCCGGGCGGCATGTGCAGCAGGCTGGCATGGCGCAGCAGGCCGGCCTGCAACAGCGCCGGGACGGCCGTCAGCACGCCGCCGTTGGCAACGGTCGCGGTGGCTTCGAAGCTTGGCAGCCGCTCGGCCAGCAGGCCGAGGCTGGCCGCGACGCGCCCGCCAACGTCCCGCGCCGCCCGGCCCATCGCAGCGGCTGCGTCGCGCCGGTTGCGGCCGGCCTTGTCCACGCTGCCGGGCGGGCTGCCCGCGGCCGGCTCGGCGGGAATTCCCGCGCCGCTCGCGCCGCGCGCCCCGCCGGATTCCAGACCCGCGCCAGCAGCCTCGGGAACGTCTGCCGCCAAGTTCCCGGCTGGCTCGGAGAGGCCCGCTCCCGCGGCCGCTTCGGCGACCACTGCCCGCCCGCTCTCGCGCTGCGCCGCGATCCCCGGCAGCAAGCCCTCGCGCTTGTACTGGCGCAGCGTCTCGAAGCACAGCTCCAACTCCCGCGCCACGCCACGCAAGCTCGCGCCCCCTTGCAGCAGCTCCGCCGCCCGCACCAGCACCGCCGGGTCCTCGATCCCGTGCCGCCGCCGCGGCTGGCGCGGACGCCCGAAGCTTGACTCCCCCTCCCGCTGCATCCGCAGCCGCGCGCGCGTCACCGTGCGCGCGCTGATCCCGAGCGCCTGCGCCAATTCCGCCGCTGTTGCCACGCCCCACGTCAGGAAGCGCGCCAGGCAGCGCGCGCGCGCCGGGCGATCGCCTTGCAGGTAGCAGTCGCACACTTGCAGGTACAGGAACCAATACACCTGGCCGCTGTCCTCCAGGAAGCTCAGCTGCGCGTTGACAGCGGTCGCCTCCGGCGGCTGCAGGGACAGGGCCGCGGGCAGTCCGGTGGGTCGCGGCAGGGCCTCGCTCGGGCTTTCCATGGACATATTATAACAGTCAAAGCGGGTCCGGCGCAACCCCAATTGGCACTTCGGAAACGACTAAAACTCTATGAACCGTAGGAACTTAGGCTGACCTACGCTGTCTGGCCATCTCGGCCGATGTAAGGAAGTCTGGGTCTAAACCTCCTCGGTGATAATCTACGATTTCCACATCGCATGGCCCTTCGTTTTCCTAACGGAAACATATCCGCCAGTGCTCATTGATCCGTATGCTGGGTTGGCTGGCGCGGTCGCCCTGCAGCGCATCCAGCAAGTTGCCCGGCAATGCCGCAAGGTCCTTGAGGGATTTCGCGCTGTTCACCGTGATCCGCCACAAGCTCGCCAACTGGGTGCGCCTCACGACCACGCATTGCACGAAGGCCGGGCAGCGCATCCTGTGCCGACAGGATAGCCCCCAGGACGCCGAAGCGGCCGCCCTGGCCAGGCAGCCGGAGCCGGGCCCGCCACGCGTGCACACTCGGACGGCACGCTCGTGAGTGGCTGAGGGCGAATTCTGTAGTGACATACGCGGCCCCACTAGAACTGTATCACCCTGTTGTTCAAGCACTTGTGGCTCCGGAATATCGCCAAATGGCGAAGTCGAGTTAAGTCCCCGCCCAACCGAAAGCGACATCGTCTCTCCCCACGCTCACGGGACCAACGTTCGTGAGCATAAGGAGGACCGTTAACGTAATAGCCACATGGTGCCATGTGGAGCCGCGCGTGAAGGCTGGCCGAGGGTTTTCTTCCATGGCCTTCTCCCCGTATCAGGTGCTTGGCGAAGAGCTTTGAATACCAACCATACCCGGATCGACATTCGTTCTCGCCCTTCATCAGCGTGCGATTTTGAGACCTCTGCTCCAAAGCCCCGCGCCCGGTCAGGGTCAGGGCAGCGCCTTGAAGGGGTCAATCGCCGGGATGCCGAGCGGCGTGAAGTGGCGCAGATTGCGTGTCAGGATCGTGAGGCCGCGGCTCCCGGCCGTGGCCGCGATAGCGACATCGGGAAAGCCGGGCGAATGACCGGCCGCGTGCGCCCGATCAGTCAGTTCCCCCGCCAACCGCGCCGCTGAAGTATCGAACGGCAGCACTCGCTCCCCGTAGAGATGGAGTACGAACTCGAGCCAATCCCCGAGAGCGTCGGCCTTGGATGCGGATCCGGTCCGTTTCAGCTTGGCGATCCCACTGGAAATCTCGGCCACGGTGACCGCCGACAAGAAAAGCTCGTTTGAATGCGTGTCCATCCAGTCAATCAACGCTGCGGATCGCCTGGGTCGGCCAGGAGCGCCGACCGACAGCACATTAGTGTCGACCAGATACAAGCACCGCTCCTAGAGCGCGACATCCCTTGACGGGCTCATGTCGCGCGGCGGCAGGTCGCCGTCTTCCAACGGAGAGGAAAGCAGCAACCGACCGAAGGACGGTACACGGCGGAGGCGATTCCACTCATCGACCCCAAGGATGACGGCCCGGGGTTTGCCATGGCGGGTGATGACGGCCGCCTCTCCGTGCGCCGCCCCCTCCACCAGCGCCGACAGCTGAGCCTTAGCGTCGCGCAACTGAACCTTGAGCATGAGGACCTCCCGAGAAAGAACTATTGTAGTCACAATAAGCCATGGCGCGGGGCGTGACAATGGCGATTCGCGATCCGGATGGCGCCCGGCCGTCGCTATCGGAAAACCGGTTCGCACCGTCGCGCCCCGTGCGTGGCTCGAAGCCATCCTCCCCCTGTTTCCAGATCCCGGTCGATGCTGTCTCCGATGCGGGCCGCGGATGCCGCAACGGTATCGCGGCCGAGGTGGCCAATAGTGCCTCCACTAGCACGTGGCCGGCTCATTCAAAATCGCGGTACGGCGCAACGGCGGAGCTGTTCAAGGTATTCGCGTGCTGGTCATAGGCGTGGTCGAGGTCCATGAGATTGTTGTGTCAGTTCATGGCTCTGTGGCTTCCTAGGCCTCGACGGCGTACAGTCCTTTGTTTGCTGCGCAGTGCCTCCGGACTTCGTCCACCCATCGGTCATACCAGGACCAAGTGTTAGTGACAAGCACTCCATAGCCTTTGCCAGGGTTTTCCCCGTCCAGTTGCTTCCAGAGTTGGGTGTGGTGATGCATGCTGAAGCGAACGTGACCCTCCTCATACATCAACGCGACGATTCCGCTCAGCGTCGCTTCGCTCCGAACCTGATCGACATCAATCGGAATCAGTAATCGCCATCAGCGGAATCCGCAGTGAAGTCAAAGGAGATTTCCCAAATGGCAGCGATTCTCAAAGTGGCAGATCCAGTGGGCATGATGGGCGTGGGCGCCGGTTTTCGAAGCGCCAATCGCAGTGTGGCGGGCTGTGCCAGCGTCGCGCTGTGGTGACGGGGCAGTGCTCTGGCGGGTGGGCCGGGAGTCTGGTGCCGCAGGGCCGCACTGCGGCCCGCAGGGGCTGGTGCGGCGGGGCTGGTGGGCGGTCGGGACGTCATGCGCGGGTAGGCCCACGGGACAGGGCGGGCGGCGACCGTTTCTTGAGCAGTATCTCAAGCAGCGCGGTCCAGTGCGGGAAATAGAAGTACTTTGTCAGGGTCTGCAAGTCGCGGAAGAAGTCGCGTCGCGTGACGAGCCGCGTCCGGGCCTGGCGCCACAGGCCGCGCCGGCAGTCGAGCACGGAGTGGAAGGCGAAGGCGAGCAGGTTGATCGCCGCCAGCAGGTTGGCCAGGCCGGCCTGGCCGTGCCCGAAGTTGTGCTTGAGATGGTAGCCCTGGCGCGCGAGGCAGTTGAAGGTCTCGTTCTCGATCTTCCAGCGTGCTCTTCCGGCGCCGGCGATGGCGGCGACGTTGGCGGCGGTCACTTCCAGGCTGGTGCAGAACGTGTTGGAGTAGGTCTGCTTCCAGCCCGTGCCGTCCCGCGCCTTGCGACGGATGGTGAATTCGATCCAGGTGCCGGTGACGGCGTCGGCGCCGTCGCGCACGGGCACGCCGGTTTGCCAGCGGTAGCGGTGGCCTGCGATGTGGTTACGGGCGTTGCGCACGCGCAGCCAGCCGGTGGCGTGATACAGGGACTCGTGCAGGAAGTTCTGCAGGCACTTGTGGGAGGCGGGCTGGCAGACGAAGAGGAAGTCTGCGCCGTGGTCGAGGACGAGCTGGCAAAGGGGGTGGCAGCAGTAGATGTCGGCGCCGAGGAGGACCGGGTTGTAGGCGGCTAAGTTGCTGACATGATTGGAGATCCAGCGCTTGGCGGCGTTGCGCTCGCAGTCCTGTTTCTGGCGTTGGCCGGACAGGTCGGGGTCGCCGGCGGCGGGGTCGGAGCGGGGGCCGATGAATGCGGGCATGAGGGGCATGACGCGGTTGTGGCCGTCGGCGACGACGGCCGGGCAGACTAGGGAGTGGAAGTACTGCGGGGTCTTGGCCTGGCCGACGTGGCGGGTGCAGCAGCGGTCGCAATGGATTTTGTAGGAGTTGTGGAACTCGATGCCATCGAGGGCGATGAGGAGGCGCTGGTCGAGGCGCTGGAAGGGGGCGAGGGCACCGTGCTCGGCGAGGGTGTCGAGGCAGGCGGGGAAGAGCGGGTTGCAGGCATCGGCGGGGCAGCCGTCGAGCAGGTTGCGGATGCAGTTGTCGGTCGGGATGCGCTCGATGCCGAACAGGGACTGGCAGTTGGAGCGGGCCTCCTCGTCCTGCATGCGGCGCTGGAAGGCGAGGAAGGAGGGATCCTGCAGGAAGAAGGGAGCGAGTGCACAGGAGGCGGCGTCGGTGAGGGAGTAGCGCTTGTTGGAGCCGGGCCGCGGATCGGGGAGGGCGGAGGCGGCGGCGCGGAAGCTGCTCAGGAGGGAATCGAGGGTGAGGGTGTTGAGAGTCGGAGCCACATCCTATCGTTCAAAGGAGCGGCCCCAAAGTCAAGCGCCCAGAAACCAGCAATTCTCAAGATCCGAGATATAGGTGGGCTGTTGGCATCTCGCCGGGCGTTCGGGGGCGTCGCAGAGAGATTGCGAGAGCGCCAGCGGGGCATCGGCGGTAGCAAGTGGCGCATCCGGGAGCGGCTCCGAGCGCCTCTCCAGCCGTTCCGAGGCCCACGCGGCAGAGCCCTGCTGCGGGCTCCCCGACGGGCCCGGTGCTCGCCGCTGGCTGGGGCAGCAATCTCATGAGGGTGCGGGCGAGGGGCCGGCCCGCGACTCGCCTGCGCCCAGCATCGTGGTGCGCAAGCTCGTCCAGTGCGGGAACCAGAACCGCTTCGTCAAGGAGCGCAGGTCCTCGAAGCAGGTGCGACGCGGGCCGGCCTCGTCGCGGCATTGCCGCCACAAGCCCCGCAGGCAGTCCAGCAGCGTGTGCAGTGCGCAGGCAAAGAGGTTCAGCGTGGCGAGCAGATTGGCCAAGCCGTGGCGGCCGTGCCCGAAGTTCCGCTTGCTGTTGTAGCCATGGCGCGCCAGACAATTGAACCCCTCGTTCTCGACCTTCCAGCGCGCTCTGCCGAGCCGTGCAATTGCCGCCACGTTCTCGGCGGTGACCTCCAGGCTGGTGCAGAAGGTGTTGGAGTAGGTGCGCTCGCCGTGGCGCTGGATCTGGAACTCGATCCAGGTCCCGAGCAGCGCATCGTCGCTGTCGCGGAGCGGCAGGCCGTGCACCCAGCGATAGCGGTGCTGCTCGACTTGGCGTTTGTGGTTGCGGGTGCGGATCCAGCCGCTGGAGTGGGTGAAGTCGTCGTGGATCAGTTCGTATAAGCGCTTGTGCGAGCTGGGCTTGCAGATGAAGAGGAAGTCGGCTTCGAGGTGGCGGACGAGTTGGCAGAGGGGCTGGCAGCAGTACAGGTCGTCGCCGAGGAAAACGGGCCGGAAGGGGCGCAGTTGGTCGCTGTGGGCGGGCAACCAGCGCTTGGCGGCGTGGCGTTCGCAGTCCTGCTGGCGTTCTGCGTGGGTGCGGTTGTCGTGGGGGTTGTGCTGGGGCTGGACGCAGTGGGGCAGCAGGGGCAGGGCGCGGTTGTGGCCGTCGGCGACGACGGTCGCGGCGAGCATGCTGTGGAAGGACTGCTCGGTTTTGTGTGGGCCGACATGGCGGGTCGAACACTGGTCGCAGTGGATGGCATTCGAACACTGCAATGGAATGCCGTCAAGAGCGATGGCCACGCGCCCGTCGAGGCGCAGGAAGGGATCCAGGGCAGCGTGGTCGTGGGCGGTTTGCAGGCAGGCGGCAAACAGGGGGGCGAAGTGGTCGGGGTCGTGGCCATCCAGGAGGTTTCGGATGTGGTTGTCACAGGGAATTTTCCCGACACCGAACAGGGATTGGCAATGGGAGCGAGCGTCCTTTTTCTGCATACGGCGCTGGAAGTCGAGGAAAGAGGGAGACTGGAGGAAGAAGGTGGCGAGAGCACAGGAGGCAGCGTCGGCGAGGCTGTAGCGCTGGTTGGCGCCGGTCCGGGGAGCAGGCAAGGCGGAGGCGATCTGGCGGAATCTGTCGAGGAGAGACTCAAGGACGGGAACGGAGGCCACACTTTATGTTTGAAAGCGGTGTCCGAAAAGTCAAGTCCCCAGAAATTGGTCCCTCATTCCCGGCTCTGCTGTGGCAAAAACCCCCAAAAGGGCTGAATTTAGAATCGCTTGCGCCAGGGCAAGCCCTGGATAGGAGGATGCTATGAGGTGCGCCAGGCTAACTGGCCAATGTCAGGAGGTGAAAGTCCTCTGCGGTAAAGGATGAGCTGATCCATAGCGCTCCCCGAGCCGTGCGGTCGTTCCCGTGAGGGGACGGGCGAAGCGTCGGCAGGGGCGCATGTGGGCAGGGCTATGGAGCGTCGAAATCTTCATCATTCGGAGTGCCGAGACCGTCTCATTAGTCGAAGGCAACACCTCGCGGTCCGTTCTAGCTAGGGCCGGGAGGGCTCCGCGGCGTCGAAGAACCCAGGCACGCATGTACGACAGAGGTTGGGACCTGGGAGGCCTTCGGGTCGTCCCGGCGGGTCGCCGCCGGGACCGTGAAGGGAAGGACAGGAGTCAAGACTGGAGATGCACGATCCGAAGGAGTCAGACTCGGCCATACTAGCGACGAGTCCCGGGAACAAGGCGGCGCGAGCGGCTGCGGAGCGGGAGGAGCGAAGGGCCGGGACCAACGAGAATCCGGGAGGCCGAAGCACGGTCCGCACGCAGGGACGGGCAGCCGTGTCACAGGGGGCCGAGCGGATACGGCAATGTATACAGAGGAATCCCAAGGAGAAGCTCACTGCGCTTCTGCACCATGTCACGCCGGAGACGTTGCGGGTTGCCTACGTCGCGCTGAAGCGAGATGCGGCACCGGGCGTGGACGGAGTGACGTGGAAGGAGTACGGGGGAGGGCTGGACGAGCAACTGCTCGACCTGCACGACCGCGTGCATGCGGGAACGTACCGGGCGACGCCGTCGCGACGGGTGAACATTCCGAAGCCGGACGGCGGCAGGCGACCGCTGGGGGTGGCCGCACTGGAGGACAAGATCGTCCAGAAGGCCGTTGTGGACAATATCCTGACGCCGATTTACGAGGCGGAATTCCTCGGGTTCAGCTACGGGTTCCGGCCCGGGCGGGGCGCGCACGACGCGCTGGACGCCTTGGCATACGGGATTGAGAAGCGCAAGGTCAACTGGATTCTGGACGCCGACATCGCCAAGTTCTTGGAGTTGTCTTCATACTGCTCACGAACTAATCTGAATTGCCGTCACAGGCCGTGATTGATTCATAACTCTTTCTTTTTCAGTTCTTTGTCGCATGATGCACGCGATCCGTTGAGTGTGGGTTCGGCGAGCTTGACTCATTGCAACTCGGCTCTTCGTGGCGTGCAGATGCTTAAGCATGCCTGGAACTGCGGATGGCGACTGGAATTGCCGGTTGGATCGCGGAGGTTGGAGAGCAGCAGAGCGAGCCGCTCGCGAGCAATGCGGCCCGTGCATGGTAGCAGAGAGAGGAGGGGCTTGCGCTCGTCCCTGGTAGGAGAGATGGAGTTGAGACTGGAGCAGGGGGCCGGGGAGGTGCGCTGCGGGGCGCGGGCGGGTGGCCGGGAAAACAGTGACTCATGTGAGGCATGGAGTTGCTAGGCTAGCGGCATGCAGCCTCTGGTTTGCGCGGACTGCGGGGCGGCCCTGCGACGGCCGCGGAGGGGGCCGTTGGCGCGGCGTTGCGCGCGTTGCGGCAAGCGCCGGCGGAATGCGCGGGCGCGGGCCCTGGAGGCCGGGCAAGGGGTGGAGTACAGGCACTGGGAGGCGGCCTCGGTGCGGCAGGCGCTGGCGGCCGAGCAGGCCCGGCTGGACGCGTTGCGGGACGCGGCGGGGCGGTCGGAGCGTGACGTCGAGAGGCTGCGCCGTCGGCTCGCGTGGCTGGAGCGCCGCGCGCGGGAAACCGGCGCGGCCTGAAGGCCCGGAACTCGCATTTGTCGTTCGACAGTGCGGACTCCTCGAACAGGCTCGGGTGGTCATCGGCGGGGAGCCGAATACGCAATCCGCCACGGCGTCCCCGGAGGACTGTGACGGCCTCCAGCTTGCCGCGCTTGATCCACTCCAGCACGGTCTGTCGGGACACGCCCAGCCGGGCCGTCGCGACTTGCATCGCCACGTACCCCTCGGGAGCGTCCTGCACGAAGCGTTGGCGCAACTCGTCCGTGAGGCGGATCCGCCAGGGAGCTCCGGGCGTAATTTGATCGCCGGCCAGAAACCCGTCGTTCAGCATGCGGTGGATCGTGGAGGGTGCCACGCCCAGTGCCTTGGCGGCTTGCCGGACGCTGAGGACCTGCCCGTCCGGAGGCTGCTCCGACGGCTTGCAGCAGGGGATTTTCCAGTTCGTGCGCAGGCTCGAGACGCGCGACTGGGTGAAGCGCAAGCCGTACGCCGTCCTGTGGCCCTGGCGGTTGAGAATCCCGGCAATGACCGTGTCGGGGTAATGGGCTGCGAGCCGGCGCAGCAGCTCGATCGTAGCCTCGTCCGTGCGAACGATCGGCGGACGGTTGCGCGGGCGCTCGATGCTCAGTTCGGTCGAGAGCCCGCCTCGCCACAGGAGCCGGATCCGGGCGCGCGGCTCGTTGCGGGGTGCATCCAGGAGCACCTCCTCCAGCAGCGCCCGCAGCAGTTCCTTGCGATCCCGCGCGGTCGTCGTGGGGGCGTTCCAGGCCCGGGGCAGGTCCTCGCCCAGCGCCCGCAGTGCCTCGCGCTGCTCCGCGCTCAGCTCTCGCGGACACTCCCGCTCGCGCAGCGCCAGCTCGGCCCGCTCCCGCTCCAGTTGCTCCAGCCGCTGTTCCCACTCCCGCTCCAGACCGCGGGCCACGCGGCGGTTCTCCGGATCCACTGCACGGTAGGCGCGCGCGGCCCGGGTCGCCTCGTAGGCGGCCCGCTCGACCGCCAGGCGCCGCTGGGCCCGCGCGGCGTCGTGGTCGCTCTCCACCTGCTCGATCGCCCGCAGCGCGGCCTCGGTTCCGCCGGCGCGGACCGCCTCCAGCACGCTGGCGGCCACGGCCTGGTCGACTTGCGTGCCGCCGATCTGCAGGCAGTAGGTGGCCCTCCCTTCCACGATGTTCTGGCCGGGACAGTGGTAGTTCGGCGAGGAGAGGCGTCCGAGGTAGTAGGTGCGTAGGGGACGCCCGCAGTTCCCGCAGATCGCGAGTCCCTGCAGCAAGGCGGATCCCTCTCTCACAGTTCCCCCGACACTATGCGGGCGCGGCCGGCGGTTGGTTGCGATGCGCGCCCGGTTGGCCTCGAACGTCTCCCAGTCTAGATAGCCGCGGTGATGGCCCGGCAGCAGCACGCGCCATTCCGCGCGCGGCAGGCGGCGCAGGCGCTTTTGCATGCGGCCCTGCTCATCGAGGTAGCGTTCCTGGCGGGACTTGCCGAAGGCGTAGGCCCCGGCGTAGACGGGATTGCGCAGCACCTGGACGATCGAGCTGTAGGCGGGCGGGATCCAGCGGATGCCGTCGCCGCTGCGCAGGCGGACGGGGAACTGCAGGCCCTCGTCGCGGAACCATAGCCAGACGCGGCGCATGGAACCGAGCGCGGCGAAGCGCTCGAAGACGTTGCGGATCGCGCGCACCACTTCCTCGTCGGGATGGAAGCGGACCTCGCCGTCGCGCTCGCCCCAGACGAAGCCGACCGGCAGGGTGCAGCGGAACTCGCCGCGGGCGGCCTTGTTGCGGATGCCTTCCAGCAGGCGCACTTTGAGCGTGTGCAGCTCGGCTTCGCTGATGGTGCCCTTCATGCCGAGCAGCAGGCGGTCGTTGAAGCGGGCCGGGTCGTAGATGCCGTCGAAGTCGGCGATCAGGGTGTCGGTCAGGGCGCACAGGTCGAGCAGGCGGTACCAGTCGGCATTGTTGCGGGCGAGGCGCGAGACCTCGAGCCCGAGCACGATGCCGGCGCGGCCGAGGGCGACGTCGGCGGCGAGGCTGTTGAAGCCGTCGCGCTGGTCGACGGACTCGCCGGAGAGGCCGAGGTCCTCGTCGACGATGGTGATGCGGTCGGGGTGCCAGCCGAGCGTTTCGGCACGGGCTGCCAGGGCGTACTGGCGGCGCGTGGACTCGGTGTTGCGCTCGACCTGGGCCGGGCTCGACTGGCGGATGTAGACGAAGGCCTGGCGCTGGCGGTGGGCAGGCAGGATGCCGGTTTCAGTCATTGCGGGGCTCCTGTGAGCCGGGCCGGACCGCGGTTCGCGCCAGGATGCGGGCCAGGGCTTGCAGGGCAGCGTGCCTGGTGGCGGGATCGAGCGTCTCCCAGATCGCCTCGCTCGGGGCGGGCGTGTCCGGGAACGCCAGTGTCAGCTGCCGCCGGGGCGGCGGGGGACAGGCTTGCATCGGGAGTCTCCTGAGCGGCTGGGAGCCGTTGCAGAAGAGCGTCGACGATGGCCCGGGTCCGCAGCAAGTCGGCGAGGGGAGCGAGGCTTGCGTCGCGAACTGGCGGGGGAGCCAGATACTCGGCCGGGACAGCGTCTGTCCATGCGACCGGCACGAATCGGCGGTCCCCGTTGGGGAACAGCAGCAGTAGCGTGAGTTCTTCGTTCCGGACCGCCTGAGTCAGGACTGGTAAGGTCCTGCCAGCCAGCGGATGGGACGGCCGCGTGATCGCAACCGACTCCGGAAGCTCTTCGAGATGGGTAGTGTGTCGAGTACTACTTGGACGCGCTCGAGAGGGGCTGGCTAGTCCGCTTCCTCGAGCATCGGATAGGAGACCGGAGGGTGATAGGGCGGATCGAGAGCTGGCTGGACGCGGGCGTGATGCAGGACGGGAAGTGGACGGACACGGGGCTGGGCACGCCGCAAGGCGCGAATGTCTCGCCCGTGCTGGCAAACGTCTTCCTGCACTACGTGCTGGACCTGGGGTTCCAGCAATGGCATTCCATTTGCCATTTCGGGGTGAATATTCTTAGCGAGTCTTCCAGGTCATTGATTCCATGGACGTTACGGTCCCGAGGAAATTGTTGCGCGCAAGGGCTTGACTTTTCCCTCCCGATCTGCCACCGTGGTGGTGGATGAGCCTGGCCCCCGCCATCGACCCCCGCGTCCAGCGCCTCAAGTCCACCACGTTCCTCGGCAAGCGCCTCACCAAGCGCCAGATTGCCGACATCCAGGAGACCGTCTCCACCTTCCCCAAGCTGAGCCGCACCGAACTCGGCCACACCATCTGCGAGCATCTCGGCTGGCAGACGCCCAACGGCAGCAATCGCATCCAGCTCGCCAGGGGCGTGCTGGCGGAGCTCGAGCGCCTCGGGATCCTGACGCTGCCGCCGAAGCAACACCCCGGGCGGGGCCCGCAGAAGCCGGTCCCGAGCTCGGCCCGCTCCGACCCGCAGCCGCCCATCGAGGGGCCGCTGGCCGCGTTGCGGCCGCTACGGCTGGAGCCGGTCCGCGAGCCGTCCGCGGTGGCGGAGTGGAACGAGTGGGTCCAGCGCTACCACTACCTCGGCTACCGCCAGCCGCTGGGCACGCACCTGCGCTACTTCCTGCGCGACCGCCAGGGGCGTCTGCTGGGCTGCCTGCTGTTCGACTTCGCGGCGCGCGATCTGGCCTGCCGGGACCAGCGCATCGGCTGGCAGGGCCGGGCGCACCGCAAGCACCTGCATCGGGTGCTGCGGAACTCCCGCTACCTGCTGCTGCCTTGGGTGCGGGTCAAGAATCTGGCCTCGCATGCCTTGGGGCTGGCGTTGCGGCAATTGCCCGCGGACTGGCGGCAGCGGCACGGCCATTGGCCGGTCCTGTGCGAGACCTATGTGGATCCGCAACGCCACCGCGGGACCTGCTACCAGGCGTCGAACTGGGAGCGGGTGGGCCAGACCCGGGGCCGCAAGGCGCAGGGCGACCAGCCGGCCAAGTCGCCCAAGGACGTGTACCTGTACCCGTTGCGGGAGAACTGGCAGCAGGTGCTGTGCGACGGCCCGGCGGCGGGGTCCCGGCCGTCGCCGGCACCGTCGCGGCAGGCGCGGCCCCAGCCCCAGGAGGACGAGCGCTTCACCGCGCTGTGGCAGGAGATCCTGGAGGCGGTGGTGCAGCTGGCCCACGAGCACGATGCGCTCTGGATGCGACGGCGGCGGGTGCTCAACACCCTGCTGGTGGTGCTGTTCGTCTTCCGCCTGGTGTTCGCGCCGAAGCGCCAGGGCTACGGCCTGACCCTGCGCGGGCTGTGGGCGCAGTGCCGCGCCCTGGACATCCCCCTGCCCCAGCCGGAACCGGTCTCGCCATCCGCGATGCACACCGCCCGCTCGAAGGTCCGCGACGAGCTGTTCCTCCAGATCCACCGCGCGATCCTGCGGCACGCCCCCCGCGACGATCCCCGCACGCTGTGGCGCGGCCACCGCACCTTCGCCGTCGACGGCTCCCAGCTCACGCTGCCCCGGCCCCTGCTCGAGAACGGCTACCGCCTCCCCGCCGAGGGCTCGCACTACCCCCAAGGCCTGCTCAGCTGCCTGTTCCGCCTGCGCTCCCGCCTGCCCGTCGACTTCGACCTCGCCGCCCACGGCGACGAGCGCCGCCTCGCCCTCACCCACCTGCACGCCCTCGCCCCCGCCGCTGTCGTCGTCTACGACCGCGGCTACTACTCCTTCCGCCTGCTGCACGCCCACCGCGCCCGCGGCCTGCACGCCGTCTTCCGCCTCCAGGCCGACGCCAACACCGTCTTCGAGCAGTTCCGCCGCTCCGACCGCCAAGACGGCCTGCTCACCGTGCTGCCCTCCGACACCGCCCGCCGGCAGCAGCCCGAGACCGGCTTCCAGCCCTGTCGCGTGCGCCTCGTCCGCTACACCGCCGGGGACACCGAGTACCTGCTCGCCACCACTCTGCTCGACTCCCGCCGCTATCCCCGGCAGGCCCTCGCCGCCCTCTACCATGCCCGCTGGGGCGTCGAGGAGCTGTACAAGGTCTCCCAAACCATGCTCCAGGTGGAGCAGTTCCACGGCCAGAGCGAGCGCCTGGTGCGCCAGGAACTCAGCGCCCATTTCAGCCTGCTCGCGATGACCCGCCTGTTCACCAACCAGTCCGAGGCCGGCTTCCCCACCGCGGCCGGCAAGGAGCCGCTGCAGGCGAACTTCCGCAACGGGCTGTGCACGGTCGGGCGCCACCTGGAAGGCCTGTTCCTGACCTACGCGACCACGCTCAGCGAGACCGTCTCGACCATCCTCGCCAGCATCGCCGGCTCTCGTCAGCGCCAGCGTTCGAACCGTTCCTACGCGCGGGTCTCGCACAAGCCCGCCAGCAAATGGAGGTCCCGCAAGACCGTTCCAGCCCCGACCTCAGCCTGACGTCTCGAAAATCCGCTGCGGCAGCGCCGGATCGCCCCATTTCCCCTTAAGTGAACGCCAAAATCCGCTAAGTGAATGCCATTGGGGGTTCCAGCGCAGGTGGCGCCCGAACGTGCCCGGAGGCGAAGCGGTCATCGTGCGGTATGCGGACGATTTCGTGGTCGGTTTCCAGAGCAAGGAGGACGCGGAGCGATTCCTTGAGGACCTGAAGGAGAGACGCGCCGAATGCGGATTGGATGTGCACCCGGAGAAGACCCGGCTGGTGGAGTTCGGACGGTTCGCAGCTGCGAACCGGGAGCGACGCGGGCAGGGCCAGCCGGAGACCTTTGACTTCCTGGGATGCACGCACTATGTGACGACCACGAAGAGCGGGAGGTTCCGGCTAGGGCGCAAGCCGATCGCGAAGCGGATGAGCCGCACTCGGAAGCGAAGCAGGGAGGTGCTGCGGAAGCGTTGGCACCACGACCGGTGGGAAGTCGGCAGGTGGCTGGGCCAAGTCCTGAATGGATGGCTGAACTACTACGCCGTGCCCGGGAGCAGCCGGTGGCTGCGAGGATTCGTGCGCCGACGGAAGCGGCTGTGGCTGGCGGCCCTGCGCCGTCGCTCCCAACGCGACCGATTTGCGTGGAAGAAGATGGAGCGGATGACCGAGCTATTAGGGCCGAACGTCACCATCCGACACCCGTGGCCGGACAGACGGTTCGCCGTCAACCACCCAAGGCAAGAGCCGTGTGCCCTACCGGGCATGCACGGATTCTGTACGGGGGGCGTCGGGTAACCGGCGGCCCTACCGTGACTGAGGGGAGGGGCGCGGGAACGCCCCCTCCTACTCGGCTGCCCAAATGGCCGCAGATCAGCTCGTCATCATCAAGGAGGGCTCCGGCGTTTTCCAGAAGCAGAGCTTCGGAAACGCGACTGCCGGCAACGGGCTTGGTCAGGGACGCCCTGCAAGCGGGGCCGCCACAGCTTGGCTCTATTTTTCCATCGGATTGCATCCACCAGACTCATCCGGAGCTAGTCCCAAACTCAGTTGAAGGTTTCGGGGCGGCGGTGCAGGGATGTCGCGTCGCACGCGCCGAAACTAATCTGAGGCGCCGCGGAACTCATCAGACTTAGGAGATGATTTCGGTGATGGGGCTGCCGAAGTCGATTTCGAGGCGCTTGCGGCCGGGGACTTCGAGCCGACGAGGATCGAGGCCCAGTTGCTGCAGGACCGTGGCGTGGATGTGGGTCACGTAGTGGCGGTTCTCGACAGCGTGAAAGCCAATCTCGTCCGTGGCGCCGTGGGCGATACCGCCTTTGATGCCTCCGCCGGCCATCCAGACGGAAAAGCCATACGGGTGATGGTCGCGGCCGAGACCGCCTTGGGCGGCCGGCGTCCGGCCGAACTCGGTGGCCCAAACGACCATGGTTTCATCCAACATCCCGCGCTGCTTGAGATCCTTGAGCAACGCCGCGATCGGCTGGTCCACCTTGGGACACAACTCGCCGTGATTCTTCTTGACGTCCTTGTGAGCATCCCAGGCGTTACCGCCCTTCCCGCCGTGATACACCTGCACGAACCGGACGCCGCGTTCGACGAGACGGCGGGCAGCCAGGCATTTCTCGGCGAAAGGCCGAGTGACATCGTTGTCAAAGCCGTAGAGCCTTCGGATCGATTCCTTTTCTTGCTGGAAGCGGAAGATGTCCGGCACGCTGGTTTGCATGCGGAAGGCAAGCTCGTAGGATTTGATACGGGCGCGGGTCGCCGCGTCACTGGGGTATTCGACCTCGACGAGGCCGTTCAGGTCCCGCAGCAGTTCAAACTCGCCCTGCTGCTCCTCCCGGTAGACCTCCGGCCCCGGAGAAGCGAAGGGCAAAGGATTCTTGGAATCGACCTGTAGCCGGACACCGGCATGCTCGGGCCCGAGGTAGTCGGCGCCGTGCGCGGCTTCCACGTTGTTCCCCAGGGTGTTGCCGAAGACGACGAACTGAGGCAGGTTTTCGTTGAGCGCGCCTAGGCCGTAGTGAACCCAGGAGCCGATCGAGGGGAAGTCGCCTTCGAGCATGTGGCGGCCCGTCTGAAACTGGATCTGTGCCCCGTGGTCGTTGTCGGTGGTCCACATCGAGCGAATGACGGCCAGGTCGTCGGCCATCCCGCCGACATGCGGCCACCAGTCGCTGATGTCAATGCCGCTTTGACCGCGTTTGCCGTGGCCGATCTGCATCGGCAGTAGAATGCTGTGGGTTTTGTGCTGCCCGGCAATGACTTCGCGGAGGTTCTCTTTGATGAACGGAGAGTCGAGCGAATCCTTGTACGGCGTCTCGATGATCTTCTTGCCGCCGTACCTATTGACTTCCGGCTTGGGATCGAAGGATTCCAGATGGCTGACGCCGCCAAGCATAAACAGCCAGATGACGTTTTTGGCTTTCGGCCTGAAGTGAGGCTTGCCGTCGGGCGGCATCCAGACGCCAGCCGAACCGGTAGCGCCCATGCCGTCACGCTGGAGCATCGCTCCGAGAACGAGACCGGTGAACCCCATGCCGCAGTCGGCGAGGAAAGTGCGGCGGCGGATGTTGCCACAGCCGCAAGCGTTGAGCCGTGCTTTGGTGTTCATGGCGGTCCTCCTTACCGAATCGTGACAAACTCGTTGTGATTAAACAGCACGTGGATCAGGTTTTCGCGCGCCCGAAGCCAGGGCTCGGTAGCCGGCGGCACCTCGCTGGCTTCTCCACCCTCGAACGCCGTCAGTCTCTCGGGGTCTTGGAGCCGTGCGGATTGCGATTGCAAGAAACTCCTGGACCGCGCGCTTTCCTTCTTGGTGGCAGGGCGACCGAGTATGCGCTCAAACGCGGCTTTGACGAAAGCCGCGGGCCGCTCTCGGCCCCCGAGCTGCTCGGTAAGATCGCGTGCCAGCAGGCGCGCCTGCGTGAGGCTGAGCTTGCTGTTCGCCAATGCTAACGCCTGTTGGGGGACCACCGCGCCTTCGGCGTGGTCGATCTCCGTTCCCCCCCTCGTCAAATCGAGGCGTCCACTGACATGGAGTATGCTGTCGCGGACTGCTTCCGCCTCCATGCGCCGGGGGCTCATTCGCCAGAGGTAGATATTGTCGGGGTCTATAGAGCGGTTGGAGCCGGCGGCGTGCTGTTCGGACGACTGCATAGCGTAGGTATTACTGGTCACCATGAGGCGGTGCATCGCCTTCATGGTCCAGTCCCGGTCCATGAACTCGACTGCTAGCCACTCGAGCAGCTCGGGGTGTGTCGGCGGCTTGCCGGACGAACCGAAGTTGGTCACCGTGGGGACCAAGGCGCCTCCGAAATGGCGACGCCACATGTGGTTGACAGCGACGCGGGCGGTCAAAGGGTTGCTCTTGTCGGCGATCCACTTTGCGAGGGCCAGGCGCCGCCCGGTGCTGGTCTCTGGATAGATCTCTCCGACCGGAGTGTACTCCGGGTGAGACGCCAGCGCCTCCTGGGCCGCCTTGAGCTGTTCGCGGGCTTTGGTGAGTTTCTCTTCGATGCCTTTGTCGAACGGGTCCTCCGCACGTTCTGTTTCCTTCAGGAGTTGTTGGACCCGAAGCACGCTCTGGTCGGCCAGACGAAGGTTGGCAAGGCGTTCAACTTTCTTCGCCTCCAGTGCCAGAGCTTCCCAGTTGGGCTGTTGCGGATCGTTGTGTTTGGCTTTGTCGGCTGCAATGCGAGCTTCCAGCGCCGGCAGCTTCGATCGAACCGTGGCAAGGACTTTTTCCGCCAGCGCGTGGGCGGCTTCGGCGTTTCTTAGCCTTGTTTCCGGATCTACTTCCTCCTCGCCCTCCTCTTTATCGGGGCCGGCGGATTTGGAAGCAGATGCAGCAGGCTGCGATACCCCCTCGGCGTTTCCATGCGCAAGCCGGCGTTTCGATGCCACAAGCTCTTCGGCCGCCTGGGCCAGATCATTTTCGGCCTTCTCGATCTCCCACTTGGCTTGCGTGACAAGGTCCTCGTGGACGAAGGGACGGAAATCGGGGTACCGAGCTTCGAGATTCAGCGAGACGGGCTGAATCTTCAACTCGGAGCCGCCGACGACACGCGGCACACCGGGCGCCAGAGGTCTGTCTTCGAGGGGCTTGGCTTCGTCACCGCCGAGAAAGAGAACGGTCTTGGCGCTCAGTTCGGAGTCATAGACGCGTGGGATGCCCGCTTTGGAGAGATCGGGTTCGCCCGGCACTCTGTCGGTGCGTACGTCGTGAGGCTCAAAGAACGCACGGAAGCGGTAGTACTCGTCCTGTTGAATGGGATCGTATTTGTGATCGTGGCAGCGGGCGCATTTCAGCGTGATGCCGAGGAAGCCCGCGGCGGTGTGCTCAACCGTGTCCTGAAGCCAAACGTTGCGATTGAACTTGTACCAGTTGCGGGCCAGGTAGCCGGTGGCGCGCAATACGTCGGGGTCGTTTGGAGCGATCTCGTCGCCGGCGAGCATTTCGACGATCATTCGGTCGTAGCCTTTGTCCTCATTGACGGCATCGATGATCCAGTCGCGCCAGTGCCAGATGTGGTGCTGTCCGTTGCGTAGCTCGTTGGTTTGACGGAATCCGTACCAGTCGCTGTAGCGCCATATGTCCATCCAGTGCCGGCCCCAACGCTCGCCATAGCGGGGACTGTTAAGCAGTTCGTCCACAACCGTGTCGTAGGCGTCATCCGAGGTGTCCGCGAGGAAGGCTTCGACTTGCTGAGGCGTTGGCAACAGTCCAATCAGGTCAAGGTAGACTCGTCGAAGTAGAACACGTCTGTTGGCCGGCGGCGCCGCTATCAGGCCCCGCTTCTCGTGTTCGGCAGCGATAAAGGCGTCGATGGCATTACGCACCCAGCGGGCGTTCTTGACTTCAGGAACGTCAGGGTGCGTCGGGGGCTGAAACGCCCAGTGATCGGTCGAGTGCGCTTCGTCATCTTCGCTGTCCGCAGAGATAACCGCGGCATCATAAGGTGCCCCTGCGTTGACCCATTCCACGACGTGCGCCAACACGTCGTCGGAAAGCTTGCCGGCCATGAAAGGCATGTTGGGTTTCTGCTTGTGACGCACGAGTTGCACGAGTAGGCTTTGTTCCGCGTCACCGGCAACGATCGCAGGGCCACGGCTACCGCCGCGCAGCAAGCCCGCGCGAGTCGACAGGTCGAGGCCGGACTGTTTCAACTCGCTGTCGTGACACGACAGGCAGTGCGTTTCGAGGAGCGGTCGAACGTGTTTGCCAAACAGGGACGCCGCCGGGTCCGCAGGTTGTTGGAGACCTGCCCGCGTGTCAGCATCTTGGCCGGACGCTTGCGCGGAAGCCAAGCCGAACGCAAGAGCGATTGAGAATGACAATGCGAACAGACGGTTGCCGCCCCATATCCTCAACCGATCGCTCGCCAAGGTCCTTACCATGGTTGCCTATATCCTACCGCTCATCCATGCCAGTCAGGCGATTCTGCTGTCGGCGCTGGTCCACCCGTATCTCTCGCCAGGGTGATGATTGCATGGAGGTTGGGCGAGACTGGGTTTGTTTTGGTTTCCAGGTTGGCAGGCGGTGCGGAAGGGCATGGGGGGGGGCAGGGTGCGAGCGGCTGCGGCAGGAAAGGGAGCGGCTGGGACGGGAACTGAGCGGGATGCGCGGGGACCGGAACTATTGGCGGCGGGAGCAGGGGAAGGCGCGGCAGGAGCGGGAGCGGGAACGGGAACGGGATCGGCTGCGCTCGCAGAACCGCAAGTTGAAGAAGATGCAGTTCGCCGGCAAGAGCGCAAGCGGTGCCGGAGGCGAAGCGGGCCGGGGGGCGGGGATGGGAAGACCGCAGAGAGCAACCCCGCAGGGGACGCGCCGAAGCGGAAGAAGCGCGGCCGCGCGCAGGGGACGCCGTCGCATGCGCGCACGCCGCGGGTTGACCTGCCGGTGGAGGAGGAGATGGCGGAGCCGCCGCGGGAGGAGTGCCGCTGCCCGCAGTGCGGTCTGGAGTACGCGCCGAACGGGGCGGAGACGGAGTGACTGTCCACCATTCCGTAGGGGGATTACATACGAAACTCCCGAAACAGGGGTTGACAGATTCGGGAATTTCCTGTAGAATAGTTATGTAAGAGGTTGATATGGAAGTTGCTAAGAAGGGGCCGGGAAAGCACTATCGAAAGGGGCTTTCGGTTTCGGAATTCTTCGAGATGTTTCCGGATGACGCTACGGCAGAGGCCTGGATCGTGCCGCGGCGCTGGCCCGGAGGGGTCTGCTGCCCGCGTTGCGGTTCGCTGAACGTAAACACGAGCGCAAAGCGCAAGTCCATGCCGTTCCGCTGCCGCGAGCAGGTCTGCGATGCGAACTTCAGCGCTAAGACCGGTACGTTCATGCACTCGAGCAAGATCGGCTACCGGGATTGGCTGTTTGCCTTCTACCTGCTCTCGACCAATCTCAAGGGAGTCTCTTCCATGAAGCTGCATCGTGACCTGGGCGTGACGCAGAAGACAGCATGGCATCTGGCGCATCGCGTGCGGAAAGCGCTGCAGTCCGGCGGGTTCCAGTTCTCCGCTCCGGTCGAGGTAGACGAGACCTATATCGGCGGCAAGCGGAAGAACATGAGCAACGCCAGGCGGCAGGAGCTGGAAGGAACCGGCAGGGGCGCCGTGGGCAAGACGGCCGTGGTCGGTGCGAAGGACAGGGCGACCAAGCACGTCGCGGCCAAGGTCGTTGGGTTAACTGACAAGGAAACGCTGCAAGGGTTCGTGCAGGACTGGGCCGACTTGCAGGCTACGGTCTATACGGATGAGGCCGGCGCCTACGAGACGCTGCCGTTCGACCACGAAACGGTCAAGCACTCGGTGGGCGAGTACGTGCGGGGCAAGGCTCATACCAACGGAGTCGAGTCCTTCTGGTCGATGCTCAAGCGCGGCTATATTGGAACGTACCACCACATGAGCCCGCAGCACCTGCAGCGCTATGTGGACGAGTTCAGCGGGCGCCACAACGTCCGCGAGCTGGACACGCTCCAGCAGATGGGCGAGATTGTCGCATCCGCGGCCAACACCCGGCTGCGTTACAAGGACTTGGTGGCGTGAGCTGCGGCCAGTCCCCGGGAGAGGCCGTTGCAGCGGTACCGGGACGTGCCTGTACTGGCCGCCACGAGATGGCGCTAGCGAACGGGGAAAGGCAGACGCTCTGGACGGGGACAACCGCGCCATCATGCGCGGGCTGCACAGCGAGTCGGCGGACCTGATCTACCGCGATCCGCCCTGCAACTCCAGCCAGACGTACAGCGCGCCGAGCGGTTCCCAGGCCGCAGGGGCAGCCTGCAAGGATACCTGGACGTTGGCTGCCGCCGCTATCGCTTGGATCGGCCTGATTGCCGAGAAGGAGCCGTGCTGAAGGAGCGCGGGCTGGTAGTCTGAACCGGGAGGGAGAGAAGTGCACAAGAAACCCAAACCGAGAATCGTGGAGCTGGTACGGACCGACTACCAGCCGACCAAGGCCGAGAAGGAAGAGGTATTCACGATCGAAGCCTCCATGGAGGAGATCGCGGACGCGGTACTGTCCCCGGTCAATGTCCGTTGGATCGACAGGCCCCGAAACCGGAGGTTGCGCAAGTGAGCTGTCAACCCCTGTTTCGGGAGTTTCGTATGTAATCCCCTTCCGTAGCCGCTCCATGCCTTGGGTCCAGGCGCCCAACCTCGCCTCCCACCTGCTCGCTCTCGCCGCCCGCCAGCTCCCCGACGACTGGCGCGAGCGCTATCGCATCCGTCCCGTGCTGCTGGAAACCTTCTGCCAGTCGCCACGCTTCCGCGGCACCTGCTATCGCGCCGCCAACTGGATCCACGTCGGTCGCACCCAAGGGCCCGGCAAGCTCGATGTCCGCAACGAATACTCTCTCCCCGTCGAGGACATCTTCCTCAAGCCTCTCCAGTCCGATTGGCGCTCCGTCCTCTGCAGCTAACCTGCCTTTCACGGCTCCGCCGAACTGTTACTGGCCAAGTAAGAGCTGCACAGCACGTAGGTTCTTGGTACGCCGGTAGATGAGCGTCGGCTTCGTTCACCGCATCGAGTGCGTTCCGCACGTCGCAGGATCGAGGCCGATGTCGGCCGTCCATGTCTTGAGCAAATGCGCGTATTGGCGGGTCGAGAGATGCGGTGAGTGGCGAGATCGGCTTGGAAACAGATAGTCGTGGTGACGTAGATCCGCTTCCTCGATCCAGTTCGCGACACTCCGCCGAGCTTTTCGACGACCCGGGTAGTTCCCGATGGATCGAAGCATCCCTGCTCGGTGCCCTCGCCGTCGGCGGCGGCCAACCCGGTCGCTGGCAGGCATCTTGGGGACACCCCCTTTAGCTGGCCAGCTTCACGTAGATCCCTGACGTTCCGTCCTTGCTCTTCGATTCGCGTGTCTTGAACAGGTCGGGACGAGACTTGATCAGGATCGATAGCTGCCGATGCCCGAAGCTGCGAGCATCGAAGGCTGGGTCGAGCTGACGTATGTAGCTGCCAACCACTGCCAGGAGCGCCCATTCGTCGTCTTGGCTGGCGGTCTCTATCGATTTTCTGACGGTCTGAGTCCAGTCGCCCTCGTCTGTCGGTTTCTGAGGTTCCGCTTTTCGCTTCTCTTCTGGAACGAGGTTTGCCGTGTAGACGAACACCTCGCATGCATTGACGAACGATCTCGGTGTCTCTGCCCTACCGACACCCATGACGAACAGCCCGTGCTCCCGGACCCGCGTCGCGAGGCGCGTGTAATCGCTATCGGTCGACACGATGCAGAACCCGCTGACCGTGCCGGAATGCAACAGGTCCATGGCGTCGATGATCAATGTGCTGTCCGTTGCGTTCTTGCCGGTGGTGTAGCGGAACTGTTGTACCGGTTGAACCGCGTGAGTATGGAGATGATTCTTCCATCCGGACATCTGGGGCGTCGTCCAGTCGCCGTAGATTCGGCGTACCGTTATGGTTCCGTACTTTGCAGTCTCGGCGAGCACGTGGGCGATCAACGATGGTTGGGCGTTGTCGCCGTCGATCAGTAGCGCCATGTTGCGTGTCTGGCCTGGGGATTCTTGTGATGGGGTCACGGAGTGGATCATGTTTCGCTTGCGCACCAATTGTTCCGAAGAAACTCGTGGGGGTGGTGAGTGGCCATTGTCCGCCAGCGGCTCCTTGAAAGGAAACGAACAGGAGGCATACAGCTGTCAACAAGAAGCGTACGACCGACAGGCCGTGGTTGCAAGAGATGCTCGGAAGAGATCGGGCCCTCTCGCTGATCGCCGCGCAGGCTCCGGCTCGCTTCACTCCCCGGACCCGATACCCTCTCGCTTCCCCCTCGGAATTATGGCATCTGCGCGACTGAGCCGTCTCGCCTCCCTAGCGACCGGACACACTTGACACTGGCGCGGTGTTCTGTGTAGAACGGGGGTAGTGCGGGTAGGGCTGCGCATTTTCCGTCCGCAGACGATCGCTTGGCTGCGAGAGGCATTACAGCTGGGCCAGCTGTCGCGGGCGGCCCTGGGTCGCGGGGTATGCGAGCTGGAGGACTGGCGCAACCCCAAGGGCGAGTATTGCACGGCCTCGGCGCGCAAGGTGCTGCCCGAGCTGGCCGGCCAGCTGGACCTGCCGCTGCCGCCGGCCCAGCCGGGTCCGCCCGCCTGCCGCCCGCGGTCCAGCCCGGACCCGCCCGTGCCGTCGACCGGCTTCACCGGCTCGCTGGCGGAACTCGGCGAGGTCCGCGTGCGTCTGACCACCTCCGAGGCGGAGCGGCGGCTGTGCGCCGGACTGCTCGACCAGCACCATCCGCTGGGCCCGGGCCGGGCCCCCGGCTGTCGGCTGCGCTATCTGCTGGCAGCCGATTGCGGGCCGCTGGGCGTGCTCTCGTTCGTGGCGGCAGCGTTCCGGCTGGGGCCGCGCGATGCCTTCCTGGAGTGGGACGACCGCACGCGCGGAGCGCACATCGAGCGGATCCTCAGCAACGACCGCTTTGTGCTGGTCCCGGGCGTGCAGGTCCCGAACCTGGCCTCGCACGTACTGGGGAAGACGATCAAGAGACTGGCCCAGGACTGGGAGCAGGAGCACGGAGTGCGGCCCTGGTTGGTGGAGACCTGCGTGCAAAGTTCGCGACCGGGAACGAGTTACAAGGCGGCCGGCTGGCAGTGCGTGGGACCGACGCAGGGGCGGCCGCCGGGAGCGGGCGAGGCGGTGGAGACGAAGGCGGTCTGGCTGCTGGGTTTGGATGCGAACTGGCAGCAGAAGCTGGGCCGGAAGCCGGAGCAGAAGCTGGGGCAGTACCCGGAGTTGGTGCTGAACGAGGAGGCGAACTGGGCACGGCGGGAGTACCTGCGTTCGGACCTGCCGGACGGGCGGCTGCGGCAGCGGCTGGAGCGGATGGGGCAGAGCTGGGAGCGGCATCCGGGGGAGGATCTGCCGGCAATCTTCCCGCACCAGGGGGACCTGCGGGCGGCGACGCGCCTTTTGCACAATGACAAGGTGCAGGATCGGGATATCTTGCAGCCGCACCGGGAGGCGTTGCTGGAGCGGGTGCAGGTGGAGTCGACAGTGTTGCTGGTACAGGACACGACGACGCTGAACTACACGAACCTGAAGGGTTGCACGAGCGGGTTGGGGCCGTTGCAGGACCGCGCGAGCAGTTCCCGGGGGCTGTTCGTGCACGCGACGGTGGGGTTCACGGAAGGCGGGCGTCCGCTGGGGGTGAGCGGGCTGGAGCGGTGGGCGCGGCCGGAGCAGGAGCCGGACCCGGAGGCGGAGAAGGAGAAGGAGAGCCGGCGCTGGTTGCGGGGGTTCGAGCAGGGTCAGGAGTTGGGGCGGGAGAGTCCGCAGGCGCGGGTCGTGGTGGTGGGGGACCGCGAGAGCGACATGTTCGAATTGTTCGAGCGGCAGGCGGAGCGGACGGAGGAAGCCGGGTTGCTGGTGCGGGTGCACTTGGGGCGGCAGCGCAAGGTGCGGGCGTGGGACGCGGCGTTCCGCTCGGAGATGATCCGGCCGATCGAGGCGCAGCCGGACTTCGAAGAGGCGGTGGTGACGGGCCGCAAGGTGGAGATCGAGTCGCAAGGGGGGCAGCGGGCGCGGCAGAAGCGGACGGCGGTGACGGAGATCCGGATCGGGCGGGTGGAGTTGCTGCCGCCGAAGGGGCGGGCCGGAGCGGTGGCGCCGGTGCCGGTGTGGCTGGTGCGGGTACTGGAGCCGGACCCGCCGGCGGGGGAGGAGGCGTTGGAGTGGCTGCTGCTGTCGAGTGAGGGGGGGCGGACAGCGCAGTGGGCGGAGCGCATCGTGAGCTGGTACGAGCGGCGCTGGGGGATCGAGGAGTATTTCCGGCTGCTCAAGACGGGGACGCGGATCGAGGACCGGCGGTTGCGGGATGCGGAGGCGCTGGGCAAGTGCCTGGTGTTCGACGCGATCACGGCCTGGCGGGTGTTCAGCCTGGACCGCTACGCCCGGGACGCGCCGGACACGCCGGCGGAGGAGGTGCTCACGGCGGACGAGATGGCCGTGATCGAGGGCGTGACGGAGACGGAGCGGTTGCGGCCGCCGCGGGAGCGGGGCCAGCCGGTGGGACCGGGCATTCGCAGTTGGGTCGTGCTGCTGGCGCGCATGCGGGGCTGGCGTCCGAAGAAGCACCGGGAACTGCCGGGGAACGAGGTGCTGTGGAAGGCGTACCAGCAACTGCAAACGATGGTGCGCTATCGGCAGGCGCTGCGAGGACCGCCGTAGCAGCCCGCGCCGGGGTGGGCGGGGAGTGTCTGGTGGAACGGCATCCGCCGGTTCTCCGCAGGGGGCCGTCAGGGGGGAGTGCGGAACTCTTCCATGGAGGCACTGTCGTGGGCAGCAGGGAAGCTTCTCGGCAGGGCTTGATGCGTGCCGTGTCGGGAACACCTGGGCGCAGCTCGAAGTCTGCCCGCTGTTCCCCGCTGATCCGTTTTCCCAACCAATGCGTGACGGCCGAATGGGACCCATTCGCAACGCAATGATCGGAATGGCAACGCTGGCCGTGCAGCCCCAACCCGGTTCCGCCAGATGCGTGCGTCTGTCGTGCTGCGCTGGTCTCCCTCGTCTCGCCCCCCAGTATGCGGGAGGCCCATCCGGCACCATCAAGACCGAATGTGAGCATCAATCCACGATTGCCTCGAAACTTCCAGCATCAACTATGTCCGGTCGCTAGCTCGCCTCCTCACCTCACGCCCTCAGAGCGCCGCTCGCGCCATCGTAGGTTTGTCCTCTCTCAGCTGCCCCCCGAGCGTCCCTGCCCGCCATGCCGATCATGGATCGCACGTATCCCCAAGGGTTCCGCTAGGGCTGTGCTAGACTCCTGGGAAACCGGTGCTCCTCTCGGGGCGTCCCCGCCCGTTGCTATCCGGTTTGAGGCATTCCCTCTGTGTTGCTGACGCTAGAAAAGCGCCTGCGCCACGCCGTCTCCGCGCAGATCGCCGCGCGGTACGGCCAGGATGTCCTAGTCGTCGTCGAGTTGCCCAAGCAATCCTCGCTGGGCGATCTCGCCCTGCCGGTGTGTTTCGGCCTCGCCAAGATTCTACGCCGCCCGCCGCGCGCGATCGCGCAGGAGTTGGTTGCGGAACTTCCGCCTGTGTCCGGCATCCGCTCGCTCGAGGTGGCCGGCGGCGGGTACATCAACGCGCGTTTCGATCGTGCGGCCTACGCGCGGAGCGTGTTCGCGGGCTCCGAACCGGAACCCTCCGAGACCGCCAAGGTCATCGTCGAGCACACCAACATCAACCCTAACAAAGCCGCCCATATCGGCCACCTGCGCAACGCCGTGCTCGGTGACACGCTGGTCCACATGCTGCGGGCGCTGGGCCGCCCCGTCGAAGTGCAGAACTACATCGACAACACAGGCGTGCAGGTCGCCGATGTCGTGGCGGCCTTCTATTTCCTGCACGGGATGCGGCCACAGGATGTCGAGGCCCTGGTGCGCGATCCCGCGATCCGCTTCGACTACTACTGCTGGGATCTCTACGCCGCGATCTCGCGGCGCTACAAGGACCACGGGGACGCGCTTGCGTGGCGCGCCACCACCTTGAAGGCGCTCGAGTCGGGCCAAGGCGAGCTGGCGGAACTAGGAACGCTTGTGGCGGACGCGATCGTGGCGCGCCACCTCGCCACGATGCGGCGTCTGGGCGTGGCGTACGACGTGCTGCCCCGGGAGAGCGAGATCCTGAAACTGCGTTTCTGGGCGGCCGCCTTCGAGCTGCTCCGATCGCGCGGAGCAATCGTCCTTGAGACCAGCGGCAAGAACGCCGGCTGTTGGGTGATGCCGGGCGAGAGGTTCCGGGCCGCTCCGGCGGCCGGCGGCGCCGGACGAGGGAAGCAGCCGCAGCCGGATTCGGAGGCCGGCGCGGCGAAGGTGATCGTGCGGTCGAACGGCACGGTGACCTACGTGGGGAAAGACATCGCCTACCAGTTGTGGAAGTTCGGGTTGCTGGAGGGCAGGGACTTCCGGTACGAGCCGCTGCCGGTCCCCGGCGGCCGGCGGCTGTGGGTGACGAGCTCCGAGGGCGGCTCGCCGGATGCCCCCCGGTTCGGCGCTGGGAAGCAGGTCTACAACGTCATCGATGTGCGGCAGTCGTACCTGCAGGATGTCGTGCGGGCGGCGCTCGAGGCGCTCGGATACGAGGAGCAGGCTGCCGGCAGCATCCATTTCGACTACGAGATGGTGGCGCTCTCGCCGCGCTGCTGCGCGGAACTGGGCATCGAGCTGACCGAGGAGGAGCGTGCCAAGCCGTATGTCGAGGTCTCCGGCCGAAAGGGCCTCGGCGTCAAGGCGGACGACCTGCTGGACCTCCTGGTCGAGACGGCGTTGGGCGAGGTGCGCAGCCGCCACGAGGAGCTCGACGCCGCCGAGCGGGAGGCCATCGCGGAGCAGATCGCGGTCGGCGCTTTGCGCTACTTCATGTTGCGCTTCACCCGCAACACGGTGATCGCGTTCGACTTCCAGGAGGCGCTGGCATTCGAGGGCGAGACCGGACCCTATCTGCAATACGCCGCCGTGCGCGCGCGCAATATCCTACGCAAGTATGCGCGGCCTGTGGAGGCGTCGCCTCCGGTTGACGTGCTGGAGCGCCAGCTAGCGGACGAGCAGTTCTGGCAGCTCGTGCTGGCGCTGTCGCGTTCCCGCTGGACGGTGGCGCGGGCCGTCGAATCCGGCGAGCCTGCGCAACTGGCGCGGCACGCCTTTCAAGCCGCCCAGGCCTTCAACAACTTCTACCACCAGAGCAGCATTCTGAAGGAGCGGGACCCCGAGCGCCAAGCCGTGCAGCTGGCCATCGTCCGGCTCGCGCTCGGCGAATTGTCCGGCATGATGCGTGTCATGGGCATGCCGGTCCCCGAACGGATGTAGGACGCCTGCCGCTGGCTCGCCCGCTACCGGAAGCGGAAACGAACCGCTGCCGCGCCCGTGTTAGATTCGAGAGTCATGCGCTGCCGAGCGATCGTCGATCTGGACGCGCTCCGCGGCAACTATGAAGCCCTGCACAAGAGAACCGGCGGCAAGGCTGTCCTCCTGTGTGTCGTCAAGGCCGACGCCTACGGACACGGCGCATCGGCCGTCAGCCGGGCCCTCGCCGCATCCGGCGCCCGGCACTTCGCCGTAGCCTGCCTGGAGGAGGCCGTCGCTCTGCGCGATGGAGGCATTGGCGGCGCCATCCTGGTCTTCGACGGCGTCGAGCCGGGCGGAGAGCGCGAAGCTGCGCTGCGCGGGATCGAGCCCGTGGTCAGCTCCATCGGCCAATTGCAACGCTGGAACGATGCCGCCCAGCACCTGGGACGCAAATTGTCCTGTCACCTCCATCTGAACACGGGCATGAACAGACTCGGCATCGATTTCGAGCCGTTGCGTGGCGCCAGCGCCGCCGCCTTGTTCGATGCCTTGGAGTCCTGCGAATGGGTGGAGCCCCACGGCGTCGCGACACATTTCGCCTCCGCGGAGGACTTCAGTTCCCGGCAGACGGCGAGCCAGCGCCGCTTGTTCGCGCGCCAGCTGGCGGCGCTGCGGGCGGCGGGCATCCAGCCGCGCTACGTCCATTCCGCGAACAGCGCCGCGATCGCGCACAGGCGCGCCGGCCGACCGCAGTCCGGGCAGGGCGGCGCCATGGTGCGGCCCGGGCTTGCTCTGTACGGCTACGTGAAGCAGCCGGTCGGCCGTCCGCAACGGCGCCCGCCTCGCCTCCGGCCGGTGTTGGAGTGGCGCGCGCGCCTGCTCGAGATCCGGGACGTGCCCGCGGGGGCCGCGCTGGGTTACGGCGCCACGTTCCGGGCCCCGCGGCGGATGCGGATCGGGATTCTCTCGGTCGGCTATGGCGATGGACTCGACTGGCGTCTCTCCAATCGCGGCGCGGTTGCGATCCGCGGCGTGCTCGGCGCCATCGTCGGGCAGATCAGCATGGACCTGACCATGGTGGACCTCAGCGCCGCCGCGGACGCCCAGGTGGGGGAGGAAGCGGTCCTGTTGGGATCCGAGCCCTACGACGCGCAGGGCATGGCGGCTCTCATCGGCGGCATCCCGTACGAGGTGCTCTGCGGCATCTCGAAGCGTGTGCCCCGGCAGTACGCCAGCCGGGCTACTGCCCGATAACCAACTCGACCTGGTTGCTGGGCCGGCCTGCGGCCTGGAGGCTGAGCTGGCCGCGGCCCGTGTTGGCGCTCGCGGGGATCTCGACCTCCACGACGTAGATGCCGATGTAGCCCCTGGCGAGCTGGGCCGAGACGACCCGGGCGGGTAGGCTGTCGAGGCGGGCGGCGATGCGGGCGATCGGCCGAGGCGGATCCCGCTCCGGGGAGGGCGCCCCGGCCGGCCAGGGCGGGTCCACCTTGCCAAGACCGCTGGCCATGACCAGGATGTTGCTGCCGGGCCGCGCCGGCCGATTCCAGCCGATCCACGCGCCGGTTCCGGCATCCAGGATCAGCGGTTCTCCGTCCACGACGAAGATCGCCGGCGAGACGTCCTCGAGCGCCAGGTCGATAGCGTGTCGGGCGTTCGACTCGTCGAGCTGGAGCTGCAGGGTGCGTCCGCTGATCTCGAACGGCAGCTGGAGTTGCGTCTGCCCTTGCCCCGCGCCGAGGATCGGCGCGGGCTGGCCGTCCGCGCGCGCACGCACGGCATTCGCCCCCAGGATCGTCAGGAGACTGCCGGGTGCGGCCGGACGCGCGGACAGGTCGGCCGCGCTGAGCGCCCGTAGCGCGAGCTCGACCTGCGGCGCGCGCATCCAGTAGACGCCGTGGCCGGAAAGCGCGGCGTACAGGCGTCCCCGCAACGGATCCAGCGTCACGTCCCGCACGTCGTGCGACGGTAGATTCCCACTGAGCTCGGTCCACGCGCCCGCTGGCCCGGGCAACGCCAGATCCACCTGCGCGAAATAGATGCCGCGGGGTCCCCCGACGTACACGGTCCTGGCTTGCGCCTGGCCCGCGACGGCCGTCCACTGGGCTTCGGGCAGGTTGGAGGTGATGTCGAGCCAGGACGCGCCGCCGTTGGTGGAGCGCAGGATGCGGCCGCCGGCGGCCGCAAGAGCCGTGGCGGGCCGGTCCGGGTGCGCCCACAGGCTCGCCACCGCTCCCGCGTCAGGATCGGTCCACGACTGCAGCCAGGTGTCTCCCTCGTCCCGGGAAACCCAGATCCGGCCGTTCGAGGTGCCGGCCCAGAGGTGGCCGTTGTCGGCCAAAGCCGTGACGGCATGGCTGGCCGGCTCCTGGCACTCCGCGTCCGGTTGGCACGCCGTCAGGTCGCCGGAGATCGGCTGGCCGTCCCGCCAGACGCGGTACGAGGCGGCGTATCTCGGCGGCGCGAGCGGCTCGAGCCGCGCCACACGGGTCTGCTCCGGGATCGGAATCTGGCTCCATGCCGCCCATTGCTCCTCCGCCGCGCGCCAAATGGGGCCGTCCGCCGTGCGAATGAGTTCCAGCGTCCCGAATCCTTGCGCCTCGAGTTGCGGAGGGGCGGGCGCGGTCGCTGGCCGGAAGCGAGCCGCCGGAAAGTTCGGCAGGGAACCGTTGAGGCTGCTCCACGTGACGCCCGCGTCGTAGGATTTCCAGAGTCCCCTCGAGTTGCCCACGACGATGAGATCGGGATTCACGGGGGATGCGGCCAGGGTCTCCTGCCAGCGCCCGATCACCGAGGCAGGTCCGACCGCCGTCAGGTTGGTCCACCCGGCGCCGTCGTCGTCGGAGCGGTAGAGGTGCTCGCCGAGTGCGTAGACGACATTGGCCCGGAAGGAATTGCGTACGAGCACAGCGGGACGGGCGCCGCGCTCCAGGATCGTTCCCTCCGCGTTCAAAGCCGGCTCGCTCGGCATCGGATCCGGGGAATACCAGGACAGGCCCGCATCCTCCGAGACCCACAGCGCCCCGTCCTGAAGCGCGGCGTACAAGCGGCGTCCGTCGTCGGAGAACCAGACCCGCGATACGGGACTGCCTGCTGGCCCCGCGAATCCCACGGCGACTCCCCCTCCACCGAGGCGTCTCCAGCGAGCTTGCTGGGCCCAGGCCGCCGGTTCCGCGACAAGCATGCAGAACGCACAGGCAACTCCCCACAACGCTAGGCGGCGGTATTGCACGGCGGACCGGGCCGCATCGGACCCTTCCTCTAGACTAGCCCCATCCGGTGTCAAGCGGCCCGCCGACTGCTTGCAGGTGCCCTGGATGGGGCTGCTCCGGGACCTCGAGCAGGTCGTGCCGGAGTGGGTGCTCACGTATAATACGGCGGATGCCGAGGAGACGGATCTGCGCGAGTTCGGCCGCGTTGCTGGTCTGCGTGGGCATCCTCGGCTGCGGGCCCATGGTGCGCATCGAGGGCGGGGAGTTCACCATGGGCACGGACAACGGGTTCCCGTTTGAGGGCCCCGCGCACCGGGTGGTCCTCGACTCCTTCTACTTGGATGAGCACGAGGTGACCAACCGCCAATACGCTCTCTTCGCCGACGCAACCGGGTACCGCACGGAATCGGAGAAGCTCGGCTGGTCTGGAGTCTTCGACCCGCAGCAGAAGGGTTGGACCAAGGGCGACGGTGCGGACTGGCGCCACCCGCACGGCCCGGGCTCTTCCCATCTGGCGATGGCCGACCATCCGGTCGTCCACCTCTCGTGGTCCGACGCCCAGAAGTACTGCGGCTGGCGCGGTGCGCGCCTTCCGACCGAGGCGGAGTTCGAGTTCGCCGCCCGGGGGGGACTGGAAGGCGCCAAATACGCATGGGGCGACGAGTTGACTCCAAAGGGCGCCCACCGCGCCAACCTCTGGCAGGGCGCATTTCCGCGTCAGGACCGCACCCTCGACGGGTACGGCAGCCATGGCCCCGTAAAGCAGTTCCCGCCCAACGGATACGGTCTGTACGACATGACCGGCAACGTCTGGGAGTGGGTCCAGGACTGGTATTCGCCGGCCTACTTCGCGAGCGCCCCGTTGCGGAACCCGCAAGGACCGCGGAGGGGCACGCAGAAGGTCCAGCGCGGGGGCAGCTGGCTGTGCAGCGAGAACTACTGCCAGGGCTACCGCGTCGCCGCCCGCATGATGACCGAGCCCGACTCCGGACTCAACAACCTCGGCTTCCGTTGCGCCGCCGACGCGCCCTAGCCCGTCCCGGGACGACGTCTCCGGGGGAGCTGAAGGACTGCGCGGCCTATTGCGGGAGAGCGGCGCCCTTCGGCGCGGACTTCCAGGAGAACGCAGCCTTCAGCAGCGGCGGCGTCGCGAGCGTGGTCAGCATGACCATGGCGACGATCGCCGAAAACGTATCGTTGCTGAACACCGGCGCCCCCGCGACCATGGCCGTGGCGCCGACCCCGGCGAAGATCAAGCCCACTTCGCCCCGCGGGATCATACCGATGCCGACCGCCCATCGGTTGAGGCCCATTTCGAAAACGCCGAGCGAGCAGATCTGCTTGCTTACGACCGCCACCACGCTCAACACGCCGGCGAAGATGAGCACGTCGCTGTGGGCGAATGAGAGCAGGTCCACCTGCAGGCCCATGTATACGAAGAAGACCGGGACGAAGATCGCGCTGACGGGCTCGATCAGACCGTCGATCTTGTAATCCTCCATCTTGTCGCCGAAGTGCCTCTTGATCGCGTCGTCGATCACCAGTCCCGCGGCGAATGCTCCCACGATGCCCGCCAAGCCGACCAACTCCGCCAGGGCGGCCATCAAGAAGCAGTAGGCCACGCTCAGAACGATCGGCATGGACTTGGATCGGGCCAACTGGACGACCCTCATGAGCCGGACGATGATCAGGCGTCCCAAGAGAATCGAGCCCACCAGGAAGCCGACTGCCTTGCCCACGATCATGAGCATCGGCAGCGGCGAAACCTCGATCGCGCCCCCGGCATCGGCGGACCGCACCAAGGCGAGCACGAACGCGAGTACGATCAGGCCCAAAATGTCGTCCACCACTGCGGCGCCGAGGATGATCTTCGCCTCGGGCGCGGCCATCTTGCCGATGTCGCGGAGGACGCGGGCGGTGATTCCCACGCTGGTCGCCGCCAGCGTGGCCCCGACGAACAGGTGGACGTACCAAGCGGCGTCCTCGGGCATGAAGAGCGACGAGACCGCATAGCCCAGCACGATGGGTGCGATGATGCCCAGCACGGCGACTCCGATCGCGGAGGAGCCCACCGCCAGCAGTTCGTCGATATCGCTCTGCAGCCCGACTTCGAAGAGCAGCAGGATCACTCCGATTTCGGCCGCGATGGCCAGGAAAGGCTCTGTCTTGAGGGCTTCGAAGACGTCGATGCCGGTCAGGCTGAGGTTGCCCAGGACGATTCCGAAGAGCAGCTCGCCCAGCACGGGGGGTTGGTGGAGCCGTTCGAACAACTCGCCGCCGACTTTGGCGGCCACCAGGATGGCCGCGATCGCCAGCAGGAAGTGCGTGACATCGCCGGCGTGGGCTCCTTCCTGGGCGCTGGCCACGGCCCACGCTCCGGCGCCGATCGCGCCCACCATCAGTGCGCGTCGGCGCGTGAGTCTCGGAATCAGGCGTTTCTGACTGTGGACAGGCGGGAATGGGCCAGGCACTCGGTCTCCTCCTCGTGGGCTACTCTTCTCGTGGCGTCGGACCGACGGCTAGGACGCTGCCGACCCCTGATCGGCAGTGTTCCGAACCCGTATTTTACTGCGTCCGGACCCTCCGTTTCAGAGCCGAGACGACCGATTTCCACGGCGGCGGAGTCACGCATGTCATGGGGACGCGAGGACGGGTTCACGATGCCCGCGTCCAGCAGGCGTTGAGCCCGGTCCTTGCAAGCGGGCGTCGGACGCGTGCGGATTTGATGTCTTGATGTCTGTATTACTGATGGTATGATGAGCACATCGATGTCGTCGAGCTAGGTGGGGTCCATGCGAACCACGTTGACTATAGAGGACGCCATCGCTAGGCAACTCCGAGAGATTGTCCATCGGTCCGGCAAATCGTTCAAGCAGGTCGTGAACGACGCACTGCGCGCCGGAATCCGAGATGGCCGGATCGCCGACATGGCGAAGCCCTATCGTTTGAAACCGATGGCCCTGGGCGAGGTCGATGACCGATACGACCTCGACAAGGCGCTGCAGTTGGCGGATCGCCTGGAGGACGAGGAATTGGTCCGCAAGCTCAGGCTCAGAAAATGATACTTGTCGACGCCAATTTGCTCATCTACGCTGTCAATCTGAACGCCCCGCATCACAAGACGGCGCGCCAATGGCTGGAGAAGACGCTGTCGGGAACCGTGGCCGTCGGATTGCCCTGGATATGCCTACTCGCCTTTTTGCGCGTGGCGACGCATCCGGGCGTTTTCGCGTGTCCTTTGCGGCCGGACCAGGCGATTGGCTTTGTCGAGTCCTGGCTCAATCAGCCCTTCGTCGATATGGTTGCGCCGGGCGACGGCCATTGGCCCATCCTACGCAATCTGCTTCGCGCGACGGGCGCCTCGGGCAACCTCACGGCAGACGCGCACATCGCCGCACTGGCGATCGAGCTAGGCGCGACCGTCTGCTCCGCGGATCATGACTTCAAGCGCTTTCCGGGCGTACGTCACGTCAACCCGCTGGAGGCTCAGATCGCAGATAGCGCTCGGCTTTGAGGAATTGTTGCTAGGCCAAGTGCATAACAACCATCTTGGTTTCCGTCATTTCCTCGACTGCGTAGCGGGGGCCTTCCTTCCCGAACCCGCTTTCCTTGAGGCCTCCGTACGGCATCAGGTCCGCCCGCCACTGGGTGCCCCAGTTGATGTGAATGTTGCCGGATTCGACCTCTCGGGCGAAGCGCATCGCGTTGTCGAGATTCTCGGTGAAGACCGCGGCCGACAGGCCATAGTTGGTGGCGTTGGCGCTGGCGATCGCCTCGTCGACCGACTCGAACTTTGTCAGGCCGACCGCCGGACCAAATAGTTCGTCGCAGGAAATGCGCATGTCGCTGCGCACGTCGGCCACGATGGCGGGTTGGACGATGGCGCGGCTCCGGGCTCCCCCGGTGATCAGCCGGCCGCCCGCGGAGGCCGCGTCGCGGATCCACTGCTCCACGCGCACGGCGTCGTTTTCGCGCACCATGGGCCCGACCTGGACGCCGTCGTCGAGCGGGTTGCCCGTCTGGAGGGACTGGACGCGCGGCTCGAGGCAGTCCAGCAGGTCCCCGTAGACCGTCTCGTGCGTCAGGATCCGCTGCGCGCTGATGCAGACTTGGCCCGCGTTCGCAAACCCGCTCGCGACGATCGCATGCGCCGCCTTCTCCAGGTCGGCGTCGGGCAGCACGATCACCGGCGAGTTGCTGCCCAACTCCATGGTGACCTTCTTAAGCCCTGCCGTGCGGCAGATGCTTTCGCCCACGTCGCGGCTGCCGGTGAAGCTGATCTTGCGGATCCGCGGATCCGCGCACAGCTGCCGGCCGACCTCGCTGCCGGACCCGGTCACGACCTGGATCGCCTCCGGCGGCAACCCTGCGTCCAGCAGCAGCCGGGCGAACTTGAGGGCGACCAGGGGGGTATCCGTGGCGGGCTTCAGGATGGCGCTGTTGCCCGCCGCAAACGCGGGACCGATCTTGTGGCAGACGAGGTTCAACGGGAAATTGAAGGGCGTCACAGCGAGCACGACGCCGCACGGGACGCGCAGCGTGAAGCCGAACCTCTGGCCGGCGCCGGGCGCGCCGTCCAGGGGCACGACTTCCGACCCCAGCCGCTTGGCCTCCTCCGCCGAGCAGACGATCGTTTCCCGCGCCCGGTCGACCTCGATGCGCGCCTCGGCGAGGACCTTGCCTTCTTCCAGGGTGATGGTGCGGGCGAGGTCTTCCAGGCGCTCCTCCATCAGCGCGGCCGCGCGCATCAGCAGCTGCGAGCGCTCATAGCCGGACGTGGTCCGGATCTTCTTGGCGCCCTCGAAGGCATAGCCGACGGCCCGGTCGATGTCTGCGCTCGACGCTCGCGGCACGGTGTCGACCTCGCTGCCGTCGTAGGGATTCAGGACGGGGATCGATCCCGAGCCCGCGGCCCAGTCCCCGGCGATCAGCATCTGCATGGTGTCTCTCCCGGCCGCCCGCAAGGCGCCGGGAGGTCGCCCGGAGCCGCTAGGCGCCAAGAGAAAATCTTCCCCGCTTCCGGGACGCCTGTCAAGCGCGCGCCGCGCGGCCATGTACAATCGCAGATTCCCGGTCCCCGTGCGCGGCCGCGGACGGGGACGCGCGGCGCCCATGTCCGAAAATCCGAACGCCGCCGGCCGCCGCGTCGTCGTCGTCGCGCCGATGCCCCCCGAGAAGAGCGCGTACGCGTTGGCGCGCTACAGCCGCTCCCCGGATTCGGTGGTCGACAGCCTGGCGTGGGTCCGCGGCCACAGTTCCGAGAAGTTCCTCGACAGCTTCTATTTCCAGTATGGCCACGCCTCGATTGCCGACCTGGGCCACTGCATCTTCTGCTTCGAAGGGATTTCCGAGCTCGCCGCCATTGAAATCGAGGACGAGCAGCTCTGGGACGGGCAGGCCAAGTCCAGCCGCTACCAGGATTTTTCGCGCGGTCGCATTATCGAGCCCGACGAGTTGCGGGGCGCGCCGGCCGCCGGGCTCTATGGCAGCGCCGCGGAGGCGCTCCTGGACGCGTACCTCGCGCTGCACGGCGCGCTGCGCGACCACCTGACCGAAGTCCATCCCAAGCCTCCCGCCATGCGGTCGGGGGCCTACCGCCGCACGATCGACGCCCGCGCGTACGACGTCGCGCGGTACCTGCTTCCGGCCGGCATCTCGACCAACATCGGGCAGGTCACGAGCATCCGAACGCTCGAGAAGCAGATGCGCCGCATGGGCGTCTCCGCGTACGCGGAGGTCCGCTCGCTCGCGGCCGAGATGCATGCCGCCTGCGCCGCTCCTGCGGCCTGCGGCCTGGAGGAGGCTCCGGCGCAGGAGCCGATCGCTCCCACTCTGGCCAAGTACGCCGACCCGGATCTCGGTCTCGCGAAGGCGCTTCGCCGGATGGAGGACTGGGCGCGCCAGAACTTCGACCCGGGGAGCTTCGAGGCGCCGCGCGACGTCGACCTGATCCGGCCCGGCGACCCCCTCGACGAGATGGCGGCGAGCTGGATCTACGTGGTCACGGACTATCCCTTCCGGGCGATCCTGGAGACCGTCAGCGGCTGGAGCCGCGCGCGGCGCCTGGAAGTCCTCGCGACGGCCCTCGAAGGTCGCAGCCCGCGCGAGGAGTTGATGCAGCCGTTTCGTAGCGGATACCGGTACATTTTCGACATCGTGACCGACATCGGCGCCTACCGCGACCTGCACCGGCACCGCCGCTGCCAGCAAATCCGGCAGACGTTCGGGGACCGGCTCGGCTGCGAGCGGCCCGAGCTGCTCGAGGCGGCCGGGGCCGGCGCGCTCTACGACGGCGCGTTGCGCGCCGCGTCCGAAGCGCGGGAGGCGATCCGGCAGGTCTCCGAGCCGGCGAGCCACTACCTGCTGCCCTTCGCGGCCCGTTGCCGCTCGCTCTACAAGATGGACTTCGCCGAGGCCGAGTACATCGCCCGCGTCCGGTCCGGCGTCAAGGGTCACTTCTCCTACCGCAAGGTCGCCTGGGAGATGCGCGAACGCATTCTGGAGCTCGAGCCCGAGCTGGGCCGACTCATCGACGCCACCCCGCCGTGGGAGGAAGACCCGCTGACGCGATGAGGGCGGCGTGATCCGGGGCGTGATCTTCGATCTCGACGGGACGCTGGGGAACACCCTGCCGGTCTGCTACCGGGCCTTTGGCCGCGTCCTGTCGCGGCGCCTCGGCCGCCCGTTCGGCGACCGCGAAATCCATGCCATGTTCGGACCCAGCGAGGAGGGCATCCTGCTGCGCCTGTGTCCCGACGACGCCGAAGCGGCTTTGGACGAGTACCTCGGCGAGTATCACCTGGGCCACGCGATCTGCCCGCTTCCTTTCGCGGGAGTCCCGGAGCTCCTCCGCCTGCTGCGCGCGCGGGGCGTCGAGTTGGCGATCGTGACGGGCAAGGGGCCGCGCAGCGCGCGCATCTCGCTCGAGGTGTTCGGCCTGGCGGATTGCTTCCCGTGCGTGGAGGCGGGATCGCCGGCCGGAGGGGTCAAGTCCGCCGCCATGCGGCGGGTGCTGCGGCGCTGGGGCCTGCCCGCCGCCGAGGTCGTCGGGATCGGCGATTCGCCGACCGACATCCGTTCGGCGAGGCAAGTGGGCATCAGGAGCGCCGCCGCGGCCTGGGCCCCCACGGCCGACGCCGAGACCCTGGCCTCCTGCAAGCCCGACTACTTGTTCCGGAAGGTTGGCGCCCTGCGTCGGTGGCTGGAGGATTCCACGGCCGCGCTCAGACGATGAGCATGCAGTCGCCGTACGAGTAGAAACGGTAGCCTTCCCGCACCGCATGCGCATACGCCTCGCGGACGAATTCCCGTCCGGCGAACGCCGCGACCAGCATCAGCAACGTCGACTTGGGCAGGTGGAAGTTGGTCAGCAGCGCGTCCACGGCCTGGAACCGATAGCCCGGCGCGATAAAAAGATCGGTGGCGCCTCGCATCGGCCGGACCGCGCCTTCGTTCCCGGCGGCCACCGACTCCAGCACGCGGACGCTCGTCGTGCCCACCGCGATCGTGCGGCGCGCCTTTTGGATGGCGGCGGCGGCCGCGGGTCCAAGTTCGAATCGCTCGGCATCCAGGCGATGGTCCTCGACGCGCTCGACCGTCACAGGTCGGAACGTTCCCAGCCCGACATGCAGGGTGAGCTCGGCCACTACGGTCCCGCGCCCGCGGAGCTCTTCCAGCAGCGCTTCGTCGAAGTGCAGCCCGGCCGTCGGAGCGGCCACCGATCCTCGTTCGCGCGCAAAGACGCACTGGTAACGCTCCCGGTCCCGCCGGTCGTCCGGGCGCCGGATGTATGGCGGCAGGGGAACGTGGCCATGCGCTTCGAGCAGGTCTTCGACGGCGGCGTCGTCCAGCCCCGGGAAGGTCACGATGCGGGCGCCTCCCGCCGCGCGCCCGAGGATGTGGATCGCGGCGCCACCGGCATCCACGATCGATCCGTGCGCCAGCTTGCGGCCGGGCCGCACGAGAGCCCGCCACTGTCCCGCGCCGCTGCCGTCCGGCTCGAGCAGCAGGATCTCCGCCGTTCCTCCCGAAGTGGCGCCGGAGCGGCTTCGGCGCCGTCCGCGAAGCCGGGCCGCCAACACGCGGCTGTTGTTGACAGCCAGGCAGTCTCCCTTCCCGACCCACTCCGGTAGGTCGCGGAACTGGGCGTCCGTCCAGGAGCCGGCTTGGCGGTCGAGGATCAGCATCCTGCTCGCGCTGCGTTCCGGGAGCGGGTGTTGGGCGATCCGGTCCTTCGGTAACTCGTAGTCGAAGTCCGAGGCGAGCAAGCCCTCATTGTAGAGAGCGCGCACGCCTCCCGACCCACCGCGGGCCGCCGCCAGGGGCCGCCTCGCGGGCAAGAATTGATCGATTCTTCACTCTCAATTAATCCGCCGTTAACGTTTTTCGCGGCAGTCATAGAAGTAGAAACCATGCCGGCCAAGATTGCTGTTGTCGAGGACGACCGGGATCTCTCGAACCTGTTGGAGTTGTCTTCATACTGCTCACGAACTAATCTGAATTGCCGTCACAGGCCGTGATTGATTCATAACTCTTTCTTTTTCAGTTCTTTGTCGCATGATGCACGCGATCCGTTGAGTGTGGGTTCGGCGAGCTTGACTCATTGCAACTCGGCTCTTCGTGGCGTGCAGATGCTTAAGCATGCCTGGAACTGCGGATGGCGACTGGAATTGCCGGTTGGATCGCGGAGGTTGGAGAGCGGCAGAGCGAGCCGCTCGCGAGCAATGCGGCCCGTGCATGGTAGCAGAGAGAGGAGGGGCTTGCGCTCGTCCCTGGTAGGAGAGATGGAGTTGAGACTGGAGCAGGGGGCCGGGGAGGTGCGCTGCGGGGCGCGGGCGGGTGGCCGGGAAAACAGTGACTCATGTGAGGCATGGAGTTGCTAGGCTAGCTGCATGCAGCCTCTGGTTTGCGCGGACTGCGGGGCGGCCCTGCGACGGCCGCGGAGGGGGCCGTTGGCGCGGCGTTGCGCGCGTTGCGGGACGCGGCGGGGCGGTCGGAGCGTGACGTCGAGAGGCTGCGCCGTCGGCTCGCGTGGCTGGAGCGCCGCGCGCGGGAAACCGGCGCGGCCTGAAGGCCCGGAACTCGCATTTGTCGTTCGACAGTGCGGACTCCTCGAACAGGCTCGGGTGGTCATCGGCGGGGAGCCGAATACGCAATCCGCCACGGCGTCCCCGGAGGACTGTGACGGCCTCCAGCTTGCCGCGCTTGATCCACTCCAGCACGGTCTGTCGGGACACGCCCAGCCGGGCCGTCGCGACTTGCATCGCCACGTACCCCTCGGGAGCGTCCTGCACGAAGCGTTGGCGCAACTCGTCCGTGAGGCGGATCCGCCAGGGAGCTCCGGGCGTAATTTGAGCGCCGGCCAGAAACCCGTCGTGCAGCATGCGGTGGATCGTGGAGGGTGCCACGCCCAGTGCCTTGGCGGCTTGCCGGACGCTGAGGACCTGCCCGTCCGGAGGCTGCTCCGACGGCTTGCAGCAGGGGATTTTCCAGTTCGTGCGCAGGCTCGAGACGCGCGACTGGGTGAAGCGCAAGCCGTACGCCGTCCTGTGGCCCTGGCGGTTGAGAATCCCGGCAATGACCGTGTCGGGGTAATGGGCTGCGAGCCGGCGCAGCAGCTCGATCGTAGCCTCGTCCGTGCGAACGATCGGCGGACGGTTGCGCGGGCGCTCGATGCTCAGTTCGGTCGAGAGCCCGCCTCGCCACAGGAGCCGGATCCGGGCGCGCGGCTCGTTGCGGGGTGCATCCAGGAGCACCTCCTCGAGCAGCGCCCGCAGCAGTTCCTTGCGGTCCCGCGCGGTCGTCGTGGGGGCGTTCCAGGCCCGGGGCAGGTCCTCGCCCAGCGCCAGCAGCGCCTCGCGCTGCTCCGCGCTCAGCTCTCGCGGACACTCCCGCTCGCGCAGCGCCAGCTCGGCCCGCTCCCGCTCCAGTTGCTCCAGCCGCTGTTCCCACTCCCGCTCCAGACCGCGGGCCACGCGGCGGTTCTCCGGATCCACTGCACGGTAGGCGCGCGCGGCCCGGGTCGCCTCGTAGGCGGCCCGCTCGACCGCCAGGCGCCGCTGGGCCCGCGCGGCGTCGTGGTCGCTCTCCACCTGCTCGATCGCCCGCAGCGCGGCCTCGGTTCCGCCGGCGCGGACCGCCTCCAGCACGCTGGCGGCCACGGCCTGGTCGACTTGCGTGCCGCCGATCTGCAGGCAGTAGGTGGCCCTCCCTTCCACGATGTTCTGGCCGGGACAGTGGTAGTTCGGCGAGGAGAGGCGTCCGAGGTAGTAGGTGCGTAGGGGACGCCCGCAGTTCCCGCAGATCGCGAGTCCCTGCAGCAAGGCGGATCCCTCTCTCACAGTTCCCCCGACACTATGCGGGCGCGGCCGGCGGTTGGTTGCGATGCGCGCCCGGTTGGCCTCGAACGTCTCCCAGTCTAGATAGCCGCGGTGATGGCCCGGCAGCAGCACGCGCCAGTCCGCGCGCGGCAGGCGGCGCAGGCGCTTTTGCATGCGGCCCTGCTCATCGAGGTAGCGTTCCTGGCGGGACTTGCCGAAGGCGTAGGCCCCGGCGTAGACGGGATTGCGCAGCACCTGGACGATCGAGCTGTAGGCGGGCGGGATCCAGCGGATGCCGTCGCCGCTGCGCAGGCGGACGGGGAACTGTAGGCCCTCGTCGCGGAACCATAGCCAGACGCGGCGCATGGAACCGAGCGCGGCGAAGCGCTCGAAGACGTTGCGGATCGCGCGCACCACTTCCTCGTCGGGATGGAAGCGGACCTCGCCGTCGCGCGCGCCCCAGACGAAGCCGACCGGCAGGGTGCAGCGGAACTCGCCGCGGGCAGCCTTGTTGCGGATGCCTTCCAGCAGGCGCACCTTGAGCGTGTGCAGCTCGGCTTCGCTGCTGGTGCCCTGCATGCCGAGCAGCAGGCGGTCGTTGAAGCGGGCCGGGTCGTAGACGCCGTCGAAGTCGGCGATCAGGGTGTCGGTCAGGGCGCACAGGTCGAGCAGGCGGTACCAGTCGGCATTGTTGCGGGCGAGGCGCGAGACCTCGAGCCCGAGCACGATGCCGGCGCGGCCGAGGGCAACGTCGGCGGCGAGGCTGTTGAAGCCGTCGCGCTGGTCGACGGACTCGCCGGAGAGGCCGAGGTCCTCGTCGACGATGGTGCTGCGGTCGGGGTGCCAGCCGAGCGTTTCGGCACGGGCTGCCAGGGCGTACTGGCGGCGCGTGGACTCGGTGTTGCGCTCGACCTGGGCCGGGCTCGACTGGCGGATGTAGACGAAGGCCTGGCGCTGGCGGTGGGCAGGCAGGATGCCGGTTTCAGTCATTGCGGGGCTCCTGTGGGCCGGGTCGGACCGCGGTTCGCGCCAGGATGCGGGCCAGGGCTTGCAGGGCCGCGTGCCTGGTGGCGGGATCGAGCGTCTCCCAGATCACCTCGCTCGGGGCGGGCGTGTCCGGGAACGCCAGTGTCAGCTGCCGCCGGGGCGGCGGGGGACAGGCTTGCAGCGGGAGTCTCCTGAGCGGCTGGGAGCCGTTGCAGAAGAGCGTCGACGATGGCGCGCGCCCGCAGCAAGTCGACGAGCGGAGCGAGGCTTGCAGCGTGAACTGGTGGGGGATCCAGCCACGCGGCCGGGACAGCGTCTGTCCATGCGACCGGCACGAAACGTCGGTCCCCGTTGGGGAACAGCAGCAGTAGCGTGAGTTTTTCGTTCCGGACCGCCTGAGTCAGGACTGGCAAGGTCCTGCCGGCCAGCGGATGGGACGGCCGCGTGATCGCAACCGACTCCGGAAGCTCTTCGAGATGGGTAGTGTGTCGAGTACTACTTGCGCTACGTCCTCGAGCAGGCCGGCTTCGAGTTCGTGGGGACGCACGACGGCGTCGGGGCCCAGGACTTTTGCCAGCGGGAGCAGCCGGATCTCATCTTGCTGGATGTGATGCTGCCGGGTACGGACGGCTTTTCGATTTTTGCCGCGATTTGCGCGCAGACCCCAGCTTCCGGGAGACGCCGGTGCTGTTCCTGACCGCCAGATCCGAGGAAGCCGACCGCGTGCGGGGGTTGGAGAACGGGGGGGACGATTACGTGGTCAAGCCGTTCTCGGTGCGCGAACTCGTGGCGCGGGTCAAGCTTCGGCTGCGCGGACGCTCCGGCCTGGAGCCGGTATACCGGCTGGGCGGCCTCGAGTTGGACCAGGAACGTCGCGAGGTGCGTTCGGACGGGCGGCAGGTCGCCGTCACGGCGACGGAGTATCAGTTGCTGGAGCGGATGCTGCGCCAGCCCGGCCGGGTCTTCAGCCGAGCGAGCTTGCTCAATGCGGTATGGGGCGTGGCCTGCAACGTCACCGACCGGACTGTGGACGTGCACATCCGGCGTCTGAGGCGGAAGTTGGAAGCGGACCCGTCGAAGCCGCGCTACATCCGATCCGTGCGCGGATTCGGCTACACGGTGCGGGACGGGGACTGAGTTTCACGGCACCTTAACAAGAATGCCCTTCAACGGTAACGCAATCGCCGTAAGTTGCGATTGAAGGGGCGCCTGCGCCGCACCACCGGGATCGTTTTCCCGGCCACGTCATGAGGCACAGGCTTCCAGAGAGCGAGGAGATGCACGCTGCCATGCGCTTGCTGAGATTCAGATTCACCATTGGGGTTCTTCTGACCGCCTTGCTCGCGGGCGTGGGCGCTCTGCCCGCGCAGGAGACGAGCGGCACCGTTCTTGGATTCGTCTACGACGCGTCCACCGGCAATCCGATTCCACAAGTCGAAGTCGAGCTGCGAGGCGAGGTCACGGTGACGGCGGTCACCACGATCGAAGGCAGCTTCGCGATCGACGGGGTGCCTGTCGGCGTCTACACCGCCAGCTACGCGTCCGCCCATCACCAAGCCGTCAATGTCGAGGGGCTGGAGGTGATCGCTGGCGAGATTGCCGACGCCAGCACCGTTATGTCCGCGAAGGGCGAGACGACTGTCGTGGATGTCGTCGGCACGGTCGCCGGATCCGTGGCGACCCAGGAGGCCATGCTGGTCGAGCGCAGGCTCGCGTCCACGGTCTCCGACACGATCAGCGCCGAAGAGATTCGCGGCGGGACCTCGTCGGACGCTTCGGAAGCGATCGAGAAGGTGACCGGCGTCACGATGATGAACGACTTCGTCTTCGTGCGTGGGCTCGACCCACGCTACAGCGGCACGACGCTGAACAATGCTCTTCTGGCCAGCACCGAGCCCGAGCGCCGCATCGTCCCGCTCGACCTGTTTCCGGCCAGTCTGATCGACAGCATCAAGGTCCAGAAGACGTACTCGCCGGATCTTCCGGGCGAGTTCTCGGCGGGCCTCGTGCAGGTCCAGACCACGGAGTTCCCGACCCGCCCGATGCTCAACGTCAGCTACTCCATCGGATACAACAGCCAGACGCAGGGCCATACGTTCCTCGATTATCCCGGCGGCGGCCGGGACTTCTTCGGATTCGACGACGGCGCCAGGTCGTTGCCGGAGGCGATTCCGGCAGACAAGCGAGTGGACCGCTTCACGTTTAACCGCAACGAGCTGCAGAAGATCGGACGGTCGTTCTCCAACAACTGGGAGCGGACGCCGCGGGACCTGAGCAGGCCGGACATGAGTTGGAACGTCGTGGCCGGCAACACCTTCGGCAAGTTGGGCATCGTGGGAGCGATGACGTTTTCCAACTCGCTGCGGTCGATCTTCGACCAGGAGCGCAAGTATTACTTCCCCAACCCGCAAGCCTCGACGGGACAGGCGGGTCCGCCGATCCTGCAAAGCGAATTCGGCTACGACGAGTCCACGGCGTCGGTGCGGCTCGGCGGCGTGCTCAACGTCTCCTATCAGTTCACGCCGGCCCACAAGATCGCATTGAAGAATTTCTATTCCCGCGATTCCGACGACAACGCCCGCTACTACGAGGGCTTCTATCAGGACTTCAACACCGACATCCGCAACCAGCGCCTGCGCTTCATCGAGCGGACGATCCTGAACTCGCAACTCATTGGCGAGCACCTGTTCAAAGGGTTGGGCAACAGCGTCTTCACGTGGGCGATGTCGGCCTCGAAAGCCACGCGCGACGAGCCGGACCTGCGGGAGAGCCTGCAGATCTACAACGCCCGGGCCGACTTGTTCGTCTTCTTCGACGACAGCCAGAGCGCCTTCCGCATGTTCAACAATCTCAACGAGACTATCCTCAATCCGAGCGTCGACTTCCTAGTCCCCTTCTACAGGGGCTCGTTCAGCGGCGCCGTCAAGTTCGGAGCCAACTATGCGTCGCGCGGGCGCAATTTCCGTTCGCGGCGCTTCCGCTACAACCTGCGGTCTTCTCGGGGCCTCGACCTGACACTGCAACCGAACGAACTGTTCGCCGAGGACAACATCCACCCTCGCGGATTCGAACTGAACGAAACGACCCGCGTCACCGACGCCTACCGCGGCACGCGCGATGTGCTCGGCTACTACGGCATGTTGGAGTTGAACCTGCCGGCGCGCTGGCGCATCATCGGCGGCCTGCGTTTGGAGGACGTCGTCCAGGATGTGACGACGTTCAATCAGTTTCTGCCCGCCACGGGCCGCGAGCCCGCGCCGTTCGAGGCGCTGAACTATCTGCCCGCGGTCAACGTGATCTACTCGTTGACGCCGAAGCAGAACCTGCGCGTCGGCTACAGCCAGACCGTGTCCAGGCCCGACTTCCGGGAACTGGCCCGCTTCGGTTTTCTCGACCTCGTGGGCGGCTTGCAGACGATCGGCAATCCGGAGCTCGTCCAGACCGACATCTCCAATTACGATTTCCGCTGGGAGTACTTTCCGGGCGGCAACCAGCTGTTGGCCGCCAGTTTCTTCTTCAAGAACTTCGACAAGCCGATCGAGCAGACGATGATTTCAGCCGTCGCCCTGCTGCGGACCTTTTCCAACGCGAACGCGGCGCGCAACTACGGCTTCGAGTTCGAGTTCCGTCGAGGCCTCAACTTCCTCACCCCCAAGCTGCGCGAGTTCGCCGTGTCCTCGAACTTCACGTTCGTCGATTCGAACATCGACCGGGAGAATATTGACAAGGACATCGTGCTGACATCCCTGAACCGCGCCATGCAGGGCCAGTCGCGGTACGTCACCAATCTGATCACGGAGTGGGCCCGGCCCAAGGCGCGCAGCACGGCCCGTTTCTACTTGAACTACTTCTCGAGCCGGATTACCGATGTCGGCGCCTTCGGGCTGCCGGATGTGGTCCAGAGCGGATTGGCGACGATCGACTTCGTCTATGAGTTCATGCTGCGCGGCGACGACCGCTGGAAGCTGCGCTTCGCGGCCGAAAACATCAACAACGCCCGCTGGAGGCTGGCCCAAGGCGGCGAGACCTTCCTCAGCTACCGGGAAGGGCGCACCATTAGCGTGGGCACGAGCTTCCGGGTCTTCTGAGGCCCGTCGCGGGATCCCGCCGAGCGGCGGGGAGGCCCCCTGCCCGGCGGCGACCCCGGCCGCGCACTCAGCCCAGGCGGTCCGAAATGCTCTGATAGACTGCAAGTTCCGCATGGATTACGACGTCCTGATCCTGGGCAGCGGGCCGGGAGGATACGTCGCCGCTATCCGGGCGGCGCAGTACGGGCTCAAGGTCGGCGTCGTCGAGAAGGATCCCCACCTCGGGGGAACCTGCCTGCATGTCGGCTGCATCCCGACCAAGGCGCTGCTGCACTTCGCGGAGATCTATGAGGCGGCGCTGCACGGCGAGCGGATCGGCATCCGTGCGGAGAGCCTCTCGATAGATTTCGAGGTGATGGGCCAGCGCAAGCAGGAGATCGTCGACAAACACGCGCTCGGCATCCGCCAGCTCTTCAAAAAACACAAGATCGACACCATCCACGGCTTCGGCGCCCTACAGGGCGGGAGGGCGGTCCAGGTTGTCGGCCCCCGGGGCGACAGGATCCTGAAGGCGTCCCACATCATCCTCGCGACCGGTTCGGAGGCCCGCATGCTCCCGGGCCTGGATCCCGCGTCGGACCGCGTCCTGACCAATGTCGAGATCCTCGAGTTGACCCAGGCGCCGCGATCCCTCGCCATCGTCGGCGCGGGCGCGGTAGGTGTTGAATTCGCCTCGATGTACCGCAGCTTCGGCGCCGACGTCTCTCTTTTCGAAATGCTCCCCAGGGTCGTCCCGCTGGAAGATCAAGAGATCTCGGCCGGATTGCTGCGGGCCTTTCGCGGCAAAGGGATCGAGGTGTTCACCGGGACCGCTGTGGATGCCGTGGAGGACACGGAAGGCGGCATCCGGGTGACCTTCGCGGACGCGAACGGGGAGCCGCAGGTCCGCGAGTTCGAGAAGCTCCTGGTCGCCGTCGGGCGTCGGCCGAACATCGATCGTATCGGGTTGGAAAACACCGCCATCCAGACAGAGCAGGGCTGCGTTCCGGTGAACGGCTACATGGAGACGGCCGAGTTCGGTGTCTACGCCATCGGCGACATCGTCGCCGGTTCGCCGCAGCTGGCGCACGTGGCGTCGGCCGAGGGCCTCGTGGCCGCCGCCAGGATCGCGGGCCGAGCCGCTGAACCGATCGACTACAACCGCAACCCGAACTGCACCTACTGCGAGCCGCAAGTGGCGAGCGTGGGGTGGACCGAAGCCAAGGCGCGCGAGTCCGGCCGCCAGGTCCTCGTCTCGAAGTTCCCGTTCGGGGCCAACAGCAAGGCCTCGATCCTCGACCGCGAGGCCGGCTTCGTCAAGATCGTGGCCGACGAGGAGTACGGTGAGATCCTGGGTGTGCACATCCTCGGGCCGCAGGCGACCGAGCTGATCCACGAAGGGATCGTCGCCATGCAAAGCGAGGCCACGGTCGAGTCCATGCGCGCCACGATCCATGCGCACCCAACCTTGTCCGAGGCCGTGCTGGACGCCTTCAACGGCATCTACGGACAGGCCATCAATGCCTGAAGCGGCAGCGGTTCCAGGCGCGACCGGCCACGTCGTTGACGGGGCGCCGCCCTGCGAAGTCCACGACCTCGGACGGGCCGGCTACCGCGCAACCTGGGACCTGCAACTCGAGCTGGTGCGCGCCCGGAAGGCGGGCTCGGTCTGCGATCAGTTGCTCTTCGTCGAGCATCCGCCGACGATCACTCTAGGCCGCAATGCCGATGCCGCCCACATCCTCGAGGCGCCCGGACGGCTGCGCCGCCTCGGGATCCAAGTCGAGGAGACCGACCGCGGGGGCGACGTAACCTATCACGGTCCGGGCCAAGTGGTTGCGTACCCGATCCTCGACCTGACGCGGTGGCGGCGCGACGTGGGCGCCTACCTGCGGTCCCTCGAGGAGGTCATCATGGTGACCTTGCAGGAGTTCGGCGTCCATTCCCAGCGCATCGAGGGCTTGACCGGTGTCTGGGTCGACGGTGCGAAGATCGCGGCTCTGGGCGTGCACCTCAGCCGCTGGGTCACGTCCCATGGTTTGGCCTTGAACGTGGAGACCGAGCTGGCGCACTTCGGGCTGATCGTGCCCTGCGGACTCCAGAAGCCGGTCACGTCCCTGCGGGAGGTCCTGGGCCGGTCGCCGGACCGCGCAGCCGTCCTTGCCGCCATGAGCTACCACTTCGGCAGCGTGTTCGGGCGGGCGATGATCCCGGCGGCCTCGAGGAACTAAGATTGCAAGTAGCAGCTTGAAAGCAAGGAAGGGCCGAGATGGGTGAAGTCGTCATGCCCCAGATGGGCGAGAGCATCGTGGAAGGCACGATCACCAAGTGGCTGAAGGACATCGGGGACGTGGTCGAGCGCGACGAAGCGCTGTTCGAGATTTCAACCGACAAGGTCGATTCGGAGGTGCCTGCGCCTGATTCGGGCGTTCTGGAAGCCATCTTCTTCCCGGAAGGCGAAACGGTGGAGATCAACACGGTCGTCGCCGTCATCGGCGACGGATCGAAGCTAGGCGGGCATGGCGCCCCCGCGGCGGATGCCGTCCCGGTGGCGCCGGAACCTGCCGCGGAGCCGGCGCCCGCCGCTCCCGCCCCTGAGCCTCCCGCGGCGCCGGCCCCACGCGAGGAGGCCCGCGTTGAGGCCGAGGTTGTGGCGGAGCCTGCCCGGCGCATCCTCAGTTCGCCGCTCGTGCGCCGCATCGCCAAGGAAAAGGGCATCGATCTGGCTCTCCTCGGCCGGGGCAGCGGAGCCGGCGGACGCATCACGAAAAAAGACATTCTGACCTACGTCGAGAGCCAGGAGACGGCCGCGGCGGCGCAGCCGCTCACGGCGTTCCCGCCCGCGCCTGAGGCCCGTTTCGGCCAGTTCACGGTCGAACCGTTGAGCGCCATGCGGCTCAGCATCGCGGAGCACATGGTGCGCACCAAGCGCGTTTCGCCGCATGTTTCGACGGTGCATCGCGTCGACTGCACGCGGATCGCCAAGCTGCGGGACGCCGCCAAGGAGCAGTTCCTGCAGCAGAACGGCACCAAGCTGACCTACATGCCGTTCTTTCTGCAGGCCGCCGCGTCCGCGCTGAAGGCCTTCCCCACCGTCAACGCGTCGCTGGACGGCAAAGAGCTTATCAAGCACAAGGAAATCAACATCGGCATCGCAGTGGCCCTGGACTGGGGTCTGATCGTGCCCGTGATCCGGAACGTCGACGAAAAGAGCGTGCTGGGCCTCCAACGCGCCGTCAACGATCTCGCTGCCCGTGCTCGCTCGAAGGCTCTCAATCCGGATGAGATTGCCCAGGGCACCTTCTCCATCTCGAACTACGGCAGCTACAACGCGTTGCTCGGCGCACCGGCGATCAACCAGCCCCAAGTTGCGATCCTGGGCATTGGGTCCGTCACCAAGACCCCGGTCGTCATCGACGACGCCATCGCGATCCGGTCGATGGCGTACTTGACGCTCAGCTTGGACCACCGGGTCCTGGACGGTGCGATCGCCGATTCCTTCCTCGAGCACATGCGTGGAATCCTGGAGAACTGGAACGCTCCAGTCCTGTAATCCTCGGGGTCCGAGTCCGGGGAGGCCGGCGCTCTGATACGCTTGCGTCCGCGATGCGCATCCTGGTTCCCAACCTCGGTTCCACGTCTCTCAAGTACCGCCTGCTGCGCTTTCCGGAAGAACAGCAACTCGCCTCGGGCCGCATGGAGCGCATTGGGCGTCCGGGAGGCGATGCCGGCAGCTACCGCGAGGCGGTCGCACACGTCCTGGGGGCGACCGGGGAGGTAGACGCAGTCGGCTTCAAGGCGGTCCACGCTGGCCCGCGCTACCGCGGTACCTTCCGCATCGACGAACCGCTGCTGGCCGCTCTCCGTGAGTACGAGCCGGCGGCTCCGCTGCACAACGGCATCTACCTTGAGGGGATCCAGGAGTTTCGCGCCCAGCGTCCCGGGCTGGAGCTCGTGGCGGTGCTCGAGACCGGTTTCCACGCCACCATGCCCGACTGGGCTCGCTCGTACGGGGTGCCGGAGGCCTGGCGTGAGTTCCACGGCATCCAGCGCTACGGCTTCCACGGCGCCTCCCACCGCTCGGTCGCCGAACGGGTCCCCGGGCTGCTCGGAGTGGAGGGATCCGACCTGCGGCTCATCTCCTGCCATCTTGGAGGCAGCTCATCCATCTGCGCCATTCGCAACGGGCGCTCGTGCGACGTCACCATGGGGTTTTCTCCGCAGACGGGCCTGGAGAATGCGACCCGCCACGGCGAGTTCGACCCTTTCGCCGTGCTGTTCCTCATGGAACGGCTGGGCTTGACGATCGGCCAGATGCGCAGGCAGTTGGTGCGCGAGGGAGGGCTGGCGGGCCTCTCGGGCATCGCAGGCGGAGACGTGCGCGACATCGAGGCGGCAGCTGCCGAAGGCGATGCGCGCGCCGAGCTGGCGCTGACCACGTTCGCCTATCAAGTCCGCAAGACAATTGGCGCCTACGCCGCGGCGATGGGTGGCTTGGATGCGCTCGCCTTCACAGGCGGCATCGGCGAGAACGCCGCCGCGCTACGAGAGCGGATCTGCCAAGGGCTTGGATTCCTCGGCCTCGAACTGGACCTGTACAAAAACGCGTCCGCCCGCCCGGACTGCCAGATCGGCCGGGGCGCCGGCCGAGTGGCGTGCTGGGTGCTCGGCGCGCAGGAAGAACTGGTGGTCGGTCGCGAGGTCTATCGTCTGCTGCACGGCGCCTAGCTTGGATCATACGGGAAGGACCGGACAGCAGCTGATTCCGGCGTGATCTGGACGACTTGGCCGCGTTCACGCGGTTTGCTGGCCTGTTCGACTGGTCTCGACGGCGGCGACTCCATCGCAGTTCCCACCATGCCCGACATCCGGCGCGACGTCGGGTCCGGAAGCTGCGTTCCGATGCCCTGGCCTTTCGCATCCGGCGGATTCCTGCGCCGCCTCGCGTCGCGTTGGCCGACGGATCCCGCCGAAGGGCGCCTACCGGACGCAACTCACCCTCGCGCCTGCCCTGGTCGTACCCGATCCGGTCCTCGTACAAGGGCAGCGCCCGGAGACGTCCGGCAAGCTGCAGCCATTTCGACTCGGGGGGGGCTTCCCGCGGCAGGCGCAGCACGATCCGCCGCGTCGAACTCCGCACCCACGCCCGCAGTTTCAGCAGCCACGGTCGCAGCCACTCCGCCAGCCTCGCCGTGGGCGCGTCTCCCGCGCCTGTCACCGCAACTCCTGCGGCAGCGCGTACCATGCCTCCGCCAGCAGCACCCGGAATTGGTTCGCGTACAAGCTCGTGCAACTCGTGCGGTCCATCTCCACGCCTGCCTCGAGCTCCTGAATACGAGTCTCCACGTCCTTCCGCTGGCAGTCGATCCGTTCGTAGAGGCGACGCGACGCGATGCGCACAGTCGTCACGAGGAACGGCAGGTTCGCCTTCGGCTCCCGCCCCTCTTGCGACGCCCGCCTGGATCGCCAGTCGCCGCTGGTCCCAGCTCCCGCTCCGTGCAGGCGGTCGCCGTACGGCGCCCCGCAACAGCTGTCCAAGATGGGTGCAGCGGAAAGAGGTCCGGTGAAGTAGCCGGGTTCGTCGCAATACATCGGGTTTTCCACTGTTCCGAGGTTCGACTTCGGCGCGGCCACGCCCTGCGGCGCCGTAGCGCGATCGGATGCCGCGTGCGAATTCCGGTTCGGGCGTCCGGCCACCCCCCGAGACATTTCTCGATCCGTCCATCGTCGGAATGAATGGGACTGGCGAAGCGAAGTCCTGACAAGGCGCCGGCTCATCGGAGTTGATGTGGAGCACCGCCTCGTTCACCTCTTCCAGCGGGCGGGATGATGCGCCTTGAAAGTCCAAATAATTCCCTATCCTGTCCGAAGGAGGAGCGCAAATGCGGAGAATTTCCGCGACTTGGGCCTTGGACGAGATGCCGGAGGCATTCGTGCCGGACACGTCGATCAGCCGCGCCGTATCGCGCGCGGTCAAGGCCGGCAAGCTGCGCAAGCTCGCCTCCCGGCTCCACACCCGGAATACGACCGATCCACCGGAAGCGGTCGTGGCGCGCAATCTTTGGAACATCGCCGCCGGCTATTTTCCGAATGGGCTGATCGCCGATCGCACCGCGCTGTGGAACGTCCCGGCGCGGTGCGGGGCCACTCGCCTCCGACCGGCCGTTCATGGGGCGACCCTTCTTGAGTTCGACGGCGCGCGCCTATCTGGAGAACATGCGCCCGTTGCGCGCGCCGCGGGCGCGTCGGGAGAAGTCTCGACCGCCGTGAGATCGAGGAACGGCTGGACACCTTGATCCGCCGATCGGGCGTAAAGGCGGCCAACCGGCTGCGCGACGCGATCCGCGCGGTCGCGTCCGAATTCGACGTGCATGAAGAGGCGGGGGCGCGGCATCCGTTGATCGGCGCGCTGCTCGGCACGCGGGACGCGGAGTTGAGCGCTCCGTCCGCGGTCGCCCGGCGTCGGGGGCGGCCCTATGATCCGGACCGGGTGCCCCTGTTCCAGACGGTACACGCAGCGTTGCGCGACCATCCGCCGCTTGCCCGCCTCGCACCGGATCGCGGTCCGCTGGGCGATGCGACGCTCGCGTTCCACGAGGCCTATTTCTCAAATTTCATCGAGGGCGCCGAGTTTGCTGTCGAGGAAGCGGCCAACATCGTGTTTCGCGGCGTCATTCCCAGCGAACGGCCGGAGGACGCTCACGATGTGCTCGGCACCTGGCGCATTGTCTCCGATGGCAGGGAGATGCGCCGAACGCCCGGGGATGCCGCCGCGTTCGAAGGGCTCCTCAAGGCGCGTCACGCGGCGATCATGGAGAGCCGGCCGGGCAAGCGCCCCGGCGCATTCAAGCTGGTCGAGAACCGCGCCGGCGCCACCGTATTCGTGGCGCCCGACCTCGTGACCGGAACCCTGGAACGGGGCTTTGAACTCTACCGCAGCCTGGAGACGCCGTTTCAACGCGCCGTTTTCATCATGTTCCTGGTCGCCGAAGTGCACCCCTTCGCCGATGCCAACGGCTGCACGGCGCGCATCATGATGAACGTGGAGCTAGTCGCGGTGGGGAAGGAGCGCATCGTCGTCCCGACTGTATATCGCGCCAACTACATCTCGGCCCTGAAGGCGATATCCCTATGTGGTCGGCCCGAATCGCTGATCCGCATGCTCGACTATGCCCAGCGCTGGACCGCGGCCGTCGATTGGCGTTTGTCGAGGAAACCGGGCGGGAAGTCGAAGCCTGTAACGCCTTTTTCGACCCCGCCGTCGCCGAGCAAGAAGGCCGCAGGCTGTTGATGCCGGGGAGATCCATTGCATGACTGGCATTCCCGAGCAACGTGCGCGCCTGAAGATCGACGGAAGCCTGGAGGAGGCCGGCTAGCGCCTCCGCGAGCGGTGCTCGGGTATCCGCCCTCCCTGGCAGCCGAAAGCCGTCGCCTGCACCGGACCTGCCCAGCCGGCGCCCGGTCCAGGTGTTCCGTGCGTGTCGCCGTCCCAATCAACTTGCGGGCCATCCGACTACAATGCAACCGGGAGGCCTGCGTTGCGATCCATCCGATTGCGGAAGCGATTCCGGCTCGCCTCGCTCGCGGCCGGCGCACAAGCGGTCGCCGACCGCCGCCCCGAAGTCGCGATTCGGGGGTTGGAGGCTTGGGCGATCCGCTCCAGTCCTGCGGCGCCGGCGCGTTTGGTGCTCGCGGTCCGCACCAGCACCGGGGTCACCGGCTACGGCGAGACCACAGCGGAGCCGGATCCCGACTCGGCGGCATCCGAGGCGCTGCGCTACGCCCGGGAGTTGGTGGGGCAGGATGCTCTCGCCAACACCGCGCTGCTGCAGGCGCTGTCGTCGGCCCCGCCTACGGTGCGTGGCGCGCTCGATATCGCATTGCTCGACCTGAAGGGCAAGGTGGTGGATGCGCCCATCTACGACGTCCTCGCCGGTCGGACGCGGGACAAGGCGCGCGCGATGGCCGCTTTGCCGGGCGCCAGTGAGGCCGAGTTGCTCGACGCGCTAGCAGCTGCGCGGAGCGAGGGCTATCGAGCATTCTCCGTGCCAGTCCTGCTTCCCGAGGACTCTCCGACGCGAGGGCGGAAGTTCTTTGCCGACACGGAGGCGATGCTGGAACGCTTGCGGCAGTCCGAGGCCGACGACCTTGTTCTGGACTGCGGGGGACGCACGACCGCTGCGGAAGCGGCCGGTCTGGCAGCGCGCCTGGAGCGCTTCCACCTGATGTGGATGGACGAGCCTGCCGGCGAGATCAACGACCGGGCTTTCGCGAAGATCTCTCATGAGACGGTGACCCCGGTCGGCTGGGGCCGGGCATTCACGTCGAATGGCCGGTTCCAAGACCTCTTGCGATTGCAAGTGATCGACGTGCTGCGGCCGGATCCGGGTCGCAACGGCATCCGTGCGATTCGGGCTGCGGCGGCTTTGGCGGAGGCCTACTACACCGGCATCGCGCCGTTTCACCGTGGCGGCCCCATTGGAACCGCCGCTGCTCTGCAGATCGCGGCGTCTGTTCCGAACTTTGTTGTGCAGGAGGTCGCGTTCTCCACGGACAAGCGGGAGCGGCGGATGCACGCAGCCATTACGGGTGGGTCGGCCCCAAAGGTCACCGATGGATTCTTCGAGTTGCCCGTCGGGCCGGGACTCGGCGTCGCGGTCGACGAAGACGCACTGCGGGAGTACGCGCTATGAATCGCCGCCAGTTCTTCGGGGGAGCTTTGATGGCCGGCGCGGCGGCAGCGACGTCTCGGACGGCCAAGGGCGGATCGGCGGTCGCGGCCTGCGACTGCGTGCCTGCCGTGCCGGCAGCATTGCCCGCGGCGCCCGGGAAGATCCGGATTACCGGAGCCAAGACCTTCGGCGTCACGTGGGAGGAAGACTCCGATCGGCCGTACGTGTTTGTCAAGCTCGAGACCGACCAAGGCGTTGTCGGCTGGGGGGAAGCCACGCTTGAGGGGAAGGCGGGCGCCACGCTACGGACGATCGACGACCTCAAGGAGTTCTACATCGGCCAGGACCCCATGCGCGTCGAACACATCTGGCAGAGCATGTATGTGCACGCCTTCTATCGCGCCGGGCCGATCCTCGGTTCCGCGATCGCAGGCATCGACCAGGCTCTATGGGATATTCGCGGCAAAGTGCTGGGCCAGCCCGTGTACCGGCTGTTGGGCGGGCCGCTGGATGCGCGCGGCGTGCGCGGGTACTACCACGCGAGAGCCAACACGCCGGACGAACTGGCCGCTCTCCGGGAATCGGCCGAACATCTCGGCATCACGGCATTTAAGAGCGGCATTCCCGGCTACTACGAATGGATCGAGACAAACGCGAAGATCTCCGCCGCGGTGAAGCGCATGCAGATGCTCCGCGAGGGCCTCGGTGACGGCATCGACATCGGCGTGGACTTTCATGCCAAGACCAGCCCGACGGTGGCGTCGATCCTCTGCAGGGAAGCGGAACCGCTGAATCTCATGTTCATCGAGGAGCCCTGCCCGCCGGAGAACTACAAGGCCATGGCGCGGATCGCGCGGCGGACGACGACGCCCATCGCGACGGGAGAGCGGCTGGTGGCGCACTATTCCACGCAGCAGCTCCTCGAAGACGGCGCCGTCGACATCCTGCAATGCGACATCAACCACGTGGGAGGCGTCACCGCGTTGTGGAAAGTGGGCGCGATGGCCGAGGCGTCCGGATGCTACATGGCGCCTCACGCCTGCGAGGGACCCATCGGAGGCATCGCGACCTTGCACGTGGATGCCGCGATGCCGAATTTCATCGTGCAGGAGATCTGCTCCGGCGTGGAGCCGACGTTCAAGGAGAAACTCTGGGAAGACTGGCTCGGCTTCCCCGCTATGCGCATGGTGGACGGCTACTTTCCGCTTCCGGACAAACCGGGTTTGGGCTTCGAGGTGGACGAGGCGGCACTGGCGAAGCATCCGTTCCAGGGAACCAAGCCGATGAGCCGGGTCTGGCACGAGGACGGAAGCGTCGCGGCTTGGTGATCGGGACGGATCTCGTTCGATCTTGGACGTGGCGTTGCCTCGGACGGCTCGAGGTCCGCGCGTGCTGTGGATTTGCCGGGCGACCGATGCGACGACCGGTGTCGCCGCGCCGAGGCCGGAAGGGCGCTTGACGGCTCCATAGCCGCTGGATTTCGCAAGGCGGGTAGAGGGCCGTGTCCTTGGACCCCCGCGCCGAGCCGTGACACGGCGAGTTGACCCGTGCGGCTGGGCGCGATCGGCTCAGGGCAGCCAGAGGACGCCCTTGGCCAGGGCGATCAGCGCCAGGACGACTAGGGCCGCCACGGCCAAGCCGTTGAGGTCTACCTGGAAGCGGCGGTAGAAGCCCCGCATGCCCCGGGCGAGGCCGAGGTCGAAGAGGTGGACGAAAAGCAAGTCGTGGCCGGGTTGGCTGGCTTCGACCTCGCGGCCTGCCTGTGGATCCCAGCGGGATACGCGGTCGAGCCTCTCATAGAACGGCTGCAGGCGCTGGGGTGCTTCGGGGGAGGTCAGCCAGCTGACCACCGCAATGGCCAGGAATCCCGCCACCAGAGCAACGCCGAAATTGGCCGCTTCCCACTGCAACAGCACACCGTAGTCTACATAAGTGAGCCAGAAGAAGACGGTTGCGGAGACGACCAGGCTCGCCAAGGCCCCCCAGCGGTTGGCGCGACGCCACGAGATCGCGCCAAACATGCTGATGCCCATGAAGGCGGCGATGGTTTCCGTGAACAGGAACGCCTGCAGCACGCTTCCCACGTAGAGACCGAACAGCACCCCGAGCATCGTCATCCCAACGCCGGCGAAGCGGCCTGACCAGAGGTAGTGGCGGTCGGTCTTGTCCCGCGCCACGTACCGACGGTAGAAGTTCTGCGTGAAGAGGGCCGCGCTGTCGACCATGAAGGCCGAACCCGTCGACATGTTGGCCGCAAGAACGCAGGCGATCATCAGGCCCACGCCACCTGGGAAGAGCAACTCGCGCGTGGCGTAGCCGAACGCGTCTTCCGGATCGGCGAACGCGGTTTCGCCGCGCTGCAGTATAAGTGCCGCCACGATGATCCCCACCAGGGCCCAGCCAATGGTGCAGAAGCGCTTGATGAAATTGCCGTAGGCCATCCCGATGCGGCAGGATCGCTCATCCCTGCCTGTGCCCACGCTAGCCAGAATATGGGGCTGCGCGACGATCCCGACCAGTCCGTTGAGGGTCAGCATGACGATGGTGAACACGCCCACATCGCCGGGCGTGACCATCGAGAGCATGCCGGGATCGAGCGTCTCGCGGATGCCGGCGAAGCCGCCGGTCTCCCGCAGGCCGATCGGGATGAGCAGGAAGCTCAAGGCGACGATAAACAGGCTCTGGACGAAGTCAGTGTAGGCGGCGGAGACGAGTCCGCCGACGAAGCTGTACAGCAGGAACGTCACGGTCATGGCCAAGACTACGGCGTTGGCCGAGATGACTTCGCCCGAGGCTACGCTCACCAGCTTGCCCGCGCCCTTCAGCATCGCTCCCATGTTGAAGGTGAAGTACGCCAGGGCGAAGACCGTATAGACGGCTCCCATCCATTCGCCGTAGCGGTCCTCATAGACCTCCCCGGTTGTCGTGCGCCGGAAGCGGCGGAAGAGCGGCGCGAGGAGCCAGTAGAACGGCGTGATGAAGAGGTTCTTCCACTGGTACCAGATGCCGGCGTAGCCGGACTGGTAGACCTTGCCCGCCAACGAGACCGGCATCTCCGCGTGGGTGCCGACGCCGAGCGCCTGCCCCACGACGAGCCAGACGCTGAAGCTGCGGTTGCCCAGGAAGTAGTCGGCGGTCTTCCGGACCTTGCGGGCCGCGGCCAGGCCCACCGCGATCATCAGGCCGAAATAGAGGCCGATTACGACCCAGTCGACGGATTGCAGGCTGGTTTCCATGGAATCCGCGGTCCGTTGGGGAATTATAGGCGGTCCTGCTGTCACGGCTGCCCGGAGCCCTGCCGGGGCCGCTCGGGATCCGCCGGCTCCCGGCGGTCCGCCCGCGCCGCGCCACCTGCAGCGCGTTCCGGCTGTCAGGACAGTCGGCGGCGCGCGCCATTGGGGGACGGACGGGTTGCGGGTCCAGGACGGCCACGAGGGGCAGGCGCCTGCCTAGCGATTCATCACACTTGACACTGGGGGGCTGTACGACAGAGGGAGTGCGGGTCGGCCTCCGTATTTTGAAGCCGCAGTCCGTCGCGTGGCTGCGGAAGCAGTTGCTGCGAGGGGTGCTTGCGCGAGCCGCTTTGGGGCGCGGGCTGTGCGAGCAGGACGACTGGCGCAACCGGCAAGGCAAGCTGTGCGCGGCCTCGGCGCGCAAGGCTCTGCCCCGGCTGGCCGACGAGCTGAGGAGTGCCACGCGCTGCTGCTCCGGCCGCTGGAGGCGCAGCCGGACTTCGAGCGGCCGGTGGTGACGGGCCGGGAGGTGCTGGTCGAGTCGCAGGGCGGGAAGCGGGCGCGCCCGCGGCGCACGGCGCTGACGGAGCTGAGGATCGGGCAGGTGGAGCTGCTGCCGCCGAAGGAGCGTCGCGGGGAGGAGCCGGTGCAGGCCTGCTGGTGCGGGTGCTGGAGCCGGACCCGCCAGCCGGGGAGACGCCGCTGGAGTGGCTGCTGGTGTCGAGCGAGGGGGGGCCGACGGCAGAGTGGGCCGAGCGGATCGTGGGCTGGTACGAGGCGCGGTGGGGGGTCGAGGAGTATTTCAAGGTGCTCAAGAGCGGGGCGCGGATCGAGGACCGCAAGCTGCGGGACGCGGACGCGCTGGCGAAGTGCCTGGCCTTCGACGCAGTCACCGCCTGGCGGGTGTTCAGCCTGGACCGTTATGCGCGGGACGCGCCCGACACGCCGGTCGAGAAGGCGCTGAACGAGGACGAGCGGCAGGTGATCGGGACCTTGGTGCGGGGCCAGCGGCTGCTGCCGCCGAGCGCGCGCGGGCGGCCCTGGCCGCCGGACATCCGCAGCTGGGTGCTGCTGCTGGCGCGCACGGCGGGCTGGCACCCGACGAAGCGGCGGCCGTGGCCGGGCAACGAGGTGCTGTGGCGTGCCTACGTGCGGATGCAGGCGGTGGTGGCCTACCTGCGGGCGGCGCGGGCTCCCTGAGGCTTGTCCCCGTGTGCAGGCTGGCCTCCCCGTCCGGTCCGCCGGCCCGGGCGCCGCGGGGATCCCTGCATTCCGCATCGACACCGCGCTGAGCTGTGCTATCGGATCCGGAACCAGAGACCGCAACGCCCACCAGCACACTGCCGGGATACCCCGGACTCCGTCCATTCCCAGATCCTGCGAACTCAGCAGCCGTTGATTCCCGCCACACATTCTCCCGTCGTGGCTACCCTTGGGATCGTTCCGGATAGCTCACCTGCCAATCCCAAGCTCCCAGCATCGCCAACGGCCCCTCGGCCAGCCCATCAGAGTCAAGTGTGCCGCATCGCTAGCCAGGACGGCTCGATCCTAAGTCGAGAACGACCAATCCTGTAGTGACATAGACAGTCCGGGCCAAACTGTATCAGATTGCTAAAAAAGCACTTGTGGCTCCAGACGATCGCAAAATGGCGAACTCGGGCTAGGACATCGTTGACCGGCTGTGCGGCGAGACGCGCTGGACGACAGATCCAGTGCAGTGTCGAATTTCCAAGGGCAGCGATTCCTGCGTCCGGCGCGGGCGCCTGAAGTGTTGTAGGTCGAAGTCTCGGCCAGTGCTTCGCCCGCGATGGTAAACTCCTACCGTAGGCCCACTCTCGAATGGGGTTGGCTATCGCGGGTGAAGTATAGTTCACGTGTGTCTCGGCCGCCAGCGTGGACGTCGAAAGCGAACTCCAGAGAACTGTGTCGGAACATCGGGAAGCGGACACGAACGGCGACAGCGCCCTCACCGAGCAGGGGGCAGCCGACTACATCTTCAAGAACGAGGCAATGCGGCCGCATGAGTGGCTGGGCGATCGAGGCCGGACCCTGGTCGACGCCTACGAAGCGCGCTCCATTCTTTGGGCGCCGAAATTCCGGCTCGACGGTGGCAGAAACGCGCCTGCAAGAACGAGGATCAATCGGCCGTAGGGAATTCAGTCTCTTCGGAGGAGAATCAACGATGGAAGACTCCCAGATGAATCGACGCCACTTTCTTAGCGCTTCCTCAGCCTCCGGCTTGGCGCTAGCCGCAGCGGGACAGACTGCCGTGGGGCAGTCTCGAGGCGCCAACGATGTGATCCAAGTGGGCGTGATCGGCCCCGGCGGACGGGGTACGCAGTTAATGAAGGAGTGCATCGAGTTCGGCAGTAACTACAGCGCCCGAGTCACGGCCGTCTGCGACATCTGGAATCAGCGTCTGGAAGCGGCGGCCAAGTTGGTCAGCGAATCATACGGTGCGCGACCGAAGTCCTATCGTCGATACGAAGAACTACTCGCCGATCAAGAGATCGACGCGGTGATCATCGCTACCCCCGATCACCAGCACGCCAAGATGCTGAAGGCCGCCGTGGAAGCCGGCAAGGACGTCTACTGTGAGAAACCGATGGGAAACGTTCTCTCGGAGACCAACGAAGCGCTGGCGGCGGTGGAGAAATCAGACCGGATTGTCCAGATCGGTACTCAACGGCGAAGCTACCCGCGCTACCGCTCCGCCATGGACATGATGAAGGAAGGTCGCATCGGCGATATCGTCAAGGCGGATGTCATCTGGAACGCCTACAGCCCCTACCGCTGGGCGAAGAAACAAGAAGATCTGAATTCCTTGAAGGAAAGCAATGTCGACTGGGAGGCCTTCCTGATGGGGAAGCCCTATCGCCCTTTTGACCCCAAGATCTACCGTTCGTTCCGACTGTTTCGGGACTTCTCGAGCGCGATCATCGACCAATGGATGACACACGGAGTTGACGTGATTCACATGTTGACGGGGGAGCCGTACCCGACCAGCGTTGTGGCGCACGGGGGCCTGTATCACTTCCATGACTATCGCGAGAACCCCGATAACGTCCAGGTTGCGCTCGAATACGGGCGCGGCGCCAAGAAGTTCCTGGCCGGCTATTCGAGCTGCCTCAATAACGCCGCCGGCAGCGCCACCCGGGTGATGGGCACGCTTGGGATCCTCGAGGTCGAGAACGTCTGGCACGTATCCGGAAAGGGGAGCGAACACCCGAACGCTCTCGCTAGCGAGGAAGAGATTCCAGAGAAGCCAGAGACCCTGCACCACATGGCGAATTGGCTCGACGCGGTTCGGCGGCGAGACCACGACACGCTCTATGCGCCCGTCGAGGCCGGCTATGGCCACTCGATCGCGTGTATCATGGCGACAGACGCCCTCTGGAGTGGAAGGCGGAAGACCTTCGATCCCGAAACCAAGCAGATCCAAGACGGCTAGAGAGTGTCATGCAATAAGGAGCTGGGGGTCGATGCAACGCAGAAGCTTCGCCAAGGTACTCGGGGCCGGGGCGGCTCTCCTGCCTGCCACTGCGGCCGGGCCGCCAGCGCGTGAAGGAATCAAGGTGGGCGTGATCACGCACGCTGGCGGCGCCCACCTGGGCTACTACTTCTCAGCGCTCGCCGCAGCGGACGAAGTGGCTGCCGTGTCGTTGTCCGACCCAGGCGGGCAAAACGTCGCGGACGCCCGGGAGGCTCTGGGAGAAAAGCTCAGCGCCGTGTACGACGAGCCGGCGACCCTCGTGAGGGAAGAAAGGCCCGTTATGGCCCTCGTCAGTATGGAGGCCGCGCTTGCTCCGCCGGCGATCGAGGTCGCGCTCGAGGCGGGCTGCCACGTCATGGCCGAAAAGCCGGGGTGCGTTCGAGTTGAGGACTTTGAGCGACTCCACCAACTCGCGAAAACGAATGATTTGCACCTGATGCTGGCGCTTGCGAATCGCCTCAATCCGGAAGTCCGCGAGGCTCGACGGCTGATCCGCGAAGGCAAGATGGGCAAAATCTACGGTCTCGAGGCGCATCTGATCGCCGACCAAACCCGCCTAACCCGCCCCGCCTACCACGAGACCTGGTACGCCAAGAAAGCGCGGGGCGGAGGCGGCCACCTGATTTGGCTCGGGATCCACTGGCTCGACCTCGCGACATTCCTGACGGACTCTGACGTCGTCGAAGTCGCGGGATTCACGGGCGTGGTCGGCGGGCAGCCTCTCGATGTGGAAGACTCCGCCGCCATCGCAATGAAGTTCGCGAACGGCGCTTTCGGAACGATGACTTCGGGCTACTATCTCGACCGGGGGTACCATTCCCACATCAAGATTTGGGGTTCGCATGGCTGGCTCGAGATCAGAAAGCACGGCGGTCTCCCGCTCTCATGGTACAGCCGCAAGGAGCAGAATCCCCGCATTCATCGGATCGACGAGTTTCCGGGACCGTCCGGGTACACGCCTTTCGTAAAGGCCTGCGCACGGGCGAGCGCCGGCCTCGAGGAACCTCCCCTAACCGTCGACGATAGCGTACGAGCCCTGAAGACCGTGTTCGGCTGCTACCAAGCCGCCGAAACGGGCCGTGTGCAGCGCGTGGGATGAGTTGAGACTTACATACCTGAGTGCCAAAAGGTTCAGGCATGCCGTTCTGCGTCCACGCCGCCCGATGGCCGCGTTCCGGACGCGCGGGCAAGAGTCCCGGCCCGCAAGATATTGATTGCCGCGTTCACATCGCGATCCGCCACCAGGCCGCAACGGCCGCACCGGTAGGTCTCGCTCGCCTTCGGATCATTGCGGCCGCCGCATCGATGGCACTCCTGTGATGTGTGCGCCGGGGGAACCTCCACGAACTCGCGACCGGCCCATTCTGCTCGCACAGCCCGCGCCCCAAAGCGGCTCGCGCAAGCACCCCTCGCAGCAACTGCTTCCGCAGCCACGCGACGGACTGCGGCTTCAAAATACGGAGGCCGACCCGCACTCCCTCTGTCGTACAGCATGCAGCCCCCCCAGTGTTAAGTGTGATGAATCGCTAGGGCGCCTGCAGCGGCCAGCGGGCGGATCGAGAGGAACGCCAAGGAGCCGCCTTGACCGTTCTCCCCCCAAGGTGCTCTGATTGGGAGCAGACAGTCAGTTGCCGCTCTCAACGAGCGATGTCAGATATGGGCGAGTATCCCGGGGAGATCAACCTCGCTTTCGTTGAGGATCTTTACGCCGACTATCTGCGCGATCCGGAATCGGTTTCGCTCGAGTGGCAGGGCTATTTCGAGTCTCTTGCCCCGCGCTCCAGCCCGCATCCGAGTGTCCCCGCGAGCCCTTCGCCGGCGAGCCCTTCGCCCCTGAGCGGCGGCGGATCGGCCGAGCCTCTGCCGGAGGCTCCGTCAGCCGAAGCAGGACTCCAGTACCGTGTCGGCATGCTGGTCAAGGCGTACCGCGTCCGCAGCCACATGGTCGCCAAAATCGACCCGCTGGGGCTGCCTCGGTCGACCTGCCCTGAGCTCGACCCTTCGTACTACGGCCTTCACGAGCAGGATCTGGAGAGGAGAATCTCACCGCAGACGCTCTCCGGCTGCTCGCTGGACACGCCACGCCAAGTGATTGAGCGCTTGCGCGAGACCTATACGCGCTCGGTCGGCGTGCAATTCATGCACATCGACGACTTGGCCGTGCGCGATTGGCTCCAGAAGCGGATGGAGAGCACGGGCAATCACGTCCAGCTCAGCCAGGCCCGGCAGCTCCGCATCCTCACCCGGCTCACCGATGCCACGATTTTCGAGGACTTCGTCCAAAAGAAGTTCATGGGCACGAAGAGCTTCTCGCTGGAAGGCTGCGAAACTGCGATTCCTCTGCTGGACTTGCTCATCGAGAGAGCCTCGCACCACGGCGTCCACGAAATCGTCATCGGCATGGCCCACCGGGGCCGGCTCAACGTGCTTGCCAACGTCCTGGGCAAGTACGCCGCGGAGATCTTCCGCGAGTTCGCCGACTTGGACCACGAGCACTACACCGGGCGCGGGGATGTCAAGTACCACCAGGGCTATCGCAGCTATTGGAAGAACTCGCGCGGCGACAGCGTACGCCTCTCCCTGTGCTTCAATCCGAGCCATCTCGAGTTCGTCGATCCAGTCGCCGTGGGGCGCGTGCGAGCCAGGCAGGACCGCCTGGAAGACCACCAGCGAAGGCGAGGCCTTTGCATCCTGCTGCACGGGGACGCCGCTTTCGCCGGCGAGGGAATCGTGCAAGAGACGCTCAACATGAGCCAGCTCCCCGGGTACACGGTCGGCGGCACGATCCACATCGTCGTCAACAACCAGATCGGATTCACCACCACGCCCGAGCAGGGCCGGTCCAGCATCTACGCCTCTGGCGTCGCCAAGATGCTGCAGGTTCCGATCTTTCACGTCAACGGCGAAGATCCGGAAGCGGTGGCGCAAGTGGTGCGCCTGGCCGTCGACTTCCGGAACGCGTACCAGCGGGACGTGGTGATTGACATGTACGGCTACCGCCGGCGGGGCCACAACGAAACCGACGAGCCGCGCTTCACGCAGCCGTTGACCTACCGGGCCATTGCGAAACGCAGGCCGGTTCGAGAGGGTTACGTGGAGCATCTGTTGAGCCAAGGAGGGATCACGCGCGAGGAATCCGACCGCATCGCGCGTGAACGCCGCGAGCACCTCGAGAGTGAGTTGGCCTCGGCGAAGAGTGAGGATTACATTTACGTAGGGGAGCAAATCGCCGGCGACTGGGCGGGCTATCGAGGCGGTCCGGATGCCAATGTCGACGAAGTGGACACGGGCGTGCCGCAAGCAAAGCTTGCGGCCATCCTGGAGAAGCTGTGCAAGACGCCCTCTGGATTCCGCCCCGACGCCCGCATCGAGCACTTGTTGAACCAACGCCGGGCCATGGCGCAAGGCAAACGTCCGATCGATTGGGCGGTCGCCGAGGCGCTGGCCTTCGGTACGCTGCTGATCGAGGGCTACCGTGTTCGCTTGACGGGCCAAGACTGCGAGCGCGGGACTTTCTCGCACCGCCACGCCGTGCTATTCGACTCTGGAACGGGCCGGCGGCATGCTCCGCTCCAGCATCTATCCCCCAGACAGGGAGTCTTCGAGGTGCATAACAGCCCGCTCGCCGAGGGGGGACCGCTGGGCTTCGAATACGGCTACAGCATCGAATGGCCGGACGGACTGATCCTGTGGGAAGCGCAATTTGGGGATTTCGCCAACGCGGCCCAAGTGATCATCGATCAGTTCATTGCGAGCGGCGAGGACAAGTGGACCCTGTTGAGTGGCTTGGTCATGCTCATGCCCCACGGCTTCGAAGGCCAGGGCCCGGAGCACTCGAGCGCGCGACTGGAGCGATTCCTGCAGCTGGCCGCCGAGGATAACCTCCAGATTGTCCAACCGACTACGCCTGCGCAGTATTTTCATCTCCTGCGCCGGCAAGTGCTCCGCTCGTGGCGGAAGCCCCTGATCGTGATGTCGCCCAAGAGCTTGCTGCGGCATGCCGAAGTCGTGTCCTCCATGGACGAGTTGACGGCCGGCCGTTTTCGGCGGATTCTGAGCGAGCCGCCGCCCGAGCCGGCCGCTGTGCGGCGCGTGCTAGGCTGCAGCGGCAAGGTGTACTACGACATCAAGAAGGCCCTTGCCGGAGCCAGCAGGCAGGATCTGGCGATCGTTCGCCTGGAGCAGCTGTATCCGCTGAGCGCCGCGGCGCTACGGGAGGCGTTGTCGCCTTATGCGGGCGCGGAAGCCTGCTGGGTCCAAGAGGAGCCCTTGAACATGGGTGCGTGGAGATACCTGCAGATGCGGTTCCCCGGGGCGTTCTCGCGCGTGATCAGCCGCCCGGAGTCGGCCAGTCCCGCAACAGGCTCTACGGGAAGCCACAAGCGCGAGCAACGGCAGCTCGTCGAAGAGGCGCTGTCCGTTGAGTGATTGCGAGGGCCCGAGCCATGCGAGTGCAGCTGAGAGTTCCGGAGGCGGGTGAGTCGATCACCGAAGTCCGGATCGGATTGTGGCGGAAGACCGCGGGGGATTTCGTCGAGACCGACGAAGTCGTCGTCGAGCTCGAAACCGACAAGGCTGCGATGGAGCTGCCGGCTCCCGTCAGCGGGACGCTTGTCGAAATCCTCAAGCCAGTGGGCGCCGTGGCGGCAGTCGGAGACGTGATCGGCCTGATCGCGGAGGGCTCCGGCCAGTCGTCCGGCGCGGCGGCGAAACCCGTCCCTGAGCGCAAGGCCGAGGCCGTGGATTCGGAGCGGCCGCAGGCGCCGGAGCCACGCGTCATGCCCGCGGCCAGGCGCGTCCTCGCCCAGGCCGGCGTCTCCGCCGCGACCGTCGAGGGCACGGGCCCGGGAGGCAGGATTCTCAAGGAGGACGCGGTCCGGGCGGCCGGAGGTACCGAACCGGAACCCGCGTCCAACGAGGCGCCGGCCGCGCTTCCGGGACGCGAGGAAGAGGCGGTGCCCATGACCCCGATGCGCAAGGTCATCGCCAGGAATCTTGTCGCGGCCCAACAAGACGCCGCTCTGCTAACGACGTTCAACGAAGTCGACATGAGCGCGACGATCGAACTGCGCAAACGCTACAGGGAGGCATTCGAGCAGCGGCACGGCGTCAAGCTCGGCTTCATGTCGTTTTTCGTGAAGGCTTCCGTGGAAGCGCTGCAAGCCGTTCCGGCCGTGAATGCACGGGTCGACGGCGAGCAGATCGTCTACCGTAAGTACCAGGACATTGGGATCGCCGTAGGGGGCGGCCGCGGACTTGTAGTTCCGGTCCTGCGCAACGCCGAATCCCTGGGCTTTGCGGAGATCGAGCGGGCCATCGCCGACTTCGCCGACCGCGCCCGGCGGAACAAGATCGAGTTCAGTGAACTCCAGGGCGGGACATTCACGATTTCGAATGGAGGAGTCTACGGCTCGATGCTGTCGACGCCTATCGTCAATCCGCCCCAGAGCGGCATCCTGGGCATGCACGCCATTCAAGACCGGCCGGTGGCCATCGACGGGCAGGTCGCCGTACGGCCGATGATGTATTTGGCGCTCACCTACGACCACAGGATTGTGGACGGCCGGGAAGCGGTGGGCTTTCTTCGGCGCATCAAAGAGCTCGTGGAACGGCCGGAACGGATTTGGCTTCAGGTGTGAGCCCTTCGCGCGCCCGGCATCCGGGGCATCCGGGAGGCTGGCGCGCGCCGGACTCCGCGAGGCAAGACGGTTCCATGCAATCTCACGACCTGATCGTCATCGGAGCAGGCCCCGGCGGCTACACCGCGGCAATTCGAGGAGCCCAGCTAGGACTCGATGTCGCCTGCGTCGACAAGGAGAAGGCGCTTGGCGGCACATGCTTGCGTATTGGATGCATCCCCAGCAAGGCGCTGCTCGAATCGTCGGAGCGCTACGAGCAGGCGAAGGCGGGCCTCGGTCGACACGGCGTGGTCGCGACGGAGGTCAAGCTCGACCTGGCCCGGATGCTTCAGCGCAAGGACCGCGTAGTCGATTCGCTGACCCAGGGCGTCGCCGGCCTGATCCGGAAGAACAAGGTGGCGCGGTACACGGGGCGCGCCCGCTTCGCGTCCCCTTCGAGGCTGGTTGTCGAAGGGCGCAGCGAACGCCACGAGCTGGAAGGCAAGCACATCATCATCGCCACCGGAAGCCAGGCCGCGACTCTCCCGGGGGTCGAGCTCGACGGCGTTCACGTCGGCACCAGCACCGAAGCGTTGTCGTATCCGAATGTCCCCGGGCGCCTCGCCGTGATCGGGGCCGGGTACATCGGCCTTGAGATGGGCTCGGTCTGGCGCCGCCTCGGCTCGGAGGTCGTGGTCCTGGAATACCTGGACCGCATTTTGCCTGGTATGGACTTGGAGATCGCCGCCGCGGCACGGAAGCTCTTGGAGAGGCAAGGGATGGAGTTCAGGCTCGGCTCGCAGGTCACCGGGGCGAGGCTCGCGGGCGGCCGCTGCGTCGTCGAGGTCGAGGGCGCCGAGCCGCTGGAATGCGACCGGATCCTGGTTGCGGTCGGACGCAAGCCCAACACGGACAGTTTGAGCCTCAAGGACGCGGGTGTCCAACTGGACGGGAGAGGCCGGATTGCGGTCGACGACTCCTTCCGGACTTCAGCCCCGAACGTCTACGCGATCGGCGACGTCATCCGCGGTCCGATGCTGGCCCATAAGGCCGAAGAGGAGGGAGTCGCCTGCGTCGAGCGCATCGTGACCGGTTACGGACACGTCAACTACGGCGCGATTCCGGGAGTGGTTTACACCCAGCCCGAGATCGCTTCGGTCGGCATGACCGAAGAACAGCTGGCCGAATCTGGGATCCCGTACCGCATGGGCAGGTTCCCATTCATGGCGAACGGCAGGGCCAGGGCCCTGGCCGAGACCGAAGGCTTCGTCAAGATTCTTGCTCACAAGGAGACGGACCGCGTGCTCGGAGTGCATATCATCGGCCCACGAGCCGGCGATCTGATTGCGGAGGCGGTGGTTGCGATGGAATTCGGCGCGTCGAGCGAGGACATCGCGCGGTCGATCCACGCGCATCCTACGCTTGCGGAAGCGCTCAAGGAAGCGGCGCTTATGACGGGCGGACACGCGATCCATCTCTAACCTCGATGCCCGTACACCGTGAAGGCGCACAGGGATCGAGGCGAGCCAGCCTCCGGACCAATTCAAGGGTGGGTGGCTCCGAATACAAACAGGTTCATCGGCCATCGCCGATGAAGGAGCTCGTCGACCTGCCCCGGCGCCTTTCCCGGCCTCTCGCACGTGATCGCCCGATCGCACAGCACCGAAAGCGCGTAGATTCGCACATTCCCGCAAACCGAGCATGCGACGGTTCTCTCGGTCCCGCACGGCGCACGCAGCACCGACGTCATGTATCGGGTCACCGTCGTTGCCATCCTCGAACGCCGCCGAACTGCGGCGGCATCGCCGGAGATTGCGATCGTAGTAGAAATGCATAGGCGGAATTCGCCGCAATAGGGCAATCGTATCCCCGACAGTCCGGTCGTTGGGGAAGTTCCTGGCGCAGTCTTCCGGCGTGCTCAAAACACAATCTCAGTCCGACAATCTGAAAGTAGGTAGAGTCGAGGAGAAGCGCGCCTGCCTTAGCGTGAGGGAGTAGCTGTTTGCCGGCTGCTTTCGCTTAGGGCCGGTGCCTCAGTCTCTCGCATAGCCACGTTTCTTCTCCCCGCTCATCGAACCGGACGTGCCGGTCTCCGGCATCCGGCTCTCGGACGAGATCATGCCTTCGCCCACGGGAGGCTTACCGTCCGCGTGCCAAGGTGAGTGAGACCAAAGTCGTCCCGTAGTCGCGTGTCCGAGAAGCGCACGTACTTCCCGGCCCTCACCTTATGCTTTCGGCATAGCCACTGGCGCAGCCGCTTGAGTGCATGCGCGTCTACGGCGCGATAGGCGGGACTCACTTGTCCGAGCTGGAAGTAGTTCGCCCAGCCGAGCATGGCCCGGTTCAGCTTCTCTACGACCATTTCCGGTTCTAGCAGTCCGTATCTCGCTTCCGTTAACCCGCTGATCTTGCGGCAGATGCTGCTGACGCTCGCCTTGTTGGGGCGCGTGCCGATGTAGGCATGTCCCGTGCGCTGGCTGTAGTTGCGTCCGATGCGGTAACCAAGAAACTCCATCGGTTCCTCGGGAACTCGCAGGCATCGGGTCTTCGTTGCATTGATCGGCAGCCGGAGTTTCTCCATCATCCTCTCGACAGCGACCCGCATGGCTTCCGCCGGGGCCTTGCCACAGACGACAAAGTCATCCGCATAATTCACGATTTCCGCTCCGAATCGCCGGGCGTAGCCCAGCTTCTTCCAACCTAGGATGAACCGCCGCATGTAGACGTTGCTGAGCAGCGGGGAAATCGGTGCGCCTTGCGGCGTTCCTTTCCTTTCCCGACGCGCCCGGTTCGTGCGGCGCTTGCCGCCCTTCCCGTCGTCCTCTTCCACGGCCATCTCCAGCCACATCTTGATCCACCCCAGCATCCGACCGTCGCTCACGCGTCGCGCGATCGACTTGAATAGTTCAGAATGCGGGATTTCCCCGAAGTAGTACTCGACACACTACCCATCTCGAAGAGCTTCCGGAGTCGGTTGCGATCACGCGGCCGTCCCATCCGCTGGCCGGCAGGAGCTTGCCAGTCCTGACTCAGGCGGTCCGGAACGAAAAACTCACGCTACTGCTGCTGTTCCCCAACGGGGACCGACGTTTCGTGCCGGTCGCATGGACAGACGCTGTCCCGGCCGCGTGGCTGGATCCCCCACCAGTTCACGCTGCAAGCCTCGCTCCGCTCGTCGACTTGCTGCGGGCGCGCGCCATCGTCGACGCTCTTCTGCAACGGCTCCCAGCCGCTCAGGAGACTCCCGCTGCAAGCCTGTCCCCCGCCGCCCCGGCGGCAGCTGACACTGGCGTTCCCGGACACGCCCGCCCCGAGCGAGGTGATCTGGGAGACGCTCGATCCCGCCACCAGGCACGCGGCCCTGCAAGCCCTGGCCCGCATCCTGGCGCGAACCGCGGTCCGACCCGGCCCACAGGAGCCCCGCAATGACTGAAACCGGCATCCTGCCTGCCCACCGCCAGCGCCAGGCCTTCGTCTACATCCGCCAGTCGAGCCCGGCCCAGGTCGAGCGCAACACCGAGTCCACGCGCCGCCAGTACGCCCTGGCAGCCCGTGCCGAAACGCTCGGCTGGCACCCCGACCGCAGCACCATCGTCGACGAGGACCTCGGCCTCTCCGGCGAGTCCGTCGACCAGCGCGACGGCTTCAACAGCCTCGCCGCCGACGTTGCCCTCGGCCGCGCCGGCATCGTGCTCGGGCTCGAGGTCTCGCGCCTCGCCCGCAACAATGCCGACTGGTACCGCCTGCTCGACCTGTGCGCCCTGACCGACACCCTGATCGCCGACTTCGACGGCGTCTACGACCCGGCCCGCTTCAACGACCGCCTGCTGCTCGGCATGCAGGGCACCAGCAGCGAAGCCGAGCTGCACACGCTCAAGGTGCGCCTGCTGGAAGGCATCCGCAACAAGGCTGCCCGCGGCGAGTTCCGCTGCACCCTGCCGGTCGGCTTCGTCTGGGGCGCGCGCGACGGCGAGGTCCGCTTCCATCCCGACGAGGAAGTGGTGCGCGCGATCCGCAACGTCTTCGAGCGCTTCGCCGCGCTCGGTTCCATGCGCCGCGTCTGGCTATGGTTCCGCGACGAGGGCCTGCAGTTCCCCGTCCGCCTGCGCAGCGGCGACGGCATCCGCTGGATCCCGCCCGCCTACAGCTCGATCGTCCAGGTGCTGCGCAATCCCGTCTACGCCGGGGCCTACGCCTTCGGCAAGTCCCGCCAGGAACGCGACCTCGATGAGCAGGGCCGCATGCAAAAGCGCCTGCGCCGCCTGCCGCGCGCGGACTGGCGCGTGCTGCTGCCGGGCCATCACCGCGGCTATCTAGACTGGGAGACGTTCGAGGCCAACCGGGCGCGCATCGCAACCAACCGCCGGCCGCGCCCGCATAGTGTCGGGGGAACTGTGAGAGAGGGATCCGCCTTGCTGCAGGGACTCGCGATCTGCGGGAACTGCGGGCGTCCCCTACGCACCTACTACCTCGGACGCCTCTCCTCGCCGAACTACCACTGTCCCGGCCAGAACATCGTGGAAGGGAGGGCCACCTACTGCCTGCAGATCGGCGGCACGCAAGTCGACCAGGCCGTGGCCGCCAGCGTGCTGGAGGCGGTCCGCGCCGGCGGAACCGAGGCCGCGCTGCGGGCGATCGAGCAGGTGGAGAGCGACCACGACGCCGCGCGGGCCCAGCGGCGCCTGGCGGTCGAGCGGGCCGCCTACGAGGCGACCCGGGCCGAGCGCGCCTACCGTGCAGTGGATCCGGAGAACCGCCGCGTGGCCCGCGGTCTGGAGCGGGAGTGGGAACAGCGGCTGGAGCAACTGGAGCGGGAGCGGGCCGAGCTGGCGCTGCGCGAGCGGGAGTGTCCGCGAGAGCTGAGCGCGGAGCAGCGCGAGGCGCTGCTGGCGCTGGGCGAGGACCTGCCCCGGGCCTGGAACGCCCCCACGACGACCGCGCGGGACCGCAAGGAACTGCTGCGGGCGCTGCTGGAGGAGGTGCTCCTGGATGCACCCCGCAACGAGCCGCGCGCCCGGATCCGGCTCCTGTGGCGAGGCGGGCTCTCGACCGAACTGAGCATCGAGCGCCCGCGCAACCGTCCGCCGATCGTTCGCACGGACGAGGCTACGATCGAGCTGCTGCGCCGGCTCGCAGCCCATTACCCCGACACGGTCATTGCCGGGATTCTCAACCGCCAGGGCCACAGGACGGCGTACGGCTTGCGCTTCACCCAGTCGCGCGTCTCGAGCCTGCGCACGAACTGGAAAATCCCCTGCTGCAAGCCGTCGGAGCAGCCTCCGGACGGGCAGGTCCTCAGCGTCCGGCAAGCCGCCAAGGCACTGGGCGTGGCACCCTCCACGATCCACCGCATGCTGCACGACGGGTTTCTGGCCGGCGCTCAAATTACGCCCGGAGCTCCCTGGCGGATCCGCCTCACGGACGAGTTGCGCCAACGCTTCGTGCAGGACGCTCCCGAGGGGTACGTGGCGATGCAAGTCGCGACGGCCCGGCTGGGCGTGTCCCGACAGACCGTGCTGGAGTGGATCAAGCGCGGCAAGCTGGAGGCCGTCACAGTCCTCCGGGGACGCCGTGGCGGATTGCGTATTCGGCTCCCCGCCGATGACCACCCGAGCCTGTTCGAGGAGTCCGCACTGTCGAACGACAAATGCGAGTTCCGGGCCTTCAGGCCGCGCCGGTTTCCCGCGCGCGGCGCTCCAGCCACGCGAGCCGACGGCGCAGCCTCTCGACGTCACGCTCCGACCGCCCCGCCGCGTCCCGCAACGCGCGCAACGCCGCGCCAACGGCCCCCTCCGCGGCCGTCGCAGGGCCGCCCCGCAGTCCGCGCAAACCAGAGGCTGCATGCAGCTAGCCTAGCAACTCCATGCCTCACATGAGTCACTGTTTTCCCGGCCACCCGCCCGCGCCCCGCAGCGCACCTCCCCGGCCCCCTGCTCCAGTCTCAACTCCATCTCTCCTACCAGGGACGAGCGCAAGCCCCTCCTCTCTCTGCTACCATGCACGGGCCGCATTGCTCGCGAGCGGCTCGCTCTGCCGCTCTCCAACCTCCGCGATCCAACCGGCAATTCCAGTCGCCATCCGCAGTTCCAGGCATGCTTAAGCATCTGCACGCCACGAAGAGCCGAGTTGCAATGAGTCAAGCTCGCCGAACCCACACTCAACGGATCGCGTGCATCATGCGACAAAGAACTGAAAAAGAAAGAGTTATGAATCAATCACGGCCTGTGACGGCAATTCAGATTAGTTCGTGAGCAGTATGAAGACAACTCCAAATAGTTCGACAGGTCTCCGTCGACTACCTCCCTGTGTCCGGTGTTCACCAGCCGGTGCACGTGCCGCACTGCGTCCAGCGCGCTCCGGCCTTCCCTGTAGGCGTATTGCTCCAGTTGCAGGTCCGCTTCGAAGATCGGCGATAGCACGAGCATCGCCGCTGTCTGCGCCACCCGGTCCCGGATGCACGGTATGCCCAGGGGTCGGAATTTCCCCGGTTGCTTCTTCGGGATCAGCACCTGCCGCACCGCTCGCGGCCGGTAGGTGTTCCCTTGCAGTTCCTTCGCCAATTCTCCCAGCCACCAGTTCACGCCTCGTTCCTTGCTGTGCTCGAACGTCTCGCCGTCCACTCCGCTTGCTCCGCCATTGCGGCGGACCGCTTGCCACGCGGCGGCCAGCACGTCCTCTCGCCACACCTTGTCGCTCAGCGTGTAGAGCCGGATGGCCGGGTCTCCCTTCGCTTTCGCATGCAACGCCGTCTGGAGTCTCCGAACAGAATCAGGAGCTTGTAGGTCTTCGCCAGTCTCCATGGTCCCTTCCTCCTTCCTTGCGTTTCTCTCGAACCGAGGTCCCTTCCCTCCACCGGCATTACCCGGTTTCGCCGGTACTGCGGACCTCTCCGCCACCCTGCACGGCTCGGCCTGTCCCTCGCGGGGTGCCGGTTGGCGCGTGCACGCCACCGCCAGGGCTTCCCGTGTTGCCTTCCATCTCCCTCTCGCACGCATGCCGCCGCCACTACCCCGGCGGAGGCGACCGGTGCTCGCGTCACTCGCTTCCCGGCCGCTGGCAGCCTTCCCCGTACCCAAGGCGGGTCGGCTTCCACATCGCCTGTTTCGAGGCCTGCTCAGCGTTCACTCGCGTTGCGGCCTGCGTGCTCGCTGACCGCCCTACGGCGGCCGTTGGCATCGGAGTGCTTCAGCCCATGTCGTTACCTCCACGAACCGCTCCGATTGCTACCGGCTGGAGCGACAGTTGCCGGGCGGGATTCGAACCCGCTGGGAGATGGCGCCTTCTCACGGCGCACTTGGGAATTCAGGCTAATCGCTCGGACGCGCGGCAAGGCAGAGCGCCGGTGGAGCGACAGGCATCGGACCATACGGGAGCAAGGCCCATTCATTCCGAGGGATGTCGCCCACGGCGCACCACGGCGTTGGCTGCGAACACAACCCCGCTTGCCGCGATCCCGGCTGGCACTGGGTGCAGCCAGCCGCCTCCCGCCGGGTCACCTGCCAGACGCACCAGCCCGGCAGCCGCGAGCGAGCAGCCAATCGACAGCAGCGCCGTCCGTTGGTCGGGGCGGCGAGAGAACAGCCCGGCCAGTAGCGGCACGCACAGCGTGATGGTGAGCAGGCTGTAGAAGAAACTGAGCGCCGTCAAGACCGACTGCAGTTGACGCGCCAGCAGGGTGCCGAGCACTCCGGCCGCCAACGCCGAGCGCCGCGCCAGAGGCAGCAGGGACGCATCCGCGTGCCGCTTCTTCCTGAGTGGCTCGAGGATGTCCCGCACCAGCGAAGTCGTGATCATGAACAGAACGGCATCCGCGGAACTCACTTCCGCCGAGAAGATGGCGGCGAGCATCAGCGTGCCGAGCCAAGCCGGCGCAGCCTCGCTGAAGAGCTGGACCAGAGCCAGGCCGGGATCCTCCAGTCGCGGAAAGTACACGCGCGCAGCCATCCCTAGCAAGACCGGCAGGAACGCGTACCCGAGCAGGGCGGCTCCCTGCAGTCCCACGCCCCTGCGGACCGCAGCCTCGTCGCGAGCGCCGTAGAGCTTCTGGACCAAACCCGGCGAGACCACGAACGCGGGAGCGAGCATGAGCAGGAGGTGAATCGTGTTGGCGCCGCCGGCGCCAAAGAGCGAAAGGGACTGTTCGCCGGGGGCAGCTACTGCCAGCGCGCTCCAGCCGCCGGCGGCTCGAAGCACCCACGGTACCGCGACCAGGAACCCCACCACTTTCACGAGCACCTGCACGAAGTTGACCCAGGCGGCCGCTCGGAGCCCTCCCATGGCGAAGTAGAGCGTCGCGACCGACCCGCCCAGCAGCGTGCCCCAGGCTTCGGGGACGCCAGCGACGACGCGCAGCACAAGGCCCAGTGCGATGATCTGCCCAGCCAAGATGGCGGGCGCCCCGCACAGCAGGATGGCGGCCGCCACCAGACGCGTCGCCCGGCCGTAGCGAGCCTCGAGGTAGTCGCCGACCGTGTAGAGGTTGAGAGCCTTGGCGACTCGGTGCATGCGCGGGCCGACCAGTAGCGCCAAGCAGAGCGACCCGAGGCCCGCCGAGCCGACCCACCACCAGGCCGGCAACCCGCTCGTGTACCCGAATTCCGCGGCGCCCACGGTGCTGCCAGCGCCAAGGTTGGCCGCCAGGAACGTGGAAAACAGCAGGCCTGGCGAGAGACTCCGGCCAGCGACGAAGAAATCCTCGGCCCGCCGGACCGAGCGGGACGCCCATGCTCCGACCAGCAGGAGCAGTAGACAGTAGGCGATCAGAAAGGCCAGCACGCCGAGGGGCTGCCTGCGCGGGTAGACGCAAGTCTAGCAGAGCGACGGTAATCCGCGGAAGCGAGCGAGAAAGGTGGCGTCCCCAGCGGACTCCATCTTGGTGAAACTGCATGGCACTCCCAAGCACTTATTGTACCCCAATGAGTCTCTGCAGCGTCAACGTAACTGGTTGTTTTCCAAAGGGTAAACGACCGCGCCGGGGCGGGGGCCGTGTCCCTTGCCGTGTCACGGGGTTTCCTGTAGAATTTTGGGGTACCGCGATCAATTGTGGGACGGACTGGAGGGCAAAATCATGGGGTCTCGGTATCCCAACAAAAGGCGAAACTGCCTCACGGCCGCATTTGTCAGGCACGCCGGGCCGGGAAAGCACTACGACGCGGACGGCCTGTACCTCCGGGTCGACGACAGCGGAGCCGCCCGCTGGGCCTGGCGCGGCACCGTCCACGGCAAGCGGGTCGACCTGGGACTGGGCAGCACGCGCTTCCTGACGCTGTCCGGGGCCAGGCACAAGGCGTTCGAGTACCGCAGGCTGGCGCGGGCCGGCGGCGATCCGCGGGCGCTCCGCCCCGCCCAAGCCGTGCCCGCGTTCGCGGAAGCCGCCGAGACCGTGATCGGCATCCACGAGCCGGGCTGGAAGGACGGCGGCAAGACGGCGGCCCAGTGGCGGTCCAGCCTGCGCGACTACGCCATGAAGCGCCTCGGGAAGCGCCGCGTGTCCGAGATCGACACGGTCGACGTCATGGCCGTCCTGCTGCCGATCTGGACGGCGAAGGCGGCGACGGCCAGAAAGGTCCGGCAACGGATCGGCGCGGTCATGCGCTGGAGCGTCGCGCAAGGCTACCGCAGCGACAATCCCGCGGGCGACGCGATCGGCGCGGCCCTGCCGAAGGCGAACGGGATCAAGAGGCACTACCGCGCGCTGCCGCACGCCGAGGTCGCCGGTGCCATCGCGACCGTCCGGGCGTCCCGCGCGCACTGGGCGACCGTCGCCGCGATCGAGTTCCTGACCCTGACGGCGGCACGCTCGGGAGAGGTGCGGCACGCCCGCTGGCCGGAAGTCGATATCGACAGCGCCACCTGGACGGTTCCGGCCGAGCGCGCCAAGACAGCGCGCGAGCATCGCGTTCCGCTGAGCAGGCAGGCGTTGCAGGTGCTTGCCGAGGCTCGCGGGGCCGCTGGCGAGACGAGCCTGGTCTTTCCATCCGTGACAGGGAGGGCGCTGTCCGATAACACGCTCTCGAAACTGCTCAGGGAAAACGGCATCCCGGCGGTCATCCACGGCATGCGATCGTCCTTTCGCGATTGGTGCGCCGAGTCGGGCATCTCCCGGGAAGTCGCCGAAGCCTGCCTGGCCCATGTCGTGCAAGGCGTCGAGGGCTCGTACTTTCGTTCCGACCTGTTCGAGCGGCGGCGCGCATCGATGCAGTCATGGGCGGATTATGTCTCGGAGGGCGGTCTCGACGGATCAGGGCGGCAGTGATCGCCAGGGCCCTCGGGCGAGGGGGGCGTGACGCCCGGCACGCGCTCCTGCTGCGCGGAGAGCCTTTCAGGCGGCTTGGCTGGCGGGACCCCTCACACGGGCCTCCGCCGGATGTCCGCGCAAGCCTCGAGAATCTTCCAGTGCAAGTGGTCAGGGCCTCGCTGGTTCAGCTGCGCTTGGAAGCGTGCGATCACGAATCGCCCTGGTCGCAAGCCAGCTGGACTGCCATGGTGTGAGAAGAGGCATGGGGAAAGCAAATTGCGCCGATTTGGTCGCGCTTTGTTGCGAGTGGGTCGTTCACGGTTCGCCGCTCCGGTGACGCTCCAGCAACGACGGCCGTCGAGTCAGCCGTCAGGGTGTCAGCGTTCGTGCTGGCGCGGCTGCATCGCTGGCGCGCGGCATACGGGGTTCACACGTGGACGGCGCTGACGGAGTGGCATAGCGGAAGGAGGCTGGGGCGTCGCGGCCGACGCCAAGACACAGCGAGACCGCTATCGGCTCGGTACCACAAATCGAAGCCGTACTCCGCAGGCAGACGCGATCTTGGTAACCGTGCCGAGCCTGGGATCCCTCTTTCCCGACAAGCCTCGGGAAAGGCCCACACGATCGATGTCAGCACGGCGTGCGATTTCCGACACACCGCCCTGCGCCGCCGTCACGTTTCGAAATGCTTTCATCAGCAGTCGGGGGTCGCCCTCGAATTCTTCGATCGCGGCGTTCAGGTACGCGGCGAAGTCTTGCGGGGTCCTGAGACAGTCGCTTGCTCTGTGTTGCTTCACTGGCATGTTCGCTCCTCCTGTTGATATGCCCTCCAAAAGGGCGGGTCCGTCTCAGTGTCGCGGGCCTGGCGTTTCTTGGTTCCGCCGACCAGTTGAATCACGGGTTGTCGCCGTCGAGACCATAGTACGCGCGGTATCCAGGACCGCAATCGATTCACAGCTCGGAAACGCCCTTGCCAATCCCTTTGTGGTCGCTGACAGATCTGGCTCGTCGAGGTCCTGCACGAGCCAGCCAGCGGCTTCCAGGTTCGCATCGATCGCGCGACGGGCGCGTTGCCCGGGCGATTCCGTCCTATCGTCGGGTTTCCGGCACGAAGAGTCTTTGGAACTAGGCGGTGGCTGAAACTGATCAACGCAATCTTCATCGTGTTGGCGATTCAATGCGTTGCATCCCGACCGGGTATTGCAGCGCCAACAGGTGTATTGAGTCACGCATTGTTGGCCCGCGCCTCGATCGAGGCGCATCGATCCATCAGCTCGTCGAACGACTCATTCTCGTCGAGCAGCATACCGTCGGTCAGCATCCTCGCATAGTCGTTGGAAAGCACCCCGTGCGCGGCGCCGACGGGTACGAGTTGCAGGCCTCCCGAAACTGCTGCCTTATAGTCGATCCGCTTGCCTTGCGCGTCGTTCTCACTGAAGAACATGGCTTTGTGGCGAGCAACCGCGAGTGCGAGCGCGCGGTCGGCGAGAGCGGTCTGCACAATGCCGGCATCGTCGAGGCGCGCGAGATCGTGCCAATGTCTCGACAGACGCTCGCCACGCCGCCGCTCCTGGCGGCAGAATACGTGGATCGCGGTCGCCTTTTCCCAGAATGTCCGCTCCGCCAGCATGGTATTCGGACGGGCCTGCGGAAAAGCGAGACCGGGGAGATACGCCGCCGCATCGCACCCGACCGGAAGGGCTCTGCGGGGTTCGCCAGTGGATCGTGCGCCAAACTCGACTATGACTTCGGGCCGCACAAAACCGGTCTCCTCAAACAGCGGTTCGTAACCGATATAGAGCCGCTCCGCCTCGGCACGAACCCGCGCCGCGAATCCGGCACGCGCAAGTTCTTCCTTTACGATCAGGCAGGCTCGATTCCGGACCCATTCGGCAAGACGGGCCCGAATGGCCCTCGTCCAGCGTTTCTCTTGGCTGCGCGTGGCCGGAAGCACCTCGTCGCCGACGCGGGCAACCAGGTCGGGCGCGAACGCGCGAATGTCGTAAGTGATGTCGATGTCTTCCGAGAATCGGCGGATCGCGCGCCACACCTTCGACAGAGACGTGCCGCCTTTGAAGGTCAACTGTGCGCCGAATCTGGCGTCGAAAAGGACTTTGAGTGTCGCGACGACCCAGACATCCTTCTCCAAGAGATGCGCCTTGCGGCTGCTGCTCCGTTCCGCCACCTCCAACGCGTCACGCCGGTCGTCGGCGGAGAGAGCCTGGAATTGCGTCTCAGCCATGCAAGAGGCGTGCGCTTACCGGTTCCGCCAGCCATGTAGGCATGACGGCCCGCGCAACGGCAAGCTCGTCCCGAGCCTCCGCGGAGAGTGTCGGCAGGACCGTTTCTAGGCTATCCTCGACCTCCTCCGGACCGAGCCAGGCTAGGGCGCGGATGACATCCCCCGCCTTGCGGTGCGGTGCGGCCAGCTGCCAGCGCGGCGCATGCCGCAGCTCGACAGTGAGCGCGCCGAAGTGCAGTCGCCGGCTGTGACCGGAGGTGAGATAGACCGCGCGAACCGGGGTTTGCGTGGTCAGGCCGAGGCAATTGGCCGCCGCGCCACCACACGGCACGATCGTTTCGCCCCATAACGCCGAAAGGGCAGCGAGCGCCTTGCCGACGCGGGGCGACCGAAGGCCGAATCGGGTCTCGATCGGACGCATGTAGACGCCTTGGCAGATCCGCATCAAGTCGCCCGACCGCGCAAGCCGCGACAGCGCCTGATCGACGGCAGCGCGATTGCCTAGGTGAAGCAGCGCAGCCGGACAAAGCGGTGTGGCCTCGGGGAGCGAGGCGGCAAGCCGCATGATGCGATGGGGAAGGCCGCGCATGTTCCTACCTCCAATTCAGTTTGTCAGAAATCTAATGGCAAGTCTACCTTATTACAACCACTGAACAGGGTTCCGCGAGTCTTCCAACTTGTCCGGCGCGACAGAGGGTTGTTGCGAGATAGCTCCCCGCCCTCTCGGGACAGCAACCCCTGCCTACACAAGCTAACTCATGCGTCGACGAAAGCCACGTCACTCCAGTTGGGCCGGTACAAGCACATGCGGCCGGGAAACCTGCCCGCTCTTGCCAGGCGGCATCCCGGCGTTGGGCTCTCGTACATGACCGTGCATGGCTCGAAAGGGCTTCAAGCCGACTACGTGGTGGTGCTCGGCCTGTGCACCGGACGACACGGCTTTCTGACGGAGACCGCCGACGACCCGCTTCTCGATCTGGTCCTCTCAGCACCGGAGAAGCATCCCAATGCCGAGAAGCGGCGTCTGTTCTATGTCGCTCTGACCCGGGCGAGACGCCATGCCTTCGTCCTGGCCGACAGCGGCCCGCCGTCGCCCTTCGTGATGGAACTGATCGAGGGGAACTACGATGTCGCCATCTTCGGGCGGTTGCCCGACAAGGACGTGCCGCGTCCGACATGCGTCAGGGGGCATCTGGTGCGCCGCCAGAACCCGCGCAACAGGGGCGCCTTCTACGGCTGCTCGAACTGGCCCTACTGTGAGCACACGCAGCCGCCGTGCCCTGCCTGCGGCAGAGGATTGCCGGTCACGGCGCAGGGGGGATTCCGCTGCCGTGACTGCGGCCAGTCGGTCGAGGCGTGTCCCGACTGTGGCGGCTGGCTGCGGACCCGGACGGGCAAGCACAGCCGCTTTCTGGGCTGCTCGAACTGGCCCGCGTGCAAGTACACCCGAGACGTTGCACGACGCCAGCGGAGTCGTGGGAGGTCGGCTGGCGTTTCGCCTCGGCGCTGACTGGGCGGACCTGCTCGTCAATGCGACCCATGCCGACGAGATGGCGGGACCCGTTCGGAGATTGCTGACGAAAGCAAGTTCTTGGAAATACGAGCACGAATGGAGGCAACCTCCAGAATTGAAGAACACCGTTGGCACCGGAAGGAAACCGCGATGGCCACTCGATCAACCTCCGTCCAGCAGTCCCCAACGAAGCCGCAACGCGCAGCTGCGTCGCCTCGGAAATTGCTCCAGACTAATAGGGATGCGCAAGCAACGCCCCGTCAAAGGGTCACGAGACCGACGCTAATACGCAGCGCCCGGTCCACATCCTCCATCTTCGCTGCCGAGAGTGTACCGAGTCGCTTGACGAGCCTTCTCTTGTCAACCGTCCGAATCTGATTCAGAAGCACTACAGAATCCACGGCGAGCCCCGTCCGCACCCTGGCGGATATCAAAACCTCCGTGGGGTACAACGGGTCATCGAACTTGGAGCTGATAGCGGCCACAATGGTGACCGGGCTGGACTTGTTGGCAATATCGTTTTGCAAGACTAGCGCCGGACGTGTCTTCCGGATCTCAGCGCCAATCGTAGAGTCGAAATTGACCAGATAGATGTCCCCCCGCGTTGGTCGAAGCATGAGGGTTAGTCAGGGAGGACGAACCATTCCTCAGCGATATCCCGATCGCGCTCGGATCGAGCTGTCGCACCTCGCTCAAGCTGCTTTCGAAGGTTCGCTCGCCCCTGTTCGCTGACGAAGCGTCTCACGGCTTCGTCAATCAAGCGCGAGCGCTGGCCTCGAGACACAGCGCGATCAAGCATCCGCACCGTCTGTTCTGGCAGGGTGATGTTGAGCCGTCGGTTCATTGGGGACCTCACGCAATGCAATGCTTGCCCCTCAATAATACACACTACGTGTGTGTATGTAAATGCGCACTGGCCCGCGGCGAGAATCTCGCACCGGTGATGGCGTTCAGTAGCGTGAGATCCTCAGCAATTCCGGCTGACTCTCGGAACTCGCAGATCCTTGCCAGCCCAAGTGCTCACTCATTCAACGGTCTAAGGATTGTGGCGCCGAACATGTGCCCCGCCGTGTCCTGGAATTTACGCCTGCCTGATGGTTCCGCTCATCTCAACTTCACATTGAGGGAGACCAGTTCAGCGAGGGCGTCCGCCTCGGTGATCGCGGCTGGCCAGCCGTAGGCGTCAGCAACGGCGGCATCCAGGGCTTCGTGCGCATCCATAAGCTACTGTGGGCGGGCGTTGTAGAGATTCGTCAGCGTTCGTTTTCGCAGCGCGCTTGCAGCGTCCTCGTCGCGTGGCACCGAACGTTTCGGATACCCAGTTGCTGGCTCGTCCACCCACTCGACCCATTCGGGAGGATGGAGCCAGCGGTCACGGAGATCAACGAGGCGTCGGGCAGCCTCGGCGATGCCGGCAGCGCGCGAGTCCCTCTCGTATTCGGTTGCTGGTACGTCAGGCGTCAGACCAGCCGGAAACGGAAACGTCTCGAACGTGGTGGTAGGCGTGTAGCGTGGACGATCCTCAAGGCTCGTTCCTTGGCGAAGCGACCAGATTTCATGGAACCGGCTGTGCAGGATCCCGAAAGTCGTGTCATCGCCGCGTGCGATGACGATCATGGCAGAATCTGGACACACCCGGGTGTCGACCCAAACGAACAGCCGATGCTTGGCAACCCTTGGCGTAGCGATGTAGCGCGACAGACCGTCGAGTGCCCGCCACATGCCCTGTCTTGCCTCGACGTGCCTCCACCAATTCTCACGATAGGCCGCGCGCCGATTCTTCTGCCTCATTGGGTACACACACTCTTTCACCCACCGGAACGGCTCTTCATACAGGGCTGCATCGCCCTCCGACATCGTCCATCCGAAATCGACGATCCACTTTCCTGACGGCCGCCGGGTCAGATCCATCCCGTTCATCCACGGCTTGAGGACTCTGGCATTGCTCTGACCGTTCGGATTCGCCGGCAGGCGGAGCCACTCCCGTGCCAGTTCGCCCTTGATGTCGAATGGGCCGCCCTTGGTATCACCCATGAAGGCAACGCCAGCGTTTTGCGGCAGACGTCGGGCCGTTGTCAAATCGACCCCGGCACCGTCTTGTCTCGCCGTGAGATCTCCGTAGATCTCGTCTACCGGTTCGCCGTCAAGCCTCGCGTCCGCGACGAATTGGTCGTCAGCGCTAGAGAAACACACCAGCGACACCCGAACCGCTGCACCGTCGATCACCCATGGTTCGTCGCTCCATGCCTCGAAGATCCGCCGGGATTCGGTTGCTGCTTGCAAGGCCCGCCGGTTTGCACCGCCCCGGATCGAGTTTGTCGCGACCAGCCCAGCCAGTCTTGCCTTCCCTGACGCGATCTGTCGGCCAGCCTTTGCGAACCAGTAGCAGACGAGGTCGGCTTCCGCTGGCACGCGGCCCGCGTAGGTCGAGAACATGCGGGCCACATAGTCCTCTCCGAGGTGCGAAATCAGGAGCTTGCCGCCCAGGAACGGCGGGTTGCCGACCACAGCGTCCGCCGCCGGCCAGTCCGGTTCGGAATCGTCCGCGCTCAGGATCGCGTCACGGCATTCGATGGTGTCGAGCGGCTTCAGGATCGGATCATGCGCCTCGGCGAATCCGTTGCGCCGCATCCACTGAATCTCGCCGATCCAAACCGAGACACGCGCCAATTCGGCCGCGTAGGGGTTTATCTCGATGCCCTTGACGTTGGCCGGCCCTATTTCGGGAAACGCGCGCTGAATACCGAGCACCTCCGCCTCCAGCTGAACCCTGTGCTCCAAGTCCTTGAGCGCCTGCAAGGCGAGATAGAGGAAGTTTCCCGAACCGCAGGCCGGATCAAGGACAGTGAATCCACGCAGGCGATTCAGAAACTCCCGGAACCGGAGTTCCGCTTTGTTGCGTCGTCTGCTCCGGGCGGCGGGCGACTTGGCGGCCTCTGCTCGCTCCAGTTCGGCAGCGATCTCGGTCTTCTCCGCCTCCCATTCGGCGAGCCACGGTCGAATCACCACAGGCTCGACAATCAGCATGATCTTGTCGCGGTCCGTATAGTGCGCGCCTAGCTGCGCGCGCTTGTCAGGATCGAGGCCGCGCTCGAACAGCGTGCCAAGGATGGACGGGTCGACCTCTGACCAGTCAAGGTCGGACGCCGCCAGCACTGTGTCAATATCGGGCTTCTCCAGAGGCAGTGCACTGGCATCGTCGAACAGGCCGCCATTGAACCATTCGACAGCCTCGAAGCCGACACGGCCTCCGGACGCCATCACTCCAAAGAGTTCTCCGGCCATGCTGGCGAAGGCATCCGGGCTGTGCCGCGCCTGCTGCAACATCCGCGTGAACATTTGACCGGGCAGCAAGCCCACGTCGTCGGCGAACATGCAAAAGACGAGCCGGTTGACGAAGCGCGCGACCACATGCGAGTCGTGGCCACGGTCCCGCAACCTTCGGGCGACCGTGGCGAATGATGCGGCGGCGCGCTCCGTAAGCGATTGTCTGGTCTCGCCCGGCCGCAGCCGATCGGGGTCCGAGAATGCCCACTTGAGCTTGTCGCGGGTCGTAGCGTCAGCGAGACCGTCTAATTCGAATTCGTGCGTCCGGCTTACGCTGTTCGTCCAGTTAGTGCGGAACCGGAACCGGCGCATGTCCGAGACGATCAGCAGCGGAGGGTTCTCCAGCGCCAGCGCGTATTGCCGAAGCTGTTCGAACGCGGCGTCGAGGTCGGCGCGCTTCCCCTTGTACTCCCAAGCGAAGTGGTGGCGCTTCCAGACGTCGGCCCAGCCGTCGCCACCGGTGTCCTTGCGCGCTCCGCGCTCGAAGCAGTAGGTCTCGCCGGACGGATCGGCTTCAGCTGGAGTCGGTTCGCCTAGCAATCGGCAAAGGTCGATGAAGTGCTCTTGCGCCGCTGAACGCTCCTTCAATTCGGAGGCGTGCCACTTGGCTACGAACTCATGGGGTGTCACGAGGCAGTGCTTTTTCTCCCAGGCGGAGAACCGGAGACAGGAGTTCCGCAGATATCCACTCTCGTCGGATCCGCTGTCATGTTGAGTCGCACTGCCATTCTCGTCGTATCCGAAACACTCATCGCTCCACCCGGCGAGTTGAGATGACGTCGTCGGATCCGGTGAAACGTCAGGCCAGCAGGAGTGGCGCAAAGAGAGGCTGGGATCCGCGGCACGTTGTCACAATGCACGATAACAGGATTTCAGAGACGCCTCCCGGGCCGCTCCAGGAGCGCGGACTGCCAGCACATCCACCGCCAGCGGAGCCAGCCCGTTCACTGCAAGACGACGCAGGAGAGCTGGCTCAACATCGCCGAGATCGAACCGAACCCGCTGTGCGGCAATCCCTCGATCAGCGCATACCAAGCCTTGGGTCAGGAACTCGGGGCTTGGCTAGGCCGTCGGGAACAGCGCCGGATCGAGATCACCCAAAAGTTCGGCACCGAGGATGCACGGCTCAAGCTGACGAGCCTACATCCGACACCTGAGGTGCTAGCACGGACGAGGATCGCCTCAGCGGCGACTCTCGCAGCCGGCCTCCGTCGGGTCCTCTGAGCACAAGAACCTCAGCCGCCGTGCAGGCGACCTCGTTCCGCCAGACGGCTTCGCCTTCCGTTTCGAGAACTCGCCGATGAAGCCGGCCCGCGGCGTAGACCTGTGCTCCTGCGGCGAGATGCGGCTGAAGGGCCGCGCCATCGTTGATCACAAGGTCATGTCCGGGTTCCCAGAACGCGAGGGTCAGCGGCTGGCCGCACTCTTCGGGAACCGTCTCCCGCAGGTAGTAGGCGGCCGCGCTGGCGAGCGGGACCGAGAGCGTGCCCGTGGCCTCGTCACGCATGCAGGCGTCTGCAGCGACATAGCCGAGCAAGTCGACCCGATCGATCACGAATGCCATGCCCAGCAGTCTATCCGCGAACGCCGAATGAGCCAAGCCCCAGGTTCGGACCGGGGCTCGCATGCTGACGTGCTCGCTAACGGCTCGGCCCCCCACGATCCGCACGCGGTCGCGGAACAGATGCAGCGTGCGGGGAAAGCCGCACGCTTCCGGCGGCATCGAGTACTTGTTGGTCTCGTGCTCGACCATGGCGGTCGGGCCGACGCTGACCGGCAGGCGCAGGGCCAGCTCGGCCGGGCGCAGACGCAGGGGGCGCAGGCGCTGGCGCTCCTCGGCCAGCAACTCGGCTGGCACGCAACGGGTGGCCCGGCAAGGACGGCGCTCGTTGATCTCGACCAGCCAGTCCGCCAGGTGCGCCTCCACGTCGGCTCCGTCGTGGAACTGGCGGACCTTGAAGAACGAGCCCTTGACCTAGCCCATCAGATTCTCCACGGAGCCCTTCTGATTGGGGCTCGCGGGCCAGCAGAGGTCGACGCCGAGGCCCATGCGTTGCGTCGGCGAACACCGGGTTCCACTCCAGCACCTCGCCGGTCTTCGGATCCGACTTCAGCGCCGTGGTTGGCCGGTCGAAGACCGCCAGCAGCGGGATCCCGCCCGTCCGCTCGACGTGCTCCGCCATCAACCGCACCGGCGTCTCGGTGCGTTGGTTGTCGACCAGCGCTACCAGTGCCTAGCGTGAGAACTTCAGACGGCTGCAGAAGAACTGCACCCGCTCGAGCTGGCCGTTCCCCCTCCAGCGAACTCGGACCTCCCCGAAATCGTGCTGGGTGAACTCGCCCGCGACGCCTTCGAAGCGGCAGATCGGGCGCACGGCCCGTGGTCGCAGTTCCCGCACCAGGGCGTACAAGGCCGTCCTGCCGCCGCCATAGCCGGCCAGACGCGCGCGGCGCAGTACCTCGAGGGTCTTCAGTCCGGGCTGCGCCTCCAGGATGGAAGCCACCAGTTTCCGGTAGTCCGCAGTCTTCGAGGGCCGGCGTGGCCCGCCGCCCGGCGGGCGAGCCTCCCTTGGGCTGGGCTCCACCTCCGTGCCGGCCTCTGTGTCTGTCCCCTCCGCCTCGGCGGAGCGCGTCTGGGTCTCGGCCCGGACCCGGTGAACGGTCCGCACGGAGACCCCGGAAATTTCCGCCACCCGGGCCTTGGGAAGACCGGCCTTGAGCAGGGTCTCGATCTCGAAGCGCTTGGTTGCATCGCTAAGTGGCCGAGTTCACGGGGCGTCAGAACATCCGCAGCCAGGACACCCTCCACCAGATGCGAGAGGGGCTCGCTGGACTGATCGGCAAGCACCTCCTGTTCGAGGAGTTCGTGGGTTAGGATTATCTTAGTGTCCGAAGAAGAGAAGGACTCCATTCGGCGTAATCTGCGCACTCAGCTCTCCCGGGCAGAATCCCACCATGCATGTCTGGTCGAGAAGTTGAGAATGCAACGGGAAGCGTTTATTGGTGTTCTATCTGTTTTAGACAAGGCCATCGAATCCGAAGATTCCAGTGAGTCAACCATTCCTGACTACATCGATCATGCAATCCTAGAAGCGACTCTGAAGGAACTCGAAAGAGCCGCGGACGGAGTACGCGACTACAAGAATCGGGTTGAAAGAAGTGCACCGATGTAGTCCGGTGGCAATCCCGGTGGGTAGGACGGCGCGGCACATTCGGGACTAGGGGTCTCACAACTACTGTTTTTCGTCATTGAGGATGGTTCGAAATAAATCGTGTAACTCCTCAATCCGCCCGATACCCTCAACGTCATGATTGGTGGGGTGGCGAACTCGTGCAAGAGTTACGTAAGCATCCAGTTCCGCGCTAAAGGCTCACCCTGCCAAAACGTAGTGCGAGGTGTTTCCTGGAATGTCGGGAGTTCCCGATTCGTCGATATAGCAGAAATACAAGACTCTTCTCGCTGCATTTCACCCCTGCAGACTCACGCAGAGAATAGAAAAGCGACTGAGCTATTGGGGCTGCGAGCCCCAAGGTGGGACACTCGGCGACCCATCTCAGACGCAATCGTATGATGAGAGTCACCTGTGATGCTTGTCAGCCCTCCCTTCCTCGAACATTGTCCGTCGAACACCCTGGGCCATCTTGGTGCTGACAGCGGCCTCGAGCACCCCTCGGCGCCCTAGTCTTGCGAGCCTATTGGAACAATCTCGAGCGCCCGTCCGCCAAGATCCCGAAAAGCCCTTTGTCGACAGGACAGCACGATTATCTGGAGATCTTGCGCCTGCCGGGTCAAGGCATCAAACATTCGCTCGATGCGGTCATCGTCCGTAAAGACAATCGCATCATCGAGGATTACGGGTGCCGGTGCGCCGCCTCGTGCCAGCAACCGCGCAAAAGCTAGCCGAACGAGCAGGGCAATCTGTTCCCGCGTGCCGCCCGAGAGGACCTCGAACTGCTCTTCTGTGCCCTCCCGTTTCAAGGCTGCAGGCAGTACCTCGTCGGCATCAAAGCGCAATGCTGCCTCCGGCCACAGCAAGCGGACAAGAGGCTCAAGTTCCGCAAGCACAGGCTCCACATAACGGTCCCGCGCGGACGCACGGGCACTTTCCAAGGCTCCTCCGAGCTTCTTAAGAACAGCGATCTCGAATTCGAGCTCATCAAGGACGCGTTTTGCATCATTCAGACGGATGGTTACGTCGGACAGTTCTTCCTCGACCGCCTCGCCGGCCAAGAGGTTAGTCATTGTGTCTAGTTTTCCGAGTTCGACGCGAATACGCTGCCTATCGTCGTCCGCACGACCCATGATCGACCGTGCCCTCTCAAGCACCGCTCGAGCCGCATCGAGATCCGGCGCCTTGGTTGCGATCTCTTCGCGCCGCCGTGTTGCCTCTTTTCGGGCATTTGTGAGTCCACCAACCTCCGTCCTCAGGCGGCTCCTCTCTGCCTCCGGATCATCCATACCAGCAATTTGCGCCTCTGCTCTAATTCGTCGGCCCTCGGCACCTTCAACTGCCGCAGCAGCACGGGCAGCCCTCGCCTGAGCCAACCCCAACTCTTGACGACAGGCTTCCAGCCGTTTGCTCGCCGTGGTCAGGGCCAACTTGGCCGCAGAGTCGCTTTCCTGCGCTACTTTCAAGGTTGGAAGGTCATGGTTTTCTTCGATTGGCTTCGGAAGTGCAGCGATCTGCTCTCGAAGTGCTTCGATCCCCTTTGGTGCGAGACCTCTGAGCGATGCTTCTGCATCCCGACCACGTTCTTCCACTTGGCGTCGTCGCAGCGCTGATTCCCGCGCCTCTGCAACACTTCTGATTCCGGAGGCCTCAAGCGCCGCAGCCAGCTTCGCCTCACCCCTTGCGAGGCTTTCGTCACTCGCCCTTCTACCTGGGCGGATAGTCAACCGTCCCAGACTGTCAATGTCCAGTTCAGCACCGTCCGGGATCAGCGTACTTTCCCGATCCGGAAGGGCGACACCGTCAAGTGAGATGCCGTTCTGACGACCGGGTGCGTATTTCATCGTGATCGTTGCCGATTCCAATTCGCGCGTTCTCCTCATGACGCGAAGGTTTTCTTCGAGCCTCTCGATATCGGAGGCACAGCGGTCGGATATCTCCGTCTTCGCATCGGCCGATGCCTGTTCCGCCTGCTGTCGCAGATTCTCTGCTCTTCCAAGTTGCTCGTTCAGTTCCTTACGGCGATCTGCCACCGAGGCCAGTCCTTGAACTTGCAGCGTTCTTTGCAAGACATCCGCCGCTCTCTCAGCGACTGCTCGCGCCGACTCGTGCGCTCTTGCGGCTTCTGACACCACCGACTCTGCTTCACGCACTTCCGATTTCCTCCGCCCCTCATCCTCCTGTGCGGTGATGAGAGCGGCACGCGCCGCCGCCAATTCGACGAGATTCTTCTCCAGGACTTCAAGCTTTTCGGCCGTACGGTCTCGATCGATGCCCTTGGCGCGCTCCTGTTCCAATGCCCTCTCAAGCGCCTCGCGGTGGCGGCCTGCCTCGGCATGGGCCGCTTCCGCCTCAGCAAGGCGCTTCCGGCGTACCGCCTCCTCTTTCGGATCCTCCAGTTCGGCGAGTTGCCGCCTGAGCTCCCTGCGCCGGTCCAACTCCCGTTTCAGGTCATTGGATTTCCTCTTGAGTTCGTCGCGTTTCTCCCGAAGTGCGGTCACATCATCTTCCACGCGCTTTAGCGGACCATCGGATTTCACACGACCGGTTTTCGTCAGGTAACGGCCCAACGCTGTCCGGCACATATCGCGAGCCATGTCCATTCTTCGTCCGCCGGTCATGGCTTCAACTTCTCCGGCTACCGAAGTCATCAGATCGCGCCTGGCACGATGCGTGTTCCCGTCTTCATCAAGGCCGGACTGCCCCTGTCGGACCCAGAGAAGGCCCGCCGGTCCGCCATCTTTGGGCGATTTCAAGGTATTGGCGATCCACACCTGAGCATCATCAGCCTGCCTGATCAACCGGCCTCCTGACATGATCCGCGCGGCGCCGCTACGCCTGCTGCTCCAACGCTTCTCGATCCGGAACACACCCTCCGGAAGTTCGATTTCAACCATCACAGACGGATCCCCTCCCGCATAGGGAACAAGACCTCTGATCTCCCTGTCCCAGGATCTTCTATCTTTGAAAAAGAGGGCATGTAATGCATCGAAGAACGTCGATTTTCCACGCTCATTGGGAGCCGTAAGAACATTTAACCCATCACCAATGCCCGCTATTTCCACGGGACCCACAAAGCGGCGGACGTTTTCGAGACGAATCGCACGAATTTTCATTGCGCCTGCCCCTGCACGAAGCTGTAGAGCCGGCTGAGTGCGGCATCTGCGATGCGCCGATCCAGGGCACTCGCACCGTCGTTGCGTGCATCCCCGTACAGCGTCTCGGCGGCTACCCGAAGCGCCCCGCCCCCAGCAATCTCGTCGAGGTCCTCGGCAACACACTCTGTCATCAGTTCCCTGTCACTGAATTTGAGATAGCCGAACTCTGGCAATGCATGCGTAACCGCTGTTTCCAGAGCCATGCGTTGCGGAAGCCTGGCCCAACCAGTCACCGTCATCCGGAGAAGCATGTCGCGACGGCCGACGCCGGCCTTCGGCAACACTGCCGCGAAAGCCTGGGTGGCATCCTGCTCAGGCGTCAGATGCACCGCCACGTGGGACCAGTCGAATCTTCCCGTCTGGACCTCGTTGATCTGGGGTAACGCCCCAGGCCCGGGAATGGTCACAGCAAGGCAGACTCCACGTCCCGGATGCTTGAAACGGTCCCGTTCTGGGGAGCCCGAATAGAAGGTTCGATCGTTGAGCTTCATGAGCCGGTGCCAATCGCCTAGCGCTAGGTAGTCGAGACCGGCGGAACGAGCTCGGTCGATCGGTATCGTCTCCCTGTCGTCGTCCTCGCTGCCGAATGTCATGACGCCACCATGCGCAAGACCAAGCCGTAGATGCCCTTCTGGACTCGAGCAGTCGGGCATCCATTCGGTCAGATCGCGGCCGGGAAACCGGCTCGGAACGGGAGAAGGCACAAGCGTCACGTTCGGCGCCACCTCGACAGGTGCAGGTTTATCAACAAACTGCACGGAATCGGGAGCCTCATTGCAAAACCGCCTCCATAGCGATTCGGCAGCAAGGCTGTCGTGGTTTCCCGGAATGATCCACCAACGAAGCTCTTGGGCCGCTCCCATTGCCGTTAACGCTTGGCGCCAGACACGTTCCGAGGGCGTCTCTGTGTCGAACAAGTCGCCGGCGATGAAGATGTCATCGGCCCCATGCTGCCTAGCCGCGGCTGCCAATGCATCGATCGCCAGATGACGGGCTTCCACTAGTCGACCGCGAATATCCTCTGGTAGATTGCTGAATCTCCTCCCTAAGTGGAGATCCGACGAGTGGATAAAGCGGAATCCGGACATTTCCCTTTCCTAAACAGAGGATTGTTATTGGCTTGGGCGGCTCGCCGAGTCTTGCCTCACCGCTTCCATACCAGGTTCGACACTCGATTCCGGAGGCGTCGCCACCAACTTGTCCCCACTCGGCCATCGCGAGCGACTCCTGAAGTTTCCTCATCGAACACGCTCGTCGCTCCGATTCCGTAGTAGCGTGCCTTCGCTATGCGATCACGCCGGCGCTCAGCTGCGATTCTCTTGGCCGACCAAGGTCGAGCCTCTACAACGACTCCGTTCTTGACAACGTAGTGAGACCGACACGGCAGCGTCCAATTGCCAATAGATGGCAAGAGCGAAATCGCCCGACCATCAAAGGTCATTCTCCAATCTGTGGGAGTGAACGGAGTCATGACCTCCTCGCCGCAACCGCAACAGCAACTATGCGCTACGGTGGCATACTCCATTGAGACATAGAGCACCCCCGGCTCCAGGGAATCTGGAATGTGCATGCAGAATCGGTGTTCGAGGCGCTTGATCTGCATCATCCCAACTCGACATTGTCCAACGCGTTGCCGTCGGTGGTGTACGTGCAGTGATGCTCCCGCTCCAGATCGCGGTAGAATCCCCGAATCTTTTTCCACTTCACGACCGCAAGCACGGCGTTCAGCGCATTCAGATCTGCCACTTGAATATTCGATGCATATATGTCGTCCTTGCCGCCTCCCGCGAACGGAATACGCCCTCGGTGAACATGATCCCGCTTTTCCGGTGTGCTTGCAGTCACGCGCAGGATACCGCCCAACGATCCATCATCGAGTTCTAGGCCCATGCCAACGTCGACGAATGCCGCACCGATCCCCTCAAGCTTGCTCACGATTAGCCGCTTCGTTTCACCGGCATCCATGCATAGAAAGGCGAATGTCACGCCGTCGAGCAGCTGGGCATTGCTCGCATCCAGCTCCGCAGCGCACACAACGATTCCTCGACGCATCTTCGAATAGATGCCCTTCAGGTACTCAACTTTCTTTGGTGCTTCCCGCAATTCGTCGAGCGTCGGCGCTCCCGGCGACCGAAACGCGTTGTGCTGAAGGAACTCGTCGTCATCAACTAGCCGGATCTCCTGAACTGGCGTCTTCGCGACCAGGTCCAGAACGTAAGAGCCCGTTCCTCCAAGCCCAACGATGGCCACCCGCTCGTTAGCGAGCTTTTCCGTGAGCGCACCGATGCCGACGCGATCCGACGCTGTTTCCGTGTAGTTGAAGACGCTGTCCTCCTCTTCCTCCGGTTTCCGGAAAACACGTGGCGAGATTCCTGGCCTCAACACTTGTGCTGGTCCCGACAGGATGTTGGCGTAGCTCGTCATCTTGTGGTGGTAGTCGATGTATCCGCCATCGGGTTTACTGGAGAAGCTGTGACGGGCCGTTAAGCCATGGCCGAGGTCTTCGTTGGGGCTCCCATGGGCAATGCCTTGAAGCCGATTTCCATCCGCATTACAGGGATACTCTCCGTCGAACTTGGTGACATGGGTATCGGGAACGCGGGTTTGATTTCCCGCCATATTTAAGCTGGAGATCAGAGTCCCCGCCATCACTTCTCTGCGCTCGTTGACGTAGGGCACTTCTCGCATAATCAGGAAGCCACCCCTAATCTGCACGAAGTAGCCCTCGTCGCGGAGCCGCTTAAGGTCGGGACTACGACTGAACGGTTCGGGTGACATTGAAGACCGTCCCCTCCTGCTTGACTTCGACGACCCCTCCCTTGGCGAGTTCACCGGCATGAGGCTTCGAGGCGGCATGCCGATACGTCATCGAAAAGACGACATTGGCAGCATGCCTCCCCGGAAAGGCGAGCTGAACGATCAGCTCGAAAGTTACTTTGCGATCCGCGACCGTCTTGGGTCGGGAGTTGACGAGGATCTCGAACGTGGCTGCCTCCTTTGGCCCCGTGATGAAGCGCTCGATGCCTGGCTTGGCCAAATCGATCGGTTCCTCGGGATCGATGAGCCGATCTCTTCCTCCCCGAATTTCAAGAAAGACCGCTTCGTCATTGCTGAGCTTCGCAAGCTCATACAGCACCGCTCCGTTCATGACCGACTTGCCCCATGCAATCTGGGTGTCGTCCAGTGTGAGCTTGAATGTCCGGTCAGTGAGGAAGGCGACGAATCGCTCGGCGCCCTTCAGACGCAGATCGAACGGCTCGTCGAGACGCAAATCCTCGAAATCGCCAGACGGCAAAATGCCGAACAGGCTGTAGCCGGCCTCGGGCTTGAGGCCTGCGACTTCCAGGATCTGCCTGCCCAGCGGCACTGGATCGGTCAGGATGAACGGTTGAAATTCGAGGTTGCCCTGTGCGAACAGAATCCTGTAGCTGCGTGCACGCCCCACCGGTCGGCCCTCTTGCTGGGCTTCTCCGAGATCGTCGCAATCGAGAACGTCGTCGTTTTGCATAGTGTGTACTCCTTGAGGTTCGCGGGCCCTTGACGGGCCTCAAGGGGACAATCGCCATGCCGACGGGAAACGGGAAAGTCAGCCCAGATCTTTTTTCGTGAGCCTACCTCCGGGCAGTTGAGTGCAGATAAAGAAGTATGGGCACCGCGGACAGGTGCGGGATGGCTGCTTGGGTGCTGGCGGAAATTCCCCGGCCCTGATTGCCGAGCTCACGGCCTCAATGCGCCCCTTCCGAGTGTTTAGCTTCCTTTCCTTCATCTTCACCGGGGTGCGACTCTCATCACTCAGGAACACGAACTCGATCTCGCCATGCGATCCTGCCGCAAGCTGATAGGCAGCAGCGTCGAGTGTGTCAGTCGCGTCGGATGTCATGCGGCCTGTTCGGACGCGCCGAACCATGAGCCTTCCATCGCTCGTACGCGTGCGCTCATCAGGCTGGACGACGATCTGCGCATCACCAACATCGAGCACGAAGCTCGCTTTGGGCTCCGGTGTCTCGCCGGCCCGCAACTCCACCAAGAATTCAACTAACCGTCTCGCAGCGCGCTCATAGGATTCGGCAAAGCCGTGATCGGTAGGGCCGTGGGCCACCCAATGCCGCCTAAACAGTTCGTCTATGTCCGTCTCACTCAACGGTGCGTTCGCCGCCAGCAGTAGATCATCGACTACCGCCTGAACGGCAGAATGCATTTTCATAAACGCTGTCTCGGTGCGCCGCCCACCTAGCTTCAACACATAGGCGTATAGGAATCTCCTCGGACACTTCTCATAGAGCGCGAGCTGAGACGGTGAGACGCGCAGGGGCGAATCAAATGACACCTTAACGGCGTCGGCTCGTGACAGACTCCACGTCGAATCCGCGATTGGACCTTGCGTCTCAAACCAAGCCGCTATGCGGTCAATGAACGGTGACCGGTCTTGTCTCTTCCCATCTGCTCGAAGCGAAGGCGCATACAGATAAATTCCATTCTCGGCCCGAGACAAAGCGACGAAGAACAGGCATTCCTGTTCTTCCTTGTGACCTTCCATCAGTGCGGCCTTTCCGCTGATCGAGGCACCTTCAATCATGCCGTCTGGCGGAATCAAGCCGCGGTTTACATTTGCTGAGGATGGCAGGGATGCCCTCGTCAGGCTCGGTAGGTGCAACACCTTGAATTCAAGGCCCTTGCTACCATGAATGGTCATCAGGCGCACCGCGTCAAGTGCCTGTGCCGCTGAAGGCAAATCGCGCAATTCCCGTTCGTTCGAGAGAATGGCGAGCCGACGGATATGATTGAGAAGGTCTGTTACCGGATAGCCCTTCCGATCAATTCTGACCGATCGCAAGAAGTTTTGAAGCTGCCAAACCGCGATCGCCGGTAGAGGCCGCCCTTCGTGTGCCTCCCTTGCCAACCTTGCCGCAAGACGTGTGTTGTCAAGAAACACGGTGGCAAACGCTCGCCACGTTGTCGATTCTGGGCGAAGCCCTTCAAGCGCGTCGACGATAGCCGCAAGTCCTGAGCGACCCCGGTCTGACAAGCCGGCTATCCCACTGAGTTCCTCCTTCCAGTCCAGCGGCTGCAATGACGAAGCCTCGGCCAGATGCACCGCACAAATTGCGACATCGTCCGTGGTCATCTCGAACTCTTGCATGGCAGCGGTACATGCCAGTCCCATCGCCCTCGGATCAGTCAATAACGATAGTATTGCGAGCGCCTCTTTAACTTCGGGGCGATCGAAGAGAGGCCCGAGAAAAAGGACCGGAATACCGCGGTCTTCAAGTCCCCGTGCTATCGCTGCTACACGATCATTTCCTTTACAGAGAACGGTATGATCCTTGTAGGCACAGCCGTCCTTTTGGGCTCGTTCGATTCGAGCCGCGATCTCGTCGATCTCGTCATCCTTGGTTCCAACCGGTACGAAAACCGGTCTAATTCCGGACTTTCCTCGAAGGGCCGTAACTTGGACGTCCGGCTCCGCAGCGACCATGCCTCCCTGTGCAAAGCCAATAAATTGGTCACAGATCTCGTGGTACGAGCGGTAGTTTGTCTTGAGGCTCTTGATCTGACCTCCCGTAAAGTCTGCTGATCCGAATCGCGTAATATTGAAGGATGAGGCGCCACGGAAGCGGTAGATTGATTGTTTAGCATCGCCAACAGCCCATAATCCGTCTCCGCACGGCTTCAAGGCCTCAAGCAGACGCACACTGGCTCGATTCACATCTTGGTATTCGTCGACGAGCACGTGCGCATAACGTGCACTCAACTGATCTCGTACACTCCTGTCACTCTCCAGCAATGTTGTCGGCAATGCGACAAGGTCACCGAAGTCGACCGCGCCAAGCGATGCTTTCAGCCCCTCGTAAGCCTGGTAGACGCGGGCGACTTCAAGGCAGCGTTCGGCAGCTATAATCTCTTCCTCTGTTTTGGCGGACTGGCGCATGGCCTTGCTGAGCGCCAAATACCGTTCAGCGGAAACGACTTCGTCCTTGGCGCGGGAGATCGCCGCCAGAATGTCCCGAAGCTTCTCTGTTGGATCCCAGAGGTCTTTGAAGTGTTGAAGGTCAAGTCGCGCAAACTCATCCTCAAGAACCGCTATTGCCTCCGTAGAGTCGATCAGCCTCGGGGCGACTGGCAGACTCAGGCGGTCATGGAACCGCCGAACAAGATCTAGCCCAAAGGAATGAAAAGTTCCGATCCAAGCCGCTCCGGCCGCTTCAGGCCAGATAGCCAACGCTCGCTCGGACATCTCTTCCGCGGCCTTGTTCGAGAAAGTCAGCACCAGAATTGACGCTGGATCGACCCCCTGTTTCTTCAAGAATTTAAGCCGCCCCACCAAGGTCTGGGTTTTTCCCGTTCCAGGTCCCGCACTCAAGAGTAAGGGGCCATTGAGATGCTCGGCTGCATCTTCCTGCTCTGGAGCCAGATCATTTGACTTGGTCGGTCTTGTCTTCGCCGCCAGAACGCGCGGTAGGAACAATGCATCGAATAATTGGACAGCAACCATATCAATTGGTGCCTGAAGGGTGTCTGCGATTTGTGATGCAGACAAACCCTCGTCCAAGTGCCGACGCCGCGCTAGTGCCCTCGGTAACAGAAACTCGCGCGCAAACAGGTCCATCTGGACCTCTTGCCGTGCTTTCCTGCTGTAATCGATGACGCGATCGGCGCCGGTCGCTGCAGGGTCCGCTGAGCGCGTCCAATCCACGTCGCGGGTCGGGCTTAGATCGACTTGCCCCCCGTACTCGGCATGACCGATCTCATGGGCGGCTAGGAAGGCATTGAGAAACACATCATCCGTTTCCTCATGCCGGATGGTACCTGCGTCTTCGTCATAGAGGGCTCGCCCTCCGCCAAGCATCGGATCCCCGGGCTGGTAGATACGCACCTCAATGTCACGCCGATTGGCTTCGCGTCGAACGAACTCATATGGATTTGTCGGGTCTGCACCCAAGTGAACGAGCGCAACGTGGAGTTCCGCCGCCCGCTGCCTGGCCAACTCAATGGCGTCCACTTGACCTCGCTAAGCGCTCGAGGGCCGCGACCTCATTTTCGTCGAGGCCAAGGCTCTCGATAAACTCGTCATATTCCAGCAACGACTGAACTTGTGGTTTGGCGTCTGCCTTGAACGCCACCGCTCTGGTCGCTCCGTATTCCCTTTGGAGGTAGGCGATAAAGTACTGGATCTTCACATCGATAGCGCGCGCCAGGCTGAGGAGCACCCCTGAGGGCACCGACCCAAGACGAACCCTCGCGTCTCGAAAACCCGCAACGAAATCTCTGGGCAGTTCCAGTCGGCGCGCCAAGTCGCGCAGGCCTGGTCCAGAAAGAGCTGCGCGGACTATGGCAACCCCCTCTCCAAACTTAGGGCCCTCCCAATCCTCCTCCCGCGCGGTCGACCCAACTGTGTTTACGACATCCACCATAGTGAGGTCGTGGTAAAGGTCTGTAAGCTCCAAGGCGAGGTCTGGGTATCGCTGTATGTACGCTCCGAGCACACTTGGCGTAAGGGCCTCCTCCATTGCGAAATCGGAGAGGATGTTTTCCATGTCTCCGCTAGTTGGCATCGCAGGCCTCCACGCCGAGTATCTCTTGAATTCTCCGAACAGCGCGGTCGCGCCGATTTCGAACCGTTTTGGGCGTACAACCGAGCACACCTGAAATTGACGGCTCATCGGGATTCTTGCTCTCTATGGCGATTTCCGCGTGAAGCATGTCAATAACCCTCCTCTCCATTTCTGGTAGAGAGTCAATCGCACGGCGGACCTGAAACCGGTAAGTGACTTTCTCTTCCCGGGTCATCGACTGCGGATTGCGGAGAGCAAGGCTTTTCTCGACATCCTCCGGAACATCACCGCTCTCGTCGTACTCCAAGGGACTCAACGGCTTATACCGTCGGGACACCTCGCTAAACGCATCCTTCCTCAACAGCCTTACCGCCCGATCGAACCTAATTTCAAAAAAATCGAGTCTTTCTGAGTACCCGTCCCTGTCCTTCAAGATCAGCGTGACGAACCGGTCCACCACGTATTCTCTAACGTCCATCAGTTTTCCGAGCACACTGGTCCTTCCATCTGCACGTGTGATTGCGCTCGGGCAGCTTCGATGGATGCGTTCACAAAGTACGGAGTAAAGTGCATTGAACTGCCCATCAGTTTTGTTGCGGCGCGTCAACCGTATCCGATAAACAAGAACTTCAGACGGTAGGTAGTCCGGATGACAGCGGTTCCTTTGTTTCGCCCGTGCTACGAAGTCCTCGAAGGGAAGGTCGAGCGTTTCGACGATGATTTTCTCAATCTCTGCAGGTCTAGTGTAAAGTGCTCCTTCCTTCGTCCGTTTTCTTAGCGGTGGGATATCGATACTCATGTCGTTCCTCTTTCAATCTAGATCTGCAGCGCAGATTGAGGTGGTGCCAGATTCTCGGACGGTGGTGAGAGTTGGACTTCGCCAGGGTTGAAAGGAGTCATCGTGGCGAGGTTCGGCCTAGATGCTGCTGCCACTGGCGTGAGTAGGCCCCTTGACGGTAACGAAGTCACCCCCGAAGGAAAAGCCTCCTTTGACGGCTGTTCCCCGAGCCAAGGATCCTTATCCGATCCCAAGAGGAAATCGAAGTCGTATCGACCCCGATAACTTGACAGCGCGTGAGGTCTCGTTATCGCATTGCTAGTGTGGGACATAACGCGGTTCAATTCCTCCTAGTCACACTACAAGTCATTGTTTGTCAATAATTCAAATGGTTTCAGTGGCGGTGAGGGCGGAAGCACCTCTTTCAATAATTGGCGTTGTTCGAGCGGCAGCCTCAAGAGCTGCTTTTTGTCACCCGTCTTGGTGTACGCGACTGCCGCATGGAGCATCCTCAGGGGAATCTGGCAGTCTGGCAGGTCCGCCAACGTAGAAGCCAGTCCCCCGAGGGCGTGCTCCCACTCGTCCCGAGAGCCCGCGAAGCGCGAAACATTGTCTATCAGCAGGTCTGTCAGGATCGCGCCTAGAACGCCTTCGTGAAGCAGACTCGCCAACAGAGTACGCAATTTCACCAAGCCCTCGGGGAGATACCGTGGACCGAAGTTGCGCACGGACCTCGTCAAGATCGCCACTATCGCGTCTTGATGGAGCTTTTCGTCGCCCTTGAAATACTCGGCCTCAACGCAGACGCCGACGGCCTCCAGCGCCGCTCCCAGCGGCCTGCCAGCGGCAATGGCCTCTGCTGCAAGCAGCCGGCCCAGAAGAGAGCCGCCCGGCAGCGTTTCGACATGCGCGGCGCTTTCCGCCGCCGCGTCGAACGCGCCTTGGTCGATGTAGAGGCAAGATCGCTCGATCCAAAGTTCCCGGTTATCCGGGTCTAGTTCCGCGACCCGTCCGAGATATCTCTCGGCGGCCTCGTAGTAACCGCTCCGCCGTGCGTTCGAGGCCGCGGTTAGCAAGTAGGGGTAGTGGTTCGCGCGCATCAGTTCATCAAAGGCAGCCATCGCCTCTTCAGCACGTCCGAGCTTGACGAGAGCACGTCCGCGAACCAAATGTGCGTGATCGTGTGCCGGATCGATCTCGAGGAGGTGCTTTGCAACCTCGATTGCTTCCTTGAACTCCCCGGACCAGAGCAAAGAATCTGTCAGTTGGCAGTGCGTTCGAACGGACCGCGTGTGGCGGGAGGCGTGTTGTCGCAGCTCCACGGCAGCGCTTCGGTACTGCGCCATGTCGAACAAGAGAGAGCCGCGCAGCTGCCGCGCGTCCTGATGGTCCGCATCGATGCCCAGCACGCTATCGGCGTATTCAAGGGCGCGATTCAGCTGGCCTTGCGAGGCGTGGAACCTTGCCGCCACGAGCAACGCCCTTGGTTCCGACGGCGCACGCTGAACGAGATCCCGTGCACGGGCCTCGGCATCCGCCACGCGGCCAAGGCCGACGAGGCCCTGCATGATCTGCTCGAACCCGTGCCAGTGGTCTGGCTCCACTTCGAGCATTGCCTCGGCCTCGGCGATCGCCTCCTCGAAGCGCTTAAGGCGCAGCAGGACGTTGGCCCGGGCGCAGTGATGGGAGGGTTGGTCACCGAGGGCGATTGCTTGGTCGATTGTGGCGAGGGCCTCGCCAAACTGATCCTCCATGAAGTACGCATCCAGCAGATGCATCAGCAGCTCACCGTCCTCAGGGTGTCTTGCCGCGGCTTCCCGTCCGGCAGCTATCGCTGACTGGCCGTCGCCAGCCTGTACGAGAGCGTACACCCATCTGTGATAGTCCTTCGCCTTGCCGCCATCTCGCGCCAAAGTCCGCTGAATGGTGGCGAGGCCCCGGTAGTCGCCAGCATCGAGGCAGCGTTGGGCTTCGGAATGGAGCGCGACAATGAAGGGCTCTTGCCGATCCGCAAGAGAGCACCTGACTGCCTCCTCAACGTGAATGCGATCCAAGACCACAAGGGACGCATCGTGCTGGTACGCCGCGTGTCGCCGCTTGAGCTCACGCGATGTGAACCAGTGGCGTAGGAACTCGACGAACAGGCGGAAGTGCTGGGTCTTGTTGTCCTTCACTTCGATACAGATGCGCATCAGCGGCTCCGAGAGCTCGCAGAAGGTGTTGCGCCCTGACCGGTTGCGGCTGACGAATCCCGCCGTCACCAGTTCACCGATCTGTTTGGCGGCCGTCTGCTGGGACATCAGGCAGGAAGTCGATATGTCCTTAACGGTCGCGGGCGCCCCCTTGAGGCACAGGAACTCGATGATTTTCCGCTGGGCCGGGGGGAGTTGACGCATCTTGTCTTGGTAGTACGGTGTGAGGTCGTCGACCATTTGCATGAACGGACCGATCAGATCCTCCAGCGACTCCTTGTCGAGGAAGTCGAACAGCACAACGTAGGCACGGTGGTTGCCGGCAGCGAGGTGGTGGACAGCGCGCGCGCGCGCGCGCCCGAGCGGCGTGCGGAGAAAGTCTGCCAGGTCCGATTTGTTCTCGTGGACAGCCTTCTTGGCGAGAAGGTCGATTCCAGTTTCGAGGTCGATCTTGTCGAGAGCGCGAACGGTGAAGAAGCCGTAGAAGGGGTTGTCCTGTAGCGTCACGGCGGCAAACAGCTGCGGGGTTGTCGCCACGATGGCCCAGTTCCCGTCCTCTTGGATGGCAGCTCGCCAACGCTTCTGGCCTTCGTCGCCCAGGCCGTGAAACAAGTCCACGAGGTTCTCGCAAAGAAGCAGGAGGGTCTTGCCTTCGGAGTGTCGCCGAAGCAGTCTCACAGCGAATGCCTCGGCATCGACGGGGTCTTTCGAGAACCTGTCGTATACGTCGGCGATCTCCGCCTTGAGCTGTGGCGCCTCTTCAGCAAGAGCTCTCAGGATCCGAACGATCAGGTCGAGGAACGACGCGACGCCCCACTCTTCTTCCTTGAGCAGAGCGATAGCGACGCTGTCGCCGGCGTCGTCTGCTTCGAACGAGACCATCAGGCGGTGGTAGGCAAGGGCGAGAAGGTGGGTCTTGCCCGACCCCCTTGGGCCGACCAAGAGAATGTAGTGCTTTTGTGGGCCTCGAATCGATGTGGTAATACGGGACAGCACGTCTTCCATCACATCGTCACGCCCCACGAATACGGCCTCCAACGACTCCCGATCCATGTTCCCCGGGCTATAACGTGAGCTGTGCAGGATGCCCTGTCTCATGGCCTTGTCTCCTTCCACCACTTCTTGATGAGAGGCCAACGGAAGTCGCACGCCACTCCGGTCGCACGCCTCGTGCGCTCGATGTAGTGGTCCTCGGACAGGATGGTCAACACTTCCAGAAACTGCTCGTCCGCCAACGATGGATTTCGGTGCTTGCAAAGGTTGAGGAGTTCCGGAACGGGTGTGCGGGACGGTTGACGGGCCAAGGTGTCTAGGACGAGCAGGGCAAGCACCCGCTTGTCTTCTGCATAGTACGAAGACAGGCGGGTCACGTAGTAGTTGAGGTTCGCGGGGTCGTGGGGGTCGTACAGGAGATGGTCTACAGCGGCCGACACGTCCTCCAACTTCGGCTGCCGTCTGAGCTGGTCTAGCTGGTCGACCATATGATGGACGTAGTACGGAAAGCCACCTACCTGCTGGGCGATCTCGGAGGCTAAACGGGGGATGTGCACCAAGGCGGCGGAGGTCTCGCGAAGCAGTGCTTCGGCGAGTTCGCAGGTATCGTGGCGGGCCATCGGCGGAACGGTCAGGGACAGCATGTCGTTTACCGGGTCGTTGGTGTTTCCGGCATCGCGAAGGGATCGAAGCACGAGGTGAAGACCAATTGAACCGGTGAACAGGAATCGCAAACGGTCGGCCCGGGCAAGCCGCAGGGCGCGCAAGTGATCCAGCAGTTGGATGGGCGTATCGTGTCCCGCCCTGCGTTGGAGGTTGTGGAGCATGAGCGGGAACTCGTCCCACAGCATGAGGATGCGTGTGTTGTCGTCGGCAGCGTTGATGAGATCGTCGAACACCTCGGCGAGGAGAGCCTGCCAGCTCCCTTCGGCTGTCGGCAGGTCGATGCCGCCGATCGTTTTGGGTAGTAGGGTGGACCACTTAGCGATGTAGGCCTTGGCATTCGGCACCGCGCCCAAGGACTGGCGAACCGTCTCGTAAATCGAGCGGATGAGATCCGCTATTGAGTGAACGGCCTCAAGGTCTTGGTAGAAGGGCACATAGCCGCTTTGGCACTCCTCGCGCATCTTGAAGAGGATATGGGTCTTGCCGATGCGCCGCTCCGCAGAGAGAACAAGCCCTTGGCGCTGGAGAACGCGCCAGTACCTGTCGATTTCCTTGTCTCGACCCATGATGTCTTTGGTATCCAAGCGTCCGCCGGGGTTGATCTGCACAGGAAGCGCCTCCCGCTAGTTATTATACGCGACTATTGACGTACGTCAATTCTGACGTGTCATGTGAGCGCCTGCGCCGGCACGCCGGGCGGATTTGGGCAAGTCGACCTATCCACGGTGACGTCCAGTGTCTGGTTCGTCTTATCCTCCGCATGAGATTCCCACACCAGCCTTGCGTCGGGACGTCACCACCAGGAGCTGCAGGTCTCGGCTTGGTCTTCGTAGCCGGCATCTTCCCAAGTAGTTTTCTTGCGGAAACTGGATGACAGACGAATGGCGTTTCCGCCGCCGGCGAGCCCTCTCGGAACCCGGCTGACAGGGGACTCTCCGTCGAGACGCTTGCGCTTTTCTGGCGTGCGGCCCGAGCAGCCGAGTCTCGCCTCGGCGTGCCACACTCTAAAAGGACGAACCGATCGAGCTTTCCGGGCCAAATGTGTTCTGTGTCTCTCTTTCATTCGAGGCCCTAGCGGGGAAAACGACGCGCCCGTAGCGGGTGGTCGTTTCGGACCAGGCAAAGTGTGCCAGTGCTTTTGGCGAGGGGCGCGGAGGTCATTACGAAAGATTGAAGCCGAGTCCGAAACTTTTGGAGCGCAGTCGTTCTGATAGGCCTGGTCGCGCCATTCACCCATTTCCCCGGAGTCCTGGCCTAGACCGTTCAGTTGGTCTGTGCAGCTGCGATTCTGTATTGGCTGGTGAGGGTCAGGCGCACTCAGGCCGCAGTGTCGCCCCTCCCTTTGGCGCCTAATCGCTTGGGGCGCGACCGTAGCGGTCGTCACGGATCCTGCAGCGGGCTCAGCGAGGACAGTCGCGGTTGCCCCGTCCAAGACTGGTTGGACAGAGTGCCCGAGACGTGGCGAGGGTCCCTTCACCGGTTGGATTGACGGGATGTCCGCGTAGGGCGTTCTAATTATTGCCGTCGGCCACTAGGAACCGCCCCTCAGCAAAGGGCGGAGCAGTGGGGGGCACTCCCGCACGGTCCGTGTCTCGCGGGAGTGCTCCAGCGTGTCCGCGCGCAATCTGCCAAGGCCTCAATTCACGAGAGTTAGGACCTTGAGAGTTGTTGCGGTCTGTGCTTCCCGCTTGGCACGGCGATGTTGCGGAGCGGAATTTCCCCCGAAACAGGCGTGCGTCGGAATTGTCGGCCGAGGCGCTGGAATCCTGGCAGGGGCTGGCAACCGAGCGTCATTGTGGGACGTCATGAGGGGCAGATTGCTCATCCATTCCTCTAACATACTGAAATATAAGTACTTAAACCAGAAATGTGGCGTCCCCAGCGGGATTCGAACCCACGTTGCCGCCGTGAAAGGGCGGTGTCCTAGGCCGGGCTAGACGATGGGGACGCGGCGGACGGGAGGGCCGGGAAGCACGCCCAACCCTCAATCTAGCACGCACCGACGAGTTCAGCGCTTCCGTGAGCGATCCAGAGGGTTTCGTTGCGCTGGAACGCGCTTTGAGCGTCGCGTTGGCGAGACGAGCATCTCTGCACCGGCGGCCTCTCGGCTGTCCGCTTCTTGTTGGCCGCTGTCGACCTCCGCCTCGGCTCACTGCAACCAAGCACGGCTCGGCGGTGCCCTCCCAGCAGTCCCACCAGTTTTTTTCAGAACCGTTCGTACACAATGCCGTCCCACTCAGGTTCCACGGATCGCGGTAAGTCTCTTCGTTTCCGTGTGGGCGACCTCGCGGACGTCGTGGCGCTGAGGGCGAATGTTCTTAGGGCAATTGGGAGACCATTGGGCGAACCCAATGGCAGGCGGGCGGTCCCGCGCGAGGTCGGAAATGCCCGCAACACCCTGGGTTAGGTGGTCTCCGGGGCGTCCTCGGTGAGACTGTCTTCGCCGAAGGTGCCTTCGGCCAGGAAATAAGTGCTGCCAGCGGTAGGTGACCCAGGCCGGGTGGCTGTCGTCGTCTTCAAGTACGGCGCAGGTTTCGGGGGCGGAAAGATGGCAGAAGGCACATGTAGAGCTTCTCCAGGTTTCCGTGATGATGAGCTATCACCTGGCAAGTGCTACAGGACGTTCAGGAGAAAGTGGGCGTTGGCTGATCCCGATAGAACAGTCTTTCTAGTAGTGGGTGCGCCAGACCGGCACCAGCGACAGTTGGTCAAGTGGGCTCGAGGAGCAAACCCGCTTATCCAGATTTCTCAGCTGAGCTCGATCAACGAAGCTCAGGCACTGCTGCAGGCCCTGGAGCGCCCTAAGAACACTTCTGTCGTCATCTACTTCCGTTCGTTCTCGGCAAGTTCGGACGACCAGCAGCCTTACGAGACTACCGAAGAACTGGTAGCAGCTTTCAAGAGCAAGTTGATTATTTGGGAAAGACCCTTCAGCGAATCAGCATCCGATTATTTCAGGAGACCTCCGGGAACCGAGCACACATTCTTATTGCCGGAGTGTCGGTCGTTGAGTCCCAGCTGGTACTACCGAGGCGCGATTACTGTCTACCCCTATCTCCTGATCGGGGTGTTCTTGGCGGACGTGAAAAAACACGGTTCGGAGGTCTTAGACCGCCTTCGGGCCAGACCGGAAGACTGGCAAAGCTGGGTACTGCAAGTCAGTCCGCTCAAGCCGAGGCCGAAGATGCACACCCTCCCCGATTGGATTCTGGGGGTTTGGAGGTGGGTTCTCCCCAGCAGGGCAAGTTAGCTGCCCAGGCAACCAGCGCCTGGATTCTGAGTGGAAGGCACGGCTCCGTGGGATGCAATGGTGGTTTTCGGTCCCACCGAAGGCGCCGTTTGCCCCTGGCTTCGAAGTATCTCCAACAGCAGGCGAGCCAGTCGCCTTCGGTCTTGTCGCCTGCAAGTAGTGCGAAGGATTCGGCGGCGGAAGGAAGGGCAAGGGCGCCTGCAGTTCAGGCTTCCAGCTTCAATTGGAACAGACCGACCGCCGCGAACGGGGCTGCTAGGGCTGCCTGTGTTGGGGGGGCAGATTGTATATGATCACTCTTGGTTCCCCGAATCCGGCTGCTAGTCCTACTATCGTTCCGAAAAGCGTCGTCGACGACAAGAAAAAATTACCACGGTCCTCGCTCACGCGGAGCCCGGCGGCAACTCCTAGGCTGATAGCGGCCACAATACCGGCTCCAATTAACGCTGCAACAACGCGTTTCTTCGCCGGACGTTGGACGGCCACTCGCCTGACAGCTTTCTTGGCGATCGTGCGTGAGTTCCCGTCACTCGGGACCAGCGTGATGTCCTCCGCAGTCGCCGAAGCGAAGCGGCCCTTGATTGCGCGACCCTCCCTTGGGGCCCCATCTTCGTAGAGCCGAACCATGACGCGCTCGCCGGGCTGCACCGTTTCGACCAGCGACCAATCGGTCTTAAGGGGATCTGCCAGCGCCGCGGTACTCACCGAGAGCAACGCCACCCCTACACCCCACATCCTCAACTGCATGGCTTGATTCCAAGCGACCTTCTGCGAGCGATTCGTCGACCGGCCAGCGCGTCGATGTTCGGTGTCTGAATCTCTCTGCCGTAGTACCCGACGTCGTTCTATCCCGGATCGTCAACGACAGTGAACACGATGTTCGGCTGCGCGCCGGCAGCGGTGCGAATCGGATCAGCTCGGAGACACCGTTCGATCGTGCTGGAACAAGCCGGTCCTATCTGACCCAGCCCGCCGGTGAGCCGCAGCGACCCCGTGCCAGGCCCGATCAGGCACCGTCGATCGCGACCTCTGCGTCGGTGGTCAGAGTCCTTAGGATCTTGATTCCCCCCGCGTCGGACGTCGCATGGGCGAAATCGACTCCGTTGAACATCGTCTCGAGAGAACGCAAAACGGTTGCTTCGATTCCACCCACAATCATGCGGCGCGTGGGCTCGCCGCCAGGGTCCGACACCAGGGCCAGGATCTGGCCGTAGGCCGCGGGCAATTGGATGTGGAACTCTGTTGCGTCACCGTCGGCCGAGCGGCTCCAGGTGCCGCAAACCTCCCAAGTCAAGCCCCCAATCGCCGAGCCCTTGGCGCGCGCGAGCAAGTAGTGCGCCTGGCAGCATTCCGGATCCGTAACGGTTCAGCCTTCGAGGAATATCCCCGCGGGAGCAGCCAGATCCTCTTCGTGCGAGGTCGAGATCTTGGACTCATTGGGGACCAGGCTGCTGTGGTCGGCGTACACGGTCGCGCGTCGAAGCCAGCGCAGCAGTGCAGCCACGAGGCTCCGGGCTGACATCGCGTGACAAGGAATCAATTCCAGGTTGCGAGTGACGAGCCGACTAGCTGTGACGCGCGCGAAATATCCGAGGTCGGTCCGCACCGTCCACCCCCCCGGCGGAGTGCCGCTGCGCCTTGCCCCAGCGCCAATCGAGCGTGTAGCGGACTTGCTCGCGAACGATCGGATCGCCGTCGTCGTCTCGCGCGTCGACCAGAATGTCCGCTCCGATCGGTTCTCCGGCCACGCCCCAGATGAAGTGGTCATTCGCGTTGAACTCCACCTCGAGCCGGTTGATCCCGTCGCGAAACAGCTTGCTGGGCAGATGTCGCCAGGGCGCTTAAAGCCGCGCTACTTTCTCCCCGTTGAGATAGAGAGGAGCATGCCCCTCGTTGGCGACGTTCGACGTGTCGACATGCTGCGGCGTGAGACGGAAGTTGCGGGTCTCGAGATACAGGTTGAAGCCGTCCATCCTGTCCGGGGACAGGTTGACCACCAACGAACGTACGGGCTGGTCCGCTCGACAGTCGATCACCGTGTGCTGCGAGTGATCGACCGCCGGAGGAGCCGGGCCTTGGGGCCAGGCTGTCAACGCCGCGACGGCAGCCAGCGTTGTCAGAAGAATGCGACCTAGCCGCATTTGTTCTCGTCGCACGGCCGGAGGCAGAGGACCTTGTGATCCGGCGTCAGCGCGCACCCCACGACGTCCTCTGCACTCTGGCCGCATCGGAAGAAGCATTCCGGCTCGCCCGGCGGCGCCTGGTTCTCTCGAGGTGGTCTGGGGACCCTGCCAGCGCCCGAGCGCCTCGAACAGTTGACCGGGATCCACACCGAGCGTCCGCGCCGACGCTGCCAGGTTGATGGGCTTGACGCTTCCTGGTTCGACTCGAAGCGCCTTGGCGATCGCCGCCTCGTCCTGGCCCAAGGCCAGCGCTGCAGCCCGTACTTCAGCCGGACCCGGCCCGGGAGGGCCCCCGCCGGCCACAGTTCTCGCGCGGAACCAGCCTCCCCGCGCAGCATACCAGGATGTACGGCTAGGTCTCGCTGACGTGGTAGTGATAGTCGCCGTCGAGGCCTGTATGTCCGTTGCACGCGTCCAGATACTCCGGACCGTCCTTCGGGACGTATTCGTAGGCATCCTAGGAGTCCTGGTGGGGCTCTCGGATCTGTTCCCAGCTGCTGCGGTAGCGGACGACTTGGCTGCATTCTCGATCGACGCAGCCCCAGGGGCCTCGAATCGGGAAGCCGTCGTAGCCGAACCCCAGGATGGGAGACGGGTCTCCTTCCCCGACTCCCTCGCTCAGGCACTTCTGCACCATGGCGTGGTAGTGGTACTCGAGCGCTGTGTGTCCCATGCAGGTGTCCATGATCGCGTTGAAGATGGGATCGCCGAACTGCTCTTCGATGGGGGCCGGCCCTTCGTTGGGACCAAAGATCACAACGCCGTTGACTGCGAACCCAATGCTGCCCAGTAGCGGAATGGGGGTCTGCTGCTCCGCCAACTGGGGGTTGCGGGGAAGACGGAACTCATAATCGTGCTCCCTGAGCGGGTTAGGCGTGATCTGCACGAACTCGTAATGGGGAATGCCGTTCGAGCGCGCCACCAGTTGGTCGCCTTCGCACTCGGCCTCGACCCTGGGCTTCGGATATGCCAGACCGGCGCCCGGGGACTTGGAGACATCGAGGAAAGCATCGGCCAGGCGCGGAGACGACTGGGCGGACGCGAGTCCGGCGATCAGAAGCAGAAGCAGAAAGGCTCGGGCCATGGTCTTGGATCCGCTCGTCTTCGTAGCGATTGCCAATCTCGTGGGGCCGGTACCGTGAAGGGCCGCCTGGTCTCGGGCCGCTGGCGGGGTGGGGCGTCTCGGCAGTCTTACTTCTCGAGGTGTTCGCGAAAGAACGAAAGGGTCGTCGCCCAGGCCTCACGGCTCGCCGCCAGGTTCGCTCCGTCGCGGCCGCTCTGCTGGCGCAGAAATCCATGTCCCGCCCCCGCGAACTGATGCGGCTCGTAGAATTTCCCCATCCGGCGCATTTCCTGGACGGCGTCGGGGATGGTCGCATTCACGCGCGCGTCATCGCCGCCGTAGAGGCCCAGCACCGGCGCCTGAATCCGTCCCAGCATGTTGCGGGCGGGGGACCGGCCGTAGTAGACGACGGCGGCGTCTAGATCGTCTTCGTTGGCTGCGAAGTTGAAGCTCATGCCCCCACCCCAACAGAAACCGATCGATCCGAACGTGCCGCTGGCGGCGGGCAAAGACCCTCCATAGCGAGCGACCGCGGTTAGGCGGCGGGTCACGTCTTCCACCTGCAAGGACCGCACCAGAGCGACCGCCTCTTGGTGATCCGCAGGGGTTCCTCCTCCGCCGGGCCCGTGCCCGGACAGCAAATCGGGAGCGATCGCAAGGAAACCGTCGGCTGCTAATTGATCCGCCACCGCACGGATCCAGTCGGTGAGGCCGAAGATCTCGTGGATCACCACGACCACCGGCGCGCGGGTGGCCCGTTCCGGATAGACCACCCAGGCCCGCACGCTGTCTCCCCAACGGCTCGCGGCCTGCCGCCCGTCCTGGACGTCGACCCACTCACCGTGCCGCGGCGAGCTGTTGAGCGCGGCGAGGGCGGTTTCCGCGTCGGGCGGGATCTTGACACCCTCTGCAAGCCCAACCGGCGTGAGCAGCATCGAAAGGGCGAGCAGCGCAGCCAAGCGATCAGATCGGTTCCCGTGGTTCTTCATCATTCTCCTGTACGCCGCCTACGTCCTGCTCCCGTCGTCCACGCCCATGTCCCCGACTGGCCTCGCGCTCGTCGTCGCACCGGTTGCGCCAGTGGGGATCCCGTCTCCCTGCCGGAGTGTCAGCCCGCCAGCGCAGGGCGCATCTCGATTCGGATCGAGGTCCTGGACGCCTCGCGCGCCGGGGCGCCGGATTCCGTCCCCGCTCAGTGTACCGTCACCGTCGGTGTCCGCGCGCATCCGCCGCGGAACGAGAGCCGGATCTCCGGGCTGCGATCCGGTACGACACATTCGAGGGTCGGTCCGTTTCCGCTGGAAGCTGCGCCAGGGCTCCCTCGGAAGTCTGGACTTCACGCTGCAACCGAGCCGTCCGATGTTCCAACCGGTGTGTCTTCTCGCGTCGGCCTGCGAACGTCGCTCCCCGAATTGGGCTTGCAACGGCCCTTTCTGGACGCGCGCTCAGCTTGGCGCACCCCGTTTGGAGCCTAACGGGTCGCCGAACGCGATCTAACGGCTCGCGACTTCGGTATCCCTCGCCACCGTCTGCGCGGCGATCACTTCGCCTTCCCCCAGGCCGGACAGGATCACGGCTTGCGTGTCGCTGAGCGATCCTACCGCCACCTCCCGCTCGACGAAGTCCTCGTCTTGCTGCACCCACACGATCGTCGCCTCGGCGGAGGTCCCGAGGGCGGCGCGCGGAATCACGAGCACGTCGTCCAACTCCTCGACGATGACATCCGCGCTCGCCGAGAGGTCGGGCTTGATCCTCTCGTCCGTGCCGAGGATTTCGATCTCGACAGGCACCTGCTTAATCCACTCAGCCCGCGACCCCCGCGAGCCGGGCGGACCGCGGCGGCGGCCGCCGCCCGTAACTGCCATGGCGCCCACGGCCGACACGCGCGCGTCGAACGTCACATCCGGATAGGCGTCGAGCTGCACGCGCACGGGCGCGCCGAGCCGGACCATCTGGCTGTCCGCCTGGTTGAGGTTCGCGAAAACCGCCATGTTCGAGAGATCGACGACCCGCATAAAGTAGGACCCGGCGTACACTTGGTCGCCTGCCGCGGCCTGCTGAAAACCGCCGCGTGAGTACATCGTCTCGATGACGACCAAGCCTGACACCGGTGTGCGGATCTTCATCCTCTCGAGGTCTCCCCGCGTACGATCCATGCGCTTGCGATCCTGCTCCACGCTGATTTCCAGGCTGCGGCTCTCGGCTTGGTTGGCGAGTTCCTGGAGCCGAACCTCCTGTTCGAGTTGCGCGCTCGAAGCCCGTCCCTCCTGGGCGAGCAAGGCAAAGATTTCGGCCTGAATCTCAGAGCGCACCTCCGCCGTCAGCAGGTCGAGTTCAGACTTCTGCGCTTCCGACCTGGTGGTGCGGAAGTCTTGCCGCAGGGTCTCGGTCGCGATCAGGATTTCCGCTTTGCGGGTTCCGACCTTTGCTTTCGTCTGCGCCAAATCCGACTGGTAGCCGTCCAAGACGTCTTGCGTACGCTTCGACTCGAACTCGGCGACGATGTCGCCTTTCTGTACGATGTTGCCGGGTTCGACAAGGGACTGGATGGTCAGCGAACTGCCGCCGCCACGGTCCTTGCCGCCCTGCATGCGCGGCGCCCGAATCATGGCGAAGTTCGTGGCTCCGACCGTGCCCCCGAGACGGATGGATTTCGTGAACGTCGTCTTCTCCGCGGCGACGGTGCCGATCAGTGTGGTTTCTGCGGCCGCGACCTGCTGAGTGCCGCCGCCCCGCAGGGACTGGTAGATGCCGAGACCCACGGCGAAGCCGCCCAGTAGCAAAAGCGCCGCCGCCCAGGCCGGTAGATGGGGCTTCTGCTCACCGGAATCCGGCGCCGGCACCGGCCCGGAACCGGGCAGGGGCGTCGGCAACCGATCGGGTTCCGCGCTCGAGAAGAAGTGGGGACGCAAGATCCACGAGAGGGGTAACCGCGTTGTCGCAGGCATGGTTCCTCTTGCACACACTATAGTGCGCCTCAGGGTATGGCGAAGCGAGAGGCCCGAAGGTTATGTATAGAGGGCCAAGTCGTAGAAGTCTTCGCTGCCGAGCGGCCCGAGAGCACGTGCTGCGGACCGATACAATGGATGCGGATGCCGCTGCATCCCGCGGCGGCGCGGCGGGGTTTTGCTTGCCGCGGCGCGAGGGAGCGGCTGTCTGCCCCTCCTCGGCGGATCCCCGACCGTGTCCGCCTGCTTGGACGACGACCCGATGCCACCCTACGAACCTGGGCCCCTAAGATCCTCGTGGCGAGGCCCACGCTGGCATGTGGCCTTGTGGCTCGCGCTAGCTTGTGCGCCGCAGTTGGTCCAGGCAGCCTCGGAGCCCCAGGATACGGCGTCCATCGAGCGCTTCACGCGGCACGTGGAGTTCCTGGCCGCCCCCGAGATGCGGGGCCGCGGCGCGGGCATGCCCGAACTGGACCGGGCTGCCGAGTACATCGCGCAGAGATTCCGCGATGCGGGCCTGACCCCGGCCGGCGAGGGTGGCTCCTTCCTCCAGCCGTTCGAAGTCACCACCGGCGCTCGGACGGGCGAGCACAACAGTCTGGCAGTGGAGCGGAAGCGCGGGACCAGCGAACTCAAGCTGGGCATGGACTTCGTGCCGATCAATTTCTCCTCCAGCGGCGAGGTCGAGGGCGAAGTCGTGTTTGCGGGGTACGGGGCCACGGCCGAGGAGTTCGGTTACGACGACTACGCCCACTTCGATGCCAGTGGCAAGATTGTGCTGCTGCTGCGCTACGAGCCGGATTTCTTCGGCGCGGACAACAGCGACGAGAAGGGACGGCGCGGCCGCGGCCGCCGGTATACGCGGCACTCGCACCTCATCGCCAAGGCGATCCAAGCCCGCAATCGAGGCGCGAAGGCGGTGCTGCTGGTCAACGGGCGAGCCGGAATGGGCAGGGGAGACCGGCTGATCCGGTTCGGCAGCGTCTCGGGTCCGTCGGACGCAGGCATCCCTATGGTGCAGGTCAAGAACAGCGTCGTGGAGCAGTGGCTGCGGGGTTCGGGGCGTTCGCTGCGCCTGCTCCAACGCGATATCGCCGCGTCCGAGCAGCCGCAGTCCTTCGCCCTGGCCTCGTCCCTGCGTGTGCGCCTCGCCGTCGACGTGGAGCACGAGCGGACTGTAGTGAACAATGTTGCCGGCTACCTTCCCGGCGCCGCGGACCAGTACTTGGTCATCGGCGCCCACTACGACCACCTTGGGCTGGGGGACGAGAACTCGCTGGCGCCCTCCAGGATCGGGGAGATCCACCCGGGCGCGGACGACAACGCTTCGGGAGTCGCCGCCATTCTGGAGTTGGCGCGGAGCTACGCGGCGCGCTCGGAGCAGCTCCGCCGGGGCCTTCTATTCCTCGCCTTCGCGGGCGAGGAGATCGGGCTGCTGGGGTCGAGCCACTGGGTCGAGCACCCCACGCTGGCGCTGGAGAACGCGGTCGGCATGTTCAACTTCGACATGGTCGGGCGCATCCAGAACCGCAAGCTCTACGTGGGGGGCATCGGAACGGCCGATCCGTTCGCATCCATGGTCGAGCGGGTTGCCGCGTCGCATTCCTTGCGACTCGACACCTCGCGCAGCGCCGCCAGTTCCAGCGACCACACGTCGTTCGCTGCGAAGAAAATCCCGGTTCTGTTCTTTTTTTCGGGGTTGCACTCCGACTATCACAAGCCCGGAGACACCGCCGACAAGATCGACGCCGCCTCGGCCGTGGATCTGGTGGGCTTTGCCGTCGACGTCGTGGACGAGGTGGGCGCCATGCCGGAGAGGCTGGCGTTCGTCGCAAGCTCCCCGCAAGCCGGCCACCGCCAGGGCAGCGGGTCGGACACCGGCGGTGGGGGTTACGGCCCCTGGTTCGGCTCCGTGCCGGACTTCGGGGAGGTCCCCGAGGGTGTCAAGTTTGCCGATGTCCGTGTCGGCTCGCCTGCGGCGCACGCCGGACTGCGGGGTGGGGATATCCTGACGCACTGGAACGACGCCCCGATCCAGAACCTGTATGACTTCACCTACGCCTTGCGCGATTCGGAAGTCGGTGACGTTGTGACGGTACGGTTCCTCCGGGACGGCAAGGGCTTGACGGCGGACGTCACGCTCGCCGCACGGCCGTAGCCGCATCCTCCCCCGTGCGGCCCGGACCAGCGCAGAACGCCGGGGAGTCGAGTCGCCACATGGCCTCGTCCGCAAATGCCGCCAGCCGCCGGTTCTCGCGGCGCTTCGGCGCTCGCCGCAGCCTCCTCTACCAGCTGGTGCGGCGCGACTTCAAGCGGCGCTACGTCGGGTCGATCCTCGGGTGGCTTTGGACCGTAATTCACCCCTTGGTGCTGTTGGCGGTCTATACCTTCCTCTTCCGCTACGCATTCGGCGCCAAGCTTCCTGCGGACGAGCCGACCGCGAGCTACCCGTTGTTCCTGCTCACCGGCCTGCTACCGTGGCTTCTGTTCGCCGAGACGCTGACGCGCTCGGCCACCTCCCTGACCGAGAACTCCGTCCTGATCGTCAAGAGCGTCTTTCCGTCGGAGGCGATTCCGGCCAGCATCCTGGCTTCATGCGGCGTGGCGCACGTCCTTTCGCTGTGTGTTCTGCTGCTGGCTGCGGCGGCATGGGGCCATCCGTTGTCTTGGACACTCTGTCTGCTGCCCCTGTACACAGGGCTGCTGGCGCTCTTGAGCCTCGGCTGGGCCTGGATCGTGGCGGGTCTCCAAGTCTACCTGCGGGACACGGTGCATGTGCTGTCCGTGGTCCTGACGGCCTGGTTCTGGGCGACGCCGGTCTTCCTTCCGGAAAGCTCCTACCGCGGCCGGCTGGACATCGTCTTAGACTGGAATCCGATCCGCTACGTGGTCCGGGGATACCGAGACTCGATCCTGGGAGGCAACTTGCCGAGCCTCGCCGACGTGCTGGCGCTGAGCGGGTTTGCGGTCGGGACGTTCCTGCTCGGCGCGCTCTTCTTCCGACGCGCCAAGCCGGGATTCGCCGACATCCTCTAGGCTTGCGGGTCCGTCGCGGACCCTCGCCAAGATCCGTGAGGATGCGTCCTTCGGACCCTCGCGCAAGAATCTCGGAAGTTAAGATAGAGTCAGGATCTGCCGAGCGCGGCAGTCCCGAGCCTTGGCTAACGTCGCCTTCAGCGCCGTTTCGAAAAGCTACGCAGCTTACACCGGGCCAGTCGACCGCTTCCGGGAACTGCTTGCCCCGCACAGCAAGCGCGGCGGCGCCGAGCTTTGGGCATTGCGGGGTGTCTCGTTCGAGGTGTGCAGCGGCGAGACGCTCTGCCTGATCGGAGCGAACGGGTCGGGCAAGAGCACCTCCCTGCAGCTGGCGGCGGGCATCCTGCAGCCGACCGCGGGCCGCGTAGAGGTCGAGGGCCGCGTGGCCGCCCTGCTCGAGCTGGGCGCGGGCTTTCATCCCGAGTTCAGTGGGCGCGAGAACGCCTATCTCAGCGGCGCGGTGTTCGGCCTCTCGACCGCCGAGATCCGCAAGCGCTTCGCGGAGATCGAGCGCTTCGCCGAGATCGGAGATTTCATCGATCGCCCCGTCAAGACGTACTCGTCTGGGATGGCTGTGCGGCTGGCCTTTGCGGTGGCCATCAGCGTCGAGCCCGAGATTCTGCTGGTCGACGAAGCGCTGGCGGTCGGCGACTACTATTTCCGCCAGCGTTGCATGCGCAAGGTGCATGAGCTGCGCAGCAAGAAGGTGGCCATCCTGTTCGTGTCCCACGCGATGGCGGATGTGCAGGCGCTCGGCACGCGAGTGCTGTGGCTGGACGAGGGTCGCATCCGCGACCAGGGAGATCCGCGGACCGTGGCGCGCAAGTACCTCGCCCACATGACCGCGAAGGACGTGGTGGCGCAGAACGCGAAGAACGGCCCGGCTCTTGCCGCCGCGCCGCCAAGGTCGGATGGCGTCCCGGAGGTGGCGGACAGAATCCCGAACGTTGACCACCGCTTCGGGACCGGACGGGCTGAGGTGCTCGGAATCGCGGTGCTCGACGAGCGAGGCCGGGAAGCGCAGATGCTGGTCCCACGGCAGGCGGCGACGGTGCGCATCCGCGTGCGGGCCAAGGCGCGCCTCGCGGCTCCCAACGTTGGCTTCATGATGAGGAATCACCTGGGAATCGACTTTGCCGGGACGAATACGAGCCGTGAGGGGTGCAGGATGGATCCGATGCAGCCCGGCGAAGTCCGCACGGTCGCCTTCTCCATCGACTTGCCTGAACTCCATGCCGGCACGTTTTCCTTCGCCCCGGCTGTAGCAGACGGAGACCTGCGCGAGTACGAGATCTGTGACTGGATCGACAACGCCCTGGTGCTGCCGATGGCGCGGGGCCGCGGCGAGGTGTACGGGTACCTGCACCTGCCGTGCCGCGTCCAGGTCGAGAATCACCGCGAGACGCCGGCGGCCGGCAGCCCGACACGCCTATGAAACGGCTGCAGGCTCTTCTCGTGGGTGTGGCCGTCGCGGTCTTTCTGCTGGCCGCGGCACCCGTGCTCCTGCTGCTCCTGGCGTTGCTATTCCTGGGCGTGGACCTCCTATCCCTCTTTCGCGGGAGGAGGCGTCCGGCTTCCGTGCCGGAGGTTTCCAAGGACGCGGTCAGCGTCGTGATCCCGACCTGGAACGGCCGCGACCAACTCGCCAGGACCCTGCCGTCGGTGGTCGCTGCGGTGAGCGGAAATGCTGCGCATGAGATCCTCGTGATCGAGAACGCCTCCACGGATGGCACTGCCGAATTCCTGGCCCGCGAGTTTCCTTCCGTCCGGGTCGTTGAGATGGGGTCCAATCTCGGCTTCGGCAGGGCGTCGAACTTAGGCTTTAGCATCGCCAGGCGCGACATCGTGGTCTTGCTGAACAACGATATGCGCGTCGAGCCGGACTTCTTGCAGCCGCTGCTCGATGGGTTTCGCGATCCCAGGGTGTTTTCCGTCACCGGGCAGATCTATTTCGAGGACTCCGCCAAGCCGCGCGAGGAAACCGGCCTGACGATGGGCCGATGGCAGCGCGGCCGGATCCACCTCCAGCACGTGGCCGACAGACGGGTCAATGAGTTGTTCCCGACGTTCTATTCCGGCGGCGGATCGACAGCCTACGACCGGCTGAAGGTCTTGGAACTAGGAGGCTTCGACGAGATCCTGGCGCCGTTCTACATGGAGGATGTCGACTTGGCCTACATGGCCTGGAAGCGTGGCTGGGTCAATCTCTATGCGCCCCGAAGCGTGCTGCACCATGAACACCGCGGCACGATCGGCAGGCACTTCGAGACCGCTTACATCCAGCGGGTGCTCCAGAAGAACCGCCTGCTGTTCGTTTGGAAGAACGTCCACGAGTGGGGCCGCCTGCTGGGACACCTGAGTTGGCTGTACGCGGATATGTGGGCGTCGCTGGTGCTCGGCGGATCTCCGACCCGCGCCGCGGCGGCTGGCTTTTTGATGGCGGTACGCCAGGCGCTGCGGGCTGCCGGGCGGCGCGCGGCCGCCCGGCGCCTCTCGGAGATCCCGGACACCGAAGCGCTGCGCCGTCCGTTGGGCGGCTACTTCCGTGATCGTTTCCACCGCCTCGAGAGCAAGCCTGAGAGCGCCCTCAACGTCCTGTTCGTCTCGCCTTATCCGATCGACCCGCCGTTGCACGGTGGCGCCGTGTTCATGAAGCAGGCTGTGGAGAGTCTGTCCAAACGCTGCCGCCTGCACCTGCTGTGCCTCCTGGAGCGGGAGTTGGACTTCGCCCACCACGATCGCCTGGCTGCGCGCTGCGCTAGCGCCGAGTTCGTGCTGCACGACCCGCGCCGCCGTCACGGTGCGCCGGTGTTGTGGCCGCAGGCGGCGCAGGCGTACTGGGATCCCGGGCTGCTGTGGAAGATCCATCGCACGATCCTGCTGCGGCGCATCGACGTGGTGCAGTTCGAGTACGCGCAATTGGCCTCGTATGGTGAGGCGTTCCGGCAACTCGTGTGCTTCCTGTTCGAGCACGACCTGCATTTTCAGGCGGTGCAGCGGACCGTGTGGTCCGGCGGGCCGCTGCGCGCCCCGACTCGCGCGTATGAGTACCTGCGAGCGCTGCGCTTCGAGTTGAAAGCTCTGACGCGGTTCGATGCCGTGCAGGTCTGCAGTAGCGAGCAGAGGCGCGACCTGCGGGCCTACCTCGGTGAGCGGCCTCCAGTGCTGTCCAACCTGCGTACGGCGATCGATGTCGCTACCTACGCGTTCCACAGCGAGGAGCGCGAACCCGACACGGTCCTGTTCGTTGGGAATTTCCGTCACCCCCCGAACCTGCATGCGCTCGCGTTTTGCCTGGAGCAGGTGTTTCCCAGGGTGCGCGCCGCGAGGCCGCAAGTGCGCTTTCTCGTCGCCGGGGCCGAGGCGACCGAGGCGTTACGCACGCGCCTGCAGCGCGAGGGCGCGGAGTACCTGGGTCCGGTCGACGATATCCGGGACGTCTTGGCGCGCTACGCGGTCTTCGTGGCGCCGATCCTGACGGGGTCCGGGGTGCGAGTGAAGATCCTGGAGGCCTTCGCGGTGGGGATCCCGGTGGTTTCCACGACGCTGGGCGCCGAGGGCTTGTGCCGCAAGGAAAGCGAGATCGCGGAAATCGACGACCGCCCTGCCGACTTCGCGCGCTCCGTCGTGCGGCTGCTCGAGAACAGGACGAGAGCGCGCGAGCTGGCCCGTAGGGCGCGGCGGGCCGTCGAGCGGAACTGGAATAGCGAGCAGACCGCTCCGCGGTTGTTGGCGCACTACAACGCGGCGCTCGAGACGAAGCTGCTGTCGCGACTGGCGTACCCGCTTCCGCTGCGCTAGCTGCGACGGCTTCGACCGCCGCGGGGTTGGTGGATCAGCTTGAATGTCGGGGAGGAGAGTTGCCACACTGGATGCGGATACGGTGCCTACTATGCCCGACGCCCCCGATCCTCGCTACCTGGTCGCCTACTGCACGTGTCCTCCGGACAAGGCGCGGGAGATCGCCCGCGAACTCGTGCGGCGGCGCGTCTGCGCCTGCGTCAACGTTGTTCCGGGGTTGCACTCGGTCTACACCTGGAAACGTGCGGTCGAGGAGGATGCCGAGTCTCTGCTGGTGATCAAGACCCGCAGCGATCGCTTCGAGGCGCTCGAAGACGCGGTCCGGGATCTGCACCCGTACGAAGTGTTCGAGTTGATCGCCAGCGCCGTCGACCGGGGCAGCGCGGCCTACCTGCGCTGGCTGGACGAGACCTTGGCGGACGCCGAGGGCGACGGCCCGGAAGAAGCTGGCTAGCCCGTTCGTCGGCACGTTTCACGCGTGCCTCGGGGGCGCCGGGCGGTCTGCTAGAATACGGCCCTTAAGCCCATGAGCGACACCAGTTCCGCCGCCGCCGAGACCGAGGAAGCGATCCCGGAACCCAAGAACCTGGTGGTTCGTTTGTCCGACGGCACCTGCGTGAAGCGGCGCATCAGACGGCAGCGCGCCTGCGACGAGCCGGCCGGCAAGAAGATCTGCGCCGGTCATCTCAAGCGCTGGTACGGTTACGGCGAGGAACTTGTTTCGCTGTTCGGCAGGGACCCCGAGATTTACCGCTGCGAGCGCTGCAAGATCCTGTTCGTGCCCAACCAAGACGAGGTTCCGCGCACGGGCACTCTGGCGTTCTAAGCCGTGGAACGGCGCACCGTTTCCAACCTGCTTGTCGAGAGGCTCTACAGCGCCTCGAACAGCGGCGGGAATCTAGGCTCCCCCGGCGCGGCCCCGTTTACGCGGGGCATCCACCCGCGCATGTACCTCCAGCGGCTCTGGACCATGCGCCAGTTCGCGGGTTACGGCTCGCCGCAGGAGACCAACCGCCGCTTCCACTTTCTGCTCAAGCAGGGCCAGACGGGCCTCTCGGTGGCCTTCGACCTGCCGACCCTGATGGGCTACGACAGCGATCACGCGATGGCGGAAGGGGAGGTCGGCAAGTGCGGCGTGGCGGTCTCGTCGCTGGCCGACATGGAGGAGTTGTTCGCCGGTATTCCGCTGGCCGAGGTCACCACGTCGATGACCATTACATCCTCGGCGGCGATCCTCTGGGCCATGTACCTGGTGGTCGCCGAGAAGCAGGGCGCCGCCTGGGTGAGACTCTCGGGCACCATTCAGAACGACATCCTGAAGGAGTTCATGGCGCAGAAGGAGTACATCTACCCGCCGCGCGCCTCGATGCGGCTGGTGGTGGACTGCCTCGAGTTTGCGGCAAAACAGGCGCCCCGCTTCCATCCCATCTCGATCAGCGGATACCACATCCGCGAAGCCGGAGCGACCGCAGCGCAGGAGCTTGCCTACACCCTAGGCGCCGGGACCGCCTATGTGGAATGGACGCTGCGGCGCGGGCTCGCGGTGGATGCGTTCGCTCCGCGCCTGAGTTTCTTCTTCGACGCGCACAACGATTTCTTGGAGGAGATCGCGAAGTACCGGGCGGCGCGCAGGATCTGGTGCAAGATTATGGCGGAGCGGTTCGGAGCCCGTGAGCCGCGGTCCCTGAAGCTGCGCTTCCACGCCCAGACGGCCGGGGTCTCGCTGACCGCGCAGCAGCCGCAGGTGAACCTCGTGCGGACGGCTCTGCAGGCGATGGCCGCGGTGCTGGGCGGGACGCAGTCGCTGCACACCAATGCCCTCGACGAGGCGTACGCATTGCCCACGTCGGAGGCCGCCCTGCTGGCGTTGCGCACGCAGCAGGTGATCGCCACCGAGACCGGCGTCACGGATACGATCGACCCGTTCGGGGGCAGCTACTATGTCGAGCGCCTGACGGACGAACTCGAGGCCCGCTGCTGGCGCGAGCTCGAGACCATCGACTCGATGGGGGGCATGGTCGCTGCGGTCGAACGGGGCTATCCCCAAGCGGAAATCGCCAAGTCGAGCTACGAGCACCAGCGGCGGGTCGAGAGCGGAGAGCTGCGGATCGTCGGCGTCAACGCGCATGCCGAAGATGAAACCGCACCGATCGAGACTCTGGCCATCGACGAGGGTGCCAGCCGCCGGCAGGTGGCCAAGTTGCACGACCTGCGCCGGGCCAGGGATGCCCGCGCGGTCGCAACGGCGCTCGATCAGGTTCGGCGCGCGGCGCGCGGCTCCGGCAACCTGATGCCCCCGCTCCTGGAGGCGGTGCGGGCGTACGCCACCCTCGGGGAGATCTGCGACGTGCTGCGCGGCGAATTCGGCGTCTACGAAGAGCGGGTTGCAGTTTGATCGCGGTTCCGCATGCTAGCCCGCGTGCGGTTCGTCGGTCTTCGGCCAACGGATGTGGTAGCGAATCCACGTCGGCGGCCCTGGGGCCGCTCACGGCGATCCTCGGCTGTTGCAGCGTTGCCTCCAGTCCGCGCGTCAGCTGGCCAGTGAAATCGCCGCGAGAAGAAGCTGGAGGTCGCTTGGGAAGGCTTCGGCTGCTTCCGAACCAGGGGCCGTGGCGGCCAAAAGGCGCATGTGAGCGATGTCCTCGGAGTATTGCTCAAGACGCTGCTCGTAGCTTGCTCGGGTCTTGGTGCAGATGAGCTTGTAGGGGCGCCCCGTCCGTTCCGTTTCATAGCTGATGTCGAGCCCTTGGCGCTGGATCACAGTGCGCAAGTGCTCACGTCGGTCTCTGACCACCGCGAAGCGCATCGTAGTTTGGACCCGATCGCTGCAGAATGTTTGCAGCTTGCGGCAATGCTCGCAGCCGCAATCGATCTGGACATCGATCAACCAGTCCCGTGGCGCCTGCGGCGGAGTGGCGCTGCGGGCCAGCAAGCAGTCGGATGCGTGGCGCCAGAGCCGCCCGAATGCCGCGGTGTTTCCGAAGTCGCGTTCGCGGCCGCTCAGTTCCGCGAGTGCCCGGGGCAGCGCTCGGTCGGGCGACGCTTCTTGAGGGTGCTGGGTGAGCAGGGGGACTGCCGCGTCCACTTCGCGCTCTAGCCGGAATCGCGAACCCAGCTGAAACAGATCGCGAATAGCGTCCGCGCTCAGCACCTTGGGCTTGGGCTGTCTCCATGCCGGCTCCTTCTCGTCCAACAGCGGTTCCAGCGCGTGCGGCAAGGCCTGGAATGCGGCGCGTGCGGCCTCCTCGAGCGCCGCGCGCCAAGGGCCGCTTCCTTGCGGAGCGTACGTCTCACACAGCTGCAACGCCAGCGCCAACACGCTGGCGGGGTGGCGCGGAAGGTTCGCCTCGACGAACCTGGGCAAGAACTCCCGCAGGCCCCCCGGTCCGATATCCTCCGCAACGGCGATCAGGTCTTGGTTCTCAGCCCCGTTGTAGCGCGGCGCGACGATCGCGCTCAGAAAACGCATCGTAAGCGTTTCGTTCGCCACCGAGCGCAGCAGGTGGAGCATCTTACGGCACCGCTCGGCCTCCGGGTCCGCTTGGTAGGGACGGGGGGCCGGCCAGGCCTCGATCAGCTGCGAAGCCAAGTCTCCCGCTTGACCGCTCGCAGTTGGCGCCTGCCTACCGCGTTCGAGCTCCGATGCGACGTAGTCCATGGCGTGCTCGATCTCGCCCGCGGCCAGGTTCTGCACTGTCTTGCTTTGCGGCCAGAGGATCAGCGCGGAGAGACGATAGGCGTGTTCCACGCTAACGTCGGCGTTGCCCGAAGCTTCCTCAACCCAACGATCGTCCGGTTCGGCATCGTCCAGAGCGCCGCGAGGCAGCAGCTCCTCATCGAGCAACGGAATCTTCGGAAAGTCCGGCCGCGTGCCGTCCGGCGCAGCCCAGCTGTCGAGCCAGCAATGCGCCTCGTACACTTCGCCCATGTCGACATCGTCGTCGTCGTCGGGTTCGTAGTACCGCCCCCAGTTGGATCCGCCGTAGTCGGGATACTCTGCGCTGCCGTGCTCTTCGATGTGGACAATCGCGGCGTGCAACGCGCAGTCGGCCCGCTCCGCTGCGTTGGAAAGCGTCCGAGCGACGGCGGCATCGGTCCCCTTGAAGTCGTCGAACGAGAGCCCGGCCTCACTGTAGTCGTGGTCCAGCAGCCACACGATCTTGGCGGCCGCGACTTCCTTCCGGCTCCAAGCGCTGAGCAAGCCGGCTATCGCCTCGGCCTGAGGAGCGTAGTCCGGCGCTTGGCGCGGCGCCCCCGACGCCCCGGGGCCTCGGAGGACTAGGTTGTACACGAGCGAAATGCGATGGCCTTCGAGTACGGGCCGCGTCTCGTGCGTGCAATCCGCGTAGAACGCCGCAAACGCCAGCTCGGACGGATCCCGCACACACATGTCGGCGACCGTCTCGCGGTCCTTGTGCCGCATCACCAGCTCCCCGCCCACGCCGTCCGTCGGCAGGGAGATCACCAGCGTGGCGACCATCCCGGCCGTCTTCTCGGTGTCCCGATGCGGCGCGAAGAACCCGCCGGGCTCGTAGATCAGAAGTTTGTACAAGCGCGCTTCGAGCCGGTCGGAAGGACACCCGATACCGCCCGCCACCCTCTCCAGAATCGATCGAAAGCTCTCCTTCCAGCCGCCGCCTCCCAAGCGAATGTTCCCGGCGTCGATCTGCCAACAGTCGCGTACCGAGGTGTCGAGCACAGTCTCCGGACCCCGGCCGTACGGCGCGCGCTGCGCTGCCTGGATCAGGGCCTGGACCTGGGCTGCTTGCACCGGAAATGAGACCGTGCCGACCGAATCGACTTCCAAGCGAGGCATCGGCGAGTACAACCTGCCATGAACGCAGAAGTCTCCTGGCCGGTCGATGGAGCGCAGCAGTTCTTCGAGCTCTCGCTCGTCATGGTTGTACTCGATGGAGCTGACTCCCACCCTGGACTCCTGCGGATGTGCGTCGCCGGCTTCCCGCCATCCGGGCCGCGCGGCACTCCGGGGACTGCCGTGGAACCGGGGTCGGTTCGACCCGACACTCCATGCTATCCGAGCGGCAGGCCGGTTTCCCCTCGGCTCGGTTGGCATGCGCGCCGGTGGGCGGACGAGCGGAGCAAGCCCCCGGCCGCTACCTTTCTCGAATCCCGGGATCGGCCAATCGCTTCGCAGGCCGAAGCGGTGCCGTCAGCGTTCCAGGCGCTGGAGGCGCCCGTCACGCATCAGCTGGAATGTCCCCCCTCGCCAAACGATTCGATCGCCGAAGAATCCGGCGGCCCACAGCACCAGGCTGAGCACATCCTGCACCGGCACCAGCCAGCAGCGCAGTACGACCAGGCGGTCCCGCAAGACGAGTCCGCCGACCGCGAGCAGGACCAGGGCGCGCAGAGCGCCGCAGGCTGCGGCCAGGATCCACGACCATACAGCCCCCGGGGCCAGCAGCGCCCAGGGGAGCGGGTTGGCGAAGAGCTGACCCCAGTACCCGGCCGGGCGCGAGCGGCGCGTGGAGCGGAGCCAGCGCAGCCGGTGGGCGAGGTTCGCGCCCAACCCCTGGCTGCCGATGTGGTGTTCCACCACCTGGGTTCCAAGACGCACGTCGAAGCCTGCCCGTCGCGCCAGCCGGCCGAGTTGGAAGTCCTCCGCCAAGTGCTCCTCGACGGCCCGCCAGCCTCCAATTGCCTCCAGGCACGTTCGGCGGACCGCCATCGTCGGGCCGACGGCGAAATCCATCGGAGCCAGGAACTGTGCGGCCAGTACGCCGCTCCAGAACTCGCTGTTCATCCCCAGAGCTTCGAGCAGAGACCAGGGGCTCCGCCCAGGGACTGCGCGGTACGGGCACGTGACCACACCGACCGCAGGGTCCGTGAACTCCGCCGCCAGTTCCCGCAGCAGCGCGGGGTCGGCGCGAATGTCACTGTCGCTGATGACGAGGACATCGCCAGCCGCGGCGCTGGTCATTGCCCCTAGCGAATGCACCTTGGCGTTCGGGCAGGGCGGCTCTCCTGCGACCAGGGCCTTGGAACGCACCTCCGGGTACAGCGAAGCGAGGGACTCGGCCCGCGCCAGCGCGGGGTCGTCCACGTCGCGCGCTGCGAAGACAGGCTCGTACTTCGGGTCGTCGAGTTGGAAGAAGCCGCGCAGGTTCTCCTGCAAGCCGGGCTCATCTCCGGCGAGAGGCTTGAGCACGCTGAACGACACTGGCGTCGACGCGGACGGCCGCCGTTGCGCCCGGCGCCGTACAAAGCTCCGAACGGCCAACAGGACGAGCAGGTAGAAGACGCATCCTCAGGTAGCGAGGACGGCGGCGAGACCTAGAAGGACGCTTTGCAGCAACGTGCCTATCGGACCTGCTCGTCCTTCTCGATCTTCCCGTCCCGGAGCTGCACGATGCGGTGCGCGTACATCGCGATGTCTGGTTCGTGTGTGACCAGGATGATCGTGTTTCCTTGCTTATGGAGCACGTCAATCACGCCCATGATCTCGGTGGAAGTGGCGGTGTCGAGGTTTCCCGTCGGCTCATCGGCCAGGATGATCGAGGGGTCCCCGACCAGCGCCCGCGCGATGGCGACACGCTGGCGCTGGCCGCCGGAAAGCTCGGTGGGCTTGTGGTACATGCGGTCCGTCAGGTCGACTTGTTGCATCGCGCGCTGCGCCCGCTCGGTGCGTTGCGCAGGCGCCACGCCTGCATAGACGAGCGGCAGTTCCACGTTCTGCAGCGCCGTCAGGCGCGGCAGGAGGTTGAATGTCTGGAACACGAAGCCGATCTCGCGGTTGCGGATGTAGGCCAACTCGTCGTCGGACATGGTGCTGATGAGTTGGCCGGCGATGTAGTAGTCGCCCGCCGTCGGAGTGTCGAGCGCTCCGATCAGGTTCATGAAGGTAGACTTTCCGGAGCCCGAGGGCCCCATCAGGGCCACGTACTCCCCGTAGCGGATCTCCATATCCACGCCATTCACGGCATGGATCTGTTGATCGCCCATCACATAGGTCTTGCGGAGGCCGTACGTGCGGATGACGATGTTCTCGTCGAGCAAGCGCTTGCCGATGACGGCCGCGTCCTGGGCTGTTTGTGTCGACATGGTCCCTAACCAGATTTAGGCGCACGTCTGCGAAGTCGAGTTACGGTCGCAGCAGGAGCTCCAGTCCGCAGTCCTCCTCAGGGAGCATCCCCGGGGAGGGAGCCGGCAGACTCAGGATCCCGTCTCGAAGCGTGAACGCGAAGGGTCCGGGGAGCCCGCAAGCGGACTGCACGGCCACGATCTCCTTCTCGCGCCCCACGGCGGCTTCGAGGCGCGGCGGAGCAATGCGCGCCACCGTCACCAGGGGCGCTCCCCGCGCGGGAATCTCGCCGGCCTGAACGTGGACCTCCTCCACCCACGCCTGCCAGGGGCTTGTGACGGAGAACGACCCGGGCAGGCGCGCCAAGCGCTCGAGCAGGCGCTGGGAGCGTTGCAGTTCGGGCGGGACGGGCGTCCGGACGCTCGCCTCCCCCGCCGCTGGCGGCTTCGTGCTGGCGCGGGCGGCTTCCAAGCGATCTCGCAGGGCGACGAGTTCACGTTCTCGGCGCTCGTATTCGAGCCGAGCCACCAAGCCCTGCTCGTGGAGCGTTGTCCAGCGCGCGAAGTCCTCATGGGCCGCCGTGTAGGAGTCTTGCAGATCCTGCAGGGCAGCTAGCCGGATGTCGTGTCCGGCCCTCTCCGACGCGGCGCGTTGCGTCTCGACCGCAACGTCCGGATCTGCCTGGAGCGCGGCAATCTTCCGCTGCAGGGACACCCGCGCCTCGAGCAGCGCCAGATCCTCGAACTCCACCAGCGGCGCTCCCGCGTCCGCCGCGCGTCCGGGATCCGCATGGACCGCGAGCACGCGGCCTCGCCGCTTGGTTCGCAGCACGTTGGTGGCGCCCGCCACGACCTTGGCCCGGAGTTCGAGCTTCCGGAGGACCGGCGGGGGCAGTGGCGGCGCCGCGGAAAAGGGCGCGACACGCCAAGCCCCCAGGATGCCCAGCCCCACGGCCGCCGCGACGAGCGTTGTGATCACGACGCGCGGCAGGCTGCGTGGCACGGGCTGCATACCGGCTCGGCGTGGCTTAGCCGAGCCCCAACTCGTCCCAAATCGGGTCCACGCGCCGCTTGACGTCTTCGTCCATGACGATGACATCGGGCCAGGGCCGCGCGAAGCCTTCGCCGGGCCACTTGCGGGTGGCGTCGATACCCATCTTCGAACCGTAGTTCGGCAAGCGGCTGGCATGGTCCAGCGAATCGATCGGGCCCATCGTGAACTGCAGGTCGCGCTCTGGATCGATGTTGTTCAAGGCGCGCCAGGCTGTCTCGCTGTAGTCCTGCACATCGACGTCGTGATCGACCACAACAATGCACTTGGTGAACATCGCCTGCCCCAGGCCCCAGATGGCGCTCATCACCTTGCGCGCGTGGCCCGGATAGGACTTGCGGATCGAAACCAGCATCAAGTTGTGGAAGATGCCTTCGGCGGGCATGGCCATGTCGACGATCTCCGGCACCTGAAGCCGCAATAACGGCAGGAACATGCGTTCGATCACCTTGCCCATGAAGTAGTCCTCCATGGGTGGCCGCCCGACAATCGTCGTGGCGTAAACCGGATCCGCGCGCTGCGTGATGCAATCGACGTGGAAGACCGGGTAGTCGTCCTCCAACGTATAGAAGCCTGTGTGATCGCCGAACGGCCCTTCCTTGCGCAACTCGCCGAGCGTGACGTGCCCTTCGAGCACGATCTCGGCGTTGGCCGGCACTTCCAGGTCAATGGTCTTGCAGCGCACCATCTCGACCGGCTTCCTGCGCAGGAAGCCCGCGAACAGCATCTCGTCGATGTCCGGGGGCAGCGGCAGGATCCCGGAGAACATCGTGGCGGGGTCGGCGCCGATCGCCACGGCCACGTCCATGCGCGTCTGGCGGCCTTCCTGTTGCAGGCGGCGATAGTGCTCGGCGCCCTGCTTATGGGTCTGCCAGTGCATGCCGCTGGTGCGCTCGTCGTAGACCTGCATGCGGTAGGTCCCGCAGTTGCGCTTGCCGCTGACGGGGTTCCGCGAGAACACCATCGGCAGGGTAATGAACGGTCCGCCATCCTGCGGCCAGCAGGTCAGGATGGGATAGTCGTACAACGAAAAGCCTTCCCGTTTGACCACCTGCTGGCAATCCCCGGAGCGCACCGTACGGGGGAGGAACTTGCGCACCTCGGCCAGCTTGGCGAGGCCTTTCAGCTTGCCCGCCACGCCTTGGGGGACGCCCAGGTCGAGGTACTCTTCGATCCGCTTCGCGATGGCATCGATGTCATCAACCTCGAGTGCGATCCGCATCTTGGACAGCGAGGCGTAGGCGTTGATCAGGACCGGGATACGCGAGCCTCGCGGGTTCTCGAACAGAAGCGCCGGCCCGCCGCGCTTCACCGCCCGGTCGGCCAGTTCCGCGATCTCGAGCTTCGGATCGACCTCCGCGCGGATGCGCCGCAGCTCTCCCTGTTGTTCCAGGGCGGCGATGAATTCACGAATGTCGCGGTATGCCATGAGCTTGCCGCGCTCCAGGCGCGGTCCAGCCTCCAAGCAGCTATGGTAACCGCCCGCAGCTCGGAGGGACGGCAACCTTACCGCAAGGGGCGGTTCAAGTACTCAAGCAGCGGAGCGAGGATGCGGAAATGCCGGTCCAGCAGACCGGCGATCGAAGGTTTTTCAACTTCTACCGCCGCCAGCGTGGCGCCCGCCAGGAATTGCTTGCGGACGAGCAGGTCGCCGGCCGGGTGCTCCCTGGGAAAGCCTTGCGGCGTGCGCTTGAGCGTCTCCCCCCGCAGGTCGCCGAATGTACCGCGGAAGACGGGCGAGGCGAGGATGGCTCGCAACTCCTCCGGGCCGGCGGCGATCTGTTGGCGGATCTTCCGCAATTCGGCCGATCCAGGGGCATAGACGCCGCCGCCGACCAGCAGTTCCTCCGCCGAGAAATGAAAGTAGAAGCCCGCGCCGGCGTGCCGGTCCAGGCCAAGCGGGGCGAACACGGCCGCGGCGTGCGTCTTGTAGGGAGCCTTGTTCCTCGAGAAGCGCACGTCGCGGTAGATCCGATAGACGGCCTTGCGCGGCTCGGTGGCGTACCCGGGGCAATGCTCCTCGAGCGCGGCCCCCAACTCGCCGACGAGCTCGAGCAGAGGGCCGCGGAGCGTCTGCTCGTAGATGGCCTTGTGGGCCAGGAACCATTCCCGGTTGTTGTTCTGGCCGAGGTCGCGGAGGAATTCGCGCGCCTGCGGGCCGAACCCACCGAACAGGAATCGCATCCCTCCATGATGGACCAATCCGCCCCTTCGGCCGGGGGCCGCGCCCTACAATTGGATCTTGGAGAACGCGATCCCGGTGGCCGCGGGCCTCAAGGAACGGCTCCGTGCGATCAATGGCCTGCACCTGGAGAGCGACGCGCCGCTGGCGGCGCATACGCGCTTCGGGATCGGCGGCCCGGCCGACCTGCTTGCGTGGGCGGACTGCCCGCAGGCTCTCGCGTCGGCGGTTGCGGCCTGCCACGCCGCCGGCGTGCCGTACTACCTACTGGGCGACGGCACCAACGTGGTCGTCTCCGACGCGGGTTTCCGCGGGCTGGTGCTGCGCTATGTCGCCGCCCGCCTCGAGTGCCGCGACGGCGTGATCGAGGCCGATGCCGGAGGGAGCTTGCAAGCGCTCGTCGACCTGACGCTGGAGCACGGCCTGGCCGGCATGCACACATTGATGCGCATCCCCGGTTCGGTGGGCGGGGCCGTGTACGGGAACGCGGGCGCCTACGGCCACTCGATCGAGGAGTTCGTCGAGCGGGTGGAGTTCCTGGACGGCTCCGAGGTTCGCTCGATCGGCCGCAGCGCATGCGAGTTCGAGTATCGCGAGTCGATCTTCAAGCGCCGCAAAGACTGGCTGATTCTGGCTGTCAGGCTGGTCCTGCCCCCGGGAGACCCGCCGTCGCTGCGTGCGCGCGCCGAGGAGATCCGTGCGCTGCGCGACCAAAAGTTTCCGCCCAGTATGCCTTGCGCCGGGAGCATCTTCAAGAACCTGTATCTGGATTCCTTGCCCGCGCCTGTGGTTGCGGACGTTCCCGCGCGCGCAGTGCGCGCCGGAAAAGTGGCCTCGGCCTACTTCCTCGAGCAGGTGGGCGCCAAGGGTATGCGCAACGGCGGGATCGAGATCGCGTCCTATCACGCCAATCTGCTGTACAACAGCGGGGGCGGCACGGCCGCGCAGATCCGCGAGCTGGCGGTCGAACTGAAGGCGCGCGTTCAAGAGCGCTTCGGTTTCGAGGTCGAAGAGGAAGTGCAGTACCTCGGTTGAGCCGGGGCGGGAGAACGGGATGCGCGAGACGATCCTGGCGTTGGCGCTCGGCCTGACCGTGCCGGCCGCCGGCGCCGCCGACTGGAAGGACCTGCTCGGCGACGGGCTGGAGGAGTGGAAGGTGCTCGGGGACGGTCACTGGCGCATGCGATCGGACGGGGTCGTCTCGGCCTTCTTCGGTCACGACAGGCAAGCGCCGTTCCAGGGGCGCGACAGCATCGTTGCGGACGAGCTCACGTGGTGGAGCACGCGGCAGTCCTGGCTCTACACCCGCCGGGACTTCGACGAGTACGATCTGCACTTGGAGTACTGGGTCAGCACGCCCGGCAACAGCGGAATCTCCATTCGGGACCCGTCCGAGGCCCGCTGTGGCATCGCGGAGCGGCCAGACTTCACCTGTACACCCTCCAAGCTCGGCTACGAGATCCAGATCAACAGCGAATACTCCGACAAGTGGTCGACGGGTTCGATCTACGGACTGGCAAGGGCCCGGGAAGGTCTCGAGGTGGTCGGCGAGTGGAATCGCGTGAATATCGAGTCCCGAGCGGACTCGATCCGCGTTTACGTCAATGGCGTGCTCGCATCCGAGCACCCGGGAGATCCCGCGCGCCCCAAGACGGGCCCGATCGGGTTGCAACTGCACGACCTGCACAGCTTCGTGATGTTCCGCAACATCTGGATCCTGGAGTACTAGGAGGCCCCTCAGGCCCGCGGCGGTCCGACCTCCACGAAGCGCACTTCCTAGCCGCGCCGGATCTGCGAGTGCTTGCGGAACTCCTCTCTCCAATCGAGGTGATCCGAGCGGAAGTGCCCGCCGCGGCTCTCCTCGCGGGCCAGCGCGCAGCGCGCCATCAGACGGATGACCTAGTACATGTTGTCGGTTTCGAAACCGTGGCGGCTGTTGCGTGCGAGGCCCTTCTCGAAGAGCGTCGATAGGAGATCGAACTCCTCCAGCTCGCTGCGTAGGCTCTGGCCGGAGCGCAGGATGCCGGCGCGCCTCCAGGCGAGATGGCGCAGGTTGGCGATGGCGTCGCCGGGCAGGGCGCTCGCGGTCTGCCGGCGACGGATGCGCGGCTTCCGCAGGGGCTTGCCCGCGTAGTCGCGCATGCTCTCTCCCGCGTGGGCGCCGAACACGAATCCCTCGAGCAGCGAGTTGCTCGCCAGGCGGTTCGCGCCGTGCACGCCGTTGCACGCGGCTTCCCTGCCGGCGAACAGCCGCGGCAGCGTGGTCGCTCCGTCGTACCCGGTCCGGACCCTCCCCCCATGGCGTAATGCGCGGCGGGATGCACCGGCACGGGCTGCACTTCGAGGTCGACCCCGTACAGCAGGCAGGTCCGGTAGATGCGCGCGAAGCGCTTACGCACGTAGCCGTCCGCCAGATGCGTGAGGTCCAGGTAGACCGGCCCCTTGCGGAGACGCGCCAACTCGCTCACGACGGAGCGCGAGACGACATCGCGGGGAGCGGGTTCCTCGTTCTCGTGGTAGCGCGACATGAAGCGCTGCATGTCCGCGTTGCGCAGCACGGCTCCTTCGTCCCGCAGGGCCTCGGAGAGCGGGAACCGCGGCGCCCCTTCCAGGAAGAGCGCCGTGGGATGGAACTGCACCATCTCCATGTTCGCGATCGCGGCTCCCGCGCGGTAGGCCATGGCCACGCCGTCGCCAGTCGCCACGTTGGGGTTGGTGGTCTCCCGGTAGACGCGCCCGATCCCGCCGGTCGCGAGCAGCACGGCGCGGGCGTTGACCGGCACGAGCTCACGGTCGTGATCGTTCCAGGGGATGGCCCCGCAAACCTCGCCATCCTTGGTCAGCAAGTCGACGACCGACGAGAAGCTCCGAAAGGAGATTGCGTCGAGCGACTGCGCCTTCCGGAACTGGGTGCGGGCGATCTCTCGGCCGGTGGAGTCGCCGCCCGCGTGCAGGACACGATTGACGCGGTGCGCCCCTTCGATGGAAAAGGTCAGCTTGCCGCCGTCGGTATCGAATTCGGCGCCCCACTCGATCAGCCTCTGGATCCGGTCCGGTCCGGCCTCGGCGAGTGAGCGCACGGCTCGCGGGTCGCAAAGTCCGGAGCCAGTCTGCAGCGTGTTCTGGTCGTGGAGGCTGACGCGGTCGTCGTCGCTGAGCGCGACAGCGACGCCTCCTTGCGAGTACTCGGTGGCCGACTCGGTCAGGAGATCCTTGGTCAGCACCAGCACGCGGCCGGCTGCGGCCGCTTCGATCGCCGCGCTGAGGCCGGCGACGCCGGCGCCGATGACGAGAAAATCGGTTCCCATCAGCGCGGTCAGGGAAGCCCCGCCGACTGGCGGGGGCTGGACGCTCCACGGAGCATCGGATTCGAGTTCCGAGGCTCATGGTACAAAAGGGAATTATGTCGCTCGTGCGCGTCCAAACGAGCGCGGGGGAGTACGAAGTCCGCATCGAAGCCGGCGCCCTGGCGCGAGCCGGCGCTGCCGTTCTCGAGGTGCTGGGCGCCCGGAAGTTGTTCGTGGTTGCGGACGAAACCGTCTGGCGCTGTCTGGGTGAGCGCCTGGAAGCCGGTCTCGTTGGACGGGACTGGACGTTGCTCCCGGTGGCACTGGGTGAACCCCGCAAGCGCCTCGATGTGGTGGAACAACTCTGCCAGGCGATGCACCAGGCGGGGGCGGACCGTCGCAGCGCGGTCGTAGTGTTCGGCGGAGGAGTCGCCGGCGATGTGGGCGGTTTCGTGGCGGCTGTCTACATGCGCGGCGTCGACGCCGTCCAGGTGCCGACGACTCTGCTGGCGCAGGTGGACGCGTCGGTGGGCGGCAAGACGGGCGTGAACCTCGCCAGCGGCAAGAACCTAGTCGGGGCCTTTCACCAGCCGCGTCTGGTCCTGATCGATCCGGCGACGCTCGAGACGCTCCCCGAGCGGGAGTACCGCGCCGGCTTGCAGGAGGTCGTCAAGCACGGTGTCATTCGAAGCGAGGAGCTCTTCGCCTACATGGAGCGAAACCAAGGCGCCGTGTTGCTCCGGGACCCCTCGGCCGTCGAGTTCATGATCGGCGAGTCGGTCCGCATCAAGGCCGACGTGGTGCGGCGCGACGAGTGCGAGGGAGGGTTGCGCCGCATCCTGAACTTCGGCCATACGCTGGGGCACGCGCTGGAAGCAGAAACGGGCTACGGCAGGCTGCTGCACGGCGAGGCCGTGGCGTTCGGGATGATCGCCGCCGCCAAACTGTCCGAGTTGCGCGGCCGCCTGGGGCCAGCGGACCGCGAGCGCATCGAGGCTGTCGTCCTCGACTACGCCTCGCTTCCGGACCTCGAGGGTCTGGATGCGCACCGCATCGTCGCCAGGATCGCGGGGGACAAGAAGGCCGTTGGCGGCCGTGCGCGGTTCGTGCTTGCCGACCAGATCGGCCGCGTCAGCGAGGAAGTCGACCCGCCCGCCAAGCAGGTGCTCCAGGCGACGGAATACGCACTGCAGGCGTGCTGCAGGCGGGAAGCGGCGGCGGTGTAGCCGGTGCGCGGGGAAGCGACGGCGCGGGGAGCCGCCCCCACCGGCATCGTGCCCGGGAATGAGGCCGCGGCCGCACGCGTCGTCCGCGAAATGTTCGGGCGGGTGGCCCCGCGCTATGACTTGCTCAACCACCTGCTGTCCGGCCAGCTCGACCGCCGCTGGCGGAGCCGCCTCGTGCGCGCCGTGCGTCCCTACCTGCGGCGGGAGGGAGCGCGCGTTGCGGACCTGTGCTGCGGCACGGGAGACTTGGCGCTCGCCTTGGCGCGGGAACATGTGCGCTTGCGACCCGGCAGCGCGCCAGCCTACCTGGCCTGTGACTTCTGCCGCCCCATGCTGAGGCGGGCGGCGGCGAAGATGCGCAGGGCTGGCCTGCCCTGCGTTTTCGCAGAAGCCGATGCCGCCCGGATGCCGTTGCCCGACGGCTGCCTGGATCTGATCGGGATCGCCTACGGCTTCCGCAACTTGGCGAATTATCGCCGCGGCGCGGAAGAGTTCGCGCGCCTGCTGGCCCCGGGCGGGTGCTTGGCGGTGCTGGAGTTCTCCGAGCCGACGGCGCGCTGGTGGGGCGCGCTGTACAACATCTATTTCCGGCATGTGCTGCCGAGGATCGGCAATGCGATCTCGGGCAGTGGCGGGGCCTACTCCTACTTGCAGGAATCTGTGGCCCGCTTCCCCGATCCCGCGGAGATCTGCGACCTCCTCCTCGAGGCGGGCTTCGGGAGCGTTTCGACACGCGCGCTCACCGGCGGCGTCAGCGTGCTGTATCTTGCGTACAGGTGAGGCGCGTCCGGGAAGCCGGCCGCTGCAGGCCGCGGCCGGAGAGTCGGGAGCACAGAGCTGGCTGATCGACGATGAGAATGGAGTGCTAAGTCATGGCGTGGAAATGGGTCGAAGGCGAGTGGTTCTTCTGGGTGCGGCTCGGGGTCAAAGTCAGCTTGGTGGTCGGCGTGCTGTATGTCTCCTATCACTTCTACGAACGGCATCGCCTCGCCAACTTGTCGCTCAAGCCGGAGCCCAAGCGAATCGAGCTGCCGGACGATGCCTACACGTTCGTGCCGAAGTCCCGTGTCACCGACCTGGAATCGGCCCGGCGCAAGCTCGTCGGGAATCCGCTGTGGGTCAAGGAGGGCTACCGTTGGACCTATGAGCCCGGAGACCGCTTGTTCGAACCTCTCGAGCGGATCGTCCCCACCGGGGTGAGCGTGCGGGGCGGCGACGTGAAGCTGGTCTTCGACAAGGACGGCCGGACGGCCTCCATTACGATCGGAACCCCCGAACGTGTCTTCGTGGACGAGATCTTTTTCGTCAAGGACCCCCGCGAGATCTACGATCACTGGACCGAGGAGATGTGGCGCAAGGTCCGCGACCACGTGGTGGAGGTCGGAATGAGCGAGTTTCAGATCACCTTTGCGCTCGGTGTCGGCCGTGTGGTTCGCCAGTCGCCCAGCACAGCGCTTCGCATCGTGGACTACACGGCATGTCGTCAGGCGGGACTGGACCCGCTTCGCGTCACGTACCAGCGCTATGTCGCCGAGAGCATCGAACCCCTGGATCCCTGAAGCAGCCGCAGCGGGTCCCGGCTTGTCCACCCTGCTCCGTATCGGCATCTCAGCCCCAGCCTGCGGGCATTTGACTCTGGGCAGGAACTTGGGCGCCGCGCGCCATGCAGGGACCGGGAAGATGAGAGGGCGCCGCTACGAGATTGGGAACTTGGGGTCACCGCATGTGCGAGAACCGAAGAGAGTGGCCTGCTCGGGATCGATTCCGTCAACGACACCCGGAACGATCTCGATCCGCTCCGATGGCTGGGCCAGTCCGTCCGCGAGCATTGGCTTCCCGCCGCACCGGGGCCTGGCTCGCGCCCGCGGCGTGGTCTGCGGCTACCGGCGGGCCCAGGGAAACGACAAGTCTGGACGGTTGGCGTAGCGCTTGACTCCCAGCGTCAGACGCTGTCCGGCCCCGGGAGCAAGCCGCACGGTGATGGCGTCGGCGTCGAGTTCTCGTGATCCGCTGGCGGTTTCCAGGCGCGTGAACTGGTGCTCCGCGTAGCCCCCGGCCTGCACGACGACATCGCGTGGCTCCAACTGATTCAGGTTGACCAGAGTGACTTGGACCGCATCCTCGCTCAGGGAGTGGACCAAGGCGGCTACGTCATCCGGCAGGCCCGCACGCCGGCGGGCCGGGTCGAAGTAGCGCAGCCTGCTGTGCAGCACCCAGATGCGGCCGTGCGCGAAGTAGCCCCCGACGGTCAGTTGCGCCAACGTGTCGGTCGTGGCCGGCATCAGTCCCAGCAAGTAATCCGCGAGTCGCGTGTCGGCCGTCGTGTTGTCGTTCCTGATTCCTTCAAGGCGCGCGCGGATGTGCGCGAAGTCCGACCGCAAGGCGCGCTGCGGGTAGCCCCGGTCCTTGCCTTGGAGAAATGCGATCCAGGGCTCCTCCTCGACCGGGACGCGCGCCAGGTCGGCCGGGTCCATCGACCAGAGATAGATCTCAGCCAGCCGGTCCGAATAGGTGACGGGCTGGTAGCGGTAGAACTCGGGCTCACCGTCGAAGCCGTACCCGCGCGGGTCGCCGTACATCGTGGGTAGCAACGTAAGGCCGTCTTCGACCTTGGCGGCCTCGAGAATGAGGTCCATCTGCTTTCGAAGGACGTCGATGTAGCTCTGGTCGCCCGTTAGCAACAATCCGTTCGCAAAGCCTTGGAAACTCGCAGCCGTGAAGTAGTTGCGGTGGGCGATCTGCTGCAGTTCGCCGTCGAATATGGTGAAGTTCCAGCCGTAGGTTCCCTTCCACCACTGACCGTTGTGCGCTCCGCCGAGAGAGCCGTCAAGTCCGATGTTCGAAGGGATCATGCCCCCGGTCGCCGCGGCGCGTTCCTTCCAGGCGTCAAGGTACTCGAGTGTCCAGGCGCGGTATTTTTCCTTGCCGGTCAAGGCGTAGGCGTTCGTGCTCAAGAGCGTCGCCGCCAGGTTGAGGAACGTGTCGCCGACCGAGTCGAGGTACTCGTCGCAATGCGCAAGCATACGTGGATACCACTCTTCGAGGTCCAGCAACTTGCTGCTGCCCGCGGGGTTGTGCAGCAGATGGAACTTGCCCGGCACAGGATCCCCGACCCAGTCGTAGACCGTGGCTTTGCGCAGCATCGGTCCTAGGCTGCCGTTCCAGAAGCTGCGAATGATCTTGTGCTCCGGGTCGTAGTTCCCGATGTCGGGATCCTCGCCGGTGTACATCGACGTGAACCGTTCCATACGTTGCACCAACAGCGGATCGTTGGGCTCCGAATGCCCCATCAGCAGGAACGCGCGCATGCCCTCCCCGGTGTGGAACCAGTCCGACTGCGTGATGAACTCCCGGTGGTAGGCTCCGTTGCTCGCCAGCGTGGTCAGTTCGGTGCGCAACTCGCCGTATTGCCGGAGGTGCCCTTCGAGACCCTTCTTGTAGAGATCCAGGACGGCTTCCGAGCCTCCGAGCGTATGCAGCAGCGTCCAGTTGTAGAACGTCTCGATGGCGTCGTCGGGGCCGTCGAGTGTGCCCCAGCGGGGCGTATGCAGCAGGTAGCCGCGCTCGTCAAGGTAGCGCTCCGCGAAAGATTCGACGGCGTCCGAGTTCGCATCGAGCAGGGCGCGCTCGAGCAGAGCCCACTCCGGCGGGGGCATCGGCGAATCCACGTGAACGACGGGGCCTTGGCCCCGCGAAGGCCAGTGGATCAGCAGACAAGCCAGCAGCAGCGTTCGGATCGGCATGCCACCCCTCCCAACATGCTACTCCCCATTGGCTCGCGACGCTGGAGCATCAGCGCCTTTCCCGGATCCTGCCAACCCGGCTTGTGGCGCGTGGTTGCGGTCCAGACGTTGCAACCCTGCATATCGACGACGCCCCGACGCAGCAGGTCCCGCAGGCTGACGGTCTACTTGCCCTCCGAAAACTGTCCGTCGAACTCGACCGTCCCGACGAGTGGCTGGCGTGGAGCGATGCGGTAGAGCGGCACGATGCGTCGTTGCCGATGGGGGTCCGCCGCCTTGCCCGGCCGCAGGCTGTGCGGCCTGTGGATCAGAAAGCGATTCCAGGAGGCGGTCCGCCGGACGTCTTCTTCCGTTACCCTCTCGAGAACGGTCGTGAAGGCCGTGAGCGAGGCCTGGAGCAGGCCGTAGCCGTCCTGTCCGCGTGTGTCGTCCTGGAGAGGGCCGATCTTTTCATACGGCAGAATCTCGAGGGAGATCACGTGCGTCGCGCCGGCGTCGATGGCAATGTGGATCGGACTGTTGTTGAGAACGCCACCATCGACGAAGTGATGGTGCGCCGCCTGCCGCGAGTCGGGCCCATAGATGCCGATGCGTTGGCTCGGAAACGCTCCGGGCACGGCCGACGAGGCCATGATCGTCCGCACGAGGTTCTCGGGCAGTGCGAAGAGGGCCTGGGGCAGAGAGCGGTACTCCTTGGCGCCGTCGGAGTCGGAGCCGAATTGCACTGCCATCCACTCCCTGCGGAGCAGCCGCGCGTAGGTGTCGGGTCGGACCAGCGTGAAGAGACGCTCGCGGTGGACCGTGATGTCGGTGCTGGTGACGATGAACTCCGGAAGTGCGTCGCGCCGGCGATACCACTCCCCGGCCAGTTCGCGGCTCAGAACGCGAGCCTGGTCCAAAGTGAGGCTGCGCGACAGCCGTGGGCGGCGCCGCAAGTCCCCGTCGGGACCCGTATTCGCCAACAACCGCAGCAACGGGAGATCGCGGAAGAGACTCCGCCCGAAGGCGTGCGCGGCAAGCCACGCCAGGGCGGCGAGCAGCGCCGCGCCGACCAGGTAGGGCAGGGCATCCACCAGGCTGTCGGACTCGATCCACTGCATGGACGCGATTCCCGATCGGGCGGCGACGAGCGCCGGCGCCAGGAGAAGGTTGGGTTGCGACAGCACCGCCAGCACAAGCAGCAGCAGGACTGGGCCTGCCTCGCGCCAGTGCGACGGAACCCCCCAGGAAGCGAGGCGGATGATCCACGAACGTCGCCCCGCGACCCAACGCGAGGCCTTGCCGTCGCGAGCGAGATACGACCAGACGGAGGCGATGTAGCTGCGAAACGGTTGCCGGATGGATGGTTCGGAGTCGAACTGGGGATTGCCCTTGCCGAGTGCTTCGACGAAGACACCGTATCCGTTGACGGCGCCCGACGAGGTCCCGACGAGCATGCCGATCCCGACGCCTCGCTGGCGTAGCCGGTCGAGCAGCACTTCGAGGAGTCCCGCGCTGTCGGCTCCCGCAGCGCCGCCGCCGCTGATCGCGATCGCCAGCTTGCGCTCGTCCGGTCGGCACTTGCGCAACTCCAATCCCGGGCCTCCGAACAGCCCTTCGGTGAGCACCACCTCGTCGTCGATGGCATCCAGGACCTGTTCCACATTGAGGAAGCTGGGGTCTAGGAATTCCTCGATGGCGCTCTTTTGTGGCTCGGTCGCGGCCATCTTGCAGGGGCTCGCCGGGCGCCGGGCTTCACCGGGCGCCGCGCCTTTCGCAGTATAGAGAACCGTTCTGGGTCGCCATCTTCCGGTGCTACAATGCTCCCGCGATTGCGCACCCGACGCGGAATCGCGAGAGAAGGAGACTAGAAAGCATGCAGAGTAAGGTACTGGCGGCGGAGTTCATCGGGACCTTTTCGCTCATCTTCATCGGCGCCGGCGCGGCGGCCGTCAGCGGCAACCTCGTGGCTGTCGCTCTGGCCCACGGCTTGGTCGTGATGGCCTTTGCCTACGCGTACGGCGACATCTCGGGGACCCACATCAATCCCGCAGTCACAATCGGCCTGTGGGCCGGCGGCCAGATCAAGTTCGGTACTGCTATCGGGTACATCGTCGTTCAGCTCATCGGCGGCATTGCCGGCGCCTCGGCGCTGTCCTATGTCGTGGGCGGTGGGGGAGCCCTCGGCGCGACCGTCCCGGCCGAAGGCGTTGGTACGGGGCAGGCATTCGTGCTCGAGGTGGTCCTGACCTTCCTGCTCGTCAACTCGATCTACCACGCGGCCGTGAGCGGCAAGGCAGGCAACCTGGCGCCGGTCACGATCGGACTGACACTGGCGGCGTGCATCGCGATGGGCGGTCCGCTCACGGGAGCTTCCCTGAACCCGGCGCGTTCCCTGGGTCCCGCGCTGTTCAGCGATGCCCCGAACGCGATCTCGTCGCTTTGGATCTACTTTGTGGCCTGCCCTCTGGGAGGCGTTCTGGCTGCCGTCCTGCACAAGTTCCTCGCCAGCGAGGACTAGACGGCGGCAGCGCTTGCACGCGGCGGGCGCCGCCTGCGTCCGCCGCCGCGTGTGCTGATTCCGCGAACTGCGGCGCCCGCCTTGCGGGGACGGCGGGAGTCCGCGACCCCCCGAGAGCCGCCGTGTAGACCCTTCGATCGGTATCGTTGGCGTTCGCCCCGCACACCTCCCGCCGCGGGGCGATCGAGCGGCGACGGGGCTCGTTGCGAGCCTGCAGGGCGCCGCCAAGCGAGCGCATAGCTCACCGCGACCGACCGCGGCGCGGCTTTGGGACCGGGCTATGCTACGGGGTGCAGTGCCTGCAGGTCGGCCGATGACTGCCTTCGTCCCCGTCGGCAACCTTCGCGTCAAGCCGATGGTTCCGGCCCACGCCAAGACGCGCGAGAATCCAGCGGGTCCGCGGCCGCGCTGGCTGCGGGTTCCCGCCGCGGCCGGTCCCAATTACCAGCGCTTGAAACGCCTGGTCACCGACCTGCGGCTGCACACCGTCTGCGAGAGCGCGGCCTGCCCGAACGTCGGTGACTGTTGGAATCGCCTCAGCGCAACGTTCATGATTCTGGGCAATGTCTGCACCCGTCGGTGCGGATTCTGCGCCGTCCAGAAAGGCCCCCCGCAGGATGTCGATTACGACGAGCCGCGCCGGGTGGCCGACGCCGTGGCGCGCATGGGGCTCCGCCACGCGGTGGTCACCAGTGTGAACCGCGACGACCGCTCCGACGGTGGGGCCGAGTTGTTCGCGATGACCATCCGGGCGATTCGGGACCGGCTGCCGGGATGTCGGGTGGAGGTGCTGGTGCCGGACTTTCAGGGCTCGCGCGCGGCCATGGACATGGTTCTGGGGGCGCGTCCCGACGTCCTGAATCACAACGTCGAGACGGTGCCGCGGCTGTATCGCACGGTCCGCGCCGGGTCAAATTACCAGCGCTCGCTGGGCATGCTGCGGTACGCCAAGCAGGTGCAACCGTCGGTGCCGACCAAGTCGGGCATCATGCTGGGGCTGGGGGAGACTCAGGAGGAAGTCCACGAGGTGCTCCGTGATCTGCGCGGTCACGGCGTCGAGATCCTGACGGTCGGCCAGTACCTACGGCCTTCTCCGGACCACTTGGCGATCCAGAGGTACTACACTCCGGCGGAGTTCGACGCGTTCCGGCGGTACGGCGGGCAAGTCGGATTCCGACACGTCGAATCGGGCGCCCTCGTCCGCAGCTCGTACCACGCGGACGAGGGGGTGGACGCGCTGGCCAAGGGCAGGTCCGCGCGGACCCCCAGCTGAGAGCGGGGCATGCGGACTCCCCGCCGGCCGGACCCACCCGAGGATGGGGGGCCGTGGTGCCCGGGGTGGGACTCGAACCCACACGTCCTCGCGGACAACGGATTTTAAGTCCGTTGCGTCTGCCGATTTCGCCACCCGGGCTGCTGCGTCTGCCTCCAATTGTAGGGTGTCGCTCGTCTCTCCCGGCAAAGCGGGAGGTCTCCCCAGGGGCGCCGGGACGGCTAGGACTCACGTGTGGCGGAGCCCGACTCGAGGCGGTCGAGCCTGACCGCGGGCGCCGGCCGTTCGACGGCGGCCAGGCTCGCCGCGACCTCGGCTCCGCCACGCGCCCTGCGCTGGCGCTCGAGCAGCCCCGCTCTGGGCCTGCGGGACGCGACCGGAAGCGAGTGCCGAGACCACCGCCCGGATCGATCGGACCGGCTTGGCGCGGGCGGGATTTGTCGGCGTCGGCGTCTCCAGGTACGCGCGCATATGCTACGCTAATCGGCCAATCATCCGCTCTGGAGGTTCTTCATGAATAGAAACCGCCTCTTCGTGGCGAGTTGCGTCGCCCTGGTCACGACCTCGATGGTCTTCTCGATCCGCGGCGATGTAATGACTGCGCTCGGCGTCGACTTTCGGTTGAACAACGAACAGGTGGGCCAGCTCGTCAGTCCGGCCTTTTGGGGCTTCACGATCTCGATTCTCATCGGCGGATCCCTTGTCGACCTCTTTGGCATGAGGCGCCTGCTTTCGATTTCGGGGGGCTTCTACGTTGCAGCGATTCTCGCGATCGTCCTAGCGCCGTTCCCCGACGGGCCTATCGAGTCGTTGTTCACGAATCCGATCACGCTCCTGCTCTACGCTGCCATGCTGGTGCTGGGCTTGGCCCAGGGCCTTGTCGAGGGCGTGATCAATCCGCTCTGCTCGACGCTCTTCCCCGAGGACAAGACACACCGCATGAACGTCCTGCATGCGTGGTGGCCGGGCGGCCTGATCATCGGCGGTCTGCTCGCGTACCTCATCACGAAGGTCATGGGCCTCGACGGCGACGTGAGCGCGGCCACTGCGACGTTCGGCTGGCGCATCAAGCTCCTGACGATCCCACTCGTGGCGGTCGCGTTCATGTTCCTAATCCGCGGGCAGAAGTTCCCCCAGACCGAGCGCGTCAGCGCAGGGGTCAGCAACCGGAACATGTTGCTGGAATTGCTCCGTCCATCGTTCATCTTCCTGTGGGTCTGCATGTGGATGACGGCCGCCACGGAGCTCGGTCCGGACCAGTGGGTGCCTTCCCTGATCACGAACCTGATCGGTATGCAGGGCATCCTGATCCTGGTCTACACCGCGGGCATCATGTTCGTGCTGCGCTTCTTCGGCGGGCCTCTGGCGCATATGTTTTCTCCGTTCGGCCTGATGACCATTTCGGCCGTGCTGGCGGCGGCGGGCTTGTATGCGCTCGGCTCGGTCAGCACCGCGGTTGGGGCCTTTGCGGCGGCGACGCTATTCGGCGTCGGGAAGACCTATTTCTGGCCGACGATGCTGGGCGTCACCTCGGAGTTGTTCCCCAAAGGCGGCGCGGTTGCGCTCGCGCTCATGGGCGGGACCGGCAATCTCGCCATCGCCTTCGTCCTGCCCATGATGGGGCGCTGGTACGACACCGAGGGAGCGGCCGCGGCGTTCAAGAACGTCTCCGTGCTGCCGATGATCCTGATCGTCTTCTTTGGCCTGTTCTTCCTGCACTTCTATCGCAAGGGCGGCTACAAGCCGGAGAAGCTGGCTGCGGAATAGGAAGGCCCAAGGAATGAAGCGGCACGCCGCCCTAGTTCCGCTCTCCCGTCAGCACCACGACGGCCTGGCCCTGGGGGTCTTCATTGAACGGGGCTTGCGCGGCGACGCGGAAGCAGGCGCCGCGCGGCGCCTGCGCCAGCAGGCGCTGGATGCCTTCGAAGTCGAGTTCCGCGGCCACTTCGATGTGGAAGAGCGAATCCTGTTCCCTGCGGTGCGCGCCGCGCTCGCGGACCCGGCTCTCATCGATCAACTGCTCGCCGAACACGAGGAGTTGCGCGCGGCGTTTGCGTCGCTCGAGCAGGCCGGAGACGAAGACTCGACCGATGCCCTGCTCGATCTCCGGGAGCGGCTGGTGCGTCACATCCGCACGGAAGAGCAAGTCCTGTTCCAGGCCATCCAGGAGAGCTTGGCGGAGAAGGAGCTGAGCGCGCTTGGCAAGCGCATCGAGGAGATGCTAGCGACCGTCTGCGCCGTCCACGGTCTCTCGCGGGCCTGACCTCGGGTCGCCCGACCGCGTCAGGCCTGTTCCAGGCTGCGCTCGATCGTCTCTTCGATTTGGCGATTGATTCCGCCGGTCTCGAATTCCGCCGCGACCCGAATGGCGTTCTTGACCGCGAGCCGGTTCGAACGGCCATGGCAGATGATCACGCCGCCCCGCACGCCGAGCATCGGCGCTCCCCCGTACTCTTCGTAGTCGACGCGCTTGCGGAACTCCTCGAAGGCGCCCTTGGCGAGGCCGTAGCCGATCTGGCGCATGACCGTGGCCTCGAGCGATTCCATCAGCATCGTCTTGATGGTCGCCACCAGGCCTTCGCTAACCTTCAGGGCGACATTGCCGATGAAGCCATCGCAGACGATCACGTCCGCCTGGCCGCTGAACAGGTCCCGCCCTTCCACGTTGCCAATGAAGCGGAAGGGCTGCTGCTTGAGCAGGGGCATCGTTTCGCGCGTCAGCTCGTTCCCCTTGTGCTCCTCCTCGCCGATGGACAGGAGGCCGATCCGGGGCTTGTCGCAGGCGAAGAGGACACGCGTGTAGACGTCGCCCATCACCGCGAACTGCACGAGCATGCCGGGTGTGCAGTCGACGTTCGCGCCTACGTCGAGCAGCAGTGTGCGCCCACCGTTGTTCGTGGGGAAGATCTGCGCCACCGCCGGTCGATAGACCCCCTGGATGCGGCCCAGCACCTTCAACGCGGTGGCCATGACGGCCCCCGTATTGCCCGCCGACACGAGTCCTGCAGCGCGGCCGGCGTGAACCTGCTCGGCCGCGGCGCGGATCGAGCTGTTCTTCTTCGCGCGCAACGCCTGCGCGGGGTTGTCGCGCATCGTCACCACGTCCGCAGCGTGCACGATGTCGATCTTGCCGCTGACGGGACCGTGCCGGGCCAATTCCTGGCGCAGGATCTCCTCGCGCCCGACGAGCAGAATGCGGGTGCCGAACTCCTGCGCCGCCAGCAGAGCTCCTTCGACCTCCGCGCGGGGCGCCTCGTCGCCGCCCATTGCGTCAACGGCTACGGTGATTGCATGCGCCACTTCGAATCCGGTTCCTGGTCTCGTGCGCTACTCGGTTTCGACTTCAATCACTTCCCGGCCCTTGTAGTATCCGCACTCTCTACACACGCGGTGAGGCAGGACGCTGGCGCCGCACTGCGAACAGACCGACGCCGGTTTTGTTGTCAGGTGGTCGTGTGCGCGGCGCTTGCCGGTACGGGCTCTCGAGTGCCTGCGTTTGGGATTCGGCATTCCTCATCCTCCCAATCCATCGGGGTTCATTGCTTGTAGTGTAGGTGGCGCAGGGCATCCCAGCGCGGGTCGGCGAACGCGTGGCGGCACGCGCACGCCGTCCGGTTGCGGTTCGCGCCGCAGGTGGGGCAAATGCCCTTGCAATTCGGACTGCACAGACTCCGCATCGGAAGCCACAAAAGCAGCTGCTCGCGGACCACGTCGAACAATCGAATGCCGTCCCCTTCGTAGAAGCCGACCTCGGTCTCGTCCCGGCCGACGGCGGACTCGCCCCCCTGCGCCAGTGTTTCCATAGGATAGAAGTACAGTTCGAAGTCGGCGTCGAAGTCCTGCGGGACACGTTTGAGGCAGCGGTCGCATGCTTGTTCCACGGCCGCTCGGATCCGTCCCCGCACACGGATCGACCGCAGCCCATTCCGGTCGAGCAACTCGGCTTGACCGGCAGTCTCCACAGCCCGGGTCGGCGAGCACCGCTGCGCCAAGTCGAGCAGGTCGGGACGGATTACCGCCTCGAACAGGAGCGGTTTCCGCTCCAAGGCTGCCACATCGATGAAGATGTTCCTGCCCACACGGCGACCCCCCCTAGTTTATCGAGGTCGCCAGGGACGCCGCAATGGAGGCTCGGCTTGGCAACGCGGACGCCGCAATCCTGCGGTCCGGGTTGCGGGAACTGGGTCTCGGCATCCCGATCATGGCGGCCCGCGCCTCTCCTCCGCGGCGCCCGGCGCGCCGAAGTCGGTATGGGCGCCGCCCACCGTGAGCCGTTCCAGGGCCTACGCCCCGCGTTCCTACAATAGTCGCACCGCGATGGAAATCAAGGATCTACGAGTCCACTCGATCGCGATCGCCGACCCGCCTCTGCGGAGTTCCTATGGTCTCCACGCGCCGTACGCTCTGCGCAACATTATCGAACTCGAGAGCGAGGACGGTATCGTCGGCATCGCCGAAACCTTGGGGGGGGGGCGAGGGCCCGGCCGATGCCCTGCGCCGGGTCCGCCCGCGCGTCGTCGGAGCGGACGCCTTCCGGGTCACCGGCGCCCTGCCGGGGCTTGCCGAGGGCGAGGGCGGCGGAGCCGAGCGGTCCCACACGACGCGCACTCCCGGCGAGAATCCGCTCGACTCGGGACCGCGCACGTATGCAGCCCTGGAGACGGCTTGCCTGGACCTGATCGGGCGCAGTCTAGGCGTTTCCTTGTGCGAGCTGCTCGGTGGGCGCGTGCGCGGCGCGGTGCCCTTTTCGGCCTACGCGTTCTACAAGCACGCTGGCGGCGGTGGAGAGGGACGCGACGCGCGCGAGGACAAGTACGGCGAGTGCCTGACGCCCGCGTCGATCGTGCGCCAGGTGCGCTCCATGATCGGGGAATACGGCTTCCGGGACATCAAGCTCAAGGGCGGGGTGCTCGAACTGCTGCAGGAGGTCGAGGCGATCCGCCAGCTGCCGGGGGGAATTCGGCGCCGGCATCCCGCTGCGGATCGATCCGAACTCCGCCTGGACGGTCGAAACCGCCGTCCAGGTCGTTCTCTGCGACCACCATTTCTGGGGTGGCATGCGGCAGGTGCAGCATCTGGGCAAGCTCTGCCAGACGTTCGGCAGAGCCCTTTCGAGGCATTCGACCTCGCACCTCGGGATCTCGTTGATGGCCATGGCGCACGTCGCGGCGGCGACTCCGAACCTCACCTACGCCTGCGACACGCACGACCCGTGGCAGACCTCCGACGAGGTGGTCGATGGCGGTCGGCTCGCGTTCGACCAGGGCCGCTTGCCCATCCCCAGCAAGGGCGGCCTAGGTGTGGACCTCGACTACGACCAGCTGGCTCGGCTCAAGCGGCGCTACGACTCGGTCCCCTACCGTCGACGCGACGACGAGGCGGAGATGTGCACGCCCGTCGATGCGAATTGGCGCCGGATTCTGCCCCACTGGTGAGTCCGCGCGATAATACCCGCCGCCATGTCTTGCAAACTGGGCGGCAGGGGTCTAAGATCGTGTCACCGGAAGGAGGGATTGTTATGGCCAGACTATGCCGTCTTACTGTTCTGTTTCTTTCGCTGGCATCCGTGCTGGCGTATGCGGTGCCGCGCTTGACGTCGGTCGAGCCCGGTGCCATCGCTCCAGGCGGCTCGGCCGTCGCCAAGGGCATGAACCTCGAGAAGGGATCTGTCACCAAGCTCTATCTCACTGCCGGCGGGAGTGACATTCAAGTCAAGATCACCGAGCAGTCGTCCGAGATGATCAAGTTCGAGTTGCCCGACTCGGCTGTGATGAAGCGGTATCGGCTGATGGTCCTGACCGGGGGCCCGGGAGCGGCCTACATGGAGCAACCCGTCTCCCTGGAAGTTGTGGATGCGGAGACCGCCAAGCAGCGCGCGGAAGAAGGGGAAGTCGAACTCGAGATCATCGAGGCGGAGCCCATCGAGGTAGAAGAGGAAGAAACCAAGGGCAAGAAGAGGCGGAAGAAGTAGCCGCCCCGAGTTCGGAGGCTGGCTAACGCGCCTTGTCGGGCTCAGTCCCGGAGCGCCCTTGTTCCGAGCCTCCGCCTCGGTCGGCTTGCCGAGGTAACTGCTTCAAGGCCCAGGAGGCGTGCTCCCGAACTGTGGGTTCGGCGGAGTTCGCCAGTCGTTCCAGGGCCTCTCGGAACGCCGCGTTGCCGCTGTTGCCCATGGCGACGGCCACGTTGCGCAGGAATCCGGCGTAACGGCTTCGCTCGATCGGGGTTCCGGCGAAGCGGGCGTTGAACTCCTCTTCGCTCAGCGCGGCAAGCTCTTCCAGGTCCGGCTCGCGGTTGGTCGGCCGGAAGGCCTCTTCGCTGGTCACGGCGGCCCGGCGCGGATGATTCCACGGGCAGACATCCTGGCAGATATCGCAGCCGAACAGATGCTGCCCGGTCGCCGCGCGATGCTTCTCGGGGATCGAGCCTCGCAGTTCGATCGTCCAGTAGGCGATGCACAGGCGCGAGTCCAGGGCGTGTGTCGGGCCTTGGTCGGCCGCGAGTTCGACGAAGGCGTCGGTGGGGCAGGCGTCGATGCAGCGCCGGCAGGTGCCGCACCGAAAGGGCGCCTCCCCTCTGGGCGCCAGCTCCAGCGAGGTCAGGATCTCGCCTAAGAAGAACCAAGACCCGTGGCGCTCGTCGATGAGGCAGCAGTTCTTGCCGATCCAGCCGAGGCCCGCGCGATGCGCATAGGCGCGCTCGAGCAGGGGCGCCGTGTCGACGCAGACCTTGCACTCGGTCCGCTCGCCGTACTCCGCCCGGATCCATCCGGCCAGCGCGTCCAGCCGCTCGCGGAGGACTTCGTGGTAGTCCCGGCCCCACGCGTAGCGCGACACCCAGCCGGCTTGGTCGGAGGCGCATGCGGTGGAGTACGGGGCCGGCGCGTTGTAGACCATGCCGGCGCAGATCACGGAACGGGCCGAAGGCAGGAGCGTGCGCGCGTCGGCGCGCATGGCGCCGCGGCGCCCCTCGAGATAGGCCATCTCGCCGTGATACCCGCGTTCCAGCCACTCGGGGTAGAATAGGGATTCCAGGGTGGGCTCGGCGCTTGCCACGCCCACCAATTCGAAGCCGAGTTGGCGCGCCTGGGTCTGGACTGGTTCCGGATCGAGCATGGATCGACGCCCCGCCAGCGACTGCAGGTGTTCAGCCGGACGGGGGCTCGCCCCGGCGGCGGCCGCCGGGAGCCCGTTGAGTCCCCAATATTGCCATAGAACCGCGAATTTCCGCTTTTCGGCGTTTTTGGGTTGCAGTCCCGGGAATACTAGCCGTAGACTCGCTACGGGTTGCCTTCGAGCCGATGAGGCGGCAACCTGGAGCTAGGCCGCGCACGGGCGAGACTGTGGCGGCCCTGCACGGAATACAGGCGAGATTTCTCAGGAGGCGAACGCATGCAACGACCGGTCAAATACTTGGAACGAGGTCTGACACAGCTGGCGAAAACCGGCTGGAAGATCGCGCGCAAACTGGACACCAGCAAGGACCCCGCTCCCGCGTTTACGCCGAATTGGTCCGAGAAGCCGATGCTCAAGTCCTGGGAGAAGACGAAGCCGCCCCTGGGCTGGCCGCGCCGGACGGATTCTCTTTGCCCGAAGTGCGTGCGCGAAGCGCGCGAGGTGATTCTGAGTGGCGAGGTGGACTACTCGATCCTCAAGACCGCGAAGGTCGGCGAAGTGGCGGCGACCATCCTGCAGCGCGGCAATGAGATCTGGATGGTCAAGGAGTGTCCCCGGCACGGCAAGATCGAGGACATGATGGCCATCGACGCCAGATTCCTGGAGCACATCGAATCGCAGTTCCCGGGGCGCGACATCCGGGCGCACAACGACGAGGACCTGCACAACCACGGCTCCTCGACGGTCAAGTGGGGCCGCGGCGCCGTTCTGACGGTCGACCTGACGAACCGCTGCAACATGATGTGCGACCCGTGCTTCATGGACGCCAACCAGGTCGGGTTCGTGCATGAGCTCGAGTGGGACGAGATCAAGACCATCCTCGACAACGCCATCCGCATCAAGCCGCGTCGGCAGATGTCGGTGCAGTTTTCGGGCGGCGAGCCGACCATGTCGCCGTACTTCTTGAAGGCGGTTCAGTATTGCCGCAAGATCGGCTACAACTCGGTCCAGGCGGCGACCAACGGCATCGAGTTCGCCAAGAACCCGGAGTTCGCGGAAGCCGCCGCCGATGCGGGCATGCGCTATGCCTACTTGCAGTTCGACGGAATCGGCAACGAGCCCAACCAGCATCGCAAGATCGGCAACCTCTTCGACGTCAAGATCAAGGCGATCGAGAACATGCACGACGCCGGCATCGAGATCGTGCTGGTGACGACGCTGGTCAACAACGTCAACAACGAGGAAGTCGGGCCGATCATCCAGTTCGCCCGCGACAACCCGGGGCGCATCGCGTTCATCGCTTTCCAGCCGGTTTCCTTCACCGGCCGAGACGAGGAAATCACGGATGAGCGGCGCATGCGGCAGCGCTATACGCTGAGCCACTTGGCGCACGACGTCAAGAAGCAGGTCGGTATCACCGAGCCCACGCGGGACTGGTTCCCGATCTCCGTGATGGGGAGTTTCGTCGACGCCGCCGACTTGGCGCACGGTCCGCAGGCGCAGTGGGGCCAGGTCAGTTGCGGCTGCCATCCGAACTGCGGGGTGGGGACGGCGCTGATGATCAACAAGCAGACCAAGGACATGGCGTCCGTGCCGGAGTTCATCAACGTGCCGCAGTTCGTCCAGGACATTCGGCGTGTCACGGACTCCGGCCGCGGCAAGCTGGCCACGAACGTGCAGATGGGCTTGGCGCTGCTGAAGAACTACAACCCGCTGAAGGCGCCCAAGGACTTCTCGATGTTCGACTTGCTCAAGAAGTTTGACAAGTCGTTCGCGCTGAGCGGCAAGAACTACGGCAAGGGAACGGCCCGCCGCAACGATCCCTGGAACTTCTTATTCGTGGCAGGCATGTGGTTCCAGGACCTGTTCAACTACGACTTCCGGCGCACCGAGATGTGCGTGATTCCGTACGGCACGCAGGAGGGCGAGATTTCGTTCTGCGCATATAACACGGGTGTCGGCTGGCGCAACATCATCGAGAAAATGCACATGACCGCCACGCTCTCGACCTGGTACGGGGAGCATGGCCGCCACAAGATCTATGCCGGTGGCCGCAAGGTCGAAGAGATCACGCACCTCAGCGACGAGCTGCACATCAATGCCGAGCACGCCGCCCGTGGCGCGCAAGTTTCGGAAGGTCCGCAGAACGCCCGCGAAGAGAAGATCGCGCAGCGCGACCGCAGGCTCGCCGAAGCGCGCGAGAAGGGCCGGCAGCTGCCGTCGAGCGGAGCGCGCGAGCACAAGCTCTCGACCGAAGAGGAAGCACGCCTCATGAAAACGTACCGCCAGCAAGTGCTCAAGGAGCCCGCGGCCCCCTCGCTGGTGCAGATTGCGGGAGCAGCCGCATCCGCCGAGCGGCCGCGCGAGACCGTCGGCGCCAGCGGCGACTAGCCGAGCGTCAAATCCGGAAGCGTTTGCTCCGCCGGCGCTGGGTGCGGGTCTGCGGCAGCGCCATGGGGTAATGGTTCGCCTTGGAACGCCTGGGTCTTCCTGAGGCGTCTTCCGCCGAAGTGCCGGCAGCGGAACGCTCATGCCGACGCGAGCCGCTCGAGAACGGACCCTTCGCGCACGATCGTCTGCTCCCGCCGGGGACCGGTCGAGACCCCGCCGATCTCGATCCCGATCCGGTCTTCCAGGAATGCGAGGTAGTCCTGGGCTGCCCGCGGCAGCTGGTCGAATGCGGCGATGCCCGAGGTCGGGCATCGCCAGCCCGGAAGCTCCTCGTAGACAGCCTCGACCTCGGCAAACTCCTCGGCGACCGCCGGCATCCAGTCCAGTGGCGCTCCCTTGTAGCGGTATCCGGTACAGACCGGAATCGTGTCCAGGTAATCCAGCACGTCGAGTTTGGTCAAGAACAGCGTGGAGAGATGGTTGATCGCGTGCGCGTACCGGAGTAACGGGATGTCGAACCAGCCGCAGCGCCTCGGCCGTCCGGTCACCGTGCCGTACTCCCCGCCAGCCTCCCGCAACGTGTCCCCGGCGGATCCAAGCAGTTCCGTCACGAACGGTCCTTCGCCGACCCTCGTGGCATAGGCCTTAGCGACGCCGACCACATCGTGCAGGAGTCGGGGCGACACGCCCGAGCCGGTGCACAGCCCACCGGCTGTCGCGTTCGACGATGTCAGGTAGGGGTAGGTGCCAAAGTCGATGTCGAGCATCGTGGCCTGGGCGCCCTCGAAAAGCAGCCGCTTGCCTTGCTGGGTCGCCTCGTGCAGGTATCTCGCCGTATCGCAGACGAACGGCCGCAGGCGCTCGGCGAATTCCAGGTAGCGGCGCAAGTCGGCCTCGACATCCCGCCGCTCATCGATCCCCAGGGCCCCTGCGACCGCAGTCTTCTCCGCCGCCATGGCGCGGAAGCGATCCGGGAAGATTCCAGGCGCCAGCAACTCGGCCATGCGGATGCCGCGCCGCGCCATCTTGTCCTCGTAGCAGGGTCCAATACCCCGGGATGTCGTGCCGATCTTCCGCTTGCCGGGGGTCGCCTCCGACGCGCGTTCCAGCATCGGATGGTATGGAAAGACGACATGGGCCCGGTTGCTGACGAGCAGATTGCCCTCAACCTGGACCCCGAGTCCCCGAAGTGTGTCGACCTCCCGAAGCAGCGCCTCAGGATCGATCACAAGCCCGTTGCCGACGACCGCGATCGTACCGGGCCGCAAGATGCCACTGGGGACCAGGGACAGCTTGTAGACCTGCTCGTCCACCTGCACCGTATGCCCGGCGTTATTGCCTCCCTGGCACCGCACGACGATGTCGTAATGCTCGGCAACCAGATCGATGAGCTTGCCTTTGCCTTCATCGCCCCACTGGAGGCCCAAGACTGCGAGGTTCGACATGTGAAATCCGCAAGCAGCCCAGCTGTTGGGGGCGGGGGAACTCGAGAGACGCACCGGACAGGAACTCGGATGGGGCGTCTCGACCGTTTCTATTCTAGCGTTTCCGCGGAGGCGGCTGCCCCTGTACGACCTCGGTCGGCGGTCAGGGTTCGCCCTTCCACGCCTTCCAGAGCTGCTCCATGGCGGCGACGCGTTCCGGCATGGCGGCGGCCAAGTCGGTCAGTTCGGTTCCGTCGGATTCGATGTCGTAGAGCTCCCACGGCCGGTCCCGGACCGCGACCAGCTTCCAGCGCCCCTCGCGCACCGCTCGGCCGCGGTTCGATCGCCAGTATAAGACGCCGGGAGGGTCCCGCCTCTGCCCTTCGAAGACAGGCAGAAGGCTCCCGCCGTATGCGGGTTGGATCGGCCGGCCTCGGAACTCGGAGGGATACTCGACTCCGGCCGCGTCGAGGAATGTCGGCATCAGGTCGGTGACGTGCGCGGGCTGGTCGTTCAGGCTTCCCGGTTCCCGGATCGTGGCGGGCCATCGCGCGATCAGCTGTGCTGGGATGCCGCCCTCGTGGTCGTGCTGTTCAAACAGCCGGAACGGTGTGTTGGACGCGTTGGCCCAGCCGTACCCGTAGCTCTGGTAGGTGTCTTCGGGCCCGGGCATCACGGACGCGAGGTTTCCGGGCACGAGCGGTCTTCCGCGACGTGTGCGTGCGGGGAGATAGAGTCCCGCGCGGTCCGGCCCGTATTCGACGTGGCAACCACCGTTGTCGACTTGAAAGAGCACGAGTGTAGTGTCGGCTTGTCCAGATTCTTCCAGAGCGTCGAGGAGCCGACCGATCCCTTCGTCCATGCGTGTGACCTGGGCGGCATACACTTCCATACAGCGTTGCTGCCAGCTCTTGTGCGCCTCGTCCGGCCCGGCAGGCGCGCGCGGATTGCGAGGCGAGAGCGGCTACGCTGGGTTGACGGTTCTCAGTTCCTTCATGCGTGCAGGGGCCAATTGGCGGCGGTGTAGGCGACGTACAGGAAGTACGGATTATCGCGGGCCGCGCCATCGTGCAAGAACTCCAGCGCATGGTCCGTGATCGCGTCCGTGTAGTCGAAGTCCGGGTCGCCGTAGAGCTGCTCGGCGGGTTCGTTGTCCAGCATCGACGTCGCCGGAGCCCAAAGACTCCCGGCTCCGATCACGGCGCCAAAAACCGGGCAAAGCCCCGATGCAAAGGCAGGTTGTCATGGTCTTGCGGCTCGCACAAGCGCCACTTCCCGCTGAGGTAGGTCGAATAGCCCGCGGCTCCCAGTAGTTCCGCCGCCGTGACGACCTGCCGCGAGATGGTATTGCCGGGATCCAGCGCCTTGGTCGTGTAGCATCCGCTCAACAGAGAGGCGCGCGTCGGGACGCACATGTTGTTCGTGTAGTAGCGTGTGAAGCGTATGCCCTGGGAAGCCAGCCGGTCGAGATTGGGTGTTTCGATCTCGCCTCTGTAACCGCCCAGATCCGAATAGCCCATGTCGTCGGACATGATCATCAGAATGTTTGGACGCTGCCGCGATGCTCCCTCTCTTGGCCCTCCGCAGTGGGCTGCCGCCAGCAGCGGCGCAACGCCGCCGCCGGCCTGCAGGAAGCGACGGCGGTCCAGGAGCGCAGGAACCATGGCAGCGCCAGTGTAGACCGGTTCCTCTCGCGTGAGGACGCGCCGCTCCGGGCGCATGGCCCGGCCCGGGACCGTCACAGATCCGCGAGTTCAGGATGCTCGGCAGCCCACCTGAGGAATTCGTCCACCGCGCAGAACGTCTCGTGCTTATAGAGCCGGCCCCGGTCTTCGAGCGGGGCTGTCCAGTCGTAGTCCCACGAATCGCCCGATTGCTGCATCCAGCGGCCCAGTTCCACCTCCAGCTTCGCCTGGATTTCCGACGCGGCAGGATCGCCGGTGAGGTTCTGCAGTTCGTAGGGGTCCGTCTTGAGGTCGTACAGCACCCAGGGCGCGTCCCGCGTGCGTGCGTACATGTAGCGGCCCGTCCGGACACCCCGCCAGCCGTGCTCAACGCCGCCTGCGAGGAACGGACCGAAGATTTGGAATTAGGCGGACTCCGGACCGGGCTCGGATTCGCCGCGGACGACGGCCGCGAGGTCACTCCCCTGCATGGCCGGCTCCAGGCCGCACAGCGACAGCAGGGTGGGTGCGATGTCGGTGTGGCAGAAGAGCGCGTTGGTCGTGCGTGCGGCCGGAGCGCGTGGATGCCGCACGATGCCGGGCGCGCGGGTCGACTCTTCCCATGGCTTGCGCTTGAGCCGACCGCCGTGGGAGCCCAACATATCCCCGTGATCCGAGGAGACGATCGCGATGGTGTTGTCCGGCAGGCCAAGGTCATCCAGTTGGGCCAGCATGCGTCCGATCTGCTCGTCGACCGCCGTGAGCATGGCGTAGTACGCGGCGATCTCCTTGCGGCCCGGCGTGGCGATGTAGGGGTTCGGCTCCAAATCCCCGTCCGATTCGTCTCCGGCAAAGTTCGGGCGCAACCCGATGGTCTCGGGATCATACAGCGCCATGTACTCGTCTGGAGCCAAGTACGGATCGTGAGGCGGCCCCATCTGGACGGTCAGGAAAAACGGGCGCGAGTCCTCGCGCGTCTGCCGCAGAAACTCGATTCCGAGGTCTGTCCACGCTTCCGCCTCGAAGGTTCGAATGGGAATGGGCTGCGGGTCGTCGCGGAAGTAGTGCGTGTCGAAATGGGCGTGGCTGATCTCGTTGGCTGCCCAGACTTCGAAGCCCTGGCGCCGCTCGCCGGGAGGGATCCATCCTGGCTGCCCCGGTCCGCCATCGAGGCGCCATTTGCCGACGAATCCGGTGCGGTAGCCGGCCCGCGCGAACAACTCGGCCAAGCTCGTCTCCGATTCCCGCAACCGCAGATCGTTCGCGACCATGCTGTTGGCGTGGGCGTACTTTCCGGTGAGGATGATGGCCCGCGCCAGGCAACACACGGGCAAGTTGGCGAAGTGATTGCGGAACAGCAGACCCTCCTCGGCTGGCTTGTCCAGGTTCGGGGTCTTGACGTCCGGGTTGCCCATGCAGGCCATCGCCTGCGCCCGCATCTGGTCAGGGAATAGGAACAGGACATTCAGGGCTTCCTCACGGCCCCTGGGCTCGAGACCGCACTGCCACGCGGACAGCAACGTTCCGCCCGAGGTCATAAGGTCACGTCGGTTCAGCACATGCGTTCAGATCAGACCGCAGCGCGAATCGGCTCGAGGCGGCGGCGCCCCACGCCTTCCGCGGGGCGTAGCACACACTCCACGCAGCCCTTCCCGCCCGCCCCGAGGCGCGACGCCTACTGCGAGACACCGTGACGCCCCAGGTCCTGGAGGCCCGCGTCACGGCCTGCTCCGATGCCGGCTTCGCCGAACAGCGCCGAGTCCGCCTGCGCAACCTCCAACGCGCCTTCCAGGACCTCGCCCCGTCTTGGCGAACCCGCCGCTCGCGTGCGCCGACTGCCCCGAGATGAGACTTTCCGGGGCTCGATGCGGGACGGTGGCGGCCCCCCCCGGCGAGCCTACCAGCCGGCTGCGTACCGAAATGCGTAGGGGTCCGCGCCCGCCTCGACGACGCCATTGCGCCGGACCTTGAGGGCTGTGGGCGCCGACCCGCTGTTGCGCCGGCCGCGCCGCTCGATGCGGTGACCGAGCAGCGCGAGTTCCTCGACCACGAATTCCGGCATGCGTTCGTCGAGCAGCAGCAGGTTCGGCTCCATCGCGTGGGCGTCGAAGCTGGCGACGAGGTGCTTGCTTTGGAAGCGCGGGGCTTCGACGGCGGCCTGTGGGTCGAAACCGTACAGGAGCACGGACAGCAGCACTTGCAGCAGAGCCTGTTCCTGCTGGTCCCCGCCCGGAGTGGACAGCGCCATGAAGGGCTCGCCACGCCGCGTGACGAGCGTCGGAGTCAGGGTGATCCTGGGACGCTTGCCGGGCTCCACCACGTTCGGATGCCCGGGGATCATCAGGAAGCTGTGAGCGCGCTGAGTGAGCGGGATGCCCGTGTCGCCGGCGATGACGGATGGCATCCACGCGCCGGACGGAGACGCCGAAAAGAGCATGCCGTCCCCGGTTGCGATGTTGACGGACGTGGTGTCCTTCGAGGCGAGGGCGTCGGGCAGCGGCCGCGCCGGGCCGACGAGCCATGCGGGGTGCAGCGGCTTCCGGTCGCCGAAGGATCCCGGACGAAACGCCTTCGAAGCATGCCGAGGATCGATCAGAGTGCGCCGATCGGCAGCGTACCGCTTGCTGAGGAGCTCCGGGGGCGCCGGCGAGAAGTCCGGGTCGGCGTACCATGCGTCACGGTCGGCGAAGGCGAGTTTGAGGGCCTCCACCAAGTGGTGGATATACCCCGACGTGTTCCAGCCCAAGGAGCGTAACTCAAAACCCTCGAGAATGTTCAGGGCTTGTAGGAGGACGGCGCCTTGAGTCCAGAACCCCGCTTTGTAGACTTCGTAGCCATGGAAGGTCGTTGACAGGGGCCGCTCGACGTCGAGATGGAACGAGGCGAAGTCCTCGTACCGCAGCAGCCCCCCGCTCTGCTCCGCGAAGGCCGCGATGCGCCGCGCGATGGAGCCCCGGTAGAAGTAGTCACGCACCGCCTCGATCGAGGCTTCGCGCGATTTGCCCTTCTTCAGGGCGTCCCGCTCGGCTCGCATCATCTCGCGGATGGTAGCTGCGAGGTCGGGTTGCCGGAAGAGATCGCCGGGCCGGGGGAAGCGCCCGTCTGGGGCGAACACGGCGCGGGACGACGGAAACAACCGCAGGAAGCTCGCGGACTCTTCGATCGAGCGTGCCCGGGTCCGGTCTAGGGGGTGCTCGGACGCCAGCTCGGACGCCGAGCGGGCGACTTCGCCAAAGGAGAGCGTTCCGAAACGCTGCAAGGCCACCAGCGCGGCATCCACCATCCCCGGCACGAGAGCCGGCAGGGTGCCGTAGGAAGGGATCGGGCCGGTCTCGTGCTCCCTCAGCGCCGCTTGCTCCTCGAGTTGGGGATCCGGCTCGAGTTGCAGGAAAAACTCGCGGGTCATGCGGGCCGGCGCCGTACCGACGCCGGCGATGCAATGTACCCGGCCGTCCGCCGTGCGGACGAGCAGGGGAGCTTCGCCGCCGAAGCCGAAGTGGGAAAACTCGGTCACGGCTCCCGCGAGCATCGCGGAGACTCCGGCATCGGCCGCGTTGCCGCCCGCCTGGAGGATGCGCATGGCCGCCTGCGTGACCAGCGGCGTGCCGGCGGCGACGGCCGCGCGCGTCCCTCGCACCACCGGCCGGAAGACTTCCCAGCGCAGGATCTCGCGCTGTCGGCGGGCTTGTTCCGAGCGGGCGCGCCGACCTTGGGTGAATGCCAAGCCTGTGGCGAGCAGGCCTACGAGGGCCGCCCAGATGATGTACTTTTTCCGTTGCACGCTCCGCCGCTGCCATCATAGCGGGTTACCCGGAGTACGAATCCTGGGGCGTAAGCAGGTGGGATGGGGCGCTTGGATCCTTTCCGGCAGCGCGGTCCGCGCCCGGTGCGGGCAGGGCCGCGCCGGGGGGGCGCCTCAAATGTGGCCGAAGACCGGCTCCGCCTCGACGGGAGCGGGAGCGGCCCCGGCCAGCCGATCACGCACCCGGTTGATCGCGTCCCGCTTCTCACGGTTGCGCATGGCGCGCCGGTTCGCCAGCAGGTGCGCCGTGGAGCCCTCCAGCACCTTGTGGATGATCTTGAGCCCATTGGCCCGCAGTGTCCGGCCGGTCTCGGTGTTGTCGACAATCGCCTCGCCGTCCTCGGGCGGTTTGGACTCGGTCGCGCCGAACGAGTGGAAGATCGCCACGGGAGAGGCCCCGCTCCGCTTGACGCTCAGCCGCGTGTAGGGGCTGTACAGCGAGGGTTCCAAGTCTGTGTACTGGCGGACGAGAGATTCGGTCAGGTTGAGGTACTCGGTCCAGATCCGCAGCGGCTGCGTTCCGGTCGAGTCGACGAACTTGGCGAATAGGTCCGGGGCCGAGCGCACGTCGTCCCAGTTCTCCGACACGCACAGCACGACGTCCACTCGGCCGAAGCCGAGGTCCAGAAGGTCCTCGACGTTGGCCCTGACTTGGCTTTCGTAGTACCAGTCAACGCCGGAGATCCCAAGGTCGAAGAAGCCGGCCTGGAGCATGTAAGGGATCTCCTGGGGCCGCATGGCCTTGGCCTCGACTCCTTCGAGGCCGAGGTCTGGACGGTACCCGCGGCTGCCGTCGGCGTAGCCTCGGGGGCTGATCCCGGCGCGCTCGAAGAAGGTGCGCGTCTTCGTCTCCAAGCTGCCTTTGGGAACGGCGAATCGGACGGGAGTCATGGGATCTTCCTCTTCGAGGCGCTGGACATGCCGTGCTCTTCCCCGATGGCTCGAAGCACTGCAGAGGCTTCAGCGGCGATCTCCGCTCCGCCAGCCAGGCGCACGCGGCCGCCGCGCACGGCGGCCGCGTGCGCACCCGAAGCGCCGACGGTAACGCCGAGGTCGCGCAACGCTTCGGCCAACCGCACGGCTTCCGCTTCGTCGTCCGGCGTGGCTGGCATCAACGCGATCCCCGGCGGCGCGCCTGCGCCGTCCTCCTCAAGGGCCAACTCTTGCAGCGTGTCGAAGCGCAGGGCGCAGCCGGTCGCTGGCGTCGCCTCACCGCCGAACAACTCGACCAGACGGTCGTAGCGTCCGCCCCCGCAGAGTTTCCGGGTTCCGCTTGCAACCTCGAAGACCGTGCCCGTGTAGAACGTCAACCCGCGGGCGATGCCGAGCACAACCTCGAACGCGCCGATGTCATAGTGCTGCAGTAGCCGGCCGACCAGCATGAGGTCGTCGAGCGCCTCCCGGGCGCGGGTGCTGTTCAGCGTCTCGCAGGCTCGCGCGGAGACCTCGTCGAGTGTGCCCCGGATCCGACTCACCTCGATCAAGAGCGCCGCCGTCTCGTCCGGGAGGTAGCCTTCCACGTTCCAGAGGTGGCGGAACGTCGCGGCGGCTTCGCGGGGCAACCGCCGCGCCAAGTCTCCGGAGTCGGGAGCGAGCCGGTCCGCGATGGCGAATTCGCCTTTGTAGCCGTCCTGCGCCTGCAGCGAGGCGAGGTCGCGGCGGTCCATGCGCAGCTGCTCCATCAGTAGTGGATCTGGCCTTTCGGCCAGCGCGGAGCAGCGTTCGCCGATGCCGGCAAGGCGGTCGAGATGACCGATCACCGCCGCGCGCTCGTCGGCGCTCAGATCGTCCGGCAGCAAGGCGCGGAAGATCCCGGCCGTTCCGATCTTCAACGTGTAGCCTTCGATCCCGACGCTGCGCAGAAATCGGCAGGCGGCGGCGATGACTTCGGCGTCGGCCCAGGATCCCGCCTCGCCCAGCAGTTCGATGCCGGCCTGGACGAACTCCCGCGTACGCCCGGAATGGGGACGGCAATAGCGGAAGCATGGCGCCACATAGAACAACTTGTAAGGCCGCGGGCGGTCGTGTAGCGCCCCCGAAGCAACGAGGCGGCAGATCGGGGCCGTCATCTCCGGGCGCAATGCGTATTCCTCGTGGTCGCAATGGAACGTCAGCAACGAGTTCTTGATCTCCGGCCCGGAGCGCGCGGCGAAGAGATCCGCGCGCTCGAAGATGGGGGTCGCGACCTCCTGGAAGCCGTAGGCTTCGGCGGTGCGGGCGAAGCTGGCTTCCAACCGGCGCCGCAGCGCGGTGTCCGCGGGCAAGCTGTCGCGGGTGGCTGGCGGCGGAGCGTTAGTCAGCATGGCGGGTAGCTCCCGCTACGGGTTGGCGCGGGGCCCAATGCGCGGGCTGGACGGGCGCACCCAGACTCACCGGCCGGTCGATCCGGGCGCGGCGGCCGGCGGCTTGCCCATGTCCGATTCTACTGCCACCGCGCCCGCGTCGTCGCTGGCGGTCGGGCGGGACAATGCCTTCCTAGGCCGGAAGCAGCGTCTTGGAAGGGTCTCTTGAGGGCAGTCAACATGCGGATCTGGATGTGACAGGCATGTGACATCCAGCTCCTGAAGCCCCTATACTTGAAGAAGGCCCATCGTGCGAAGCCGCGTCTCGGCCCCACTCCCTCTGCAACAGCGCAAGTTCTTCCCATGCAAGGTGTTGAAGTAACTCCGATCAGCGGAGCCCTACCTGTATCCGCGCGCGAAATCGTGAACGATTTCAGCATCCACGTCGCGACGGTCAACGGTTCCGGCAGCCAGTCCTCGAACTTGGTGCTTTTGCGGGCGCTGTTCGAGATGGGGATCCCGGTCTCCGGCAAGAATTTGTTCCCTTCGAATATTGCCGGACTGCCGACTTGGTACACCGTGCGGGCCAGCAAGTACGGCTTCATCGGTCGCAAGAAGCAAGTCGACGTTCTGGTCGCGATGAACGCGCAGACTGCGCGGGACGATGTCGACAGCCTGTCTGCCGGCAGCGTCGTGGTGTACGACGAACCGCTGCGGTTGCGGGACCTGCGGCGGGATCTGTACTTCTACCCGGTGCCGTTCGACAAGCTCGTCGTCCCGGTCTGCCCGCAACCGAAGCTTCGCAAGCTGGTGCGCAACATCATCTACGACGGTGTGCTCGCCTCGCTGTTGGGCGTTGAGATGGAAGAGATCCACAACGCCATTTTCAAGCAGTTCGCGACCAAGCCGAAGGCCGCGGAGTTGAATTGGAATGCCGCCGTCGCGGGCTACGACTGGGCGCAGGAGCATCTCGAGAAGAAAGATCCGTACCGCTTCGAGCGGATGGACGGGAACGAGGGCAAGATCATCGTCGAGGGCAACGCGGCGGCGGCGCTGGGGGCGATGTTTGGCGGTGTGAGCGTCATCACCTGGTACCCGATCACCCCGTCTTCCTCGCTGGCCGATGCGGCCCAGGGCTACCTGAAGCGCTTCCGCATCGATCCGGAGACGGGCAAGGCCACGTTCGCCGTGGTGCAGGCCGAGGACGAGTTGTCGTCGATCGGCATGGCGATCGGGGCCGGCTGGGCGGGCGCGCGCGCGATGACCACCACGGCCGGGCCGGGCATCTCGCTGATGTCCGAGTTCGTGGGCTTGGCGCATTTCGCGGAGATCCCCGTCGTGCTGATCGACGTGCAGCGCATGGGCCCGTCGACAGGCTTGCCGACGCGCACGTCGCAGGGCGACTTCCTTTCCGTCGCCACGCTGTCGCACGGCGACACGATCCATCCGATGTTCATTCCGGCCACTCCGGAAGAGTGCTTCGAATTCACAGCGCGGGCATTCGACGTGGCCGACCGGATGCAGGCGCCCATCTTCGTGATGCTCGATCTGGACCTGGGCATGAATTACTGGACGGCCGACAAGTTCAAGTATCCGGACTGGGAGATGGACCGCGGCAAGATTCTGAGCGAGGAGGACATCGAGAAGCTCCAGGGGGACTGGGGACGCTACCGGGACGTCGAGGGAGATGGCATCGCGTACCGCACCTTGCCGGGCAACCCGCATCCCCAAGCGGCCTATTTCGCGCGCGGCACGGGCCATGACGCGGACGCCAACTACAGTGAACGCGAAGATGACTGGATCGAAAACCTGGACCGCATCCGGAAGAAGATGCTCAGCGCGCGCCAGTGGCTGCCGGAACCGGTCATCGACCGCAACCAGGACGCCGAGGTCGCCTTTGTGGCGGCGGGCACCAGTCACGAGGCCGTCCGGGAGAGCCGTAGCCAGTTGCGCCAGCAGTACGGCTTCGAAACGGGATACTGCCGGGTGCGGGGTTATCCATTCAGCTCCCGCACGGAAGAATTCCTCGCTCGGCACGAGCGGGTTTATGTCGTGGAGCAGAACCGCGACGGCCAACTGCGGATGCTGCTGCGCCGACAGTTCCCCGCGATTCACGACCACCTGCGGAGCGTCCGCTACTACGGCGGCATGCCGATGGACGCCCGCACGATCACGGACTCCATCGTGAAGCAGGAGAGGCTGTGAGAATCGCGACCAAAACTCCCAAGAAGGTCCCGGCGACGAACCGCATCGGCCTGGGCCTGGGACCATACCGCGGCCTAAAGACGACGCTTTGCGCCGGCTGCGGTCACAACTCGATTTCCGAGCGCATCGTCGAGTGCTTCTTCGAGATGGGCATCGACCCGACTCAGGTCATCAAGCTCTCCGGGATCGGCTGCTCGTCGAAGTCGCCAGCCTACTTTTTGAGTATGTCGCATGGCTTCAACACCGTGCACGGGCGGCTGCCGGCGGTGGCGACGGGCGCGGTCCTGGCCAACAAGAACCTCCTGGCTTTGGGCATCTCGGGCGACGGCGACACGGCGTCGATCGGACTTGGCCAGTTCGTGCACATGATGCGGCGCAACGTCCCGATCATCTACATCATTGAGGACAACGGCTGCTACGGCCTGACGAAGGGCCAGTTCTCGGCCACGGCGAACCTCGGTTCGACGGCCAAGTCCGGCATCGCCAATCAACTGCCGCCCATCGACACCTGTGGCTTGGCGGTCCAGATGGGCGCCACCTTCGTTGCCCGGTCCTTCTCCGGAGACAAGAAACAGCTGCAGGCCGTCCTGAAGGCGGCGCTGAGCCACAAGGGCACGGCGGTGTTGGATGTGGTCTCGCCCTGCGTGACGTTCAACGATCACGTGGGCTCGACGAAGAGCTACCAGTACGTCCGCGACAACAGGATTCTGCTGCAGTCGATCGGTTTCGTGCCGCACTTCGACGAGATCCATATGGAAGACGAGTTCGAGCCTGGCACTGTGCGCGAAGTTGAGATGCACGACGGTTCCATCCTGCGGCTCGAAAAGCTCGAGGAGGAATACGATCCGACGCACCGCCTCGCGGCGCTGAACCGAATCGAGGTGGCGACCGAGAAGGGTCAGATCCTGACCGGCGTGCTCTATGTCAACACCGAGACGCCGAATTTTGTCGATCTGTTGAATCTCGACGACACGCCGATCGCCCTGCTCGGCCAGGACCGCCTGCGTCCCCCGGAAAGCGCCCTCGACGAGGCCATGGAGGAGCTCAGCTAGTTCCCTGCGTCGAGCCGGAGGCGATCCGGGGCGGGTCGCCTTCGATCCGGGTCTGGCGCGGTTGCGTCTCGCACGGCGGAATGCGGTTCCGGCTGTAATGCCGGAGCCCGTACGACGTTTGGCGCCGCAGGCTCCCGAGGCAGGCTTGGTTGGCCTGCTCGCGGTTCTCCCGGTAGAATTCCCGCACACCCGCCGAGCGGCTGGCGGCGGGATAGGTCTCGAGCTTGAGTTGCGTCAGCAGCAGGGCTGCGATGGCCGCGGGCGCCACCAAGGCCCGCGGTCCGCGTAGCTTCAGGGCCGCGGCGGCGGCCCCAACCGCTCCCAGGATTCCCAAGACACTTCCAGCCGCGGCCGCATTCGGATCCAGGCCCGCCCAGGCTCGCGTGATCCCGTGCGCCAGGGCGCCCGGCAGCAACGCGCCCGCCAGGGGGATCAGCAGGAGCGTGGACGCCGAAGCTGCGAGCAGCCACCGGAGAGGCTTGCGCGCCCACCGCGCCGCCAGCAGGATGGCGAGCGGAGGCAGGACCGGCAGGATGTAGGCGGGCAGCTTGTTCACCGACAGGGAGAACAGCAGCAGGGGGCCGAGGGCCCAGCAGCCCAGGAACCGCAGGCGCATGTCGCCGAGCAGGTCGTCCCGGCGCAGGCCGAACAGCAGCGGCGACCACGGCAGCAGGAACGCGACCAGCACGACCCCAAAGAACCACCAGGGCTGCTCATGCTGCAAAGAGGAACTGAAGAACCGCTCGAAGTGGTGTCGAACGAGGAACTCGTCGAGAAAGATCCGCCCGTTGCGCGCGTAGCACACCGCGTACCAGGGCAGACAGACCAAGGCGAAGGGCAGCAGGGCTCTGGGGTGCATCAAGTCCAGAACACGGCTTGGACGTTTGCAGAGGATCGGGAAAATGGCGAAGAACGCGGCGATCGGCGCCACCAGGCCCTTGCTGAGCACGCCCAGGGCGAGCAAGCCGCCGAACCAGGAAAGGGATCGCCGCCCGGCTCCGGACTCTGGATCCTTCACCCAAGCCAGCAGGCAGAGCAGAGCTGCGGAGGTGAAGACGGCGAGCGGCGCATCGAAGACTCCGGCGTCGCTGTACGCGATCCACCCCGCCGACGTGGACAGGATACAGGTCGCCGGCAACGCCACCTGCTCTCCGAACTCCCCTCGCACCTTGCGGTAGAAGAAGACCAGAAAGCCGAGGCTCAACAAGGCCACGGGCAACCGGGTGTACGCCTCCAGGCCGACGGCATGGCCCAGCCCGCCCAGCCAGAACAACAGCGCGGGCTTCTCGAACCAGGGCTCCCCCCAAAGCGTGGGCGTGACCCAGTCGCCGGACTCCGCCATGTGCCGCGCGATGGACGCGTAGCGGGGCTCGTCCGGACCGAGGAGGCCCCGCCTCGGGATCGGCAGCAGGTAGAGGGCAGCGAGGAGGGCGGCGGCCGCCAGCGCCGCGGCGAGGGTCCGTTTCACTGCACCAGCGGCGTCAGCGCGATCTTGCGGAATTCAATGGCGCCGTGATCCCCCTGCAAGGTGATCGGGCTCGGCTGGTCCTCGCGCCAGTCCGTCGCCATGGCCGTGAATCCTTCCACGACCGCGCCGTTGCCATGGTCGCTGGCCGGCTGACCGAAATCGTCGAGGATCTGAATCTCGTAGCCTCCGCGCAGCCCGATCCCTCCGTTCATGCCGGGATGGACGCGATACTCGGCCTCCAGGAGAAAGTTCCAGTACTCTCCTTGGGTCACCAAGAGATCGGCGCCCTTGCGGTTCTTGAGGACGCCGTCCTCGGCGTACCAACCGCCCTCTCTCGCGTCTCGCAGCGTGCTCCAGTTGTCGAGGGCGGTCCCGTCGAACAGCAGCACTGGCTGACCCTCCCTCCAGGATCCGTCGTCCCGATCTGCCAGGGGCGGCGCCCAGTCACCGACCCACAGCAGCAGACCTCGCGGGCGTAGCGCCGCGCCGTGGATCCGCCCATCGGCCAATGCCGCCGTCACCGGGGTCTTGACCAGCCGAGAGCGGTCGCGGCCCGTGCGCCACTCGAGATGGAAATGAAGCTGTCCGTCCTCGATGTGCGCATCGCGGATCACATCGAGTTGGCCGCCTGGGCCCCCGCCGACCATGGCGCCGGTGACTGCGTCCGTCCCAGCCCCACTGATCGCCAGCCAGAGAGCGCGCCCGTTGTTCTCGCCCAGCGGTGCGATGATCCAGCGTCCGTTGAACGCTTCGTCGCCGGCCCAAGCCATAGCGGCGGCGCACAGAACAAGCGCAACGGATCGCCCTGCCATGGACATCACCGCCTATGATAACCTCGCGCTGTCTTGCCTCGAGGCTCCGCCGCAACCCCGGAGCGACTCTTTTCTGGGGTTGCGCTCAGCAACCCAGCGCCGACCTCATCGCGCAACCACAACCTCGACGCCCGTCCTTGCGGAGAGAGCGGCCCAGTTCCTGTCCACGGTCACTACGGGAATCCCTTCGGCGAGGCCGACGGCGAGACAGGCCCGATCGCCGAGAGACAGGCCACTTGAGCGGGTGACTTCGCGCAGGGCCCCAGCCGCGAAGGCCAGCGCCTCGTCAAACGCGCGGACTTCCAGGCCAAGCGCCGCGAGGAGTTGGCGTACTTCCACATTCTGCAGACCGCAATCGGACAGCTTCGCCGCAACCTCGGAGAGATTCACCGACGACACGATGCCTTCCTCGAAATGGGCCTCGACCACGTCCGCACCGGGCTCCCGGAATAGGACCGCGAGGATGGCGGAGGCGTCTAGGGCCGTTCTACGCATCGCCGGACTCCCCGCGGGCCTCCGTCCGGCGGTCCCCGATGAGCTGCTCCGACACGAGCTTGGTTCGAGCCGGAGCGAGTCCGGCGAGCCGTTCTTGCGCCCGTCGGAGCGCCCGCCTCTTCGTGCTGAGCGTGACCTCGCGACCTTGGACCTGGAACAAGAGCTCCGCCCGCCGGCCCTCGAGACCCAGCAGCTTGCGCACCGGAGCGGGGACAACGAGTCTGCCGTTCTCCGTCATCGTGGCTTTGAAGCCCGAAGCGTATCCCCGCGCCATAAACCGTATCGTAGCGCAGAATTCTTAATATGTCATTTTTATATTATAGACATTTTATTCGATGATCCCAATCCGCGCCGCCCGGCCGTCGATTCAACCTTGGGTTGACCGGCATCAGGATCGGATCCGGGAACTCGCGCCACGAATCGCTTGACAACGACCAACTCGGAACGCAATAGTGTCAACGGGTAGGTCTGCGAATGCGCCGCCCTCCAGAGCGCTTCCCCGTGGTTTCGAAGATCGGTTTCCTGCGGTGCTCTTTCGGTTTCTGCCTGGGAGCCGCCGTTCTGTTCGGCGCGACGGCCAAATCTCTGGACGAGTCGCCCTTCACCCAGCAGCAGCGCTCCCATTGGGCGCTTCAACCTGTCGGCGCGCCGCACGTTCCGCAGGGGCCGGAGAGGAACCCGATCGACGCGTTCGTGAGCAGCCGCATGCGGGAGCGTGGCCTCTCCCTGGCTCCGCGGGCCGACAGGGTCAGCTTGATCCGGCGGGCGGCGTTCGATCTGCATGGGATGCCCCCGGCGCCCGCGGAGGTTCGCGCCTTCCTCGAAGACGATTCGCCCGATGCGTTTGCGAGGGTCGTCGAAAGGCTCTTGGCTTCGCCGCGCTACGGGGAGCGCTGGGCGCGCCATTGGCTCGACTTGGCGCGCTACGCCGAAAGCGAGGGCTTCAAGTCCGACGAGACACGCCCCAACGCTTGGCGCTACCGCGATTACGTCATCGAGTCCTTCAATACCGACAAGCCATACGACCGTTTCGTCGAGGAACAGATCGCCGGAGACGAGCTGTGGCCGGACAGCGTCGAAGCGCGCTTGGCGACGGGCTTCAACCGCCATTACGCGGACGAATCGAACGCGGCCGTGCTGATGCAGCGCCGCCAGGAGGTGCTGCTCGATATCACCGACACGGTCGGGTCGGTGTTCATGGGGCTGACCTACGGCTGCGCGAAGTGCCATGACCACAAGTTCGACCCGATTCTGCAGGCGGACTACTACCGGCTGCAGGCCTTCTTCACCAACGTGGCCACCGCCGACGAGATCCTTCTCTTGAGCGAGGACGAGTTGGCGGAGCACCGCCGCCGGGAGGCGGCTTGGCAGGCGGCGACGCAGGAGATCCGGGCGGAGATGGACGGCCTGTTGGGGCAGAAGCGCGCCGAGGCATTCGAAAGCCAGGTCAACCGCAGGTCCCCCGAGACGCAGGCGGCCTTCAACAAGCCGGCCGCCGAGCGCACCATGTACGAGCGGCTGCTCTTCCAGCAGCACATGTGGCAGATGCGCTACCACAACGACGAGGCGCTGGCCAAGACCTTGGAGGACGACGCCAAGGAGCGCTACCGCGAGCTGCAGGAAGAGTTGGAAAAGTTCGCGCACTTGAAGCCCTCGGAACTGCCTCTCGGCATGGGGATCCGGGAACTCGGCGCCGAGGCCCCGGCAACCCACGTGCTTTCGTTCGCCAACTACGCGGCGCCGCTGGAGGAAGTCCAGCCCGGGTACCTGACGCTGCTGGATCCGCAGCCGGCCGCGTATGCTCCGGCGCCGGATGGGCGCTCCTCGGGCCGCCGGACGGCGCTGGCGAAATGGCTGACGGGCCCGGAGAACCCGCTGACGGCCAGGGTGATGGCGAACCGCTTGTGGCATTACCACTTCGGTCAGGGCATCGTGCGTACGCCGAGCGATTTCGGGTTGATGGGCGAACGCCCGACCCACCCCGGCCTGCTCGACTGGCTGGCGGAGGAGTTCGTGCGCCGGGGCTGGAGCCTGAAGCGGATGCACCGCCTGATCATGACCTCGGACACCTACCAGCAGTCCGCCGCCAACCGCGAAGAGGCGGCTGAAGTGGACCCGCTCAACAGGCTGCTTTGGCGGTTCCCTCCCCAACGCCTCGAAGGAGAAGTGATTCGGGATTCGATGCTGGCCGTGTCGGGGAATCTGAACGGCCGCGTGGGTGGACCGAGCGTCTACCCGGCGCTTCCCCGCGGGGCAGCCGAGCCGCGCGGGGGGTGGGATGTGGCCGAGCAGCGCTATGAACAAGACCGCAGGAGCGTGTACGTCTTCGTGCGCCGCAATTCGCGCTACCCCATGCTGGAGTCGTTTGACATGCCGGACACGCACGAGTCCTGCGCCCGACGCACCACCACCACCACGGCGCCCCAGGCGCTGGCCCTGCTCAACAGCGAGCATACTCTCGGCTGGGCCCAGGGGTTCGCGGGACGCGTCTTGGAGCAAGCCGGAGGCGACCGCGACCGGCAGATCCAGACAGCATTCGAGTTGGCTTATTCCAGGGCTCCCGACGCGTGGGAGAAGGACACGGTCCTGACGTTTTTGGAAACTCAGCGGCAACTGATTGCGGAGCGGGCGGCGGCTGGTGCGACGCTGCTGGCTCCGCCTGCGGTCCCCGCATCCATGAGCCGCGAGGAGGCCGCAGTCGTCGTGGACTTCTGCCATATGCTGCTGAATTCCAATGAGTTCGTGTATAGGAATTGAGTCCAGGGAAATCTGAGCCGGGAGAGACTGCGATGCGCGAGACGAGTTCCGAGTCCCTGGCTGTTCGGTCCCGTCGGGCCTTCCTGACCCAGGCGGGCAGCGGTCTCGGCGCCTTGGCGCTGGCAGCGCTGCAGGCGGACAGCGGTCTGGCCGCGAGCGACCCGCTCGCCACGAGGGAGCCTCAGCACGGGCCCACCGCGAAGTCCGTGATCTGGTGCTTCATGGAAGGCGGTCCGAGCCACATCGACACGTTCGACCCCAAGCCGGTGCTGGACAAGTACGCGGGCCAGCCGATGCCGGAGTCCTACGGCAGGCCGTTGACGGCGATGCCCGGAACTGCGCACAACACGTTGATGCCGTCGCAACGGCAGTGGGCGCGCCACGGGGAAAGCGGGCTGTGGGTTTCGGACTGGTACCCGCACGTCGCCCGGCATGTGGACGATCTGGCCGTGATCCGTTCCTGCAAGGCGGACGGCCTCAATCATGTCGGCTCGGTCTGCCAGATGAACACCGGCTCGATCCTCGCCGGCCGCCCGTCCATGGGGGCTTGGGTAACCTACGGGCTCGGCTCGGCCAACCGCAATCTGCCGACTTTCGTCATCCTCAACGACGAGATGCGCGTCAACGGCGGCTCCAAGAACTGGAGCGCCGGTTTCCTCCCGGCGTCCTACCAGGGGACCCTTTTTAAGCAGGAAGGCGCGCCGATCCTGAACCTGGAAACGCCGGAAGCGGTGGGCCGCCGCCAGCAGCGCGGCAAGCTGGACCTGCTGGCGGCGCTGAATCGCCACCACGCCGAGAAGCACCCCCAGGAGAGCGAGTTGGACGCCCGCCTCCAATCCTACGAGTTGGCGTACCGCATGCAGGCGCACGCTCCCGAGGCGGTCGATCTCGGCCAGGAGTCGGAGGCGACCAAGACGCTATACGGCATGGATGAGGAACGCACCGCAATCTACGGCAAGAACCTGCTGCTGGCCCGGCGGCTCGTCGAGCGGGGCGTGCGCTTCGTGCAGGCGTACTGCGGCGGCTGGGACGCGCATCGGAAGATCGAGGAGAACCACACCAAGTGGTGCGGTTTCTCGGACAAGCCGATCGCGGGCCTGCTTACGGATCTGAAGTTGCGGGGCATGCTGGACGAGACCCTGGTGATTTGGGGCGGCGAGTTCGGACGGACGCCGTTCAACGAAAAGGGCGATGGCCGCGACCACAACCCGTGGGGCTTCACGATCTGGATGGCCGGCGGTGGCATTCGGGGCGGCCAGACCGTTGGCGCCACCGACGAGCTCGGCCTCCGCGCGGAGGAATCGCCGTACCACGTGCACGACATCCACGCCACGATCCTGCACCTGCTGGGCCTCAATCACCTGAGCCTGACCTACTTTCACAACGGCCGTTCCGAGCGCCCGACGATCAACGGCGGCAAGCTGATTCGGGAAGCGCTGGCCTGAGCCGCCCGCTCCTGGCGCGTGATACCGTGAGGGTTGCCGTCCGCCGGCAGGCCGCCAGAGCCCTCCGATCCCCGGCCGCAGAGTCGGCACGAGCCGATCCGGCCTCGCCTCTCAGCCGGCGTCATCCCGTACCGCGCCGGCGCCGTGGGGGGGTGCGAGATCTACTGGGTGCGCCGCGCGAAGTCGCTGCGATTCATGGGCGGCTGGCACGCGTTTCCCGGGGGTCGACTGGACCCGCGGGACGCTGAGGTCCAGACGCAGGGTGGCTTGCACGGCGAGGATGCCTACCTGTCGTCGGGCCCCCCGGCGGCCCATCCGGCCTGCGCTTTGCGCGAGCTGTTCGAGGAGACGGGGATTTTGGCGGCGCGCGGCCCAATCCCGGGGGCAGCGGAGTTGAATCGGGCGCGGGGTCTGCTGCTGGAGGACTCGTTGGATTTCGGGGGTTGGCTGCGACGCCACGAGCTCGTGCTCGACCGGGCGCGGCTCAGCTTCGCCGGCCGATGGGTGACGCCGCCGCTCTCGCCGATCCGTTTCGATGCGACCTTCTATCTGCTCGAGTGGACCGTCAACGAGCCGCGGCAGCCGCACGTGATCCCGGGCGAGTTGTCCTCAGGTGAGTGGATCGACGTCCGCGAGGCGCTGCGGCGCTGGGAGCACGGGGATGTCCTGCTGGCGCAGCCTACGCTGACGACGCTACGCGTCCTGGCCGAGCACGGTGTCGAGGCTGGACGGGAGCGGCTCTGGCAATCGCAGGCGCACCAACCGAACTCCCCGCACGCGATCGAGTTCCGGCCGGCGCTGCGCGTGGTCCCGCTGGCGGCGCGGACCTTGCCGCCCGCGACGCACACCAACGCCTTTCTGCTGGGAGGCCGCGATCTCGTGCTGGTCGATCCGGGCTCCCCCTGGGAGGACGAATTGGAGCGCCTGCAAGAGATCGTCGACGCGGAGTGCCGGCTTCGAGGCGGGCGCCTGCGCGGGATCTGGCTGTCGCATCACCATGACGACCACGTCGCGGGTGCGGAGGCTCTCCGTCGGCACTACGACGTGCCGGTTTCGGCGCATGCGTCGACGGCCGCCCAGCTTGCAGGGAAGGGAATCCCGGTCGAGCGCCGTTTCGCGGGCGGCGAAAGGGTGGAGCTGCACGGGGACTTCCCGTTGCGGATTCGCGTGCTGCATACGCCGGGGCACGCGAGCGGCCATCTTTGCTTTTTCGAGGAACGCACGGCGACGCTCCTGTGCGGCGACATGGTCTCGGGGTACGGGACCGTCGTGATCGATCCGCCCGACGGGAGCATGTCGGAGTATCTCGACTCCCTGGAAGAACTCGCCGGGCTCGGGGCGCGCGTTCTGTTGCCGAGTCACGGTTCGATGATCCCCGACGCGGAGGAAGCGCTGCGGGAAGCGGGCCGGCACCGGCTTTGGCGGGAGGAGCGGGTCTTCGGAGCCTGGGAACGGGGCCAGCGAGATCCCGACGCGATGGTTGAGCCGGTCTACGGAGAGCTGGCGCCCGCCGCTCGGCCGATTGCCGCTCGGCAGATCCTGGCCCATCTGGAGCGCCTAGAGGCGATCGGCCGAATCGGGCCCCTGCCGCACAGGATCCGTGCGAGCCTCGGCCGCTCTCGAGCGCTGGTACGCTGAAGCGGATGCCCGTAACATGGAAGCCGGTCCTGCGCAAGGTCTGCGGGATTGCTCGGCCCAGCGATGCGGAACAGGCCGTCCGCGCCGGTGCGAACGCGGTCGGGATGATCTTCTATCCACCTAGTCCACGCGCGGTCACGGCCGCGAAGGCGGCCCAGATTCTGGCGGTGGTGCCCGCTGCCGTTAGGCGGGTCGGCGTGTTTGTCGACGAGCCTCCTGAGGCGATTGCGGCGGCGGTCCGGCAGGCCGGGCTCAGCGTGGTTCAGCTCCATGGCGCGGAAAACCCCGACCGCTGCGCGGCGGTCCGCCGGGCGCTCGGGCCGGGTGTGGAAGTCTGGAAGGCCCTGCGCGTCGGGGACGGATTCGACGCCGCGGGCCTCGACGGGTTCGCGGTCGACGCGTTCCTGTTGGATACGGCCCGCGGTGCAGCCTACGGTGGTACGGGGGAGACCTTCCCGTGGTCCGCGGCCGTCGAGGCCAAGCGGTACGGCAAAATCGTCCTTGCCGGCGGCCTGCACGGCGGCAACGTCGCCGAGGCGGTGCGTCTGATGCGGCCCTGGGGCGTGGATGCGAGTTCGCTGCTCGAGCGGCGTCCCGGTGTCAAGGACCCGGCCAAGGTGGCCCGATTCCTTGACGCCGCGCAATGAGGGGAGGGCGGTTCGCGTGGCGCTTTCAGGCTCCCGCGCTGGGTATGTCGCGGGCGATTTCCTCGCCGTCACGATCTCGTCCTCTTTGATCGCGGCCGCGGTGGGAGTTGCGCTTCCGGCGAGCTGGCCGTTCTGGGCCTCGATGCCCGTGGGCATGCTGGCAGGCATGGCCTTGTCGGTCCCCTGTTGGCTTGCGGTCAGCCCGATGCTGGGCGTGCTCGAGCCGATGCTCGTCACGATGCTGGGCGGCATGCTTGCGGGGATGGCCGCCGGCATGGCTGCGAGTCAGCAGCCCTGGGCCGGCCTGGCTGGCCTCGCGGCGCTGGGCGCCCAGTGCGGAGCCGGCGCCTTCTGCTTCACCGCGGCCATGGATTGGCTTCTGCGCAGGACGAGGGGCGATGGGTAGCAGAGATCGAGCGACGTGGAACCGTGCGGCGCCCGCCTACGAGACCCTCGCGTCCCGCGCGACGGAGCGGCGCTGGGCCCCGCACAAGCGGGATCTCTTCTCGGGCATGTCCGGGCGGGTGCTGTTCCTCGCGCTCGGCACGGGCCTCGACATCGAGTTCTTTCCGCCCGGCCAGACAGTTTGCGCCATCGACGTCAGCGAACGGATGCTGGCGCTCGCGGCGGCGCGGGTCGCGCGCTACCGCGGCGTGATCGAAGTCCAGCAGATGGATGCCCGCGACCTCGCCTTCGCGGACGGCAGCTTTGAGCAAGTCTATACGTCCTGCACGTTCTGCTCGGTCTCAGAGCCTCTCGAGGGCCTGCGGGAAATCCACCGCGTCCTGCGGCCCGGCGGCGTCCTGCGCATGTTCGAGCACACGGGCAGCCGCTGGTTCCCGTTCAACGCGATGCTGCACGCGTGCACGCCACTCTGCCGCCGATTCGGGCCGTCGATGAACCGCCCCACAGTGGAGACGGTCCGGCGGTCCGGTTTCGCAGTGCGCCGCGTGGTGCTTCACTACCTGGATGTCGTCAAGAGCATCGAGGCCGCCAAGGCTGGGCCGGCCTGACCGGAAGCGGACACACTCTCGGCGCTGGGCCGCCGCGCTGGATCATCCCTTGGGCGGCCGCTTGTCCGTGACGATGTCGACCCGTCCTCGGAACACGGCGCCGTCCTCGACGCGGATCTCGCGCGTCTGCAATTGGCCCGCCAAGTCGGCGGTCTCGGTCAACTCGACGTGGTCCAGTCCCTGGACGTTGCCCCGCACCTTGCCCGCAATGGAGATTCTGCAGGCCTTGATATCGGCTTCCACATCGGCTCCCGAGGAAACGACAACGAGGTGCGCGGGAACTTCGACGCGGCCCTTGAGGCGGCCGCGGATCGTCACCGCCTCTTCGGCGGAGATCACGCCTTCCAAGCGTAGGGAAGGCCCCAGCACGGTGTCTTCGCCAACCCCCACGTCGGTTGGCGCCATCGACCGTCCAGCGTCGGAATTCATGTCCACATCCTACCAGAGGATTCCCCTGGTCGTGCCGTGGTGTTCCGTGGAGGCGGGTCGCGGGGCGTCAGGTCTTGATGAGCCGCCGGCGCCGGCGATCCCAGCCTAGCGACTTCTTGCGGCGGAAGGACTCGACAGTCATGTGGCATGCCATAGACACGTTGAAGCCCAGCTCGACATCGCACTTCAAGGCTTCTCCCAGCCGAATCGCATTGTGCAGGTTGTGGTGGTGCAGCGCCAGGTCCTCGCCCCCGGACTTCGCGTGGCGGTGTGGCTGGACTTCCTCGCGGAACAGGGCCTCGGGCTCAAGGGTGAAGCCTTCGCGGGTGAATTCGATCGTTCCCTTATTCCCGCGGATGAGGTGCCGGATACGGGTCTGGCTGGCCATGGAAGAAACGAGCAGCACGTTGATGCCTTCCGGGTATTCGAGCAACGCATTGAAAGTGTCCGGAACCTCGGCGCTGTTCCGGTTGAAGAAATACGTCCCACCCGTGGCGACGACGCGGGACGGAGTCTTCAGGTCGCAAGCCTTGACGATGCGCGCCAGACGGTGCACGAAGAGATCGGTCGCGATGCCGCCCGAGTAATCCCAGTAACGGCGCCAAGAGAAGAAGCGATCCGGTTCCCAGGAGCGTTTCTTGGCCTTGCCGAGGAACATCTTCCAGTCCAGGTTGACCCCGGGCTTGGCTTCCGGGTCCGGCGTCTGCAGCCAGAAGGCCTCGCGGTGGTTGCGCGAGTAGTCGATCTGGGCCATGACCACCTCGCCGATCGCGCCGCCACGGATGCGTTCGGCGGCCGCCTCGTAGGAGTCGTCCGACATACCCTGGATGCCGCACTGCAGCAGGACACCGGTGCGCTTGACCTTGTTCACGACCGCGAGCCCTTCCGCGATGGAGTACGTCAGCGGCTTCTCGACGTAGATGTGCAGTCCGGAGTCGGCTGCGTCCAGGGTGATGGGGGCGTGCCAGTGCTCCGGCACGGAGATGGTGACATAGTCCAGCCCTGGGTGTTCGAGTAGCCGCCGATACTCCTTGTACGGCTTGCCGCCCGTAAATTCGGCGGCGGCTTCGCGGCGGGGGTCGTAGATATCGCATACAGCGACGACTTCCACGTTGTCGTCGTCGGCCAGCCTCTGGAGGGCCCGCATGTGCCCCCTGGCGTTGCCGCCGGCCCCGATCACACCCACGTGGAGCCGTTCGTTCGCACCGACCACGCGGGCGGCGCTCTTGGCGGAGATCTGGGACTGCGCCGCCCCGGCGGCGACAGCGCCTGCCACGAACGTGCGGCGGCTGAGAGGGTTGCTTGTCGGCATGGCTGTCCTCATCGTAATCGATGTGAAGCACACCTGAAAAGAGAGTAGTCCGCCACGTGGAGCACGGTCGCCGGACAGTCCGACCCGGCTCCTGGGCCCGAGCCCACGCGCTGCTAGCCTGGGTGCATGACGGTGCGCATCCAGGGCGTGCGGGCACTCCAGATCCTGGACTCACGCGGCAATCCGACCCTGGAAGCCGAGGTTCTTCTCTCGGACGGGACAGCCGCCGCCGCCCAGGTCCCCTCAGGCGCCTCGACGGGCCGGCACGAGGCCACGGAGCTGCGGGATGGGCCCGGCGGCGCCTACGAGGGCGCGGCTGTGGCTACCGCCGTGGCCAACGTCAACGGTCCGCTGGCGGAGGCGCTCCGCGGTCTGCCTGCTGAGGATCAGGCCCGGGCCGACCGCCTGATGATCGAGTTGGACGGAACGCCCGCCAAGTCGAGGCTCGGCGCCAACGCGGTGCTCGGCGTCTCTTGCGCCTTGGCTCGCGCGGCCGCCATCTCCAAGCAGGTTCCACTGTGGCGATCGCTCGCCGGACAGCGCCGGGCTCGGGTCCCGCTGCCCATGATCAACATCCTCTCCGGTGGACTGCACGCCGGACGCCAGATCGAGTTCCAGGACTTTCTGGCGGTTCCGCATGGGTTCGGCAGCCTCGCAGATGGGCTTGAGGCGGCGGTGCGGCTGCACCGCTGCATGGGACGCCTGCTGGCGGCCGAGGGTCGCGTTCTGACGGGTGTCGCGGACGAGGGCGGCTGGGGGCCTCGGCTGGCTTCCAACAGGCAGGCGCTGGAGTACATGATGCGCGCGATCGAAGCGGTTGGCTTTGTGCCGGGACAGCACGTGTCGATCGCGATCGATGTCGCCGCCACGCACTTCTATCGCGATGGAAAGTACCACCTGGCCAGCGAGGGTCGCGCGCTGACGTCCGAAGGGATGATCGCCCTGTACGAGCGCTGGATGGATGCGTTTCCGATCGTGGCGATTGAAGACGCGTTGGCCGAGGACGATTGGGCCGGCTGGCGAGCGGCCTGCGGCGTCCTAGGCCCGCGCTGCATGTTCATCGGGGACGACCTGTTGGCGACGAACCCCGCCAGGCTGGAGCGTGCGATCGAGGAGCGGGCGGCCAACGCCGTTCTGGTCAAGATGAACCAGATCGGCACCCTGACCGAGACAATGCAAGTTGTCGACCGCGCTCGCGAGGCCGGCTTCGAGGCCGTGGTTTCGGCCCGCTCGGGCGAGACCGAAGACAGCTTTCTGGCCGACTTGGCGGTCGCCTCGGGGGCGGGGCGCATCAAGATTGGCTCCGTGACGCGCTCGGAGCGGCTCGCGAAGTACAACCGTCTGCTTCGGATCGAGGCCGGCTTGGACGGTTCCGCTCCGGCAGGGCTTGCGCCTCTCCGTCCGCTTCGGCATGATGGAGAGAGAGGGGGAGAGCGCGTCAACAATGCTTGACGACCCTGGAAGTCGAGGCGACAGCGCGATGCCGTGGCGGAACGGCGCCGCCGTAGCGCCGCCGTTCCGCCTGCGGCCTTTCGGCCATGGAGAGGACTCGGACAGATCCCGTGCGGCTGGTCTACCTGACGGAGTTGACCGGCATGCGATTGATCGGCCCGCAAGGTACGCGGATCGGCCGAGTTCGCGAAGCCGCCGTCGTCCCTAGGGAGCATCCCCGCCGCATCTCGCAGTTCCTGTTCGGGTCCGGTCGGACCAAGTTCGCCGTGCGCTGGGACCAGGTCCGGGCGTTCGGCGACGAGGGCATCCAGCTTTCCGACGAGAGCTTCACGCCCTACTACGGAGACGACTATCACCTGCTGTTGACCAAGGATCTACTCGACCAGCAGATCATCGATGTCAATGGGCGCAAGGTCGTGCGGGTGAACGACCTGGCCCTGCGCGTTACGCTCAACGGCAACGAACAGTTGTGGGTCCACGAAGTCGGGGTCGGTCTGCAAGGGGCATTCCGACGCCTGACCGAAGGCATTCTGCCGAACCGGATCATCCGCGAGATCCAGGAGAAGATGCCGCCCAACTCGATCCCTTGGGAAGCCTGCAACATCGTCGAGCCGGATCCCCTGAGGCGTTTGCGACTCCTGATTTCCCACGACCGTCTCGAGCGGCTCCATCCGGCGGACCTTGCGGACATTGTGGAGGATCTCGGTTCCGACGAGCGAGAGGCGCTGTTCGAGACTCTCGACGAGGAGATGGCTGCCGACACGCTGGAAGAAGTGAAGCCGACGGTCAAGACATCCATCCTGCACTCGCTGGACTCCGAGCGGGCGGCGGACATCCTCGAGGAGATGGACCCTGCGGAAGCCGCTGACGCCCTGGCCAACCTCGAGGAGCACGCCCGCGAAGAAATCGTCCGTGACATGGAGCGGGAGCCCGCCGTCGAGGTCGCCGAACTGCTTGAGTACGAGGATGATACGGCCGCCGGCATGATGGGTACTCGGTTCCTCTCGCAGCCTGCGGATGCGGCGGTCGCGGACGTGGTCCGCGACTTGCGCCAGGAGCACTCGTTGTTGAAACGGCTGACGCATGTCTTCCTCGTCGAGGACGACGGCGTCTTGGCGGGTGCGGTGCCGCTCGGACGGCTGGCCGTGGCCAAGCCAGCCGATCCGGTCCTCTCCCTCGCTTACCGCGAGACCGTCAAGGTCCAGATGGATGCGAAGCGAGACGAGGTGGTCGAGCTGTTCGACAAGTACAACCTCTACGCCTTGCCAGTCGTGGACCGAGCCGGCCGGCTGCAGGGGGCGATCAAGGCTGACGATGTGATCGCCTATCTCAGTCCCGAGATCGAGCGGGGGCTGTAGATGGCTCTGCTGAGGCGGGTCCGCGGCAGGCTGCTGACATTCCTCGCCGTTCTGGGCCCTGGCTTCATCACGGCCATGGTCGACAACGACGCGGGCGGGATTTTCACCTATTCGGAGGCTGGCGCCCGCTGGGGGTATGTCCCTCTGTGGACGCTCCTTCCGATCACGCTGCTGCTGATCGTCAGCCAGGAGATGTGCTCGCGCATGGGCGCGGTCACGGGCAAGGGGCTCTCCGATCTGATCCGTGAGGAGTTCGGGTTGCGCACGACGGTCCTTGTCATGGGATTGCTGCTGCTCGTCAACTTCACCAACATCGCCGCCAACTTCGCGGGCATAGCAGGAGCCATGGAATTGCTGCCGGTGAGCCGCTACCTGTCCGTTCCGGCCGGCGCTCTGCTGGTGTGGGTCCTGGTCGTCAAGGGCACCTACCAGAGCGTCGAGAAGGTGTTCCTGGCGGCGAGCGGGTTCTACGTGGCCTACGTGCTTTCCGCCGTCCTGGTCGAACCGGACTGGGGGACAGCGCTGAATAGCACGTTGCGGCCGGTCCTGTTGGCGGACCGCAGCTATATCGCCGTCATCATCGGACTGGTCGGCACGTCCGTGGCGCCGTGGATGCAGTTCTACTTGCAGGCCGCCATTGTCGAAAAGGGCATCGACAGCAAGCAGTACCGGGATACGCGCATTGAAGTCGTCGTGGGCTGCATCATGATGGCCCTGGTCGCGTTCTTCATCATCGTGGCCTGCGCCGGCGCCATTTGGCAGAACGGTCCGCGGCCCATCCACAGCGCCGCGGAGGCTGCCGAGGCTCTCCAGCCTCTGGGGCCCTATGCGTACGTGTTGTTCGCGGGCGGCCTCCTCTTCTCGTCGCTGTTCGCCTCGAGCATCCTGCCGTTGTCGACGGCCTACACGGTGTGCGAAGGGCTAGGCCTGGAGTCCGGGGTCGATCACGATTTCGACGAAGCTCCGACCTTCTACTGGATGTACACGCTCCTGATCGTGCTCGGCGCGGGAGTGGTCCTGATTCCGCAGTTCCCCACCGTCCGCATGATCCTGGTCTCCCAGGTGCTCAACGGCATTCTATTGCCCGTCGTGATGATTTTCATCGTGAAGCTCGTCAACCGCCAGGACCTGATGCACGATCAGACGAACGGTCCGCTGTACAACTTGGTCGCTTGGCTTGCGGTCGCGATCATGATCGCTCTGTCGATCCTGCTGGCGGTGGTCACGATCCTGCCGCCGGCTTCGGGTCGGGCGATTCCGGTCGTGGGGTAGCGACGGTCCGCGCGCCACGTTGACCGGGAGCTCGCGCAGCCGGTACCTTGGTATCCGCCATGGCCATGAGCCCGCTCGCATTCGCACCGCCGATCCAGTCCTTGCTCGAAGCGGTGGACGGCGGCGCACGCCTGATGCCGCTGGTTCCGACCGGGCCGTTGGCGTGCCCGCAACTGGACGCCCTGCGTTCGATGGCCACGGAGGATCTGTTCGAGGGCGGGGCGATCGCGTCCCGAGACGACGCCCTTTGCGTCCATTCCGGGCTGTATCTGTACTTCTCCGCCCTGGACGAGTCGCACCGGATCTCGCAGCGGATCAAGACATCTTCCGGCAGCTATTGGCATGGCATCATGCACCGCCAGGAGGGCGACTGGAGCAACTCGAAATACTGGTTCCGTCGCACCGGCGAACACACGGTGTTCGCGGCGTTGGAGCGTGAGACCCAGGCGCCGTGGGATCCGTTTGCGTTCGTCGATCGTTGCGCTGCGGCGAGCCCGGCGGGCGCGGGTCCGGACGAGCTGGCCGAACTACAGCGGCTGGAATGGCGGCTGCTGATGCACCACTGCCATCGGCGAGCGCTCGGGCGTTAGCCGATGTCCCGGGCGCGGCGATTGTTTCTCGGAGTGGACGGCGGGCAGTCCTCGACGCGGGCCGTGGTCGGGGACGCCGCTGGGAAGATCCTCGCGCGCGTGTCCGGCGGGCCCTGCAACCACGCGGGAGCCGGCGCCGGTGCGGCCAAGCTTCGACGGACCGCGAGCGCGCTGTTGCGCGACGCCCTGCGCGCCGCCGGACTGGCCGACGGTACGGCATTCGAGGCGGCCTGCTACGGCATGAGCGGAGGCCCGGCGGACAAGCGCGACATCCTGGTCGAGATCACGCCCACTGGCGCGGTCGAGGTGACCAACGACGCGGAAGTGGCCCTGGCGGGCGCGACTGGGGGAGGGCCCGGGATTGTCGTGAGCGCGGGCACGGGCTCTATCGCCCTCGCGCGAGACCGAGACGGGAACCAGGCGCGCTGCGGTGGGTGGGGCTACCTCTTTGGAGACGAGGGCGGGGCCCTCGACATTGTGAGGCGCGCTTTACGAAGGGCCCTGGCGGCCGAGGAGGGCTGGGGCCCGGAGACGGCCCTGCGTGGCGCCCTGCTCGAAGCGACTGCGACGACGACGGCGAACGAAGCCCTGCATCTCTTCTACACGCCGGATTGGCCGCGGGACAGGATCGCCCGCTTGGCGCCCCGCGTCGACCGCGTCGCCGGCGAGGGCGACCCAGCCGCCCGACGCGTGCTGTCGGAAGCTGGGGAGACGCTGGGGGCACTGGCGGGGCGCGCGGCGCGCTCCCTGCCCCCGAACCCGCGCGGCCTGACGGTCTACGCCTGCGGCGGCGTCTTCGACAGCCGCCAAGTCCGGAATGCCTTCGTGGCCCGGGTGCGGTCCGAGGGTCTGCAGGTGGGCCGTCCCGCTCACGATCCCGCTGTCGGCGCGCTGCTGCTCGCGTACCGCCTGTGTGATCTCAAGGTCTCTGTGCGGGAAGAGACATGAGCCCCGATTCGCACATGCTCGGCCGGGCCGAGCGCCACTTGCAAGCGGCCTGTCCGCACATGCGGCGACTCATCCGCCGCCTGGGACCGTGCAGCTTGCGCCTGGAGCGGGATGGCTTTCGGATGTTGGTGCGCTCGATTACGTCGCAACAGATCTCCTCGCTCGCTGCCCGTGCGATCCTGCGGCGCCTGGAGCAGCGGATCACTCCGAGCGAGCTGTGCGCCGAAGCCGTCCGGGACTGCGGCGAAGACGCTTTGCGGGCGGCTGGATACTCCCAACGGAAAGCGTCGTACCTGTTGGGTTTGGCGGATGCGGTCCTGCGCGGGGACTTGGACCTGGGCGCCACGGACAGCCGGAGCGATGACGAGGTCATTGAGCAACTGACGCGCCTGAAGGGGATCGGAGTTTGGACGTCGCAGATGTTCCTGATCTTCTCGCTCGGGCGTCCGGACGTCTTGCCGTATGACGATCTGGGTGTTCGGCAGGCGCTGAGGAACTTCCATGGATTGCAGCAGTTGCCTGGCAGGCGCGAAGTCGTCGAGTTGGCCAAGCCGTGGAGGCCCTACGCCAGCATCGCCAGCTGGTACTGCTGGCGGAGCCTCGATGCGCAAGCCGTGGCGGAGAGCGCATGACAACCGTTGCCGTGGCGTTGATCGAACGCGGTGGAGAACTGCTGATCTGCCGTCGCCGCGACGACCAGACGCATGCCGGAAAGTGGGAGTTCCCGGGGGGCAAGGTGGAGGACGGCGAAGCCCCCCTCGACGCGCTGTTGCGCGAACTGCGGGAAGAACTCGGCATCGAGGCGTCCGAGGCGACGGAGTTGGTGCGCTATGATTACGCCTATTCCGGAAAGAAGCCGCTCCTCCTGGTCTTCTTTCGAGTCGGGGCTTACCGAGGACGGCCGGACGGGTCGCAGTTCGCCGCGTTGCGCTGGGAGCGGCCCGCCGCGCTCCCGCAGTACGACTTCCTCGCGGGCGATGAGGAGATCGTGCGCGATCTGGCTGTCGGGCGGTACGCTCTGGGCGCGCGCGAGGCCGCCGGAGCACTCGACGCATCCCTCTGAAGCCAGTCGGGTTCTGCTACTCTTTCGGTGCGATGCGTGGGCTCACGGTTCTCGGTCTTGTTGTCTGGATGCTGCCCTGGGGCTGCGGCCCAGGAGGGGGGCCAGCGGACTCCTCGGCGCCCGCCATCACGCACGGGCCGGTTTTGGGCCGGGTGGGGTCCAGCCACATCGGCGTCTGGGCTCGCACCTCGCGACCCGCTGCATTCACGGTCTTCTACGGCACGGAAGGTGAGGAGCTGACTGCTCGGGCTGTGGGCGCGACTGCTCTGGAAGACGACAACACGGGCTGGGTGCTGATCGACGGCCTCGAGCCTGGAGCCAAGTACTTCTACGAGATCGGGTTGGGGGACTCTCCCACCGGAGACGAGGAGCGCTCCGGATCGTTTCATACGCTGCCAGACGGGGCCGCCCTGCCGGATGAGCACAATCCGGACGGCCGCTTCAACTTCCGCTTCGAGTTCGCCTGCGGCAACAACCAGAACCCGAACGGCAGCGCGGTCGGCGCCGCGCTGTTGACGCACGGCACGATGCTGCGCGAGCTGGTCAGCGGGACGAGCAAGAGCGGGATCGATTTTGCGATTCTCAACGGTGATTGGTTGTACGAGAACGAGACCCGGCAGTACAGCGCCGAGGAGTGGCGGGAACAGACCGGCATCGGCGAGGCGCCGCCGCCGCGCATCGTCTCGCTGATGCCGGCCATCACGGGCGTCTGGGAGAACTACAAGGACTTCTACAACAAGGGAGCGAACCTGAGGGCTTGGCACCGCAGCGTACCCTCCTACTACACGTTCGACGACCACGAATTACTCAACGACGTCTACGGCGCGGGTGAGGTGGGTCGACGCAACCGCCGGGCGGTCTTCCGCGATGTCGGCACGCGGGCCTGGTACGACTACCTCGGCTGGAGCAACCCCATGCCGGAAACGCCGCCCATCGTCTACGGCCGGGCGCAACTCGAAGCCGGAAGCGACGTGCTGACCGATCCGGAAGCCGACTTCACCGAACTGGACACCGAGTCCACGCTTCACGTGCACTGGGGCACGCCCAACTGGGGCGTAATGCTGTTGGGCCCGAATCCGGATGGCAGCGATGCCGACGACGAGGGCGGCGACCCGAACTCCAAGGTCTACGAAGTGGTCGAGGTCTTGGACGCCAACCGGCTCCGGATCCGGCCCTCCGCGGTCGAGACGGGCGACCCGGTCTATTCGGTTGGCCGCCGCTCCTACTTCTCGATGCGGGTTTCGAACGCCGAGTTCCTGTTCGTCGACACGCGTTCCTACCGCATGATGCACGACACGAAGGATCGCGGCAAACGCGGCCGCACTATGCTGGGCGAAGCGCAGAAGGCTTGGCTCAAGGAGACGATGCAGGCTTCGGACGCGGCCTTCTTCTTCATTGTTTCGTCCGTCAACTTCTCGATTTCCCACGTGGGCGGCACGGGCACAGCCAACATTTCGGAGACCAACAAGGACGATGCCTGGACTGCGTTTCTGTGGGAGCGCGAGGACCTGATCGAGTTCTGGGACCGGCTCGGCAAACCGGTCTTCGTGCTGACCGGGGATTTGCACAACAGCTTCGCGATCAAGGTTACCGACCGTGTGTGGGAGTTCGCGTCGGGGCCGCATAATTCGACGAACCACCCGCTTCGCTCGGAAGGCGACCGCCCGAAGTCGGGAGCGTACGATTCGTTCGGGCGGAAGACCGAGATCCGCTGGTCGAGCTTCATCGTCAACGAGACGCCGAACGAGTGGCGCAGGCGCCCGATCTATTGCGTCGTGCAGGTCAACAACGTGTTCAACAACCCGCTGGAAAGCGGAGACCGCTGGGTGGCCTATGAGAATCCCCAGGCCGTGTTCCAGTACTACGACGGCCTGACCGGGGAGTTGCTGTACGCGGAATCGGTGATTGCGCGCTGACCGCAAGCTCCCCGGTGCGGCCGATTGGCTACTCCAGGGCGCGCGGCCGGGAAAGCTGGCGGCGCCAACCGCAAACGACCGAGCGGGCAGTCCCCCTCCCGACGCCGCGCCATCGACGCGACGCGCTGGGTCGAGACATGGCGCCAAGCGCCCGACCTCGGCCTCCAGCGAGCCACTTCCCCGCGATGCGCTCCTCCGCGCAGGGCCTCCGGTTGGGTGTGATACATTGCGAGCTACGGGTTTCAGCCATGCGGATTCCGACCATGCGAGGCTTTCGCTGCACCCTGCTGGCTCTGGGTTTCGTGCTCGCCGCGACGGCCGGCACTGTGCCGCGCGAGGCCCCATCGCTCAAGCTCAAGACGACCGGCGGCGATACGGTTTCCCTCGCCTCTCTGAAGGGGAAGGTGGTCGCGGTGCTGTGGATCTCGACCGATTGCCCCCACTGCCAGGAGGCTTGCGAGATGCTGGCGCCGATCTACCGGGAACTCTCCGGTCAAGGACTGGAGATCCTCGGGATGGCCGTGAATCCGAGCGCGCCTGGAACCATCAGCCGCTTCCAGTCGACGCACAGGGTGGAATTCCCAATCGGCGTTTCAAGCCGTTCCGACTGGATGCGCTTCGCGGATCTGTCCGTGATGGCGCGCGCCTATGTGCCGTACATGATGCTCGTGGACCGCGATGGGATCATCCGCCGCGAGCACGCGGGCCGGGATCAGGAGTTCTGGTCGAACCAGGAGACCATGCTGCGCAAAGAATTGACCGAGTTGCTGGCCGAGCGTCCTGGTGCTTCCCGCTGACGTTGTCCCGTCGTCGTCCCGCGCGGAACCTCCGGCGGACCTCTTTCTCAGGACGGAATGGCGGGTTCCCTACCGGCCCTTGCTCCGCCAGGGTGACCTGCAGACGGTTGCGGCGCACTATTGGCCGCGCCGTCTCGACCAGACGCGCTTTCCCACGGAATCCCGCTACTTTGAGCCAGAACCCGACACCCAGGTGCTGGCGAGGCTGAACCTCCAACCTGGGAGCCGGCCGGCGCGGGAGCGACCCACGGTTGTTGCGGTCCACGGGCTGACCGCCTGCGACCGGGCGCCGTATATGCTGTCCAGCGCCCGGAGCGCTTTGGAAAGCGGCTTCGATGTCGTGCGTTTGAACGTTCGCAACTGCGGCGGCACCGAGCATCTGTGCCGGACTCTCTACCATTCCGGTCTGACTGTCGACCTGCGGCATGTCGTCGAGGCGCTCGCTCCGCGTCCGCTGTATCTGCTGGGGTATTCGATGGGCGGCAACATGGCGCTCAAGCTGGCCGGCGAGTGGGGTGCGCGGCCACCCGAGCATGTGCGGGCCATGTGCGCCGTGTCACCGCCTATCCGACTCGATCTCTGCTCGCGGAACATCGGGCGCGCCCGCAACGCTGTCTACGAACTCCGCTTCCTGCGCCAGTTGCGGACCACGATTCGGCGGAAAAGCACGGCGATGCCGCACATCTTTCCCGAGCCGGACCTTGGGCGCGTGGACTCGATCTGGCAGTTTGACGAAGTCGTCACGGCCCCAGCATTCGGTTTCCGGAACGCTGCGGACTATTACCGGCGCTGCTCGGCTGCGCGGTTCCTCGGGAACATCCACGTCCCGGCCCTCCTCATTCAGGCGCGGGACGATCCGTTCATTCCCTTCGAGGCCATCGATCTGCCCGCCTTGCGCGCCAATCCCTGGATCCAGTTACTCGATGTGGAGCACGGCGGCCATGTCGCATTCCTCGCCAGCGGCAGGCCTCGTTTCTGGGCGCAGGAGCAAGCGATGCGGTTCTTTGCGGCGATGGAGAGGCGGCGTCCGGCCGCTTGACGCTGCGGCTCCGCGGCGTGGGACCAGGCGGCGCAAGAGCGCGCTTCACCGATCCCGCGGCGGCTGGGCGCCGCCCGAAGGCTCAGCCGTAGAATCCCGCGATTTCCGGGAACCGGACAAACTGGCGTCGAAGGCAGCGTCGATGTCGAACGAAGTGCGGCCCGATGCAATGCTTCGGCTGCGACGCGCACGATAGCCGAGCGGCCTATATCGGGTCCGGCATGGTCCAGGGCTCACGGTACTCCTTTGTCAGCAGCTCGTCGGCTTCCGGATCGTCGACAAACACCTCACTTTGCGGGTCGAAGTGCAGGACGCGTCCAACCCGGTAGGCGATTTCGCCCAGATGCACAAGCCCGCATGAAAGGTGCGCGACCTCGGCGTTAGCGACGGGCTGCTTGCGGCTGCGAATGCAGTCAAGGAAGTTGTGCATGTGTTCCGGGTGGCCCCCGGGGCCGTCGGCCATGCGCGGCCCTTTTTCTTCCTCTTTGCCGCGGTAGACCTGGAAGTACCCGCGCCTCGAGAAGATCATATAGCCCTCGGTGCCGTAGAACGCATTTCCGCTGTCGAACCCGTGCAGGCCGTACGGTGTCCAGCCACGCTCTTCATAGAGCAGGACTTTGTCTTCCTCGTACTGGTACGCCACCATCATGTTGTCCGGGAACTCGCGCTCGCCGCTTAGGTCGATCCGGCTCCCGTGCGCCGTGATGCGAATCGGGTGCGTCTCGACGCCCAGGCCCCAGCGGGCGAGATCGATATCGTGCGGGCCATCCCCACCGATGTCGCCGTTCCCGAAGGCCCTGTACCAGTTCCAGTTGCGGTTGTAGCGGTTGGGGTTGAACTTGCCGTCGAACGGGGCGGGACCGACCCACATGTCGTAGTCGACGCCGGGTGGGACGGGCGCGTTCTTGACAGGCTGCTTGTGGGTGTGACGCTGACAATTCCACGCCTTCGACATCTTCACCTCGCCGATGATCCCCTGTTTGAGTAGCGCATCGGCCGTTTTGGTCACCTCGCTCGACCGCATCTGCGTGCCGTGCTGCAGGATCCGGCCGTACTTCTTCGCCGCCTCGACCAAGAGCCGGCCCTCCCGAAAGACATGGCTCGCGGGCTTCTCGAGATAGACGTCCTTGCCGGCCTGCAAGGCGCGGACCGCGATGGGCGCGTGCCAGTGGTGCGGCGTCGCGACGACGACGGCCTCGACGGTCTTGTCTTCCAGGACTTGGCGGAAATCCTCCACCAGCTTCGGCGTGTTTCCGCGCTCGCTGTTGACAGTCTGACCGGCGCGCTCGGCATTGGCTTGGTCGACATCGCAGATCGACACGATCCGGACATCCTCGCGCGTCAGGATGCGCCTGACGTGCCCATGGCCCATACCTCCGACGCCGATCACCGACACGCCGATCTGGTCGTTGGGGGACGCGGAGTTCGCGCGGATGGCGAGTCCGGCCAAGGCGGTGCCGACAGCGTCTCTGCGCGTTACGCGTTTCATGGAACCTCCTACTGTTCAACCCTTGCCCTCATTTCGATGTGCAGGCACCCCCCGAAGCGGCGGCAAAGCTGGAACGATGCCAGAATACCCCCGAACTGCGTCCCCAGCAAGTGCGCGTAGCTCGTTCGCTCGTTGGAAAACTCTTGTTGGGTAGGCGCTCCGGGAATCGGGGCCGACCTGGACAGGCAGGCCGTTTCTGGTTCCCCGCAGGCCTCAGACAGTGTCTGGAGCCGGTAGAGTGGGGGAAGGAATTGGAGGCGCTACCCGGACAAAAGATCGTTTTCCCACGATGAGACTGACAGATCTTCTCGTGGTTGTCTTTGTAGCTACAGCAGGCTACGCTGGCAGCCATGATCACGGTCAGCATTCGAGAGTTGAAGCGCCGCCTGAGTGAGCATCTCAGGATGGTTCGCGGCGGCGAGGAGATCTTGGTCACGGATCGTGCCAAAGTCATGGCGGAGCTACGTCTGCCTATGCGCATGCCTGGGACTGCCGCGCATCCCGAACTGGTGCGCCACGCCAGAGCCGGGAAGGTGCGCCTCGGCACGCCCAACCGGCCCAATCTGTATCCGTGTATGACTCCGTCCTTGCCCGAGGGCGCCTCGAAGGGGCTGCTCGAGGAACAGAGGGGCGATCGGTGAATCTCTAGGCAGAGTCAAGCGTTGTCCTGGCGTGGTTGTTCGATTAGGGCCGTGGAGACGATGCCCCAGAGACGCTTGCCTCTGCGGATCTAGTTTTTACGTCCGGCTTGACGTTGATGGAATGCGACCGCGTTCTTCATTGCGTGGCCTCATTGGGAGAGTCCGCGGTCCAAGCCCGGGGTCCGATGCGCCCTCCAGCTTGGTCGCCGACGTCGCGGAAACCTAGCGCCGAGGGCTCGACGGCGGAACAGGCTGCGCGCTCGGACTGCTCATCCGTCTGGAACTGCACATTGCCTGTGATCCGCAATCCGATCCACGACCACATTTTCGCGGCTAACAGGAAATCTGGTTCGCCGTCGCCGCCCCAAGCCGCCTTGAAGCTGAAGCGGTCGTTGGTTGGATCTAGGCCATCGGCGCGGGACACGTCGTCGCAAATGCCGCCAGCGTCATCGCGGGCGAGTAGGTTTGGCGGTTCGTTCGCGGCATCGTAGTAGGGTGGGGGGTCATCGCACTCGGCCCCCAGCTGCCGGAAGTCGGGGCTGGTTCGACGGGCTCGAATCTCAGCGTCGGCAGCCCTCCTATATGATGGAGACTTCATGCGGCCGTTCCTTCTGGCGTTGATGATGACGCTTCCACTGGGGGCCCAGCAGGGGGGCTACAAGAAGGATTCGAGCCACCCCGCGCTCGGAAACCCAGAGGCCATCGAGCGAGGACGGGAGCTTTTCCTTCAGTCCTGCGCGGCTTGTCACGGCCCCGACGGGAGCGGCGGGCGAGGCCCTAACTTGGTCAAGCGGCCGAACTGGCACGTGCTGTCGGACGAGGGGGTCTTCAACATCGTCCGAGACGGCGTGCCCGGCGCCGGCATGCCGCCCACTGCGCTATCCGAGGAGGAGACGTGGAGCCTCGTGGCGTTTGTCCATGTGCTGATTGGGCCCGCGGCGGCGAACCCCGCCCCTGGCGAGGCAGCCGCTGGCGCCACGCTGTTTTGGAGCGAGAAAGCCGGTTGTTCCGGCTGTCATGCGATCCACGGACGTGGTGGGCTGATCGCTCCCGACCTGACGAATGTCGGAGACCGCCTGCCCGTGGCGCTGATCCGTGAAGCCGTCCTGAAACCCTCAATCGAAGCCCACCGGCTCGGCAGCGAGGGGGTCACAGTGCAGCTCAGGGACGGCACAGTGATTCAAGGGGTCGCGCGGAACCGCGACAGCTATTCGCTGCAGGTGATCGATTTCCGCAGAGCGCTCCACCTGATCCAGATGCAGGACGTGCGTACGATTGAAATCGGGGAATCCTCTCCCATGCCGTCCGATTACGGCACAGATCTCTCCGAGAAGGAGCTGACGAACCTGTTCGCATTCCTCTCCCGGCAGAGCCTGCGGCAAGACCCCGGAGGGCCACATTGAAATCCTTTGTTCCTCTACTCCTACTTGTCTTCGCAGCCCTCGCCTCGTCTCAAGTGTCCTCGGACGAAATCCTTGAGGGTCCCGGCCGGGATTGGTTGACATACGCCGGCAGTTATGGCGGATGGCGGCACAGTCCGCTAGCCCAGATTACGCCGGAGAACGCCGGGTCCCTCACTGCAAAGTGGGTATACCGGGTGCCGAACGCCAAGACCTTGCAGTCCACTCCGATCGTGCATGACGGGGTGCTCTACATCACGAATACGAACGCCGTCTACGCGCTCGACGCCCGCAGCGGAAGGCTGGTCTGGAGCTATGTCGATTCGCTCGCCGAGCGACAGGCGCCCAACCGCGGCGCAGCGATCCTCGGCGACTGGATCTATTTCGTCACCACCGACAACCACCTGACAGCGCTCGACAGGCGCAGTGGCGGCGTGATCTTCCGCAAGCAGTACGCTGACGTCGAGGATGGCGTCACCGGGACGGCCGCGCCGCTGGTCGTCCAGGACAAGGTGATCGTCGGAAGCACTGGGGGTGACAGCGGCGTGCGCGGATTCATCGCCGCCCTGTCGGCCGAGACGGGCGAGGAGATCTGGCGTCGTTACACCATTCCGGCGAAGGGCGAACCCGGCGCAGAAACCTGGGGTGAGGGTGGATGGCTCGAATGGGGTGGCGGTGCGGCCTGGCTATCGGGGACATACGATCCCGAGACCGAGACGCTCTTCTGGCCGACCGGGAACCCGTGGCCCGATTTCATCACGGAGGTGCGCAAAGGAGACAACCTCTATACCTGCTCGCTGCTCGCGCTCGACCTAGCGACTGGAACCCTGAAGTGGCACTTCCAGTTCACGCCCAACGACTCGCATGACTGGGACGCGCAGAGTTGGCCGATGCTGGTAGACCTGGAGTGGAACGGGGCCCCGCGCAAGGTCGTGCTGCACGCCAACCGCAACGGTTTCTTCTACGTCCTGGACCGGGAGACGGGCGAGTTCCTGCGAGCGACGAAGCTGGTCGATAACCTGAACTGGGCGACGGGCATCGACCGCAACGGCCGCCCCATACTCGTGCCAGGCATGGATCCCACTGTCGAAGGCAACTGGGTGTGCCCGAGCGTGAAGGGAGCGACCAATTGGATGGGCCAGACCTATCATCCCGGCACTGGCCTGCTTTACGTTCTCACGCTCGAACAGTGCGGCTGGTTCACGCTCTCGGAGCAAGAGCCGGTTCCCATGGTCAACTTTGCGGGTGGTGGGGCCACCTTTGAGGGCGGGCAGGTGGTGCTGCGCGCCATCGATCCCGAGAGCGGCCAGCGGGTGTGGGAATACCCCATGACGGGAATCGGCGGCATGTGGTCCGGAACAGTTTCGACAGCAACCGGCGTACTGTTCTCCGGCGACGACTCCGGCCACTTGATTGCCTTGGAAGCGAAGACGGGGCGCCATCTGTGGAACTTCAACCTCGGCGAAAATCTGCACGCGTCGCCGATCATCTACGCAGTTGATGGCAAACAGTACATCGCGATCGCATCCGCCACGGCCGTCGCGGCGTTCGGACTTTTCGAGCCCATGCAGTCGCTCGAGCCCCCAAAGATCACGGTCCGCAAGTAACCTAGGTTCCCAACGGTTCGGCGCGCTACGTTTGCGCGGACGAGATCCAGCGCTTCGATCCCGCCCAGGCGGACGAGCGTAATCGGAAACGTGCCGCGGCTCATTGTGGTTCTGGGCAGTGCCCTGTTTCGCGGAGCACCATATTAGCGGTCTGGAATCCCATATAAGAACTAACCTCAATATGGATGATTCCGTTGTACAAGGAGTTGCCGTTTGGCCATTGGCTCGTGGGTTCTCTTCGTTTCCCCACCCGAGTAGAGTGCGGGCGGGACTCGATGCCACATCGTGACGCGTCATCTGGACGCATTCAGAGGGGGATTACATACGAAACTCCCGAAACAGGGGTTGACAGATTCGGGAATTTCCTGTAGAATAGTTATGTAAGAGGTTGATATGGAAGTTGCTAAGAAGGGGCCGGGAAAGCACTATCGAAAGGGGCTTTCGGTTTCGGAATTCTTCGAGATGTTTCCGGATGACGCTACGGCAGAGGCCTGGATCGTGCCGCGGCGCTGGCCCGGAGGGGTCTGCTGCCCGCGTTGCGGTTCGCTGAACGTAAACACGAGCGCAAAGCGCAAGTCCATGCCGTTCCGCTGCCGCGAGCAGGTCTGCGATGCGAACTTCAGCGCTAAGGAGTCTCGCCGAAATAAATTGGCTGATTCTGCGTTGTGAAGCCGGACTCCACGGTGATCTAGAAAGAGTCGCAGTGCATGCCGAATCGGAATCATGACCTAGCGTCGGTATGGGCATGCGTCTGCGGTGCTCCTAGGGTGCGTCAGGACGTGCGGCGCTCGCTACGCGCACGGCCCGGGCTGGAAGCCGTAGCGGTTCACTCGCGGTATGTCACAATCATAAAGGCGGCAATTTGTTTCGGGGCTTGCTGTGGGGACAACGTGAGCGGCGGGGCGGAAGGCAGCAAGAGGAAATTCGACGCGTTGCGGCCGTTGCTGGACGAGCGGACGCGTCGCGTGTGGGCGGCCACCGAAGCGCGGGCGGCGGGGCGGGGCGGGATTAGCCGCGTGGCCGAGGCGACCGGGATGTCCCCCGGCACGGTGCGCGCGGGCCTGCGGGAACTGGAGGCCGGCGGGGCCACGCCGGGGCCGGGCGGCAACGGTCGGCTGCGCAAGCCGGGCGGCGGGCGCAAGCGGCTGACAGAGCGGGATCCGGGGCTGGCGGAGGCTTTGGAACGGCAGCTCGACGCGGTCACGCGGGGGGATCCGATGGCGCCGCTGCGCTGGACGTGCAGCAGCGCGGCGCGCCTGGCCGGGCAGTTGCGCAGCGAGGGGCGCCAAGTCAGCGAGCGCACGGTGAACCGCTTGCTGCACGAGCTGGGCTACAGCTTGCAAGCGAACCGCAAGACGCTCGAAGGGCGGCAGCATCCCGACCGGGACGCGCAGTTCCGGCACCTGAGCCGACGCGTGCAGGCGTTCCAGAGCCAGGGACAGCCGGTGGTTTCGGTGGACACTAAGAAGAAGGAATTGGTCGGCCGGTACCGCAACGGCGGTCGGGAATGGCAGGTCCAGGGCGAACCGGACGAGGTGAACGTGCAGGACTTCCCGGACGCGGACCTCGGCAAGGCGATTCCATACGGCGTGTACGACATCACGGCGAATGCCGGATGGGGGAGCGTGGGAGTCGATCATGACACGCCTTCGTTCGCGGTGGAGACGCTCCGGGGCTGGTGGCGGGAGATGGGCAACGCGGCCTACCCGCGGGCCCGGCGCCTGCTGATGACGGCCGATGGCGGAGGTTCCAACAGCAGTCGCAGTCGGCTGTGGAAGTTCGAGTTACAGCGGCTTGCCGACGAGTGCGGGCTGAGCGTTGCAGTCTGCCACTTTCCGCCGGGGACCAGCAAATGGAACAAGATCGAGCACCGCATGTTCTGCCACATCACGCAGAACTGGCGGGGCAGGCCGCTTGTCAGCCGCGAGGTCGTGGTCAACCTGATCGGAGCGACCACGACGAAGGCAGGTCTGGCGATTCGGTCCGCACTGGACGAGAACGCCTATCCGCTCGGACGAAAGATCACGGACGAGGAACTCGCGAGCCTTTCGATCCAGCGGGACAGCTTCCACGGTGAGTGGAACTACACCTTGTCACCGCGAGCCCAAAACAGTTAATTTATTTTAGCGAGATCCCTAAGACCGGTACGTTCATGCACTCGAGCAAGATCGGCTACCGGGATTGGCTGTTTGCCTTCTACCTGCTCTCGACCAATCTCAAGGGAGTCTCTTCCATGAAGCTGCATCGTGACCTGGGCGTGACGCAGAAGACAGCATGGCATCTGGCGCATCGCGTGCGGAAAGCGCTGCAGTCCGGCGGGTTCCAGTTCTCCGCTCCGGTCGAGGTAGACGAGACCTATATCGGCGGCAAGCGGAAGAACATGAGCAACGCCAGGCGGCAGGAGCTGGAAGGAACCGGCAGGGGCGCCGTGGGCAAGACGGCCGTGGTCGGTGCGAAGGACAGGGCGACCAAGCACGTCGCGGCCAAGGTCGTTGGGTTAACTGACAAGGAAACGCTGCAAGGGTTCGTGCAGGACTGGGCCGACTTGCAGGCTACGGTCTATACGGATGAGGCCGGCGCCTACGAGACGCTGCCGTTCGACCACGAAACGGTCAAGCACTCGGTGGGCGAGTACGTGCGGGGCAAGGCTCATACCAACGGAGTCGAGTCCTTCTGGTCGATGCTCAAGCGCGGCTATATTGGAACGTACCACCACATGAGCCCGCAGCACCTGCAGCGCTATGGGGACGAGTTCAGCGGGCGCCACAACGTCCGCGAGCTGGACACGCTCCAGCAGATGGGCGAGATTGTCGCATCCGCGGCCAACACCCGGCTGCGTTACAAGGACTTGGTGGCGTGAGCTGCGGCCAGTCCCCGGGAGAGGCCGTTGCAGCGGTACCGGGACGTGCCTGTACTGGCCGCCACGAGATGGCGCTAGCGAACTGGGAAAGGCAGACGCTCTGGACGGGGACAACCGCGCCATCATGCGCGGGCTGCACAGCGAGTCGGCGGACCTGATCTACCGCGACCCGCCCTGCAACTCCAGCCAGACGTACAGCGCGCCGAGCGGTTCCCAGGCCGCAGGGGCAGCCTGCAAGGATACCTGGACGTTGGCTGCCGCCGCTATCGCTTGGATCGGCCTGATTGCCGAGAAGGAGCCGTGCTGAAGGAGCGCGGGCTGGTAGTCTGAACCGGGAGGGAGAGCAGTGCACAAGAAACCCAAACCGAGAATCGTGGAGCTGGTACGGACCGACTACCAGCCGACCAAGGCCGAGAAGGAAGAGGTATTCACGATCGAAGCCTCCATGGAGGAGATCGCGGACGCGGTACTGTCCCCGGTCAATGTCCGTTGGATCGACAGGCCCCGAAACCGGAGGTTGCGCAAGTGAGCTGTCAACCCCTGTTTCGGGAGTTTCGTATGTAATCCCCAAATAGAACGCTCTATCCAAAGGAGAATGAACGGTCGTTGCACTGTCCGCCGTAGTGCGGAGCCGAACAGGATCCTGGATGCGTGTGTCGCTCAGTGATCACGCCGCAGTTCACGCGAAGTCTGAATGGCTGTCCAGGGGTCGACAACATCGACTCCTGTATCCTCGAAATCGCGCACGTTGCGTGTCACCAGTACAGCACCGTGCGAGCGGGATATGGCGGCGATCTGGCAGTCGGCCTCTCCGATGGGCCGACCCGCATGGCGGCGGCCGGATGCGATCAATGCGTAGGCTCGGGCGGCGGAGCTGTCGAACGGCAGAATCCGATCGCTGAAGCCCAGGTCGAGCCATCGGCTCATGGCGGCCTCCAGCGCATTTCGTCGTCTGCCCGTCGGCATGATCGCGACGCCGTAGAGGAGTTCCGCTTCGCTCACCGCTGTCAGATACAGCTCCTCCGCGTCGCGGTCCGCGATCCACGCCGCGACCGTGGGCGTCGGCTCGGGTCGCATGAGTTCGGACGCGACATTCGTGTCTAAGACGAGCATGGGAGGCTGCTCAGGAAAAATCCGGAGGCTCGTGCATCGGGCCACGCGGGGGAAGTTCGAGTTCGACGCCGCCGAGGGGCGCGAAGCATTCGCGGGTGAACTTCGCTAGATCCCGAGGGACCGCCCGTCCTCCATTCACAGTGTCGCGCAGGATGATTCTTACTTCCTCTTCCATGGAACGGCGGTGCTCGGCGGCGCGCACGCGCAGGCGCGTCTTCAAGTCATCGTCGAGATTGCGGATCGTAATACTCGCCATCGGCCATACCTCCCTATGGTGCAGGATGTGTCCAAGCGACTGGATGCTTGCACTGCAAGCAAGTCTACATGAGTCAGCCGGGCTGACGCTCGGGCTCTCGAACAGTTGCGTACAAATGGTTCTGCAAGAAGCCAGCGGGGGTGGCGAGTGGCCATTGCCCGCCGGTGTTCCTTGGTGTGTTGGGCCAGAAAGGAGAGCAGATAATGGCCAACAAGAAGCGTACGACAGGGAAGGCCGGGCGGCAACATGCCTTCGAGCAGGATGCGAACCTGGTTCGGTAGGCCATCCGCCGCACCGTCCAGGAAGTCCTCGAGGAGGAGATGACCCAGCTGCTGGGGGTGGCCAAGAGCGAACGCACCGGTAGCCGCAGCGGCTACCGCTCCGCTCCGGCTACTACGAGCAGTCCTGGTGACCCGCGTGGAGCGCATCGAGCTGCGCACACCCCGCTCCTTCCGCGCCTCCCTGCTGCCTATCCAGTATCTCCGCGTGTCCACGGAAACGGGGTCGATCCAGACGGGACGGACTTGAATTTCGTGGAGCATCCGGGCTGCGTGGGGCTGGGCCTGATCAGCAGGAACAAGGGTTCGGCGGGGACCTTGGGGATCCACACGCACTCGACGCTGGTGGCGAACGGGGAGGGGATCCCTTTGGGGGTGCCACAGATCCAGTACGAGGCACCGGATGGGAAGGCGGAACAGGGCAAGCCGCTGGAGGAGCGCAAGACGATGCGCTGGATCCGGGGGTTGCGGGAGTGTGCGGAACTGGCGCAGCAGTTGCAGGGCGTGCGGCCGGTGTCGGTGATGGACCGGGAAGGGGACGTGTACGCGATCTTCGCCGAGCAGCGGCGGCTGGGGACTGTGGACCTGGTGGTCCGGGCGCAGCACGACCGCGTGCTGGGCAAAGGGGAGCCGAAGCTGTTCGAGGCGGTGCGGAAGGAGGCCGCGCAGGGGCGCCTGGAGATTCACGTGGCGCGGCAGAGCGCACGGCGGTCGAGCCGGGGGCAGAAGGGCCGGCAGGCGCGCGAGGAACGCGTGGCGGAGGTGGCTCTGAGGTGCCACCACGGCTGCTTCCCGTGCGACCGGGCCTTGGGCATGGCCCGCACGGACCTGTCCCCGGGCGTGACCCGCATGACCGGTGCGGCTGCCGCGCTGGTCAGCTTCGCCCAGGCCAGCGGACTGCTCGACGACCTGGCCGGCGTGCGGGTGGGGACCAAGCATGTGCAGCGCACTGCCGAGGCCTTGGGCCGCGAGAGTGCCGCCCGCGAGCGGCACGGCCCGGACGGTGTATCTGGGCGTGGACGGCACCGGCGTCCCGGTCCGGGCCAGCGAAACGGCTGGGCGCCTCGGCAAGCAGCCCGACGGCTCCGCCCGCACCCGCGAGGTCAAGCTGGCCGTCGTCTGGACGGCTGAGTCGCGCGACGACGAAGACCGTCCCGTGCGCGACCCGGGCTCAGTCAGCTACAGTGCCGCCATCGAAAGCGCCGCCAGCCGCGACACCGATCCGGACCCGTCCGAGTTCGCCCGGCGCATGCGCCGCGAGGCCGAGCGACGCGGCTTCACGCTCGCCCGCCGTCGCGTCATCCTGGGGGACGGAGCAAGCTGGATCTGAAATGTTGCGTTCCCTGATATGTTGCGCAGAGGCCGCAAGACCTTGAGAAATCAGGGCTCCGGCTTCGATTCACGCAACATAACGGTTGGACCTCAAAGCGTTCGCAGGAAGGCCATGATGGCGGCATCCCGCTTCCACGTCGGGGTGCCCTCAGGTTCCGCCTGATCGTAAAGCGCGATCGCTTTCGCCTTGGTCTCGAAATCGACCTCGGCGTAGATGTTGGTCGTGTCGAGCTTGACGTGGCCGAGCCATACCCGAATCGTGTTCAGGTCCACTCCGGCACGCAGCAGATGTGTGGCTGTGCTGTGCCGCTTATTCCGCGCTTCGGAGTATTCCGAGTTGATGGTTTAAGACTGGCGGAGCTCGTGCCGGATGGGACATCTGACTCGGAATATTCACAGGCTGTTGAGGAACGCCAGCAGCTGGTCGTCGGGGCGGTACCGGTTCGGTGGCACCTCAGCGGGAGTGGTCTTTGCCATGGCCGCCTCCTTCAGCTTGAGGTTCGCGTGCAGATAGACATAGGTGGTCTCGACAGACTCGTGGCCCAGCCATAGCGCAATCACGCTGCGGTCGACACCGTTCTGCAGCAATTCCATGGCCGCGCTGTGGCGCAGCACATGGGGGGTGACGCGTTTCCCTGTCAGCGAGGGGCAGGTTTTTCGAGCGACGGCTACGTGCTTGGCCAGCAGGTAGGCGAGCCCGTCGTGGCTGAGTGCGCCGCCACGCCGGTTGGGAAAGACCGGTGCGTCCGGTGCGCCGCGCCGTTCTCCCAGCCAGGTTCGCAACGCCGCCACCGAGTCCTTGCGCAACGCTCCTTGCGTCCCTTGCCCTCGCAGCGCACATGGGCGCCCGTGCCAAGCTGGACATTCTCGCAACGCAGGTTGATCAGTTCCGATGCTCGCAGCCCGGTCTGCACCGTCACGACCAGCAGGGCGCGGTCGCGACGCCCCGCTCGAGTGCTCGTGTTCGGAGCTGCCAGCAGGGCCTCGATTTCGTCGCGGTCGAAGAAGTCGACCGGGCGGCGGGTATAGCGCTTCGCCGGCATGGCCAGGACTCGTTGCGCCAAGGCCGCGTGCCGCGGCTCCTGCACGGCGACGTAGCCGAAGAAGGAGCGGATCGCGACCAGGCGGGCATTGCGGGTCCGTGCGTCATTGCCGCGCTCGATTTCAAGGTGGTTCAGGAAGCCACCGAGGAACTCGGTGTCCAAATCACCGAGTTCCAGGTCGGCAGGCGCTTTGTGCAATTCCCGCAGGGCGGAACGGACGAGCAGGCGGAAGGTGTCCCGGTAGCTGGCGACGGTATGGGGGCTGGCCCGGCGCTGCTGCTGGAGGCGGTCGGTGAAGAATGCGGCCAAGAGGCGGGCGAAGTCGGCTGCGGGCGTCATGCGGGCAGCCTCCCAGTCGCACTGTCGAGGCGCCTGGCGACAAGCTGGAGCAGTTCCGGGGTGGCCGTGCGATACCAGTAGGTGTCGCTCATGTGCGCATGCCCGAGATAGGTCGCAAGACGGGGCAGATGGCTCTCGACGTCGACGCCGTCGCGGTACCACCGCAGCAGCGTGCGGACAGCGAACCGATGGCGATTATTCCGAGCTCGGAATAACCGCCACTGGACTAAACCGCTACGCGGTAGCGGTGGCAGGGCAATAGGCAGAACCACCTGTCGTAGCTGAATTTACCCCTTGTAACCAGTCCCCGGACCTCCTCGTTTGTCGAGAGGCTTCCGTTGCGAAAACATGGAGTCGCTGCTCGCAGCGCATTCCATTCCATCCAACCAAGGAGCTTTCCCATGACACCTCTCCGCCAGCGCATGACGGAGGACATGCGAATTCGCAACCTCTCCCCGCGCACCCAGTCGGCCTACGTCTTGCAGGTCTCCCTGTTCGCCCGCCACTTCGGCAAGTCCCCCGACCTGCTCGGCCCCGAGCAGATCCGCGCCTACCAGGTGTTCCTGGCCACCGCCAAGAAACTGGCGCCCGGCTCGATCGGCATCGCGGTCGCCGCCCTGCGCTTCCTCTACCGCGTCACGCTCAAAAAGCGCTGGGACATCCCGGAGGTCCTGCCCGCTCCCAAGCAGCCCCAGAAGCTGCCCGTCATCGCCAGCCCCGACGAAGTCCTGCGCTTCCTCGACTGCGTCGCCGGCGTCCGCAACCGCGCCGTCCTGACCGTCTGCTACGCGGACGCGCTACCCCGTGGCCGCCCTCGCCGACCTGTACCACAGCCGCTGGGGCATCGAGGAACTCTACAAGGTCTCCAAGCAGATGCTCGCGGTGGAGCGCTTCCACGGCCAGAGCGAGCGCCTGGTGCGCCAGGAGCTGAGCGCCCATTTCAGTCTGCTCGCGATGACCCGGCTGTTCACCAATCACAGCGAGCGCGGCTTCCGCACCGACGCGGGCAAGCCGGCGATGCTGGCCAACTTCCGCAACGGCCTGCGCACGGTCGGCCAGCATCTGGAAGGGCTGTTCCTGCACTACGCGGCCACGCTGAACGAGACCGTCGGGACGATCCTCGCCAGTATCGCGGAATGCCGCCAGCGACAGCGCCCGCACCGCTCCTACCCGCGCATCTCCCGCAAGCCCGCCCCCAAATGGAGGTCCCGCAAATCCACCCCGGCCCCGACCCCAGCCTGAAACCGGCAGATCTCGCTGCCAAAGCGCCGGAAACCCCCTTTTCCGTTAGACTAACGCGGCCAAACCACTAAACGAATGCCATTGGAGATGACCGGGGGCGGGCAGGAAGCCGCGAAGGCGGGCGCGCAGGCGCCCGAGCCGAGCGGACAACCGCCCGCCCCCCGGCAGGGTTCAGGATCCGCACGCTGGCACGCGTGGTGGCGTTTCGCCTCGATTCGGTGCTCGTGGCCCGCGACGGCATCCCGTCGCTCGCAATCCTCAAGGTGGAGCGACACGGTCAGCGAGGAGTCGCCTGCGACCGCCAGTGCGCCCGGGAGGCCTCTCCAGGCTCGGTCGCATCGACGGCAACGGAATGGATAGAACCACGGTCGCGGCTCCGGGCTTTGCTGGGGGTGATCCATCAGATGCCCGGCGCGCGGTTTTGGCGAGACCTGGTGTCCGTCCGGGCGGCGCAGTGATTGGCTCCGCGCACGAACCTTGGTCCCTCCAGGCGGCCACGGTTGGGTGCGACGCCTTCCCCCTCAGCCCCTCCGCCATAGGACATGTTAGGGTGATGCAGGATCTCGGGCCGATGGGGCCCCCTCGGTCGCCAGCGCAAGAGGTAGTTGGAGATGCAGGAGTCCGTTTCGATGAGTCCGCTCGGCAAGGTCGTCGGCACCGGTGGCAGCGATCGACCCGGGGCTGGCGTGCCCACCCACAGTCCGGTCCGGTTCCCGCAGAATCGCATGCCGTTCGACATTCGGACGAGGAATCGGGAAGGGGGCGATGTTGGTCGACTCGCCGGGGCAACCAATGGAGATAGCGTCTCCTGCTCGCCCGAGCCGGGCTGCCGGAGCAGGCGACAGCGAAAGCGTGCAGGTCGTCTGGTGCGCCACGCATTGTCAGCGGTCACGGGTTTGCTCGCGCTGGCATTGTTGGCGCTGTCGGGGAATGCCGGCCTGGCGGAGCAGCTGCCCCCGGAAGCGCAGGCGGACCGCTACCTCCTGCAGGCGGAAGACTGGATCCGTGAGCAAGATTTCGCTGCGGCGAAGGGGGCGCTGGACCGGATTCTGGAACTGCAGGAGGAGCACGGTCTCACGATTCCGGACAACTTCTGGTTCCGGCATGCCGAGGTATCGCAGCGGGTCGGGCTGCACGCGGAGGCGATCGAGTCGGCGACGAGGTATGTGACGCTGGCCGGTCGGGACGGCGAGCACTATGTCGCCGCCCTGAGATTGCTGAACGTGATCGAAGAGGCACGGAGGAGGGCCGAGGCGGTTGTTGCGGGGATGGAGTTCGTGCGGGTCCCGGCGGGGGAATTCCTGATGGGCTCGACGAGCGAGGAAGCGCTCCGCAGCGAGCAGCCGGTGACGCGGGTGCGGATCAGCCGGGCGTTCGAGCTGGGCAAGCACGAGGTGACGCAGGCGGAATGGGAGGCGGTCATGGGCAGCAATCCGTCATACTTCGACGAGTGTGGCGGGGACTGCCCGGTGGAGCAGGTCTCGTGGGACGACGTGCAGGAATTCATCGGGAGGCTGAACGTCCTGGAAGGGGAGGCGCGCTACCGGTTGCCGACGGAGGCGGAGTGGGAGTACGCGGCGCGGGCTGGGACGAGCGGGGATCGCTACGGCGGGGACCTCGACGCGATCGCGTGGTACGACGGGAACAGCGGGGAGCGCCCGCATCCGGTGGGGCGGAAGGCGCCGAACGCGTTCGGGCTGTACGACATGCTGGGGAACGTGTACGAGTGGGTGCAGGACTGGTACGGGGCCTATCCGGGCGGTTCGCTGACGGACCCCAAGGGTCCCGTCTCGGGCTCGATCCGGGTGTTTCGGGGCGGTGGCTGGGACGGCGGCGCCAGGGCCTGCCGGGCGTCGTTTCGCCTCCGCGGCCCGCTGGGCTTCCGCTACTACCTGGGCTTCCGCCTGCTGAGGATCGTGCCGTAGCGCTGGGCGCTCTTACACTCGGACCCTATGCAACGCAGCGCTACCGAGGACGGGTGGGAAGCCGCGAAGGCGGGCGCATAGGCGCCTGAGCCGAGCGGGGAGCCGCCCGCCCCGCCCTCGGCGCAGGCAAGAGCTGCGAGATTTGCCTGTGCGGCGGGGGGAGCATGCTGGCGCGGCTTCTGACGTTGCGTTTCGATCCGGCGCTCGAAGCCTTCGACGACGGCCCGTTGCAGGAGTTTCTGCGAGCCAAGGAAATCCACGCGATCCGTGACCACTTCTTCGTCAGGGACGGGATGCCGTACCTGGCCGTGCTCGTCCCCTACGCCTTGCGGCCAGCTGGCGGACGCGGACCTGCTGCTCTTCAACGTCCTGCGCGCCTGGCGCGCCTAGCGCGATGGCGTCCCGCCGTACCTGATCTGCACCAACAGGCAGCTGGCCGCGATGGTCACCGCCCGCCCGGGAAGCCTTACCAGACTCGGAGCGATCGACGGCATCGGGAAGGCGAAGCTCAACAACTACGGCCAGGAACTCCTGGCCCTGCTGGCACGTCCCCGGAGCGAGCCCGATTCCTCGCGCGGTGACGCGGCCGATGAGGGGCGGGACTCCTGAGATGGCCGCCCGCTCGGACGGCGACCTGCCCGTCTTCATCGCTTGGCTGGACTTCCTGGAATGGCTCCTGCCGACGACCGCCAAGCTACCGAAGCATATCCGTTTCACGTTCGTGAACCGGATCGACAACCTGGCCCTGGATGTCGCCGAGGACCTGGTCGAGGCTCGCTACAGCCGCGACAAACGATCCGTCCTGGCCCGCGCCAACCTGCGGCTCGAAACGCTCCGGGTGCTCTTGCGGCTGTGCCACGCTCTGGGCTATTTCCCGCACGCCCGTTGCGAACACGCGATGCGCTGCGTGAACGACGTGGGCTCGATGCTGGGAGGCTGGCTGAAGCAGCAGCAAGCGCGATGAAGCGGCACGGGCACCTGTTCGAACAAGTGGTCGAGTACGGCAATCTCCTGGCCGCCGCCCATCGGGCGCGGCGCGGGAAGCGGGACCGCATCGCGGTCGCCCGCTTCGTCTTCCATCTGGAACCGAACCTGTTGCGATTGCAGGAGGAGCTGCAGTCCGGCGGCTACCGGATGCGTCCGTACCGCGCCTTTGTCATTCGAGAGCCCAAGCGACGCCAGATTTGCGCCGCGCACTTCCGGGACCGCGTGGTGCATCACGCAATCTGCGCCGTTCTGGACCCGGTCTGCGAGGGCTGCCTGATCGGCGATACCTGTGCGTGCCGGGGGGGCAAGGGCACCCACGCAGCCGTGCGGCGCATGCAGCAGTTCTCGCGGCGCTTCCGCTACGTGCTGATGTGCGACGTCCGCCGGTACTTCGAGTCCGTGGACCACGAAGCGCTCAAGGCGCTCTGCCGGCGCAGGCTCAAGGACAGGGCGTTGCTGTCCCTGCTGGACCGCATCATCGACCACCAGGTGCCGGGTACCGAGCCCGGCAAGGGCGTGCCCATCGGCAATTTGACCAGCCAGTATTTCGCCAACCTGTACCTCGGGGAACTGGATCACTTCGTCAAGGAGCGCCTGCGGCTCCCCGCCTACCGGCGCTACATGGATGACTTCGCCGCGTTTGCCGACAGCAAGCCGGAGTTGCACCGGGCCTTGGCGGCGATCCGTGAGTTCCTGCGTGCGACGTTGCGACTCGAGTTGCGAGCGGAAAGGACGCTTCTCGCGCCGGTGACCCAAGGCGTCCCGTTCCTCGGCTTCCGGGTATTCCCGGGTGTGGTGCGGCTTAACGGCAGAAAGATGGCCCGCATGCGGCGCAGAGTGGGCGACCGCGAAGAGGCCTATCGGCTCGGACGGATCGACGAGCAAGAGCTCGCGCAATCCGTGCGAGGCATGGTCGGCCATGTTGGCCATATCGATTCCCCGCAGGCCCGCAAGCAGCTGTTCGCGGCGTCATTGGGGATGGGGTGACCGCCGTGTCAGGCTCGAACCGGGTGAATCGGGGCGGTAGCTGGATCAACAACGCCAGGAACTGCCGGGCGTCGAATCGCAACAACAACCCGCCCGGCAACCGCAACAACAACCTCGGCTTCCGCCTGCTGAGCACGCGGCGGCGCCAGGGGGCGCGGTTCACGGATCGCGCCCGCGTGCCAGGGCCGTGTTCAGGCGGGTCATCCTGCTCCGGCGAGCAGCCGGACGAACAACAACAGCCTGCGGCGTCTGGTAGGCCTGAGTGCGCGACGGCCGTCGCAGGCAACCCTTCGATCCCAGACCAAGCAGTCCTGCAGGACTCTGGCAGCCGTGCTGCTCAGGACCATAGCGCTGCCGGCCCCAGGCCCGGTGGCGATTCGGCAGTCGATACATACGCCAGGATCGTCATTGCGGCATCTCGACGCAAGGAGGATCGCCCGGAGGTGTCGGCGACATCGTTCGACACCGATTCGCCCCCAGCCAAGCCAAGCGGGAGACGCCGGAATGCACGGCCTCGCAAACAGCCCCGAAGGCAGGCAGGCCCCCGGGCGTGCCAATGCATCGTCACTTGTCCGGGCCGGGTGCCGGCCGTGGCGGGACACGGCGAACGAGAGCGGTTCCTTGGGCCCCTGCTCGCAACGATGTTCTTAAGTTATTGAACAATAAGACCTTAAAGCCTTTCTGGGAACCTATGGGAATGGAGGCGCGGGTGGAAATCGAACCCACGAATCAAGGTTTTGCAGACCTTTCTAGCCGAACCGCGAACCGTCCCTAACCACAGGGGCCGTCATGGAGTGCTGCAATTGGAGTCAGTCTTTGGGCGAGTCGGAAACGACCTTTCTTGTCGGAGCGAAAGCTCTATCCTCCCACTTGCGCCAAACACCAACGGTCTACCGTTCGGGGATATGCGGCGCGAGCGCACCGCGGACCTCCAATTCGGCAAGGATGCGACGGCTATATCCAAACTCTTGATCGATTGAACCGATTTCTATTAATCAGATAATCTAGTATTATGATCGATAGAATTCATCTCTTTCGCTCATGACGTGGAACTGGCAACGACCGGACTGGCCCAAGTTTACCTGGGATCAGGATCGCCTCAAGAAAGCGGAGGAGGTGTTTCTTGTCGGAAGCGGTGTGTTTGAGGGCATAGTCAGGCACCTAGATGAAGCTGACCGTGAACAACTTACGATCGAGACGATCAGCACCGAAGCCCTAACCACATCCGAGATCGAGGGTGAGATCTTGGATCGGGCAAGTGTTCAGTCCTCGATCCGTAAGCAGCTCGGCCTAGCGACCGATGAGAGGCAGGCGGGTCCAGCGGAGCGAGGTATCGCCGAAATGATGGTGGATCTCTATTGCTCGTTCGCACAGCCGCTTTCGCGTGCCATGCTCTTCCGTTGGCACAGGATGCTCCTCATTAGTCGACGGGATATGAATGACATTGGTTGCTACCGGACGAGCAAGGAAGCCATGCAGATCGTTTCTGGCCCCATTCATCTGCTAACGGTGCACTTTGAGGCTCCGCCAGCTTCGGAATTGGCCGAGCAGATGGAGCAGTTCATAGACTGGTTCAACCGGACCGCTCCCGATAGCGATGATTCCGTACCCGCTCTAACGCGGGCTGGAATTGCGCATCTGTATTTCGCGTCAACTCATCCTTTCGAGGACGGCAACGGACGGATCGGCCGCGCTATCTCCGAGAAGGCTCTGTCGCAATGCCTGGGACAACCAACATTGACTGCCTTGGCCGCGACGATGCTCCTACGGCGCAAGGGTTACTATGCAGCTTTCGAAGCGGCTAACAGAGACAACAAGATAACCTCCTGGCTCGCGTGGTTTGCCGGCATCACGATCGAAGCTCAGCGCCGCACCATAGCCTGTGTTGAATTCCTGATCGACAAGACGAAGCTACTCGACGGCCTCCGCGGTCGGCTGAACCGGCGGCAGGAGAGAGCGCTGTTCCGGATGTTGCGCGAAGGACCGGAAGGGTTCTCGGGCGGGCTGAGCGCCGGAAACTACATGGCGATCACGGGGGCCTCGCCCGCTACCACAACGCGAGACCTCGCCGACTTGGTCGCAAAAGGTGCGCTGAAGCGGACCGGCGAGCGTCGCCATGCGCGCTATCACCTGGCAATTCCACTGAGGCCGGTACAGGCCGTGACGCTTGATGAAAATGGTGAGCTGAAAGAGACGTAGCTCTTTGCCGAGAGGACAGCGGTCCTCCAAGAACCAGCCATGAACCAAGGGGACCTCAGGCAAACACCCATTGAGTCCGCTTCGGCCGAAGCGACGCGTCTACGCGAGGAGAACTCTCGATTACGACGCCTATTGGCCGAACACGGCATCCCAATTCCCGCTGCCGCTTGGAAAAGCGAGGCACCGTCACCCGCTCAGGAGCTACCGGGCGAACGGACTGCGCCGGACAGAGCGGAGCAGCGGATCGCTCTCTTTCGGAGTTTGTTTCGAGGCCGGGAGGATGTTTATGCGGTGCGCTGGGAGAAGCCCAACGGGCGAGCTGGCTATGTGCCAAAGGCGGATCGAGACTGGAAAGCGTATCTCGGGGCCAGAGAATCGGACCGAAGGAAGGTGGATCGGCAGACTCGAAAGTTTCGACCATTGACAGACGACGTTGTACGGGGGCACTTGATGGGCGAGCATACGATCGGCGTCTACCCGCTGCTGTTGGACGAGACCTGCTGGTTTCTTGCCGTCGACTTCGACAAGAAAACCTGGCAGCAGGACGCTGGGGGGTTTCTTGAGACCTGCCGGGAGTTCAGTGTGTCAGCGGCATTGGAGCGGTCGCGGTCAGGCGACGGTGGGCACGTATGGATCTTCTTCGATCGCGCGATCCCAGCATCCACAGCGCGGAAACTCGGTTGCGCGATCCTCACCCGAACAATGGAGCGCCGGCATCAGGTGGGACTTGATTCTTACGACAGGTTCTTTCCGAATCAGGATACGGTGCCGACTGGCGGTTTCGGCAACCTGATCGCACTGCCGCTGCAAAGGATTCCTCGGAAGGCAGGCAACAGCGTTTTCGTCGATGCCGAGTTCCGACCATACCGAGACCAATGGGGATTCTTGTCGACACTGCAAAGGATGTCGGCCGAGGCTGCCGGTGAACTGGTTTCGGCAGCCCAAAGCACGGGTGATCTCATTGGGGATTATATCGCTGAGTAACGAAAAGCCCGGAAAAACCGGCGTTTCGGGTTGATTGTCTCGTTACTTTCATGTAGAATATAGGTGTGGCAAAGGCACCCGGAAAATCAAGTCGCAAGGGCATAACCCTCAAGCAATTGTTGAAGCAATTCCCCGATGATTCAGCGGCCGAGCGCTGGTTCATCGAGCAGCGCTGGCCCGAGGGTATTTGCTGCCCGGATTGCGGCTCGCTCAATGTTCAGACGGGCTGCAGACATCCCAGAATGCCGTTCCGCTGCCGGGAGAAGGTGTGCTCGATGCAGTTCTTCAGCGTCAGAACCGGTACTGTAATGCACCGGTCCAAGATCGGTTATCAGGACTGGCTGATCGCCTCGTTCCTTGTCATGACGAGCCTCAAGGGAGTCTCGTCCATGAAGCTTCACCGCGATCTCGGCATCACGCAGAAGACGGCGTGGTTCCTGGCCCAGCGGTTGAGGATTTCGATGTTCCGGGACGGCGGGCCGTTCTCAGGACCCGTGGAGGTGGACGAGACGTACATGGGCGGGAAGCGGAAGAACATGCCCAAGTCGAAGCGCGAGGAAATGACCGGACGCGGAGCGGTCGGCAAGACGGCTGTGGTCGGGGCCAAGGACCGAGCCTCCAACAAGGTCACGGCCAAGGTCGTCACCTCGACCGACAAGGAGACGCTGCAAGGATTCGTCGAGGATCATGCGGGCGAGGGCGCAACGGTCTATACCGATGACGCGAGCGCCTACGAGTCGCTGAAGTTCGACCATGACACGGTGAAGCACTCGCTGGAGGAGTACGTCAAGGGCGACGTTCACACCAACGGCATCGAGAGCCTTTGGAGCCTGCTCAAACGCGCCCACAAGGGGACGTTCCACAAGCTGAGCCCGAAGCATCTGGACCGCTACGTTCAGGAGTTCGCAGGCCGTCACAATGTCCGCGAGATGGACACGATCGAGCAGATGAAGTCCCTTCGCAACGGCATGGAGGGCCGGAGGCTGACGTACAAGGCGCTGATCAAGGACAACGGCCTGTCCTCGGGAGCGAGGGCCGCGTGAGCCTTCTCGGACTCGCGAAGCAACCAGTCCCAATCCCGGCCCGCTCCCTCCCGCTTCGCTACCCCGACCGCCATCTGATGGCCATCGCGAACTGGAAGAACCAGACGATCTGGACGGGTGACAATCTCGACGTGATGCGCGGCATGAACAGCGAGTCGGTGGACCTGATCTACCTGGACCCGCCGTTCAACTGCAACTCGGTCAAGGGGACAATGGATCAGTATGACTAGGAAACCCGAACCCCCGATTGTGGACTTGCCTGAGCAGTCCTATCAGCCCAGCGTGGCGGAATTGCGCGAGACTATTCGCCTGCCCGGAACGTTCGAGGACGCGATCAAGGCGCTGGTCAGCCCGGTAAAGGTCCGTCGAATTCCGATACGGAAATGGAGATCCCGGAAGTAACTGGAAACAAATAGTTTCCGGGCTTTTCGTTACTCAGCGATATAATCCCCATCTCATTGGGGTCCGGATCAGCCGTGACGAGGCCGGGGATGAGCGAGATCCGTGGACCTTGCCGCCGTCCCGAAAGCGGGCGGAGCGGCCCATTGAAGGCCCCCTTCCTGAAGTCGTCCAGGTGGTCAGGGCGAATCTTCTCTACATCGAGAAGAAGGGCCTTCCCTCCGGCATGCTGAACCGCTTGCTGCGCTTAGCGGCTTTTCAGAATCCCGAGTTCTACAAGGCTCAAGCAATGCGGCTTAGCACGTTCAACAAGCCAAGAGTCATTGCTTGCGGGGAAGACCTTGCCAATCATGTAGCTCTCCCTCGTGGGTGTCTGACAGAAGTGGTGGCCCTGCTCGGAGCCCACAAAGTCAAAGCCGAAATCAGGGACGAGCGGTTCGGCGGGACCGTGCTCGATGCTGAGTTTCAGGGCCAGCTACGGCCCTTACAGCAGGAAGCTGTCTCAGCGCTTAGTGGATGTGACCAGGGTATTCTCTGCGCTCCGACTGCCTTCGGCAAGACCGCTGTTGCAGCGTGGCTGATTGCGGAGCGAAAGGTGAACACCCTAGTTTTGGTCCATCGTCAGCAGCTGTTGGACCAGTGGCGTGAGCGATTGATGATGTTTCTGGACCTACCGCCATCGTCGGTAGGTCAAATCGGGGGTGGGAAGAGCGATCGGAGCGGTTGTGTGGACGTCGCGCTGATCCAAAGCCTCCACCGCAGAGGAGGAGTCAAAGACTGCGTCGCGGACTATGGCCAGGTGATTGTAGACGAGTGCCATCACATTTCGGCTTTCACCTTCGAGCAGGTAATGAGGCAGGTCAAAGCCAAATTCGTTGTTGGTCTGACAGCGACGCCCACAAGGAAGGATGGCCACCATCCGATTATTTTCATGCAGTGTGGGCCGATCCGCTTCAGTCACAGCGCTCGTGCCATGACGGAATCGACGCCGTTCGAGCATTTTGTGATCCCACGGCAGACGGACTTCAAAATGGCGTCGAACCTGACTGATGTGACGATCCACGATGTCTACGCGGCGCTTGTGCGGGATCGCGCTCGCAACGAAATGATCGTGGATGATCTCGTTCGGTCAGTTGAATCCGGGCACTGCCCCTTGCTGCTTACGGGGCGAACCGAGCATCTGAAGTACTTCGCCACGAGGCTCAATGCAGTCGTGAACAACGTGTTCGTCCTCAGGGGTGGAATGGGCAGGAACCAGCGACGGGCCGTAGCGGAGGCTCTGGCATCGGTCGGGCCAGCCGACCCGCGAGTGATCCTCGCGACTGGCAGTTACATCGGCGAGGGATTTGACGATGCACGACTGGACACTCTCTTCCTGGCGATGCCGATCTCGTGGAAGGGAACTCTCCAGCAATATGTCGGACGCCTACACCGGCTTTGTGACAGCAAGCGGGTTGTCCGTGTCTACGACTATGTGGACGCTTACATTCCAATGTTGGCTCGCATGTACGAGCGTCGTCTAAGGAGTTACAGCGCGATTGGATACACAGTGCAGGAAGGTCGCGAACAACCTCACTTGACGGGGCTCACGCCGGCCTGATGGTAGGCCAAGACTCTGAAGGAGAAGGTGGTTGCGGCCTTGCCGATCGGCATGCGAGTGGTACTTTTCGAAGGTGACCGAAAGTAACGGACTCAGGTGACGGTCGAACAGCTCTGCAGAGCGCGGATGACCGCCGTGCTCGGCCCGGGCCCGTCGCCGGCTCTGCCATATCTCGGCCCGGCCCACTCGAGCAGCGGGTCGGTAGTGGCGCTCTCCCAAAGGACCAGATCCTCAGGGATTGGGCCTGGACGCTTGCGTTCGGTTTGCGCCGCCAAATCACGCATAACGACCTCATCGCCCGTCCCGTTAGGGTCTATGAGAGACTCGCTGTTCCTTGTCTGAGCCCGGGTCGCCGGTGACGGGGCGCCACCTGTGGAACTTCAATCTCGGCGAGGATCTGCACGCGTTGCCGATCATCTAGGCAGTCGATGGCAGACAGTACATCGCGATCGCATCCGCCCCGGCCATCGTGGCGTTCGGACTCTTCGAGGCCACGCAGTCGCTGGAGCCCCCACGATCACGGTGCGCAAGTAAACGAGGTTCCGAACGGTTCGCCGTGCTACGCTTGCGCGGACAAGATCCAACGCTTCAATCCCGCCTGAGCTGGACGAGGGATTCGGAAGCGTGCGGCGGCGCATTTTGGTTCCGTGCGACGCCCAGCTTGACAGAGAACCATATTGGCAATATGGCTTTCCATATGAAAACTACCCTCAATATCGATGATTCCGTGATGCAGCGATTGCGGGAAGAGGCTGCCCGGCGACGTACGACCATGTCAGCGCTCGTGGAGGCGGGAATTAGGCGAGTTCTCGGCGACAGTTCACACTTGGCCGAGAAAATGGACCTCCCGCCGCTACCGTCCTGGCGAAGCGGCGGAGCGTTGGTTGATATCTCCAACCGGGACGAACTCTACAGGGTCATGGAAGGGGAGTGAGTGCTCGTATTTGATACCAATGTGCTCGTCTACGCGGTGGACGAGAACTCTGACTTTCGCGACCCCTGCCGCCAACGTCTGGAAAAGTCGCGCTTCAACCCATCACCGGTCTTTCTGACCTGGAACATCTGTTACGAGTTCTACGGGTGACCACTCATCCGCGCACATTTCGATCTTCCTGGAGCCCGCAAGATGCTTGGCGCTTCGTAACTGCCCAGGTCCCGTGCTTGGTCGGCATTTGCCAGGATGTTGGCCGCTCGGCCTCGAAAGGATGGTGCAGAACGCCCCGGACAGACGGTTAGCACGGGGTTGGCGACAAGCCCGGTGCTGGGCGGATCTCGCACGCCCGGGTCTTGCGGTGGGGACGGGGACTCCGGACTTCGCCCGTGCCGTGTTCGGGAGCGGTCAGATCTGCAGCTTGGCCAGCAGTTCGTCCGGGGGCGCCAGCAAGGCTTCGATGCGGTTCCAGCCCTGCTTGCCGGCCGTCGACAGGACACTGCGCAGCGTGGCGAAGTCCCGCGCTCCCTGCGCGGACCGGAAGCAGCCCGAGATCTTCATGCGCAGCTTCATCATGCGCAGGTCGCGCTCGGCGAGGTTGTTCGTGAAGGGCACCTTGGGGTCGCGCAGGAAACGCAGCACTGACTCCTTGCGCCCCTGCAGCCGCAGGGCCAGGTTGTGCCCCTTGCGCCGCTTGCTGCGCCCCCGCCGGCCGGGCTTGGGCAGGCGTAGCGGCGGCTGCGCCTCGTGGAAGGCCACCGCCTCCTCCAGCAACCGGTCGTAGCGCCGCTCGATCCGTTCCCGCAGGGACTGCGGCAGCTCGATCTCCAGGCCCCGCGCGATCCGCATCGCGCGATGGGCCCGCCGCAGCAGGCGCTGCATCCGTCTCGCCCAGTCCTCCTTGTCGAGCTCGACCAGCGCTTGCAACTCGCGCAGGTGATGCGCGTTGCACATGGCGTGCACCACGCCCTCCAGCGTGAAGTACGACTGCCAGTGGTCATGCACGAGGCAGCCCGCAAGCCCCTCGAACATGGCGCCCCGCCCGGAACTGGCGCGCTAGAACGTCAGCAGCGGCGTGCTCAGCACGTGCAGCCATTGCGTGCTCCCGCCGACGCGGAAGCCGGTCTCGTCGAGATGCTTCACCGCCGCCGCGCTCGCGATCCGTTCCCGCACCTGCCCGGCGAAGCCCCGCCAGCGCTCCGCTGCCTTGCGGCTCATCGCCGCCAGCGTCGCGCGGCACAGCGGAGCGCCGAACAGATCGCTCAGCACTTGCGAGAGACGCTCCTCGGGCAGGAAATGCGCGTTCTGCAGGTAGACCGCCGTGGCGGCGATGCGCGGGCCGTATTGCACCGGCGCGCTCACCCCCTCCGGGAACGCGGCCCGCGTCACCGTTCCGCAGTGCTCGCAGCGGCTGGCATGCGCGCGGTGCTCGGTCACCTCCAAGGATCGCGGCTCGGGCAGGTCGAAGACCTGTCGCGTGACCGGCTCGCCTGCCGCGCTGGCTGCCGCCAGCGCTGCCGAGCAGCCCGCGCAGCGCAGCGGGACGTGCTCCTCGATCCGGTCCGGCGCCTCCGTCCGGCACAGCGTCTCGCCCTGGTGCCCCGCCTGCCCGCCGGACTGCTTCCCGGAGCGGCCGCGCAAGCTCCGGGTGCGCTTCCCAGCCTGCGGCTTGCCCAGCCCGTCGCTCGCAGGCGGCTTGCTGCTGTTGCCGCTGTTCAGGCTCAGCCGCCGCTCCAGCTCCTCCAGACGCTCCCGCAACAAGGCGTTTTCCGCCCCCAGCCGCGCGAGTTGCTGGTCTCTCTCCCCAAGTTGCTGGTCTCTCTCCGCGAGTTGCTGCCGCAACTCCTCGATCAGCTCCGAGGCACCGCCGCCTTGGCGGCGTGCCCTCTCTGGCATCCGGGGCATCGCTTGGTCTCTTGCGTAGGCCCAGCCGCAAGCGATCGGAACGCATCGTCATGCCGGATTCGACAGCGTACAAGCGCTAGCTTCCGGCTCGGCCTTGCTGGAACATTTCCACTATAACATGTAGCGGCCTGCCGGGGCTAGCCCGCGTCCGTCGCTGCCGACGGTTAGCCAGAATCGCTGTCGCCGAACACGCGTATCGATGACCCCGCCACTGGGTCGGAGCCTTTAGCGAGCAGCCGCTTGCCAATCGTCTGTCACCGTCGCTCTGCATCAAGCCTTCCAAGCCGAGCGGCCAACGTCTCGATCAATTCCCAAATCAGCGACCTGGGCAGTTACGGCGCTTCCTGGAACTACTGCTAACTTCGCCGGGATTCGAGCTGCTGCGGCCTACTGAGCGTCACAACGCGGTCTTGTCCCAGACTCTGTCCGAGTTGCCGGATGTCCGCGGCAATCTCTTCCATGACCTGCACACGGCGGTCTTGATGCGAGAGCACGGTGTCAGCCGGATTTGCACCCGTGCCACCGACTTTCACCGGTTTCCGTTTCTGACGGTCTTGGATCCACTGCGATAGCCGACAGGGAACGTGCATGGAAACGCCGAGGCCTTGCCCGACTGCCGCCAATGTGAGTAGGAGGCGGCATCCGTCGGGGAAGATTCGAAACGGCGAATAGGCCGGGCGAAGCGCAACGGCCTCGTCAGGTCTGAGGCCGGATTCGAATGAGGCGCACCATCGATTGGCCGGCGGAACGCTCCTAAGACCGCCTCATCGGTCAGTGTTCGACGGAGCCTCGGGCTTGGTGAGCGGCTGCGGATCCGGTAGCGGCTTTCTGGGGATGCGTTCCTCCCTGTTGGCGGCTTGGTAGATGAACGTCGCGACAATCATTGACGCCTGGATCAAATCCGCCGCCTGAATGCGGTCCAGATTATCCATGTTCGAGTGATGCGTACGGGTGCTGTACTCGATTCGGTCCTGGATGAACTGGAAGCCGGGCAGCCCGACTGCGTTGAACGACAGATGGTCCGTTCCACCCGTGTTGCGGATGCTCAATGTCCTCGCTCCCATATCGCTGAACGGAGCCAGCCATTGCCGGAAAATCGGCCGCACCCGGTCGTTGCCTTGCAGGTAGACGCCCCGGATCTTGCCCGTTCCGTTGTCCACATTGAAGTAGGCCGAGAACTTGTCGTGGGCTTCTTTGAGCTGCATTGTTTCCGGATCTCCGAAATGCTGCTTGACGTACGCCTTCGATCCGAGCAGTCCCTGTTCTTCTCCGCCCCACAGCACAATCCGGACGGTGCGGGCGAGCGGCAGCTCGAGCTTCGTTAGGATGCGGACCGCTTCCATCATCACGGCACAGCCCGCGCCGTTGTCCGTCGCGCCGAGCGCCGCCGTCGTGGAGTCCAAGTGCCCGCCCAGCATGACGAGTTTCCCGGCCTTGTCTCCGCCGGGGATTTCTGCGACGACGTTGACGGAATCCAGGTCCTCGCGATGGATCGTCGTGCGCACCTCGACTTCGATCGTGGCTCCAATTCCGTTGTCGATCAGCCGGAAGATGCGGTTGTAGTGTTCCGGTGTCAGGGCGACGGAGGGCGGCGGCAGCGGATCTTCCATATGCCGGTTGCCCGCGCGAGGAGGAAACACCGTGCCGCCGCTGCCCCGAAATGCGGGATACAGCACCAGCCGGACTCCTTCCGAGGCCAGGAAGTCATTCAGCTTCGCTTGGATCCGGCGCCTCTCTCTGCTTCGGGACTCCCGGTACCAAGCCGGCGCCTTGGCGAAAAAGTTCCGCGCATCCTCCGGGTCGCTGGGGATCTCCAATTCGGGGTCGAGAAAGTCGATCGGTGGCGAAGGCTGCGGAGCCACGGACAGCTGTTCCAATTCGGCATTCGAATAACGATGCAACGCGGGTCTGGACTGCGGCCGCACTTTCATGGGCTCGGCGATCATTAGCACGGCTCCGCCAAGCTTGCCCTTCCACTTGGCGATGTACGCGTCGACCGCCTGCTCGTCGCGCGGTAGACGACTTTCCCGCTTCAGCGGCGCCAGAAGGGGGGTTCCCTTCAGCCTCCCCTCGGTCGACGGACTCCAACCGAGCGGGACGCCGATCAGCTGCTCGTACTGCGGCTCCAGTAGATGCGCCGAAAAATATTCTCGCGACCAACCCCGCCCGAACGGCCCCCATTTCTCCAGCGCAGCGTTTGCGAGACCCCATTCCCGGAACCGGCGGACTGCCCACTCGGCTGATCCAAGGAACCCGGGCGAGTTCGTCACCCGCGGTCCGTACACGTCGACAAGATGGAACAGATGCTCCATCACTTGGCTGTTTTCGTACGCTTCGTGCCGGATGCGGTTGACGACTTCCAGATCCGGCGTGTCATCCGCAGCGGCGAGCGTGAGACAACACAGGGCTGCAAGGACGAATCGCAACATGGCCCCAACTCTAGCACTGCAGCGGTTGGCGCTTGGTGGGCCCTGCAGGACTCGAACCTGCAACCAACGGATTATGAGTCCGCTGCTCTAACCATTGAGCTAAGGGCCCAGCGCGGTATAGGTTGCTCTCTCAATTATGTCCCTAGCGAGGCTGCGCGAGCCCGGCGCCGGGACGCACGTGTCGCCGCCGTTTAGGTCCGATAGTCCGCGTTGATGCGGATGTATCCCTCGGTCAAGTCGCAGGTCCAGACACGTGCTCGGCCAGCGCCGTTTCCGCGGATCCGGAACTTGATCGAAATCTCGGCCTCTTCCATCCGTCGCTGGAGGGCCGGTTCGTCGAATGGGGCGCGCATGCCACCGCGACAGACCTGGGTTCCGTCGACTGCAATGTCCACGCTTGTCGGGTCGAACGGAACGGCCGACTTCCCCGCGGCGGCCAGGATCCGGCCCCAGTTCGGATCGGCGCCAGCCAGCGCGGTCTTGACGAGAGGCGAGTTCGCGATCGCCATCGCGAGCGCCTTCGCCTCGCGGTCGTCGTTCGCTCCGTGGACCACGATCTCGGCCAGCTTGCCGGCTCCCTCGCCGTCCCGGGCGATGGCAATGGCCAGCTCGCGGGTCAACAGGTCGAGCGCTTCCTGGAATGCGTTCCTGGACGGCTCGTGCACCTCCACGCCGGACGCTCCGTTGGCGAGCAGGAACACCGTATCGTTCGTGGATGTGTCGGAGTCGACTGTAATGCAGTTGAAGCTCTGGTCCACCGCGGATTGCAGCATCCGCTGCAGCAGGCCCGGCGCGACCCCGGCGTCTGTGAACAAGAAGCCGAGCATCGTCGCCATGTCGGGCATGATCATGCCTGCTCCCTTGGCCATGCCGGCAAGCCGTACGCGGCCGTCGGCAGCCTCGACTTGGCAGGTTCGGAACTTCGGCACCGTGTCCGTCGTCAGAATCGCCTTCGCGCAGGCTTCAAACTGCTGCCTGTCACGCGCCTGCCAGAGCTGCGGCAGAGCATTCGGGATGAGCGTCTCGTCGAGCAGCTCCCCGATGACGCCGGTCGAGGCCAGCAGCACCTGGTTCTCGGGGACACTGGCCAAGGAGGCCGCAGCGCGCGCCGTGGCCGCGGAGACGGCCTCCATATTGGGCGTCGCGCAATTCGCGTTGCCGGCGTTTGCGACGATCACGCGGGCGCGGCCTCCGCTTTCCCGACGGAATCGGGCGCTCATGTCCACAGGGGCGGCCCGCACGGCGTTCCGCGTGAACACTGCAGCCGCCGACGCGGGGTGGTCGGACACGATGAGCGCCAGATCGTCCTCGCGCACCTTGCGGATCCCGGCGTACCCCGCAGCGAAGCGGAAGCCGAGCGGTATTTCCGCCGCTGGCCTTTCTTTACTCATTTCCAAGCACCTCGTCAGGCGCGAGGCGCGAGCCCCGCGCGAAATCGAGCGCCGTGACGCGTTGGCGGCCCTCGAGCTGGACTTCGTCCAGGACGAGCCGGCCGGCTCCGCAACCGACGCTGAGCTGCCCGTCCTCGAGCCGGAGCCGGCCCGGTGGGAGGCCGCCCACCGCGCGGGGTCGAGCCGACCAAATGCGCAGCCTCTTGCCCCGGAAGAAGCTGAAGATGCCCGGCCAAGGATCGAACCCGCGCTGCCTGTTGTAGATTGCCTGGGCGGGCAGGGACCAGTTGATCCGGCCGTCGTCGCGCCGCAGGAGAGGGGCCATGCTGGCGGCCCCGTGATCCTGGGGAACCGGCCGCAGGCCGCCTGCCTCCAGCGCGGTCAGAGTATTCAACAGGAGCTCGGCTCCGACCGGCGCTAGGCGCTGGTTCAACTCGGAAGCCGTCTCGTCCGGTCCGATCACCATCTCGTGTGCGAGCAGGATGTCACCGGCGTCCATTTCCTGAACTAGGCGCATCGTCGTCACGCCCGTTCGGGTTTCCCCGTTCGCAAGCGCCCAGTTGACGGGCGCCGCGCCGCGGTATTTCGGGAGGAGCGAGGAATGGACGTTGACGCAGCCGTGGGCAGGCAGAGAGAGTATGCGCTGCGGAAGCATTTGTCCGTAGCCGACCACGGCGACAATTTGAGGCGCATCGCGGACCAGGCGCTCGTACGCCTCCTGCTCGCGGATGCGTCGCGGCTGATAGACAGCGAGGCCGAGTTCCCGGGCCTTGCGCTTGACCGGCGGCGGCTGCAGTTTCCGACCGCGTCCGGCGGGGCGGTCCGGCTGCGTAATCACGTCGACGACATCGTGATGGCTAGCCAGGAGCGTCAGCGATGGCACGGCGAATTCCGGGGTGCCCATGAAGACAGCCCGCAACTTAATCCCACTCGCCCCGCTTTCTCAAGTTCCGGATCTTGCGCTTGATCATCTCGCGCTTGAGCCTGCTGATGTGCTGCAAGAAGAGGACTCCGTTCAAGTGGTCGTTCTCGTGGCAGATCGCCCGCGCCAGCAGTTCCTCGGCCTCGACTTCGATCCAGTCACCCTCTGCGGTCCGCGCGCGCGTCCGGACACTCATGGGCCGCTCGACCTTTTCCCGGAAGCCCGGGATCGACAGGCAGCCCTCCTCGTCGACCTGCTTGCCCTCGCTGCCGACGATCTCCGGGTTAATCAGGACGTATTTCTCCCGTTTGTCCTCGCGTCCGGTGCAGTCAATCACCGTCAGCCGCCGCGGCACGCCGACCTGCGGCGCCGCGAGGCCCACGCCCTGCGCCTGATACATCGTCTCGAACATGTCGTCGACAAGCGTGCATAATTCCAGGCTGCCGAATTCGCTTTCGGGCACCGGATCGCAGACGGTTTCCAACACGGGATCACCGTACTTGACGATCTTGCGGAGCATCGAACTTTGACTCTTATTCTAGCCGCGGATCCTGATCCGCAGGTTTCCATGCGGCGAAATCGCGCGGCAACGTCGGACGCAACTCCAACCGCCGGGTATGTCGCGTACAATCGAGCAGCATGCCTCGGCTGGTCCTGATGCTTCTTCTCGTTCCCGCGATGCTGGCTGGCAGTCCGTGGAAGCGCCATACGATCGATGCGTCTGAGAAAGGCGCCGACGGGGTTCGGCTGCAGGACGTCAACGGGGACAGCTTGCCGGATATTGCGACCGGTTGGGAAGAGTCCGGCGTCGTGCGTATTTACCTCCACCCGGGTTCCGAGAAGGTCACCCAGGCTTGGCCGGCCGTCACAGTCGGCCAAGTCGCTTCCCCGGAAGACGCGGTTTTCGTGGATATCGATGGGGACGGCGTCTTCGAAGTCGTCAGTTCGACCGAAGGCGACGAACGGACGCTTTACATCCACCAGGCGCCTCGCGACGGGTACGAGGATCCGGAGCGCTGGACCACGCGGCCGATCGTTCGCTCGCAGGGCAAGGGCCAATGGATGTTCGTGGTTCCGCTCGACGTGGACGGCAACGGCTCGATGGATCTGGTCGCCGGAGCGAAGAACGATTTCGCGAACATCGGATCCTGGCGCTTTCCTGCCACGCCGGGCGGCAAGGCTGCCTGGAGCCGCTGGTACGGCGCCGGGTGGGTGATGTCCCTGGTCGCGCATGACATGAACGGCGACGGGGCGGTCGATGTCGTGGCGAGCGACCGCAAGGGGCCGCGGCGGGGCGTGCTGTGGTTTCAGAACATGCCCGGGAGCGCAGCTTGGCCGGTGAGCCGCATCGGACCGGAGAGCGAGCACGAAGCGATGTTCCTCGATGTCGCCGACCTCGATGACGACGGCCTCACGGACATTGTTCTAGCCGTGCGAGGTGGACCGATCCAGTTCTTCCAAAGCCTGACACAGCGAGGCTCCCGCTGGAGGGCGCACCCCATCGAAATCCCCGAGGGATTTGGGACGGGCAAATCCGTCGCGGTCGGCGACATGGACCTCGACGGCACGCCCGATCTAGTCTTCAGCTGCGAGAACGCCACCGAAGCACTCTCGGGTGTCGGCCTGCTACGGCATGCGGGCGATCCCACGGCCGCAAGCTGGGACGCGCAGGACGTGGGAGGCCCCGAAGGCGTCAAATTCGACCGCGTCGAGTTGGCAGACCTCGACGGCGATGGCGACCTCGACATCCTGACCAGCGAGGAGAGCGACCTCCTGGGCGTCGTCTGGTACGAGAATCCCACGCTATGAGGGGCCCGGCCCGAGCGGCTGGGCGCGCGGGCCGGGCGGCCCGCGATATCGTGAAGGGATGCCGCAGACTCTGGCCGCCCTGCCCGACGCGCTGGGCCGCTTCGGGGACTACGGAGGCCGGTACGCCCCCGAGATCCTCGTAGCTCCCCTCGACCAGTTGGAGTCCACCTACCGCGAGGTCTGCAACGACCCGGACTTTCAGGCGGAGTTGGAAGAGCTCTTCCGGAACTACGCTGGCCGCCCGACCCCGCTGTTCCATGCTCGGCGGCTCAGCGAGCACTTGGGTGGCGCGGCCGTCTATCTCAAGCGCGAGGACCTGTTGCACACGGGCGCGCATAAGATCAACAACTGCCTCGGGCAGGCGCTCCTGGCGCGCCGCATGGGCAAGCGGCGCATCATCGCCGAAACGGGAGCGGGACAGCACGGCGTCGCCACGGCCACCGTCTGCGCCCTGTTCGATCTGGAGTGCGTGGTGTACATGGGCTTGGAGGACATGCGGCGCCAAGAGCTCAACGTCTTTCGCATGCGCCTACTGGGAGCCGAGGTGCTCGGAGTCGATACTGGCAGCCGCACCTTGAAAGACGCCATCTCTGAGGCGATGCGAGACTGGGCGGGCAGTTTCGAAACCACGCATTACATGCTCGGGTCGGCCCTGGGGCCGCACCCTTACCCCATGATCGTGCGCGACTTCCAGCGCGTGATCGGGCAGGAAGCGCGCGCTCAGTTTCTTGCCGCCTCCGGCGGGCGACTCCCCGACCAGTTAATCGCCTGCGTCGGTGGGGGCAGCAACTCGATCGGCCTCTTCCATCCGTTCCTGCACGACGATGGGGTCGCCATGGTCGGCGTCGAGGCTGGCGGGCGAGGCCTGGGCCTCGGCGAGCATGCCGCGCGCTTTGCGGGAGGTGTTCCCGGAGTGCTGCAAGGGACCAAGAGCTACATCCTGCAGGACGAGGACGGCCAGATTGCGCTGACCCACTCCGTATCCGCAGGCCTCGACTACGCATCGGTCGGTCCCGAGCACGCGTGGCTACGAGACAGGGAGCGTGTCAGTTACACCTCGTGCTCGGACGCGGAGGCGCTGGAGGCCACGATGATCCTTTCGCACTTGGAAGGCATCATTCCAGCGCTTGAGTCGGCGCACGCTGTGGCCGAGGCCATCAAGCTTGCGCCTTCCGCCCGGGGCCAGACCTTGCTCGTGAACCTTTCGGGACGCGGCGACAAGGATATCGGCATCCTCCGCGAGAACATGCCGGAACTGGGGTAGTTCCCGGTATCCAGCCGCTTTGTCGCCCTCAATCCAGACGGCCCTGTCCGGTCTGGTCCCACAGCCGCTTCCTGCGCCGCAGCAGGCCGTCTTCGAAGAGGACGGGAAAGCCACGGCTGGCTCGCAGGCTGCGGATGTGGCTCGGCAGCAGCTCCAACTGGGCCCGGCACCGCTGGCGCGCCTCGTCAAGCCCCACATCCGGCCCGACCGCGCGCCCGCCCCGCAACACCGGTTGCAGCAGATCTTGGCGGGCCGCGTTGTCATGGAATTCGCCTCGGACTTCGGAGCGCTCCGGATCGGCCCCGCTCCATGGGCCCTCGGGACGATGCAACTCGTCGTAGATCAGGTCCGCCTTCATACGGCCGCCCTGGGTGTACCGACGCACCTGCAGCATACCGGGCGTCGAGGCCTTGGACGCGTCCTCGGAGCGTTTTGCCTTCTCACGCCAGCGCCCGGACTCGTCCCGCAGCAGCGAGAGCTTGTACACTCCCCCGAGCGCGGATTCCCCGCCAGCCGCCGCGATGCTCGTGCCGACGCCCCAGATCCCGATCGACGCCTTGCGCAGCTTCAAGTCGGCGATGCTGTACTCGTCCAGATCGTTGGACGCGATGATTGCGGTGTCGTCCAGCCCGGCGCTGGCCAGGAGTTTGCGGGCTTGGCTCGAAAGTCCGGTCAGGTCTCCCGAATCGAGCCGGATGCCCGCCAACCGGAGGCCTTGGCCGCGCATTTTCCGGCCGACTTCGATGGCATGCCGGACTCCTTCCATCGTGTCGTACGTGTCGACCAAGAAGACGCAGTTGTTCGGCATCGCACGGGCAAAGGCTTCGAAGGCCTCCAGTTCGCTGTCGAACGACAACACCCAGCTGTGCGCGTGCGTGCCGCGCACGGGGATGCCATAGAGTTTGCCTGCGAGGAGGTTCGAGGTCGCGTCGCAACCACCGATGTAGGCGGCGCGGCTGGCGCGCAGCCCGCCATCGACTCCTTGCGCCCTTCGCAGTCCGAACTCCAGGACGGGGTCGCCCGCGGCAGCGAGGCAGACGCGCGCGGCCTTGGTCGCGATCAGCGTCTGAAAGTTCACAAGGTTGAGCAGCGCGGTTTCGACCACTTGGGCCTGCAGCAGCGGGCCGCGCACCCGCAGGAGCGGCTCTTGGGCGAAGACCACGGTTCCTTCGTCGACCGCATCGATATCGCACTCGAACGAGAATTCGCCTAGGTAGTCGAGGAACGCACGCGCGAACAGGGGGCGTCCGTCTTGGCCCCGTAGCCCACTCAGGTAGGCGACATCGTCCTCGACGAATCGAAGTGCGTGCAGCCACTGCACTGCGGTTTCGATGCCGGCCGCGACTGCGAAGGCCCCCGCGAACGGCGCCTTGCGGAAAAAGTGGTGGAATACCGCCTCGCGATCCGCGATGCCTTCCTTCCAGTACGCGTAGGCCATCGTGAGTTGATAGAGGTCGGCAAGTAGGGCGAGCGACTGGCCATAGGGCGGAAGCATAGAGGGGCCTCTCAGGGCCGGTTCAGGTTCCAGACCAAGCGCAAACCTTCGAGCGTCAAGCCGTCGTCGACCGTCTGGATATGCTTGGAAGCGGGCGCCAGGATCTCCGATTGGCCGCCCGTTGCCACGATGCTTGCGGTGTCTCCGAGAAGCTTGAGCATCTGTTCCAGAATGCCGTCGATCATCCCCAACATGCCGTAGTAGAAGCCGGACTGCAGGCTCGAGACGGTCGTGGTTCCGATTACTTGGGAGGGCTGGCGCAGGTCGATCTGAGGCAGTCTCGCCGTGCGCTGCACCAGGGCTTGCGAGGAGATCTGGATGCCGGGGCAGATGATGCCTCCAAGGTATTCGCGCTCTGCGGAAATTGCGTCGAAGGTGATCGCGGTGCCGAAGTCGACCGCGATGCAGGGGCAGCCGTAGTGCGCGGACGCCGCGACGGAGTTCACGATACGGTCCGCGCCCACTTCTTCCGGCTTGTCGACGCGGATGGCGAGGCCGGTGCGCGTCGCGGCCGTGATCTGCAGCGGTTCGAGGCCTAGGTAGCGGCTGGCCATGCCGGCGATCGAGGCGTCCAGCTGGGGAACGACCGAGGAGAAGATGAAGCCGTCGACATCCTGGAGCTTAAGGTTGGCCAGCGCAAAGAGGTTTTGAAACAGAGCCCCCCAGCCGTCGATCGTTTGCTCGGGATCCGTCCTGAGACGCCAATCGGCCCGTCGGCTGCAGCCGTCGAACAGCCCGATGGTCAGGTTGGTGTTCCCGACGTCAACCGCCAGCAGCATGCTCTTCTATTGTGCCCGGATCCGGCCGGACGCTGCCGGCCAGAATCGGGGACACTGTCCCCGCGTCGTCCCGCAAGAGCAGCAGTCCGTTGGAGTCGAGGCCCGCGGTGACCCCGCGCAGGCGGCTCGATCCGTCCGTCGGCAGGCTCTCCACGATCACGCGGCGCCCGGAGGCGTAGCTGGACGCTTGCTGGAACGCTTCAAGGATCGGATGCGCACCCCCCCGCCGGTAGAGGTCGTAGCAGGATTCCAGCGACTCCAGCAAGGGCTGCAAGACGGCCTCCCGGCTCCAGGCGCGACCGGTCTCGATCCGCAAAGAAGTCGCGGTGGCGCGGAGTGCGGGCGGGAACTCCGTTTGGTTCAGGTTGATCCCGATGCCGACCACGACGTGCGACACGTGCTGGCGCTCGGTTTCCATCTCAACCAGGATGCCGCAGCACTTGCGTTCGCCGATCAGGATGTCGTTGGGCCAGCGGATGTCGCAGCGGACTGGGGCGGTGCGTTCGAGCGCCTCCCAAACTCCCAGGCCGGCGACCAGTGTGAGCAGCGGAGCCGACGCGGGACTGCAGGCAGGGCGTAGGACGAGCGAGACGTACAGGCCCTGGCCGGGTTCCGAGAGCCAGTTGCGCCCATGGCGCCCGCGGCCAGCTGTCTGCTGCTCCGCCGTGACGATCGTTCCCTCGCAGCAGCCGTTGCGGGCCTGCTCGGAAGCGACCCGCATCGTAGTGTCCAAGGTGCGGTAATGAAACGCCGGCTGGCCGAACTTCCTGGCCATCGTGTTGATCGGCTCTTGCATGGTCCGGCTCGCGCCATTATCGCCAAGCCACGCGGCCGCGCCGCAACGACGATGGCTTCCGCAGCCAATCAGGTGATTGTGGAAGGCTACGCCCAGCACTGTCTCCGCCGACATCAGCGACGCGTAGCAAAAGAGGTTTTCCCGCCCGATGCTGTAACAGTCCATTCCTTTGAACCTTGCCCGCTGGGCCGGACGCGTCGCGCACTCAAGACCAATGACCGAATCGGAGGGCCAGACCGTCAGTCTTCCAGGGTTGCCGCCGTCCCTCTCGCCCACTCCAGAGGAGCACCTCGCAATGAACGCCGGACCGGAGAGCGGGCCGGATCGAGGAAACGGAGTGTCGCGAACGGAATCGGTAGACAACCGGAACGCCACCGGGTTTGCGTTGCACTTCGTCTTGATCTGGCACAATCACGTTCCAGACTCGCTTGGATCGCCCTGGGAACCTGGCACGAGTTGAACCGCTCCGAAGTCCTCTTCACCTCTTGCAGCTTACTCAGTGGACCGATTTCTTGCCCGAAATTGCGATTCGGGGAAGAGGCTGTGTTTCCTCGAGATGCCTTAGAGGAGCTTGTGGTAAAAGTCGGCTGGCGAAAGGTCAACGAGCAATTCACGATGAAAATACGATAGAATCGGCTGATGGCGATGGGTACCCGCAAGGTGGAGCAGACGGCGCTGTTCCTGACGGCGGAGGATCTGCCCGCAGCGCCCACGCTGCCGTTCTTCGAAAAGCTGAACGAAGGGCTCGCCCAGGCCGGCTTCGACGACTACGTCGAGGGCCTGTGCCGGAGCTTCTACGACGACAGGCTCGGACGCCCGTCGCTGGCCCCGGGGGTGTACTTTCGGCTGTTGCTGCTCGGTTTCCTGCTGGGCCTCGATTCGGAGCGCCGCATCGCGTTGCAGGCCTGCGACAGCCTGAGTCTGCGGCGCTTCCTGGGCTACGCGCTGCAGGAGGCCACGCCGGACCCTTCCACGCTCTCGCGCACGCGGCGGCGGATTCCGGTAGAGACGCACGAGCAGGTGTTCGGGTGGGTGCTGGGGCGGTTGCGCGAGGCGGGCTTGGCGAAGGGCCAGGCGGTGGCGGTGGACTCGACCACGCTGGAAGCGAACGCGGCGCTGGAGACGCTACGGCGCAAGGACACGGGGGAGAGCTACCGGGAGTTCGTATGGCGGCTGGCGGAGGAGGCGCAATGTCCCTGACATAGGCAAGACGGTAGCCGGATTTTCTGGCAGACATCCAAGACTTGGATTCAGAAGGACTTACAGTGTTTTCGGACCGGCCTCAAAAAAGCCCTTAACATCCTGGGCCGGATTTGCGATGGTAGCTAGGAACCGGTTTCCTGGGCGCTGCCATGGACCCCCGCATCGAGAATCTCCAGTCCACCACCTTCTGCGGCAGGCGCTTCACGCGTCGGCAGATCGCCCAGGTCCAGGAGACGGTGGCGACGTTCCCGGCGCTGGCCCGCAAGGAACTGGCGCAGACGATCTGCGAGCACCTTTTATATTGGAGAGGTGCCGGAGAGAAAGGGATGGTCGCCACTACCCCGGACCCTCTCTCCCCAGTGCCGCAGGTGGCGTAAGCCACCGCTACGGCAGGTAGCAGATCCCTCCCCCCGCCAGTGGGGCAATGGCACTGACTTAAGGATTTTCTTGCTGACTTAAGGCTGCGGGCTTCGACTGGGCCCCTTGGCAGCCTTTCGGGTCCCAGTCGGCTAGGCTGGGACGGGGTTGCGCCGGGACCATTTGGGGGCCGGTTGCTTCGAGCGCCTCGGGTACGAGCGGTTCGGGCGGGGCTTGCGCCGGCCGATCCCGACGCACTCGGCGATGCGCGTGACGGTTGCGCGGACGAATTCGGTGTGGCGCAGCAGCAGCGCCTCCAGATGCCGCGACAGGGCGGCCAGGCTGTGCTTGAAGTTGGCCTGCGGGGGCGGCTTGCCGTCGGCCGGGCCGGCCGCCTGGCACAGGGCGGCGTCGCGGTTGGTGAAGCTGCGCGTCATCGCGATCAGATTGAAGTGCGCGAACAGTTCCTGCTTGACCAGGCGCTCGGTGCGGCCGTGGAACGGGTCGACCTCCAGGAATTGCTTGCTGATCTTGTAGAGTTCTTCGATCCCCCAGCGGGCGTGATACAGGTCGGCCAGGGCGGCGACGCTGTAGCGCTGGCGGTCGAGCAGGGTGGCGCCGAGGATGTACTCGGTGCCGCCGTGCGTGTACTTGACCAGGCGCAGCGGGAGCGGTCGCCAGGGGGTGCGGGGATGCTTGCGGCGCAACTCACGCAGGGCATCGGGGCCGGGGAAGATCTCGGCCACGGTCTCGGTTTGGTCGCTGGCGAGGAAGCGGTCGAGGGCCTGGCCGGCCTTGCGCCGGATGCGGAACACGGCCTGCAGGCCGCGCTGGCGATGGGCGCAGAGCAGTTCGAAGGAGTAATAGCCGCGGTCGTAGACGACGACGTCAGGCGGTGCCAGAGCCTGGAGATGGGCGAGTGCGGCGGCGCGCTCGTTGCCGTGGGCGAGGAGGTCGAAATCGACGGGCAGCTTCGAGTGCAGGCGGTACAGGCAGCTCAGCAGGCCTTGCGGGTAGTGCGCCTGCTCGCTGGGCAGGGCGTAGCCGGCGTCGAGCAGCGGGCGGGGCAGGTTCAGCTTCGAGCCGTCGACGGCGAAGACGCGATGGCCGTGCCAGAGGGGGCCGGGCTGGTCGGCGCGCTGGAGGATCTCGGCGTGGAACTGCAGGAAGACGCCGGGCTGGACCTTGCGCCTGGCGCGGACCATCGCCGAGTCGGAGACCGGCAGCGCCTGCGGCAGGGGCACGTCGAGGACGCGGCAGTGGTCCCACAGTTCGGCGAGCGTGGCGGTGTAGCCCTGGCGGCGGGGGGCGAACACCAGGCGGAAGACGAACAGCATCACCAGCAGGGTGTTGAGCACGCGCCGGCGCACTTGCCAGAGCTGGTCGTGGGCGGCGGCGACGGCGCTGAGCGCGCCGATCAGGTCCTGCCACAGGCGGACGCAGGTCTCGTCGGGGGCCGCCGCCTGCGGCGCGGGCGGGCGTCGCGGCCTGGGCTTGCGGGGGCGCGGCCCGTGCAGCAGGATCTCGCGGCAGTGCTTCGCCAAGGGCTACACGTAGACGTCCTTGCGGGTCCGCCCCGCGTCGGGGCGGCCCCGGGTCTGGCCCAGGTGCAGCCAGTTGGCGGCGCGCTAGCAGACTCCGCCGAAACGCTCCGGATCAACGAACGTCTCGAGCAGGACCGGCCGGCAGCCGTAGCGGCTGTGCCAGTCCTGCGGCAGCTGCTGGACGGCCAGCGACAGCGCATGCCTGGCCAAGTTCTCGACCTGGACCCAGGGAAACAGCAAGAAGCGAGGCTGCCCGACCACCAGCTGCAAGTGCTGCTTGTACGCGCCCTCGCGCCAGCCGACCCACGTGTCGCGGCAGGCCAGCGAGTGGGTCGCCTAGCTGAACAGCAGGCAGCCCAGCGGGCGCGCGTGCCGGTCGAGCAGGAAATAACGCAGGTGCGGGCCGAGCGGCTGGCGATAGCCAAGGTAGTGATGCCGGTCGACGTATGCGTTGAACAACCCGGCCTGCTCCGGGCCCTCCGCCCGTTGCAGGCGCAGCGGAGCCAAGTCCCGCAGGTCGGCCTGGATCCGCGGCTGCGGGTCCGTGCGTGGGGTCCGCGCAAGCGGCTGGCGCGTCCCGTGCATTTTCTCCTCGCGCTTCGGCGGCAGCGTCAGGATGCCCTCCTTGTGCAGCGCCTCGAGCAGGCCTAGGCCGGCCGCGACGCGGTTCTTGCCTGCCGGGGTACGCCAGCGCAGGTGCTCGCAGATCGTCTGCGCCAGTTCCTTGCGGGCCAGTGCCGGGAACGTCGCCACCGTCTCTTGGACCTGGGCGATCTGCTGCCGCGTGAAGCGCCTGCCGAAGAAGGTGGTGGACTTGAGATTCTCGATGCGGGGATCCATGGCAGCTCCCAGGAAACCGGTTCTTGCCTACCATGGCAAATTCCGCCCAGGATGTCAAGGGGCTTTTTCGAGGCCGGTCGGAAAACACTGTAAGTGCTTCTGCATCCGTGTCTTGGAGGTCTGCCAGGAAATCCGGCTACTGTCTTGCTTATGTCAGGGACATTGGCCAGTGGGGGGAGGCCGCCCGGGGGCCTGGCCAGGCCCCCGGGCGGCGACGGGCCGGACCGTCCGCACCTCGGATGACAGATCCGCAGCGCAGCTTGGTCGGCCCGTCGCAACCATTCCTGCGCGACCTGAACGGAAGCGTGGGTACCGCCCCGAATCGCAAAAGGACAGGAACACAGGAATGACTGAACTCAATCCCATCGTAGTCGCCGGCATCGACGTCGGCAAGTCGAAGCTCGACGCCCACATCCTCGACTCCAGCCTCGAGCGCCAGTTCAACAACGACAAGTGCGGCCGCCGCGCCCTGCGCAACTGGCTGCTCAAGCACGGCGTCACCCGCGCCGTCCTCGAGCCCACCGGCCGCTACCACCGCAACCTCCACCAGGGCCTCTTCGACGTCGGCATCGAGACCGTCCTCGTCAATCCCTTGCGCTCCCGGCGCTTCGCCCAGGCCATCGGCCAGCTCGCCAAGAACGACCGCGTCGACGCCGCCATGCTCGCCCGCTTCGGCTTCCTCGACAGCCTCGAGGCAACCCCGCCCCTGCCGCGCAACCTCCAGCTGCTCAGCGACTGGCTCGCTCTCCGCCGCAAGCTCGGCGCCCTCCGCAAGCTCTGCGCCGAACTCGCCCCGGAGGCCGCCGGCTGCCCCGGCGCCACCCTCGACGCCTTGCAGACCGACAGCGCCGACTGCGAGCGCCGCATGCTCACCTGCATCGCCGCCGACACCGCACTCTCCCGCCGCGCCGCCAGCATCCGCTCGATCCCCGGTTGCGGCCCCGTCACCGCCGCCTGCCTCTGCGCCGACATGCCCGAGCTCGGCACCCTCGGCCGTCGCCAGGCCGCTTCCCTGTTCGGCCTCGCTCCCTTCGACCGCGACTCCGGCCAGCACCGCGGCGGCCGCTCCATCCGCGGCGGCCGCGCCCAGCCGCGCCACCTGCTCTCCATGGCGGCCCTCTCCGCGGTCCGTTGCGAACCCGCGGCCAAGGCCTTCTACGAACGACTCCTCGCCCGCGGCAAGCCGCCCAAGGTCGCCCTCGTCGCCGTCATGCGCAAGCTCGTCGGCCTGCTCGACACCCTGCTCCGCGAGGATCGCCTCTGGCAGCCCGAGCCTCCCACCCACGCACTGCAGGCCGCCGCATGAGCACACCGACGAGCTGCTCCCAACCGAACCTCGCCATCCGGAAAGAAATGCAAGAAAATCGCCTCCCCGGAACATCTCTGCCCGCATATGTGCTTGACAAGAAACACGGAAGCTAAAGTCAGTGCCATTGGGAGGAGGCGGGCGAGCGGATCGCGACGGTGGGGGAGAGGATCGAGTACGACCGGGGGAGGCCGGGCCAGTCGCTGTCGAACCAGGACTGGGAATCGAAGACGGACCCGGACGCGAAGGTGGCGAAGAGGAAGGACGGCGGGACCGACAGGGCGCACAAAGCGGAGCACGTCGTGGACCTGGAGAGCGGGGCCCTGCTGGGGGTGACGGTGCAGCTTCCGTGTTTCGTGTCAAGCGGATTGTTGGGGGAAAGTGGTGATAAACGGCGATTGAGGCGCGTCTTCGCCGCAGTGCCGGCTGTTGGTCGGGGGCTTGTCGGCAGCGGTTTCACGCGGCGGCCTACAGTTCTCGGGCTGGCGGCTCGGTCTGCCAGAGGCGGTCTTCACGGAGGAGGGTGTCGAGCAGGCCGGCGAGCCTGCGCATGACGGCGACGAGGGCGACCTTGTGCGGCTTGCCGTTGGCGGTGAGGCGCTGGTAGCAAGCCTTGGAGGAAGGTTCGAAGCGGACGGCGGCCAGGGCGGCCATGTAGAGCAGGTGGCGGGGCTGAGCGCGGCCACCGCGGATGGAGCGGCCGCCGCGGCGCTGGCCGGAATCGCGGTCGAAAGGGGCCAGGCCGAACAGGGAGGCGGCCTGGCGGCGGCCGAGGGTTCCGAGTTCGGGCATGTCGGCGCAGAGGCAGGCGGCGTTGACGGGGCCGCAGCCGGGAATCGACTGAATGATGGCGTCGCGGCGGGAGAGTTCGGCGTCGGCAGCGATGCAGTCGCGCAGGCGGCGGTCGCAGGCGGCGATGTCGGCCTGGAGGGCGTCGAGCGTGGCGGCGGGGCAGGGGGCGGCCTCGGGATCGAGTTCGGCGAGGAGCTTGCGGCGGAGGGCGAGCAAGTCGCTGAGCAGGCTCAGGTTGCGCGGCTGGGGCGAGGTGGATTCGAAGCCGTCGAGGAGGCCGAAGCGGGCGAGCATGGCGGCATCGACGCGGTCGTTCTTGGCGAGCTTCCCGATGGCCTCGGCGAAGCGCCGGGAGCGCAAGGGATTGACCAGGACGGTTGCGAGGCCGGCGTCGGCGAGGCCCTGGTGGAGGTTGCGGTGGTAGCGCCCGGTGGGCTCGAAGACGGCGCGAGTGACGCCGTGCTTGAGCAGCCAGTTGCGCAGGGCGCGGCGGCCGCACTTGTCGTTCTTGAACTGGCGTTCGAGATTGCCCTCGAGGATATGGGCGTCGAGCGCGGACTTGCCGACGTCAATGCCGGCGGCTACGATGGGATCGGGATTGGTCATTCCTGCGTTCCTGTCCTTTTGCGATTCGGGGCGGTACCCACGCTTCCGTTCAGGTCGCGCAGGAATGGTTGCGACGGGCCGACCAAGCTGCACCGCGGGCCTAATAACCCAGGGAGCGGACGGTCCGGCCCGTCGCCCCCGGTGGGGCCTGGCCAGGCCCCACCGGGGGCCTCCCTGCGCTGGGGCAGGGAGGGATCTGATACTGGCCGCAGCGGTGGCATACGCCACCTGCGGCTAGGGAAGAGCGGTTCCCAAGTTGTGGCTGGGGCTCCCCTCTCCGGCACTATTCGAAAATAAAAGGGAGCGGAGCTGGGGGACACGCAGACGCTCGGCCAGACGCTGGCGGCGGCGGAGGCGGCGCAGGGCGAGAAGCCCGCGGTGGTGGCGGCGGACAAGGGCTACCACAGTGATGCGACGCTACAGGCGCTGGAAGCGGACGGGCAGGAGTCGTACGTGCCGGAGCCGAAGCGGAAGCGCAACTGGGCGGGCAAGGAAGAAGTCAAGAAGACGGCGAACCGGGAGCGGGTCCGCGGGGAGCGAGGCCGGGAGTTAGGGAAGCAGCGGACGGAGAAGGCGGAACGGTCGATGGCCCACATGTACGGGAGCGGTGGGCTGCGGCGGGTGTACTTGCGGGGGCACGAAAACCTCCGGAAGCGTTTGTTAATCCACGCCTGCGGATACAATCTGGGCATTTGGATGCGGTCGCTAACGGGGATCGGTACGCCTCGCAGCTTGCAAGGACAGGGCCTGCGCGTTGCTCGATCCGTTTTCGTGGCGATTTCGGCGCTGGAAACGGCCATTGCGGGGCTTGTAGAGGGGTTTTTGGGCGGTTGGGGCCGGATTCGGTCGGCCCGCGCGGCAAACGATTTCGGCTTCGCCTAGCTTCCGTGTTTCTTGTCAAGCACATATGCGGGCAGAGATGTTCCGGGGAGGCGATTTTCTTGCCTTTCTTTCCGGATGGCGAGGTTCGGTTGGGAGCCGCTCGTCGGTGTGCTCATGCGGCGGCCTGCAGTTCGTGGGTGGGAGGCTCGGGCTGCCAGAGGCGATCCTCGCGGAGCAGGGTGTCGAGCAGGCCGACGAGCTTGCGCATGACGGCGACGAGGGCGACCTTGGGCGGCTTGCCGCGGGCGAGGAGTCGTTCGTAGAAGGCCTTGGCCGCGGGTTCGCAACGGACTGCGGACAGGGCCGCCATGTAGAGCAGGTGGCGAGGCTGGGCGCGGCCGCCGCGGATGGAGCGGCCGCCGCGGTGCTGGCCGGAGTCGCGGTCGAAGGGAGCGAGGCCGAACAGGGAAGCGGCCTGGCGACGGCCGAGGGTGCCGAGTTCGGGCATGTCGGCGCAGAGGCAGGCGGCGGTGACGGGGCCGCAGCCGGGGATCGAGCGGATGATGGCGGCGCGGCGGGAGAGTGCGGTGTCGGCGGCGATGCAGGTGAGCATGCGGCGCTCGCAGGAGGCGCTGTCGGCCTGCAAGGCGTCGAGGGTGGCGCCGGGGCAGCCGGCGGCCTCCGGGGCGAGTTCGGCGCAGAGCTTGTGGAGGGCGCCGAGCTGCTCGACGAGCTTGCGGCGGAGGGCGAGCAAGTCGCTGAGGTGCTGGAGGTTGCGCGGCTGGGGCGGGGTGGCGTCGAGGCCGTCGAGGAGGCCGAAGCGGGCGAGCATGGCGGCATCGACGCGGTCGTTCTTGGCGAGCTGGCCGATGGCCTGGGCGAAGCGGCGGGAGCGCAAGGGGTTGACCAGGACGGTCTCGAGGCCGGCCTCAGCGAGGCCCTGGTGGAGGTTGCGGTGGTAGCGGCCGGTGGGCTCGAAGACGGCGCGGGTGACGCCGTGCTTGAGCAGCCAGTTGCGCAGGGCGCGGCGGCCGGGCTTGGTGTTGTCGAACTGGCGCTCGAGGCTGGAGTCGAGGATGTGGGCGTCGAGCTTCGACTTGCCGACGTCGATGCCGGCGACTACGATGGGATTGAGTTCAGTCATTCCTGTGTTCCTGTCCTTTTGCGATTCGGGGCGGTACCCACGCTTCCGTTCAGGTCGCGCAGGAATGGTTGCGACGGGCCGACCAAGCTTAAGTACAGATCTGATATCCGAGGATTAAACGGTCCGACCCGTCGCCCCCGGCGGGGCCTGGCCAGGCCCCGCCGGGGGCCTCCCTGCGCTGAGGCGGGGAGGGATCTGCTACCTGCCGCAGCGGTGGCTTGCGCCACCTGCGGCACTGGGGAGAGAGGGTCCGAGGCAGCGGCGGCCATCCCTCTCTCCGGCACCTCTCCAACATAAAAGGCAAGCGAGATCTGAGCCAGACGCAATGGTTGACGCGGGCCTCGCGAAATCCGAGAAAAGCCACAGGCTCATAAGGCGCTGACCGTCCGCCGCGGCTACAAGCGCGCCACCCTGGCTACCGCGCACAAGATGCTGCGGTGCATCTACGCTGTCCTGCGGGACGACAAACCCTACAAGGACCCGGAGACCGACTACGAGCAGCTGCTAGTGGAGCGCAATGCACCTCGCTGGATCCAGCAACTGCAACAGTACGGCTTCCTCAACGAGCTGGATCTGCCGCACGGGCAAAGCGCCTGAATCCCGCTGTACCCGCAAAGCGGAAGACAGCAGGGCCATAACCGGGGCTGCCCTGACTTCCTGCCGCTCTGCACTGCTCAGCTTCACGGCCGCCAGCCCGCAGCCGCCTGCGGGAATAGGACGAGTGCGTTTCGTTGAACTCAGCGCCAGTTCGTGATTTCACAGCAAGGGCAGGTTGAGCCCTATTACCTCCCGACAAGGAGCACTCCCGTGTCAGTCGTCGTTCACTTTGTCAACGGAAATACCAAGGAGTATTCCCGTGCGGAAGCTGCGAACTTGCAGGACTCGGTGTTTAAAGTATCCAAGTGGAACCCGAAGAGGCAAAAGCTTGAGGACCTTGAAGTGTTCAGTGCCGCCCGCGTCACACATGCAGAGGTCTTCGATAGTCGCGGCGTACGTGAAGAAATCATACGCATGCGGCACGGGTCAAAAGGGAATAAGTCTGGGAGTGCCAGTCTCTCACCCAGCCTCCCCCCTGTCCGAGCGCGCTTGCGCCCCACAAGGAAACGAGCGCTCGCGGCGCGTTTGTAAAGCCTTTCGATGGGGACTACGGGGACTCGATGGCCGCTGGTGCTGTTTCGACTTAGGGGCGCCGAAGGTTCTGGGCGTTGGCAGAAGCTACAGCAGCTAGCATCAGCGTGAACAGGGCGATCGATCTGGACATGTGTGTTCGTCCCCGCAATCTGAAATATTCTGCCTCGCTACCCTTATTACGGAAACGAACCGGATTCCTGAACCTGTGTCAATACGTGGTCGTTGTCCGCCGCCGGATATCGGTTACATCGACGAGCAGTTCTCCCACATCCACCTCGAAGAAGATCCGGTAGTTCCCGACGCGACGGCGCCAGGCGGCCGACTCGTTCTTGAGCCGCGCGATGTCGCCCCGGAACGGACTCGCGCGCATCTCGGCGATGGCCCCCGTGATCTGTGCCTGATCCTTACGCGGAAACTTCTTGAGCTTTCTTGCGGCTCGTTTTGCGATCCGTAGCTGCCAGGCCATGGAGGAGTTCGTCCAGCGTCACGTACTCACCGTTCTCGATCTCAGCACGCCCGCGGCGGATAGCCGCGAGTTCCGCCTTCGAAACCGCAACGACGGGAACGCTTTTGTTCAGGTATGCGCGGAGCGCCTCCCGCACGAGTTCCGAGCGCGTCCGCTGTTCCGCTTTCATGGCCTCCTCGACCTGTTTGGCCATGGATTCGGGGAGGGATATGGTAAATGTTTGCCGTGTTCGCATGAGACCTGGTATTATTTGGTGTTACCTTTTCTTACATCGTAGCAGACGGATAGATAGTGTCAACTCCTCCGGAGTCTAACCAGCAATTCTCAAAATGGGGGGTCTGGCGAGGATAGGGTGGAACTGGCGGGCGTTCGAGTTCGCCGTGGGGAGGCCGTTGCGGGGCAACAGGGGCGCCCGGGAAAGCAGGTGGGGGGGGCTGGGGTGGCTGGCACCTGCCATCGCGGAGTCGCGGGCCTGGCGCGGCGCATCCCCGCCGCTGGCTCCGGGAGGAGCCCGGCGGGGGCCGGCTGGCTGGCAGGTTGGCAAGGCGTCATGACGGTGCGGACGCGGCCGCCCGGGAAGCGGCAGGCGGCGGGCGTTTCCTCAGCAGGGTCTCGCACAGGGCGGTCCAGCTGCGGAAGCAGAACCACTGCGTGAGGAAGCGCAGGGCCTGGAAGAATTCGAGCCGGGTGCCGGCCCGGGCCCGGCATTGCCGCCACAGCTCGGAGGCACAGTCCAGGACCGAGTGCAGCGCGAACGCGAACAGGTTCAGCGTGGCGAGCAGGTTGGCCAGGCCCTGGCTGCCGTGCCCGAAATTGCGCTTGCTGTTGTAGCCGTGGCGGGCCAGGCAGTTGAAGGTCTCGTTCTCGATCTTCCATCTGGCTCGGCCGACCCGTGCGATCTCCGCCACGTTGTCGGCCGTGACCTCCAAGCTGGTGCAGAACGTGTTCGTGTAGGTGCGCTTGCCGTGGCGCTCGATCACGAACTCGACCCAGCTGCCCAGCACGGCGTCGTCGCTGTCGCGGACCGGCACTCCGTGCATCCAGCGGTAGCGCTGCAGCTCGACCTGCTGCTTGTGGTTGCGGGCCTTGATCCAGCCGCTGGAGTGGATGAAGTCGTCATGCAGCACTTCGTACAAGCGCTTGTGGGAACTGGGCTTACAGACAAAGATGAAGTCCGCCCCGAGGTCGCGGACCAGTTCGCAGAGGGGCTGGCAGCAGTACAGGTCGTCGCCGAGGAAGACCGGCCGGTAGGGCCGCAGCTCGTCGCTGTGGGCCGGCAGCCAGCGCTTGGCGGCGTTGCGCTCGCAGTCCTGCTTGCGTTGTTGCTCGGTCAGTTCGGGCCGCTGGGCGGCGGGGTCCTGCTGGGGTTGGACGAACTCCGGCATCAGCGGGATGACGCGGTTGTGGCCGTCGGCGACAACGGTCGCCGAGAGCATGGTGTGGAAGTACTGCTCGGTCTTGTGCTTGCCGACATGGCGGAGGCAGCACTGCTCGCAACGGATGGAGTTGGAGCAGTGGATCTGGAGGCCGTCGAGGGCGATGGGCAGGCGGCCGCCGAGGCGTTCGAAGGGGGCCAGGGCGCCCTGCGCGCGCAGGGCGTGGAGGCCTTGGGGGAAGAGGTCGGCGAAGAGGTCGGGGGCGAGGCCGTCAAGCAGGTTGCGAATCTGGTTGTCACCGGGGATGGCCTGCACGCCGAAGAGGGTGTGACAGTTGGAGCAGGAGTCCTGATCCTGCAGGCGGCGCTGGAACTCCAGGAAGGAGGGGGATTGGAAGAAGAAGGTGGCGAGGGCGCAGGAAGCGGCGTCGGCGACGGCGTAGCGCTTATTGGCGCCGCGGCGGGGATCGGGCAGGGCGGAGGCGGCTTGGCGGAAGCTGTCGAGGAGGGAATCGAGAACAGGGGTCACACTTTATGGTTGGAAGCGGTGCCCGCAAAGTCAAGCCCCAGAAACTGGTCCCTTACTCAGGTCCCTTCGGTGGCCGAGAATCCCCCAAAACGCCAAATTTAGAATTGCTTGCGCCAGGACAAGTCCTGGATAGGAGGATGCGATGAGGTGCGCCAGGCTAACTGGCCAATGTCAGGAGGTGAAAGTCCTCTGCGGTAAAGGATGAGCTGATCCATAGCGCTCCCCGAGCCGTGCGGTCGTTCCCGTGAGGGGACGGGCGAAGCGTCGGCAGGGGCGCATGTGGGCAGGGCTATGGAGCGTCGAAATCTTCATCATTCGGAGTGCCGAGACCGTCTCATTAGTCGAAGGCAACACCTCGCGGTCCGTTCTAGCTAGGGCCGGGAGGGCTCCGCGGCGTCGAAGAACCCAGGCACGCATGTACGACAGAGGTTGGGACCTGGGAGGCCTTCGGGTCGTCCCGGCGGGTCGCCGCCGGGACCGTGAAGGGAAGGACAGGAGTCAAGACTGGAGATGCACGATCCGAAGGAGTCAGACTCGGCCATACTAGCGACGAGTCCCGGGAACAAGGCGGCGCGAGCGGCTGCGGAGCGGGAGGAGCGAAGGGCCGGGACCAACGAGAATCCGGGAGGCCGAAGCACGGTCCGCACGCAGGGACGGGCAGCCGTGTCACAGGGGGCCGAGCGGATACGGCAATGTATACAGAGGAATCCCAAGGAGAAGCTCACTGCGCTTCTGCACCATGTCACGCCGGAGACGTTGCGGGTTGCCTACGTCGCGCTGAAGCGAGATGCGGCACCGGGCGTGGACGGAGTGACGTGGAAGGAGTACGGGGGAGGGCTGGACGAGCAACTGCTCGACCTGCACGACCGCGTGCATGCGGGAACGTACCGGGCGACGCCGTCGCGACGGGTGAACATTCCGAAGCCGGACGGCGGCAGGCGACCGCTGGGGGTGGCCGCACTGGAGGACAAGATCGTCCAGAAGGCCGTTGTGGACAATATCCTGACGCCGATTTACGAGGCGGAATTCCTCGGGTTCAGCTACGGGTTCCGGCCCGGGCGGGGCGCGCACGACGCGCTGGACGCCTTGGCATACGGGATTGAGAAGCGCAAGGTCAACTGGATTCTGGACGCCGACATCGCCAAGTTCTTTGACCGGATCGACAGGGACTGGATGCTCCGGTTGCTGGGCGAGCGGATCGGGGATCAGCGGCTGATCAGGCTGATAGGAAAGTGGCTACGCATGGGCGCCATGGAAGACGGCCAACTGGTCGATACGGGCAAGGGGACGCCGCAGGGGTCGGTGATTTCGCCGGTCCTCGCCAACGTCTACCTGCATTACGTACTCGATTTGTGGGTCGGGCGGAAGTGGCGACCGCAGGAAGCGCGCGGCGAAATGATCTTCGTGCGATACGCCGACGATTACGTGGCGGGCTTTCAGCACAAGGAGGACGCGGAACGGTTCCTGCAGGAGCTGAAGGAAAGGCTCGGCCAGTTCGGACTGGAACTGCACCCGGACAAGACCCGCCTGATCGAGTTCGGACGGTACGCGATCGCGAACCGGAAGACGCGTGGGCAGGGACGGCCGGAGACGTTCGACTTTCTCGGCATGACGCATTACTGCCGACAGACGAGGAAAGGACGCTTCGGGCTGGGGCGCAAGCCGGTGGCGAAACGCATGAGCCGGACCCTGAAGGCGATCCGGGCAAAGCTGCGACGGCGCATGCACGCGGATCAAGTGGAGACCGGGCAATGGCTGGGGAGGGTGTTGCGAGGCTGGTATAACTACTTCGCGGTCCCCACCAGCCACCCGTACCTACGGCGATTCGAGCGACGCGTCAGGAAAGAATGGATGGCCATTCTCCGCCGGAGGTCGCAAAAGGACCGGCACCCGTGGAAACGTCTGCACCTACTTTGTGATGAACTGTGGCCGCCTGTGCGAGTGCTGCATCCGTGGCCGGACCGAAGATTCGCCGTCACCCATCGGAGGTAGGAGCCGAGTGCGTTAACGCGCCCGCTCGGATCCGCGCGGGGGGCACCGGGTAACCGGTGTCCCTACCGCAATCTGAAACCTTTCATAGCGAGCCAGCGGGTTCGACTCCCGTCCGGCAAAGGTGCAGCCCACCAGCCGGGAGCGCGTGTTGCATGGCGTGCGGTAACGCACTGTCGTGAAGCGTACACAGCGGGTGGTCAAGCGGCGCTATTGAGCCCCGAAATCATCAATGCCGACGCCTTCGTTGTGCAATTAGCGGGGGCCGCACCGGGCACGCCGTCAACGGCGAGGGGTGTCTGGGTCGACCGGGGTCAGAGACCGTCTGCATAGCCACGGGATGGCTCGCCAGGGAACCTGGGAGGCCCCGTACGGTCCACGCAAGAAGGCCGGAAGACGGACCCCTGGCGGTAACAAAAGGTCCGGGCCCACCCCTGCCTGCGGGGGATCGGGAGCGAAGCAGCAGGCAAGCGTGGTACTGGCTGGCGAATCAATAAGCCGAAGGGACGCCGTGCGGGGAGTCGTAGCGCCCTCATAGTACTGACAGACGGCGGGGAACCGGGGCCGCTGGGACCCGCTCGAGGGAAGGGGGGCGTCGCATGGACAGGACCGCGGAGGGGAAACGGTGAGGAAACTGGAGTTCCAGCAAGCCGTACACGGAACCTCCGGGGATAGCCGATCGGAGCCTAGTGCGCGAATCTGCCGTGCGAGGAACCGAGTGCGTTAGACGCGCACGCTCGGGTCTGAGGGGGAAGGGGCGCAGCAATGCCCCCTTCTACCCGGCTTGCGCCAGGACAAGTCCTGGATAGGAGGATGCGATGAGGTGCGCCAGGCTAACTGGCCAATGTCAGGAGGTGAAAGTCCTCTGCGGTAAAGGATGAGCTGATCCATAGCGCTCCCCGAGCCGTGCGGTCGTTCCCGTGAGGGGACGGGCGAAGCGTCGGCAGGGGCGCATGTGGGCAGGGCTATGGAGCGTCGAAATCTTCATCATTCGGAGTGCCGAGACCGTCTCATTAGTCGAAGGCAACACCTCGCGGTCCGTTCTAGCTAGGGCCGGGAGGGCTCCGCGGCGTCGAAGAACCCAGGCACGCATGTACGACAGAGGTTGGGACCTGGGAGGCCTTCGGGTCGTCCCGGCGGGTCGCCGCCGGGACCGTGAAGGGAAGGACAGGAGTCAAGACTGGAGATGCACGATCCGAAGGAGTCAGACTCGGCCATACTAGCGACGAGTCCCGGGAACAAGGCGGCGCGAGCGGCTGCGGAGCGGGAGGAGCGAAGGGCCGGGACCAACGAGAATCCGGGAGGCCGAAGCACGGTCCGCACGCAGGGACGGGCAGCCGTGTCACAGGCAATGGCATTTTCTCTGACCATGAATCGTCAGAGTGCCGTGCGTCGGCATATTAATCGCTTGGTTTCAACGGGTTGCAGCTCCATGGAAATTTTTTTGCGGAAGTACTTGACTTAGGCTCGCTTTTCTGCCAACTTAGGCCTGGGGAGCGACTTGCATTGGACCCGCTGATCGAGAATCTCAAATCCACCACCTTCTTCGGCAAGCGCCTGACCCGGCGGCAGATCGCCGACATCCAGGAAACCGTCGGACGCTTCCCGAAGCTGAGCCGCACGGAACTGGGACACACCCTCTGCGAGCACCTGCACTGGCAGACGCCGAACGGCAGCAACCGCCTGCAAAGCGCCCAGCGCCTGCTCGAGGAACTGGAGCGGCTCGGCATCCTGAGCCTGCCGCCCAAGCAGGGTCCCGGCCGCGGCCGGCAGAGACCGCTCGAGCTGGGCAGCGGCAGCGATCCCCAGCCCGCCATCGACGAGCCGCTGGCCGGCCTGACGCCCCTGCAGCTGCAGCCGGTGAGCGGCCAGCAGGCGGTTGCGACATGGAACGAGTGGGTCCAGCGCTACCATCCGCTGGGCTACCGCCAGCCGATCGGCGCGCACCTGCGCTACTTCCTGCTCGACCGGCACGAGCGCCTGCTCGGCTGCCTGCTGTTCGACTTCGCGGCGCGCAACGTGGCCTGCCGGGACGCGTGGATCGGCTGGCAGGGCCAGGCGCACCGCAAGTATCTCGACCGGGTGGTGCGCAACTCGAGATTCCTGCTGTTGCCTTGGGTGCGGGTGCAGAATCTGGCGTCGAAGGCGCTCGGCCTGGTGGTGCGGCAACTGCCGCAGGACTGGCAGCGGCAGCACGGGTACCGGCCGGTGCTGGTCGAGACGTTCGTCGACCTGGAGCAATACAAGGCGACCTGCTACCGGGCGGCCAACTGGCAGTACCTGGGCCAGACGCAGGCGCGCGGGGCGATGGGCGGCGTGGCGGCGAAGACGCCCAAGGGCGTCTACGTGCACCCGCTGCATCCGGACTGGCGGACGATCCTGCTGCACGGCCCGCCAGCCGCGGCCCGGCCCCGCCGGCAGCGGCCCCGTCAGCCGCGGCCCGGGCCGCCGGCCGATGAGCGCTTCGTGCAGTTATGGCAGGGGGTCATCGGCACGGTGGTGCGCGTGGCGGGCGAGTACGACCGGGAGTGGCTTCGGCGGCAGCGGGTGCTCAACACGCTGCTGGTGATCCTGTTCGTGTTCCGGCTGGTGTTCGCGCCCGAGCGCCGCGGCTACGGCACGGTCCTGGCCGAGCTGTGGGAGCAGTGCCGCCGGCTGGAGGTAGCCTTGCCGCAGCCGCAGCCGGTCTCGGCCGCAGCGATCTGCAAGGCCCGCGCCAAGCTCCACGAGGACGTGTTCCGGCGCGTTCACCGCGCCATCCTCGCGCGAGCCCCCCGGGACGAGCCCGGCCAGCTGTGGCACGGCCACCGCGCCTTCGCCGTCGACGGCTCGAAGCTGAACCTGCCCCGCCCGCTGGTCGGGGAGGGCTACCGCACGCCCGCGGACACGGCCCACTACCCGCAGGGCCTGCTCAGCTGCCTGTTCCAGTTGCGCGCCCGCCTGCCGCTCGACTTCGACCTGCACGCCCACGGCGACGAGCGCCGCGCGGCCCGGGCCCATCTGCCCGCGCTGGCCCGCGGCGATGTCGTCGTCTACGACCGCGGCTACTACTCCTTCCAGTTGCTGCACGCCCACGTCGAGCGCGGCCTGCAGGCCGTCTTCCGCCTGCAGAAGAACGCCAACTCCCTCTTCCGCGACTTCGTCCTCGGCGACCGCAACGAGGCCATCGTCTCCGTCCCGCCCAGCGCCGACGCCTGGCGCCAGCAGCCGCAGGCCGCGTTCCGGCCCTGCCGCGTGCGCCTCGTCAAGTACACGGTCGGCACGACCGACTACACCCTCGCCACCACGCTGCTGGACCGCCAGCGCTACAGCGTCCGGGACCTCGCCGACCTGTACCACGGCCGCTGGAGCATCGAGGAGCTGTACAAGATCTCGAAGCAGATGCTGACGGTGGAGCAGTTCCATGGCCAGAGCGAGCGCCTGGTCAAGCAGGAACTGTACGCGCATTTCACCCTGATCGCGCTGACGCGGATGTTCGCCAGCCACAGCGAGGAGCAGTTCCGGGCCGCGCCGGACGGGCACTCTCGTCCGGCCCTGCAGGCGAATTTCCAGAACAGCCTGCGCACGGTGGCGCGCCACTTGGAGGGACTGTTCCTGGTGCATGCGACCACGCTGGCCAGCACCGTGCAGCGGATCCTGGAGGGCATTGCCGCCTGTCGCCAGAGACGGCGCCCGGGCCGCTCCTGCCCGCGTCGCTCCCGCAAGCCCGCCAGCAAATGGAGGAACCGCAAGCCAACCGAAGCCGCAAGCCCAGCCTGAGACTCACACCAAACCGGCCCCACGGGCCGGCATTCCCCCCTACTTCCTTAAGTTAATGCGACTAAACGCTAAAGTTAATGCCATTGGTGTCACAGGGGGCCGAGCGGATACGGCAATGTATACAGAGGAATCCCAAGGAGAAGCTCACTGCGCTTCTGCAGCATGTCACGCCGGAGACGTTGCGGGTTGCCTACGTCGCGCTGAAGCGAGATGCGGCACCGGGCGTGGACGGAGTGACGTGGAAGGAGTACGGGGGAGGGCTGGACGAGCAACTGCTCGACCTGCACGACCGCGTGCATGCGGGAACGTACCGGGCGACGCCGTCGCGACGGGTGAACATTCCGAAGCCGGACGGCGGCAGGCGACCGCTGGGGGTGGCCGCACTGGAGGACAAGATCGTCCAGAAGGCCGTTGTGGACAATATCCTGACGCCGATTTACGAGGCGGAATTCCTCGGGTTCAGCTACGGGTTCCGGCCCGGGCGGGGCGCGCACGACGCGCTGGACGCCTTGGCATACGGGATTGAGAAGCGCAAGGTCAACTGGATTCTGGACGCCGACATCGCCAAGTTCTTTGACCGGATCGACAGGGACTGGATGCTCCGGTTCCTGGGCGAGCGGATCGGGGATCAGCGGCTGATCAGGCTGATAGGAAAGTGGCTACGCATGGGCGCCATGGAAGACGGCCAACTGGTCGATACGGGCAAGGGGACGCCGCAGGGGTCGGTGATTTCGCCGGTCCTCGCCAACGTCTACCTGCATTACGTACTCGATTTGTGGGTCGGGCGGAAGTGGCGACCGCAGGAAGCGCGCGGCGAAATGATCTTCGTGCGATACGCCGACGATTACGTGGCGGGCTTTCAGCACAAGGAGGACGCGGAACGGTTCCTGAAGGACCTGAAGGAAAGGCTCGGCCAGTTCGGACTGGAACTGCACCCGGACAAGACCCGCCTGATCGAGTTCGGACGGTACGCGATCGCGAACCGGAAGACGCGTGGGCAGGGACGGCCGGAGACGTTCGACTTTCTCGGCATGACGCATTACTGCCGACAGACGAGGAAAGGACGCTTCGGGCTGGGGCGCAAGCCGGTGGCGAAACGCATGAGCCGGACCCTGAAGGCGATCCGGGCAAAGCTGCGACGGCGCATGCACGCGGATCAAGTGGAGACCGGGCAATGGCTGGGGAGGGTGTTGCGAGGCTGGTATAACTACTTCGCGGTCCCCACCAGCCACCCGTACCTACGGCGATTCGAGCGACGCGTCAGGAAAGAATGGATGGCCATTCTCCGCCGGAGGTCGCAAAAGGACCGGCACCCGTGGAAACGTCTGCACCTACTTTGTGATGAACTGTGGCCGCCTGTGCGAGTGCTGCATCCGTGGCCGGACCGAAGATTCGCCGTCACCCATCGGAGGTAGGAGCCGAGTGCGTTAACGCGCCCGCTCGGATCCGCGCGGGGGGCACCGGGTAACCGGTGTCCCTACCGCAATCTGAAACCTTTCATAGCGAGCCAGCGGGTTCGACTCCCGTCCGGCAAAGGTGCAGCCCACCAGCCGGGAGCGCGTGTTGCATCAGACTTCCTTACATCGGCCGAGATGGCCAGACAGGGTAGGTCAGCCTAAGTTCCTACGGTTCATAGAGTTTTAGTCGTTTCCGAAGTGCCAATTGGGGTTGCGCCGGACCCGCTTTGACTGTTATAATATGTCCATGGAAAGCCCGAGCGAGGCCCTGCCGCGACCCACCGGACTGCCCGCGGCGCTGTCCCTGCAGGCGCCGGAGGCGACCGCTGTCAACGCGCAGCTGAGCTTCCTGGAGGACAGCGGCCAGGTGTATTGGTTCCTGTACCTGCAAGTGTGCGACTGCTACCTGCAAGGCGATCGCCCGGCGCGCGCGCGCTGCCTGGCGCGCTTCCTGACGTGGGGCGTGGCAACAGCGGCGGAATTGGCGCAGGCGCTCGGGATCAGCGCGCGCACGGTGACGCGCGCGCGGCTGCGGATGCAGCGGGAGGGGGAGTCGAGCTTCGGGCGTCCGCGCCAGCTGCGGCGGCGGCACGGGATCGAGGACCCGGCGGTGCTGGCGCGGGCGGCGGAGCTGCTGCAAGGGGGCGCGAGCTTGCGTGGCGTGGCGCGGGAGTTGGAGCTGTGCTTCGAGACGCTGCGCCAGTACAAGCGCGAGGGCTTGCTGCCGGGGATCGCGGCGCAGCGCGAGAGCGGGCGGGCAGTGGGCGCCGAAGCGGCCGCGGGAGCGGGCCTCTCCGAGCCAGCCGGGAACTTGGCGGCAGACGTTCCCGAGGCTGCTGGCGCGGGTCTGGAATCCGGCGGGGCGCTCGGCGCGAGCGGCGCGGGAATTCCCGCCGAGCCGGCCGCGGGCAGCCCGCCCGGCAGCGTGGACAAGGCCGGCCGCAACCGGCGCGACGCAGCCGCTGCGATGGGCCGGGCGGCGCGGGACGTTGGCGGGCGCGTCGCGGCCAGCCTCGGCCTGCTGGCCGAGCGGCTGCCAAGCTTCGAAGCCACCGCGACCGTTGCCAACGGTGGCGTGCTGACGGCCGTCCCGGCGCTGTTGCAGGCCGGCCTGCTGCGCCATGCCAGCCTGCTGCACATTCCGCCCGGCTTCTACGGCCTGCGCTCCGTGCTGCTGCTGCTGGCCTTCATGTTCCTGGCGCGCGTGCGCAACGCCGAGCGCCTGCGCTACGAGCAGCCCGGCGAATGGGGCGCCCTGCTGGGCCTGGACCGCTGCCCCGAGGCGCGCACCTTGCGGCGCAAGCTGGACCAGTTGGCCGCCGACCCCGAGGCGCTGCACGCCTGGCGCGCGGCCCTGGCCGGGCAGTGGGCCGCGGACGATCCCGCCACCGCCGCCACGCTGTTCGTCGATGGCCATGTCAAGCTCTACAGCGGCAAGGCCAACCTGCCCAAGCACTTCGTCGCGCGCCAGAAACTGCAGCTGCCGGCCGCGGCCGGCTACTGGCTCAACGCGCTCGGCGGCGCGCCCCTGCTGTGCATCCACAAGCAGGTCGATCCGCAAATGGTGGCCGAGATCCGCCACGGCATCGTGCCGCAACTGGAGGCGCTCGGCCTGCTGGCGCCCGCCGCGGGCGCGGCGGCGGAGCCTCACCTGACGCTGGTGTTCGACCGCGAAGGCTGGAGCCCGCAGCTGTTCCGCTGGCTGGCCGCCAAGGGCATTGCCTGCATCACCTGGCGCAAGGGCGCGCAGACGGAGCGCTGGCCCGACAGCGAGTTCCGCCCGGAGCGCGTCACCGTGCGCTCGCCCTTGGGCGCGGCGACGCTCGAGGCGCAGGTCGCCGAGCGCAAGGCGCCCCTGCTGCCGGGCTGCGAGGCGCGCGAGGTGCGCTTCTGGATCGACCGGCGTCTGCAGCCGCCGGGCAAGAGCGGCCAGCCGCGCGAGCCCGTGCCCGCCGCGGGCCGACCCGCCGCCGGCCAACGCCAACCGTCGGTCATCACCACGCACCCGAGCCTGTCGGCGGCGCAGGTCGCCGGGCTCATGCGCTCGCGCTGGGCCCAGGAGAACGTCTTCAAGTACCTCAAGGAGGAGTTCGGCCTGGATGCGCTGCCGCAGCGCGGGCTGCTGCCCGTCGAGCCGCACACGCGGGTGGTCAACCCCGCCTGGCGGCTGATCCGCAAGGCCCTCGACAAGCTCCGCAACAAGGTCGGCAACCTGCGCCGCAAGCTGGCCCGCGAAAAGGCCCGGCCCAGTGCCGGACACGCCGACAAAGTCCGCGCGCTGCACTCCGAGATCGACGCGACCGACCGCTGGATCGAGGGCCTGGAGCATGCGGCCCGGCACGCCGACGAGCACGTGCCGGCGGGCGAGCTGTCCCCGGAGGAGCGCCTCATGGCCCTGCCCGAGCCGCTGCGCAACCTGCTCGACTCCCTGCGCATGATCGCCTACCGGGCCGAAACCGCGATGGCCGTCGCGGTCGCCCCCGAACTCGGCAAGCCCGAAAACGCCCGCGCGCTGCTGCAGGCGCTGTTCCGCAGCGACGCCAACCTGGTCCCCGATATCCGTGCCGGCACGCTCACTGTGCAGCTGCTGCATCTGGCGAGCCGCTCCCAGGACGCCGCCCTGGGCCCGCTGCTCCGCGAACTCAATCAAACGCGCACCGCGTTTCCCGGCACCTCGCTGCGACTCGTCTACGAACTCCTGCCCGACGACCATCCTACGAGCGCTGCTCCCCGCCCGCAACTCGCTGTCTAGCCGGAAAACCGCGACACCTCATTCTGGTCAGATGTCAGGAAGTCTGTGCATGGCGTGCGGTAACGCACTGTCGTGAAGCGTACACAGCGGGTGGTCAAGCGGCGCTATTGAGCCCCGAAATCATCAATGCCGACGCCTTCGTTGTGCAATTAGCGGGGGCCGCACCGGGCACGCCGTCAACGGCGAGGGGTGTCTGGGTCGACCGGGGTCAGAGAACGTCTGCATAGCCACGGGATGGCTCGCCAGGGAACCTGGGAGGCCCCGTACGGTCCACGCAAGAAGGCCGGAAGACGGACCCCTGGCGGTAACAAAAGGTCCGGGCCCGCCCCTGCCTGCGGGGGATCGGGAGCGAAGCAGCAGGCAAGCGTGGTACTGGCTGGCGAATCAATAAGCCGAAGGGACGCCGTGCGGGGAGTCGTAGCGCCCTCATAGTACTGACAGACGGCGGGAAACCGGGGCCGCTGGGACCCGCTCGAGGGAAGGGGGGCGTCGCATGGACAGGACCGCGGAGGGGAAACGGTGAGGAAACTTGAGTTCCAGCAAGCCGTACACGGAACCTCCGGGGATAGCCGATCGGAGCCTAGCGCGCGAATCTGCCGTGCGAGGAACCGAGTGCGTTAGACGCGCACGCTCGGGTCTGAGGGGGAAGGGGCGCAGCAATGCCCCCTTCTACCCGGCTGGAGTCTAACCCAGGCGGCGCGGTGACGGATCCTAGAGGGCCCGGGTTGGGCTCGGGCCGAGTGTATCGGGGCGGTTACTGGTGCAGCTTGGCCGGGTACTGCCGGTCTTCGGTTCGACTCACCTACCGACCCGACCGTCGCGGCGGCAGCGGCCTCGGCTTCCGCCTGCTGAGGATTGTGCCGTAGTGCTGGGCTCCTTTTCACTCTTGCCCTATCCAGCGCCATATGACCGAGGGCGGGCGGGAAGCCGCGAAGGCGGGCGCGGTCGCGCCCGAGCCGAGCGATGCGCGGGTCCCGCTAGGCGATGCACTCGCCGGCGCGGTCGAACGAGTTCAGTTGTACTTGGCGCGCACCAGCGCGTCGACCGTGCCCAGGCGGCGCTGCTCGGCTGTAGAGTCGGGGAGCGACGCGCGCACCTTAGCAAAGAGGCAGTAGCTGTTTTGGGGTAGTCCTACGGCTTTCGCCATCTGTAGGTGCCTCACTGGCCCTCTCGCCTAGCCACGTTTCCGCTCCCCGCTCACCGAACCCGGCGTGCCGCTTTCCGGCACCGAGCTCTCCAGTGGGATCATGCCGCTCGCACACGGGTAGATCCAGCTCCGACGGGAATGGCGCGTCCGCTGATGCCGTCCGCGTCGCGGGAGTCGCACGCCCCCGGCCTCTTCCCGCCGGTCGCCGCACCTGGCGGCAGGCCTGTTCACGCCCTGCCGCCTGCGCCTGCCGCCCCGGCTTGCGCTCGTTCCTGCATTCGCTTCCCTTCGCTTTCGCATGCGGTGGTTCCAGCTCTCTCGAACACAATGCCGGGGTCCTAGGCGATGCCACTCCCGGCGTCCTGCGCGCTTTCCCTCACCTCTCCTCACCTGAGGTCCCTTCCCTCCGCCAGCGTTACCCGGCCTCTCCGGTACTACGAACCTCTCCGCCACCCGGCCCGGCCCGGCCTGTCCCTGGCGGGATTCCGGTTTGGCGCGTGCACGCCACCGGCAGGGCTTCCCGTGTTGCTGTTCCCTTCCTCTTCCATGCGTGCCAGCGCCAATACCCCGGCGGAGACGACCGGTGCCTGTGTCGCTCGCTTCCCGGTCGCTGCTAGCCTTCCCCGATACAACGGCGGGTCGGCCTCCGCAGCATGCTTTTCGAGGCCTGCTCGGCGTTTACTCGCGTTCTCGCCCGCATCGTCGCTGAACCGCCTAATGCGGCCCTTTGACGCCAGAGTGCTTCAGTCCATTTCGTTGCCTCCACGAACCGCCCTGGCTGCTACCAACCGGAGCGACAGTTGTTGCGCGGGGTTCGCACCCGCTAGAAGAAAACGCCTTTCCACGGCGCACGTTGAATCCCGGATTAATCCGTGGGATCGTCGGGTTTTTGGACCGGATTATCTCGTTACGGATTGGGTGGGAAAGCGGAAGAATCTGGGACGGGCGAGAGGGCGTCGAGTGGATCAGCCGCATCGGAAGCCCTAAAATCTGCAGTAGTTACTAACGCTTGGGATTCGATCCACGCGCTTCCTCCTTGCTGCAGGAGCGAATCTACGTGAGACATGCGGCGCTCTCCCGCAGGAATAATCTGGGAATTCGTCAGCGGAATAATGTTGGATACAACACCGGCTGGTGCAGCAATAAGCCGAAGGGAGGCAGTGCAGGGAGTCGTAGCGCCCTCCTAGTACCGCTGACGGGCGGGGAACCGGGACCGCCGGGACCCGTCCGAGGCAAGGGGGGCGCCACATGGACAGAACCACTGGAAGGCAACGCTGGAGGAAACCATGAGTTCCACAAACATGTCCACGCAACGACAGTGGATAGCCGAACAGGCGAGGGAGCATCCCGAGCGGGTGTTCACGACGCTGCACCGCTGCATCGATCCCGAATGGATGCAGGAGGCGTAGCGGCTGACGCGTAAGGATGGCGCGGCAGGAATTGACGGCGTGCTGGCGTCGGACTATGAGAAAGACCTGGAGGCCAATCTGTGGGACCTGCTGGGCCGGATCCAGTCCGGGAGCTACTGCGCGCCGCCGGTCCGGCGGCACAACATCCCGAAGGCGGACGGCACGATGCGGCCCCTGGGCATCCCCACGTTCGAGGACAAGGTGGCGCAGAGAGCGATCGTGATGCTGTTGGCGCCGGTGTACGAGGCGGATTTGCTGCCCTGCTCGCACGGGTTCCGCCCGGGCCGCTCCGCCCATGACGCCCTGCACGTAGTGCGGGAGGGCGCCATGGAAGGGATGCGGTGGGTGCTGGACGCGGACATTTCGAAAGACTTGGAGTTGTCTTCATACTGCTCACGAACTAATCTGAATTGCCGTCACAGGCCCTGATTGATTCATAACTCTTTCTTTTTCAGTTCTTTGTCGCATGATGCACGCGATCCGTTGAGTGTGGGTTCGGCGAGCTTGACTCATTGCAACTCGGCTCTTCGCGGCGTGCAGATGCTTAAGCATGCCTGGAACTGCGGATGGCGACTGGAATTGCCGCTTGGATCGCGGAGGTTGGAAAGCGGCAGAGCGAGCCGCTCGCGAGCAATGCTGCCCGTGCATGGTAGCAGAGAGAGGAGGGGCTTGCGCTCGCCCCTGGTAGGAGAGATGGAGTTGAGACTGGAGCAGGGGGCCGGGGAGGTGCGCTGCGGGGCGCGGGCGGGTGGCCGGGAAAACAGGGACTCATGTAAGGCATGGATTTGCTAGGCTAGCGGCATGCAGCCTCTGGTTTGCGCGGACTGCGGGGCGGCCCTGCGACGGCCGCGGAGGGGGCCGTTGGCGCGGCGTTGCGCGCGTTGCGGCAAGCGCCGGCGGAATGCGCGGGCGCGGGCCCTGGAGGCCGGGCAAGGGGTGGAGTACAGGCACTGGGAGGCGGCCTCGGTGCGGCAGGCGCTGGCGGCCGAGCAGGCCCGGCTGGACGCGTTGCGGGACGCGGCGGGGCGGTCGGAGCGTGACGTCGAGAGGCTGCGCCGTCGGCTCGCGTGGCTGGAGCGCCGCGCGCGGGAAACCGGCGCGGCCTGAAGGCCCGGAACTCGCATTTGTCGTTCGACAGTGCGGACTCCTCGAACAGGCTCGGGTGGTCATCGGCGGGGAGCCGAATACGCAATCCGCCACGGCGTCCCCGGAGGACTGTGACGGCCTCCAGCTTGCCGCGCTTGATCCACTCCAGCACGGTCTGTCGGGACACGCCCAGCCGGGCCGTCGCGACTTGCATCGCCACGTACCCCTCGGGAGCGTCCTGCACGAAGCGTTGGCGCAACTCGTCCGTGAGGCGGATCCGCCAGGGAGCTCCGGGCGTAATCTGAGCGCCGGCCAGAAACCCGTCGTTCAGCATGCGGTGGATCGTGGAGGGTGCCACGCCCAGTGCCTTGGCGGCTTGCCGGACGCTGAGGACCTGCCCGTCCGGAGGCTGCTCCGACGGCTTGCAGCAGGGGATTTTCCAGTTTGTGCGCAGGCTCGAGACGCGCGACTGGGTGAACCGCAAGCCGTACGCCGTCCTGTGGCCCTGGCGGTTGAGAATCCCGGCAATGACCGTGTCGGGGTAATGGGCTGCGAGCCGGCGCAGCAGCTCGATCGTAGCCTCGTCCGTGCGAACGATCGGCGGACGGTTGCGCGGGCGCTCGATGCTCAATTCGGTCGAGAGCCCGCCTCGCCACAGGAGCCGGATCCGGGCGCGCGGCTCGTTGCGGGGTGCATCCAGGAGCACCTCCTCCAGCAGCGCCCGCAGCAGTTCCTTGCGGTCCCGCGCGGTCGTCGTGGGGGCGTTCCAGGTCCGGGGCAGGTCCTCGCCCAGCGCCCGCAGTGCCTCGCGCTGCTCCGCGCTCAGCTCTCGCGGACACTCCCGCTCGCGCCGCGCCAGCTCGGCCCGCTCCCGCTCCAGTTGCTCCAGCCGCTGTTCCCACTCCCGCTCCAGACCGCGGGCCACGCGGCGGTTCTCCGGATCCACTGCCCGGTAGGCGCGCGCGGCCCGGGTCGCCTCGTAGGCGGCCCGCTCGACCGCCAGGCGCCGCTGGGCCCGCGCGGCGTCGTGGTCGCTCTCCACCTGCTCGATCGCCCGCAGCGCGGCCTCGGTTCCGCCGGCGCGGACCGCCTCCAGCACGCTGGCGGCCACGGCCTGGTCGACTTGCGTGCCGCCGATCTGCAGGCAGTAGGTGGCCCTCCCTTCCACGATGTTCTGGCCGGGACAGTGGTAGTTCGGCTAGCGACCGGACACACTTGACACTGGCGCGGTGTTCTGTGTAGAACGGGGGTAGTGCGGGTAGGGCTGCGCATTTTCCGTCCGCAGACGATCGCTTGGCTGCGAGAGGCATTACAGCTGGGCCAGCTGTCGCGGGCGGCCCTGGGTCGCGGGGTATGCGAGCTGGAGGACTGGCGCAACCCCAAGGGCGAGTATTGCACGGCCTCGGCGCGCAAGGTGCTGCCCGAGCTGGCCGGCCAGCTGGACCTGCCGCTGCCGCCGGCCCAGCCGGGTCCGCCCGCCTGCCGCCCGCGGTCCAGCCCGGACCCGCCCGTGCCGTCGACCGGCTTCACCGGCTCGCTGGCGGAACTCGGCGAGGTCCGCGTGCGTCTGACCACCTCCGAGGCGGAGCGGCGGCTGTGCGCCGGACTGCTCGACCAGCACCATCCGCTGGGCCCGGGCCGGGCCCCCGGCTGTCGGCTGCGCTATCTGCTGGCAGCCGATTGCGGGCCGCTGGGCGTGCTCTCGTTCGTGGCGGCAGCGTTCCGGCTGGGGCCGCGCGATGCCTTCCTGGAGTGGGACGACCGCACGCGCGGAGCGCACATCGAGCGGATCCTCAGCAACGACCGCTTTGTGCTGGTCCCGGAGATTGCTGCATAATCCACACCTCGCTATGTCATTGAAAAGAAAGGACCTGCTGATTTGGATCCGCTGTCAGCGGACGCTTGCCCGCCAGCGCCTCGCGCACCTGCCGCGTTTTCAGGGCCTGATTGGCAATTAGCCACGGCGCACCCTTGCAGGCCTGCCGCGCCGGCAGGATTCCGCTGCGGATCAGCCGCCGCACGTGCCAAGGGTCCACCTCCAGCCGCTCCGCCGCTTCCAACAGTACCAGTTCGCCCCGCTCCTCGCGCTCCCCCTTGCGGTACACCGCGATGCCGTGGCTGGACCGCAAGGAACACACGCGCTGCTTGGTCCAGCTGTTCCCCTTGCCGGTCCGTTGGCCCAAGCGGTTCAGCAGTCCCGCGATCTGCGCATCGCACAAGCTCCGGGCCAGCTCCCGCACCAGATCCACGGTCGCCGTAGCGGTGCTCCAGCGATGCTCCCCGGTCCGGCTGCGCCCCACTTCCAGCTCGGTGTGGTCCCCGCCCTTCCAGTGCAACTGCAATCGGATCCGGTCGCCCTCAACCGTCGCAATGATCTCCACCAGTGCGGCGCGTAGGATCGCCTTGCGCAGTTCCGGCGTCGCCCGCTCGTGCAGCCAAGCCCGCTCCAGGTCCTCGCCCAGGGCGAGATACGCCTCCCGCTCCGCAGGCGTCACCGCCGTCCGCTGCCGCTCCGCCTCCAGCACCTCCAGCCGTTCCTCGCAGGCCCGCACCTCGACCAGGCACCGCTCCCACTGGCCCGCCAGATTGTGCAACACGTTGCGGTTGCCCGGCTCGACCGCCTCGAACTGCGCCTGCGCCCGCTCCGCCCGGTAGCGCGCTTCGGCCAAGGCCGACCGCGCCAGCCGCTCCTCGGCCGCTCCCTCTTCGCTGCGCCCCTCCCAAGCCTGCAGCGCCGCTTCCACACCCAGCGGCTGCAGCGCCACCCGCACCGCCGCACCGACTGCCGCGTCCGCCCGCACCGCGCCGAAACTCTGACAGGCATCCCCGTTGCCGCTGGTGTCGCCCCGGCAGTGATAGCCAACTGTCTTCCCATTGTCCCGCACCTGCATCCGCCGGGTGCAGCACCCGCACCGCAGCAGCCCCGCCAGCAGTGCCCGGCCCGGCCTCACCGCGCCCCGCACCTTGCTGTTGTTGGCCGCGATCAACTCCTGGTTCCTCTCGTACTCCGCCCACGTAATATACCCCTCGTGCCGGTCCCGCAGCAGCACGGTCCAGTCCTGCGGATCGGACTTCCGGATCCCGCTCCGCACGCGCTTGCGGCCGTTTTCGATCACCGTCTCCTGGCGCCGCCTCCCGAAGGCGTAGGCCCCCGCGTAGATCGGGTTGGAGAGCATCGAGTAGAGGCTGGAGTCGGTCGGCACTTTCCAGACAATCCCTGCCCCAAGGCGCCGCACCGGAATCTCGACCTGCTCCCTGCGGCACCACTGGTAGACTTGCCGGACGCTGCGCAACTCGGCAAATTTGCCGAACACCAGGCGGACCGCGTCCTGCTGGCGCTGGTCCGGGCTCATCTCGATCTGCCAGCGGTCCGCCTTCTCGTAGCCGGCCGGCAGGCTCGTGAACAGCTCGCCGCGCTCCGCCATCGCCAGGCGGCTCTCCAGCGAGCGCTGCCGGAAGATCGCCAGCTCCGCCTCGCTGAAGCTGCCCTTCATCCCCAGGAACAGCCGGTCGTCGGCCGCGCCGGGATCGTACAGCCGCTGGCGGTCCCCGACCAGGCAGCCCACGATGGCGCAGAAGTCCAGCAGGGTGTGCCAGTCGCGGCCGTTGCGGGCCAGGCGCGAGGCCTCGAGGGAGAGCACCAGCCCGACCTCGCCCCGGCAGACCGCCGTGAGCAGGCGGTCGAAGCCGGTCCGCTCCACGCCGTCGCCCGAGGTGCCCTGATCCTCGTCGATCACTGCCACCTCGCCGAAGCCCAGCTCCCGCGCATGGCCGGCCAGCGCGTACTGCAGCTTCTGGCGCTCGACATGGTTGCGGACCTGGAAGTCGGATGACTGGCGTACGTAGACGAACGCCTTGCGCCGCAGGTGGTCCGCCGTGAGCAGTCCTCGATCAGGCGCCGTCATGCGGGCCTCCCTCGCGCGGGGTTGCGGTGGGCTGGCGCAGCACCGCCGCGAGCAGTGCGGCCAAGGCCGGCAGCACGGCTTGCCGCAGCTCCGGCGCCAGCCGGACCCGGGGCAGGGGGTCGAACAGGCACGCCTGCCGACCTTGGCGCTGGTTGTGTTTCATAGGGTTCTCCTTGCCCCGCGGACGGCGGCTCGCGCAGGAACGTCGACACCAGGTCGCGCAGGTCCGCCAGCGCTGCCAGGGAGAGGCGCGGCACTTCCCGCACGACCCACTGCGACGCTTCCGGAGCCGTCATCCACTGGGGAATGTGATAGCGCCTTCCGTGCGCATCGGCAACGATCAGAATCGGGTTGCCTCGCCAGGACCGGTGTTGCACTCGAGTCACCCGCTGGCCAGCCAGCGGATGGAAGCGGTAGTGAACCGTGACCTTGTTCCCCGCAATGTGGGGGTTGTGTGGCCGTCTTGCCGGGCGTGCAGGTCCCGAACCTGGCCTCGCACGTACTGGGGAAGACGATCAAGAGACTGGCCCAGGACTGGGAGCAGGAGCACGGAGTGCGGCCCTGGTTGGTGGAGACCTGCGTGCAAAGTTCGCGACCGGGAACGAGTTACAAGGCGGCCGGCTGGCAGTGCGTGGGACCGACGCAGGGGCGGCCGCCGGGAGCGGGCGAGGCGGTGGAGACGAAGGCGGTCTGGCTGCTGGGTTTGGATGCGAACTGGCAGCAGAAGCTGGGCCGGAAGCCGGAGCAGAAGCTGGGGCAGTACCCGGAGTTGGTGCTGAACGAGGAGGCGAACTGGGCACGGCGGGAGTACCTGCGTTCGGACCTGCCGGACGGGCGGCTGCGGCAGCGGCTGGAGCGGATGGGGCAGAGCTGGGAGCGGCATCCGGGGGAGGATCTGCCGGCAATCTTCCCGCACCAGGGGGACCTGCGGGCGGCGACGCGCCTTTTGCACAATGACAAGGTGCAGGATCGGGATATCTTGCAGCCGCACCGGGAGGCGTTGCTGGAGCGGGTGCAGGTGGAGTCGACAGTGTTGCTGGTACAGGACACGACGACGCTGAACTACACGAACCTGAAGGGTTGCACGAGCGGGTTGGGGCCGTTGCAGGACCGCGCGAGCAGTTCCCGGGGGCTGTTCGTGCACGCGACGGTGGGGTTCACGGAAGGCGGGCGTCCGCTGGGGGTGAGCGGGCTGGAGCGGTGGGCGCGGCCGGAGCAGGAGCCGGACCCGGAGGCGGAGAAGGAGAAGGAGAGCCGGCGCTGGTTGCGGGGGTTCGAGCAGGGTCAGGAGTTGGGGCGGGAGAGTCCGCAGGCGCGGGTCGTGGTGGTGGGGGACCGCGAGAGCGACATGTTCGAATTGTTCGAGCGGCAGGCGGAGCGGACGGAGGAAGCCGGGTTGCTGGTGCGGGTGCACTTGGGGCGGCAGCGCAAGGTGCGGGCGTGGGACGCGGCGTTCCGCTCGGAGATGATCCGGCCGATCGAGGCGCAGCCGGACTTCGAAGAGGCGGTGGTGACGGGCCGCAAGGTGGAGATCGAGTCGCAAGGGGGGCAGCGGGCGCGGCAGAAGCGGACGGCGGTGACGGAGATCCGGATCGGGCGGGTGGAGTTGCTGCCGCCGAAGGGGCGGGCCGGAGCGGTGGCGCCGGTGCCGGTGTGGCTGGTGCGGGTACTGGAGCCGGACCTGCCGGCGGGGGAGGAGGCGTTGGAGTGGCTGCTGCTGTCGAGTGAGGGGGGGCGGACAGCGCAGTGGGCGGAGCGCATCGTGAGCTGGTACGAGCGGCGCTGGGGGATCGAGGAGTATTTCCGGCTGCTCAAGACGGGGACGCGGATCGAGGACCGGCGGTTGCGGGATGCGGAGGCGCTGGGCAAGTGCCTGGTGTTCGACGCGATCACGGCCTGGCGGGTGTTCAGCCTGGACCGCTACGCCCGGGACGCGCCGGACACGCCGGCGGAGGAGGTGCTCACGGCGGACGAGATGGCCGTGATCGAGGGCGTGACGGAGACGGAGCGGTTGCGGCCGCCGCGGGAGCGGGGCCAGCCGGTGGGACCGGGCATTCGCAGTTGGGTCGTGCTGCTGGCGCGCATGCGGGGCTGGCGTCCGAAGAAGCACCGGGAACTGCCGGGGAACGAGGTGCTGTGGAAGGCGTACCAGCAACTGCAAACGATGGTGCGCTATCGGCAGGCGCTACGAGGACCGCCGTAGCAGCCCGCGCCGGGGTGGGCGGGGAGTGTCTGGTGGAACGGCATCCGCCGGTTCTCCGCAGGGGGCCGTCAGGGGGGAGTGCAGAACTCTTCCATGGAGGCACTGTCGTGGGCAGCAGGGAAGCTTCTCGGCAGGGCTTGATGCGTGCCGTGTCGGGAACACCTTGGCGCAGCTCGAAGTCTGCCCGCTGTTCCCCGCTGATCCGTTTTCCCAACCAATGCGTGACGGCCGAATGGGACCCATTCGCAACGCAATGATCGGAATGGCAACGCTGGCCGTGCAGCCCCAACCCGGTTCCGCCAGATGCGTGCGTCTGTCGTGCTGCGCTGGTCTCCCTCGTCTCGCCCCCCAGTATGCGGGAGGCCCATCCGGCACCATCAAGACCGAATGTGAGCATCAATCCACGATTGCCTCGAAACTTCCAGCATCAACTATGTCCGGTCGCTAGGGATCTGCTCGCCGTGGCATTGCGAGCAGTGCTCGTGCAGCAATGGACGCACCTTGGTTTCGAAGTACTCGCTATCGGCGTCCGCTTGCAGCGAGGCGCAGCGGAGCACAATCGGAAGTACGACGATGGCGCGGTACATGGAAGTCGGAAGCCTTCGTAGCTTAGTTGTACTTGAAGTCCCCAGCATGTGCAATGGCGAGGCGTGCAATGGCGAGGCGTGCAATGGCGAGGCGGCGGCCCGGGGGTAGCAGGGATAGGCACGGATGGGGAGTCGACATTGGGGCCGATTGTATATGCGTGGAAGTCTCCGTACACGGACGGGCTCGTCGTGTTGAAGAAGACCGACTATGGACCGCCTGGTCGCCAACATCCAACGATGCACGGCGAGTCTCCTTGCACATTCTGGATGAGAAACGCGCATGGAATTACTAAGCTGCGGCGAAAAGCACGTGCACACGCGCGCGAGGAAGTTGCGCGGCGCTAAGAAACTGCCATAATATCAGTCATGATTCCGCGTACCATGCTCGCGCTCGCGCTCGCAGCATTGCTCGTTCCGGTCGCTTCCTCCGAAGAGATCGCATGCGCCGACAAGTCCGTCACGGCAAGCAGCATTCGCGGCCTGGGAGACATCCGTGCGTTCGTCCAGTGCGCCTACGAGTATGTGATGGAGCACGGTTTCGAGGAATCGCGCCGAGCCTTTAACGAAGACGAGCTCTGGAAGAGTGGGCAATTCTACGTCTTCGTGGACGGCCTCGAGCCACGTGGCGAGGACTCGACGACATTCGTCTATCCCCCGAATCCATCGCGAGAGGGCTCGAAATGGGGTCCCTTCGTGGACGACTACAGCAGCGATTACTTCGCGGAAGCGTACCGCCTTGGGACCGCGTTCGGTGGCGGCTGGACCTATTACGGCATCACCAACCCGGAGACCGGCAAGAGTGAGCCGAAGGCCTCGTACGTCACCGTGATCGAGTGGGACGGACAGCCAGCACTTATCGGCGCCGGCATCTACCGTCGCGACCTGCCCGGTACGTGTCACAGGTCTGACGTGAACGCCACGATCCTCTCCCAAAACCCGAACATTGATCGCCTGAGGGAGTTTGTGCGGTGCGCTGCGTTCCGGGTCGAGGAACAAGGCTACTTCGCGAAGGGCGAGTTGGAGGGCGACTCCCGCTGGCGTGACGGCTCGATCTACGTGTTCGGAATTGACCAGATGGGACACCAGTTCCTCACTGGCAACGCGTTCCGGGTCAACGGCAATGCGATCCACGAGTGGGGCGGCCAGAGCATTCCGATGGACCGGTTCGGCGGCCGGGACGTGCTCGGCCTCGTGAGGACGTTCGGGGAGATACTCCTCTATTACAATGGGTTCAATCCCACAGCCGGCCAATTTCAGCGCAAAGTTGCGTTCGTCAAACAGGTAAGGGCGCACGGAGTGCCCGTACTCGTCGGGTCCGGCTATTACCTGTCCGAATAGGCAGTACGGGGGCAGGCATCCGCCGCAACTCCAAGTCCGGGTCCTAAGCGAAGGCCAGCGGGCTTCGCAGCAGCAATCAGGCTGGCCTGTCGTCTGGCGGGATTCGTTGCCCTGCTGCCCAGGTTCCGCCAACCTTCGGGATCTGTTGGCTGCTCCGTCGCTTGGACAGGCAGCAAGGCCGCACCGAGAATACCGGGTGCCCCAGCATGCCCTTCGTGGATTGTGGGCGAACCATCCTGAAATTGCGGCCGCAGAGTCCACGCTCTTGACACATTACCGGCTGCCTGCGTAGTCTTGGGACCGCTTATGCCCGAAGTCTCTGCGTTCTATGCCGTGATTGCTTTGCTGCCCATCCTGGCGGTGATGTGTTTCCTGGTCTTGCTGCGCTGGCCCGCAACGCGCGCGATGCCCGTTGCCTACCTGATGACGGCCTGCTTCGCCCTGCTTTTCTGGAAAGTCTCCGCCATCCATGTGCTGGCTGCCTCCATCCGGGGCGTGATTATCGCCGTCTCGCTGTTGTGGATTATCTTCGGGGCCATTTTGCTGCTGCAGACGCTGTCCGAGAGCGGCGCGGCGGCGGCCATCCGACGCGGCTTCATGAACGTCTCCCGTGACCGCCGCGTGCAGCTCATCATCGTGGCTTGGATGTTCGGTGCGTTCATCGAGGGGGCTTCGGGATTCGGCACGCCCGCCGCGGTTGCGGGCCCCTTGCTGCTCGCGCTCGGATTCCCGGCCCTGGCCGCCGTCATGTGCACGCTGATCATTCAAAGCACGCCCGTGACCTTCGGTGCCGTCGGCACCCCCATCCTCGTGGGCATGGCCGAATCGCTCAATGTAGAGACCGTCGAGTCCGCCTTGGCGCAAGCGGGGATTCCCTACGCCGAATTCATTTACCAGATCGGCGTCTTCGCGGCAATCCCCCACGCCATCGTCGGGACGCTGATCCCGCTGATCATCTGCGCCATGATGACCCGCTATTTCGGCGGGAACCGCTCGTTCCGGGAAGGCCTCGGGATCTGGAAATTCGCGCTCTTCTCGGGCTTGGCATTTACCGTCCCGTACATCTTGGTGGCGGTGCTGCTGGGACCCGAGTTCCCGTCGCTGCTCGGCGGCTTGCTGGGGCTGGCCATCGTCGTCACCGCCGCGCGTCACGGCTTCCTTCTCTCCGGTATCGAGCCCTGGGACTTCCCACCCCGGGACGCTTGGCAGCCCGAGTGGATGGGAACGTTCAGCGGCGAACCGAAGCGCCAGCAGAGTTCCATGCCGCTGGCGCGAGCCTGGATGCCATACGTGCTCGTGGCCGCCTTGCTCGTGCTGACGCGGCTTCCCGCACTGCCCCTGAAGGGCTGGCTTGCCTCGCTGCAGCTCACCTGGGAGAACATCCTTGGAACCGGCCTCACGCAGGGCATCCAGCCGTTCTATTTGCCGGGAACGATCTTTCTTGTTGTGGCGCTTGTGACGGCCTGGCTGCACGGCATGTCGGGCAGTCAGGTGCGCAGCGCGTGGTCCGCTTCCGCCCGGATGTTGGCGGGCCCCGCGTTTGCGCTGGTCTTCGCCGTAGCGCTGGTGCGCGTGTTCATCGATTCCGACGTCAACGCCTCCAGCCTCCAGAGCATGCCGCTCGAGTTGGCCGCCTTTGCGGCGAACGTTGCGGGTGCGGCTTGGCCGTTCTTTGCCGCCATGATCGGCGCCCTGGGCGCCTTCGTGGCGGGCTCCAACACCGTCAGCGACCTGATGTTCAGTCTGTTCCAGTACGGTGTTGCCGACCGCATCGGGGTTTCGCACCTGGTCGTGCTGGGCCTCCAGGCCCTGGGCGGCGCCGCGGGGAACATGATTACCGTCCACAACGTCGTGGCGGCGAGCGCCACGGTCGGCTTGGTCGGCCGGGAGGGCCTCCTCATCCGGCGCACCATCTATCCGATGCTGTATTACGTTGTGGCCGCGGGCCTGCTCGGCTTGCTGTTCAGCTACGGTATTTTCTCGGACCGCTTCTGATCGGCGGGCCGTTCGCCGCGCATGAGCCGCCGCAGGGATTGGAGGCGGTTCCGGAGTTCCTCGCTGGCGCTGACGATCTGGTTCTGGTCGTAGATCACGTGCGGCTCGAGCAGCACGATCAATTCCGTCTTGTTCGTCGACTGCCTGGTTCCGCCGAAGGCTCGGCCAAGGACCGGGATGCGGCCCAGGACGGGCACGCGCGCCGCCTCGTACGTCTCCGTTTCCTGGATGATCCCGCCAATGGCGACCGTGTCGCCATCGTTGACAGTCACCTGCGTGCTCACGTTTCGGCGGTCGATGGTCGGAGACTGGATCGGTCCCGTAATGCCGGTTGGCGTGGAGACCTCCTGCAGAATCTGGAGCGTGACAATGCCCGATGCGTTCACCCGGGCCGTAACCGACAGCCTCACGCCGGTCTGCACATTGCTGATCGTGTTGGTGAATAGAGAGGACCCTTCCGAGAACGTCCCGCCGGCCACCGCTTGCGAGGACAGCGTGGGGATCGTCTGGCCCACGACGATCTCAGCTGGGATGTTATCGGTGGCGATCAGGGACGGAGCCGAAATCACCTTTGTTCTGCCCTCGTTGGCGCTGGCCTCCAGAAACAGCGCCAGGGCGCGGGTGGTGCCGACAAGCATCCCGATGCTCAGATTCGTCACACCGGCCACATCAAAACCTCCCGTCAACTTGCTGGTCGCGCCGTTCGACGAACGGTTCCGCAGGTACGCCGAGACACCGCTCGACAACGAGCCGCTGAGACTGACTTCGTAGATCTTGGCGTCGATCAGAACCTGGCGCGGCGGAGCGTCGAGATCCAGCAGGGTCTCGCGGATCACGTCCCACTCCTGCTGCGTGGCCTGGACGAGCACTGCGTTGTTGACCCGGTCCGGCACGATGCGGACCGTCTGGCCCGAGAGCAGCGGGCTCGCAGCCGGCCCGCCGGCGGCGCTCCCGGTGAACAGGCCGGATGGATCCGGCGCAAGGTCCGGCGCGGCGGAGCCCGCAGGCGAGCCGTACAGCTGAGTCACGGTCGCGGCGAGGTTCTCGGCAAGTCCGTACTGCACACGATAGACGAAGTTGCGCACGCCGCCGACTGTCGCCGCCCGGTCCAGCTTGCGGATCCAGGCTTCGGCTTCGGCCAGTGTAGCCTCGCTGGCGCTCACCGCCAACAGCGCCCTGATCCTGGGCAGCGGCAGGAAGCGGACCGCCTGCTGCCGCCCCGAAAGGGCGAGCGTCTGGAAGACCTCCTCGAGTTCCGCCGCCAACGTGGTCGCGAGGCTGTATTCGACTTCGAATAGGCGCATGCGCTGGCTGGCCAGCTCCGGCGCATCGAACATCTCGACCAACTCCATGGTGCGGCGCATGTTGCGGCTGTTGTCGAGCACGATCAACGTGTTCGCCGCCTCGATGACGGAATACCTGCCCCCGACGCCCAGGAACGGTTCCAGGACCTCCGCGAGTTCAGCAGCGGATGCGTAGTCCAGACGGACGGCGTTCAGCACCATGCGTTCGTCCTCGGGGAGCTCCGCGTCGGGGGAGTGCGGCTCGATCGGCATGCGCGCGATGCCGTCGAGCGGCACGATGCGGTAGAGATTCCCGACTTGCACCGCCGCCGCTCCGTTCATCCGCAAGATCGTCTCGAGGAGCGGGAACAGGTCAATCGTGGAAAGTACGCCGTAGGTGTTGATCGTGACTGAGCCATCCCGCACGGCCGGGTCGACGACATAGTTGATTCTCAGGCTGCGCGCCAGGATCTCCAGCACTTCGAAGAGGCTGGCGTCCCGGAAGTTGTTGAATGAGATGTTCGCCTCGGTTGGGTCGGAGGGACCGGGCTGGGGATGTGCCGCGGCGGCCGCCAATAGCGCCACCAGCACGATCTGAATCATGCGCCCGGCTGGCCGCGTCCTCGTCGTCGGCGGCTCCGGCGTCCGGCCGCCGTCGGAAGGCCGTCTCTTGCATCCCCGGCAGGGCGCGACAGCCACGTTTTCCTGGAACTTGGCTCTGGGCATGCTCTTCTAGGGCTCCCTCTTCTCCCACCAGTGCTGTGCGCCGAACGGGGATTCGCGCACCCGGCGTACATAGCCGCGGTATTCGGTGCCGTCGGCGACTCCATCGCTTGCGTCGGCTGCGAAGCGGCCGGGGCGGAACTCTGCACCGATGCGATAGACGCCTCCCACCGCAGCCGGCCCGGACAGCGCCCGGCGGCTCCCTCCCGAGGTCGCCGCAGGCCGCCGTGGGACGCTTCCCGAGCCTGCGCGCGTCCCTACGCTCCCCCGTCGTCGCCGTTCCTGCAAGTCCGACGGCGCAGCCTCAATTCGGCGTCCGTCGCGTTCAAAGACCAAGGCATCCAGGTCGATCGACCGCAGCAGGTAGTCGCCGATCTCCTCGCCTGACGCGATCCATTGCGGCCGCTCTCCCGGAGCCGATTCTAGCAGCGCGACCGGGCCGTCCCCAACGTTGGCGATACCCAGCAGCACGGGAAGAGGCTCGGCGGACGGCGCCGCGCCGTCGCGGACGACGGCTTCGATGTCGGCATGACGGTCGGGCGAGAACAGCAACTGCGTCCCAATCGCGGCGTAGTCCGACGCCCGGACCCTGGGCGCCGCGCGTGCCGAAGAGGCGGCGGGAGTCTCCGTTTGCAGCGGCTCCGCCTCGAAGAGTCGGCTGCGCGCGGCGGCTCGCGAGTATTCCACGCGGAACGCCCAACAACCCCAGGCCAGGACGGCGGCCATCGCCAAGTCGATCCAACGAAGACGCCGTTTCACGGTCCCCCTCCGCTTGCCGCGTTTCCGACTGCGGACTCCTGCGCCCGGGCTCTTGGCAGGTACCCTTCCACGGTCAACCGCACGCGGAGGGCCTTGATCTGGGGATGGCTCAGGCTGATCTCAAGGTTCCGCGTCGCCAGGATCGCCGGCGCGTTGGCGAGGGAGGCCAGGAAGCTCACGAACTGCTCGCTTGCGCAGACGAAGTCCAGTGCCAGCGGAATGCCGACGTAGGCGTCGCCGCTGGACGCGACCCTTCCGAAGCTGGTCTGTTGCGGGACGATGCCTTCCGCGCGCAGCAGCCCGGTCACCAGGGAGCGCATCTCGGCCTGCGCCAAGGCGGATGTCGCGGAGGAGAGCAGCCGAGTCTCCAGGCCGTCGAGCGACTGCTCGAGGAATCGCAGGTCGCGCTCTCGCAGCGGCAGGCGCCGGGCGCGCTCCCGCGCCAGCAGGTAGCGCTGTTCGAGCGCTTCGATCGAGGCCTGTTCGGTCCGCCCGCCGGGGATGGGCAGTTCGTCCCACCACTGCCAGAGCGCGGCGACGGCTAGCACCAGCGCGAGCAGCTTCAGGGCGCGCCGGTCGCGTTCGACCAGCATGGGGAACGCTTTCAACGGATGGTCTCCCCGGCATCGCCGGCCTCTTCCGGAGTCCGGTTGGGACCGTTCGGAGCGGTCCAGGGTCTCCTCCGCGCCTGGACCTGGAATCGCTCCCCGTTCTCGACGATCGAGGGGGACCGCGTGAATCTAGCTCCGTCCAGCAGGGAGGTTGTGTCGAGAATGGCCAGCAGGCGATCGGCGTCCTCGGCCGTCCCCGTCAGGGTCGCCCCGTTGTCGTCCAGCTTGAGCGAGGTCAGCCAGGCGGACAGGGGCAGGATCTCGGACAACTCACGCAGCAGCGCCAGATCGGACTCCGTCCGTGCTTGCAGGCGGAGCATGGAATGCAAACGCTGTCGCAGTTCCTCGGAGACTTCCGTCCCACCGGCGACCTTGTCCGCGATTCGCTCGAGACGGCTCGCTGCCCTCTCTAGCATTGCCACGTAGTCGCGGTCCTGGAGGGTGGGGCGCACGAGGAAGGCGAGTCCGAGCAAGCTCAGCGCCAATCCGAGCGCTATGGTGGGAGCGTACGGCAGCACCGCATTCGAGCGTCGCAGCTGCGCAGGGAGCAGATTCAACCCCAGGCTGGCTCCTGGACGTGCCGACTCAATTGCAGCAGCCAGCGCAAGGGCGTCGCGGCGCAGCGCGAAGCCTTCCGCACTGCGGACGGGCGGGGGCAGGAGTTCGTCCGGCGACTGGAGCAGGAAGCCGGCCGGGGTTGCCCCGGCCTCGGCTTCTCCCACGAGCAGCAGACCGGCGGATTCGCCTGCCGGCAGCCGCAGGTCTTCGTAGGCCAGGCGCAGGGCTCCTTCCAGCGTGACCCCTCCAAGGTCCAGCGCCGAAGTCCAGACCGGGCTGGCTTCGGACTCCCCGTACAGCTCCAGCCTAGAGCCGTGGCAGTCGGCGATCAGAAACGGCCGCTGCGGTTCGCTGGGGCGCAACCGCACAGCCGCATGCAGGGCGGCTGCCGATAGTGTGCAAGACGCCAAGGCGATGCCTGCCTGCGCGAACTGTTCGGCATATCCGTCGATCCGGTCCGCTTCGGCGATCACCGCGGCGACCTGCCGTTGCCCGGTTGGCGTAGGGTGGCGGTCCAGGGGCGCTGCCGCGCGGTAAACCTCGGCGTCGCCGTACGGGTGCAACTCGTCGAGTAGCAGTTCGATCGCGCCGGCCAGCTCACTGGCTCGCATCGCTGGCAGCCAAAGGGTGCGGACGATGACCTCGTCCCGCGGGAGGCAAAGCGTCGCCGCAAGGTGGCCGAGCCCGAGTTTCCCGAGGAAAGCGGAGTACTCGGCCCCCCAGTCGGCGGGCGGACGCTTCCGGAACCCTCGAATGCTGGTGCGGCCCAGGACCTGCACCCCGCTCGGCCGCATGCGGGCGGCCACGACAACGAGGTCGCCGCCTCGGATGGCGATGCCGCATCCGTCGCCCCAGTGCTGGATCCTGCGCAGCATCTGTCCTGAATCCGTCCGCCCCCTACAGGGGCTGCTCGTACCACCGGCCGATTCGGAGCGTACCTGCGGACGCTCCCGGCCCCACGAGCGCCGAAACGGAGCGCGCCGAGCGTCCGTTCTGAAGCCTCGCCGAAGAGGTCAGCATCCAGCGCGAGGCCGCGCCGCCGACGCCAAGAGGGACTTCCCCTCCCTGCAGCGCGGCCTCGCGCAGAAGCGGGCCCCGGGGCAGCAGCGGAAGCGTACGGCGGGCTTGCACCAAGCGCTGCGCCAGCGAGGCGGATAGCCCGGCCGCTCGCAGGACCTGGACGGACGCTGCATTGACGTCGAGTGAAGCTGGACCGCCTGTCCTCAGGAATTGCAGTAAGCCGTCCACTCGGCGCAGCCCGCGCGCGTTTCCCTCGGAAGCTGTGGTCCGGCGGTAGCTCCCGTACACAAGGTCCGGAGTGATGCCCGGAATCGACAAGAGTTCCTCGATCACTTGTATAGACGCAGGGCGCCGCTCGAAAGACGAAAGCGGGATGCGGTTGTCCGGGCCCCCTCCCGGCCTCTGAAAGTGCCGGATGCGCCCTTGAAGCAGGCCCCGGCGATACTCGAGGATGGCGGTCGCCAGACTCCCCGCCTCGCGTTGGTCGGCCCCCGCGCTTGCCAAGAGGCTCGTCAAGGCTGTCCGACTCGCCCGGTTGACGTTCAGCTTGCCGTCTTCGGAGACGATCGCGACGTCCGCTGTGCCCGTGGAGAACTCGTAGCGGCGTCTCTGGCGGCTCGCGGCAGGCGGACGCCCGCGGCCGGCCGCCAACGCCATCTCATGCACGGCCACCTCGATGCCGCTCCGGGCCAGGAAGTAGGCCTGGGCGGAGTCCACGTGCAACGAAGCCCGATTCAGTGCGTTCCCAATCGCCGCCGCCATCGAGAAGGCCAGCGCCACGAGAACCGCGACGGCGCCCAGGACTGCGAGCAGAGCCGAGCCTCGCTCGCCCGCCCACGGTTCCGGTCTCCGCTTCGACCGCATCGACCCGTCTCCGTCCCTCAGAACCAGGCTCCCACCGCGCCTGGCTCGGCGAGAACCGCAGCCGTGATCCGGACGGGTCGCAAGCGCCCGTCGGAGCCTGCCCCAGTCTGCTCGGCAAGTTCAATCCGCACCGCCCGCGGCAGCGCATGCCGCTCGTCCCAGCGAGACAGCCAAATGCTGGGTCCGCCGCGCCCGTCTGCGCCGCGCAGGTATTCGAAGCGGCAACGGGCCAGTCGGTCCGCTACGGTCCAAGAGTCCCCCCGCCCGAGCTCTGGGGCGAAGACGAGCCGCCCGCCGACGGCGCCCGCCGAGCGCCCCAACGTCCTCTCGACCAACTCGCCCAAACCGTAGGGGTCCGGACACGGCGACTCGTCCAGGATTAGCTTCAAGCCCCCGCTGCCGGAGACCACCCGCAGGGCGAGCAGGCGGAGCCCACCACGTCCCCTGTGGGCGGTGGAATGTGTGCTCACGAAGCGCATGATCCGCGGCTCACCCTGGAAAAACGGAAAGGATCCGCCCCGTTCGTGGGGCAGCGCGGCGGGCATCGGCAGCATGGCCCCGATGGCGGCCAGCAGCTGTGCGTTGCCGTCCGCGGTTCGACGATCGAGCAGCATCGCGTCGCGCGCATCCAGCCAAGCTTGCAGGCCGGCGCCCGTTGCCGCCAGCAGACTGGCGGAGACGAGCGCCAGCAGCGAGAGCGCTACGACAACCTCGATCAACGTCAAACCGGTGTGGGCGGGTCTACGCACACCGCGCCGTCCGTCACCCAGCCTAGTCATCGGACCTCCAGCCTCCGAATGCCTTCGAGACCGATCCGCTTCCGCTGTCCGGCGGAGTTCCACCAGACCTCCAAGTGGATCCGGACCAGCCGTCTGCCGAGGGCATCCGGTCCGTAGTCGGCTAGCGGCGCCGCCACTGCGTCCCAGCCCGCTTCCTCGCCCAGCCGGCCCCGTAGCGGCTCGCCCAGCGGCAGGGGCTGCTGGGTCAGAAGTTCGTTCATGCTGCTCTTCGCGACCATGGCCGCCCAGTCGTACTCGCGCGCCGTCGCGATCCCCGAGAGCGAGTTCCCGATCGCCCCCAGCAGCCCAACCACCGCGACCCCCAACAGGACCGTTGCGACGGCCATCTCAAGCAAGGAGAATCCCAGCCGCCCCTTCATTCGCAGTCCCCCCACTCCGCAAACATGCCCTGGCGAACGTCGACGCGGAACCCGCTGCACATGCCGTCCTGCAAGCGCAGCACAAATTGCAGGTCCGCTAGCAGGCCGCCGGGATGCAGGACCGCGCTTCGCGCCTCGACAGGACGGGCGATGCGGAGAGGCGCCGCAAAGGCCAGCGCACGCTCCCAACGGCCGTCTTCACACACGGCGTCCATGCGGCCGGCCTCCGGATCGATCCGGACCAGGACCGCCTGCTGGCGGCGGTCCGCGACCTGTTGCGCGCGCACCAGAAACGACCTCGCTTCGTCGACCCCCGTCCGCAGTTGGACGCGGGCCAATCCCCGGTTCAGAGACGGATAGGCGATCGCCACGGCCAGGGTGGCCAGCAGCGTCGCGAGTAGGACCTCCAGCAGCGTTGCGCCCGCCGTTGCCGCCGAGTGCTTATGCGGCATCCCGCACTTCCCGCTTGCGTTGCGAGCCATCCTGAGCTCCGCCTCAGCGCCAGCTGACGATGTCCTCTCCGGCGCCTTCGCCACCGGGCTGGCCGTCGGAGCCGTAGCAGAGGATCTCGGGCCCGGGTCCGTTCTCGCCCGGATAACGGTAGATGTACGGATGTTTCCAGGGGTCGAGTGGGACCTCCTTGTTCAGATAGGGCCGAATCGCTTGCAAGCCTTCCTCGGCCGACGGATACCGGGCGTGTTCGAGGTTGTAGCGTTGCAACGCCGTCATGAACGACTCGATCTGCACTTGGGCGGCCGCACGCCTGCCCTGGTCACCGACCGGCGCGAGTTGTTGCCAGGCAATGGCCGCGAACAGCGCCATGATCGTGACCGTCACCAACATCTCGATCAGCGTGATACCTGCTTGGTGGCTTCGGACTCCCTGCATCTTGTTCCTCTACAGTCCCATGCGTTGAACGCTGGTCAGGGCCAGCAGAATACTGAGGATCATGGCGCCAATCACGCCTCCCAGGACGAGGATCACCAGGGGCTCGAACAGGGCCGTGAACCGCTTGAGCGTCTCGCGCGTTTGGCGCGCGTAGATGTCCGCCAGGCGGTCGAACATTCGGTCCAGGTGACCGGTTTCCTCCCCGACGACGAGCAAGTGGTCGGCCAAGCGCGGCAACACTCCGCTCCGCTCGACCGCGCGGGCTAGGCTCTCACCGCGCTGCACCTCGTGCTGGACAGGTTCGAGCGCAGCGGCAAGCGCTCGGTTCGAGAGCACGCCCCTCGCGAGGCCAAGTGCTTCGACCAGCGGAACCGCACTGGTCAACAGGGTCGCCATGGCGCGCGCGAAGCGAGCCGTCTCGGCCTTGACCACTGCAGAGCCGAGCACGGGCGCTCGCAGCACGAGGGCATCGATCCACACCCGGCCGGAGTCCGTGCGAGCCCAAGCGATCACCCCGAGAGCCGCAACCGCGGGCAGGGTCAGGATGACCAGCCACCAGTTCCGCATGGCCTCGCTGGCTTCGAGCAGCAGCTGCATTGGCAGCGGCATGGCCAAGCTCGAAGCCAGGAACGAGGCGGCGAACTTCGGCACGATGTAGGCGAGCAGCAGGACGACCGAGGCACAGCCCACCAGCAGCAGGAGAACCGGATAGGCCAACGAGGACAGGACATGGCCGCGTAACTCCTCGCGGCCACGTTCGAACGCGGCTAGGCGGTCCATGATCCGAGGCAGGGCGCCGGCCGCCTCACCCGCCAGCACCATGTTCACATACAGCCGCGAGAAGCGTTCCGGCTGTTGGGCTAGCGCGCCAGCCAACGACTCCCCGCTGCGCAGGGCGCTCCGGATCTGGCGCACCATCGCCGCGTCCTCCTCGCCATCGCCGGTTCCGGCGGCGACGCTCAGCGCCCTTTCGAGCGGAACTCCAGCGTTCAGCAGCGTGGCGATCTCTTCGGTAAACCGCAGGACGCCCCGTCGGCTGCGGCTTGTCCCTCGTCCATTCCAGGAAAGGCCGAAGGGTGTGGACGCGCCGACGTAGGTCGGCGCCAGTCCCCGCTCCCGCAGGCTGCGGGCCGCGGCGTTGCTGTCGGCAGCCGTCAGCGACCCGCGCAGGACCCTGCCGTCCGCTCCGATTGCCTTGTAGTGGAACTTATGCATAGCTCTATACGCCTTGCCTTGCGGCCGTTGTTCAGGCCTCCTGCGTCGCCCGCAGCACCTCGTCGAGGCTCGTCAGGCCGCGTTCGACCTTGTCCCAGCCGTCCTGCTGGAGGCTGCGCGAGCCCCTGTTGCGGGCAGCCTCGGCCAACTCCGCAGCGGGGCTGTTCCTGACGATGAGACGCCGCACGGCCTCGTCGATCTCCAGAAGTTCGAAGATGCCGATCCTGCCGAGGTATCCCCGGCCGCGGCAAGCATCGCAGCCAGCGGCCATCCAAGTCGGAACCCAGCGGCCGTCCGGAGCGGCCGCGGTTCCTGCCGGTTCCCGGCACTCGACACAGAGCAGGCGGACCAGACGCTGGGCCAACACCGCCACGAGCGACGAGGCCAGCAAGTAGGTCTCGATGTCCATATCGACCAGGCGAGTGACCGCGCCGGCCGCGTCGTTGGTGTGCAGCGTCGAGTACACCGAGTGGCCCGTCAGCGCAGCTCGGATGGCGATCTCGGCTGTTTCCTGATCGCGGATCTCGCCGACCATGATCACGTCAGGATCCTGGCGCACGATGTGCCGCAATCCCACGGCGAACGTGAGACCGATCGACGGATTGACCTGAATCTGGTTGACCCCTGCGATCCGGTATTCGACTGGGTCCTCAATCGTGACGATTTTGCGTGTGGGCGAGTTGATGCGCTTGAGTGCGGCGTGGAGCGTGGTGGTCTTGCCGCTGCCGGTCGGCCCGGTGACCAGCAAAATGCCGTGAGGTAGGGCGGTGAAGCGCTCCATCCGGGCGAGAATGTCGTCCTCGAAGCCCAGCGAGGCCAGCTCAAAGACGTTGGAGGCCGCCCGGTCCAGCAGGCGCAGCACGACCGACTCGCCATGCAGTGTCGGCAACGTGGCGACGCGCATGTCGAGGTCGCGGCCCAGGACCTTCATCTGCATCCGGCCATCCTGAGGCAGGCGCCGCTCCGCGATGTTCAGCTTGGACATCAGCTTCAGCCTGGAGATCACCGCCGCCTGCAGCGGCCGAGGTGGCGCAGCCCGGTTCTCCAGGACGCCGTCGATGCGGTAGCGGACACGGAACTCCTTGTCGAAGGGCTCGAGGTGGATATCGCTGGCGCGCTCGTCGAGCGCCTGGGCGATCATCGCGTTGACATAGCGGATGACGGGCGCCTCCGAGGCCATGTCGCGCAGCTGCTCGATGTCTTCCGGGTCGTCCTCGGAGGACTCCCTGGGACTCGACGCGGATGCATCGCGGCCGCCGTAGTGCTGCTCAATCGCGGCAAGGATGTCGCTTTCGGATGCCAGGACCGCTTCAACCGTCAACCCCGTCAGACCGCGGATGCTGGCGACGGTTTCCAGGTCGAGCGGGTCGGCGACCGCCACGCGCAGGCGATCGCCTTCGCGGGCAAGCGGCAGGAAGCGGTACTGCCGCATGTAGCCGGCCTGGATGCGCTCGATGCGTGGCGGGTCGTCCGGGAACTCGGTCCCGTGCAGCAGGGGGATCCCGAACTGTTCCGACTGCGTCTCGAGCACGTCGCTGGGCTTGACGAATCCAAGATCTACGAGGATACGGGAGAGCCTGTCGCCGCGCTCCCTTTGCAGCGCGAGGGCTCGGGCGAGGTCCCGGCGGTCGAGAAGGCCTTTGGCGGCCAGCGACTCGCCCAGCTGGGTGGGTCGGTTGGCGGTTTCCGTGAGGACTGCTGGCTCTGGCACGACGATCCCTTTCTGGCTTCTTTGCGCTCGGCTTAGTAATACCGCGTGGTCAGGCTGGTCTCACCGGTGAGCCGGCCGCGCGCCGCGCCGATCACGACTTGGGTGGGTAGCTGCGTGCGGTCCTCCCATGGAAAATGGAACAGCGAGACAGCGAGCGTGACCTGGAGATCGGGCGCCAAGCCGGTCAAGGCGGCGCCCTCTTCGAGCAGGATTTCGCGCATCTTGCGGCAAAGCGGCCCGAGGCTGGCGCGCTTGCGCAGGTTCAGCTCGCGGATCTCCTCGCCCGAGTAGGAGCGCCGGAATGGACTGACATTCGCTGTCGGAGCCAGGTTGACTTCGATTGAGAACACGGCGCCGTAGCCCTTCAGGTACATACTCCGCGTCGCGCCGATCACCCCAGCTGGCTGGTTGCCGGCCACGGACCGGAAGTGTCGGTCGACCGCCCTCTCCATCGTTTCTAGCTGCCGCACGAGGCTGGGTTCAAGCAACTCAATGTCCTCGGCGGCGAGCAGGCCGGCGAACAGCAGCGCGGGGAGCAGACGCGTCATCGTCCCACCTCCTGGAACAGCGCCACGTCGACCTCGAAGAGCTGCTTCTTGAGTAGTTCGTGCTTGGCGTTGACGAATTCGTAGCCCGCGACGGCGTCTTCGTGCATCTGCGCCATCTCGCGACGGATCTCCGCGAGCTGCGAGCGCACCCAATCCGCTTCGGCGGCGGACTGCGAGGCCTGAAGCACAGCCCGACTCCAACGCGCTTCGCTGCGCGTCCACTCCTCGCGGAGCGCCGTTCGCAGCTGCGCTTCGCTCACGCCCGGCGCCGGCGCTCCCTCGGCGCCGCCGAAGGACACCGTCCAGCCCGTCTCATGGCGCGATACGACGGGGTTGCTGGCCCAGATGCCGCCAGCCAGGGCGAGCGCCAGGAGCGCCGCGGCGGCGCCCAGGCGCGGCGCCCCCGCCCAAATCCCCAGCCACAACTTCTGCCGCGCGGTCGGCTCCAAGATGGGATCGGACACGAACGCGATGCGCTGGGGAATCTCTTCCTGTGGCAGGCTGCGCAACGCCTGCAAGAGGAACCGCTGGCGCGCCAGTTCGGCGCGCGCGACGGAGGAGCCTCGCAGCACCGCCTCGACTTCCGCGCGTCTGGGCGCTGGCAGCTCGTCCAGCAGGTAATCCTTGAGTTCGTCTGGTGAATACGACATGGGAACAACCCTCGTTCCGGACGGACGGGATCAGGCGGAGACCGGTTCCAGCACCTCCCGCAGGGCTTCGAGCGCGGCGTACAGCCGGGACTTCGCGGTCGAAGCGGGACAGCCTAGGATTTGCGCAATCTCGTCGAACTTGAAGCCGTGGTACACCTTGAGCACGACGACCTCCCGCTGCCGCGAGGGCAGCGCCGCCAGCGCCTGTTCGACCACCAAGCCCAGTTCCGCGCCCCCGTATCCGAGGCGGCCAAGCCGCAACCGCGGCAGACTCGCCAAGTCGGCCGACCGGTCTAGAGCGTCGCCAGACGTCGGCGGGACCGCCCTGCGGCGCATCGAGATCAGTTCGTTGTGCGCGATCCGAAAGAGCCATTGCGGAAAACGGTCGATCGCAACCAGTCCGGCTAGTCCGCGATAGGCCTTGAGGAAGGTCTCCTGGCACAAGTCCAGCGAGTCCTCCCGGTTTCCCAGGGACCGCAGGAAGTAGTTGTAGACTTTCTTCTCCCAACGGGCCACCAGGACGTTGTAGGCCTGCACATCGCCCTTGCGGGCACTCAGGATCAGGTCGCGATCTTCGATTTCGCGGAAGATCAACGGTCCATCCGTCCACTAGGGCAAGACGCCGTGGAAGGCCGAAAAGACGAGTTCCGGGGCGGCCTTCCGGGCGAGCTTGCGAGTATCAAGCGTCGCAGCGCCGGGGGGTCCTGTCAATTCCTGGAATTTCTTGGCGGTCTCGCCGTAAAATCGGGGCCCTCAGTCGTCTTAGGTAGTGCTGACAAAGACTACGGTTCGATTACCTTCTCCTTGTGAACCTGTGGTTGACACGAGCGGCGGAGCGAAAGTTCCGCCGCTTCCCTTTTGGGGCTGGTTTCGGCGTAAAGCGCCTGATTGTGAATGCCGACGATCTCGGCTTCACACGCGATGTCAACGAGGGCATCCTGCGCTCCCACTTGGAGGGCATCGTGAGTTCCTCTTCGTTGATGGCGAACGGATCCGCCTTCGACGACGCGGTCCGCATCGCGGAGCGGCATCCAACCCTCGACGTGGGCTGTCACTTGGTGTTGGTGCAGGGCGAGTCGGTGTCCCGACCAGGAGAGCCGCTCCCATCCTCGGTCGCTAGGCTGCTGGCTGACCAGCCCGCGCAGAAGGATGTCGTTCGAGAGTTCCGCGCGCAGATCGGCAGGCTCGTGCGCCGCGGTATCCGGCCCACGCACCTCGACACACACAAGCATGTCTACTTGCTTCCGCCCGTGCTCGACGCGGTGCTTCAGGTGGCCGAGGAGCACGGCATCCGATGGATCCGCAAGCCGTTCGATACGTCGCTCGCCTGGACGCGCCAGCGCCGGGCGTGGCTCGCCATGGCCGTGCGCCCGTTTCGGATCCCCTTCGAGGAGCGGCTCGAGCGCGGCTCGTGCCGCACAACCGCCTACTTCGGGGGATTGGCCGCGACCGGCTCGCTTGAGGCCGCTTGGCTCGTCGACCTTCTCGCGCAGCTGCCGGGCGGCGTGGGGGGATTCGTCCGCCATCCAGGGTGCTGCGGCCCGGAACTGTCCAGCGCGGCGACCAGGCTCAAGGAAAGCCGTCAGGCGGAGCTGGGGGCGCTGTGCTCGCCCGCCGTCAAGCGAGCTGTGGCGGCGCAGGGCATTGAACTCATCTCCTACCGCCACCTCGGAGCCGACCCGGTGGCTCTCTGACTAGGAGTCCGAAGCTGTCCGGCCCGGGGAATTGCGCGGAAGCCTGTTGGCCCGCAATCGTTCTTCGTCGCTCAAGAGCGCACGCAGAACATTCTTCGCGCAGTCGATCCCCGAGGCAGGGACGGAATCCCTTCGATCGAGGACGAGCGGGCTATAGGCCGTCCATCAAGTGCCCGAGCTTCTCTTTCTTGGTTCGCAGATAGGAGCGCGCGCGTTTGCCGGTCTTCGGGGCGCACGGGAGGCGCTCCGCGACCCGGATGCCTTCCCGCTCGAGGGCGTCGACCTTGGCGGGATTGTTGGAGAGCAGGCGGACCTCGGACAAGCCGAAGTGGCGCAAGACAGCGACGGCCAAGCCGTATTCGCGCTCGTCGGCGCCGAATCCCAGCTTTTGATTGGCCTCTACCGTGTCGGCGCCTTCGTCCTGCAACTCGTAGGCCATGAGCTTGTTCAGCAATCCGATGCCGCGCCCTTCCTGCGGATCGTAGATCAGCAGGCCGCGCCCAGCTTCCGCGATGCTTGAGAGCGCCAAGGCCACCTGCTGGCCGCAGTCGCACCGCAGGCTCCCGAAGACCTCGCCCGTGAGGCAGCGTGAGTGGATGCGCAGCAGGGGAGCCTCGCCGCTTGACGCGAGATCCCCGCACTTCAGAACGACGATCTCCTGCTTGCAGCCGGGACCGTGACCCCGGAAGCCGCAGATGCGGAAGTTTCCGAATTGGGTCGGGAGATCGGCCTCGGCCAACATCTCGACCGAGTAGACTGGAACCGCCTGATGGGAGTCCGGCATGGAGAGTCGTGTCGATCGAGGGCGACCGCCAGACGCTAGGAGCAGGTTGAATTCCTGCGCGCCCCCGGAGAATCATTATAGGCAGCGACGTCCCCCGCCGTGCGACCCAGGACATCTTCTCAATGGCAAACACCGACCTGCTTGTCACTCTGCTGGTGAAAATCGCGGTCCTCGCCTCCATGGCGAGCATCGCCCTGCGCTGGAACTTCGCGAAACGCATGTTCCTACGCGAACAGCGTTCCATCCGCCAGAGGTTCGAACTCGCGGCGCTTTTCGGGATCGTGTTCGCCTGCGGGACGCTAGTGCGCGTCGTGCTCGGCTACCGGGCGGCGGAGGTCGGGCTCGAAGGAGCGTTCGTGTCGGGTCTGGTCGGGGGGTATGTGCCCGGGGCAGTCGCAGGCGCTCTGATCGCGCTGCCGGCTCTCGTGAGCCCAGGCTTTGAGTGGGCCACGTTGCCTCTGTTGGTCGGTGTCGGCTCGCTGGGTGGCCTACTGCGCTCTCTCGCGCCCGACCCCGAAGAGGTTTGGCGGTTTTCGCCCTTCTTCCTGTTCTCTCTCGTGGCCTGGGCGCGCAATCGAATTCCGCGCGGCCAAGGCGCCTTCCAGGCCGCCCTGCTCGCATGCTGCTTGGGAATCGAATTCCTGCGGACCGAGATCGCGCACAGTTTCGAACAGCAAGGCCTCCTGTTCACCCTGTACAGCAACGACGCGGCGCTCCACCCGCTGACGGTGGCGCTCGTGTACTTGGCGACGGTCATGGGGGTCGGGCTGACGCTCAAGGTCTTGAACAACACCCGCAACGAATGGAAGATCGCGACGCAGCAACGGCTGCTCGCGGAAGCTCGCCTGATGAATCTGACGCGGCAGATCAATCCGCACTTCCTGTTCAATACGCTGAATTCGGTGGCTTCGCTGATCCGCTCGGATCCCGGCCAGGCGCGGCAAATGATCTATCGCCTCTCGACCATCCTGCGGAGGCTGCTGCGCAAGCAGGAAGCGTTCGTGCCCTTGCGCGAAGAGCTTTCGATCATCGACGACTACCTTCAGATCGAGTTGGTCCGCTACGCGGGTAGACTGCGCATCGCCAAGGAGATCGATCCCCAGACTTCCGAGGCCCTGATCCCGAGCATGATCCTGCAGCCGATCGTCGAGAACTCGATCAAGCACGGCATCGGTCCGAAGGTCGGCGACGGAACGATCCGGCTCAGCAGCGCGTTGCGGTCCGGGCGGGTTCAGATCGAAGTCGAGGACGACGGTATCGGCATCCCCCACGAGGACATGCCCAACGTCTTTCAGAAGGGCATCGGCCTGAGCAACGTGCACGAGCGCCTACTCGTGTCGTTCGGCAATGACTTCCACTTTACGGTCGAGCCGCGGGAGGGCGGCGGCGTGCGCGTGCGGATGCAGATCCCGGAGCTGCGAGACGTCGGCCGCCTGGGCGAACGGGAGTTCGAGCCTGCTGGCGCCGATTGAGGAACGGGCTGCGGCGCCCACTCGATGCCGAGGTCGATATCGCCGTGGAGGGTCCAGGGCGCCGGTTCGACCTCGCGCGCCAGGGATTTGTCGTAGTAGACGGCCCACCGCGGGGCGTTGGGATGCTCGTCAAACACATGTCCCCGGCCGACCATGCGTGGGTCGCCTTGCGCTTCCGGTTCCGCGACGAGTTGGTCTGCGAGGGCCTCGTTAGCGGGGGCGTACTCGAGGTCGGCCGCGAGGTTGCGGACGCAGGCCGGATCCTCGTCGAGATCGTAGAGTTCCTCGGGACCGCGCCTCTCGAAGGCGAGCCGCCAGTAGCGCGCGTCTCCGGACCGGCGTAGCTCCGGGATCGCGGTCTTGGTCGGGCCGGCATCCACCGCGAGGTAGCCGGGGGGGTGCCTGCCGGCCAGCGGTCCACGGCGAAGTTGCGCAGGTCGAGCAGGTTCCCCTTGACGATGCCGCGGATCGGATCGCCCTGGTCGTGCGGCCGCCCGATATCGTGGCGCTCCTTGCCGATCAGGACAGGCCCAGGCCGTGGGCGATCCGATCCAGGTGCCACTTGGTGTCGCCAAGCGTGAACTCGCACGCCTTGGCGCGCTTGAGGTACAGATGCAGATCCTGTTCCCAGGTAAACCCCAGCCCTCCGTGCAGTTGGATCGCCTTCTGCCCGGCATCGACGAACGTCGCGTTGGCGGTGGCCTTGGCGATGGAGGCGGCCTGCCCCAAAGTGTCCCGCTGTTCGTCTGCAACGGCTGCGGCGTAGTAGACGGCGGTGCGCCCTTGTTCGACCGCAACCAGCATGTCGGCCGCCTTGTGCTGGACGGCCTGGAAAGTCGCAATCGCCCGGCCGAACTGCTTGCGGTTCTTCACGTACTCGACCGTCATCTCGAGCAGCTGCGCTGCGCCGCCGACCATCTCGGCAGCCAATGCGACGGTGGCCGTATCTAGAACAGCCTGCATATCTGCGAGGGTGCCGTCACCGATCCGCTCGAGGTTCTCGGCCTTGCAGGCGACCTCAAAGAGCGGGCGGGTGACGTCCATCGACCGCAGATTCACGAGGTCAGCCTCGTGGGCCACGGCGAGTTCGACGGCATTACCTGCGGTGCGGTTGAGGACGAGGATCAAGCCAGCCGCCGCAGCGTCCGGCACGTAGCGCTTGGTCACGGTTCCGTTGGCCGGGGGCTGCAGCAGCATGGTCGTCCAGCCTGAGCCCGGCTCATAGACGCCCACTGTCGCCTTGAGGCTGCCCTCCGCGATGTCGGGAAGGTAGCGTTGTTGAGCCGCAGGGTTGCCAAGAGCCTCGATCGCGAGCGCTGCGAGAATTCCGCTGGCATGCAGGGTCCCAGGGATCAGGCGCCGGCCGCATTCCTCCATCAGAACGGCGAGATCGAAGACCCCGAGGCCCAGTCCGCCGTTGTCTTCGCTGACGAGAAGGCCCGGCCAGCCAAGTTCGACCATCTTCCACCAGAAGGCGTCTGCAGCGGAGGACGCCTCGTCCGCGTCCAGCATGCGGCGCAGTTCGGGGACCGGCCATTCCTGGTTCAGGAAATCGCGCGCGGAGTCGCGCAACAGGACCTGTTCTTCGTTGAGGCTGAAATCCACGGCGGCGCTCCTTACTTGCGGGGCAGGCCCAGAACGCGTTCGGCCATGACGCTACGCAGGATCTCGGAGGTTCCGCCTTCGATGGTGTTGGCGCGCGAGCGCAGATACCCGAACTGCCAGCTCTTCTCGAACGGCTCTACGGGCTTCGACGGAGCCTCGCTCTCCCAGGCCGAGGACGATGCCTCCACTTCGTCAAAGCCGCCCGTCGGCAGGAGCGGGGCGTCCGGCCCCAGCGTCGCGAGGCCGATCTCCTGCAGGCGCTGATTCATCTCCGCCCAGGCAACCTTCACGATGGAGGATTCGAAGCCGTAGAGTTTGGCGGCAAGGCGCTCACAGGTCAGGTTCAGGCAACGGCTGTCGACGTAGGCCTGCGCGACCTCGCGCGCCTGTTGGGCATCGAGCGGTATCGCGCGTCCCCGCACGGCTTGCAGCAAGCGGTCGAACTGCTGCTGGAGGCGTACGCTCAGCGCGATGGAGATATTGGCGCGTTCGCGGGTGAACGTCTTCATGCCGACGATCCAGCCCTCGTTCTCGGCGCCGACGCGGTTGCGCTTCGGCACGCGCACCTCGTCCAAGAAGACCTCGCCGAACTCGGCCTCGCCCGTGATCTGACGCAACGGCTTGACGGTCACCCCTGGACTCTTCATGTCGACGATTAAGGCGGTGATGCCCTTGTGGCGCGGCGCCTCCGGGTCGGTGCGCACCAGCACGAAGATGTAGTCGGCTATCCGAGAGTTGGAGGTCCAGATCTTCTGGCCGGTCACGACATAGTCGTCACCGGCCTCCACGGCGCGAGTCTGCAGTCCGGCGAGATCGGATCCGGCGTTGGGTTCTGAGAATCCCTGGCACCAGATTTCGTCAGCCGCGAGGATCCGCGCCAAGTACCGCTTCTTCTGTTCTTCGCTGCCGACAGCGATGAGCGCCGGGCCGACGATCATCAAGCCGATGTTGTTGATGCTCGAGGGCGCCTTGGCTCGCGCGGCTTCCTCGTTGAAAATCGCCTGCTCGCGAAAGCCGGCTCCCTTGCCGCCGTACGCGCGAGGCCATGTGAGACCCAGCCAGCCAGCCTCGTACAGCTGTCTCTGCCAGGCCTTGAGGGCCTCGACCTCATGGTCCTCGATGCTGGGTGTATGCTCCACCAGCCAAGCGCGGAGGCGTTCGCGGAAGGCGGCTTCGCAGGGTGTGTCCTGCAATCTGGGCATGGGAATACCGCCATTGTACTCGGAGGCTGGATCGTGGCCCGGGGACATCCAAGACCGTGGACGGCTCGAGCCGGAACAGACATATAAGAAAGCTAAACTAAAATAAACAACGGCTTCTAAATAAAGATAAACCTAAATAGTAGAAGTTCCCCAGCGGTCGGCGCCTCCGGGCGGCGAATCGCGTCCATCCGCGAGCGAGGCGCTCGTTTGCACAGAATAATAAAGTTTACCTATACTGAGGATGGGTTTCCTCGAAACGCGGCCGGGTTCCTCGATCCTCGTGCGATCCGGCCGTTCCCAAGTTCGGTGCGATGCCGGTCGGCCACAACGCCAAGCAGCACGTGCGAGCCCAGCGATTCGTCGGCGAGCCGGAGGGAAAGCGCGCCTTTCTTTCGGCTCGCTTTCCACCGGAGCCTCCAATCCGCGTTGCGGGTGAGGTGGGCGCTCGGCTGATGGAAGCCGAGCGGGCCCTGTGCCGGCTGGACGGGGCCCTCACGGCCGTGCCCGACCTGGAGCCCTTCGTTGTCATGCGACTCCGCCAAGAGGCGGTGCTGTCCGCTGGTCTGGCGGGCCGGCCGACTTCGCTGGAGGCGCTGCTAGCGGCGGAAGGCGACACGTCCGGTTCGGAGGATCCCGGGGGCGCCGAGGCGGCGGTCGGCTGCTTGCGCGCCATGCAATACGGCCTGCCTCGTGTGCGCGAGCAGCCACTCGACAGCCGTCTTCTCACGGAAGTCCACGGCAGGCTGCTGGGGGGCAGACTGGAATCGGGGCAAGAGCCAGGCATGCGGAGCGACGCCCGGACTCGGATCGGAACGGCAGGCGGCGCGTTCGACGAAGCGAGTTCGAAGTTCCCGCGTACCGGCGGGGCGCCGCATAGTTGGGACGAGGTCGCCGCCTTCGCGCACCGGCCGGGCGATCTCCCCGTGCTGATCCGTATTGGCCTGGCTCGCGCTCAGTTCGAGTTCATGCGGCCGTTTCGCGCTGGGCACGGCCGCATGGGGCGGCTGCTCGCAGCGCTGCTTCTGCACCAGCATCCAATCGTGCGCGAACCGGTGTTGCTGTTCTCGCGGTTGTTTCCGCGCGAGGGGGCCGCGCACTGCGACCACCTGCAGTCGATCCTGGAAACCGGTGACTGGGAAGGCTGGCTGGTCTGCTTCCTGCGCGGCATCGCCGCAGCCGGAGCGGCTTCTGAGCAAGCAGTCCAGCGCTTCGCCAAGCTCCGCGAGGAGCACCGCGCCGCGCTTGCCGGCCACGTCGGACACGCCGTCGCAAGAGGGCTCCGTGTCCTGGAGCGCCTCTGTCGGGAGCCGGTCCTGACGGCGGCCGGCGTGCAGCAAATCACCGGAACCTCCTATGTTGCGGCCAACCAGCTTGTCAGCCGCTTCGTGGATCTGGGCATCTTGGAGGAGATCACCGGTCACCGGCGCAACCGGCGCTTCGAATACCGGCCGTACCTGCGCATCTTCGAACTCGATTCGGTGGATTGGCTGTGTGCTCAGGAAGCTGCGCAGCAGCGTTCGCCGAAGCTCCGCACTGCGCGGCCCGCCGCTACGGTCGCCGCGCGGACGAAGCCGGAATCGCCTCCCTCCAAGGCGCAGCGCCGCGAGGCGGACGGCAAGCTGCCGGAGCCCCCGCCGGCCGCGGGGTACGAGCCGCCGCCGCGGAGCAGCGGTCCGGAGCCGATCTCCGATGACCTGCTATGAAGGGGTGGAGTCGGTCTTGCCGCCGCGAGGCGGGGCGCCCGAATCCCCGGCTCGCTTCGATTGGCCGAGCTTCCACTCGACTTGCCGCAAGATAGCCTGCAGCATGCGGGCATCTTCGGGGGCCAGCCGCAGACGGCTCACGAAGCGCCGCAACTTGCGCGTCTGTTCTTCGACTCCGTCCTCGCGCAGGAATCCGCAAGTCTGCAGGATCGCCAACAGCATCCCCAGGATGCGGTCGCGGACTCCCGTGCTGACACCTGCGGGAATCTGCAAGTGCGACTGCGGCGCGGCGTTGCGGGCGATCTCGTAGCAGCAGATGGCTACCGCCTGCCCCAGATTCATGGACGGGCATTCCTCGCTCGTCGGGATCGACAAGACCCAATCACAGTGGCTCAACTCGTCATTCGACAGGCCGAACTTTTCGGAACCAAACATCAGCGCGGCTTTGCGGTCTTGCAGGTGCGTGCGGAGCGCATCCGCGCCGGCCGGAAGCACGCGCTGGACGTGACGCTGCCTGCGCGCTTCCAGTCCGCTGCCGCCGACCACGAGTGTGGCGTCGGCGAGGGCCTCGGCCAGGTCCTTGGTGACGTGCGCCCGGAGGAGCACAGAGACGGCGCCAGCCGACGAGCGAGCCGTGCGGAACGCGGGTTCGTAGGGACGGACGCACCACAGATCCGTAAATCCGAAGTTGTACATCGCGCGAGCCACGGCCCCGATATTCAGCGAGTTGCGCGACGCGACCAGGACGATGCGGAGATTGTCGTGCCAGGTGCTCATCCGGCGCGCTCGTTCAACGAGCCTTCCCGGCCAGCCGAGCCGGTCGGACAGGGCCGACGTCACGCCGCCAGCATCTGCCGCAGCACATACTGCAGGATGCCGCCATGGCGATAGTACTCGACTTCCTTGGGAGTGTCGATGCGAACCCGCGCCTCGAACAATGTGGTCGGTGCTCCATCGTCGGGCACGGCCTCGACTCGCACGGTCTTCGCGGAACCGTCTCCCAAACCCGGGACGTTGAATCGCTCGCGTCCGGTCAGCCCGAGAGCTTCGCAGTCGTCGTCGTCGAGGAACTCCAAGGGAAGAACTCCCATGCCAACCAGGTTCGAACGGTGGATGCGCTCGTAACTGACGGCGATCACCGCCCGCACGCCCAGCAGCGATGGCCCCTTCGCGGCCCAGTCGCGCGAGGACCCCGTGCCGTATTCGCGGCCCGCCAGGACGATCAGGGGCGTTTGCACGTCACGGTACCGCATCGCGGCGTCGTAGATCGACAGCAGTTCGCCGTCCGGAAAATGCGGCGTCCAGCCGCCCTCGGTCCGGGGCGCAAGCAGGTTGCGGAGTCGGACGTTGGCGAACGCGCCGCGCATCATGACTTCGTGGTTCCCGCGCCGAGAACCGTAGGAGTTGAAGTCCCGCGGGGCGATCCCATGCTCTTGCAGATAGCGCCCGGCCGGGCTGTCGGTCTTGATCGCCCCCGCCGGGGAGATGTGATCGGTGGTTACGCTGTCTCCCAGCATGGCCAGCACGCGGGCGCCCACGATGTCCGCCACGGGGCTGGGCTCGGGGTGCATGGCCTCGAAATACGGAGGATGCCGCACGTAGGTCGAATCGGGGTCCCACTGGAACAGGTCGGAATCCTCCGCGTCGAGTTGCCGCCAACGGTCGCCGCCGCGGTAGACATTCGCATAGCTGGCGCGGAACATGGCCGAGTCGACGACGGCGGCGGTTATGGCGGCGACCTCCTGTTGGGACGGCCAAAGGTCCTTGAGGTAGACCGGCTTGCCCTCGAGGTCGTCGCCGAGAGAGTCCCGGGCGAGGTCGACCTCCAAGCTTCCGGCGATCGCGTAGGCAACCACCAGGGGCGGAGAGGCGAGGTAATTGGCGCGCACATCGGAGTGCACGCGGCCTTCGAAATTGCGGTTGCCCGACAGCACGGAAGCCACGGCCAGGCCGCCCTCCCGGATCGCTGCTGCAATCTCCGGTGGCAGCGGTCCCGAGTTGCCGATGCAAGTGGTGCAGCCGTATCCGACGAGGTTGAACCCGATCATGTCGAGGTAGGTGTCGAGCCCCGCCTTCGCGAGATAGTCGGTAACGACCTTCGAACCGGGAGCTAGGCTGGTCTTGACCCAGGGTTTGACCTGCAGCCCCTTCTGCACGGCCTTCTTCGCCAGCAGTCCCGCCCCGATCATGACCGCCGGGTTCGAGGTGTTGGTGCAACTCGTGATCGCCGCGATCACGACCGATCCGTGCCGCAGTGCGCACTCCGTTCCCCGAATCGTCGCCTTCACGCTTAGCCGGGGGTCCGCGACGGCCACTGCGGATGCCGAGGCTGACGGGGCGCGCTCGGCCAGGGTTTCTGCAAGCACGGCTTCGAACGAGCGCGCGGCCTCGTGCAGGGCTATGCGGTCCTGCGGCCGCTTCGGACCGGCGATCGAGGGCACGACCTCGGCCATATCCAAGGTCAGGACGTCCGAGTAGTCGGCGGGGCGCGTGCCGACGGTGCGGAAGAAGCCCTGCGCTCGGGCGTAGTCCTCGACCAACGCAACCTCCTCGCGGGAACGACCGGTGAGACGCAGGTAAGCAAGCGTTTCGGAGTCGACGGGGAAGAGGCCGCAGGTGGCTCCGTACTCAGGCGCCATGTTGGCGATCGTCGCGCGGTCGGCCAGTGGGAGCTGGTTCAGGCCGTCGCCGCAGAATTCGACGAATTTGCCGACCACGCCGCGGGCTCGCAGCATTTCCACGACCGTCAGCACGAGGTCCGTGGCTGTTGCCCCTTCGGCCAAGCGACCCGTCAGTGCGAATCCGACCACTTGCGGAATCAGCATCGAGACAGGCTGCCCGAGCATGCCCGCCTCGGCCTCGATGCCGCCGACGCCCCAGCCGAGGACGCCCAGGCCGTTGATCATCGTCGTGTGGGAGTCCGTGCCGACCAGGGTGTCGGGGCACACCCAGACGGTTCCGTCCCGCTCGTAGGCGAAGGCGACCTTGGCGAGGTACTCCAGGTTGACCTGGTGCACGATGCCGGTCTCGGGGGGCACGACGTGGAAGTTACGAAACGCGTTCTGACCCCACTTGAGGAACTGATAGCGCTCCCGGTTGCGCTGGAATTCCAAGATGCTATTGAGCGAAAGCGCATCCCGGGTAGCAAAGTTGTCGACCTGTACGGAGTGGTCGATGACCAGGTCCGCGGGCTGCAGCGGGTTGATCGCCGCCGGATCGCCGCCCATCTGCAGCATCGCTTCCCGCATGGCGGCAAGGTCCACGATGGCCGGGACCCCGGTAAAGTCCTGCATGAGGACCCGCGCTGGCCGATAGGCGATCTCGGTTGCCGGGACAGCCGTCGGATCCCATGCCAACAGCGCCTCGATATCGTTCCGGGTGACGCTGCCGCCGTCTTCGTGGCGCAGCAGATTCTCGAGCAGGATCTGGAGCGAGTAAGGCAGCCGCGAGGCCACTCCGTTGGCCAATGCAGGCAGGCTGTGGTACGTGTAGGTTTGGCCGCCAGAGGTGAGAGTGTCTTTCGTAGAGAAGGAGTTCATGGGGTTCCGCGCGCTACTCCCCGCCTATGCGCCCTCCAGCCTAGCCGGATGCGGTCACTGGCTCTTTCGGGGAGCAACACTGCGTCCTATCTTCCCATCCCTGGTATGGGGCCTCAACGAGCCGCGCCAAGCTGCGCGCCAATGCCGACCCGCCGCGTAACCGCCAAGTCACGATTACTCGCTTGGTTGGATCACACGGGGCGCGTCGTCTCAATGCCGCCCTTCGATCTCGTTGCGGGCTGCGCTCGACAGGAAGGCTGATCGTGTCATTCCCCGCAGCTTGGATTCTTCACCAACGGCCTCCAAGAGGCCATGATCCAGTGACCCGTTGACCCGTCGCGGGGAGCCCTTGTCGAGGATGAGAGGCACGAAGGCGATGTCTGCGCCCTCACGCCAATCCACGAGGCTCCGATCGGCCTTGATCTCCTGAACGGAGCGCGGCGGATCGCTTCCTCCGCGCTTTCGCCGTCCGACACGCATCCGGGAAAGTCGGGGAAACTAATCCCGAAACCCGGCTCGTCGTCGCCCTGAATGAACGCGGCATAGCGCATGTCATCTTCCTATTGCTTCCAGCCCGCTTACCTGTAGATGGAGGCAGCCGCGCCGCGCTTGATATCCCTGTTCGGGTGGGGCACCGTGCCGCGGCCCTTCCTGACCGGATGCTTGAACTGCCAGCGCCCACCTTGCACGGCGACACGAACCCAGCCGTCCTGTTCCAGCAGACCGATCAGCTTGCGGCTGTTGCGTTCCACGCCCCGTGAGGCGATTGCGTATCAAGATACACATCTCTTGAACATTGGGCAAGACTGACCTCTCAAGAACGATAGGCTCCACGATAGTCACCGCTACTTCGGCGGTGGATTCGGACGCTGTTGAGCGGCGAGGCCCAGCACCGCGCGGCTCGTTCGGGATCTGGGTCGGCGAGGTGTTCTGGACTGCCTCGAGTTGGGCTCGCAGGCTGCCGTTCCTCTTCGGCCAGACCCGCGAGGCGACCTCGGGATTGGGGAGGACATCGGCTGCCGTCCGCGGCAGCTCCTCGAAGCGGGTAGTGGTTGGGAGCTGCGGGGCAGAGCGAGCCGCCTTCCCAAATCTTGGTAGAGGTCGGTCCGGGCGAGATCGAAGTTGACCCAGATGGATGCCGCCAAGAGCTAGGGATGGCGAAGAGAACGGAAGAAGGCGGGTCGCGCGGAGATCGGCGCCCGGCTGGGAAGAGTGTCCAAGCGAGCGTGATAGCGGATTCGCCTCGGGGGCGCACGTTTGCAACTCCCAGGCGGCGGATTGTTCGTCCAGGTCAAGTTGCGTGGATGTCCGATCCGGCCTAACCCCTGAGCATCAAGCTACGTCCGTGTAGTTGATGGAACTGACGGGAGATTCCATGGGCAACGCTAGACAATTCGTCGGCCGCCGCACTGCCCTGCTAGCCGACTTGGTTCTCTTGCTTCCGAGTTCATGGAGCGCCTGCGCTGCCACCGAGACCTGGACGCCCATCGTTTCGAAAATACCGAGAACAGTCACCAAGATCCCGGCCAGCGGTCCGGAGACCGTCACCGAGGTCTGGGAAGGGAGATATCTGCGAGACTTTGACGGCTCTGAGATTCGCACATGGGAGAAGGTTGTACCGAGCTCACCTCGGTTGGCTCGCCAGGGGACGTTCATCGACCGGAGCAGCCGCAAAGCCTATCGACTCGATTTCCCCACGAAAACTGCGGTGCTGTTCCGGAACGACCTACCAAGCCTCCCTGACGAGTTCAAGGAGCAGGCGTATATGATCTTGCGGGGACTGCAACTATGGTCTTTCCAAGGCATACCTTGTTACTTGGCGCCCTTGGAGATCCGGACTGTGGGGAGGGAGAGGTTCTCGGGAGAGCGGTGCTACTCCGCCCGGTACCATCTCCGTCTCTTCCGGGTGCTCGATCGGACGGTCGAAGGGAGCGATCTGACGATTCGAACCTTAACGGAGCTTTATGAGCTGGAAGTCGGCCGCACGCCGAACCCCGACGAGGTCGGACTTCCTCCCGGCTTCGTGCCGGAAGAAGGTTGGTGTTCGGCCTGCGACCAAGAGCCTTAGGCCGTGTCCGACCGGCTCCGCGCCCCGGAGCCGCCTTGGGTGGATGCCGCCCATGGCAGGCTGCGGCGAACCTGTTGCGAAGTGTCCGGTCCTGTGTTGCGCTAGTCAATTCCACCCCGTTTCCGCAGGGTGCTCGCTTCCTCTCCATGCCTGACTCTCCCAACCCCGAAGCCACCCCCAGGCCGGTCCGGAAAAAGGTTACTGCGATGGCCACGGAGGCGTGGGACAGCTCTTTGCCTGCTGCGCTTCGCGAACGGTTCGGCGACAGCGTCAGGCAGGTGGTGCACTATGGCGGCCAGAAGCTAGTCGTCAACGGCCTCGGCGCCGTGGCGGACATCCTCGCATCAACCTATTCCTACCAGATCTACGGAGGTCTGAGACCAGCGCCACGAATCGTTCGCCTCTGGCTATTGGCCGCCACGCTTTCTTTGGCGGCGCCTACGTAGGGAGCGTGTAAGAGCAAATGTGAGAACGAATTCGCTGCCGCGCTGTGCCCTTTGGCTTCCCAGCGCCGAAATGTGCTCTCGTCTCAGGTGGCGCAGATGCACGGTGTTGTCCGGCAGACCTTACCATCTACACACACCTACGTTGGGTTGCTGGAGCGGACGGGAGATCACAAGTGCGCCACCGAAAGAGACTCGTCGGCGTAGGCGCCGCCGTTTCGGAGAACTCGGCCCGCGTCGTTCTGAGTTCAGGGTGTGGTCAGGACGCCACCGATACCTGAACTCCGGTTGTTGCGAAGATCCGCGAAACCATCACCGAGATCCCCGCCGCCGGCCCAGAGACCGTGACTGAGGTCTGGGACGGGAAATTCCTCCGCGACTCCGACGGTTCCTCGCTTCGCCTGTTGGAAAGGGTCCAACCGAGTTCGCCGCAACCCGCTCGCCAGGGCATGTTCATCGACCGTCCCAACCGCACAGCCTATCGGCTCGTGGCCCCCCCAGCGAGGGCGATGATAGCGTCCCAGGGCGGCATGCTGGACCGCCGCCCCGATCCGTCCGCATCGCGGGCCGTTGCCGCTGCGAGGGCGGAGAACGAAGAAGAATTCCTGGGTATTTCTTGTATCGCAGGGCCTATTGAGGTAAACAGTTTCGATAGTATGACGCTCTCCGGTAGGTCGTGCTATTCCGTCGAATACGATCTGCTTCTCCACAGCGTGCTTGATCAGACGGCCGAAGAGAGCGGACTGACTATTCGAAGGATGCAGGAGTTTTACGAGCCTGAGTTGGGCCGTGCCCCGGATCCAGCCGAGGTTCGGATCCCTGCCGGGTTCGCCAGCCCATAGGGTCTGCGATCGTCCTGCGCCCAAGCGCCAAAGCGTTGGCGGAGAGTGGAGTTCGGTTGCCCATCCTTTCCTGCGAAAGGCCGGGAACGGCGCCGCTCGCGCCGACCTCTCCGCTCGTCGCAGGGAACCGGGACGCCGGCGAATGTGCCGGGTATCGGGGACAACCGCACCTGCTGGATGTGGTGGGCGGGCGGTGAATGTGCTCGCCGAATGAGCTCGCAGCCTCGTCAGCGTCACGGCGCTGAATCGCCGTTGCTGAGCTCGCGGCCGTACCCAGCGTTGCAAGACGCGGCCTCGGGGGGCCTCGCCGACCGATGCGCATGGCGCCCGTGGCGGGCCGCGACGAACCTGTTGCGAAGTGGTCCGGTCCTGTGTTGCACTAGTCAATCTCATCTCGTTTCCGCGGGGTGCTCGCTTCCTATCCATGCCCGACTCGTCCAACCCCGAAGGCGGGGCCTCCGGGGCGCCTCCGGTGAAGCAAACACCGGCGGCCCCGGCCCGCCCGAGGCGACCCCCCAGGCCGGTCCGGAAAAAGGTCACTGAGATGGCCACGGAGGCGTGGGACGGCTCTCTGCCTGACGCGCTTCGCGCGAGGTTTGGCGACAGCCTCAAGCAGGTGGTGCACTATGGCGGCCAGAAGCTAGTGGTCGCCGACCTCGGCGCCATGGCGGACATCCTCGCATTCCTCAAGAACCAGGGCGCGTTCGACTATCTCGTGGACGTCACCGCCGTTCACTGGCCGGACAAGGAGCAGCCGTTCGAACTCGTGTGGATCCTGTACTCCTTCGAGAGGAATGAACGCGTCCGCGTCAAAGCGGCGCTCGCCGAAGATTCCAAGGCGCCCAGCGCAGCATCCCTCTACAGCTCGGCCAACTGGTTGGAGCGCGAGGTCTACGACATGTTCGGCATCGAGTTCGAGAACCATCCGGACCTGAAACGCATCTTGATGCCGGACGAATGGGAAGGCTTTCCGCTGCGCAAGGACTACGGCATCTACGAGCAGGACGGCGACTGGGTCCGCGAGAATCTCAATATCGAGAGCGCACAGTAATGGCAGAGACGACGCTCACCCCGCCGCCAGTGCAAGAAACCATTCTCGACAGCAACGAACTCGTCCTGAACATGGGGCCGCAGCATCCCTCGACCCACGGTGTTCTGCGTGTGATCTTGAAGCTCGACGGTGAGACTGTGCTCGGCGCCGACTGCGTCATCGGCTACCTCCACCGGGGTGTCGAGAAGATCGCGGAGAACCGCACCTACCAACAGTTTGCGCCCTATGTGGACCGCATGGATTACGTCGCGGCGGTCTCCAACGGTCTCGGGTACTGTATGGCGGTCGAGAAGCTCCTCGATGTGGAGATTCCCGCGCGTGCGCAAGCTGTTCGGGTGATCCTCACCGAGCTCAACCGCGTCGCCTCGCACCTGCTTTGGCTGGGCACGCACGCCCTGGACATTGGCGCCATCACTCCCGTGTTCCTCTGCTTCCGGGAGCGCGAGGAAGTCTTGAAGATCTTCGAGAACTACTGTGGCGCGCGGCTGACGACGCACGCGTTCCGCATCGGGGGCTTGCAGTACGAAACATACGACACGTTCGAGAAGGAATGCTTGGCTTTCTGTGACCTGATGGAAAAGAAGGTCCAGGAGTACCACGACCTGCTGACGGGCAACCGCATCTGGGTCAAGCGCACGAAGGGGGTCGGCATCCTGAACGCCGCCGACTGCAAGGACTACGGCGTCACGGGTCCCGTTTTGCGGGCCGCCGGAGTCCTCTGGGACCTGCGCAAGGTGCAGCCTTATTGCGGGTACGAGAAGTACGACTTTGAAGTTCCCACGGCCGAGAACGGCGACACGTTCGACCGGTACATTGTGCGCATGCGCGAGATGGAACAGTCCTGCCGCATCATCCGTCAGGCGGTCGATTCCGTCCCGGAAGGCCCGATCAAGGGCAAAGTCAGCAAAGTCATCAAGCCGCCGCCGGGGGAGGCCTACGTCTCCATTGAGGCCCCGAAAGGCGAGCTCGGCTATTACGTTGTCAGCGACGGGTCGCTGAATCCATACCGCGTGCGCGTGCGGCCGCCCTCGTTCGTAAACCTGGGGGCGCTTGACAAGATGTGCCGGGGTTCCCTAGTCGCCGATGTCGTCGCGATCATCGGCACCATCGACATCGTCCTGGGTGAAGTGGACCGGTAGGTTTCGCCATGGAAGAACTCCTCGCCAATCCCTACCTCAAGCCTCTGCTCTTCACGCTTCTGCTCATCCTGGTGTTCCCCCTCGTCGCCGGCTATCTCGTGCTGGCCGAGCGCAAGGTGCTGGCGGATCTGCAGGTCCGGCTCGGACCGATGCGCGTCGGCCCGTACGGGGTCCTGCAGCCTCTGGCGGATGCCCTCAAGCTCATGATCAAGGAGGACATCATCCCCTCCCGATCCGACAAATGGATTTTCTGGCTCGCCCCGGTGCTGTCGACATTCACCGCCTTGTCGGCATTCGCAGTGCTGCCTCTCAGCGACCAGTTCTACGTGGCGGACGTCAACATCGGCATCCTGTTCATCCTGGCGATGTCGTCGGTCGGCGCATTGGGATTGATCCTGGGCGGCTGGTCGTCCAATTCGAAGTACTCGCTGATGGGTTCCCTGCGCGCGGCAGCACAGATGGTGAGCTACGAGGTGCCTCTGGGCTTCGCCACTGTGACGGCCATCATGTGCGCGGGCACGCTCTCCATGCAGGGCGTGATCAGCTCGCAACTCGAGCGCGGCGTATGGGGTGCGTTCGACAACTACGGCTTGATGCTGGTCCCGACTGCCCTGTTCATCATCGCCGGCACGGCGGAGACCAACCGCGCTCCGTTCGACCTGCCCGAAGCGGAGTCCGAACTTGTGGCCGGCTTCCACACGGAGTACTCGGGCTTCCGCTGGGCGCTGTTCTTCTTGGCCGAGTACGCAGCCATCGTGGTCATCAGTTCCTTGTGCGTGACGCTCTTCTTCGGCGGATGGCTGCGGCCATTCCCCAACGTCGCGGCTCTTGAAGTCCCCCTGAACACCGTCCTGCCTGCGGCATTGTTCGGCGTGATTGCGCTCGGCTGCGTCAAGGGTGCGTTCCAGCAGGTCGTGTTCGGCTTCCGGATTCTGATGCTGGCCCTGGCGGGCCTATTCCTGCTGCTTGCGGCGCTGTTCGTCCTGCCCGTGACCAACGCCCTGTTTATCGGCCTTTTCTGGTTCGTGTTGAAGCTGGCCGTGATGGTCTACCTGTTCATCTGGTGCCGAGGCACCTTCCCGCGCTTCCGATACGACCAGTTGATGGACGTCGGCTGGAAGTGGCTGATCCCGATCAGCATGGCGGCCCTGATCGTCAACGGCGTCGTGCAGTTGTTCGCCAGGGGATAGGACCCGCGTCGCGATGCGATAATGGAAGCGGCAGTTCATGGCCAATCTGATCAAGACCTTTCTGCTCACCGATCTCCTCAAGGGGCTCTGGACGACTTTTAAGAACCAGAGGCCTTCTCTGGTGGTGACTGAGCAGTATCCGCTCGCGCGGCCCCCCGTCGCAGAACGGTATCGCGGAGCCCCGCGCCTCAATACGCACCCCGAGACGGACGAGACGCTCTGCATCTCCTGCAACCTCTGCGCGCTGGATTGCCCCGAGCAGCTGATCGTCGTAACCTCGGTGCGCAACCCGGAGACGAGGCGCAAGGACCTGACGACCTTTACGTACGATGTGTCGCGTTGTATGTTCTGCGGTCTCTGCGAAGACGCCTGCCCGGTCGACGCCCTGGAACTGACGCAGGACTTTGAGTTGGCCACGTACACACGTGAAGGCCAGATCTGGGACCGTCAGATGCTCGAAGAGGGCCCGCTGCCCGTCCAGTACAACCACTGAGCACCTGCCCGCGAAGGCGCTTCCCGTCCCGCCCGCCGCCCGGTCAGGCGGATTTTGATCCTGCCAAGACAGCCCCGTGAACTGCGGCTCGCGCGGGTGCGTTCGCGGCCGCGGGACGGCTGGTCGCGGGCTCGATCCGGCCCAGTTCGGATTGCCGGCCGCGATGGCCGCAGGTGATATGCTGGGGGGTCTATCGTTCCCCAGCGGCGCGCTGATTCTTCATGCTGCTCGATACAGTTCTCTTTTACGTCCTGGCGGTTCTCATCCTCGGCAGCGCGATTATGACGATCACGCGCCGCAATGTCGTCTACTCCGCGGTTTGGCTGATCAGCACGCTGATCGGCGTGGCCGGCGTCTTCCTGCTCCAGGGGGCCGAGTTCCTGGCGGGGGTGCAGATCATCGTCTACATCGGCGGCATCATGGTCCTGTTCCTGTTCGTGATCATGCTGGTGCCCTTGCAGGAGGAGGCCACGCTGCGGCGCTTCACGAACCAGAGATGGCTTGCCCTGGCATGCGCCGCGGGCGTCTGTGTTCTGCTCGGCGTGATCGTCGTGCGCGGCATCGGAGCGCTGGAGCATCCCGGCATGGCCGAGCCCCTCGGGGTCGGTTCGCTGACGCAGAATTCCGAGTCCGTCGGCCTCGTGCTCTTCTCCGAGTACCTGCTGCCGTTCGAGCTTGCATCGGTCCTGCTGCTGGTGGCGATCATCGGCGCGGTCGTGATGTCGAAGACCCGCACGCGGGAGACCGAAAGCTAGGCCGGGCCCGCAACGACCATGGAAGTCACGACGTCGCATTACATCGTCCTGAGCACTCTGCTGCTCCTGATCGGTGTGACCGGGATCCTGACGAGGCGCAACATCCTCGTCTTGTTGATGTCGATTGAGCTGATTCTGAACGCGGTCAACATCAATCTGGTCGCGTTCTCCGCTTCGTTGCAGCAGGTGCATGGCCAAGTCTTTTCGATCTTCGTGATCACGGTGGCCGCGGCCGAAGCGGCAGTCGGTCTGGGCATCCTCATCGCCCTGTTCCGCAACAAGCACACGGTCCATGCGGACGAGATCGACTTGTTGCGCTGGTAAGGGCTGCACCGGTGTTCTTCCTCGAAAGTATCTGGCTAATCCCGATGTTCCCGTTGCTGGGAGCGGCGCTCATGTTGCTCTTCGGGCGCACGCTCGACCGGCAGCATCCGCTGGGACCGCCGGAGGATGACGCGCACGGAGGCCATGCCGGAGTCGAGCACCACGCACCCGCGGCTGGACGCAAGCTGATCGACATCCTGTGCCCGGGGATGGTGCTGCTGTCGTTCGCCTTCGCCGTGGGCGCGATCTTCCAGCTGCAGGGAGTCGATGGGCACCGCTACGAAGTCGTCAAATGGACCTGGCTCGCCGGGCTGGATTCCGGCACGGGCGCGGGGCTGCGGGCGTTTACGGCGGACTGGGGCTTCCTACTCGACTCGCTCAACTCCGTGATGGTGCTGGTGATCACCGGCGTCGGCTTCCTGATCCACGTCTACTCGACGGGGTACATGGCGCACGACGGTGGGTACTACCGATTCTTCGGATTCCTCAACCTGTTCCTGTTTTTCATGCTGCTGCTCGTCCTGGCGAACAACTACGCGTTGCTGTTCGTCGGCTGGGAGGGCGTCGGCTTTTGCAGCTACGGCCTGATCGGCTTTTATTTCCGCAAGCAGTCGGCCACGAACGCAGCCAACAAGGCATTCATAGTCAACCGCGTCGGCGACGCCGGCTTCATCCTGGGCATGCTGCTGGCCTTTAGCGCGCTGGGCACGCTGCAGTTCACCGAGATCGGCCCGGCCCTGGCGGCGGGCGAGTTCCACGTGGAGGACGCCTGGGGGCCGTTGAGCCTGGTCGGCTTACTCTTCTTCGTCGGGGCGATGGGGAAGTCGGCCCAGCTTCCGTTGCACGTCTGGCTGCCGGACGCGATGGAGGGCCCGACGCCGGTTTCCGCCCTGATCCACGCCGCCACGATGGTCACCGCAGGCATCTACCTCGTCGCGCGGTCCAGCGCGATCTACACCTTGGCGCCCAACGCCATGCTGCTGGTGGCCGTGGTCGGCGCGCTGACCGCGATCTTCGCCGCCACCATCGGCCTCGTGCAGTACGACATCAAGAAGGTGCTGGCCTACTCCACCGTCTCGCAGCTGGGCTACATGTTTCTCGCCTGTGGCGTCGGCGCCTTCTGGGTCGGCATCTTCCACCTCTACACGCACGCCTTCTTCAAGGCTCTGCTCTTCTTGGGCTCCGGCTCCGTCATCCACGCTGTAGGCGGCGAGCAGGATATGCGCAAGATGGGCGCCTTGAAGGACAAGATACCGATCACCTACACGACCATGCTGGTCGGGGCCCTGGCCATCGCCGGCATCCCCGGCCTAGCAGGCTTTTTCTCGAAGGACGAGATCCTCTGGAAAACATTCTCGTCGCAACACACGCTGCTGTATGTGCTGGGTCTGCTGACGGCGATGATGACCGCCTTCTACATGTTTCGGCTGATCTACATGACGTTCCATGGGGACGACCGCGTCGCTGCTGGCGCCCACGTGCACGAATCGCCGCGGTCGATGACTCTGCCCTTGGTCGTGCTGGCGGTCGGCAGCATCCTGGCGGGCTGGATCGGAACGCCGCTTGTCTTCGGGCCGGTGCATGACGTACTTCCGAGCCTCGAGTATTGGATGAGCTCGTCGGTCGTCGTCGAAGGAGCCCACGGAGAAGGCGCCGCGCATCACAGCGCCGCCCTCGAGTGGCTCCTAATGGCGCTCTCGGTGGCGCTGGCGCTGCTGGCGATCTGGCTGGCGACGCGCATGTTTCGCGTCGCCAAGTACACCGGAGAGCCGATGCATGCGCTACTGGGCGCACGCCTCCACAAGGTCCTGTTGAACAAGTACAACGTCGACGAGATCTACGAAACGCTGTTCGTGCGCGGCGCCGCCAAGGGCGGCGGCGGCCAGCTGGCCGCCTTCGATCGCCAGGTCGTCGACGGGGCTGTGAACTCGGTCGGCTTGGTGACGCGCCTCTCGTCCACGCTGACCATGTTCTTCGACAAGTGGGTGGTCGACGGCATCGTGAACATCGTCGGCTTCGGTGTGAAGTTCACCTCGTACCCGGTCCGCATGTTCCAGACCGGGCTGGTGCAGAACTACGCGCTGCTGTTCTTGATTGGCGTGGGGATCGTCGCGGGGTACTACCTATTCAGATGAGGGAGAGCGGCCAGGACTGCCCGGACTGCACGAAATCATGAGCGAACACATTCTGAGCATCATCTGGCTGACGCCGCTTGTCGGCATGCTCTTCGTCATGTGCCTGCCGAAGGAGAACAAGGACCTCATCCGGTACGTGGCGAACGGCTTCGCCGTGCTGGGGGTGCTGGTCACCATCCCGATGATCCGCAGCTTCGACAGCGGCAACGGGGACTTCCAGCTGGTGGAGCGCATCGACTGGATCCCGGCGCTTGGAGCGCAGTACTACCTGGGCATCGATGGTTTCGGCTACTTGATGGTGATTTTGACGGTGGTGGTCGGCTGGCTGTCGATCCTGTGTTCCTGGTCGTCGATCCAAGAACGCATCAAGGAGTACTACGCGTTCTTCCTGTTCCTCCAGGCGGGGATGTTGGGCGTCTTCATGGTGCTGGACCTCTTCCTGTTCTACGTCTTCTGGGAAATCATGCTGGTGCCGATGTACTTCATCATCGGCATCTGGGGCGGCGGCAAGCGGCTGTACGCGGCCATCAAGTTCTTCCTGTACACCCTGGCGGGCTCGGTGCTGATGCTGCTCGCCATGTTGACGGTGTATTTCAAGCACTACGACCAATTCGGCCACTACAGCTTCGCGATCGAAGACCTGATGCGCGTGGCGGCCTACACGGGGCCGGACCTGCAGTTCTGGCTGTTCTGGGGCTTTTTCGTGGCCTTCGCGGTGAAAGTGCCGATGTTCCCCTTCCACACTTGGCTGCCGGACGCGCACACCGAGGCGCCCACAGCGGGTTCCGTCATCTTGGCCGGCATTCTCTTGAAGATGGGCCTGTATGGTCTCGTGCGTTTCGCGATGCCGCTGTTCCCCAAGGGGGTGACGAACGAGACGACCGTGCAGCTGATCGCCTTCCTATCGATCGTCGGCATCCTCTACGGGGCCCTCGTGTCGCTGATGCAAAAGGACTGGAAGCGGCTGGTCGCCTACTCCTCGGTCAGCCACCTCGGTTTCTGCACGCTGGGCCTCATCGCCATGAATCCGAACGGCATCGCAGGCGCGATGCTGCAGGGATTCAACCACGGCCTGTCCACGCCGCTGCTCTTCCTTGCGGTCGGAATCGTCTACGACCAGCGCCATACGCGCGAGATTGCCGACTATGGCGGACTCGCGAACCGGATGCCGATCTACACGGTGCTGTTCGCCATCTCTTTGTTCGCCTCGATGGGCATGCCCGGCCTGAACGGATTCATCGGTGAGTTCACGATCCTGCGGGGCGCCTTCGAGGTCAGCGCCTGGTGGGCCGGCTTTGCGGTGCTGGGCATCGTGCTCGGGGCCGCTTACCTGTTGTGGTTGTTCCAGCGCGTGATGCTGGGGCCCGTCACGAACCCGAAGAACGAAGGGCTCAAGGACATGAATCTACGCGAGATCGTCGTGATGGCGCCGCTGATCGCGGGCTGCGTCTGGATCGGCCTCTACCCCAAGCCCTATTTCGAGATCCTGGAGGCGCCGACGGCCAAGCTTGTCGAGCGGCTCGATCCAGGCTACTTCAGCCGCCTCGAAGCCGAGGACGCCGCGGATGAGGTGCGCCTGTCGCGGCTGGTTCCGGAGGATTCTCCCGCGAGCGAATAATGGACGCGATCAGCTTCACGCTCAACGACTTTCACGTCCTCAAGCCGGCCATCCTGCTGTGCTTGTTCGGCTGCGGCATCCTGTTGACGGACGTTTTCCTGGTGCGCCGCACCGGGCGCCGCTGGCTCAACGCCGTAACGGCTCTGGTGGCCGAGGGCGTCGTCTCGCTGGTCCTGCTGCAGCACTTGGCGGACGTGCGCGCGGGCGGCCCGCTGATCGGGCTCGGCGGATCTGTCGTCATTGACGGATTCGGAGTCTTTTTCAACGGGATCTTCGTCCTGGCGGCGGCCCTGGCGGTCATTCTGTCGGCGCGCTACATGGAGGCCGAGGGGGAACACCGGGGCGAGTACTACGCGTTGCTCCTGTTCGCCCAGGCCGGCATGTCCGTGATGGCGACCGGCCACGACTTGGTCGTGCTGTTCATCGCCCTGGAAACGATGGCGTTGAGCTTCTATGTGCTGGTGGGCTTCTTGCGGAACTCGCGGCGCTCGAACGAAGCGGCGATGAAGTACTTGATCCTGGGGGCGTTCTCGAGCGGTCTGCTTGTGTACGGCTTCTCGATCCTGTACGGCATTGCGGGCTCGACGAGCCTGCAAGCAGTGGGCGAGGCGGTCGCGGCGCGGCCCGCCGACGACTGGGCCACCATTCTGGCCCTGATCACAACCTCGGTCGGCCTGCTGTTCAAGATCTCGGCGGTTCCATTCCACATGTGGGCGCCGGACGTCTACGAGGGCGCTCCGACGCCGACCACGGCGTACGTGTCGGTGGCCTCGAAAGCGGCCTCCTTCGCGCTGATGATCCGCCTCTTCCTGGCTGCGTACGGTAGCGCGGCCGATGCCTGGATCCCCCTGCTCGGGGCGGTCGCGCTCCTGACGATGACGATCGGCAACCTGGCAGCCGTGACGCAGACGAACCTCAAGCGTCTCCTCGCGTATAGCTCGATCGCGCATGCGGGGTACATCTTGCTCGGGCTGGTGGCGGCCAATGAGGCGGGCCTTCGCGGCATCGCGATCTACATCCTGGCCTACGTTTTCATGAATTACGGAGCTTTCGCGCTGGTCGCGGCGCTGCGTCGGGGCGGAGAAGCGGCCGAGGAGCTTGATGACCTGAACGGTTTGTTCAGCCGCGCGCCCGGCTACAGCATCCTGATGGCGGTCTTCATGCTCTCGCTGGCGGGCATCCCGCCCATGGCGGGCTTCTACGGCAAGTACTACATCTTCCTGGCGTTGCTGCAGGAAGGCTACTACCTGCTGGCGGTCTTCGCCGCGCTCTATGTGGCGGTAGCCGCTTACTACTACTTCCGGGTGATCCGGGCCTGCTGGCTCTCCAAGAGCGGCGATGAGCCCGCCGCGCTGGACATGAATCTCGGCACTCGGGCGGCCCTGGTCGCGAGCGGTGTTCTGACGGTCGTGATCGGCCTGATGCCACAGCGTTTCTTGGACTTGGCGGGCGAGTCGGTTCTGGCGACGCTGCGCTAGCCAGGCGCGGACGGACACAGCTCCCCAACCGACGGCCTGCGTCGCGGGTTCGAAGCCCGGCAAACGCACCGATCCTGTGTCCGATCCGGTTGTTGGCGGAGGGTGGATTTTGCTATCTTCAGATCAGGCTGCGGTTCGGATCCCAGCGCGCCTCCAGACTTCCTCAGCACACCCGGTCCCAAGCTAGGACAATCCGGTGCCCTTCCGACCTCGCGATGCCGCCCTGGCGGCGGCGTTGTCTCTGAGCGGCATTGTGCTGGGAGGGTTGCTGCTCGGAGCGCTGGTCGGGGCTCATTGGGACTTGAACCCCAAGGCGGCGGTCGTCGGGCTTTTCGTCGGAATCCTGGCGGGCTTCTACAACTTGGCCATGGCGATGTGGATGCGGGAATGATCTCGGAGATTCTTGCGGGACTGCTCTGCGGCCTGGCCACGGCGGCCGTCTCGGAAGCCGTGCTGTGCTTGGGAAGGTCGGCGCTGCGGCGCAGCCTGTTCAAGGCCCTGGGCACGGGCGCCGCGCTGCGCACGCTGTGGGTGATGGCGCTGGCGGGCTGGGCGCTGAACAGCGGCGTTGCGGATCCGCGCCTTTTCGTTCCGGCCCTGCTACTGGGGTACTTAGCTGCTCAGGTGTTCGAGGGCATCCGCTACACGAGGTACTTCGAGCAGTGCTGAGCACGCAACTCCCTTTTGCGTTCCTGGCGGCTTCCGGCAGCGCCGAGGACGAGCAGCTCGGCGATGTGATCATGCATCACATCACCAACAGCGAGGTGCACCTGCCCGCCTCTCTGGAGCCTCTCCTGGGGCCGCTGTTCGCGTCCCTGGGGGTCACGAAGGCGGTTCTCATGATGTGGATCGCCTCAGCGTTCCTGATGCTGCTGATGGGCGTGTTTCTGAGGCGACGCCGTGCGGGCGAGGTCGCGCCGCGGGGCATTTCGAACGCTCTCGAGGCGATGGTCGTGTTCGTGCGGGACGAGATTGCGATTGGCAACATGGGCGAGAAATGGGGGCGCCGTTTCACCCCCTTCCTGCTGACGCTGTTCTGCTTCATCTTGACCTGCAACTTGCTGGGTCTCGTTCCCGGCGGTTTCACGCCGACGAGTAACCTGAACGTGACCGGGACTCTCGCGTTGATGTCGTTCTTCATCTTCCTGGTCACGGGCCTCTATGCGTTGGGTCCTGTCGGCTACGTCAAACACATGGTCCCGCCCGGCATGCCGCTTGTGATCGCGCCGGTGGTCGTGGCGCTCGAAGTGATTTCCATGCTCGTACGGCCTGTGGCGCTGATGATCCGCCTCGGCGCGAACATGACTGCTGGACACATCGTCATCCTGATCATCCTCGGCTTCATCTTTCTATTCCAGAGCGTCGCCCTTTCGGTCGTTTCGGTGCCGATGGCGGTGGCTATCACGCTGCTGGAGTTGATCGTGGCCTTAATCCAGGCCTATGTCTTCACGCTGCTGACAGCGCTGTACGTCGGAATGCTCGTGGCCGACGAACACTGAGAGTTCATCGAGTCTTTCCCACTCCAACGGAGGAATCCAACTAATGAAAAGCACATTCAACATCCTGTTCGCGCTGGCCATCCTGCTCGCGCTGCCGGCCATGGCGTCCGCGCAGGCGGCATCCGAAGCGTCCGAGGAGTCCGGAAGCGCGCTCGGAGCGGGCATCGCCGTGGTCGGAGCGGGGCTCGGAGCTGGCCTCATCGTGGTCGGAGCGGGGCTCGGCATTGGCAAGTTAACCGCCGGAGCCGTGGAGAGCATCGCTCGCCAGCCGCAAGCCGCGAAGGACATCCGGTCCGCATACCAGCTGCCTTTGTTCCTGCTTGAGGGCGTCGCGGTCATCGGACTCGGTGTCATGTTCACCGCCCTCCTGTTCTAGGCCCGCTCGTTGGAGAAACCGATGGCTTCCGAAAACGGTAACGTCCTGCTCCAGTTCGAGCCCGGTCTGATGATTTGGACCGTGGTGACGTTCCTGCTGACGTTGGTGGCTCTGCGTCTGATCGCCTGGAAGCCGATCCTCGGAGCTCTGGACGAGCGGGAGGGCCGCATCCGCGACTCCCTCGAGAAGGCCGAGCAAGCGAAGCGCGAGGCCGAGCAAGCCATCGCGGAGAACAAGGCCAACATGGAAGCGTCCCTGCGCCGCTCGCAGGAGCTGGTCGTCGAGGCGCGGCAGGAGGCCGAGCGCGTGCGAGCCCAGGCCCGGGAGGAAGCCCGCGAGGAAGCGCAGAAGATCATGGACGAGGGCAGGCGGCAATTGGAAGCGGAGCGGCGCGCGGCCGTGGCTGAAGTCCGCCAGCAAACCGCCGGCCTCGCGATCCGCGCCGCCGAGCAGTTGCTCCGGAAGAACCTGGAACCAGACGACAACCGGCGACTTGTCGAGGAGTTCCTGGAGCAGTTGCCACGCGAGCAGCTCCACTGACGGGCGCGCCGCGCCGCAGTCGTTCCGGCAGGATTGGCGACACGACCGGATGAAGCAGACCGCTGAGTACGGGTTCTGGAAGTCTCCGATCACCTCGGATCTGGTTGCCGCGGAATCCGTACGGCTTGGCGAACCGAGAATCGAGGGCGGTTCGGTCTATTGGCTCGAGGGACGGCCCGCGGAGCGGGGGCGCACGGTCTTGGTCCACCTCGGGCGCGACGGGTCGCTGCGGGACGCTCTGCCGCCACCCTGGAACGTGCGCACGAGGGTGCACGAGTACGGGGGCGGCGCGTATACGGTTCGCGGCGAAACGGCGTACTTCTCGGAGAACAGCAACCTGCGCGTGTACCGCGCGCACGCTGCGGAGAACCCCGAGCCGCTGACCCCGGAGGGACCCGCGCGGTATGCCGACTTGGAGTTGGACGCCCACAGGAACCGCCTGCTCGCGGTCTGCGAAGACCACGCCGAGGCGTCCGGCGAGCCGGTTCAATCGATCGTAGCGATTCCCCTGGGCGAGCCGCGCGGCGCGGTGCGGGCGCTGCTCGCGGGAGCGGACTTCTATTCCAATCCCCGCGTCAGCCCGGACGGCGGACGCGTGTGCTGGCTCGAGTGGCGGCACCCGAATATGCCGTGGGACGGCACGGAACTCTGGACCGCGCAAGTCGCGGCGGATGGCGCACTCGCGTTGCGACGCAAGGTGGTTGGCGGACCCGGCGAGTCGGTGTTCCAGCCGCAGTGGTCCCCCGAGGGCGCGTTGCACTTTGTCTCGGACCGCAGCGGATTCTGGAACCTCTATCGCGAAGAGCGCCGTCGGATCGTCCCGCTGCACGAGCGCGAAGCCGAGTTCGGCCTGCCGCAGTGGGTGTTCGGCATGTCGACGTACGGTTTCACGGGGGACGGGCGGATCCTGTGTGCGTACTGCGAGGCGGGCTCCTGGAGCCTTGGGCTCCTGGATCGCAGAGGCGCCTTGGAGCCGGTCGCGACCCCCTACAGCCAGATCGATGGGATCGCCGTGTGCGGGCAGAACGGGGTGTTCCGGGCCGCCTCGCCCAGCGAGCCTCCGGCGATCGTGCGGTTCGACATCGCTTCCGGGGGATGCGACATCCTGCGCCGTTCCACCAAGCTGGACGTGAGACTGCGGCAATATGTCTCCGTCCCGCAGTCTGTTTCCATCCCGTTGGAGGACGGGGACACGGTGCATACGCTGTACTACGGGCCCCGCAATCCGGATTACGCTGCGCCGGCGGACGAGCAGCCGCCTTTGATCGTCCGGGTGCACGGCGGCCCGACCGGGGCGGCTTCGGATTCCCTGTCGCTCGCGACACAGTTCTGGACGAGTCGAGGATTCGCGCTCGTGGACGTCAACTACGGCGGCAGCACGGGATACGGCCGCGCCTACCGCGAGCGGCTGAACGGTCAATGGGGAGTGGTCGATGTGGAGGATACGGTAGCCGCCGCCAGGCACTTCGCGGCTCAAGGGCTGGCGGACCCGGACCGGTTGATCGTCAAGGGAGGCAGCGCTGGTGGGTATACGGTGCTCTGCTGCCTGGCGTTCCGCAACGAGTTCGCAGCCGGAGCCTCGTACTATGGGATCAGCGACCTGGTGGCCTTGGCGCGTGACACCCACAAGTTCGAGTCGCGGTACCACGAAACTCTCATCGGTCCCTGGCCTGCGGCGGAGGATCTGTACGCCGAGCGGTCGCCGCTGGGAGCCGCGGACCGGCTGACCGCTCCCGTGATCTTCTTCCAGGGCTCCGAAGATAGGGTGGTGCCGCCGGAGCAGACGGAGGCCATGGTGGAGGCGCTACGCGTCCGCGGTATTCCGGTAGCGTACTTCCTGTTCGAGGGCGAGGCGCACGGCTTCCGCGACGGAGCCCACGTGAAGCGAGCGCTGGACGGGGAGTTGTACTATTACAGTGCGATGTTGTTGCGCAAGGGCCTTCGGTTCTGAGTTGGTTCATACTTCGCACGATGCTCGAGTCGTCCGGAGGGTTCCGGGTGGCGGCGCGCCGAGTCTACTGCGGACGTTCGGAACAGCGCGTGTCGCAAGTTCATGGCGATGAGTCTTAGACACACGAAGGCGGATGTCGGCAATGAGCCGGTTCTGGAGTTCCCTTCCAACCCGGGCCCTCAATGCCGTGCGCGCATGCGAAGCACAGGGTCATTCCTGAATTCGTCGAATTCCCGGTAGCGGCCGATGCGAGCCTCCCCGATTCCGGCAGTCGTCCTGCTCAGCGTCCTCGCGGTCTCCCCAGGCGTTCTTGCGCAGACGTTCCAGGGCGGCGTCCGCGGGATCGTGCGGGACGTCAACGGGGGAGTCATTCCAGGGGTGGACGTGATGCTCCGGAACGACGGCACCGGCGTCCCTCGGGCCACGGCTTCCAATGCGGCCGGCGAGTACTCGTTCACCAACGTGCAGCCGGGCGCATACACGCTGCGGGCGGAACTGGCCGGTTTCGCGCCCTTTGTGCGCGAGGGGCTGGTTGTCGGGATCTCCTCTTTCCTGGTCGCCGACGTCACGTTGAATATCGGGGGCGTCGAGGAAACCGTGACGGTCACCGCCGAGACGCCGCTGATCGAGAACGGCAACGCGTCAGTCGCATCCACGATCGACCGCAGGCAGCTCGAGGTGCTGCCTTCCCCGGGTCGGAACGTGTTCATCATGGCCGTGACCACGCCCAATGTGGTGCATACCGGCAATCCAGTCTGGGTCAAGCAGTCGGATCAGACGAACTCATCCCTGCTCTCGCTTGGAGGCGGCCCGCTTCGGGGCAACAACTACACGATCGACGGCGTTTCGATGACCGACCTGCGGAACCGTGCGGTGATCATCCCTGTCTTCGAGGCGGTCCAGGAGATGAAGGTGCAAACGAACACCTACGATGCCGAAATGGGAAGGACCGGTGGCGGCGTCTTCAACACGATTCACCGGAGCGGCGCGAACGACTGGGCGGGCAGCGCCCTGTATCAGTTCCGTCCGGGCAAACTGAATACGTTTTGGCGGAAGCTGGCCTATTTCCAGCAGCAGGACTTCGATGCTGGCGTCCTCGGCCAGCAGGATCTCGGGAATGCTCCGTACAATCTGTTCGGCGCCTCATTCGGCGGTCCGGTCGTGCCCGGGCGGACCTTCTTCTGGCTTGCGACCGAAGGCTATTCCGACGATGCGATCGGCAACACGACGGTTACGGTTCCGACGCCTGCCGAGGCTTCTGGCGACTTCTCTCGGAGCGGGGTGACGATCTACGATCCCTTCAGCCGGGATGCCGACGGGAGCAGGTTCCCATTCGCGAACAACCGCATCCCCGCAGGCTCCGTCGATCCGACGGGCGCGGCGCTGACGGACTTACTCGCGACGCTTGGGCCCGGGGGCCAGATCTCGACCTCCGGCATTCAGAGGGTGCGGGCTATCCAGGCCACCGGGAATCTGAACCATACCTTCGACGAGAGTTGGCAGCTTTCCGCGACCTACCTCTACTACAGATCGGAGGAGCCGCGCTTCGGCCACTACCAGGATCTTTTGAATGCCGACTCGCGTCCCGTCTTCGGCATTGGCGCCTCGACGCTCGGACGCAACGTCCACGCGGTGGCGCTCAACAACACCTTCATCCTGTCCGCCGATTCGGTGCTGACTCTAAGGTACGGACAGACGCACTTCAACGATTCGCGGGGGAGTCCCGCGTACGGCAAGGACCAGCTTCAGAATCAACTCGGGATTCAGGGAAGCTTCCTGGACAAGATCTACGCGCAGGAGGGGTACGAGGGGCAGTTTCCTTCAATTGCCGTTGCAGATTTCGGGGACGGCGGCGACACGCACGGAGCGCTGAGCAACGACGACGTGCAGTGGTCCTCGCGCGAGGCGAGTGGGACCTATGCGAAGTTTATCGGGAACCACACCCTGAAGTACGGCGCGCAATGGCGCCGCCTCGGGCTGCACACCGTGCATTTCGGCAACGGCTTGACGCTGAACTTCGCCAAGAAATTCACTCAGGGGCCCGACCCCGCGAATCCCGAAACGGGCTCGGGAAGCGCCCTGGCCGACCTGCTGCTGGGCATACCGGATAGCGGCACTGCAACCCTCGCCGCCCCGGCGGACGTTTTCCTGGACTACTTCGGTGGCTTCGTCCAGGACGACTGGAGGGCCGCCTCAAACCTGGTTCTGAACCTTGGGCTTCGGGTCGAGCACGAAACGGGCCTCAAGGAGGACAGCAACGATTTCGCGGTTGGGTGGGATCGGGAGGGCCTGTTTCCCGCGCAGGTCGCGCTCGCGCCCGGACTCGAGGGATCCCTTCCCGGTTTTCCACTGAAGGGCGGTCTCATGTACGCCGGGATCGACGGGAATCCCACTCACCAGTGGAATCCGCCGGTGGTCAAGCTCGGGCCTCGGCTTGGATTCGCGTATACCCTGAATCCCCGGACGGTCCTGCGCGGCGGGTTCGCCGTCTTCTGGGCTCCGTACGCGATCCCGCTGAGCACCGGGGCGTCGGAGATCGGAACCTACGGGTACACGGCCGTCACCAACCTGGCGGCCAGCGTGGACGGCATCACGCCGCCGGAGGCGACCGCCTCGAATCCGTTTCCGTCCGGGATCCTCAATGCGGTGGGCAACGCCAACGGACGCCTCCAGAACATCGGCGGCGACGTGTACTTCAACGAGCAGCACCGCGATTCTCCCTACATCCGGAAGTGGTCCCTGGACCTCCAGCGCGACATCGGCCGGAATGTCGCGGTCAAGGTCGGGTACGTCGGCAGCCAGGGAGGCGATCTGCCGATTGGCGGAACCCTCAATTCGGTCCTCAACATCAACCAGCTGGCGGACTCCTACTTGGCTCTGGGCGACCAGTTAAACCGGCACTATTCGAATCCCTTCTACGGCGACTCCCGCTTCGGGTCCTTCGCAGGCGAACGGACGTTGCCGCTGGGACAGTTGCTCCGTCCCTTTCCCCACTTCCGCAATGTCTACGCCCGTCACGTGAGCGCGGGCAAGTCGCTCTACAACGCGCTCCGATTCGAGTTGGAAAGGCGATTCAGCCGGGACTGGGGGGCGCGGCTGAACTATACGTTCACGAAGCACAAGGACAACATCTACGAAGCCAACACGTTGCTCGAGAGCGTCACCAACACGGTCTACAACACCCCGGACGAATGCGCGTTCGGGAAGTGTCCGGTGCTCCAGGCCGATGACTCACTTTCGCTGCTTCACGTGCCGCACCAGGTGAACCTGAACCTCATGTACCAGACACGGGGCGAGAACAAGCTGCTGCATGGTTGGGTGATCGCAATGGTGGCGATCCTGCGCAGCGGTTTTCCGCTCGTCGTCACGCAGAACGAGAATCCGCTCAGCGCGTACGGATTCAGCCACCAGCGTCCGGCGAACGCCCGAGTCTCCAGGGGCGGCGACGTCGATCGCTACGTGACAGCTGGCGCCGTCGCTCCGACCGACGGCCTTCGATTGAGCGACGCTCCGCACACGACCGATGCAGTTCGGAGCCCCGCGCTCATCAACTGGGACGTTTCCCTGGAAAAGACGACCCCGATCTTCGATGACGCGACTCTGACTCTGCGCTTCGAGTTCATCAACTTGTTGAACAATGTCAACTGGCGCGGTCCTCGCACGGTCTACGGATCCGACAACTTTGGGAGCATCCCTGGAACCCGGGGATTTCCGCGGACCTTCCAGATGATGACCAAGATTGCCTTCTAGCGCGGGCATGGATTGCGTCCGACAGCAAGCGACAGCTTCCCGCCACGCGTCCTGCATCCGCCGAGAGCGCCTGGCCTGGAACCGAACTCCAACTCCACGACGATTCGCCGATTGGCGGCGGCATGCGGGGACGGAAGTTGCAGAGTGCTGGGCAAGCGTACCCAAGCTCGCGCCGGCGCATCGCGCCCGCCGGCCGCTACCACGGTTTCAGGAAGCTTGTCGCACGGAGACACCCTGCGGGACAAATGCAGGTGGCGCGTAGGAAGGGCGATCCGTATCGAGCGAGCCGTTCCGGAATCGCAAGACCTCTCCCGAGGCCGCGTTCCGCCATGGACCTGGCAACAGGATGCCGGTCAGATTGAGTGGGTCAGCGGCGCTGATCTTGACCTCTTCACCGGACGCCTGGCTGCGACGCACCGTCCGCAACAAGTCCACCGCTTCGGGGAGGGCGAACTGCTCGCCGCGAAAGGCGTCCGCGAACCGCCCACCCCGAATTTCGCCGCGCGCCTCCATCCGCCGCAACACCATCAAGACGTCCCGCCAGCGCGGGGCAAACAGTTCGCGCCGGACAAGGTCCCGAAAGACGATGCCCCAGCGAGCGAGCAACTGCCGAGCCAGCGCCTCCGTCGCCTGGGTGTCGTCGGTGGACTTGGAGCCACGCAAGCCTTCCGCCTGCAACGTCCAGCGTCCTGGCGCGTGGCGCGGACGCTGAGCCCGGCCTCGACCCTCGCCACGTCGGCGCTTGGGATCGAGCAGAGCGCGCAGGTTCTCAAAGCCATCCGCCGTCACTAGTCCGGCGGCGGTTAGTTCCCACAGGGCGTCTTCGATTTCACTGGGTAGCCGACGCGTATTGCGGACCAGATCGGAGAAGAAGCAGGCGCCACGGTCCTCCAGGCCTGCGAGCACGTCCCGCGCGGGATGAGAGAGCGCTTCCTGCACACGGGAGCTCTCACCTTGCGTCAAGGGCAGCAGCCACTCCGCCTCGTCGCGTAGGACAAACGTAATCGGAGCTGCGCGGGTGGGTCGCACGCGCAAGCCGCGCCGATTCCTCCCGGGCCTGGGCTCGGCAGCCTGCGCGCCGAATGCCGGATGCGGGGAGACTCGCCCCCAGATCACTTCGCCGGCCAAGCAAAGACGGTCCAGGTATTCCGGCTTGTAGTTGACGATCCTTGCTGGAAGAATATGGGACTCCCAAGCCGCGGCCGAGACTTCAAAGCCCTGCAGCTGCTTGATGATTTGCAGTGTCCCATCGGTCCCGTGCAGCAGGCTGCCGGGAGCCAGATGCTGCCAGCGGCACAAGAAGCGCATGAAGTCGGCGCTGGAGACGGGTTCGATCTCGCGCCGCAGCTTGCCCAAGGTCATGCGGTGAATCCGCGCCAACAAGCGCCGGTTGCACCATTCCGGCTCGCCCTCCGGGGAAACTTCCTTGAAGCGCCCGCGCAGAATCTGCCCCTCGCTTTCCAGCTGCGCCAGAGCGGCCTGTAGCAAGGCGACCGGCAATCCGAGCTGCCGGGCCAGCGAACTCACGGTCCGTGGACCGACGCAGTCGAGCCAGCCGCGCAGCATCTCAGCGACGCAGGCCTCACGGCCTTCTGGCAGGCGCCGGCTAGGCGCCGCCGCCTCGATTGGGGGTTGGCGGAGGGTGCCCGGGTAGATCCGCGAGGCGAGTGTAAGCCGCTCGGCGGAGACCCAGAACTGCTGTTCCCCGAACTCCACACGCGCGGCGCGCGAGCGGGCCGCCAACTCGGCGAAGAATCCGCTCCAGTCATCCTGCGGAGGCAGGGCCACGAGCGTGAGAAGCGCGTCGTGGAGTTCCTCCGCGTCGCGCACTAGAGGCCACGCCTCGTGCTCCACCTGCTCGATGGCCCGCGGATCGAGCGCCGCCGTGGCGTGGACGGTGCTGGGATCCAAGCTGCGGCGCATCTGCACCGCCCGCGCCCGCCGCTCCTCCAGAGGCGCGTTGTCCAGGAACGCATACGGGTTCGAGTTCAAAACCTCGTGGGCGAGCGGCGAGGGCTCCGGAGTCTCCACCGCAACCGTCCGCGTTTCGCCCGACTGGATCGCTTCCAGCACAGCCGACAACCCAGGCAGATCCATCGCTTCCCGCAAGCAATTCTCGAGCGTCTCTTGCACCAACGGATGATCGGGAATACGGATCTCGCCCGACAGGTTCTCCGCACACGCGGCTTGATCCGGGAACACGGCAGCCATTAAGTCGTCGGAGCGCATGCGCTGAATCGGGGAGGGGACCTTCCGGCCCCCTGCGAACCGCAGCACGGCGAGCGCCCGGGAAGCATTCCAGCGCCAGCGCGCCGCGAACATCGGTGCGTCGAGCAAAGCCTGCGTCAGCACGTGCTCGAGCGTGGCAACCTGAAGAAACTCGAAGACCAGTTCCAGTGGAAACGCGTGCTGCTCGGTCAGTGAGATGACGATCCCGTCGTCCGTCGCTGCCGCTTGTAGTTCGAGATTGAACGTCCGGCAGAATCTTTTCCGTAACGCGAGGCCCCACGCCCGGTTGATCCGAGAGCCAAAGGGGGCATGCAGCACAAGCTGCATACCACCGGCCTCGTCGAAGAAGCGTTCGGCGACGACGCGTTTGGCCGTGGGTAAAGCTCCGAGGGCCGCCTGGCCGGCGCGGACATACCGCACCGCTTGTTCGGCGCCCTGCCGCTCCAGGCTGCATTCGTTCATCAGCCACGCCACGGCGGCGTCCACAACCGCTCCTGCCTCGCCGGCCGTCTGCGCGATTGCCTCGCGCACCTCCGAAACGTGGTGCGAGAGCTCGACGGTGCGGCCCGGGGCCTCGCCAAGCCAGAAGGGCACGGTCGGCGCCGCGCCGTGGGCGTCTTCCACCCGGATTCGGCCTGCTTCCACCCGGCGGATGCGCCAGGAGGTTGTGCCCAAGAGGAACACGTCGCCGATGTTGCTTTCGACGGCGAAATCTTCATCCAGCATTCCAACAGTCGTGCCCTGCGGCTCGGCCACAACCATGTACTGAGCCGTGTCCGGGATGGCGCCTCCCGAAGTGATGGCCGCCAGGCGTGCGCCGCGCCGCGCCCGCAGCCGACCATGGACCTGGTCGCGGTGCAGATACGCGCCCCGGCGCCCCCTCGAGGTCGCGACCCCTTCGGAGAGCATTTCGACGACGGCGTCGTAGTCCGCACGCGCCAGCTGGCGATACGGGTAGGCGCCGCGCATGAGATCGAAGAGTTCCTGTTCTCCGTATTCCTCGCAGGCGACGGCGGCCACCATCTGCTGAGCCAGGATGTCCAGGGGAGCGGTCGGGATCTCGAGACGATCCAGGTCGCCGTGCCGGATGGAGCGGATCAAGGCGGCGCATTCGATCAGGTCGTCCCGGGTCATGGCGAATAGGCGACCTTGGGGCACGGCCCCGATCCAGTGGCCGGAGCGCCCGACCCGCTGTAACGCGACCGCGATGGATCGCGGCGAGCTGATTTGGCAGACTAAGTCCACCGTGCCGACATCGATCCCCAATTCGAGGGACGCCGTGGCGACCACGACACGCAGACAGCCCTCCTTCAGGCGCTGTTCCGCGTCCAGGCGCAACTGGCGCGAAAGGCTGCCGTGGTGCGGCAGAACCGCATCTTCCCCGAGCCTCTCCGCGAGCCGATGAGCAACACGTTCGGAAAGCCGCCGCGTGTTGACGAAAACCAGCGTGGTCCTGTGCGACGTTGCGAGTTCGGCAAGGCGGTCGTAGGTGTCCTCCCACTGCTCGTTGGTGGCGACGGCGCCGAGATCGTCCTGGGGCGTCACGACCGCCAGATCCATTTCTCGCTTGTGCCCGAACTGGAGGATCCGGCCGTCCCCGCCCGCGAACCGATTACTCAGAAAGTTCGCGACCTCGTCCAGGGGTTTCACTGTGGCCGAGAGCCCGATCTTCTGCATCCGGTTTCCATGAACTCGCCCGGTCAGGCGCTCCAGACGCGCCAGAGAGAGCGTCAGGTGAGACCCGCGCTTGTCGTCCGCGACGGCGTGGACCTCATCGACGATCACGGTCCGCGCCGTCTTGAGCATCTCGCGGCTCTTAGCGGCGGTGAGCAGGATGAATAGCGATTCCGGTGTGGTGACGAGGATGTGCGGCGGTTGCTTCGCCATCTTCTGGCGCTCCCAGGTTGGGGTGTCGCCGGTCCGGACAGCCGTTCGAATGGGCTGCAGATCGACGCCGCGCTTCTTTGCGAGGCCACGAATCTCCTCCAAGGGCGCCGCGAGGTTTTTCCGGATGTCATTGCTCAGTGCTTTGAGCGGGGAGACATAGACCGCGGTTATCTCATCCAGGAGTTCGCCCGCTCGTGCGCGCTTGACCAACGCATCGAGGCAAATCAGAAAGGCCGCCAGGGTCTTGCCAGAACCCGTCGGCGCGGAGATCAAGACATCCCGTCCGGAGCGGATCTCCCGCCAGCCCTCGAGCTGGGGCTCCGTCGGTGCGCTGAACTTGTGCTCGAACCATTCCGCCACCAGCGGATCGAAGTTCGTCAACGGCATCGGAGAGCGGACCTTCTCTAGCTTAGAACCCTGGTCATGAGCCGCTCTCGGCCTTTGAGAAGCGGTATGCGGGCCGATCTAAGGAGACAGTGGTTGCCGTGCTCGAAGGCTCGCTACCACGAGTCGCGCAAGCCTGTCCGGCCGGCGGCGTTCGACCATCTCGACGGAACCGGCGGGGGCGGCTTGTTTCTGCTCCGCGACACCGGCGTCGATGTTGCCTTCGTGGTCGATGTGCTGGCGCTCGGATTCCGGCCGAAATCGTCGACCAGATTCGAGTGCGCAGTAAGCCCGCAACCGGGGGAAGCCCTCGGCCAAGCGACCCGTTGAGTGTACCCAAGCACAGGCTACGCCCTGGACCGCAGGGGTTCCTCACGCGGTGGAGGCGCTCGCCCGCAAAGGCGCGCGCCCCGGTCCCATCGCCCGCGGCTTGTGCGCCGGGCGCGAGAACTCCGCCGTGGATCGCCGCTTACTCCGACCGCCGGCGCTTGACGTCGATGCCGAGGCGCTGGATCTTCTGGTTCAGCGTCGACAGCGCCATGCGCAGGGCCTTGGCGGTCTCGGTCTGATTGTAGCCATGCTTGTCGAGCTCAGCCAGCAGGACGCGGCGCTCGAAGTCCTCCATCATCTGCGGCAGGCTCACACCGGGAGTGCGTTCGATGTTTGCAGGATCCATTCTCGGAGCCGCGAGCTCGTTCTTGACCAGGGACTCCGGCAGGACTTCGGGGCCAAGCTCCGGCTGCGTCGTCAGCACGACCGCGCGTTCGACCACATTGCGCAATTCGCGCACGTTGCCAGGCCAGGAATGGTTCATTAGGATCCGCCGGGCGTCCGGCGTGAAGCCGAGCGTGGAATGCCTGCGGTGGTCGAGAAAATGATTCTTCTCCCGGCGGCAGAACTGCGTCAGGAACTCCTCGATCAGCAGCGGCACATCCTCCAGCCGTTCCCTGAGCGGGGGGAGTTCGATGTCGATCACGTTCAGGCGATAGTACAGGTCCTCCCGGAACCGCCCCTGTTCCATAGCCGCCTCCAGGTTCTCGTTGCTAGCCGCGAGAATGCGGACGTCGACTCGGATCGGATCGTTGGATCCGACCGGAACGAATTCACGTTCCTGGATGACACGCAGCAGCTTGGTCTGCGTCTCGTGGCTCAGCGTCCCGACCTCGTCCAGGAAGATCGTGCCTTCGTTGGCGATCTCGAAGCAGCCCTGACGATCCCGCAGCGCTCCCGTGAAGGATCCCTTGACATGGCCGAAGAGCGTCGACTCGAGAAGTTCGACCGGGATGGTGCCGGAGTTGACGATGACGAACGGCTTGGCGGCGCGAGGCGAGCTGTTGTGGATGGCCTTGGCGACCAGCTCCTTCCCCGTACCGCTCTCTCCAGAGATGAGGACGGTGGAACTGGTGCGCGCAACCTGGAAGATCAGGACGTAGACGCGCTGCATCACCTCGCACTTCCCGATGAGGTTGGCGAGTGGCCTGGACAGTCTCAGTTCGCTGCGCAGCCGGGCGTTTTCTGCTTCGAGCTTGCGGCGCATCAGCGTCTGCTCGATCTCGAGCAAGAGCTGGCTGTTGTTCCAGGGCTTGGTGAGAAAGTTGGTGGCGCCGAGCCGCGTTGCCTCGACGGCAGTCTCAATGGAGCCGTACGCAGTCAGCATGACCACAGGGAGAGACCTATCGACTCTGCGGATGTCCTGCAACACGGCCAGGCCAGGGCGGTCGGGAAGCATCAGGTCGAGCAGCACGAGATCGCACGGCTGCTTGGCGATGACATCCAGGCAGCCGTTGGCCGAATGCGCGGTGACGACGTGATACCGCGCCGCCTCAAGCAGCAGTTGCAGGCTCTCGACAATGGCAGGCTCGTCGTCAACGATCAGAATGCGGCCCTTGGAGTCCTCTGCGGCCGCAGTCGTTGCGTCAGGCATGAGCCGGCTGCCTGGCCAGCGGGAATGTAAGGGTGAACGTCGTTCCTTGGCCCGGCTCGCTGTCGACGGAAATGGTGCCTGCGTGCTCCTGGACGATGCCGTAGCTGACAGCGAGGCCTAGGCCCGTCCCACGCCGGGGGTCCTTCGTTGTGTAGAAGGGGTCGAAGATGCGACGTTGCAGGGCCGGCGCGATGCCGGAGCCGGTATCCGAAACGCGCACTTCGACCCGTCGCGCACCGACACCGGTGGTTCCGTGCGAGCTTTCGATGCGGAGCGCACCGCCGTCGGGCATGGCGTCGCGGGCGTTCAGAAACAGATTGAGGAACACCTGCTGCAGCTTGCCTCGATCGGCGAGCACGCTGGCCGTGCCGCGGAGTTCCTTCTGCACCGAAACGCCGGCTTGGCGGAGTTGCGGCGCGATCAGCTCGAGAGTGTCCTCGATCGCGCGGTTCATGTCGCAGGGAGTCATCCGTGCTCCCGATGTGCGTGAGAAGTCTAGCAGGGAGTTGACGATCTCACTGGCCCGGAACGTTTGCTCCGTCATCTTGCCCAGCATCTTGGCCTCGTCGCTTTCGTCCGTGAATCTGGCGGCGAGCATCTGGGCGTAGCTGGAGATCACGGCGAGCGGCGTATTGACTTCGTGCGCGACGCCGGCGGCCAGCAGGCCGACGGAACTCAACTTGTCGGCGTGCACGATACGCTCCTCGAGTTCCAGGCGCTCGGTGACGTCGTCCAGGATCAAGAGCCGCCCAATGGGCCGGAAATCTTTTGCGATTAGCGGGGCGACCGCCAGGTTGACGATGCGCTCGCCGGGATCCGGGGTCGCGGCGGGGCGGAACTCCTCGGGAAAGGCGGAAGCCCGCAGCCGGAACTTGTAAACGTTGCCGGCGCCCGTCTCGTCCTGGCACCGCTCGAACTGGTCGACCAGAGCAGCGGGCAGGAGGGCGCGCAGATGACGTCCGACCGCTTGGTCCCGCGAAATGTGGAAGACCAGTTCGAGTTGGGTGTTCCAGCTCTGCACGCGGCCCTCGAGGTCAACCACCAAGATGCCGACCGACAGCGACTCGACGATGTTCTCGTTGTAATCCTTGAGCTGCTGGTACTGGGTCGCCTCGTGTTCCAGAGAGGCGTACAGCCTTGCGTTCTCGAGCGCGATGGCGAACGGTCCGGCCAACGTCTTCACAAGCGCGAGGTCGTCGCTGTTCAAGAAAGTCCCTCGCCGAGTCCGGCCTAGGCCGATCCAGGCGAGTGTGCGTCCGCGCAAACGGCACGCGACGTAGTGGCTGCAGCCCAGGATCGCGATCGAAGCGGGTAGCACGCCCGGCGCCGAGTCCGTCAAAAGGACGGACGAGTGGCCCCCCTCCCCGCGCGCCGCGAGTGGAGTGAGGTCGAGTGCCTCCGACGGCGCTGCAGCGTCCAGGCCGTGCCTGAAGAGCAGTCGGAAGCGCGGCGGATCCGGGTCCGTGGCCGATGTCAGGATCGCGACCCGATCTACTTGCAGCGTCTGGGCTAGGCGATCGCCGACAGCCCGCACCATGCGGTCCAAATCCGTGTCCGAGGCCAGTTCCGAGGCGAACGCAGCCAAAGTGCGGCGGTCGTCATAGCGTTCACGGTAGAAGCGTCGCTCGAGAATGCGCAGCATCCAGTTCCGGAGCGGATGGAACAGGGCGGCGGCGGCGGCCAGCGAGACGAGCCAAGCAAGCGGTCCGTAACGATCGAGCCAGGGAGCTGGTGTCCCGCCCGGGAAGAGCACGAGGGAGCCACCAGCCACAAGGAGTCCTGCGGTGACCGCGGAGGATGCCGCGCGACGCCAGAGAATCTCGAGATCCAGCAGGCGGTAGCGGAACAGGGCCATTGCGATCGCCGCCGGCAGCACGGCGAGAGAAAGGACCGAGAACGACTCGTTTGGCCCGGGCGCCCTGCCTGCGATGAAGGGTACAACGTAGAAGGCGCCGAACGGGAGCACCGCTGCCAGGGAGCCGTGAAGGAGCCAGCCCCTCTGCAACCGGTGGAATGCGCTACGCGTCAGGCGAGCTCCGTCGTGTACGCCGTACGCGGCGGCAAGGAGGTTGAAGACGAGCAGCACAAGCGGCGCCGTCTCGAAGAACCGCAGCATCTCGGATTCTCCGATACCTCCCGTGACCCAGCCTCCGGCGGTCGCGTGGTGAGCGGCTCCCACCGCCACGGCGGCGCCGAACGAGAGGCGGGACAACCCGCGTAGCCGCGAGGCATGATCGGGGAAGTGCAGGCAGAAGTCCAAGAACAGCGCCGGCATCAGCAGCAGCGCCCAGACATCGAGCCAGTAGATCAGCCTGTCGAAACCATCCAGTGCACCGGTGGAGCTCAGGGCGTAGACCGCCAGCGAGGCCAGACAGAAGGCGTAGAAGCGATGTGTCGAGGCGTTCGCCGGGCATCGTAGCCAAACCAGCAGACCGATCAGGCCGTAGGCCCAGCCGAGAATCAGGAGGAAGCCGCCCACCGCGCCGCGCCCGCTACTCTCGGCCACGACCAGGGACAGGTGCAGCGGTTGGCCGGCCCGCTCGAGCTCATACTCGGTGCGATTCCAGGCTCCGATGTCCGCAAGCAGGCGGGTCGCGTCGAGAGCCTCCTCGACCGGCGCTCCCGCGATCGAGCGTAACAGGTCGCCCGGCCGCACTCCCACCAGTGCGGCCGGACTCTTGGATTCGACCCGGGAAGCCAAGACTCCAGCTTCCGAGTCGGCCCACGTAACCCCGTCCTCCGGCACCCCGAAACGGCCGCGCTGCGCCCAGTTGACGAGCGACAGCGCGCCCAGAGCCAGCGCTACGATGGCGCCGAGCGCGGACCGCTTCAATATCTTGCGAGACGGAACCATGCGGGTCTGCGGCTGGTGCTCCAGGTGAGCGGACCCGGCCGCACGCATCCTTCACTATATGCCAACTGCACGTTTGGTTCCATTTCTTGCGGGCCCCGCTAACTCTTTGCTGCGGCGAGGTTTCCGATTGCCCGCGATCTTCGCGATCCGGGAGATTGGATCCGGATTCTGGAATCCCGGAGACCCCGGGCTTTGGCTTGTTGGAGGCGACCGCAGGTTGCCGAACCGCCCGGAATCCGGGCGCTTGGGCGTGGCTCAACGCTGGGATGCGGCCAGGGCTTGATCAAGGTCCCAGACCAAGTCGTCGAGATCCTCGATGCCAACCGAGAGCCGAACCATGTCCGGGGTGACGCCGGCTGCGGCATGGTCGCTTGCGCTCAGCTGCTGGTGCGTCGTGGTCGCCGGGTGGATGACGAGGCTCTTGGCGTCGCCGACATTGGCGAGGTGCGAGAACAGCTGCAGGGCGTTGATGAATTTCCGGCCGGCTTCCAGGCCGCCCTTGATGCCGAAGGTGAAGACTGCTCCCTGGCCTTTCGGGAGGTACTTCCGGGCGAGGGGGTGGTAGGGGCTCGACGGCAGGTCGGCGTGGTTGACCCACGTGGCCAGATCGTGGCCTTCGAGGTGTTTCGCCAGCGCCAGGGAGTTGCTGCAGTGCTTCTCCATCCGCAGGGCGAGGGTTTCCAGGCCCTGCAAGAAGAGAAACGAGTTGTGCGGGGAGATGCATGGACCGAGGTCGCGGAGGCCTTCTACCCGGCACTTGAGGATGTAGGCCAGGGCCCCGAACGTCTCGGTGAAGACCATGCCGTGGTAGCCCGGGCTGGGCTCGGAGAGCATCGGGAACTTGCCGTTGGTGTAGTCGAACTTGCCCGCCTCGACGATCACGCCCCCGATGGAGGTTCCGTGGCCGCCGATGAATTTGGTCGCCGAGTGCACGATGATGTCGGCTCCGAACTCGATCGGACGGCAGAGGTAGGGCGTCGCGAACGTGTTGTCGATCATCAGCGGCACGCCGGCTTCGTGCGCGATTCGGGCGACGGCCTCGATATCGATCACGTTCATGCGCGGATTTGCGACCGTCTCGATAAAGATGAGCTTGGTCTTGTCGGTAATGGCCTTGCGGAAGTTGTCGGGGTCGTCCGGGTCGACGAAGATCGTGTTGTAGCCGAACCGGCGGAAGGTCGTGTCGAACTGCGTGTAGGTGCCGCCGTAGAGCGTGGCCGAGGACACGATGTCGTCGCCGCTCTGGCAAAGGCTCGAGATGGCGAGGAGTTGAGCGGCCTGCCCGCTGGCGGTCGCCAGCGCCCCGATGCCGCCCTCGAGCGAGGCCATGCGCTCCTCGAAGACCCCTGTAGTGGGGTTCATGATGCGGGTGTAGATGTTCCCGAACTCTTGCAGCGCAAACAGCGAGGCTGCATGATCGGTGTCATTGAAGACGTACGATGTCGTTTGGTATATCGGCACTGCCCGGGCGTTAGTCGTGGGGTCCGGGCGTTGGCCGGCGTGCAGGGAACGGGTTTCGAACCCGAATTGGCGTTCTGGTTGGTCCGACATGAGTGGACAATGCTACAGGCTTGGGTTGCGATTTGGCAATAAGGGATCTGGAAGCGATCTGGAAAGATTCTTCGCGCGCATTCCAATGGAGCCGCCCAGTCCTAAGTGCGCGGGGAGCTCGATCCACAACGGGCCAGAAGGTCACCTTCGATGCATCGGTAAGGGCGCGGGAATGCGGCGTGGACCGAGGCCTGCCGGATGGGAGGAGCCTGCTTCGCCGACGTCCGTTTGGCCACCCGTCGACCGCGTGGCGCGATCAGGCTGTCACGCCGCAGCAGGGTCCGAGGCGGCAGGCATCCAGTCCACCCGGCCTCATCTTTCTGGATCTACGCGCCCAGATGGCCGCCCGGGGCCTCGAAAGGACGCCGCTGGATCGTGGATGCGGCCCTCCATGGGTTGACGACATCCACGCCGGTATTTCGGAATTCCTTCTCGTTCCGCGTGACGACGGCGAGCCCGTGACAAAGCGCCGTTCCAGCGACGATCGCGTCCGGAATGTGATCGTCAAGCGGTTCGCCCAGCCGCCGTTTCCGTTCCATCACTTGGGTGCACGCCCGAGCGTCCGCGATCGTCCAATCGAATACGCGTCCTTCGAAGACATCGTCCAGCATGCTGCGAAACCGGAAGCCGAGGTCCTCTCGGCGCCTGCCGGGAGCGAGGCGTCCAATGCCACTGAGGATTTCCCACGCGGTGATGGAGGAGAGGCCCACCCCCTGCGGGGAGATCGTTCCGAGGAATGCGGTGACGCGTGGCTCTGGATTCGTCCGCATCATTTCCGCGACGACGTTCGTGTCCAGGAGAAAGCCCACGGGGACCATCACGAATCACCTTCCGTGTCGAATTCCACGGGCCGGTAACTCCAACGGGCGCGCGGCGGCATAGCAACGCCATGTTCCGGTCCGAAGTACCGCCTGAAGGCTTCGGAAACGCTTTCGCGGCTCTCGGTCTTCTCACGCTCGTGGTGGATGAGGCGGCGGACGAACTCCTCCATGGAGATGCCCAGAGAACGCGCTTTGCTTCGGAGCCAGGATTTGTCTCCCGGATCGAGATTGCGGACAGTGATGGTGGAACTCATGGCTGCCTCCGTCCGTCGGCCTTCAGATGGACACCAATCCTCGACCTCATGCTAGCAGAAATTGCTAGCAAACGGCAACTCGCAGTCTTTCAGTCTTGTCCAACGTGAAGCGAGACCGAAATCGGCTGCGGGGGAGGTGCGGAGAGCGTGGGAGGATGATCCCGCGACTCGACCTGGAGACACACAAGCCCCGGAAGCCCATCCGGAGTCTTTTGCAAGGCAGCGCCGAAGCGGCTGCATCCCGCTAGTCGGCGGCGGCTTCGACCTTCTCGAATCCGTGGCTGTCCAGCAGGTAGTGCGCGGCCATCACGTCGCGTCCGAAATCGCCCTCGAACTCGCGCCACACGGAGTGGCTGTGGTTGTTGCGATTCTGGGTGTTGTCGTACTCGATCAGGAAGGCGGGTGACTGGATGCGGTAGTAGTCGCCCCCGCCGGGCTCGACCGAGCCGGCCCAGGCGAAGAAGAGCTTGTCACGGGGGGTATCTCGCACCATCGCCATGCGTTGCTTGGCTTGCTGGGTTGGCAGGGACACTGCGTAATGGTCCGCAGTCGCCAGGAGCATGGCGTATTGCTCCTCGCTGAGTTGAGACGCGGCGAGGCCTTGCGGCTGGCCCTCAAGCTTGGCGCGCGTGTCGGCCGATGTGAGGATGTCGCGGTAGGCATCCTCGCTGACAAGAGCCTTCGCGCGCATAGCGCCGTCGAGAGATCGCATCAGCTTACGCCCGGCGTCCTCCCGGAGGCCGAGCGGACGGGCGCCCTTGCGCGGGCCTTCGCGGACTTCGTGGGGGTTGGCTCCCAGGAAGGTGGGCGAGGTGGAGACCAGTTCGCCGTCCTGCATCAGGAAGTGCAGGGAGACATGGTGTCCTTCGAGCCGCCAAGCCCAGGCGTCTTCCATGGCCGGCTTTCCGAAGATGCTGAAGTGGTACAGGTCCACGTCACGCCGGCCAGCCGTATCGTTCTCCTGGATCCGCAGGATCTCTTCCAGGCTCATGATGGTCTTGACCCGGACAAAGCCGACCCTGGAGAGCGACGCGGCCAGCAGAGCATCCGCCAGTGAGCGCTGTTCCGTCGTCATTTCCTTGTACGTGAGGCCGTTGCGGCGGTAGCCGCGGGTCTGCTGAAAGTTGTTATCCGGGACGAAGTGCCAGGTCGTGTAGTCGGGGTTGTCGAACTTGAACTGGGTCGATGCGATCTGGGCGCCGTTCAGGGACGAGAGCCAAGCGTTGGCCGTTTCGACCATCAAGTCCTCGGTGGTGGCGTGATACGCGACGGCTCCAAGGACCAGACAGGAGGCGAGGAGTACGGTACGAAAGCAAGTGGCGCGCGGCATGAGAACACTCCTTCCCCGGAGGCGGCTTCGGCTGGTTCAACGGAATCCCGCCTCTGGCCTCCGGCGCGCATATTATACCGACGCCGTCGACGGCCTGCTGAGCGTCGCCCCGGTTGCGGATCAACCCGGCGGCCGGCTGGCCACGGTTTTCAGCGGTAATTGCCGACATCCGTCGGAATCTCTTGGCGCGTGGTCGAGCGCCACTCGGCCAGTGGCGGCGCGCCAGCCCGATGGAAGAATGCTTGCATCCGGCCGCGCAGCGCCAGCCGTTGCTCGCGGTGTCCGGGATTCCCGACTCGGTGGATGGTTTCTCCGGGGCCGTCCTCCAGGTCGAAGCGTTCATTCGGCCTGTGGTCGGACCCTTCGATGTACTTGAGGCTCTGGGCGCGAACCGCGCGCGTGTACGCCGTACTCGAAGAACAGGTCATTCTACTACGCAGGCCGGCCGCCGCGCAGGAGACCGGCATAGCTGCGGCCGATGCGTTCCGGGTCCGGCTCGGCCTCGATGCTGAGTCAGTCGAACAGAGTCGAGAAGAAGCCGTACGTTGCGACCATTGCCGGAGTTTCCGTTCCCGGAGCGGTCGCGCTCGGTTGATTCCCGATCAGGGGATGCAGATCGACTCCTCGTACATGTTGAGCGGGATCGTGCCATCGCCCTTGCCCCGAACGCCATGATGGCCGCAGCCGAAGCCCTGGTCCTCCGACAAGACGACCACGGTGTTCTCGCGGACGCCGAACTCCTTGAGCATGGCAAGCACCCGTCCGACATTCGCATCCATCTCTATGACAAGGGCCGAGTAGCTGGTGTGGGCTTCCGGGTTGTCGAAGTACTGCCGAAAACGTCCGCGACCCAGCGGGTGCGGCGGCGTACGGGGAATGCACGTGCAATGGAAGTCACGGTACGGACGGCGGTACGTCTGAGGTGGATAGTTGTTTGGGCTGTGGGGAGCGAAGAACGGCACCTCAAGCACAAGGGCCTCCGATGGTGCTTGGCAAGGGAATCAAGCGTCCCGCCTCCGACATAGGCTGTCTTGTGTCCGGTCTAGGTGACCGACTTACCGTTGAAGAAGAACTCCGCGTCCTTGTAGGCGCCCCCCGGCCGTCGAATACGAGTAGTCGAAGCCCGCCTGGGCTTGGTCGTCATCGCCCAGGCGCCATTTGTCTACCAGGCCGCAGACGTACGCGTTTGCCTTGAGAGTGGTTCGCCCTGCGATGCATCGCCGGCTCTTGGGACCGTGACTGTCGTCGGCGAGCAGGAAATCCAGGACTCCGTGGCGCGGCGGAAGCGTGCCCGTGTCATAGGTCCCTCGCGGCCGGGAGCAGACCGGCGTGCAGGCATTCCGGACTGGACACCATCAACCGGGATCTCCACGCCGAAGGCCTGCCCGCCGGAGGGCGAGTCGCGCGATCCTCGGCAAGGACCGTTCTTATTGAGATACAGACGCTTCCCATACCCGATGTGCGGCGCGAGACAAGGCGCTTGACATGATGTTCACGAGTCGCTAGATAATAGGATTTTTCCACGAGTCGCTGGCGAGGATCCCGCAGGACGATTCCCTGACTTGCTTCTATTCGCCGGCTTTGTCGACATCCTATGATCCAAGTTGAAGACGTCACGAAGCGTTACGGTCCCACGACAGCTGTCAAGAACATCAGCTTCGAGGTCGACCGAGGCGAGATTGTCGGATTTCTAGGGCCGAACGGGGCCGGGAAGACGACCACCATGCGCATCCTGACCGGTTTTCTGCCGCCGACGTCGGGCGCGGTCCGGGTGGGCGGCTTCGATGTCCGGGAGCATCCGATTGAGGTCAAGAGGCGCATCGGATACCTGCCCGAGATGCCGCCGCTGTACCCGGAGATGGAAGTCGGAGACTACCTGCGTTTTGTTGCGGGCATCAAGGGCATCCCCAAGAAGGACGTTGGCCGCCGCATCGACTGCGTGCTGGAGCGCACGTCCGCCGCGGACGTGCGGAGCACGCTGGTCGGCAAGCTGTCGAAGGGCTACCGCCAACGGGTCGGCTTGGCGCAGGCCCTGATTCACAATCCGGAGGTGCTCATCCTCGACGAGCCGACCTCCGGCCTCGACCCCAAGCAGATCATCGAGGTGCGCGGCCTGATCCGCTCGCTGGCGGGCGAGCACACCATCATCCTGAGCACGCACATTCTGCCGGAGGTCTCCAGCACCTGCACGCGGGTGATCATCATCAACGAAGGGCGGATCGAAGCGAGCGACACCCCCGAAAACCTGACCGCCCAGCTGCAGGGAGCCAATGCGATCCTGCTGGAGGTGGAAGGGCCGGCCGACGAAGTGCAGCGGCGTCTGAAGCGGGAGCCGAGCGTTCGGGACGCCCAGCGGGAGAAAGAGCGAGACGGCCGGATCGTCTGGCGGGTCGAGCTCGACAAGGACAGCGCCGCGCCGCGGCGGTTGGCCGACGCGGTGGTCAACTCGGGCTGGGGCCTGTATAGCCTGCAGCCGCTCGGTTTGAGCCTGGAGGACATCTTCCTCAAGCTCACGAGCGACGAGCAGCCCCAGGAGGAAGCGGCTGGCTCCGGCGACGGTTCGCCGGGGGAAGAAGGCCTCGTAGAAACCGCAGCAGAGGACGCTCGGGAAGAACCCAAGGCGGAAGGCGTATGAGAAATGTCTGGATCATCGCGGCGCGCGAATTCAAGGTGTATTTCACGTCGCCCATCGCGTACATCGTGCTTGCCATGTTCGCGCTCATCTTCGGGTATTTCTTCACGACCGGCCTAGCGTTCTTCTTGGACTACAGCGCCAGCGCCGCGGCCAGCGGGGGCGGCTTCGGCGCTCCGCCTCTGAACGTGAATCAGTTCGTCATCGAACCGTCGCTGGGCAACATGAGCATCGTGCTGCTGTTCATGGTTCCGATGATCAGCATGCGCCTGTTCGCTGAAGAGAAGCGGAGTGGAACGCTCGAACTGCTGCTGACGTCGCCGCTGAAGGACTACCACATCATCGTGGGCAAGTGGCTGGGGGCCCTCTTGCTGTTCGCCTGCCTCCTGCTGGTGGCGGTGCTGAATTTGGCGGTGCTTTTCCTGTACACCGCGCCTGACTGGAAGCCGCTGCTGGTCTCGCTGCTGGGACTGCTGTTGATGGGAGGCTGGATGATCGCCTTGGGAACGTTCGTCTCGACGCTGACCCGCAATCAAATCGTCGCAGGGGCCCTCACGTTCGGGGCGTTGCTACTGTTCTGGGTTCTCAACTGGATCAGCTCGTACGAATCCTCGACGTTCAGCCGATTGTGCGAATACCTAGCGATCGCGCCGCACTTCGAGCAGTTTTCGAAAGGCGTGCTTGAGTTGAAGGACGTGCTGTATTTCCTCAGCGGGATCTCGCTGGGTTTGTTCTTGAGCAAGCGCTCGCTCGAAGCGCTCCGCTGGAAGGCGTAGGGAGAGTCTAGCCATGGAATTCTTCCATTCCAGACAGCTGAGGTCGGGCGGGTTCTCCGCCGTGTACGTGCTCGTCTTCGTGGCGATCCTGACGGCGGTCAACTGGCTCGGGGTGCAATACAACGAGAGCTACGACGCCACACGCCAGAAGCTCTACAGCCTGTCCGATCAGACGCGCAAGATCTTGGACAACCTCGACCGCGACGTGACGATGGTCTACTTCGACCGTACGACTCAGTTCGAAGTCGCGGAAAACATGCTGCGGCGCTATGAAAACGCCTCGAGCCGCGTCCGCGTCGAGTATGTCGATCCAGATGAGGATCCGGTCAAGACCGAGGCGATGAATGTGCGCTCGTACGGGACGCTGGTGCTGAACATTGGGGGCGAGCGCCGGGAAGCCTCCTCGACCGGCGAGCAGGACATCACGAACGCGATCATCATGGCGCTGAAGGGCCAGGAGAAGACGGCTTGCGTGTCGACCGGTCACGGGGAGTCCTCGAGCGACGACATGGACCGGGACGGTTTCGCGAATGCCAAGACCCTGATCGAGGATGCCAACTACAACTTCGAGGACGTCTCGCTGGCGCTGGACGGCGTGCCCCAGGACTGCACTCTGCTCTTGATCCCGGGCCCCAGCACCGCGTACTTCGACCCCGAGATCGAGGCGATCCGCGAGTTTGTGGAAGGGGGAGGACGAGCGCTCTTCATGCTGCGCCCGGCCTTCCCCGACCGGCGCGGGCGCCGCGAGGACCCCAACCCCAAGCTGGTTGCCCTCTTGGAGAGTTGGGGCATCGAGGCCAAGAACGACATCGTGATCGACGAGTCGCCGATTGGCCAACTCTTTGGCGGCGGTCCGTTCACGCCCCTGGTGAGCAATTACAAATACCACGTGATCGTCGAGCCGATGGAGAATGTCGCCACGCTCTTCCCGCGGGCGCGGACCGTCGCGAAGGCTGAGGAGAGTCCCGACGGTTGGACAGCGGACGAGTTGTTCGAAACCTCGGCCGGCAGCTTCGCGACCGAGTCCATGACGATTGACGGCTCCGCCGTGAAGCTGGGTCCCGCCTCGACCAGGATCCAGGGACCGATCATGCTCGCTGTCGCGGCGACGTTCGACGTGCCTGCGGCCGGCGAGGACGCCGCCGACACGGACGTGGCTAGCGACGAGACCGGCGGTGAGGCCGAGCCGGAGGGCCGGATCGTGGCGGTCGGATCCTTCGGGTTCACCAGCAATTACGGCCTGTCGCTCGGCGGCAACCAGGACTTGCTGCTCAACATGATGAACTGGCTCAGTTCCGACGAGGACCTGATTTCGATCCGGCCCAAGGACCCAGACGCCACGCCCATCGAGATGACGAGCGCCGAGATGAGGCGGATCTTCCTGGGCAGCCTGTTGTTGCTGCCGTTGATCATCATCGTGACCGGCGTTTGGACCTGGTGGGGTCGGCGGTAGCGGAGCCGGACATGCGGACGACGGCGCGGTTGGAGCGGCCCAGGACGCGCGGCGCGTGGGCTGGCGCTCGGAAGCTGGACAGCGGAAAGCCATGAAATCCAATCCCCTTGTGATTGCGGTTGTGCTGCTCGCCCTTCTCGGAGGCGCGGTATGGTACACGCGGGAGAACCCACCCGCGGATGATGACGCGGCGCCCAACGTCCTCGATCTCGAAGAAGACGCCATCCGCGCGGTGACGTTGCAGAAGAAGGGCTCGGAGCCGATCACGGTGGTCCGCGGGACGGACGATGAGTGGGAATTCGGCGGCGGCCTCGAGATCGCGGCGGACGACTCGTCGATCGGGCTGATGATCGGGAGCCTCGCGTCGCTGAACGCGGACCGGATGGTTGCGGAGAACGTGCTCGCGTGGCAGCCGTACGACCTGGACGAGCCTGTGCTGAGCGTACGTTACGACCTCGAGGAGGGCGGCGGCGAACTGCAATTCGGCCGCGACACCCCAACTGGATCGGGGGTCTTTGCGCGGCTCAAGGACGATCCGAGGCTCTTCACGGTCTACAGTTACAACAAGACCTCGTTCGAAAAGGCCGTGTTCGACTTGCGGGACAAGCGGTTGCTGCGGTTGGACGACGACTCGATATCGACCGTGACGGTCCGGGCGGGCGGCCGCGAGTTGGGCTTTACCAAGGAAAAGGGCGACTGGCGGATCGTCAAGCCGCGCGAGCTGCGCGCCGACGACTTCACGGTCGGAGACTTGGTCCGGGCCGTTCGCACGGCGGAGATGACCGAGGTCCTGGAGGAAGGCGAGGCAAGCGGCGAGTATTCCTTCCGTCGGCCCCTGGCGACGGTCCGGGTAACCGATTCCGGCGGCGAACACGAACTCGTGATCGCCAAGGACGGGGATACGTATTACGCCCGCAGCAGTGGCCACGAAGGGATCTATGAGGTCAGTTCGACGTTGTCCGAGAGTTTGGACAAGCCGGTCGAGGACTTCCGCAATAAGAAGTTGTTCGACTTCGGGTACGCGGATCCGGGGCGGGTGGAGGTCCGGGCTGGCGAGCGGAGCGTTGCGGTCGAGCGATCCGAAGACAAGTGGATGCTGAAGTCCGACGGCGGACGAGCACTCGATGGGGAGACGGTCCAGACTCTGCTGGACCGCTTGCGGAACCTGACAGCGACGGCCTTTCCCTCGGACCGGGCGTCGGACCAGGGGCGGTACGGGTTGAGCGCGGCGGCGATCGAAGCGACCGTGACGCCGGCCGAAGAGGGAAGCGGGGCGGAAAAGGTTTTCATTTCTTCACCGGACAAGGCGCTGGTCTACGCCGCCCGCGACGGCGAGCCTTCGACGTACGAGGTCGAGCAATCCGCGGCGCAGGACATTGAGCGCGCCGTGGGGGACATCCTCCAAGAACCCGACGCAAGCGAGGATGCGGACGAGTCGGGCGTAGAGAACGAGGACTCCGAGCCATAAGCCCGGACCTCATGCTGGGTCCTCCGGCCGCGATACAGATCTGGCCGCAGGCTCGGAGCCTGTGGGGACAGGGTTCTTTGGCGTCCTCAGCTTTGCGATCGGGCCGATGAGATGGCGCTCGAAGCCGCGGTCAACGGCAACGCAGACGGTTGGTGACCTTCAGTAGGTGGGACTCCGGCGAGGCACCCGGACCCTTCGGCATCGTGGTGCTCTCGCCCCAGGAGGTCTTGAGGAGGATCCCTGCGAGAAGAAACAGACCCGTACCCACCCCTTGCGGCTGCCCGCCTGCCTGAAGGCGGCCGTCACCGAGTTCAGCAGGGAAGACGACACAAGCATCCATCAGCTTGGGACAACCGTGGTTGCGGGAGAGGCCTCCGAAATAGGGATCCTCGAACTTTTCATCTCGTGCGCGGAATTCTTCGGAGAGCGGGAGGCCAACCGCCGAAACCCGATGACCGCCTACCGCAAGGGGACCACTTGGATCCTGCGCGAGCGCCAGTCCGGTTCCGCGCGAAGGCAGGGAGGATCGAATGCGCCTGTCGCGCAATGAGATCGGCGCTTGCGCCGCCGCAAGCGGCCCGCCCCGCCAGACACGGCAAGGAGCGTCCGCGCAATCCGGGTCCTGCAATCGCAGCCGCCTTCATGGCATGCGAGAGGGTGCCCGATCAGCGTCGGAAGGGGGGAGCGAGCACTTTGGACGAGGCCCTCGGAACCGCATTGGGTCCCCACCGAGATGGCTCCAGTCCCGGCCGAAGTCCCGGCGGTGCGTCTGCGATTGCTGCGCGGCGGATCGGGGCTGAGGGGTCGGGAGTTCCGGCAGGTCCCGTTCGCTACGATACAAGCACAGGTGGAAGAACTCCGGTCGTTGATCCGCGAAGTACCCGACTTTCCGAAGCCGGGCATTCTCTTTTACGACATCACCACAGCTCTCAAGGACGCTCGGGGCCTCTCCCTGATTGCCGAGAAGCTCGCCGAGAACGCCTCCGGCAGGAACATCGACCTCGTAGCCGGCGTGGAGGCCCGCGGATTCCTGTTCGGGCCTCTTGTCGCCGAGCGCCTTGGCGTCGGTTTCGCCCTGCTGCGAAAACCTGGCAAGCTGCCGGCGGCCACCACCAGCATCAGTTACGACCTGGAGTATGGAACGGACTCGTTGGAGATGCACACCGACGCCGTCCAGCCTGGCCAGCGCGTCCTCCTCGTGGACGACCTGCTCGCGACCGGCGGAACCGCTGCCGCCGCCGCCGCACTGGTGGAGCAGCTCGGGGGCACGGTCGCTGGTTTCGCCTTCGTGATCGAGCTGGACTTCCTCAACGGCCGGGACCGGCTCCGGGGCTACGAGGTTTCCGCGTTGCTGCACTACGCTAGCTAACTCGGACGAGGCGGGCGCCCGCAGGACCCGGACCGCGACATGCCGAAACTGCTCAGGTCCGCCCCCGCCAAGGTCAACCTGGGTCTCCGCGTGCTGGGAAGGCGTCCGGACGGATACCATGAGCTCCAGACCGTCTATCAGACTATCTCCCTGGCCGACGAAGTCGAAGTCAGTGTCGAGGCGTTCGGCTCCGGAGCCGTCGACTTGCGCTGTGAGCGCCAGGACCTTGAAAACAAGGACAACCTAGCTTGGCGGGCCGCTGAGCAGTTGCTGGGGCGTCTCGGGATCCAAGCCCGAGTCTGGATCCGGCTGCGCAAGCGGATCCCGACCGCTGCCGGACTGGGAGGGGGGTCGAGTGACGCCGCCGCCGTCCTTCTGGCTCTGGCGGACCTGCTTCCGGAACCGCCGCCACGCGCGGACCTTATGGCGATCGCCTCCTCCCTCGGAAGCGATGTGCCGTTCTTTCTGGATGGCGGGGCCGCCATCGGCACTGGCCGCGGGACGGAACTCTCCCCGCTGCCCGACCTGCCCGCCACACCGCTTGTCCTCGTTCTGCCCGGGATCGAGGTGTCGACGCCGTGGGCGTACAGGGCGCTCTCGGAATGGCGTGTCACGGAATTGACACAAACCGCCGAGACCGGTACGATGGAAAGGCTCTGTGCGGATCTTGGCCGGCTCGGAACCGGAGCGGTGGAGAGCCTCTCCGAGCTGATGGTCAACGATTTCGAGAGCGTTGTTTTCCAACGGTTTCCGGCTCTCGCGGCCATCAAGCGGCAGTTGCTCGCCTGCGGCGCGCGGCCAGCGCTCATGTCCGGCAGCGGGTCCACCATGTTCGGGATCTTCGAGTCGAATCGTGCCGCGCGCGACGCAGTCGCTCGACTCGAGGTGTCTGGACTGCGGGCCCTGGCGGCGCGGTTCCTCACACGCGCCGAGTGCCGCACCGCTATGGGGACCGACGACGCGGCGACCATCCGCTCTGCGCCTAGGGTCTAGCACTGTGGCGAATCGATCGCGATTGTGGGTCTTCACGGGCTCCGCCAACCCCGAGTTGGCGAGCAAGATCTGCCGGTATCTGGGCTTGGAACTCGGGAAGCTCAAACTGAAGCAGTTTTCCGACGGTGAGATCTACCTCCAGATTGAAGAAAACGTCCGCGGCATGGATGTCTTTGTCGTCCAGCCGACGTGCACGCCGGTCGACCGCCACTTGATGGAACTGCTGCTCATGATGGATGCCCTTCGGCGTGCCTCCGCCAAGCGCATCACCGCGGTGCTTCCCTACTACGGATACTCGCGTCAGGATCGCAAGGACCGTCCTCGTGTGCCGATCTCGTCCAAGCTGGTCGCGAGCTTGCTCGTAGCTTCCGGAGCGGACCGGGTGCTGACCCTGGACCTGCATGCCGCCCAAATCCAAGGTTTCTTTGACATCCCGGTCGACCACCTCTATGGCCGGCCCGTGCTAGTCGAGTACCTCAATCAGCTGCATCTTCCTCGGCTCAAGGTGATCTCTCCCGACGCCGGCGGCGTCGAGCGGGCCAGGGCGCTGGCGAAGCGTCTCCATGCGCCGCTCGCGATCATCGACAAGCGCCGCGAGGAGGCCAATGTCTCCGAGGTCATGCACGTCATCGGCGATGTCGCAGGGCACACCTGCCTGATCATCGACGACCTGGTCGATACAGCCGGAACTCTGGTCCACACTGTCGCTGCGTTGCTCGGTCAGGGGGCGTCCTGTGTGTACGCCGCATGCACCCATGCCGTGCTTTCTGGCGCCGCTGTCGATAGAATCAAGGAGTCGGGGCTCAGGGAGCTCGTCGTAACCGATTCGATCCCGCTGTCCGCGGAGGCGAGGGAATGCAGCAAGATCCGGCAGTTGAGTGTGGCGCGGCTGCTGGCGCGCGGCATCGACTCGATCCATAGCGAGACGTCGATCAGCAAGCTCTTCGGATAGGGAACGGAGACAGCCCGCAACCGGGGTGGCCCGGTGGGATGGCCGCCCGCGTCGCGGGAAGGAGAATTGGAATGCAGCGTCAGATCAACATGGAAGTGGCTGTGCGCGAGGCGCGCGGCAAGAACGCGGCTCGGCGTTTGCGTGCGACTGGCTCGGTTCCGGCTGTTGTCTACGGTCTCGGCAGAGAGCCGCAGGCCGTTTCCGTCGACACCAAGGCCATGACGAATGTTCTCAGCGACCCGGCCGGGCACAACCGTATTCTCAACCTCACCAGCAACGGTTCTCAGGAGCCGGCCATGGCGGTCGATTATCAGATCGATCCTGTGCGGCACTCTCTGCTCCACGTCGACCTCTTGCGGGTCGACCTCGAAAAGCCGGTCAAGGTGTCGGTCCCGATCGTGTCCGTCGGCGTCGCCTCTGGCGTCAAGAACCAGGGCGGTTTCGAAGAGATGGTCCACCGCGAGGTGCAGATTGAGTGTTTGCCGCTCGACATCCCCGAGCACATCGAGGTCGACATCAGCCCACTGCACGTCGGCGAGGCGATCCGCGCCAAAGACATCCCGGCCAGCGACAAGTATGTGTTGGCCGACGACGAGCAGAAACTGCTGCTGCACATCATGGCCTCGAGGGCCGCGGCCGAGCCGACGGCTGCCGAGGAGGAGACGACCGAAGCCGAATCCAAGGAGCAGAATGAGTGACAGGGTGATGGCGGATCCGCGCCGCCTCCCGTCCCATCTCATAGGGAAGCATGTTCTGGAGGCGCAGCAGCGGAGTCCAGGCCGACTGGCTGATTGTCGGCCTCGGGAACCCAGGCGAGGAGTACCGGCTCACGCCCCACAATCTTGGGTATCTGACCGTCGACCGCCTCGCCGAGGACGCCCGCATCCGCGTCTCGCGTCCCGAGGAGAATGCTCTCGTCGGGCACGGCTCGCTCTGCGGCGCCACGGTGTTGCTCGCCAAGCCGCTTTCCTACATGAACCTCAGCGGCGGCTCGGTCAAGCGGCTACTGCGGCGCTACAGACTGAAGCCGGAGAATCTCCTCGTGATCTACGATGAACTCGATCTGCCCTGGCAGAGCTTGCGGCTGAAGCAGACGGGGTCGGCGGCGGGCCATAATGGAATGCAGTCCGTCGTCGACTCCCTCGGAACCTCCGATTTCCCGCGGTTGCGCATCGGGATCCATCCGGGGCACCCTGTCGCCAACGGCGCCAAGTATGTCCTGCGCCCCTTCGGTCAGGAGGATCTCGCCGAGGTGCATGGCATAGTCGGCCGCGCTGCGGATGTCGTTCACGACATGCTCGCTACGGGCGCTGAGAAGGCGATGGCGCGGTGCAACCGCCGGACTCCCGAGCAACGGATGTAGAGCACAATGAGAATTTACGAACTAGGATTCATTCTGAAGCCGGACCTGTCCGAGCCGGACACGCAGGCGGCGGTCGACGGGGTCAAGCAGGCGCTGACCGACGGCGGCGCCAACATCGACAAGGTGGACGATTGGGGCAAGCGCCGCCTCGCGTACCGCGTGCGCGGGTTCTGGAACGGCCACTATGTCTTTATCCAGTACTCGACTGCGGAGGCCTCTTCGCTCACGCGCGAAGTCGAGCGGCGCCTGCGCGTTGCCGACAACATCATCAAGTTCATGACGGTCCGCATCGACGAGGATCTGAAGCGCCTGAGGAAGCTGCGCGAGCGCCGTGCGAAGCGCGCGCCGAAGCTGGATGTGAGGGCCGCTCGGCGGGACGCGGAGCCGGCCAAGCCACACGCTCCCGGCATGCCCGAGCCCGAGACTCCGGCGACCCTGGGGAACCCCGCGGCCGGGGGACCGTCCGCGAATGCGGCAGGCCCGGCGGGCGCTCCCGTGAACGCCGGCGCCGCGACCGCCGACTAGCCGCGAGAATGCGAGAGGAATTGACCTATGGCTGAGAACGAAGCGACGACCACGAGCGAACAGTCCCCGCGTCAGGCGAACAGCGCGCGTGGCGAGCGGGAATCGAGCCCCGGAAGGCCGGCTGCGGGTGCGGATGGGGGAGGGGGCCCGCGCAGGGAACGCTCCGGCTCGGAGCACAGGCCCCGGTCCGGCGGAGGCAAGCGCTTCTTCCGGCGCCGCAAGGTCGACTACTTCAGCGTCAATAAGATCGACCACATCGACTACAAAGATGTCGGCACGCTGAAGCAGTTCGTCGGAGACCGCGGCAAGATCAATCCGCGCCGGCACACCGGATTGAGCGCAAAGCACCAGCGCGAGTTGCGCCGGGCGATCAAGCGAGCTCGCAACATCGCCCTGCTGCCGTTCGCGGGTGTCGTGGAGAAAGCCAGAGCGGGGAGTGGCTCCGATGCTTGACGTGATCCTGAAACAGGACATCTACAAGCTCGGGGACCGCGGCGACGTGGTTCGTGTCGCGGACGGGTACGCGAGAAACTATCTCTACCCGCAGCGCTTGGCGATTCCCGCCGACAAAGGCAGTCTCCGCCAGCTGACGGCCATGAAGGCCGCCGCGGAGCGCGAAGCCCTACGCATGCGCGGCGACGCCAAGAAGCAGGTGGCGGCGCTCGAAGGCGTTGTCGTCCGCATTGTGGCCCGGGCAAGCCTGAACAATCAGTTGTACGGATCCGTCACGAGCCGTGATGTCGCGGCGAAGCTCGCCGAAGTTGGCATTGAGGTCGACCGCCACAGGATCCAGATGACGACTCCGTTTCGGGCCCTCGGGAATTACGAGGTGCCGATTAATATCTACAAGGACATCGCGTCGACCGTCACGGTGGAGGTCCGTGCGGAAGGGCGCGAGGATGAACCCCTGACACCTCCAATCCAGTTGGCGCCGCAGCCGGTTTCTACGGAAGGCCGGCCTGAGGCTGCCGACGACGAAACCGAAGTGTCCAACCAAGACGCCGCAGCGGAGGAGTCCGATGCCGCGAGCAGATCCGATGACAGGTAGCTTCTTCGACCTGACGGGCCAGACGGCCGTGGTCACAGGCGCCGCTCGGGGCATAGGCGCGGGCATCGCCCGGCGCTTGGCGCGTGCGGGCGCGACCGTCGCTGTCGCCGACGTCAATGCGACGGCCGCCGAAGCGCGGGCCGCCACGATGCAGACGGAGAATCTGCCTGCGTTCGCTGTCCAGGTCGACGTCTCGGACCCGCGATCCGTCCAGGCCGCCGTGGACACCGTTCTCGAGCGTCAGGGGCGCATCCATGTCCTGGTCTCCAACGCGGGCATTGCGGGCAAGTCGCTTCCCACCTGGGAACAGGGCGATGCCGACTGGCAGTCTGTCATCGACATCAACCTCAGCGGTGTGTTTTACGGCTGCCGCGCCGTTCTCCCCCACATGGTCGAGCACGACTACGGCCGCATCGTCAACATCGCCTCGCTAGCCGGCAAGGAAGGCAATCCCAACATGGTGGCTTACTCGGCCTCCAAAGCTGGCGTCATCGCGATGAGCAAGTCCATGGCCAAGGAAACGGCGCTCCACAACATTTGTGTCAACGCCATCAGTCCGACTGTCATCCGCACGCCCATCCTGGAGCAGGTGTCCGAGGAGCAGGTGAACTACATGACTTCCAAGATCCCGCGCGCCCGGACGGGCACGGTCGAGGAAGTCGCCGCCGTGGCGCACTTCCTGGCCAGCCCCGATTGCTCGTTCGTGACAGGGCAGTGCTACGATGTCAGCGGCGGCCGGGCCACGTACTAATCGCCTCCCGGGGGTGCCCTTGCGCTTGCCGACAACCCTGGCCGCAGCGTTGCTCGTCTCCGTCGCGCCTGCGATCTCCGCCGTGACCATTGAAAAAATTGCTTACGCCGGATGGCCCAACTGCTACCGCGTCTCGAACGGTGCGGTCGAATTAATCGTTACCTCGGATGTCGGCCCGCGCATCATCCGGTACGGCTACGTCGGCGGCCAGAATCTGTTCGTCGAGCTCGAGGAGGATCTCGGCCAAACCGGCGGCGAGAACTGGCGGCTCTACGGTGGCAGTCGGCTCTGGGTGGGGCCCGAGGACAGGGTCTACAGTTATGGCGCCGACAACGACCCTGTCGAGATCCAGATCTCCGGCAAGACACTCTCCGCGCAAGCACCCGTGGAAAACACGGGCGTACAGAAGCGAATCGAGGTGGAACTGGCGGAGGACAGCGGCACGGTCCGCGTCCGCTACGGCCTGACCAACCGCACCATCTGGCCTCTGAGGATCGCCACCTGGGTGCTCACGATGATGGCGCGCGGCGGTGTTGCGGTCACGACCCTACCGCCCCGCGGAACTCATCCGGAGATCCTGGCGCCGACCAATCCACTGATTGTCTTCGCTTTCACCAACATGAGCGATCCCCGTTGGAGCTGGCTCGAGAAATACATCGTGCTGCGCCAGGATCCGAACAACTCCGACCCGGAGAAGATTGGCCTTTTCAATCCCGCCACTCGCGGGGCCTATCTGCTCAACGGCGAGCTGTTCGTGAAGAAGTTCGAGGCTTCGCCGGAAGGCGAGTATCCAGACATGGGATCGTCGTTCGAGGCCTTCACGAACGAGCGCTTTTTGGAACTGGAAACGCTCGGTCCGATACGGACCCTGCGGCCCGGCGAGTCCCTTGAGCACCTGGAAGTCTGGTCGCTGCATCGGCCTGTCTCGGTGGACCGCTGGGACGATGCGGAACTCGACCGGGCCCTCGCGCCCTTCCTCGAGTAGTGGTCCGGACTGTCGCAGGCCAGCTGCGCGCGGCAGGCCGAGTGGGCCTGCTGCCCGCGGCGTTTCATCCCCCAACCACGGCTCATTTGGCGCTGGCCGGCGCTGCGCAGGAAGCCTTCGATCTGGAGCAGGTGGTGTTCGTCCTCCCGGAGCTGATGCCGCACAAGCGCATTGCGCGGCCGAGCGTCGAACAACGACTGCAGTGGCTGGCCGCGTTGGCCGGATCGAGCCCCGACCGCGCCGCAGCCGCTTGCCGGGCGGGCCTGGTCGTCGAGATCGTCCAAGCTCTCCGCGGTGTGATGGGTGACACGTGCGAAGTCTTCGTCATCTGCGGCCGCGACGCCGCCGAGCGCTACGCCAGTTGGGACTACGGGGCCGCGCAGTCCTTTGCGGAGCAACTACTGGAATATCGGTTGCTGGTTGCTTCCCGCGGGGGAGCGTACGCTGTTCCGCCCGAGTACGCGGGAAGGATCTTGACGTTTGAGATCGATCCGCAGTACGACGACGTATCGTCCAGAGCGGTCCGCGAGGCCATCTACGCGGGCCGGTCCTGGCGGCGGCTCGTTCCGAGGGGGATTCGGGATTCCGTGGAAGCCGCATACGGAGGTGCTCGAGGGTGAGCACGTCGCTTGTTCGCTACGCGCCCGTATCCGACGGCTCGCTGTTCCGACGGCGGGGACTTCTGCGCGGTTTGCAACGCAGCCTCGACGAGCTGGAACGCGAGTATGCCCAGGAAGTCGAGAAGCTGCGGCAGTTCGAGCGGCGCTACCGGCCGGCGGTGGGGGATCGCTACGATGAGTTGGAACGGCTCCGAGGCACGATCAACCGAGCCTGGGAATCTCTGGGTAAAGCCCGAGCCGGCGGAACGGGAAGTGAAACAGGCGGCGAGGAGGATGTAAGACAGGCCGCCCCATCCCGCGCGCGTCCGGGGGACGAGGCTCGCCAGCTCTTTCTCGGCTTGGCCCGCCAGATCCACCCTGACTTGGCGTCGGATGCCGACGAGCGTCGCCGGCGGCACGAAGTCATGGCCGAAGCGACGCTCGCCTACCGCGACAACAACGCCCGCCGCCTGCAGTGGCTTCTTGAGCACTGGCAGGCCGAGAGCGAACCGATCCTCGGATTCGGCCTTGGCTCCATGCTCTCGAAGACGAATCGCCAGATTGCCTGGATGCGCTACCGCATCCGCGAGATGCAGCACTCGCTGGGCCAACTCCACGCTTCGCCGATGGCCCGCATCATGGAGCAGCACGAGCATGCCCGTACGCTCGGCCGCAATCTGATCCTCGAGATGCGCCAGCAGATCCACGAGGAACTCGCGGCTGCGTACCGGGACCTGGACCGCGTGCGAACCGCGGTCGAAGACCTCGAGCCGGGACTCCAGCGCGCTGTCAAGGCCGAGTGCGGACTCTGAGAAGTCCACTCCACACTGCCGCGCCAGAGGACGCGCCCGCGATCGACCATGAGCGTCCCGAAACCAGGTGGGATCGCAGTTCGCCAGCTCGGAGTCGGCGCTGGCATCGCGACCCGATGCCCTGCGGCTCGAACTGCAAATAGGTGTGTTGCAACTCCCCATGGCCCTGCCTACCATTGGGAGTGCATTCTTCATGACACGCCGCGAACTCCTGCTGGCCGGCGCGGCCGCGTCACATGCCCTGGGAGCCCAGATGCCAACCAAACGACTCGGTCTCGATCTCTTCAGCCTGCGGTCCCAGAATTGGACTGCGTTCCAAATGCTGGACTTCGCCAGCGAGCAGCGCGCCTCGGTCGTGAACTTCTCGGAGCCGCGCTTCCTGGGCAGCCTCGAATTCGACCACCTCAAGCGTGTCCGAGAGCACGCCGACCAACTGGGGATCGAGGTCGAGGTAGGCTTTGGCTCGATCTGCCCGAGCTCCACCCGCTTCCAGGAGCAGGACGGTACGGTGCGCGAGCAGCTACTGAAGATGTTCGAGGTCGCCAGGATCATGGGATCGCCTTTCGTCCGCTGCTACCTTGGCAGCTCCGACGACCGCAAGAGCGACGTGCCCCTGGAGCAGCACATTGAGAACACGATCGCCGCCTGCCGGTCGGTGCGCGACGAAGAGGGCCGTCACGGCATTAAGATCGCGGTCGAGAATCATGCTGGCGATCTGCAAGGCAGTCAGCTTGCGGACCTCGTCGAGGAGGCCGGCACCGACTACGTCGGCGCGCTGCTGGACGCGGGCAACGCGACTTGGACTCTGGAGGATCCCCTGCACACGTTGGAAGTGCTGGCGCCGTATGCGCTGACGACCGGCATCCGTGACTCCCGCATTTGGCTGGATGGCGGCGCTGTCCAGGTCATGTGGGTGCCGATGGGCCAGGGCAACGTGGGCATCGACCAGTGGGCCAAGCGGTTCTTCGAGTTGCGTCCGGATCTGGCATTCTCGTTGGAGATCATCAACCTGCGCGCCCCCCGGCAATTCGACGTCCGAGACACAAGCTTCTGGGAGCAGTACCGCGACGTGCCGGCCTGGGTGTACGAGGGGTTCCTGGCTCTCGCGCGGACCGGCGAGGCCTACGTGCCGGCGCCGGGCGATCCCGTGGAGCTGGAGCGCCGCGAGGTCGCTGCCGACCTCGCCTATGCGCGCCGGCTGCTGGACATCGGATAGGTCCGGCGCGGCCCGGCGGCCGGCTGCTTGCGGGGTTCGGGCCATGGCCTGCGTCGATATCGTCGGCCGGTCCGCCATAGCCAAGCGCCAAGTCTTGTCTATACTGCTAGATTGCTAGGTTCACCCATCGCTCTTCGAACACTGATTCTTCTTCTCGCTCTCGTCGCGAGCGTCCTCGGGGCCGAGATCCCCAGGGTGGCGCCGGCCGACGTCGGCCTCTCCCAGCAGCGGCTGGACCGGATCACGCAAGTCATGCAGCAGGATGTCGAGAATGGGCGGCTTACCGGCGCCATCGGTGTCGTGGTCCGCAAGGGCAAGATCGCCTATTGGGAAACGGTTGGCATGGCCGACCGGGAGGCGGAGCGGCCGATGCGCGACGACACAATTTTCCGCATCTATTCGATGACCAAGCCAATCGTCGGAGTCGCCCTCATGGCCCTGTACGAAGAGGGCAAATTCGCGCTCGCCGATCCGGTGAAGGACTACATCCCGGAACTCGGCGGCCTCAAGGTCCTCGTCGGGAAGAAGCCGGCCGCGCCCCGGCGCGAGATGACGGTGCAGGACTTGATGCGCCACACCGCAGGGTTCACATACGGGGCATTCGGCCGGAGCCGGGTCGACGACCTGTACATGGATGCCGATATCCTCAACGGCAACGACACGGTCGACGACTTCGTGCAGAAGCTTGCCAAGCTGCCCCTCAAGCATCAGCCGGGGTCAGCCTGGGAATACAGCGTCTCCGTGGATGTACAGGGTCGGCTGATCGAAGTCCTCTCAGGGATGGATCTCGCCTCGTTCTTGAACGAGCGAGTATTCCAGCCGCTAGATATGCGCGATACGGGCTTCACGGTGGCCCCAGAGAAGAAAGACCGCTTCGTGCAGATGTACCGGAAGACGGAGGACAAGACGGCGATCGAGCCCGCCCCGCCCGGCCGTTCGAAGCGCTATTACGACTACGAGAGCCGCTGGTACTCGGGTGGCGGCGGCTTGGTGTCCACGACGCGCGACTATCTCCGTTTCTGCCAGATGATGCTGAACGGAGGCGTGCTCGACGGCGCTCGTGTACTCAGTCGCAAGACCGTGGAACTGATGACGATCGACCATGTCGACGGCGTGCGGCGCGCCTCGTCGGTCTTGCGGCCGGGCTACGGATTCGGACTTGATTTTGCGGTCCACATCGATCCCGCCGCGAGCGGCTTGAACGGCTCGCTCGGCGAATTCAACTGGGGTGGCCTGGCCGGAACGGTCTTTTGGATCGACCCCTTGGAAGACATGATCGGGCTCTACATGATCCAGATGCTGCCGCCCCGTTTCGGGGACAGTCGAACCCAGTTCAAGCGCTTGGCCTACCAGACGATCATCGACTGATCCGGGCTCCCGACGCGCCGCGGACATGCAGGCCAGAACGGTCTCCCGGACCGCAGATCGGCCGGGTTGTGGCTTACGCCAGGGGCTCAAACATCAGGACGCCGCGCGCGACGGCGCCTGCCTCCATGTCCGCGAACGCCAAGTCCAACTGCTCCAGCGGATAGTGCTTGGTGATCAGGGCGTCGAGTGGCAGCCTGCCGCCACGGTACAGCTCGAGCAGCTTCGGCAGGTCGAGGCGCGGCCGGATCGACCCCGCGAACGATCCGAGCAGACGCTTGTTCTGCAGGACCAGCACGCCTGCCGGGATGGCGACCTCGGCCTTCGCGGCATGCAGGCCGACGATCGTCGCCGTACCTCCCGGGCGTACAGCCTTGAGCGCCAATTCGATGGTGGCGGCCGCTCCCACGCTGTCGAAGATGTATTCCGGGCCCCCGCGCGTCGCGGCACGGAGATCCTTGGCGACCTCGTCGTTTTGCGAGGAGTTCATAATCAAGTCAGCCCCCAGCGCCTTCGCGAACTCCAGCTTGGAATCCAAGACGTCCACGGCAATGATCGGATAGCATCCCGCGAGCTTGCAGCCCAGCAGAGCGCTGAGTCCGACTCCTCCGCAGCCAATCACGGCTGCCGGCAGCCCGGGCCGCGCTTGCGCCGTATTCACTACGGCGCCGACACCGGTCGCGACTGCGCAGCCAACCACCGCGGCGATGTCAAACGGCACGTCGTCCGGGATCGGGACGATGCTGGACTCGTCGACCACCGCGTATTCCGCCATCGTGGCGGCGCTCAGGAAATGTTTCAACGGGAGCCCATCCGCCGTGCTCAAGCGCGTCGTGCCGTCGACCAGCAGAGCCTTGAAGGTCGTGCCGGCGAGTCGCTCGCACAGGTTGTGGCGGCCGCCCAGGCAAGTGGGACACGTCTCACAGGCCGGGAGCCAGTTGACGACGATGCGGTCGCCCGGTCGGCAGCGGGTCACCCGGTTGCCGACCTCCTGGACGATTCCAGCTCCTTCATGCCCCAGCACCAGGGGGGGCACCGCTCGCAGCTCTCCCCGGAGGGTATGCAGGTCGGAGTGACAGACACCGGCAGCGCACATCCGGACCAAGACTTCCTGCTCCTTGGGCGGCGCCAGGTCAACTTCTTCGATCGACAGGTGGCCGATCGCGCGCGTGACGGCTGCTTGCATTCGCATCGGGTGCCCTCTTCCAGCGGTTTGCAGCGGACGCGGGATTCCAGCGCCGTGCAGGCTTCAATTCTAACGAAGGTCCCACTGGGACCTAGTCCGGTCCCATCGTCTCCGGAGCCCAGGATCACAGGAGGTCTCGCCGTTTGTAACGCCGCGACCTGAGGTGCGCATTCTACAATACCGCTAGGAAGCTTGGTTCGAGACCGAGGAGTTCACCGCCAGACTCCGTATGCCTGTCCGAGCCCTCTCACAACTCGTGGTTTTTCCCGCGGTTCTAACCGCAGCATGCGGGGCGTCAGCCCGGACTGCGGAGCAGAGCGGTTCCGGCGGCGCGAACGTAGCCGCAACGACTGCGGAAGGCTCGGAGTCGTCTGAGCCCTCTGAGGCGGAAGCTACGCCTTCGGCCGCCCGCCCGCGCCTCAACCTGCTGGGCGATGTAAACACGGAACTGGGAGAGGGACGACGCAACAAGAACGTCCGCCTCACCCTCATCGACCACAGTGTTTTGCGGGAGATCAACCGAGCATGCTTCGCACCTCTTGTCGCGAACGGATCGTGGTCGTGTTCCCACGAACAAGGCGCGGGTCGGGCTGAGCGACGCCCCGGCCGCGAGACCCGGAACGGCGCTGGGTCGCCGGAGCCCTGACATGGACAGGCTCGCGCAGTTGCCGGGAGGCCTCCCTACCGTTGGCCGGCTTGGGGTTGCCACGCGCGGCAATACGAGCCTCAGCGTCGAAGACATCCACTACGCCCTGGAGAAGGGCGTGCGGTACTTCAACTGGTGCGGCAAGCCCGATGGCCTCTCGCAGGCCATGGCGGAGTTGGGAGACCGCCGACGGGAGGTCGTTCTCGCGGCGCAACTCCAAGCGCGCTCGGCCGAGGAGGCCGAGCGTGAGATGGACCGGGTACTCGCGCAGACCGGCGGCGCGAGGCTGGATATCGGAACGTTGTACTACGTTGAATCCGACGATGAATGGCGCCGGATCATCGGTCCCGGGGGCGCGTGGGATGCTCTTGCCAGGCGCCGGTGTGACGGCCAACTCGGGCTGCTCGGCCTGACCAGCCATCAGCGCAAACTTGCCGCCTCGTGGGCGCGCGAGCGTGCCCCGGACGGAAGGCCTCGGCTCGATATGTTGATGATCCGCTACAACGCGGCGCACACGGGTGCCGAGCAGGATGTTTTTCCCGTGACGTCCGAATTGCGCATGCCCGTAGTGACGTTCACGGGATTGCGCTGGCGCGATTTACTCCGGGCGACTCCGACGGACCCGCCCGGATTCCGGCCACCAACCGCCGCGGACTGTTACCGCTTCTGCCTAGCGCATCCGGCGGTTTCCGTGGCGTTGGCGGCTCCGAACGGCCGGACTGAGGTTGAGGAAGACCTACGGGCGCTCGAGACCGCGAGCCGTGTTGACAAAGACTGGCTGGAGGCCATGCGCCAGCACGGGCGACGAGTCCACCGCTACGCGCGCGAATTCTGGTAGGGGTGGGGAGAGGCGGGACTATACTGAGAAAAGACCACGGTGAGGTGCGAGAGTGGTTGAATCGGGCGGTCTCGAAAACCGTTGAGCCTTCACGGGTTCCGTGGGTTCGAATCCCACCCTCACCGCCATAGTTCGCTTGTAAATATCTGATATAGAAGGCCTTATATGAAAGAATAAACGTCAGTCCCACCTTTTTGTCCACCTTTTGGTTGCCAATTATAGGCTTCTGCTGTAACCATTTAACCGGAGTTGATCCGGTAGGCTGGGGTGGACGGATCATCCGGGACCCGGCGAGCATTACCCGAGATCAGTGGGTGAGTTCCGAGCTTGGTTCGGTAAGGACGAGGATTGCCTGGACTACTTGGAGTGGCTGCGCTGGCCGCACTGCGGTGCCCGCGGGCACGATATTCGATCGGACCCGAACGCCGTTGACGGTGTGGTTCACGGCCGGCTGGCAGTTCGCAATTGGCAAGGATGGAATCAAAGTGCGGAGCCTGAAGCGGACGCTGGAGATCGGCTCCTACCAGACAGCCTGAGCGATACTGCAGCGCTTGCGGGCCGTGCTGGTGCGGATTCCGGTGAATTTCAACGCCTGTTCCGGCAAGGTGATTCTCTTGAATTTCATTCCGCACGGCGAGGTGCGGTTGGGGGTAGTCTGTAGGTGCGCTCATGCGGCGCCCTCCAGTCCTCGGCTGGGCGGTTCGGCCTGCCGGAGACGGTTGTCGCGGTGGAGCGTGTTGAGGAGGCAGGCGAGCCTCCGCATGACGGCGACGATGGCGACCTTGTGCGGCCTGCCGCTGGCGATCAAGCGTTCGTAGCGGGCCTTGGAGGCGGGTTCGCAGCGGACCGCAGAGATCGCGGCCATGTCGGCACCGAGGCAGGCGAGCATGCGCTGCTCGCAGGAGGCGATGTCGGCCTGAAAGGCGCCGAAGGTGGCGCCGGGGCAGCCAGCGGCTTTGGGGAGAGAGGGTCCGAGGTAGTAGGGGCCATCCCTCTCTCCGGCACCTCCCCAATATAATTGTCGACAATCTTACATCGGCGGCTCAGGCTATCAAGAACAGGGCTATTCAGTTGTTTGAATTCAGGGTGGCAGACAGTCGTGGCAAGGGGCTGTGCGAGCCTGTCCGCTAGGCACTGCGATTCTCGGTTCCCGTCTTTGCGACCCGCCAGGGCTGGACATTTCGTTCTCGATCTGTCACCGTGGGTGGGATGGAGCCGTTGCTGACGCCAGGCCGCGTTCCGGACCTGCGCGCCGTCGCGGTGCGCCCGACCTGCGGTGCGCAGGAGCACCGGCTCTGGGACCGTCTGGTCGGGGCTCAGCACTACCTGGGGTTCGGGGGCCTGTTCGGCAAGGGCTTGCGGCATGTGGCGAGGCTGGGCCCGGCCTGGGTGGCGCTGGTGGGCTGGCAGGCAGCCGCGCTCAAGCTGACGGCGCGGGACCGCTGGATCGGCTGGACGCTGGAGCAGCAGTTGCGGCGCCTGCATCTGGTGGCGCAGAACGCGCGCTTCGTGCTCCTGCCGGCCTTCCAGGGGGTGCCCAACCTGGCCTCGCGGGTGCTGGGGCTGAGCCTGCGGCGGCTGGCCGGGGACATGCAGCGGGAGCCTGGCTATGGCGTCTTGCTCGCGGAGTCGTTCGTGGACCGGGCGCGGTTCGCGGGCACCTGCTAGCGGGCGGCGAACTGGCGCTCGCTGGGCTTCACCGGCGGCTACGCACGCCAGCCGGGCGCGGTGCCGGAGTGGCGCCATCACGGCGAGCCCAAGGAGGTGCTGGTGTACGAATTGGGTAATTGCTCACCCAGGGGGCTGGCTAGGTAGGTTTGAGGACGGTACGTCGCTCGATAGTGGTGACAATCGCCTCGAGAGTCGTCAGATCATTGAGGCGTCCGGTGCCGATCACCGAGCGCACGGCCCCGAACACCTCGGCCCCCCACTCGGAGCGGAAGCCGTTGGTCACCTTGCGGAAAATCGTGCTCGGTCGCAGCGCCCGCTCCGAGGCGTTGTTGGTGAAGGGCACCTCGCGATCCGTCACGAACACCAGCAGGCTGTCCCGGATCTTGCCGTAGCGCTTCAGCAGCCGCTGTCCGTCCGCCTGCGTCGGCTCCAACTCCAGCAGCTTGTCCAGCCGCCGCCCGAGATCCCGTTGGTGGCGCTTCAGCGTGCTGTCCCGCAGCCGCTCGCGCCGCTGGCCCACCCGCATCACCCGCACCAGGAACGCCTGCAGCGCCGGCCCGAACACTGCGTCCCCTGCGTCGATCGCGTACTGCGCATCCCGCAACTGGTGCGCCAAGCACACCTGCCACACTGCCGCGTGCCCGCGCTGGCACACGTACAGGTCCGACACCCACACCTCCGGTCGCGCCCCCTCCAGCACGCTCTCCGGCTCCGCCTTCGAGCGGCTCGGCCGCAGCACGTGCAGCACCGCTCCCGCTCCCAGGAACACCCACTCCCACCACTTGCGCCCGTGCACCCGCGCCGACGTCTCGTCCGAGCACACCACCCGGCTCCCCCGCACCCGTTCCCGAATCGCCTCCGCCTGTTCCCCGAACCGCCCCTGCACCCGCCGGAACAGGTTCGCCAGCGCCCCTTCGCTGATCTCCAGACCGAATACATCCCGGAACAACGCGCGCAAGCGCTCGTAGCTGATCGCTTGCGCGTAATGCAGATACACCGCCAGCGCCTCGATCGTCGCCCCGAACGGCGAGCCCCGCTCCAAACCCTGCGGCGCCAACGCCGTCACCCGCCGCCCGCAGCCCGGGCAGTCGCAACCGTGCAGCGTGACCCGCGTCACGTGCGGCCGCACCGGCGGCAACTCGATGCGCTCGTACACCGCTTGCGGCGCCTGCTCCGCCCCGCCCAAGTCCGTCCCGCAGTGCGGGCAACTCTCCGCCCGCGCTTCCACCACGCTGTCTGGATGCGGATGCAGCTTGCGTCCCGTTCCCGGACGCCCCTTGCGCTTGCGCTTGCCGCCTCGCACCGGCTTGTTCGCCTTCTCCCCGCGCGAGGGCGGCAGCGACGAGTTCGCCGGTGTCTTGGGCGGCGCTCCCAGACGCGCCTCCAACTCCGCCACCTGGGCCCTCAGCTCCGCGTTGGTCGCCGTCAGCTTGGCGACCTTCGCCGCCAACTCCGTGATCGTTGCGGTCAACTCCGCAACCCTCGCTCGCAGGTCAACGACAAGGGCGCTCTTCCCGGAGTCGAGCGCCGAACCGAGATCCGAATTCGCCTCGCCCATACCCCATCTATAACATATTTATACTCTTTTGTTTCAAATTTCTAATCTGATCGGTCACGCTAGGACGGCACCAAGGTGAGCAATTACCGAATTGGAAGCGGATGCGAGGGCGGCCCTGGGCCAGCCCGAGGAGGACCCGGCCTGGCAGGGCCCGGAGCGGACCGCGCCGCCGCCTGCGCCGGAGCTGCGCAGCCTGTTCGACTGCCTGGGCGAGGTGGAGGACTACCGCTGCGCCCGGGGCCAGCGCTACCGCCTGCGGACCGTGCTGGTGCTGGCCGTGGCGGCGCGGCTGGCCGGCTACCGCGGCGTGACCGCGTGCGCCCAGTTCGCGGCCCTGCTGGACCCGTCGCAACGCGCGGCGGTGGGCTGTTTCTACAGTCCCAGCCGGCACTGCTACACGACCCCGTCGATCGCGACGTTCCACAACATCCTGGCCGCCCTGCCGCCGGAGACACTGGAGCACGCGGTGGCGGCGTGGACGCGGCAGCAGAGCGAGCAAGTCCCGCTAGATGAGGAGGATACGGCCTCGCAGAAGGAGGCCGGGGAGGCCCCTCAGCCAGGGCTCCTGCCGGGCATCTCGATGGACGGGAAGGATGTCCGCGGCGCCTCCAAGCAGACGCCGGACGGCCGTCGCATGCTGGTCGCGGCCGTGGAGCACTCCAGCGGCCTGGTGCTGGGACAGGTCGAGGTCTCGAGCAAGACCAACGAGATCCCGGCCGTGCGCGAGCTGGCCGGGGAGCTGGACCTGGCCGGGCGCACCGTCACCCTCGACGCGCTGCACGTCCAGCACAAGACGGCGCGCGGCCTGCTCGAGGACTGCGCGGCTCACTACCTGGTCACGGCCGTCAAGGAGAACCAGCCGACGATGCTGGACGACCTCCAGCACATGCTGTTCGAGGATTGTCCCGGCCACCAGACCCTCGACAAAGAGCACGGCCGCATCGACCGCCGCCGCTACTGGGTCAAGGATCGCAGCGACCCGCGCTGGAACGGCTATGCCGACCTGCACGGCCGCCGGCAGGCCCTCCGCATCGAGCGCGAGCGGCATGTGCTCAAGACTGGCGAGACCAGCATCGAAGTGAGCTACGCGCTGACCTCGCTGACGGCGGAGCAGGCCACGCCCGCGCAGCTGGCGGCGCGGATCCGCAACCACTGGCACAGCGAGAACCGCCTGCACTACGTGCGGGACTTCACCTACGACGAGGATCGCTGCCGGGTCTGGGTGCGCGACCTGCCGCGCCATCTCGCCTGCCTGACCAACGCGGCGCTCTCGCTCATCCGCTGCCAGTCCGGGTTCCGCTGGGTGCCGCAGGCCAACCGCCATTACGCGGCCCGCCCGCAGGAGGCGCTCGACCTGCTGCTGACCCCGCCCCGGCGCTAGCCCGGGCCGCTCACCCGCCCGCGAGCAGGGCTCCGCCTGGCCAGGCGGAACAGTACCGCTGTGTCGGCGCTTGCGACCCAGCCGGTCGACGACGCCCGGACCCTCTGCCCGGGGCCCTCGTGGTAGGCCCTCGGGCCGCGCCCAGCGACTGCACAGGACGTCGAAGCAGGCATCAACCTCACCGAAACCGCCTCAATCAGGACAAAAAAATGTGCCTGCTATCAAGAAGGTCGGAATCCGGAATAGGTCAGTGAGAGATCCCGAGCGTTGATGACTAGCCAACTACTCCGGATAGGCCGTGTATCGCCTGTCGTTTGTGACTCGCGCATGCGTGAGATTGAGCCCTCAAGCGTCGGTGCGCTCGAAACCGAACGTCAGCCGCATACGCGTTGCTCCGGCATAACGGCGCAGGGTCCTGACAGACGGCGACAGCCGCTCTGCTCTGGCGAGGATCATCGGGTCCCGTCAGGTTAGGGGTCAATAGCTCCGGGAACTTCGTGGTCCGAGGTGTGGCCGTCGCGTAGGTGTTCGAGGATTGCCTCCATCAATACGAGCGCGGAGTCGGGCGGCAAGCGGCGGGCGATGGTACCGAAGGCGGTTTGGACGGTTGCGAGGGAGGCGGGGGGAACGGTGCCGAGGGCCGGGTTGGGGTTGACGGCAAGCCCGTCGAACTCACGATCGCAAAGGACCGATGTCTGGCGAATGACGTCTCGTTCGGCAGCTTGGACGAGGGCGATAGTTTGGCGGATTGCAGGAATCCGGACCCGCTCCCGCTCTACTACCGCAATAGCATCGGCGGGGAGGAGCAAGCCGGAACGGACAAGGTGGCGCGCGGCTTCGAGCCTCTGGATGGCCGCGTTGATGTTGCGGAGCTTGTTGCGCTGGGATGAAGCGCGACGGCAACGCAAGCTGATTTGTTGGGCGACGGCGCCGATGTGGTTTTCGAGGTTGCGCAGGTGGGGCCCGGGCTCGAAATAGTCGCGCCGGCCGTTGGGGACAATGCGGCTGTCCAGAATGTGGATTTCCCCGACGCACCAGCCATTGAACCTCGGTTCCAGAAAGAGGTGCTCGAAGACCCGGTCCGTGCCGATCTGCAGGTTTCCTGCTCGCGCACGAAGACCGCGTATGCCGAGGCGTCGCGAGATGGAACCGGCATAGGGTGTGTGCGCGAGCCACAGGACGGCGGCGGGTTCGTCGGCGTCGGGACGGGGAATGATGCGAGTTTCGAGGGTTTCATAAGGGGCGCCGAACTGTTCAGTTAGGGGAATAGTCTCTTTGAACGGTCGTTTGATGGGGTGTTGGTTATCGTTGACGCGGATGTCTAGGACGAAGTAGTCGGTGTGGCGAGTGAGGAACTCGCGGACCTTCACCTCCAGCGGGAAGCGGGTCGACATGGGAACGGGGCAGACTTCCCCGAGGTAGCTACGGACGGCGTCCTCGTTGAGTAGTGTCGAGGCGGCATGGCGCTTGACGCGGTCGATGGTGACCTGAAAGAAGCGCTCCGGCCATTCGCCGCTGGAGACCTGGGTTGTCGTGGTCGACTCCTGGATCGCGGTCCGGGCGTCGACCCTCGCAAGGTCAAGTGCCTCGAGCGCGCGGGCATTCCATGACACGCGGGTGGGCGGGTCGTTTGCCCTCGTGCGCGTGGTGAAATGTAGCTGTTCGGCGAACGCGAGTGCGGAGAGTCGGCCGATGCCGCGGAAGCCGCGGTCGACGGAGGGATCCTTGGGGCTGCGGCCTAGGTCAATCAGGCGTTCAGCCGCTTCGGCGGGTGCTAGACCGGGGCCGTCGTCGAGTATGGTGATTCGGGACCGCAGAGGGTCAATCGTGATGCGGACGGAACCGGTGCCGGAACGTTGGGCGGCGATCGCGTCCGCCGAGTTCTGGAGGTACTCCCGATAGAGGAGGAGGGGGTTGTCGTACATACCGGCGGTGACGAGACGAAGTAGCTCGCCGCCGAGGACAGGAGAGTTAGGCATCAGGCGGCACCGGCTTCGATGTGGCCGACAGGGATCTGGTCTCCGGCTGGTTCGTCGATAGGCTCGAAAAGGCCTGCGTCCTCCACGGCAACGTCGGGTTCGGGGAGCAAGTGGTCGGGCGTGAGTTCAGGGAACACATGGGCGATGTCGGTCACTTTGGCGGCATTGATATCGATCACGTGGAAGCGCGCGAGTTCGCGCATCGCAGCGCTCAAGGACTTGTCGGAGACGAGCTTGAGGTATGCCTCGCGGCGGGGTCGGGTGCGCAGGGTGTCGCTGAGCAGAGCGATGAGTTCGGCGCGTTGGCCGGGAGCGAGGCGTCGCAGGAGCGCGTGGTATTCGTCAAGTAGCGGTCGGCCGCTTCCGAACTCGTAGAAGTCGCGTTGGAAGATGAAGGCGTGGGGAAGGGCGAGTAAGCGTTCGAACTCCTCGAAGCTGTCGCCGAATGCTCTATGGAAGAACTCGTCGCTTCCGGAAACAACGCCGTGGGTGGCCTGAAGCATAATCTGAAACGACCTGAGGTAGTAGCGGTTCCAGTGTTTGCCGACGTGCGAGCGGTCCTTAATGGTAACGGGCAGATAGCGCATAGGGAACGACCAGATGCGCACCCCCAGGCGCGTGTTGAGCTCGATGTTGATGCTCATTCGTTGGTAGAGGTCGCTCGGCGTGTCCATGAAGTTGTAGAGCATGTAGTTGGACAGGGATCTCAGACCAAAGTCGGCGGCCATTTCCACAGAACGCTCGTACACGCGGCGCATACCGACATGGTCGAAGGCGATGCGCAGGGGGTCGATGCAGATCTTCCCCATTTCACGGAGGTACATGGGAGTTTTGGCGAGGATGCGGGCGTCGACACCTTGGTTGAAGTCGACGCGGCGCTTGACGCGACGCGAGCCGTCGCGCTCGAACGTCGCGCCGCGCTCGAAGCCGAGGTCGCGGATTTCGGCAACGACTTCTTGGTAGCGAGCGCTGGCGACAACATTGTTGTCCATCAGAATGAGGTCCTTCTTGGGACCGAAGTGCTCCTCCACCCCGACGACGAGGTTGGTGATGGGAGGCATCTCGCGCTGGCCTCCCTCCAGTTTCGGGACGCCGCAGAACGAGCACTTCCTCACGCAGCCGCGCGAGGCGTAGCCGAAGTAGGCGTCTCCTACGGGATAGGTGTAGGGAGTGTGTTCCAGGATTCCGTAGTCGGGGACCAGCTCTTCGATGGGTGTGCCAGCGATGTCGTGGGCGCCGAAGTCGCCGTCCTCGGCGGCGAGCTGCAGAGAAAGCGCTGGTGGTTGGTCAAGCAGACCTTTGATGAAACGGACGCCTGCCCAGCGCGGCTCGCGGATGAACTGGTCGAACATCAGAGTGGCGGCGATGCCGCCAACGAAGACGCGTTCGGCTTGTCCGCGGGCGGCACGGAGCGCGAAATCGATTGCCGCCGACGTTCGCTTCCATTCGAAGCTGAACAGGGTTGTGACATAAATGCGGTCCCAGACGCGCTCAAGGGCTTTGGGGGTGTCTCCCTTGACGAAGAGGATGTCGTCGTCGCGGCCGTGGGGGCCGTGGTACGCGGCGATCTTCATGAGGCCGAGCGGCGGGTATTTGTTCGGGTAGCCTGGCTCGATCAGGAGGATGTTCTTCCCGGGCATGGTGGAGCTAGCGGGTCCGGGATAGCTGGGTGCGGAGCGGACTTGTGAGGGGCCGAGGCCCTCTGAGCATTCTCATCGTTCCTGGCTTCCGGGCCGGAGCGCGGCCATGACGCGCTGTTCGATGACGGCGAAGCGTTTGTCGTCGTCGAGTGCCTCCTTGACGACAGCGAGGACCGTGCGGACGGCGTTGCGCGCCTGCTTGTTGAGGTGGGACATTGATGCGTCGGCGTCGGTGCGCCGAACCTTGCTGATTGCCTTCTTGAGGTCTTCGACGGATAGGAGCGCTTGCTCGATTTGCATACGTTCGGCGTCGGTGCGGTTGCGGCTTTGGATCGTTGAATTGAGGCGGTCTGCCTCCTTTTCCAGCGTATCGATGAGCTGGGTCTTCTCGTTGTGCGATGTGAGTCCTTCCTCAAGGCGACGGCGGGCATGTTTGGTCGCATGTTCCGCCCGCTGAGTGATCTTCCGCACGGAGGTGTTGCGATCCTTGGATTCGTCTCGGATGTCCTTCTCGATGCGACGCATCTCGTCCGCGAGCTGCTCGTGGAGGCGCGAGAGGGCGTGGGAAGGTTCGAAGTTGTCCCGCTGGGAGTTCGGCACGAGCGCGGGATCGACGACGTGGATTTCGCCAAAACACCATAGGGCGAGGGGACGGCTGGTCCACAGCGCCTGTAGCAGAGAGTGGTTGCCGATGGCGATGTTGTGCATGCGGACGCGGAGTCCGCCGAACGGAACGTCTGCGAGGGCGCCCCGCTTCGGGTGCTGCGCCAGCCAGCCCCACCAGCCCTGGTAGTCGCCACCCCTGGGGAGGGCGACGACATCGGTGACATCGACACGGCGACGGGCCTGTCCGCGGCCGTCTCTAGTGGTGAAGGACTCCTTGAATGGACGGAAGACTTCGCGCTGGACGGCGCTGTCGGGCCCGCGAATGCGGATCGAGACGGTATCAAGAGACTCCGGGCATCCGGCGCTGTCGGCGAAGGAGCGGATCTTGGTCTGGAACTTCCACGTTGTGGGGTCGTGGCGCACCGGGGCGTTTTGTTCGAGGTAGACGGCTAACGCGTCGAGATCAAGTACGGCCCGGTTGCTGACCTGCTCTAGTGAGACCTGCAGGAACCTATCATTGGACTCGGACGGGTGTTCCTCGACAGTGCAGTTGCTGTTGATCGCGTCGGCGATGGTGGTCGGTGCTTGGCCGGGGCGGGTCAATCGGTTGATTGCCCGAGCGTCGAACTTTACGACGCAAGTGCGGCCGCAGCCGTCGCTTGTCTCGAAGACGAGCCGGTCGCAGTAGCTGATGCCGGCCATGCGGCCGATTCCACGGAAGCCGGCGTTGTTAGCGGCCTGGTCGGCGGTGTTGGCCTTGGCGGAGTAGCCGATGTCAACGAGGCGGACAACGGCTTCTTCGGGGCTGAGCCCCGTGCCGTCGTCGCGGATCCGGAGTGCATTCGCGTGGGGATCGACGATGACGTCTATGCAACCGGCGTCGAGGGCTAGGAGTCCCTGGCGGCGTGCGGCACGGATGCTGTCGAATGCGTTCTGGATGTATTCGCGGACGCAGTGCAGCGGCTCGCTGTACATGCCGAGGGTGATGGTCTCGAGGAGGTGAACGCCGAGTTGGGCTTGGGGGGGGAGGGCCATTGGCTATCCGGGGCGGTACGCGTTGCGCGGGAAGCGGAGCTTGAGCGTTCCCGCGCTGAATCGCGTATGGCTGACGAGGAGCTCGCCCTTGCGGAGGAAGGGGACACGCTTGGATTGGGGCCGCAATCTAATCTCCGAGTCTTTTTGAGACTCGACCGCGGTCGTGCGGCCGAAGACGTGCGTGCCGGAGTTGCCGGTGACGCGGTCGTCGACGCTGGTGCGGAACTGTTCGGCACCGAAGAGGATGATGCCCTCCGAGCGACCGCGTTCGCTGATTTCTCTGAGGTGTCCGGTTAGGGACCGTGCCCCCCCGTGCTTGGGCGCAAATTTGTTCAGCTCGTCTGCGAAAAGAACGACGGTACCACGATCGGTGTCCTGAGCTTCTGCATCGTCGTCGGGTTGGGGCAGCCGTGGGTCTCGCAGGGCAGAGATGACGTCGCCGACAACGAATGCCTGCAGGTAGTCGGGCAGTTGGGCGATATCGACGACGGCAACGTCGCCGGGTTGCAGGCGGCGAAGGTTATCCGACAGGCACACCTGTCGGTAGTCGGCAGCCTGTCGTGCCAACTCAGTGAACATGCCGTTACGCGTGCGCTGACCAAACAGACGGTGAAAGCGGCGCCAGGAAACGACCGGTATCTTGGTCTTGTCGGGCGATTCCTTCGCCCAAGTGGTGACATTGCTGCGAAGCGTGCTCCAAGGGGCGTCTCCGCTAACCCGCTCCCTGCAGTGTTCGACGCAGCTGACCAGTGTCTGGGCAGGGTCGTCCATGTCCTCGAAGAGTAGGTGCAGGCGTTCAACGGCGTTCTCGACATCGTAGAAGTAGCGGTAGCCGCGACCGGCACTGACGTTGGCGTCGACCTCGTCGCGGGTCAGCGAGGTCTGACTCCTGGCAGGCTCGTTGGCCGAATAGGGGTAGAAGTACGTTACGTCGGCAAGGGGCTCGCACGTCAGGCCGCATCTCGTCCAGTCGCGTCGGGTCTGGTCGCTTATGTCCGGGGCGGGTTCGTGCAGATGGAGGAGGTCGGAGCCTTTGACGTTCAGTACGACGAAGGCGGGCTTGCTGCCGGACCAGTTCTCGGCCTGCTGCTGGATTGCGGACAGGATGAACATGGCGTAGGAGGTCTTGGTTGCGAGGCCTGAGATCCCGGAGATGTTGAGGTGGGCGCCTTCTGGGCCGATGAGATAGTCGGCATCCATATCGACGCTGATAACGATGCTGCTGTCGTCCGGGCCGGACATTGTGATGTAGCCAGCGGGCGTGTTGCGGTGGTACTCGTCGATACCGAGGGCCTTGCGGACACCGTCTTCGTCCGGCCAATGGACGGGGGAGCCGTGGGGCACGGGCATTTCGATGTCGTTGGTGTTGTACAACACGGTGGCGTCCGCGTATGTGGTGACGACGCGGCCGACGCGGGGGGACTGGGAGGAATTTCCGAAGTCGGAAGATATGAAGCCGCTCAGCGGGCTTGGTTCGTCGGAGACCTGGTGGATTTCGTCGATGATCGCGTAAAAGCGTCCGATGTCAGGGTCCCCGCGCTCGGGGGGCAGAACCTGGACGAAGTCGAACGGCTTGAGATTGATGCCAGCGGTCAGCCAGAATCGGAAGGAACCGGTTGACGTCGGGTGGTTCTCTGTCGCTACGACGCGACCTATTGGGGAGTTGGTGCTCATAGGGGGCGTCCGGAGGTGGTACGGGAGTGCAGTGTCAGAGGCATGCGCGAATACTCTGGTCTTTGCGGAACTGTGTCCTGATGTAGCGCTCGGTAAGGTGCACGGGATAGAGGTGGCTTGCCCAGCGGGCGTCGGTGTTGGGGGTGGCGGGAGCGCGGAGGGCGCGAACGTGTTCGCTCAACCGGTTGCACCGTGAAGCATCCATCTTGGGCGACTCGGCCGAGGGCTCGTCCGGAAAGACCTCGATCTTGACGACGCCGTCCGGGTACTCAAGGCTCGCCATCCGACTTCGTCCGTGCAGCCGCAGGTACCAGGACGCGATGGTGAGATTGCGGTGGGGCGTTCCACGGGCCGGAGTCCGATGGCCAGCTGGCAGGCGCGAGATCACGGCGCCGACCCGTTCAGCGCCGCTGCCGGTGAGATAGGGTCGGTGCAGGTCGAAGGACTTTGCGACGCCGACGACGTTGCGGAACGCCTCCTTGTGGCGGTCCATGTCGACGTAGAACTCGATGGAACCGTCGATGAGGAGGAGCGCGTTGCGGGAGATGTCGCCGGCTTTGGCCAGTTTGACAATGCGGTCGACTTCCATGCTGTGTAACTTCTGGAGCACTCGCGCACGCGCACGATCCACGGGGGATCTGTCGTCAGTTTCGTCAACTTCGTAGTGGTCAAAAGAGAGGTCCAGGGGGAGGCGCGAGGTCCTGGCGGCACGGCAGGCAATGGTTTCGGCGGCGGCGAGATCTTCGGAGGAAAACGAGTCGGGAAAAAAGAGAGTGTTGGTCGCGTCGTAGTGCTTGATCCGCAGGCGCGAATCGTGCAGTTCGCTGCTTGCTACGCCGATTTGGGCGATAAGCACAGACTTCCTGACATCTGACCAGAATGAGGTGTCGCGGTTTTCCGGCTAGACAGCGAGTTGCGGGCGGGGAGCAGCGCTCGTAGGATGGTCGTCGGGCAGGAGTTCGTAGACGAGTCGCAGCGAGGTGCCGGGAAACGCGGTGCGCGTTTGATTGAGTTCGCGGAGCAGCGGGCCCAGGGCGGCGTCCTGGGAGCGGCTCGCCAGATGCAGTAGCTGCACAGTGAGCGTGCCGGCACGGATATCGGGGACCAGGTTGGCGTCGCTGCGGAACAGCGCCTGCAGCAGCGCGCGGGCGTTTTCGGGCTTGCCGAGTTCGGGGGCGACCGCGACGGCCATCGCGGTTTCGGCCCGGTAGGCGATCATGCGCAGGGAGTCGAGCAGGTTGCGCAGCGGCTCGGGCAGGGCCATGAGGCGCTCCTCCGGGGACAGCTCGCCCGCCGGCACGTGCTCGTCGGCGTGCCGGGCCGCATGCTCCAGGCCCTCGATGCAGCGGTCGGTCGCGTCGATCTCGGAGTGCAGCGCGCGGACTTTGTCGGCGTGTCCGGCACTGGGCCGGGCCTTTTCGCGGGCCAGCTTGCGGCGCAGGTTGCCGACCTTGTTGCGGAGCTTGTCGAGGGCCTTGCGGATCAGCCGCCAGGCGGGGTTGACCACCCGCGTGTGCGGCTCGACGGGCAGCAGCCCGCGCTGCGGCAGCGCATCCAGGCCGAACTCCTCCTTGAGGTACTTGAAGACGTTCTCCTGGGCCCAGCGCGAGCGCATGAGCCCGGCGACCTGCGCCGCCGACAGGCTCGGGTGCGTGGTGATGACCGACGGTTGGCGTTGGCCGGCGGCGGGTCGGCCCGCGGCGGGCACGGGCTCGCGCGGCTGGCCGCTCTTGCCCGGCGGCTGCAGGCGCCGGTCGATCCAGAAGCGCACCTCGCGCGCCTCGCAGCCCGGCAGCAGGGGCGCCTTGCGCTCGGCGACCTGCGCCTCGAGCGTCGCCGCGCCCAAGGGCGAGCGCACGGTGACGCGCTCCGGGCGGAACTCGCTGTCGGGCCAGCGCTCCGTCTGCGCGCCCTTGCGCCAGGTGATGCAGGCGATGCCCTTGGCGGCCAGCCAGCGGAACAGCTGCGGGCTCCAGCCTTCGCGGTCGAACACCAGCGTCAGGTGAGGCTCCGCCGCCGCGCCCGCGGCGGGCGCCAGCAGGCCGAGCGCCTCCAGTTGCGGCACGATGCCGTGGCGGATCTCGGCCACCATTTTCGGATCGACCTGCTTGTGGATGCACAGCAGGGGCGCGCCGCCGAGCGCGTTGAGCCAGTAGCCGGCCGCGGCCGGCAGCTGCAGTTTCTGGCGCGCGACGAAGTGCTTGGGCAGGTTGGCCTTGCCGCTGTAGAGCTTGACATGGCCATCGACGAACAGCGTGGCGGCGGTGGCGGGATCGTCCGCGGCCCACTGCCCGGCCAGGGCCGCGCGCCAGGCGTGCAGCGCCTCGGGGTCGGCGGCCAACTGGTCCAGCTTGCGCCGCAAGGTGCGCGCCTCGGGGCAGCGGTCCAGGCCCAGCAGGGCGCCCCATTCGCCGGGCTGCTCGTAGCGCAGGCGCTCGGCGTTGCGCACGCGCGCCAGGAACATGAAGGCCAGCAGCAGCAGCACGGAGCGCAGGCCGTAGAAGCCGGGCGGAATGTGCAGCAGGCTGGCATGGCGCAGCAGGCCGGCCTGCAACAGCGCCGGGACGGCCGTCAGCACGCCACCGTTGGCAACGGTCGCGGTGGCTTCGAAGCTTGGCAGCCGCTCGGCCAGCAGGCCGAGGCTGGCCGCGACGCGCCCGCCAACGTCCCGCGCCGCCCGGCCCATCGCAGCGGCCGCGTCGCGCCGGTTGCGGCCGGCCTTGTCCACGCTGCCGGGCGGGCTGCCCGCGGCCGGCTCGGCGGGAATTCCCGCGCCGCTCGCGCCGAGCGCCCCGCCGGATTCCAGACCCGCGCCAGCAGCCTCGGGAACGTCCGCCGCCAAGTTTCCGGCCGTCTCGGAGAGGCCCGCTCCCGCGGCCGCTTCGGCGCCCACTGCCCGCCCGCTCTCGCGCTGCGCCGCGATTCCCGGCAGCAAGCCCTCGCGCTTGTACTGGCGCAGCGTCTCGAAGCACAGCTCCAACTCCCGCGCCACGCCACGCAGGCTCGCGCCCCCTTGCAGCAGCTCCGCCGCCCGCGCCAGCACCGCCGGGTCCTCGATCCCGTGCCGCCGCCGCCGCTGGCGCGGCCGCCCGAAGCTCGCCTCCCCCTCCCGCTGCATCCGCAGCCGCGCGCGCGTCACCGTGCGCGCGCTGATCCCGAGCGCCTGCGCCAATTCCGCCGCTGTCGCCACGCCCCACGTCAGGAAGCGCGCCAGGCAGCGCGCGCGCGCCGGGCGATCGCCTTGCAGGTAGCAGTCGCACACTTGCAGGTACAGGAACCAATACACCTGGCCGCTGTCCTCCAGGAAGCTCAGCTGCGCGTTGACAGCGGTCGCCTCCGGCGGCTGCAGGGACAGGGCCGCGGGCAGTCCGGTGGGTCGCGGCAGGGCCTCGCTCGGGCTTTCCATGGACATATTATAACAGTCACAGCGGGTCCGGCGCAACCCCAATTGGCACTTCGGAAACGACTAAAACTCTATGAACCGTAGGAACTTAGGCTGACCTACCCTGTCTGGCCATCTCGGCCGATGTAAGGAAGTCTGAAGCAGTGGAAGGTAGCGATTCTTGGTATCCACGATGTAGCCGGCGTTCGTGATGCGCTGGGAGCCGTCGACAAAAAAACGGAAGAGCAGGGGGTCGTTGTCGGCGATCGCCGGAACCGGTAGAAAGCGCCCGCTGGGTCGCGGTATCTCGAGGAACTTGCCGCGTGGGGGTCGGGTGTCGCGGTCGTCGGGAACGGATGAAAGGTCGATGTCGTCGACGCTGGCAGGGCCGTAGCAGGTGAAGTTGTCCTGGCGAAGGGCGGCGAGGATTCCCGTCATTGCGTGGCGGTCAGGCTTAATGGGCGTACGGCGTCGCGGATGGAGCAGGGAATGGTGTGGAGTCGTTCTCGTTCGGCCACTTTGAACGCGCCAAGCACTAGACGGCCACCGGGCTGAGTCGCGTCTCGGTTGATGTAGAGGTGTCGGTACCGGTACTTCACGCCGCTCGGGCGCACGGTTAAAGCAAAGCCGTAACCGTGGCGCCCGCCACCCAAGGTCTTGACGCCGGAAGCCGGTTTGACAGTGTTGACGAATGCAGCAGTTAGTTGGTCGTTGTGCACGGAGACTCGCGGGTAGTGCAACAGCTGTGAGTTGGCTGTCGATCTGAGGCGGAGTATACCAGTCAGCATGGCTTCCCACGGTAGGCCGTATTTCGCCTGTAGTTTGTAACTGGGACATGCGTGAGAAAAATCACCGACCGGCTGTCTAAACAACCGCGACCACCTCAATCATGCCAACGCCTCGATCCTTACCAGTCCATACTCAACCACATCCACGCTCAGGCTGTGATCCCTGAGCAGCTCCATTCCCACGAGCGGGTCAGTTTCGGCCTCGTCGACTTCTACGGTACGGACCTGCCCGTTCCATGTCAGTGTGCCGATGTACACGTCGAACACATGAAGGCTACCGTCCGCCAGCAGGGCATGGCCACGACTTAGCCAAGGCAAGGCCATGCCTTCGACCAATTCAATCGGGAGAGTCAGATGACCTGTGAAACCGGTATCGACGATGGCCTCAATGCCATGTTCTTCCCCAGAAATGCTGTGAAGTGTCAAGCTGATGGTCACCTCGAGACTTTCATTCACCGTACCTTCGATCATGTTGCGCTCCGCGCATGAGAGTGGCCAAAGCGTTGCACCGCGCGGTGCCCGATACGCACCACCCACGGCTGTGCACTTGGACACCGTGCCAAGAGCTGACCGGAGGCGGCAAGCGTATCCTCTCCCATCTCGAACTCTCCGGTCTCAATGTCTATTGCTACGATCCTGCCGCTGTTTCCTTCTTCCACCTGCGGCCTTACCCGCTTTTCGTAGATCTCCTGACCACGTTGAGCGAATTCTTCCTTGCTGTAACGCGGCTGTCGAACGCCCATGATGTAAGTCCTTTCTTAGATTTCGATCTCCTGCCCCGGCTGCTCAGCGCTGCAGGCCTACGGCCTCAATTGTCGCCATCTCGCTCCTGCAGTGCCGGGTTGCGACTGAGCCACCTCTCGAATAACCGAAGCGGAGATCGTGTATGCGGAGGACTCTCATTTCGTGGCGAGGGATTTGCCAAACGGGTCTCGCACACACAAGGCGCGGTCTTGCCCGGCGCAGTCGAACACCCCAGGGTGCCAGTGTTGATCCCGCATCGTGCAGGCTTTCGCCAATTCATTGTCACGTACTTGTCAGGTTCAGGCAATTAGTTGGCCGCTGGCTGACCGATATCGGAATTCGCGCCATCGATTACTACGATCGATATCTTCAACCGCTCGTCAGCCTCCAAGCCGTCTCGCAGCCTCTCTCGTAGCTCGAGAGCGTTTTGAGGGCGGGGCCCGCTCGGAGGTGTCGGAACGTCCTGAACGCCGAACCAAAGAACCACGTAGACTCCGTAGCCCTCCGATCCTGGATCGCGGGTGTACTTCCTGACCAGCTGATTCCGTATCGCCGACCAGAGCTCACGATGCATGCTCTTCTTGATTTCGATTGGGATATTGAAGCCTCCGAAGGAAACTCGTATGTCCGCCCGCTTATCGTCGGCATAGTGGACTTCCTGTTGCGACTCGACACCGAGCCGATCTAGGCCGCGATCCCTCAGGAACTTAAGCAGGAGATCCCGACAACGGTCTTCATGTTTAGGCGTCGTAGGGGCACCGCGATTGTCCGTGTTCCAGAATTGCTTCCAGAGCGACGCACTTCCATCCCTGATTTCCCGTGCGAGCCCGCCAAGAAGGTCAGTCGTCAGAGCCGCGAGATCCGCCGCGCTTGCAGGTCGGTAGTTGTCAAGCGTTTGGCGCACTTGCTCGATGGACGGAAAGATAAATGAGGCGTTCCGGCGAATCTCTGCTTGGCGGCGCTGCCAGTACAGGAGAGGAGGGTGCCAAGGCTCGAGACGGGGTGCCCGCAAGAGCCGCTCGAAGGCTTCCGTAGCCTCCGGCGCCGGGTCATTCCCGAGCTGTTCGACGAGGCCTTGGAGCAAGACCGAAGCCCGGACCGCTTGAGTGTGCTGGCTGAGCGGCCTGTGGAGGATGCCGCCACGCGCAATCAGCGCTTCAAGCGACTGAACGTCAAGTGACTGGATGGAAAGCGAGCGATCCGAATTCGACGAATCCCCTGCCATGAATTCCATAAGATGCCTGATCCGCTCTTCGTCGAAGGAGACATATTGCTCGAGGCGTTGCCGATACCGGAGGGGGTCAAGAAAGAGACCGGCCGCGAGCCAATACACCCTTTGCCCCACAGTTATGCTGCTTCGCCCTAGCTTCTCCCGGACCAATGCCTGCAATTCCTTCTTTTCGCAGTGCAGCAACGCTGCCTTCAGGATCAGTTCAAGCCCGTCGAGTTGGGGTGCCGTGCACCGGACCGGAATCAGCTTCAGCAGACGCACGGATGCAAGGCGAGCGACTTCCGAATAGACTCCTTCCTGCAAGAGATTCAGGAGTTCGCCGTACAGTGTCCAGCCCTTCCGGACCTCCGATCGCACGGTTCTGACCAAGACATCCGCAACGAGACCCGGGTCGGACTCGATCAGTTGCAGGAACCACCCCGGCAGCGCGGTTTCGACGCTTTCCGATGGCTCGATCTCGTGCGGAGCCGGATGCTGTCGGCGCGTTGTGTAGTGGAAAGCCAGCGAGAGGTGTAGCCCCGGCTTGCCGAGGATTTCGATGACGTTGCCTGAAACTCTTTCGATTTCCTCCATTCCCGCCAGGAAAGGCAACGCCAATCGATGCCATCGGTCCTGGCTATGAAGCCGCAATACCTCTCGCTCAGTCGGGATGTCGTCGCGACCTACAGTTCCCCGGAAGCCGGCAAGCGCTGCTTCAACCAGTTTCCGGTCCCCCAATAGATCGAATAGCCGTTCCAGCGGACCGGCACCCTCAGTGATGTCGTCGTTGCCAAAGTAGACTTCGGCCAGACCCTCCAGAAAGGCTGGCTGGCAGCGATTCTCGCGGAGCAATCCAAGATTCTCTCGAGTGCGAGATCGCCATTCCCGCTTCGGAACGTCTGCCGGATCGGACACGTCCTCTGGGGAAGGCGGAACGGGTCGCTCGACCGGAACTCCGCCAACCAGCAATTCTTCGTGCTCGCGCTCGGAGGCGGCATCCCGCTCGTCGCTTGGCGAGACGATCACCCCGGGACCTGAATTCGATGGGTTTCTGCGGCGAATTGTGCAGGCGCTCTCTCTGAAGACGCGAGCCACGCATGCATCGGTCTCCTGCCTGCTTTGGTCCAGGCACCAGTGATCAAAATCCGGCGGAAACGGCAAGTCAAACAGTAGGTGCTTTGCACGGTCAACGACCTGCTTGAACCTCCCGTCGCTCGCACTTTGCTCAACGACGATCCGAAAGACGGATTTCACGATGCTGGGCCGGGCCGCGAGCCATTCCTGGACGGTTCGGCGCTCATCCGGCCGCAGGCGAAACAACCGGGCGTCCGATACCAGCTCTAGCCGTAACTGCCCAGGTCCCGTGCTTGGTCGGCATTTGCCAGGATGTTGGCCGCTCGGCCTCGAAAGGATGGTGCAGAACGCCCCGGACAGACGGCTAGCACGGGGTTGGCGACAAGCCCGGTGCTGGGCGGATCTCGCACGCCCGGGTCTTGCGGTGGGGACGGGGACTCCGGACTGCGCCCGTGCCGTGTTCGGGAGCGGTCAGATCGGCAGCTTGGCCAGCAGTTCGTCCGGGGGCGCCAGCAAGGCTTCGATGCGGTTCCAGCCCTGCTTGCCGGCCGTCGACAGGACACTGCGCAGCGTGGCGAAGTCCCGCGCTCCCTGCGCGGACCGGAAGCAGCCCGAGATCTTCATGCGCAGCTTCATCATGCGCAGGTCGCGCTCGGCGAGGTTGTTCGTGAAGGGCACCTTGGGGTCGCGCAGGAAACGCAGCACCGACTCCTTGCGCCCCTGCAGCCGCAGGGCCAGGTTGTGTCCCTGGCGGCGCTTGCTGCGCCCCCGCCGGCCGGGCTGGGGCTGGCGCAGCGGCGGCTGCGCCTCGTGGAAGGCCAGCGCCTCCTCCAGCAACCGGTCGTAGCGCCGCTCGATCCGTTCCCGCAGGGACTGCGGCAGCTCGATCTCCAGGCCCCGCGCGATCCGCATCGCGCGATGGGCCCGCCGCAGCAGGCGCTGCATCCGTCCCGCCCAGTCCTCCCTCTCGATCTCGACCAGCGCTTGCAACTCGCGCAGGTGATGCGCGTTGCACATCGCGTGCACCACGCCCTCCAGCGTGAAGTACGACTGCCAGTGGTCATGCACGAGGCAGCCCGCAAGCCCCTCGAACATCTCGCCCCGCCCGGCACTGGCGCGGTAGAACGTCAGCAGCGGCGTGCTCAGCACGTGCAGCCATTGCGTGCTCCCGCCGACGCGGAAACCGGTCTCGTCGAGATGCTTCACCGCCGCCGCGCTCGCGATCCGTTCCCGCACCTGCCCGGCGAAGCCCCGCCAGCGCTCCGCTGCCTTGCGGCTCATCGCCGCCAGCGTCGCGCGGCACAGCGGAGCGCCGAACAGATCGCTCAGCACTTGCGAGAGACGCTCCTCGGGCAGGAAATGCGCGTTCTGCAGGTAGACCGCCGTGGCGGCGATGCGCGGGCCGTATTGCACCGGCGCGCTCACCCCCTCCGGGAACGCAGCCCGCGTCACGGCTCCGCAGTGCTCGCAGCGGCCGGCATGAGCGCGGTGCTCGGTCACCTCCAAGGGCCGCGGCTCGGGCAGGTCGAAGACCTGCCGCGTGACCGGCTCCCCGACTGCGCTGCCTGCCGCCAGGGGCACCGAGCAGCCCGCGCAGCGCAGCGGGACGTGCTCCTCGATCCGGTCCGGCGCCTCCGTCCGGCACAGCGTCTCGCCCGGGTGCCCCGCCTGCCCGCCGGACTGCTTCCCGGAGCGGCCGCGCAAGCTCCGCGTGCGCTTCCCAGCCTGCGGCTTGCCCAGCCCGTCGCTCGCAGGCGGCTTGCTGCTGTTGCGGCTGTTCAGGCCCAGCCGCCGCTCCAGCTCCTCCAGACGCTCCCGCAACAAGGCGTTTTCCGCCCCCAGCTGCGCGAGTTGCTGGTCTCTCTCCCCAAGTTGCTGGTCTCTCTCCGCGAGTTGCTGTCGCAACTCCTCGATCAGCTCCGAGGCACCGCCGCCTTGGCGGCCTGCCGTCTCTGGCATCCGGGGCATCGCTGGGTCTCTTGCGCAGGCCCAGCCGCAAGCGATCGGAACGCATCGTCATGCCGGATTCGACAGCGTGCAAGCGCTAGCTTCCGGCTCGGCCTTGCTGGAACATTTCCACTATAACATGTAGCGGCCTGCCGGGGCTGGCCCGCGTCCGTCACTGCCGACGGTTAGCCAGAATCGCTGGCGCCGAACACGCGTATCGATGACCCCGCCACTGGGTCGGAGCCTTTAGCGAGCAGCCGCTTGCCAATCGTCTGTCACCGTCGCTCTCCATCAAGCCTTCCAAGCCGAGCGGCCAACGTCTCGGTCAATTCCCAAATCAGCGACCTGGGCAGTTACCTCTAGCCAAGCACGAAGCCGAGACGGCTCAGCCTCACTGTCGAGAGATTCCAGGTAGCGAGCTAAGAGAGACGGGGGCAGGTGTCGAATAGTGGACACTACCGGCCCGAAGCGCTCGAACCAGCGTCCTTCGAATTCGCTGCGGATGCTCGCTGCCTTATCCACGAAAGCATCGAGCAGTTCCGCGATCCGCTGCATGTCAGTTTCTTCGGCAATGCGGAAGTTCCAGAATCGCCAGTACGCGCCACCGAGTCGACGGTTCCTGGGCGATCTCAAATAGGAAACAGCTTGCGCGGCACCCAAGGGCTCTGGGTACAGGGCCGCCAAGAGTTGCCCGAGCAGCTCGTCTTCAGAGTCCGGTACTCTTCCCTGCCACACGTCTTCCAGCAACCGCAGCAATACGCTTGCGTGGCTCTCAATGCTCCTTCCCTGCCGAACGTACGCATCCAGCGCTTCGCTCCTGACCTGGGGGTGACGGCCCTGCTCCCGCACAAGCTTCAGCGCGGCGTCCGCCAGCCCGGGCACTTCCGAACCGACCTGCAGCGCTCTCAGGACGACCAGAATTGCCCGGCGATCGGTGCTGTCCTCATCCGATCCGCCTAGCAGGTCTCTAAACGAGTCGGCCATTTCGGGTGACGCGAGATCTCCCAGGCGGGAATTCCGGCTGTGGAACAGATCCTCAAGCCCGGTGTGCCGTTCCAAGTGCCGTGCCATGGCCCAAACGAGCGAAATCTTCTCCTCGATCGAGAACCCGGAAATATCCCCGTAAAGAAGAGTCCCAACCGGATCTCGTTCCATCACCGGCGCTCTGCTCTCCTTGCAGTGAGCAGCGAGCCACGCCGTAGTCCCTTGAAGGTCCGTCACGACATGGCCGTCATAGCCGGTGGCGAGTGCGAGAACACGGCTCACGGGCGTGCCCGTGCTCACCTTGTTTGCCAGGTAGCGTCCCGCGAGAAACTCTGCGACATGCCTGTGGACCGGTGCCATGCGGTCGGCCCCAATCGATTCGAAAACTCGCGATTGCAGGGAGTAGGTTGCGGCATCGGTCCAGGGGATGTACCTCCCGCTGTCCTCCGCAGGTCTGCGGGAGAAGCCGTCCCTCCCTGTCAATATCTGAATCGCGCAGAGGTTTCCTGTCGCTTCCAGCAATGCCTCCTCGCCAGGTCGGTCGGTGCTCTTGGCTTGGTGTTCGGTGTTGTGCTCTTGCGCCAGGCTCGCGCATGCCCTCAGGTACGTCTCCGCCCTGAACAAAGGCCATCCGCCTGACTCGGTGGCGCGTGCGAGCAGCTTCAGTGTCAGGGGGTTTTCGAGCAGGCGTTCGATTCCTCTGTCGCGCGCCTCCCTAACAAACCGCTCTGTGGTTCCAGTCCGCAAGATTTCGGCAAGGATGCCAAGGACCCCATCTTGATCCAAGGGATCCAAATGAAACACGCGGACGGAACCGTCCGGTGACACCTGCTTCAAGTGATCCCGATCGCTGGTTCCGAGCCAGTCCGCATCTCGGCAGGAAATGCGAAAGCTGGGCCGGTCGAGTTCGTCCAATTTGGAACGGATGCTGTCCAGCGGAGGCGTGGGGTCGGACGATCCGGTGCGCTGCTCGTCTAACGCATCGATGAACAGAGTTCTCTCCCGCCATTCGGGACGATTCCGAAGGGTCATGAAGTCACGGGCCGATTCGAAGACGCCGCCCGTTTCGCTAGCCTCCCGCATGAACAGAGTCGTCTTTCCAGCACCCGGCGCACCCACCAAGACGTAGGCCCCGACATCTCTCAATTCGTCCAAACTGAACGGCTTGACACGCCCGGGCGGGCGATCCACTTCGAATTCCGTGCAAGTCCGGGCGACGATGCTGGTCATGTGACTCCAAACCAGTGCCTGGCCGGGACGGAAAGGAAATCGGACAGACCGATTCCGTCGGCTCCGACGACAAGGCACCTCCGCGGCGAATACTCGTTTGAAAAGTCCCTCATACCCCGTGCACTGCGTCGACGCGCCCCGCTCTTCACCTCGATGGCGACCAACTTCGCTCCGCTGCGAAGCACGAAATCAACCTCGGAATCACCTTTCCGCCAGTAGTGGACGCGCATGTTGCCGGTTCTCGAATTCAGGAGATGGGCTCCGACGGCGCTTTCGACCAGGCGTCCCCAGAACGCTCTATCGGCCCTCGCTTCGGCGAACCCGTAATCCGAAAACGCGGATAGAAATGCAGTGTTGTACACGTTTAGCTTGGGGCTGGAAGCCTTTCTCAAGATCGGACTTCCCGAGTACTTTTCGATGCCGGCCAGCAAGCCAGCCGTTGACAGAAGCTCGACGTAGCCGGCCAAAGTGGTCGTGTTTCCGGCGTCCTGCAACTGCCCTAGCATCTTGTTGAATGAGACCGCCTGTCCTGAGAGCATGCATCCCAACTCGAGTAGTTGCTTGAAGAGCGCGGGCTTTCGGACCCGTGTCATTTCAAGGATGTCCCGCTCGATGGCTGACTCCACCAGTGAGCTCAGCACGTACCGGCGCCAGCGATCTTCGTCGTGAACCAATTCGGCTGCACCGGGGCTGCCTCCGAAGTACACGTACCGGTCCGTATCGAATCCAAACGCCTCGGACATTTCGTTTAGCGACCAGTGCGTGAACCGCAACGGTTCGAAGCGACCAGCGAGGCTCTCGCGAAGACCGGATTGCAACCGGAGGTGTGCCGAACCCAGGATTACGACACTTAGAGGCAGCGCTTCGTGGCGATCCGCATCCCAGAGTCCCTTGACTATTTCGGACCAGTCCGGAATTTTTTGAATCTCGTCCAGCACAAGCACAAAACCTCTCTTCGACCTTCTGGCGTCGATCCGGCTGCGCTGCCAGTTTCGAACTATCCAAGAGCGATCCCTCAGTGACGAGGGTGCAACATCGTCGTCACCAATCGGTGGCTGCGGCGGCATTCGGGCAAACGCAGTTGGTTCGCCTCTGTCCGCGGAGAGGTACCTGCTGGGAATGCCGACCTCGCCCAACGCTTGGCGAACGGCGGTTGTCTTCCCCAGGCACATTTTTTTGTCCTGATTGAGGCGGTTTCGGTGAGGTTGATGCCTGCTTCGACGTCCTGTGCAGTCGCTGGGCGCGGCCCGAGGGCCTACCACGAGGGATCCGGGCGTCGTCGACCGGCTGGGTCGCAAGCGCCGACACAGCGGTACTGTTCCGCCTGGCCAGGCGGAGCCCTGCTCGCGGGCGGGCGAGCGGCCCGGGCTAGCGCCGGGGCGGGGCCAGCAGCAGGTCGAGCGCCTCCTGCGGGCGGGCCGCGTCATGGCGGTTGGCCTGCGGCAGCCAGCGGAACCCGGACTGGCAGCGGATGATCGAGAGCGCCGCGTTGGTCAGGCAGGCGAGATGGCGCGGCAGGTCGCGCACCCAGACCCGGCAGCGATCCTCGTCGTAGGGGAAGTCCCGCACGTAGTGCAGGCGGTTCTCGCTGTGCCAGTGGTTGCGGATCCGCACCGCCAGCTGCGCGGGCGTGGCCTGCTCCGCCGTCAGCGAGGTCAGCGCGTAGCTCACTTCGGTGCTGGTCTCGCCGGTCTTGAGCACATGCCGCTCGCGCTCGATGCGGAGGGCCTGCTGGCGGCCGTACAGGGCGGCATAGCCGTTCCAGTCCGGGTCGCTGAGATCCTTGACCCAGTAGCGGCGGCGGTCGCTGCGGCCGTGCTCTTTGTCGAGGGTCTGGTGGCCGGGACAATCCTCGAACAGCATGTGCTGGAGGTCGTCCAGCAGCGTCGGCTGGTTCTCCTTGACGGCCGTGACCAGGTAGTGAGCCGCGCCGTCCTCGAGCAGGCCGCGCGCCGTCTTGTGCTGGACGTGCAGCGCGTCGAGGGTGACGATGCGCCCGGCCAGGTCCAGCTCCCCGGCCCGCTCGCGCACGGCCGGGATCGCGTTGGTCTTGGAGTCGACCTCGACCTGTCCCAGCACCAGGCCGCTGGAGTGCTCCACGGCCGCGACCAGCATGCGACGGCCGTCCGCCGTCTGCTTGGAGGCGCCGCGGACCTCTTTCCCGTCCATCGAGAGGCCCGGCAGGAGCCCTGGCCGAGGGGCCTCCCCAGCCTCCTTCTGCGAGGCCGTATCCTCCTCATCTAGCGGGACTTGCCCGCTCTGCTGCCGCGTCCACGCCGCCACCGCGTGCGCCAGTGTCTGCGGCGGCAGGGCGGCCAGGATGTTGTGGAACGTCGCGCTCGACGGGGTCGTGTAGCAGTGCCGGCTGGGACTGTAGAAACAGCCCACCGCCGCGCGTTGCGACGGGTCCAGCAGGGCCGCGAACTGGGCGCACGCGGTCACGCCGCGGTAGCCGGCCAGCCGGGCGGCCATGGCCAGCACCAGCACCGTGCGCAGGCGGTAGCGCTGGCCCCGGGCGCAACGGTAGTCCTCCACCTCGCCCAGGCAGTCGAACATGCTGCGCAGCTCCGGCGCAGGCGGCGGCGCGGTCCGCTCCGGGCCCTGCCAGGCCGGGTCCTCCTCGGGCTGGCCCAGGGCCGCCCTCGCATCCGCTTCCAATGCGTACACCAGCACCTCCTTGGGCTGGCCGTGATGGCGCCACTCCGGCACCGCGCCCGGCTGGCGTGCGTAGCCGCCGGTGAAGCCCAGCGAGCGCCAGTTCGCCGCCCGCTAGCAGGTGCCCGCGAACCGCGCCCGGTCCACGAACGACTCCGCGAGCAAGACGCCATAGCCAGGCTCCCGCTGCATGTCCCCGGCCAGCCGCCGCAGGCTCAGCCCCAGCACCCGCGAGGCCAGGTTGGGCACCCCCTGGAAGGCCGGCAGGAGCACGAAGCGCGCGTTCTGCGCCACCAGATGCAGGCGCCGCAACTGCTGCTCCAGCGTCCAGCCGATCCAGCGGTCCCGCGCCGTCAGCTTGAGCGCGGCCGCCTGCCAGCCCACCAGCGCCACCCAGGCCGGGCCCAGCGTCGCCACATGCCGCAAGCCCTTGCCGAACAGGCCCCCAAACCCCAGGTAGTGATGAGCCCCGACCAGACGGTCCCAGAGCCGGTGCTCCTGCGCACCGCAGGTCGGGCGCACCGCGACGGCGCGCAGGTCCGGAACGCGGCCTGGCGTCAGCAACGGCTCCATCCGACCCACGGTGACAGATCGAGAACGAAATGTGCAGCCCTGGCGGGTCGCAAAGACGGGAACCGAGAATCGCCGTGCCTAGCGGACAGGCTCGCACAGCCCCTTGCCACGACTGTCTGCCACCCTGAATTCAAACAACTGAATAGTCCTGTTGTCTTCCCCGTCTGTCGAGGTCCGGTGACGTATATAATCCATCTTGGCTTCTCTCGCATTCGCTTGACGAGTTCCGAAACATGCGGCCGATGGAACATACCAATAGCTTTAGATTACTGACCTGAGCAAATGTTCTCAAGTTAATCATCAAAACTTTCGCCGTCTAGCGAATACTCGGTTTGTGACAAGCCAGACATACCTTGGTTTGGCCGTAGAGATCGTCGTCGATGCCGAGTGGTCCGGAGTGTGGCTTAGCGGATTGGGCTAAGTCTTGCATCGTATCCAGACAAATGGCTATTCGTAGTCGGCCCTGGCCTCTTCGATGCGCTCGGTAGAATCTAGATCTTCCCGTGACTGAACTTGGTTCCCCGCAGACGGTGAGCCATGGGTGACGGCAGCCTTCGGATAGGCCTTTGCGTCTCCGATAGCTGTATCGCGCGTGCTCCTCGCTGAGACGCACCCAGCTACGTGGACGGATAAGACAAGTGGATCTTATTCGGAGGTCGATCAGTTTCCAGCTTGAGTCGCCCCAATCGTTGTTTCAACATTGCGTAAGCCATTGATAAACGTATTGAAATGTGGCAACGGCCCTAGAGTGTGCTGTCTGTCTCCATATCGCAACACCAGTTCGCCAGCTTCGTCACCGTCGCGAGGGACCCACGTGACTTCAGGATTTCCTCCTTCCGGCAGCAACGCTGTGACGGCGCGGACGACGTGATAAACAAGCGTAGTTGCCATTTCGTCCGTAATGATCGTTCCGCTTGTCACATACTTGGCAGCCTGGACCAGTGCGTGATCCACAGCAGCGCCATCGGTGACTGGACGCCCAGTCTTGCGCTCAAGTTCCCCGCGAACGACCTCAACCGCCTGCCAATTCTTGACGCGCACAAGCCGCCCCCTGCTGTCTGCTGGTTTTCTTGAATGCCGCGCCATGGGTCCGATACCTGCAATTACGGTAACCATAGGTTGCCAATGGTGTCAAGGTGGCGTAAGACCCGCAAAAGCAACCGAATGCTAGTTCTCGGATCGTTTGCTTCACAGAGATCGTGTTGCACCGGACACGGATTGACGCCGCCCTGGGAACCATTCAGTTCGAAGTGAGTTGGGCGAAGACGATTTACCAATAGCGCTTGTCATGTAATCGCTCCCTGCTCGTTCACGTGATTCAAGCCAGCTTTCGACTTCGTCCTTGTGCCACCCCACGCAGCGTTCGCCGAGTTTGATCGGGCGAGGGAAGCCATCCCTGTTGAGTAGCCTGTAGATGGTGGCCTTTGAAATCCGAGTAATCGTCACGACCTCGGGCAAGCGAAGAATCTGCGGCGTGATTGGCGCTGTCATTTTGTAACCTCCGGTAACCATACTTTCATGGTAACCCCTGGTTACAATTCTGTCAAGCGGATACGAGATAATCTGCCCAATCGTTCATGAGTTCCCGCCACCTGTGAAATAAGTCCAAGTGCATGTCCCTCGCTTTAGCTTCGCTCTTCGCAGTGCGCGCGAGCGCCACTTCCACGACCGCATACGGTACGTTCGCCTGTTCCATTGCCCAGGCCCGAAAGCTCAACCGGAACCCATTCGGCACGGCTTGAATCTTGAGTTCACGACACAATTCGCTTAACCTCGAGTCCGATAGCGGTCGCCCGGTTGGGGAAGGGAAGACAAGACCTGACGTATCGGAGTTCTCGCGCGCCTTCGCCAAGACCTCCATTGCGCGGGTAGACAGCGGCACCCGATATTTCTGTTTGGCTGCAATCCTCATGTCAGGAATTGACCATTCTGCGCCCTCGAAGTCGAATTCATCCCAGCGGGCGGGTCGAACCTCTCCCAAATTTCGCGCTGTTAGAACCAGGAATTCGAACGCAAGCTTGATTGGGCTCGCAGCGGCCGAGCGCCGCACAGACTGGATTGCGCCGGCGACTTCTGCATACGGCAACGCCCGTTGGTGACGACGGGTGCTTTCATGCCTCGGAAGCACCGCATCGATGGCTTCCCCGGCAGGATTGTCCTGTCTGTGTCCTCGCCCGACGGACCACTTCATTACTGCGCCGATCCTCTGACGCACCCGTCTAGCTGTCTGATGCTTTTCGTGCCAAATGGGCATCAGAACAGCCGCAACGTCCGAAGTGCTTATTTGGTCGACCTGCTTTCCGCCGAGCTGCGGAAACACGTACCGGCGAAGAGTCGCCTCCCACTCCGCGGCGTGTTTGGCGCTGCTCCAGCTAGGCCGTCGAATCTCGATCACCTCGTCGGCGGCTTCCTGAAACGTTGGAATACCCGAGTGCTTCGCGGCCAAGGGGTCCCCGCCTCCCCTGGCGATTCTCCGGTTACTGAGTGCAGCCTCTCTAGCTTCGGCAAGTGAAACAAGAGGATAGCCACCCAAACCTAGTTCGCGGCGTCGACCATGCACGGCTATCCGTTGGACCCACTGCTTGGAGCCGGACGGCATCACGCGTAGCATCAAACCATGGGCATCTCGGTACTTGCCAGGCTCTGTTGCGGTACGAATGAATTCCTCGGTGAGTTTCTCGCGATGGTGAGTCATTCGTTGCATCGTGTTTCTGCTCGATGCCAATAGGACGTTTCTCAATGGGTCTCATCGAATCGGCTGAGGTTTCGGCAACCTTAGGAGGAGCGCAGAAATAACTTATCAGTTTGGACAGGGAGAGATGGTGTAGTTCCACTTGGGGATGTGCTCGTTGGGGGTGATGTTGACCGCTCCCATCTGCTCGTCGCTGATCTGGATGCCGGTGGGGTATTCGTTCCTGTTGAGCCGGGAGGTCACCACCAAGCCGGTGCGGGTGGTTGTGGAGGCGATGTAGTTGAGGATCAGATCGAAGGACTCCACCGGGCAGCCCGACCAATCGCGGCTGATCTCGCTGACGAGGCTATGTTCGATCGGGTTCCATTTTTCGGCGTCGACATCAACACAATTCGCGCTTGGCTGGGCCACGTATCCCTCAAGACCAAGAACCGCTATTCCCAAGTGGATCTCGAAATGAAGGCCCGAGCCCTGCGCACCTGTGCGGAAAACCTGCCGGGCACCGAGGCCGGTACGAAGCCGAGTGGGAACTGCGACGAGGAGCTCATTTTCTTCCCGGCGTCCCTGTGAAGCCTCGAGCAAGGAGGACACTATGTGGTCAAGTTCAATACTAACCGCTTGCATTTAAGTCGGTTACGAGAACTTGGCCACATAGCGCATCCGGCTCCCTTTTGACGGCTCCCCACTCAACAAGTATCTCAACAACCCCAGAGTTGCTGTACCGAGCGGCTACGTCTAGCGGGGTCCGCCCGTCCCTGTCTCTCGCATTTGGATCAGCGTCAAAGCGCAGGAGGTCTTCAACCACCCGCTCATGGTCGTATTCCGCAGCCACGTGCAGTGCAGTCCAGCCGAGCCTTCCATGCAAGTTGGGATCGGCCCCTGCTTCGAGCAGTCTCTCAACCACTTGCTCGTGGCCTTCGACAGCCGCGCTGTGAAGGGGCGTCCAGCCACCTTCTCCCTGCTCGTTGAGGCCAGCTTCAGCGAATTCGCGTTCCTCGTTGGCAATCGCGAAACCGCACATGCCGTCAAGGTGCAGGGGCGGTACTCCTGCCTTCCCTAGTGCATTGGGGTTGGCCTCGGCTGCGAGTAGTACACCCACCACTCTCTCATGGCCTTCTCGCGCTGCTATGTGGAGCGGGCACCAGCCGAGTTCACTCTGAGAGAAATGCCGCCGCGCTTCCGGGACCCTTTCTAGGGATATGGCCACATTGGGATCGGCCCCGGCATTGAGGAGAATTGCGGCAATGTCCGCGTGGCCCATAGTCGCTGCACCGTGCAGTGGAGTTGAGTCGTCATCAGTCCGGGCATTGGCGTCTGCTCCGCATTCAAGGAGGATCTCGACGGTACTCGCGTGCCCGCCGTAGGCCGCCGAGTGTAGTGCGGTCATGCCAGCTTCACGTATTTCATTGGGATCGCTCCCGTGACCGAGGAGCAACCTTACTGTTTCTGCCCAGCCGCCCTCAGTTGCCAGGTGCAGCGCGGTGTAGCCGGCGGTTTCGCGAGTCTCCGGGTTCTGCAAGTAGCTCGTTGAGCAGAGTCGCTCGTCTCGTGCGCGTGGGTCTGCTCCCGCACTCAGGAGAATCTCGACAATTCCCTCATGGCCAGCGGCTGCCGCTGCGTGCAGTGGGGTCTGGTCGCCCCGATCCATAGCGTTGGGGTCTGCCCCGGCCCCGAGGAGACGCCTAACCGCCTCATCGCTGCCATTCGCAGCCGCCTCTACCAACGGCATCGAGACATCATGGAGTGCCATTCTTGGATCTGTGTTTCGCTGGAGCTTTCGATTTGGCAGTTGCGACTGGTCGTCCCCACCAACTGCGTATCTAGCCGAACCTAAACTTGCTCGTCCAGCGTACTGAATTGCCTAGGCACGCATCAATCAGCGGAGATCCTCGCCGCATCGTCTTATCATTAAACTGTCTCCGTATTACCGATGAACTGCATCCAAGTTCGCTGAATGTGCGTGTATTCGCACCTCGATGCGCATCATGGATTGCCAACCGCATTCGTTCGCTGAACGAAACCGGGCATCGTGATGCTAGGGGCCTTGGCGTTGCCCCCTAGGGCTTCCTGCGGACTTCGCAGAGTCCCGGTGAGCCGCGAACGGCGCCGGCACGCGACGCTCCGGTTCGGCCGGGCGTCCTTCTTCGAGTGCTCTGTGCCTACCGGGCCCCCAAGGTCGCGGGGCTAGTGTCTATCCGGGGGTCATGAGCCTCGACAGCAGCCGGACCACGCCCGGCTTCGCGCTGGCGATGTTCTCGTTCTCGTTGGGGTCCGCCTTACGATCGAAGAGCCGGACCTGCTCCCGGCCAAAACCCTCGATTAACTTGTAGCGTTGGCTCTGAACGAATCGCCAGAGGCGTCAGCGGTAGGTCAATGCGGAGCGAGAGTAGCCACTGTGCTCGTCACTCACGGTAAAGTCAGGCTATCGAAATGTGCAATGTCACGAGCCTAATGGACGCTCTGGCCCGGGACCGACCGGTATTTCATTCTGAGGCTGATTTCCAGCACGCTCTTGCGTGGTGCATTCACGAGGCAATCCCAGATGGCGGGTGTCGCCTGGAATTCAAGCCCTTTCCAGCCAAACCCATATACCTAGACATCTGGCTGCCCGGAATCGGCGTGGCGCTGGAATTGAAGTATCTTTCTCGGAAGCTCAACCTCCTACGCGAAGGTGAGTCCTTCGCGCTCCGCAATCAGGGAGCGCAAGACATCCGGCGGTACGACTTCTTGAAAGACATCCAACGGCTGGAACAGCTGCGCACTCTGCCGAGCGCCCTGGCCGGGTTCGCGATCCTACTGACAAATGACCCCTCTTATTGGAATCCTCCATTGAGCCCTAATACCGTTGACGCAGCTTTTCGCCTACATGAGGGGCGGACGTTAACAGGAGAGATGACTTGGTCCGAACGGGCCGGTGCCGGAACGACCAAGGGCCGGGAGGCACCCATCCGCCTGAACGGCTCCTATGACCTCCATTGGCACGATTATGCGGACCTGCGTGAAGGGAGCTACCAACGGTTCCGTTACCTCGCGGTCCAGACTGCTCTTTAAGGTGAATCCTAAACGAAAGGGGAAGCGACAAGAACCTGCTAGACGAATCGGGAGAACACCATGCCACCCAACGGGAATGCGGCACAACGCCCCCGGGAGGTTGACCGCTTGTGCGCAACACAGAGAATGACGCCACGGCAGAAGAGATCTAAGTGGGCCATTCTCGCCTCTGAAGCCAACCCTTCTCTCGAAACGGATTCTGAAATCGCGTATAGTTTCGGAGAAGTGACGGCGGGATTCTCCCGTTTGGGCAGGTTCTCTGGACAATCCCCTTCGCTTTCGCGTGAAAGTTTGTCGCTGAAAGACACAAGGATCCATGGAGAAGCATTCTCGACAGGACATCCCGCGCGACCCAGTTGGACAAATCCTGACTCACGAGGGACGCTCGATAGCCTTGGTCGACCTCGGACAGGATTCCAGTGACCTATTGCGAGCATCGTGGTCCACGGATCGCCCGTTCCAGTCCGGCGGAGACCTGGAGAGTGCTTGGCTGCTACCAATGCTCGGCGTAGGAAGCACGGCCACGTCGTCCCTGCTTGCGGGCAACGTCTTTCTGGCAACAGCCAATCCTGGGACGCTGATGACCATTGGTACGGGGGTCGGTTCGGCCGTTATGGGGCCGACCGGGATCGTTGCGCACGCACCGTTCGTTGCCGCCAGCAGTGCCCTCATACCGGTTGTGGCGCCGATTATGCTTTTCGCGACCGTCTCTTCAGTGATGATATGCGCCCGCCTCGATCGGGCACAGAGGACGCTCGGACGACTAGTCGAGGTTGTGGAGCACGTACGTCGCCTCCTGGACGCCGAAGACTACGCCCGGTTCGAGACTGCATCGGAACAGATCGACGAAATCCGATCCGAATTTGAGCACTGTCGACGATTCGCCAGCGACGTGCCGGGTAGGCTGGCAAGAGTCGAGGACCGCGTGAGTCGGCTGCGTTCCAAATACGGACTCATCAGGACAGGAGACGTTCATTCAGAGGACGACGCTAGATTGGTGGTGTCGAGTCTCAATCGGTTCTTTCTGGCAAGTCTTTACGACCTTCGGACCGACATGCTCCAGTTGTACTTGGCGCTCCAGAACGATCCTGATGTCGTCGAAGTCCGCCAGTCACGGCTCCGGAAGAAGATCGAACGGTATGGCAAGGACTTCCGTCAGGTTCTTGATGACGACAGGATCGGAGCCTACCGCAGGGCGCTGAAGAAAGACTTGGCCAAGAAAAGGTGGCCTCGCCGCTGGCGCCGCCCATTCGGAGGGGAACTGGCCAGAAGTATGCGGACCGTCCGGGCCATTAGCAAGGACTTCAATTCGGTTCAGGCGCGCGTCGCACAGTGGGTTGAAGCGTTTGAGGCTGCCTCGGACGAGTCATGCCAGCAGTCTATCGTTATCTACCGCGACCCCGACGGCGATCGCACGTTGCGTGCGCATCACACGCGCGATGTTCGCTTGGAACGGGCGGGCAGGTCGTCGTAGCCGCCGCTTACAACCGAGAGGTCGGATCGGCATCGATCCCGCTGGGCCGCCTTCGGGGGATGGTGCGGGCAGCACAGCTAATCCCTCTGCCTCGCTGCCATGACACCGTTGCGGAAACCGCCGCCTGGACCCTCAAGGGCGCAGGCAGTAGCGGGGCCGGCGGGCCAGCCACGCCTTGACCTTTGGACGCTTGTGCGTGGCGTAGTTGTCGACGATGAGATGGATCTCGAGCGAGGCGGGCACGTTGGCGTCGATGTGGCGTAGGAAGGCGAGGAATTCCTGATGGCGGTTACGGCGCTTGCACTGCGCCAGCACCTCCCCGGTGGTCACATCCAGGGCGGCGAACAGCGTCGTGGTGCCGTGGTGCACTCAGATACCAACTCGCTGCTCAAGTCGGTCCCCCCAACAGACGGCGTCTGGGCCCGCTCCAGCCGCACCTCCCCCAGTTGCCGCAGACTGCCGGCAAACTGGACCGGGGCCGGCCCCTGCGCCCCCCGCCGGCGGCAGGCCGGCACCCCCGCCTGGGCCGGTGGCAAGGCCAGCCCCAACTGCTCCGCCAACCGCAGCAGGGCCTTGCGCGCCGAGGCCGCACACAGCTTCCCGCGGGGGTTGCGCCACCCGTCCCGCTCGCACAACTCGCGGGCCAAACCCGCACGCGAGCATCCACCCTGCTGCAACGCCCGTTGCAGCCACTGCACCGTCTCCGGCTTCAGCATGCGGAGCCCAATCCGCACTCTCCCGTCCTACAGGAACCGGACCCTCTGTCTCAACTGTGTGCAATCGCTAGTCCGCAAGGGTGTCGACGGCCGCTGGATCTGTAGTCGTGCGCGGCACGTACTAACCGGGAAAGGAGGCTACACGACACGGGTCGAGGCAATCCTGAAACGCTCCTAGGGAGGCCGTGCGCCATGAAGGCGAGCAGGAGGGCAACGCCCTCCGTGCAGCCGTGCTGCACAAGAGATGGGGGAGGGCCCCCCGGAGCCGCCGTGCAGGCGGAGGCTTCAAACCACCCACCGCTGCTGCGTTTAAGAGGCGGGGTGGTAAGCAGGTGGGACAAGGCCGGGCGACGACCCGGTCAGGTATGGATTGCGGAGTCGAACGCAAGTGAACCGCTGATGAAGTGTCGAAAAGGTTCTTCAGAGGATGTCGAAACCGGGGCGAGGTCTCTGCTCCGGGACAAGGCCGGGGGCAACCTGTTTACTGCCCGGTCGGCATCCGGCATAAAGGCGGCGAGAACGCAATCCGGGCTCTTGTGTGGAACTTGGGAACCTGTCGTGCTGATGAGAAGGGAGAACCGCAAGCGGCAGAACCGTGAGCGGGAGAGTACCGAGGCAGCGCACAGGGGCGGAGTGGCCCGTAATAGTGAGGAAGGTTCTGTAATGGGACCCGAGCGAAGGGGCTACCTCAACCGGCATGGCACGCCGGGGCAACCGGGCAACCGGGAGGACCTTGGCGGGTCAGGCTCCTAGCCGGCGGAAGCGGGCGGGACTGGTTGGGAAGAGCCGGATGCGTGGAGATGCGCACGTCCGGATCTGAGGGGGCCTGGGGGTGAGATTCCCCCGGGCTACCCGACTCCAACCTGCATTTCCTCGGTTGTTGGGCTAGCGTCAGATCTCTTCCGGAAACTGAGCCACGACCTGGGATTCCGCAGCGGTCGATTGCGCCGCTGCCTCGGCCATGGCGATCGTCTCGTTGTACTCCTGGGCTTCCGGTGCTTCGAGGAATGCGGCCTCCGGGAAGGACTTGCGCACTTCGTCTCGGATAGGATCAAGGCTCACGCGGAAGAATTCCTTGCGGTTGTTGACCATGTTGACGCGGCGTTCCGAGAATGCTTCGTGCAGCGATTTCTCAAGGGTTGGCGCGTCTGTCGAATAGATCATGGCGTGCGTGTCGAAGGCGAACGGCACGGAGGCATCTCCCAGTTCCTTGACGCGTTCGGACGGCTCCAGACGTCGGGACATGCCGATCTTGTAGACGCCCGGGCCGAAGGATCCGACGTTCGAGATGACGTAGACGTAGCCGACTCGCGTCTGTTCGGCCATCGATTTGGCGCGTTCGGCTTTCGCGTGGGCTTCGGCCAGCTGTTCGTTGAGAGCTGCGATCTTTCGCTCCATCGCGAGCTTTTCGGCTTCGGACGCGCCTTCGGCCTGTCGGCGGGCTTGATCCAGGAGTCGCTGGTACTTTTCCTCTTCGGAGGCCGCTTTCTCGGCTTCCCGCTGGAGTTTCGCTTCCTCGCGCTGGAGGCGCCGGGCTTCGCGTTGTTCCTCCTTTTCGTCCTGGCGCTTGAGATGCCATTCGTGTGTCAGGCGGATCTCCTCGATCTTCAGCTTGAGGTAGTCTCGGCTGATGATGATCCGAGTGGATTCGTTCAGCTTGTTGATGGCTTCGAACGCCTTTTCGACCCGAGCTTCCATGCGCTGAACGTTGTTCCAACGGACGTTCGCGACGGCCGTGCTGCACTCGTTGTTGAACGCTCGGGCGGTCAGGCGGATGGCGTGGTTCATCATGGCCCGGCCCTTGGCCTTGCTACCTTCGAGATACCAGTCATCGGATAGCGATCGGATAGCCGTCTTGTCCCTTAAGAGCTGTTTCTGCTTTTCGCGGTTCTGCGTGATCCGGTCCTTGTAGACTTCTGACGCGTCGAAGTCGAAGTGCGGCTTGTAGAAGCCGAGCTCTGCCAGCTTGATCTCTTCGTCGTAAATGGCCGCTTCGTTGACCAGCTTGTCCAGCAGGGCCCGTTTCTCTCGGTAGCTGGCTCGCGTTTCCGCTACCTTGTTCACGAGGTCGGCCCGCTGCCTGGCGATACGCTTCACTTCCGCTTCGATGTCTGTGACCGGCTCAAGCCGCTTTTGGAGCTGGGTCACCTGTCTATTGGACTCGCTGAGGCTTTGTTCCGTGGCAGCCAAGCTCGATCTTGCGGTCGCCAGCTTGCTGTGGAGTTGGATTGCGGCGATCGCAAGGCCGATGACCAGAATCGCGATGAAGACTTCCATGACGTTCTCCGTTATCCAAGGATCAGCAAAATGATGATGCCGATGATCACGATGGCTGCCAGGCAGCCAGCGCCGCCGCAACCGAGATCTGTCGATTCCGGCGGGTCGGGCGGCTTGGCCGGACGCTACTGCGGGCTTGTGTCCAAGCGCATAAGTGCCGGATTCTAGCACGCGTGAGCACCGGCAGAGGAGGATACACGACAAGAGTGGAGGCAGAACCGAAGGGTTCCTAGCGCCTGCCTGTATGGCCCCGTAAAATGAGAACTCGCGTGCGCCGTGGAAAGGCGCTTCCATTCAGCGGGTGCGAATCCCGCCCAGCAACTGATGCTCCGGCTGGTAGCAGCCAGGGCGGTTCATGGAGGTAACGAAATGGGCTGAAGCACTCTGGTGTCAAAGGGCCGCCTTGGGCGGCTCAGCGACCATGCGGGCTAGAACGCGAGTGAACGCCGAGCAGGCCTCGAAACATTTAACGCGGGAGCCGACCCTTTCGTAGTTAGGGGGAAGGCCGGCGGCGGGTCGGAAAGAGAGCGTCACAGGCACCGACCGGCACCCGCCGGGGTAATGGCGCTGGCACGCATGGAAGAGGAAGGAAGCAGCAACACGGGAAGCCCTGCCGGTGGCGTGCACGCGCCAAACCGGAATCCCGCCAGGGACAGGCCGGGCCGGGCAGGGTGGCGGAGAGGTTCGTACTACCGGAGAGGCCGGGTAACGCTGGCGGAGGGAAGGGACCTCAGGTGAGGAGAGGTGAGGGAAAGCGCGAAGGACGCCGGGAGTGGCAGTGCCTAGGACCCCGGCATTGTGTTCGAGAGAGCTGGAACCAGCGCATGCGAAAGCGAAGGGAAGCGAATGCAGGAACGAGCGCAAGCCGGGGCGGCAGGCGCTGGCGGCAGGGCGTGAACAGGCCTGCCGCCGGGTGCGGCGACCGGCGGGAAGAGGCCGGGGGCGTGCGACTCCCGCGACGCGGACGGAAAAAAACGGACGCGCCATTCCCGTCGGAGCTGGATCTACCCGTGTGCGAGCGGCATGATCCCACTGGAGAGCCCGGTGCCGGAAAGCGGCACGCCGGGTTCGGTGAGCGGAAACGTGGCTAGGCGAGAGGGCCAGTGAGGCACCTACAGATGGCGAAAGCCGTAGGACTACCCCAAAACAGCTACTGCCTCTTTGCTAAGGTGCGCGCGTCGCTCCCCGACTCTACTAATTGCAGGACATATCGAAGGTTCAGGGTTTTGGTGAAGGGCGCGACATGAAGCCAACTAGGATCCTAATCCCAGACGACCGGCCGAAAGAAAACGAGAGATTCTTCTTCCCTCGGCATACGGAGATGGAGCGTAGGCAACTCCCATCCCGCAAGACACTAGCCCTGTCTCGTGCTTGGGGCTGGTTTTCGCGAAGGCACGTGATCCCATATCTTCATGTGATGAACCCGTCCTACAGGCGAGGCCTTAGGTGGCGAATGAAATGGGATGCGTGGTCCAAGAGGAATCCCGTGGAGGCCGGCCTGCTGCGCAAGGCTTATCCCATCTGCGGCTTTCTGGCCATGGTTTACACGGCATGTGACATACTCTTCGGCTAGATCCCTGGTGGCTCCGCCTACACCCGTGGAGGCCCTCTGATGCCTTTATCCCGCCAATCGGCCCACCACTACATGTTTTGGCCCTGCAACTAGGCCGCGCGGGCGGTCTGTCACAAATCAAGTGTCCGCTTACACGTGGGGAGGGACGAAGACACGTCGGAACTTGCCGTGGAGACGCTGCGGCGTTGGTGGCGCAAGATGGGACGGTCGGCCTACCCGGAGGCGCAACGGCTGCTGATCACATCCGACGGAGTCGGTTCGAACAGCAGCCGCAGTCGGCAGTGGAAGCTGGAGTTGCAGGGTCTGGCGGACGAGATCGGGTTGCGGCTGTCGGTGTTCCATTTCGCCCGGGGCGAGGAAATGGAACAAGATCGACCACCGGATGTATCGCTTCGCCCGCCGGATTGTCCTGCCTGTATCCCTGAGCCATAGCCCACTGCATGACGGCACCAATCCGCTGGCGCACCCGGCGGGCTGTCTCGTGCTTCTCGTTCCAAATGGGCAAGAGCACCGCCATGACGTCCGAGGTGTTTACAAGGTCAACGCGCCTCCTGCCGAGCCTAGGAAATGCGTACTGCCGGAGCGTTGTCTGCCATTGAGCCGCATGTTTGGAGTTCTTCCAATTCGGGCGGTGAACCTCAATCACCTTTGCCGCGGCGTCCTCGAACGTTGGTACGGTCGGCCGCCTCGCCGCTGACGGGTCGCCTCCCGCTCGGACAAGCCTGCGATTGTCGAGCGCAGTCTCCCGCGCTTCAGCGAGCGAAACGACCGGGTATCCACCCAATCCGAACTCGCGGCGCCGACCTTGGAATTCGATGCGCTGGGTCCATTGCTTGGACCCCGATGACGTCACCCGAAGCATTAGTCCGTGAGCGTCTCGGTACTTGCCCGGCGTCTTGATCCTTCGTACGAATGCCGCCGTGAGTTTGATGCCATGTCTACTCATTGTTGTATCCCCCTTTTTGTCCACCTTTTAATTTGAGACTACCAGATACTATGTGATAAGTCAAGCGACGACAACTATTTGATATGAATAGGGTTGTGTCCGTATTGAGACTCTATGAGACTCAGAGGAACGAATTCTTGGCAGACACCCTCACCGCCATCTGTTCGTTCAATGGCATTGATGCCCAGTGAGTTAAGTGACCGGAAATCTCCCTGTCACATCTCCTGTACGCTTGTACCCGGATTCGGAATCTTGGATCTGCATATGATCTGACACAAATCTAGGTTTGCAATGAACCGCTGGGGTGGAAGTCCGAGGCTCACCTCCCGGAGAAATCCGCGCTGGGACAATTCGTACGAAATGTAGCAGTAGTAATCCCTGAAGGAGATGGGGCGACACACGAACACGGTCAGGCCTGTCTGTCATCTGGCCCGATTTCCAGCTTGGGTTCCATTCCTGAGGGTGGCGCGATATCGAATGGCGATCGAAGAGCCGCCAGTCCGGTGAGGTGGCCACGGCGTTGAATCGGTGGGGCTACCCGACAAGCCCACCAACGGCTCGCCCCATGACCACTCAAGCGTCGTCCTTGCAGCGGACGGCGTATCGTGGTTAACCGGGAAAGCAAATCGCCCGTCGCGTCCCGCACAGATCAGCCTGACGAAGATTCCCGGGAGAAGAGCGCCGGTGCGGCAAGCAGGTGCGAAAAATCCCGTGTTTCGCAGACGGTCACGGTGTGGGCTTGGTGACGGAAATCTCGCCCGCAGTGGGCGCTTCGAACCCGGCAAGCATCATTAGGCAGGTGGTCTTGCCCGATCCGGACGGGCCGAGCAGTGTAAAAAACTCGCCCCTACTGACACGGAGGTCGAGATCCTGCACGACCATTGTCCGTCCGTCGTAGGTCTTGCTGACGCCCCGGAACTCGATGTGCGTCTCGGTGCCCGTATCCACCATTGGGGTAACTCGAGATTCGCGAGCCGTCCGTCGTCAATTCCAGCCGGGGCAGCCGGGCCAGCAGGAATTGCAAGGGTAACACAAGGAATCCAGGCAACTGCCGATAGCCCGGACACCTTCGGCGCCGTTGTAGTTCGCGCCGGGACCGCGGCGATCCCTCGGCAGGTACACGGTCTGCCGGACGCCAGCCAGCTCCGACTGCGCGACGACCTGATAGGCCTGGAAGGGAACCAGGCCTGCCGCCTCCCTGGAACAGTCCGCCGCGTACGCTACGCCAATGCCTTGGTGATGACGTTCCCGCGCGTACCGGTGAGCCTCTGGTCGAGGCCCTGATAGAAGTACGTCAGTTTGGTGTGGTCGAGACCCATCAAATGGAGGACCGTGGCATGCAGATCCGACACGTGGTGTACATCTTCGACAGCCAGGAAGCCTAGCTCGTCCGTTGCACCGATCGCCTGGCCCCCCTTCACGCCGGCTCCGGCCAGCCACATCGAGAAACCGTGGATGTTGTGATCCCGGCCGGGTTTGCCGATTCCTTCGCTGGTGGGAGTGCGTCCGAATTCCCCGCCCCAGATCAAGAGCGTCTCGTCCCACAAACCGGTACGCTTCAGATCGTGCATCAGCGCCGCGATCGGCTGGTCGGTCTCGCCTGCATGGAGCGTATGGTTGGCGATGCAATCGGTATGGCCATCCCAGGTGTCTTCGATATGCCCGCCGCCGGAATAGAGTTGGACGAAACGTACCCCCTTCTCAAGGAGGCGGCGCGTGATGAGGCATTTGCGTCCGAAGTCCTCGGTCAGGGAATTGTCCAGGCCGTACAGGCTTCGGGTCTGGGGACTCTCCTGGTCGAGGTCGACCACTTCCGCCGCCGCGGTCTGCATCCGGTAGGCAAGCTCGTAGGAGTGGATCCTGGCCACCAGGTCTGACTCGTCGGCGCGCGGTCCGAGATGCTGTTCATTCAGCTCCTTGAGCATGTCCAAGGAATGGCGTTGGGTCCGCTCGCTGATGCCGCTTGGAGTGGCGAGGTTCAGCAGAGGGCTGCCCTGGCTTCGGAACAATGTGCCCTGGTAGCCCGCCGGCATGAATCCCGAGGTCCAGTTCGACGGACCGCTGATCGGGCCGCCGCGAGGGTCCGTCATCACGACAAAGCCGGGCAAGTCCGCGCTGAGCGTTCCCAGGCCGTAGTTCAACCACGACCCCAAGCTCGGCTTGCCGATGATGACGCTGCCGGTGTTCATCTGCAGGCACCCGGAGGCGTGGGCGGCCGTATCGGTCTGCAAGGACCGGATGACACAGATGTCGTCGGCAAACTGTGAGACGTGCGGATAGAGGCTGCTGATCTCCAGCCCGCTCATTCCGTATCGCCGGAATTCAAAGGGAGTTTGCATCAAGTACCCGAGCGGTCGGTTGTTGGACCCGACGCTGAGGTCGCCCCGGTAGGGACTACCGTCGTACTTGGTCAGAGCCGGTTTGTGATCGAACGTATCGACTTGGCTGGGGGCGCCGTTCATGAAGAGGAAAACGACGTGCTTGGCCTTGGTCGCAAAGTGCGGCGGCTTGGGCGCCAAGAACTGATGCCCGTCGTCGGCGGCGCTCGTGGTCGCCGCCCGAGCACGCCGCGTGAAGAACCCGTCCCGGGTCAGCAGATCGATCAGCGCCAAGCCGGCGAAGCCGCCGCCAACTTGCCACAGAAACTCACGCCGGCTTCGACCGCAAGGCGTGGCGTTGGGCACATATCGCTGTTGCTGCTCCGTCATGCGTCGCTTCCCCGATCAGTCCGTGTAGACAAACTCATTCAAGTTCAAGATCACTCGGCACATCTGCTCAAGAGCGTGCCGCCTTGCCATCGCCCTATCACGCGGACGCTCGCTTGCCTCGCGCACCCAGGCATCCGCCTCGCGACTGAGAAACGCTTGCATGCGATCTCGTTCTTGGGGGGTCGGCGGGCGGGCCAGAGCTAGCCGGTATGCTCTCTCGATCTGCTTGTCCGGCTCGATTCCGACTTCCCACACGACCCGTTCGGCGAAGTAGCGAGCTTGTGCGGCAACGAAGTCGCCGTTGAATAACGTCAGCGCCTGCGGCGCGACGCTCGTGACCACCCGTTGCGCCGTGCTACGAGTGGTGTCGCACAGATCCAACACTTCCAGCATTGGAATCACCATTGATCGCTTGATGAAGGCATAGATCGTTCTTCGGGAGGCCTCGTCTTCCTCCGACGGCTCCCAGATCGTGTCCGGATCGCTGTGTCCTTCGAGCGCCGCCTTGGGGATAGGCGGAAGCATGCTTGGCCCGTACATCTTGCGGTTCAAGCGGCCTGTCACCGCCAGCATCGAATCCCTGACGGCCTCGACCTCGAGCCTGGTGTAGGGGACGCGCCATAGCAAGCGACTTTCCGGATCTTCCGCGCCGTATTGCGCATTCCATCGCTTGCTCATGCGGTAGGTGTTGCTAGCCAGGACCAGGCGGTGCAACTTCTTGATGGACCAGCCGTTGTCGATGAACCATGTGGCAAGCCAGTCCAGCAGCTCGGGATGCGTCGGGGGCTGTCCGATCATGCCGAAGTTGCTCGGCGTCCGGACCAAGCCTTCCCCGAAATGGTGCTGCCAGACGCGGTTGACGAGGACCCTTGCCGTGAGAGGATTATCCGCGTTCGCGATCCAGCGCGCCAGGGTTAAGCGGCGTAGGCTTGTGCGCCCCGCATGCGGGAATCCCGGCTGGGCCTTGGATAGGACCGCCGGGAGCGCCGGCGGTGTCGGCGGACCCGGATTGTGCGCGCTACCGCGCAGCAGCAGGTAGGTGGGCGGCGGGCGCGGCGCCGGTTCGTACAGGTAGTAGCCGCGCGGCAGGTCCGGAAGCGATGCGCGCAGCAGGGCTATTGCCTCCTGCAGTTCCTTGATCTTGCTGGTCAGTTCGTCGGGAAGGTTCTTATCGATTTCGGTCTTGAGTCGGCCCGTGTTCCGCAGAACGAGTCTCTCCTGCTCTGCTGTTCGCTCACCGGGGTCCGCCAGGAATGCTTCGATCGATTCGGAGTCCAACGAACTCTTACCGGAGCGAAGGAAGGCCGGCCAGTGGTTGCGCTTCAGTGCTGCAATCTCGTTCTCGAATGGCTCGATGCGTTTCCCGATGGCCGCGATATCGTCGAGTTCCGCGTGGGAGCCAAGCGGCAGGTCCAGTTCCGTCCGGCATCCTGGACCGTTGCCGGGCGACTTGCAAGGACGCACGAGGCCGTTGAAAACGGCCACCATGCCGTAGTAATCCCGGGCGGTCAGAGGATCGAACTTGTGGTTGTGGCAGCGGGCGCAGCCCAGCGTCAGCCCGAGAAACACCTGCGAAGTGGTGGACACAATGTCGTCGAGCTGGTCGAAGCGGTCCTGGGCGAAGTCCGCCGGCTCATCGTCCCAGGGGCCGAGCCGGTTGTAACCAAGCGCGACTAGGGTTTCCGGCGACGCATCGTCCAATTCATCGCCCGCGAGTTGTTCGACGATGAACCGGTCATAGGGCTTGTCATCGTTGAAGGCTCGAATGACGTAGTCTCGGTAGCGCCAGACGAAGGGTTTGCGGCCGTCCCTCTCGTACCCGTTAGTCTCGGCGTATCGCACCAAATCGAGCCAATGCCGGCTCCAGCGTTCGCCGTATCCGGGAAGCCGCAGGAGATCGTCGACAAGCGAGTCGAAGGTTGCGGGCGAGGGATCCTCGAGGACGGCTCGTTGCTCGGCCAGCGTCGGGGGCAGACCGATCAGGTCGAGGTAGAGCCTGCGCAACAGCGCCCGAGGACTCGCCGGATCCGACGGCCTCCAACCACGCTGTTCGAGCTTCGCCAACACAAAGGCGTCGATCGGGTTGCGGACCCACGCGGTGTCGCGAACCCGCGGAATCCGGGGTTTCCGTGTTGCCCGAAAGGCCCAATGCTCGGAAGTGGTCGGGGGCGGCTCGGATGCGTGCGGCGATTCGGCTCCCGAATAGGTGGCGCCCTGGTCGATCCACGCCCGCAGGAGTCCCACTTCCGTGGCAGTCAGCCTGTCGCCCTCGGGCGGCATGACCACTTCGCGATCGATCCCGGCGACGTAGCGGATCAATAGGCTGTTTGCGCTGTCTCCGGGAACGACGGCCGGGCTACCGGACTCGCCACCGCGGATGGCGTCGACGCGCCGGTCCAGGCGCAGCTTGCGCAACTGAAGCTGTTCGCCGTGGCAGGCGTAGCAACGAGCCTGCAGAATGGGTTCGATATGGCTGGCGAAATCGACTCGGCCGCTAGCCACAGGAGGCAGTTGTTCCGCGGTTTGGGCGAAGGAAAGACTCGCCAGGAGACTTCCTAGCAGGATCGTCCGCGCCATGTCCGGATTCCAGCAACAGCGTATCAATGGGGCCATCCGTGGTCAAGCCGGCGGTTCCGCCTCAGTGCGGCGAACATCACCGATCAGGGGTCGGGTGCGCCATCGCTTGACCTGTTCTGGATGGCGGCCGAAGCGCCCGTGACGTTGATGCCCGCAGGGGCCCACGGGCATCACTGCCGGCACCGCCGGAGATCCTCACTCCTCAGGTAACTCGGTCGTTCCTGCTGTCGGTCCAACGCAGGGGAGGAATCAATTGCCCGCTAGCGCAAGACTCGATGAGAACATCCAGCCGTTTGAGCCGTGTCACATCTCTCTTGGCGCTCAAGATCCACTCCGTCGCCAGCTTCCTATACGAAGGGCGCGACGCCCGAAAATAGCTCAACGCGTCCGGGTTGGCCTTCATTTTCTCCTTGTATTCGGCCGGGAGGGCCACCTCGTCCCGCGCGAGCGATGCACGCTCCGGATCGTCCGGTGGCCGAGCCCGGAAGGTGGTCAGCCCGGCTTCCTCGACATGCCCTGCCGAGATCAGAGCGTCCATGCGAGTGAGATTCCTGGCGCTCCAGCCGCTCTTGGGTCTCCGAGGCGTGAAGCGAACCATGTAACTCTTGTCGTCGATCCTCTTCCTGATTCCGTCGATCCATCCGAAACAAAGAGCGACATCGACGGATTCGGGCCAAGTGACGCTTGGCAGCCCCGAGCCCTTCTTGTAGTAGCCCACCCACTGCTCCTCGAGTCTGCGGTGGTTCTTCTGGAACCACCTTCTCAGTTCGTCGGCGTTGGCAAAGAATCGGGGCGGCATGGTCGGATCCAGGGCACGCAACACTCGATCAGCGCTTCTCGAAGAGTCGACACTCTGGCTTGCGGGGCTCGGCCGATGCGGCGGTGAATGGGGCCTCGGCCAGCGGGCTCCTGACGGTACGGAGTTTCGGCCGACTGGGGCAGGGTTCAGAACGGGAGTTCAACTCTATGTGTCCGTAGCAGGTTCGCCGCCCCACAAGCGCAACGGGAACTCGCTTGGGCATGCCCCGCAACTCGTGCATCGTATCGCGCCTCCAGGCGGGCGATCGTCGCTGTTCGGGACGTGGACACGGCGCGCGGCTACTCGGTTTCGCGCGTCTCAGCTCCAACTCGGTGAAGAAATCCTCTCATCAAACCGTGGAGCCGCTGCGCTTGGGGCGATTCTCGTGCGCCAAGTTCCGTGTCTCGCCAATGTCCCTGGACAGATCGAACAGTTCCAACTGGTCGCGGGCCCAAGTCTTGACCAGTTTCCAATTGCCGAGCCGGAGAGCAGTCTGAGCCCTGCGGCCAACAGCCTGGTGAAGAATCAGAAACTCCCGGTTCCGCGAAACCGATCCTTGCCTGTCGAACAAGGGTGCTAGGCTTCCTCCGTCCACCGATACAGGAAGCTCTTCGCGGTAGCCGGCCAGGTCCGCGAGCGTCGGCAGAATGTCGAGTCCGGTGACGGGAGTTCGGCTGGCGCCGCCGGGCTCGATACCCGGGCTCGCCGCCAGGAAGGGCACGCGGATGCCCCCATCGTAAATCGAGCCCTTTGAACCTCGTAGCGGATGGTTGCGTGGAATCGTAGGTTCGCCCGCTCCTGGAATCGTCCCGCGGCCGCCGTTGTCCGACAAGAAGAACACGTATGTGCGGCCGGCCAGTCCCAGCGCGTCGATCTTGTCCAGGATCCGCTCGATCGATGCATCCATGTCCGCAGTCATCGCCGCAAACTCCGGCATGTAGTGTTTCTTGCCGGGGTCCCAGGGCTTGACCAAGTCGAACGTTGCCTGCCGATAGAAGATGTCGAGATGGACGGCGTAGTGGGAGATCTGCAGGTAGAACGGGTCGCCGGAGGCCGCCCGTTGCCCGAGGAACCGGCAAGCTCGGCTCGTGATGTGGTCGATCAGTTTTGGATCCGGCGTTGCCGCAGGCCCGCCAGAGCCCTTGCCCCCGCCAGTGCCGTTGCCAGTATCCCAATCGCTGACGTCGTAGCCCATCTGTTCGGCTGTCGGTCAATCAAAGCGGTGGTCCCACTTGTCGAAGTGCGCCGCCCGGTAGCGCGCGTCGGCCTGCTTGAGGAGCCTGGGAATGTTGAGTTGTCGCCGGTAGGCTGCGGGCCATCCCTCTTGATCTTGTTGGTAGAGGTGCCGCGCAGGAGTCTGGCCTACCTGCAAGCTGCGGCGAATCGGGCAGCAGAACGGCGCCGGAGCGTAGCCGTCGGTGAAAGTCATGCCGCGCCGAGCCAGCCGCTTCAGGCTCGGCGTCCGAAAGTAGTCGCTCCGCGAACGCGGGTCGCGCGAGTCCATCCGGACCGATGCGCCGACCCAGCTCTGATCGTCGCTGAGGATGACCACGAAGTTCGGTTTGTCGTGGCCGGCCAGAGAAGCCGCTACGGCGGCGAGAGCCACCACGCGGAAGAAGATGTTCGGCACCTCGCAGCTGATCGTAGCGAAAACCGGATCTTGCGGCGTACGGCTCGACCTGTGCGATCCCCCGGCCGTCGCCCAGCTCGCACGGGGGATTCGGGAGGGCTTCGTGGGCCGGGGTCGGACGGCGCTACACTGGGCTCGGCAATTCAGGCGACGAGGAGGTTCCGATGCAGACCACGCGCAGGGCATGGATCGCTGCGGCGGGAGGGTTGTTGGCCGCTGCCGATCTCGAAGCTGGCGGCGGCCTATTCCACGCCACTTCCATCAACCACCTGTCGCTGACCGTCCCTGACGTCCAGAAGGCCGGCGACTACTACGCTCGACTTCTCGGAGCCAGGCTCATCCGCGACATGGGTGCGAGGGGCCAAATGAGGGGGTTGCGGCGCAACTACCTGGCGCTTTTCCAGGGCGAGACGGCCGCGCTGAATCATTTCTCGCCCGGAGTCGACGGGCACGACGAAGCCGGTGCCGGAGCCGTCCTGAAAAAGCACGGCTACGAACCTTTCGAGCGCGCACCGAACATCTGGGCTTGTTTGGACCCGGACGGCGTACAGAACCACCTTTCGGAGACGATGCGCCGGGAAGACCAGGTCGCCGAGGCGTTTCGCAAGGATCCCAATCCGGATTCGATCCTGCATGGCGTGGACGTCAATCACGTGGCTTTGCGCGTGAGCGATGTCGGCCAGTCGGTCGAGTGGTACCAGGGCCTCATGGGCCTGAACGTGGTTCGGCGCAGCGCGAACAACGCGTTCCTCGGACTTGGGGACAATTTCCTGGCGCTCTTCCAGAGTTCGCAACCCGGCCATGTCGATCATTTCTGTTTTTCGATCGCAGACTACGAGCCCGCCAAGGTGATCGCGAAACTGGGGAAGCACAGCATCGAGGCGAGGCAGCGGGCGGATCGGGTGTATTTCCAGGATCTCAACGGCATGACCGTCCAAGTCTCGGAGGAGGGCCACCAGCCTTGAGCGCCTGCTCGGGGCGGAACGAATCCAAGCCACAGTTCTCGAATGCCGGGACGCTCGTTGCATATCCGGAACGGGAGACAAGCGGGTCCAGGCTCACCTCGCCTAGGTGGTTCGCCATCTCGACCACAACCCGTCCGCACGGTTCGAGGACGGGTTGCAGCTGGGGCTTCGGCACACGCTCGCTTTGCCCGACCTCCCGTACCGCTCGCTGCCTCGCCGCCGACTCTACGCATGCAATGTGCAAGTCACCTCGGTCCCTTTCTGACCTCATCGCCCCTCGATAGCGGGCGTATGGATCTGGCGAACAGCGGAAGACGATTGATCCGTCCGTCCCGGAGGGAGACACCGTGGGGCTCCTCAACAGGCCCCCAAGCTTCAGTCTCTTGAACTGGCACAGCCTGACCTCGAAGTAGTCGCGCCATGCAGGAACGCGCCGGAGCATGCAGACCGAAACGCCTCCGCGACGAGTCACTACAATTCGCTCGTCGGCTATAATCCTCTTGGATTTCCAAACTGTTGCGAACACCTCGTCGCCGATGCGGTCACCTGTTCCTGTGTGAGGCTGCGTAGGCCTCGGAACGGTTCCTGGACGGGTGCGTTTCGACAGTCGGCATCGAGCTGGATTGCAGCGGGAAGAGGTTCTCGATGCGCGGACAAGCAGCCAAACTCTTGCGAGCCATGGCGGGGCACAGGTTCACGCGGGTGGGCCTTATCGTCTTGGCGGTCTCGGTCTTGCAGGCTGCTGCTGACGAAGACACCGCGCTCAAGGCGCGCAGCGGCGATTCCGCATCCAACTCAATCGGTCGGGAAGTCGATTTTGCTTCGGAGATCTACCCCATCTTTGAGCAGCGCTGCGTTAATTGCCATGGATCCGAGCAACAGATGGGCGAGTTCCGACTCGACTCGAAATCCATCGCGCTCGAGGGGGGTGTCTCCGGTCCCAGTATCCTTCCGGGACACGCGGCTCGCAGCCCGCTTGTCCAGCGCATCGCCGGAATCGGCGAGTTGAATCCGATGCCTCTCGTGGGAGAGAGGCTCTCGCCGGAGCAGATCGCCTTGGTTCGGGCCTGGATCGACCAGGGAGCGCTGTGGTCAGACGGCGTAGGAGTTGGAGCCGAATCGGTCACGAAACACTGGGCGTATCGGCCGCCCGAGCGCCGAGCGCCGCCGCTCGCGCGCCACACCGAGGCGCTCCGGAATCCGATCGACAGCTTCGTCATGGCCCGGCTGGAACGGAACGGTTTGGGCTTCTTGCCGGAAGCGTCCAAGGAAACGCTGATCCGGAGGCTGAGCCTGGATCTGCGAGGGCTGCCTCCGACGCTCGGCGAAGTGGATCGGTTTCTTGCGGACGCGAGCCCGAACGCATACGAGAAGCTCGTGGAACGGATGCTCAAGTCGCCCCACTTCGGGGAACACTGGGCGGGCTATTGGCTCGATTTGGCCCGCTACGCCGATACGAATGGCTACGAGAGCGATGAGCCACGCACGATGTGGGCCTACAGGGACTGGGTGATCGATGCCTTCAATCGCAACGTTCCCTTCGACCGTTTTACGACCGAGCAACTGGCTGGCGATTTGCTGCCGGACCCGGCGGTGGACCAGATTGTCGCGACAGGCTTCCACCGCAACACCATGCTTAACAACGAAGCTGGCTCGAAGGATGACGAGTTCTACGATGCGGCGGTGAAAGACCGCGTGGACACGACCGCGACAGTTTGGCTCGGTTCGACTCTCGGCTGCGCGCAATGCCATGACCACAAGTACGATCCGTTCAACCAGCACGAGTACTATCGGATGTACGCGGTTTTCAACAACACTGCCGACAGCGCCATCAAGCTTTCCGAAGAATTGGAGGTCTTCAAGGGGGACTCGGATGAATTGCGCCGTCGGGAGGCCGAAGTCCAGGCGGCCAAGACGATTCTGGATACTCCGAGCCCGGCACTCGAGGCCTCGCAGCGGCGTTGGGAGCGGCTTGTGAAGCCGAGGCTTGCGGAATGGCGGAGTGCTTGGCAGCTGCTCGAACCCGAGCAGATCGCGTCCGCTGACGGAGCGGAATTCGAGATGCTTCCCGACGGCTCAGTCCTGGTGCGCGGAGCCGCATCCGACCGTGATGTCTACGAGTTGACCTTTCAGCCGGACATGGTTGGAGTGACCGGCCTACGGCTCGAGGCGCTGCCCCACGAAAGCCTGCCCGAGGGCGGCCCCGGTCGAGGCGAGCACGGCGCGTTCGCCCTGACCGGAGTCGAAGCCGAAGCTTGGTCGCCGCGGCAATTGGAAGAGCAAGAAGCGCTGCGGACGAGAGCCCCAGTGTGGGGCCTGTGGCACACGATCGGGCCGTTCCGCGTCCGCTCGAGGGAGGAAGCGTTCCGGACCGCGTTCCCACCAGAGAGTAACTACGATCTGGCGGCCACGTACGAAGAAGGGAATCTCGCCTGGAGCGAAAGAAAGAACTGGAACGATGGGCGCGTACAGTACCTTGGCTACACAGAGGACGACAGCACGGCGAATTGCGCCAGCTACGCCTATCGCTCGGTCGAGGTCAGCGAGCCGACATCCGTCTCAGTCTCTCTGGGAAGCCTCAAGGGCCTTAAGGTCTGGCTCAACTCCCGGCTTGTCCTCGCGACCGATCCGACACGTGACATCGCGCCGGATCAGGAAGAGTTGAAATTCGATCTACGTGCCGGTGCGAACGACATTCTGCTCAAGTTGACGAACGATCGAGGCCCATTCGGCTTCTATTTCCAACCGTATTTCGGCGTCGAGCGCGAAGTACGAGTCCGGTTCGAGGCTGCGTCCGCCGATCATGGGACCTGGGATGCCGTCGACCTGACCTCTGTGCTGGACGGACAAGCCGAGACCGGCTGGAGCCTGGCTACCGAATCGCCTGCGGGGGATGCAACTCGCTACGCCATTCTGCAAACCTCGGGCGGGTTGGAATCTGCCGAGGGTGCGCTGTGGAAACTGTGGCTGATTCAGGATTCCGCCAAGAAGCCGGAGTGCAGTTTGGGCCGGTTTCGCCTCTCGGCGACGACCCTGGACCGAAACCAGCTGGCCGTGCTTCGGAGGACACCTCTCCGGGTTCGCCAAGCTCTCGGCAAGGCTCTCGGGCGACGATCCGAGGACGAGAGGCGGCGCTTGGCAGGGTACTATCGCTCCATTGCCCCGGAACTCGACGACGCGCGCCGCAGCTACAGCGCCCTTCGAGCCGACCTCGCGGCGTTCCGGAAGCAATACACGACGACGACCCTCGTCATGCGGGAACTGCCGGAGCCCAGGGAAACCCGGTTGCAGAACCGCGGAAACTTTCTCGATTTGGCCGACAAGGTCGAGCCGGGGGTGCCGGCCGTGCTGGATGTTGGCCAACACGCGCAGGTGGATGATCGACTAGCGCTGGCTCGATGGCTGATGGCGGACGGCAACCCGCTGACTGCCCGCGTACGAGTCAACCAGATCTGGAACCGCATTTTCGGTCGGGGCTTCGTCACGACGCCCGAAGACTTCGGTACGCAAGGCGACCGGGCGTCGCACCCAGAACTCTTGGACTGGCTGGCGACCGAATTGATACGCGTGGGATGGGACACCCAGACTCTGCTCAAGACGATCGTGACTTCGGCGACTTATCGGCAAACATCCTCCGCGGCCGCCGAGAGGATCCAGAAGGATCCGAACAACGTCCTGCTCTCGCGGGGCGCACGGTACCGCGTGCCGGCCGAGTCCGTGCGCGATATCGCACTGGCAGTCGGTGGCCAATTGAACCGCACGATTGGCGGCCCCAGCGTGTTTCCGCCGCAGCCCGAGGCAGTCTTCGGAGATCACTTCATTGAAGGAGGGTTCAAGCACTGGCCGACCAGCGCGGGCGCTCAGCGCTATCGCCGCGGCCTGTATACGTTTTACAAGCGCACCGTCGCCTACCCGACATTCACGACCTTCGACGCGCCCGACCGCACGGTCTGCACGGTCGACCGGTCGATGTCGAACACGCCGCTGCAGGCCCTTAACACCTTGAACGACCCGGCGTTCTTCGAGGCGGCGGGCGCGCTGGCGGAACGGATCCTTGACGAGGCGCCCGCCGACCGCGCCAAGAGACTGGTCCACGGCTTCCGACTCGTCCTGGCTCGTCGGCCCTCCGACGGCGAGCTGGACAGGCTGCTCGTGTTCGTCGAACGGATGGCGGAGGAGTACGAGGGAACGCCGGCGAGCGCCGCTGGCGTTGTCGAGAGAGCCTTCCATGGGCGGCGGCCCACCCTCGGCGACGCCGAACTGGCGCCCTGGGTAATGGCGGCCAATGTATTGCTGAATCTCGATGAGACTTTCACCAGGGACTAAGCATGACGGGGCCTCACCACTTCCTGTTCCGGCTTTTCCGCCCAGTCTGGAGGAACAACGATGGAAGCGCATGAACGGCCAGGTATGGCCACCACGCGGCGACACTTCTTTTCTGCGAGCGGTCTGAGCATCGGTTCCATCGCTCTGGCATCCTTGCTGCGCCGGGAGGCGCAGGCCGCACCGGGTCCGCGCAGCAACCCCCTCGGAGGAAGGAATCCCCACTATGCGCCGAAGGCCAAGTCCGTCATCTTCCTTTGTCAGGCGGGCGCGCCCTCCCAGCTCGACTTGTTCGACTACAAGCCGAAGCTGCGCGAGTTCCACGGGACCCAGGTGCCCCAGGAGTTGATTGAGGGCGAGCGCTTCGCCTTCTTGTCCGGCAGGCCGAACCTATTAGGCCCGCAGTTCGAGTTCAGTCGGTACGGCGAGACAGGGACGTATCTCTCCGAGTTGCTCCCGCACAGCAGCAAGATCATCGATGAGACCGCATTCCTCTACTCGCTGACGACGGATCAGTTCAATCACGTTCCCGCGCAACTGAAGATGTTCACCGGCCACGAACGGCCCGGGCGGCCCTCGATGGGCGCGTGGCTGACGTACGGGATTGGCAGCCAGAACGAAAACCTGCCCGGTTTCGTCGTGCTCTCGTCGGGACGCGGAGCCCGCTGCGGCGCCGCCTGCATGGGGCCCGGCTTTCTGCCGACCGTCTACCAAGGCGTGCAGTTCCGGTCGGGCCGCGAGCCTGTGCTGTTCCTCTCCAACCCCGAAGGCGTGAGCCCGGAGGTACGCCGCGACTCCCTCGACACGATCCGCCACTTGAATGCGATGCGACACGAGCAGGTCGGCGACGCGGAGATCGAAACCCGAATCGCCTCCTACGAACTGGCGTACCGGATGCAGACGGCGGTGCCGGAGTTGATGGACATTTCGCGGGAGCCCGCATCGGTGCACGAGTTGTACGGCACGGAGCCTGGCAGGAAGTCCTTCGCGAACAACTGTGTGTTGGCGCGTCGGCTTGTGGAAAGCGGTGTTCGCTACGTGCAGCTCATGCACGGCGAATGGGACCATCACGGTGGGACGCGGGCCAACTTGAACCGTCATCTTCCCGAGCGTTGCCGCGAGGTGGACCGAGCCACCGCAGCGTTGATCCAGGATCTGAAGCGGCGCGGGATGCTCGACGAGACGCTGGTGATTTGGGGAGGCGAGTTCGGTCGCACTCCGATGTTGCAGGGCGAGCCCGATGACCCCAACGTGGGCCGGGACCACCATCGGACGTTCACCATGTGGCTCGCTGGCGGTGGAATCCAACCAGGTGCGCGTGTCGGCGCCACCGACGAGCTTGGCTACCGAGCGGTTGAGCACCCGGTCACAGTCCACGACATGCAGGCTACGATCCTGCACCTGCTGGGACTCGATCACACCCTGCTAACACACAAGTTCCAAGGACGCGACTATCGGTTGACGGATGTGCATGGGGAAGTGCTCACGCCGTTGCTAGTATGAGCGCCCCGGTCGAGCGCTCCGTTCAGGGCTAGCCCGTGGGCCGTTGGATCCGCGGCCCCCTGGGAACGGAGACTCGCTCGCGTCTGCCCCCTATCGGTTTGCGGGAGAGTCGAGTTGCAGGCGAAACGTCTTGATTTCGTAGGGCCCCAAGTCGAAGCGCAACGCGTTGTCGGCGGCTTGTGCCGGGCTGAGTGGGTCTTCGATGAGGTTTGCCATGTGCGCCGAGCGCACGGTGGTATTCCAGTCGACCCGGATATCGTCGGTCGCCAGCCCGGAGGCTTCATAGAGCCGAACAATCACGCTGCCCTCGGGTCCGTTCTTCACTGCCGAAACCACCACGTTCGGATGCGAAATCGAGAAGAGCCCAAACGACTGCGGCAACTCTCCCTCGTGCACCGGCAACTTGCGGGCCATGAGCGGCGTGTTGAACTCCCAACCGGCGCGGTGGACGCCTGCTTGCCTCCAGTCGCCGTCGTGCGGCAGTAGGGCATAGTCGAAGGTCAGCAGTTTGCCGAGATCGAGACCGGAATCCGACCCAACGCCGGGCTCGAATCCTCCGTGAAAGGTGTACTGAAGGATCTTGGACGATCGCATCAGGGAGAGCAGGAGAGTATCCGAGACCACATTGTTGCCCGGCAGTCCGCGGTTCAGTAGCGCAACACCCCTCTGCGCATTGCCGTAGTCGGTCCAGTTCTGCGCCGGTAGTTCCAACTCGGCTGGACGCTCGATCGAGCCGAATGGGATTTCGCCCGTCACCACGCCGTTTCGAATCGATGTCGGGAACAGGACCCGGTACCGCGCGAACTCCTCGTTGTTGAGGATTCGGGTCTGGAAATCGATGCGGTCGATGCCGCTGTAGATCCGGACACGGCTCCAGAAGTGGCTCGACTCGAAGGCGTGTTGGATGCCGAACTCGGAGAAGACCGGACCCGAGGTCACGCGACCGTTGCCAGCGACCGTGTCGCTGCTGAATGCGGCAGTGTCCTTGGATGGCAGCGCCTGCTTCTTCTGCATGGCCACCAGGCGAGCGCCGTTGAGATTGCCTCCCAACTCCCAGAAGTCGCCGCCATCGTGCTCCATGGCGACAACGTTGCCCGGCTGCCCGCCGAGAACGCTCCAGTTCATCGGCTTTTGGCGGAGTTCGAGCAGCTCGCCCGTCCACAGTTCGAACGTCAGTTTGTACTTCTCGTTTTCGATCGATGCCGTGTCCTGGTGCGAACTGCCCCCGTGCCAGCGAGACCGCTCCAGCGGCAGCGACGGACCGTTGGCGCCCGGGCGCTGCGGGACCACGCGGTAGACCGCGTACCCCATCGCAGGCACGCCGCGCGCGATGAATCCTACCTTCGTGTCGCGGATACTGCCGTTCCCATACCTCTGTGTCTCAGACAACTGGGCTTGCACCGACCGTCCGGCCGGATCGCGCACCTCGAGATCAAAGATGTCGTGGTCCGAGAACCCGACTCGGATCGTAACTACTCAGCTACTCCGCAGGCACAAGCCCTGATCAGAGTGGGATGGCTGGGATTCCACTTTCGCCAGCAGGGCCGCCGGCCCTTGCAGCAAGACCTCAATGCGGTTCCGGCCCTGCTTGCGCGCCGTCGACAGCACACTACGCAGCGTGGCGAAGTCCTGCGCACCCTGCTCGGAGCGGAACCCGCCCGAGATCTTCATCCGCAGCTTCATCATCCGCAAATCCTGTTCGGCCTGGTTGTTCGTGAACGGCACCCTCTCGTCCCTGAGAAATCGCAACACCGACTCCCGCCTGGCCCTCAGCCGCAACGCCAGAGTATGTCCAGGCCGACGCTTCTTGCGGCCCCGCCGTCCGGTCGGCAAGGCTGGCAGGGCCTGGTGCTGGGCCAGCGCCTCCCGCACCAACTGGTCGTAGCGCCGCTCGATCCTCTCCAGTAGCGACCGCGGCAACGCCACCCCCCGCTCCCGCACGCTGTCCACCGCCCGCTTCGCCCGCCTCAGCAACTGCTGCATCCGCCGCGCCCAGTCTTCCCCGTCGATCTTCGCCAACGCCTCGAGCTCCCGTAAATGGTGCATGTTACACATCGCGTGCAGCACTCCCGGCACCTTGCAATACGAGGCCCAGTGGTCATGCACCAGGATGCCTCGCAACCCCTCCAGCACACCACCCCGCTGGCGGCTCGTCCGGTAGTCGGTCAGCTGCGCCGTGCTCAGCACGTGCAACCACTGCCCCTGGCCCGCAATCCGGAATCCCGTCTCGTCCAGATGCTTCACCCCGCTGGCGCTTACCAGCAGCTCCCGTACCCGCTCGGTCCAACTCCGCCAGACCTGCGCCGTCTTGCGGCTCATCCCCGCCAGCGTCGCCGCGCACAAGGCCACCCCGAACAGGTCCCGGAAGATCTCCGCCAGTCGATCCTCGGGCAGGAAATGGGCGTTTTGCAAGTACACCGCCAGGGCCGCGATCCGCGGCCCGTACTGCACCGGCGCGCTCACTCCCTCCGGGAACGCGGCCCGCGTCAGCTGTCCGCACTGCTGGCAACGACAGCCCCAGGCCTGGTGCTCGGTCACCTCCGGCGGTGTCGGTGCGGGCAGATCATAGACCTGCCGACGCTGGGGCTCGCCCTCCACGTCGGCCGCCGCCAGGGCCGCTCCGCACTCGCGGCAACCGGACGGCAGGTGCACCTGGGTCCGGTCCGGTGTGTCCGTCTGGCTCAGCGTCGCGCCCTGGTGACCGGGCTGCCCACCCGAGCGCTTGCCGGACCGCCGACGCTGGCTGCGCGTCCGTTGCGCTGCCGCTGGCTTGGCCGGCCCGTCGCTCGACGGTGGTTTCCCGCTGTTGCTGCTGTCGAGGCCCAATCGCCGTTGCAAGGCCTGCACTTGCTCTCGCAACGACTGCAGCTGCCTCGTCAACTCCTCATGGAGGGCCTGCAACCGGGCGTTTTCGGCCTCCAACTGAGTGTTCTTGGCCTCCAATTGCGCCAGACGTTCGTGCCAGTCCGCCGGACGTGGCTCGCTGTTCGCTCGCTCCATCTTCATCCCGCTGACGCCGGTACTGCTCGTCGCGAGCGCATCGGCTTGCTCACAACGGTCCGGATGCCCACAACATTACTATTGCTACATGGTTTCCCAGCGGAAAGTCAAGTGCTGCGGAATTCTGGCCATCCCGGTTGAGCGGTTCGCGTGGAACCATCCGGCCTGCATTCCCCCTATGCGGTACGCATCACCTGTGTACGCGTGGGGGTAGCTGAGCAGTTACCTCGGATCTCGACAAAGTCGTTGCGCGTCCAACCCGGCGTGTTGAACACGGCGAGGGGAACGCCGTCCCCGCGCGTATCGATATGCGAGGACACCTCGTCGAGATAGGCCTCGAGCAACTCGCCTCCGACATGCTTGGCGTAGCGGTATCCGCGCATGGTGTCGTCGAACACCTTGTCCACCATGACGCCTGACGCGAGGTCATGGGCTTGGTTGAACAGTACGGGATCCCAAGCGCTGGCAAGGGCTTCCTCGTCGGTCGTGGCGCCCAGGAGCTTGGCGAGTGCGCCCAGCTTCTCGACATTGGTGAGGAGACGCTCCAGATCGCGCATCCACTGCTTGACTTCGATGCGGCTGCTGTAGATGCCCTGAAAGACCGGGTTGAGTTCTCGCTTGTAGACGTCGCGGCCGCCCTGCTCCTCGGCTGCTTTCTCGAAATCGCTGGGCACAGCGAACTTCAGGTCCAAGCTGCGATTGGGGTTCTGGTTGAATTGGCGAATCATGTCCGGTAGATGACGCTCCGGCGGCGTCACGTCCCAGCCCGCGAGAGCCACGCGCACCGGCCAATCGGTATAGGGGTCGAGATCGCGGTAGCGCGATCGGACATGGCGGTCGAATTCGACAGGATTCGTGGGAACGTAGCCCATGGCCACGTATGTCTGAGCGAGCCAGAACGCCGGGATCCGCGTGCCGTCGATCCCCTCCCAAAGGAAGTTGGATGGCATGTCGTTGGACGGGCCACGTTGAAACCAGTACGAATCGAAGCCAGCGGCCCGCAACAGTTGCGGCATCTGGGCGTGATGCCCGAAAGAGTCCAACGACCATCCGACCTTGACATCGACTCCCAGGGCTTCGCGGTAGTACCGCTTGCCGTAGAGAACGTGTCGGACCCAGGACTCTCCACTTGGCATGTTGACGTCGGGCATCGTGATGTTCGCGCCAGCGAGCTCGAGCCGGCCCTCCTCGACGAACCGACGGAACGTGGCCGCTTGCTCGGGATAGCGCTCCAGGAACGGCTTGACGTAGGCGACCTGGTCGAGCACGAAGCGGTACTCGGGGTACCTGGCGAGCAGGTTCAGGGCTTCGAGGATATGAGGCAGGCCCATTTCGAGGTACTCTTCGCGGGTCTTGAAGACGGCGCCTTCCCAGTGGTTGTGCGGCACGACGAGGAATGTGGGTCGAGCCGAGCTGGCGGCTGGGCCGGTCTCCGGTTCGGCCGGTTCCGTCTGTTGGCTGAAGCTCTCTCCGCAGGCCAGGAGGAGGAGCAGGACCGCTGTCCGTGTGGAATGCTTCATGGTTTCCCTCCATGCATCCGTCTCATGGTTCCCTGCATCCACGGCGTTACTGCGGAACCGGTCGAGCATTGGGTTGTAACGCTACCCGGATTGTGAACCAGTTCGGTGGCTTCGTCTACCACACGGCCCCGTTCGACCTAGGGATCAGGAGCATCCCGTCGCATGGGGATTGAGCGTGGTTGTGATCTCCTTCACCTTGCGAATGAGGGCCTCGCGGCCCGCCGCCATCACATCGTCCGATCCACCGATGCCCAGGAAGCGGTGCGGATCCATCGGCGGTTCGTACCGGGCCAGCTTCTCCTTCACGGCCTGCAGATACACTTGCTTCAACACTGTTCCGTAGTTGAATTTCGCCACTCCCAGGCTGACCAATTCCTGGTTCAACGCAAGCGGAATGCTCGTTCCGCCGTGCAGGACGAGCGGAACGTCCACGCGCTCCCGGATGCGGCGTAGCACGTCCAGATGCAGTTTGGTCTCGCCCTCGGTCAAGATGTGAACGTTACCCACGGACACGGCCAACGCGTCGATTCCCGTCTCGGCCACGAATTCGGCTGCGGCCTGCGGATCGGTGAGTTCTTCGTGGCCGGCGTGCCCGGGGACGCCACAAGGAAGGCTGCCGATCTGGGCCTCCACCGAGGCGGAGTGGCGGCGCGCAAGGGCGACCACCTGATGGACGAACTTCCGATATTCCGCGATGCTGAACCCCTCGCTTTCCGGCATCACGGCATTGAATCCCAGATGGAGGCCCTCCCGGATCTGCTCAAGGCTGTCCGTTTCGTTCAATATGAAGCTGACGGGAACGGCCGCATGCTCGAGCGCTGAACGGAGCGAAGCGTAATAGGCCAGCCTTTCGGGGCGCAAGCGATCGCGATGTCGAAGGAAACCGCCGTTAAAGCCGGCAATGACAGGGGCGCCGCATTCCTCCGCGGCCGCCAGAACCCCCTGCAGCGACTCGAGGTTCCACGACTCGAAATAGCCTACGCCGTATCGTTTGCGCCGGGCCTCTTGGAGCAGGCTTGCGAGTGGAACTACGGGCATGGTGCGTTTCGCTAGCCGCGCGCCGCTGCTGCGCGGCGGATGTGCTTTGTTGAATGAGACGTCCGGGGGCCGCCGGTCGCGCCGACTCTAAACGAGTCCACGCATCGTGTCGCAAATCTTCTCGACGGACGGGACATAATAATTCTCCATCACCGGGGCGAATGGCACGGGAGTGTCCGGCGCCGCCAAGCGCCGCACAGGGCCGTCCAGGTAGCCAATGCAGGTGTCCGCCACGCGCGCGGCGACCTCGGCGCCCCATCCGCCGGTCAGATTGCCTTCTTCGACGATCAGCAGCCGGCCGGTCCTTCGGACGGACTCGTAGACCGTATCCCAATCGAACGGCTGCAGCGTGCGGGCGTCGATGACTTCGGCTTCAATGCCTTCGCTCGCGACTCTCGATGCGGCTTGGACGGCTTTGTGGACCATCAGTAGATTCGCGACCACGGTCAGCGAATCGCCCTGTCGGACGACTTTCGCCTTGTCGAGCGGGACCACGTAGTCGCCTTCCGGAACGTCGCCAAGCAGGCTGAGGCCCCCGGCCTCCTTCCTGGCTCCTTTGCTGCCGTACAGCAGTTTGTGCTCGAAGAACATGACGGGGTTGTCGTCACGGATGGCGGCCGTGAGCATCCCTTTGGCGTCGTAGGGGGTGGACGGACACACAACCTTCAAGCCGAGCACATGGATGAAGAATGCCTCAAGCGACTGGCTGTGCTGGGCCCCCCGGGTCGTGGCGCCGACCGGAGCTCGGAACACCATCGGCACGCGCAGCTTGCCGCCCGACATGTATCGCATCTTCGCGGCGTGGTTCGCCAACTGGTCCATTGCGAGGAAGAGAAAATCCCCGTATTGGACATCGGCCACCGGCCGCAATCCCCCAAGCGCTGCTCCGGTCGCGACGCCCGCGATCGCGGCTTCCGAGATGGGCGTGTCGCGGACTCGGTCCGAGCCAAACTCGTCCGCCAGTCCCAGGGTCACCGTAAAGGCTCCTCCGAAGCCTCCGGGAACCCCAATATCTTCACCCAGCAGAATGACTCGCTCGTCGCGCCGCATCTCCTCGGCCAACGCTTCACGGAGCGCCTCGACGATGGTCAGCTTCCGCGTGGCTTGTTCGGTGGCCGTGCTAGGCGTAGACATCTTCCAGGCAGTCTTCCGGGGCCGGACTGGGACTCTGCTCGGCGTAGACCACGGCCTCGTCCAGTTCCGCCTCGATCTGCGATCTCATGGTCTCCAGTTGCGACCGCGACACGACGCATTGCTCGAGACAGAAGGCCTCATAGCGCAGGATCGGGTCCTTGCTTTTCCAGTGCTCGACTTCCCCCTTCGGTCTGTAGTGCCCTGGGTCGCTTCGTGAGTGTCCTGCCAAGCGGTAGGTCTCGAGTTCCAGCAGGGTCGGGCCTGCCCCCTGGCGCGCACGTTCGGCGGAATCTCGCGCGGCGGCGTAGACCGCCTCGACATCGTTGCCATCGACGGTCTTGCCGGGAATCCCGTACGCTGCGGCGCGATCGCTGACGTGCGGCACGTTCATCACCTTGTGCACGGCGGTGGACGCGCCGTATAAATTGTTCTCACAGACGAAGAAGACCGGCAGGCTCCAGATCGATGCCATGTTCACGGCTTCATGGAACGTGCCGATGTTGGACGCTCCGTCCCCGAAGAAGCTGGCGACGACGTTGCCGGTCTTCCGCATGTGGAAGTCGAGCGCGTAGCCGACCGCGATCGGCATGCTGCCGCCCACAATCGCGCTCGCCGGCAGCATCCCGGCTTCGGCGTCGCCGAAGTGCATCGAACCACCCTTGCCACCGCAGCACCCCGTGGATTTGCCGAAGAGCTCGGCCATCAAGCTCTTCATCGGAATCCCACGCGCGACAGCATGCTCGTGTGGCCGGTGCGTACTCGTGATCATGTCGCCGGGGCCCAGAGCGGTACAAACACCCACGGCGCAGGCTTCCTGACCCTGCGCCTGGTGAATCGTGCCCGCCATTCTGCCCTGCAGGAAAAGGTAGTGGACGCGGTCTTCGAACATGCGGCACTCGAGCATCTTCCGCAGCAGAAGCGTCCGCTTCGAAGGGGTCAACATCGGGATCTGGATTCAACCGGCGTGATAGCCAGAACACAAAGCAACCTCTCGTGGACGATTCTACAGGAGATCGCCTCGGCGACCCGTCGGCCTTGCATTCGCGGTCCCGCGGGCCGATTGATCGCTGCAGGCGGATTCGCGGTTCTCCGTGGCGATCAAGCGGTTAGGCAGGGCATTGCGTGGGGACTCCTTGGGAGACCACCTGAGTCGAGGGCCACTCGGCGCCACGAGTTCGTTCCCCGGGTCCGTCACAGTGTCGTCTCTTTGATCAGCATCTCGAGGCCGGATGACGCGCCTGCGAGTCGTAGCAACTCCGATCCGGAAAAGCAGGACGGGTCCTTGGCAAGGGGCTCACGAGTGCTGGACTGCGCACCCGATGCTCTGGCCCTTCGAACCCGTGACCTCAAGCGGCAGGTCCGAGCGCTCTGAAACTTCGAGACTCATGATTCAGTGAGGCGCAATTCCTTCTCGGCCCGATCCTCGTGAGGGCTTTGCATAACTCGCTCTTTCAGGACGCTTGCTCGACTGCTACCACCAAGCGCTTGCCGACTCGGGAAAGGGCTTTCTCCAGCCTGCCGATCTTGGCAGGGTGTTTGGGGTTGAGCATCCGGCGCACCTCGCTTTCCTGGATTCCTATGACGCGCGCAAGAGCGGATTTGGAGAGTCCTTCCTGGCGCAAGGCTTCGTAGAGCGCGGTCTTCGTGACCATGACCGCACCAGGAACCGCCATGGGACGACCCGTGGCTGGCGCAGGCGCCAGAATGTCTTCCTGCCGGATGATGCGGCCCGCGAGAGCCTCTTCCACGCAGTCATCGGCTTCGGACAGAGCCTCGGCGAGAGTCTCACCATCCGTCGCGGCCTGAGGAAAGTCGGGGAAAGCCACCAGGAGCCGGCCGTCGGCATCTTCTTATCGATCGATCGCGTAACTGTACCGGGCTTCGGACATGCTGCACCTCCCCCTAAGGTCTTTGGGGTCGAGGCCAAGGTCGCGGCGCATTTTAGCCAGCAGACCGACTCCAAGAGGCCTCCTGCGGTCCTTCACGACGGTGTGACGGCCGCCGTAATAGAGGGTGCCGTGGCTGCCACTACCCCGGGTCCGCGCGAAGTTGATGGCGATACCGCTCCTACGCCCGAGCCTACCGACCCTGCTGACGAATTCGCCACCATTCAAAGGCCAGAATCGCACAGATTCGCACGAGCACAAGGGTGGGCGGTTGAGAAGGATCTTGCAGGATACCCAAATCCGGAGCGGACCTGAATTCGCAAAGGGAAGCGGGAAGATCCCCGGCTCCTGTCTCCGCCGCCACCAAGTCGCCGAAGACCTGGACGACAGTGTTGAGCCCCGGGGTTGACGCGCTGGAACCCTACGATTCAAGCACCAGCCGCCACTGCGGCCGGGTGGGCGCCAGCCGGGCACGGATCAAGAGCCTGTCTCACCCCCCAGTGGCTGATCCGCGCAAGTGGTGCTCTCAATCGGCCCCCGGCAGTCGGTGGTGCTCGCGTACGAACGAAATCGCTTCGTTGTAGGTGAAGACTCCGGCGGTGCAGCCGACCGCGCGCGTACAGGACGCACCCACGGCATTCGCGAATTGCAATGTGTCTCGCAGGGGCCACTTGCGCAAGAGCCCGCAAATGAACCCGGCCGCGAAGGCGTCGCCCGCCCCGGAAGCATCGACCGCATCCAATCTGTAGCCGTCCATCTCGATGACTTCTGCGCCATTCGCAAGAATGGCGCCGCGGGCTCCGCGGGTCACGATCGTCGTACAGCTTGGGCCGATCTTCGCCAGCGCCGCGATTTGCGCCGATACATCGTCCGCACCCGTGATCCACCGCGCCTCGTCCTCATTCGGCAAGAAGTAGTCCGTGTGCGCAAGCGCCGCTCGGATCTCGTCTCTGCCGAATCCTGCGTTTGCTGCGATCACCACGTCCAAAACAGTAGTGAGACTCCTCTGCTTCGCTTCCCGAAAAAGCTCAATGACGTCCAACCCGGACAAGGCCGGCATTGCGAGGAATCCGCCGATATAGAGGACGAGCGCTTGATCCAGGAGGGTGCGATCAATGTCCGCGAGCGAGAAGTCGGCATTCGCGCCGAAGTAGTGAAGATAGCGGCGGTCTTCACCCCTCACGTTCAGGATGAACGTCTCGGACGTGTGCAGCTCGTCGCTGCGGCGGACCCCCGAGGTGTCGATGCGCTGCCGCTGGAGTTCCGCAACGATGAGATCCCCGAAGGGATCGCGCCCGACCTTGCCCAGCACGCCTGCGGAATGGCCCAGCCGACTGAGCGCGGCGGCTACGTTAGCCGCGCATCCGCCGGTGGTCAGCAGGAATCGGTCGGTCTGTATCAACTCGCCCGCCTGGGGGAGCGAGTCGAGCGGTTGGGAGAAGATATCCGCTACCAGGATTCCCGCGCAGAGTACGTCCATCCGGCCTCCGAATCGGCCGCGCTAAGGCGCCCGCTCAGCCTAACTCACCCGCGAGGTGGAACTCCATCCTCTCCAGGAATTGCGCAGCGGTGACGCCATCCACGATTCGATGGTCGGCCGACATCGTGACGCTACACCGCCTCCGGATCAAAACCTTGCCGCGGTCAACGACCGGGCGCGGCGTCGCCGAGCCGATTGCCAGAATCGCAGTACAGCCCGGCGGGATGATCGCCGCAAAACTATCGACATTGTGCATCCCGAGGTTCGAAACGGCAAGAGCCGGACGATCGATGGCTTGTTCTTCGGTCGCGGTTGGCGCGGAGGAGACCCGCTCGGCCTGCCGCATCCACCCCAGATACACAGACCACGGAACGTTGCAAGGATTGGCGATGGGCGTCAGCGAAAGACGCTCGTTGCGGGCCACGACAAGCAGAACATCCGTAGCGCCGCGCTGCTCGTAGGATTCGTTCCGCAGGGCTACATTCATGCGGGGAACATCCCGCAGAGCCTTGGCTGCGGCCCACACAAACAGATCGTTCAGTGTCGCCTTTGCCTCTGGGTGTTTCTCGTTCCAACCGGCCCGCCATTCGCACGCCGCCTCAACGTCCAGTTCTCGCGTGACATAAGAGTGCGGGATCTCGCGCTTGCTCTTCAGCGTGGTCTCGGCCATGGCGGAGAGCGCGCGGGCGGTGGCCTCCCCAGGCTTGTGAGCGGATTGTGGAGGCGCCGCAAACGCTTCGTAATTGCTCACCTTGGTGCCGTCCTAGCGTGACCGATCAGATTAGAAATCTGAAACAAAAGAGTAGAAACATGTTATAGATGGGGTATGGGCGAGGCGAATTCGGATCTCGGTTCGGCGCTCGACTCCGGGAAGAGCGCCCTTGTCGTTGAGCTGCGAGCGAGGGTTGCGGAGTTGACCGCAACGAGCACGGAGTTGGCGGCGAAGGTTGCCAAGCTGACGGCGACCAACGCGGAGCTGAGGGCCCAGGTGGCGGAGTTGGAGGCGCGTCTGGGAGCGCCGCCCAAGACACCGGCGAACTCGTCGCTGCCGCCCTCGCGCGGGGAGAAGGCGAACAAGCCGGTGCGAGGCGGCCGGCGCAAGCGCCAGGGGCGTGCGGGAACGGGACGCAAGCTGCATCCGCATCCGAACAGCGTGGTGGAAGCGCAGGCGGAGAGTTGCCCGCACTGCGGGACGGACTTGGGCGGGGCGGAGCAGGCGCCGCAAGCGGTGTACGAGCGCATCGAGTTGCCGCCGGTGCGGCCGCACGTGACGCGGGTCACGCTGCACGGTTGCGACTGCCCGGGCTGCGGGCGGCGGGTGACGGCGTTGGCGCCGCAGGGTTTGGAACGGGGCTCGCCGTTCGGAGCGACGATCGAGGCGCTGGCGGTGTATCTGCATTACGCGCAAGCGATCAGCTACGAGCGCTTGCGCGCGTTGTTCCGGGATGTATTCGGTCTGGAGATCAGCGAAGGGGCGCTGGCGAACCTGTTCCGGCGGGTGCAGGGGCGGTTCGGGGACCAGGCGGAGGCGATTCGGGAGCGGGTGCGGGGGAGCCGGGTGGTGTGCTCGGACGAGACGTCGGCGCGGGTGAACGGGCGCAAGTGGTGGGAGTGGGTGTTCCTGGGAGCGGGAGCGGTGCTGCACGTGCTGCGGCCGAGCCGCTCGAAGGCGGAGCCGGAGAGCGTGCTGGAGGGGGCGCGACCGGAGGTGTGGGTGTCGGACCTGTACGTGTGCCAGCGCGGGCACGCGCCGGTGTGGCAGGTGTGCTTGGCGCACCAGTTGCGGGACGCGCAGTACGCGATCGACGCAGGGGACGCAGTGTTGGGGCCGGCGCTGCAGGCGTTCCTGGTGCGGGCGATGCGGGTGGGCCAGCGGCGCGCGCGGCTGCGGGACAGCACGCTGAAGCGCCACCAACGGGATCTCGGGCGGCGGCTGGACAAGCTGCTGGAGTTGGAGCCGACGCAGGCGGACGGACAGCGGCTGCTGAAGCGCTACGGCAAGATCCGGGACAGCCTGCTGGTGTTCGTGACGGATCGCGAGGTGCCCTTCACCAACAACGCCTCGGAGCGGGCGCTGCGACCGAGCACGATTTTCCGCAAGGTGACCAACGGCTTCCGCTCCGAGTGGGGGGCCGAGGTGTTCGGGGCCGTGCGCTCGGTGATCGGCACCGGACGCCTCAATGATCTGACGACTCTCGAGGCGATTGTCACCACTATCAAGCGACGTACCGTCCTCAAACCTGCCTAGCCAGCCCCCTGGGTGAGCAATTACAACGCTTCGACATCCTTGCGGATGATCAGTCCGTCGGAACCGGTCCCGGGAACCTCGCGCAAGTCGATCCCGAGCTGGGCGGCGAGGCGCCTTGCGGCTGGCGCCGCAGCCGCTCGGGCCGCGGGCCGCGAATCCAGGCCAGCTGGCTTCGGGTCGGGCGTCCCTTCCGCGTCCTCGGTCACCGCTGTCGACTTCGACGCAGGTTCCGGGCGGTACTCCTCGTTGGGCGTGTCGGTCAGTATCGCAACGGGTTCAAGAGCACCCGCCATCTCGCCCTCGGCAACCAGCGTCTTCCTGAGGTAGCCGTCCGCATAGGATTCCACTTCCACGTCGACCTTGTCGGTCTGCACTTCCAAGATGGGTTCGCCTCGGGCGACCTTGTCGCCCACGCGTTTGTTCCATTGCAGGATTTTGGCTTCGCTCGTGGTTTGACCCAGATCCGGCAAGATGATGATGTGTTGCATGGAATTCCAGAATCTACTGATACCAGGAATGGGTTGCGAACCAGACGGTCGGTTCTGCGGGTTGGCCGAGAGCGTTCATTCGCCGTCAGGAGATCAGAAGTCGTCCAATGCCGGAGCGAGCCGCGACGCCTCCCGCATTGGCGCTGGAAGCCCAGGCTCCGCTCACTTGGTTAGCCGCCCGACGCCGCGCGCCATGCTCTCGATGGACCGCATCACGACGGATTCGACCTCAGGCTTGAACAATCCGTAGTCGACGTACAGCCCTCGAGTCTCGTATCCCCCTTCGCGCAGGATCCTCGCCGTGGGCAGGTAACCGAACACGTCGTTGTTGTAGCCGCTGACCCACAGCTTGAGCGGTCCCAGCGCCCGCTCGGACATGCCCACGTAGTCGACTACGGTCTCGCCGCTGAATGCAACCAGCGTCAGATCAGATCCGAACTGCCAGAGCGCGAAGGGGGCGCTGTATGTCCGAAGCAAGGCCTGGCCTTGCCGGAGCTTGGCCAATGCGCCTTGGGTGAAGAAACGCGTATACGACGGCGCTCCTTCTTGCATCGCTTCGACCTGCTCCCGCGTATGCGATTCGAGGGGCAGGTCGACCCGCTGAAACGCTGTCTTCAGCGGTCCACCGATGGCCTCCATGTCCCCGCCCCGGAGAACTTGCTGCACGGCGACCGCCAATTGGCTGCCGTGTCGCCGCGCGAGATCGAGAGTGCCGCGTGGATACGGGTTGGCGTCGCCCGCACACCCCGTCATGAACATCGCCTGCACTCCTGGACGCCTCGCCTCCAGAAACTCCTGCGCGAACCCGGCATAGTCGCCGCTTATGAGCATGTTGCCGCCGGTCAACGTCGTACAGTGCGAGCCGGCTCCGAAGACGACAGCCCTCAGCGCCCCGTCTGGTGCGCCCACCCGCAGCACCGGAACCGTGCGGTCCGCCGGACCGGTCGCGTTGGTTCCCAGAATGACTCCTCGCTCGGTGAACTCGCGGCGATTCATCACGAATGTGGCGACGCCGCGCCCCCAGGACAGCCGTGCGGGGCGCAGGTCGTGCAGGGCCTTTTGCGCGGCGGCGACGATCTTGTCCTCGAGAACGTCGATGTAGCGCTGGAGCTTCTCCTGGTCTTCTTCCGGGACCGACGTCAGCATCGAGCCCGCAACGAGGGGCCCGGAGTGCGTGTGCGACGCGTTGAGCAGCACCTGCTTGCGGGCCAGGCCGTCGCTCTCGCGCAACCGCGCGCAGATCGCTTCGGCCCTCTCGTTCGTGAATCCGAGCAGGTCGGCTGTGATCAGGAGGGCCCGTGTGCCGTCGCGGTCCTCAATCGCCAGCGCCTTGGCGAACAGCGGCTGCGCAACCGCCTCGAAGGGAGCCCGCCGGGAAGCGTAACCCGCCATCGGCACCGGTTCCGGCGGGGTGATGTCCACCGACGCCAGCCCGATCTTCCACTCCGTCGACTGGGCGAGGAGCGCGACCGGCGCCACGAGCGCCACGAGCCATCGCACTTGCATCGAGGCCAAGTATAATCCCTCGACAAGCTTCCTGATCGCGGCCGGGAGCCCCGTTGTCAGCCGGCAACTTGGACAGTCCGGCCGCTCCTAGCCGACTCCTCCGCCGCGTTGGCTAACAGGAGGGCGCGCCTGCCATCCTCGAAGCTGGGGGACGGCGGGACACCTGTTTCCAAGGCGTCCACGAAGGCGTCAATCTCGCGCAGGTACGAGTCCGCGTACCGCTCAATGAAAAAGTGATGCAGGCGGTCGCGGGCGCCAGTCTGCTCCTTCGTGAAGCGCTCGACGTTCGTTGCGGCCGGGTTGGCGGAAACGAGCATGCCTCGCTCACCGAACAGCTCGATCCGCTGGTCGTAGCCGTATGCGCACCGGCGCGAGCAATTGATGTGGCAGAGAGCCCCGGAGCCCATTCTCAGCACCACCATCGCAGTGTCCACATCGCCGATTGCGCCGATCCGAGGGTCCACCAGCACTCCGCCCACGGCCGTGACCTCCACAGGCTCCTCATCGAACAAGAAGCGGGCCATGTCGAAGTCGTGGATCATCATGTCTCGGAAGAGGCCCCCGGAGACCCGTAGGTAATCCAGTGGCGGCGGGGCTGGATCCCGGCTGCTGATCACGGCCTGCTCAAGCCGGCCGATCTCGCCGTCGCGGGCAGCCTGACGTAGCGCGTTGTGGCTCGGGTCGAAGCGTCGGTTGAATCCGATCTGAACAGCCGCGCGCGTCGCCGCGACGACGTCTCCGCAGGAATCCACCCGCCCAATGTCCAGGTGGATCGGCTTTTCGCACAACACCGCCTTGCCCGCCTGCGCCGCATGCTCGATCAGCTCGCAGTGGGTGTCCGTCGACGAGGCGATCAGCACCGCGTCAACGGAACCGTCCTCCAGCAACGCTTCGACGGAATCGAGGGATTCGGCCCCGGTTTCGTTTGCCGCTGCGGCGCTGGCGTTCGCATCAATGTCGTAGATGCCGACGAACTCGACACGGGCGTGGGCGGTGAGATTCTTTGCGTGCATCCGGCCGATCCGGCCGGCTCCGAACAGTCCGAGCTTGATCATTGGTTTGCTCTTAGTGGAGAAACAGGATACAACGGAGACGCTTCGTGGTTGGTTTCCCCGGCACGGGACGATTCGAATCTGATCGGCTTGATGATGACTGCTAGCCAACTGGCCGCGGCCACAACGCTCAGCTACCTCGTATTCCGAATCTCGGGATCAGCGGCCTCCACGGGACCGGCAGTGGATCTTAAGGGGCTGGGATTTTTTTGGGCCTTATATACCAAAGTGCTCAGAAACGAGATCCGGTGGGAATGTTCCTGGCATCAACAATCTCGGATTCCTGAGCTGACCTTGGTCTCTGCCTGTATCTGCACCTTGGTCACTGACCGCCGCGGTTGAGCGCGAGCCACTTGCGGAGAACGTCGTCATCGCAGTTGTCACCAGGCCAACCGTACGTGGCGGCCACGGCCGCGTCAAGAGCCTTGTGCGCATCGACAAGCCACTGCGGGCGGGAGTTGTAAAGGTTCGTCAGCGTAGGCTTCTTGAGCGCCTTTGCCGCGTCCTCGTCACGGGGAACGGCACGCTTCGGGTAGCCCGGAACTGGCTCGTCGCCCCACTCGACCGACTCGGGCGGATTCAGCCAGCGGTCGCACAGCTCGACAAGCTGTCGGACTTCCAGAGCTTCCGGCGCGAGTATCCATAGTGGCGTGAATCCGGGTTGAACACGGAATCCGGCGGCTTACCGATGTTTCGCGTGGCAGGTTATGCTGCTACAGAGGCTGGAGGCGCGGTAGCTAAAGGGGGAGGTACAGGCAACATCGTGACGTCCGTCCCGTGGTAGTCCGCCAGAGCGTAGTATTTTGTCAGTTCACCACGAGTGACCCTTAAATCGGCCCCGAATGCCCTAATATTCGTAACTGCTCAGCTACCCCCACGCGTACACAGGTGATGCGTACCGCATAGGGGGAATGCAGGCCGGATGGTTCCACGGGAACCGCTCAACCGGGATGGCCAGAATTCGGCAGCACTTGACTTTCCGCTGGGAAACCATGTAGCAATAGTAATGTTGTGGGCATCCGGACCGTTGTGAGCAAGCCGATGCGCTCGCGACGAGCAGTACCGGCGTCAGCGGGATGAAGATGGAGCGAGCGAACAGCGAGCCACGTCCGGCGGACTGGCACGAACGTCTGGCGCAATTGGAGGCCAAGAACACTCAGTTGGAGGCCGAAAACGCCCGGTTGCAGGCCCTCCATGAGGAGTTGACGAGGCAGCTGCAGTCGTTGCGAGAGCAAGTGCAGGCCTTGCAACGGCGATTGGGCCTCGACAGCAGCAACAGCGGGAAACCACCGTCGAGCGACGGGCCGGCCAAGCCAGCGGCAGCGCAACGGACGCGCAGCCAGCGTCGTCGGTCCGGCAAGCGCTCGGGTGGGCAGCCCGGTCACCAGGGCGCGACGCTGAGCCAGACGGACACAGCGGACCGGACCCAGGTGCACCTGCCGTCCGGTTGCCGCGAGTGCGGAGCGGCCCTGGCGGCGGCCGACGTGGAGGGCGAGCCCCAGCGTCGGCAGGTCTATGATCTGCCCGCACCGACACCGCCGGAGGTGACCGAGCACCAGGCCTGGGGCTGTCGTTGCCAGCAGTGCGGACAGCTGACGCGGGCCGCGTTCCCGGAGGGAGTGAGCGCGCCGGTGCAGTACGGGCCGCGGATCGCGGCCCTGGCGGTGTACTTGCAAAACGCCCATTTCCTGCCCGAGGATCGACTGGCGGAGATCTTCCGGGACCTGTTCGGGGTGGCCTTGTGCGCGGCGACGCTGGCGGGGATGAGCCGCAAGACGGCGCAGGTCTGGCGGAGTTGGACCGAGCGGGTACGGGAGCTGCTGGTAAGCGCCAGCGGGGTGAAGCATCTGGACGAGACGGGATTCCGGATTGCGGGCCAGGGGCAGTGGTTGCACGTGCTGAGCACGGCGCAGCTGACCGACTACCGGACGAGCCGCCAGCGGGGTGGTGTGCTGGAGGGGTTGCGAGGCATCCTGGTGCATGACCACTGGGCCTCGTATTGCAAGGTGCCGGGAGTGCTGCACGCGATGTGTAACATGCACCATTTACGGGAGCTCGAGGCGTTGGCGAAGATCGACGGGGAAGACTGGGCGCGGCGGATGCAGCAGTTGCTGAGGCGGGCGAAGCGGGCGGTGGACAGCGTGCGGGAGCGGGGGGTGGCGTTGCCGCGGTCGCTACTGGAGAGGATCGAGCGGCGCTACGACCAGTTGGTGCGGGAGGCGCTGGCCCAGCACCAGGCCCTGCCAGCCTTGCCGACCGGACGGCGGGGCCGCAAGAAGCGTCGGCCTGGACATACTCTGGCGTTGCGGCTGAGGGCCAGGCGGGAGTCGGTGTTGCGATTTCTCAGGGACGAGAGGGTGCCGTTCACGAACAACCAGGCCGAACAGGATTTGCGGATGATGAAGCTGCGGATGAAGATCTCGGGCGGGTTCCGCTCCGAGCAGGGTGCGCAGGACTTCGCCACGCTGCGTAGTGTGCTGTCGACGGCGCGCAAGCAGGGCCGGAACCGCATTGAGGTCTTGCTGCAAGGGCCGGCGGCCCTGCTGGCGAAAGTGGAATCCCAGCCATCCCACTCTGATCAGGGCTTGTGCCTGCGGAGTAGCTGAGTAGTTACACCTATGGGCGGTTTACCGGACCTTTAGCTTGACGCGCCCGCTACGCCTCTCCTGGCGGCATGTGTACCGTCAGTTTGGAGCGCACCCGGACAAATCCAGCGACAACAACACCGTTCAAGCCTTCCGGTACAAGGTTCTCCGCGAACTGAAGAAGATCAAGCTGGCCTGGCCGGGTCTGAACTACACCACGGCTAAGGGCGTCCTGATCCTGCATCCCTCGACACCCTCCATCGCACCTTCGGACCACCGGCAACTAGCAAGCTAAGCTCTCAGATCCCCTTTCCTGCCGCAAAGCTTTGCTTCCAACGGTCTCTTATGATTCCCCGAAGGGTGTTGCATAGCCTCCTGCTCGCTGAAACGCGCTCCTGGGCCTCCCAAGCGCTTGGCGCTGTGCAGGTTATCCACAGACACCGGTGATTTTGGGCAGTTATCCACGTCCATTCGGGTAACATTTAACCGAGGCGAATACGTCCATTCGGGTAACACATACAAATAGTTAAAGAACAAGTAGTTAAAGAACAAGTAGTAGGAGCGACGATCCTGTGGATAACTCACTGAAAACAAAAGAGAAACCACCCAAGAGAGGGGCTAACGCCCCTCCTGAAAAAGCAAAACCAAAACCTTCCTTATAGATAAAGAACTGAAAACAAAAGACTTACATCATACCGCGGCGGAACGGGCAAGCGAACCGGCAACAAAACCCAACCCAAAACCCCGGATAGCCTTCGCCAAGGGACGAGTCAAGCCACTCCCGGATAGCCTCCGCCAAGGGAATCGCCGCGCGGTAAGATGCTCAAATACAACACCGCTGAAATATTGCAAGCGCAGGCGGCGGGTCAGTGGGATAGGCGAAAAGGCGACGTTCTTCAGAGGAATCTCGACGAATCACTTCGCATTCTGCGGGACACGTCCGCACGCTTCAAGCGACGATTTCACGCCCCTGAGAGCCTGGAACCTTTGAGAAGCAGAGGGGAACCATAGTGGAGGTCTTTGCCTTTATCGATACGAATGTGCTGCTGCACTACCGCTTCTTCCGCGATGTTGACTGGGCGGCAGCGCTCGATGAGCCAGAGGTTGTTCTCGTACTCGCGCCGGTGGTGCTGAGTGAGCTTGATGATCACAAATGGTCGGGATCGCGGCGAGAAAAAGCGCGCGCGAAGAGCGTGCTCAAGGCCATCGACGAAATCGAGCTGGCCGACGAAGCTATCGGTATCCGAGAGGGCGTGAGCGTTATGGGCATAGGACACGAGCCGGCCGAGGCAGTGTTCGCCCATTACCGCCTCCAAGGCGGCGTCAAGGACGACCGGCTTCTCGCCTCCCTACTGGCGTTTCGCGAAGAGCGCGGCTCTAATGACCGCGTGCTGCTGGTAACAGCGGACGCAGGGCTACGGGTTAAGGCGCGGGTTCAGCGGATCGAGGTGATCGTGCCCGCCGACGATCTTGCAATCGACGACGAACCCGATGAGACGGAGCGGCGGCTCTCGGCCGCCAACCTTGAGCTGGCGGCGTACAAGAGTGCGGCACCCGATCTGCGTTTGACGATCGAGGGAGAACCTTTTATTGAGGGCAAGGTCCACCTAGTGAGAGAGTTCGATACGCAGACCCGCGCGAGGCTGTTTGCCGAATGGCGCTCACGGTATCCGTATGTCGGCGGCATACCGGACCTAGTGCGGTTGCCAGAAGGCGGAACATTCTCTCTTTCGGGCGGCTACCCCGGCTTGCCAGGTTCCATTTCGGCAGAGGATGCGAAGATGCGCAACGCGGAAATCGACCTCGTGTTTGGGGAGTACGAGAAGTACCTGGAGGCGTGGCCATATATTGTCAACCAACACCGGCGAAGCCTGGAGTTGAAATTCGTGCTGGAGAATTCGGGCACGGCACCCGCCGATGACGTGCACCTGAATTTGTGGACAGGAGCTGACGGCGTATGGCTAGAGGAACTACTTGACCTTCCCACCCCGCCAGCGATGCCGAAGCGGCGCGACTTGTTGGATTTCGGCCTCCACCGCCAGATGCCCTATGTGGATCCCGGCACGTTTCGGGTGGCATCCCGCGACAGCGATGGCCCGAACGTTAGCGAGGCCGAACCCAAATGTGTTGAGTACTGGGAAAAGCGTGTCACGCATCATGTGCCTCGTGAACTGTCCCCCGTTTATTTCCAGTTCACAGCCGATGAGACCGTGGGTTCGTTCAGTATTAACTACCGCCTCGTTGCGGCGAACATCCGCGAGCCACAGAAGGGCACCGTCCACGTGAAGCTCTCGCTCGGCGAGGCACAAGCCCCGCCCGTACCAGGTAGCGAGGCCGAGGAGTGGGCATGAGGACCTGCTGACATATGAATGAATCCTTTATCATACGTGATCAAGCGGCCCTCCCGCTGCTCCCCGGCAGGCCATAATGCCGGATCGCTCCCTGACGTATAGTAGATAGGAGGAGTCCGAAATGCTCGCACAACCCGCCTGGGTTCATCGACTTGAAGAAATCCTCGCAGACCTGCAGTCCATGACATCCACTCACCTCGACCGCCGAGCGCCGCCTTGGGGATCTTTCCGGTATGGCCGCGACTGTAGTTAACCCGAGCGGTGTTGCGTTCCGAAGTGAGAAGGAGACCCTCGACCCCACATTGCCGCAGAGTGTCGGGGAGGAACACGCATTGATGCCCGGTTTTCCTTGTGGCAACATGCGCCGTCCGCCGGACATAGTTGCTGGTGAATCTAACTGCGCCCCTTATGCTCCATCCCCAACTGAAGACGCTGTTCGCGCTGTCGGTCTACAACGGCGCAGATAGTCGTCGCAGCGCAACGAAGATCGTCCCGTGGGACTGACGCCGGTCGACCTTGTCGAGGCACATCCGTGGCAGCGCGTCGCCTTCACCACCTACGCGCTGAGCCTTTCCTTCTTCGAGGCCGTCATCCTCGACGCGCTCGTGCGGGGGGGTGGGAGCTCGCAAGCCTTTGTCCTCGCCGACGTCGATGGCGTGCGTGCAAGCATCAGTGAGCAGGGCGCACACCGCGTCGGAAAGGACTATGAGATCGAGCCCGTTGCGGTGACCAATGGCGTGTTCCATCCGAAGGTGTCGGTCTTCACCTCTGCGGACGAATGCCATGTGCTTGTCGGCTCCGGAAACCTGACCTTTGGTGGGTGGGGTGGCAACTATGAAGTCCTCGAACACCTGGACGCCGGCTTTGCGGCTGACGCGATCGCCGACACGGCAGATTTCTTCGAGCGGATCTCTGGGAACACCCGCGTACGCCACGGCGCGGCAGCACACTGCGCCGCTATCGCGGCTGACTTGCGCCGGTCCGTGCAGGGTCGCGCCGGGAACGGCGATATCCGCCTCCTCCACAATCTCGATCGCTCGATCGCCGAACAGGTAGCAGCCGCCGCCGCCGACCTTGGCGGCACACAGCGCCTCGTCGCCGCAGCTCCTTTCTGGGACAGCGGCGGTGCCATCGACCGCCTCTGCGACTCTCTGAACCTGCAGGAGGTATTCGTTCATTCCCATATTCACGGCTGCGTTACGGGCCCAGCCGGCGATAACTGGCCGCGCGGCGCGAAAAAGTCGGTACATCCCGTGCGAGTGGGCGTCATGGACACGCGCGATGAGGCTGCGCGCTTGCTCCATGCCAAGGCGTTCGAGCTTCTTTGCAAACGCGGACGCCTTCTCATTTCTGGCAGCGCCAACGGTACCGCCGCCGCACTGGATGCGAGTCACAACGTTGAAGCCTGCGTCATGCGCATTCAGCGTCAGCGGAGCATCGGCTGAAGTTACGTCGAGGCCGAGCCACCCGATCCGCCTGTCGATCTCGGTACTGAACTAGAGGGTGACGAGACAAATGTCGGCGTGCTCCGCGCCATCGTCGATGCCGACGAAGTCACGGGCCAAGTCCTGACTCCGAGGATGAGCGGCAGGGTGTCCGTCTACCACCTCGGGAACACCGGCCCCGTCTTCCTCGTGACCGCACAGCTGGCACCGGACGGCGCGTTCACGATCACCGCACCTGACCTCGAGCCGTGGGCGATGCGGGGCGGGCGCCTGGTCATCCGGGTGCAGGACCGTAGGGGACGAAATGCCGAAGGATTCGTTTCCGTCGCGAGCTTCGCTGACATCACGCGCCGCGCTGGCCTTGTCGGCAGGCGGCTCTTTGCGCTCATCGCCGGCAACGAGACGCCCGCCGACGTAGCCGCGATTCTAAGCTGGTTTCACGAGGACCCGCGCCGACTCGCCTCATCCGACCCCAACGACATCCGTGGCGGCGGCGAGGGCGAGAAGGAAGACGATTCCGATGGGCTCGTCACAATAGCCGCGCTCGGCAGTGACTACGCCGCCGCCTTCGCTGCCGCCAAGACTCAGAGTACAACCGCGCACCGCAACTGGTCGCGTTTCATCGAGCAGATACTCGCGGCTTTTCGCGACCCGCGCGGTCCTCTCGAAGACAAGGGCACCGGTCGTGCCATCGATGATGACGACGAACCGCGCAAGGACAGCACCGAGCCGCAGGGCAAAGACCCGGTGATCGTAAGATCACTCAACTTCTTCACGAAGCTTTTCGAGCTCCTCACCAAGGACGGTGCCCCGGCGCGCAACATGCTTATGGCTTTCGATCTCACGCAGTACGTGTGCGATCGGCTTCGGCCGGAGCTGGCGCAGGCGAAGGGGTGGCTCGAACAGTTGATCCGCGTTCTTGTGAACTCAGGCGTGCCGCTTGAGCGGCGCGACGACATCGCCGCCGCGGTCCTCGTAGCGCTCGGCGTCGCGCCCGATGTCGGCAGGTGCCGGTGGGCGCGCAGCTGCCTGTTGCGCCTCGGCGTGGATTTCGCGAACGAGCCGCCTACAGCCGATGGCGTGCGCGGATACCAGGCGGTCTTGCTGCAGCAGGCCACCTTCACGGAGCTGTGGGCGCGGCTGGCGGCCCTGCGCACGTTCCCAGAGCAAGTCGCCTCGTACCGGCAGGCGCTCGAAGAGGGCACGCCGTCCGACGGCTACCCCGATCTGCCGAGAGAGGTGCACGAGGAATGGCCGTTGTTAGAAGCAGCCCTCACCTCGCCGCAGGCGCGTCGCGAGATTTTCTTTACTAGTAGCTCGCAAGAAGTCTGCCCGCGCTGCTACATCTGGTTGCCGAGCGTCGAGATCCAAAAACTACGATCGTGCGGCGTGGCTACGGCGAAGAACTGCTGCCGCAAGATCATCATCTGGCAGGGAGCGTGAAGAATGGCGACTCTCGCAGAACTCACAGCGGCGTCTGCGGCGGCGCAAGAACTCCGATTCACCACGCCTGGAAGGACGAAGCTCGGGGGCGTCGATCCGCTCGGCCTGAGGCAGATCAATTTCGACCTGATGGATGAAGTTCTCCCCGGACTGAACAACGTCGCGCGCCACATCCGGCCCTTCGTCGTTGTCACGTGGGCGTGGCGCCGAGCCCAGCAGCAGGCGCGCGCGCTCGGGAAAACGACGATCCGGCAGGACGACCTGCAGGACTTCGTGGATCGCATTGAAGTGCTCTATGCTCTTTCGCAGTTCCTGCGCAACGAGAGCACCGACCTGCCGGGTTCGCAATACCTTGCTCCTTGGCTCAAAGACGCGCAGCTCAAGTTCGGAGGGGCTAAGTGGCAACAGCGGCGTGAGAAGCGCCGCTACTCGACCGCGCTCTCAGCGCCGGCCAACTACGGGCCGGGCCTGAAGATGCTCGGCTGGGTCACGCCTCACCCCGAATACCCCGGCGTGATGATCCCGAGCCTGAACGCCGCCCCAGCTCTCGACGCACTCGAGACGCAGATGGCTGCCGCGCTTCGTCACGAGGCCTTCAACGACTTCGGTTCCGTTACCGTTGCAACGGACGATGCGCGTCAATGGGGCGATCTGTGGGCGCTCGACGAGGTCACCGAAGTGGAAGCCAAGGTAATGGAAGAGCTACTGATAGGCGCTGCCGCTCCGGTAAGCAGACGACTCGGCGGGACACTGATGCTCGCTGCGGCGCACCATATCGGCACCACTGTTGCTGGACGTGTTCGCGCCACCATGGCGGGATCGCCTTCTGAATTCGAGCCACCCGACCCATTGCTCAATATCCGGTACAAATGGCGACTCTTACAGGTGCGCCAACTGTTTCGGCTCTCTCTCGAGGCGTTCTTCTTCTGGACGACGCGCGAACTTGACGGACCAAAGCGATCCAGTGATTCGCTCTTGAACGAATTCCTCGACCGGATCCCGCGCTCACGAGGCGCTGCGAATGCCGGCGCGTGGATACAGTCGCTGACATCGCCCTCGGACGGGCCTACCGAACTCATGAAACGCATCGAGGAGGCGCTTTACGATCCGGAAGTAGGCGATCTTCCGCACAGCATTGCTCGCGGGCTGGCTTTCTCTCTGACAGAGGAGACGCCAGATCTCAAGCAGCAACCAGAACGCTTGCCACTCTGGCGCGCGCAAGAAGAGGCGAAGGCGCGCTCAGTCTCTTCAGTCCGTGATTTCGTGCGCCACGTGCTCGAATCTTGGGTGCTCGCACAGCACACGTATTGGTCGGTCGGCCGCGGTCTCGCGGATGCCCGCGTGCGCGTGCGCATGCTGCTGCGCCTACGCGTCATCCTCGATGAGGGCGGCTGGACGGTCACGCCAGGCTCGCGGGTGGGTGTGCCCCCCCGTCCGACAGCCGACCGGCTGCAGACCGCGCTCAGTCTCGCGCGCGAGTGCGGCCTGCTCGCGGGTTAACACGCCGCGTCGTATTGGCGGCGGCAGGAGCCAGAACAAAACTGTCGCTGAGACATGCCTGCGGTGCCGTGAACTGCTGTCAGCTGGCGTTGAGGGGCTAATTCCCTGCAAAACGAGCGGCTGGGCACGGTCCTTTCTAGGACTTACCTCACGGGCTTGGCTCTTTCAGGAGATCCAGCAAGCCTTCGTAAACCGTGTCATGACCCGGCTTGTGCCCGGCGATCTGAGTAGTGTGTCTCAGGATCTCCACAGCGCGTTCGGCGTGCTGGCGCCAAGTGCCTTCGCCGGCATTGAGGCCACACGTTGCAAGAGCAGAGTGCGCGAACGGGAAGGTCGGATGGCTCTTGGTGACGGCTGAGAACTTGGCAAGGCTGGCTTGATCGCAGCGCAGATGGTACTGGCCGTCTCGTGCTTCCCAGGTCCCTTCTAGGGCTCGGACCAGCGGGCTGTCGTTGGTGACACCTCGGCCACCGATCAGCCTTGAATCGCCCATGACGTCTAGTTCCGCGACGTCTCTGTACATTCGCAGGCCGGTAAGCTGATCCTCAAGATCGCGAATCTCTGCGATCACGCCATTCAGGGCCTGTTGATCCGTGAGGGCCGGATTCCGCTCCCGCATGAAGGATGCGACCTGCTGCACAGACCCCGCGATTTCTTGCCGTTCCCGGCGCGCCTGGGCGGCGTCCTCCTCCGCTCGCTGGAGAGCCGTTTCTGTCCGTTGGAGAGCCTGCTCGGTTCTCTTGGTCGCCTCGCGCTGCTGCCGCGCGTCATCTTCGAGTGTGGCGATGTGAGCAGCCTGTCCTCGGTGATCAAGCACAATCACGGGCACGCTTATCACGGCCGCGGCGATGTAAAAGACCGTCAGCCATATAACGCGCCGCTGCTGTCTTCTTCCGCGCCCCTCGCTCCACTCGCGGAAGATAGCGATGGCAGACACGACTACAAGCCCAAGAACCTTCAGTCCCAACATGAACGTCGAACCCCCATCGGCTTAACTTGCCTACCTACAGTAGAATAACGAGGCGGCGCTCACCTGCGCCGCGCCGACCTGGAGACCGGGCACCGTTGTCTTTTCACCTTCTGGAAAAGGAGGCGGGTCCGGGCGGCATCGAAAGATATAGAATCGCGAAAAAGCGACTAGCCAATCACATATACCAGAACGGCAAGGACGAGGACTTCAGGCACTTTAGCGACAGCACAGACTCGGCAGGGAACACAGTTTTTTCTTGTTTGAGATACTCCCGTGCTCGGGCGAGCAAGGCGGCAGTCTGTTCCAGCCGGCTTCGGGTTGTGCCATGCGCCGCCCCGCGGGGAGCCGCACCGCTTGGGCTTTGCGTATCGGCTCGGCTTTGTGTGGGTCTTCTAGCGTTTTCCGGGTTCAGCAGCCGCTAGAGGTCTGCGAAGAGTTGCTGAGCTTCGTTGCTCTGCAGCATGTTAGCCCGCGGTCGAATGGGACAACGTCATCCTGTACGGCCAGTACGTGCTCGACCGCGCCCTTGTCCGCTAGCAACCGGTCCTTATGTTGTATTTCAACAGCAATCTGGGTGCTACCCTAATAGGGAAACGTCCACGATGGATTTCGAGTCCAAGACGTCGTTCAGAGGGTTCTGAAGAGAAGTGCGGCCCTAATAAACGCGCGATAGCGCTGAGGACACGAATGCTCCCCACGTACACATTCTTCAAGGTCGCCAAGGGCAATATGACGCTCGTGCAGTTTTCGAACGACTTCAACATGTTGGTTGACTGCCGTCGGTCTTCGGAATGCCCATCACCGCTCGAGTATTTGAAATCGAAGATCTCGACATTGGCCTTGGTTGTGATTACGCATCCGCATCAGGATCATCTGACCGGACTTGTAACTGCTCAGCTTCCGTGTTTCTTGTCAAGCGGATTTTCGGGGGAAAGTGGTGACGAGGGGCAATTGAGGCGCGTTTTCCCAACAGAGCCGGCTGTTGGTCTGGGGCTGGTCGGCAGCGGTGTCACGCGGCGGCCTCCGGTTCGCGGGCGGGCGGCGCGGGCTGCCAGAGGCGGTTCTCGCGCAGGAGGGTGTCGAGCAGGCCGGTGAGTCTGCGCATGACGGCAACGAGGGCGACCTTGTGCGGCTTGCCGGCGGCGGCGAGGCGCTGGTAGCAGGCCTGGGAGGCCGGTTCCCAGCGGATCGCGGTCAGGGCTGCCATGTAGAGCAGATGGCGAGGCTGGGCGCGGCCGCCGCGGATGGAGCGGTGGCCGCGGTGCTGTCCGGAGTCGCGGTCGAAGGGGGCGAGGCCGAACAGGGCGGCGGCCTGGCGGCGGCCAAGGGTGCCGAGCTCGGGCATGTCAGCGCAGAGGCAGGCGGCGTTGACGGGACCGCAGCCGGGGATCGACTGGATGCTGGCGTCGCGGCGGGTGAGCTCGGCGTCGGCAGCGATGCATTGGCGCATGCGGCGGTCGCAGTCGGCGATGTCGGACTGGAAGGCCGCGAGCGTGGTGCCGGGGCAGCCGGCAGCCTCGGGGTCGAGTTCGGCGCAGAGCTTGCGGAGGGCGCCGAGCTGCTCGACGAGCTTGCGGCGGAGGGCGAGCAAGTCGCTGAGGAGCTGGAGGTTCCGCGGCTGGGGCGGGCTGGCCTCCAAACCGTCGAGGAGGCCGAAACGGGCGAGCATGGCGGCATCGACGCGGTCGTTCTTGGCGAGCTTTCCGATGGCTTCGGCGAAGCGGCGGGAGCGCAGGGGGTTGATCACGACGGTTTCGATGCCAGCGTCGGAGAGGCCTTGGTGGAGGTTACGGTGGTAGCGCCCTGTGGGCTCGAGAACGGCGCGGGTGACGCCGTGCTTGAGCAGCCAGTTGCGCAGGGCGCGGCGGCCGCACTGGTCGTTGTGGAACGGGCGCTCGAGGCTGCCCTCGAGGATGTGGGCGTCGAGCTTGGACTTGCCGACGTCGATGCCGGCAACGACAATGGAGTGGGGTTGGGTCATTCCTGCGTTCCTATCCTTTTGCGATGCGGGGCTTCACCCACGCTTCCGTTCAGGGTGCGCAGGAATTACTGCGACGGGCCGACCAAGCTGAGCAACGGGGCTGTGAGCCCGAGGTACAAACGGTCCGGCCCGTCGCCCCCGGGGGCCTCCCCGCGCTGAGGCGGGGAGGGATCTGCTACCTGCCGCAACGGTGGCTTGCGCCACCTGCGGCACTGGGGAGAGAGAGTCCGAGGTAGTGGTGACCATCCCTCTCTCCGGCACCTCTCTAACATAAAAGGTACCGCCACCCGTACACAGGTGATGCGTACCGCATAGGGGGGAATGCAGGCCGGATGGTTCCACGCGAACCGCGCAACCGGGATGGCCGGAATGCGCAGCACTTGACTTTCTGCTGGGAAACCATGTAGCAATAGTAATGTTCTAGGTGTGCGGACGGTTGCGAGCAAGCCGATGCGCTCGTGACGAGCAGGACAGGCGTTAGCGGGATGCAGGCGGAGCGAACCAACAGCGAGCCGCGGCAGGCGCAATTGGAGGCCGAGAGCGCTCAGTTGCGGGCCGAGAAGGCCCGGTTGCGGGCCCTGCAGGAGGAGTTGACGAAGCAGTTGCAGTCGTTGCGAGAGCAAGTGCAGGGCTTGCAACGGCGGTTGGGCCTCGACAGCAGCAACAGCGGGAAGCCACCGTCGAGCGATGGGCCGGCCAAGCCGCCGGCAGCGCAACGGACGCGCAGCCAGCGGGGCCGGTGCGGGAAGTCCGCGGGCGGGCAGCGCGGGCACAAGGGCGCGACACTGAGCCAGACGGACACGCCGGATCGGATCCAGGCCCAGCTGCCGTCGAGTTGTGCGGATTGCGGGGCGGAGGTGTCGGCGGACGCCATCGAGGGCGAGCCCCAGCGTCGGCAGGTGTACGATTTGGCACCGCCGCCGCCGCTGGAGGTGAGCGAACAGCAGGCGCACGCCTGCCGGTGCGCGGTCTGTGGCCGCGTGCCGCGGGCCGCGTTCCCGGAGGGCGTCAACGCAGCGGTGCAGTAGGGGCCGCGCGTCGCCGCCACGGCGGTGTCCTTGCAGAACGCGCAGTGCCTGCCCGAGGAGCGGCTGGCGGAGGTGTTGCAGGACCTGTTCCGGGTGCCGGTCTGCGCAGCGACGCTGGCGGGGATGACCCGCAAGGCGGCCCCGGGTTGGAGGAGTTTCACGGAGCGGGTGCGCGCTCTGCTGGGGAGTGCCGCCGGGGTGAAGCATCTGGACGAGACGGGCTTCCGGATCGGAGGCAGGACCCAGTGGCTGCACGTGTTGCGCACGCCGTGGCTGACGTTCTACCGCACGAGCGCGAAGCGGGGCAGCCTGCTGGAGGGGCTGCGGGGGATTCTGGTGCACGCTCATTGGGCGTCGTACTGCAAGCTCCAGGCCGTGCTGCACGGGCTCTGCAACGCCCATCATCTGCGTGAGTTACAGGCCTTGGCGGAGATCGACGGGGAAGCCTGGGCGCGGCGGATGCAACAGCTGCTGAGGCGGGCGAACCGGGCGCTGTGGATCGTTCGGGAGCGGGGTATGGCGCTGCCGCGATCCCTGCTGGAGAGGATCGAGCGGCGCGACGACCAGTGGGTGCGGGAGGCGCGGGCCCAGCACCAGGCCCTGCCAGCCTTGCCGACCGGGCGACGGGGTCGCAAGAAGCGCCGACCGGGGCATACTCTGGCGTTGCGGCTGAGGGACCGGCGGGAGTCGGTGCTGCGCTTTCTGAGGGATGAGAGGGTGCCCTTCACGAACAATCAGGCCGAGCAGGATCTGCGGATGATGAAACTGCGGATGAAGATCTCGGGTGGGTTCCGGTCCGAGCAGGGGGCACGAGACTTCGCCACGCTACGCAGCGTACTATCGACTGCGCGGAAGCAGGGCCTGAACCGCATCGAGGTCTTGCTGCAAGGGCCGGCGGCCCTGCTGGCGAAAGTGGAATCCCAGCCATCCCACTGATCAGGGCTTGTGCCTGCGGAGTACCTTTTATGTTACCCCCATCAATGGTTTTCGTTACCAAGACTCTAACTGCCACACGTATTTCCTCGGACGTTAGTTACGCCTTTCGCACTCTAGCACCTTCCACAAACAGGCCCCCTAAGTTCAACTCGGATCCATGACACTATGGAGTATCACGTAAATGCTGATAATAGGCATATTACGCTATTTTCAAGCCGCCGTTTCCCCCGCTGTATCCCCCGTTCTGAATCGGATTTCAGCGAACCAACGGCGACGTGCGTGGACGGGGCTGGGGCCGATCCACCAGGATCACAGTCAACACCAAGACATCGAGGGCACGACCTGCCCGAAGGGTACCGCCGACGCCGCTGCACTCGCCAACCTGGAACTCAGCTCGTGTGTGGTAGGATGACGCGAGTTGCAGATCGACAGAGTGGCGAGGCGGACCCGCAGCAGAAGGCCCCCCGTCGTGGCGAAGTTCGGCGGCAGGGCTCAATTCGATCGTCAGATTCCTTATCCGGAACCGGTTTTGCGCGTTGCTTGGTGTGACACACCACTAGATGTCGGCGACGGCCTTCGGAATCGGGTGAACCCGTAAGGACGGGGAAGGTCCAGATCGCAACGACGGGAGCAGAAGCCGGGACGCCACTGGCGGGATGACCCGATGGCGAAGGAAACCCGTGACCACAAGCTGCGGGTCGTCGAGTTCGGTGACGACTGGCAATTTGAGTCGCCCGTGTCCGAACGGCACTGGGACACGCTGTGCAGGCTTGAGGACCAGCTCGACGCCGGAACGATTGAGTACAAAGCGGTGATCGCTCGCATCGATGCCGCGCTCGCGCAGACGCCGGAATGGATCGAAGGCCTGACGTTGCGGGGCGCGATGCACGAGGAACTGGACCGGCCCGCCCAAGCCGAGGCGGACTACCGGGCCGCTTATGAGCTGGGAGTCGGCGCGCTGCCCGAGGGATTCGACGACCAGCTCATCTGGCTCGACCTGAACAACCGGCCGTTCCTGCGCGCGGCCAGCGCCTACGCCCACCTACTCGTGCGGCAGCAACGCTACAAGGATGCGATCCCCGTGCTGCAACGCATCCTAGAGTGGAATCCCGAAGACAACCAGGGCGTGCGGTGCACGCTGGGTCCGACGCTGCTGCGTGCGGGCCGGCCCGCGCAGGCTCAGAGCGCGTTGCGAAGAATGGTGGGCGAGAACCCGGCAATGCGCCATGAGCTGGGACTGGCGCAAATCGAGGGAGGCGCGTGGATCGAAGCCGCGACGACGCTGCGGCGCGGAGGGATCGAGAACCCTTACATCACACCGATGTTGTGCGGAATGAAAGCACCCGCGCCGATGGCGCTGTGGCTGGGATGTAACCTTAACGACCGGAGCGGGGCGCTGGACTACACGCGCCAGTGGGCAGCGCGGTGGAGATCGAACCAGGAGGCAAGGGACTTCCTTTGGTGGCTGTACACGCATCCCAAGGTGTTGGCGGAACGGGCAGAAGCGCTGGGACCGGTCGAGGAGTTGCTCTGGGAGCATGACCCAGCCAAGCGCGGCTCAATCATCGAACGGCGCAACAACAGGGTAGCTGTAATCGACGACGCCTTGTCGGAGGCAATTGTGACCAAGCGCTGGGACGGGCGAAACGCGCCGGACTACCCATGGCGCGTGCTGCGCAAGCGGCAAGAGCGATGGGACAGAGGGCCGTTCGGGGATGCCTGCCAAAGCTAAGGACTCTTTATTTCAAAGTGTTCGGGAACGAAATCGGGCGGAAATGTTCCACACAGGCAGAACGCACGGAAAACCTTTTAAAATCAGCCATTTAGAGCTTTCTAAAGCCCGTATTTTGTGCTAGAATAATGCTCTTGAGAAGACAGAATAACCACACGACAAGGGGACCTGGGCGGGCGGACCGCAAGGGCATCACGATCATTGAGTTGCTCCGCAAGTTCCCGGACGATGCCGCAGCCGAAACGTGGTTCGAGGGGATTCGCTGGAAGAACGGACCGATCTGCCCGGACTGCGGATCGGGCAACCACGGGCATTGCCCATCCCATCCGTCCATGCCGTACACCTGCAGGAACTGCCGCAAGCGGTTTAGTGTCCGCAAGGGCACAATCATGCAGTCCAGCAAGCTCGGGTATCAGGCCTGGGCTGTTGCCTTCTACATGGCGGCGACCAACATCAAGGGGATCTCCAGCATGAAGCTGCATCGCGAACTGGGCATCACGCAGAAGGCCGCATGGCACATGCTCCAGCGAATCCGCGAGGTGTTCCGGTACCGCGAAGCGATGCTCGGCGGGATCGTCGAGATCGACGAGGTTTACATCGGAGGCAAGGAGCGGAACAAGCACGAGTCGAAGAAACTCAAGGCCGGTCGCGGAACCGTCGGCAAGACGGCTGTGATCGGAGCGAAGGAGCGCGGCGGAAACCTTGCCGCCAGGCCGGTTCCCTCCACCAACGCCAAGACCTTCGGAGGATTCGTAGAGGAAACCGTCGAGCCTGGTTCGACGGTATACACCGATGGGTCCAGTTCCTATGGAAATCTGCGGGAGTACATTCATGACGCAGTGAACCACGGAGCGGGCGAGTACGTGCGTGGCTCGGTCCATACCAACAGCATCGAGGGGTTCTGGTCCCTGTTCAAGCGCGGCTACTACGGCATCTACCACCGGATGACAGGCAAGCACCTGCATCGCTACCTGAACGAGTTCACCGGCCGCGCCGGAATGCGCAGCATGGATACCATGGACCAGATGGGACAGATGGTCCGCAAGATGGATGGCAAGGTGCTCACGTACAAGAGGCTGACTGCATGACCAAGACGGCGCGCAAGACCGGGGGGAACCGTCCGGGGCGTCCCGAAACCCGCGTACTGAAGATCGACCTGCCAGTGAAGGAGGCCGTCCAGCGCATGTTCGCCTATGGGCTGCCTCGCAAGAAACGGAAGGGGGCTGCGTCTAAGAGCGACAAGCCAGTCGCGGTCAGCAATCAGGATACAAAGGACCAAGCACGCACGGCAGGCACTCATCGTCAAGGGCCACGCTGAACGCCCCCATGACACCGTACGAGTTGATCGCCAAGTGGAGCGCCTCCGAGTTGAAGGAACGCTCCGCGTCGCAGGAGCACTTCATCGACCTGTGCCGGCTGCTCGGCGAGCCGACGCCCGCTGAGGCCGACCCGACCGGCGAGAGGTACTGCTTCGAGCGAGGCGCTCGCAAGGACACCGGTGGCGACGGCTGGGCCGATGTCTGGAAGCGTCACCATTTCGCCTGGGAGTACAAGGGACAGCGCGCGGATCTCGACGCCGCGTTCGGACAGCTTCGGATGTACGCGCTAGCGCTGGAGAACCCGCCGCTGCTGATCGTCTCCGACATGCTGCGGTTCCGCATCCGCACCAACTGGACAAACTGCGTCAGTAAGACCTACGAATTCGGACTGGACGACCTCGCGGACGCCGCGACTCGCGACCGGCTCAAGTGGGCCTTCTCCGATCCAGAGCGGCTGCGACCGGGCGAGACGCGGCAGGCACTCACGGAGCGTGTCGCGGCATCCTTCGCAACGCTCGCGCAGTCGTTGCGCGAGCGGGGCCACGACCCTCACGTGATCGCGCACTTCGTCAACCGGCTCGTCTTCTGCATGTTCGCTGACGACGTGGGACTGCTGCCCGGCCACATGTTCACCCGGATGCTAGAGCAGGCGCAGCGCACGCCGGCGCAATTCGCAGACCTTGCCTGCGATCTGTTCGGGGTGATGGCTACCGGCGGGCGGGTCGGCTTCGAGACGGTCGACTGGTTCAACGGCGGGCTGTTCGACGACGCCACGGCGCTGCCGCTGGAGAAGTCTGACATCGACACGGTGTTGGCCGCATCGCGTCTCGACTGGTCGGAGATCGACCCGTCGATCCTTGGCACCCTGTTCGAGCGGGGGCTGGATCCGGACAAGCGCGCCCAACTCGGGGCGCACTACACCGACCGCGACAAGATCATGCTGCTGGTCGAGCCGGTGGTGATCCGCTCGTGGCTCGCGGAATGGGCTGCGGAGAAGGCGCAGATCGCCGCCGGGTTGGAGCGTGCAGAAGCCGCCAAGTCACTGGCTGCCCGGACGAAGCGACGGAACGAGGCCAAGCGGCAGTATCGGGCCTTCCTCCATCGTCTGAGAAGGTTCACGGTCCTGGACCCAGCGTGCGGCTCGGGGAACTTCCTCTACCTCGCCTTGCAGGCGCTCAAAGATCTTGAGCACCGTGTCCAGCTCGAAGCGGAAGAGCTCGGTTTAGAGCGCGCGTTTCCGGAAGTCGGTCCGGCCAACGTCAAGGGTATAGAGATCAACCTCTACGCGGCCGAGTTGGCCCGCGTCTCGGTCTGGATCGGCGAGATCCAGTGGATGCGGCGCAACGGGTTCGCGGAGGCACGCGACCCGATCCTGAAGCTGCTCGACACCATCGAGTGTCGCGACGCGATCCTGAAGCCGGACGATACCGAACCGGACTGGCCCGAGGCGGATGTCCTGATCGGCAACCCCCCGTTCCTCGGAGGCAACCGCCTGATCTTGAATCTCGGCGAAGACTATGTGTCGCGGATGTTCGCGACCTACGCAGGCCGTGTGCCGGCGACGGCGGATCTGGTCTGCTACTGGTTCGAGAAGGCGGGTCGGCAGATCGCATGTGGCAAGGCGAAGCGGGCCGGACTCGTTGCCACCAACTCCATTCGGGGTGGAGCGAACCGCCGTGCGCTACAGGCCGCGACTGACAACCGCCGGATTTTCGAGGCGTGGAGCGACGAGCCGTGGGTGATCGACGGTGCGGCGGTACGGGTCTCGCTGGTCTGCTTCTCGCGCAACGACGACCGAGCCGTGCAGGCGTCTCGGCTTGACGGCGTGGCGGTTGACGAAATCCATGCCGATCTAACCGCGCGGCGTGGTGGCATCGGGATCGATCTCACCGACGCCCGATGTCTGGCGGTGAACGCCAGTGCCTCCTTCAAGGGCGACGAGAAGGGCGGCCCCTTCAACATCCCTGGTGATCTGGCCCGTGAGTGGCTCCGCCTGCCGGCCAACCCGAACGGCCGAACGAACGCGGACGTGCTGAAGCCGTGGATCAACGGCATGGACGTGACCCGCCGTCCCGCTGACAAGTGGATCGTCGACTTCGGATCGCGCATGTCGGAACGCGAGGCGGCGCTGTACGAGGAGCCGTTCCGATGGCTGAAGGAACACGTCTATCCTATACGCCAGCAGAACCGCGTTGAGGCCAACCGCGTCCATTGGTACCGACACAGAAGACCCGTGCCGGACATGTGGAAGGCGCTCAGCGGCATGTCGCGGTACATCGTGACACCGCACGTCGCCAAGCACCGGCTGTTCGTCTGGTGTGATGTGAGGATCTGTCCTGACAAGCAGCTCATCGTGGTCGCTCGCGACGACGACACGGCGTTCGGCATCCTGCACAGCCGGTTTCACGAGGTTTGGTCGCTACGGCTCGGGACGTGGCTCGGCAAGGGCAACGACCCCCGGTACACCCCAACCACCACATTCGAGACGTTCCCATTCCCGCCCGGCCTGACGCCTGGTATCCCAGCTGCCGACTACGCTGACGATCCGCGCGCCATGGCTGTTGCTGTGGAAGCCCGACGGCTGGTCGAGTTGCGCGACCGGTGGTTGAATCCGCCCGAGTGGGTCGAGTGGGTCGACGAGCCAGTTCCGGGCTACCCGCAGCGTCCCATTCCCCGCGACGAGGACGCGGCAAGGGCGCTCAAGAAGCGGACCCTGACGAACCTGTACAACGCCCGGCCGCAGTGGCTCGCCGATGCCCACGACGCCCTTGACGCCGCAGTAGCTGCCGCGTACGGCTGGCCCGCTGACGTCTCCGCCGAAGACGTTCTGCGCGAATTGCTCGCGCTGAACGGCGGCGGTCAGTGACCAAGGTCAGCTCAGGAATCCGAGATTGTTGATGCCAGGAACATTCCCACCGGATCTCGTTTCTGAGCACTTTGGTATATAAGGCCCATTTTTTTGGCCGTTGCCGGAGTCGCAGTCGGTAGGAGGCCGAATCTAGCTGCTGCGTTGACTCCTGCTGGGGTTTACCCGACATCGACCCGGTTCATCGCCGCTGCAGTACGGACCAGGTGCCCTGTCCATCCAAGAAGAGCGTCACGGGCCCTGAAGCCCTCTCAGAACTCCTAGGTGCGGCAACGGAGCAAGTTGCCCAGGGGACGCGGTGGCGGCAGGTGGATTCTGGCCAATTGCAGTCAGAGAGAATTGCGGCTTCGTGGAAACCGTAGTCCGAGGTCAGGTCGTTGAGGGCTTGCACCTGCAACGACCACACGATGGCCAGCTTCCCCCGCACAGGGGACTTCAGCTCGAGATTTGATTTCGAGAGGAGACAATCTCAAGTTAAACGTTAGGAGGGACTCCGATGCCAGAGACGATCAGCGCGAAGCAGCTTCGAGAGCAACTGCAGGATGTTGTCGAGAGAGTGAGGCGAGGGGGACGATTCGCCGTTCTGTACAGAAGTCGTCCTGCTTTCGACATCGTACCGGTCGACAGCCCTCCGATCGAATGCGCGCCGCTGGAATTGGACTTGCTGTACCGGGGCCCGGACGTTAGCTCATCCCAGTCGGGGGAAATTGCGACACGCTGTGACGAGGTGTTGTATCGGTGAGGTCGATGTGTGTGGATACGGGCGCCGATCGCAGCGATGCCGCGAGTTCGGCCGTGCGCGAAGCTCGGGGTCAACGATCGTCGGAGGGCGACGCGCTGACTAAGTGATCGACGAGATTCTGACTACCATCCGGTTTCGCCTTGGTCTTGATGCCGGCGAAGCTTGGTGGCTGCAAATCGACGGCTCGGTTCGACTACGGATCGAGTCGATTCACGAAGCGTGAAGAGAACAGGCACGGTGGCTCTTCTTCCGCTATCGGGACAAGAGGTTCTCCATTACCGGCTGTTGGAGCTTTGTCCTGATGCGAGAACTGCGAATTCGTCGAGCATTGACGCTGGACCATCACTTCCGGCAGATGGGCTTTGAGGTCATTCCGTAAGACCGTCAAGTCACCAGCGCGCATGGAACTGTCCCGGCCCCGCGCCGCTCGTCGTTGGCGCAGGCAGCACGTGCGTGCCGATGGAGAAGACCGCTCAAATTCCCTCAAGAACGCCTGCAAAGCGACGGTCGGAGGAATCTTGGGCCGGTGCGCCCAACCACGACTCTGTACTTGCAGCATTCGGAATGGCAGGGCTTCTATGTGAAAGAACTATCGGTTTCCCCAAGTCCTCCCGGTGAAGCGCGTCGCTCGGAAGCAGCTGCTCGAATCGTTGCAGCGCGACTGGATGGAAGCTGGACGAACGGGAATTGAAACAGCCGTGCGCGTTGGAGGGGACCAAACCGTTCGTCGATCACCCGGCGCCCCGATGACTGTGTCTCACGAATGCTCGTCTGGGGCCTGGGCCCGATACAGGATTTCGACGACGACGACACCCATGTCGATCATTGTGCCTTGGCGCAGCTGGGCGTCGTCTGTGGCCACCGACTCCAGCGATCAGGAATCGTCCGGCGCTCCGTGGGGCCCTGTGCTAAGAGTCGGCGCTCTCAGCGAGCGGGATCCGGCCAAGCGCAAGAACTGATCGGCTTCCATCTGCGCCATGCTCTTGCCATGCTGCTGGCGTCGTGCATAGCTTGCTCCGACGAACGCCTGGAACAGTGGGTGCGGTTCCAGAGGCTTGGACTTGAACTCCGGATGGAACTGGCAACCCAGGTACCAGGGGTGACCGGGCAACTCGCAGATCTCGACATAGTTGCCCTCGGGTGTATCGCCCGTGATGCGCATCCCGCGACTCGTAATGATGTGCTCGTATTCCGGACGGTTGAACTCGTACCGGTGTCGGTGCCTTTCGCTGATTTCCTGTCTACCGTATGCCCTGCTGGCGAAGCTGCCCTGCAATAGGTGGCACGGCCAAGCGCCGACCCGCATCGTGCCACCCAAGTCTTCGACCCCCTTCAACTCGCGCAGCTTGAGGAACACGCGGTCCCTGGCCTCGGGTTTGAATTCCGCCGAATGCGCGCCCTCGATGCCACAGACATTGCGCGCGAACTCGATCACCATCGTCTGCATGCCCAGACAGATGCCGAAGTACGGCACAAGGTTCTCGCGGGCGTAGCGGATGGCTTCGATCATGCCCTCGATACCGCGGATCCCGAAGCCCCCGGGAACCAGGATGCCATCGTAGCGGCCCAGTTGGTCCGCCCTTGTGTTAGGGGTGATCCCTTCGGCCTCGACCCACCCGACTTCGACCTCCAGGCCGTGCGCCAGACCTCCGTGCAGCAGGGCTTCCTTGAGGCTTTTGTAGGAGTCCTCGTAGTCGACATACTTGCCGATGACTCCGATCCTGACCCTGTCGTGTGGGTTCCGCAGGCGGAGGACCATGTCCTTCCACGGCTTCAGGTTGCGCGCACCGGCCGCCAGGCCCAGCCGGTCCAAGACGATGTCGTCGACCCCTTGCTCGGCGAACTCTACGGGCACTTGGTAGACGGTATCGACGTCTCGGGCCGCGATCACCGCCTGCTTGTCAACGTCGCAAAAGGAGGCGATCTTTTCCCGAATCTCGCGCGAAAAGCCGGTCTCCGTGCGGCATATCAGGATGTCGGGTTGAATTCCAAGAGCTCGCAGTTCCTTGACGCTATGCTGCGTGGGCTTGGTCTTGAGTTCCCCTGCCGCGGCGATGTACGGCACCAAAGTGACATGCACGAAAGCGCATCCGTCGCGGCCGACTTGCTGGCGCACTTGGCGAATGGCCTCGACGAACGGCAGCGACTCGATATCACCGATCGTGCCTCCGATCTCCGTGAGCACCACATCGATGTTCGGAGTGGAGACCTTGTCGATCTGCTCGCGGATGGCGTCCGTGACGTGCGGGATCACTTGCACGGTTTTGCCCAGGTAGTCGCCTCGACGCTCTTTGGCCAAGATGCGTTCGTAGATGCTGCCGCTGGTCGCGTTGTTCGCCCGTGTTAGCACGGCGTGGGTGAACCGCTCGTAGTGCCCCAGGTCGAGGTCCGTCTCGGCGCCGTCGTCGGTGACGAAGACCTCCCCGTGCTGAAAGGGACTCATCGTGCCGGGGTCGATATTGAGGTACGGGTCCAGCTTCTGCAGGGTCACACGCAAACCGCGACATTCCAGTAAGTTCGCGATTGAGGAGGATGTGATGCCCTTGCCGAGGGAGGAGACGACCCCGCCTGTGATGAAGATGTACTTCGGACGGGTCATCGGGGAACCGCCCCCGATGTCTCTAATGGCGAGTTGCGCTTCGCGATTCGGCGTTGCCCGGAAAAGAATCGTCTGGAGGTGTCGCTCGGGCCGGCAACTTGTCCGCTCGAAACCATCCTCCGCGCGCAACGGAGTTCGGCCCGGACTTGCGGCACGATCCAGAGTAGCATAGCCGGGAAGGACTGCCAGGGCGCCGAGACCAACGTCCACATGCTGGCTTGGCTCGGATTCCGCAACTCTGTCCGGAGAGCGGTTCGAATCCATCTCCGCCGCGCTCGACCGACCGCAGGAAGGTCCATGGTTCGCGTCCTGCGGTGCTATGCTGATAGCGCACTCGAGCACAGAGTCTGCGGTCGGATCGGCGCAGAATGGGCCGAGCGCAAGGCATCGCCGATGCAGGCCGGGCGACGGAATTGGAGCGCCCGCCAGCCGCTCGCGCTGGCGGTTCTGTTGGCTTCGGGAGCACCCTTCTGCCTGCTAGTGTCGGCCGCTGACGCGGATCCCGCTCTGAGGACCAACCCCGTTCAGGCCGAGCCGGGTCTCGAGTTCAGCCGTCGGGACATCATCAAGGTCGATGTCGAGATGGCCTTGATCAACGTCACGGTGACGGACCCCACGGGGCGCATGGTGACAGGGCTGGACAAGGATCACTTTCTGATCAAGGAAGACAACAGGAAGCAGATCATCGAGCAGTTCGGCGCGGAGGAAGCTCCGCTTTCTCTCGCGGTCGTCTTCGACGCCTCGGGCAGCATGGGTTACAAGATGAGCAAGGCCCGCGAAGCCGTCGCTCAGTTCTTCAAGACCGTCAATCCCGAGGACGAGTTCTTCCTCGTGCAATTCAACAACCGACCGGAAATGGTGACCGGCTTCACCCGCAGCCTGGAGGATATCCAGAGCCGTCTGACCTTCGTGCGGTCCAAGGGCCGCACCGCGCTGCTCGATGCCATCTACCTTGCTCTCAATCAGATGAAACAGGCCAGGAACAACCAGAAGGCCTTGCTCGTGATCTCCGACGGCGGGGACAATTCCAGTCGATACACCCCACGTGAGATCAAGCGGACGGTTCGGGAATCCGATGTCCAGATCTACGCGATTGGGATCTACGAACCCTACTCGACCCGCGGCCGCACGCCGGAAGAGGCAGCCGGCCCGGGTCTGCTGACGGAGATCGCGGAGGCTACGGGCGGACGGCAGTTCGCCGTGCAGAACGTGAACGAGTTGCCTGATATCGCGGAAAAGATAGGCATCGAGCTTCGCAATCAGTACGTGCTTGGCTACAGCCCGGAAAACACACAGAAGGACGGGAAATGGCGCCGTATAAGGGTCGAAATCAAAAGGATCCGCGGCATGCCCGAGTTGAGGGCCTACTACCGCAACGGGTACTATGCGCCGACCCGATAGCTACGCCTGCCGGGTCCCGCACCGCGCAACCGCCCGGTGCATCGTCGCGTCCGGCGCGGGGCGGGCAACAGCCTTGCTGGCCATGCTCGCTTGCCTTGCCGTTCCCACGGCCGCCCAACTGGCGGGCAAGACCCAACCGCCCTCCGACTGCGCTCCCGGCATCACGTTCTGCGTGGAAACGGAGCGGGTGGTCCTGCATGTGACGGTCGTCGACCGCCAGGACCGATTTGTCACCGACTTGGGCCGAGACGCGTTCATGGTCGCCGAGGACGACCGGCCGCAACGGTTGACCTACTTTGCCCAGGAGGATGTCCCAGTCTCTATTGGGATCGTCATCGACAACTCCGGCAGCATGCGCGAGAAGCGCCCCCAGGTGAATTCCGCCGCGCTCGAGTTCGTCAAGGCTTCCAACCGGCAGGACGAGGTCTTCATCGTCAACTTCAACGACGAGGCCTATCTGGATCAGGACTTCACCAGCAATCTGGACCGCCTGCAGGATGCGCTGCAGCGCATCGACACCCGAGGTGGAACGGCTCTCTACGACGCCACGAGTATTTCGCTCGACCACCTGCTCGAGAACGGCGAGAGGAGCTACAACAAGCGCGCCCTGCTGGTCATCACCGACGGTGAGGACACTTCCAGCCGGATGGATCTCGAAATCCTGGTTCGCAAGCTGCAAACCAGCGATGTCACGATCTACGGCATCGGCCTGCTCTCGGACGAGGAGCGTCGCGCGGCCAAGCGGGCGGAACGCCACTTGCGGAGTCTGACACGCCCCACCGGCGGCCCGGCCTATTTCCCCAACAGCTCGGACGAGGTCGAATCGCTCACGAAGCGCATCGCGGCCGACATCCGCAATCAGTACATCCTAGAGTACAGCCGGCCGCAGAGCAAGGCCCCGGGATTCCGTCGGATCCGGATCGAACTGAAGGGCAAGGCCAAGAGCAACAGGGTGCGCCACAGGCCCGGCTACTACGCCGATTGACTCGGTTTCCGGCCATGACCGTACGTGCTGCGGTGGAGATCGGGCGCTTGCTGTGGCAGGCGACCCGTGGTTACCGCTTGTGTCCCTGGCGCAGTCCTTACCTGCGCTGGCGCATCGAGACGTTCAGCGGGCAAGACGCCGACACGATCGACGCCGCGGCTTTCTGGGGCTTTCTCTGGCGCGAGCGCGGCAGGCTCGCTGTGTACCTCCGCTGGACCGGCGCGATGCGTTCCGGGGAAGGCCTCCCGGCTACGCCTCGCCGACCGCCTGGAGGGCGGTGACCGCGGCGACGTAGTAGATGTCCTCGACGGAGCAGCCGCGCGAGAGATCGTTAGCCGGTTTGTTCAGCCCTTGGAGGAAGGGTCCCAGGGACTGCGCGCCGCCGAGCCGTTCAGCGAGTTTGTATCCGATGTTGGCGGCGTTGAGGTCTGGAAACACGAGCACGTTGGCCCGCCCGGCAACCGGCGAGCCGGGAGCCTTCGAGGCCCCTACGCTCTCGAGCAGCGCGGCGTCGGCCTGCAGCTCGCCGTCGATCTTCAGCTGCGGCGCGCGGGCCCGCACGATCTGCAAGGCTTCGATGACCTTGTCCACCATCGGATGCCGGGCGCTGCCCTTGGTCGAGAACGAGAGTAGGGCGACCCGAGGTTCCGCGTTCAGCAAGTTGCGGCTGTTCTTGGCGGAGGCGATTGCGATGTCTGCGAGCTGGCTGGCGTTTGGATTCGGCACGACAGCGGCGTCTGCGAACACCATCACGCCTCCCGTTCCGAACTTCGGATTGGGATGCACCTGCACCATGAAGCTGGAAACGAGCTTGTATTCCGCCCGCATACCGACGCATTCGATCAGCGCGCGCAGAGTTTCCGCGGTCGTGTTCTTGGCGCCGCCGACCAGTCCCTCCGCGTCCCCGTTTTCGAGCATGAGGGCTGCGTAGTAGAGCGAGATCCGGGCACTCTGCTCCGCTTCCGCCGCCGTGACGCCCCGTGAGCGTCGACGCTCGTGATAGATCTGCGCGTAGCGCTTGAGCCTGCCCGATGTCTCCGGATGCGAGCAGTCGACACCGGGTGCGCAGTCCGTGTTCGCGCTGACCAGGACCGGCTGCACGACCTTGTCGCGCGCCAGCCTTGCGCAGGCCTCGCGCACCCGCGGGTCGTCGCCTTCCGGAAACACGATGCGGCACGGCCGGGCACGGGCGCGTTCCACTAAGCTTGCCAAGTAAGCGGGCATTTCTATGATCGTAGCGGCTCGGGGCAGCGGCCACCGCGAGTGCGGGGCCTTTGCGGTTTCCTGGCGGCGGTCAGAAGACTTCCGTGGCTTCCGGGTTCAGGAACGCCATGGCCCTGCGGTGAAATGCGATGTTGGCCAAATGCGGTCCGCAGACCGCCGTATGTCCGATCTCGACCGGGGCGTTGGGCTCCTCGCGGCTCTTGACGCACTCGAGAAAGTTGCGCACGTGTGGGATGGTCGGCAAGCGGTCTTCGTAGACTTGAACCGGCTCCTGGTTCTGGATCCAGGGTGCGGCATAGAGCCGATAGCCACGATTGTTCAGCACGACCGTCCCCTGGGCGCCCAGTAGTTCGATCGTCCAGCCCGACTGGAAGTCATTGTTATAGTTGAGGTTCCAACTTACCAGGAAATCACCGTAGTCGAACGCGGCGGCGAAGCTGTCTGGAGTCTGCGATCCCAGCATGTCGATCACCCTACCCTGGCAGGTCGCCGAACGCGGTGTCTGCACGCCCGCAAACCACTGGATGACGTCCATCAGGTGGGTCCCCTGGTCCGTCATGTTGCCGCCGGAGAACGCCCAGAAGTAGCGCCAATTTCGGAACATCATCGGTTCCAGCGATTGCGCCGCACCGGCCAGGAAGAACTCTTCGTCCAGCTCTCCTTCGAGTTCGGAATTGTCGAGCGGTTGCGAGATCGCCCAGTTCCACTCCGCCCGCGCCATCGTGATTTTACCGATCGCGCCGTCCGCCACCGCCCGCTGCATCTCGATGATCCAGGGCGTGCTGCGCCGCTGCATGCCAATCTGCACGATCCGGTCGGTCGCCCGCACCCCCCGGACCGCTCGCACACCTTCGGAGATCGAGTGCGACATCGGTTTCTCGCAGTAGACGTCCTTGCCAGCCGAGACGGCATCCAGCATCATGCGCACGTGCCAGTGGTCGGGTGTTGCGATCAGCACGGCGTCGATGTCGTCTCGTTCGAGGATGCGGCGGTAGTCGCGATAGCCCTGCGCACCCTCGTCAGCGCCCGCGAGGCCCTTTTCCAGGTTGGGCCGGTAGACGTCGCAAACCGCCGGCGCTGGCGATCCCAACTCCCGGAAAGCGGCGAGCACACGGCGTCCACGTCCACCCGATCCGATCAAGGCCACTGAAACCCGGTCGTTGGCGCCTACAGCGGACGAGGGCAGCAACATCGGCGCGGCGGTGGCGGCGAGGAAGGCACGTCGGTCCGGCATGGCGCACTCAGTATAGACAAGGCTCGGGGATCTTCCGACTGCTAGTCCGGGATCGCCGCTTGCCCACTTCGAGGTGAAGCTACACTCCGGGTAGGAGACTGAACATGCCAGCGAACCCAGGCGTGCCCTTCAAGATGGGCTGCCGCGACGGCCCTCGGACGCGCGAGTTCTTCGCCAAGCCCTTCGACTGGGACATCGCCCAACCCAATGCGGGTTTGACCATCCAGACCGGCGGCGAGTCCCCCATCTCGGGACACAGCGTGGAATTGGCAGAGGAGTGGGGCAATCACGTCATGGTCGATGTGCAGGTTGACGACCTCGAGGCATCGCTTGCCAAGGCCGTCGAGCTTGGTGGCAAAGCGCTGGTGCAACCGGTGACGCTGTCGGGCCGAGGTAGCTTCGCATGGGGACCGCTGGCTTTGGATGCGCAGAATCGTCGCTAGCTGCGGCTCGAGAGACCTGCTGCGTCCTTGGGGGAGGCATCCCCGGCTTGTGGAGGGCAGGCCCTGCAGGACGAGTCGAAATATCCCTTCGAGAGCAACCACAGGGTTACACCCGCGGCCGCGAGCAACAGGAGTCCAAAGCTCATCGCGTCCTCGTGCTGGTGCGCGACGGCGGTCAGCGTGCAAGGAAAGGCGGGTTCAAGCGCGAGAACTCGTGATCCAAGGGGTCCAGTCCGCGCTCCTTGAGTTGGGCGACGCATTCCTGCACGCTGTCGCCGATCGCCTGAATCCGCTGCAGAGCCAGGTTGCTCGGCGCGTAGATTTGCTGGGCTATGACTTTGCCCACGACCGCCTCCCGTGTCGCGAGATCAAGCCTGTCCGGCGCCACGCCGATCAGATCCTGGAGATTCTTGACTGCCGCCATGAATCTTCATTATTTCAATCTGCGCCGGTCCGGGCAATCGCCCAGTCGCCCCGGCCCCAACCGGGATGCAACGGAACCTCAGACGGGGCGCCATGAACGACATGGCGCCCCGATTTGGAATCGAGCGGACGCGCGATAATACCTGGGCGCATGGCCTCTCAACGCGTCCTGGTCCCTCTGCTCTATCTCGTGGGTCTGGCCGTGGCGAGTGTGATCCTGGCCGACCGCTCCTGGAAGAGCGTGACGGACTACCAGAGCCCTTACGCGCTGGAGCGGGAGTTCGGCTCCGGTCCCGCCTTGACCGAGCGCCTGGTTTTGGTCGTGCTTGACGGCCTCCGCCGCGACCGCGCGGCCGACCTCCCCGCTATGCGCGCCCTGGCGGAGCGAGGCGCATCAGGCTCGGTGGAGGTCACCCAGCCTTCGCTGTCCAACCCGGCCCGTGCGTCCATGGCCACCGGCTCTTGGCCGGAAGTCAGTGGTGTGACCAACAATTCCGCCTTCTCTCCACCACCTGTGCAGTCCATCTTCAGCTTGGCGCAGCAGCAGGGCATGCAATCGGCCATCATCGGGTCGAGGTTCTGGCAACGGGCGTTCGGCGAGCATCTCGCCGATGGCTATCGTGGGTTCGCCCAGCGGCCCCCCGGATATGATGCTCAAGCCTTGGCCGCCTGGCAGGCCGGCGCCTGCGAGGAAGGCTTGGAGCACCTGGAACAGTCCGCGGCGACCTTTCGGGTCGTCGATCTGATTGCGGGGGACGAAGCCGGCCACGAATTCGGAGGCGATTCGGATGGCTATCGGCGGGTCACCGCCGCGGTCGACAACTGCCTGGGCCGCCTGGTCAATGCGCTCGGCGGCGCCAATACGGCCCTGCTCGCCGTCTCCGACCACGGTCACATTGACCGGCGTGGGCAGGGCGGCCACGGTGGCGATGAGCCCGAAGTGCGCCTCGCACCGTTTGCGATGGCGGGACCTGGGATCCGGACCACGCAGCCGATCGAAGCGCAGCTGGTCGACTTGGCGCCCACGATGAGTGTCCTGCTGGGCCTGCCGATCCCCGCCAACAACCAAGGGCGCGTATTGTGGGAAGCGCTCGAGATTCCCGACGGTCAGGAGGCGGCCCTGCGCGAATTGGAGCGCCAGCAGCGGGAAGCCCTGCACGATCATCTACCCGACCGGGAGTCGTCCCTGGCAGCCCAGCGCCGCGGACGGTTCCCCGTTTCCATGGCGGTATTCGCTTGGTTCCTCGTCGTCATTGCGGCCGCCCTGCGGCGCCAGCGTCTGGTTGCCTTCCTCGTCGCGTTCGGCGCCTTCGCCGCCGCCTACTACGCCCTGTTCTACGTGTTTGGGCTGGCGTATTCGCTCAGCGCCGTCGTCCGCCAGGAGTACCTGTACAGTTTCTTCGCGCGCAACATCTTGGCGGCTTCCCTGGCATACGGCGTGGCGGCCCTCTGCCTCGCGGGCGGCGGCCGCGAGGCGCGCGTGCGCCTGTCTTTGCTCCTGACCAGCATCTTCGCGCTGATGGTCGCGGCGACGTACTACCTGGATGGGCTGCAAATACAGGGATGGATGCTCGCACTCGGACCGGGTTTCAAGGCCTACCTGGACATGCTGGCCCTCTGCGGTGTTGTCGTGGGAACGGTGCTGGTCCTCGCCGCTGGCCTCGTCTTTCCCCGCGGGCCCAGGAAGGCGCCATGACGGAATTCGATTTCCTGCCACGGAAGAGGGTCTACACCGTCGCCGAGCTGACGGAAGAAGTGCGGGAACTGATGGACGAGCACTTCCCCGACGTGCGGGTCGGCGGCGAAATCTCGAACGCGCGCCGATATCCCAGCGGCCACTGGTACTTCACGCTCAAGGACGAGCGGGCGCAGTTGTCCTGCGTTTGCTTCCGCCAGAACGCGCGGTATCTGAAGACCGAGCCTGAAGACGGCCTCGCCGCGGTCGCGCGCGGCCGCATCAGCGTGTACGAGCGGCGGGGCGAATACCAACTCATCGTGGAGACTTTGGAGCCGCAGGGTCTGGGGGCCCTGCAGCTCGCGTTCGAGAAGCTCAAGCAAAAGCTTGCCGCAGAGGGGCTCTTCGACGCCGCCCGCAAGCGGCCGCTTCCCCGCATGCCACGCCACATCGGCATCGTCACGTCCCCATCCGGCGCGGCGATCGCGGACATGCTGCGCATTCTGGGACGGCGTTTTCCGGGCCTCCAAGTCCGGCTGTACCCCGTGCGGGTGCAGGGTCATGGAGCCGCAGCCGAAATCGCGGAGGGGATCCGCTATTTGAGCGGCAGCCGGTGGGCCGACGTGGTCATCGCCGGCCGCGGAGGCGGCTCGATCGAGGACTTGTGGGCCTTCAACGAGGAAATTGTGGCGCGCGCCATAGCCGACTGTTCCGTGCCGCTGGTTTCCGCGGTGGGCCACGAAACCGATTTCACGATCGCCGACTTTACGGCCGACCTGCGGGCAGCCACGCCTTCCGCTGCCGCCGAACTCGTCGTCCCCGACTCGCGGAGCGTCCAGCGGTTGCTCCGTGACGGGGAGGTGCGGGCGGCGAAGGCCATGAGCCTGCGTCTCGCGCGTCTGCGGGCGCGGGTCCTGGAGAGTGGGATGGAGCGAGCAGCGAGGACCGTGGAACGCCGCATAGGAGACAGGTGGCAGAGCCTGGACAAAGTCAGCCAGAACCTGCGCGGGATCCTGGAAGATCGGCTGCATCAGGCCGACAAGCGTTTGAGCCGGGTCGAGCACAGGCTCGTCGCTCTCGATCTGCGCGTTCGCCTTGCACGCCGAGCGCAGCGCTTTGGCTCGGCCTCGCAGCGCCTGATCCCGGCCATGAAGAGGACCCTTGAGCGTCGGATGTCGACGCTCGCTGCTCTCGCGGGCCATCTCACCGCCCTCAGTCCGCTCGCGATTCTAGAGCGTGGGTACGCCATTGTGCAGACCGAACGTGGATTCGCGGTGCGCGAGTCCGGGCAGGTCTCGGTGGGCGATCCGCTCGGTGTGCGGTTGCACCGTGGAAGCCTCGGCGTCCGGGTCGAGAACGCGACCCCACAGCCTCCGACGGAGGCGGCCGAGGGCGAACACGTATAATCTCGAAAGATGGAGTCTTCCGGAGGACGCGGACCCAACATGCCAAGGCAAGCCACTTTCCCACTCATCCTGGCGCTGGTGCTGATCTGGGTGTCCTGCAGCGAGATGCCGTTCGACGTCGAACCCAGCACTTCGCCGGACGCGTTGCCGGAATTCAGCCTCCAGGACATCGAGGGCAATCGGTTCAGCAACTCCGACATCGAGGGTAAGGTGGTGCTGCTGAACTTCTGGGCCACGTGGTGCGGCCCGTGCAAGATCGAGATGCCCTGGTTCGTCGAATTTCAGCGCAAGTACAAGGACCAGGGCTTCACCGTTCTGGCGGTTTCGCTGGATGAAGATGGGTGGGAAGTCGTGCGTCCCTTCGTCGAGGCGAACGACTTCAACTTTCCTGTATTCCTCGGCGACGATACGGTCTCGGAGGAGTTCGGCGGGATTTACGCGTTGCCGACGACGCTGATCACCGACAAGTCGGGCAACATCATGTTTCGCCATACGGGACTGGTGCCCAAGGCCAAGTATGAGCGTGAGATCGAGGAATTGCTGTAGCGCCCGCACGGCGATGGTGCTCGGGGCGTTGCTGGCGCTCGGTGCTGGCGAGGCGCAAGCGCAGCCTTTTGGCTTCGCAGCGGCCTCCATTGAACCGACCCCTGGGATCGAAGTTGCTGGCCCCGGCGCCCTGCGTGTCCCGGTTGCCATCCGCATTCGCCGCGGCTACCACATCAACTCGGACCGGCCAAACGAGGACTACCTGATTCCGACTGCCTTGTCCTGGGACGGCGCGCCGTTCCCGGTGGAAGCCGTCACGTATCCCCCGGCCGAGGAGGTGCGCTACGACTTTTCCGATGCGCCTCTTTCCGTGTTCTCATCCCGCATCGAAATCGTCACGACGTTTCGCGTCGAAAGCGTGCCGGAAGCCTTGCGCGAACTGCGAGGGTCGTTTCGCTTCCAGGCTTGCAACGACAGGGCTTGCCTGCCTCCCAGGACGATTCCGGTGACGGTGCCGGTTCGCCGGTAGGCGCCGGCGATTCCGCTATCATCTTGGCGATGCCGTCCGAGCGGGTGCGTTTCGAACGGAGTGCGTCCGTCGCGACGCTCACGCTGAACCGCCCCGAGTCGCGCAACGCGCTGGACGGGGAAACGGTCAAGGAACTCTCGCAAAAGCTGCAGACGGCGGCCGGCGACCCGAGCGTGCGGGTCGTCGAACTCGCGGCCGCTGGCACGTGCTTCAGTGCCGGAGCTGACCTGCGGACGATACGCGCCATGGCGGCCGCGCAGCACGTCGAGAACCTCGCGGACACACGGCGCTTCGCCGCCATGCTCGACACGCTGTACAGTCTGCCGAAACCGACTGTCGCCCGCGTGCAGGGGGCCGCCATAGGCGGGGGCGTGGGACTCGTCGCCTGCTGCGACCTCGCGGTGGCTTCCGAGGATGCGGTCTTCCGCCTGAGCGAAGTACAACTCGGGCTCGTACCCGCGATGGTCGGCCCCTATCTCGCCCAAGCGCTGGGGATCCGCACGGCCCGCCGCCTGATGCTGACCGGCGAAAAGATCGGCGCGCTGCAGGCCTTCGAGTGGGGCTTGGTGCACGAGGTCGCGCCGGCGGAGGAACTCGCCCGAGCAACCCGGCGCATGGTCGCAAGGCTGCTCCGCGGAGCCCCCGGAGCGCTCTCCGCCAGCAAGGCGCTCGTTCGCGAGATCGCGGAACGGCCGCTGGACGATGCCTTGCGGGACCGCACGGCCGAGGTTCTTGCGGACCGCCGGTCGTCGGAGGAGGGCCAGGCCGGAGTCCGCGCCTTCTTGGAGAAGTCGCGACCCCCGTGGGCGTTCGCGGACACGATGGACCCACGGTAGTGCGGCAGAGGAACGGATCGGCGGGTCGTACACGCCGACAGGCGTTGCAGTCTCTAGCTGGGGGTGCGGCGGCGTTCTTGACCCGATGCGGCGGGCCGCGTCCCCCGCGTCCGAACATTCTGCTCGTGATCACTGACGACCAGCAGCACGGGCAGATGAGCTGCGCCGGACATCCGTTACTCCGAACTCCCAGCATGGACCGCCTCGCTGCGGAGGGCGTGCGCTTCGCGAACGCCTACTGCACCAACTCGCTGTGCGCCCCCTCCCGCGCCAGCGTGCTGACGGGCTGCTACTCCCACGTGCATGGGATTCGCGGGAATTCCGAGGAGGCCGATGCCGTCGAGTCGCTCGATCCCACGTTGCCCACGTTTCCTCAATTGCTGCAACAAGCCGGGTACCGCACCGGATTGGTCGGGAAGTGGCACCTCCGCCAGCAGCCCAAGGGCTTTGACGAGTGGAAGATCCTGCCGGGGCAAGGAGTGTACTTCGACCCGGAGTTTCTGATCGGCGGGCAGGCGCACAAGCAATCCGGCTACACCACGGACATCACGACGGACTTTGCCCTCGACTTCCTCCGGCGCCAGCACGACGGTCCGTTCTGCCTGTTGTACCAGCACAAGGCGCCACACCGTCCGTTCACCCCCGCGCCACGCCACGCCCGGATATTCGACGATGTCGACTGGCCCAAGCCGCCTTCCTACGACGACGACTACGCCACCCGCCGCGTGGCGGCTGAATCGGAGGACATGCGGTTCGAGGTCAGTCTGGCCGGCGACTACGACGACCTGCCGCGGGGCTGGAGCCCCGAACGCAAGAGGGAATGGATCTTCCAGCGCTTCGTCAAGGATCACCACCGCGCCGTCTACGGGGTCGACGAGAATCTAGGCGTCGTGCTGGATTATCTGGACACGACCGGCTTGGCTGAGGACACGCTCGTGCTCTACACGACCGACAACGGCTATTTCTTGGGCGAGCACGGCTGGTACGACAAGCGCTTCATGTACGAACCGGCCATACGCATTCCGCTCCTAATGCGCTTCCCGCAGCTCGCGCGCTCCGGCTTGGTGGAGCAGCGGCCCGTGTTGAACGTCGACATCGCTCCGACGATCCTGGACGTCGCCGGCGTCCGTGTTCCGCAAGCGATGCAGGGCCGTAGCTTGCGGCCTCTGATGCAGAACGACCCGCCGACGGATTGGCGCAATTCGATCTTTTACAGCTACTACGAGAACTCTTGGGCGTTGCGGGAGATGGCTCGCGAGCAGATGACCGATCCCAGCTTCGGGTACTGGACGCCGCACCGAGTCGGGCCCCACCGGGGCGTTTGCACCGGGCGCTACAAGTTGATCGAATACTATGGCGAGGGCGACTACTGGGAACTCTTCGACCTCGAAGACGACCCGCACGAGTTACGCAATCTCTACGACGAGCCCGGCCACGCGCCGTTGCTCGAGGAGCTGCGCGCCGAACTCGTGCGGCAGCGCGAGCAATACGGAGAACGGGCCTGAGGCCGGATCTCGGCCCTGAAGGAGGGTGCGGGCTATCTGGAGAGCAGGAGGGTTTCCCTTGTCACCGACGCCGTCTCGACCGCCCACCAGATGAATCTGGAGTTCTTCGAGCATGCCCAGCCTGTCAGAACCAAGAGCACTAAGATCTCAGGCCGATCTCGCCGCGCTTCCGAAAGCCGAGTTGCACCTGCATCTGCGAGGCGCCATGCCACCTGGGTACTTGCGGGAACGGTTGCGCAAGCATCCACCTGCTGGCGCCCTCCGATCCGCCTCAAGCGGGCAGCTGCAGCGGATGCGCCGCCATCCCGGGATCGGCCGCATCCTGGAGGCTGTGGATCCGCAGCGCGAGCTGGACGGGCTCTTCGAATACGCCAACTTCGAGCAGTTCCTCGCAGCCTATCTGTTCACGGCGTATTTCGTGCGCGATGTCGAGGACTTTCGGGATCTCGTCGTCGGCGTGCGGCACAGCCTGCGCTTGGAGAACATCACCTATGCCGAAGTCACGGTCTCGCTTCCCGAGTACGTGCAGCAGGGCCTCAGCCTGGAGGATTTGTTGGCAGTCCTAGGCGAGGAGGCGGCCGATGCGCCGTGCGTCCGCTGGATCGTCGACCCGGTCCGCAACCTGGGGCCGGCAGCTGCCGAGCGGCTGCTGGAGCGGCTCCTGCCCTTGCGTCCCCCGACCGTGATCGGGCTGACGCTGGGAGGCGCCGAGCATACCTACCCTCCGGCGCCGTTTCGGAGGGTGTACGAGATCGCCCGCGCCAGCGGACTGCGGACGACGGTGCATGCCGGTGAGGCGCTCGGCCCGGAGAGCGTCTGGGACGCCCTGCGGATCCTGGAGGTCGAACGGCTCGGCCACGGCGTCCGCGCAGCTGAAGATCCGTCGCTGGTGCGCTGTCTGGCCGAAAGGGGTGTTCCTCTCGAGGTGTGTCCGACGAGCAATGTGCAGACTGGCGTCTACCCCTCGCTGCGGGAGCACCCGATCCGCGCGCTTTTCGAGGCCGGCGTTCCCTTGACGGTCAGCACGGACGACCCCACGTTCTTCGGCGTGTCCCTGTCGCAGGAACTGGCAAACCTGCGCCAGTTGGGATTTTCCTGGTCCGAGATCGAGGGCCTGGCTGGCAACGCCTTTCGATTTGCCTTCGACCCGCAGGCCGCCGCCCGGGCCCGGGGCTATTGAGATCGCGGGGCTGGCATCTGCAGCGCGCCGCGCAGATCCGCGGCGCTCTCGATGCCTTGGCGGTCCAAAAAAACGTCGAACTCGCGGGCCAAAGACACAGCGCGCACCGGATCCCAGAAGCTGGCCGTACCGACCTGCACGGCCGTCGCCCCGCACAGCAAGAATTCCGCGACGTCTTCCCCGGTCGCGATCCCGCCGATCCCCAGAACGGGGACGTCGACCGCCTGTGCGGCTTGGTGCACCATGTAGAGCGCAACAGGCTTGATGGCAGGACCGGATAGGCCCCCGTAGCCCGTGCTCAGCAGTGGCTTCCTGCTCTTGGCGTCAACCGCGAGCCCCCGCAAGGTGTTGATCAGACACAGACCGTCGGCGCCCGCCTCGACGGCGGCGCGGGCCATTGAGGCGATGTCCGTCACGTTCGGGGAGAGTTTCACCAGCAGCGGCCGCCGCCGAGCGACTGCCTTCGCCGCCGCGACCGCCTGATGCAGGGCGCTGGCATCGGCACCGAACTCCAGGCCGCCGTGCTGCGTATTGGGGCAGGAGACATTCAATTCGTACGCGGCGAGCCCGTCGGCGTCCTCGAGCACGCGCAGGACTTCCACGTAGTCTTCGATCCGGAAACCGAACACGTTGGCCAGAACCGGAACGTCGAGCTGGGCGAGCCGCGGGAGCTTCTCCCGCACAAACGCTCGGGCGCCGATGTTCTGCAAGCCGATCGAGTTGAGCATCCCCGAAGCCGTTTCGGTGAGGCGGGGTGCGGCATTGCCCGGGATTGGTTGCCGCGAGAGCCCCTTCACCACGAGACCACCCAGGCTCGCGAGGTCGACCTGCTCGGCGAACTCCAAACCGTATCCGAACGTGCCGCTCGCGGCGATCACCGGATTCCGCAATTCGATGCCGCAAACCCTGCTCCGAAGATTGGCCACAAGCCTGTCCTTCCGCGCCGCGAGCTGCCTCGGAAAGCTCGGTTGGAGCCCGCAAGCGGCTGGTAGATTGGTAGTTGGATCCCAGTAGCCATTATGACTTGGTCATCGTGGGTGGAGGTATCGACGAGTGCGCGCTGGCGCGATTGGCGGCGGGCCGGGGACTGCGGACGGCGCAGCTCGAGAAGCGGGATTTCGGCGCGGGCGTCACGAGCCGATCGACGCGGCTGATCCACGGCGGGCTGCGCTACCGCGAGAGTTTGCAACTCCCCCTCGTCCGGGAATCGTTGCGGAATCGGCAGCTGTTGCTCCGCGAGTTTCCCGGGCAAGTGACCCCGAAGCCATTCCTGCTTCCGGCCTACGCGTCGGACTCGCGTAGCCCCTGGTGCCTCGCGGCGGGACTCGGCGAATATCGCCTGCTCGCCCGCGGGAGCAGTCTTCCTCCGCCTCGGCGGCTTACCGCGCCGGAGGTGCTTGCGTTGCTTCCCGGCTTGGATCCGAAAGGCCTGCTGGGCGGCTTCGAGTAGTTCGAGCGCCAAGCGGTCTACCCGGAGAGGCTGGCGCTCGAGATGGCGCTGCAAGCCCAGGAGCATGGAGCGGATATCCGCAACCATACGCGCGCAGCAGGGTTCGTTCTGCAAGGATCCCGCGTCGAAGGCGTCCCTCTCGAGGGGCTCGAATGCGCGGCGGAATTGCGCTACCGTGTGGTCGTGAACGCGGCCGGCGCTCGGACCGACCGCGTCCTAGGATTGCTTCCCGCGCGCCGGCCGCGGCCTCTCCTGACGCTGCTCAACGGTGTTCACATCGCCGTCCAGACTGTTGCCGGCTCCCCTCGGCATGCCGTGTGCCACGAGGCACGCTCCGACAGCAGGCCGTTTTTCATCGTCCCGTGGCGCGGGCTCTACCTGGTCGGAACCACGGAGACGCCGTTCGACGGAGATCCGGACCGCGTGCTTCCGACCGAGAAGGAGATCGACTACCTGCTTATGGAGGTCAATTCCCTGTCTAGGCCGCGAGTCGGTTCTATTCGCCTACAGTGGCTCCCGGTCCTTGCTGCGGTCGAGCCTCCCGGACCTGAACCAAGCTTCGAGGGGTCACAGGCTGGACGACCACGAGAAGGCGGACGGAGTCGAGGGACTGCTGACGATGGCTGGGGGCAAGCTCACGACCGCGCACTCGTTCGCGCAAGAAACTCTCCGCCGCGTTGCGAGCAAACTCGGTCTCAAACCATCCCGCGCCAAGCCGCCGAAGGAACCACCGCGTCTCGCGAACGTGCCGACACGGATTGCTCGCTCATGCGAACCGCGGGCTCCCGAACTGCTGCGTTACCTCGACCGTTGCGCGGACTTGGCGCAATCGATTGAGGAGGGCTGTGAGGCCGGCCGTGGCGAAATCTTGTTCGCCGCCGAGCGCGAGCATGCGCGCACCCTTGCGGAAATCCTGCTGCGCCGTATCGGATTGGCATTCGATGCCTGCTACGAGAAGTCCTGCGCGCCACGGGCCGCATCGATCGTAGCGCCCGAGCTGGGCTGGGGCGAAGTGCGCGCCGAGGCGGAATTGCGCCAGTACGAGCGGGAGCTGGCCGAAACCCTGCTTCGCTGCCCGGTGTAGTCCACGGCGGGCCACTCGGCGTCGGCTACGATGACGTTGATGAGTAGATCGGATGCGCGGGAGGAATCCCCTGTGGCGCTCAAGCGGCGCGTCGGCAGGATCCTGCGGCAATTGGACCGCGACTATCCGCAAGCTGAGTGCGCCCTACGCCACGGGAGCGCATGGGAGCTGCTGGTAGCGACGATCCTATCGGCGCAGTGCACTGACCAGCGCGTAAACAAGGTGACGCCAGCCCTCTTCGCCGCCTATCCCACCGTCTCCGACTTCGCGGAGGCATCCGTCGAGCACCTAGAAGACCTCGTCCGGACAACGGGATTCTTCCGCAACAAGGCCAAGTCTCTCAAGGGCGCCGCACAGAGGATCGTGACGCAATTCGGCGGTCAGGTGCCGTCGCGCATGGAACAGCTCCTGACCCTGCCCGGCGTGGCTCGCAAGACCGCCAACGTTGTGACCGGCACCTGGTTCGGGAAAACGACTGGCGTCGTGGTCGACACCCATGTGCAGCGCATCTCGAGGCGGCTCGGCCTCACCGAGGAGAAGGATCCCCGGAAGATCGAGCAGCGCCTGATGCAGGTGCTTCCCCGCACCCGCTGGGTGCCGTACTCGCATCAAATCATCCACCATGGGCGGAAGATCTGCAAAGCGCGCCAGCCGCGTTGTGCCGAGTGCGGCCTCGTCGCCCTGTGCCCTTCAGCAGACACGCTGTCGTGACGCCCCAGCGAGACTTGGTTCAGCGCGCAAGCGTCGGACGCGGGCGCCGGGGATCCGTCGGCTTGAGGGTGGGGCGCAGCTGTAGGCGGACACGCTTGCGCAAGTCGATCCGGTTGCGCTTGGGCGCATTCGGGTCGGCACGTAGGACCAGGATTCCGCCGGCCTCGGCTTGCACCAGCCGCGCATCCCGGTTGCCGACCTTCAACGAGTAGGTCTCGCCTTCCTGGAGTCCAATCAGGAAGATTCTTGCGAGTTCCGGGGCCTCCTGCAGCGACGGCTGCCAGGAGAGGTTGACCTTTGCGGGCGGCTCGACCGGAACCAGAACGGCTTCGGGGAAGAACATGGGGGGTAGCCCGCCCAGGCTGCTGCCGGCGGAAAGGCCTTCCTGCGTGAGGACTTCCAGGCGACCGTCCGCATAGCCGATCCAGGTGGTGGGCCGCTGCCAGCTCCGCCGACCGAAAACGCGGCCCCGCAAGGGGTCGTGCGCCAGCAGGGGCGCTGACTGCGGCGTTAGGCCTGGCAGGTAAGGGTTGACCCAGAGGAATTCGTACGGCGCCGCTAGGGGCGACCGCAGCAGGTAGTTGTCGTCGCGGATCCAGCCTTGCAGGAACTGGAATTCACGCAGGTTGGACTCGTAAGCTACCAACAACATGTCCGCGATGCGATACAGCGGAGCCTGGACTCTGGCCTGTGGCTCGTCGATGCCGAACCGGGACGGTCGGCGCGCCCGCCCCTCGTCCGTCTCGATGTCGACCGGGTAATAGCTCAGCAAGCGCGTCCGCACGAGCGAAGCAAGCGCTTGGGTGGTATCCCGCAGGAGATCGAATTCCAGGTTGTACCGGACGGCCAGGCTGGCCTCGAGAACCGCGATCAGGGCCGCTCCGTCGTCGGTCAGGGCGCCCCGCTCCAGTGCGGAGCGTACGTCGCTCTCCCAGTGCGTCCCCAGCAGTTCGGCGAGGGCGGCTTCCGAGCCGGCCCAGTCGCCGGCCAGCGCGATCGAGCCGAGGATGGCCGCCCGAATCAGTCCGGCGTCCAGGTTGGCTTGGGGCAGCACCGCCTGGATCGCGGCAGCCATCGCTCCACCAAGCTCCGCTCGCGCCGAGGGGTCCAACAGGTCGTGGCACCAATCGTACACGAGCGCCGCTTCACGCAGTTCAGCGGAGGTCTGGATCCCGTCCCCGGCCAGCCGGAGGCCGGAGGCAACCGCAGCCTGCCCGGACTCCTCGTCCGCCTCAATCTGGTAGCGCAGGGCATCGACCAAAGGCTGCTCGGGGAATGGGGCATCGGCCTCGATCATCCGGCGGAGCGACTGCCAGCGCAACGTTTGGCGCTCGATGTCCTTGCGCAGTCTCGAGAGCCGGGCCGGCTCCAGAAAGAGCCGCGGATGCTCCTGGTAGACACGAAATTCCGCTTGGCTGAACGCTTGCCCGATGCAGGCCAGCAGTGCGCAGCACAGGCTCGCAGCGCGGAATGCGTACATGGAGCCTTCATTGTACGGAGGCTTTGCCCGCCGGATGCGGCTGTTGTGGTCCGCGGCTGTCTGGCGCGGGAATCGTCGCAGAGCGTTGGGAAACCGGATCGAGATTTGCTCAGTCTGAGGGCATAGGGGATCGGTTGTCTGCCATGCGCCGAGAACACGCAATGCCGAACCGCACGCTCGTCGTCCTGCTGGCCGTCGTTCTGCTGGGAACCGGAGCGGCGTTATCGGCGGCCGGAAACGAAGAGCTTGCCGACTACACCGTAGTGCTGGAGGCGCCGTCGACGGGCCAACGCCTGACCGCCTCGCGTCCCAAGAGCCCGCGCCGCGCGCCACGCCGGGTTGCCGCCTCCAGCATCGGGCACCTCGGACGAGCCGTCACGCGGACCCAGGAGCCTGTACTTGCCGTGCTCGAAGCGCGGGGCGCCCAGGTGCTTGGCTCCGTGCGGAACGTGCTCAACGCGATCTTCGTGCGGGCGACGCCGCAGCAAGCGGCAGCGTTCGCGGAAATCGAGGGCGTCAAGCGGGTGGTGCGGAGCCGCAAGCTCGAACTCGAGCTCGACGCGATCCCTGAAGTCGTCGGCCTCGACGCCGGACGGCTGAGACCCGACGGAGGGGACTTCACTGGCCGGGGCGTCAAGATCGCGATCGTCGACTCGGGCCTCGATTTCGACCACGAAGCGTTCCAGGACGACTCCCTGCCCGCGCTGCCCGGCTACCCCAAGGGTCGTCCGGAGCACCTTCGATTCGCCAACAGCAAGATCGTGGCGCTGCGCAGCTACGTCCGACTGCACAATTCCGGCCAGCCCGAGACCTCCACGCCCGACGACGAGACGCCCCGTGATTTCAGTGGACACGGCACCGCAGTTGCGATGCTCGCCGGCGGACGACGCGTGGACTCCCCAGTCGGAATCATTGAGGGCATCGCTCCAGAGGCGTACCTCGGGGTGTACAAGGTCAGCGGCACGCCGGGGATCAACACCCGTCCCACTTCGAATGCCGTGATTGCAGCCATCGACGACGCCATCGTGGACGGCATGGATATCTTGAATCTCAGTCTGGGCGCTCCGGCTCGGTTTCCGTGGTACGCGTATGGCAGCGATTGCGGCTACGACGAATCCGAGAACTGCGATCCCATGGCCGTCGCGGCTCAAAGCGCGGTTGTCGACTTCGGCCGAGTCGTTGTCGCTGCTGCTGGCAACTTCGGCGAGATCGGCCTGCAAGAGTTCCCTGCCAAGAACACGATCAGCTCTCCGGCCCTGGCTCCGGACGTCATCGCCGTCGGCGCAACGACGAACTCCAGACAGTTGGTGCAGCACGTTCGCGTGGGAGTTCGGACCTACGCGGCGCTGAGCGGATCGGGCCCGGGTCTCGAAGCGTCCCTGAGCGCGCCGATGGTGGTGGCTCACGACCTCGGGCTCCCTCTCGCCTGTAGCCCCTTTCCGGTCGAATCCCTGGTGGAGAGCATCGTCCTGATCGAGCGCGGCGAATGCTGGTTCCAGGACAAGATCGAGTACGCCGGTGCGGCCGGCGCACTGGCGGTGATCGTTTACGAGAAAGACGGAAGCGACGAATTGGTGGAAATGGGCGGGATCGAAGACACGGACATTCCGGCGTACTTCGTCGGAGCCCGGGATGGCGTCGCCCTGGCGGCGATCGCTGCGGACGCCCCTGCGGGAGACCGGCCCGACGTCACTCTTGAAGCCGCTCCGACGGCCGAGCCGCTGCAAGAGACGCGGATCAGTTCCACCAGTTCGCGAGGGCCCACACCCGGGCTGAATCTCAAGCCGGACCTTGTGGCGCCCGGCCAATTCGTATATTCTGCAGCGCCGCGACCGCTCTCCCTGTCCGACTCGTTTCGCCCCAGCGGCTTCAAGCAGTCCAGCGGGACCAGCTTGGCGGCGCCCATTGTGGCCGGCGCGGCCGCGCTCGTGTGGCAAGCGCATCCAGGTCTTACGGCCCGCGAGGTAACTTCGGCCCTGAGTAATACGGCGCGCCAGACGATCCGCGAGGGCGGGGAACCCGCCCGCGTCGGATCGGTCGGGGGCGGGCTGCTCGACATCGAACAGGCCCTGGGCCCGATCGCGACCGTGGAGCCGCCAACCGTCGGATTCGGATTCTTCGGCGCCCAGGACCTGCCGGTCTGGCAAGAGATCCTCGTGACGAACCGCGGGCTGCGGGAGCAGTCGTACCGTGTCGTTGTGGAACCACGCGACGCCGACCCGCGTGCGTCGGTGACCATCGACGGCGTGCAGGAAGCCGCGTTCCGCTTGCAACCCGACGAGTACGTGCGGCTGCGCATCACCTTGGAAGGCCTCATGCCGAATCCGGGCTCCTATGAAGGGCGGCTGCGTGTCTCGCGCGTGGGCGGTGGGAGCGACCTGCTGGTGCCGTACCTCTACGTCGTCGCCGACAACAAGCCGCACAATTCGTTCCCCATCACACCGAGCGAACGCAATGGTCCCGTCGGAGAGGGAGCCGAGAAAGTCCTGGCCGCCAAGTTCGTGGACCGCTACGGAGCGCCCATAGTGGATCTGCCGGTGGAATTCCGCGTCCAGGACGGGGACGGCAGGGTGCTGGCAGCCTCTCCGGCGACCGACGCCTTTGGTCTCGCCCGCGCCCGAGTGGCCTACAGTGCGGATCCAGGGCGCCAGGTCGTCGTCGCGTCCGGCGGCGGGTTGGAGGTCCCGTTTGGATTCGAGGCGGACGTCGAGAAGCCGGAGATCCTGCACATCGCGCATGGCGCCAGCCTGGAAGCACAGCGTCCCGTCGCGCCCGGCTCGCTCGTCACGATCTTTGGATCGGGCCTGGCGACTTTCGACGGCGACGCGAATACGTCCCCGCTCCCGATCAGCCTTAAGTCCTCCAGCGCGAGCTTCGATTTTCCGGAGTTGGGTCTGAGCGTTCCCGGCCGCCTGCTCTTCGTCGGCCGGAACCAAATCCAACTACAAGTACCCTGGGAATTCGCCGGGTTGAACTTTGCCTACCTGAAGGTCCGGGTGCAGTCCAGGTCGGGGGATTCCTTCGCCAGCGAGGCCCACGTTGTGGACTTGGCCGATGTCGCGCCCGGCATCTTCGTGTTCGAGAGCCCGGTCGTTCAGCATCCCGACGGCTCTTTTGTGACGGCAGCAAACCCGGCCCGTCCGGGCGGCGAGGTAAGCATCTTGATGACCGGCAACGGGCCCTTGGCCCGCGCCGTGGCGTCCGGCGAGGCGACTTCGGAAGCCAATCCGACCGTGCATGAACCAGTCGTTAGCGTTGGGGACGCCCGGGCGGCCATCGCGTATTCGGGACTGCTCCCCGGGTTTGTGGGAGTTTATACCGTCAACATCGTCCTGCCTGCGGACCTGCCGAGCGGCAACCTGGAATTGCAGGTGACCGTAGATGGGGTGGCGAGCAATGTCGTGATCCTGCCGGTGCAGTAGACGCAGCCTTCTGCCGGCGCGAGCGACTCTACTTGTCCCCGAGCTTCTCGCCGGGCCGCAGGAGCGTCGGGCGCTTGCGCTCCCGCTCCGCGGCTTCGGTCTCGTCACGCTGCCGGGCGCGCTGGACTTCCTTCCTGCGCTGGGGAGCCATGCTCTCCTTCTGCCGGCGCTTTTCGGCTTCCTCTAGATCCAGGACTGTACGCTTGCGGTCGCCGAGATCCTCGGCCAGCAGGTCTATGCTGTCCTGCGTGATCCCGATGGCGTCTTCCAGGACGAACTCATAGCGCCAGGAGTCCGGTTGCTGCGCGGCAGCGAGGGCCGCGAGACGGGCGGCGAATCGCCGCTCGGCTTGCAGCAGACTCGCGAGTGCCCCGTCCATGCGCCGGTTCCGCAGCAGTGCGTCGTCGATCACGTCGTCGATTGCTTGGATGATCCGTCCGTACTCCTTCAGCGCGCGGTGCACCTTGGCGCCGCGGCCCGCTTCCTCCGTTTTCTGCGACTGCTCTATCAGTTCCAGGCGCAGGGTTGCGAATTTGGTATACGCGGCGATGCGATCTTGGAACGTCTGCCTTTCCCGCAGCACGTCGACTTCGTAGTCGCTCAGAAAATCCTTTCCGTTTGGGAACTCCTGGCCTCCTGCGGGAACCAACAGGAGGAGGCCCAGCACCAGACAGCGCGTTGTCATCGGTCGCTCCTTACTCTACTTCCTGGGACTCATGATGCCAAGCAGCAGTTTCCCGTTGGCTTGCTCGACGCGTCGGATCGGGCCATCGAAGTCCTCCTGGTCGTCCAGGTGCGCATCAATCTGGGCGCGCCCGAGTTGCTGAAGCAGTTTGCGAGTGCGGATCTCGGCGTGCTTGAAGTGCCTGGGGTGGCGCCTGGGGTGCTTGCCCGTCGCCTCCAGCGAGTCGACGGCCATGTCGACGGCCTGGACGAGGCTCTCCAACTCCTGTCGGCCCCGATCCAGGTTCCCGGCCTGGTAGGCATCGACGGCCCTTTGGAGTTGCGTGTACGCGAACTCCAGGGCTTGCCGGGAGCGCCGCTCCATGTCCGAGATGGCTTCGATCCGCGCGAGGCTCGGAGGCTGCCCGGCTTGGCAGCACAGCGCCGCCATCCCGAGGAGCACGGTTCGCGCGTAGCGTGTCATCGCTTGGCCAAGACTCGAGCAATCGTTTTCAGCCGCTGCTGCGCCTTCCATTCTTCCTCCCGCATGCCGGAACTCATGGCCAGGAAGGCTCGGTAGCTGGCTTGCGCAAGCTCGTACAGTTGCAGCTTGTCCTGCGCCAGGGCCTTCAGGTAGACGCTGGCCGGCAGGGGCTCGCCCAGTGGTTCGGCTTGTTGCAGGGCGCGCAGGGCGACCGGATAGTTTTCGAGCTGAAACATCGCGAACGCCAAGCCGTTCCAGGCGTCGCGAGCTTGCGCATCCGCTTGGCAGGCGGCCCAGTACTGTTCTGCGGCCTGCTCGAAGTCTCGTTGCTGGAGCAGCGCGTTGGCGTAGCGAATGCGGATTCCGGCGTCTCCGGGAGCAGCCTCCGCCGCTAGCTGCAGGTGTTTCCGGGCGGCGTCCGAATCGCCCCCGCCGCGGTAGGCTTCCGCCAGGGCCGCGTGGCGGGCCGCGTTCGGGGCGATAGCGACCGCTCGTTCCAAAGATGCGGCTGCGGCGCGCAAGTTTCCGTCTTCTAGCAGCAGGATGCCGACGTGCTCCTGCACGTCGGCATTGTCGGGACGGCTCCGGGCGAACCGGCGGTACAACGCGACGGCGTCCTGCCTGGCCCCCGACTGCTCGAGTCGGCCTGCGATCTCCGGCAGAGCGTCTTCGAGGTCCGGGTCGATGGCGGCCGCACGCAGATAGAACGCCACGGCATCGGAGAGGCGACCCAATTCTTCCAGTGCGCCCGCCAGACCCAACAGGGCATCGAGCGAGGACTCGTCGAGGTCGAGCGCCTGCCGATACGCCGTGGTGGACGCCTCCGGGGCGCCCGACTCGCGGAGCGCGGCAGCGAGCATCAAGCGCACCGCGAAATCGTCGGGCCGGGCCGCCGCGACCGCTTCGAACTCACCCACTGCCTCTGCATGGTTGCCTGCGCGCATGAGCAGCGTGGCTAGGTTCTGACGCGCAGCGACAAGGTCCGGCTGCTCTTCGGCGATTCGCCGGTACTGTTGGATGGCGTCGGCGTCCTCGCCTGTCGCTTGGTAGGCGTAGGCGAGGTTGAAGCGAGCATTGGTGTTGCCTGGATCCTCCTCCACGGCGGCCTCCAGGTGCGGGATCGCGGCTTCGAAGTCGTCCTTCTCGAGCGCTTCGGATGCCTGTCGTAGCGAGTCGGCGCCGAGTGTGCCCGGTGCGCAGCACAACACGACGACTCCAATGAACCGGCGCACGCTAGCTCTGTAGTGTATCAGCGCTTCGCCGAAATCAGCGACGCGCCGTATCCAGTTCGCAAGCGCCAAGGGCGCAGATCCCGGAGCGCGTCAGTAACGCAGTCTTTTCAGCAGGGCGACGGCCCGGCGGATGTCCTCGCGTTGCTCGTCGCCGACAATCTCGCGTTCGATCGTGAGCGGACCCGAGTACCCGATGCGCCGCAAGGCGGCGACGTACCGCTCCATGCCGACGTCTCCCTCGCCGAGTGGAGTCTCGCGCCCCCACTCCCCGGGTGTCTCAGGCCAAGTTCCGTCCTTGCAATGCACCGTGAGAATGTGATCTTGGAGGGCCTCCAGGGCCTCGAGCGGCTCGCCCGAACCGTACAGAATCATGTTGGCGGGGTCGAAGTTGATGCCGATGTTCGGGCGGTCCACTGCGCGCAGGAACGCGAGCAGCGCGCCGGCCGGCTCCTGCCCAGTCTCCAGCGCGAAGGTCTGCCCGTTCCGCTGGCAGTGCTCGCAGATGCGCTGCACTAGGCCGAGCACGGCGCCGTAGTCCGGGTCGGCTGGGTCTTCGGGCAGGCAGCCGATGTGAGTCGCCAGCCCTGGGATGCCCAGCGAACGCGCGAAATCTGAGGCCTCGTACGTGCGCTGCTCGCGTGCGCCGCGTGTGGCCCGCGGCACGTAGCCGACCGTCGCCGCGCAAATCGGAATGCTGGCGTAGCTCTCTCCCCGGAAGCCTGGGAAGACCGTAACCACCCGGAGCTGGTGCCGCTGCAGAGCCGCACGCCACTGCGCCGCGTAGTCCGAGTGCAGATCCGCGCTCCCGTGCACGCCTAATTGGCCGCATGTCACGCCGAGGGTCCGCACGGACTCGGCGATCTCGTCGGGAGGAGCGTCGACTCCCAGATCCCCGCCCGTCCAGAACATCAGGCCCACTTGCAGCGGATCGAGGTCACGCATGACGGCTATTGTACAGTGGGGCTCCGCTTGGCGCCCCGCCTCGGAGGTTTCGTGGCGCCGCCCGCTCCGCGCTACGCGAGCTCCACCCAGCCACTCTCGGCATGGCTCTGCAGAACAGCCTCGACCAGCCGCAACTGCCCCAAGCCGGCGTCGAAGCCCGGCAGAGCATCGGCCAAGGAATGGTCTCGACAGGCGGCGCAAAAGCGCCGGAAGAACTGCTTGAACGTGTCCGCGTACCCCTCCGCATGTCCACCGGGGAGGTCCGCGAACGTACGCGCCTCCGGCTCCAAAAGAGACGGGTCCTTAAGCAGCAACTGGTTGTTGCCGTCGCGGCGGCCGATCCAGAGCTCGTTCGGTCTCTCGCCATCCCAGGTTAGGCCGCAGCGTGTGCCGTAGATCTCCATCAATAGTCGGTTTTTCCGCCCCGCAGCGACCTGGTTGACTGTCAGTGCGCCGCGCGCGCGGCCGTCCAAGCGCAGCAGGATCGCACCGAAGTCCTCGGTGGTGATCGGACGATCCTCGTAGTCTTCCGGGGCGAGCATTTTGCCCGCATAAGTCTTGATCGGCTTCTTCGGCTTCTTGCGGACAGGGTGGAACGTCGCCAACTCCGCGCAGACCGCGCGGATCCGTTCACCGGTCACGTGCTCCAGCAAGTCGCACCAGTGCGAACCAATATCAGCCATGGCTCGCGAGGCTCCGCCGACCTCCGGCTCGAGGCGCCAGTTGTAGTCGGTGTCGTAGAAGAGCCAGTCCTGTACATAGCTGCCCTGCACCGCGAGAACATCGCCCAGCTCGCCTTGGGCGATCATGCGGCGCATGTGAGCCACGTTGGGATAAATGCGCAGGTTGTAGCTGGTGGCGTGGACCACGCCGTAGGCGTTTGCCAATTCGACGAGTTGCAAGGCCTCGTCGGCAGTCATGGCAAGCGGTTTCTCACAGATCAAGTTCTTACCGGCTTCGATCGTGTCCTTGGCGATCGGGAAGTGGGTCTTGTTCGGTGTGCAGATATGGACCACGTTGATCGAGCGGTCGTCCAGCAGTTCCCGATAGTCCCCAGTCGTCCGGAGCACGCCCAGCGCCTGTCCGAAACTCGCCGCTAACTCCGAGGTCTGATCGGCAATCGCAACCACCTCGGCATCGGCCTGCCGGCGGATGTTTTCGACGTGCACGCGCCCGACGAACCCTGGGCCGATCACTGCCACGCGCAACTTGTCCATGGATCGATTCCCCCGGCCTCGTTCGCGCAACTCGAGCGCCGCCGCCTAGCCGACGCCGGTCACGCTATCGAGTGTAGGCGCGCGCGGCGGGCGAATTCAAGCCGGCGCGAGACCCTGGCCCGGCGGGACGGCAGGGCGTGTGTTTCGTACTGCGTGTCGGACTGCCCGATGCAGAATCTTGCGCAACCGGCCCGCGACGACGCCGCGGCGCTTCGGCCGCGGTGCGGTCCTCCCGCTCATCGCGCGGGCGGTCGGAGGGCCTTGACGGCGTTGGCGCCGCTCACACTCCGGAACGTTCGTGTCGAGCCTCCATTGCAGGCCGGTTTTGGCGTCGACCGTTCAGATGCCGTACTATGTAGTTGACCTCGTGTTGCGCGGAGTTCAGCGAGAGATTCGGCGCACGGTGTTCGCTAGGCCCGACTCGCTTCCAGGGCATGCGGCTAGTGCACAACGTGGCCGCAGGGACGCGGGCTCAAGACTATGACATTTCGCTCTCTGCTCTCGCTCTTTTCTCACGACCTTGCCATTGACTTGGGCACGGCGAACACGCTGGTCTTTATCGGCGGCGCTGGGATCGTCATCGACGAACCCTCCATCGTGGCAATCAACAACGTCTCCTCCGGCGTGGAGGCCATCGGCTCGGAGGCCAAACGCATGATCGGACGGACGCCGGGCAATATCGTGGCAATCCGACCCATGAGGGACGGAGTCATCGCCGACTTCAAGATTGCGGAAAGAATGTTAACCTACTTCATCAACAAGGCCCACAATCGCAAGATGCTCGTCCACCCCCGGATCGTCATCGGAGTGCCCAGCCAGACCACGTTGGTCGAACGCAGGGCCGTGATCGATTCCGCGCTACGGGCCAACGCCAGCGAGGTCCACTTGGTGGAGCAGGCCATGATGGCCGCGATCGGCGCCGGCCTGCCGGTGACCGAGCCGTCGGGAAGTATGGTGGTCGATATCGGCGGCGGCACGACGGACATCGCCGTGATATCGCTTTCGGGGATCGTCTACTCCGGCTCGATCAATGTCGCTGGCAATGCGATGGACGAAGCGATCATGCAGTACTGCAAGCGCAAGAAGAACTTCATGATCGGCGAACATACGGCCGAGCGGATCAAGATTTCGCTAGGCTCGGCCAGCGAACTCGAGAAACCGCTGACGATGGAGGTCAAGGGGCGCGACTTGGCGCAAGGCGTGCCCAGGATGCTGACGATCTCGGACACCGAGATCCGCGAAGCTCTCAGCGATTGCGTCGGCCGGATCGTGACTGCGATTCGGGATGCGCTCGAGACCACGCCTCCCGAGTTGAGTGGCGACATCTGCGACAGCGGCATCGTGCTGACTGGCGGCGGTGCGCATATGCGCAACTTGGACAACCGCATTCGAGCCGAAACCGGCGTACCGGTGACGATCGCTGAGAATCCGCTACAATGTGTCGTTCTTGGAACGGGTAAGCTATTGAATGATTTTGATTTGCTGCGTCGCATCTCGATCCAGTAGGCGCGGGACGTTCGGTTCCCGGCTGGAGACTCGGCCGTGCCGTCCTTGATCCGATGCAACCGCACGGGTCTCTTGCTGGCGGCCCTGATTTTTGGCCAGGTGCTGATGATCGGCCAGCAGGTTCGGGTCAGCCCAGGGGAGACGCGGCTACGCTACTGGAGCGGTAGTTTGCTTCTGCCGCTGCAGAAAGCCGCGCAGGCGGCTGTGCGTTGGATTACTGGATCTTGGGGCCAGTACGTCTGGCTGGTCGGCGCGGAGCAAGAGAATCGCAAGCTCGATGCCGAGGCTGCCCGGCTCCGCATCGAGAACCACTTCCTGCGGCAGGAACTGCTGCGTTTCGAAAGCCGGGCGGATTTGGATGCCTTCCGCACGGGCCTCGCCGCGCGGACGCTGACCGCGCGCGTCATTGCCAGCGGACCCTCCCGCTCCGCCAAGGAGGTGTTCTTGGACCGCGGGCACGACCATGGTGTGCGGCCAGGCATGGCTGTGGTCACGGCGCACGGGATCGTCGGGAAGGTTGGCGTCGCGTTCGCAGGATCGAGCATGGTGCTGCTCATCACCGACTCGGACGCCGGCGCCGGCGTCGTTCTGGCCGGCAGCGGCGAAGCGGGTGTTCTGCGGGGAACGAGCAAGGACTTCTGCTGGCTCGACTACATCGGCCCGCATATCGGTGTGGCGGAAGGAGAGTTCGTGTACACATCCGGGCTTGACGGGGTGTACTCCCGCGGGCTGCCGGTCGGCGAGGTGAGCAGCGTCGAAGCGGGGATCGAATCCCAGAGGATCCGAGTTCAGCCGTTTGCCGTCTTGGACCACTTGGACGACGTCTTGATTGTCATTGAGCGCCGGGACGAGGCTCTTCCGGAGCATCTGCAGCGGTCTCTGGCACGGCTGCAGACATCGAATCGGGACGAGAAAGCCGACGCGATTGACATCCGGTCGGATCCGGTCCAGACCCATGCGGATCGGGTCAAGCAGACCTACCGGAGATCCCTCGAGTCGCAAGGGCGGAAGGTCGGCCAACTCACCGGCGCCGGACCGCCGGACTTCCGAGACGCCTTGCACACGTTGCGTGCGTCGGGCGGCGTGCAGCCAGCGAGCGGGGCGCCGCCCCGATGAGTGTGCGCGTCCTCACTCCGCGGACTACCGGACTGGCGGGCGACCGGCGTCTGCAGCTTTGGACGCCGATGGCCTTGGTCCTGGCGGCGCTCGGTCTGCAGATGTTCCTACCGACGCTGCTGCCCGCTCTGCACCTCATGAACCTTCCCCTGCTTGTCGGGATCTACCTGGTGCTGAGGTCGCGCGCCGTCGTTTCCGCGATGCTGATCGGGATGTTCATCGGCTGGGCGCAAGACGGCTTGACCCACGGCCCGTTCGGCATCTACGGGGCCGTCTATACGTGCATCGGGTATCTGGGTGCGACGGCCAGCCAATTCGTTCGGGTCGACCTGCCTCTCGTGTGGGGAGGCTTCGCCGCACTGGCGTATCTGCTGCATGAGGCGATGCTTTACTTGATCCACGTGTACCTGCTCGGGCAAGTTGTGGTGTTCGAGTTCGGCCTGTGGGCCTCTTTGGCGGTGCTCCATTCCGGCTTGGCCCTGCTGACGTATCCACTCTTTGGCAGATTGACGGGAGCGCGATGACCTGGAAGCAGGAGCTTCAGCGCCGCAAGCTCGACAGCCGCATCGTCGGCTTTCGGATCCTTGTGACCGCGATCTTCCTCTTTCTGCTCTTCGGTTTTTGGGAGATTCAGGTCCTAGAGGGTGATCACTACCGGGTGCAGGCGGAGCAGAATCGAATCAAGACGCTTCCCATCCCAGCTGCTCGTGGCAACATCCTCGACCGTCGCGGCCGCGTCTTGGCCCAAAGCGAACTCGCCTTGTCGGCGATGATCGACACGAGAAACGGGCAGCCGGGAAACCTACGCCGCATCGCGAACGGGCTGGGCCTGGATCTCGAGCAGGTTCGCGCGCGCCTGCAGAACACAGCCGAATACGGCCGATCCGAGCACGTTGTGCTGAAGGAGAATCTCTCGATCGCGGACATCGCGTTCCTGCAAGCTCACCTCAGGGAGTTCCCGGAGATCGATCTCATCGAGAGCATGCGCAGGAAGTACCCGGACACCGGGGTTGCCGTGCACGCTATGGGGCATGTCGGCGAGGTCAGCAAGAGCGAATTGAGCCAGAGGGAGTTTCTGCTCCACGACTACGGCGCCGAGGTCGGCAAGAGCGGTGTCGAGCGCCAGTACAACCAATGGCTTGCGGGCGAGGACGGCCAGCTGCGTTTTCTGGTCGACAGTCTCGGGCGCCAGTTGGCATTTCTGGGTCTAGTGAAACCGATTCCGGGAAACAATTTGCAACTGACGATCGATCTTGATTTGCAGGTTGTGGCGGAACTGGGCTTGGAAGATCGCAAGGGCGCCGTCGTGGCGCTCGACCCGCGGAACGGCGAGATCCTTACCATGGCAAGCGCACCCCACTACGACGCGAACAAGTTCGTGACCGGATTCTCCGCCCGGGAGTGGCAGGCGCTTGACCGCGATCCGAGCACGCCCATGCTCAACCGGGCGATCCAAGGCCAGTGGGCGCTCGGTTCCGTCTTCAAGCCGATCGTGGCCCTGGGAGGGTTGGAGGCGAACCTTGCAGGCAGCGACTTCCAGGTCGAGTGCCGCGGGGGGCTGCAATTTGGTGGACGGTATTTCCGCTGCCACGAACGCGGGGGCCACGGCACAGTGGGCCTCCGCAAGGCGATCGCGCAGTCGTGCGACGTCTATTTCTACCGCTTGGGGGACAAGCTCGGGATCGATGCGCTCGCACGGTACGCACATCTCGCTGGTCTGGGGCACGAGACGCAGGTGGATCTGCCGCACGAACTGCCAGGGCTGGTGCCGTCCGTCCGTTGGAAGGTGCGCGAGTTGCTCCAGCCCTGGCATCCCGGTGAGACGATTGTCGTTTCGATCGGCCAGGGCGCCATGTCGGCGACCCCGATCCAAGCGGCGCACGCGATCGGCGGCCTGGCCATGGGCGGCGTCTGGCAGCGGCCCCGGCTCGTTTCCCAGCAGCAACTCTCCAAGATGCGACCGGATGCAGAGCCTGAGCCCCCCCGCAGAGTTCGGATCGATGCGGACCACAGAGCCACTCTGCGCGAGGCGATGTGGACAGTTGTGAACGGTGCTGGTACGGGCAGGCAGGCGCGCCTCGCCGGTGTCGACGTGTGCGGCAAGACCGGCACGTCGCAGCGTGTTTCAAACGCTCTGAGGCTCAAGGCCAAGCGCGAAGACTTTGAAGATGACGCCTGGTTCGTGGGCTTTGCGCCGTGCGGCAACCCCGAAATCGTCGTGGCGGTTCTGCTCGAGAACGGCCGACACAGTTACTATGCGGCTGCGGTGGCGCGGGACGTGATCCAGGCCTGGTTGGTCAATCGCGATGCGGCCCTGATGATGAACATGGACGGGGCGCTCGCTTGGTCCAGGGGCAACGGGCGGTGATCGTGCGCTCGGGATCCGCCGGCGGCAACTGGCTGCACCGCTTCGATTGGACACTGGGCGGCCTGATCGTTGCGATCTCCCTGCTGAGCTTGTCTCAGATCTACAGCGCCACGCTGAACACCCGCTTCCACGGTGCGTACGCGCGGCAGATCGTATGGATTGCGATCGGCCTAGCCCTGTTCTGGATCGTGTCGCACATCGATTACCACCAAAGCATCAAAGCGTCGCTCCTGTTTTGGGTGGTAGGGGTTCTGCTGCTGGCCGCTGTGCTGGCATTCACGGAGCCCGTCAATGGAGCACGGCGCTGGCTGTCCGTTCCATTCGGATTCTCCGTCCAGGTCTCCGAATTCATGAAGGTGGTGCTAATCTTGGTCTTAGCACGGTATTGCGGCGAATTCTTGAATCGACGGCTCCATCTTCGCGATTTCGCGCTAATCGCCATGTTGATTTTTGTGCCGTTGGTGCTGGTCGTGTTGCAGCCGGACCTGAGCACGGCGCTGAGCATGCTGCCTCTGCTCGGTGCGCCATTGTTGCTGTCGACGATCCGGCTGAGACACGTCCTGCTCGTCTGTTTGGCGGGCATCCTCTTGATGCCGCTCGGCTGGTCGGTGCTCAAGCCGTACCAGAAGGACCGGATTACGGGATTTCTGAACCCCCAAGAGGCGCCCCAGAGCAGCGGGTATCAGATCTTGCAGTCGAAGATCGCCGTCGGATCGGGCGGTATCTGGGGCCAAGGGTTCGTGCAGGGTTCGCAGACCCAGTTGCGCTTCCTGCCGACCGCGCACACAGACTTCATCCTGGCCGCCTTCGCGGAAGAGAAAGGGTTCGTCGGCATTGCGGTCGTCCTGGCGCTGTACTACGCCTTGCTGATGCGGATCGTGCAGGTCGGAAGGACGGCTGCGGATGCGCAAGGAACGCTAATCGCGATGAGCGTGGCGGGCCTGCTGCTCTTTCATATCGTGGTGAATGTGGGGATGGTGGTCAACAAGCTGCCGGTCACCGGGCTGCCATTGCCCCTGATGAGCTACGGAGGATCCCACCTGTTGGCGGTTCTGGTGATGCTGGGACTCGTCAACAACGTGCGGCTGGGCCACTTCGTAGATTGAATGTTGTTTGCCGGCTTGGGCAGCGTCGCCGGCGCCAAGGAAAGAAAGGGTACGAGGGAAGAGTTCAACCCGCGGACGGAAGTCTTAGGCAATCCCTAGCCCGTGCAAGCGTATGAGACCCGCTCCGTTGCGAAGTGTTCCGCTTGCCGCGCAGGAATCTGAATCCCACTGGTCAGCTCCGGCTGATCGCTGCGCAGTTTTCGAATCAGTCCCGCCGACAGGATCAAGCAATGGACTGGAACGTTCTGACCGTAGCCGAGACGGTGGAAAGCCGCGAGTCAATCTTCCCTGGGACGGAATCCCATGTCTCAGGAACTGGTTATCTCATCGAATCCGATCGAGACGACCGTGGCGATCCTGGAGAATGATCGCCTGGTCGAAATCTATGTCGAACACCATGCGCAGAAGGCCATAGCCGGGAGCATCTACAAGGGACGCGTGTCCCGGGTGCTACCGGGCATGCAATCGGCCTTCGTCAATCTCGGGCTGCAGCGTGACGCCTTCTTATACGTCACCGATGTCCTGGATCCGGCCGAGGTTCTGGAAGACGATCTGGATGCGGGTCCGATCCAGGCGTTTCCGGGTACGGAAGAGCCCAGCGCCGACGAAGCTCCCCAAGCCGAGTCGAGCCAGCGGGAGCCGGTCGAGGCCTCGGAGCCGGACGAGCGGGAAAACCGCCCCCAGGAAGCGGCCGCTCGTCCCGCCCGGCGCCGTAGCCGCCGCCGGAGGCGATCCGGACGCTCCGAGGCTCGCACGGAACGCAACGACGATGACGGGGTAGCATCGCCGCCCGCCGTCGCGGCCGACGCGGAGCCGCCGGACGAGGTCGAGCCGCTGCAGATGACACTGCTGCCGGGCGAGTCGCTCGCGAGATACCGCGAAGCCGATGCGCGGAACACCCAGGATGCCGGGGACGATGGCCCTGGGGGCGGGAGCGTCCAAGACGAGCCGGTCGCGCCGTCTTCCCAAGTCGAGGAACCGTCCGAGCGGCCGCTGGACGTGGAGCCGGTCGCTGACCGGACGCTGGGAGCCACCGGCGACCGGAGTCGAGACGCCGTCTCCGGTCGGGATGTGATTCCGCCCGAACAAGACACAGGCGCCGGGGGGGATCAGAAGGATGCTGGTTCCGACGTTGCGGCTGAGCTGCCCACGGACGGTGGTCCGCGGCCAGGCAAGAGTAGGGGGGGCCCCTCGAAGGGACAGCACAAGACTGATTCGGAGCCGCCGGAGAGGACCGCCACCGTCTCTCCACCCTCGATGCTGGCCGAACTGCGGCTGAACTTCTTCGGGTGGCGCAAGCGCAAAGCCGCGGAGCGGCTGAAGGAGGAAAGCGGGGCGGAGGATGTGTCCGCAGACCGCGACGCCGCGACCAAAGCCCCTTCTGTTGACGACGCACGCCCAGTCCCGCGTGCTCGGTCCGTGACGCCGAAAAAGCGTCCCGCGCGGAGAACGACCGCGCCCAAGCGGTCCGCCGATAGCCAACCCTCAAGCAACGGATCCCCGCGCCGGGAGAGACAGCCAGCGCCGCAGGCCAACATCAAGGATCTGCTCACCAGCGGGCAGGAAGTGATCGTCCAGGTGACCAAGGAGCCGCTCGGCGCCAAGGGTGCTCGCATCACATCCCATGTCTCCCTACCGGGGCGCTACATGGTGTACATGACGACGGCAAAGCACAACGGCGTTGCTCGCAAGATCCAGCCGGAGCAGGAACGGAGCCGTCTGCGCAAAATCGTGGACAAATACTCCGAGGGCAAACCGGGCGGCTTCGTCGTCCGAACGGCTGGGCGCGGCATCAGCGAAGAGGATCTCCAGACCGACGTCGAGTTTCTGTACAAGCTCTGGATGGGCATCCAGGAGAAAGCGGAGAAGCGCAAGGCGCCGGCCAAGCTGCACAGCGATCTCGACATCGTGGAGCGCGTGATGCGGGACCATCTCGGCCAGAGCTACAAGACGATCTGGGTGGATTCCGAGGACGAGTACCAGCGAATCCTGCGGTTTGTCGAGCGATTCCAGCCCGGCTTGCTCGAACGGGTCAAGCTGTACACCCGCCGGGAGCCGATCTACGACTCGTTTCGCATCTCCAAGGATCTTGAGAAAGCCATGCGGCCGAAGGTCTGGCTCAAGTCAGGCGGGTACCTCGTGATCAACCAGACGGAAGCTCTCGTCGCTGTCGACGTCAACACGGGCAGGTACGTGGGCAAGTCCGACCGACTTGAGGACACCGTCCTGAAGACGAACTTGGAGGCGGCGAACGAGATCGTACGGCAGCTGCGCCTGCGCGACCTCGGCGGCATCATCGTGATCGACTTCATCGACATGGAGGATCGCAAGAACCGTCAGAAGGTGCATCAGGTGCTGCAGGACGCCCTGCGGCAAGTCCGTTCCCCCTCCCGGCTGCTTCCGTTCAACGATTTCGGATTGGTGGTGATAACCCGGAAAGCTGTCCGACAGTCCTTGGAAAGGTCCTTGTGCATGCCGTGTCCGACATGCAGCGGCGCCGGCACGGTCAAGTCGTCGACCACGGTCCTGTCCGAGATCTTTTCCGCGGCCAGCCGGACGGTGACGGACGGCGCGCAGAAGGGGTCCGAGCCGGCCAAGGAAGTGACGCTTCGCGTCCATCCGGAGATTGCGAAGTCGCTAAGACTCAAGTCGAATTCGTATCTCGAGGATCTCGAGCACACATTCGGAACCAAGGTGCTCGTACGGGGCGACACTTCGCTTCACCCCGAGCGCTTCCATTTCGACTAGCACGAGGTCCAACCCCCGCGACATGCGCCCTTGGCTGGCAACTCGCTCTGATCGAGGCGGTTCCGGTTTCTCGGGTTTCTCTGCGGACATCCTGTTGCGGGGCAGGTTCCCGCGCAGACGCAGCTGCCGCAACTCGAACAGGAGCACCCGCAACGCACTCCGCTCCGTCAGCAGCCGGCCGCCCGGTTGCTCGACTGAATTGACCCCTGCAGGCGCAGTTCGTTGCGCTCCTCGACGCCCATCCGTGAATAGACCGCAGGAATTCAGGAGCGTGTCCCCGGCGGCCGCCGGCACGCGCGGGGGATGCGCACGCCTCGCCGTCAGGCGTGACGCATCGCGTTCGGGAAGCTGGATTCGTACTGGGCCTTCAAGTACTTGAAGTCCGTTTCGATGGCCAGCATCTCCTTCTCGATCCGCCGCGCCTCAGTGGGCGCCTCGATTCGGTATTCGACATGCAGGGAGATCGGGCCCGAGAACCCACTCTCCGCGAGCATGCGGAAAAACTTCGGGTAGTTCACCATGCCCTGTCCCAGCGGGCACATCGTGGCCTCCCACCTCCCTTGCCTCTTCTCCCAGAAGAAGTCCTTGCAGGCCACCATCTTCAGGTGGGCCCGCAGGCGGTGGAAGCCGATCTCCCATCCGGCCGATCCGCCCTCGATCGTGGCGTGGCAAGGATCGAAGTAGTATCCGATTTGATTGGGGTCGGTATCGCGGAGCGTCCACCAGTGATCCCAAAGAGCGCTGCCGACGTAGGCGCCCGAATGGTTGTGAAATCCTCCGGTGATTCCCGCGTGGACCGCGACGGCCGCCAGGCCCTCCACCTCGGCCTTGACTTGGCCGAGGTAGCGGCTGAGTGCCGAGAGGTTGCGATATCGGAAATAGCCCAGCTTGAAGAACGGAACGCCCAGCTTCGCCGCGGTGTAGAGCGTTGGCCGCGCCGCAGGATCCCGGCGCGACAGAAGTCCGGTCGTGATCATCGGCAATTCTACGCCTTCCTCGGCGAGGGCTGCATGGGCCAAGGGCAAGTCGCGTTCGACGTGTTCGGGAAGGACATGGCCGCGCGGCCGCGTGGTGAGGTCGGCGCCCGCGAAGCCCATGCTCCGCAACGTCCGGGCAAGCTCCTTGTAGCCCAAGTGAGGCAGGTGTTTGGTAAACAGGCACAGCGTCGGTGCCTTGCCGCTGCCCACATCAGCGGCAGCCGCGGCGCCTGCGGCCGCGGAGGCGGACAGCACTTCCCGACGGGTGAAGCTTGGCATCTTGATCCTCATTTCGTGTGGCCCGCGCGGCCGTCTCACCGCGCCCGGAATCCGTCCCTCCAGCGCAGCGCCTCATCCATCAGATCCGCGGGGGCGTACCGGCCCCGAAGAGCGGGGTAGGTTTCCGCGATTTCCCGGTTCCACTGCGCGACCAAGTCGCCGTGCGGGTCGATGACGCGCAAACCATACTTCTGCATTTCGTGGATGGCGGTCTCTTCCTGGGCGCGCACCGAATCCTGGATTTCCTGCGCGGCCTGCTGGGCTGACTCCTCCATCGGGATGCGCTGGTCTTCCGGTATTCGCTGCCACACCTGTTCGTCGATGAGCAGGGCTCCGACGATTGGCGAGAACCGCATGTTGAGCATGTTGGGAGCGGAAGCGAACCACTGGTAGCCTGCCGCCACCAGAGGCGGGACGGCGAAGACCTCGACGAGGCCGGTTTCGAGGTTGGCCTGCAGTTCCGTCAGGTCCAGCGGCACGGCGCGGAAACCGAACTCGCTGTAGAGCCGCAGCATTTCGGCGTCGCCTTTGGAGGTATAGAGCTTCATTCGCCGCAGCTCGTCGAGGGTGCGGAACTCCTTGACGGCGAAAAAGTAGGCCCAGCCAGCGTCGCCCCAAGCCAGCACTCTGTAGCCCTTGGCCTGGAGGCGCTTCTCAAGCGTCGGGGCGAGCTTCGCGTGAACGTAGTCGAATTCCTCGAGCGATTCGAACATCAATGGGACCTGGAGGGCGCTAATGCCTTCGTCGAGCAACGACATCCCACTGCCCGAGATCAGAGCAGCCTGCATTTGCCCGGCCCGCATCTTGCGTAGCATGGTGCCTTCGTCGCCTGTCACGCCCCCGGGATAGATCGTCAGGTCCACGCTGCCCCCGGAGATGTCCCTCCACTCCTGGCGCAGCCGCAGGAGTACATCGTGGTAGACGCTGTTCTTGGGAGCGATGGTGCCGAGCTTGATCTTGTTCACGCGCCGCCGCTGCGCCGCCGCGATGTCCAGGGCGAGGGGGAGGACCAAACTAGCGGCTAGGATCGCCGGGAGGAGCGTGCTGTGGCTTCTCATTGTGCTGGTTGTGCGCACTTGGTCGCTGAATGCCGACGGTCCGGTCGGAGGCGGCAAATGGCCCCTTCTCGAACGTCAATCCAAGGAACTTCAACCGCTAATCGGCCTTCCCCTGACGACGGCCCTGGGGTTCTCTGTCGAAACCGAACCTCAGTATAAGCGCTCCACGTGTCCGCCGGAGGATCAGGCATCCGCCGAGACGGTTGAAGCGCTTGATTAGAAGAAAAGATCGTCCACGCGGGACTTGAGCCAGTGCGCCCGGCGCTGCGCCAAGTGGTTCAACAGGCGGTACGGCTCGTGGGCGTCGGCGTCCACAGCCAGCGCCTTGTCGAGCATTTCCTGGAACAGCTCTCGGTTCTGGGCGGGAACGGCGGCTGCTTCGGCGTAGGTGACATAGACCCCCGCGCGCTTGCCGCCGGAGAGTTCCAGGGCCCTCCGGAAACTACGCTCGATGACCGCAGACTCACTCCCGCCGGGTCTGGCGGACTCCAGCTTCAGGTGAAACTCGTGCAACGAGCCTTCGTCCCAACTCTCGTCGAGTTCCAGTGCGCGGGCGACCATCGCGTCCACTTCGGCGAGTCTGACGAGCATCCTCGCGTCCGACGGGTCGGTCCCGATCGAAAGTCCTAACGCAGCCCCAGCCCAATACAGCAGTTCGACGTGTTTCCTGGAGACTCTTCTCGCCGCATCTTCCGGCGCCTGGCCGAACTGGCCCGAAATGCCCGGATACGCAGTCTCCAACGCTCGCATACTGTAGCCGAGCGCGCGCAGGTAGAGCCGGCGCGCGCGCTCCCGCAGCGCTTTCCCGCGTTCGAAGTCTTCTTCGATGAGGATCTCGCCGGGCGTGTCGACGTAGGCATAGGCGTAGAGGGTAAATCCGCGTGCGGCTGTCAGCAGCAGGCCTCGATGTTGCGGCGTGGCTTCCAGCAGGCTCTCAACCAGCTTCAGGCTGAATGGAAGAGCTCCCCCGACAAGGTCAACATCCGGGTCGGTTTCGTAGACCGACGTGCCCGAAGACAAGGTGTTGCCGACCTGCCGGATGGCGAACTTCTTGATGGAGCACGCGCCCAATTGCAGCCCAAGGACGGATGCGATGACAACAACACGGACCATGGCTGCGAAATTTCCTTAGCTTACCCAATCATGTACGGAAGGCTTCCCGGTGTGGTAGCCGGGACGTCCCGCGAAAGACGGCTACAGTCCCAGGAACCGCCGGACGAACTTGGTTGGAGGGGACCCATAGGAGAGAACCATGTCATGGTAAGCCCGCCAATCGCGGATCGGTCCGTGGCGGTCCACCCAAGCCCGTCGCATGTCGTTGTGCTCGGTAATTCCCACGAAGTAGGTCGAGAGCTGGGCGGATGTCAACTGCGCCCGCTTCCATTTCCCTGCGGCTTCCCCATCCTCCTGGAAGCCTTCCCGCATCATCATGTCCATCGCTTCCTGCTCGCTCATCGAACCGGCATGGATCTTCTGGTCCAGGATGGCGTTGATCACGGCGCGTGTCAGCATCTTCAGTTGCTGCATCTTGAAGCTGGGGCCGCCGTAAGCGTGCTCAGCCATGATCTGTTCGGCGTAGACCGCCCATCCTTCGACGAAGGTTCCCGACGAGAAGATGGAGCGAATCTTCGTCGGAGCCTGCAGGCGATTCGAATGGGCGATCTGGAGGTAGTGGCCGGGGATCGCTTCGTGCACGGTCAGGTCTTGCAGCATATAGTCGTTGTACTCACGGTAGAACGACAGCTTGCGCTGCGGCGTCCAGTCTTGGGGTGTCGGTGAGATCGCGTAGAAGGTCTCTCCGTGCTTCTCAAGCGGGCCCGGCGAGTCGCAGTAGGCGGTCGAGACTCCGCGCCGGAACTCCGGCATCACGATGATCTTGAGCGGTTCGTCGGGGACGGTGACTAGATTCTTGTCGAATGTGAAAGCGGTGACTGCGGCGAGGGAATGCTTCGCATCGTCGACGATCGTCGGGTCGGTGGGATGCGAGTCCGCCAACGAGTCGAGGACGGACCGGATCACGGTCCCGCGCTCCGGGGACTGGGTTTGCCCGGCTTCCGGGTTCGACTCTCGGAACAACGGCAGGGCCGTCCTGTACAACTCGTCCTGGAGTTCTGCTAGGCGCTGCTGCGCCCGCTCCAGGATCTCCTCCATGGAGAGGTCCGAGTGCAGCGTGAAGGCCAGTTTCTTGCGGAATTTTGTCTCCCCGATCCGAAACTCCCCGTCGGCGTGGGGCAGCAGATCGTCTCGCAGCCACTGGCCGTACTCCTCCAGTTCCTGCAAGGCGGCTTCCCGTGCCGGGGCCAATTCCTGCTCAATCCCCGGCGCTCGCGCCAAGAACTCGTCGAGGCCGTCCCGCAGCAGGGAAATGGCGCCGTCGTTCTGCAGGATTGCCGTTTCGGTATGAACCTTGGGCGACCTGGCGAGATTTGACCGCGCGGCTTCGAACACCGCGGAGACTCCCCGCAGGCGCTGACGGAGGCTCTCGAGCCGTTCTTCGAGGGGGGCGTACTCCCTGGCGAGCAGGGCGTACACGGCGTCGCCGATGTTGTAGAGCATCGGGTTCCATTCGTGCTCCCGCAACTCTTCGGCCGACCAGACCTGGAACAGAACCTGATTCTTGAGGATCTCGTAGTCGACGGCGTTCGCGTCGCTGAGCCGCGATAGGTCGATGGCCTCCAACTCCTGCAAGTAACGCTTGTTCGATGCGACGGCCGCGGAGACTGCCTCGGCCGTGTAGTCGTTGAGTTCGCCGTCTCGGCCGTGGTCGCCGAGCAGGGTCGCGAATTCCGGGTAGCGCGCCAGCAAGTCCTCGACATAGTTCTCGGCGAGCGTGACGAATGCCGCATCCTGAGACGGTTGGCGCAGGGTGCAGCCCAGGGCGGCAAGTCCGATCAGCAGCAGTCCGAAGCAAAGCTTCATGCGCCCATTGTACGTGCGCTACGCGGTCACAGATCGAGAGCCTCGATCTGTCTCGCGACCTGCTCCGCCGTCAATCCCGCTTCGAGTTGCGCGTCAATGTGCGGCGAGGTGTCAAAGATCTCGAAGAGCCGCATCTTGACGATGGCGTAGCGCTCCACCTCGTTGAGGTCGCGGCCGGAATCGCGTTCCCAAGCCGCATAGCTCTGGTTCGGAGCGAAGATGACGATCGAGAAGCGCGACGAACGGTCCGAGGTGCAGTCGAAGACAAAATCCCGTCCTTGGATCCCGTCCCGGCTGGCTGCACGATAGCCTTGGTAGACGTACTGGTAGACGTAGCCGCTGTCCGCTGGGTAGGACTTCTCGCGCCGAATACGCGGGCGGCCGCGGAACTCCTCCGGAGCGGCGTCGCGTCGGGCCCACAGGCGGCCAAGGAGCATTCGGAGCATGGACCAGAGGTTATCCGAAACGCTGTTCGCGCGCCGGATCCCCATACATGTGATAGCCCCGCCTCTCCCAGAACCCGGCCCGGTCCCGATCCACGAATTCCAGGCCCCGGATCCACTTGGCGCTCTTCCAAGCATAGAGATGTGGCACGATCATCCGCAGTGGGCCGCCGTGCTCGGGCGTGAGCGGCTCCGGGCTGTGGGTGTCGGCTAGCAGCGCATCCGCGCGCAGAAGATCGTCGAGGGGAACATTCGTCGTGTAGCCGCCGTTGCAGTGCTGGACCACGAACCGGGCTTCGGGCCTGGGCTTCGCGCGTTCGACGATCATGCGGACCGCAACCCCTTCCCAGACGTTGTCGAACTTGCTCCATGTCGTCACGCAATGGAAGTCGGCCTGCACGCGAACCCGCGGGAGCGCCCGGAACTCGCTCCAAGTCAATTCGAACGGCTGCTCGACGAGGCCGCTCACCGTGAACCGCCAAGATGCGGGATCGAATTCGGGTACCTTGCCCACATGCAGGACGGGCCACTTCAAGGTGAGCGACTGCCCCGGGGGCAGCCTGCCTGCGCGGCGGTGCTCCTGCTCCAGCCTCTTGCGCTCGCTGCCACCGAACATCTCTGGCTCCCAGAGTACACTAGCCGACCGGCTTCCCTGCTGCTGGCCCAGGCGCATCTCGCGGAGGAGCCGAAGCCAAGCGCCCCTTCGACCGTGCGGGCGCGCACTCCGCAGCGAGCGCCCCTCGGCGTTCTAGTCCACGATTCCGTCCCCTTCTCGGAGCGTGAGGTACGCACCGGCGAGGACATCGGTCATACGATCGACCGTGCCACTCAGCCACTGGACCTCGATCGAATCCGCTTGGGACGCAGGCCCGAGGCCTAGGATCTCGCGTGGATCGTCAGACGACAGGTAGCTTCCGCCTGCGGTCCGGAATCTTCGGTGATCCGCGCCTCCGGCCTTTCACGAGATCACCGCGCCGACCGCTTCGGGGTTGCTCTCGGCTGCCATCAGACGCAAGCCGATCTAGCCGTTGCGTTTACCTGCCGAGTTCCTCAGGAGCAGGGGCGCTGCCCCGTTGTTAGATACGGGGACATCGGCATCGCCATCGTTGTCGTAATCTCAGACCGCCAAGCCCCGCGCGGCGTATTCGTTCTTGAAGATGCTGCCCGAGACCTAGCTCACGTTGGCAAAGTCCTGGCCCTTGTTCTCGAACAGCATCAGTTCTTGCTTGTAGCTGACCAGGGGCTTGAAGAGTCCGATCATGTCGTCGGGGTGCCCGTTGGCGAGAATCAGATCCGGGTCCCCGTCATTGTCGAAGTCAAAGAACTTCAGGCCCCACCCGCTGTACAGTCGCGTTTCGCGGCGTACTTCCAGAGAAGCGTCGAGAAACTCCTCGCCGGCCAAGTTCCGGTACAGGCTGAACATCTCCTGGTCGATGTTCGCGACGAATAGATCCTGCCAGCCGTCCCCGTCGTAGTCCGTCGCATCGACGCCCATCCCCGAACGGGCCGTCCCGGCATCGCTGTAGGCGACCCCCAGGAGCAAGCCCTCTTCCCGGAACGTTCGGTCGCCCTGGTTGATGAACAGGAAGTTCTGGACCGTATCGTTGGCCACGAACAGGTCGAGAAAGCCGTCCCGGTTGATGTCCGTCGCGACTGCGCCGAACGCCTTGCTGCCCGCGACGGAGATACCGGACTCGTCACTGACATCGTGGAAGGAGCCATCACCTCTGTTCCGGAACAGAAGGCACTGTGTCGGACGGAAGGAACGCGGAATGCAGTAGTGCCGCCGGCCCGCCTCGTTGTCTCCGCAGTACTTCGATTCGGCAAGGCTATAGGAGACGAACCCCGAAACGAAGAGGTCCAAGTGCGTATCGTTGTCGTAATCGAACCAGACGGCATCGGTGAACCATCCCTGTGCGGCCAAGCCTACCTGTTGCGCGACTTCTTCGAACGTCCCGTCCCCTCGGTTTTGGTACAGCAGGTTGCGGCCGTAATTGGTGATGAACAGGTCGGTGTCCCCGTCGGCGTCATAATCCGCCGCGGCGGCGCCCATTCCAAATTGACCACCCGCTACGCCCACTGCTTCGGCGACGTCGGTGAACGTGCCGTCGCGGTTGTTCCGATACAGGGCATTCGCGAGAGGCACTTCGGGCTCGTAGAAGTCGGACGGCCCACTGTTTACGAAGTAGAGATCCATCCAGCCGTCGTTGTCGTAGTCCAGGAAGGCGCACCGGGCTCCGACGGTCTCGGGCAGATGCCGCTCGTCCGACATGCCGTTGACATGCACTCACTCGATCCCGCTGCGCCCGGGAGGAACCGGAACAAACTGGACGGCCGCGGCCTGATCCTGGCCGCTGGTCTGCGCCAGCAGGAGTCCCGCGCAGGCGAGCGACGGAGTCCAAGTCCAGGCTCAAAGGAATCGTCGGGGAGACTGCATGTTCGTGATACGGCTAGAAGCGGCGAGTCGACAGGTCACCGTCTTGGCCTCGACGGGATCGTTCCGTCATAGATCTGGTCGACTCCGCACAGGTCCCGTTCCCGCTGCTCCGCGTTGAGTGCCTGGATGATCTTCTGTTCTTCGCGGAACTTTTCGATGCGCTTCAGTTTTGCATAGACGCACGCCAGCATCCCGCGCGGGTGCTGTCCTAATCCTGCGTTGCTGTCGAAATGCCCTCTCTCGACACAAGCAACCGCTTGCTGTTACGACAGGGTATGCCATCGTAGACGGACATTTAAGCGCTTCGCAATCTCATTGTCGATGCCGAAACAATCCTCAGCACCACAACCCTACCCCAAGGCCGAGCCGAACGCGCTGGCGAACTTCTCAGCGCTGCTGTTAAGTTGGCCGACGAACTTCTGATAGCTTCGCCCGCCGCTACGCTGGGGGCCAAGGGAGGCAAGAAGACCGCCGAACGCGGCCCCGAGTACTTCCAAAAGATTGCCGCGATGCGCCAGACACGAGCTGGGGGAAGGCCCCGGCGCCACCTGAGCAATGAGTAGATGGCTGTAGATAATAGAGATAGCAATTATTTCATCGGTAGTGTCCTAATTTGAAAAGTGTGAGGGGGAAGCGGGATGGAAATCGTGGGCATGACGTTTGGGATCGTAGGCATGGTTTTCGCCGTGATCGCTTTGGCCAAGGTCTCCAAGTTGGAGAAACAACTGAGAGACACAGGAGTACTGGACAAAGAGTACAAATAGGACTGAGAGAAGAAGAGTCGAGCTGATGTTGCCATTGAGAGTGGCCTGAAGAGACGACGCGAAATTAGGACACTACCCCCGCGCGGGGGCGCGAAGCCGGGCTGGTGGCCTCCGACCTTTTTGAGCGACAGCTCCGCTTCCGGCCGGTCTCGCCGGGAGTCGTGGACTTGCGCCAACAGGCGCCGCACCCGAGATCTGGCTCGTCTACAGCGTAGGCGGCTTGCAGCAGGTCCAATGCGAGTTGCGAATCTTCGTCTTGCTGAACGATCCAACCGAGGAACGCATTGGCGTTGAAATCGCGGGGATTGATGGCGAACTCGGCCTGGAATTCGAGCGTCGCGTGATCGGTCTGTCCCGCATGGAGCCAGGCGAGGCCGATTTGGGATTCCGGCGCGGGCCATTCCATCCGACTCTCTAGGGAGCGTTCCAGGACAGTCCGGGCCGCCCGTTCGTCCTTCTTTGTGAGATGGACCGAGCCCCGGATCAGCGGCGCCTCGGGTGATTCGTCATGCCGCGGGCGTTCGTCCACCAAGCGCTCGGCCCGAGCGACCGGCCCGTTCTTGATGTAGGCGGAGCCCAATGCGCAGGCTGCCTGACGGTCGCCCGGTTCGGCCTGTGGGACTCTCTCAAGGGCCCGGACGCCCACGTCGAGGTCATTTGTTTGAGCAGACAGGGACCATCCATGCGCAGGGCTTGGGTATGGGTCGGCAGCTGGTCGAGCGCCCATGTCAGCTCCTCTTGTGCTTCGTGGCATCGCGCGGGCTGTGCGTACGCAAGGCCCGGAACGTACGCCACGCCCGAGTGTTCCGGCGCCGACTCGCGGGCTGGGCGCAGCGCCGGGGTGGCCTTTGAACGCTGGCCCAGATGGAGGTACGTGACGTTCAAGTTCGATTGGGCGTCAAGACTCCCCGGAGCCAGTTCCCGCGCGGCACGATACGCGGCCAGCGCTCCGTGGAAGTTGCCCTCGCGCCGCAACCGCGCACCTCGGGCGAGCGCTCGGTCCGCCGATTGCGCTACGACGAGACCGATGAGCGCCACGGCCCACAAAACCAGCGCCGATCAACGAATCCGGCGGTCCACGTCCTGATCTTGAGGCCGCTCGCGCCGGGCGGCCTAATCTGAGGAGACGCTCATCCTCCCATTTGCGCGATTCGTCGCGTCCTCCGTTCCACGTACGCCGTGCGTGTCATACGACGCCTGCGCGCCTCCTTATCGATAGGGGATTACATACGAAACTCCCGAAACAGGGGTTGACAGATTCGGGAATTTCCTGTAGAATAGTTATGTAAGAGATTGATATGGAAGTTGCTAAGAAGGGGCCGGGAAAGCACTATCGAAAGGGGCTTTCGGTTTCGGAATTCTTCGAGATGTTTCCGGATGACGCTACGGCAGAGGCCTGGATCGTGCCGCGGCGCTGGCCCGGAGGGGTCTGCTGCCCGCGTTGCGGTTCGCTGAACGTAAACACGAGCGCAAAGCGCAAGTCCATGCCGTTCCGCTGCCGTGAGCAGGTCTGCGATGCGAACTTCAGCGCTAAGACCGGTACGTTCATGCACTCGAGCAAGATCGGCTACCGGGATTGGCTGTTTGCCTTCTACCTGCTCTCGACCAATCTCAAGGGAGTCTCTTCCATGAAGCTGCATCGTGACCTGGGCGTGACGCAGAAGACAGCATGGCATCTGGCGCATCGCGTGCGGAAAGCGCTGCAGTCCGGCGGGTTCCAGTTCTCCGCTCCGGTCGAGGTAGACGAGACCTATATCGGCGGCAAGCGGAAGAACATGAGCAACGCCAGGCGGCAGGAGCTGGAAGGAACCGGCAGGGGCGCCGTGGGCAAGACGGCCGTGGTCGGTGCGAAGGACAGGGCGACCAAGCACGTCGCGGCCAAGGTCGTTGGGTTAACTGACAAGGAAACGCTGCAAGGGTTCGTGCAGGACTGGGCCGACTTGCAGGCTACGGTCTATACGGATGAGGCCGGCGCCTACGAGACGCTGCCGTTCGACCACGAAACGGTCAAGCACTCGGTGGGCGAGTACGTGCGGGGCAAGGCTCATACCAACGGAGTCGAGTCCTTCTGGTCGATGCTCAAGCGCGGCTATATTGGAACGTACCACCACATGAGCCCGCAGCACCTGCAGCGCTATGTGGACGAGTTCAGCGGGCGCCACAACGTCCGCGAGCTGAACACGCTCCAGCAGATGGGCGAGATTGTCGCATCCGCGGCCAACACCCGGCTGCGTTACAAGGACTTGGTGGCGTGAGCTGCGGCCAGTCCCCGGGAGAGGCCGTTGCAGCGGTACCGGGACGTGCCTGTACTGGCCGCCACGAGATGGCGCTAGCGAACTGGGAAAGGCAGACGATCTGGACGGGGACAACCGCGCCATCATGCGCGGGCTGCACAGCGAGTCGGCGGACCTGATCTACCGCGACCCGCCCTGCAACTCCAGCCAGACGTACAGCGCGCCGAGCGGTTCCCAGGCCGCAGGGGCAGCCTGCAAGGATACCTGGACGTTGGCTGCCGCCGCTATCGCTTGGATCGGCCTGATTGCCGAGAAGGAGCCGTGCTGAAGGAGCGCGGGCTGGTAGTCTGAACCGGGAGGGAGAGAAGTGCACAAGAAACCCAAACCGAGAATCGTGGAGCTGGTACGGACCGACTACCAGCCGACCAAGGCCGAGAAGGAAGAGGTATTCACGATCGAAGCCTCCATGGAGGAGATCGCGGACGCGGTACTGTCCCCGGTCAATGTCCGTTGGATCGACAGGCCCCGAAACCGGAGGTTGCGCAAGTGAGCTGTCAACCCCTGTTTCGGGAGTTTCGTATGTAATCCCCTATCGATAAAGGCCGCAACGCCCTCGTCGAGGGTCAGGTTGGCGCGCACGCTCCGACCCGAAAGACGGATCAGAGGGACCGGAACCAGAGCGTGTTCCGCCCGCGTTGCCACATGTTCGATAGCGCTGGGTGGCGTGATTGTCTCCCCGTCCTTCTCCATCTCGATCAGATAGTCTCGAAGCGCTTCCTCGGCATGCAATGGAGTCTCGTCCATGGTATTTCCCATGGCGACGATGCCGGGAAGGTCGGGAAACGTGACGCCATATGCGCCGTCACTGCCGTCGACTAGGGCGGGGTACCGGGTCATGAATTCGTTCTCCTTACTATTGGCGGCTCATCCAGCCAACCCGCCTACTTGGCGATGGACAGGGCGACGCCCGGGGATACCTTCGCGTGCGGGGGCGGAGTAACGATTCCTTGGACGCGAGGATGCCGGTAAATGTCGTGACCAGCACCGTGACGCGCCATACACCACCCTTCCTGTTCCAGGCTACGAGCGATTCACCCGGTGCTGGTTTCCATGGCCAAGCTCTATCATGCGCATATAAATGCACGGACCTGCCCAAGCAATTGCCGGCTTCCGGCGCTCAAACGGTGCATCGCGGCTCTCGACAACGACGGACTCCCCGACATCTTCTTCGTGACCGGCAATGCGTTTCCCCAGCTTGCCGAGGAGCTCGAACGCTATCCCGCCGCGACGCCACGGGTCGTGTTTCGCAATCTCGGCAACGGAAGAGTCGAAGAGCCCTGCGACGAGGCAGGGCCGGCCAGCGCAGTTCCCAAGTGCAGCCGGGGCTGTGCATTCGGAGACTTCGACCATGACAGGAACATCGACATCCTGATCTTGAATCTCAACCAGCCGACGTCGCTTTTACGCAACAAAGCAAGCAGCAGCGGGAATTGGCTCGAGATGAAGCTCGTCGGAAGCGAATCGAACCGAAGCTGTATCGAGGCCACGGTCGTCGCCGTCCACGGAGACCGGCGGCAGGCTGTCCTGAGCCAGTCCAGCTTCCATTGCGTGAACGACAGCTGTCTGCATTTCGGCCGGGTACAGGCGGATTCCGAGCAGCTGCCAGTCCAACGACCAACCGGGATGAGGGAGACGTTCGCGGCAATGCCGGCCAACGTGCCGCTCCGGATCGAGGAGGGAACAGGGGTTGTGGTCCAGGGATGCTAGCCCCGCTCGAGGCGGCTGACCCGCGCCGCGCGGGACGACCCCAGGGGTTCCGGGGCGTCCGGCTGCGGCTTTCCTGAGCATCGAGTGGATTTCCAGGATGGCGGTGCTCGGGCCCGATTGGCGAAGCTGGCAGGTTGCGAGCCGATCGCCGTCGGATCGGCAGCCGTGTTGGACAGCAGCGGGTTCCCGAGGGCTGGTAAGCTGTTGACGTGATGCGGAAGCTCCGACTCGCGCCACTCTTGCTGGCCTGCCTGCCCGCGTGCGGGCAGCCCACGGTCACGAAGGCCGATGTGGACGGATGGATGAAGTCGCTCTCGAACTGGGGACGTTGGGGTGCCGAGGACCAGCTTGGCGCCGTTAATCTGATCACCCCGAAGACACGGCTGCAAGCTGCCAAGCTGGTTCAAGAAGGCACTTCCGTCTCGTTGGCTCGGGACGCGGAGAAGGAGTCGGCGCCGGACAACCCGCATCCTTTCCTGCACAAGATGCTTAACATCGGGCTCAACAATCCCGGCCAGTTCGTGTCGGACAACTACCAAGTGAGCTACCACGGCTACGCGCATTCCCACATGGATTCTCTTTGCCATATGGCATTCGAGGGCAAGATGTACAACGGCTTTCCCCAAGCTGAAGTCGTGAGCAGCGGAGCTCCCAAGCTGGGCGTCCGAAACTACAAGCAGGGCATTTTCGCCCGGGCGGTCCTGATGGACATCCCCCGCCTAAAGGGTGTCGATTGGCTGGAGCCGGGAACACCCATCTACCCGGCGGATCTGGATGCCTGGGAGAAGCGCGCCGGCGTCAAGGTGGGCAGCGGCGACATCGTCCTGATCCGGACCGGACGCTGGGCCCGGCGCGACAAGGAAGGCCCTTGGAACGTGTCGCAGAAATCGGCGGGATTGCACGCGTCCTGCGCCAAATGGCTCAAGGATCGCGATGCCTCGATCCTCGGCAGCGACGCCGCGAGCGACGTTTCGCCCTCCCGTGTGGAGGGGGTGGGCCAGCCGATCCACCAATTGGTGATCATCGCCATGGGCATGCCGATCTTCGACAATCTGGACCTCAAGGCCGTGGGCAAGGAGGCTGCTCGCTTGAAGCGCTGGGAGTTTCTCGTCACGGCTGCTCCCTTGGCGGTCACGGGTGGAACCGGCAGCCCGTTCAACCCGATCGCAACCTTTTAGATCCGCGCACTGCCGCATCGTGTTCCCACGGGTCAGGCCGCCGTTCCAGCGCATGCAGAGGCACCTCGGACGCCGGATTGGACCGAACCGGATAGCGACTCCGGGCTTGGCCACGACGCTGCTGCTCGCGCTCTCCGTCTCGGCCGGCCTGCCGATACAGGCTGCGGACTGGCCGTTGTTCCAGGGCAACAGCGACCGCAACGGTATCGCACACTCCCCGTTAGATCCTCCTCTCGAAGTCGCCTGGGTCTACGAGGCCCCGGGTGGTGTTGACTCGACGGCGATCATCGTCGACGGCACCGTCTATTTCGGCGAGATGAACGGGCGGTTTCATGCGGTGGACCTCGCGACTGGCGAGGCGAAGTGGGTCTATCAGGCGAACCTGGGCGTCCCGGCTTCGGGCTGCGTTGCCCGGGGCCGTGTCTTCTTCGGAGACGAAGAAGGGTATTTCCACGCGGTCGATGTCGAGACCGGGCAGAAGCAGTGGGTGTACCAGACATTCGCCGAGATTCTTTCTTCTCCGCATTGCAGCGACGATGCCGTGCTGGTCGGATCCTACGATGCCAATCTGTATTCGTTTCATCCCCTCACGGGCGACTTGCTGTGGAAGTATCAGACCGAAGACCGGGTCAATTCGAGTCCTGCGGTGGTGGGCGGGAAGACTTTCATCACCGGCTGCGACGGCAAGTTCCGCGTGATCGATATCCAGACTGGCGACGAGGATTCCCATGTCGACATGCGGGACTATGTCGCTGCGTCGCCTGCGATCGTAGGCGGTATGGCTTATGTCGGGACATTCGGCAACGAAGTGCTCAAGATCGACTGGAAGGGTGGCCGGATCGCCTGGCGGTACGACCATCCGAAAACGGACTTCGAATTCTTCGCCTCGCCCGTTGTCAGCGGTGGTCTCGTGGTCATTGGCGGACGAGACAAGCTAGTGCACGCTATTGACGAGCAAACTGGTGAGCTCGCCTGGGATTTTGCAACCCGCTCCCGAGTGGACTCCTCCCCGGTCCTGGCCGAAGGGGTGGTCTGGGTCGGATCCATGGACGGAAACCTGTACGCGCTGCAGCATGAGACGGGCGCGCTGTTGTGGAAGTTTGCGATTGGCGGGCGGATCGTCGCGTCTCCCGCCATTTCCGACGGACGCCTCGTGATCGGTTCCCGTAGCGGCGAACTCTACTGCTTCGCCGCCGCACGCCAGTGATCCCGCCCAGCGGGCCATACACCTCGCGTGGCCCGCTGGTATCGTAGGCGCCCGTGAGGAGACGGAACGCGATCCGCACCCTGGCGGCAGCCTCGACCGGACCCTTCTTTGCGTTTGCAAGGAGCCGACAGGCCAACCTGCTGTTCCTCTGCTCCGATCAGCATCAGGCGGCTGCATCGGGGTGCTACGGACACAGGCAGGTTCGGACGCCTCACATTGACGAGATCGCATCGGAAAGCGTGCGCTTCGAGCGCGCCTAGGGCCAAGCCCCTGTCTGTGTGCCGTCACGTGGCTCGATCATCACGGGCAACTACCCGAGCCGCCACGACGCCAAGATCCTGAACGACCCGCTTCCGGATGAGGAGCGGACCGTGGCGCACTTTTTTGCGGATCGGGGTTATTCGAACGCCGCGATCGGCAAGATGCACTTCGTTGACGAGAGCCGCAAGCACGGCTTTGCGCACCGCGTGAACGTGGCCCCGCACCTCGCCCGGCTCACTCGCCAGGAGGCGCGCGCGTTCCGGGAGGATCAGGGCTCCGCCGGCGGTACGACCGGCCAACCCTCTAAGGTGCCGGAGCGCTTATTCCGGGACACCTTCTATGCGGAGGAAGCGGTGCGCTTCTTGCGGGCGCACCGTGAGACGCCGTGCTGTCTGTGGGCCTACTTTTTCATGCCGCACACACCGTTGGTTCCGCACCGCGCGTATTGGGATCTCTACCACGACGTTCAGCTCTCGCTTTCTCGGCGCTCGGAGAGTGCGCTGCAGAGCGGCATCCAGGGGCGCTTGGTGCGTGCGAAGGAGCGTGGTTGGTACCAACAGACCGATGCGCAGCTCCACGAGGCGCTCCGCGGCTACTACGGCAATGTCTCCCAGATGGACGCCAACGTCGGGCGCGTCTTCGATACCTTGCGGGAACTCGGCCTGGAAAAGGTAATTGCTCACCTTGGTGCCGTCCTAGCGTGACCGATCAGATTAGAAATCTGAAACAAAAGAGTAGAAACATGTTATAGATGGGGTATGGGCGAGGCGAATTCGGATCTCGGTTCGGCGCTCGACTCCGGGAAGAGCGCCCTTGTCGTTGAGCTGCGAGCGAGGGTTGCGGAGTTGACCGCAACGAGCACGGAGTTGGCGGCGAAGGTTGCCAAGCTGACGGCGACCAACGCGGAGCTGAGGGCCCAGGTGGCGGAGTTGGAGGCGCGTCTGGGAGCGCCGCCCAAGACACCGGCGAACTCGTCGCTGCCGCCCTCGCGCGGGGAGAAGGCGAACAAGCCGGTGCGAGGCGGCCGGCGCAAGCGCCAGGGGCGTGCGGGAACGGGACGCAAGCTGCATCCGCATCCGAACAGCGTGGTGGAAGCGCAGGCGGAGAGTTGCCCGCACTGCGGGACGGACTTGGGCGGGGCGGAGCAGGCGCCGCAAGCGGTGTACGAGCGCATCGAGTTGCCGCCGGTGCGGCCGCACGTGACGCGGGTCACGCTGCACGGTTGCGACTGCCCGGGCTGCGGGCGGCGGGTGACGGCGTTGGCGCCGCAGGGTTTGGAACGGGGCTCGCCGTTCGGAGCGACGATCGAGGCGCTGGCGGTGTATCTGCATTACGCGCAAGCGATCAGCTACGAGCGCTTGCGCGCGTTGTTCCGGGATGTATTCGGTCTGGAGATCAGCGAAGGGGCGCTGGCGAACCTGTTCCGGCGGGTGCAGGGGCGGTTCGGGGACCAGGCGGAGGCGATTCGGGAGCGGGTGCGGGGGAGCCGGGTGGTGTGCTCGGACGAGACGTCGGCGCGGGTGCACGGGCGCAAGTGGTGGGAGTGGGTGTTCCTGGGAGCGGGAGCGGTGCTGCACGTGCTGCGGCCGAGCCGCTCGAAGGCGGAGCCGGAGAGCGTGCTGGAGGGGGCGCGACCGGAGGTGTGGGTGTCGGACCTGTACGTGTGCCAGCGCGGGCACGCGCCGGTGTGGCAGGTGTGCTTGGCGCACCAGTTGCGGGACGCGCAGTACGCGATCGACGCAGGGGACGCAGTGTTGGGGCCGGCGCTGCAGGCGTTCCTGGTGCGGGCGATGCGGGTGGGCCAGCGGCGCGCGCGGCTGCGGGACAGCACGCTGAAGCGCCACCAACGGGATCTCGGGCGGCGGCTGGACAAGCTGCTGGAGTTGGAGCCGACGCAGGCGGACGGACAGCGGCTGCTGAAGCGCTACGGCAAGATCCGGGACAGCCTGCTGGTGTTCGTGACGGATCGCGAGGTGCCCTTCACCAACAACGCCTCGGAGCGGGCGCTGCGACCGAGCACGATTTTCCGCAAGGTGACCAACGGCTTCCGCTCCGAGTGGGGGGCCGAGGTGTTCGGGGCCGTGCGCTCGGTGATCGGCACCGGACGCCTCAATGATCTGACGACTCTCGAGTCGATTGTCACCACTATCGAGCGACGTACCGTCCTCAAACCTACCTAGCCAGCCCCCTGGGTGAGCAATTACTGGAAAAGAACACCGTCGTTGCCTATACCTCGGACCACGGCGAGATGGCTGGCGCCCACCGCATGTGGACCAAGCACAACATGTACGAGCAGTCAGTTCGCGCGCCGTTGCTCATCCGCACGCCGGATCTGGCGGGTGCCGGCACAGCGCGCGACCAGATTGTCGAGCAGGTCGACCTGCTTCCGACCCTGGCGGAGCTCTGCGGATTCCAGGCCCCGCAGGGGATCGATGGCCGGTCGTTCTCCGTATCCGTGCGGGGGCGGCGCCACGCCGAGCGTGAATACGCCTATTCGGAGTATTACTTCTGCCACAGGGTCTTCACCGCGGACAACCGCTTCGTTGGGAAGCCGCCCATTCTCATGGTCCGCACCGACCATTGGAAGTTGAATTACCTGAGTTGGGAGCGCAGCGAGCTGTTCGACCTGGAGAAGGATCCGGGCGAATTCCACAATGTCATCGAGAACGCCGGCAACGCCGGCATCGTCCGGGAACTTACCCGCATTGCCCTCGCAACAAGCCAGCGGACCTGACGCCGTTCGGCAAGACCTACTGCGTAGCGGTCTGGCGAATCCAATCCAGGTCGAAGCGGGCCACGCTAATGAATTGCACGTGTGTGCCGCGGTCCGAGGGTGTCCCGTCCTCATAGACGCAATAGATCGCGCCGTCCGGTCCCGCGGCCAGGTCGCTGTAGCCGCTGACTCCGGGCTCGATCACTCGTTTGTACGGCCAAGTGGCGCCGTCGTCTTCGCTGAGCCGGATGCTCAGGTTCTGCCGCTTCCAATTGCCCAGCGGGTTGTCCGGATCGCGTGGTTCGGTGCTGTCTGGGTTGGCGAACAGCAGGGCATCGGCGGTGCGCAGGAGGCCGCCCATGCAGATCGGCTCCACGAGGGCCTCGTCGAAACGGATCTCGGACCAGCCCGTCGTCCCGTCCGCACCGACCGTTACGGCCCGCCGGTGATTCGGTGATTCGTTGCGAATGTTGAGCATCACGCGGCCGTCGGAGAGTTCTGCGGCCAGGGTCTCCGAGGGATTCTTCAGGTCCGGGTGCCGGACGACGATTTCGCCGGGCTGCCAGGTGGCGCCCGCGTCGTCGCTGTAGATGGTGGCCACGACCGAAGGGCGATGCGCGTGGCCTCCGGTGCCGTCTGAGAGCCAGACCGGGACGATCAGGCGACCGCTGCTGTGCCGGATTCCGTGCCCGGGTCCGGTCGCGAGGACCTTCCAGTCGTATTCCTTGCGGAAATGCTCGAAGGTGTCCGTGATTTCGACCGGCTCCGTGAAGGAGTCGCCGTCGTCCTCGCTGCGCATGTAGTAGGCCCGCGCGTAGGCGCTGCAGAAGAGGAAGTGCACCACGCCTTGCGGTTCGTCGACGATGGGGACGATGTTGTTGTAGGTCGCCACGCCGGGCTCGGCCAGACCCTGCGCCAGGGCCGCCTCGTTCTGGAGAGGCTCTCCGTCAAGCAGGACGATCTTGCGCGGGGCGTCCCAGGTCTGGCCTTGATCCGTGCTTCGCGTCAGCAGGATGTCCTGCATGCCCCAGTCCCCTCGCTCGCTCTTACGCGCCTCGACGACGACCAGGATCGTCCCCGAAGGCGCTACGGCGATCGCCGGGACTCGGTAGTGGGCGTAGCCTCCCGTGTCGGCCTCGAACACCTGCGCGACTTGGATGTCAGGTCTCGAGGAGGTTGCCGTGTCCGGCGCGCTGTCGCAAGAGAACAACGACGCAACGGACGCGATCGTCAGGAGGAACCCGCGCACCGCGCCAGTGTAGCAGTCGCGTTTTGCGGACTCGGGCCCGCGAAGATGTGCGAGACGCTGCATGGATACAATCCAACGTATGCGCAGGCGCGCTTTTTTGGCCGCGGCCGGCGGCTTGGCGGGTTGCTCGTCCAGCATCCTGGCGCCAGACCCGGAGCCTGCGTTCCCAGGGTATCTGCGGGGCTTCGAAGGGCCCTACGCCGTCGACCCGCGCAGCGCGGCACGGACTTGGTTCCGCGCGGCTCGATGCGGCCTGTTTTTGCGCTACGGGGTCTACAGCCAACTCAAGCGCGGGCCCTCGGTCCAGTTCGACGAACGGATCCCTCTCGCCCGCTATGCCGAACTCCGGGCGAGTTTCGATCCGAGCGGCTTCGATGCCGGAAAGATCGCCGATTTGGCCGTGGCGGCCGGCCTGCGCTATGTCGGCTTGAACGCGCGCCACGCCGACGGATTCTGCCTGTTCCGAACGATCGAGAGCGATTTCAACAGCTTGGAAGGCAGCGGACGGGACCTGGTGGACGAGCTGGCCTCGGCCTGCCGTCCGAGAAGGCTGGGCCTCTTGCTCTCCTATTCCTACGCCGCGGACTGGAGGCACCCCTATTTCTACCCGCCGGAAACCGCACGGCTCGGCTGGCGCGGCGCCCGGCCCGCCTACGACACCCCACCGACCGAGTACAGGTTTCGGCAGGACGAGGACTTCCTGCACTACGTCCGGTATGCGCACAACCAGTTGCAAGAGATCGTCTACCGCTATCGGCCGCTGGCCGGAATCCGGCTCGAGCCGATCCTGGGCTACCACGCCCGGCCTGATCTCTTCCCCATCGGGCAGACCTATGCCATCCTTCGGGAGGCCCAGTCCAGCCTCCTGGTCGGCTTCGGACAAGGCGCCAACGGGGACGAGGATTTCGCGATCGCGAATGGGGAAGTACGTGTCCGCCCTGCGGGTGGAGATGCAGCTGCCGATGCCTGGGAGAAGAATCGCGGCAAACCGCTCGAGCTCCGCCGATCCTTGCGGTCGGAGGCTCGCGCTGGCGCCGCTGGCGCGGGCCGGCGCACCGCCGATGACCTGCGCGGCCTGCTGAGGAACACTGAGGCGCTCAGCGCCAACCAGCTCCTGTGTATGGATCTGGTCCCCGATGGGTCGGTGGACCCCTTGGATGAGCAGGCCCTACTCGAGTTCGGTCGTCTGCGCGGCGCGTAGGGCGGGAGACTACGCAGGCCCCAGCGGCTACGCCACCAGCGCCTCCGCGCTGGCGGCTCCGTAGAAGCTGAACCACGGCGTGGCCTGGTCCAGACGCTTGTTGATCTGCCCGATATTGGCGACACCCTGGCCGGAAAGCCAGTCCTCCAGCGCGGCAACGCCTTGCTCGCAATACGCCGGGATGCCGTCCTGCCAGGTCGCGCGGCCGCACAGCACGCCGGAATAGTTCACACCAGCCTCGGCGGCCCAGTCGAGTGATTCCGTAAAGACCTCATTGCTGACGCCCGCGCTCAGATAGATGAATGGTCTCGTAGCCGCCCCCGCCGCGGCGCGGAAGTGCTCGAGGGCTTCCGCCTTCGTGTACACGCTGGGTCCTTGACAGGCCTTCGATCCTTCCGCGTAGGCCATGTTCACCGGGATCTCCACTTTCAGCACGTCGACGCCGTACTTGTCCTTGGAGAACTCGCGCATGCTCTCCGTGACGACTTCCGGCTTGCGCTTGGAGAACTCGAATCCCTTCTCGTTGCCGCCATCCGGGTCGTAGCCGACGAACTCCAAGAAGAACGGAATGTTGTTTGCGCTACATTCGTCTCCGATTCGCTCGATGAAGGCGTGCTTGATCTCGTTGACCTCGTCGCTCTCGAACGGCGTGTAGTACAGCAGGATCTTGACGGCATTGGCGCCGAGCGCAGCGATCCGTTGGACCGAGATGTCTTCGATCAGAGTGGCTAAGCGGCCCGGTTGCGTGTTGTCGTAGCCGCTCTCTTCGTAGGACAGCAGCAGGCCGGCGTTCGCCGAGCGGGCCTGGGCCCCGGGCAGGCCCCAGATCGGGTCCAGCAGGATGGCGCTCGCATAGGGAGTCAGGACGTTCGAGACGGCGAGCTTGAACTCGCTCATCATCTCGTCCGTGACCGCGCCCGCGGCGATGCCCTTGCCCTTCGCGATCGCTTTCTTCAGGGACCCGCGCTGGTCCATCGCTGCGGCGCCGATGACTCCACGACTCGTCGCTAGGGCTTGCATGTGCGCGCATTCTGCGGCGGAGATGACGGTGCTCATGGTGTCCTTTACCTTCCAGGGGACAAGAAAGATCCCCGCACTCTCATCGGGAGGCTACGGTAGAGTGCCTGGACACCGTGCGCAACCTCTGGAAGAAGCGCGCTGCGACCTCGATGTCGGCTCCGATCTGCTCCCTCAGCAACTGGGCAGATGGGAACTTACGTTCGTCCCGGACCTTCCGTAGAAACCCCAATTCTATCGTGTCTGGAGCCGCGCCCTCCAGGGTGCCGAGCAGGAAGGTTTCGACCGTACGCTGGCGACCGTCGAAGGTCGGGCGCAGGCCCACGTTGGTGATGGATTCGCGGCAGAAGTCCGCCCCGGGCTGCCGGGTCACGGTGATGTAGACGCCGTCCGCCGGCAGCACTTGGCTCTGGGGCGCGAGGTTCAACGTCGGCACCGTCCGCTTGGATCCGATACCTTCCCCCTTGACGATGGGACCGCAAAGCGAGAATTCGCGGCCCAGCAGGCGTCGGGCCTGCGCCATGTGACCCTGCCTTACGAGGCTCCGCACCCGCGTGCTGCTCACCGCCTCGCCTCCCACGACCACCGTCCCGGCCAAGATGACTTCGAAGCCCAGCTGCACCCCAAGGCTGCGCAGGGTCTCGGTATCACCCGCCTGGTCCCGGCCAAAGCGGAAGCTTCCGCCGACGATGACGTGATTGGCGCCGAGCTTGCCGGCTAACACCTGCTCGACGAAAGCGCGCGGCGAGAGCAGCGAGAGCTTCCGGGTGAATGGCAGGACTGCTACATGATCGATCCCTTGCCCGCGGATCAACCCGATCCGCTGCGGCATGCCTGTGAGTGTCTGTGGGGCAAGCGCCGGAGCCAAGACCTTGAGCGGATGCGGGTCAAAGGTCAGAGCCACGGAGGCTATGGACCGCTGGCGCGCGGACTCGGCGACCGTCCGCAGGATCTTCTGGTGGCCCAGGTGGACGCCGTCAAAATTCCCGACCGTCACTACAGCGGGGCCAAAACCCGCCGGAATCTCCTCCAACCCCTGCCAGTTGTTGTCCATGCCGGATTCATCCCTCCACCACAATGCGAAGGCCGTCGTAGGCAAGCGATACCCCGTTGGGGAGGGCGCGGTTCGTCTCGTTGTGGGACAAGGCGTGCGAGATGTGGGTGAAGAATGCGCGCGTGGGGCGCAGGCGCTCGACCCAGGCGAGCGCCTCCGCGACTGTCGAGTGCATCGGATGGGGCTGGTGGCGTAGCGCTCCGAGGAACAGCACGTCGAGGTCCTGAAGGCAATGCAGCGACTCCGCAGGGAAACCCGTCTGGTCTGTGACGTACGCCGCTCGTCCGAAGCGGTACCCCAGGATCATCTTGGGTCCGTGATGGACCGCGAAGGGCTGGAAACGCATTCCGAACAGCTCGATCGGAGCATCCCCGGCCACACGGCCCGTCAGCCGGGGCACGCCTCCCGCATGGGTTGACTCCCCGGCGAAGCCGTAGGGGAAGATTCGCTGCAGCCTCTGGAGCGTACCGGATGGTGCGTACACCGGGATGCGATCCGCCCGGCCGTAATTGAAAGGCCGGATGTCGTCGAGGCCCATGATGTGATCGGCGTGGTCGTGGGTGTACAGCACCGCGTCCAGCCTGGTCATCTTGGCTCTCAATGCCTGCTGGCGGAGGTCCGGCGTCGTGTCGATGAGGACATTCCGCTCCATGCCGTTCTCCTCGTAGCGGATCAGCACCGAGGTCCGCAGCCGCTGGTCGTGCGGATCTTGCGAGGTGCAGACTCGACAGCTGCAGCCGATGGTCGGCACTCCGACACTGGTCCCAGAACCCAGAACGCTGATCGTGCAACCATCCCGCATGGCGTCCAGCAGGCCCGCTCAGCGGACGGAACGCGCTCGCTCCCCCAATCTTACCCATGTCCTAGCGAATCCGGCAGGCAGCCCGAATCCGATACCGCCCATTTCGCGATACGGGTCCACGGCTGGCTGCCGGAGCAAAGGGGGTTCCGTCAACCACGAGGCGTGCCAGATCAAAAAAGAAGCAGGATGGGCGCTGACGGCCCTCTCTACCGCCCGGATCACGAATCGAAGTGCGCTTCGATACGGAACCTCTCGACCATTTCGGCAGTCCGGCTCCACGGTTCGCCAGGGAGGCGCGCAATCAGACGTGTGAACACGCGCCTGAACGCGGCTTTGACCGCCTCGTCTGTCAGCTTGGCGGATTCGCAGGCCGGAAGCAGCGGCCGTAAGTCGCTCAAGAGGGAAGGCTCTCTCAACTTGGCGAACATCCGCTGCTCGGCCCCGCCACGGCCGATCCTCAGTTCGGAGCGGTTGAGATGGAAGCCAAGTCATTGAATGCCCCGGGGCGACATCAAGGTCTTTGAATCATTCAGCGCATGAGCGAGGTCGAACAGGTCGCGCCCCTGATCGCGCTGCGGCAGCGCGCGCGATTTGATGGTCAGGATCTCCTCCCGGGGCAACGTTGCGACCTCTGCGACCCCGGAGAACCATGGATTGTCGACGCCGAAGGAAACTGTCCTGGGCGCATCGCACGCTTCGATCTCGGACGTGTTGATCTCGAGCTTCAACCTGAATGGCGCCGCCGCGTGATGTTCGGACGACGCTCTGAACCTGAGCTTGGGCGCCACAGGGCTCCGGTCGAAGCCGGCCCGTCCTAGCCAAGGTTCGAGAGCCGCGCGAGCGTGGTCCAGGATCGGACCAATGGGACCCACCGTCGTTCGAACGAGGTCGATGTCCTCCGAATAAGGCAATGGCTCCGGGAAGTGTTCCTTGTGCAGCGCGGCGCCGCCGCGGAGGCGTATCTCCCTGCCCAAGAATGGATCCGTGTACAACTCAATGATCGCGTAACAGATGATGAGATCCTGCTCGACCTGCCTCGGTTCCGTCCAGGGGACGACTGCTCCCCGAGCGACTATATTGAGCGACGGCATCACTTACTGATCGACTTTCGGAATGCGACGCGTGACGACGCGCCACTTTTCGTCCCGCTCAACCGGTTCCGGCGCTAGATCCGGGTCACCGGCCTCGCTTGGATCGACTTCAACCCATCCGGTCGCCGGCGGGCCGACCCGGGGTGCGGGGAGATCCGAGTGGGCCTGGAGCGATACGGACGCAGCCAGCGCGGCGTTGAGCAGGCCGACCCGATCCTCGTGTCCGAGTCGTTCGAGAAGATGACCGAGGCGCTGGCCAATTGTTTGTTCGAACGCTTCCGACAATGCTGCGAGCCCTTCGGCGTCGAGCCTACCGTCGAGATCCCTCAGGACCGAAGCCACGTTGTCGAGCCCGGCCGCCGCGCGCAGGTAACGCAGCAAGTCAAGGGCGGTCAACTCCGGCGACGAAATCCTCATTCGACCTGTGTCGGTCTTGCGGTCCTGTATGCCCTGGCTGATGCCGATGATGTTCTTGCGGTAGTAGAAAGCGATGACCGATCGCCCCACCCGTATTCTCGGAAGCTGCTTGTCAGTAACGACTTGGAACTCCATGACTGCCTGATGCGTCGCCCCGTGCAATTCTGCGGCCTTGAGTAGCCCGACGTAATAGCGGCGACTCTCGAATCGCATCAGGTCGTCGATGTACCAGGACGGCGGTGGCGCGCCCCAGGCAAGGAATTGAGGCGGCACGATCACCTAGAATCCGCTCCGGGCGCGGATTAGTTGCTGCCGACGCTGGAGGCGTTCGGCAGCGTCGAGAAAGGCCCCGCCATTGATCCCGAGTTCCCGAATCGCCTCGTGGCGCGCGAAGACAACGCGGCCGGCCGAGAGGAGGCTTGGGGTCCATGAGGAAAGGGTTCAACGACGCGCTCGAATCATACTTTCAGATCCGTGATCCGAGCGGATTCCGCCACAAGCAACTTTATGTTAGAGATTCCGCAAAAAATGCGGATATTTCAGAACGATCGAGTTCGTATTTGCCCGATAGGGCTTGCCATGGACGCTCAAGGAAACCGGCCCCCGTCAGCAGAACACATGGCGGAGAGCGAGTGCGTCCATGGGGCCGGTGTCGTCTGGGTAAGCGGACGGTCCATCTTGTGCTCGGAACACGTTCATCGTGCAGGACGCCTCGCCAGCACACCGCTCTCAATTCGCTCGGGATGTAGCCGAAGCACCTGGGAGCCATCTGCGCGCGTCGTTCGGTCACGTGGCAGGTGAAGGGGACTCTGCTGCATTGGCAAGTATCCAAAGTTGTGCCGGCTTCCGACCCGCGGGTGGCGGTGTGGATCATTCGGAATGGCGCGGATGTGAACCCAACCGATGACTGGGGATCGACGCCGCTGGACTGGACGGAGTTCGTGGGCGCTGAGGACTTGGCGGGCAAATCGCGGGGAGAGGGAGGTATGACGCGGCGGCCGCCGCCGGACAGACCGTAGGTAGCTGCCGACATAACGTTCCGCGAGATGCCGCGCCGCGAATCAGGCGCGTATTGCTGGCCATCCGGCTAATAGGGGCCTTTCCGCCATGTGGCGACGGATTCCCCGACGCCCATCCCCCGCCAAGCTATGCTGGTCCTGAGCATGTACCTCAAGATTCTCAGCCACCCTGTATTCATCAACTTGAATTTCCACATGCCCATGATCGTGGACTTGTCGCATCCCCTGATCATGCTGGAAGGCGAGAACGGCTGCGGCAAATCCACGCTGCTGCACTCGATTTACTGCGCCTTGCGCCAGGAAAACGTGGGCAACTACAGCTACAAGCTCGATACGCGCGGCCTAGAGCTGGGGAAGGTGTTGCTCTTCGACGCGGAACAGCACAATCCGCGCAACAATCCCGGGCTATACGACGATCAACCGCAGATGAAGGAGTTTCTGCTCACGGCGAGCCACGGACAGGTCATGCTCTCGCTGTTCCGCGAGACGTTTCCAAGTCTGCCGGACGGTTCCGTCCTACTGCTGGACGAGCCGGAGATGGCGCTTTCGCAATCGAACCAGAGGCGGGTTCTAAAGATGCTCAAGGAACTCGTGGACACGAAAGGTTTCCGCATCGTCGCGGCCACCCACTCTCCGCATCTGCTGAATGCTCCTGAGACCTATATCATCAATCTCGATAAACACGTCAACCGCAACGTGACGACCGGGCCGCTCGGTATGGAGGGCGCTTCGACGATCCAATAAGCCCGACCCGCTGTCTGGCGCGGGGAGTCCCGCCTACTTCAGTCCCATCGCCAAGTCGATGAATGTCCGCACCCCGACGCCGCTAGGACCCTTCGGCGCGTAGGGGAGTTTCTTCTCGTACCAAGCCGTGCCTGCGATATCGAGGTGGACCCACGGCGTGTTGTCCGCGAAATGCTCCAGGAACGCGGCGGCGGTGACCGCGCCGCCCCAGCGCGGTCCGATATTGGCCACGTCCGCGATCGGGCTCTCGAGCAGCTTGGAGTACTCCTCGCCAAGTGGCATGGGCCACAGTTTCTCGCCCGCCTCTTTGGAGGCCCGCAGCACACGCTCCCGCCAGTCGGCGTCGTTGCTGAACAGTCCGGTGTACTCGCTGCCCAGAGCCACCACGATTGCGCCAGTCAAAGTGGCGGCATCCACGAGGTGCGTGCAGCCCTGCTCCTTGGCGTAGGTCAGCGCATCCGCCAGGATCAGCCGGCCCTCGGCGTCCGTGTTCAGCACCTCGACCGTCTTGCCGGAACGCGTCGTGACGACGTCCCCGGGTCGCTGGGCTTGGCTGCCGGGCATGTTCTCGACGGACGGAATCACGGCCGTGACCGGAACAGCGGGGCGCAGGGATGCAAGAGCGGCCATAGCGCCGATCATCGCGGCGCCCCCGGCCATGTCGTATTTCATCAGTCCCATGTCGGCGGACGGCTTCAGGGAGATCCCACCCGTATCGAATGTCACAGCTTTGCCCACCAGTCCGAGGTGGGTCCCGCTGGCTGGCGCCCGGCTCCCCGGACGGTACCGTAGCACGATCATCACCGGGGGCTCGCTGCTACCCCGCGCCACCCCCAGAAGGGCGCCCATGCCGAGTGCGGCGAGCTGCTGCTCGTCCAGTACCTCGCATTCCAGGCCGTTCTCGTGAGCCATCTCGCGCGCGCGGGACGCCAGTATCCGAGGGGGCAGCAGATTGCCGGGCTCGTTCGCAAGCTCCCGCGCGCGGTTCTGCGCCTGCGCCGTCGCGACCGCGCGGTCGAGAACATCCTGGTGGACGCTGGATGCCCGGATCGTGACTATTTCGAGTGAGGAGCGCTTTCGCTCGGACATCTTGTAGGCGTCGGGCTCGTAGGCCGCCAGGACGATGCCCTCGGTGGCGGCTCGGACTGCGTCCGAGGGTCCAACGCCATCCGGGAGCGCCACCGCGAGGGTCTTGACGCCCTCGGAGCGCAACCGACGCCATGCACAGCCCGTGGAGTCTCGCAATCGAGCTGCCGTTGCCTGCGAGCGAGGACCGCAGCCGGACAGCAGCAAGCGTCCCGCACGCATCTCCGCCGGCCGGTGCATCACGGCTGTGGAGTGGTGTTTCCCCTGGAATTCACCTCGCGAGACCATCTCGCCGGCGAGGCCGCCTGTGAGTGTGTCCCATGCTTGGACCTCTGGCGGACCATCCCGGTCGGGCTGGTAGACAAAGCCGACGACGGCGTCCGCCTCGATATCTCCCAGAGCTGTGTCGGTCAATACGAACCGCATGGATCTCCTAGTGAATCATGGCACAGCCAGGGGTTGCAGCTGGCGTGCGCAGACCGTGCCGGGATCCCCGGTGGACTGCTCGGCCCGCTAGTCTGCCGGGCGCTGTGCGGGCTTGGCGGGCACCCCCCGATAGGCGATGGCGGTCAGCGCGAGGAAGGCTCCCAGGACCTCGCTGTCGCCCAACGAGACGTCGAAGCAGCTGAGCACCGCGACTGCCAACGTCCCGGCGACTCCCGCGTGCAGCAGGAAGCGTCGATCGTCCCGGCCGTCCGGCAGTCCTCGTAGGCCGCGCCGCATGTCCCACAGAATCCGCGCAAAAAGCCAGAGCACGATGAGGGCCGCCGGGATGCCGCGCTCGGCCGCGTAGTGGATGTAGACGTTGTGTAGGTGCCCGTAGAACGCGGGCGGCAATTCCTCGACATCTTCAGGTTGGAACTCCTCGAAGCGTGGACCTGCGCGCTCGGGTCCGACCCCCAGCCATGGATGCGCCGCGATCATGTTGAGTCCTGTGCGCCACATCACGATGCGGGACTGGTTCGCTGCGGGTTGAATGGAGCGCACGCGCTGGCGGATGGCATCTGGGGCGGCGGCGTAGCCAACCGCGAGGACGAGGGGGACGGCCAGCAGGGCGCGCGGCTTGGCGACAGCCAGCAGATAGAGGCCGCAAGCCAGCAGCGCCAGCCAGGCGCTCCGCGTGAAGCTCAACAGCAAGGCGGCGGCGATGACCGCCGCGACGATGATCCAGATCCCGGACCCCGTCCGCCTCCGTGAGAACAGCACATGGCTGGCCAGCGCCAGGAACACGAGGACGGCCGCTTGGCTGAAGGTCATCCAGTGGCTATAAAAGCCCGTAATGCGGTCCTCCACATACAGGCTGTAAAAGTCGGCCCCTTGCGCGCCCGTCTGCAGCGCGGCGCCCGCGAACTGCACTAGGGCCGCAGCCGATGCGCCTAGGACTACGACAAACCAGGCCTCCGCGACGCGGCGGCAGCGATCCGCATCCGGCAACGCGGTGTACACGAGTGGCAGAAGCGCGAAGACAAAGAATTTCTTGATCTGCGGCAGGGCTGCGGCGGGCGAGTCCGAAGCCACGGCCGCCGCCAGAGTCCAGGCGACGAGCGCCAGCAGGGGCCAAGCAATCGGTGGAAACCGCACCGAGCGAGGCCGGATCAGGAGCAGCACCAGCCCTCCCGCCAAAATGGTGTGCGCCAGCGCGATGGACGCGAAGTTCGCCGCCGACGCCCCGAATGCCGCCCAGGCGATCCACCGGCGCCACTTCCGCTCGACGGGGATCACCAGATCAGTATGCCAAGCGCGAGGTTGTCTCGAACGAGCGGCGGCGTCACTGCAGGGCCTTCCAAGCCGCTTCGTACGGGGCCAGATCGGGCCAGGAGCCGTTCAGCGTCGCCAAAAACGCCTTGATGTGGGCGTGGTCCGAGGCCGTCAGTCCCAGGGGGTCGAGCTCTGTCTCCCCCACGGCGCCGCTCTTGGGCTCGTTGTAGAACTCGAGCACCTCGTCGAGCGTCTGAAAGCGACCGTCGTGCATGAACGGCTCGCGGCCCTTCCAGTTGCGCAGGGACGGAGTCTTGAAGGCGCCCCGGTCATAGTCGTCCTCGCTGATCGACGAGCGGCCCGGATCCTGCTCGGTTCCCGTGCCGATGTTGTGGAAGCCTCCGTCGGTGAAATTGCGTCCGATGTGGCAGGTGGCGCATTGGCCACGGGTGAAGAAGATCATGCGCCCGCGCTCCTGCGAGTGGTCGAAGACCGACCGGTCTCCCTCCAGCCACTTGTCGTAGAGTGTGGGTCCGGTCGCGAGGCTCCGCTCGAACGCTGCGACGGCGCGCGCGATGTCGTTGATTGTGATGTCCTCGATACCGACTTGGGCGAAGGCCCCAGCGTAGTGCGGTTCGGCTTGGACGCGCCGCGCGGCTTCCGTGTGCGACAGGTCCATCTCGATCGGATTCTCAATGGGACCCTTGGCCTGCTCCTCCAGAGAGCCTGCGCGGCCGTCCCAGAAAAAGAACTCGGCCTGGCCCAGGTTGACGACGGTGGGGGCGTTGCGCGGAAGCGTGTCGCCGTAGGCGCCCTCTCCAAGCGCGACTCCCGACTCAAAGCCCTTCTCGGGGATGTGGCAGGTCGAACAGGATGTGTTGCGTGGGGCGGAAAGCAGCGGGTCGAAGAAGAGCTTCCAGCCGATCGCCTCCAGCGCGCTGACGCCGGCTGGCGCGGGCTGCGCGGCAAGCAGCAGGCAGAGACCCAGCCACCAGCTTGGCTTGGCGCTAATCATCGAGCGCCAAGCCCCACGGCATCTCGCCCGTCGGAATCCTCGCAATCTCCTCGAGCGCCTCGGTATCGACGACCGAGACGGCGGAGTCCAGGCCGTTGGCGGTATAAAGTCGCTTCCCGTCGCGCGACAGCGCGAGTCCCCAGACGCGTCGTCCCACCGGTACACTGCCTCGCAGTTCGAGTGTCTCCGGATCGAGAACCGCGATGGCATTGCCCCGTCCGAGCGAGACGTACAACCGTGTGCCGTCCGGGCTCAGCAGGATTCCCTTGGGCTTGACTCGAGGGTTGATCTCCCGGCGCAGGCGCTTGTTGACCACCACGACCTTGTGCGTCGAGCGGTCCACCTTCGCGACTTCCCCGGCCACCTCAGAAGTTACCCAAAAGTACCGTCCGTCGGGACTGAACGCCACTTCGCGCGGCCGCGCTCCCACCAGGACATGCGCGACGAGCTTGTTGTCGGCGACTGCGATGATGTGCACCATGTTGGACGATTCGCTCGTCACGAGCACTTGGGCGCCGTCCGGGCTGACCCCGACGCCTTCCGGCTCGAGGCCTACCTTGATCTCCGCCAGGATTCTTCCGGATGCGGGATCCAACACCGAGGCGAGTCCCTCATCCTCGTTGGACAAGTAGATCGTCCCGTTGGGGTGGACCGCGAAGGCTTCCGGGTCGGAACCGGCTGGAATCTTGCGCTTCAGTTCCAGCGTCGCGGCGTCGATCACTCCGATGGCGTTCTCGTTGCCCAGGGCCACGTAAACGTGCTGGCGGTCGGGGGAAAGGCCGATGCCGCGCGGGCGGGCGCCCGCCGCGATCGTTGCCTCGACCTCGCCGCTGCGACTGTCGATGACTGTTACGGTGTCATCGGCTTCGTTGGTGACGAACAGCCGGTGGGTCGGTTCGGCGAACAGCGGCGCAACGCAAAGCAGGAATAGGGAAGTGAGAAAACGAAGCATGGCGTTACCGGCACGGGGACGACCCGAGGCTGTCGAGTTCGTTCGAAACGCCCCGCACGGGCGCTTCGCCGAAAAGAGACCCGTCGGGGCCGACGAGCACCAGCGGTTGGCGCAACTGCCCGCTGGCGCGGAAACTGTGAGGATCGCCCTTCTGGCCGTCAAAGCCGTCCGACGTCTTGAGCAGCCGCAACAATGTGGCGGCATCCGCCCCCGGATGGCGCATCAAGGTGTCGCCTACGGCACGGGCAGCGAACCACCCCGCCCACGCCAATTCGTCCATCGGCGTCCCGAACCGCTTCGCGTAGCGCTTGTTGAGGTCGCGGGCCGAGAATTTGACCGCCTTGCCGTGCCAGGCGGCAGCGAAGACCTCGGCGCTGGGGTGTTGCTTGCGCCATTGGGCCACAGCGTCCGCCTTCATTTTGCCGCTGGGGATCACGTGCAGCACATTGGCCAAGCAGGCCATGCGGAGATCGTCGGCGCCGTCGGTGAGGTTGAAGACAGGCTTTTCGCCCGCCCGCGCGGCGAGCTCGCGAATCGCTCCCGGCCGATCGGCAAAGACCGCGACGGCGCTATCGGCGACGGAATCGCCGGGCGTGTGCGCCAAGGTGAATCGCATTCCGAGGAACTCGCCCTGACGGTTCGACTCGTCCATCCCCAACTCTAGACCACGGAGAGCGGCGCTATCGGCGGGACCGCTGTAGAGCCACGCGATGTCGGCCGCGGCGGCCCCTGCGGTCAGCAAGCCCGTCAGAAGCGCCGCAACTAGGGGATTCGGCATACGGGCATTGTTCCACGACGGCCGGCGGAGTGCGGCGCGTCGCCGAGGTTGTTTCTATGGTAGCCCGCCGATGCGGGGCCGATCACATCTCGTCCGGAGTCCGATTCACCTCGCCGGCTTCAGCCTGGCCCATAGGCAGGCTCCTCGCCGCTGAGCCAACTTGCCAGCTCCGAAGCGCGCAAGCGTATACCGATGTAGAAAGGACCGAACAGCGCGTAGACCGCGCTGGCTTCGTCGAACCGCATTTCATAAATCAGCTGTTTGAAGACGAGCGGGTCGTCGGCGAACAGGTCCACGCCCCACTCCCAGTCGTCGAAGCCGATTGACCCGGAAATGATCTGCTGCACGCGGCCGGCGAAGCGCCGCCCGATCATGCCGTGCTCGCGCATCATGCGGCGGCGCTCTGCGATCGGAACCGTGTACCAGTTGCGCTGCTCGCCCCGCTTCTTGTCCATGGGGTAAAAGCATAGGTAGCGGCGGGGCGGCACCTTCGGCCGCAGGCGAGGCGCCATCGCTCCCGCCTGCTCGTCCATACGCGCCTGGGCGCGCTCTTTCCAGGCCGCGTCATTCGGGCCGATGCCCTCCGCCAACAGCTCTTCGTAGAGTTTGACCGTCGAGTCGTAAAGGCCGAGTTCGACGACCGACACGTAGGAGGTCGTCGGCTCCAAGACGTCGTAGAGGCCCAGAGACGCGATCTTCAGTTCAGCCGTGTTCAGCGCTTCGAAGGTCGACCGGAAGTGCACGATCAGCAGGTCACCCTTGTGCCCAAGTTGCGAGAATAGCGCGCTGCCGCCATCGGGATGGTCTTCCAACGTGCGCAGGGTCCGGACCGCTTCGTGCGTGATGGCGCTGCGCTCGGCGTCTTGCAGCGCGCGCCAAGCGGACCAACGCAGGCGGAACATCTGGTGCAACACCGCCGAGCCGTCCAGTGTCAGGGGGTGGGGCGGCATGGCGTCGTGCGAGACACCGCCTGACGGCGCGCCGGGGCGATTCTCTGGGTTTCCGGGCCCGGCCGCCATGGATATCACCACTCTATCAGAGCGATTGGGAAACCAAGAGCCGCTGAGCTGCTCTGGCTCTCGCCGAAGCGGATGCCCCGTGTCAAACCGCGATCAGCGGCGCAATCACGAGGGCTATGATCGCCATCAGCTTGATCAGGATGTTCATCGAAGGGCCGGAGGTGTCCTTGAAGGGATCGCCAACCGTATCCCCCACGACAGACGCTTTGTGCCCGTCCGAGCCTTTGCTTTCGCCTTCGATGTCGCCCTTTTCGATCGCCTTCTTGGCGTTGTCCCACGCGCCTCCCGCATTGGCCATGAAAAGGGCCAGCAGCACGCCGGTCACGGTTGCGCCGGCGAGGGTTCCACCTAGCGCTTCCGGACCGAGCGTAAAGCCGACCAGCACCGGGGCCGTCACGGCCACCAGACCCGGCAGGATCATCTCCTTGAGCGCCGCGGCGGTGGCGATGTCGACGCAGCGGGCGGCGTCGGGCCGCACGTCCGGGTCTCCGGCCAACAACCCTGGGATCTCGCGGAACTGGCGGCGGATCTCGTCGATGATACGGATGGCGGCCTTACCAACGGCCTTCATAGTGAACGCGGCAATCACGAAGGGCAGGATGCCGCCCAACAGGAGCCCGATGACGACCTCCGCCGAGTTGAGGGGAATCTCGATCGGCGCCATGCCGGCCTCGGCGCGTGCGCTGTCGAGCGCCTGCGTATAGGCGGAGAAGAGCGCCAGGGCCGCCAGCGCGGCTGAGCCAATCGCGAATCCCTTGCCGATGGCCGCAGTGGTGTTCCCGAGAGAATCCAACTGATCGGTGACCGAGCGCACCTCCTCTGGCAGACCACACATTTGCGAGATACCGCCGGCGTTGTCGGCGATCGGGCCGTAGGCGTCGACGCTCATGGTGATGCCGACGGTTGCGAGCATGCCGACAGCGGCGATCCCGATGCCATACAGGCCAGCCGTCTCGTGCGCCAGGAAGATCGCCCCGCAGATGATCAGCACGGGAGCGGCGCAACTACGGAATCCAGTCGCAAGACCCTCGATGATGTTCGTGGCGTAGCCCATCCTCGACGCCTCCGCGATCTGGATCACCGGCCTCATCGAGGTGTAGTATTCGGTGACATAGCCGATCGCCACGCCAGCCAAGTTGCCTGCGAGGACGGCCCAGAAGACTCCCTCACTGACGCCGATTGCCCGCCCGACGGCATACCCGCCGATCAGGAAGAGCAGCGAACTCAGCCACACCGAGTAGCGCAGTGCGGCGGCGGGCCCCAGCGTCTTGAGCATGCGGACAGACGCGATCCCGAGGAGCGACGCGACCAGACCCACTGCCGAGAGCACCAATGGAAGCGCCATGAGGGCCGAACGCAGCGATTCGCCGCCGAGATGGCCCGCGAGTTGAGCCAAGCCTGCTTCCGGCAAGGTCGCGGCGATTGCTAGGCTGGCGATCATCGAACCGGCAAACGACTCGAAGATGTCGGCCCCCATCCCGGCAACATCGCCGACGTTGTCGCCAACGTTGTCAGCGATCACCCCAGGGTTTCGGGGGTCGTCCTCCGGGATGCCGGCTTCGACCTTCCCCACCAGGTCCGCGCCGACGTCGGCCGCCTTAGTATAGATGCCCCCGCCGACGCGCGCGAAGAGGGCGATCGAGCTTGCGCCCATCGCGAAGCCGTTGAGATTGACGGCGTTCTCGGCCCCTTGAAAGTTCATCGCCAGCAGGCCTACGCCCATCAGGCCGAGGCCGGCGACGGCGAGGCCCATCACGGACCCGCCGCTGAAGGCGACGGTCAGAGCCGGACCCAAGCCCCCGGCCCGGGCGGCTTCGCTGGTCCGCGCGTTGGCGAGCGTCGCGGCCTGCATCCCGAAAAAGCCCGCCAGGATGGAGCAGGCCGCGCCGACCGCGAAGCTGATCGCCATCGACTCGCCGAGCGCCCACAGGATGAGCGCCGCCACGACCACGACGAAAGCCGCGAGAAAGCGGTACTCGCGGTATAGGAAAGCCATCGCGCCGACCCGGATCAGACTGGCGACGTGTTGCATTGACTTGTTGCCCGGGGAGCGCCTTCCAACGGCCAGGAAGGTCAGGAAAGAGGCCGCCAATCCGACGGCTCCGAGTACAACGGCAAGCTCTAGAGAATAATCCATAGCGATTCGTACTTGGGGTCCAGCGATGGGACGCTTTCAAGGAGAGGTTTGACGCGATGGCGCACTGCGAAACGCAGTCCGCAGAGGTTTCGGCGCGGAGGCGCCGCGAGGCCCACATCTCCGTTGCGCACAGCCGCGAGCACCCGCCTCCGACAATCAGAGTTGCGTCGCCGCGACCCCGTTCGGTTGCGGACAAAGGGTTCTTCGCGGGCCGAATGGTCCCGATCGATCCCGAATTCCCTCGCCAGCGAGCCGCGCTCAATTCGGCCTAGCCACATGGGCGTGGGAAGCGTCCCGTCAAATCTCGGAGGTATCTGCGGATTGGGCCCAATCCGCAGCCAGTGCGTCGGAATCCGATCGTCCTGATACCGCCTGAGCCCCCCAAACTGACCACTAGCTTACCATGATCCGCCCTGCGGCTGCCGAGGGTTGAGGCCCATCCCCGCTCGCCTCCAGTCGGGCGTCCATTGGCAGCTTGTGCATCGATTTTGGGCTTGGCTTACGATGGGTAGCGGCCAGCCATGATCCTTGGACTGACGGGAACCAATGGTGCGGGTAAGACCGTCGCGGCCGAACATCTGCGCCGGAAGGGCTTTCAGTTCTACTCGCTTTCCGATGTCATTCGGGAAGAGTTGGCCGCCCGCGACGTGCCGCCGAACCGAGAGAACCTGATCGCTGAGGGAAACCGACTGCGGACTGCGTTCGGCCCCGCCATCCTCGCCCAGCGAATCAGTCGCAGATTTCGCCCGGACCGCAACTACGTCGTCGATTCCATCCGCAGCCCCCACGAGGTGTGGGCGTTGCGCGAGGGCGGCGCCTTTTACCTGCTGCACCTCGACGCCCCGCGCGAACTGCGCTACGAGCGCGTGCGCAGCCGCGGCGGCGACCGAGTCCCGGCCTCGTTCGAGGAGTTCGCGGAGCAGGAGGAACGGGAACTTGCGAGTTCCGACAACTCGCACCAGCAACTGCGCGCCACGTGGGCCGAGGCGGACGAGACCCTCGTCAACGCCGGGACACTCGAGGAATTCGCCGCAGCTGTCGCCTCGGTGGCGAAGCGCTGGATGATGCAGGCGCCGCGACCGGACTGGGACGAATACTTCATGCGGATCGCCCAGATTGTGGCGCTACGGTCCAACTGCATGAAGCGCAAGGTCGCGGCCGTGGTTGTGAAGGACCGTCGCATCATTGCAACCGGCTACAACGGAACTCCGCGTGGTGTGAAGAACTGCAATGAGGGCGGCTGCCCGCGCTGCAACAGCCTAGCCGACAGCGGAACGCGCCTGGACGAGTGCCTCTGCAGCCACGCCGAAGAGAACTCCATCGTGCAGGCCGCCTATCACGGCATAAGCGTTCGCGGGGCGACCGTCTACTCGACCTGCTCGCCCTGCCTCATCTGCACGAAGATGATCATCAACGCGGGCATTCAGAGGGTTGTCTTCAACCTGGACTACCCTCTGCACGACACCGCCCGCCAGCTGCTGCTGGAAGCTGGCGTGGAACTCGATCAGCAAACGCATCGCTGAAGCCGGCCCGCAGGGTCGGCGCGCACTGGTCGTATGATCTTGAGTAATGGCCGACGAGGCATTCCGCGAGCCGCGCATCGCACTGAACCGCATCTACACCCGGGGCGGTGACGGTGGAGAGACCGCCCTGGTGAACGGCCGCCGAGTGCGCAAGGACGATCCCAGAGTCGAGGCCTACGGCGCCATCGACGAGTTGAACGCGTTCGTGGGAAGCGCCGCCGCTGGGGTACGCGCGACGGTCCCCGAATGTCCGGATCTGGCGTCGCTCGAGGTGAGTTTGCTGCGTGTCCAGCACGAGCTCTTCAACCTTGGTTCGGAGATTGCGACAGACGCCGGGGCGGTCGGACCCCAGCAACCGCGCATCCTGCCCACGCACGTGACGCATTTGGAAGCGGAAATGGATGCGATGAACGAAGTCCTACCCGCACTCGAGTCCTTCGTCCTGCCCGGGGGGTCGAGCTTGAATGCGGCTCTCCACGTTTGCCGCGCCGTCTGTCGCCGGGCTGAGCGGCGTGTGGTTGCGCTCGCCACCGCGGAAGGGCAGGATCTCGCCGTCCCGCTCCGGTACCTCAATCGCCTCTCCGATGCGTTCTTCGTCTGGAGTCGCTGGGTTTGCCGCCTTGGCGGTGCGCCGGAAACGCTTTGGCGGGCGAATCCGGCATCCCACGACTGATTCATTTGGCAGTTTGTTCAGACTGCCATCGTTGGCCTACCGTGTTTTCGGATGCGTCCACGGGCGACCTTTCCGCGCTTGATTACCCACGCCGGGTCCCGCTCTTGGCTGACCAAGCTACATGGGGTACGGCGAGATACGTGCCCGATCTGGCGCCTTCACGAAGTCGTCCAGGTTTCCAGTGGTGAGAACGCTGCAAGCTGACCAAAGTCTCTGTCCAAGTGCCAGACCGGCATTCTGTGCCGGATCGCAATCGACGCGATTAAGCAGTCAACCGAGGACCGGATCGCAATTCCGCGCCTCCTGGATGCGGCGTACAGATCCGCCGCCTCAAGGAAGAGATCGAGCGTAAGCGGGTCGCCCACGCGTGGTAACCCGAGGAGTTGCCAGCGGATCTGCTGCTCGCGCCGACCGGGCCGCAGGCCCTGAAGAACTTCCTGAATGATCGGCCCACACGTCGCCATGCGCAGGAGGTCTTCGCGGGATGCTTGGACCCGTCCCGCGAGCAGTTCGATCCAGACAGACGTATCGACCAGGATCATTTATGAATTCCCCTCTAGCCGCCGACGGGAATCTTCGCGCATGTCGGACAGATCCCCCAGCCACTCGACCTTGCCGAAGTGATCCGCCAACCCCTGAATCCTCTTCATACGCAGGGCTTCCTTCAGGGCCAAGTTGACTGTCGCTGAATAGGTCTTGGCGCCTAGCACGCGAACCGCCTCTTCCAGTAGGGCCTCATCAAGCACAAGATTTGTACGTTTCATGTGTTCATGATAGTAACAATCGACTGAGAACGCTAAGCGACCCGGGACACCCGCCACACGCCCCGGCTGGCAAGATCGCAGAATGTCCAGATCGAAGACATGGAAACAAATCACGCATTTTGACCTTGCGCGGCGGCTCGCTGCAACCTCTCCGCGGGGTTTGGCGATCTGTACCGGAGTAAGAGTATTCGGACGGGGCGTGGAGCGGGATGTGGCGCGGGCGGATGGGTGACGAACGATCGCCTGGGAGGAGACCGCGCATGATCGCCTTGCCTTGACAAACGGTGGTTTCACGGTTGTTGGAATCAGGTCGGCACCCAATTGATAGGGGATTATAAGGGATGGTGCCCAAAAGCATCCCGTCTAGCTCTCGCGCCGGGGCCTGTCGATGTGGTGAATCTCGACCGGTTCCATGAGTCTGCGGGCGGCCTCCTCCAGCGACATCTGCGGTAGCGTGATCGACTCCTCAAGCTCGGCCTTGGATGGCTGGTAGGTCGGGCGCACAAGTTCGACTCGGCGCGGCGGGAGTTTGGTCACGGGCTTCGATTTCCTGGTAGCCTTCATCGGAAATCCTCCTGGCACAGTGTTCCTTGTGCCAATGGCTTGCCATCGAGGTAGATCCGGTCTACGCACTGATCGTCCCCCCGCTGCATCCAGTCAAGGCAGTCGCCGTAGTAGAGCGTGTCCCGTTCCAAGGCGCTCATCCACGGGCTCCAGAATCGAGCCCGTTGTCCCTGATCAGATCATCGTACTTGAGCCGCTTGCCATGCATGCCAAGGACGACCGCGCCCAGCATGTCGATGGTGTCCTGCTCGCGCAGGTTGTGACGACCGGCGAACTCCTGCACGTAGCGGTCCAGATGCTTCGGGCTGAACTTGTGGAACGTCCCGTAGTACCCGCGCTTCAGCATGGACCAGAACGACTCGACTCCGTTGGTGTGCGCCTGTCCGCGCACGTACTCGCTGACAGAGTGCTTCACCGACTCATGCTCGAACGGCAGTGTCTCGTAGGCACTCGCGTCGTCCGTGTAGACGGTCGCTTGCCGGTCGGCGTGATCCTTCACGAATCCCTGCAGGGTTGCCTTGTCCGTGGAGTGCACCGCCTTGGCTGCCACTTGGTTCGTTGCGCGGTCTTTCGCGCCCACAACTGCCGTCTTGCCCACCGGCCCGCGGCCCGTCAAGTCCTTGCGCACCGAGTTCGGCATGTTCTTGCGCTTCCCGCCGATGTAGGTTGCGTCCACTTCCACTGGACCGGCGAACCCTGGACCGCCTTGGAACAATGCGGCACGGATGCGGTGGCTGAGATGCCACGCCGAGTTCTGCGCGATGTGCAGGTCCCGGTGCAGCTTCATTGACGAGACGGATTGCAGGCTGGTCATCAACAGATAGATCGCCATGGCCCACACCTGATAGCCCAGGTTCGAGTCCTGCATGACGGTTGCGATGCGAACCGAGAACCGCTTGCGGCAAGCGCGGCAGCGCAACGGCATCGTCTTGTGCTGCGCGCCCGACTGGACGCGGTGGGAGCCGGCCCCGCAATGCGGGCACTGCGGTCCGTGCGGCCAGCGGACGCGGATGAACCACTGCTCGGACGCAGCGTCGTCCGGGAACATCCTCATGGCCTGAATCATGCTGATGCCCTTGCGTGTGTTCTTGCCCGGTGCTTTCTGGATCGTCATCTCTATTATAATCTTACCAAACGGTGCCCGCCGTGTCAATCGTAAATAGCTGATTATCTTGGAGTTACGAAATAATCACGTCCGCTAGACGGGATGCTTTTGGGCACCACCCCTTATAATCCCCAATTGATAACGCGTAGGGAACTTGGTTCGGTTTGTGGGTCAAGCATTCAGAACCGCTAAGCCGCACAAGACGCTCGACTCTGCCGCGGCGCTCCGAAGGACACATGAAGACAGTGGGCCGAGAGCAATCCGGACGCGGCTCCGGGTCCTGAGCGGAGCCACAGTGCTCCCGGAGGTTCCGAGGAGCCGTCCTGATCGACTACGTCGCTTGTGGCAACCCGAAGGGACAATACTCGGCAGATGTCCTGCATCCGTACCGAATCGTGTGGAAGCCGAATCACGAGGGGGCGCCACGGAGGCCACATGCGGGGCAATGGCACTAACTTTAGGTTTTCGGCATTAACTTAAGCTTCCGTGTTGCTTGTCAAGTGGATTTCGAGCGGGAAACGGTTCGCGTGCAACTTTCGCGGTACCTGGAGGCACGGGAATCGCAAAGAGACGGAGACCACGGGAGGCGCGCCGCCGGGAGTGCGGCAGAGAGCGGCGCAAGTCATGAGACGGCCTCGCGGGCCGGGGGTGCGGGCTGCCATTCGCGGTCGGCGCGGAGCAAGGCGTTGACGAGCGTGATCAGCTTGCGCATGACGGCGACCCTGGCGACCTTGTGCTGCTTGCCGCTGGCGCCGAGGCGCTCGAAGAAGGCTCGCATGTCGGGATTGCAGCGGATTGCCGAAGTGGCGGCCATGTAGAGCAGGTTGCGCGGATGCTGGCGGCCGCCCTGGATATGGCGGCCACCGCTGCTCTGGCCGCTGTCCCGGTCGTAGGGCGCGACGCCGATCAGAGCGGCCGCCTGACGGCGGTCGAGCGAGCCGAGTTCGGGCATGTCGGCACACAGGCTGGCGGCATTGGCGGGGCCGAAGCCCGGGATGGAGCGGATGCTCGCGGCACGTCGCGCCAGCTCCGGGTCGGAAGCGATGCAGGCTTGCAGCGCCGTGTCAGCTTTGCCGATCAGCTCGTCGAACAGCTGGATCAGCGGGTCACCCAACTCGCCGGCGGTGTCGGCGTCCAGCTGGGAGTGCAGCTTGAGCTGCGCCGCGCGCTGCGCGACATGCTTGCGCCGGATCGCGATCAAGTCGTTGAGACGGTGCAAGAGGGGGGCTTTGGGCGGGGTACCGGCCAAGCCGGAGAGGAGGCCGTAGCGCGCCAGCATGGAGGCGTCGACGCGGTCGTTCTTGGCGAGCCTGCCGATGGCTTCGGCGAAGCGCCGGGAGCGCAGCGGGTTGACCGCGACGGTTTCGAGACCGGAGTCGAACAGGCACTGGTGCAACTCGCGGTGGTAGCGCCCGGTGGGTTCGAAGACGGCGCGGGTGACGCCGTGCTTGACCAGCCAGTTGCGCAGAGCGCGGCGGCCGGTCTTGGTGTTGGCGAAGTGACGGGCTTGGCCGCCCGGTTCGAGATGGGCGTCGAGTCCGGACTTGCCGACATCGATGCCTGCGACTATAGTTTGGGAAGGAGTGGTCATTGCTGCGTTGCTTTCTTTGCAAGTGCCAGTGAACATTCCTGCGTTCCTGTCCTTTTGCGATGCGGGTCTGTACCCACGCTTCCGTTGAGGGCGCACAGGAATTGCTGCGACGGGCCGACCAAGCTTAAGTACGGCTCACAAGGCCGAGGGCCAAAACGGTCCGGCCCGTCGCCGCCGGTGGGGCCAGGCCTGGCCCCACCGGCGACCTCCCTGCACTGAGGCGGGGAGGGATCTGATTCCCTACCGCCGCGGTGGGTTCCACCCTCTGCGGCAGAGGAAGAGGATATGCCCAGTTCCAAACTGGGATCCGCTCTTCGGCTCACTCTCTCTAACATAAAAGGGCGAGGGGCCTGAGGGCAGTTCATTTTGCAGGTTCCGGGCACTTAGGTCATGGGCATCGGGGTTGGCATCGAAGCAGCTAGGTTGTCGCCGCCTTGCGCCGGGACCATTTCGGGGCCGGCTGCAGCGAGCGCCGCTGGTACGAGCGATTGGGGCGCGGCTTGCGCCGACCCGTCCCGACCCACGCGCAGATGCGTTCCAGTGTCTCGCCGACATACGCGGAGTGGCGCAGCAGCAGACCCTCGAGATGCTGCGCCAGCGCGGCCAGGCTGTGCTTGAAGTTCGCCTGCGGCGCCGCCTTGCCGTCCGGCTGCCGGGCTGCTTGGCACCGGTCCGCGTCGCGGTTGGTGAACAGCCGCGTCATCGCAATCAAGTTGAAATGGGCGAACAACTCTTGCTTCACCAGGCGCTCGCTCTGGCCGTGAAACTGCTGGACCTCCAGGAACGATTTACTGATTTTGTACATCTCTTCAATTCCCCACCGCGCATGGTACAGGTCGGACAGGTCGGCGACGCTGTAGCGTTGGTGGTCGAGCAAGGTGGTGCCCAGCAGGTACTTGGTTGTGGCGTGCGTGTACTTGACGAGGCGGAGCGGGAGGGGCTGCCAGCGCGTGCCGGGATACTTGCGGGACAGGGTCCGCAGGGTAGCGGGACCGGGCAGGATGGTGACGAGCGTGTCGGTGCCGTCGCCGTCGATGAAGGCATCGATGGCGGGGCAGATGTTGCGGGGGAGGCGGAAGACGGCCTGCAGTCCGCGCCGCCAGTGGGTCCAGAGCAGTTCGAACGAGTAGTAGCCGCGGTCGTAGACGACCAGGTCGGGGGCGGCCAGGGCCTGCAGATGGGCGCGCGCGGCGGCGCGCTCGTTGCGGTGGGGGCAGAGGTCGAAGTCGACCGGGAGCCGGGACTGCAGACGCAGCAGGCAGCTGAGCAGGCCCTGCGGGTAGTGGGCGTGCGGGCCGGGCGGGTCGTAGCCGGCTTGGGCCAGCGGGCGCGGCAGGTTGAGCTTGGAGCCGTCGACGGCGAAGACGCGGTGGCCCAGCCAGAGCGGCCCGGGCTGGTCGGCGCGGCGCAGGATCGCGGCGTGGAACTGCAGGAAGACCTGGGCGTCAATCCGCGGCCGGGCCTTACACATGGCCGCGTCGGAGACCGGCTGCGGTTGCGGCAGGGGCACGTCCAGGGCGCGGCACTGGGCCCACAGCTGGGACAGCGTCGTGGTGTAGCCTTGGCGGCGCGGAGCGCACACGAGGCGGAACACGAACAGCATCACCAGCAGCGTGTTGAGGACGCGGCTGCGCACTTGCCAGAGTCGGTCGTGAGCGGCGGCGATGGCGCTGAGCGAGCCGAGCAGGCCCTGCTAGAGGGCGACGAAGTCCGCGTCGGGGGCCTGCGGCTGCGCCGCGGGCGGCGGCCGTCGCCGGGCCTGGGGGCGCGGCCCGTGCAGCAGGATCGAGCGGCACGGCTTCGTCAGCGGGTAGACATACACATCCTTGGGGCTGCGCCCGGCGTCGGCACGGCCCTGGGTCTGGCCGAGATGGATCCAGTTGGCGGCGCGGTAGCAGGTGCCTTGGAAGCGCGGGGTTTCGCAGAAGGTTTCGAGCAGGACCGGCCGCGTGCCATAGCGCCGCTGCCAGTCCGTCGGCAGCTGCCGGGCTGCCAGCCCCAGCGCGTGACTCGCCAGGTTCGGGACTTGCACCCAAGGAAACAGCAAGAAGCGCGGCTGGCCGACCACGAGGTCGAGGTGCTGCTTGTACTCCCCGGCAGGCCAGCCGACCCACTCATCGCGGCAAGCCAGCGAGTGGGTCGCCTGGCTGAACAGCACACAGCCCAGCCGGCGCCCGTGCCGGTCGAGCAGGAAGTAACGCAGGTGCGGGCCCAGCGGCTGACGGTAGCCGAGATAGTGGTGCCGCTCGATGAATTCGTTCCAGAGTTGGGTGTCCTCCTGCTGCTCGACCAGCGGCAGGCACAGCGGCTGCAGGTCCCGCAGGCTGGTCGCGATCCGCGGCTGGGAATCGGTGCGCGGGGTCGCGGCCCAATGGCACTAACTTAAGGTTTTCGGGCATTAACTTAAGGGCGAGGGGCCTGAGGGCAGTCCATTTTGCAGGTTCCGGGTACTCAGGTCATGGGCATCGGGGTTGGCATCGAAGCAGCTAGGTTGTCGCCGCCTTGCGCCGGGACCATTTCGGGGCCGGCTGCAGCGAGCGCCGCTGGTACGAGCGGTTGGGACGCGGCTTGCGCCGACCCGTCCCGACCCACGCGCAGATGCGTTCGAGTGTCTCGCCGACATACGCGGAGTGGCGCAGCAGCAGACCCTCGAGATGCTGCGCCAGCGCGGCCAGGCTGTGCTTGAAGTTCGCCTGCGGCGCCGACTTGCCGTCCGGCTGCCGGGCTGCTTGGCACAGGTCCGCATCCCGGTTGGTGAACAGCCGCGTCATCGCAATCAAGTTGAAATGGGCGAACAACTCTTGCTGCACCAGGCGCTCGCTCTGGCCGTGGAACTGCTGGACTTCCAGGAACTGTTTGCTGATCTTGTACATTTCCTCGATCCCCCAGCGGGCATGGTACAGGTCGGACAGGTCGGCGACGCGATAGCGGCGGCTGTCGAGCAAGGTGGTGCCCAGCACGTACTGGGTCGTGGCGTGCGTGTACTTGACGAGGCGCAGCGGGAGGGGCTGCCAGTGCGTGCCGGGATACTTGCGGGACAGGGTCCGCAGGGTATCGGGGCCGGGCAGGATGGTGACGAGCGTGTCGGTGCCGTCGCCGTCGATGAAGGCATCGATGGCGGGGCAGACGTTGCGGGGGAGGCGGAAGACGGCCTGCAGTCCGCGCCGCCGGTGAGTCCAGAGCAGTTCGAACGAGTAGTAGCCGCGGTCGTAGACGACCAGGTCGGGGGCGGCCAGGGCTCGCAGATGGGCGCGTGCGGCGGCGCGCTCGTTGCGGTGGGCGAAGAGGTCGAAGTCGACCGGGAGCCGGGACTGCAGGCGCAGCAGGCAGCTGAGCAGGCCCTGCGGGTAGTGGGCGTGCGGGCCGGGCGGGTCGTAGCCGGCTGCGGCCAGCGGGCGCGGCAGGTTGAGCTTGGAGCCGTCGACGGCGAAGACGCGGTGGCCCAGCCAGAGCGGTCCGGGCTGGTCGGCGCGGCGCAGGATCGCGGCGTGGAACTGCCGGAAGACCTGGGCGTCAATCCGCGGCCGGGCCTTGCACATGGCCGCGTCGGAGACCGGCTGCGGTTGCGGCAGGGGCACGTCGAGGGCGCGGCACTGGGCCCACAGCTGAGACAGCGTAGTGGTGTAGCCTTGGCGGCGCGGAGCGAACACGAGGCGGAACACGAACAGCATCACCAGCAGCGTGTTGAGGACGCGGCTGCGCACTTGCCAGAATTGGTCGTGAGCGGCGGCGATGGCGCTGAGCGCGCCGAGCAGGCCCTGCCAGAGGGCGACGAAGTCCGCGTCGGGGGCCTGCGGCTGCGCCGCCGGCGGCGGCCGTCGCCGGGCCTGCGGGCGCGGCCCGTGCAGCAGGATCGAGCGGCACGGCTTCGTCAGCGGGTAGACATACACATCCTTGGGGCTGCGCCCGGCGTCGGCACGGCCCTGGGTCTGGCCGAGATGGATCCAGTTGGCGGCGCGGTAGCAGGTGCCTTGGAAGCGCGGGGTTTCGCAGAAGGTTTCGAGCAGGACCGGCCGCGTGCCATAGCGCCGCTGCCAGTCCGCCGGCAGCTGCCGGGCTGCCAGCCCCAGCGCGTGACTCGCCAGGTTCGGGACCTGCACCCAAGGAAACAGCAAGAAGCGAGGCTGGCCGACCACGAGGTCGAGGTGCTTCTTGTACTCCCCGGCAGGCCAGCCGACCCACTCATCGCGGCAAGCCAGCGAGTGGGTCGCCTGGCTGAACAGCACACAGCCCAGCCGGCGCCCGTGCCGGTCGAGCAGGAAGTAGCGCAGGTGCGGGCCCAGCGGCTGGCGGTAGCCGAGATAGTGGTGCCGCTCGATGAATTCGTTCCAGAGTTGGGTGTCCTCCTGCTGCTCGACCCGCTGCAGGCGCAGCGGCTGCAGGTCCCGCAGGCTGGTCGCGATCAGCGGCTGGGGAGCGCTGCGCGGGGTCGCGGCCACCGGCGGGCGCGGTCCCGGGCGCATGTTCTGCGTGTGCTTGGGCGGCAGCGTCAGGATGCCGGCCTGCTCGAGCTGTTCCAGCAGGCCCAGGGCGGCCGCGACCCGGTTGCCGCCAGCAGCCGTGCGCCAGTTGAGGTGCTCGCAGATCGTCTCCGCCAGTTCCTTGCGGCTCAGGGCCGGGAACCTGGCCACCGTCTGCTGGATAGCGGCGATCTGCCGGCGCGTGAATCGTCTGCCGAAGAAGGTAGTGGACTTGAGCTTCTCGATGCGGGGATCCATGACCGCCACCAAGGAACCTGTTCTTGGTTACCATCGCAAATCCGGGCTCGCATGTTAAGGAGGTTTTTGCGATCCTTCAAGAAAATCTGCAAGTGCATTTGAATCAACGCATTGGAGGTTTGCTGAGAAATCTAGCTTCCGGCTAGCCTATTTCAGTGCCATTGACATGCGGGGCATCGGCGAAGCCAGAGTCACGGCGAGCAGCATTCTGGAGATCGTCGACTACCACTGGCAGAGGGACGGAGTCATGGTGGCGGGAAACCAGTTCGAGCCCGACTACGAGGCCACGCCTGGAGCATTGCTGGCGGAATACCTTGAAGCGCGGCAGATGTCACAAGCCGAACTGGCTAGACCTTGCGGCTGTTCCGCAGAGTTGGTCCGCGAGATGGTATCTGGGAGAGCCTCCATCAAACCGGCGATAGCAACGCAGTTCGAAATGGTGCTGGGCGTCGAGGCCAAGACTTGGCTCGGGATCGAATCCCGCTATCAGTTTCTGAGAGCCCGCGAAGCCTAGAAATCGGAACCGCAGCGACACACCGCCTGGATGAATGGGTATCCAGCGGGGGGGCTGGCGAAGCGTTGCGCGATCGCGGGCCCTGCGTTCGACGATAGAGCGATCATGGAACTGGTGTCGTTCTTTGGTGTGGCTTCCGTTGGTGCTTGGCTATCCAAGCACCAATCCGAACACCTGTTTTCTTGCAGCTTTCCACGGTTAGCATGCCACCTGGTGGTACGATACCCGCTTGCGCGGCTCAACACTTCCGTCAAGACATCTCAGCCGAACTAATTCCCAGTTGCCCGTCAGGCCGCACAGCACACAGCACCTCAGAAGGCGGACGTGAAATCAAGAAAGAAGCGGTGGTGGATCATCGCTCTCCTGTGCTTCGCTGCGCTGGTGAACTACGTCGACCGCAACAACTTGAGTGTCGCCGTCGTGCCGGTGATGGGCGAATTCGACTTCTCCCCGGCAGTCGCCGGGACGCTCATGTCGGCGTTTTATTGGACCTATACGCTCCTGCAAATTCCTTCCGGTTGGGCCGTCGACCGCTTCGGGCTACGGTTGACCTATGGGCTGTCGTTCTTGGTCTGGTCTTTGTCGTCGGCGGCGATCGGGCTGGCTCGCTCGTTCAGTCAAATTCTCGTTTTACGGTTGATCCTGGGGTTGGGCCAAGCGGCCGTGCAACCGGTCAGCCTGACCTACATCCGCACGAATTTCGACGAGGAGGAACAAGGTTTCCCAACGGCCGCTTACATCTTGGGGATGATGATTGGTCCCGCGGTGGGCGGGTTCCTCGGAGGCGCGCTCCTGGAGCAGTTCGGCTGGCGCCAACTGTTGATTCTGACCGGGCTGATCCCGTGTGTCTGGCTCGCGCCTTGGTTCCTGCTGGCCCCCGCCGGGCGCGCGAAACTGACGTCCGACGACCGTCCGCCTAGCGCGAAGGTTCCGCTACGGAAACTCTTCGCCAATCCGGCGGTCTGGGGCATCACGATTACGGCTTTCTTCTACTCCTACTTTTGGTATTTCATCATGAGCTGGCTTCCCGCGTACCTCGTCATGGAGCGGGGCATGTCGTTCCTCGACATGGGGATCTACACGGCGTTGCCCTTCCTTGCCATGGCTGTCGTGGCTCCCTCGGCCGGACACCTCGCCGACCGCTGGGCCCGCCGCACGGGGCGGCCCGTCTTTGTCCGCAAGATCTTCGTCATCAGTGGCTACCTGCTCGGGAGTTCGACCTTGCTGCTGATCTGGACCGAGTCCGCGCAAATCGCGTCGGCGATCCTCATCTTCGCGTTGGCGAGTATCGGCCTGACCAGCGCCAACTACTGGGCTGTCACCCAGGCGATCTCGCCGAGAGATTTCATCGGAAGGGCGATCGGGTACCAGAACACGATCAGCAACCTGGCGGGCATTTGCGCACCGGTGTTGACCGGTATTCTCGTCGGCGAATCGAAAAACTTCTCCTCGTCGATCGCCTTCGCGGCCGTGTCTCTGTGGATCGCCGCGGCTTCCTATGCTTTCCTGGTGCGGGAGTCGAGCGCCAACGAGATCAAAGGGTTGTTCGCCGGCAGGCATGGCCTCACTTCGAATTGAGTGTGTAAACGAACCTGACGACCGTGCGGAAAGGGGCACGTTCCAGCTTGCGTGTGCGTGTACGCTGCACAGGCGGCTGGAACGAGCCGGCCGAGGTTTGGCTCGACGATCTCTAAGCGCACAGCCTCGACTGTTACACGCCGCCGGAATCGCTGGTCCGCCCGGGTCCATGCGTTCTTCGAATCTCCGATCGCCCAGATTGCGGAGGATCGCGCGGGGAGTCTGGAGAGGATAGTTCAGCAGCACCTTTTCCACTTGGGGATAGACGCTGCCCGTCGCCAAGAAGATGTCCGGGAGCCCGTTATTACGCAAATCAACGATGTCAGAGCCCCGGCTGGTGAAGCGGACCTCGAAACCAGGAGCCGCTCGGGTCGTTCCGTCTTCGAAATTCGCCCGTCCATCCGTTCGGTACGGGATGTTCGTTTCGTCCGCGAAGTGCGTTTTGAAGATATCGAGGTTTCCATCCAGATTGTAGCCGCCCACAACCGGAGCCATCCCGGCCTGTTCCAATCCATCTTCATTGAGCGCGACTCCCAGTTCCATTCCTTCCCCGAAAAAGTGCCGTCGTGGTTGTTGCGGGAAAGAATCCAGGGGCTAACCATGCCGTAATCACTCGTGATCCGGCATCCTGAGAGCCCTCCTCGATTCCAGTCTGCGATCGGCGGGGGTGCGCCATAATGGGTCCATGTTTTCCCGCTGGGATCTCCTGGCATGGGCAGCGGGTCTGGGCTGGCTGGCGGCCTGCGGGGGACAGAGCGGTATGCCGGTCGTGGGCGTCGTACCGAAGGGCGCCAACCACACGTTCTGGCAGTCGGTCCACGCAGGCGCGATCAAGGCCGGCGAGGAGTTTGGACTGCAGATCCTGTGGAATGCTCCGCAGATGGAAACTGACTCGGCCCGCCAGATTTCGATCGTCGAGAACCTCATCACCCGGCAGGTGGCCGGCATCGTGCTAGCGCCGGTGGACGAAGATGCGCTCGTCACGGTCGTTGAGCGGGCTGCGGACCGCGGGATTCCGGTCGCGATCTTCGACTCTGCGATCAAGACCGATCGGATCATTACCTTCGTCGTCACGGACAACTACCAAGGCGGCGTCATGGCGGCCGGGCGTATGGGTGAAATCCTCAACGGCAAGGGTAAGGTCGGCGTGATCGGCTTCATGCCTGGAAGCGCCTCGACCATGAAGCGCGAGGCGGGCTTCGTGGAGACTGTCGAAAAGAAATACCCGGGCATCGAAATCGTCGGCGTGAAGTTCAACATGGCTGATCGAGCCAAGGCGCTGGCCGAAGCCGAGAACCTGCTCACGGCGCACCCTGACTTGGCGGGCTTCTTTGCCGACAACGAATCGAGCGTGGATGGCGCCGTGCAAGCCGTCAAGCAGCGCGGCCTCGCCGGCAAGGTTCAGATCGTCGGCTTCGATGCATCGGAGACGCTCGTGGCGGACATGCGGGCCGGGGTCATCGACTCCATCGTGGTGCAGGATCCGTTCAAGATGGGCTACGAGAGCACGCGGCAGCTGGCGACCCATTTGGCGGGCGGCGAAGCCGAGCGCCACATCGACTCGGGGGCGTACCTGTTGCGGCCGGACAATGTCGATGCACCGGAGATGCAGGCGGTGGTATTCCCCGACATCCACTATTGGCTTGGCCGCGCGGCCGCCGGCGAGTGATGTGCCGCGGTTCCTTCTACGAGACGACGAGAGGTTCATGCGCGCGGCCTTGGGGTTGTCCGCGGAGGCGGAGCGCGCCGGCGAGGTGCCCGTTGGCGCCGTAATTGTTCACCAGGGACGTATCGTCGGAAGGGGCGCCAACCGGCAGATTGCGGACCAGGATCCGACCGCCCACGCCGAGATCGTCGCGCTGCGCGCGGCGGCGCGGGAGCTTGGCGACTATCGCCTCCCGGGAGCCACGATGTACTGCACGCTCGAGCCCTGCGCCATGTGCGCGGGGGCGCTCGTCAACGCGCGTCTGGCGCGTCTGGTCTTCGGATCGCGCGACTTGCGCTTCGGCGCCGTACGCAGCAAGTTTCACTTGGCGGACTCGGAACTCCTGAACCACCGCCTGGAGATTGTCGAGGGAGTGCTCGCGGGGGATTGTCTGGCGCCCCTCCGCGGCTTCTTCGCAGCCCGCCGCCAACCTGCGGGGTCGGGCTGCCCGGACCACGAGCTGGCGGCGGCGAACAGCATTGACAAAGCCGACCGCTTACCCAAAGAATGAAGGGTCTAGTCGTATTTCGAGGCGGGCGCCTTGACCCCGCCCAGCGCCACCGCACACCCGCCTGCCCAGGCAGAGCAGACGAGCCGGCGGCCTCGCAACCGGAGGATTGTCTTGCAGCGCAGCGTTACGCAACTGTTCACATCGGAATCAGTCACCGAAGGGCACCCGGATAAGCTCTGCGACACGGTTTCGGACGCGGTGCTGGACCAGGTCATGGCGCACGATCCGCAGGGTCGTGTGGCCTGCGAGACGCTTGTGACCACGGACTTGTGCGTCCTGGCCGGGGAGCTCAGAACCAGCGCCGTGCTGGACCTCGCCGAGATCGCCCGGGAAGCGATCCGGGAGATCGGCTACGACGATCCCGCCTACGGCTTCGATTCCCGGAGCTGCACGGTTGAAACACACGTGCACGAACAGTCTCAGGACATCGCCCTGGGCGTCGACGCCGGCGGGGCTGGCGACCAGGGACTGATGTTCGGATTCGCGTGCAGCGAAACCGACGAATTGATGCCCCTGCCGATCATGCTGGCGCACAAGCTCGTGCGGCGCCTGACCGAGGCGCGCCGGAAGGGCGAGTTGGCCTTCCTGCGGCCGGACGGGAAGTCACAAGTTACCGTCGAGTACGACGGTGACACACCTGTGCGGATCGATGCCGTCGTGGTCTCGGCCCAGCACGACCGCGTCGGCGGTAGCACCTTGCGGAGTCAGTCTGAGTTGCGGGAGCGGGTCCAAGAAGCCGTCATCGACCGCATCGTGCCGCGGGAGATGACCGACAGCCGCACGAAGTACCACATCAACCCGACGGGCCAATTCGAGATCGGCGGCCCGCACGGGGATACGGGCTTGACGGGGCGCAAGATCATCGTGGACACGTACGGGGGGATGGGCCGCCATGGCGGTGGAGCGTTCTCCGGAAAGGATCCGACCAAAGTGGACCGATCAGCGTGCTACATGGCCCGGCACATCGCCAAGAACATCGTCGCGGCCGGCCTGGCTGCGCGCTGCGAAGTGCAGCTTGCGTACGCCATCGGCGTCGCCGATCCGGTCTCCGTGCGCGTCGATACCCTCGGCAGCGGCCAGACCGACGAAGCGCGTTTGGCGGAGATCGTGGAGCAGCTCTTCCCGCTCACGCCCGACGGACTGATCCGGTACCTCGACCTGCGCCGCCCAATCTACAAACCCACTGCGGCTTACGGGCACTTCGGCAGGACCGAGGAGACCTTCAGCTGGGAGCGGGTAGATCGTGTCGACGACCTGCGACAAGCCGCCTGAGGGGCGCCGCTGCCTGGGCGTGAAGCGGGCGGAAGCGGTGGAGCAAGCGGAAGGAGACTGAATATGGCGGCGGTTGAGACATTGCCCGAGTCGAGCCAGACGGCCAGCCCGGCCTTGGCGGACTTCAAGGTCAAGGATCTCTCGCTGGCCGACTTTGGCCGCGATGAGATTCGTCTGGCCGAGCACGAGATGCCCGGCTTGATGGCGCTGCGCGAGGAGTATGCCGGCCAGCGTCCGCTCGCTGGCGCACGCATTACCGGATCGCTGCATATGACGGTCCAGACCGCCGTGTTGATCGAGACCCTGTCGAAACTGGGCGCCTCGCTGCGCTGGGCATCCTGCAACATTTTCTCGACGCAGGATCACGCCGCGGCTGCGGTTGCAGTGGGCCCGAACGGAACGCCGGAGACGCCCCGCGGCGTCCCCGTGTTCGCGTGGAAGGGCGAAACGCTTGAGGAGTACTGGTGGGCGACTTCGCGGGCGCTGCTGTGGCCCGGCGGCACGGGGCCCAGCCTGATCCTGGACGATGGGGGCGACGCGACATTGATGGTGCATCTCGGCCTGGAATACGAGGGGGTCGGCGCCGTGCCGCACCCGTCGACTGCGGCCTCGGAGGAAGAAGCCGTCGTGCTGCGAACCCTCGGAGCCCTGCGACAGCGGCGCGGCCGCGTGTGGGAGGAGCTAGCTCCTGGCATCCGCGGCGTCTCGGAGGAGACGACCACGGGTGTTCGGCGACTCTACCAGCGGCAGGAGGACGGTACGCTGCTGTTCCCGGCCATCAATGTGAACGACTCGGTCACGAAGTCCAAGTTCGACAACTTCTACGGCTGTCGCCATTCGCTGATCGACGGCATCAACCGCGGGACCGACGTCATGATCGGCGGCAAGGTGGTCGTGATCTGCGGGTACGGCGACGTGGGCAAGGGTTGTGCGCAATCGATGCGCGGCCAAGGCGCCCGGGTCATCGTCACCGAGATCGATCCGATCTGCGCATTGCAGGCGGCAATGGAGGGCTTTGAGGTTCGGCGGCTCGAGCACATCCTGGCGGTCGGGGACATCTTCATCACGGCGACCGGCAACAAGCACATCATCTCGGCGCAGCACATGGCCCGGATGAAGCACCAGGCGATCGTAGGCAACATCGGCCATTTCGATAACGAGATCGATATGGCCGGGCTGGCGCAGTTCCCCGGCGTCACGCGCAAAACCATCAAGCCTCAGGTCGATGAGCACAGCTTCCCCGACGGGCATTCGGTGATCGTGCTCTCGGAAGGCCGCCTGCTGAACCTGGGCAACGCGACCGGCCATCCCAGCTTTGTGATGTCGTGCAGCTTTACGAATCAGGTGTTGGCCCAGGTCGAATTGCACCGCAACGCCGAGGCATACGGCCGCACGGTCGCAAGGCTCCCGAAGCAGTTGGACGAACAGGTCGCGCGTCTGCATCTGGGAGCCCTCGGGGTCGATCTGACCGTCTTGACTCCGGAGCAGGCGGACTACCTCGGCATCCCGGTCGATGGCCCGTACAAGCCGGAGCACTACCGCTACTAAGGGGACGGCGCGGCGGCCGCCGCCGCCGGCGTCCCGCGCGGCGCGTGCTACTCTGCGAGCGTGCGTAGCAGGCGCGGCTGGGGACTGGGCGCTGCGGTTCTTGCGGCGCTGCTTGCATGCAGCGGCTGGGTGGCGGCGCAGCGCGCGTACCGCGGCCTGCCCCTTCCGCCCCGGTCTCCATTGGCGTTCATCGATCCGATCGGTGCTGGCCAGCCAGCCGAGTTCATTCTGGCTCGGATGCAATACTCCGACCTATACCCGCACCTGGAGCACCTGGAGAGGCGGCCCTGGCAGATCGATTCTCCCGAAGCGGAGCGCCATTTCCTGCAAGGCTTGAGGCGGCTCTCCGCCATCGACGCGCGGTCCAAGGAGACGTACGTTCACCCGGACGAGCCGCAGCTCTTCGACTACCCGTTCCTTTACGTGGTCGAGGCGGGGCACTGGGATCTGACGGATTCGGAGGTTGAGCGTATCCGCGAGTACCTCCTGCGCGGAGGCTTCATCATGTTCGACGATTTCCACGGCAGCCGGGAGTGGGAGTCCTTCATGCGCGGTATGCGCCGCATCTTTCCGTTGCGTCCCGTCGAGGAGTTGGGCGCCCAGGACGCGGTGTTCCACGTGCTCTTCGACATGGAGCACCGCGAGCAGATTCCCGGTCTTCAAATGGTCTACAGCGGGCGTCCCTACGAGCAGGACGGCGTAGTGCCGCATTGGCGGGGCATCCTCGACGACGACGGCCGCGTGATGGTTTCGATCAACCACAACATGGACCTCGGCGACGCCTGGGAGCATGCCGACTGGCCGGAATACCCAGAGCGCTTCACGGCGATGTCCTACCGGCTGGCGATCAACTACATCGTCTACGCGATGACCCACTGACGGGGCCGCAGCGCCAGGAATCGCGCCGGGGAGGATCGGCGTTCAAGTCCTGCGACGCCGCACGATCCGGCGCAGCTCCTTGAGGCCCATCCAGAGGTTGACAAGGCCGACACCGGAGACTGCGCCGCGCAGGTAGTTGCTCAGCCAGAATTCACTGTGTTGAGGCTGCAGGCTGAAGAAGTAGTTGTTGTCCCAGAGCAGAGTCCATGGCAGCAGCAGCAGGACCAAGCCCACTTCGAGGCAGAATAACAGGTAGATAACCTGGCTGAGCACCACGTGGGCCTTGCTGTGCACGCCCTCCGGTCCCGGCGCAGCCGGGGGGATGCTCGGACTGATGCTCACCGAATCAAGTGTAGCCGGACCGGGGGACCCTGGGATCGAGCTTGGCGCAGCGGGCCACTGGTCCGTAGCTTTGGCGGTGCAGCGGCGTGCAGCCGTGCTCGCGTAAGGCGGCGAGGTGTGTGGGCGCGGGGTATCCTTTGTGCGAACGCAAGCCATATTGCGGGTAGACCGAGTCCCAAGCCAGCATGCACCGGTCTCGGGCCACCTTGGCCAGGATGGACGCGGCGGCGATGGATTGGCTCGTGCGGTCCCCGCGGATGACGCTCCGCTGCGAGACCCTCACGTCGATCATGGCCGCATCGACCAGCAGGTAGTCGGGCGCCGGGTCGAGATCCTCGACAGCGATCTTCATCGCCAGCCGCGAAGCCTGCAGGATGTTCAGCAGGTCGATCCGGGCGGCGTCCACGCTGCCAAGCGCATACCCGATCGCGGACTCGCGGATGCGGGCGTCGAGCGCCGTCCTCTGATGGGCGGTCAGACGCTTGCTATCGTCCAGACCGACGAGGGGCTCACATGGGTCGAGAATGACAGCAGCAGCAAATACCGGACCGAACAGGCACCCGCGTCCGGCTTCGTCGATCCCTGCAATTCGGCGGCGCCCGTCCCGCTGCGCCTGATGCTCCAACGACCAATCCGGGCGAGCTGCCTGCGGGCCCGGGGTTTCGGCCTGCAAGTCCAAGCACCCGGCCCGACTGGCCAGGACAGGGCGGCTCGCCACCGCCTACACCTTCGTCCGGTACTTGTCTTGCAGCATGTTGAGCTTCTGCTGCATGCTCATCTTTCCGCTCTGGCGTCCGCCGCGAGACTGCCGTTTGGAATCCGGCCCGAATGTGCGCCTGAGCGCCTTGCCGCCCTGATTCCGCTCGTCGCCGCGCGCGCCGCGCCGACGTTGGCCGTCTGGCGTGCGCGCTGGGGAAGCCCACTTGTCACCGCTCCGCTCACGGGCTGGCTTGGCGCGGGGATCCCACATCGAAAGCGCGATGCGTCCGGTGTTCTGCTCCGCCGCCTTGACGAAGACATCGACGGCGTCGCCGACCTGAAAGGAGGGCTTGGAGTCCGCTACGTGCTCGCGACGGATCTGCGAGATATGCAACAGGGCGTCCTGATCGGCTCCGATGTCCACGAACGCTCCGAAGTCGGCGATGCTCGAGACAACGCCGCCAATCTTAGCCCCCGGCTTGAGTTCCTCGTCCATGCGCAGGGCAACGTTCGGCTTCGGCAGCTCGAACACGCCGCGCGCCTGTCGCCGCTCGGGTCGCAACTCCCGGATCGTGGACTGCACCACCTGGACGGAGCGCTCGGCGGTTGCGAACTGCTCCAGGTCGAGTCCGTCGAGACGCTCCGGCTCCGCCACAAGCGTGGCCAGGTCACAGCCGGCAGCTGCGGCGATCCGGTCGATCAATCCCCGGCACTCGGGATGGACGCCCGTGTTGTCCAGCGGGTCGTCCCCCTCAACACGTAGGAAGCCCGCCGCCTGGGCAAAGATTCGTTCGCTGAGGCCCTGGACGTTCTTGACGTCCGCACGGGCCCGGAACGGTCCATGCTCGCGGCGGTATTCGACGATGCGCTTGGCGAGCCGTTCGGTCAAGCCCGGGACCATGGAAAGCAGCGGAATAGACGCTTCGTTCAAGGCCACGCCGACATCGTGGACCGTGCATTCAACGGTCCGCCGAAGCGACGCCCGTAGGCGCTCGGCATCGACTTCATGGCAGTTGAGTCCGATTCCCAGAGTCTTGGGATCGGTCTTGGCGAATTCGGCCATCGGATCCTGGACGCGCCGAGCGAGGCTGATGGCGCTACGGATTGCCGTCTCGAGCTTGGGGAATTCGCGCTTCGCCGTCTTGGAGGAAACGTAAATCCACGTCCCGGTGTCCCGTACGGTCAACCAAGCGATACCGGTCTTGCCGGAGCGCCGGATTTCAGACCGCAGCAATCGTGCGGTTGTGTGCGGCTTGGGCCCGGCCGGAACGACGATCAGGTCCACATCGTGCGCCCGCAGGAATTCGCTGAGTTCCGCGTGGCGGACTCGCTTGCGATCCGGGCTCTGCCCAGCATCCTCTGTGGGGGGCCCGGATGCCGACGGCGAGGTCTCGCCGGGGCTTGCGTTCGCCGTTTCCGCGGACTCCGCGGGGGGGGCCTCGACCGGTTCCTGCCCGGAGGCGTCGAGCCCAACCCCCGGCGCCGGGTCGACGCCGGGCGACTGGTCGTCGCCGCCGCCGGCTCGGGACGGCAAGGACGGGGCGCCCGTTTCTCCTGGGCAAACTCCGCCCTCCTCAGGCGCGCTGTGCTCGATCTCTGCTGGCGCGCTCGCTGTTGTGGGCTGGCGGGCCGCCGCCGCCCGATCCGCCGTCGCGGCCTCGCGCCGGGCGGCCTGGGAGACCGCAGGATTGGCGAGGGGGCCTTCGCGCTCGTGGCGATGGGCTCGTAGGTCCTCCCCCCGCACGACAGCATGATCGAGCAGTTCGCCTTGGCGGCCGATCAAGGCGGCCCGCCATCCTCCGGGACGACCGGTCTCGATGCCAACGATATTGAGGCCGTGCGCGGAGGGAGCCAACAAGGCGCTGCGCAGGGTCTTTTGGAAGGACTCGATCGCCTCACCGTCCGTCCTCTCGTCGAGTTGCTGCAGGGCATCCTTCTTGACGCGCTCGGCCAAACCGTTGCGCAAGGCCGAGGCGACCACGAGTTTGAGGTACGCCGCGTACTCGGATTCCGTGTCCTTGATCAGGCAGCGTTGGAGGTACTGCGCGCCGATGTTGCCGGGAAGTTCCGTGCTCGTTTCGAGAAGCCCTGTCCGCACACCGCGCCGAATGGCCAGCCGCTTCTGCCAAGGGATCTCCGAGATTTTGGCGCGGTAGCCATCTAAGGCCTTCGAGCGCAGGTGTTTGCTGGCAGCCGGCTTGGCGGTCACGACAAGCTCGCAGTCTCGCAGGTAGAGCTTGCGGAGTTCTCGCACGATTTCGAGTTTGTCGCCGAGCCAGCGAGCCGCGATGTCGCAGGCGCCGTCAAGCGCCTGCGCGGAGTCCGCGACGCCCTCCTGCGGGTCGACGTGTTTACTGGCTTCCGCCCGGAGGTCCACGCCTTCATGTTGGAACCACAGCGTGCGGGCCAGCGGATCAAGCCCCTTTCGAACGGCCTCGTCCGCCGCTTCGCCCTCGCGGCCGCGATAGGGAAAGAAGATGTCGTTCAGCTCGCGACGGTCGCTCGCGCGTTCGAGTTGCTCCCGTAACTCGTCGGTGAGGACGCCGCGTTGCCTGAGCGTCGTCAGCATCGAGATCTTGTGGTCGACAAGATTCTGGCGATCCTGGAGTTTCTCCAATACCGCCTTCACGCGGTGTTCATTGAGGCCCCCGCACAGGTCCACTCGATAGCGGGCCAGGAATGCCGCCGAAGCGCCGTTCTCGACTTGCTGCACGAGCTGCAACAGGTCCTTTAAGGGTATGTCGGCTTCCTGGGAAACCTGCACGAAGGATTCCACAGGAAGCCCTGTGAGCGGTTTCATTGCTAGACCAAAGACCCGAAGCGCTTTCTGTATCATAGGGGAAACCATGCGCCGGCGACGAGTTGGGCTGCGGGCCGGGAGTCTTGCCGCGCTCGTCGCGGTAGCGCTCCCTCTGTCCGCGCAGGTGATCCAGTTCCGTTCGAACGGAATGGACTACCAAGTGCTTACGCGAAGCGGGCTGACTCTGATGTGCGCCCAAATGCCCTTGCGGACCAGCCGCTATGCGGTGATGCAGGTCGCGATCAGCAATGGCAGCCGCCAGACGTGGCAGGTGGATGCCGCTGACTTCGCGTTCGAGTACCAGGACGGAACGGTCGTGCGAGCGGTGTCCGAGCAACAGGTCATCGGGGACTTCTTTCGCACCGCTGGGCGCTCGGAATTGCTCAAACTGCAGTCGGCCTACGAGAAAGCGCTCTACAACAATCAGCACATTCGTCCGAGTAACGGGTACGAGAAACGCAGGCAGTCGGCGCTGGCCATCGGGCCGAAGGGCCTGAAAGCTGCGGCGGCCGCGGCGGCGATCGCGTTCGTCAGCGGCAAGATCGGCCCGGGCGACTCGACCGACGGCGCGCTCTTTTTTCCGACTTCGGGCCGCGAACTCGGCCCCGGAAGGATCGTCGCCACGGTTGACCACGAGAGCTTCGAGTTTCTGTCCAAATAGCTCCTCCGCCGTGTCCTCAGGCGAGACTGTTGGCGACAGGACCGCCGCTGCCGACGCTGGATCTACGGCCCCGCGGGCTGCCGTTGACACACAATTCAGGGGTTAACTTTTGTACTTGCTGTGTGTCATTCCTTGGGCATGCACGAGCAAAATCAAATCGCGGCCACGCTCACCAGTGCCGGCGGCACGACCCGGCTGAAGGAGTTGCTGGCGCAAGTCGGCTCGGCCAGCCGGACCGAGTTTGGCCGCCGCGTGTGCCAGCTGTTCGGCTTCCATGACGCGCGCGGCCACCCCCAGCTGGCCGGCTGCATGAAGGCGCTACGCGCGCTCGACGCGGACGGCCGCATCCAGCTGCCGGCCCCGCGTCACGAGCGCCGCCGCTGCCGGCCGCGCGGTCTGGGACGGCCGGTCCCGGAGCCGCAAGGCGTGCCTGCGCGGGTCGATCAGGTGCAGGGGCTGGAACTGGTCGAGGTGACCGGCGACGACCAGCGGCGCCTCTGGACCGAGCTGCTGCAACGCGAGCATCCGCGTGGCGCGGCGCGGCAGGTGGGGGCGCAGCTGCGCTACCTGCTGGTCGCCGAGCACGGTGTCCTCGGCGCACTGGGCTTCGCCGCCGCGGCGCTGGCGCTGGCGGCGCGCGACACCTGCATCGGCTGGGACGCCGACCTGCGCTCCCGCCAGTTGCATCGCGTGGTCGCTCTGAGCCGCTTTTTGATCCGTCCCTCCGTGCACTGCCAGAACCTCGCCTCCAAGGCGCTCGGGCTGTGCCTGCGCCGCCTGCCCGCCGACTTCGAGCGCCGCTACGGCTATCGCCCGTCGCTGGTGGAGACCTTTGTCGAAAAGGACCGCCACGCGGGCACCTCGCTAGCCGCCGCCAACTCAATGGCGTTCGGTTAAGGGGGAATGGGGATTTCCGGCGCTGAAGCACCGGATTTTCGAGGCGTCAGGCTGAGAGCGGGGCCGGAGCGGACTTGCGGGACCTCCATTTGTTGACGGGCTTGTGGGAGACGCGCGGATAGGAGCGGTTCGGACGCTTCCGCTGGCGGCAGCCGGCGATGCTGGCGAGGATGGTGGAGACCGTCTCGCTGAGCGTGGTCGCGTAGGTCAGGAGCAGGCCCTCCAGGTGGCGGCCGACGGTGCGCAGTCCGTTGCGGAAGTTCGCCTGCTGGGGCTGCTTGCCCGCCTCGGAGCGGAAGCCGGCCTGGGACTGGTTGGTGCACAGGCGGGTCATCGCGAGCAGGCTGAAATGGGCGCTGAGCTCCTGGCGGACCAGGCGCTCGCTCTGGCCGTGGAAGCGCTCGACTTGCAGGTATTGTTTGCTGCTCTTGTACAGTTCTTCCACGCCCCAGCGCGCATGGTAGAGGTCCGCGAGGGCCCGGACGGGGTAGCGGCGGCTGTCGAGCAGGGTGGTGGCGAGCAGGTAGTCGGTGTCGCCGGCGGTGTAGCGGAGCAGGCGGACGCGGCAGGGCCGCCAGCCGGCCTCGGGCTGTTGCTCGCGGGCCGTGTCGGAGGGCGCGATGGTGACGATGCCGTCGCGGCGGCCGGAGCGGCGGAACTGCTCGCAGACCGAGTTGGCGTTGGACTTGAGGCGGAAGACGGCGTGCAGGCCGCGGTCGAGGTGGGTGTGCAGCAGGCGGAAGCAGAAGTAGCCGCGGTCGTAGACGACGACAGCGGAGGGGGCGAGGGCGGGCAAGTGGGCCAGGGCCAGGCGGCGCTCGTCGCCGTGGGGGGCGAGTTCGAAGTCGACCGGCAGGCGGGAGCGCAGACGGAACAGGCAGCTGAGCAGGCCCTGGGGGTAGTGCGAGCCGTCGGAGGGGCGGCGGTAGCCGTTCTCGAGCAGGGCTTGCGGCAGGTTGAGCTTGGAGCCGTCGACGGCGAAGGCGCGGTGGCCGTACCACAGCGTGCGGGGCTCGTCGGGGGGTGCGTGGCGCAGGATCTCGCGGTGGATGCGGAAGAACACTTCGTCATGGACCTTGCGGCGGGCAGCGTGCATCGAGGCCTGCGAGACGGGTTCGGGCTTGGGCAGGGGGATGTCCAGAGCACGGCACTGCGCCCACAGATCGCGCAAGGTCAGGGCCTATCCCTGGCGGTTGGGCGCGAATACCAGGCGGAAGACGAACAGCACCACCAGCAGCTTCCGTGATGGATGTCAAGCGTTTTTCCCGACAATACCGGGAATGGGCGATGAACTCTGCGATTTCGAGGGCAGGGCGTGTCGCCGGGTCTCCTCCGCAGTTCGGTCAAGATCGCGGGAGAGCCGCTCGAGTTCGACCTGCCGCCGCTCGACCTCGGCCAGTTCCGCGTGGGCGTTGCGGATGGCGGAGCGCAGGAGTTCGGCGCGCGCCGCGAGGCACTGGCGCGGGACGGGCGAGCGGGGATCGGCGGCGTGGCCGGAGCGGGCGCGGAGGTTCTGCAAGCGCTTGGCGCAACGGCGGCAGTAGGTCGGCATCGGGCCGCGGCGGCCGACCGGCATGGCGCCGCCGCAGGCCAGGCAGCCGAAGCCGTAGGCGGCGGATGTCTCCGGCTGGCCCGGGGGTTCGGGGGCGGTTCGATCGAGGGCTGCGTGGACGCTCATGGCACTTACCCCTGCTCAACTTCGCTCAGGCGGGCGCTCCGCTGACGGGTGCTTCCGGCGACCACAGGCGGTCGTCGCGGAGCAGGGCCCCGAGCAGGGCGAGCAGCTTGCGCATGACCGCCACCAGTGCGACCTTGCGCGGCTTGCCCTGTGCGGTCAGCCGCTCGTAGAAGGCTTTGAGGCCGGGATTGAAGCGGATCGCGGAAGTGGCGGCCATGTACAGCAGCTTGCGAGGATGGCGGCGGCCGCCGCGGATCCGGCGGCGGCCGCGGTGCCCGCCGGAATCGCAGTCGTACGGTGCCAAGCCGGCCAGTGCGGCGGCCTCGGCGGGGCTGGCGGATCCGAGTTCGGGCAGGTCGGCGCACAGGCTGGCGGCATTGAGCGGGCCGCAGCCCGGGACCGACAGGATGATTGCGCGGCGGCGGCAGAGCGCGGGGTCGGCCTCGAGGCAGGCTTGCAGGGCCTTGTCGGTCTGCTGGAGCTTATCGGTAAAGGCGGCCAGCAGGGAGCCGAGGAGCGCGGCGGCTTGGCCGCCCAACTCCCCGGCCTGCTTGCGCAGGGCGTCGCGCTGCTCGCTGAGCTTGCGCCGCAGGGCGAGCCAGTCGCTGAGCTCCTGCAAGCTGCGCGGCTTGGGCGGCGTGCTCGTGACGTGCTCGAGGCGCGCGTAGCGGGCGAGCATGGCGGCGTCGACGCGGTCGTTCTTCGCCTGCTGGCCTAGGGCGCGGGCGAAGTTGCGCGCGCGCAACGGATTGGCGACGACGACGGCGACGCCATCGTCGTGGAGGCACTGGTGGAGCTGGCGGTGGTAGCGCCCGGTGGGCTCGAGAGCGACGCGCCGCACTCCGAGCTTGCGGAGCCAGTTGCGCAGGGCGCGGCGGCCGACCTGGGTGTTCTCGAAGCGGCGGGAAAGTTCGGCGGGATCGGCGCAGGCGTCGAGCCACAGCTTGCCGACATCGATGCCGGCGACTGGCTCGGCCGTGGTTGCTGCGGGATTTGTCATGGGATGTTGGATATCCTTTCTAGCGGCCAGGGGCTTCCTGCGAACCTATCCTTTTGGGATGCGGGCCAGTGCCCGTTCTTCCGTTCAGGTCTCTCAGGAATTGCTGCGGCGGGCGATCCAGCTGCTGGTCGGTGCCAGGCACCCGGGTGTTAAGACGATCCGACCCGCCGCCCGCCGCCGGGCCTGGCCAGGCCCGGCGGCGGCCTCCCCGCCACGAGACGGGGAGATTTCCGATGCGCCGGTCGCCGTCGATGGCGACCGGGCGAAACTCCACTCTTGCACAAACCGGAACGCGCGTCCTCACGGACGGACCCGGGCGGTCCAGCACTCGCCGCCCCTCTCGGAACATCCTGCCGATCTCCGGTCTCACTGTGTTCAACATAAAAGGGTGTTGAGCACCCGCTGCCGCTGCATCCAGGCCGCGTCGTGCTCGTGCGCCACCTGCACCACCGCCGCCAGGATCTCCTGCCACAGGGCAGTGCAGCGCTCGTCGGGTTGCGGCCGTGGCTCCGGCTGCGCCGGACGCGGCCGGGACACGCCCGCCGGGCCCCCGGCCAGCACCCGCTGCCAGTCCGGCCGCAGCGGGTGGATGTACACGTCCTTCGGCGATTTGGCCGGCTGGTCGCCCTTCGCCTTGCGGCCGCGCGTCTGCCCCACCCGCTCCCAATTCGACGCCTGGTAGCAGGTCCCCCGGTGCCGCTCCGGATCCACATACGATTCGACCAACGCCGGCCGGTAGCCATGCTTCCGCTGCCAGTCCCCGGGCAGCTGCCGCAGCGCCAGCCCCAGCGCATGCGAGGCCAGATTCTTCACCTGCACCCAGGGCAGCAGCAAGAATCTCGAGTTCCGCACCACCAGCCGCAGGTGCTTGCGGTGCGCTTGGCTCTGCCAGCCGCTGCGCCGGTCCCGGCAGGCCAGGTCGCGGGCCGCGAAGTCGAACAGCAGGCAGCCCAGCAGGCGCCCCTGGCAGTCGCGCAGGAAATAGCGCAGGTGCGCGCCGCATGGCTGGCGGTAGCCGAGGTAGTGCTGGCGCTGGACCCACTCGTTCCACTCCGCGACCGTTTCCGGGTTCTCGGCCAGTTCCAGCCGCAGCGGCCGCAGCGCAGCCAGCGGCTCCGCAACCGGCGGCTGGGGATCCGAGCGGGCCGCAGTCCCGACGGGCCTCTGCGGGCCGCGCCCACGGTGCCGCTTGGGTGGCAGGGTGAGGATCTCGAGTTGCTCGAGGGTCTCGAGCACGCGGAGGGCCAGCTGGATGCTGTTGTTGCCGTTGGGCGCGTGCCAGCCGAGATGCTCGCAGATGGTGTGGCCGAGTTCGGCGCGGCTGAGCTGGGGGAAGCGGCCGACGGTTTCCTGGATGTCGGCGATCTGACGGCGGGTGAGGCGCTTGCCGAGGAAAGTGGTCGATTCCAGGTTCTGGATGCGGGGGTCGATGGCGGGGCTAGGAGTCATCCGAAACTAAGCTGGCAGATTCGGGCGAAAAAGTCAAGCCCTTGCGCGGAAAAAGTTTGCCTGGATGTCAACATCCTTGGAATCAGCAACTTCCATCACTCGCTCGGGGCTTCCACCCGCGCAACAGGCTACCGAATGCCATTGCCCGCCAACTGGGTGCTGGCGGGCGAGACCGCCGGGCGTGGCGTCGCCGCAGCCGCTGCCGGCGCTGGGCGCGGGCGAGGGCCTCGCGCGGGACGTGTGGGCGCAACACGAGTTCGGCGGCGCGCCGCTGGGCGATGTACGCTTGAGCAAGCGCCTGGTGAAGAGCGCGCAAATGCAGTCGGAGCAGCCCCTGGCGTCGTTCCCGGGGGCGGCCGGGGGGAACTTGGCGGCGGTGCGGGGCCACTACCGCATGATCGACCAGCCGGCCGCCTCGGAGGTCACGCCGGAGAACATCCTGGCGCCGCACCGGCAGCGCACGCTGCAGCGGATGCAGGGTCGGTCTTGCGGCCCGGCACGTTGAGCACCTTCGTGGAAACGCCGTACAGTTCAGCCAAGTTGTCATCGAGCATGACGCTCTCTCCGCGGATCATGTAGATCTGTGCGGCGATGCGTTCGACGGGTATGAGGTGTTCCGACGTTGCCTTGGCCATTCGGCTACTGTGGCGAAGCGCCGAATCTCTGTCAAGGGCGCTCTTCCGGGCAGCGCCGCGTGACGGGCCTGGTCCCCTCTTGCTGGAGTCGGAGGCGGCACCCTTAGATCGGGGATTGACCATTATCAAACTAAAGCCTATGCTTTAGCATATGCTAAGAATGAGGATGACAAAATGACCGGACTCGAACGTCATGTCCGCTTATTTCGCAATGGCCGAAACCAGGCACTGCGCATTCCCCGAGAGTTCGAGTTCGAAGGGAATGAGGCGATCCTGCGAAAAGAAAGTGACCGTCTGATCGTGGAACCGGTTCGCAAAGGGCGGTTACTTGCTCTGCTCAGCACCCTCGAACCTCTAGACGAGCCGTTTGCGGATGTGGACGAAGATCTGGCGCCGCTGGACGATGCAGAGCTCTGAAGGTGCCGCTACGCTATCTGCTGGACACCAACATCCTGTCGGATCTGATCCGTGATCCACAGGGAACGGTGGCTCGGCGTATCTCCTCGGCAGGTGAAAGTACGGTCTGCACCAGCATCGTCGTCGCGGCGGAGCTTCGCTTCGGCGCCAAGAAGTCGGGTTCCTCGAAACTCGCCGATCGGATTGACCTAATTCTCTCGGCGTTGGATATCTTGCCGCTCGAGGTGCCCGCCGACCGTCACTACGGAGAGGTCCGCCAGCAGTTGGCGTGCCAAGGCACACCCATCGGCCCCAATGACCTGTTGATCGCAGCGCAGGCTCTCGCACTGGACCTCACGGTCGTGACGGCGAATGTCGAGGAGTTCTCCCGTGTGCCTGACCTGGTGGTCGAGAACTGGCTATCCGAATGACATATCGAGCGAGCGCCTGTTGATGCGCGACCGAGGGTCGGAGCTGGCGGCTTGTTCGTGGAGAGCGACTGGGTCCGGCTCATCGCTTCCAGTTCTTCTCCGTGTAACAGTTCCAGTACCATCGTCACCTTACGCCGGGCCGACCACCGGCCCTTCCCGCGCCAGTTTCACTACAATTGGCTAGCTAGTGCCTGCCCGAAAATCCTCTAACATCCTGATATAGTTGTCTTTACACGTGATTCTGGCGAGCGAAAAAGAGTGTGCTCTGGCCGCAATCGGGGGATTTCGCCTGATTTCCGGCCAGATTCGACCGCTGCTCGCGGCTAGGAGCCTCATGAGAAGCGTTCTGAGCCTGCAACCGCAACTGGGTGCGACCGACATCGGCGACATCCAGCTGAACCCGCAATCCCGCGACGACATCCGCGCTGTGCTGCAGGGCCTGCAGTGCGTCTACTGCGACCCGGCCCGGCGGGCCGAGTTGTTCGCCCTGCTCGAGCGGCATGTGCAGCCCGGCACCGACCGGAGCGTCGGTCGGCCGGGCATGGACTTGTGGCAGGTTCTGGTCATGGGCATCCTCAAGCAGGGCCTCCACTGCGATTTCGACCGACTGCAGGAGCTGGTGAACAACCCTATCCAGGTGCGCCAGATGCTGGGCCTGGGCGCGGCGGGATTCGACAGCGGCCGGTTCGGCCTGCAGACCGTGATCGACAACGTGGCGCTGCTGTCGGCCGACCTGCTGGAGCAGGTCAACCGGGTGCTCGTGGCGGCGGGGCACGAGCTGGCGGGAGGCCAGCCGGGCGCGAGCCTGGCCGGTCGCTGCGACTCGTTCGCCGCGGAAACCGACGTGCACTACCCGACGGACGTGAGCCTGCTGTGGGACGCGCTGCGGTGCCTGCTCGGGGTCGCAGCTGCGGCCTGCGAGGAGGTCGGCCTGCCGGGCTGGCGCAAGCGGGTCGCGCTGCGGTTGCGGCTGAAGGGACTGTTCAATGCGGTGCGCCGGACGCGCCGCGCGCAACCGGCGGCGGTGCGGGCCTATCTGGCGTTCTGCCAGCGGCTGGTGGCGCGGGCGGACCGTCAGCTGCCGGCCTGGCAGCAGGCCGGGGCTGCCGAAGCGGAGCGTCTGGCGGGCTTGCTGGGCCACGCCCGGAGGCAGATGGACCAAGTGAGCCGGCGGCTGCTGCAAGGCGAGAAGATCCCGCACGAAGAGAAGGTAGTCTCGGTGTTCGAGGAGCACACGCGGTGGGTGTCGAAAGGCAAGGCGGGGCGCCCGGTGGAGCTGGGCGTGCCGGTCTGCATCGTGGAAGACCAGCACCAGTTCGTGCTGGGCTGGACGAGCGAGTGGTCCGGGGGGGACACGGACGTCTTGGTGCCGCTGGTCAAGGCCTGCCTGGAAGCGTATCCGAAACTGCACGCGTGCAGTTTCGACAAGGGGTTCCACAGCCCGGCGAACCGGGCGGCGCTGGACGGGATACTGGCACTGAACGCGCTGCCGAGGACGGGGCGGCTGAGCGGCAAGGACAAGGAGCGGGAGGGCGCGGAGGAGTTCGTCCAGGCGAGGCGGCAGCATCCGGCGGTGGAGTCCGCGATCCACAACTTGGAGCGGAGGGGCTTGGACCGCGTGCGCACGCACGGCAAGGAAGGCTTCCAACGGACGGTGGCGTTGGCGGTGGTGGCGGCGAACCTGCACCGGATCGGGCTGATCCTGCAGAGACGGGAACGCAAGACGCTCCGACTCGCGGCCTGAGAGCCGCAGGCCAGACAGAATCGCAGTCTGCAACGGACGGCGGGGAGAGGTGCGTCGGCGGGCCAGGACCGCCCAGTTTCAGTGCCCACGAGCCGGTCCCCAACACCACTCGCCGCATTGTGAGAAGCAGCCTCAGTCCGACCAAAGACCCCCAATCACGCTACCGAAAATGGGCGTCTCCTCAATACGGGGATTTTCGGGCAGGCACTAGCTAGCCGGTCACCGGAGACGTACCAATGAACCGTATTGCAAGAGCCATGCTGAAGATCTGGGTGGTCGCGGCCACGATGGCGGCCGTTTCCGCTCACGCGCAGAAACTCTTTGAAACCAACGGAATAGAGCTGAGCGGCACCGTTCGGGTCGTGGCGCGCGGAGCTGGGACATGCAATGTCGTGGAGGCGTCCCATACGGATGCCGTGTACGAGCGTATGAAGGCGAATCATGGGAAGCCGTTGCATGTCTGGCGGCTGGATTTTCCGCCTACAACGGGTCGGGGAAACCGCTCTCGTCGCTGAGCGCGCATTTCAAGATTGCATCGGAGTGGCCGCCCTGCACCAACTGGAGTGGCCCGTCAGGGACCTATGCCAAGCCGGTGCTCTGGGGAGGCAGCTTTCAGGTGCTGCAGAAGCCCTATGGGATGGAACCGGGCGAGGAGGTGAGCGACACGATCTTCTTGCTGGCGTTCCACGAACATCAGCCGGAGTTCGAGAGCTGGGATGTCGATTTCAGATTCGGAGAAGCGGCGAGTTCGGCGGGGCGCGACACCGGAGACCTGTCGCGGGCTGCCCGGGAATCGCGATCTCCCACTGGAAGCGCCGTCCCCAAGCCACGCGATGGGTCTCCGGCCCCGTTCCGTGCGGAACCCAAGTGCGCCGGACAGCCGAAAGGCGCCGCGTGCTGGATGGCGTTGGCCGATCAGCCGGAATGCTACGTCTGGAATGCCGACCTCCAGCCGGACGCGACGGTGACCTGGACGGCCGATTGTTCGGGGGGCTTGGCCCAGGGGACGGGAACACTCAGCTGGGTCTGGGATAGTGGCCAAAAAACTTCGGAATCAACAGGGCTCCTCCAGGACAGCAAGCGGCACGGCCGCTGGGTCGTGCGCCTCGCGAACGGGACCGTAGAGTGTAGGGAGCCTAATTATTCCGGCGGTAGGGCGGGGTTTTTTCTCGAACTACGTTGACGCCGGAATGGTTGGAAATCAAGACAATCCGGAAATTGGGCACTCCGGCTGATCCGGAGTTTGCAGGAGTCCGCGAGCGGGGGAGGCCGCGAGGGAACCGCGTGGCGCCGCGGCTCCCTCGTGGGTTATCAATAGGTGGCCCGCGCGTCTCACCCGCCGGGCCGTGGTCGGTCTGCCCTGCAAGTTCGGTTTCCCACAAGCCTGACCGACGAGGAGTATGTTAGCCAACGGGCCTGGAATCTTGCAAGCGCGCCGGACTGTCCCTGGTGCCGGCCGCGCCCGCACAAGCTGGCGCCGCACGGGTTCTATGCGCGGGTGCAGCCACCGGGGACGCGGATCCGGCGTTTCCGGTGTCCGCGGAAGGGGCGTACGGTGAGCGCTTTGCCCGACTGCCTGGCGGCGCGCGTGAGGGGCTCGTTGGAGGCGGTGGAGGCGGCGGCGCGGGTGGCGGAGGGGGCCGCCAGCCGGGCCGCCGCGGTGGAGCAGGTGCGCCCGCCCGGCGGTCTCGCCCGCCAGCACCCAGTTGGCGGCGGCTAGCGAGGTGCCCGCGTGGCGGTCCTTTTCGACAAAGGTCTCCACCAGCGACGGGCGATAGCCGTAGCGGCGCTCGAAGTCGGCGGGCAGGCGGCGCAGGCACAGCCCGAGCGCCTTGGAGGCGAGGTTCTGGCAGTGCACGGAGGGACGGATCAAGAAGCGGCTCAGAGCGACCACGCGATGCAACTGGCGGGAGCGCAGGTCGGCGTCCCAGCCGATGCAGGTGTCGCGCGCCGCCAGCGCCAGCGCCGCGGCGGCGAAGCCCAGCGCGCCGAGGACACCGTGCTCGGCGATCAGCAGGTAGCGCAGCTGCGCCCCCACCTGCCGCGCCGCGCCGCGCGGATGCTCGCGTTGCAGCAGCTCGGTCCAGAGGCGCCGCTGGTCGTCGCCGGTCACCTCGACCAGTTCCAGCCCCTGCACCTGATCGACCCGCGCAGGCACGCCTTGCGGCTCCGGGACCGGCCGTCCCAGACCGCGCGGCCGGCAGCGGCGGCGCTCGTGACGCGGGGCCGGCAGCTGGATGCGGCCGTCCGCGTCGAGCGCGCGTAGCGCCTTCATGCAGCCGGCCAGCTGGGGGTGGCCGCGCGCGTCATGGAAGCCGAACAGCTGGCACACGCGGCGGCCGAACTCGGTCCGGCTGGCCGAGCCGACTTGCGCCAGCAACTCCTTCAGCCGGGTCGTGCCGCCGGCACTGGTGAGCGTGGCCGCGATTTGATTTTGCTCGTGCATGCCCAAGGAATGACACACAGCAAGTACAAAAGTTAACCCCTGAATTGTGTGTCAACGGCAGCCCGCGGGGCACCCTCGACCAGTGAGCCTCGGGGTGCTGGCGGCGTGCGAAAATACCCGCACGATGTCGGGGATCCTGCGTTACGGTTCGTACGTTCCGTACTGCCGCCTGCAGCGCAGCGTCCTGGGCGGAGGCCATGGGGAGCGGGCCGTGGCCGGTTTCGACGAGGACGCCACCTCGTTGGCTGTCGAGGCCGGCCGCGAGGCGTTGCGCGACTGCGGCGTCCAGCCTGCGAATGTGCTCTTCGCGTCCACTTCGCATGCCTATGCGGAAAAGCTGAACGCCGCCGTCCTGCATGCCGCACTCAATCTCCGCGGTCCGGCGCGCAGCATGGATCTCGCATCTTCGGCCCGCTCCGGTTGGGCCGCGCTGGGCCTGGCGGCGCAACTGGGCTGCGGCGCTCCCGCGCTGGTCTGCGCCGCCGACGTGGTCGTGGGCGCTCCGTCGGGGCCGCGCGAATCGGCCGGTGGCGACGCGGCGTGCGCGTTTCTGGTGGGCGAAGGCCCGGATCTCGGAGCGGAAATCCTCGCCACTGCTTCGCAGACCGAAGAACTGTTGGACGTTTGGCGTGGACCGGAGCAACAGTTCGCTCGGCAGTGGGAGGAGCGATTCGTGCAGCAGCGTCTCGTTCCCGCGCTCGAGTCGGTCTTCCAGCGTTGTCTGCGCGATGCGGAACTCTCTGCTGAACAGTTGACGCGCGTTGCCGTTGACACGGCGCACCCGCGCATCGCCGGGTCGTGGGCGCGGGCGGCGGGATTGCGGCCCTCGCAGTTCGCCGAGGATCTTTCCGCAAACGTGGGACGGGCCGGCGCCGCGCATGCTGGGTTGCTGCTGGCGAACCTGCTGGACGCCGCGCAGCCGGGTGATCGGATTGCCGTCCTCTCGGCCGTGGACGGCGCCGAAGCGGTCGTTTTGGCCGTGACGGATCGCATCGAAGACGCTAGGCCCCGCCACCGGGTCGCCGACTGGCTCGCGTCCAAGCGCAGCGACGTGACCTACGAAACCTACCTGAAGTGGCGCGGCATCCTGCCCTTCGAGCCGCCCCGCCGTCCGGACCCGCCGAGGCCGGCGGCGCCTCCGATGCAGCGTTCCGAACCCTGGAAATACGCCTTCGTCGGCTCGCGCTGCCAAGCCTGCGGCGCCACCAACCTGCCTCCGCAGCGTGTCTGTGTGGAGTGTGGTGCGGTCGACAGGATGGACGCGGTTGCCTATGCGGACGCCAAGGCCCGCGTGGCCACGTACACGGTCGACCATCTGGCGTATTCGCTCCAGCAGCCGGTTGTCGCGGCGGTCATCGACTTCGAGCAGGGGGGGCGCTTTGCTTGCGAACTCGCCGATGTCGCGCCGGACAATGTGGCGATGGGCCAGGAATTGGAGATGACCTTCCGCAGACTCTATACCGCTGACGGTGTGCGCAACTATTTCTGGAAGGCGCGCCCGCGACGGTAGAATGGCTCCAGGGAGAACCCGACCGTGGCCAGCAACGGAATCCGCGACCGCGTTGCGATCGTGGGCATGGGATGCACGCGCTTCGGCGAGCATTGGGACTGCGGAGCGGGTGACCTGCTCGTTGAAGCCTCTCTGGAAGCCTGCGCCTCGGCCCGGATCGAGCGGGAGTCCATTGATGCCTACTGGATGGGCACGTTCACGAGCGGCCTCTCGGGGCTGATGCTGTCCGAACCGCTGAAGATCCGCTACAAGCCGATCACGCGCGTAGAGAACTTCTGCGCCACGGGCAGCGAAGCGCTTCGAAACGCCGCCTACGCGGTCGCCAGCGGAGCCTACGACCTGGTCATGGCGGTCGGCGTCGAAAAGCTCAAGGACTCGGGCTTCTCGGGCTTGGCTTCCGGCGGAGGCGCGCCGACCGACGGCACGCAGTCGTCTATGACGGCGCCCGCCACGTTTTCGCTTTTGGCGCCCGCTTATGCGAGGAAGTACGGCTTGGACGAGGCGACGCTGCGCCACGTGCTGACCCGCATCGCCTGCAAGAACCATGCGAACGGGGCGAGGAACCCGAAGGCCCAGTTCCAGCGTGCAGTGCCCCCGGAAACGATCGAGAAGGCCCCGAAGGTCGCCGGAATGCTAGGCGTATTCGACTGTTCCGGAGTCAGCGATGGGGCCGCGGCGGCGATTCTCTGCCGTGTTGAGGACGCTCACAAGTATACGGATCATCCCCTGCTGATCAAGGCTCTCTCGTTCATCGCCGGACCGGCGGACGGCGCCAAGCGGCAGGACTACGACTACACCTCGTTTCCCGAGGCGATCGCGAGCGCCACGGATGCCTATGCGCAGGCGGGTGTGCGCGACGCCCGGGAGGAGATTTCCCTCGCCGAGGTGCACGATTGCTTTACTCCCACCGAACTGGTGCTGATGGAAGATCTCGGGTTTTCGCAACGCGGCAACGCCTGGCGCGACACGCTCGACGGCCGCTTTGAGATCGGCGGAGCCCAACCCGTAAATCCCGATGGGGGGCTGAAGAGCTTCGGACACCCGATCGGAGCCAGCGGCCTCCGCATGATGTACGAAATGTGGCTGCAGTTTCGCGGAGAGGCGGGCGAGCGCCAGGTGCCTTCGCCGAGACTCGGCCTGACGCACAACCTGGGCGGCGCTCCCGGACGTTGTGTGAGCTTCGTGTCTGTCGTCGGCGTGAACTAGCGCAGGCCTCGGGACGGTTCCCGAGGACCGGCGCCGAGCCGTTGCGGTGGCCTGCGAATCGACCAAGTCGGGCCGCGCGCTTCCCGGCCTCCGGATGCCGACGGGACTCCCCGGGGTAAGACTCGGAAAGGCCGCTTGAGCCCAACGCTACGCTGCTGATCGAACTGTGTCCCGGCGAGTTCGACGCGCCGCTCTACTACCATAGACCGAACGACGCAGGATCGCTCCGTTCGAGCGTCGGTGCGCCCCGGCAGGCTGGCTGGGCCGTGCGGGAGGAGCCCATCGCGGGAATCATGGCGAGCCCAGAATTCCAAGCAACGGCTGCACCGCGTCCGCCGGAAACCCGCCTCGTCGACCTGCGCGAATTGCGAGGAACCGAGTTCGCTCCGCTGTTGGATGAGCAGGCAGCATACTGGCGGTGTCGGTATGCTTGGGACTTTCGCCCTGCGGCGCATACGCTTCAAGGATTGCTCGACAGACATGCGCTCCGCGGACGCGCGCTCGTGAGTGTCGGACGGCCAGTGGGCTACAGCTACTTTGTCCCGGACGGCCGCAGAGCTGTCTTGGGCGACCTATTCGTCGCCCGTTTGTTCCAAGGCCGACAGGCCGAACGGCTCCTCCTGGAGAGTGCGCTGAACGCCGCCTGCATGTACCGCGGCGTGGAGCGGGTCGAAGGCCAGTTGATGTGCCTGACGAAGCTGCCGGCTCTGCGTCCCGCCCTCCTTGGCAGACTGGAGGCCTACCCGCGAGTCCTGATGCTCCGGAAGGGCCTGGACGGTCTGCCACCGCAGCTGTTTCCACAACACGACCTGTCCTATTCGGGATGGTCGCACACGCTCCTCCATGCCGCCTCGGAGTTGATCGCCGCGGCTTATCGAGGGCACGTGGACGCCCGAATCAACGAGCAGTACGGCAACGCGGCCGGAGCGCGGCGGTTCCTACTCCAAACAATCCAGCAAACCGGCGCCGGACGGTTTTTGGAGCCCGCCGGAATCGTGGTTCGGGAATGCGGGCTGTCTGAACTGTGCGGCATGTGCCTGGGAAGCCTAGTGGGCGACGATGTTGGGCACATCACCCAGTTGTGCGTCGCGCCGTCTGCGCGCCGGCGCGGCCTGGGGTACGAGCTGCTGCGCCGCTCGTTGCGGGTCTTGCGGGAAGTGGGCTGCGACGCCGCCAGCTTGACCGTCACAGCTTCCAACACCGCAGCCGTCCGACTCTACGAACGCAGCGGGTTTCACGCTGTTGCCTCCTTTCCGGCGTTCGTTTGGCAAAGGACCTGATCGGGTCGAGTTTGCCGGTGCGGCCGGGCGGCCCGGGCTCCGAGATGGGAATCCACGGCGGGCAAAGCCGGTACAGTAATGCAAGGCTGCAGGGAGGTAGGGCATGCGAATTGGCGTAGTGGGTCTCGGCTTCATGGGAAGCGCGCACCTTGAGGCCTACCAGACGGTGCGAGGCTTCGAGCTGGCCGCGGTCGCCAGTTCCAGCGAGAAGAAGCTCGCTGGGGACCTAGGCGACGTTGGCGGCAACCTGGACCGCGGCGGCGGCATGATCGACTTCGGATCCGCGGCGCGGTACAGGCGAGCCGAAGATCTGATCGACGATCCGGGCGTCGAAGCCGTCGACTTCTGTACGCCGACCCACCTGCATGCGTCGCTGGCGCTTCGGGCGCTGGCTGCCGGCAAGCATGTGCTCGTGGAGAAACCGATGGCATTGAGCGCCCCGGACTGCGCCAGCATGATCGCGGCGGCCCAAGACGCTGGTCGCGTCCTGATGGTCGCCCAGGTGCTGCGGTTCTTTCCCGAGTACGCCGAAGCCCGGCGCCGAGTGCTTGCAGGCGAACTCGGCAATGTCCGTGCCGCCACGTTCCGTCGGCGCTGCGCTGCGCCGGCGTGGGGACGCTGGCAGAAGGATCCAGCATGCAGTGGAGGGGGTGCGCTGGACCTGTTGATCCACGACTTCGACTACTGCCAACACTTGTTCGGAAAGCCGCGTGCGGTGCGCGCCGTGGGGTGCGAAGATCTTGCGGCTGGCATCGACTTCGTCGAGGCGCAGTTGGACTATGGGGACGGCGTCCCCGTCGTGATCGCTGGAGGCTGGCACCACCCGGAGAGCTTCCCGTTCTCCATGGAGTTCACCATTCTGTGCGACGGCGGGACACTCGACCACAGTTCCGAAAAGGCCGGCCTGCGGCTCTACACCAGCACCGGGAAGCTTGTCCACGTCGAGCTTCCGGCGCAGGACGGGTTCGTTGGGGAACTCCAGGCATTTGTGGATGCCTGTGTCGACGGCGTGCCGCCGGCGCTGTGCCCTCCGGAAGATTCGGCGGAGTCGCTACGCATGGCGCTGGCCATGAATCGCTCTCGGGCGCAAGGCGGCGTTCCGACGCCCGTCGATTGAGCGCTCGCCCGTTCTACCGTTCCCGAACCCAGTAGGCGCGCTCCGTCGCCGCGAGCAACGCCATCGCGCCACCACGGTCATCGCGCCCGAGGATCGCTTCGCGGTCGTAGTAGGCCCGCAGCGAGTCTTGCTTGCCCGTGCTGCGGCAGACATCGATCAGGGTCGCGTCGGACTTGATGCGCATCTGCACCGCCCGCCAAGCTCGATCGGCGACAGCTTCGAACGCGCCTCTTGGAAGCCACCCGTTCCGCAGGCCCCGCGTGACGGCGAAGCCGATCATGGCCGTAGCGCTGAACTCACGGTAGCTCTCGGGACGGTCGATGACCTGATGCCAAGTCCCGGTGGGGTCCTGGTGCCGAGCCAACGCGCGCATATGCCGCCGGTACGCCTCCAAGATCTCGGCGTATCCCGCGTCGTCCTCTGGCCAGACGGACAGCGCCAGAGCCAAGCCCAGCGCCGGAAATCCGTTGCCCCGTCCCCAAGCGGCATGATCCAGCGGAGAATGCCGGTAAAGGCCGTCTGGACGCAAGTCCAGGCCGATCATGAAGCGTAAATGCCGCAACGCCATGCGGAAATAGCGCGCCTCGCTCGTCAGCCTGCCGGTGCACGCCAAGATTGCGCAGCCCATGAAGACGGAGTCGCTCATCTGATGGTGGAACGGCATCGAGGGCTTTAGTGAGCCATCCTGCTCGAAGCCTAGGTCGGCCGCCGCGCGTGTCAGTTCGAGGTAGGCGGCCTTGCCGGTGCGCTCGTACAGGTCCGCAAACACGAGGTGTCCCGCGATGTGGCTGCCGGTTGCGCGCTCTCCGAGGGACGGTTTGCCCTCCAGGAACGGCCGGACGATGCGTTCGATGTCCGCGAGACGGCTCGCGTTTTCCAGGTCGCCCAGACGCAGCCGACCGAGCAGTGCGAGGGCCGGGATGTAGACGGCGCTCTCGAGCTGGTGACCATAGGCCTGTTCCAGTTGCCGCGCCGTCTGGAGAGGGCTGCGGCGGAGCCGGGCTCGCAGTTCGCTCCGCGCGGGCGAGACCGGCAGCGAACCGGCCAGCGAGGCAAGCTGCTGGAGCGCTTCCGGGCGCAGTGCGCCGAGGTCCTTGCCCCGCGCGTCCAGCCGGATCGAAGCTGCCGGAATGGTTCCCACATCGGCCGGCCGGGCTCCCTGCGCGAGCGCCTGTTGTAGGCGGCTGGGGCGCTGGTCCGTGCGCAGGTCGACGACCAGGTCGGGAGCCAGCATGCCGAGGAAGCGCCAAAGGTACTGAGCTTCCACCGCGTCGCCTCCGTAGGCTGGCCCCGGAGGCGGAAACGCATCCCCGGGACGCCCGTCCGGAGACGCATTCAGAACGGCGGAAAGCGCGAAGTCGGCGTCGCCGGGGTCGCCGACCAGAGCGGCGGCCAATTCCACCGACTCGCGGCTGCCGTCGAGGCCCGCCACCAGCAATACGCGGCGCGTCGGAGCTTCGGGGTCCAGAGCCTGCGGCGTGACGTTTGCGTAGATCGGACTGCCGGAGGCGGTGACTCCGATCGCCATGCCGAGGATTTCGGCGCTGGCGGCCGGGAGCAGCGAGCAGGCCAGGAGAACGCGCGCCGCCGAACGGCCGGTATAGGGCCAGCACGCAGCACCGAAAAATTCGTTGCGACGGTGCATCTAGCGGGCCTGCAAGGTTGCGGTCAGGCCGTAGAGCCGCACCTTCGGATGGTCGACGAAAGCCCGGTACTCCCACGCGCGGCTCGCATCGATCCGCGAGAGCAGGGCGGAGAACTCACCAGGGGCTGCCATGGGGGCGCGCTTCTTGCCGACAGGCTTCCAAGGGTCGTCGGGCTCGTACATTTCCGCGGTGCTCTTCCGGCGGCGGTACTCGAATCCGACCTGGACGGCCGAGGCGTCGCCAAGGCCGAGCAACTCGGCGCGAAGAAGCGCCCCCTTGGCGCCCCACTCGGCTCCCGGCAAGGTGGCGACCTCGGGCGGCTGCAGGCCGGGCTGCGCACCCTCGATCTTGAGGACCACCGGGTTCGGCCAGCGCCGGTCGTTGTACAGCCTCTGGGCGCGGAACGCACGGATGCGCAGTCCTTGCGGAGTCTGTTCCCACTCGGTCTTGGGGGTGATCTCGGGACTGTACTCGAGGACCTTCTCATTCTGGCCCAGCACCCGGACTTGGGTCTCGTCGTCGGCCAGCACCGACTGGAGCACGACAGTCTTTTGGGTTCCCCAGCCCCAGTCCGACACGGGCACGAATGCATAGACCGTATCGGCATCCTTGGCTCGCGTGAACCACACATCCCCTTCGTTCGTGATCACCCAAGGCCGCACGGCTCCGACCGCCTCGGAGTTGACAATGTGCCAGAGAGCCATCTCCCGCATGCGGGCCTCCTGCTCGATGGGGATCTCTCCGTTCGGCATGGGCCCGATATTGAGCAGGAAATTCCCACCCTTCGCGCGGGTCTCGATCCAGGCGCTGATCAACTGGCCGCCCGACTTGTAGTGCTCGTTCGTGCCGCGGTACTGCCACTGCGCACCCATCGTCATATTGCCTTCCCAGGCGCCCTCGAGCGGCACGCCGGGAGTGTACTGTTCCGGGGTTTCGATCTCTCCGCGCGTGACGACCGTGTTCGGGGAGAGTTGCCAGATGAGCTCTTTCATCGCACCCACGATCTCGTCGCGCGGCAGCGCCGCGTTGGTCGGCGGATCGAAGAAAACGACATCGATGCGGCCGTACCGCGTCATGAGTTCGCGCTCCTGGGCCAGGTTCAGCTGAAGCAGGCCCGGGTTGTTCGGAGGCAGCGCTTCCGCTTGCAAACGGCTGATCAGCGTGCCTTGGCGGTAGAGGAAATGGAAGTCGTCCGGGGAGAAATACCAGCCGATGGCAATGTCCTCAGCGCGGAACGCGTCGGCCAGCTCCTTGGCCGTGTCCCGAGAGAACGGCGTGTTCATGATGTTGAAGTCGGTTGTCGCCGTCTCGAACATGCAGAAGCCCGAGTGGTGCTTCGCTGTGAAGACGACGTAGCGGAATCCAGCCAGTCTGGCGGCGCGCGCCCACTCGCGCGGGTCGAATTTCTTGGGGTTGAAACTGCGGGGCAATTCCTGGAAGTAGCGCTCCAGGAACGCCTCGTCCGCGCCGACCAGGGCGTGGCTGATCACCGAGGTGAGCTGGCTGTCGAGGCTCCAGTGGATGAACAGCCCGAGGCCCAGGTCTCGGAACCATTCGACGCGCTCGGGTTTGTTGGAGGCCGGAGCGGCCGCCGCGCCGAGCAACACCACGCAGACCATCACGACGCGCTTCATGGCGGGGTGCTGGTATTGTGCCACAGGCCCTCGGGGAAACTGACCGGGAGAGCCAGGCTCTCAGTCCAGCAGGGCCATCACTAGGCCGCTACGTATCTTCGGCGAAAACCAAGTGGATTTCGGAGGCATCATGCGCCGCTGCCGGCAGACGTCCAGGAATTGCTCCATGGTCACCGGGGGCAGGGTGATCGCCAGGGTGTACGCGCCGACTTCGACGCGGGCGCGCAGGTAGGCCGCATCCCGGTTTCCGCCGACGAACGTCAGGCGCTCGTCGCGCGCGTCCCGGATGCCGCAGAGCTCGTCAAAGATCCCGCGCTGGACGATTGCGGCGTCGATCGACTCGGCCGCGTTCGCCGCATCGAACGTTCCGGGGCGGGGCGTCAACTTCAACCAGGCGCCGTCGGCAAACAAGCCGATGCTGTGCGGGGTCGCGGGCTGGTAGTCCGTGCCTGGCGGCGCTGGTTCCGCGTGGAACGCCGGGAGCAAGGCAGCCTGCCAAGCCTCCAGTTGACGCGCTGGGCCCATCACCAAACGGTTGTAGGGCGCCAAGCCCATGCAGGAAGCCGGGAAGACCATCGCCAGGAAGCCGTCCAGCCCCAGCATCGCCGCCGCCGCGCTGCGGTGGTTACCGTCGGCGACATACGCGAACGGCTCTGCGCCCAAGGCGTCGAGGAGGCTCCGGCGTTCCGCGGATTCGGCCAGCAGCCAGATCTTATGGCGGCATCCGGTCTCGTCGCTGGCGCTGAAATCGGCCGTACAACGGTCCGCGCAGGAGGCGAGTCGCCGAGCGAATCGGTGTCCGGCGTCTTCGACCGCCATGTTGACCATGCCGATGATGGCTCGCGTAGCCTCGATCAAGTCCGCCCGCCCACGCGCCTTGGCTGGCCGGACCCCTTCGTTGCGCACGATGGTCCCGGCGGGCGTCTCGTTGGTCAGAATGTCCCGTGCCGGCGCCAGTCCGCCGAGTCCGATCTGCCGAATCGCGGGCCGCGCCGGGTCTTCGATCTCGTAGAGGAACATGATGTCTCGGAGTTCGCGGGTCAGGACATCGTGCCGTAAGGCGTCCATCCGGGCCCTGGCCGCCGCGAGTGCGTCCGGCGCCCCCTCGGCGAGCATCTGCTCGGCCGAGGGGGCGCCGGCGTGGGGCATGGTCACGCGCAGCACGCTCTCGGGTTGACGCTGGAGCAACTCGAAGATCTCCAGATCACTCTGGAACTCGTCGTAGTTGGGACTGCACAAGGCCTGGGCCGCCGCGGAGTCTGCCGCGACTAGCGCGCGTGGGACTGGGTTGAGTCGGATCATCGGCCAGCAACCTCCGTGGAGAACGGGACGCCGGTCGCGTCCCCGCCGAAGCCTGTGCGACGGACTCGCCCGCGTCGCCACTCCTTTCACCTTGCCGCGATTCCGGGGTCGCTCGCAACCTGCCTGCGTTGGTTCGCAGGATGCCATCGCAAACGGCGAAGCAACGGCGGAGCCCTTGGAACAGTCGTATCATTGAGAGCGAGAAGCCCGATGCGGAAGCGAGTTTGGCTCCTGGGAATCGCGTTACTGGCAGTCGCCGCGCCGGTCTGCTTGGCGCAGAAGAAGTCTCCCGTCAACGGCGAGTGGGAGGCCAACGTCGGCAGTCAGACCTATCGTTTCGACTTCACCGAGGACCAGGGTGACGTCACGGGTACAGGCACGCTGCCGAACGCACAGACGATCGAGGTCGAATACGGGCTGATCTTCGGGAAGGAGTTGGAATTTACGACGGTGGAGGACGGCGTCGAGTACGAGTGGACCGCGGAGGTGAGCCGGAACTCGATCAAGGGCGAACGCGTCAATCTCGACGACGAAACCGCAGTCCGGTTTACCGCCAGACGGGTCCGTTGAGACCGCCTCGGTTGCGCCGTCTGCGGCCGCGAACCGGGGCGCGCCATCAATTGAGGAAGTACGTGCGGTAGAGCGTGTCGCGCTGCTTGGGAATGAACCCGGCCTCGCGAATCATGCGGCGTAGGTCTTCTTCGGTCGCGCAATGGCTGGCCCCCGCTTGGCGCACGACGTTTTCCTCCAGCATCACGCTGCCGACATCGTTGCCGCCAAATCTTAGGCCCAGTTGGCAGACTTTCAGGCCCTGGGTGACCCAGGAAGTCTGGATGTTGACGAAGTTGTCGAGATAGAGCCTTGAGATCGCCAGCGTGCGGAGGAACTCGCAGGCGGTCGCCTCCTCGGGAATCTTCTTGCCCAGGGACGTGTTGTCCGGCTGGAACGGCCAAGGGATGAACGCCGTAAATCCGCCCGTGTCTTCCTGTAGTTGGCGCAGTCTCTCAAGGTGCAGGACGCGGTGGTCCACGGTCTCGCCGCAGCCAAACATCATCGTGGCGGTCGTGTTCATCCCAATCGAGTGCGCCGTTCGGTGCACCTCGATCCAGTCTTCGGTCGTGCACTTCAGGCGCGCGATCCGGAAGCGGACGTCGTCATCCAGGATCTCAGCGCCCGCACCCGGCATCGAGTCCATGCCCGCATCGCGGAGCCGCAGGAGCGTGTCGCGGATCGTGAGGTTGCTCACTTCGGCGATGCAGAGGATTTCCGGCGCCGAGAGACAGTGCAACTGGACCTGTGGAAAGCGTTCCTTCAGGCGGCTGAAAAGGGACTCGAAGTATGCGATGTCGAGATTCGGATTCACGCCGCCCTGCATCAGCACGCCGGTGCCTCCGAGGCTGACGGTCTCTTGGATTTTCTGGGCGATGGCCTCGAAGGGCAGCACGTAGCCTTCTTCGTGGCCCATCGGCCGATAAAACGCGCAGAAACTGCAATACTCCGTGCACTCGTTGGTGTGGTTGATGTTGCGATCGATGATGTAGCTGGCGATGCCGTGCGGGTGCAGCTTGGCCCGCACGGCGTCGGCCTCCATGCCGAGCCCGATCAGGTCGTCGCTTGCGAAGTACTCCCGCGCCTGATCGTTCGTCATCATCGCGGGTCTACCCCGACAGCGCCGGCTCCGCCAGGAACGGCACCTCGCAGAGCGCCTCCGTCAGGCCCAGTTCCGCGGCCAGCCGGAGGTACAGGCCCATCGCCTCGCGTTCGCTCTCCCCGAGCGTGTAGTGCACATACTGGGTGAGGTACCGCCGCACGACCTGCGGATCGAACCCGAGACGCAGGCTCTCCAAGTCCACGATCTCGTCCAGGCGGCTCCGTCCGAAGGTGGCGGACGCAAGCAGGGCTTCCTGCAGGCCATCGGAATCCGCGAGCTTCTTGACTCCCCAGACAGCGAAGACCATCGGCAGGCCGGTCATGTCCTGCCATTCCAGGCCGAGGTCGTAGACATGAACGGGTTGGCCTCGCCAACTCGACAAGGCGGGATCGATTCGAAGGGCGGGGTCCCCGATGACCAGCGCCGCGTCCGCGATCTCGAGCATCTCGTCCAGCCTGGGCGGATACGGCCGGACCTGAGGTCGCAGGCCATGCTTGTGCGCGGCCACGATCTGGGTCAGCACGGTCGAGGTGCGGGAGCCGGTGTCGGCCGCAAAGGACTTCACGGCGTCGAACGGCTTCTTGGACACAAGCAGGATGCTGCGGACAGCCCCGCGGCAAGAGATTCCGCAGCCTGGTACCACAAGCAAATCCGGCTGCCGCGCCAGTTCGATGACGGGCACGAGTCCGACGTCCGTGTCCCCGGCGCGCAGCTGCTCGGCGCATTCCGACGGCAACGCGAAGCGAAGGTCGAAGCTGCCTCGTTGCGGGCCGTGCGCGAGTCCCCAGACGAGGGGCGCCGTGTTGAGGTAGCTCACGGCGCAGACGCGTTGCTTGGCTGCCATGGCGGCCCTTCGATTGTATCAGCGGAGGCCGCAGCCACCGGTGCGGAGTCGCATGGGAGGACTGCCGGTTCGGTAACCTCTGAGGGTGCGGTTCGTCCTTTCAAGTAAGGATTCCTTCGCCATGCAATCTCGTTTTGGCCCCCTGGCTCTCGCCGTTTGTGCGCTTGTCTCGCTCGGAGCGCTGACTCTGCTAGCGGCCAATGGCCCCGGGCTTCAGGCTCCCGTGCTCGGATACGTCTTCGATGCGGAAAATGGCGCGCTGCACAGGGTCAACGGTATTGCGGGAGCATCCAGCATTGGGCCCGCCATCGACGTCGGAGCCGTCCTCGCGCAAGCCGTTGTCTCGCCCAGCCTGGAATTCGTGATGGCGCGAAATCAGGAGCAGGAATTCGTTGTGGTGGACTTGACGGCTACACAGCCAGCGGTAGTCGCTCTGCAAGACGCGCTGCAGGGGGCGGACGGTGTTCTGTTTAGCCCGTCGGGGAATCGAGCCGCTCTGTATGCTTCCGGGTCCGGCGCTCTGCAGCTCTTGGAGGGCTTGCCGCAGGCGCCGCGCGCGGGCGAGACTCTGGAGCTTGGCGCGGCGGCCGGAGCCTGGACGGCCTTCGCGATCAGCGACCTGGGCATTGTGCTGGCCGCATCGTCCGAACCGGGCGGCGGATCCCTCTTCATGCTGAGCGCCGGGAGCGCGCCGATCCGGATCGGCGGCGTCCAGAGTGTCAGCGACCTAGCCTTTTTCGCGGGCAGCAACGACGCGGTTGCAGCGGATTCCGGGGCCAGCGAAGTGGTCTTGATCCGGGATGTGGTCGCTTGGCGGCAATTCTCCGTCCTAAGCTCCGCGAGCGACAACCTGGGCAACCCATTCGAGATAGCCGCGACAGCCGACGGCGCCTTCGTCGTCGGGGCCGTTGCCGGTGGTGTCGCGACCATCCCCCTCTCCGGAGGAGCGCCCCTTGTTACGACTTGCGCCTGCGCCCCGACGATTCTCGATCCGCTCGCGGGCGGGGATGTGTTCCAGCTCACCGAGGACATTCGGTCCCCCGTGCAGATCGTCGAAATCAGCGCGCAGCCGCGCATGTTGGTCATCCCCGCCTTGCCCGAGAGCGACTCAGCCTCCGACGAGTAGGGTGCTCGTCGCCTCGACGGGCTGCACGGCTCACGGCGACCGAACCAGTGGCATGTACACTGGGCCGCATGGCTCACTACGCCAATCTACAGTGGCTACGGGAGCAGGGGGTGGCGGTCCTCACCGTCAATCGCCCGGAAAGACTCAATGCCCTGAACCGCGTGACGATTGATGCTCTCGACCGCTGCTTCGCGGATGCCGCTGTCGATTCCGAGACCCGGGCCGTCATCATCACGGGCACTGGGAGCCGGAGCTTCGTGGCTGGCGCGGATATCGGCGAAGTCTCCTCATTCACGGCCTTGGAAGGCCGTGAATGGGGCTTGCGGGGGCAAGCGATGCTGCTCCGCATCGAGCGCATGGAAAAGCCGGTCATCGCCGCCATCAACGGCTATGCCCTGGGGGGCGGACTTGAGCTGGCGATGGCCTGCCACATCCGCATCGCCTCGAGGGTCGCGCAGCTTGGCCAACCTGAACTGAAGCTCGGCATCGTCCCTGGGTTCGGAGGCACACAGCGCCTGCCTCGGCTCGTTGGCAAAGGGCGCGCGCTGGAAATGCTCTTAACGGGCGATCCGGTTGGGGCCGAGGAGGCGTGCCGGATGGGTCTCGTTAACCGTGTCGTGGAGCCGCACCAGCTGCTCGACACGGCGCGCGAGTTGGCTCGCAAAATCCTGCGGAATGGGCCCTTGGCGGTCGCGCTGACGCTGCAGGCGGTCCACCGAGGCTGCGAAATGCCGTTGGCCGAGGCCTTGGAGTGGGAGGCGTCGCAGTACGCGCTGAGCTGCTCGACCGAAGATGTGCGGGAGGGCACGCGGGCATTCTTGGAGAAGCGCCCACCCGCATTCCGGGGCCGCTAGCCGGACGCGCGGCCCGGACGCCCGCATTGGAGGCGCGAAGCCCGGCCGTTTCCCGGAACTACCAGTCCGCCAGGGCCCGTGCCAGCCAGCCGGTCGATTCGTTCTGGTGGCACTCCAGGCAAGCGTTCGGGCTCTCCTGTTGGCCGAAGCGTTCCGTCATGGCGGCGTCTGGGATGTCGTCAATCCGGTGCGTGCTCGCGAAGAACATCATGCTGTTCATGATCTTCGGCATGTGGCACGTGGTGCAAAGGCTCGCTTCGGACTCTGGGGCATGCCGCGTATGGAGCGTCAGGTCGCGGCCATACGCCTCATGGCACTGCAGGCACATGTGGCTCCGGTCTTCGCGGAACTTAAGCGATGTCGGATTGCTGGCGCTGTCTGTCGGGTGCGGATCATGGCAGTGTCCGCAATGGGCTTCGCCCTGGCGGAAACACTCGGTCCGCAGGAACGATTCCACGATGAAGGTCGTTTCCCGAAACCTTCCGTCCTTGTAGAAGGCCTTCCTCGAGTAGTCCTCGTACGGCCGCTGTCGGCGCGGGTTCAGAAACGCCTCCTGCTCTCCGGAGTAGTTGATCTCCCCCCTGAGGCCGGCCTGAACGATCCCGGACTGCATGTGGCACTGCGCACAGACGTTCACATAGGTGCGGTGATCGAGGGCATCGAAGCGGAGCGGCGGGGTTGCCGGCGCGTTGTTTTCGACGCGGCCGGCGTGCATGGCGTTCACGTGAGCCTGGGACGGACCATGGCACATCTCACAGTTGATGCCCGTCTCCCGGAACGTGATGCGCTCCGCTGCGAGGAGTGCTCCCTCCGCTTGCACCTGACTCGTGTGGCAGGGCGAGCAATGGACCTGGTAGTTGGTCGAGGGCTGCATCCGGTGGAAGTTCCGCACAATCGAACGCTCGGACGGCCCGTCGTCGAGGATCTCCCAGAAATTTACCCAGCGGTCGTGCAGCCGGTTGTATTGCACCGGGAACACGTGGATCCGTCCGTCTGGCAACCGTGTTGCGTAAGCCTGCTGCCACTTGGACCCGATCGTGTAGTCGACGCGGAAGCGTTTCGTGTCGTCCCCAGCCGGGAATTCGAAGTAATGGCGGCTGTCCTCGACGAACATACGGCATAGGACTTCGCCGTCCGGACCTCGAAGTTCGTTGTCTTGTTCGAAGTCGCCAATGACGTTCTCGGACGCATAGTTGCGGAACATGCGCGCCATGCCCGTCTTGGACCAGGACTCGAAGATCTCTTGGTGGCACTTGCTGCACGACTGGCTTCCTGCATACAAGCCCAAGGTCTGCTTCGACTTGGTGGCGGGGCCTTCGGGGGAGACCCTGGCTGGCCGAAGCGGCGGGATGGCCGCGTGAAAGTCTCCGAAGGACTGGGTCGCGGAGGTGCTGCTTGCGCGATACGCCGACCGGAGTCCCTCGAGAGCCCGCGCCTGGACCGGTCCGGGCGTGCGCGCGGCCTTGGCGAAGGCGGATTGCGCAGCGGTGTCGTTCCCCAACGCGCGCTCCACGACCCCAAGCAAGAAAAGCGCGATGCCGTCGGAGGGGTTCCCCCGCACCGAGTGGTGTAGCGAGACGCGCGCGGCGGACAGTTTCGTGGCCCGCTCGTCTTCGGTGGCTTGCAAGCCCCGCGTGGCTTCGACTCGGCCCAGGACGTAGTGCGCGGACGCCTCAAGTTCGCCCTCGATCTTGGCCCATTCGCGCTTGGAGTACTGAGCTGGACTGCCGAACCTAGGCAGGTGCTCCAGCGCATCCCGGGCGCTTCGCTCGGCCTCGTCGAGCAACCCCTCGTGCACCTGGACATTGGCCAGAGCGACCAGCAGCGTCCTATTCTCCGGAAGCAGCCGGATCGACCTTCGGCCATGATCCAGGCCTGCTTGCAGATCGTCCAGTGCGATAGCCGCCTTGGCGGCCATCGAGTGCGCGAAGCTCACGAGCTACGATTGTGGATACGTCTCGAGGAAAGTCTCGGCGAGCGCGCGTTTCCGCGCCGGATCCTTTTCGGACTTCAGTTCGTCGAACGCAGCGCATTCGTCCGGGTCCTTGATTTGCTCCAGCGTGGTGCGCTTCGCGGGGTCGCCGGCGTACAGCACGAGATCGAGGTCCTGAGCGGCGAGGCACCCGGCCGCGCAGACGGCGGCGGCAAGCAGCGACCGCATGCGCCGTATGGCGCGGCCCCTGTGCTGGCGGGATGCGAAGCAACCGTTCATGCTCGACTCGACTCCGAGGGCCCTGTGCGCCGGATTCCAGCTGACCCCGAAGCCGTTGTAATTATAAGATGTTGTGTCCTCGCCCAAACGCAGCTTGCCGGAGCCCGGCGTCTCGCAGGAGGCGGCGGACGCGCGGATCGAGGTGGAGAAGGGTGTGCCTTCACTCGCGGGGCCGGGCCATGGGCGCATTGACCTGTTCGAGGTACGCTGACAGCAGCGCTGCGAGCCGCTGGGCAACAGCTGGCTCGCTGGCGCTCAGGTCTCGGCTCTCGCCAATGTCCTTGCCCAAGTCGAGCAGCTTGGCTGCGCCGCTCTCATAGAGCCTGACGAGCTTCCAATTGCCGACTCGGATCGACGACATCGGGGTCGTACCTTTTTCCCTCTGGTAATGCGGCACGTGCCAGACGAGGCCGTCGAAGGAACGGGCTACTTCACCCATGCCCCCATTGCGCAGGACGCCGAGCAGACTCGCTCCGTCGAGACCCGACGGCAGTTCCGCCTGCACGCGCGCCATCTCGGCGATCGTGGGATACAGATCCGTTCCCGTGACGACCACGCGACTGACGCTCCCCGCGGTGATGCCGGGGCCGCGGACGAGCAGCGGAACACGGATACCGGTCTCCCAGGTCGAGGCCTTCGGGCCGCGCAACGGCGCATTGCTCGAAACGCGAGTCTGTCTCTCGTGGTGATAGGAACCGTTGTCCGACGTGAAGATCTCGCAGGTCGTGTCGGCGAGAGCCAGGTTGTCGAGCGCTTCGAGCAGTCGTCCCACGCCGTGGTCGAGTTGGTGCGTCATGGCGGCGTGGGCGGGGTGGTTGTGGCGCTCGCCCGCAGGCTTCGCCGCAAACTCCGCGACCGTCTCGTCGAACGCGGAGATGCCCAGATGGACGGCCTAGTAGGAGACCTGTAAGAAGGAGGGTTCTCGTGCGACCTTGCGGTGCTTGAGGAAGTCCACGGCGCGGGTAGCGACGCCGACGGTCCGCTTGGGATCGGGCTCGTCCGAGGCGCCCTCCACGTTGGACGTGGCGCCGCTGTGCCCGTCGTAGCCATGTCGGCCGGGGCCGCCGCCGCCAAGGCGCCACTTGCCAAAATGCGCGGTCACATAGCCGGGACGGTGTCGCTTGAGGAGTTCGGCGATGGTCGTTTCACTGTGGGAAATGTGATTGCCGTGTTGCGGCGAGATCATCGGCAGTGCCTCGTAGAACCGACCGCTGTTGCGGTTGATGGTGTCCGTCATGTTCAGCTGAGCCGGCGACATGCTTCGATAAGAGCTGGCGTGTATCCGTCCCGCGCAGGCTCAACTGAGCGACCGTCGGCTGAGGTCAGCTACTTCACGTACCAACAACAAGGCGGAATTCTGCTAGAGAGAACAGAAGGCCGGACGGCGCGAGCGAAACTGAGTAGCCGGTCGGTATCCGACTCGTGGACTACATCAGCCTCAAGGTGATCGCGTGGTGGTTCCCGCGCCCGGTCGTCGATCGCGTGTTGCGCGACAGCGGTTGGGCGTGGCGACGTCAAAGAGCCTACTGCGGATTCCGACCGAAAACGGACACTGATTCCGATTGAATCCCTTGATCGGTTCTGCGCTCACCGCGACATCATCAAACGGCTCTACAGCGGCTCACCGCATGGACGCTACACACGACCACGCAATTGAAACCAAAGTTGCGCTCCCGTATCGAGCTCCTAAGCGTACCCGACCCCCAAGGTCGTGGACGACACGAAGACGAGCCCCGGTCCCGAGGAGAACGCTCAGTTCCGGGAACGGAGCCTGCGGCCGTCAGGGTGTTTCCGAACATCGAAACCACCCGAGCCAAGGGTCCATTCCAGAGGCGGTGTCATCACGGCTGGTCCGAAGCAGGCCGTGACGCACCGCCTTTTAGCGGTCAGGTTTGTACGACCTCAGGATCTTGAAGCGTATTGGGCCGAGCTATCAGCAGAATCAGATTCCGGGTATTCTCATTAGCAACCAGGTAGCTGAAGGCGGGGCACTGAGACTATACTCTCCCTTCATGTCGTTCGTCCTAAGGTGTCCCACATGTGGCGAGCGTGACGTGTACGAATTTCGGTTCGGCGGCGAAGTTCTGGATCGTCCTGCGCCCGGAGCATCAGAAGATGATTGGCACAAGTACAGCTTCGTCCGGCGCAATGAGGCCGGGATTCACACCGAATGGTGGTTTCATCGTCTTGGTTGCCGACAGTGGCTGCAGGCCGTGAGAGACACGAAGACAAATCGAGTTGTTCGAGCTTTTTTCCCTGACGAGAAGGAGCCTTGTTCTCTTGGCGACCGCTAGGCCGGACGACACCTTCACGTTTTTCTTCGGCGGAAAACCGATTGAGGCGAAGGCGGGGGACAGCATCGGGGCCGCGATGTTCCGCGTCGGCGTTCGAGTTTTCACGCGCAGTTTCAAGAATCATCGCCCACGTGGTTTGCTTTGCCTAGCCGGCAAATGTCCCAACTGCCTGATGAACGTGGACGGGATTCCGAACGTGCGGGTTTGCACAGCGGTAGCCACGCCGGGCTGTAGAGTCAAGCCTCAGAACGTCTTCCCTTCGCTGGACTTCGACGTTCTTTCGGCTTCGCAGAAGTTCGGATGGTTGATGCCCGTCGGCTGGTATTACAAGACGTTTACCAGTCTGGCCGCATGGCGCAGGGTGGAGCCCTGGATCCGCCGAGCCGCCGGACTGGGCGAGGCCCCTCCACCGATGGACCAAGTCATCAGGGACTTTCCCGAGTATGAGCACTCTTTTATCCACGCGCCTGTTGTTGTGGTCGGGGGCGGTCCTGCCGGGTTGGAGGCGGCGCTCAAGGCCGCGGCAGAAGGCCATCGAACGGTACTGATCGATGACCAGCCGACATTGGGAGGTCACCTTCGTTACACCACGGGACAACGGCAACGATGCCTCGAACTGGTTGAGCGCATCCGCGCGTGTCAGCAGGTCGAAGTCCTATCGAACTCCTTCTGCTTCGGACTCTACGAAGGTAATCTGCTCGGCGTCTTCCAACCTCGTACTCATCCGAAATCAGTCGAAAGGTTGGTACGCGTTCGGGCTGGCCGAGTCACGGTCGCAACCGGCGCGTACGAGGCTCCTCTCCTCTTTGAGAACAACGATCTCGTGGGAGTGATGCTCAGCAGCGGAGTCGAGAGACTGATCGGACTCTACGGCATCTCGCCGGGGCGGCGGGCCGCGGTCATCGGATCGTCTCCGAGGGATCAGCAGATCTGCACGGTGCTCAAGGCCGCGGGCGCGGAAATCGCGGCCGTTGTCGCTCCGAGTCAAGTGGTCGCCGCGACCGGCAGAGGGCGCGTCCGCGGGTTGCAGACCCAGGGTGGTCTCGTTTCGTGTGATCTTGTCGTTGTCTGTGGTCACATCATTCCGGACGCGGGCCTGCTGCACCAAGCGGGTGCCCGGCTTCGGTGGGATGAGGGAAAGGGCGCCTTCCTGCCCGGACAGCTGGTGCCGAATGTCGAAGCGGTCGGCGAGGTAACCGGCGAGACTTTACCTCCGACCGAATCGCTGCCGAGCGCATACCCCGATTCGAAACGCTGCTTCGTCTGCCTTTGCGAAGACGTGACCACTCGCGACATCAGCACGGCGATTCGCGAGGGCTTCGATCACATTGAGACGGTCAAGCGTTACACAACGGTCTCGATGGGCCCGTGCCAAGGCCGCATGTGCCAGATCTCATCGATCGGTGTTTGCGCCAACGAGACCGGCCGCACGATTGGTGAAACGGGTCTGACAACGAGTCGCCCACCTAGCCCCCCTGTCTCCCTAGGTGCTCTTGCGGGCGCTCGGCATGCCCCCATACGACGAAGCCCGTTGCACTACGAACATGAAGCGTTGGATGCCGTCTGGATGAATATGGGCCAGTGGAAAAGGCCTTTCTACTATCGATCTCGTGCAGGTCTTTCCCAGCGCGAGTGTTCGGAGCAGGAGTACCAAGCCGTTCGGCAGTGTGTGGGCGTCATTGATGTCGGACCTTTGGGGAAAATCGACCTCAAGGGGAAAGACGCCGGCAAGCTGCTCGACAAAGTTTACACACACCGTTTCTCCGACCTGAAGGTCGGTCGAGTTCGCTACGCGGTGATCTGTGACGAGACGGGTATGATTCTGGACGATGGAACGGTATCCCGCCTCGCTGATGATCACTATTTCCTTACGACGACAACCGGTAATCTCGATTTCGTTGAACAATGGCTCGAGTGGTGGCTGATCGGAACCGGCTGGGATGCACACGTAACCAACGTGACCGGCGGCAGATCATCCGTTAACGTAGCGGGTCCGAGGGCCCGGGAAGTGCTCAAACATTTGACTGACATAGAGCTTGACACTAAGCAGTTCCGCTATATGGCGTGTCGCCAAGCTCAGGTAGCGGGCGTGTCGGCGGTGCTCATGCGGATTGGTTTTGTGGGCGAGACCGGTTGGGAGATTCACGTACCCGCCGACTATGGGGTGCATGTTTGGAGGAGCATTCTGGCCGCTGGCGAGAAACTCGGCATTGGCCCCTTCGGCGTGGAAGCCCAACGAATGCTCCGGCTTGACAAGAAGCATGTGATCGTTGGCGTCGATACCGACGCTCTAAGTAATCCCTTCGAGGCTGAGATGCCTTGGGTCGCCAAGCTAGACAAAGAAGACTTCATTGGAAAGGCGTCTCTGAAGAGACTTCAGAGTGCCACCGTGCGCGACCGACTTATCGGTTTCGTCATGTTGGACGATTCTCTGCCGGACGATGGTGCGGCGATCGTTCTTGACAACCGGCCGGCCGGCCGTGTAACGAGCGCACGCTACTCGCCGGTTAACGGCAAGGCTGTCGGACTCGGCTGGGTCGCGGCCGCGCTGGCCGAGGACGGTGGGGAAATCCAGATTCGTGTGCAAGGTCGTCTGGCGAAGGCGCGCGTTCAGCAGACGCCCTTCTACGACCCTAAAGGAGCCCGGTTACGGCAGTAGTCGGCGTCGGTTAAGCCCAGTCGGATTAAGGAGAAGCAGCCCCTGCAACAAGAACCTCACAAGATAATCAGGCTCACACCGCTGACCACGGTACTTCAGGCGCACGGTGCGCGAATCTCGAATCGCTTTGGCTGGCAAGTGGCCGAACAGTTTACATCGCCGGAGAGCGAAGTAGCGGCATTGCGTGAATCGGTCGGTTTGGCCGACTGGAGTTGGTTGCCGAAGTTCGATCTCCGGGGGGTGTCTTTGCATGCGCCTCCAAGTCTCCATCACGGGGCATCTTCTTGGCGTCTCGGCAGGGGCCACTACTTAGTTACGTGCATGCCAAAGGACTGCGACGGTTTGACCGCATCACTTAAGGAGAGGCGGACGGGAGATTTCGGAGAGGCTCCTCCGGTGTTCTACGTCACCGATGTTGCGGCCGTCTATGCGGCCTTCTTGCTGGCGGGACCACGAAGCGTTGCCGTCCTGAACAAACTCGTTGACTTGGGGGTTGCCGATCGCGCGCTGTCCCAGTCGGGGTGTGTGCAAATAGGTATCGCGCACGTCAGGGTGATCCTGTTGCGGTGGGATATAGGCCCAGCTCAGGGCTATCTCATGCTCGTCCATCGAGAGTACGCCGAGTGGCTTTGGGAAGTGGTGTCACACGCCGGCCGGGAGTTCGCTCTGCAACCTCTGGGCCTGTTGGCCTGCGAGCAGTTAGGAGGCATTTAGCACCGGCCTATGCAGCTGTTTCGGCATGACCGGATGTGGAGGGGCTCGAACCTCGGCTCGGCCTACGACGTTGTGATCATCGGAGCCGGTGTCCACGGCCTCGCGACGGCGTACTATCTCGGCAAACTCTTCGGTGTCCGCAACGTAGCGCTGCTCGACAAGGGTTACCTAGGCAGCGGCTCGAGCGGCCGGAATACGGCCATACTGCGCTCGAACTATCGTACGGCGGAAGGAGTGGCATTCTACAACGCGGCGCTAAAACTCTACGAAAGCCTTTCTTCCGAGTTGGAGTGGAATCTGCTCTTCAGCCAATGCGGGCATCTGACACTCGGCCACACCGACTCGGCGGTTGCCGGACTCCGCGTACGGGCTGAGACGAATCAATTACTTGGCGTCGACAGCCGCATCATCTATCCCGACGAGATTGCGAAACTCGTACCACATCTCGATTGCAGCAACCGCCCGCGCTACCCGATCATGGCGGGCCTGTATCACCCGCCCGGGGGGATCATTCGTCACGACGCGGTTGTTTGGGGCCTCGCTCGCGCTTGCGATCGAATGGGTATACAGATCCACCCGTTTACGGAAGTCAGCCGCATCAAAGTCGCTAACCGTCAAGCCTTCTCGGTCGTCACAAATCGGGGAGAGGTTTCGGCGGGCGCCGTGGTAAACGCAACGGCCGGATGGGCCTCGACGATCTGCAACATGGTGGGCGCATCAATGCCGATCGTCACTCACCCCCTGCAAGCGTGCGTGACAGAGCCGCTTAAGCCATTCCTGAATACGGTCATCGTATCCGCCACAATGCACGTCTATGTGAATCAAAGCAGTCGCGGTGAACTTGTGATCGGCGCCGAAATCGATCCGTATCAGTCCTACAGCCTCAAGGGCACCCTTCCTACTTTGGAACAAATGGCGACCTCTGCCCTTGAACTGTTCCCGCAGTTGCACGGCGTCAAAGTGCTTCGCCAGTGGGCCGGCATCTGTGACATGACACCTGATTTTGCGCCCATCATCGGCGCTGTCGAGGAGTTGACAGATTTCTTCGTCGACGTCGGTTGGGGCACCTACGGGTTCAAAGCGGCCCCGGCCGCCGGACGCTACCTGGCCGAATTGATTGCCACCAGCAAGGTTCCCGATGTGATTGCCCCGTTTTCGCCGAAGAGATTCCGGCAGGGACGCCTAGTCGGCGAGAAGGCCGCGGCGGCGGTATCTCACTAGGCCGCGATCTTCGCTCTCGGGCCGGTAACCTGATCGAGCGCAGCCGCAAGACTTCGATCGATCAAATCGGACAGTTCATCGATGTCCGGTTTCTCGGCAATCAAAGCGGGACAGACAGCGAACCAGCTGGGATCAATTCGGATGATCAGACCGTTCTCAAGTGCAGTGCGCTTGAGTGCCCGCCCGAGTTCCGGGAAAGGCTCCCTGCCAGCGGAATCTTTGACTAGCTCAACGCCGCGAAGCACACCTTTACCCCGAACCTCTCGCACCACGCCGTATCGCTTCAAGCCCTCCAGCTTTACAGCTAGGTAGTCACCCAACTCGCGAGATTTCGCCACCATTTGATTCTCTTGTATCTCGTCAAGAACGGCGAGACCCACTGCACAGGCGAGGGGGTTCCCGGCGAACGTATGTCCGTGTGCGAAGAAGACACCATTGTCATGGGGATTGTAGAAGGTGTCTCCCATTTCCTGGCGCGCCATCATCGCACCGAGCGGAATGGCGCCGCTCGATAGCCCCTTGCCGGCGCAGATGATGTCGGGCGTCACGCCGAACGTCTCGGCAGCGAAAAGGTTTCCAGTCCTGGCAAACCCAGTGATGATCTCGTCGAAGATGAGCACAACGTCATAGCGGTCGCAGATGTCACGCAGAATCTGGAAGTACTCATCAGTCGGTGTGATAATACCTCCGGTATTGCCGATCGGCTCAACGATGATTCCAGCAACCGTGCTAGGGTCTTCATTGACGATAATGTCCTCGAACGTGCGGGCGCAAAACCGGTTGCACTCTTCCCAGGACGAGAACCGGTCGCGGTAGTAGGTGGGGGGAAAGACCTTCAGAAACCCACTGAGATGGGGTTCGAAAGAGCTTTTGCGCTTACCAGTGCCGCTGGCGGCCATGGCACCGTACGTTGATCCGTGGTATCCGTGGTACCGGCTGATGAACTTGTACTTGCCTGGATGGCCGCTCTGGCGGTGGTACTGGCGCGTGAACTTAATAGCGGATTCGATGGACTCGGATCCACCGCTGAAGGGCTTCACAAAGTTCAGCGTTCCCGGTGTTACGCGCCCCACAGCTTCCACGAAGTCAAGAGTCACGTCGGACGTACCATGCATGGGAGGGGCGAAGCTGAGTAGTTCCATTTGACGGTGCATGGCTTCCACGAGGCGGGGATGCTTATGGCCAAGTGTCGCCACGAAGATGCCGCCGATTCCGTCAAAGTAGCGCTTGCCTTCCGTATCCCAGTAGTAAAGCCCCTCAGCCTTGTGGACAACGAGAGGGTTGTCCATGAACTGACCTGTTGACTGGTAATCGACAAAAGTCCTTCTCAGAAGGTTTACTTGGCGTTCATCGAGTTTCATGGCACGTTTCCTTGTGGGTGAAAGCGCATCTATCCGACAGAGTGTAGTCGATGAAAACGCTCGTAGCTGAAGGCCTTAGCCTCAACGACGCCGACACCCTCACAGATCGTGACAAACTGCTCACCGGCGATATCTGCGGCGTTTTCGACCTGCCCGTTGGACCAGCGAATCTCAAGATCGGAGTTCTTTTCTTTTCCGAGGCCGAAGTGCAGCCGCCGGTCATTCGCGGAATGGAAACCGCTTGGACCGGCCACCGTCCGGGCGTTCCGTCTTTCTGCGTCTCGGACCACAGCTGTGGCCCCGATCGCACTGAGATTCGACATTACATCGATCAGTTTGACGTTGAGCCAATCGGAACACCCAGCTCCCAGATTTTGAAAACTAACGCGGGGAGCTTTCAATGGGTAGTGAGGAAGGATTTTTTCCACTTCCGGATAGGTGCTGCCCGTCAGCAAGAAAATATCGACGAAACCATTGTAACCCCGCGCCCGCCTGCGCTGGCGGTACGCGACAGGGCTATTCAGTTGTTTGAATTCAGGGTGGCAGACAGTCGTGGCAAGGGGCTGTGCGAGCCTGTCCGCTAGGCACGGCGATTCTCGGTTCCCGTCTTTGCGACCCGCCAGGGCTGGACATTTCGTTCTCGATCTGTCACCGTGGGTGGGATGGAGCCGTTGCTGACGCCAGGCCGCGTTCCGGACCTGCGCGCCGTCGCGGTGCGCCCGACCTGCGGTGCGCAGGAGCACCGGCTCTGGGACCGTCTGGTCGGGGCTCATCACTACCTGGGGTTTGGGGGCCTGTTCGGCAAGGGCTTGCGGCATGTGGCGACGCTGGGCCCGGCCTGGGTGGCGCTGGTGGGCTGGCAGGCAGCCGCGCTCAAGCTGACGGCGCGGGACCGCTGGATCGGCTGGACGCTGGAGCAGCAGTTGCGGCGCCTGCATCTGGTGGCGCAGAACGCGCGCTTCGTGCTCCTGCCGGCCTTCCAGGGGGTGCCCAAGCTGGCCTCGCGGGTGCTGGGGCTGAGCCTGCGGCGGCTGGCCGGGGACATGCAGCGGGAGCCTGGCTATGGCGTCTTGCTCGCGGAGTCGTTCGTGGACCGGGCGCGGTTCGCGGGCACCTGCTAGCGGGCGGCGAACTGGCGCTCGCTGGGCTTCACCGGCGGCTACGCACGCCAGCCGGGCGCGGTGCCGGAGTGGCGCCATCACGGCCAACCCAAGGAGGTGCTGGTGTACGAATTGGAAGCGGATGCGAGGGCGGCCCTGGGCCCGCCCGAGGAGGACCCGGCCTGGCAGGGCCCGGAGCGGACCGCGCCGCCGCCTGCGCCGGAGCTGCGCAGCCTGTTCGACTGCCTGGGCGAGGTGGAGGACTACCGTTGCGCCCGGGGCCAGCGCTACCGCCTGCGCACGGTGCTGGTGCTGGCCGTGGCGGCGCGGCTGGCCGGCTACCGCGGCGTGACCGCGTGCGCCCAGTTCGCGGCCCTGCTAGACCCGTCGCAACGCGCGGCGGTGGGCTGTTTCTACAGTCCCAGCCGGCACTGCTACACGACCCCGTCGATCGCGACGTTCCACAACATCCTGGCCGCCCTGCCGCCGCAGACACTGGCGCACGCGGTGGCGGCGTGGACGCGGCAGCAGAGCGAGCCAGTCCCGCTGGATGAGGAGGATACGGCCTCGCAGAAGGAGGCCGGGGAGGCCCCTCGGCCAGGGCTCCTGCCGGGCCTCTCGATGGACGGGAAGGATGTCCGCGGCGCCTCCAAGCAGACGGCGGACGGCCGTCGCATGCTGGTCGCGGCCGGGGAGCACTCCAGCGGCCTGGTGCTGGGACAGGTCGAGGTCGACTCCAAGACCAACGCGATCCCGGCCGTGCGCGAGCGGGCCGGGGAGCTGGACCTGGCCGGGCGCATCGTCACCCTCGACGCGCTGCACGTCCAGCACAAGACGGCGCGCGGCCTGCTCGAGGACGGCGCGGCTCACTACCTGGTCACGGCCGTCAAGGAGAACCAGCCGACGCTGCTGGACGACCTCCAGCACATGCTGTTCGAGGATTGTCCCGGCCACCAGACCCTCGACAAAGAGCACGGCCGCAGCGACCGCCGCCGCTACTGGGTCAAGGATCTCAGCGACCCGGACTGGAACGGCTATGCCGCCCTGTACGGCCGCCAGCAGGCCCTCCGCATCGAGCGCGAGCGGCATGTGCTCAAGACCGGCGAGACCAGCACCGAAGTGAGCTACGCGCTGACCTCGCTGACGGCGGAGCAGGCCACGCCCGCGCAGCTGGCGGTGCGGATCCGCAACCACTGGCACAGCGAGAACCGCCTGCACTACGTGCGGGACTTCCCCTACGACGAGGATCGCTGCCGGGTCTGGGTGCGCGACCTGCCGCGCCATCTCGCCTGCCTGACCAACGCGGCGCTCTCGATCATCCGCTGCCAGTCCGGGTTCCGCTGGCTGCCGCAGGCCAACCGCCATGACGCGGCCCGCCCGCAGGAGGCGCTCGACCTGCTGCTGGCCCCGCCCCGGCGCTAGCCCGGGCCGCTCGCCCGCCCGCGAGCAGGGCTCCGCCTGGCCAGGCGGAACAGTACCGCTGTGTCGGCGCTTGCGACCCAGCCGGTCGACGACGCCCGGACCCTCTGCCCGGGGCCCTCGTGGTAGGCCCTCGGGCCGCGCCCAGCGACTGCACAGGACGTCGAAGCAGGCATCAACCTCACCGAAACCGCCTCAATCAGGACAAAAAAATGTGCCTGCGGTACGCGATCAGCAATTCTCAAGATCCGAGATATAGGTGGGCTGTTGGCATCTCGCCGGGCGTTCGGGGGCGTCGCAGAGAGATTGCGAGAGCGCCAGCGGGGCATCGGCGGTAGCAAGTGGCGCATCCGGGAGCGGCTCCGAGCGCCTCTCCAGCCGTTCCGAGGCCCACGCGGCAGAGCCCTGCTGCGGGCTCCCCGACGGGCCCGGTGCTCGCCGCTGGCTGGGGCAGCAATCTCATGAGGGTGCGGGCGAGGGGCCGGCCCGCGACTCGCCTGCGCCCAGCATCGTGGTGAGCAAGCTCGTCCAGTGCGGGAACCAGAACCGCTTCGTCAAGGAGCGCAGGTCCTCGAAGCAGGTGCGACGCGGGCCGGCCTCGTCGCGGCATTGCCGCCACAAGCCCCGCAGGCAGTCCAGCAGCGTGTGCAGTGCGCAGGCAAAGAGGTTCAGCGTGGCGAGCAGATTGGCCAAGCCGTGGCTGCCGTGCCCGAAGTTCCGCTTGCTGTTGTAGCCATGGCGCGCCAGACAATTGAACCCCTCGTTCTCGACCTTCCAGCGCGCTCTGCCGAGCCGTGCAATTGCCGCCACGTTCTCGGCGGTGACCTCCAGGCTGGTGCAGAAGGTGTTGGAGTAGGTGCGCTCGCCGTGGCGCTGGATCTCGAACTCGATCCAGGTCCCGAGCACCGCATCGTCGCTGTCGCGGAGCGGCAGGCCGTGCACCCAGCGATAGCGGTGCTGCTCGACCTGGCGTTTGTGGTTGCGGGTGCGGATCCAGCCGCTGGAGTGGGTGAAGTCGTCGTGGATCAGTTCGTATAAGCGCTTGTGCGAGCTGGGCTTACAGATGAAGAGGAAGTCGGCTTCGAGGTGGCGGACGAGTTGGCAGAGGGGCTGGCAGCAGTACAGGTCGTCGCCGAGGAAGACGGGCCGGAAGGGGCGCAGTTGGTCGCTGTGGGCGGGCAACCAGCGCTTGGCGGCGTGGCGTTCGCAGTCCTGCTTGCGTTCTTCGTGGGTGCGGTTGTCGTGGGGGTTGTGCTGGGGCTGGACGAAGTGGGGCAGCAGGGGCAGGGCGCGGTTGTGGCCGTCGGCGACGACGGTCGCGGCGAGCATGCTGTGGAAGTACTGCTCGGTTTTGTGTGGGCCGACATGGCGGGTCGAACACTGGTCGCAGTGGATGGCATTCGAACACTGCAATGGAATGCCGTCAAGAGCGATGGCCACGCGCCCGTCGAGGCGCAGGAAGGGATCCAGGGCAGCGTGGTCGTGGGCGGTTTGCAGGCAGTCGGCAAACAGGGGGGCGAAGTGGTCGGGGTCGTGGCCATCCAGGAGGTTTCGGATGTGGTTGTCACAGGGAATTTTCCCGACACCGAACAGGGATTGGCAATGGGAGCGAGCGTCCTTTTTCTGCATACGGCGCTGGAAGTCGAGGAAGGAGGGGGACTGGAAGAAGAAGGTGGCGAGAGCACAGGAGGCGGCGTCGGCGAGGCTGTAGCGCTGGTTGGCGCCGGTCCGGGGAGCAGGCAAGGCGGAGGCGATCTGGCGGAATCTGTCGAGGAGAGACTCAAGGACGGGAACGGAGGCCACACTTTATGTTTGAAAGCGGTGTCCGAAAAGTCAAGTCCCCAGAAATTGGTCCCTCATTCCCGGCTCTGCTGTGGCAAAAACCCCCAAAAGGGCTGAATTTAGAATCGCTGGTACGCGATCCAACCGGCGCGTGGGGCGCGACATCAGCCGCAAGAAGGTCGGCAAGGACTTCGCCATCGACGTGACCGACGACATCCGCTGGTCGAGGAAGCAGGAGACGGTCGACGCGGAGGCGCTGTTGGACGGCCTCTACGTGATTCGGACGAGTCCGCAGGTATGCGCTCCGGGAGCCGCGTAGGCGGTGGCCTACAAGAGCCTGGCGCAAGTGAGGCGGGAGTTCCGCTTGCTCAAGAAGGGGTAGCTGCAAGTACGCCTAGTCTTCGTATAGAGCGCGAATCATCTGCAGGGGTACGTGTGGCTGTGCATGCTCGCGTAATACGTGGAATGGCGGCTACGGCGGCGTCTGGCACCGCTGCTGTTCGAGGAGGAGGACCGGGAGGCGGCGCGGGCGTTGCGGCAGTCGCCGGTGGAGAATGCGCACGTGTCGGCGAGTGCCAAGGCCGCCAGCAAGAAGACGTCCGAGGGGCTCTCCATGCATAGTTTCAAGGCTCTGCTGGCAGATCTGGGCACGCTCAACGAGGTGATGCGGCCGGAGGCCCTCAGCACCCGTTCCCAGTGTTTTCCAAGCCGCCGCCGCCGCAGGCCGAGGTATTCGACCTGCCCGGAGTCGATCCGGACAAATCTGTTGCCAGTAAATAGGCAGGTTGATTCCGGCTATCTTCCTGATATGGCTACGATTAGCCGAGTCTCAGGAGTGAAGTTCAGTTTAGTCGTCTGATCAAAGCGCCATCTCAACAGAAGTGTCAAGTTCCGAGGTGTCCGCGGTACCCATCTCGAGTCGGCGCCTGTAGGCACCCAATGGCATTCGTATACATAAAGTCGGCAGATGTCGCGTGAGTGAAGCGATAAACCATTAGTTTTCGTGCGCCGTGCTAAGGCACTGTGCCCCAGCGGGTGCGAAACCCGTCCGGCAAACTGTCGTTCCAGCCGGAAGCAGTCGGAGCGGCTCATGGAGGTAACGACATGGACTGAAGCACTCTGATGGCAAAGGGTCGCCAGTGGGCGATTCAGCGAGCACGCAGGCCGCAACCACGGGAACGCCGAGCAGGCCTCGAAAAGGTGACTGCGGAGGCCGACCCGCCGAAAATTCGGGGAAGGCTGCCAGCGACCGGGAAGAGAACGATGAGCACCGGTTGTCTCCGCCGGGGTATTGGCGGCAGCATGCGTGTAAGAGGGAGACAGCCGCAACACGGGAAGCCCCGTCGGTGGCGCGCACGCGCCAACCGGGAACCCGCGAGGGCCAGCTGGGGCCGACGGGGTGGCGGATAGGCCTGGAGTAGCGGAGAAGCCGGGTAATGCCGGCGGAGCGAAGGGGCCTGGATTCGAGAGGGGCGCGGGAAGGAGGAAAGGACCGTGGAGACTGGCGCAAGCCTAGTAGCTCCGTTACGTGTTCAGAGACTGCGGACAGCGCAGCATGCGGAAGCGAAGGGAGTTCCGGGTGCGGGGGCCGCGAGGCGGCGCACGGACCCGGAGCCGCGGTGCGGGCCATGCGGACGCGAGAGCGGCCGCGAGGCCCCGCCGGTGGCGGCGACGCGAGCGCCGGACGGGGCTGGGAAGGACGTGCGTGTCCCGGCTGAGCGCGGGAAGTCCCGTGCCGCACCCGCCCGGGCCTGCGAGCGGCGCGCTTTCCGTGGACGAAAGGCATGATCTCGAATGAGAGCCGGATGCCGGAAATCGGCATGTCCGGTTCGAAGAGCGGGGAGAGGAAACGTGGCTATGCGAGAGACGGAGGCACCGGTACGAAGCGAAAGCCACCGGCAAACGGCTACTCCCTCACGCTAAGGCAGGCGCGCCTCTCCCCGACTCCACAATAGAATACGCCCCCACAAGTTTTTTCTCCCGAAGCGCTTAACTTTCGCACCCCGGTTTGGCATCGTAGGTACGGAACACTGGCAAACCCTCTAGGGACCCGCTGATCGAGAACCTCAAGGCCACGACGCACGCCATGTGCAGGTACCTGCGGGCACAGTTCGCCCATTGCGGCCTGATTCTCATCACCAGGCTGTTCCCCAAGCACCGCGAGCAGAGATTCCGGCCCGGGCCCGGCCTGGCCGGCACCGCAGGCGGACTGCAGAAGCAGCCTGAGCGGCGTTCCGCGGCACTTGGAATGGTTGTTTTCGGAGCACACGGCCACTGTGGGCCGGACTATCACCGGATCTTCGCCAGGATCGCCGGGTGCCGCCACAGATGGCACCCGCAACGCTCCTTCCGGAACCCCGCCCGCAACTGGAGGTCAGGTAAGGCAACCGCAACCGCAGCCTGAAGCGAGACAACCGGCCCGATACGCCGGAATTCCCCTTGCCCGCTTAAACGAATGCTGCAAAACGCCAAACGAATGCCATTGCTGTATTACGGACGCCAACCTCTTTCTCGGTCGCATCAACCCGGACTACTTCCTCGGCGGCGAGCATCAGCTCTATCCCGAATTGGCGGAGGAGGCCATCGCCACGATCGCCCGGAAACTCGGATTCAGTACGGTCGAGGCCGCGCGCGGCATCATCGAGATCAGCAACGCCAACATGGTCGGCGCTATCCGCCTGATCTCCGTCCAACGCGGTTTCGACCCGCGCGACTTTGTGCTCGTCGCCTACGGAGGCGCGGGCCCGATGCATGCGAACGCCCTCGCCCGCGGGTTGCGCATCCCCAAAGTCTTAATCCCGATGAGTCCGGGCGCGACGTCCGCCCTCGGCCTGCTTGTCACCGATATCAAGCACGATTATGTTCAGGCTTTCGTCCAGCCGCTCGATTCGGTGGGTTTCTCGACGGCGAACTCCGTCTTTCACGACTTCGAGACGAAAGCTAGGGAAGTCTTGACGGCGGAAGGAGTATCCGGCGGGAATATCTCATTCGCCCGCTCCCTCGATATGCGCTATGTCGGGCAATCCTATGAGCTGCGCGTCGATTCGCCGGCCCACGACCTTCAGCCAGGTGATGAAGTCCAACTCAGCACGGCTTTCTTCCAGGCTCACGAGCGCGCCTACGGTTACGCATCCGCCGCAGAGCCGATCGAAGTTGTCAACCTACGTCTCACCGCAACCGGCAAGATCCGCCGGCCGGCCTTGCGCAGATTCGAAGTGGGGGGTGAGAACAGTGACGCCGCCGTGAAGGGTGTGCGGCCCGTTTACTTCTACGAGACTTCCGGCTACGTCGCATGCAAGGTCTACGACCGCTACCGCCTCTTGGCGGGCAACCGGCTACACGGGCCCGCCATCGTGGAAGAGTTAGATTCGACCGTCGTCGTTCATCCGGGCTATCACGCCGAAGTCGACCTTCACGGGAACCTCATCATCCAGGAGTAGGAACGCATGTCCACCGTTACCACGGAACAGCAAGAGAGGGAAGAAAAGCTCGGCATGGACCCGATCCAATTCGAGGTCATCCGAAGCGCGTTCGATGCCGCCGCGGACGAAATGGGGGCCGCTCTACGCAAAGCGGCGTATTCGACGAACATCAAAACGCGCGCGGACTTTTCCTGCGCCTTGTTCGACGCCAAGCTTCGTCTGATCGCACAGTCGTTCTCGCAGCCCGTGCATCTGGCTTCGATGTCGCGGATGATTCCCAGCGCCGTCCGCCAATACGGCCCGGAGAACCTCGAGCCCGGCGATGCCCTCGTGATGAACCACTCCTACCTAGGTGGCGTTCACCTGAACGACGTAGCCATCATCGCGCCCTTTTTCGGCGGAGAGAAGCTACAGGGATTTGTCGCGACTGTGGCCCACCACGTCGACATCGGAGGGTATGCTCCAGGCGGTTACTGCATTTCCACCGAACTGTACCAGGAAGGGATAATTCTTCCTCCTGCCAAGCTTGTCTCGCGCGGCGAGATCGTAGACGATCTGTTCCGGATCATCTTGGCCAACATCCGCTCCCCTCGCCAGTCGGGGGGCGATTTTCGCGCCCAGATTGCGGCCTCGCTGCTCGGGCAGCGGCGCATGGGCGAGATCATCCGCAAGTTTGGCGGCCCCACCGTTGAAACCTTCGTCGATGAGTTGATCGACTACACCGAGCGCTGGTCTCGCAAGGAGATTGCCGCTTTGCCGGAGGGGGTCTACCGCTCCGAGTGTTTGCTCGATGACGACGGCATCACCGACGAACCCATCCGATTGGTTGTGAAGGCTACGATTCACCAGGACCGCGTCTCGTTCGACCTAACGGGCTCGGACCCGCAGCGAAGCTCCCCGATGAACGCTACGTTGACACAGACGTACTCACCGCTGGCCTATGTCATCAAGTGCCTCATCGATCCCAACGTGCCAACCAACGAAGGCTTCTACCGCCTGATCGACGTTACCGCTCCCAAAGGTACGGTCGTCAACGCGCAAGCCCCGGTCGGAGTCGTCGGCGGTTGGGAAGTCGCCATGCGCTTGTGCGACCTCACGTTTCGAGCCCTTGCCGACGCCATGCCCACCCGCGTCATGGCCAGCACCAAGAGTATTAACTGCCACATGGCATGCGGTGGGCGCGACCCGCGCGGCGGCGAGTATTACACGTTCATCGAAACCATGGCCGGTGGTTACGGCGCCCGCCCGACGAAAGACGGCATGGATGCCGTGCAGAGTCACATTCAGAACACAGAAAACTCCGCCATTGAGGAAACGGAAAACAACTATCCGTTCATGATCACACGCTATGAACTCATTCCCGATTCGGAGGGACCTGGCCGCTATCGCGGTGGCCTCGGCGTGAGGCGCGATTGGGCGTTTCCGGATCACAACGCCACCCTGACCGTGTTCTCCGACAATCGCAAGTTCGCTCCTTGGGGCCTGTTCGGGGGCGGCAGCGGCGCCCCCTCGAAGTACGTCCTCAACCCCGACGAGGAAAACCGGGAGCTGCCCTCCAAGATCACGCTACAGCTCCCACCCGACTCTGTCATCAGCTATCGCACGCCCGGCGGCGGAGGCTATGGCCCTGTCTCTGAACGGGACGCTGCGGCCGTCTTGAGGGACGTCGTTGACGGCAAAGTGAGCGAGACTCGTGCAAGAGAGGTCTATGGCGTCGTCATCAATTCCGAAGAGCGTTGCGTCGATCTCCAGGCCACGCGAGAACTCGGGGGCCGGTCGTGACCGCCCGCCATTCACAGGTTCCAGGGCAGTGGGCCAGCCGATGACGGTGCGCCGCACCATTCGCGCAGGCGCGGCGCGCTCCGATATTACGCCGCCTGTCGGTTCGCCCCACTTGAACTGGGGCGCTGCCACACACGAGGTGGCATCGGGCGTCGACATGGAGTTGTACTCCACGGCGCTGTATCTTTCCGACGGCGAGACGGATCTTGTCCTGCTGAACCTCGATGTCGCCACCCTGCCCGAAGACCTCGCCCTCGAAGTCCGGCAAGAGGTTTCCTCCGAGCTGACACTGGCGCTCGATCGGGTCTACGTGACTTGGACCCACACACATTCGGCGGTCCTGCTCCACGACACTCCCTGGATGAAGCAGGGCCGGGACTTATTCCTCCGATACCGGGAAGGTCTTGCATCACGGATTGCTCAGTCGGCGCTGGCAGCCAAAGAATGCGTACGCCCAGCTCAAATCGGTTGGGGGCAAGGCGCCAGCGACCTGGGTGTCAATCGCAGACAGAGCCTCGAGGATGGACGCATCATCACTGGCAACGACCCGCACGGACCGGTTGATCGGGATGTGATTGTGCTCCGCGTCGACGACGAGCAAGGCGACCCGATCGCGACGATCGTGAACTTCGCCATGCACCCCACGATTACCGGCCACGAAAACGACAAGATCACGCCGGATTACCCCGGGGCCATGAAAAGGGTCGTGGACCGGAACCTCGGCGGAGTGAGTCTGTTCCTCCAGGGGGCGGCGGCCGACATCGGCCCGGTGGAAGGCTTCACCGGCGATCTAGCCGTCTACCGGCGCGCCGGCGCACGTCTAGGATACGAAGTCTGTCGCGTGGCCGAGGGCATTCGCACGCGCGGCGGAGATTTCGAGTTCGACCAAGTCGTGGAGTCCGGAGCATCGCTCGGGACCTTCCGTTGGAGGAATCAACTCGATGAGGGGATCAAGATCCGCACGGGAACCGCCGTCGCTCCCTTGGTTCGGCACCCAGTCGAGCCGACCGAGAAGCTGCAAAGTCAATACGACCGCCTCGAAGAACGGCTCCATCAGGCGCACGAGCGAGGCAATCCGCAGGAGATTCAGGACCTACACTATCGAGTCAAACGGGCCGCCCTGCAGTTGCAGCGGGCCCAACGCCTCTCCCAGAAAGGCGCGGTCGACATCCCCGTGCATGGCATCGGGCTCGGCGAGGCCGCCCTGGTTCTTACGCCGCTGGAACCTTTCTGCGACATCGGCATGGCCGTGAAGAAGCAATCGCCGTTTCCGACCACACTGTTCTGCGGCTATTCGATGGGTGGCCACTTCCTCTGCTACCTCCCAACCGACGAAGCCCTCGACGTCGGCGGTTACGAAGTGGGGATCACTCCCTTCGGGCGGGGTTCAGCGGGAATCCTTGCCGATACCAGCGTCAGACTCCTCGAGACGCTTCGCGGGTCCGGTTAATTGTGAAAGGCCGTCGACAGCAGTGTAGGCCGCAGGGCACGGGATCGATTGATTAGTACTCAGTGATCGCACTATTCGGGAACGCGAGGAAGGAGAGGCTTCAGTCATGAATACCGCAGATGCAGTCGTAATCGGCGCCGATGTCAACGGTGCGAGCACAGCCTATAACCTTGTCAGACGGGGCATGAAGAAGGTCATCCTGGTTGAGAAATACCTGCTCGCCTCCGGCGGGACCGGACGTTCGGCGGCCATCGTCCGCCAACATTACTCGAGCGAAGAGTTGATCCGTATGGTGAAGCGGTCGGGCGAAATCTTCCAGCACTTCAACGAGATCATCGGCGGAAGCGCCGGCTTCGTCAACAGTGGTTACGGCTTTCTCGTTCCCGAGGATGTGAAGGAGGGTTTTGCAAGAAATGTTGCTCTGCAGCAGAGCCTCGGGGTTGATACTCGGATTATTTCGAAAGAAGAGTTTCATGAACTCGAACCGCGCGCCAATCTCTCGGACGTGCATCAGATCGTGTATGAGCCCGGATCGGGGTACGCCGATCCCCACGACACCACGTATTCCTACGTCAATCGTTTTCGAGACCTAGGCGGCGAGTTACGCCAGACGACTCAGGCCACGGGCCTGATCATGGACAATGGCGTGGTCAAGGGAGTGCGGACAGCAAAGGGCGACATCTCTACGGGCGTGGTCGTCAACGCAGGCGGCCCCTGAGCTCACGTCATCGCGCAGTGGGTCGGCATCGATGTTCCTATTAGAGTGACCCGTGAAGAGGAGATAATCCTGGAAACCCGTGATGTCGGTGGTCCGCCAAAGATGGCCATTTCGGACGCCTGCAAAGCGATCTACTATCGGCCTATGGGGCCGACCCACACGCTGCTCGGCCGAGGTTTCCCGAAGGAGTATGAATTCGTTAACCCCGATCGCTTCAAAGAATCAGCGGACATTGAATTTATCGAAGACGCCAGTGCGCTATTTGTCGAGCGCTTCCCGTCCTTCGAAAAGGCTCTGCTGATTAACGCACAAACCGGACTCTATGACGTGACACCGGACTGGCATCCGATTCTCGGCTCGGTTGACGGCGTCGAAGGGTTTCATATGTGCGCCGGCTTTAGCGGTCACGGCTTCAAGATCGGCCCCTCGATCGGAGAGTTGATGGCCGAGGAAGTTCTGGACGGAAAGGCGACCACGATCGACATCTCGCGCTTCCATCTCTCGCGCTTCGCGAAGTACGAACTGCTGCAAGGCAGCTACGGCGCGAATCGGGCTTGACAGCGCGCCGCTATAGAGACATTTGACGATGTCGGGTTGAGCGCGGTGCCGATCATGAGCGTTTCACGGGGAACTGGTGTTCACTTTCGCCCGGAATCCGCAGCTATCCCTTGGTCACGGTGCGCCGTGGGAGAGAAGCCCCGCCCGAAACCATGCCGAACCTTTTGTTCCCGCCCCCTCAGGGTCGGCAGTCCAAGGTCGGGAGCCCAGAAGGAAACGAGAGCCTTCTGTGCATCTGGAGCGAGGAGCGCCAGCATAACGAAGACGCCATGCTGGAGAAGCATCGGGAACGCTTCGAGGCGGAGTTCCAAGCGCTGCACGAGGGGCTCCAGCGGCGACGCCAAGGCCGGCGCGTACGCACGGCGCACCAGCCAAGGGGACTCGGATCTGGAGCGAATTTTGCGGACCTATCGGAAGCCACCTTCCGCAGTCGGAAGGCCCAGACCGGGCTGCGTCCGATCTGGCACACCAAGGCCAGTCGAGTCCGGACGCCTCCGGCCGTGCTCGCCTACCAGGGCATGCGCTGCCGCACACGTGTCAGGCGGCCCAAGGCTACCGCGACAGTTGGACCATCCTCCGCCGAAAGCTCGCTGGGTGTGCCTCGTGACGACGCTGCGCGCGCCGAACCGAGAGCACATCGTGTGCCGGCGGGATGCCCGGCCGGACGCCGAAGCATCCGCCCTGGCGCAGGCGCCCGAGTCGAGCCGGAACTGCACCCAGTGCGCACAAGGACGGCTCGATCCCGAGTGGGCGACGCCCAATCCTGTCGTGACAAATGCGGCCCGAGGGAACCTGTATCACGCTGCTATTCAAGCGCTTGTGGCTCTGGATAATCACCAAATCACGAAGTCAGTTAATCTATGAAGAGTAAGGTCTGCGACGGAGGCGTTGTCGGTCGGAGAGCGGCTCGCCTCCGATGGTTCATTCCACGCTGTTGGGCTTCAACGCCAGGGTCCATGCGATCCCGCGCGCAAATAGAAGCCATGCGAGGGTGACGAGTGCTCGGCCTTGAGAGCGAAGCAGCTGCACACAACGCTCTTCCTGTCGGTGGGCTCGCAACGCTTTCGTACACGGCTAAGGCACCATGACACATCTCGACTGGTTCATCGTGGCGGGCCTGATGGTCTTAGTCTTCGGCTTTGCTGGGGCCCGGTCACGCAAGACCAAAACCAACGCGGACTGGTTCTTGGGCGGCCGCAGCCTGCCGTTCTGGCTGGTTGGCTGCTCGATGTTCGCTACAAGTGTCGACGGCGGCGAGTACATCGCCGTGAACGGCGCCACCTACCAAGACGGCCTGGTAATGATCAGCGGCCTCGTTTTTGGAATTGGTGTCGGCGGCTTGGCCGCGGCTTTTTTCGTCGTGCCGTCCATGTACCGAACTGGCCTATTTACGAATGCTGAGTATCTTGAGACCCGCTACGGGCCGGGCATGCGGGTCACCAGCGCGTTGGTGCAGATCCAGTACCGCACGAGCGTGCTGGCCACCATCGCCGTGGCTTTGCACCTTATCTTTACCGAGGTCGTGCATCTCGACTCGCAGACTGCATGGCTTCCCGTACTGCTCTTGGCCGCCGGAACGACGTTGTATTCCGCATGGGGCGGCCTGAAGACTGTCGCCGGTACAGACGTATTGCTGAGCGTGATGATGCTTACGGCTACGTCCGTGCTGTGGCTGGTCATCTGGCAGGAAGTCGGGGGACTGCACGGCCTCACCGAGGCCCTGCTGCGCCAGGAAGGTCCCGCCCAAGCTGAGACGCTCTTGCGCATAGGCGGGCTGCGCTCCGGTCGAAGCCCCGCGGTCGTGGTCGTCATCGGCTGGTGCTTGATCTCTACGGGATACTTCGTGGTGAACCACACGCAGACCATGAAAATGTTCGGGGCCCGCTCAATGTGGGACCTGAAGCTGAGCGTGGTCGTAGGCTGCAGCCTGATCATATTCTCCAGTTACTTCAGCAGTACGCTGGGGCTGTTCGGAAAGGCTCTCGTGCCGGGGCTGACAGAGCCGGACATGATCTACCCAATGCTGGTCGATCAGTATCTGGGCAACGGTCTGAAAGGAATCGTCGTGGCCGGGGTGATAGCCTCGACAGTGAGCACGTTCGAAGGCACCGGAGCCGCTCTTTCGGCCCTTTTCACGCGCGACATCTACGGCCGGTTCCTCGTTACCGGGGCGAGTGACCGCCACTATCTTGCTGTGAGCCGCGCGGCTACGATCGTCATCGTAGCCGTGTCATTCGCCTACGTCCCGTTCATTCTTCGCGCGTCGAACATTGTTGATTTCTTCGTGCGGATCACCAGCGTGTTCGTTACGCCGCTGATGACCGTTTATCTGATGGGCGCGTTAACCCGGGTGCATCGACGGAGCGGGCTGGTGGGGCTGATCGCCGGTTCGATCTACGGACTCGCGGCATCAAACTTGGGAGGCACTGCCGAGGCGCCCGGTCTGCTGCCCTTCTGGTTCACGGAACGGTTTGCCGCGTTTCTATGGAGCGCGGGAATCACCGCCACCTCGATGCTCGTCACAACGCTGCTGCTGGGCTCGGCCAAGCCGGATGCCCAGCAAGCGGTTCACTCGTCGGGCTGGATGGCCGATTTGCGACAAGCACTTACCGCCAGTCCTTCGTCGCCCTTCGCGGCCCGAGGGCGGCCGGTTCCTTGGTGGGCCGAGCCGACTCTTTGGGCCACGCTCATGGTGGCCGCATCGGGCATTATAGTGTTCGGCGTACTGTGGTAACGATGACCTGAAGCGACCACCACTCATTGCGCTCGGAGCGCACCTCTCCAAGAGAAGAGACAGGGTGTGGATCGGGCAGCGGATGCTGAACCCGGAGTCGCAGCGGCGGTTGCGAGGGTCGTTGCAGCGAGGCGAGTTGTCGAGGCATCGACTGGCCTGGGGGCTGCGCGAGCGGGAGGCGGCTCAACCCGCAGCGCTCGTTGTACGTGGCTCCGGCAGGCAAGGCGCTTTCAGGGCTTGTCCAGAGGCCAGTCTCGGCGTTGCCAGGGCCGCAGTGGGAGTGGGACCCGCCCCAGCGGTCGGAGGGGGCGCGGTTCGCGGGCAGTCTGCAGCAGGCTAGGTCGGCGTCTCTCCAATCGGCGGAGGAGCGACGGGAGCATTTGGCGCAGCTTCCGCGTTTGCTGTCACGGGCAATTCCAGGGAGAGATGTTGCGGATACGGTTCTCAAGGTTCCCCCGCTCAGCACACGGGTGAGCAAGCCGCTGGCGTTCGAGCAGCAGAGCAGCCTGCGCGGCCCGAGTCTCGCGCGGGCGCTGATAGGATGAGGGCAGGTTGCCATGTCCGCGCGCCTCGCTTGCTTCGATCCAGGCTGCGGGCAGTGCTACGCCCTCGACGAAGTCATCTACACCTGCGGCGCCTGCGGCAGCCTGCTGGAGGTCGTCAACAAGTTCTCGGACCTAGACGTCGGCCGCCTCCGAGAGCTGTGGCTGGGGCGCCGCGCAAGCCCGGCCAAGATCGATGTGAGCGGGGTCTGGCGCTACCGAGAGATGCTGCCGTTCGCCGAGGACTTGGACAGGATCGTGACGCTGCCGGAAGGCAACACACCGCTGTTCGACGCCCCGGCCGCCGCATCGTACGCGGGCCTCGAAAGCCTTCAGTTCAAGCACCAGGGCTACAACCCCACGGCATCGTTCAAGGACAACGGCATGACAGCCGGGGCGACCCAAGCCAGGATCCTCGGCATGCGTCGGGTAGGCTGCGTGTCGACGGGCAACACTTCGGCTTCCATGGCCGCCTACGCCGCCGCTGCCGGGATGCAGGCGATCGTCTTCTTGCCCGCCGGAAACATCGCCTCCGGAAAACTTGCACAAGCTCTCGAGTACGGGGCGTTGACGATCCAAGTGGAGGCTAACTTCGATCGGATCCTTGCGCTCGTCCGCGACCTGGCTGATGAACTAGGGATCTACCTGCTCAACTCGATCAACCCCTTCCGTATTGAAGGGCAAAAATCGATCGTCATCGAGATGCTGGAACAACGTGGCTGGCGTGTCCCCGACTGGATCGTCTTGCCTGGAGGCAACCTCGGGAACATCAGCGCGCTGGGCAAGGGCCTGCGCGAACTGCGTGAGGTCGGGTTGATCGATTCCCTACCGCGAATCGCTGTCATCCAGGCCACGGGGGCCGCCCCATTCTTCCGTCAATACCGGGTCGGCGGCGAGCTGCAAGCTGTCCCGGAGCCCGAGACCTTGGCGACCGCGATCCGCATCGGGTCGCCCGTGTCCTGGCGCAAGGCCGCCTCGGAAGTCCAGATTTCTCATGGTCTTGTCGAGTCGGTGACGGAGCAGCAGATTGCGGATTCGAAGGCGGTGATCGGGCGCTGCGGAATCGGTTGCGAGCCCGCCTCGGCGGCGACGCTTGCGGGGATCCGGAAGCTGGTGCGCGCGGGCGTGATCAAGCCTTCGGCTGACGTGGCGGCAATCCTGACGGGGCACCTTCTCAAGGACCCGGACTACGTCTATCGCTACCATTCCGGACAGCTGGAGACACCGTCGGGGCAACGGATCCGTTCGGAGTTCGGCAACGCTCCCGTCAGCGTCCCGAACAATCGCAACAGGATCGCCGACCTCCTCAAGCGCCACGCGGAGGAATCGCCCGTTCCGCACCAAGCCAGGGTCAGAACGGGTGTGTGATGGCTCCCTGGGATGAAGACGACACGAGCTTGGCGTACTTAGCGAATACGCCGGATGCGTAGCGAGCGGGACGTGGTTGCAAGGCATCGAGCCGATCAGCGATCTCCTGCTCGTCGAGTTCGACATCGAGTCTGCGCCGCATGCAATCGATCACGATCGTATCGCCATTCCGCAGCGCGCCGATCGGGCCTGCTCGGGCGGCTTCCGGAGCCACGTGTCCGACCATGAGGCCGCGCGTGGCGCCGCTGAAGCGGCCGTCGGTCAGCAGTGCGACCGTCTCCCCTAGGCCCGCTCCGACAATGGCTGCGGTGACACCGAGCATTTCACGCATGCCGGGTCCGCCCGCCGGCCCTTCGTAGCGAATCACGACTACGTCTCCGTCCCCGATCCTTCCTCCCGTGACCGCCTGCATGGCGGTTTCCTCGTTTTCGAAAACCTTGGCGGGTCCGCGGTGGCGCAGGTGACCGCTGCCGGCCACTTTCACGACACCACCCTCGGGAGCCAGGTTGCCTTTCAGGATCACGAGTCCACCTGTTGGCTTGATCGGGTTTCCCACAGCGCGGATAACGTCTTGGCCGGGCGTCTCGCGTGCGCTCGAGCTGGCTTCCGCGAGAGTCGCGCCGGTCACGGTTCTCTGCCTTCCGTCCGCGTAACCGCCTTCGACGAGCCTCTTGGCGATGAGCTGGATGCCGCCCGCCTTGTCGACATCGGCCGCCACGTACCTGCCGCCGGGCTTGAGGTCGACCAACAGCGGCGTGCGCTCGCTGATCGCATCAAAGTCGTCGATGCCCAATTCGACCTCACAGTCCCTGGCGAGAGCGAGAAGGTGCAGGACCGCGTTGGTCGAACCTCCCGTCGCGGCCACGCTCGCGACTGCGTTTTCGAACGCCTCGCGGTTCATGATGTCGCGTGGGCGCAGATTCGCCTTCAGCGCCTCCATCAGGACCAAGCCTGCCTGGTAGCCGGCATCTTCCTTGCGCGGATCGACGGCCGGGATACTGGCCGTGCCCATGGGCGAGATGCCGATGACCTCCATGGCCGTGGCCATGGTGTTGGCCGTGTATTGCCCTCCGCACGCTCCCGCTCCCGGGCAGGCATGGTCTTCGATGGCCAGCAGCTCCTCGTCGCTGATCTTGCCTGCGGCATGCGCACCCACGGCTTCGAACACATCCTGAATCGTGATGTCGACGCCCCCGACCTGGCCTGGCAGGATGGAGCCTCCGTACAGAAGCACGGACGGCACATTCACGCGGGCCAGCCCCATCGCGCCACCCGGGATCGTCTTGTCGCAAGCCACTAGCGTGATCAAACCGTCGAACATGTAGCTGCGTGCGGTGAGTTCGATCGAATCGGCGATGATTTCGCGGCTCACCAGGGATCCCTTCATGCCCTCGGTGCCCATGGTGATGCCGTCGCTGATGGCGATAGTGTTGAATTCCATGGGAGTTCCGCCCGCCGCGCGCACGCCTGCTTTGACCTTGACGGCCAAGTCCCGCAGGTTGAAGTTGCAGGGCATGGTTTCGGTCCAGGTGTTGGCGATACCGATGATCGGCTTGGCGAGATCGTCGTCGTTGAAGCCGATCGCCTTGAACATCGAGCGGGCCGGAGCCCGGTCGCGGCCGTCCGTGATCGTTGCGCTTGCATGTTTGAGCGGATGAGACATGGGATTGGGTCTCTGGTAGCGTAACGATCAGTGTAGCAGCGGCCCCGCCGCTGCCGCCGCCTTCGGCGGCGACCGCGTTGTGTGCGTACGCTAGCCTGGGACGCATGATCCGCGGGGTGCTCTTTGACCTGGACGGTGTCCTTTACAACGGCGAAGAGCCGATTCCAGGAGCACGAGAGGCGGTCGAAACGATACGCCAGTGGGGTATTCCCACTCTCTTCGTCACCAACACGACATCCCGTCCGCGCTCCGCCTTGGCCGCCAAGCTGGCGCGGTTCGGCATCGGGGTCCAGCTTGCAGAAATCTGGACGCCTCCGGTCGCGGCGGCGGCATGGATGCGCGCCCGCGGGCCTGGTCGGGCGGCGCTGTTCGTCCCCGAGGCGACCCGCGCTGAGTTCGCGGGCCTGGAAGCGCAAGCGGCGGCCGACAGTCTGGATTTGCGTTACGTCGTGATTGGCGACCTCGGCCCGTGCTGGGACTATGCCACCTTGAACCGCGCCTTCCGGCTGCTGCACGCGGATCGGGAACGGAGCCTGATCGCCTTGGGCATGACACGCTATTGGCAATCGGGCGAAGGCGCCAACCTCGACGTCGCGCCCTTCGTCGCCGCTTTGGAATGCGCGACTGGTCTCAAGGCGGTTGTGTTGGGGAAGCCCGCGACCGAGTTCTTCCGGCAAGCGGCCGAAATCCTGCGCTTAGCCCCGAGCGAACTGTTGATGATCGGCGACGACCTGCAAGCCGACGCGCTCGGAGCGAAGCGAGCCGGTCTGCAGGCAGCTCTGGTCCGGACCGGCAAGTTCCGCGAAAGTGACCTGGAATCAGCGGAAGGTCCGGATTGGGTGCTCGACTCCGTGTGCGGACTGCCGGCACTCCTTGCCGACCTCGGTGCTTGACTGGGTACGGACGCCGACGTGCCCTTGCTCGATCGCAATCCCCGGGAGACCAGCTCGGCTAGTCCTCGGCGCTGCGCAGCGCCCCGCCAACCCGACTGGCGGCGGGGCCTGGGACATACTTTCCAGGAGGCCTCCATCCCGCAGGTATGGGAGCCCGTAACTGCCGCTGGCCCTCCACGGGGTTTCGCTGCCCGGCGATGGGTGTTGCGTAAACGTATCCGTCTGAGCGGTTCTTCGGCGACGCGACGCAGGCCGTCGCGTAGCTGAAGCGGCCTGGGTTCGGACGAGCGCCTGGACCGGGCGCTCGCCTCGGAGAGTGGAGTTTCTTCATCGTTTTCGGACGGCGGTGACGGACTTGGTCAGGCTGACGAAGCGCTCCCGCTCGATCGTAGCCTCGGGAAAGAGGCGCCGCAGATCGTCGGCTGTGAGCAACTGGATGTTCTCGATGAAGCCGCGCGCCTCCTCGGAGCTGGGGCGCTGCAGCCAGCCCCAGATGGTGAAGTTCCAAGCCAAGTGAACCTGCCAGCATCGCGGAAGGAAGTGGAAGCCTGGGGTCAGCGTATGCGGCTCCACGGGGAACCGGCGGTTGGGTGTTTGAACCCAGTAGGCGCGTCCCACGCGGGCGATCTCCCGGGCCATGGCCCGGCGGCTGCTCTCGTCCGGCAGATGCTCGAGGACGGAATTGCAATGGACGATGTCGAAGGAATGATCGGCAAACGGGAGCTTGCGGCCGTCGGCTCGGACCCACGGCAGGCGTTCGCGCCGCAGGTCGCGTTCCGCTAGATTGACCACAGTGACCTGGGGCCGGACGTCGCACCATCGCCAGTAGAATTCGCTTCCACCCAGATCGAGAACGGTCGTGGACGACTCCACGTTGAACCTGCGCACGAAGCGGCGTAGCCGCCGGCTGCGAAAGTAGCGTCCGAATGGACGATACAGCGCTGCGAAAGAATCCAACATCGGGCTTGCTGCGTGCGAGTCGCGTCGTCCAGAGCCCCGTGGGGAAGACCTCAGCTGCCCACCGCTCTCGGAGTGAGAAGCCAGGACAGGATCGCGTGCGGCTGCGCGCCCGACGACGCAACGTCCAGCGCGGCGAGGCCTGACTTCTTGAGCCATACCGCGTCCGCGCGCGCGCCGATCAGCCAAGCGACCAGGGAGCTCAGCTGCGGGTTGTGGCCCACGACGAGCAAGTCCCCGGTCCTGGCGGGACTGCGAAGTGTAGCCCAGAGATCGAACACGTTCACGTAAGGCACGAGGGCCTGGGTTTCAAGGGCCTGGCCAGGGAAGCGCAGTTCCTCGCACGCGATCAAGGCGGTTTGCGCGGCGCGTGCATAGGGGCTGGTCAACACGGAACTGGGCCGCACTCCGATCCGGTGCGCGTGAGACAGAACACGCCGGGCTTTGTCCTGTCCGAATTCCGTAAGCTGACGGGTCGCATCCGGCTGGCCGGGCCCGGCATCTTCGGCGATGGCGTGGCGGAGAACGTACAGGGTCATGGAGATCAGCGTAGCGCGGGTGCAGGCGGAAATCCGTCGACGGTCCATCGTGGCGCGGCACGCTGGTCGAGATTAAGGCGGTATGTCAACAACACCTTTCTTCAAGCACCGGCCACACCAAGGGCTGGCCCAAAAGAACTTCCTTATTCGCCGTTGGCGAGACGGCGTAGTTCCAGCGTGGCTGGTGTCGATTCTTGGTCAGGTTGAGGGCCTCCATTTGCTCGTCACTGCTCTTGATGCCGGTCTCGTAGGTCTTTGTGATCCGAAGGGCTCACACGCTGAGCCCGGTCGTGGTGGTGTTGATGTCGTTGATGGTGAGTTCGAAGGTTTCGAGCGGGTACCCGGCCCAGTTACTTGCTGATTTCACTGAAGACGCGATGCTCGATCGGATTCCCTCAGTATGTCCTGCAGTCCTACCTAACTTTGTTCCACAAGGAGAATCGAATCCCGCCACCAAACGGGGAAGGGCGTATTTCACTTCGGACAGCCCGAGGGATAGTGGGCGATGGCGGCCTGGGTGCGGTTGGGGCTGCACCGGGCGTGCTGGAGGTTGTAGTGCCCGGCCCGCGTGCAATCGCCACCGCCTCTCGTCGGGCAGGCTGGCGAACAGCGCCAGCCGGGAGCCGGCGGAACTGCCCCGCTCGGCGCTGCGGATCGCTCGTGCAGTAGAGGAGCTTGCAGTCGACCGACTCTCGGGCGAGGCGTCCATGGCGAGCGAGCTTGCGCAAGGGGTCCTTGCAGGCCACTGCGAGACAGCGCGTCGAGTTCGATGGCGGAGAAGCCGGCATCGGGATTTCGCACCAGCGCTACGGCAGTGGCGAGCGATGTTCCGTGCCGGGAGAAGCTGGCGACGCCGAGCGACCACAGGCCGTCGACATCGAAGGCGGCGGACTCCTCTTGAGAGTAGAGGCCGCCGCGATGGGAGTGGCTGATGAGGTGGCGCAACGGCTTGAGCTTGCGCAGGGCCGTTTGGCGGACATCAGTGCCGAGGGCGGCCATGAGCTGGGGCATGGAGGCCACGGACTGCCCGGCGGAGAGGGTGACTTGCCAGGTATGCGGGCGGCCTGCGCCGGGACAGGTTGCACGCCCGCATGTCCCGCGTCATGCGCTGTCGAAGGGTTGTCACGGGAACCCTCCGTTACGAGATGGGATGGAACGCGCCACGAGCAGCGAGTCCAAGCTCTTACAACGGGAGCCTCCCGGCAAGCGAGGATGTTCGAAGACTGGTTAGGACAGAGAAATCCAGCTACGCCGAGGTGGATCCTCCTATCGCCCGGCCGCCGCTATCGAGTAGCAGTCCAGTTCACTGGCCATCGCTCCCTGAAGTCATCGTTTCGTGAGGAGTCGGACGGACTGATCAAGACTCTGCTGCAAATCATTCCTGGATCTTGCACATCAGGCCGACCCCTATCGTCTCACCGCAGTGAACAGGAACTACGGTAGTTCGCCCGTCTACATGTCTCAGGAACACGTGGCTACCTCGCTGCCTGACAACTTCGAACCCGGCTCGCTTAATCGCCTGGACGAGAACGACACCCTGGAGTCGCGGGAGTCTTGTCACACCGCTAGTGTCTGTGTTCCCCCCAACTCCCGTGGTCTCGGGGTTCGCTCTCCAGCGGCCTCGAGCCACACTTCGATCGCCTCCTGCATCCGTTCGAGTAGCTGGTCAATCGATTTCGCTTGGGTGTGGCAGCCCGGGAGTGCCGGAACGCTACCCACGAAGTAGCCGTCTGCATCCTTTTCAATGACGATTGTGTAAACACTCATGACTGTCTGGTTCCTCCACCAAACAACTTCGCCACCGGTGTCGTCAGGAACACGACCTTCACCTTCACCCAACACTTACCAGGTCATTCTCACCCCGCCCGCCACAACGCCCACAGAATGCGGATCGAAGCGGCGACTCTCCGCCAAGCCAAGCTTCGATGAAGGTAGCGACTCCCCGTGGGCAAGGCGACCGACCGGAATCTAACTGCGGTAACGGTAGACGATCCGTCCGCGCGTGAGGTCGTACGGGGAGAGTTCGACATTGACCCGGTCGCCTGTCAGGATGCGGATGCGGTGCTTGCGGAGCTTGCCGGCGATCTGGGCCAGGACCTTGTGCTTGTCGTCGAGCTCTACGCTGAAGATGCCGCCCGGATGGCGTTCGATGATCGTGCCAGTGACCTCGATACCCTCTTCTTTCGCCATGCAAATCCTGCTACGAACCCCTTGACCGGAGCGCTCCTAGTATCGCAGAGGGCGCAACGGGTCGCAAATCACCATGGCATTCAGGGTGCACGACATCATTTTGATCCCAGCCTGATTTAGGGGAACTGACCTTGGAACTCCTTGTGTTCCCGTCCTTGTTGACCGTCCATGTCTTGACGGGTGATATTGTCAAGACATGGACGCCCCCACTCCTCCCTCTTCAACCATCGGTGCCCTCGAGCAAAGACGCGCCAGTATCCTGGCCAGCATCAGCGCCATCGGGGATCTGCGCCCCGGATCTGTGATCGAAATCCACACCAAGTGCGGCCGCCCCGCCTGCCATTGCCAGCAGGAGGGCGATCGCGGTCACGGCCCTTACTTCCGGCTCGTGTTCTACTCCGACGGCAAACAGACCACCCGCTCCCTCTCCGCCCAGAAGGCCGAGACTGTGCGCGCCGAAGTCGCCGCATGCCAGCGTCTGCGCCGCCTGACGGGCGAACTGATCGAGGTCAGCGAGCAACTCTCCGAGGCCCGGCTCCCAAGCGCCGACCCGGCCACCGCCCAGCGGTCGCCCCAAAAAAAGGGGATTATATCGCTGAGTAACGAAAAGCCCGGAAACTATTTGTTTCCAGTTACTTCCGGGATCTCCATTTCCGTATCGGAATTCGACGGACCTTTACCGGGCTGACCAGCGCCTTGATCGCGTCCTCGAACGTTCCGGGCAGGCGAATAGTCTCGCGCAATTCCGCCACGCTGGGCTGATAGGACTGCTCAGGCAAGTCCACAATCGGGGGTTCGGGTTTCCTAGTCATACTGATCCATTGTCCCCTTGACCGAGTTGCAGTTGAACGGCGGGTCCAGGTAGATCAGGTCCACCGACTCGCTGTTCATGCCGCGCATCACGTCGAGATTGTCACCCGTCCAGATCGTCTGGTTCTTCCAGTTCGCGATGGCCATCAGATGGCGGTCGGGGTAGCGAAGCGGGAGGGAGCGGGCCGGGATTGGGACTGGTTGCTTCGCGAGTCCGAGAAGGCTCACGCGGCCCTCGCTCCCGAGGACAGGCCGTTGTCCTTGATCAGCGCCTTGTACGTCAGCCTCCGGCCCTCCATGCCGTTGCGAAGGGACTTCATCTGCTCGATCGTGTCCATCTCGCGGACATTGTGACGGCCTGCGAACTCCTGAACGTAGCGGTCCAGATGCTTCGGGCTCAGCTTGTGGAACGTCCCCTTGTGGGCGCGTTTGAGCAGGCTCCAAAGGCTCTCGATGCCGTTGGTGTGAACGTCGCCCTTGACGTACTCCTCCAGCGAGTGCTTCACCGTGTCATGGTCGAACTTCAGCGACTCGTAGGCGCTCGCGTCATCGGTATAGACCGTTGCGCCCTCGCCCGCATGATCCTCGACGAATCCTTGCAGCGTCTCCTTGTCGGTCGAGGTGACGACCTTGGCCGTGACCTTGTTGGAGGCTCGGTCCTTGGCCCCGACCACAGCCGTCTTGCCGACCGCTCCGCGTCCGGTCATTTCCTCGCGCTTCGACTTGGGCATGTTCTTCCGCTTCCCGCCCATGTACGTCTCGTCCACCTCCACGGGTCCTGAGAACGGCCCGCCGTCCCGGAACATCGAAATCCTCAACCGCTGGGCCAGGAACCACGCCGTCTTCTGCGTGATGCCGAGATCGCGGTGAAGCTTCATGGACGAGACTCCCTTGAGGCTCGTCATGACAAGGAACGAGGCGATCAGCCAGTCCTGATAACCGATCTTGGACCGGTGCATTACAGTACCGGTTCTGACGCTGAAGAACTGCATCGAGCACACCTTCTCCCGGCAGCGGAACGGCATTCTGGGATGTCTGCAGCCCGTCTGAACATTGAGCGAGCCGCAATCCGGGCAGCAAATACCCTCGGGCCAGCGCTGCTCGATGAACCAGCGCTCGGCCGCTGAATCATCGGGGAATTGCTTCAACAATTGCTTGAGAGTTATGCCCTTGCGACTTGATTTTCCGGGTGCCTTTGCCACACCTATATTCTACATGAAAGTAACGAGACAATCAACCCGAAACGCCGGTTTTTCCGGGCTTTTCGTTACTCAGCGATATAATCCCCCAAAAAAAGCCTGCGCGCAGGAGTTCGTCCCCGCCATCGCAGCCGAGATCGCCCGCTTCGTAGCTCCCGGAGCCGCCGACTCCGTCGATTGCGAGGCCCTGGAGAGCCGTCTGCGGCAGTGCGCCCTCGCACTGGCCGCACGGGCGGTCGAACGGCGCTTCAACGACGATCGCAGCGATCACAGCGGTCCGACCCAGCCTTGCCCCTGCGGGCAGACGGCACACTATGCCGGCCGCCGCGCCAAGACCTTCGAAACCGTCCTGGGCGCGCGGACCCGGCAGCGTTCCTACTACCACTGCCCGGACTGCCATCACGGCTTCTTCCCGCGCGACCGGGCCTTGGGCATGGCCCGCACCGACCTCTCGCCGGGCGTGGCCCGCATGACCGGTGCGGCCGCTGCGCTGGTCAGCTTCGCCCAGGCCAGCGGACTGCTCGACGACCTGGCCGGCGTGCGGCTGGGCACCAAGCACGTGCAGCGCACCGCCGAGGCCCTGGGCCGCGCGATAGCCGCCCTGGAGCGGCACGGTCGGGACGCGCCGGCGCCGCCTCCCGCCCCGACGGTGTATCTCGGCGTGGACGGCACCGGCGTCCCGGTCCGGGCCAGCGAGACTGCTGGGCGACTCGGCAAGCAGCCCGACGGCTCCGCCTGCACCCGCGAGGTCAAGCTGGTCGTCGTCTGGACGGCCGAGTCGCGCGACGACCAGGGCCGTCCCGTGCGCGACCCCGGCTCGGCCAGCTACACCGCCGCCATCGAAAGCGCGGCCAGCCGCGACACCGATCCCGACCCGTCCGAGTGCGCCCGGCGCACGCGCCGCGAGGCCGACCGACGTGGCTTCCCGCTCGCCCGCCGGCGCGTCCTCCTGGGGGACGGAGCAAGCTGGATTTGGCGAGTCGCCTCAGAGGACTACCCCGGCGCGATCCAGATTGTCGATCTCTGGCACGCGAAGGAAAAACTGTGCGAGGTCGCCAAGGCGCTCTTCGCCCACGACAAGGCTCTGGTCGCACCCTGGGCCGACGCCCGCTGTGCCGACCTCGAGCAGGGCCGTATCGACGGCCGGCTCGCCACCTTGCGCGCCCACGCCGACACCTGCCAGGAAGCCGGCAAGTGCGCCAACTACATCGAAAAGAACCGCAGCCGCATGCGCTACCCGGAGTTCCGCCACCAGGGCCTGTGCGTGGGCTCCGGAGTTGTGGAGTCCGGCTGCCGCACGGTGGTCGGTCGGCTCAAGCGCTCGGGGATGTACTGGAGTGTCAGCGGTGCCAATGCCATCCTCGCCCTGCGCTGCTGCGTTCTCAGCGGCAACTACGAGGACTTCTGGGCTGAACGGGCCGAAAACCCATGCATCCAAGCCGAAATCCAAACATAGTGTCGTGCACCCTGGCATTCACCAACGCATCACCCAAGACTCAAGCATTACCCTGCGGAGTGCGTGCGGCGTTGGCGCGCCGCTCCTGCGTCCCGCCCGGTTAGCTTCCGAACAGGCGGGCCGCTGTCTCCCATAGGATGGCGCGCTTGTCCTCGTCCGAGATCGGCAGGCTGAAGATCTTCCTGATCTCGCTGTCGACGTTCTCCGGGAGGTCCGAGCCGATCACGAGTCTATCCGAGCCTACCTGCGCGAGAATCTCAAGCACGGCGTGCGGCATTAGGGAAGACAACTCGATCCAAATGTTCGAGCACACAGATGCAGCGACGATCGATTCCAGGGCATACACGCCGCCGCCTGCGTGAGCCAATACGATCGACAGATCCGCGAAACGGCGCGCCCGCGCCCCTGTGGCAGAGTAAGACCAGCCCGTTTTCGAGCGCCGTCTCGAACAGGAAATCGCTGCGTTCCGCCAGCGGATTGAGCCCCTGGCGCTGCGGTTGGAACTTGAGGGTGCAGAAGCCGTAGGCTTCGCGGCGGCGACGCACTTCCGTTCGGAACTCCCACTCGCGGATGAATGGATTCAGGCACGCGGCGCCCGCAATCCTGTCGGGGTGGGAGCGCAACGCGGCGCCGACCTCGTCGTGCTCGCGACGGAAGTCCTCGACCACCGGAAACGGAATCAACAAGGTGCGGTCGACGCCCGCCGCGTCGGTCGCGCTGAGCATGCCGTCGACTGTGGCGGTACGCCCCGAATGGCGGGCGCGTCCGAGATGCGCGCCGCTGTCGAAGACGCGAAAGCCCTGCCTCAAGATTCCAGCAATCCTTCCGCGCACAGCAGCTCGGCGTTGAGCACGCCCGCCCCGGCTGCGCCCCGGATGGTGTTATGGACCAAGGCCGAGAACTTGTAGCTGAGCACGGGACACACGCGCAGTCTGCCGATGCACACCGCCATGCCGTTCTCCCGCAGGGCGTCCTTTCTGGGCTGGGGCCGGTCCTCGCCGTCCAGCAGATGGACCGGCCGGCCGGGCGCTGTTGGGAGGGCTTTCTCCTGCGGAACCCCGCGGTACTCCGCAAAGGCCCGGCGCAAGGCGTCGATGCCCGGGTCTCGGTCGAGTCGGACGGACACCGAGAGCAGGTGGCCGTCGACGACCTGCACGCGGTTGCACTGGGCGCTGATTGCGGCCGCCAGATCGCGGATTCCACCGTCGGCCAAATCGCCCAGGATCTTGCGGGTTTCGGCCTCCATCTTTTCTTCCTCGTTGCGGATAAACGGGATTGCGTTCGCGACGATGTCGACCGATGGCAGCCCGGGATACCCCGCCCCCGAGATCGCCTGCAGGGTCATAACCTGGACGCTTCGGATGCCGAAGGGCTTCAGTGGCGCGAGGCTCAGGGTCAGACCCACGGTCGAGCAGTTCGGGTTCGTCAGGATGGCGCCGTCCCAGCCGCGCTCCCGGCGCTGTCTCTCAAGCAGGGCTAGGTGGTCGGCGTTGATCTCTGGGACGAGCAATGGGACATCGGGCAGCATGCGGTGGTTGCGGGCGTTGGAAACGATGTAGTGGCCCGCCTGCGCGAAAGCCTGTTCGATTGCGCCCGCCGCCGAAGCGTCCACGGCGGAGAATAGCAGTCGAGGAGCGCCATTGCCGGGTGCGGCGCGCTGCACGAGCATCCCAGCCACGGCCTCCGGAACCAATCCGTCCAGGTTCCAGTGGGCCGCCTCGGAATAGCGCTTGCCCGCGCTGCGGGCGCTGGCCCCGAGCCAAGTGAGGCGGAACCAGGGATGCCCCTGGAGTTGCGACACGAACTGCTGGCCGACCATCCCCGTGGCGCCCAGCACTCCAACATCGATCATCGCAGCCATCGCTCGCTCTCCTCCTATTGTCGCTGACTCCGCGTTTTCGCAGCCGCTCCGGAATGAGCCTGCCTCGGCGATACTGGCCGCTCCGCCTTGGGCTCGCGGAGTCCCCGACCAACCGATGTGGCTGCTGGCCCGGTCTGAACGAGAGTTACGTCACGGTCTCGGTGACCTTGAGAGATCGTGCGAGCTGCGCGTAGAGGCCGATGGCTTCTCGCACCTGCCGCTTGGGTATGCGTTCTTCGACCGTGTGGGCGTGGTGAATCGAGCCCGGCCCGATCAGCAGAGGCCGGCCCCAGTTGCTCAGTTTGGGGATATCCGTCGTGTACTTGACGATCGAGGTCTCGAAGCCTTCGATCCGGTGCATGCGCAACGCCGGGGTATAGGAGAAGACTTCCACCTCCACACCGTCAAGCACCGACACCGCGAGCGCCTTGAGCGCCTTGAGGTCCGAGACCACCCGGATGACAACGGAGGCTGAGGCGTAGTCCGCGACGATGTTCGCCGCTGGTCCGCCGTCCAACGTTCCGATATTGAGTGTGGTCTCTCCCAGCAGCGGGTCCGAGGGCCACTGAAGTTGCCGCAGGCCGTTCAGCTTGTCGAGCAGGATCTCGGTTGCGGATTCGCCGAGTTCGGGGTAGGCGGAGTGGCACGCCCGCCCTTCGGCCCGGATGCGGAGTCCGAGCGTGCCTTTCGACGCGAGAGCCAGGAGATTCTCGGTCGGTTCGCCGTTGATCAAGTAGCGCACCTGCGGAGGGTTGCGGTTGGCATGGAGCGCGCCGATGCCGTCGATCTCCTCGCCGACTACCAGCAGGATGCCCAGACCGCGGATCCCTTCCTTGAGGAGCGCTTCCACAGCCTTGATCATGGCGGCGGCAATGCCGTGCGTGTCGCAGGCTCCGCGGCCCCAGATGTATTCGTCGTCTTCCCGGGAGGGGATGAAGGGGGGCACGGTATCCATGTGCGTGGAGAAGACCACGTCCGGGTTTCCCCAGTGCACCCAGATGTTGTTGCGCCTCGGCGCGACTGCCTGCTTTTCGATCCTGCCGCCATAGCGCTCGGCCAGCGGCGCCAGATATGCGTGCAGGAAGTCGCCAATCTCCTCTTCGTTGGGAGTCACGGAGTCGATGTCGATCAGGGAGCGAGTCAGGTCGAATGCGTCCATAAGGGCTGCGCCGCCTCGGGATTCTCGAGCGTATCCCATCTGTTCCGGTGGGTCAAACGAGTGTTCAGACGGCCGCCGAGCGCGCGCTCTGGACGGGAACTTCGGAGTCGGCAAGGGGGGAGTCTTGACGGCTCAGCCGAATGCAGGGTCCCGCACAAAAAATGCAACTATACTGATAGTACTTCGCGCGAAGGCAGAAAGGTGAGAGAAGTCACGCTATGTGGGGACGAAAAGACCAGGAACCGTTTGACGACGACGCGCCGCCTGTGGTGCATCGCGAGGCTCCCATGAGCGCACCAACTGAAGCTCGGCCGACGTCACCGCCACCGTCCCAAGGCAAGAGGGCCGGTGCCTCGAGATTCGGCAGGTCGGTGAAGGTGAAGGGTGAGATCCATTGTGACGAGGATCTGTTCATTGACGGCATCGTGGAGGGAGTGATCAACATAGCGACAAATGAACTGGTGATCGGGGCCAACAGCAAGGTCAATGCCGATGTCAACTGTCGCTCCCTGATTTTGCATGGCAGTTTGCAGGGCAAGGTGAACATCGCCGAACGGATCGAGATCAAGAAAAGCGGTTGCTTGGAAGGAAGCCTCGTCACGCAATGGATCGTGATCGAAGACGGGGGCATCTTCCGTGGAAGCAGCAGCATCCATGCCCCGAAGAAGCCCGCGCCCACCGTTCCCACCAAGCCAGTCCAGGCCGCGGACCCGGCGAAAAGGGCCGCAGTCCCCCAACGGTCGGCGCAGCCCGCAGTCAGGCCCGCGTCACCTGCGCCGTCGCAGCCTGGCAAGGCCTGATGGGGAGGGTTCCGTCCGGCTCTGCCGCTTGGTCTCGGCATCGTCCTGCTGCTGAAATTCAGGAGCACACCGGCGACGCAGGTCGATTCCGGCGCTCAAAAGCCACAAGCGGCCCAGGCCGGCAGCGGCCCTGGACTTCCACAGAGCGAGGGCTTCGCGACCGCGCGACAAGGCCGGGAGGATGAGTACCCGTGTCGTTGTGGAGCGCAAGGAGTAACGCATCCCGGGTGCGAGACCCTCAGACCGCCGCTGCCACGGAGACTGGCCTGCCAGCCGAGAGCGGGAACGGCGCCCCGTTGGGGGCTCCTCCCTCGGGCAGGAACAGCCATGGGATTCAGTCCTTCTTCGAGCATCTTCCGGATGTCGCGGGCCAGCACATCTTGGACCTGGGGACGCTGGAGGCATCGACTCCCAACTGTCTCAGCCAGCTGGGTCATCACGTGCACTATGCCAGCCTCCTGCATTGCTTCGACTCTGTCCGGAGTAGAGCCTCCAATGCGGACGGCGGTTTCGGTCCGGAAGCCGCCGTCAGCTTCGTCAAGAGCTATCTCGACTTTCCGCCGAGAAGCTTCCAGGCCGTGCTGGCCTGGGATGTTCTGCAGCACCTCGATGAGCCAGTCATGCAGCACACGATCGCCCACCTGTCCACGATCATTCGGCCCAAGGGCTCCATGCTCTGCCTGTTTCATGAGCAGAGTCGGGACAGGTCGATTCCCGTCTGCAAATGCGCGGTGTGCTCGCAGACTACGATTTCGATGCGGGAGGTCAGCCGCCGCCCAATGCAACGCGAGTTCAACACAAGGACGCTGGAGCTGCTGTTCCCCCACTGCCGGGCCGTGCATTTCTATCTGAAGAGGGATGCTTTGCTGGAAGTGCTCGTGCTCCACTAGGCGTTTCGCGCCCGTTGCGGTGGCCTGGATCTGCGGCTCCGCTCTTTCGCTGTCGCAGGGTGTTCCGGACTCCGCCGGCGGCGCTCGGCATCGGGCCGCAGGGAGCGCCCACTATTTCAACCAGGAGTACGAGCTGGCTGTCGACTCGTTCGGCCGCCTCGTCGAGTTGGAGCCTGGAAATCCAAGTGCGTACGTCCGCTTGGCTCAGGCGCAGCTGTACTTGGAACTCGATCGATTGCGAATGCTGGATACGAGCGCCTTCCGCGGCGACGAGGACTACTACGCGAACGAGAAACCGAAGCCGGACCGACAGGCTGGTGCGCGCATTCTCAGCACTCTCCGGGACGGCAAGCTGCTTTGCGAGCGCTTGCTGCGATCCGACCGGAACGACCGGATAGCGCTGTGCGGCCTGTCCCAGATTCTCGCCTTGCGGGCGAACTACGAATTCATGATCAGCAAGGCGTACTTTGCGGCGCTGAGCAACGGGAGGCGCGCGAAGAGCTTGAGCTACCGCCTCGCTAAGCGGCATCCGGACTTTGTCGACGGTCTCCTGGTTGCTGGGCTGCACGAATACATCGTGGGCAGCCTGCCTTGGCCTGTGCGGGCACTCGTTGCCCTGAGCGGAAATCGTGGCAACAAGAGGCGGGGTACGGAATTGATAGCACGGGTGGCGCGCGAAGGCCATCAGAACCGCGATGACGCGCGCCTGCTGCTGGCGCTGCTGCACCGCCGGGAGAAGCGGCATCGCGAGGCCGCGGAAGCGTTCCAGTCGCTACGGGCGGATTTTCCGCGCAACTACCTGTTCCAGCTGGAGGCGGCCGCCATGTACGAGCGGGCTGGCGAGCGGCGCAAGGCGCTCGAGATCCTGCGCGACGCCTACCGCAAGTACGGAAGCCGCGCGCAACGTTTTGAGAGGATGCCGGAACGCGTCGTGGAGGCGTTGCAGCGTGGCATAGGCAGGTTCGAAGAGGAGCTTCAGGACTCGGCCGCTCCAGATGCGGGTTAGGCGCTGCGGTGGGAGAACTCGGCTAGGTCCGACAGCTTGCCGGCCGCTGCGCCGGATGCGATGGACTCCGCCGCGCGGGCGACGCCCTCACGCCAGCTTCCCGCCTCTCCCGCGATGTGCAGGGCGGCGGCGGCGTTCATCAGGACAATGTCTCGCGTGGGCCCCGACTCGCCTGCTAGAACCGCGCGAAGGATCGCCGCGTTCGCCCCACGGTCCCCCCCGGCCAGTGCTTCTGCTGCGGCCGGGGCGAAGCCGAAGTCCTGCGGTTCGAGGCTCCCGATCCGGGTGTTGCCGTCCCGCACCTCCGCGAACCGGGTCGGCCCGGTGAGCGTGATCTCGTCCATGCCATCGCTTCCATGCACTACCAGCGCCCGGTTTACCCCCAGCCGTCGCAGAACATTCGCCGCAAGAGGGACGATGCGGTCTTCGTACACGCCCATCACCTGGATCGTCGCGCCCGCGGGATTAGTGAGCGGCCCAAGCATATTGAATACCGTCCGCATGCCGAGTTCCCGGCGTACAGGTCCGGCGTGCCGCATCGCGGGATGCATGCCGGGCGCGAACAGGAAGCCGATGCCGATCGCGTCGATCGACCGCGCGGCCTGCTGGGCGGTCAGATTGACGTTGACGCCGCAGGCTTCCAAAACATCGGCCGATCCGCAGCGGCTCGAGATGGAGCGGTTGCCATGCTTGGCGATGGCTAGGCCGGCGCCGGCGGCTACGAGTGCGGCCGCGGTCGAAATGTTGAAGGTCGTGCCTCCGTCGCCCCCGGTTCCGCAGGTGTCGACCAACTGCTTGGGCCGCGTCCCGCTGAGCTGGACGCGCACCGCGCTTGCGCGCATGGCGCGCGCGAAGCCGGTCACTTCGCTGACCGTCTCGCCCTTCATGCGCAGCGCGGTCAGCAACGCTGCGGTCAGGGCGGGCGTTGAGTTCCCCTGCAGGATTTCCAGCATCGCGGCGTGGGCCTGCTCCTCGCTCAGCTCCTCGCGCGCGGCCGCCCGATGCAGTGCTTCTTGGATCTGAGACATGGAATTGCGTTCCTTTTTTCAGCCCCGATATAGTGGGAAGTTCGGGGCGGCAGCCCGGCCCACTGATCGTACCCCAACCCTATCCCTGCATGAAGATTCACGAGTACCAGGCGAAGGAGGTTCTGCGCGGGTACGGGGTGCCGACTCCGCGCGGCATGGTTGCCGCGACAGCCGCAGAGGCTCGCGACGCGGCCGAGGCGCTGGGCGGCAAGGTCGTGGTCAAGGCCCAGATCCATGCCGGCGGGCGCGGCAAGGGCGGCGGTGTCAAGCTCGCCCCAAGCGCCGAAGAAGCTGCGGGGCACGCTGACAGCATCCTGGGGATGAACCTCGTGACGCATCAAACGGGTCCGCACGGAACGACGGTCAAGCGGGTCCTGATCGAGGAGCAGCTTCCGATCGACCGCGAGATCTATTTCGGTATCGTTCTGGACCGGGCCAACCGGAAACCCGTCTTCATGGCGTCCGCGCAGGGTGGCATGGAGATCGAGGAAGTCGCCGCCGCAAACCCCGAGGCCATTCTCCGGGAGTTGATCGAGGACGCGGAACTCCGTGCGTTCCAGGCTCGGCGCTTGGCGTTCGGGTTGGGGATTGCGGACGGAGCATTGCGGCCAGCGGTCCGAGCCATGCAGGCATTGGCCCGGGCGTACGACGCGTCCGATGCCTCGCTGGTTGAGATCAACCCCTTCGTCGTGACCCGGGATGGTCGTGCCGTCGCGCTCGACGCCAAGATGGATATCGATGACAATGCGCTTTTCCGACATCCCGACCTAGCCGCGTTGCGGGACCTCGACGAGGAGGAGCCGCTGGAGACCGATGCTTTCAATCACGGCCTGAACTACATCAAGCTCGACGGCAACGTCGGCTGCATGGTGAACGGGGCCGGGCTCGCGATGGCGACGATGGACATCATTCAGTATGCGGGCGGCATGCCGGCGAACTTTCTCGATGTCGGCGGCGGCGCCAACAAAGACCAGATCAAGAGTGGTTTCCGCATCATCCTGTCCGACCTGAATGTCCGCGCCGTTCTCATCAACATCTTCGGCGGCATACTACAAGTCGACGTGCTGGCGGAGGGGATCGTGGCGGCGGCGCAGGCCCTCCAGATTGACGTTCCCATGGTGCTCCGCCTGGAAGGCACCAACGTGGATCGGGGGCGCGAGATTCTCGCCAAGTCCGGCCTCGATTTCATCGTGGCTTCCAATATGAAGGAGGCCGCCGAGCAGGCCGTCGCGCGGGCCGCCTAGCGGACAGCACGCATGAGCATCTTGGTCGGGGAAGAGACTCGGGTCGTGGTGCAGGGCCTAGGCCGTGCAGGCGTGTTCCACGCCGAGCAGTGCATGCGGTTTGGGGCGAAGATCGTGGCAGGTGTGCATCCAGGCCGCGGGGGAAGCGAGACGCTGGGCTTTCCCGTCTTTCACACGATGCGCGAAGCCGTGAACCAGACGCGTCCCGATGCGTCGATCGTGTTTGTGCCGGCCGCGGGCGCGGCGGACGCGATTCTAGAAGCTATTGAGGCGGAGATCGGCTTGGTCACCTGCATTACGGAAGGTATCGCCGTCCGCGACATGGTGGCCGTGGCCCACGCTCTGCGCGGCAGCCTCACGCGCCTGATTGGGCCGAACTGCCCGGGTGTGATTTCGCCCGGTCTCTGCAAGCTCGGCATCATGCCTGGCCACATCCACTTGCCGGGATCGGTGGGGGTCGTCTCGCGATCCGGCACGTTGACCTACGAAGCTGTCGGGCAGTTGACGGGTCTTGGCATCGGCCAGTCCACGTGCCTTGGCATCGGGGGCGACCCGGTGATTGGCACGGATTTCATTGACATCCTCGAGTTGTTCAACGGCGACCCCGGGACGAGCGGCATCATCCTGATTGGCGAGATCGGCGGGACCGCGGAGGAGGAGGCCGCGGAGTACGTGCAGAGCCACGTCCGCAAGCCGGTGGTTGGTTTCATCGCCGGCGCGACCGCGCCCCCCGGGCGCCGCATGGGACACGCCGGAGCGATCATTTCCGGGGGCAAGGGCACGGCGCAGGAGAAGCAGGCCGCGATGGAAGCGGCCGGGATCGCGTTGGCTCCGACGCCCGCTGAACTAGGCTCGACGATGGCTCGGCTTCTGGGAAGCCCGCCTGGCTCCGCGTGCGCTCCGGCCCTCTTGAGAGTGGAGAACTGAACTGATGCCCGTCGAGCGGACGCTTGCCATCATCAAGCCGGACGCCGTCGCCGCAGGCAACACGGGGAACATCCTCGCCCGCCTGGAACACGACGGGTTCCGGATCGTCGCCCTGAAGAAGCTCTCCTTGAGCCAGACCCAGGCGCGGGCCTTTTACGCGGTGCACCGGGAGCGGCCCTTCTATGACAGTCTGGTCCGCTTCATGACCTCGGGACCGGTCGTGCCCATGGTGCTCGAACGTGAGAACGCAATCGCGGCGCTACGAGAGGTCATGGGGGCCACGAACTCGCGCGACGCGGCCACCGGCACGCTGCGCAACCTGTACGGTACGGATATCGAAAGGAACGCCATCCACGGCTCGGACGCGCCCGCAACCGCGGCGGTCGAGCAGACCTTCTTTTTCAGCCAGCTGGATTCCGCGTAGCGACAGGTCGCCGCCGCCGTGTCGCTCAAAGCGGGATGTTGCCGTGCTTCTTCCGCGGCATCCACTCCGTCTTGTTCTGTAGCATCTCGAGCGCGCGGATCAGTTTGGCCCGCGTCTGCCGCGGTTGGATCACTTCGTCGATCCAGCCCTTCTCCGCGGCCCGGTAGGGATTGGCGAAGCGGGCAGTGAACTCCGCTACCTTCTCTCGGCGGAACTTCTCTTCGTCTTGGGCGGCCGCGAGTTCGCGGCGGTACAGGATATTGACGGCGCCTTCCGGGCCCATAACGGCGATCTCCGCAGTCGGGTAGGCGAAGTTGATGTCCGTGCGGATGTGCTTCGAGCCCATCACGCAATAGGCGCCTCCGTAGGCCTTGCGCGCGATCACGGTAATCTTCGGCACACTTGCCTCGCAAAAGGCATAGAGTAGCTTCGCGCCGTGCTTGATGATGCCGCCGTATTCCTGATCGCTGCCGGGAAGGAAGCCGGGCACGTCTTCGAATGTGACGATGGGGATGTTGAAGGCATCGCAAAAGCGAACGAAGCGGGCGCCTTTCAGGGACGCGTCAATGTCGAGGCAGCCGGCTAGGACGGATGGCTGATTCGCGACGATTCCCACCGGGCGGCCGGCCAGCCGAGCGAAGCCCACGACGATGTTCTGGGCGTAGTGTTCCTGAACCTCGAACAGGTGGCCGTCGTCGACGACTCGGACAGCGATGTCCTTGATGTCGTAGGGAACGTCCGGCGCGGCGGGTACGATCTCGTCGAGGCCCGGGTCGGCGCGTTCGGGCGAGTCCTGCGTGGGGAGTATCGGGGCGTCGTCCAGGTTGTTCGAAGGCAGGAACGAGACCAACTCCCGGATCATCTGCAGGCAGTGCGTGTCGTCCACGGCCAGGAAATGGGCGACGCCGCTGGTTTCGTTGTGCGTGCGCGCTCCGCCGAGTTGCTCCTTGGTGACGTCCTCGTGTGTGACCGTCCGAATCACGTCCGGTCCGGTGACGAACATGTGGCTTGTGGCGTCGACCATGAACACGAAGTCGGTGATCGCGGGTGAATACACGGCGCCGCCTGCGCAAGGTCCCATGACCGCCGAGATTTGCGGCACCACGCCGCTCGCAAGCGTGTTGCGCAGGAAGATCTCGGCGTAGCCAGCCAGGGAAGCCACGCCTTCGTGGATGCGTGCCCCGCCGGAGTCATTGAGTCCGATTACAGGGGCCCCGGTCTTCATGGCGAGATCCATGACCTTGCAGATTTTCTTCGCGTTCTGCAGGGAAAGCGAGCCTCCGAAGACTGTGAAGTCGTGCGCGAATGCATACGCGGGGCGCCCGTCGATCTTGCCGTACCCGGTGACAAAGCCGTCCCCGGGAATCTTCTGGTTCGTCATGCCGAAGTCGGAGCAGTCATGGGCGACCAGCCGATCGAGCTCTTCGAACGTGCCCTCGTCGAGAAGCAGATCCAGCCGCTCGCGGGCGGAAAGTTTGCCCGCGTCGTGTTGCCGTTTGGCTCGTTCGGGGCCGCCGCCCTCCAGGGCCGCAGCGTTGCGTCGCTCCAGTTCCGCGTGCTTGTCCGCGAGTTTCATGTGTGCCATCAAGGTATCACGTGCCAGCTGCGGCCAAGCTCGGGCGCTTCCACAGGCAGGCCGTTCCGCTCGAGCCGTTTCCGCGGCTGGCCGGACCGGTCCCGTGCTATGCTCCCACTTGCTCGACACCCTCTTCTGGATTCTGGTCGTCCCGGCTGTTGCGGCCACGCTGCTGTCGGTGAAAACCGGGCGCAGGTTCCTCGAGTATGTCCAGGAGCGAGTGGAGGAGCCGGACGGTGGTGAGCCGACGGAGTGGCCCGAAGCCACCCTCATCGTTCCTGTCAAGGGAGTCGAGCACGGTCTGGCGGACAACCTGCGGTCCCTAGCGGGGCAGGACTATCCCGGATACGAACTGCTTGTCTGCTGCAGCAGTCCTTGCGATCCGGCGCTGGATGTGGTGCGAACGGCGCTCGGCGACCGGTGCGGCGTGGTGATCGCGGACGAGCCGCCGCTTGATACGGGCGAGAAGATTCACAACCTGATGGCGGCCGTGGAGGCGGCCGCCGCCCGCACAGCCGTCTTGGCATTCGCGGACTCGGACGGTGCGGTGCCCGCGGACTGGTTGCGCAAGCTCATCGCCCCTTTGCGGGACGAGACCCTGGGAGCCGCGACCACGTACCGCTGGCACTTTCCGGAGGAAGGCGGATTCTGGCCGCTGCTGCGGAGCGTGTGGGATTCCGCGGTCGCGAGCAACATGGACACACGCGATCAGGGCTTTGCTTGGGGAGGCGGCACGGCCTTGCGACGCGGGGTGTTCGAGTCCGCGCAGGTGGTCCGGTTCTGGCGCGGTGCAGTCAGCGACGACTACCGGCTGACCGACGCCTTGCACGCAGCCGGGCTCCGTGTCCGCTTCGTGCCCGAAGCGATGGTCGCCACGACCGGGCAGTGCACGGGCGGCGAGTTCCTCGCCTGGTGCGTGCGCCAACTGACGATCACCCGGGTGTACCGATTCCGGATGTGGATGTCCGGATGTGCCAGCCATATCCTCTATTGCGGCGCGGAACTGCTCTGCCTGCTTCAGTTGCTGCAAGGCAATCTGGTGGGGCTGGGAGCGCTGCTGCTGATCATCCTGCCCGGCATGGCCAAGGGCGCCATGCGCGGATACGCTTGCATGCTGATGTTTCCGCAGCGCGAGGCGTGGCTGGAGCGCTATGGCTGGGCGTACTTCTGGATGACTCCCGTGGCGACCTGGGTCTGGCTCTACGGGTTTGTGCGCTCCGGCCTGACGCGGCGCATCGCCTGGCGCGGCCGCGTCTACGACCTGCTCAGCGAGAAGGCGACGCGCCAAGTCGGGAACGTGTAGCGCGACGTCCCAACCAGCCTGTCACGGAGATCATTGCCGCTCCACCAAGCGGATGACCGGAGTCAGCAGGTTGTCAACTGGAGCGAAGTCGTCGGTCAGGACGAGGCCGCGCGAGCGGCGCCGCAGCAGCGCCGTGTCGCTCGGAGCCAGCAGCCTCGCGCTGTACTTGAGGTAGTCCAGGTCCTGCACGGGGAGCAACCGGGTCGAGCCCGCGACGACGAAGGTATCCCGCTCGTCCTCGTCGGAGGGCCCGCCCGGCGAGGTGCAGAACGTGTAGACGTAGGGGAACGTCCGCTCCACCGTATTGATCATTGCCCCCAGGAAGCGGCCTGAGCGGAAGATGTCGATCACGTTGGCCAGGAAGACCGACTCGTCGCTCATCAGCGCACGCAGCTTCCGGACGTACTCAAGAGTGGTCAGGTGGAAGGGTGGCGAGTAGTGGTTGAAGGCGTCGTTGTAGACCAAGTCGAACTTCTCGACCGCGTCGCCGCGCTCGATCCTCGCGTACAGGTCGTCGACGCGGTTTCGGGCGTCCAAATGGACAATTCTAAGCGGCGTGTCGGCTTCGAGGCCGAATGCCTCGAAGGCGGCGCGTGTCACTTGCGGATCGATTTCCACGACCTCCCCGAAGCTTGACGGGAAGCTCCGCAGGAACCAGCGCGGGAAGACATAGCCACCCCCGCCGAGGAACAGCGCTCGGACGTCCGCCCGGGGGTGGTAGGCGCGGACCGCCTCTTCCGTGACTCCGGCGTAGATGCGCTCGTAGTCGTAGTGCAGCCTGTCGGGGTCCTCCGTGTCGAGGTAAGCGTGGACTAGGTAGTCCAGTGTCATGGAACGCAACCCCGGCGTGGCGATGACATCCTCGACCCGGATGAACGAATACTGGGACTCGTCCTGGAATAAGGTCGACGCGCGGCTGATTTCCCGGAAGCCCAGGCGCTCGCCAATCATCTGGGCCCAGGGAAAGGGCGCCCAGGCGGCGGTCAGCGTGGCGAGCAGAACGCCGCACCACAGGTACGGCAGGAGACTCGAGCCCCCATAGCCGAGCGCCATCAGGAGCAGCAGCGCGGAGACAGACAGGAGCACCGCCGTCGTGCCCATCTTGGCGATCAAGAGATAACCGGTCAGGAAGGTTCCCAGGATACTGCCGATCGCGCCCCACGAATAGACGCTGCCGACCGTGCGACCGAGTTGCTGGCCGAGCGTGATGGCCATCTTGGCCGCCACCGGGCTGATCATGCCCAGCAAGCAGGACGGGGTGAAGAATACCAGGAACACGTGCAGAGCGATCCGCACTGGCCAGTCGAGATCGCGTAGCGACGGCACGATTCCGACCACGTTGTTGAGCAGGGGAATCAACAAGCAGTTCGCGGACGCGACCAGAAAGATGGAGGCGAGGGTCTCCTTGGGTGGGAAGCGATCGGCCATCCGACCGCCGATGTAGTTCCCCGCAGCGATCCCGGACAGCACGATGCCGATCACGGACGTCCAGGTGTAGAGGGAGCTTCCGACGTGACGCGCGATCAGCCGGCCGGCAACGAGCTCGAGCACCATGATGCAGAGGCTCGAGAGGAAGACCGTGGCGAGAGGGACGATCCAGGCCCGGCGGGTTGGGGCGGCGGAGGTGGGTTGCGAAGAATCCATGGCGGACCGGCCGTCGGACTCGGATCGGCATCAACGATGCGGGTGCGGGACGCGCATGGCAGTTTCAAGCGTAGCGCATCCGCCACCGGATTAGCCCGGCAGGCCAGGCACCGGAAACGCGGAGCAGACTTCCTGGACGCGTGCCTTGAGCCGCGTCAGCAGGCTGGTGTCGCGAGGGCGCCGCAGGGCGTCTAGCAGGCAGGCGCCGAGGATCTCCATCTCCGGCTCTCCCATGCCCCGGGTGGTGGCGGCGGGCGTGCCCAGGCGAATACCGCTCGGGCGCAACGGTGGGTTCGGATCGTCCGGCACAACCTGCTTGTTGCAGGTGATCGCGATGGCGTCCAGTGTCTCCTCGGCCACGCGCCCATCCAGAGCAAAGCTCTGCACGCAGTCGATCACCATCATGTGGTTGGCGGTCCCTCCCGTAACCAGCTCGGCGCCTCCGGCAAGCAGCGTGCGCGCCAGCGCCTGCGCATTGGCCAGCACTTGGCGGCAGTAGTCCCGGAAGCCCGGCTGCTGGGCCTTGCCCAGTGCGATCGCCGCCCCCGCGACGGCGTTCATGTGAGGGCCACCCTGGAGCCCGGGGAACACCGACCGGTCGATGGCCTTGCGAAACTCCTTGCGGCACAGGATCAGGCCTCCACGCGGGCCTCGCAGCGACTTGTGCGTCGTGGTGGTGACCAAATCGAAGCCGGCGTCGAACGGATTCGCCAAGACGCCGCCCGCGATCAGTCCACCGACGTGGGAGACGTCCGCGAGGGTCAGAGCGCCGATCTCTTCGGCGATGCTCCGAAAGGCTCCGTAGTCGTAGTCGCGGGGGTAGGACGAGTATCCGCAGACAATCATCTTGGGACGGTGCTCGAGGGCGCTGCGGCGCACGGCGTCCAGATCGATGCGGCCCCCGTCACCGGGGTCGGTCTTGTAGCGGATCCAATGGAACAGACGGCCCATGTGAGAGACGGGTGCGCCGTGAGTGAGGTGGCCTCCGTGCGAAAGTTCCATTCCCATGACGGTGTCGCCGGGCTCCAGTAGGGCGAGGTAGGCCGCCGCGTTCATGGGCGCGCCGGAGAGTGGCTGGACGTTGGCGTGCTCGCAGCGGAAGAGTTGGGTGGCGCGGGTACGGGCGCTGCGTTCGATGGCGTCGGTAAACTCCTGGCCGCCGTAATAACGGCGGCCAGGGTAGCCTTCCGCATACTTGTTGGTGAAGACCGAGCCCAGGACGGCGAGGACCTCCGGGTAGGCGTAGTTCTCGGAAGGTATCAGTTCGATGCCGGTGGCTTGGCGGAGCTCTTCGCCGGTGAGGGCGGCGAAGAGCTCCGGGTCGTTGCGTTCGAGCAAGGCGCGCGGAGAGAGCATGTTGCGGGGCCTCTGCCCTTATTGTCCCGTAGCTGGCTGCCGGAAGCGAAACGGTCAAGGGGATGGGCGGTTGCCGGTTCAATGGGCCCAACGAGACACGCGGACCGCAGCCGGTGCGGTGCGAATGGAAGCACCCAACACGAGGCCCGGCCGGAGCGGGGTTCGAGGCGGCCGAATTTCACGCAGCCTTAATTCACATGTCGTCCGAAGGTAACATAGCTTTCATACTCTGATAGCTGGATGGGACGTACAGAGGTTTTCCCGCCGGCCCGCCCAGAGCCGCGAGGCAGCCTCGCGCGGCGGGCCGGCGGGCCGTCTGCTAGCGGGTTGCGGTCGTGGCGCGGAAATCTCTTGAGCCATGGCTTGGCGGGTTTTGCTGCGACAGCGACAGGTCTGCTAGCCCAACGATCGATCTTGAGGAGGACTGAACCTATGAAACCCACTTGGATTGCGGCTCTGGTGCTGACACTGCTCTGCGCGGGGCCGTTCATTGCGATTGCGCAGGACGACGCCTCGTCGGACACCTCGTCCGCGGTGCTGCCGAACACGGCGGCGCAAGCGTACATCTGGACCAACAAGCTCGGCTACGCCACGGGCGAGCAAATGCGCGTGCGCTTGACCATGAACGCGATGGGAGACACAAACACCTATACGATGTTTTTTTACCGCGAGAACATCGAGACCGGCGAGCGGGAGTATTTCGCGGCGTTTGCGACCGATAATTTGACCTTGCACGACTCGATCGTGGATGCCTCGGGAAATGCCGCTGGAGCCTTTCAGGCCACGGCGATCACCACGCGCAGCCAGTCCCTGATTTGGAGGGGGAACGTGCCGACTCCGGGCGTGTGGCATTTCGTCGGCGAGTTGAGGAGCGCCGATACAACGCAGGTGGCCAAGAAGATCTTCGCGAAATTTGTCGTCTCGCGGAACACTGCCGTGACGCTGGGCGGGGACGGGACGGACACGGAGATCTCGGAGGACACGACGTGGACGAACGACACAATCTACAGGATCCGCTACCAAGTGTTCGTCAATACAGGTGCGACGCTGACCATCGAGCCGGGAACGCTGATCCTGGCCAGCGGGCAAAATGCGGTCATCGTCGTGGAAAAGGGCGGCAAGATCGTGGCTGACGGCCGCCGCGAGGCCCCCATCGTGATGACGTGCGACGCGGCGGTTGGAGAGCGCTTCTCAGGCTGCTGGGCAGGCCTGATCGTTCTCGGCGACGCTCCCATGACGCGCGGAACGGGCCGTGCGGAAGGTGTGCTGCCGGAGGACCGGCCGGTGTACGGTGGCACCAACGCAGAGGACTCCAGTGGCGTGCTGCGGTACGTGCGTGTCGAGTTCGCCGGCGTTGACTTCAACCCCGAGACGCAACCAAATGCGTTCGGATTCCATGGTGTCGGCGCTGGAACGGTGATCGAGCACATCCAGGCGCACGAGGGTGAGGATGACGGCATCGAGTTCTTCGGAGGGACTGCGGACTGCTTGTACTGTGTGTCGGACGGATCCAAAGATGACTCCCTGGACTGGGCATTCGGCTGGCGGGGAACGGCGCAGCATGTCTTTATCCTGCAGGATGGCGAAGGCGACAACGGCATCGAGGCGGATAACGACAAGGAGGGTGGCTTCAATCGGGAACCTCGATCCCATCCCACGCTCTACAACTTGACGATGATCGGTGGTGCCTTGCAATCGTTCACGCACGGCGGCGACGGCATGAGAATCCGCGTCGGGACCGCCATCACAGCGCGAAACGTGATCCTGACGGGATTCGGTGGGGACGCCCTCGATGTTCGGGATAACTCGCCTTCCTTCTTTATGGACGGAACGAGTTCCATCGAGAGTGCGATCATCGCGGGCAACGGCGGCACCGTGGGCGACGCGCAGATCCAGGGCGGCGTCGCATCCAACGTGGACTACGACGATGTCGCCCCGATGTTGACCAACGTGCGCCTGGAGGGCAACCCGGATCCCCGGCCAATGCTCGGTTCGCCCGCCTCGATGGTGGGGGCGGCAGCCGTGCCCCCGTCGGACGGGACGCTGAACACCAGCGCTCAGTGCATCGGTGCGTTCTGTGGCGAGAACTGGCTCGAGGAGTGGACATTCTTCGGAGACGAGGGCGACTACGACGTCGTCTCGACTACCACCTCTCCGTAGGCAATCCGAAGCTCGCCGGCGCATCCTGGCACCGTCGGCTTCGCAGTCGGGGCCCTTCCTTGGCTCGAAGGAAGGGCCCTTTTCTTTCTGCGTGCCGAGGAAACATCCTTGCATTCTCGGCCGGGTCCGATAGGGGCATGGAGCAGAGCCCAGCCTTCGGCAGGAGGCGCCGCAGCAGGCCTCCGGAATGAGCGGACCCGCCGCCTTGAAGCGCTCGGTAGCGGAGCGTTCGCCGGAGTCCGAGCGCCTACATCAGCCGGAATGCAATCTCGAGACGGACCCGGGAAGCGCCCTTGCGTCCGTTGCTGCGAGCGGGGCGGAACCGCCATTGCCGCACGGCCTCGATGGCTGTCTCGTCCAGGCCGAGGCCGAGGTGACGGAGGATGCGGATGTTCCGGGCGTAGCCGTCCGTGTCGATGTCGGCCTGCAGCAGGACACTGCCTTCCTGGTTGGCGATCCGGGCCTCGTCGGTGTAGTCCGGTTCGGTCTGTTCCAGTAGCGCCGCCGGCTGTGTGATCGTCCCGGACGCCAGCGCACCTAGGTCGACAGTTTCGCTGGGTTGCAACTGTGCTTCTCGAAACGCCCGGCTGCGTTCCTCGAATGCCGCCGCTTCGTCGGGCCGGGAGAGCTTGTGCAACAGTCGCGCAAAGTGTTCTTGCGTCAGGATCGTGTCAACGTGGTCAGGTCCGGGATTCTTCTCTCGGATAGACAGTGCCGTGCGGTAGTAGGCCTCCGCCTTCGAATAGAAGGCTTTGTTCTCGTACAGGACCGCGAGATCGTTCAGGCAGGCAGCGACGTCCGGGTGCTCCCTGCCGAGTAGTCGTACGCGGATGCCGCAGCTCATCCGGTAGAACCTCTCCGCAGAGTCATATTTCACGCGGAGGTGGTAATAGCGGCCGATGTCGTGGAGTAGCGCCGCGTACTCGGGGCTCTCCGAGCCCCAGGTCTCTCGGGCGATCGGGTCGGCTTGCCGGTAGAGCTCTTCTGGGAGGGAGTAGTCGCCGCGGTTCAGATGGAGCTTAGCCAATTCCATGAGCGGGACGACTCGTCGTGGGTCATTGACCGCGAAGCCGCGCGCCCGCGCCCGCGCCTGCTCCAGCAGGCGTTCGGCACGCCCGAACTGTTTGGAAGCCGCTGCGCGCCGGGCCGACTCGATGGACTGCTCCCAGGTCCTGTCCTGCGCCCGTCCCGGAGCGGCCAAGAACGCCAACAGGACCGCAATCGACGCCGAGAGGGGTTTGCGTCCCATTGGTGAAGTTGCGGCGGAACATTCTGCCAGGGCCTGCCGCGCAAGCGGCGAAGGGCCCTATGCGACACCCTGAACAACCAGTTTAGCAGGTAGGCCGGACCGGACAGCGATTCTAAATTCAGCCCTTTTGGGGGTTTTTGCCACAGCAGAGCCGGGAATGAGGGACCAATTTCTGGGGACTTAACTTTTCGGACACCGCTTTCAAACATAAAGTGTGGCCTCCGTTCCCGTCCTTGAGTCTCTCCTCGACAGATTCCGCCAGATCGCCTCCGCCTTGCCTGATCCCCGGACCGGCGCCAACCAGCGCTACAGCCTCGCCGACGCTGCCTCCTGCGCCTTCGCGATCTTCTTCCTCCAGTCTCCCTCTTTCCTCGACTTCCAGCGCCGTATGCAGAAAAAGGACGCTCGCTCCCATTGCCAATCCCTGTTCGGTGTCGGGAAAATTCCCTGTGACAACCACATTCGAAACCTCCTGGATGACCACGACCCCGACCACTTCGCCCCCCTGTTTGCCGACTGCCTGCAAACCGCCCACGACCACGGTGCTCTGGATCCCTTCCTGCGCCTCGACGGGCGCGTGGCCATCGCTCTTGACGGCATTCAATTGCAGTGTTCGAATGCCATCCACTGCGACCAGTGTTCGACCCGCCATGTGTTGTCGCTCGGTGTCTGTTGACGTGAGAATCTCAAATTATTTCGGCGGCACGGAGGGAGGTATTCCCACTTTCTTACGCTCCCGCCGGAAGGAAACGTAGGAGACGCTGGTCTGAGAGCACTGTAGGCACGGGACTTAGGCGCATCGCCGTGCTAAGACGGTTCTCGAATTATCCTGATTTCCAATCATTCCGGCGTCAGCGCAATTCGAGAAAAAACCGGGGTATCCGGCCGGAATAATCCGAGCGCCAACACCATGTCGGCCAACACAAAACCGAGCAGTACTTCCACAGCATGCTCGCCGCGACCGTCGTCGCCGACGGCCACAACCGCGCCCTGCCCCTGCTGCCCCACTTCGTCCAGCCCCAGCACAACCCCCACGACAACCGCACCCACGAAGAACGCAAGCAGGACTGCGAACGCCACGCCGCCAAGCGCTGGTTGCCCGCCCACAGCGACCAACTGCGCCCCTTCCGGCCCGTCTTCCTCGGCGACGACCTGTACTGCTGCCAGCCCCTCTGCCAACTCGTCCGTCACCTCGAAGCCGACTTCCTCTTCATCTGTAAGCTCAGCTCGCACAAGCGCTTATACGAATTGATCCACGACGACTTCACCCACTCCAGCGGCTGGATCCGCACCCGCAACCACAAACGCCAGGTCGAGCAGCACCGCTATCGCTGGGTGCACGGCCTGCCGCTCCGCGACAGCGACGATGCGCTGCTCGGGACCTGGATCGAGTTCCAGATCCAGCGCCACGGCGAGCGCACCTACTCCAACACCTTCTGCACCAGCCTGGAGGTCACCGCCGAGAACGTGGCGGCAATTGCACGGCTCGGCAGAGCGCGCTGGAAGGTCGAGAACGAGGGGTTCAATTGTCTGGCGCGCCATGGCTACAACAGCAAGCGGAACTTCGGGCACGGCCGCCACGGCTTGGCCAATCTGCTCGCCACGCTGAACCTCTTTGCCTGCGCACTGCACACGCTGCTGGACTGCCTGCGGGGCTTGTGGCGGCAATGCCGCGACGAGGCCGGCCCGCGTCGCACCTGCTTCGAGGACCTGCGCTCCTTGACGAAGCGGTTCTGGTTCCCGCACTGGACGAGCTTGCGCACCACGATGCTGGGCGCAGGCGAGTCGCGGGCCGGCCCCTCGCCCGCACCCTCATGAGATTGCTGCCCCAGCCAGCGGCGAGCACCGGGCCCGTCGGGGAGCCCGCAGCAGGGCTCTGCCGCGTGGGCCTCGGAACGGCTGGAGAGGCGCTCGGAGCCGCTCCCGGATGCGCCACTTGCTACCGCCGATGCCCCGCTGGCGCTCTCGCAATCTCTCTGCGACGTCCCCGAACGCCCGGCGAGATGCCAACAGCCCACCTATATCTCGGATCTTGAGAATTGCTGCGGACCGGAAGGCCAGCTTGCCTAGCGACCGGACATAGTTGATGCTGGAAGTTTCGAGGCAATCGTGGATTGATGCTCACATTCGGTCTTGATGGTGCCGGATGGGCCTCCCGCATACTGGGGGGCGAGACGAGGGAGACCAGCGCAGCACGACAGACGCACGCATCTGGCGGAACCGGGTTGGGGCTGCACGGCCAGCGTTGCCATTCCGATCATTGCGTTGCGAATGGGTCCCATTCGGCCGTCACGCATTGGTTGGGAAAACGGATCAGCGGGGAACAGCGGGCAGACTTCGAGCTGCGCCAAGGTGTTCCCGACACGGCACGCATCAAGCCCTGCCGAGAAGCTTCCCTGCTGCCCACGACAGTGCCTCCATGGAAGAGTTCTGCACTCCCCCCTGACGGCCCCCTGCGGAGAACCGGCGGATGCCGTTCCACCAGACACTCCCCGCCCACCCCGGCGCGGGCTGCTACGGCGGTCCTCGCAGCGCCTGCCGATAGCGCACCATCGTTTGCAGTTGCTGGTACGCCTTCCACAGCACCTCGTTCCCCGGCAGTTCCCGGTGCTTCTTCGGACGCCAGCCCCGCATGCGCGCCAGCAGCACGACCCAACTGCGAATGCCCGGTCCCACCGGCTGGCCCCGCTCCCGCGGCGGCCGCAACCGCTCCGTCTCCGTCACGCCCTCGATCACGGCCATCTCGTCCGCCGTGAGCACCTCCTCCGCCGGCGTGTCCGGCGCGTCCCGGGCGTAGCGGTCCAGGCTGAACACCCGCCAGGCCGTGATCGCGTCGAACACCAGGCACTTGCCCAGCGCCTCCGCATCCCGCAACCGCCGGTCCTCGATCCGCGTCCCCGTCTTGAGCAGCCGGAAATACTCCTCGATCCCCCAGCGCCGCTCGTACCAGCTCACGATGCGCTCCGCCCACTGCGCTGTCCGCCCCCCCTCACTCGACAGCAGCAGCCACTCCAACGCCTCCTCCCCCGCCGGCGGGTCCGGCTCCAGTACCCGCACCAGCCACACCGGCACCGGCGCCACCGCTCCGGCCCGCCCCTTCGGCGGCAGCAACTCCACCCGCCCGATCCGGATCTCCGTCACCGCCGTCCGCTTCTGCCGCGCCCGCTGCCCCCCTTGCGACTCGATCTCCACCTTGCGGCCCGTCACCACCGCCTCTTCGAAGTCCGGCTGCGCCTCGATCGGCCGGATCATCTCCGAGCGGAACGCCGCGTCCCACGCCCGCACCTTGCGCTGCCGCCCCAAGTGCACCCGCACCAGCAACCCGGCTTCCTCCGTCCGCTCCGCCTGCCGCTCGAACAATTCGAACATGTCGCTCTCGCGGTCCCCCACCACCACGACCCGCGCCTGCGGACTCTCCCGCCCCAACTCCTGACCCTGCTCGAACCCCCGCAACCAGCGCCGGCTCTCCTTCTCCTTCTCCGCCTCCGGGTCCGGCTCCTGCTCCGGCCGCGCCCACCGCTCCAGCCCGCTCACCCCCAGCGGACGCCCGCCTTCCGTGAACCCCACCGTCGCGTGCACGAACAGCCCCCGGGAACTGCTCGCGCGGTCCTGCAACGGCCCCAACCCGCTCGTGCAACCCTTCAGGTTCGTGTAGTTCAGCGTCGTCGTGTCCTGTACCAGCAACACTGTCGACTCCACCTGCACCCGCTCCAGCAACGCCTCCCGGTGCGGCTGCAAGATATCCCGATCCTGCACCTTGTCATTGTGCAAAAGGCGCGTCGCCGCCCGCAGGTCCCCCTGGTGCGGGAAGATTGCCGGCAGATCCTCCCCCGGATGCCGCTCCCAGCTCTGCCCCATCCGCTCCAGCCGCTGCCGCAGCCGCCCGTCCGGCAGGTCCGAACGCAGGTACTCCCGCCGTGCCCAGTTCGCCTCCTCGTTCAGCACCAACTCCGGGTACTGCCCCAGCTTCTGCTCCGGCTTCCGGCCCAGCTTCTGCTGCCAGTTCGCATCCAAACCCAGCAGCCAGACCGCCTTCGTCTCCACCGCCTCGCCCGCTCCCGGCGGCCGCCCCTGCGTCGGTCCCACGCACTGCCAGCCGGCCGCCTTGTAACTCGTTCCCGGTCGCGAACTTTGCACGCAGGTCTCCACCAACCAGGGCCGCACTCCGTGCTCCTGCTCCCAGTCCTGGGCCAGTCTCTTGATCGTCTTCCCCAGTACGTGCGAGGCCAGGTTCGGGACCTGCACGCCCGGGACCAGCACAAAGCGGTCGTTGCTGAGGATCCGCTCGATGTGCGCTCCGCGCGTGCGGTCGTCCCACTCCAGGAAGGCATCGCGCGGCCCCAGCCGGAACGCTGCCGCCACGAACGAGAGCACGCCCAGCGGCCCGCAATCGGCTGCCAGCAGATAGCGCAGCCGACAGCCGGGGGCCCGGCCCGGGCCCAGCGGATGGTGCTGGTCGAGCAGTCCGGCGCACAGCCGCCGCTCCGCCTCGGAGGTGGTCAGACGCACGCGGACCTCGCCGAGTTCCGCCAGCGAGCCGGTGAAGCCGGTCGACGGCACGGGCGGGTCCGGGCTGGACCGCGGGCGGCAGGCGGGCGGACCCGGCTGGGCCGGCGGCAGCGGCAGGTCCAGCTGGCCGGCCAGCTCGGGCAGCACCTTGCGCGCCGAGGCCGTGCAATACTCGCCCTTGGGGTTGCGCCAGTCCTCCAGCTCGCATACCCCGCGACCCAGGGCCGCCCGCGACAGCTGGCCCAGCTGTAATGCCTCTCGCAGCCAAGCGATCGTCTGCGGACGGAAAATGCGCAGCCCTACCCGCACTACCCCCGTTCTACACAGAACACCGCGCCAGTGTTAAGTGTGTCCGGTCGCTAGCCAGCTTGAGGCGCGTAGTTACCGGTCGTACTTTCTGGTGACGTGGGGACGCTGCCAGCCATCGTGCCGCCGGGAATCGAACAACGCTCTATCACCGCCTTCCTCAACCGAGAGATATCCAAAATCGACGCCCTCCAGGCCCTGGTCCACTGACGTGAAACAAGTCCCGGGCGAAATCGACGTGCGGGAGGCTGCAGCGCGATCTGCTACTCGATCGAGTTAGAGTCGCATCGGCCAAAATCGACGAGAGTCGCAGAGTCGCGTTACTATTTTCGATTCTGTGAGATTTCGATAATACTGACATGTTCTGTTTTCACCCTCGCAATCAGGGAATGCCGTGTGACGCCGCTGCTCCGGCCGATACGTGGTCCGCACGGTTCGATGTCCAAGCGGCCACGGCGCCTTCGTCCCGCCGCCGATGGCGTGGGACGGCGAACTCGTCGCCGCGCTCTTCCGCGCGGACCAATAGATCGGCCGACTCTCCTATGGAGGCCAGCGCTTCCCGACCGCCAAACTAATGCCTTCTCGCCAACCTTCCTCCACTGCGGAGCAGCATCGGACAGCTTTGAATTGGCCGGGCCGAACATTATAGGTTCCTCTTGCATCGAACAACTTGCAATTCACAACGCAGTCGCCTAGTATCGAGACGTCGGAGGCGTTTTTCCATCCCTGGCAGCGTTAGGAGGTGCTTTATGCTGCGCGGTGTTGTTGCCGGTCGTTGCTGGACATTCTTCGCGGGGTTCTTCTCGCTTTCTTTCCTGGCTTTGCCTGCTCTACTGGGGCAGTCGGCCGTGTCAGTCCGGCCTGGATTGATTCACCTTGCGGAAGGAGATGTCGTCCTGCGCGACGTGGTGGAGCACAAGCGGAATTCCGGCCGCTATCGCCATTTGCTCGAAGGGCAACGCCTGATCTCGCGTGACGGGCGAGTCGAACTATTCCTCAGCCAGGCGATGATCGTGCGCGTGGGGGCAAACAGTGAGGCGGAGATGGTCAAGGCCGATTTGAACGATATTCGACTTCGGTTGGTCAAGGGCGCCGCGATAGTTGAGGTCTTGCACAAGCAAGGTTTGGATGCCATCACGATTCTGAGCGGGGAGGCACAGGTGCGGTTCGACAAGAAGGGTCTCTATCGGATTGATCAAGTTTCCGACGAACCTGCCCGCCTGCGAGTGTTTCGCGGCAGTGCGACCGTGTTCGCCGGACCGGCGCCACAGGGCGTCCCAGCAAAGAGATCCATGTTGCTCGCGGCCTTGCCCGAGGGAGCTAGGGTCGAAAAGCTTGATCGATCGGGGAAGGACGCTCTCGACGATTGGCAACGCGAGCGGGCGCGAGTTCTCGCGCAGGATCGACAGCCGGGGTTCGGCAACCAACAGACCGCAGCGGAAGGTGACCTTTTTCGAAGCATCTACCGCGGCGAGAGAGACGGGGCCCGCGGTTCGCCGGGGCGCGGCACTCCTTCAGCCTCAACCTCACGCGGTGCAGGCCAGCAGGCCGGCCGCACGGCTGGCGGCCAGGGCCGCCGCTAGCCCGAACTTAAATCGGCCAGCCCAGCTGCTGGGATCCGAATTCAGGCAAGTAGCTCGGGTTGCGCGTGGTTACGGCGCGGTAGCTGTGCCGGCCCTGATGACGTCTTGGATCTTCCGCAGTGCGGCGTTGTCCGGATCCAGCTCGACGGCCCGGTTGATCGCCTGCAGGGCGCGCTTGGCCTTGCCCTGGTGGCCGTAGGCGAGCGCGAGTCCGTGATACGCAACGGAGTTCTCCGCGTTCAGTTCCTTGAGGGCGGTGAAGTGACTCACAGCGAGCTCGAGTTGGAATTCCCGGAGAGCGCGATCCCCCAGCCCGTGCAGGATCTGCTGCTCGAGTTCGGACGGGGTGGATGCGAATCGTTCCGGATCCAGCTCCGATGCGGTCTCGGCCTCAGCCAGGGCGTTTTCCCGGTCCAGTTTGCCGGCGTAGCAGCGGGCGAGGTTGTCGTGAAGGATGGCATCCTCGGGGTACAAGACTATCAGGCCCTTCAGTCCCTCGATGCACGTATCGTACCGGTGCCCTTCGAGTGCTTGGTTCGCCTTGCGTTCCCGTTGCTCGAACTCCTTCTGCCTAAGGAGAGTTCGCGTAGTGGACTCTTCGGCGCCTGGGTCAACCACGAGAGACAGGGGAGAGTAGCCCTTGAGTTGCGCATCGATTTGATAGGTGGAAAACGACGACGGCAATTCCTTGAATTCTGCGACGCCTTGCTTATTCGAACGCGCATAGAGGGTGCCCTGCGGCAAGCCTCCCTCTCCAAACTGAATCAACCGGACGTCGACTTTGCGCAAAGGCTTGCCTTGGCTATCGACAAAGCTGCAAAGGAAACGTCGCGACTGAGCCGGCAATACCGGGATAGTCAAGCCGACAATGACCAGCACACCGATCAGAGGTGGAAGGCGAGTTCGAAAGACCATGTAGCGGAGGTGAGTTGTCATCTGCATTCCTGGTCAAACCGGATTCAGCAGGCAACCCGGGCGTGCGGGCGTCCTGCTGATGGTCACCGCTGGACTATGATATGTTCATGGGCGAGACGCAACGGGTGAGCTAGTCAGCGGCGACCTCCGCGAGCGCATGGCGCGGCTGGACGTCCTGTTCGAGGGATTCACCAAGCGTGAGACTGCCAAGCAGCGGGGAAGGAAGTCGGTGAGGAAATCGTCGTGACCCTAGACACGCAGACAGTAATGCTGATGGCGATCCTTTTCTCGGTGCTTGGATCGGCATGGAAGATCAACTCAGCAATCTCTGATTTGCGAGAACGGACGGCGAAATTGGAAGGACTGTTTGAAGGGTTCACAAGCAGCCCGAAGTCACAGGGATGAGAGAGGCATTGAATGGCAGAGACTTACAAGGAACTCGAGAGTCTTTCCAAGGATGAGCTGATCAAGAGACACGACAAAGGCATCAATTATGTTCAAGTCGGAATAGCGCATTATCTCGCAGAACTGCGGCATCGAGACTTGTATGACGGCATCCGTTCCTTAGCTGGTGATGTCAGTCAGGGAACCGACCGGATCGCCAGCATTGATCGCAGTCTCGGTATCATCGCAGCCTACATACTCGCTCGTTGGGATGTTGACCATAAAACGGGACTGATCACGGAACCACCGCCCAGCATGAATGAATCATGAAGCAGTAGCCCACACCTAAGCCCAAGCGCGGCCGCCCAGAGTCGAGGGTACTCAAGATCCACGGGACACCCGAGCAGGTTGCGAGGGCGATCTTCGCTGCCGCCAAGGGTCCCAAGTCCAAGACCGCAGTCCGGAAGTGGCCACAACCCGGTCTTGGCAACTTTTCTATATAATTCCCATTCGAAACCAAGTGGAAGCCTGTCATAGACGCAGGCATGGAGACGGGTTAAAACTGCACTGGCCGGTACGGCATCGTTTCGTACGTGTCGTGCCCCTCAGTCACAACGATGAACTGGTTGAGACGCACATTCTGGAAGGCCTGCGTCCGATCCGATGTGGGCCAATAGATCTCCAGTGACAAAATGGTCTCGGCGCGGCCCAGGCCGATGTGCTGCCGCATCGGATTGGCGCCGAAGCTCCCCCCGCTGTTGACCCAGCGATAAACGGAGCGCTTCTTGCCATCCTCTAGGATGTCCGCGCGAATTCGCGCACCAATGGCCGAGCTGCTTGAGACCAAGCCGACAAGCTTGACGACCAACCAATTGTTGCCGAAGCCTGGGTTCTCGAAGAGCGCATTGCCGAAGACGTCTCCCGCGTAGGCGCCACCCAGCTCCGCAAAAATGTCCTGGTCACCATCATGATCGAAGTCAGCGAAGGCTACGCCATGACCCTTTTGGGAGTGCCCTAGCCCCGCGGCCGTGGTGACATCGACGAAGCTTTCTCCGCCGACGTTGCGAAACAACAGATTGGGCATCAGGCCCTCGTATTCCGGGTAGCCAGTCCCTAGATAGAAGTCGAGGAAACCGTCGTTGTCGAAATCACCGATGTTCGATCCCATGGGCTGTGTGATGTGATTGAGGTTGACATCGAGGCCGACGTCATGAAACGAGCCCTTCCCATCGCCCTCGTAGAGGCTGTCCGGGGCAGTTTCCATGGACGGCATTCCGAAATAGTGGGCAGCCACGTCCTCGACGCGTCGCTCGTACGCGGACACGAACAGGTCAAGGCTGCCGTCATTATTGAAGTCCCAGAACCAAACGGGAAAGCTCTTGAAAGGGTAGGTCACGTTGGCGTCTGCGGCGACGTCCGTGAAGGTGCTGTCGCCGTTGTTGCGGTAGAGGCGATTGACGCCGCCAAAATTCGACACGTAGAGGTCGGGTAGGCGGTCGCCGTCGTAGTCGCCCCAGACTACTCCTTTGGCGACGTCACCATTCGTCACCCCGGCGGCCGGAGCGACATCGGTGAATGTGCGGTCTCCGTTGTTCCGAAAAAGCTGGCTCGGGAACCTCTCATTGCCGACATAGAGGTCAAGATCGCCGTCGTTATCGTAGTCGGCCCAGGCGGCGGTCTGTGTCGGAAAGTGATCCTTGCCGAGACCGGCATCGAACGTCACGTCACGGAAATGCGCTTGGCCGTCGTTTTGCAGGAGCGAGTTGGGGTGCCGGCCCGCCTGCTCGAGCCAAGCGCCCCGGAGAACGTAAATGTCCAGGTCCCCGTCGTTGTCGTAGTCGGCCTGAATCAGGTTGAGTCCGCCGAATAACCCGCGCAATCCGGCCTCGCCGCTACGCTCGCTGAAGGATCCATCTCCGTTGTTCCGGAAGTAACGAAGCTGTCCGCTAGGACTCCAGTCCGAGACCACGATGTCCAGCCAGCCGTCGTTGTCAAAATCGTCGGCGATGGCTCCTCCGCTCAGGCTGACGGTGTTCAGGCCCAGTTTGGGGGCTATGTCGTGGAAACGCGGAACCTCCTGTTCCGACTCAAAACGCTCCGGAGGCACCAGAAACTTCGGCGGAACATGATTCGGATACTCGCCGAGAGTCATGTAGGCCAGATTCAAGAGCCACCGGGCCGCAATGTGGTTGGGCTGTCGAGCGAGAACTTCCGTAAGATATTGGACCGCTTGGCGCGCGCCGTTCTGCTCCTGGTGAACTCCGCCTCCGCGAATCGGCAAAATACAGCTTTCGGCATTGCGATGCGCGATGCAGTTTTGGGCTTCTCCCAGGCGCAGGTATGCGACTGCGAGTTGGAAGACGGGTTCGACGAGGCGCGTGTCCGACAACGCGTGAGCCTTCAGAAGATGGTCCACAGCCTGTTGGTTGTTACCCAAACGCAGTTCGTCCTTGCCGACGAGCAGGTGCAGCCGAGCTCGGTGAGCGTCGGGGGTATCCACGGGAAGCCGCTCCAGTTGCTCACGCTCGCGGGAACGGAATTCGACTCCGGTATAGGAATTCTCCGTGGCGCTCCGGTCACGAACTTCCTGCAATAGCTTCAACATCCGTTGATGGCTGTGCTCGGCGGATGGGAGACCGCCGACAACCGAGACTCTAGACGGGTCACTGTCCCTGGTGGCCACAGGTTGAGCGAGCGCCATCCCGGCCACTCCGATCGCCGAACTGAGTAGGATCACTGTCGGCAGGCTATGCAACGAGCACGTCATGCAGCGGTGCTCCAGACCGCAGTTGATTCTAAACGATTCTGCCATCTCGGTCTTCCTTGCTAGGACGGCTCGATTCTTGGACCGACCCGGAAGTTTCAGAGTCGTTTGCGTGGTGGGCGACAAAGAGGAGCATGCATAGGGTGGCGCGGTAGACGGGGGTTGGGAGGGCGAGGGCGAAGCCGCGCCGGTGAGCCAAGAAGGTGGAGTGAACGGCTGCGCCAGACCCGGCCTATTAGTATTGAATGGTCGGCGACGCAGACCGGAAGGACGGCGTGAGGCCTCAGCGCGGCCGGAGAGTGCTGGATTTCGGAGTCGGGGCCGGGGCGGGCTGTCCGGCCGAGGGAGTCGATGGAGCTATCGCCGAGGCTCAGGCGGGCTCACTTGGCTGGAAGCGCTGAGGCAAACTTCGCGGCCCTGCGGACCCACGCACTTAGATCTTCGTCAGATTTGATTCCATCAGGCTCGACCAGCGCCCATCCCTTCATCACCCGGCCAGTGATGTCGAACGGCTTCGTGTGCGGTTCCGCCAACGTCTGGTCGTGAAGCTCTTTGGCGAGCCTCACGATTAGCGACCCGTTCCACGTCCCGACGCACATGTTGCCGTTAATCATGAAGCATACGCCGCCGAACATCTTCTTCTCGGAGAAGGCCTTCCGCCACGAGAGTATCGGACGGATCCGTTCGATCAGCACTTCGTCATGCGTCATGTCTTACACCTTATTCCTTCAAGCAGAAAGCGTTAGGGGGATTCTGGCTTCACCAGACCATGTGCGCCTTCAACGCAGTGGTATTCGCTTGGCGCTCAGGCAGTCGCTGGCGGCCAGAAACTACCTCTTGAGGGGTCAATCCATTTCCGGCATCACAAATGCCTCGCTGGCGCCACCAATGGTGATTACGATCGGGTCCTCAGGTCCAAAGTCGTCAACCTCCAGTCGCACGATACGCACATCCAAGAGTCGGACGCGTTCACGTACACGGCATCCTGGGTAGTCGGCCTTCGTGCGAAGGAGGAGCCGCTGCCCTTCTGGAATCCATTTGGCAATCTCAAGACGTGCGTCCCAACTCGTGGAACCATGTCACGACTCCAAACTCCCCGTCTCTATTGGCCTCGTGTAATTGCTCACCCAGGGGGCTGGCTAGGTAGGTTTGAGGACGGTACGTCGCTCGATAGTGGTGACAATCGACTCGAGAGTCGTCAGATCATTGAGGCGTCCGGTGCCGATCACCGAGCGCACGGCCCCGAACACCTCGGCCCCCCACTCGGAGCGGAAGCCGTTGGTCACCTTGCGGAAAATCGTGCTCGGTCGCAGCGCCCGCTCCGAGGCGTTGTTGGTGAAGGGCACCTCGCGATCCGTCACGAACACCAGCAGGCTGTCCCGGATCTTGCCGTAGCGCTTCAGCAGCCGCTGCCCGTCCGCCTGCGTCGGCTCCAACTCCAGCAGCTTGTCCAGCCGCCGCCCGAGATCCCGTTGGTGGCGCTTCAGCGTGCTGTCCCGCAGCCGCTCGCGCCGCTGGCCCACCCGCATCACCCGCACCAGGAACGCCTGCAGCGCCGGCCCGAACACTGCGTCCCCTGCGTCGATCGCGTACTGCGCATCCCGCAACTGGTGCGCCAAGCACACCTGCCACACTGCCGCGTGCCCGCGCTGGCACACGTACAGGTCCGACACCCACACCTCCGGTCGCGCCCCCTCCAGCACGCTCTCCGGCTCCGCCTTCGAGCGGCTCGGCCGCAGCACGTGCAGCACCGCTCCCGCTCCCAGGAACACCCACTCCCACCACTTGCGCCCGTGCACCCGCGCCGACGTCTCGTCCGAGCACACCACCCGGCTCCCCCGCACCCGCTCCCGAATCGCCTCCGCCTGGTCCCCGAACCGCCCCTGCACCCGCCGGAACAGGTTCGCCAGCGCCCCTTCGCTGATCTCCAGACCGAATACATCCCGGAACAACGCGCGCAAGCGCTCGTAGCTGATCGCTTGCGCGTAATGCAGATACACCGCCAGCGCCTCGATCGTCGCCCCGAACGGCGAGCCCCGTTCCAAACCCTGCGGCGCCAACGCCGTCACCCGCCGCCCGCAGCCCGGGCAGTCGCAACCGTGCAGCGTGACCCGCGTCACGTGCGGCCGCACCGGCGGCAACTCGATGCGCTCGTACACCGCTTGCGGCGCCTGCTCCGCCCCGCCCAAGTCCGTCCCGCAGTGCGGGCAACTCTCCGCCCGCGCTTCCACCACGCTGTTCGGATGCGGATGCAGCTTGCGTCCCGTTCCCGGACGCCCCTTGCGCTTGCGCTTGCCGCCTCGCACCGGCTTGTTCGCCTTCTCCCCGCGCGAGGGCGGCAGCGACGAGTTCGCCGGTGTCTTGGGCGGCGCTCCCAGACGCGCCTCCAACTCCGCCACCTGGGCCCTCAGCTCCGCGTTGGTCGCCGTCAGCTTGGCAACCTTCGCCGCCAACTCCGTGATCGTTGCGGTCAACTCCGCAACCCTCGCTCGCAGCTCAACGACAAGGGCGCTCTTCCCGGAGTCGAGCGCCGAACCGAGATCCGAATTCGCCTCGCCCATACCCCATCTATAACATATTTATACTCTTTTGTTTCAAATTTCTAATCTGATCGGTCACGCTAGGACGGCACCAAGGTGAGCAATTACGGCCTCGTTAGCCAGTTGCTTCTGGGGCAGAGGTGTCCAATACTGCTTGCCCAAAATGACGGACGCCGCAGTAGCGACAGTTTTGAGGGCTAGGTCGGGCCTCAGGGGGCGTCTCCCTCACCGAAGCCATGACCGCTGGGCCGAGTGTCGCAAGCTCGCGGGCTCATGACTCGAATTCTGCTTCCGTCAGCACACTGACTTGAACATCCTTGTTCTCGTAAGCGAGGACAAGCTTGGTGGCATGCTTTCCAGACCGGAAGTCTTTTCGCTCAGTGCGAGCACGCCCGATCTGCCGGTCGATCAGGGTTCGGTTAACCCGAGTTCAGCAGCGGGCAACGACATCACTCAGAAAGCGGACCTAGTCACGGCCCGTTGTTCCATACCGCAGAACATCTGAAATACGGATCTCGCCGATCTGACCGAAGAAGTGCCCGAATCCGAGATAGTTGAAGCCACCTCCGTATTTTGAGTAGCCGTCCAAGCGCGAGGCGACACTGAACTGGGCATTGTGGACGCGATCGTTGATCAACCTGCGGCCGTCCGGGTTCTGCATGCTCCAGATCGACTTCCCGTCGAGGAACAGCTGGTGCAGATCGTCGGCGTAGCTGTATTGCCACGCGACGTGATGCCACTCCGTATCACGAATGCCCGCGTCCGTTGGATTGCCAACGACGCCCTGGGGCCGCTTCCACGGATGCAGATCCATCAGTGCCCGATCGGGTTCGGCGCCCAGAAAGTGGACGCCCGGAGCCATGCTTCCATCGGGTGAATCAATATCCGACAGGAACAGTTCCCACACGCCGCGCTCGGTGTCGTCATACGAACCCATGATGTGGCCGTATTCGAATGGCTGGTTGTGTTTCCGCAGTCGATCTCCGTGTGCTCGAAACGGTCCGCCGCGCCGCACCCAGGCCTCCACCGTCCATGCGTTCTTGCACGATTTCAAGTCGAGTTTTGCGTTGCCTGTTCCGGTGATGACGAAACCATGCTCCCCGTGCCCGACGAACTGTGGGAAACGACCTGCGCGGCCTGGCCAGGAAACGCGGCGGTCGCCCCCCATGTTGGTCCAGGTTAGCGTCAGCTCATCGTCACCCATGCGGTCTTCGATCAGCCGGCCGTTCGGGCCCTGCCAATCGTAAAGGACGACGGTGCTGGCGTCGGGTTTGAAGGATTGGACTTCTTGCGGCAGCACCTTGAGAACAAGGTTCCGCCGAAGCTTGATCCCGTTCGCGCCGGTAGCTTGGACCGTAAATCTCAACCACTCGGGGCTTGTTGGCGCTCCCGTCAGGAAACCGGTGTCCCCGTCTAGCGTCATGCCTTCCGGCAAGGCGCCGGAAACGACTTTCCAACGCACCGGTTCGGCGATGTGAGCTGCTTCCAAGCCGGCTCGGTAGGACGAATCTACGAAAGCGGGTGGCAGCGACTTGGTGACGACCTCTCCGTGCGCCGCCGTGATCGCGAAGGTGTGCGTGTCCCTATTCCCGGCAGAATCCTGGGCTCCGAGAGTGACTTTGCGGTCGGTAACAGCCTCCAGCGGTATTCCTTGAATTGCGCCTCGGTTCGAATCGAGTTCAAGCCCCCGAGGCAGGTCACCTTCGATCAGCCTCCAGACGACGTTTCCCTCAGCCGCGTCCGCGCCCAATTGGACCTCGAACGGCAAGTGCAAGCTGGCCTCGGGAAGCGTCTCGCGCACGATGGCTAGCTCCCGGGCGACCGGGTAGCGCAGAATGCTCGAGATGCGCAACTCGTCGATCTCGCCCTCAAAGCTCCCATGCTTCAAATGGAACGGTGGATCCTGGGAGTGAAGAAAGCCACCGATCACGAACGGAACGGAGACGTCCACCGCATCGTTGATGATTTTGCCCTGCTGGTCCCCAGGAAACGGAAGCTGGATTCTTCGGACAAGCTGCCCGTCGAGATAGAAGAAGTGTGTTTGGTCCCCAAAGCGAAACTGCCAGGCCACATGATGCCACGCGTGATCGGTCACCTGGGCTGGCTCGGCGCCGGTATAACCAGCATGCTGAGCGTTCGCAAACAGAATACCGCTGGTGTCGTGATTCGGATCCTTGCCTCGGGGCGAGCCCATGAAACGGGCAACCGGGGTGATTCCGTCCGCTAGCTTCCCGTCCCGGTTGTGGAGCGCGAAAGTCCAGCCCCCGCGCACGCCGACCGGCAGGCCGAAACCTTCGTCTTCGGTGCCCGCGATGTTGGCGTACGTGTGGCCCGCATCCTCTCCTCCGGGGCCGATATACCGAATCCAGGCTTCAATGGTCCACTCCGCGGTGCAGCCGCGCAAGTGGAGCTTGTCGTTGTTGACAGGCCCCACGAAGACGTTGGCGTCGTCGGCCAGACGTCGAAAACGCGCGGTGGATCCGAATCCGTCGCGTGCGCCCCAAAGCGCCTGCTTCGCGCGCAAGGTCAACTCGGGGTCGCCGAGGGCGTCGCGTGTTTCGTTGCCACTGCCCTCGTCAAAGTGATAGAGTGCGACCGTGTGCTCGTCTGGCACAAACGGGTGCGCCGAAATCTCGTCCGATCTCTTAATTTGGCAGGCTAGGCAAACCGAGAGTACAGATAGCCACAGACATTGGCTCCTAGGCTTGGCGAAGTACATGGCTAGTGCAGCTTTCCGTTCTTCAAACTCGCCAACGGTTCGACGAACGTAGCCACGGCTTGGTCGAATCCGCGCTTCGGCCTACTAGCGAAGTCGCCTTGCGTATAGGAAATGCGCCTCGAGCACGCGCAGGCCCTTCGGCTCGGATGACGACCGACGCAGTAGACAGGCACCCCAAGCCACAGAGCAACAGCTGCCCGGCGCACCCACGTAGGGAGCGCCGGGACAACCGGAGCGGACAACAATAACCGGCCGCTGTCTCGGATTCCGGTCCTAGAAGTTCAACTTCAGACCAAACTGAATGATGCGCCTGACGTTGGCCTGTCCACCGACCGTGCCATAGCCGGCCAAACTGTTGACATTCGACGCTGGACCGCCGAAGACAACCTGATTGAACAAGTTGAAAGCCTCCCACCGGAACTCCAGGTTTTTCGTCTCGTCGAAATGGACTCGCTTGACAATGTTGAAGTCGGTGTTGAAGAACGAGAAGCCGCGGGCGCTTGGCTCCCTGCGCGCGCCATTGCCAATCGTAAACGCCGCAGGCTGCGAAAACGCCCCGGCATTCAGGTATCTGTCGGTTGCCGGATCGAACGAGCCTGGATCAACTCCCGCAAGGACACTCTGCCCGGCAACACGGTTTGGCCGGTTTGGCCCTCCGAACAACGGCAGCGGCGGGCCCCCGCCGATGGAAAGCGGCGTTCCGCTGCGGTATTGGTAGATCGTTCCAATCTGCCAGCCCCCAAGGATCTTCCTGGCTGCTCCAGACATGCCCTGGGGAGTCGGCAACTCATAAATGAAATTGAGGCTCAAGTTATGGGGACGGTCTTCGCTGGTGAGGCCCTTCTCCAGCGAACGATGCGCCGTATCGCGCGCGCCGGCGGCGAACGTTGAAAAGCCAACCTGATCGGCATCGGAGAGGGTCTTCGACAGCGTGTAGCTGGTCAGGAACGACAACCCCTTCGAGAAGCGTTTTTGGACCTTGAGCTGCATCGCGTGGTACGTCGAGTTTCCGGTGGGCTGAATGTCGTTGCGGACAGTAAGAAACTGCGGAAACGGCCGCAGAGCCTGCCGCACGGTCGCGTTGCCTCCCATGGCAGACGAGAAACCGGACCAGGGCGACCCGATGGCCGCTCGCGCTTCCGGCGAATCGATGTTGTTGTACAGAAGGTTGCCCCAGCTTAAGTACTTGGACGGAACCTGATTCATATGTTCGAGATTGGCCGGAAGCTTGTGGCTGACTTGGCCGACGTAAGCGACGTCCAATACAACGTCCCTGAGAAGTTGGCGCTGGATGTTGAATGTGACGGCTTGCGTGTATCCCTGCGTACCTGCATCCTGGTTCATGAAGTCGGCCACCGCGCCGACGTTGAGGCCCGGGTCCGTGTTGGGCACCGTGCCCTGGAAGGCCGGCCAGCCATCGTCCAAATAGAAAGCTGGGGTGATCCCGTTGTCTGGAGACACCTCTTGCTGCTGCGCGGTGAAGCCGGCCTGAAATCCGTTACCGAACTGAAGGGCGCCAAAGGCGTGAGCGTGGGTTTGCGCATACATGATGCCGTAGCCGGTCCGGATCGTGGTCTTGGGGTTGAGCTGGTACGCCAAGCCGAATCTCGGTCCCCACATGTTCGTCTTGAGCGGCGGTTCCACCGCGTCGTTGCCGAAGATATGGGCCCCTGGCAGCCCACCCGCGGCTGGGTTCGCCATGTGTATGTCGAGCCCGGCGATCCTGCCGTTGGCGGCATTGACCGCGAACGGCAGCTCCCAACGCATGCCGAGGCTCATGGTGACCTTGGGAGTCAACTGGATCTTGTCATCGATGAAGAAGGCCAGATACTCCCACTGCGGACGCCGATGGGCGGGCACCACGAGCCGCTGGGCTGACTGAACTTGTCCAAGGATGAAGCTGGCCCAGGACGAGCCCTGTGATGCGAAGTTGGCCGCGTTCGGCTGGCTTGTCAGCTTGTTGTCGAAAGTATGCACGCCGAGCGGGCCTCCGTTTTGGGTTCCGTTGAGATTGTTGTAGTTCAGGTCCCAGTATTCGCCGCCGAACTTGACCTGATGGCGACCGCGCAGCACGCTGACGGTGTTGGACCACAAGTAATTCTCGGTCAACGAGGGATCGTTCGGCTGCTGGCCGGCGTTCCCTAACCCCAGGTAACCGCTTGTATCGATGGATGGGTAACCCGCGAAGTCGCTCGGAAGGCCGGGGATCGGGATGGTCGAGTGGCCCATACGCGGGTCTCGACCCCGGCGCGGATTCGTTTGCGAGTAACCCATCGCGAAATGGTTGAGGACGGTGGGGCTGACCGTCCAGTCGTAGTTCACGCGGAAGCCACCGCCAGCCGTCTTGTTCGGAAATTGCCTATCGAGCGGGTTGCCGCAGATGGTGCCGCAACCCAATCCGTGTCCGTCGATATTCTTCGTCGTGCGGAACCACGAATACCAATGGCTGAATGAAATACGGTGATCGTCGTCGATATGGTAATCGAGCTTGTACATAAAGGCATCGTCGTTGGTAGGAGACTCGCCCCGAGAGACGAAGTTGTTGACGAGCGCGTTTGTATCCGTCGGCGGAAGCAGCGGGGCGACCTTAGAGTAGATCCCGCTGTGGCGGCTCGCCGGGATCCTGTTGTTCAAAAATGGCATACGGACGAAGCCCCCGGCTCCGTCGGGCGCAGTAGTGGCTGGATCGTAGATGGTGATGTTCTGCTCGGTGAGAAGCCGCCCGAAATCTCCCTGGCGGAAGGGAGCGACCGGCAGCGTCACCGTACCGCGCGTCGCCGCTCCGCCCCGGAGCAGGAAGCGGTCGTAGGTGCCGAAGAAGAAGAACTTGTTCTTCACGATTGGCCCGCCGATCGATCCTCCAAAGTTGTTTTGCCGCACAGCGGCCTTGTCTCCGGCGAAGAACCCCCTGGCATCCAGCTTGTCGTTGCGGAAAAACTCGAAGAGGTTCCCGTGGAACTCGTTGCCGCCCGACTTAAAGGCAAAGTGCTTGGCGCCCCAGCCCCGGCCATATTCGGCGGGGAACAACGTCGTCGACAGCCGGAATTCTTCGATCGCCTCGAACGGGGGCGAGGTCTGCGCGATGAATCCGGGCGTTGAAACCGCCGTGTGTACGACCCCGTCGATGATCGATACCTGCGCCAGCCTGGGACTGCCGTTGATGTAGGTAGCGAACTGATTTCCGGTTACGCCCGGCGTCAGGAACATGAATTGATCGGCTTGGCGCCGCCCGGATGCCACGTTGCCCGAACCGGTTCCGCCGCCCGTTCCGATGGGCAGATCCATGACCACGCGCTGCTCGACGCTTGTGGACAACTCGGCGTTCTCCGTGTTCACCAGCGGAATAGCAGTTTCCGTAACCACGACCGTTTGCACCAACTCACCGACTTCGAGCGCGATGTTAAGCGTGGCAACGATCCCGGTGGTCACGGACAAGCGTTCGAGGACATAGGTCTTGAATCCTTCCGATTGCGCCTCGATCCGGTACTCCCCGATGGCCAGGTTGCCGAGTACGAAGAGCCCGGCGCCGGTCGATTCGGTCGTGGTCACCGAATTGGTGGCCGAGTGGATCGCTGTGATGCTGGCGCCAGGGATGACGGCCCCCGCGGGATCCGAAATGACCCCGCGAACGCCGCCGGCCACCAGCTGGGCGGAGCTTGGCGCCGCACCGAAGAAGAGGAGTGCCGCAATCGCTGAAACGAAAACGCATGCTTGAAGATGTTTTGACATTTTTTGCCCCCGAAAAACGCTGATATGAAAGAACACGTCATTGGCCCGAGAAAGGAGCGAGGTCCTCATCCGGCCCAATGACGGCACGGAAGATCGCTACGCCAGCGATGGTGCCTCCGATGGCCAGGGCCGCCTTCACCCAGCCCGGCATCTTCTGTCCCGAAGAACCAGATCTTTGAGGCGGCGCAGATGGAAGGGCGGCCGCTGCCGCCAGCGATGCAGAGGATAGCTGTGCGAGATATTCCTCGGAGCGGTACTCGCGGATCGGCGAAAACACTTGCAAATCCGCATCCGGCAAGGCTTCATCGTTGCGGCTACGCTCGGTACGCACCAGCACGACCGCGCCTGGCGAGAAACGCTCCGAAACAGACGGAGCAGTCAGCCCAGCCACGAAGATCGGCGATTCCAACCAGTCATTGGTTTCGGCCTTATCCCGGCTCAGCGTGGCACCCGCTCCAAGAGCGTTGTCCGCATCCTCCGCCGAAAGCGGAAGCGTCAAACATGCCAAAGCACACAGAAAGGCTAGAGAACGAATTGCAGTCGAAGATGGTTTCCTCACAGTTTCCCCCATTAAATCTGGACACGATCAAACCACGCCCATTATCAGCAAGTCTAGCTTCTCTGGGGACGGCAGTCAACCTACCGCAGGCACATTTTTTGTAATTGCTCACCCAGGGGGCTGGCTAGGCAGGTTTGAGGACGCTACGTCGCTCGATGGTGGTCACAATCGACTCGAGAGTCGTCAGATCATTGAGGCGTCCGGTGCTGATCACCGAGCGCACTGCCCCGAACACCTCGGCCCCCCACTCGGAGCGGAAGCCGTTGGTCACCTTGCGGAAAATCGTGCTCGGCCGCACCGCCCGCTCCGAGGCGTTGTTCGTGTACGGCACCTCGCGATCCGTCACGAACACCAGCAGGCTGTCCCGGATCTTGCCATAGCGCTTCCGCAGCCGCTGCCCGTCCGCCTGCGTCGGCTCCAACTCCAGCAGCTTGTCCAGCCGCCGCCCGAGATCCCGTTGGTGGCGCTTCAGCGTGCTGTCCCGCAGCCGCTCGCGCCGCTGGCCCACCCGCATCGCCCGCACCAGGAACGCCTTCAGCGCCGGACCGAACACCGTGTCCCCCGCGTCGATCGCGTACTGCGCGTCGCGCAGCTGGTGCGCCAGGCAAACCTGCCACACCGCCGCGTGCCCGCGCTGGCACACGTACAGGTCCGACACCCACACCTCCGGTCGCGCCCCCTCCAGCACGCTCTCCGGCTCCGCCTTCGAGCGGCTCGGCCGCAGCACGTGCAGCACCGCTCCCGCTCCCAGGAACACCCACTCCCACCACTTGCGCCCGTTCACCCGCGCCGACGTCTCGTCTGAGCACACCACCCGGCTCTGCCGCACCCGCTCCCGGATCGACTCCGCCTGCTCCCCGAACCGCCCTTGCACCCGTCGGAACAGGTTCGCCAGCGCCCCCTCGCTGATCTCCAGCCCGAACAGCTCCCGGAACAACGCGCGCAAGCGCTCGTAGCCGATCGCTTGCGCGTAATGCAGGTACACCGCCAGTGCCTCGACCGTCGCCCCGAACGGCGAGCCCCGCTCCAAACCCTGCGGTGCCTCCGCCGTCACCCGCCGCCCGCAACCCGGGCAGTCGCAACCCCTCAGCGTGACCCGCGTCACGTGCGGCCGCACCGGCGGCAACTCGATCCGCTCGTACACCGCTTGCGGCGTCTGCTCCTCCCCGGCCAGCTCCGCCCCGCAGTGCGAGCAACTCTCCGCGCGGGCCTCGACCACGCTGTCCGGGTTCGGATGCAGCTTGCGCCCCACTCCCGCACGCCGCTTGCGCTTGCGCTGGCCGCGCCGGACCGGCTGGTTCGCCTTCTCGCCCCGCGAGGGCGGCAGCGACGAATTCTCCGGAGTCTTGGGGGGCGCACCCAGGCGCGCCTCCAGTTCCGCGACCTTCGCCGTCAACTCCGCGACCTTCGCTGTCAACTCCGCGTTCGCCGCTCGCAGTGCAACGATGAGGGCGACCTTGGCGGAGTCGGTCAGGGAATCAAGATCTGGAAGTGGTTCACCCACATCCCCTTTGTAACATTTCCAGAATCACTTGTTTCAGCCTTTCCGTCCGCAAGTGCCGAACAAGCCCGATTGACCAGTTTGTGTGGCCCCTAGGTGAGCAATTACCATTTTTTTGTCCTGATTGAGGCGGTTTCGGTGAGGTTGATGCCTGCTTCGACGTCCTGTGCAGTCGCTGGGCGCGGCCCGAGGGCCTACCACGAGGGCCCCGGGCAGAGGGTCCGGGCGTCGTCGACCGGCTGGGTCGCAAGCGCCGACACAGCGGTACTGTTCCGCCTGGCCAGGCGGAGCCCTGCTCGCGGGCGGGCGAGCGGCCCGGGCTAGCGCCGGGGCGGGGCCAGCAGCAGGTCGAGCGCCTCCTGCGGGCGGGCCGCGTCATGGCGGTTGGCCTGCGGCAGCCAGCGGAACCCGGACTGGCAGCGGATGATCGAGAGCGCCGCGTTGGTCAGGCAGGCGAGATGGCGCGGCAGGTCGCGCACCCAGACCCGGCAGCGATCCTCGTCGTAGGGGAAGTCCCGCACGTAGTGCAGGCGGTTCTCGCTGTGCCAGTGGTTGCGGATCCGCACCGCCAGCTGCGCGGGCGTGGCCTGCTCCGCCGTCAGCGAGGTCAGCGCGTAGCTCACTTCGGTGCTGGTCTCGCCGGTCTTGAGCACATGCCGCTCGCGCTCGATGCGGATGGCCTGCTGGCGGCCGTACAGGGCGGCATAGCCGTTCCAGTCCGGGTCGCTGAGATCCTTGACCCAGTAGCGGCGGCGGTCGCTGCGGCCGTGCTCTTTGTCGAGGGTCTGGTGGCCGGGACAATCCTCGAACAGCATGTGCTGGAGGTCGTCCAGCAGCGTCGGCTGGTTCTCCTTGACGGCCGTGACCAGGTAGTGAGCCGCGCCGTCCTCGAGCAGGCCGCGCGCCGTCTTGTGCTGGACGTGCAGCGCGTCGAGGGTGACGATGCGCCCGGCCAGGTCCAGCTCCCCGGCCCGCTCGCGCACGGCCGGGATCGCGTTGGTCTTGGAGTCGACCTCGACCTGTCCCAGCACCAGGCCGCTGGAGTGCTCCACGGCCGCGACCAGCATGCGACGGCCGTCCGCCGTCTGCTTGGAGGCGCCGCGGACATCCTTCCCGTCCATCGAGAGGCCCGGCAGGAGCCCTGGCCGAGGGGCCTCCCCGGCCTCCTTCTGCGAAGCCGTATCCTCCTCATCCAGCGGGACTGGCTCGCTCTGCTGCCGCGTCCACGCCGCCACCGCGTGCGCCAGTGTCTGCGGCGGTAGGGCGGCCAGGATGTTGTGGAACGTCGCGCTCGACGGGGTCGTGTAGCAGTGCCGGCTGGGACTGTAGAAACAGCCCACCGCCGCGCGTTGCGACGGGTCTAGCAGGGCCGCGAACTGGGCGAACGCGGTCACGCCGCGGTAGCCGGCCAGCCGCGCGGCCACGGCCAGCACCAGCACGCTGCGCAGGCGGTAGCGCTGGCCCCGGGCGTGCCGGTGGTCCTCCACCTCGCCCAGGCAGTCGAACAGGCTGCGCAGCGCGGGCGCGGGCGGCGGCGCGGTCCGCTCCGGGCCCTGCCAGGCCGGGTCCTCCTCGGGCGGGCCCAGGGCCGCCCTCGCATCCGCTTCCAATGCGTACACCAGCACCTCCTTGGGCTGGCCGTGATGGCGCCACTCCGGCACCGCGCCCGGCTGGCGTGCGTAGCCGCCGGTGAAGCCCAGCGAGCGCCAGTTCGCCGCCCGCTAGCAGGTGCCCGCGAACCGCGCCCGGTCCACGAACGACTCCGCGAGCAAGACGCCATAGCCAGGCTCCCGCTGCATGTCCTCGGCCAGCCGCCGCAGGCTCAGCCCCAGCACCCGCGAGGCCAGCTTGGGCACCCCCTGGAAGGCCGGCAGGAGCACGAAGCGCGCGTTCTGCGCCACCAGATGCAGGCGCCGCAACTGCTGCTCCAGCGTCCAGCCGATCCAGCGGTCCCGCGCCGTCAGCTTGAGCGCGGCTGCCTGCCAGCCCACCAGCGCCACCCAGGCCGGGCCCAGCCTCGCCACAGGCCGCAAGCCCTTGCCGAACAGGCCCCCGAACCCCAGGTAGTGCTGAGCCCCGACCAGACGGTCCCAGAGCCGGTGCTCCTGCGCGCCGCAGGTCGGGCGCGCCGCGACGGCGCGCAGGTCCGGAACGCGGCTTGGCGTCAGCAACGGCTCCATCCGACCCACGGTGACAGATCGAGAACGAAATGTCCAGCCCTGGCGGGTCGCAAAGACGGGAACCGAGAATCGCCGTGCCTAGCGGACAGGCTCGCACAGCCCCTTGCGACGACTGTCTGCCACCCTGAATGCAGACAACTGAATAGCCCTGCAACCTACCGCCTACCGCGAGTCCAGGAACTCAGAACGTTCCTGTTTGGGTACGTTGTTCGCTCGCGGGTGTCCGCACGGTTCAAGAAGATCGGAAGCTGAACGGGCGCACGGGTGAAGGCCCGGGCGAAGATTCCGCTGTAGAATGTCGTTGGGAATCGGGTGCGAATTGTGGTTCGGAAGGCTCGATGCGGCCATGCAACGGGTGAGTTAGGCATGGCTTCCCGTGCCTGTTTCGTACCCTACGCTGCCCAACTCGAAACGGTGTCGCGGCCGCCGGTTGCGTGGGGCTGGATGATCGCGGTGAGGACGCTTGTGGTGACTCTGGCGGTTTCCACGGCGCACGCGCAGTTCGGCCCTCTGCTCAGCTCACGCCGAGCCCCCCAGGCCAAGACACAAGAGGAGCTGGATTTGTACTTGGAGATCTATACAGGTGGTGCTCCCAACCTCAAGGTCCGCAAGGTCCAACAGTTCGCCGAGGCGTATCCAGCTTCTGAGTTTCTGGGTCTGGCCTATCAGCATCAGATGGCCGCCTACCGCGAGCTGTCTGACTACGACGGCGTGCTGGTGGCCGGGGAGAAGGCGCTCGGGCTGCTTCCTGACAACTTGAACACACTCATTACGCTCGCGACTGTGATACCCAACGGAGTTGACGGCCGTGCGGACCGTGAAGAGCTGTTGTCCTGGGCGGCAGGATTCGCCTCCGATGTTCTGAGCAAGATCGAAACCATGAAGATTCCGGCACAGATTTCCCTCGAGCAGTGGGAATCCCGGAAGGCAGAGTTGTCGTCGGAAGCGAGGGAGGCCTTGGGACATGTAGCTGTTAAGAAGGGCGATCTGGAGGAGGCGTTGCGGCAGTTCCAAACTGCCGTCAAGATCAATCCGAGCCCGAAGCCCAGTCTGTGGTACCGACTGGGTGGGACCTACCTGCTGATGGGACGGCAAGAGCAAGCCATTGAGCCTCTTCGCCGCGCGGCGGAGATGGGCGGGGAAGCGGTGAGGCGGCTCGCACTCGATCAGCTCCGTCGCATCGAGCAGACCGGGGTGCGATGACGAGGGAGGGGAACTTGCGTTGAGTCGGCTAGGTCGCACTTGGATCGGGCTCGGGTTGCTCGTTGGACTGGCCTGCGCGCCGCTAGTGGCCCAGTCGCCACGGGAGTTGGCGGCGGTTGCCGCCCGTGCTCTCCAGAGCAAGGACTACGCCGCGGCCGAGAAAGGCTACGCGCGACTATTGAAGCTGGTCCCCAACGTTGCCGAGATGCACAGCAACCATGGCATGGCCTGCTACCACCAGCACAAGTCCGACTGTGCCGAGGAAGCGTTTGCTCGGGCTTTGGAGCTGAAGGTGGATCTGTTCCTGCCGAACTGGTTACTGGGGCAGATGCTCTTTGACCGTGGCGAATACCTGGCGGCGCATCCGCTCGTTGAGCGCGCCTACCAGAGTGGGCTCGCGCGGAAGCAGGTACGGATACTCATGGCCGCAACTCTGATTGGCTTGAAACGCTACGACCGAGCGATCGGCGTGTACCAGTCGGCCATGCAGTCCGACCCGTCGGATGCGGACGTGTACTACGGTCTCGGCAAGACCTATCTCGAGTTCGGGCAGAGGACGATGTCGCGGCTTGGCGACCACAAGGAACTCGACTTCGCCCAGTTGCTCGCCGCCGAGCGCTCAGTCCCGGATGAAGAGTCTCACGGGTCGGACCCGGAGGGTGCCGTCAAGGCACAGAGGACACTGGCCGTCAACGCCTACAGAGACGCGTTGTCGAGCGGCGTGGAGGTGCGTGGCGCTCGCGTGGAATATGCAAAATTGGAAATCGCTGCCGGACGTCTAGAAGAAGCCCGGACGGCGCTCCAAGCTGAATTCCAACGGGACCCGTGGAGCTACGAAGCACATTTCCAATTGGCTCGTCTCGCCCTCCTCGAGGCGGATCCGGTCGGCGCGGCGGAGAGCCTGGACAAGGCGGTTTCGATCCGCCCCGAGTATTTTGATCCCCTGCCGGGGTTTCGCTTCGCGTCGCGGGAGTCCGACATCGCCGGGCCGCCGGCGCGGCTCTTCCATGACGCGGAAGTCGGCAGCTTCGGAGCCGCGCTCGTTCTCCGCCACTTCCACGAATCCACGAACAATCCGGGGGAAGCGGCCCGCTGGTCCGCGATGGCGATTCGGGCCAGGGAGCGGTTTCAATCGACCGTGGAAACTGCTCCAGTGGAAGGCGGATTCAAGCATGACTCCGCGCAAGCAGCGCAATACGGCGTGGAACTCTTGCGAACGAAGCGGTATGAGCGTGGAGTAGAAACCCTCCTTTCAATTCGTGGGGAACGCGGGCTGTCCCCAGAAGGCGATCTCGAGTTGGCGCGGGCGCTGTATCGCCTGGCTAGGTATCACGACTTGATCGGACTGTTCGGCGCCGTGGACGCCAGTGTTCCCGAACTGATCTATCTTGTCGGCTCGAGTCTCGCGAAGCTGGGATTCCAAACCCTTGAAGCGATGGTCCAGCTCGACCCCGAATCGGCGCGTGCCCATCAGATTCTTGGGGAAGCCTTCTACGTCCAGGAGCGGTACCTCGAGTCTGCCGCGGCCTACGAGGCGGCCCTGAAACGGCGACCTCAGGACTCTGAACTCCGCTTTCTCCTGGGAACCAGTTACTACAAGCAGATGTTGTTTCCATCCGCTGCGCGGGAATTCGAGCGGACGATCGAATTGGACGGCCGCAATGCCGAAGCGCACCTGATGCTTGGCGATGCTTTGCTCCAGACGGGCGATTACGAGGGCGCCCTTGCGGCATTGACGAAGAGCCTGGAGCTGGATGCGAGCCTCGCGGATGTCTACGTTCTGCTTGCCAAGGCCTATCGAGCCCTGGGAAACTTCGAACTGGCTGCGGCGAACCTGGAGCGGGGCGTGTTGGAAGACGAGGACGGGACCATTCACTATCAACTGTTCATGCTCTATCGACAATCGGGCCAACTCGACAAGGCGAAATTGGCTCTTGAGAGGTCGCAGCAGCTGCGCCAAGCGGCCCAGGGCGAAGTGCGATAGGAGGGGCCCAACGGCCGCTGGACCCATGAACATGCCGCTGAAATCTCTCGGTCGGGCGCTGGTCCTGGCCTTTTGCGTAGTGCGCTCGATCGTCGCGGTCGAGGTGCTTTCCGACTTCCAGCCAACTGCAGAGGAGAACCCACACGGACCCGTGCGTGTTGTCCGGTTTGCCACGAACGTGGTGGACCTCGGGTCGGGCGTGCTGGCCTACTACCCGCCGGGTTCGGTCCGGGAGGTGCAATTCTCCGAGACTGTGTGGGTCGTCGGTTATGAAACCGAGATCGTCGGTGCGGACGGAAAGCCGCCGACGGAGAACTACCAGTGCCACAGCTTCCTCTCCGACGAGTGGGTCGAGGCGCGCCAGGACCAGGAACTCAGCGGGATTTTCTCCGACGCGTACACGCAGGAGCTTCGGCTACCGACTGGCTTTGGATTGCGTTTTCCCGCAGACACGCCCGTACGTTGGATTACGATGTTCAACAATCGCGAGGACACCGCAGCGAGCATTTCGATGCGAGTTGCCATCTATGTGATTCGGGATCGCGACATCACCAATCCGCTGCGACGGCTCCGGGCCACGACGCGTAGCGTGAAGCTCCCTCCCCTCTTTTGGGTGCCTCCGGGGCTTCACTCCTTCGAGACGATATTTCGGATGCCGTCGAGCGGGACCATCCACTTCATGGGTTCGCACGTGCACCCGTACGCCAAGTCGATGGAGCTGTTCAACGTGAGCCGCAGCGAGCGCGTCTGGCAGGGCTCCACACATCACAACGCGAAAGGCGTACAGATCAGCATGGATACCTTTTCAAGCGCAGAAGGGTATCGCGTGGCGTCCACGGAAACCCTCAAGATCGTCAGCGTCTACGATAACCTGACGGACGAGTATACCGACGCGATGGCGGGGATGTTCATCTTCTACGCTCCGGACGAGGCTGGGCAGCCGTAACCACGGTCGGCCAGCTATTCGGGGGTCCCATAGACCTGTCGCAATCGCTCGTGACGCTTCACGGCCGCGGCTGCATCGTCCGTCCTGCCCAGCTTCTGATACAGACGCATGAGCAAATAGGGGATCGCTGGGTCCGACGGCCGGAGGCCGGCCGCCACTTGGCGCTCCGCCACCGACTCGTCCAGCCTGCCTAGCACTTCATAGATCCTCCCCAAGACAAGGCGATGGTCAGCCACTTCCGGTTCCAATTCCACCGCCTTTCGGCCGTATTGGAGAGCCGTCTCAGGGTCTTCCCGTGACAGGAGCTCGGCAAGTTTCTGGTGGGGCCATCCGTATGGGTCGCCTTTCGCCTGCACAAGCTCAATTGCGCCCCGGTAGGCCTCCATCGCTTCGTCGCGCCTATCCAGGATTTGCAGGCAGTAGCCCTTGAAGTAAAGGCTCTGCACGTCGTCCGGGTCGCGCCGCAGCGCTCGATTGAAGTACGTGAGAGCTTGCGGGAAGTTGTTGAGCTGGAGTTCGTGGTAGCGCCCCAGATAGTGGTATGGACTCGGATCGGAAGGGTCCGCTGCAATGGCTTTTTCCATCTGCTGCGCGAACAGTACGTATTGATTGAGGTTGTAGTACGTGAGTCCCAACGCCTTGTGCAGCGCATTCGTCGTGAGACCGAGCCTCTCGGCACGGCGAAACGCCTGGACGGCCTGGACCAGGTCGCCCTGGGAATGCGCGATGCCCATCCAGTAATGAAGCTGCGGGTCGTTGGGCGCCGATTCGACCCTCTCACCGGCGCGTCGGGCAAGCTCTGTCCAATTTTCGGCTTCGACAAGGAGCGAGAAGGTGTCCGGGCTGGCGGCTTGATTGATAGCGGCAAGGAGCTGACTGAGCTGCTCGGACGACACCTCTGGAGTTCGCGGGGCCGCATTGGTTCCGTCTTCCGATCGAGGGCGCTTCCAACGCGCGAGCGATGCCGTCAACCAGAGTTCGTCGCGGTCGGCGTGGCAAACGAGGCAGGCGTTCGGGCTTTCCTGTTCGCCAAACCGCGATGTGCGTTCCGCATCTGGAATATCGTCGATTCGATGCGTACCCGCCTTGAACAGCAGGCTGTTCATGATCGGCGGCATGTGGCATGCCGTACACTCGCTGCCCTTCGAATTGGGGGGGTGCTGAGTGTGGGAGGCAAGATCGGCCGCCATTGTCGAGTGGCACTGCAGGCACATGTGGTTCGGCTCGTCCTGGAACTTGAGCGACTTGGGGTTTTCCGCCGCATTCGCGCCGTGCGGGTTGTGACAGTGGCCGCAAGTCACGTCGCCGCGCTGGAAACATTGGCTGCGCAGGAGAGATTCCACGACAAAGGTCGTTTCCCGGAAACGCCCGTCCTTGTAAAACGCCTTCTTGGAGAACTCGCTGAACGGCCGGCTGCGAAGGTGCTGGAAGAAAACCGTCGGGTCGCCGGAATGGTTCAGCTCACCCTCCAGCCCGCGCTTGAACATCGCGGACTGCATGTGGCACTGCGCGCAGATTCGCGTGTACTGGTCTTGGCCGATGCGGCGGAAATCGACCGGCGGCTCCGAAGGTTCCTGTCCGGGAATCTTCCCCGAGGAATACGCCTCCGCATGCTCAGCCGAAGGACCATGGCACATCTCGCAGTTCACCCCACCCTCCCTGAAGTGGATGTCTTCCGGGCGGTTGGAATCGGGCGGGGAGAAGCCGAGTTGACTCGTGTGGCACGGCGCGCAGTGAAACTGGTAGTTGGTGGCGTGGTCGAACTCGTGAAACTTCGCAGGGTCGGTCCTCCTGGATTGCGGAGGATCAATCAGCCGCCAATAGTTCAGCCACCGTTCTTGAAGGCGGTTGTACTGGATCGGAAAGACATGAATCCCGCCGTTCGGCAGTTGGGTCGCGTAGGCTTGCTGCCATTTCGAGCCGATCGTGTAGTCCACTGGCAAGCGCTTGAGTTCGCCGTCGGCGCCGGGAATTTCGAAAAAGTGGCCTTGCTCGTTTCGCAACAGGCCGACCGTGACGCCGCGTACGTCGCGGAACTCGCGCTGCGTGAAGTCGCCGAAGACGTTACCCGGCTCGTAACGGCGCAACATCCGCGCCATTCCAGTCCCGGACCACGCACCATGTTGCGAGGGGTGACAACTCTTACATGCCTCCGAACCCGCGTAGCGAGCTCCGGAGCGTTGCCTTGTCAAGTCCGACAACGAGAGTCTTGGCCCGACCGCAACCCCGGCGTTCGAGCCGCCCCGCCCGCGAATCTGCTGCGCCATGGCCCGGAGGTCCGATTCCAATGCTTGCCAGGCAAGGGCGGGGATATTCGACGGTCGTGCGAAACGGTCCAACGAGTCGATTGCCCGGCTCGCCGCCGCCAACGCATCGTCCAGGCGACCCACGGCATCGAGGAGAGCCGCCATAGGAACCAGGAGGAGGGCATTCTCGGGGAAGAGCCGCAGCGATTCTTCCCCGTACCGCAGCGCTCTGGCATGGTCGCCGAGTCGAAGCGCCGCTCGCGCGGCGACCTCGTACACGCGGGCCAGATGCCAGGATTGTGGATGGCGATCCAGGAAAGCTTCCGCCAGCGTCAGTCGTTCCGCCGGCTCGCCAGCCGCGAGGAGAGCCGCCATCGAACGGCGCTCCCCCGCCTCGTCAATCTCATCGAGCAGAGAGTAAGCAGGGCGGTCGGATTGGTAGAGAGCCGTGTCGATTTCTTGGGCGGAGGCCGGCAGGCCGGCTAGGAGGCATGCAATCGAGAGCGAGCGGACTCGATTTCGCAGCGAACTAGCGGTCCGAGAATTGGAAGGCATAGAGCTTGGCGCCATATTGCAGTTCGAAACGCAGTCGAATAGTTTGGCCGGCGAGGGCCGCGACGTCCGCCTTCTCCCGCCATCGTACTGTCTTCGCCGTTGAGTTAGTGGTGTGGATGCGGTCGGAGTCGTGCAGGCTGAAACCAGGGAGCGGCCGGCCGGACCAATCTTGAATCTCAACGCGCAACAGGCCGAGCGCAGAGGTGTCCACGTTGAGCGACAACGTGTCCCCCTCAAACCGGAGCGGACGAGTGGTGAACTCGCCGCCCTTGTAATCCGCCTCGACTGCGGTAAAACCGTCCTTTCGCAGCACGACTCGGCTCATCACCGGCTGGGATCGTTCCCGTTCGTCGACGTCGCCATGCAACGTGTCGTAGCCGACGTAGTAGAGCCAGATCTCGTCGCCGCGCAAGAACAGGCCCCGGCACGAATACATCTGATTGGAGTCAAAGGATCCTTCGGGGCCCAGCGGGATCCACGGCTGGCGCTGGTAGCGCTCCCAGTGCACACCGTCCCGGCTGGCTGCGAATCCGATGTCCAGTGTCCCCGTGTTGAGTGTTTCGACTCCGGAGAGCGGGTAGCCCGACAGGTCGTCTCGTAGGACCCAATCCTCGTAGTGGAAATAACGGGCCGTAAACAGGTAATAGGCGTCTTGGGCGTGCGGATACAAAACGACCTGCGGGGTGTAGAGGTCCATGACGCCGACCCCGTCGAACCGAGGGTCTCGTTCGTCGGGCTGGAGGACCACTTCGGGAGTAGGAAACTTCGACAGGTCGTCCGTGACCGATCGTCCAATGGCGCGCAGGAAGTAGGATCCCTTCCGGCCATAGTTGCGCAGACTGAGTGGGTCGAAGTACGGCTGGTGTTGCGACGGAGCCGACATCGCCAAGTTGACCCGCACGTAGGCGACGTACCGGTTGAGCCGGGTGTCGTAGAAGGCAACATTCTGGCTGTCCATTCCCCGCGGGTACGCGGCCTCCTCAGGAAAGATCCCCCGATGGATTTCACGCCACTCGGCTCCGTCCGAGGAGGCGCGAATGACGGATTCCTTCAATTCCTTGCCTTCGAGTGCGGAGAAGAGCTTGTAGCGCTCTTCCGGTTCCGCGACAGGATCGACGAACGGAACCTTAGTCCCGTCGTACAAACCAAGGATGTCGTCCGGCTCGGGGACGTCACCCGGCTGCACTCGGCGCCAACGGACACCGTCTTTCGTCAGAGCGTGAAACCCCCGAAATGTTCCGTCAGTCGCGAGCACCGTCTCGTAAGCGCGGAGATCGCCGACCAGACATTGCTCGTAGGTCTTCACCGGCTGCTTGACCGTGATTCGAACATTCGTGGCGGAATCCAGGTAGCGGCCGTCGATAAAAACCTGCGTGCGATCCCCGATTTCGTAGACTTCGGGCTCCGAACAGGCTGCCAGAATCAGTACGGTTCCCGTCAGAAACGTAGCGGAAGCTCCAACTGCGCAGGTTTTCATTGATCCCCTCGTTCCGCGATTCTGCCCAGTACGTTTGGCATTCTAATACCAATCCAAACTCTCCCCATAAGTTTGGACAATGTGTCGCCTCGGGTGCCGCTACCCAGTCCCGATGCATGAGGGGGGGAATCCGGCCGGGCGTGGAACGCAGCCGTCCACAAGCCGCCCGCGCGACGGTCCCGTCTGCGAGCACGCGGATCAAGAAGCGGTCCGCCATCAGGAACGGCAAGACCTGCTCTGTCGGATTGGGTTCCGAGCTGTGCCGAAGTCCCACCTCCGATCCAGCTGAAGCCGGTCTTGCGCCGATAGCGGCCCCGTCGGGAGGCCCGTTCGGCCAAGGCGATTATGGGAACGCCCCGCGTGAGACCACAGCCGGAAGCCATCGCGCCCGCCGTCAGGACTTCCGCTGGGAAGCGTCGGGCGCACTACGATCACTCGATTCTGCGAGCATCGCTTCCAGGTCGGCGATTCGTCTCTCGGCCGCGAGTCGGGCGCTCTTCTCCTCCTCCCGACCCCGTTCGGCCTCCTCCCGCGCCCGATCCAACTCTGCGTACGTCAGCAGGTCTTTCCCCGTTCTCGGATCCCGGAATCGCACGAACTGCCCCTCCGCCCGTACGTCCAGACCCAACGCTTCGCTCCGAATCGCGACTCCTCCGCTCGCGTCCGCCTCCCCAGCCAGCCTCTCGTACCGCCTGTCCTTCAAGCGCCATGCCTCCAGCCGCGGCTCGAATTGCGTCCCCGTCGGGTCGAACCTCCAGTACTCCCGCACTCGCATCTCCCCGTATACTTCCCGCTTCTCCTCCCGGTCCCGCCTCGCCGTCGCCGGGGACGCCACTTCCAGAACGAAGTCCGGCGGCTTGCCCTCCTCCCACACCCTGTAGGACTTGCGGTCCCTACCTGGCACTCCCAGCACCGCGAACACGTCCGGCGCCACCACCGCCTGAGGATTGCCCTTCTCGTAGTACACGGCCAGGTTGCCCGCGATGTAAGAGTCCGGCCGGTCCTTGAAATACCACTGCAACTGGTACCTTATCGCGACCACCGCGTTGGCTTGGGGGTCGGCCTCGATCAGAAACTTGCCGTCCGAATACGGGTATTCAACCGGCTGCTCCGCGACCAGCGGCTCCGCGGGAGGTCGCTCGAGCACGAGTTCAGACATGTGTGACTCCCAGCGGGCCGCCCCCGCACCATCGCAGATTACCACTCTCCCCTCGCCCGCGTCGGGGCGGGCCGCAGCCGCTCCCAAGCCGCCCCGAACCGGTGTCGCGACTCGGAGCGATCGTCCAGCCCGGCCCACGCCCCGACCCCTCGACCTTCCTCGCAGCCTGTGGCAAGCATGCAATCACGACGGTTGGGCAGCTGGAAATCCAAGAACTCAAGCTTCAACGCGCGAGCGCGAACAGGCAAATCTACGCGATCCGGATATCGGATCGGGAGCGTCCGCTAACGACTCTGGACAGCGCGGGCCCTCGGTTGACGCGCGTTCGAAGACCACGGACGCTGTCGCCGACATGCTGATCGCGGAATCCGCGACTGAGGCTTTGCGTGGACGCACCGAAGCCATCCGGTGGTCTCCGGAACTGGTTCTCGACGTGGCGTCTCGGAATGTCGGAGTCACGGGGGAAGCAACGGCTGCGGCGGGGAAACTCGACGCAGGGCAAAGACTTGCGCCACCGGTGCTTCGCGATCAGGAGGGAATCCCGCTTGTTGCTTGACTGGAACCCGAACGGCCAAGTGCTGGGTCGGAACCTTGCGGGCCCGTTGCTCTCATGCCGCCGGCCGGCAACCCAGGCTCGCGAAGCGAGGGTCGACGCCGTTCACGCAAGGATCTCCTTGACGACGCGGGCCGGATACTGGTCGATCAGGCGCTCGTCGAGCCCGTGGCGCCGGTACGTCAGCTGGCGGGCATCGAGGCCAAGTTGCTGGAGGAGCGTGGCGTGCAGGTCGTGGACGCTCACTCGATCCTCAGCGGCGTGGTAGCCGATCTCATCGGTGGAACCGTGTATGTAGCCGCGCTTGATGCCCGCCCCGGCCATCCAAATGCTGAATCCCATCGGCCCGTGGTCACGGCCGGCGGCGTACTCCTCGCGCTCTTGAGAAACGGGCATTCGCCCGAATTCACCGCCCCACAGCACGATTGTCTTGTCGAGCAGGCCCCGCTGCTTGAGGTCCGTGAGCAAGGCGGCAACCGGCTTGTCGGTTTTGCCGCAACTGTAGTCGAGGCTTTCCTGAAGCTTCGAGTGAGCGTCCCAGATCTGATACTCGATGAAGAGTTGAACGAAACGCACACCGCGCTCCACAAGCCTTCTGGCCATCAGGCAGCGAGTGCCATAGGAGCGCGTCCGTTCGTCGTCGAGACCGTAGGCCTCCCTGGTCTTCTCAGTCTCCTGGGACAGATCCAAGGCGTCTGTGGCTTCGATCTGCATTCGCGACGCCAACTCGTAGCTGGCGATGCGCGCGTCGAGTTCGGGATAGCGCGGACGTTCCCCTCGATGGGCTTGGTCCAGCCGGCGCAGAAGATCGCGCTCGGCCTCCAACAATGGCGAGGGGAGTGCTTGCTCCGGCTGGAGGTTCAGCAACGGCGGACCTTCCGAACGGAAGCGGGTTCCCTGGAACTGCGGCGGCAACCATCCGGCCTGCCAATTCTGGATGCCGTTGACGGGAAGCTTCTTCGGATCGTCGAGCACGACGTAGCCGGGCAGGTTCTGATTCTCGGTTCCCAATCCGTAGGTGACCCACGAGCCAAGGGCGGGCCGTCCGGGCAGCGTCCGTCCCGAGTGCATCAGGTACAGAGACGGCTCGTGGTTGAAGTGCTCGCCATGCATCGAGCGAATCAGCGTGATGTCATCGACGCCTTGCGAAAGGTGGGGCAGCGCCTCCGAAACCTCCATGCCGCACTCGCCATGCCTGGCGAACTTGTAGGGCGACGGGAGAAAGCCGCCAACTTGTTGGGGGCTCTCGAGCTGATTGAGAATGTCTCGCGGCGCCTGCTTGCCGGCGTACTTCTGGAGGAGCGGCTTCGGGTCGAATAAATCGACCTGACTTGGCCCACCATTCATGAACAGATGGATCACCGAGGTGGCCTTCGGCTCAAAATGCGGTTGGCGGGGCTCGAAAGCGGAACCGCGCCGCGCCGCGCCCGAAGCAGGACGTGCGGAATAGAGGTCGGCGCCCAGCAGCGTCGCTAATGCGGCGCCGTGGACACCGTCCCCAAGTCGCGAAAAGAAGGTTCGTCTCTTCATTGCTTGGGATGGCGGCTTCGCTTCCATGACAACTCCTTTCGGCTGCCTCAATCCACGTATAGAAACTCGGCCGAACTCAGCAACGCGTGCGCAAGCGAGCCAAGCGCTGACCACCGCGCGGTGAAGTCTCGCGGCGCGTCGTGGCTGTCGTCTTCCAAATGGCCACGCCATTGGCCCTCCAGATCATCGAGCGTTTGCTGCGCCGATTCGACTTCCTGGCGAATGGGTGACCGCGTAAGCGTGCGCAGGTAGAGCTGCTCGATCTGGTTTTCGCGGTCATTCGGGAAGGCGTCCATCAATCGCGCCGCCAAGTAGCGTGCATGCCCGCGGACTGTCGCGCCGTTCATCATTTGCAAGGCCTGCGTTGCGACGGTCGATTGGGATCTTTCGGTGCAGTTCGGAGTCAGTTGCGGCAGGTCGAAGACATCCAGAAGCGTTGCGGGCGTCTTGCGTCGCTTGAGCACATAGACCGCTCGGCGCCATCCCTTCTTGGTGCCGTTCACTACGATCTCGCCACTGTCTTTCGTTGTGACTTGATCGGGGGGGCCGAACGGCGTCGGGTCGAGCCTGCCCGTCGCGCGCAGGATGGAATCGTACAGCGCCTCGGCGCTCATGCGGCGCAGCCGCATCCGGGATAGCAACGTATTGTCGAGGTCCATCGCCAGTGCTCTGTCGCTTACCTGCGAGTTCTGACGGTACGCCGTGGAGGTCATCATCAGCCGGTGCATCGCTTTGATGCTCCATCCCGTGCGCACAAACTCGGTCGCCAACCAGTCCAAGAGTTCGGGGTGGCTTGGCGGAGCCCCGGTGCGTCCGAAGTTCGCAGGAGTCTCGACCAGCCCGCGCCCAAAGTGATGGAGCCAGATGCGGTTGACCATCACTCGGGCCGTCAGCGGATGGTCGGGCTGCGTAAGCCAGCGGGCCAGTGCGAGGCGGTTTCCGCTCGCCCCGTCGTGGTTCCACGGCCGTTCGGGCTGGAACGGCGCCAAACCGACCCCCAGCACGGAGGGTACGTTGGGCGCCACTCTCTCCAGCAAGGACTGGGCCTCGCCCCGACCGAGCAGATAGACCGCGGACGGCTCACCGCCCATGTCGTAAAGAGCCCGAATCCTGGGCTCGGGCTTGAGTTTATTCTTGGCCTCGTCCAGAGCCTTATGGGTTGTCTCGCGAAAAGCTTTGAATTCCGCCGAACGCTTCTCCAACTTGATGTCGTCAATCCTCAATACGTCGGAGAATTTCCTTGCCAAGTAGCGCTGGATCTCGGTTTGCTGCTCGATTGGAGTTTGTTCCAGGCGAATCAGGTCCTGTCGCACCGACTCGGGCAGATTGGCGAGCCGCTCGTCGAGAACCTGCCTGCGAATCGGCTCGGCCTTCTCCTTGAGAGCCGCCTGCAAACGTTCGATCTCTGCCTCGATCGGCTCGTTGTGTTGCGAAGCCTCCTTCCATTCGGACGTCAGTCCGACTGCAAGCAGCCGCTCCGTTGGCGGAACCCAGTCGTACGGATCGAAGGCTGTCTGGAGGACCGCGCTCACCTGGTAGTAGTCGCGTTGCGGAATCGGGTCGTACTTGTGGCTGTGGCAACGGGCGCATCCAACCGTAAGTCCCAACACGGTCGAGCCGAGCACGTGGACCGCATCCGCAATCACGTCCATCCGTTCGGCCAACGAGCCGTTGGCGGGCGCGTACGTCCCATCGGGCGTCATCCGCAGGAACCCGGTCGCTGCCAAGATGTCGATCGTGTCCTGCGGGGCCTCTCGGAGATCCTTGTGGTCGACCAACTCGTCACCGGCGAGTTGCTCGGCGACAAAGCGGTCGTAGGGCTTGTCCTGGTTCAACGCCCGGATCACGGAATCGCGAAAGCGCCAAGCATGAGGCCGCACCTTGTCGGCGTCAATGATGCCTTCCGAGTCGGCGTAGCCTGCTAGGTCAAGCCAGTGCTGCGCCCACCGCTCGCCGTAATGGGGGGACTCCAGCAGCCCGTCGATCATGCGCTCGTAAGCGTCTGGCCTGTCGTCGCTGACGTAAGCCTCGATCTCGGACACGGTGGGGGGCATGCCGACGAGGTCGATGTAGGCCCGGCGAAGAAGGTCAAGGCGGTCGGCTTCGTCGGAGTACGGCAGTCCCTTTTCTTCGAGCTCTTGCAACAGGAAAGCGTCGATCGGATTCCGTACCCAGGCCGCGTGCTTCACCTTGGGCGCCCTGGGCCGATTGGGCGATTGAAGCGACCAAAACTCGCGGTCCTTTGCAGTGAACGAGGAATCGGCCCCCCGAACTTCGACGACGCGCGTGGGCGCCGGCTGCGCCCCGGAAGCAATCCACTTTCGAAGGGTCTCTACTTCCGCGTCCGTCGGGGACTTCACATTGCTGTCGTAGAGCATGTGCGGCGGCGGCATTTCGCCCATGGCGATGCGCTGAAACATCAAGCTGGCCTCAGGCTTTCCCGGCACGAGCGCGGGTCCGGACCGGCCCCCTTCCAACCGGCTTGCGATGGTCCGTAGATCTAGGTCGCCTTCCCGGCGGCGCTTGCCGTGGCATGTGACGCAACGCATCTGAAGAATCGGCAAAACCTCCTTGTCGGTGATCAACGGACCGAACTCGCCACCCCCTCGCGCGCCTTGGTGGATCCAGTCCCGGAGGAGTTGCACATCGTCGTCCGTGAGCTTGTCCCCGACCGGGGGCATCGCGCCCGAGACGACTTTCTGCAGCAGCAAACTCGTTTCCGGCGAACTCGGGAAAACCGCAGGGCCCGACTTGCCGCCTTCGAGAATGGATTGATGGGACTCGAGATTCAACTCCGCCTGCGGCGAGGCGGCGCCGTGGCAGGCGCCACACTTGGACCGCAGGAGAGGCAGTACGTCGTCTTCGAAGATTGCATGCGCGGCGCCCCACCCCGGCAGGCAGAAACACGCCCCAACCAACAACTGCGCGATATGCCGCGAGGATCTCAGCAGCATCCCATCCGGTATCCTTCGGCACGACATGGCGGCATCCCTTCCGAATCCACCCGCGAGTTCTAGGTCAGCCCACCGAGCGGTTGCGAAACGTCCGCCAATTCCTGCAGCGGGGCGTCCATGCGTTCGGCGATCGCGAGATACAGTCCAGCCAGCGGCGAGTCCTCCGGATAGCGAACCGCACGACCCGTGCGGATCGTTCCGCTCCCCGTCCCCGCAAGGATCAGAGGTAGGTCGTGGCAGGTGTGCTTGTTACCGTCCTTGAGGCCGGATCCCATGAGCACCATCGAGTGGTCCAGCAAAGTGCCTTCGCCTTCCTGGATCGAGTCCATGCGCTTGAGGAAGTAGCCCAATTGCTGGATGTGCCACCGGTTGATGGCCTCGTACTGCAGCTTGATTTCAGGCTTGTCTTGGTGGTGGGAGGTGGCATGCCACTGCTCGGTGACTCCGGGCAGAAAACTGAAGTTTCCGCTGCATCCGCCGTTCTCGAACATGAACGTGGCGATCCGCGTCTGGTTGATCTGGAACGCCAGCACGATCAGATCCAACATCAGCCGGACATGTTCCCTGCGGTCTTCGGGCGTGCGACCCGGTCGGGCCGGGTTCCGAAACTCCCCAGACGGCCGCCAGCGTTCGGCATCCGCTTGGTCAGCTCGATCAATGCGTGCTTCGACTTCGCGGACCGATGTCAGGAACTCGTCGAGCTTCTCCCGGTCAGGTCGACTCACCTGCCGCTGCAGGTCTTTCGCCTGGTCGTGCACCGAATCCAAAATGCTCTTGTACCGCTGCTGATTCTCCCGGTCTGCGAACAACAGGTCGAACGCGAAGCGAGGATGGATCTCCTTGCCGGCCGGCTGGGACGGCGACTTCCAAGAAATGTAGGAGCGATAGACCGACGAAAAATCGGTATTGATCTTGGAATCAGGCCGAATGCCAAGGCACAGCGAAGGCAGCGGTGTCTCCATCCCGATCTTCTGGGCCATGAGCTGGTCGAACGAGGCGCCCACCTTGTGGCGGTTGCCCTCAATCCTGTAATTCTCGACGCCGGACAGGAACCCCGAAGTTTTCCCGGTGTGCGCGGAGCGGCTATCCAAACGCTCGTGCCATAGCCCGGAGGGAACGATGATCTTGCGCTTGATCGGGTCGAGCGGTTCAAGGATTCGGCTCAACTGGAGACTGGATCCCTCACCGGCGGCGCCCCATTGCTCAATCTCGACGCCGTTCGGGAAGTAGAACGCCGCGAAGCGAGTCGGAGGCTTCAGCGTCGGCTGCGGCCGAGCGGCTGCCCCGAACACTGGAATCGATTCGAGCCACGGCAGGAACAGCGTCGCACCGGCTCCCCTGAGAATCGTGCGCCGCTCAAAAAACCTGGGTGCTGTTCTCATCGCTTGGCCCTCCCGCGCGCCGCCTGGATGTCCTCTTCGAAGTGGCCAGGCGCTGGCGCCGCCTGCCGGTATCGAAACGCGCGGCTTCCGACAATCGACGCGACGGCCGCCGAGAATCGATACTCGCTGGCCTCCAGCTGCGACTCTATTCTACGCAAGGTTCCGAGGTCTTGGAAAGTTAAGCTTCGCGCAAGAGCGTAGGCCAGCAGCCGACGGCAAAACGTACGGACGAACTTTTTCTTCTCGCGACCGGTCAGCAGGGCCCGCCTCACGTCGTCGAGGGAACCCACCGGCGTGCCGTCCGGGAGTTCCGCCCGCGTGTCGACCGCTTCCCCGGTCCGGTCCTCTGCCGTCCGATAGCGCCCGACCGCGTCGAAGTTCTCCAAGGCGAAGCCTAGAGGATCGAGCCGTCGATGGCATGCGGCGCAGCCCGGATCCCGCCGGTGTGCTTCAAGCTGCTCTCGGAAGGAGACGGGAATTCCACGTTGCTGCTGTTCCTGCAATCGACTTGGGGCGTTTGGTGGAGGAGGGGGAGGGGAACTGTCGAGGAGATTCTTCAGGATAAAAGCGCCCCGCTCCACCGGACTTGTCCGAGCTGGGTGTGACGTCAGCGTCAACACGCTCGCCATACCCAGCAGGCCTCCCCGGGAGCGGTCCGAAAGCGCTACGCGCCGCATGGCTGGACCTCGGATCCCGGGCAGCCCATAGTGCAGCGCCAGTTCCTCGTTCACATAGGTGAAGTCGGCATCCACGAGGTCCAGAATGCTGCGATCCTGCCGAATCACCTCGTGGACGAACATGAGAGATTCCTGATACATCGCCTCCCGCAGGGAGTCGGTATATTCCGGGAATCGATTCCGATCGGGCTCGTCATACTCCCGGATCTCGCGGAATTCGAGCCAGTTGCCGACAAACTGATCGGCGAGCGCAACGGACCGTCGGTCCCGCAGCATCCGCGCCGCCTGCGCCTGCAGAACCGAAGCATCGCCGAGGACTCCATCCTGAGCTAGGCGCCTCAGTTCCTCATCGGGCATCGTCGACCACAGGAAGTACGAAATCCGGTTGGCGAGTTCGAAAGAATCGATTCGTCGGATGCCTCCCGGTTCAGCCTCCCGCTCCGATACGTACAAGAATTGAGGAGCGACCAGCACGCTCTGCGCCGCGAATCGGACGGCGTCGTAGCTGTAGGCCTTGTCGTCCTGCATGGTCTGGTCGTAGAGGCCCATTAGGCGCTGGCCCTCATCCGGTCGTACCGGCCGCCGAAACGCCTTCGTTGCAAACGCGGTTAGCTGGCGTTCGTAAGCCTCTCGCGACCGCCGCTTTCCTTCGACCAGCAGTTGATCGAGGAATCCAATCCGCTCCTTCGCTTCCGAGCCGGCAAGAGCGCGAACCTCTTGGAGCGTCAGTACGCGCTCGGCATGGTCTTTGGCGATCATCCGCCGCTCCCAGTTCAACGCCTCGTTGGTCTTTTCGCGCACGAACCGGGGCTCGGCGCAGGCCACCCAGTACTCGGCCCAGAGTCGCAGAAGCTCCTTCTTGGCCTTCCCCGCATTTGCTGGGAGCCTCTCCGCGACCTCGGTCGGAAGGAGATGGAACACGGCGCGCCGCGGTGGTTCTCCGGGATTCTCCGTCGCTACCTGAATCCACCGATCCGCGCTCGGAAAGTAGTCGCTCACGAAGTCTTCCAAGTAACGCCGGAATTGTCGAAACTGCGTAGGGTGCGCGAAGGTCAGCCGGCCTCCGGGAACAAATGCAAGCGTCTCCGGCTGGGAGGTCGAAACGCGAAACTGCACCATACCGTCCTCGTGCCATTCGCGGCGTTCCTGTGCGGGGTGCGTCCGTGCGATATCTTGCATGACCCCCCTGACGCTGAACGTCGTCGCGCCGTCGGGGACCGGCAATGCCAACAGGGAAGGCGCCCGCACAGCCAACACGTGTTCCCACGGGATCGTGTTCTCGCGATAGAGCGGATTCTCTCGGTTCATCCGGAGAGGTTCCTCGTAGAGTCGGTTCCGCACTCCAGCCAGGTACGAAGCCTGTGTGAAGATATGCAACGGGTTTCCCAGGCTGTTCGCGTTGCGAGCAACCTCGCTTTCTCCTCCAATCGCGTCTACTGGGTCCTTCTCGGTCCAAGCCCGCACCGTTCCATCCGCCATGTGGAAGGCCGCATCGATCCAGGCGACGTAATCGGCGTCGTTCTCATCCCCGCCGTTGGTCACCAAGAGGAAAACCTGCGACTGGCCGGAGACATCGATTTCGAATGGGTGGCTGTGATCCCCGCCCGGCAACGCGTATGTGTAGTCCACGTCCTCCCGAAAGGTCTCCAGAACGGCCTGGAATCGTTCCGCGGCTTCCTCGGCGCGCGGCCGAAGCTGAGCGATCTGCTCGGGGCTGTTGGCGAGCGGCAGACTTTGAAAGGGCTGGAAGAGAGCGTCGAAGTGTGCCCGGAACTCGCCAAGCTGCTCAAAATCGACGCCATCTTTCTCTGCGTGATAGTTCCTGTAATCCACACCGAGATGGTGGGCGAGCCGCTGGAGCACCTCTGTCTCGAGACCATGCCGCACGGCCACGTCGCTCCAGCGAAACGAGTCCGAGGCGTGGGCGAGACTCTTGGCCTCCCACGCTGCGACAAAATACCCGGCGAGGGCCTCTCCCCCTCGTTCGAGATGTTGGCTCACGAGTGCGTTGTAGTAGCCGGCCAAATTGACTGCGGCTCGGTGGACCCGCTCTGCGTGAAGAATCTTCGGACGCGGCTCTGCGCGGAAGACGATTCCCAGCGTCGGCGAGACTTCGGCATGAGCAAGCACCAATTCCGACGCTCGAACCAACTTCTCAATGTCGGACGGCGCCAGAAAGAGACTGTTGCCGTTGTTGGGCAGGCCGTCTTCGCTCAGCCCATCGGAAGGCAAGAAGCGCGAAACGTCGATCTCGACACCGGTCAGATCCCGAATGGTGTTGTGAAACTCGGCACGGTTCAGGCGGCGCACCAGAGGCGCTCCCGGCTCGTCTAGCCAGCTCAGGTCCGATGTTTCCAGTTGAGAGTCGATCCAATTCGTCAAGAAGCGACGACGCTCGGTGCTGGGACGGCGCGCCTGCCCCGCCGGAGGCATGCTGCCGGTGATGACCTGCTCGGCCACTGTTTCCCAGCGCCGGAAGTCCCGAACGAGCGAATCGGGGTAGTCGGCCACTAACTCCTCCAGGTCAAAGTCGGCCACGCGGATGGCGCTCGCATGGCAGGCATAGCAGTGCTCTTCCAAGAGCGGTTGTATGTGCTCCTCGAAGCGGGCCTCCTGGACCGAGGGCAGCCGGGATTGATCCTCCGCGCGAGCAACGGGTGCGCCGAATGCGACCACCAGCCACACGCTCGCCACGAAGACGCGAAGCCGGGGGCATGGCGGACAAGGTCTTGTACGCTTCATTTCACGCGCCCGCCTCTCCATCTCGTCTGGGTTCCGTGCAACAGAACTATTCCAAGATACATCGGTTGGGATCCGCCGTCGAGCGGCAGACGAGGCTCAGGCGCTGCACGCCGGAGCACTCGCCGGGGTCTAACGTCGACTCCCCCGGCCACTCCTGGTGGCGAGGGGCTGGTCACATCTGCCGCTTCCAACGCGCCCCGCAGTGCAATCCGGGGCAGGCTGGAGGAAGTGCCGGTCGACTGAGTGCTTCCGTTCCGGTCCAGCTGTCAGGCTCGACCTCTGAGACGCCCTTGTCATAGCGAATACCCGTTGTCAGGAGGACGGTCAACCGCGAACCAAGGTCGGGATAGAGAATCCACTTTAGGAGTCCGGGGGCGAACGATAGAACCATTGAACCGGCAAGGACAACAAGAGCAAATCGGAATAGCCCGGCTGAACCTCGAACCGCTCGATGGAGGAGAACAATGGGTAGCGCATCGTCGTGATCACGACGCGGTCGCCGACATAGTCCACGCTCGTGTACCCGTAGCCGAAGTACTCGCTACGGTCGAGCAATTTGACCGGACTCCAGGTTTTCCCCCCATCGCGGGAAATCGCGGAGTTGAGGGGTGTGCGGCCCGTCAGCCCTCGAGACCAGATGGCCAGCGTATCGCCCGTCGAGGGAATGGTACCGACGTACCCGGGAGCGACGACACCTCGGAGCGGGGACAGGAACGGCACCGACCATGTCTCGCCCTCGTCCTCGGAGTACGAGAAGAAGTGGCCGCCAGCGACCGAGCGCATCATCATCAGCAGACGACCGTCCGGCAACTCGGCGATTGCCGGCTCGTTTACGTTCTGGGCCTGTACTTGCATCGGCGTCAAAGCGGGAGCCGGTACTCTCTGTCCAGCGATCCAGGCTGCGCCATCATCGTCGGAGTAGAGGGCGTAGGGCCACCGAATCCCGTCGATGTATTCCCGGCTCGAGAGCACGATGCGGCCGCTCCTCAGGCGCCGGAAGCAGGCGTTGTTCGCAGCATGAACGTTCTCGTTGTCGGGACTGATCCGCCTTGCCTCGCTCCATGTTCTCCCTTCGTCGATGGAACGCCGCAGGAGCGTGCCCTCTTCCTGCATCGAAGGTGATTCGCCGTGATAGGCCATCAAGATGTCACCGTTGTCGGCCCGGAGAAGGCTCACGGACATGACGTTTCCCGCGGGACTCTCCGGGTCGTATTCGACGGCGGTCCAGGGCTCTCCCCAAGAGCGGCCGCCGTCTTTGGAGACCTTGGCGCTCAGGCGCGCGGGCGAGCGATCCCAGCCCTCTCCAGCGAAGTAGTCGGTCCATACCAACAGCAATGAGCCGTCCCGCAACTCGACGATGTCGCCCTCCGAGTGCCGCGGAGACTGGGGGGTCGCCTCGACGGCGAAGTTGCGAACCGCATCGTCTTCGGGGCGAATGTCCTCGGGGCCGTCCCAACCGGTATCGTCCTCCAAGTAGGGAAACGGGAAACGGTTGAGGAAGAAGTGCCGGTACTCGGAAACGACTTCGGTGCCCTCCGGGTCGGGTTGGGACGCTCCCACCAACATCCGAAACGTCTCCGGATAGGGGCTGTGCCGGAGCCTCTTGGTCTTCTCGCGATTCCATTCGACATGCAGGGCGGTGGGTTCGAGCGTGAGCCGAACCTCGTCCCAACCGTCAGACGGCGCGCCGGCGGACACAGTCTCAACGACCGTTTCGCCGTCCAAAGAGCGCCGGATCCGCCAAACCGCATCGCCTGACTCGCCTGGCTCCATCCAGATTTCCCAAGGCCCTCCCCGCGGAAGGACGTTGGAATGCCTGCCCCCAGGCGCCAGTGTTTCGGGGCGCTTCACACGCCAAGCCGCAAAGAGCCGGCCTTGCTCCAAATGCAGGTCGTTCGCCAGCCCTCCGTACCAGTGATCCTGACCGCTGATCAGAAAGGCCGATGAGCATTCCGTACCCTGCGCCTTCGCACGGAAAAGTTTGCCGGGCAGCTCGGTGCATTCGCGAGGCGCAAAGTTCCCGTAGTCGTAGTAGTCCGGGATGGTGAACAGATGCGCCATCCCCTGAAACAGGTCTTGCTCAGCGTTTTCCGCAGTGAGTGTGCGCGGCGGCGCATGCAGCCGTTGGGATGGATCGCCGACCGGACCGTCGCCGCACGCGGCGAGGACCAACGCTGCTGTCAGCAGGCTTGGCCCATACAAACCTCGCTTCGTCCAATACGTGCGTGACGTGTTGCTATCTCGTCGCATCGTTTCCCGTACACTGGCTGTGCTCGCGGAACAACCGAGAACGCCATGCCCGCCGACCGGTCAGTGCAAAACATACCACGACGTACATTTCTCGGTGGACTCGGCGCGGCCGCGGGATCCACACTTCTCGGGCCCGGCTGCAGGTCGCCGGCCCGGGCCTCTGTGTTCGATGTCGATGCGGAGGCGCTGGTCTCCGCGGCCGACCTGATCTACCTCAGCCCGGCAGCGGAGCCGGTGGAAGGCCATCCCATCGGCAACGGCCGCATGGGCACGTTCCTCTGGACGGAACCCGAACGAGTCCACATGCAGATCAATCGCAACGACGTGTTCGCGGTGAACCGCAATCACAAGGGCCCCCGCGACGGCCCGTCCGACTATTGCGGGGGCTGTGCACATGTGAGCATCGACCTCGGCGGCCCGGTTTTTGACGGGAAACAGGGGTTTCTGCAACGCCTTTCTCTGTATCACGCCGAGGACACCATCCAGGGCGACAACGTGACGGTGACCAGCTTTGTGTCTGCGGACACCGATGTGCTTGTCGCCGAGGTCGACGACCGCAGGAGCCAACCGCGACCGATACGCGTGGCTCTGTCGATGTGGCGGGAGCCGGAGGTGAAGACGGGCGAACACGTTGCGCGATATCAGTTCGAGGGAGCCGAAGAACGGGTTTCGGTCGGCCAGCAGTTCCGCGAAGCGGATCATTACTGCGCATCGTCTGTCGCCCTGCAGGTTGCCGGGCGAGACGTGACCGTCGAAACCGCCGACGAGAGGTCCCAGGTCATCCTCATCCCGGCCGCGCGCGGCAAGGTGAGGATTCACGTGTCGAGCGCCGCGGCGTGGCAAGAGGGGGCGGATGTCAGTTTCCAAGCGGGCGCGCTCCTCGATCAGGTCGCGGGCATGCCGCTGTCGAAACTCCGGTCGCGGCACAGGACCTGGTGGCGGGAGTTCTGGGCTCGCAGCTTCGTCAACGTGTCGAGCCGCGACGGAATCGGCGAGTTCATGGCGCAGGTGCGCCTGTACCACCTCTACTGCATGGCCTCGACCTCCCGTGGACCGTTGCCGGCCAAGTGGAACGCGTCGCTTTTCGCTGTCTCGGGAGATCAGCGGAATTGGGGCGCCCAATTCTGGGTCTGGACCACCGAAATTTCCCACTTCCCGCTCTTCGCGGCCGACGCCATCGACCTGACGGATCCCTACTTCGACATGTATGTCAAGCAGATTCCGGATTGCGAGCGAGCCGCTCGCCAACGCTGGAACGCTTCTGGCGCGTATTTCCTGGAGGCTGGTCCGTTCGACGGTCCGGTAGAGCTGCCTGACGACGTCGCAGCGGAGTACTTCGATGTCTATCAAGGTGTGAAGTCGAACTCCGAGTTCTCCCAGCGTGCCCGCACATTCGGTCAGTACGAGTGCGTGCTGACGCAGATGGCCGACGACCGGAAGCCCCCGTACATCGCCAAGGGCCGCTATTCCTGGGTGAGCCACATCGCCTCGTCCGGCAGCGAGATTGCGGTCGCGGCGTGGTGGAGGTTCCGATGCGGCGGTGACAAGCGATGGCTCCGCAGTCATGCCTATCCGCTGTTGAAGGCGACGCTCGAGTTCTACCGTAGCTTGGCGCGCAAGGGAGAGGATGGCCGTTACCACCTCTACGGGCTCAATCAGCACGAGGCATTCTGGGGAGTGAACGACGGTACGATCGACCTGTCCGCGATCCGCGGCACCGCCCCCCTGGCGGTTCGCGCCGCCGAGATCCTGGATCTGGACCCCGGCCTCCGTGCAAAGTGGCGCGAGCTGCTTGAGAATCTTGCGCCGTACCCGATGGGCGGGGACCCGGACTCCAAAGCGCTGGCGGGAGGCGCGCTGGCAGATGATGTCTGGTCCATCGGTCACCTTGGCGAGGTGCCGGGGGCACACAGTGATCCAGGCGAGGCGTTGCTGTTCCCCGTGTTTCCATTTGAAGTCTGGACGCTGGAGACGGGGGATGCCGACACAACCCGCATCGTCTCGAAAGTCGCGGCGTTGAATCCGGCGCGCCAAGACATCCTCCAAGGCGAACCGTTCGGCAGCGCCGCTCGTACGCCGATCATGGGCTCTCGCACCGGCCGCGGCGACGAACTCCCCCTGATTCTGGCGAGCTACTACCGCAACTGCTTCAGCCCCCTGCCGAACGGCTTCAGCAACTTTGAGGGCGTGACCGCGCACTCGATCGAACACCTGGGTTGCCTCACGACCGCCCTGCAGGAGGGGTTGCTGCAGAGCCTCTCGCCCCAGCCCGGTCAACCGGAGATCATCCGCGTCTTTCCCGCTTGGCCGAAGCAGTGGGATGCAGCATTCCGATTGCTAGCCCGCGGAGGGTTCTCGGTGGCGGCCGCGATCGAGAAGGGCCGCACCCGGTTCGTCGAAATCGAGTCGCGCTTGGGAGAGACATGCCGAGTGCGGAATCCGTGGAGCGGCAAGTGTGCGGTTCTGCGCGGGACGGAGCTGATCGACGAATCCGATGACCAAGTGGTCGAGTTCGCCACTGAAATGGGCGCGCTCTACCTCCTTGTTCCGGCCGGGGCAGGCATTCCCGACCGATTTTCCGTGTCCGCGCAGGCGCGCGCACAGCCCTACTCATGCTCGTTTGAACTCCCAAACGGCGAGGCGGGCGAGGCTACATTCGGTCGAAGAACGTCCTGAACCAGAGGGTGTGCATTGACGAGCGCGGCCGGAGTCCGAAGTAGGTCTTGGGCCTTCGTGACGGCCCGATACGGGCTCCTCTGACAGGCTTCGCGCCCGCGGCGCCTCGGTTCTGCCGCCCGGCCTCGGGAAAGCCCGACCCTCCAAAACGAGTGGGCTCTGACGGATTCTTGCTAGGATGCTCTTGGTTCGGGTGTTCAGGTGAACCACGTCGCGAAGGTTGCTGGCATCTTGTGGCGGGGCCTGCCGGCGTATTGGATTCTGCTCTTGTCTTCCGCCGCGGGCCAAAGCCCAGAGGCCGAGGAGTTCTTTGAACGTCGCATCCGCCCCCTCTTGTTCGAACAATGCGGTTCATGCCATGGCGATGGGCTGCAGATGGCCGGGCTCATGCTGACGAGTGCGGAAGGGTTTCTGCACGGCGCCGCCGGAACACCGGTGGTCGTGCAAGGAGACCCTGACCGGAGCCGGCTCATCCAGGCTGTGCGGTACGACGGCAAGATCAAGATGCCGCCCACGGGCAAGCTCGATGACTCCGACATTGAAGCGCTCGAGCGCTGGGTGGCGAGGGGCGCTGCGTGGCCGAAGCCAGCCCTGCAAATGCCCCGAGCGCAGCAACTCGACGAGACCAACTTGAGCCACAGGCAGCTCTCCCACTGGGCCTTTCAGCCACCGGCATCGGACCCGGAGCCCCCGGCCGTCGACAACGGACATTGGATCCGCAACGACCTGGACCGTTTCGTTCTAAGCCGCCTGGAGGCGGCCAAGCTGGAGCCAGCCGCAGAAGCGGACAAGCTAACCCTGCTCAGGCGGGCGAAATACGATCTGCACGGCCTCCCGCCCACCGAAGACGAGATCCGTACGTTCCTTTCCGACACGGCGCCGGAAGCTTTCGAGCGCCTTGTCGAGCGCCTATTGGCTTCCCCGCGGTACGGAGAAAGGTGGGGACGGCACTGGCTGGACGTAGCCCGTTACGCGGATGCGTCGCGCCACGCCTGGCGCTATCGCGACTACGTGATCGACGCTTTCAACCGCGACCTTCCCTACGACCGGTTCGTGAGCGAGCAGCTGGCCGGCGACCTGCTCCCCTCCAGCAATCCCGGCCATCCCTACGTGCGCGGCATCACCGCGACAGGCTTTCTGGCTCTTGGTCCGCGGCAAGTCAACGAGCAAGACAAGACCAAACTGCGCTACGACGTGATCGACGAGCAAATCGACACTACCTCGAAGGCCTTCGTCGGACTGACCATCTCCTGCAGCCGTTGCCACGACCACAAGTTCGACCCGATTTCGACGCAAGAATACTATTCGCTCGCCTCGATCTTCGCCGACACACAGAGTTGGGACGTGCTCGACATCAGGGACTCGACTCTATACCATGCCGCTCTTGTTCCGGACCCGGAATACGAGCACTACAAACAAGCGAAGTACAACGTGGACGCCAAAGAGCAACAGATCGAAGCGTTCTTGGAAAACGAAGTCCTCGACCATGTGCTGGGCGACTACTATCCACGCGTGGCCGACTATATGCTCGCGGAGTGGACGGTCCGCGCCCAAGGCTTATCTCCCGAGGCCGTGGCCGCAGATGCAGGTCTGAAAGAGAGCGTGCTCCGAAAGTGGATCGAGTACCTACGTCCTTCCGCTAGCCATTCCGACTACAAGGTGTTTCTCGAGCCCTGGCATCGCACCGCGACCAAGAACGCGTCCCGGGCATCCGTCGAAATGGCTTCTCGCCACTTCCAAGCGGTCTTCGACATTCCAGCCAAGCGCTGGGTGAAGGATGTCCGCGACTGGAAAGACAAGCTCGCCGAAGCGGTCGCCAGCAAGGCCAAGTTGCCCGGGGCGGCCCGCATTGAAGGCAAGAGGTTCGACAGCGTCAACGACCGGTTCTTCGTGGAAGTCGCCCTTTCTGCCTTCGAGTCGAACGAATGCCGCTTTTTCAACAAGGACCTCTGCGGGCCCGCGCCGTTCTTGGTGGAAGGCGAGGAGCGCGAGAATGTGCTCTCGGAAGCGGCCCGCCTGCACGTGACCCGCCTCCGGCGGGAACTGGACGAACTCCAGACTCAGGCGCCTAAGCCGCCGCCGACGGCTTGCGCGGTCACGGAAGGGAAGCCCGTCAAGCAGCGGGTCTTCCTCCGCGGAAACCCCTCCAGTCCGGGGCAGGTCGTGGCGAAGCGCTTTCCGCTGGTGCTATCGGATCCAGGTCCCGCTCCCGCCATCGAAGGTAGCGGCCGCCTCGCGCTCGCCGCATGGCTCACGAAGCCCGGTCACCCGTTGACGGCGCGTGTCATGGTCAATCGCATCTGGCAGTGGCATTTCGGCGAGGGCTTGGTCCGTACTCCGAACAACTTCGGCCTTACGGGGGAGTCGCCTACCCACCCTGCGCTGCTTGACTACCTGGCCGTTCAGTTCATTCGCTCCGGCTGGTCGATTAAGGCGATGCACCGGCTCATGATGCGCTCAAGCACCTACAGATTGGACAGCCGAACGGGTACGGAAGCGTGGCGCTCCGATCCCGACAACCGCCTCTGGTCACGATTCAATCGCCGCCGCTTGGCAGTCGAAGATCTCCGCGATTCCCTGCTCGCTCTGGACGGAACGCTCGACCTCGGCGTAGGAGGCAAGCTGAAGCCCGAACCAGCGAGGGAAGGCGGATCCAACAAACCGTTGACCTTGGCTCGTGCTCGACGCCGTACGGTCTATTTCCCGGTCTCACGCACGGGCATTCCCGCAACGCTGCGCACCTTCGACTTCGTCGACGCCGCCACCAGCACCGGCCGGCGCCACCGGACGACGGTGGCGCCACAGGCGCTGTACTTCATGAACAGCGCGTTCGTGCTCGAGCGCTCGGAGGCCTTCGCGCGGCGCCTTTTGGCGGTGGGGACCGGAGACGATCCGGTCCGTCTCGAGCGCGCCTATCGGGTGGCGCTAGGCCGCCACGCCACGTCGGCTGATCTTGCCGGAGCCCTTCGCTTCCTAGGTCAATACCCGGTTGAGGCGGAATCCGCGAATCCGCGGTTGGACGCTTGGGCTGGCTTCTGTAGGCTGTTGATTTCGTCAAACGGGTTTCAGTATGTCGATTGATCAAGCGACAAGTCCGCACGGCGGATCCCGGCTCTCTCGCCGGACCCTGCTGCGGCGCACCGGGCTCGGTTTCGGCTCATTGGGCTTGGCGGCCCTACTAGGCAGCGACAGCGCCGGCCAAGAAGTGGCTTCGGGCCAAGTCCAGGCGCCGCACTTTCCAGCCCGCGCGAAGAAGATCATCTTCCTTTTCATGAACGGTGGCCCATCCCACATCGATACGTTCGACCCGAAGCCGCGGCTCGATCAAGAGCACGGCAAACCCATCCCCTTTGAACTTGGTTTCACGTTCGCTTCCGACGCCTACATCGGAGGATTGATGAAGTCCCCGTGGGCCTTCCAGCGATTCGGGCAGAGCGGCATTCCGGTCAGCGATCTCTTCCCGCACGTCGCGCGGTGCGTAGATGACCTCTGTGTGATTCGGTCGGTCGTCGGGGACGGAGTCGATCACGGCGGCGCGCTGTTGCAGTTGAACACGGGCGCAATCAACCTCACGCGTCCGAGCCTCGGTTCTTGGATCTTCTATGGTCTCGGCACCGAAAATCAAAACCTCCCCGGATTCATCGTGATCAAGTCCAACGACGCCAAGGTCTACGGTTCCGCCTTTCTGCCCGGCCAGTATCAGGCGACCTCGATCGGCAACGCGAAATCCAAGCTTGATGACTTGATCCAGAACCCGATCGAGAACCTTGTCAATCCGAAGCTGTCCCCCGAACAGCAGCGCTACGAACTCGCAATGTTGCGGCAGATGAACCGCGTCCATCAAGCCGAACGAGACCAGGACCCGCAGCTCGAGGCCCTCATCCAGGCATTCGAATTGGCCGCTCGGATGCAACTCGAGGCGCCCGAGGCGTTTGATGTGGAACGCGAGTCTCCCATCACAAAGAGGCTTTACGGCTATGACAACGGCCCCACGCGGGAGTTCGCCTGGCAGTGCATGCTGGCCCGGAGGCTGGTCGAGCGAGGTGTCCGCTACGTGCAGTGTTCGCACAGCCCGCTTCCCACCTGGGACCAGCACACGCAGCTTCAGAGGCTCCACACCCGGAACGCCAAAGAGGTCGATCAGCCCATTGCTGCACTACTCAAGGACCTGAAGGCTCGCGGCTTGCTGGAGGAAACCCTGGTCATGTGGGGAGGCGAGTTCGGTCGGACGCCTTTCATGGAACGAGACGGGCGCGATCACAACCCCTGGGGCTTCACGATTTGGATGGCCGGCGGCGGCGTGAAGGCCGGCACGATTTACGGGGCGACCGACGAATACGGGTACCACGCCGTCGAAGACCGCATGCACATCCATGACCTACACGCCACGATCCTCCATTTGCTCGGCCTGGATCATACGAAGCTCACCTATCGCCACGCGGGAAGGGACTTCCGTCTGACCGACGTGTACGGCAGCGTCGCTCACAAGGTCGTCGCCTAGCAGACGTTCCAGTATTCAGCGCGTCTCAGGGAACCGTAGGGAATAGAGATCCGCGTCCTTCAGTTGGAACCGTAAACGAACGGGGCCGCCTGCGAATTCGCTCAAGTCACTTCCCGTCTTCCACACAACAACGCGGTCGAGCTGGTCGCCGTACTGAAGATGACATTCGTCGAGGCTGAACCCCGGGATGGGCTTGCCGTCCTGGTCCTGCATCTCGACGCGAAGAGATCCGCCTGCGGACGTCGAGAAGTTGATTTCCAACTGATTTCCGCTGAAGATCAGCGGCTTAGTGAGCAACTCTCCCCCAAACAGCGACGCGCGAACCGATACGAATCCATCCATCCGGAACGTGTAGCGGCGAAGGCGGGCTGGCGCCGCCTGCCGGGCGTTTTCGGAGGCATAGATCGATAGTTCAGGAGGAGCGCCGGCGAAGGCGGACTCGGTCTCGACCATGCCAAGCGCCTTGCCGCCGCTGGCGTAGAACCAGGCCCCGTTCCGCTGAATCCCAGGAGGAAGGATCGCCGCCGGCAGAACATGAAAGCGTCGACCGTCCCGGCTGGCCATGAACAGAACGTCAGTGATCGCCGTGCCAAGCCGGGTGGGACGGCCGCCGAGAATGTTCTCGGCGGCCAGTGCGCGACGCCGTTCCAGATTCGGCAACGCATCGGCTGAGGCGGTCCAGCCCCGGTCGATATAGCGCATCGGGAAGCCGAGCAGCAGGTGTGGAGCGCGGTGGTAGGGCTGCACGCCGTTCGTGTAGAACTGATGGGGATCGCCGTCGCCGTCGACAGTGCCGCGACGCCCCGGCTCGTAGTCGAGCCACAGCGTTTCGCCCCAGTGGAGCAGGTCTTTGGACACGGCAACCCGAACGTCCCGACCGTCCGGTACGTTCGGATCCCCGCGCCGACTGTCGCGCCAATAAGCTCGGTACTCACCGCGCTGAGCATCCCAGAAGATGACGTTCTGCGAGTCGAAGTTGCCCTTCAGCGGAAGCATCTCGTCGCCCCATGGTTGCCAGTGAATGCCGTCAGGCGATCGAAACAGCTTCAGCCCCTTGCGGAAAAGCCCACACACCGCTTTGTAGCGGGACTCCGGCAGGCTGTCGGGATTCGTGTCACGCCACGGCGTCAGGTTGTGCGACGTAACGCCCCGCATCACGATATTGTTCTTTTTCGCGCCCCGAAACTCAACGATTCCCAGTTCCGGTCGCGTCCAGTGGATGCCGTCTGCGCTTTCGGCGTAGCAGGTTACCTGTCTGGAGTCACGCGGCCCTTCGCCGTCGGGCAACGCGCGGTAGTACATCCGGTAACGACCGCCGTCCTGGAAGACCGTCACGTATCCCGGGCCTTCCGTCTCCCACGGCCGATCCAGCGTGAGCGAGACTTCCTGCGGCTGGGGCCGGTGCACGACAAGCCGAGCATGGTCGAGACGCTCGATCAGGAACTGGTCCACAAACAACTCGCGCCGCGAGCCGATATCGATCGGTTCTGCAGCCGAGACAACGGCGGAAAATGCCAATGGCAACCAGATGAACCGTAGACATCTCCGGCTACGCGGTTGCAGTCGCAACCAGGTCCATCTTGACACTCGGTCCAGGCGTCTGCTGTTCACAAGGCCTGCTGTATACTCTAGTCGAAGATTGTACGATCAGCTGCGATTCTCCCCCTGATGAATGTGCGTCTACTAGTCGCCTGCGCTATTGTTGCGGCTTCTCACGTCCCCGGCGGACTGCGGGCGCACGCCCAGTCCGGAACGGAAGCTTTCTTCGAGGCCCACATACGGCCATTGCTCGCTGAGCATTGCTACAGCTGTCATGGCGATCTCGCGACCTCCGGACTGCGCGTCGACTCGCGCGACAGCTTGCTGCGCGGCGGCAGCCGGGGGCCAGCCATTGTGCCTGGAAACCCCGAATCCAGCCTGCTGATGCAAGCCCTCAACCGGACCCACCCCACCTTGAAGATGCCGCCGTCCGGTCGGCTGGCCGAACGCAACGTCGAGGATCTCGCCCGTTGGATCCGGGCCGGTGCGGCGTGGCCGCAGGAGGCCAAGCACGGGGGGGATGCAGACGTGCAGGGCGTCGGCGAGGAAGATCGCTCGTACTGGGCGTTCCAGCCGCTGCGGAATCCCGCGACCGGTGGCGACTCGCCGATCGACGAACTCGTTCGGGCGGTTTTGCGGGAGAACGGGCTGACGCCGAATCCAGCTGCGGACCGGCGAACGTTGCTGCGCCGCGTCAGCTTCGATCTGACCGGGCTGCCGCCGACGCCCGAACAGGTGTCCGACTTTCTCTTGGACGATTCGCCGCGGGCGTTTGCAAGCGTCGTGGACCGCTTGCTCGGCTCGCCCCACTTCGGTGAGCGTTGGGGACGCTACTGGCTTGATGTCGCACGTTATGGAGAAAACGATTACCGTGGCGTCGGCATCGAAGAGTACCCCCAAGCGTGGCGCTACCGCGATTGGGTGATCGGGGCGCTCAACTCCGATCTGCCCTATGACTTGTTCGTCAAGGCGCAGCTTGCCGCCGACCTGCTGCCGGGGGACAACAACGACCTGCTCGGGGGCCTGGGCTTGGTCGGGCTGGGGCCGTGGTACTACGGTATTTCACATCCCCCGCAAGCTCGGGCCGACGAGCGGCATGAGCGGGTGGACATGGTTTCGCGTGGATTCCTCGGACTCACTGTGGCTTGCGCGCGATGCCACGACCACAAATACGATCCCATCTCGATGCGGGACTACTACGGGCTGGCCGGCGTCTTCGCCAGCGTTCACTACAAGAGTTATCCGCTCGCTTCCGACCACGTCGTTCAGGAGTACGAACGGCGGGCGCAAGAGATCAAGGACGCCGAGAAGCAAATCAAGGACTATCTGAAGCGGCAGAGCGACGAATTGACGCGTATCTTGACGGCGCGAACGGCCGACTACCTGACAGCATCGTGGCGGGTGCTCTCGATGGGCGAGACGGACGAGGACGAAGTTGCGTGCAAGACCGACGAGGTTGCCCGCAAACACTCCCTTGACAGCCAAACGCTGGGTCGTTGGGTCGAATATCTTTCCAAGCCCCATGAAGAACATCCTTTCTTGGACGGCTGGCATCGGTTGCTGCTGGATGGTTCCGCCGTGGAAGCGGAAGTGCGGCAGGTTGCCGAAGACTATCAGGCAGTGCTGGTTTCGCTGGCGAAAGAATGGGACGAGATCGAGGAAGAGACCCGCACGCTCGTTGCCCGGCTTACGAAGAAGGAACGGGAACGTACCCGGCTTCCCAACGGCTACACCTCGGGAGACAGCTTTAAGTTCGACGACGTCGACACCAAGCCGATGGCGCGGGATCGGTACTTGGCTTGGAAATCGGTGCTTGGTCCAGGGAGCGATGCCGTCTTGCGGTATCAGGGGAAAGAACTCGAGCGCTTCCTGCATGGCGAATGGAAACAGCATCTGCATTGGCTCCGAGATCAACTCGAACAGCAGAAATCGAAGCTGCCGTCGCACTACGCCTACTTGCCGGGAATCGAAGACTGGAAGCAGCCTCGAAATGCCAAGTTGAATCCACGCGGCAACCCGTTCCAGGAAGGAGCGGACGTTCCGCGGAGATTCCCGGCGGTCCTAAGCGACAGCGAACCTGCTCCCTTTCGCAATGGGAGCGGGCGATTGGAGTTGGCCGAAGCGATCGTCAAGCATCCCTTGGCCGCCCGCGTCATGGCGAACCGCGTTTGGCAGCACCTCTTTGGGAGCGGCATCGTGCGAACGCCAAGTAATTTCGGACGGACCGGAGCAAGGCCCTCGAACCGTGCGTTGCTCGAATACCTCGCTTGGCGTCTGGTCGATCAGGACTGGTCGATCAAGACGCTCATTCGAGAGATTGTCCTCTCCCGGACCTATCGGGCGAGCAGTGATCGTTCGAAGGCGAACGAAGAGACCGATCCCGAGAATCGCTTTTTTTGGCGCGCCAAGCGCCGACGGCTGGACGTCGAGGCCCTGCGAGACGCCATTCTGTTCGTTGCAGGTCGGCTCGACCCCACTCCAGGCGGCGCCTCCGAGGTGCTCTCAGCTGATAACTGGCGCCGGACTGTCTATGGAAGAGTGGAGCGCTTTCGGCCGGATGAGACGCTTGCCCTCTTCGACTTCCCGAACCCGAGCGCCAGTAGCGCGCAACGTGTGGTCACGACCGTGCCGCTTCAGCGCCTCTTCTTTCTGAACAGCGAATTCATCCTGAATCAGTCCGAGGGCTTGGCGGAGCGAGTTCGATCCGCCGGCGATGACGCTGATCGGATCCGCAAGCTGCATCGACTGTTGTACGCTCGCGAGGCTGCGGCCGCGGACCTTCAGGATGGCCTGGATTTTCTAGTCTCCGCCGGCGCAGACGGATGGACGCAGTACGCCCAGGTCCTGTTAGGCTCGAACGAGTTCGCCTTTGTCGACTAGCGAAATGGCAGTTCACATTCCCTCGTTGCCGCGCTCTCTCAGCCGCCGTCGTCTGCTGGCACAGCTCGGTGGTGGTTTCGGCTTGCTCGGTCTGGCCAATCTAAAGGCGGCCAAGACCAGTCCCTTTGATCCGAAACCGCCCCACTTTGAGGCTCGCGTGAAGAACGTCATCTTCCTGATGATGAACGGTGGGTGGTCGCAAGTGGATACGTTCGATCCCAAGCCCGCACTCGCCAGATTCGACGGCCAGCCGATGCCTGGAGGCACGCCCAAGACCGACGCGGATGACGGCCGAGTCGGGACTCTGATGAGATCGCCGTTTGCCTTCCGTCAATACGGGCAGAGCGGCATCGAGGTGAGCGAGTTGTTTCCCCAGGTGGGTGGCGTCATCGACGAGTGTTGCGTGATCCGGTCGATGCACACAAACCTCCCCAACCACGAGCCGGGACTTTTCATGATCAACTGCGGCGCGCTCCAACCGGGGCGGCCTTCCATGGGATCTTGGATCACGTATGGACTCGGCACCGAGAACCGAAACCTTCCCGGGTTCGTCGTCCTGTGTCCCGGTGTGCCGACCGTCGGGCCGCCATTGTGGGAGTCCGCCTTCCTTCCGGCCGTCTACCAGGGAACTCATATTCGGACCGACGAAAGAGATCCGAACAAGTTGATCCGGTACATTCGGAACACACGTTTTCCGACGGACGTGCAGCGCCGCCAACTTGACTTACTCGAGCGGCTCAACCGTAGACATATGGCGAGTCGCGACGACGACTCGCAACTCGAGGCTTCGATCGAGTCTATGGAGACGGCCTTCCGCATGCAGATGGAGGCTCCCGGAGTCTTCGACATCGCCAAGGAGCCGCGAGCGCTGCGCGACAGGTATGGAGACACCGATTTCGGCCGAGCGTGTCTAATGGCGCGGCGCCTGGTGGAGCGCGGCGTGCGTATGGTGCAAGTCTATTTCGGCAAGGTCCAGCCCTGGGACAGCCACAACGACATCATGGCTCATCAGCGCCTTGCAGCCGAGGCGGACCCCGCTATTACAGCGCTTGTCCGGGACCTCCAAGCCCAGGGCCTGTTCGAGGAAACCTTACTCATCGTAGGAAGTGAATTCGGCCGCACTCCGGCCGTCCAACTGCAGAGAAACGCCCAGCTTACCAACGGCCGCGACCACAACTCCCTCGGCTTTACCATCCTTCTCGCGGGTGGCGGTGTGAATGGTGGCATGACCTATGGCGCAACTGACGATTTCGGCTACACGGCTGTAGAGAATCCAGTGCATGTACACGACTTGCACGCCACCGTTCTTCACCTGCTTGGCCTCGATCACACCCAGCTCACGTATCACTTCAGCGGCCGCGACTTCCGGCTAACGGACACCCACGGAGAGGTCGTCAGAGAACTGCTGGTTTGAAGCCCGCATCTTCGGCCCGTCGAGTGTTTCCGGCAGTTTGCAACCACCCGGATTGGCTCGCGATTTGTCTGCGCCCTCATTCTTGGGACCTTCCCATCTCCAATCTACTCGGTCCGAGTTCCGGCCCCAGCTGAATAGTTCCTAGATTCGAGATTCTCGGAGCGCTGCAGCAAACCCTGGACGTGGTGCGGACCTTGGCCGTCTCGGGCGCCGTGCTCCTCGCGCAGCTTGTTGCGCGCCCAAGTCCGTGGAGAGTGCGCCGGGCGGGCTCCGCACCTACTCCATGATCTCCCGCCGCTGCGGTCCCGGAGGCATCCGAACTGGAACGCCAACTGGCGGCGATGCTACCCGGGAAGATCCTGACGCAGAGGGTACGCGCCGAAACGCCCCGGCTACGAGAGACATTCCTCGCTGCCATTCGGGAGTTGGGCAGGGACGGATCCGACGTGTGTTGCCGCGCTGTGTCGTCAGCCGGCGTCCATCGGAGCTGGAAGCAGGGCCTCGGGAATGCCGAAGGCGTCTACGAGGGCGACGGCGTCGGGGCGTATCTCGCCACAGAGTTGATTGACTTGCTCGCGGATGGCCTTTGACTTAGCCGGTGCGAAATAGCGGCTCTCGAGGAACCACGCTCGGTCAGCTTCGAGTCGGCTCAGGGCGAACAGGTCGCACAGGCTCTTGAGAACCGGCTGCACGGAGGCCTCGGACTCTCGCACGACGGAGGCAAACCGTTTCAGTATGAGGCGTTCGACGTGCGCCTTGGCCAGCGAAACCAGGTGGTCTTGGCACTCGTGGAAGGCATCGTGCAACGACACGCCGTTGCTGATCCGCTGGCGCAGCCTTCTGGCTGCCGTGATCAGCAAGCGGTCCTCTCGATACGCCAACGCTCCCGCTTGGAACTGCGGGTCCCGCAGGTGCCCTTCGGTTGTCAGGCGGGTCACGACCGGATTGAGTTCGCTGAGCGCCGTGTCGGCCCGCGTCGCGAGGAACTTTAGCATCGTGAAGGCCCGCAGGTCTTCGAACTGCCGCCGGTAGTCGGTCAGCAACCCCTTCGCGACCAGCTGCAGCAATACGGTGTTGTCGCCTTCGAAGGTCACGAAGATGTCGACATCGGCGCGGAGGTAGGCTAGGCGGTTGACGGCGAGATAGCCCTGCCCACCACAGCATTCGCGACACGCTTGCAAGGTGTCGACGGCGAACCAGCTGCTGTAGGCCTTGAGACCCGCGACCTCTGCTTCGAGTCTGCGCTGCTCGGCCTCCCGGCGTTCGGTGAAACGCCCGGAAACTGCCTTGAGGGCGCAGTCGAGGCCATAGGCGGCCGCCAGAGGTGGAAGAAGCCGCCGCTGGTGGGTCCGGTAGTCCAGGATCTTCGTTTCTCCAGCACCCGGGGCGCCGAATTGCCGACGACGATCGCCGTACCGAATCGCGATGGCAAGGCCGGTCTTGGCGGCGCTGAGGGAGCCCAGGGCGATGCTAAGCCGACCCGCGACCAGCGCGCCTAACACCGTGAAGAATCGCTTCGAAGGACTGGCGATGGACGTGCGGTAGCAACCGTTCTCGTCCACGTCGGCGTAGCGGTTGAGCAGATTCTCGCGGGGCACGCGCACGCGATCGAACCAGAGGCGACCGTTGTCGACTCCGTTGAGCCCCATCTTGACGCCCGAGTCCCCGATTCGGACCCCGGGGAGCGGGTTCCCATCGCTGTCCCGGATCGGCACTAGGAATGCATGAACACCGTGCGGGGCGCCCGCCAAGATCAACTGCGCGAAGACGGTCGCCATGCGGGCATGGCAGGCGGCGTTGCCGATGTACTCCTTGTGTGCTTCGTCCCGGGGCGTGTGGATCACGAACGTATCGCTGTCCTGTTCGAAGGTCGCGGTCGTTTCCAGGCCTGCGACGTTTGAACCGTGGCCGAGTTCGGTCATGGCGAAGCAGCCCGGGAGTTCGAAGCTGGCGACCTTTCGGAGGTAGGCCTCGTGGTGGTGCTTGGTGCCGAGCATGTTGATGCTGCCGCCGAAGAGTCCGAACTGCACACCGTACTTGATGAGCAGGCTGGTGTCGTGGTACGCCAGTATTTCGAACACGACCGACGCCCGCTCGGAGTCAGCCTGCCCGCCGCAGGAGACTGGAAACGCGAAGGCGCCAAGGCCCTCCGCCGCTAGCCGCTTGCACCAAGCGTAGACCTGATTGCGGTAGGCTTCCACGCTGAGACCGTATTGCAGGGCGAACTCAGGTTGGCTCAGGAGATTCCGCACGCGCTCGCGCAGTACGGCGTGATTGCCGTCCAGGAGCCTCCGCAATGGCAGGATGTCGATGCGGTGTTCCGTTTCCGACGGGATCGAGGCCTGCCCGGGTTCGGCCAGCAGGTCCGAGGCAGCCTCCCTCGAGGCGACGCCGAGCAGGCGCTCGATCTCGACCAGGGCCTCGCCCATCTCCTCAGGAAGCTCGCTCTTAGAGGCCGAGGGCTGCGCAGAGCGTGCGATCTGCCGGCCCAACATCGCCAGGGACATGGATTGCGCAGTGCCGGCATCGCCCACTGCTCGCCGGATCGCCGCGAGCAGGGCCTGCATTTGCGCTGCCGTTGGAGGAGCTTCCGGCCGCAGCCACACCGAGAGGAACTCATCGGCGTGCGGGGTTGCCAAGAAGCCCTCCGGGAGCTTGGAGCGAATCGCGCGGATCTCGTCTCGACTGAGCTCTCCGTCTGCCCAGGCGACGTACAGCAACGGGAACACGGATCGAACGACCGGACTGTCCGGGGTGGTTTCCATGGTCGGCAATCCGAGGGACGAGGGAGTCATGGGCAACAATCGGGGGCCGATCCTCGGGCGAGTTGGCGGGGCGGCCCCAAGTCTCCGCGAGTTGCGGCCGCCGAAGCGGCGGATCACATTGTACGGCGTCCGCTCCGCCGTCGCCGCGGAATCGCGTCCCGCCGGCCGGGATGCGTTGCTGTCCAAGCCGATGGCGCCGGCGACTCCCACGCTGTGCCCAAGAGGCGCTTCACGGCCCGCTATCCGGGAGGGCGGGGACTGGCAGCCGGCACGATGCCGGAATCCGCGCTCCGGCTGTCAGACAATGGCACTAACTTTAGGATTTTGCCTACTAACTTAAGCTTTCAGGCTTCGACGGAGCCTGCGGCAGCCTTTCGGGTCCCAGGCGGCTAGGCTGGGGCGGGTTTGCGCCGGGACCATTTGGGAGCCGGTTGCTTGGAGCGCCTCGGGTACGAGCGGTTCGGGCGGGGCTTGCGCCGGCCGATCCCGACGCACTCGGCGATGCGCGTGACGGTGTCGCGGACGAACTCGGTGTGGCGCAGCAGCAAGGCTTCCAGATGCCGGGACAGGACGGCCAGGCTGTGCTTGAAGTTGGCCTGCGGGGGCGGCTTGCCGTCGGCCGGGCCGGCCGCCTGGCACAGGGCGGCGTCGCGGTTGGTGAAGCAGCGCGTCATCGCGATCAGATTGAAGTGCGCGAACAGTTCCTGCTTGATCAGGCTCTCGGTGCGGCCGTGGAACTGGTCGACCTCCAGGAACTGCTTGCTGATTTTATAGAGTTCTTCGATCCCCCAACGAGCATGGTAGAGGTCGGCCAGGGCGGCGACGCTGTAGCGCTGGGGGTCGAGCAGGGTGGTGCCGAGGATGTACTCGGTCCCGCCGTGCGTGTACTTGACCAGCCGCAACGGGACCGGTCGCCAGTGGGTACGGGGCTGCTTGCGGCGCAACTCGCGCAGGGCATCGGGGCCGGGGAAAATCTCGGCCACGGTCTCGGTTTGGTCGCTGGCGAGGAAGCGGTCGAGGGCCTGACCGGCCTTGCGCCGGATGCGGAACACGGCCTGCAGGCCGCGCTGGCGATGGGCGCAGAGCAGTTCGAAGCAGTACTAGCCGCGGTCGTAGACGACGACGTCAGGCGGTGCCAGGGCCTGGAGATGGGCGAGCGCGGCAGCGCGCTCGTTGCCGTGGGCGAGGAGGTCGAAATCGACGGGCAGCTTCGAGTGCAGGCGGTACAGGCAGCTCAGCAGGCCTTGCGGGTAGTGCGCCTGCTCGCTGGGCAGGGCGTAGCCGGCCGCGAGCAGCGGGCGGGGCAGGTTCAGCTTCGAGCCGTCGACGGCGAAGACGCGGTGGCCGTGCCAGAGAGGGCCGGGCTGGTCGGCGCGGAGGAGGATCTCGGCGTGGAACTGCAGGAAGACGCCGGGCTGGACCTTGCGCCTGGCGCGGACCATGGCCGCGTCGGAGACCGGCAGCGCCTGCGGCAGGGGCACCTCGAGGGCGCGGCAGTGGTCCCACAGTTCGGCCAGCGTGGCGGTGTAGCCCTGGCGGCGGGGGGCGAACACCAGGCGGAAGACGAACAGCATCACCAGCAGCGTGTTGAGCACGCGCCGGCGCACTTGCCAGAGCTGGTCGTGGGTGGTGGCGACGGCGCTGAGCGCGCCGATCAGGTCCTGCCACAGGCGCACGAAGGCCTCGTCGGGGGCCGCAGCCTGCGGCGCGGGCGGGCGTCGCGGCCTGGGCTTGCGGGGGCGCGGCCCGTGCAGCAGGATCTCGCGGCAGTGCTTCGCCAAGGGGTACACGTAGACGTCCTTGCGGGTCCGCCCCGCGTCGGGGCGGCCCCGGGTCTGGCCCAGGCGCAGCCAGTTGGCGGCGCGCTAGCAGACTCCGCCGAAACGCTCCGGATCGACGAAGGTCTCGAGCAGGACCGGCCGGCAGCCGTAGCGGCTGTGCCAGTCCTGCGGCAGCTGCTGGACGGCCAGCGACAGCGCATGACTGGCCAGGTTCTTGACCTGGACCCAGGGCAACAGCACGAAGCGAGGCTGCCCGACCACCAGCTGCAAGTGCCGCTTGTACTCGCCCTCGCGCCAGCCGACCCACGCGTCCCGTGCATTTTCTCCTCGCGCTTCGCCGGCAAAGTTAGGATGCCCTCCTTCTCCAGCGCCTCGAGCAGGCCCAGGGCGGCTGCGACGCTGTTCTTGCCTGCGGGGGTCCGCCAGCGCAGGTGCTCGCAGATCGTCTGCGCCAGTTCCTTGCGGGCCAGCGCCGGGAACGTCGCCACCGTCTCCTGGACCTGGGCGATCTGCCGACGCGTGAAGCGCCTGCCGCAGAAGGTGGTGGACTGGAGATTCTCGATGCGGGGGTCCATGGCAGCGCCTAGGAAACCGGTTCCTAGCTACCATCGCAAATCCGGCCCAGGATGTCAAGGGCTTTTTTGAGGCCGGTCAGAAAACACTGTAAGTGCTTTTGAATCCACGTCTTGGAGGTCTGCCAGAAAATCCGGCTACCGTCTTGCCTATGTCAGGGACATTGGGCTGTCAGAGGCGCAGCAGGTGGGGGGCCGAAACTCCCTGCAAGACGTTTCGCGTGTCGAGCACGAGCGGGGCCCTGCCGAGCAGTCGCTGGTAGTCCACGCCATCGTGATCGGTCACGACGACCGCGATGTCGGATTCCTGAGTTGCTGCAAGCCATGGCTGGTGCTCGAGGGTGACGCCGTCGACTTGAAAGTTCGGCACGTGCGCGTTGGAGTAGGTGACCTCAACCCCCATCTGCAGCAGCAGCGCGGCGATGTCCAGCGCCGGCGATTCGCGGGTGTCCGTCGCGTTCCGCTTGTAAGCTACTCCGAGAAGGTGAATGCGGGTTCCCCGCAAGGACTTTCCTGCATCGTGCAGCGCAGACTGAATCCTCTCGACCACGTGTCGGGGCATGGCGGTATTGATCTCGGACGCGAGTTGGATCAGGCGCAGTTCGAGGCCCGCTTGTCGTGACTTCCAAGACAGGAAGTGGGGATCGACCGGAATGCAGTGGCCGCCGAGGCCCGGACCGGGGTAGAAGGGCATGAACCCGAAAGGCTTGGTCGCGGCGGCTTCGATCACTTCCCAGACATCGATGCCCATGCGGTCGCACAGGATGGCGGTCTCGTTGGCAAGGCCGATATTGACCATCCGAAAAGTGTTCTCCAGTAGCTTCACCATCTCCGCCACTAGTGTTGAAGACACGGGAACGACCGTTTCCAGAACCTGCCCGTAGTAGAGTTCTCCCATGCGCAAGCATTCCCCTGTGACGCCCCCGATCACCTTGGGGATGTTTCGCGTGTGGTGCTCGCGGTTCGTTGGGTCGACGCGCTCTGGAGAAAAGCACAGAAAGAAATCGACCCCCACGCGCAAGCCGGACTGCTCGAGAATCGGCAGCACGGCTTCTTCGGTAGTTCCCGGGTAGGTCGTCGATTCCAGGACCACGAGCATGCCGCGGCGCAAGTGTTGCGCGAGCGTGCGCACGGCGTCGAGGACATGGGTCAGATTCGGATCCCGAGTCTTGCGCAGAGGTGCGGGCACACAGACGGAGATCGCGTCGCAGGCGCCGAGATCCGCGTAGTCCGAGTTCGCGCATAGCGTGAACGCCGACACGAGCTCTCGCAACGTGTCGGCATCGACATCCGGGACATAGCACCGCCCGTTGTTGATGGCCTCGACTCGAGCTTTATCCGTGTCGATCCCGGTGACGCGGAAACCGGCGCGGGCCACTTCCACCGCCAACGGCAGACCGGTGTATCCCAGGCCCACCACGCCCGCGTGGGCGCGCCTGGCCTGCAGTCGGGCTGCTAGCTCGTTTGCCGCCAACATGCGGTTCACGCTGTGGGGCCCCGCTGAAGCGGGCCGGCTCACGATGCGCCAGCCGCTCGCGGGTAACTGGATTCCCCGGAGTACGCACTTAGGCGCAACCCCGATCGCCTGACAGAGGCGCCAGAACCGTCAGAATACGGGTGGCAGATCACTCGATGGAAGGGTCTGTTTCCGAAGCCGGCTCCATACCATAGCGGTACCGAACGGTGGTGCGGTGGTCCGTGAAGAACGTGCGGCTGCCCGAATCCGGGGATTGCGGGTCGGCGTTCAGTGAGTACCCGGCGGGGGTGCCGATCATGGAGAACGCGTACCCCAGGTGTATCCCGTCGATGAGGTTTTCGTCGAGGATGTTCGCAGCCGACGGCGAAGGATGGGCCTCGCCCGGAGCGGGGCCGAGTTCGTTCAACGTAGACGCGTACCTGCCGAATTGCGCGAAGTACTGGATCTGCGCCGTGTTGATCGTCTGGCAGGATTTGATCGCGGCCACCTCGTTGGCCATCCTCTTCGTACTCGTGATCTTGGGAATCGCGATGGCGCTGATGATCAAGATGATCGAAATGACGATGAGCAACTCGATCAAAGAGAAGCCGCGATTCCTGCGTTGCTGCATGATCCGATCTCCGCCTTCATTCTAGGGTATGAGCCACCCCTCGAAGGTTTTGACGCCGGTTGGCCGCCGATCGTGGAATTACTGCGCCCTGATCCACTGCGGTTTCGCTTCTGCGCTACCAAACGGTGATTCGGGCGATGTCCGCTGACGCGTGCGACGCGCCACAACAGCGTCTTGGCGCCCCGGAGTGTGCACGCCAATGACGGCGCCGTCCTGTGCGGGAGGGCAGGCGCATTCTCCGGCGATGAGGCTTTGGTACTCTACTAGCCGCATACGCGCCCGCCCGTCCACGCCGCAGGATGGCTCCACCAAAAGGCGCCGGCGCCTCCAACGAATCGGAAGGGTCCACTGGGGCGGTTGCAGGCTGCGCTCGCGGTGAGGAGGGTTGATGACGGAAACGAGGCGTGAGTTCCTTGGGCATCGTGGCGTCAGCGCCTCGGTGTTGGCTGCGGCAGCCTGCGCCTCCGCAGGCCTTGGCGCGCCCAAGGCCAGCGAAAGACAGGTCCGCATCGGCGTGGTCGGTGGGGGATTCGGAAGCCAGTTCTATTGGCACGAACATCCAAACTGCACGGTCGGTGCGGTGACCGACCTACGTGCCGACCGTCGCCGCAAGCTACAACAGGTCTATCGCTGCGACACCGCCTACGATTCCCTCGAAGAGATGCTTCGCAAGCCCGAGGAGTTGGACGCCGTGGCCGTGTTCAGCGGCGCTCTGGATCATTGCCGTCACACGCGGATGTGCATGGAGCAGGGCCTGCACGTGATTTCTGCCGTGCCGGCTGTGATGACCCTCGAAGAAGCCGAGCGGCTGCGGGAGCTCAAGGAACGAACCGGTCTGCACTACATGATGGCGGAGACGAGCTACTATCGACAGGCCAACGTCTATGCTCGGAATCTCTTTCGCCAAGGTGGATTCGGCGAGCTGTACTACTCGGAACTCGAGTATTATCACGACCGCGGCGACCTAGATGCGCTGCTCACCGACAAGATCTCGCGGTTCTACGAACCCGATGGCTCCCGTTCTTGGCGCTGGGGCCTTCCTCCGATGCACTACCCCACCCATTGCACGGGATACCTGACGGGAGTCACGCGAGAACGGATTCGGCGCGTTGCTTGCCTCGGCTGGGGCGACCAACACCCATGGCTCGCTGCGAACCGCTATGGCAATCCCTTTTGGTGTCAGTCCGCGCTCATGCAAACCGACCAAGGGCACATGGTGCGGTGCAACGTCTTCTGGTTGGTCGCGGGGCACGGGGAGCGGGCGCGCTGGTTCGGAGAGCGGGGTTCGCTGCACATGGCCGTGGGAGGGCTGCACGGGGACGCCTGGATGCCTCGCTCCAAGGCCCTGGATCGGAGCGAGAACGTCGAGAGCGTCACGATCCCGGACTACTGGAAAAGCGACATGCTGCCCGCCGCGATGCGCCACGGAAGCGGTCATGGCGGAAGCCACGTGTTCTTGGCCGCAGAATTCGTCAATGCGCTGGTCGAGGACCGATCGCCGGCTGTCGACGTCTATGAGTCCCTCGCCATGACCGTGCCGGGCATCGTCGCGCACAAGTCGGCGTTGCGAGACGGCGAGCAACTGCAAGTCCCGAGCTTCGATCGGGATCGTTGAGGAGAACCGTGCCGAGAATCGCTCGCCTCGTCCTCGTGTCGTCCCTGACGGCCGCGCTCTGGGCGGACGTCGTGGAGCAGGGCCCTAAGGACTCCCCGCCTTCGGGCTTGTTGGTCGGCGCCGCCCGCGCCGACGTTACTCCCCCGATAGGCGTCGCGCAGATGAATTGGGGCTCGCAAACGCACGTCCAAGCCGTTGGCATCGATCCGACCGGAATGAAGGCGACGGCGCTCGTGCTCTCCGACGGCCGCCAGAAATTCGCCATGGTGGACATCGACCGGCTTTTCGTCGCGGGACTTGAGCCCGCGATCGCCGAAGCGTCCCGCAGAACCGGCATCCCCGAGGCTCACATCCGCTTGGGGGCTACCCACACGCACGCCGGCACCAGGGTGAGCTCGGCGAAAGGTCCGCCCGGTCTGGATCTGTCCCACCTGATCGAGATGGAGGACCGCTATCGCCGCTTCCTCATCGACAAGATCGTCGGTCTCCTCGTGCTGGCGGACAGCCGCCTTCGCGCAGCGCACATCTACGGGGGGCGTGGAGAAGGGACCATCAACATCAATCGCCGCATCCGGGCCCAAGGCGAGCATCCTCCGGCCGTGGGTCGGAATCCGGACGGTTATGTCGATCGCGAGCTCGTCGTCTTCCGCATTGACGACGCCGAGGGCCAACCGCTGGCCATCGTGGCCAACTTCCAGTGCCACGGCACCGTGCTGGCGTATGAGAACAAGTTGATCTCGCCGGACTGGATCGGTACGACCCGTACGACAGTCGAGCAGGCGTTTCCGGGGGCGCTCAGCCTTTTCTTCCAGGGTGCCGCCGGCGATCAAGGGCCGATCGAGGGCTTCACCGGTGATCTCTCCGTGGCGCACCGACTCGGCCGCACCTTGGGGCACGAGATTGCGGCGATCGCAATGCAGATCGAAACCGTGCGCAGGGAACCCACTTTTGAAGGCTTCGTCGAGTCCACCGCCTACCAAGCCAAGCAGCACTGGCGGGTCCAAGGGCCGCGAGACGCGACCTTGAGGTTCGCATCCCGAATCGTTCGCGTCCCGCGGCGAACGTATTCCCCCGAGGAGACGGACGACATGCGAGCCAGGCTCGAACGGGCCGAGGCGCAACTCGCTGCATTCGCTCCCGAAGCCGACCTGTGGAAGCGCCACCAGGCCGCGGCGCGCGTACGGCGCTTCTCTGACCTGCTTGCACAGTGGACGCGACCCGTGCCCCCGTCGCTCCGCGAAGTCGAGATCCAGGCTTTGCGCATCGGAGAGTTGGCTGTCGTGGCAATGCCCGGCGAGCCGTTCGCGGAGATCGGGGCTGCAGTCAAGAAGAACTCGCCGTTCGCCCTGACGATGTTCTGCGGCTACTCCGACGGCGTGGGAGGGCACTATCTGCCCACCGATCAGGAGTTCCCGTACGGAGGCTACGAGGTCGAGCGAACGCTCTACAATCCGGGAACCGCGGCCATCGTCATCGAAGCGGCGTCCGCGTTGCTCGAAGACCTCCACGATTCCGGCCACGAGGACTGAGCGAATTCTGGTCTTCCGCCGTGCTTGCCCGGGCCGCTCCCGGATGCCGCAGAGGATCCTGCGGAAAGATTCGGTCCGGACCGGGTTCTCTCGCCCGACCGCCACCCCCCCGAGGGCTCGCAATCGACAGCTTCGGCCGCCCTCATCCATCGGATCTCCCAGGAGAATCCGAATCGCACCCCGTTCTCCACAGCTCGAAGCATCCCAGACGTTGCTTGCGTCCAATCCAGCTGATGGCATCAGCGTGCACCTGCGCATCCCGGGAGACGTCCTGCTGGAACGGTCGAGGAATGACGAGCCGATGCATGCAGGGGGGGAAGCGACGACTTCTCCAGCCAGAGGCGCCATCGAGGGCCTTGTCGTGGAGGCTCACGGTATCCTCGTTGGAAGCGCCTGCTCCAGCAATTGGCGCCGGGCCACGATTGATTCTTTTTCCGGTTCGATGAGGTTCGTGGTCTGCATGGGGAGCGCCGAGCACCACGGGGCGGGTCGCGGTCCCGTGTATTGGGTGGAGATTGGATCGCGCCAACCCCAGGGCCGCGGCAAGCTCGATGTCCACAATCGATACGCCCCCCCGATCAAGGCGATCTTCCGCAAGCCGCTGCACAGAAACCGGAAGCAGATCCTCAACCAAGAACCAATCCGCTAACTCCTGTCACGGCTCGACCGAATACCACATGTGGGGCGCAGTATTATCTCGTCTGGGTCAGACGAGGTCTCTGATTCCACGGCAACATCTTGCGGCCGCAGAAACCGCTATTCGCTCCTCATGTTCACCGTTTAAGAACTGCGACCGTCAGCACGAGACTGCCGAGTGCTGGCGCTCCAGCCTTCCGGAACTCGCGCCAAGAAATAGAAGAGCAGATGGCAAGCCAGGCCGTACGGAGAAACTGTACGAAGTGCATGGCCTCTTTAAGTTTTGATTTGTTCGACAACAAGCTCGCTGAAGAGCTCCGGCCGGCGAGTCTTGAGCGCGAAGTTAGGAGCTGCTCGCTCGTTCGCGATGGTCGCAGCCTTGAGCGTGGCGACGACCAACTCTGGCTCGATTTTCTCCTCCTGCGTCTGAGCCAGGATTTGGCCCTCGGGATCGACAATGTAAGCGCCGCCTGCGTGGTGTGGCTGCGAAGGACTGTTCTTGGGATAGCGGTCTACACAACCAGCCCGGCCGGCCTGGTCCGCCGCCACCGCAAAACAGGAGTTTTCACGACAGCGGGCAGGCATCATCACGCGGTAATGCTCGGCCACCCAGCGACGGGCGGCCCGCTGGGAGCCCGGCGTTTCGTCCCAGGCCTTTTCTCGAACTGCATGGGGCATCAGCAACACTTCAGCTCCCCGAAGCGCGAGAATCCGCGCCACCTCCGGAAACATGGTGTCGTAGCAGATCGAGATTCCCACCCGACACTTACCTAGATCGAACACAGGAAGGTTGCGTCCACCCTTGTAGAAAAGAACTTCGTCGCGCGAGAGGTGAAGCTTCCGCTGCTTGCCGATATACCCATCCGGACCTACCAAAACCTGCGCGTTGAAGACCAGGTCGTTCTCCTTCTCGCTCAGGCCGGCCGAGATCAGAACGTGGTATTGGGCCGCCAACCTGCACAGCCGCTGCGTACTAGGCCCATCGGGGACCCTCTCGGCCAATTCATAAGTATTAGGCGTGCAGTGGCCATGGATCACGAGTTCCGGAAAAAGCATCAGCTCAGCCCCTGCCTCGACGCCTTGTTTGATCCAATCAGAAATCTCCTCCAGGACCCTACTCGGCTCTCCTAACCTACCGTTCATGCTCACTGCAGCGACCCTAATGTCTTGCACGTTATCCTCCTGACTTAGGGATCAAGGTTTCATCTTCCCTTCGGACTAGAGTCCCACTAGACCGTGTTCGGCGCTTCATCCATGGGACTGTAAGGACAGGCATCGCATCTGATCTCTTCCTTCGGCTGGATGAACCGAACGAGTGCTCAGGGCAGGCACCGTCCCTGAGCAGTCGCGAAACCGCCTTCCAACCAGGAATCTCCTGCTCGAGCCCCTCCGTTGTCGCGCTGAACAGCTCGATCGCAGCATCGTGACCGATCCCCTTCTCAGCCCCTGAGGCCGCCGCCGATGTGACCGGAAGCACCCAGCAGGGATGGGGTTCCCGCTGGTATCGGATGCCCCCGGCCGGGTGCAATTCACGCCGACGCTCAATTGGCTCGACCAAGTCGCGAGTCATCTCCGGGTATGCCGTGGAGAGGTCATTCTTCTCGTATGGATCTTCTTTGATCCGGAATAGGTAGTTCGCCGCCGTCATGCCGGCCTTTTGATCCTCAATTCCAATTCAAGAATGAGCCGAAGGGGAGCAGGGAGAGCTGCGGGCGTAGGCAGTGTAGCAGGGGCCTTCCAGGCCCCGACGTGCCCCCGCTCGACCGCGGCGAGAGCTACAGCGTCACGTCACACCTCGATCCCCGTGGAGCTGGCCCCCTCCGCGTACGCTGGCTTGAGCGCCGCTGGCGCTCGATCTGGTCCAGAGCGCTGGGGCCGCAGTCGGCTTCGTCCTGTGTCGCAGCGGCGCCAATAAGAACCACGATCACTTCACCTCGGAGGAACTGGTGGCCCGCTACGCCACGGCGACCCGCAAGAAGATCGACCTGGAGCACTCCCAGCGCGACTGGCAGTTTCCCGGAGGCCTGCAGGAATCCCGGTTGAGGTATCACACACCTGATGTCGTGAGGGATCGGCTCAAGGAGGATTCCAGCGATCTCGCCGCGGCGCCGCTTCACCGCATCCTTTACCTGAGCGGGACTGTTGAAATTGCAGACCAGGGTGTGGCCTATCGCCTCAGAAAGTGACCCGGCGGTGATGGGAGCGAGCGATCCGACACGTTCCGGGGGCGACCACCTTCAGTAGAACCGCATCATGAAGCCATGATCGCAGCTCTGGCACTCGCTGATTATCTTGCGTCCGGCGACGCCGCAGGCTAACCGCAATGCGTGGTCGTGCTTGTGAGTCGATCCGTGGATGTGGTCTGTCGCTTGGTCACGGAAGTGGACAACCGGTTCACACGCGCGGCACCGAGCCAATCTTCCGACCTTCAATGCCGGTCTGGCCAAACCATTTGCAATCACCGCAGCCGAAGCTGTTTGATTTCCTTCTTCGATAGCTTCCTTTTCGCCGTCGCATAGACGCCACGCCGGTCATAGAGCATGTCGCGCGACAGCCCGGAAAGCCGCGCGTCCAGGACCGCATCGTGCACCGGCAATTCGACCTCTTCGGTGCCGATGACCGTGCCACGCAACGTGCGGGGCCGGTTGCTGGTGGGAACCGAATCGAGCGTTACCTCCCACCAACCGCCGTCGGCCAACAGGTGATACTGGCGCCGATCGTTCACGGCGACCATTCGTTTCCGAAGTTCCTGCTCCTGCTGACGGCGACGCGCCGCCTGCCGCTGGCGATTGGTCTGACGATGGCGGTTGTGGCGCAGGATGCCGGTCCGGGGATCGACCCAAAGCTCGAACCAGGACTCGCGAAGTGGACTCGCGCTCCCCAGGGCACGCCCCCGGACATAGACCTCGCCGTCGAGTGGGAACACCTCCGTGGCCACGAAGTCGAAGACATGGTCGCGAACGTGCTGCTGCACGGCCGAAGTCGGCCGCAGATGCGCGCAGATGTCCGACCACACGTTGTCCCACGGCCTGCCGACTTGGCTGTGCAGATAGCGCCGTAGTGGCTGCAGGTTCTCGTTCAACTCTTTCCAAGAGCCCGACTGTTTCGCGGCGCGGCGTAAGCCCTGGCGTTTCGGCAGATCGTCGAGGTCGCGGGGAGGCCGGCCCTTGCGGGTGCCGCCCCCGCCAAGACGCGGACGTTCGACGATCACCTTTGACATGTCGCTACGCATGACGGTCTCCACGACGACTCAATATCGGTGGCAAAGCGATGGAAGTGATTGGCCATGACCACGGAAGGGTGCATGATAACGCTGGTCGACACGGCAGAGTCGCGGAGCCCGCCGAGCAAGGTGGTGGCATCGGTATCACCGCGAATGATCGGCTGGCGTTCGCTACCGCGCTCGAACGCGTCAGAAGGAAATTCTGCGAGTCCCGGGCGTGCCACGGTGAACCTTCCTTGACGGCGCGTTCTCGAATTGATGCGGGCATATATCAGTGCCGGTTAGATTTCACACTAACCCCATTTCGCGTTTCGTGCTGGCCCCATTTCCTGTCAGCTGCAACTCGACTCCCGTCTCACGCCGTGCGTCACGACGATTGCAGGAAATCCGGTCCGGACCATCTCCACTGCGGTCGACAGGATGATTCTCGCCCGCTATCGCTTCACGAATCGAGCCTCGGTTCCGTATGACGTGCGAGCACGTGGAAGTCGATGTCGTTGTCAAGGACGGGTACGTCGGCGTGAATGGCGACGGAGCCGATAAGGCAGTCGGTCGCCTTGCGAACGGTCTCCCCTTCCCGACGACAGAGGCGATACAGAGCAGCCGCCTCGTCCTAGTCGCTCGGTTCCGTAGGAACTACAGCCGCACGCGGGAGCAACCGCCGAAGGCTCCCCAGATGCCGCTCGTCGCGCGCCGGTGAGGACTTCCATCCAAACCGCATCGCAGATCGCGATCTCACAGTCGAGTAGCACCTCGACGCAATTGCAGGTTGCGAACCCGGTGTCTCGAAGAAACTCGATCCAGGCGGACGTATCGATCAGAATCACGGTGCGCGCGTGGACCGCAACGCGTCGAGGTCGCCATCCCAGCCCGACCCGCGAAGTCGCCGGGCTTCCTCGACGCCGAGGGGCTCCGCCGCAAGCGCGCGCAGCGCGAAGTTAACCGCCTCGCGCTTCGTCTTCAGGCGGTAGCGACGCATGACCTCCGTGCACGCCTCATCGTCGATATCCACATTGGTGTGTGACATACACCTTGTGTACACCATAATCGGCTTGGAATCGGACCTGTCGGGACCGGAAGGTCTCATATTCGCCAGTTTCGCGAACGCCCGACGGAACCAGCGCAGCCACTGAACGTACAACCTCGCGACAACAGTGCTCCCGCTCTGGACTTTGCGGCATGCCTGCCCGATGAGCTAGCAGCCTTACCATAGCCCTCGGCCCCGGAACCGTCGACCACAAGCCCATTCCGCAGCAGGGATCAAATGTGTTTCTCGCGCCACGATTGTGTGCGAGCGCCACCGCGCAGAAGGTAGTGCTCGTTTCCGAAACGTGACAGCAAGCTCCCAGGCGGAGGCGCTTCGTTCCTCCCCAAATACGTCGCGAGTCACAACTGCGCGCAACCATCCCCCGTAATGCGTCGATGCGAGGGTGACGCGAGAGTGTTTGGAGTGGCAAGGCCGCAGCCCGACCGGCCCGAGCTTAGGGCTCCCGGAGCTCCCGGCGGCCTAAGCGGACTGGAGGAAAGGTGAACGAAAGCCCGGCAGAAATCATTCGAGCGCTAAGGCGCTTACGGCTTCCGATGAGCCGACTACTCGCCACTTCCCCTTGAGTCCGAAGGGTAGGAGGCATCTCTCGCACAACGGAACCCAATGGTCGGAGTGCGCTCATTTGGGAGCGCCCAACTACGATAAGAGCATGTCATCGATAACACATCTTCGCCGGCGAACCAACCGCCGCCTCGAATGACACGGTACAATCCGTCCTCCGGCCCCTGCGGATTTTCAGTCTGTTGGGGCGACGTATAGTCCCGGTAGTAATGGGTGTCGTACCAGTCCTGGATCCATTCCCAGACGTTCCCTGACATGTCGCAAAGCCCGGTCGGGCTTTTCTTCTTACTGCAGACCGGAGCAGGACCTTTAGTCGATCCAAAATGTGCAAGCTCTTCGGTCGGCTTCTTGTCGCCCCAAGGATACATCTCGCGCTCGACGCCGCTGCGGCAGGCCTTCTCCCACTCAGCTTCGGTTGGCAGGCGCTTGCCCTGCCATTTGCAGTAGTTCACGGCATCGTCCCAGCTGACATTCGCCACGGGATGCTTTCCTCGGCCCTCCGGCAGTTTTGCGCCAATCCAATGGAACGGGGCTCTATGTCCAGTGGCCTGGATAAACGCCGCATACTGTGCGTTGGTGACCTCGGACTCGTCAATGGAAAAGGTCTCGACGACAACGGGGCCGATCGGCGTATCGTCTTTCGCGGGGTTCGGGTACCACTTGAAACGCTGGTCGGGCCAATCGTAGCTGCGGCCACGAATGTAATCGCCGCCCGGGACCGAGATCATACCGGGCTCTGGTTGGGCGGCAGCATGCTCGCCTAGCAAAAAGCCGGGCACGCAGAAAAGAAGCGAAAGTGCCGGACGAAGGAGGCTAGCCGTAAATCTCGGCGATCTCATTGGTCGGGATGATGCCATTGGCGCCAAGCGCGTCGACATAGGCATAGGTGCGGCCTGAGGGAGTGTTTGTGAGCCGCTTCGTAAAGTCGATACCGAGGGCCGAATACATCGTCGACACCACATTCTCGATGTGCGGCTGCTGCTTGTAGCGCCAGCCAGAGTCTTTGCAGTATTCGCCTTTGGCGTCGCTCTCTCCGATCACAAGACCGCCCTTGACGCCTGCACCGGCGAACAGAGCGGGGAAGACATGATTGTGATGGTCGCGCCCGCCCATGTGATTCAGTGCACCCACAGTCCGTCCGAACTCGCTCATCAGAACGACCAGGGTCTCGTCGAGCAGGGTCTTGTTCGGGTCGATCTTAGACTGGGTCGAGGCAAGGTCCTCGATCAAACTGGCGGCGGCGGGGTCGAATTCGGAAATCAGCTTGTAGTGGTTCGATTTGTTCGAGCGGTCCCAAATTTGCTTATGGTGGTCCCAGCCGAAGTGGCAGATGTGAATGTACCGCGTACCGCCGTCTTGCTGAAGGAGATTGCGACTAAAGATGCAAGACAGTCCGAAGTCAGTGTTGCCGTAGCGTTTGCGATCCTCGTCCGTGACTCTGAACGAAGCCGGCCAGCGGGAGTCCGTTAGCAGTTTCTTGCCTGTCTCACTGAAGTCCTCGAAGGCGCCGACAGTCTTGCCGTAGCTCTTCATGCGCTCACGTTGTCCGTTACGCAGCTGGGCTAGCAGCCGCCAGCGCTGTTCCAGGAGTTCGACGGCTTTTTGATCCAGCGACATCCCTTGCGTGGCCATCTCCGGATTCAAATCGAATACCGAATACTGCGGAGGGAGGAACCCGGTGGACATGGCGCCGAGCTGATTTGTCTCGAGGTTGAATGAAACGTATGTCGGAAACGTGTCATCTTCGCTTCGGCGCGCCTCCAACTCGGAGGCTACCACCGTTCCGACTGACGGAATCTCCCGCGCGAATGCGACGTTCAAGGGCCTCCCGGCCTGCAGATAATATTCACCGCGCAGGTGGACTTCTTCGTGGCTCTTCAACGTCCGCACGATAGCGATACGATCCAACACCTGCTCGAACCGTGGGAACAGAGCGTGCGGCAGGTAAATGCCCGTCGAGGTCTTGCGAACGTCGGAATCCTTCGGTGTTGCAATGTTCTCTTTGAAGTCAAAAGAGTCGATATGACTGATCGCCCCCGAGATCTCAACGAAAATGACGTTCCGCGCTTGCCCGCGTGACTGGGATTTGGCGCCCGGAGTCGCCTGAACCTTGAGCGGCGCCAAGCTACCCACGGACGCGCTCAGCAGCCCGAAACCTCCGTATTGCAGGAGTTCCCGACGCGACGCAAGCAATTCCCCAACTTTCCTGCAAGCCATGGCTTATCTCCTTAACCCAGAAATCGCTGCTTCATCGTCAACTTAAAAGTTGTAGAGGAACTCCACCATGTTAAGCAAAGCCCACTGAAGATTCTGCGCGCCTTGCACCCGATTCTCTGCCATTGCTGTGAGCGCAACATCCCTCTCGGAAGGAGACGGCTGTCGCCCCAGAGTAGCGACGAACATCTCTTCGACGACTTCGCCGTCCTTGTAAGTGATCAGGAGCTCCTGTAGGCGGCCGTCCCTCTGGACTAGTACGCGATCGCTCACAACGGGCGATCGCATCATCATGATCGGCTGTAGCGGCGAGGCGATGGGGGGGCGAGCCACTGTCGTCCGGTTGGAATGCCCGAAGGCCTGCATGAAGCCCTTCAAGTCGCCCTTGAGGCTCGCCAAGCTGGCCTGCATCGCCATGGGGACCGAGCCTCCAGCTCGGCCATCCTGAACCTCGCCGGGAACTCCGGTCGCTACCGTAATTGCGTCGTGTAGTTCTTCAGCCGTAAGCATTCGCACGTACTTCCTGGCGTAGTACTTGGTGTATGCGTCGCTCCACTCGCCCTCAGGAAATCGTGCGGAAAGCTGATAGGCGCTTGAGTTCGCGATCAATTGAAAGAGTTTGTTCAGGCTGTGGTCGTTTTCGCGGAAGTACGCGGCCAACTCTTCGAGCAACAGGGGATGCGACGGCTGGGCTTCGTCCCAACCTTCCGGGAGATTGTCCGGATCCAGCCGCGCGAGATCGAATTCGTCTACGGGCTCGACGAGCCCGAACCCCATCATCTTCGACCAGTACAAGTTGACAGCCGCTCGCGAAAACTGTGGGTGGGAAGTCAACATCCGAGCTAGTTCAGTTCGAGCGTGCTTGCTCGGGGCGGGAGTCTGACCGGTCAATAAGAACTTGGGCGTATTGGGGCCACCAAGCCTCGGAACCCGGAGCATCGTATCGCCTTCTGTGTCGTACCCATCGGCAAGGTCATCGACGATGAAATGCCCCATGATGGATTGCGTATTCTCCACGTGGGGGATATACCGCGTATTCCCAAAAAAGGCGGCTTGCTGGTAAAAGTCCTCCCGCGTCTTAGTGGTCAGGTAGGCGTTTACCTTCTCCAAGTGCCCGGCTCCATCGTGACAGGAAATGCACGACATATTGATGCCAAGGAAGACTTTGCCGAATTGAATGCTGATTTCGTCGTGGGTATCGAGCTGATGAACCTTCCTCAAGTCGTCGCCGTGATCCACCTGACCCGGTTTCCCTTCCACGTGCTCACGGACGAGCGGGTTTACGGCGGCGACGACCTTGTTACTCTTGCCCGAGGATGAGATGATGCTGCGCGCCAAATCGTCATACGGCCGATCAGCGGCCAGACTCTGCTTCAGGTAGTAGTGGAACAACTGGTAGCCGTGGGCCTTCGACTGCACCCGTAAGGTGTCCATGAGGTAGTAGGACCATTTGTCCACAAATTCCGGGCTGCCGACGAGGCGATCGATCAGTCGTTCGCGCTTGTCCTGCGAGGAGCCGGCGAGGAAATCACGGATCTCGACGGGTGAGGGTAGGCGGCCGGTCAGATCGAGCCGGACGCGCCGGAGGAATTCGCGGTCGCTGGCGAGGGGGGCGTGAGGAACGCCATCCCGCTCCATTTTGCCGAAGATGTGGTCGTCAATGACGTTGCGTCGGGAAACGGAGCCTTGGCTTGGCCGATCGAATGCGGCGGTCAGGACCTCCGTGCGAGCCCCGAGGCTCTGCGATTCCAGCGATTGGAAGAGGCTGGAATGGGCTTCGGACTTTATCTCCGGGTCAACGACTTGGCGGTTCTCGCGGTCCTGCGCTCCCGCGGACAAGCACAGCGCCAAGCTCACTCCCATCAAGTTCCATAGCTTCATAAGGGTACTCCTACCGCCATTCCACCGTACCTAGTATCGCCCGTGGGCGTTCCAGGTTTCAATCATATTGTGCCAATGGCGCTAACGGCAGGGGGGAATGTTGGCGTTGCGGCCCGCAATCCTGGTGTCGCCCTTGTCGGCAGTAGGTGTGCACCGCAAGCTCCAGCTACGGCGTCGGGGCCAGCCCGCCTCCGTGGCCCTCCCTCATCCAAGCAGGGAACCAACGGAACACGTGTCCCGTCATGCTGGCGACGAAACTTTCGCCAGCTTCGGTCACGTCGAGCCAATGTCCCGGGCTCTCGAGCGAGCCGAGAATCCCGGCCGTCTGCGGGTCAACCTTCATGATGCGTCCTGAAAGGCCGTCGCAGGTTTGGTTCTCGATGTGATTCCTCGCCGCCAGCACCCACATCGCGTCGTTCGACAGCAACCTGATGCACTGCGGCGCCCTGAGATGCGTCCATTCCCGCAAGAACTTTCCGTCAGCCTCGAAGATCTGCGCCCGATTCTCCGAGTGATCTCCGTATTCGGTGCCCCCTACGTTGTCTTCGGCATCGATGCGTATGCCGTGACGACGGCCAAAGAGGCCTCATGCCCAGGAACACACGAACTTGCCCATATTGTCGAACACCAGGATGGGGTCGGCCGCTTACCCGCGGTGGAAACCGTCGACCAGCCCGGATGAATCGACGGCGACAGCTGAGACGCGGCCGAATCACTAGCCGGCTGGATGGTTCGAGGCTCCGCGCCGCCGCGAGCATTCACCCGATAGCGAAGATACGCTCCTTCGTGTGGATACCATCCGATCTCCGCCGCGCAGAGAAATCCCGCTGAAGCGATCATGAGAGTACAAGAGGTCTTCCGCATCAATACCTTAGCTGATTCGCGGCGCATAAGCGTTGAATTCTCTTCAGGTCGCATAGGGATGCCGGTCGAATGGCGGGTTTGGAAATGCGCACGCCGGGCGACGTCAGTGTGGTCCCCCATCACATTGTCATAGGGCCCTTGCCTTGCCCACTCCCTGTCGATTCATCACGGCACCTTCAGACAGTCGCTACTCATCGCATCCGCGACGGCAAAATCGCTTAGGTCATCGGTCGCAAATAAAGACCGGCGGCGCTTGGGCGACACTTCGTCCCGAAGGAACTGAGCCCAGGTTTACGCCCGTCATCGCATTTTTCCCAACACCATTGTCAAAGCGGGTCAACAAACCCCCTTGGGATTCCAGCCGCTGCTCGGCCGAATTCACCTTTCGGCGTGACGGTCCCGTCCACTTGGAGGGCCTAGACCGCAATGCGAAGGTTCCGCCGCGCAGCTCCTGAGACCGGCGCCGTCCGCGCCGCGGCCGCTAAGACGAAAAGCGACCGCGCGCCAAGGTGCTGCGAAAACCGCGTAGCGAAAACCGTTGCCGAGGGCGTTCGATGTTTCATAATCTAGGCTTCGGCTTTGAGGATCCACCAATGTTGAACCGGCGTGAGATTCTGACGATCATGGCTGGCGCGGCAATCGCAAAGGGAGCGGAGCCGTTTCCCACCGGGGCGAAGGCTGTGCGTCACGGGGACATCGATGCCCGAGAAGGGCCCGTATGGCATCCTCGCGGCGTCTTGTATTTTACCGGCCACAATCGCATCACACAGCGTGACGCCGCAGGCAACGTAAGCGTTTACCGCGAGAATGCGGGCGCCAACGGTCTGCTGATCGACCAGCAGGGTCGATTGACTGTCTGCGAATCCCGGGGACGGCGCGTGACGCGGACGGAACTCGATGACAGCACTACGGTCTTGGCGGACGGATTTCAGGGGATGCGGTTCAATTCTCCTAATGACTTGACGATCGACTCGCAGGGCCGTATCTACTTCAGCGATCCGCGCTATGGCTCACGGAGCGGGATGGAAATGCGTGACTCCGCAGGGCGCCTCGTCGAAGGCGTGTATCGGATCGATGCTGAGGGCCAGGTCGCCCGTGTCGTCACACACGAGGTCGATCGTCCGAACGGACTCCTTGTCTCACCGGAGGATGAATACCTCTACGTCGCCGACAACAACAATGACAACGTGGGAGCGGCGCGGAGGCTCTGGCGCTTTCCTTTACGCGACGACGGTTCGATTGACCCCGCCGGTCGTGAGCTGATTTTCGACTGGCTGGACGGTCGCGGGCCGGACGGACTTGAAATGGACCAAGATGGCAGGCTCTTCGTGGCGGCAGGCCGGAACGGCGCCAATCCCCCGTACGAGTCGGCGAATCGATTCAAAGGCGGCGTGTACGTCCTTTCGGCCACGGGCGAACTGCTTGACTATGTCGCCATCCCCGTGGATGAGGTGACCAACTGCGCCTTCGGCGGCCCAGATTGGAGGACGCTTTTCATTACGGCGGGCGGCGAATTGTGGAGCATACCGACGACTTCCCCGGGCTGGGTTCCTTACCCTCAAGATCATCCGGTCTAGGCTCAGACTTCAGGCCCGAGGGCAGAGCCCACGCGGTAGGATCTTCGCCAAACAGGGCCTAAGCGACATTAAGAGAGGGCGTTGAGCATCTAGTGCTCGCCGTGGAGCTTGCTCGCGCACTCAGGACAGGACATGGGGTTTGCAACGTGGCGTGCGGAGCAGGGGATGCACCGTTGTCCGACCGGCTAACGATTGGCGGACTGACTCCAGCAGAGCTAGGTTTTGCGAGCCCGTCACCGCTCTGGATCTGGATCTCGAGGCGCTCGAAACCCGGGGCGGCGATGTCTCCGGCGAGGAGACACGCTCCGCCTACAAGGCGATTCTGCAAGAGCGTACCGCCTAGCGCCTGCAGGCCCTGGCCAAATGCGGCCTCTTCGAGCGGGCCCGCCGGCGCGCCGAGGAATTGGCCGACGACGCCGATCTCACGCTGCGCACCCGGCGTGATCTAGTGAGCCCCGGCTCAGCGAAAGTGAGGGCGCGAACCGCTCGGAGTCAACTTCCCCAGGCGCGTGATCCACGGCTGCTCCGCCAGGAACGCTGCTGGTTGGTGAGTTTCGGGGGCGTGACGGGTTGCACGGACCAGCATTGCGATGCGCAAACTCACGGGGCAACCTGCGTCCGGTTTCGGACGCGCTTGCGTCGTCAAGTTGATGCCGGAGGGTCCGACATCTTGCAAGAGCTCAGCCATGATATGAGAACGGAAAGGCTTCTTTACTAGATGAGCGAGCGATAACGCAGTTGCAAAGTGGAAGCGCCCAAGAAGGCCTTTACCAGTTCTTGAGTCGGATGTTGCGATACTCAACTCTCATGGGTGGACCCACGTGGACCTGGACGCCGATGCGCCCGTCTTCGGGGCGGTTCGCGTCGTCGTCGATCACAACACTCATCAGATGCCCGTTGATGATATGTTTTAGAACGTTGCCGCGAATAATGAGGTGAACGGCGTTCCACCCCGCGTTGAGGTGCGTGGCGAGTGCCTGCGGGTCGTCAAAGCGGGAGAGAATAATGGGCTTCCGGGTGCCGACCACATGGGTGACCTGTCCGCGCACGGCAAGGAATAGGCGGCCCTTCTCTTCGTAGTTGTTACCGGAATACCGCTTGCGGCCGTCGATATCACACTGGTAACCCCGCATCGCGAATCGATTCTGGGGCGTCACAGGGTCCGGGATGAGTCTACTCCGGTAGTTGATACCGCTGTTCCCCTCTGGGGTAATACGGTAGTCGAGTTTCAGTTCGAAGTCCTTCGGCCGGCCTCCGCGCCATACGACAAAAGTGTTGCTCCGGACGGCCGTACCTGGAGTAATCTCCCCGACCAGTGACCCGTTCTCGACTCGCCAATAGATAGGATCCCCCTCCCAGCCGTCGAGGTTGCTGCCATTGAAGATGGGTTCGAAGCCGGCCTCGTCACCCTCTATCGACTCGGGCCGGTCGCTTTGACGCGCCACGTAGGATTCCCTTGCAGCCTCTTGTGCAAGTAGGGGACGCAGGCCCGCGAGCGAGAGCAGCGAGGTCAGGAATGATCTGCGTCTCGGCAGATTCATAGCGGTCCAGCCTATCACGGAAGGCGCCTCAGACTCAGAGTCTCACCTCCTCGCGCCAACCCGCAGGGCGTTTGCCTCGCTCGCGGCTGGTCAGTCGTGTTTTGGAACAAAACCCGATCGAGTTGCTCGACACTACGCGCTCTGATGACCAGAGCGACCAGCCGAAACAGCAACTCCTGGCTCGCGTGGCTGTGCGGCCTTGTCTCTTGTCACAACGCAACAGCAATTCGGGCTGTTCATCTCGTTGCGACTGCTTCGCTCCAGCCTCAAGCTCAACTACGGTCGTCAGAACGGAATCAGAGGTAAAGTTGCATGGGAGCATCGGCGGTGAGCCACTCAGCACCGTCATCCGTGATCAAGAACTGATCCTCGATGGAGATGAAAATGTCGCCGTCCCCACTGAATTGGACCGTGGGTTCAACGGTCACGACCATGTTGGGCTTGAGAACTGTGCTGTCTACCTGTGAGAGATAGGGCGGTTCGTGGACTTTCAGCCCAACACCGTGGCCGGTATAGGGCACCACCGGTTTGTAGCCAGTTCCCTCGTACAGGTTCAGCTCGAAAGCCCGTATGTCACGTACAGGAACCTCGGGCTTCAGCAATGGGATCAGCGCTTCTACCATGCCCTTGACTATGCCGTGCGCTTTCTCCATCTCCGGGGTGACCTTGCCGAAGGCGATAACTCGCGACAGGTTGCAGATATATCCCTCGCTCCTACCTTGGACATCGATACGAATGAACTGACCTTCTCTTAATGGGTTGTCCAAAGCCAGGGGCGCACCGTTCAACAAGTTGACGCCAGCGGGACCGAAGACGACGTACGAGCGTTCGTTATCCAGGCCTTCTTCAGCAAAGGCCCTAATAAACTCACGCTCCATCTCCTTCTCGGTCATGCCGGATCGGGCCAAGCTCATACACCTTCGCCACACCTTCACCGTGGCGTCACAAGCCCGGCGTATACGCCGGATCTCTTCGGGAGACTTGACCATGCGCAGCTTCCACAGGATGTCCTCGGCGTCTACGAAGGTCGCTCTCGGTAGCAGAGACACGAGGCGCTCGAAGTAACTCACTCCGAGGTACCGCTTTTCCACGGCGATACAGCTGTCTTCCAAGCGCTTTTCGGCAAGTACTTGCGCCACAACATCCATGGGGTTGCCTGGGTCGGGGTTGGGCTCTTTCCATCTTTGAATGTAGTAGCCCGGTCCCCAGAAATGCCTCTCTTTGATCCACGGGTCGACCATTGATACAGCCGTCATTTCGCTGGCACCGGCCACGAGAAACGGACCCTTTTCTTCTTCCTTTGGGATGCCCGCCAGAGTCTTGTGCGTTACACTGGTGTCCCATAAGACATAGTAGTCATCGCTGGGAAGGTGCCAGTAGTCGGCAAGATAAGAGACGCTTGGACGCGTCGATGCTAAAGTGATATCAATCCCAGCCTTGGCCATTAACCGTGACGCCTTCTGGTAGTCAAAAAGCTGCATCGTTGTACCCCTTCGTATCCTAAGTCGTCAGTGCAAGGCACTAGTGTCCCACGCTCTGTTTGCCCTCCCCCGAAAAACGGCGCCGATCATGTTCAGCCAACCAACGGCGAGGCCCCGGTAGCGGCCGGGGACGACATAAAAAGACGACGCCAACCAGACCGGGCGAATGCAAGAGTGGGCTCTCTCAGTGCACCTTGGCATAGTCCTGCTTGAAATAGACCCTGATCGACAAGATGATTAACAGTCCGGACGCAGCGCAGACCAGCGAGGAGTAACTCATGAGATTGGAGATGCCTACGCTCTCTTTCCACATTCCTCCCACCAAAGCGCCGAAGCCAGCAACAGAGCCCCCAATCAGGTTGAGCATACCCGCGGCGGAAGACCGCGTGTCGGACGAGATTACGTCGAATGCAGACGGTGCTAGATTGACCATCAACACCCCCCCGCACAAGCCCAGGCCCAGAGCTGTCACCTTAGCGAAGAGCAGGGAGTCACTGTTGCCAAGCAAATGTAGATAGGGAGCGGTGAGAAGTAGTCCGGCGGACACTAGCCAGAACCGGGCTGCCTTCGTGCGACGGAACAGCCAATCTGCAAGCACTCCGCCGAGAAGAAGCCCCACGGCAGTTCCGGATTGCAGGTAGGCAGTCGCTGTGAATCCCGCATCCGCCAAAGTCAGGGAGAATCTCTCGTAGAGAAAGTTGGGCAACCACGTGTACAGGAACCACAGAACAAACACAAACGCGGAGGCCGCTATACAGAGAAGCCGGAAGGAGGGCACTCTTGCAAGTACGGCAATCGCCAGCCCTCCCTCTGATTTCTTGGTTTCTACCGGAATACGCTCCGTTGTCGTCCTCAAGAATAATGCGCAGGGCACTGCATAAAGAAACCCTACAGCCCCCAGCGAATAGAAGGCGATCCGCCAGTGCGAGTGTTGAGCAACAAGACCGCCCCACCAGCCTCCGAGAACAATTCCGGCGAGCTGTGCACTCGCAAACAGCGCAATGGCCCTTGAGCGTGTGCTGGGGGTATGGGTGTTCGCGACGAGCGCAATCGCGGCTGGGAAGAACAAAGATTGAGTGACACCCAGCATGGCCCGACAGCCCAGTAACATGAGTACAGAATGCGATGACCCCGATGCCAACGTAACAAGGCTCCACGACAACAAGCTGAGTACGACCAGGAATTTTTTGGAGTACCAATCAGCGATTTGACCGGCAATCGGCGAGCAAACCGCGTACACCCAGAGAAACACCGACCCAGTCAGGCCTAGCTGAGTGTCGGTAAACCCTAGTTCCGATTTCAGGACCGGGAAAATAGAGAAAATTACTTGACGGTCGCTATAGTTTATAAGTAGCGCGCCCCACATGAAGCCGGCCAGAAGCCAAGGGTGCGGGTGATACTGGCCGGTAGGCGGCGCCTCGGGTAAGGGTCTGATATCGCTTCTTCCGGTAGCGGAGGGCAGGCCCCTTGCACAAACCATCCCTAACCAGGTCTTCCAAGAACTGGAACGCACTGCGGCTGGTCGGGGGGCGTCGACGGCGACGGCGACGGGCTGTTCGAGTGTTCGTTCGCCAAGCACAACCAACCGGTCCACGAGTTCAGTCAGACGCCGTGATAAGAACAACTTGTGACCCACCTCTTATCGGAAGTTTCCCCAAATATCAGAGCTTATCTCTGCCCGTGCGATCCGTTGCTATCGCCTTCAACGGCGATTACCCACAACCCTAAAGCAAGACTGCGCTGGAGTCGGTCATCCTTGCCACGCATCAAGTTTTCAACTAACCATCGTCGTGCGGTCCTTAGAAACTGTACTTGACGCCAAGCTGAGTGACAACGGCCCTCGTTGGATTTGTTTGCGATCCTGGCCGCCGAGGAATTGATTCAATGCGCTCAACCGTCCGGCGCGCACGAGACCGGCAACAACTATTCTGGATGCCCTCCCCGAGACGCCCCAAGGTTAGTGTCGCTAGCATGCGTCGAGGAGATTCTTCGCCTGGTTCAGTTGGCTGAACGCTCTTGGAGCGCCAGAACGGACTCGCGAGCCAAGACCTCAAGCGTCCCGCTGAGCGAACGTCGCTTTGCACCGACTGCGGCTCATCCAATCGTGAACAAGGATATTGGCGAGGCTGCCTCGATCAGGTGTGTGATTGTCGCGCGACAACTCCGCGCTAGTTCCGGAAACTATGGCCGGTTCTGCTGATCCACAGGCGTTGCGATCCGGCTGCCTAAGAAGACGAACGCGGACAGCTCATAATGGGCCCAGCCAGGGGCAGGCGATGGTTTCCAATTTGGGGAGAAGAGCCTGCCACCCCACTCCGCTGTCAGAATCGGGTGCTTTCGATGATCCCAACACCTTGCCGAATCACCAGGATCTGATTGGCTTCGACATCCTGAAAACTCTCCCGCCCACCTCCTGGCCAGCATCCTAGCGACCTGCGGCGTTCCCGAAGAGCTGGTTCACGCTGGGAACAGCGTAGCGAGCAGGGGATGCTACCGGCGGTTCCTGTTCGCGACCATCGCACCGCTAGGGCGTCTGGTCGCTGCGGAGCTGAGCGAGAAGCTGGAAGACGATGTTGCGCTCGACTGGGAAGAACTGCGGGCAGCCGAAATCGCGGGACGCGCACGGGCTTACCAGTCGCTCGTAGACGCTGGCCTGGACGCGGCGCGAGCTGCAGAGCTGGCCGGACCGGCCGAGTAGGCCTGTTTGCATCACCCTTCACAAACCTCAGACGCGGTTGTGGGGACACGGCATCAACTGAGACCTTGTTCGCGGCGCTCCCCAACGACCCACAGGATCCCGACACGCGGGTAGCGGATGGCACGGAGAGACAGCCCTAGTCCCGAAAGTTTCGGCAGCGAGGCCGCCGTCTCACGGCTAGCGGACGGAGCATTCCCCCCACACCCCGAAGTGGTCCGATAGGGACTCGTCCTGGGCATTTCGCTTGGGCCAGTTCCTAATGCCGCGTAGGGTCAGATCCGGCGTATGGGCGATGTGATCTATCACCAATTGCGGGACCCCTGCCAACTCCCCGGCAGTCGCGAACTCGAATCCATCAAACGCTCGCAACAACGCTTCGTGCAACCTCTTCGGCGCCCATTTCCGCGGAATCCGCTGATTGAAGTCTCCCAGAACAATGGTCTTCGACTTGGCGATTCGATAGCGCAACTTTTCGAAGCCCACGAGCCAAGCCTCGTGATCCTGCCATAGCCTCAGACTTCCTGACATCTGACCAGAATGAGGTGTCGCGGTTTTCCGGTTAGACAGCGAGTTGCGGGCGGGGAGCAGCGCTCGTAGGATGGTCGTCGGGCAGGAGTTCGTAGACGAGTCGCAGCGAGGTGCCGGGAAACGCGGTGCGCGTTTGATTGAGTTCGCGGAGCAGCGGGCCTAGGGCGGCGTCCTGGGAGCGGCTCGCCAGATGCAGCAGCTGCACAGTGAGCGTGCCGGCACGGATATCGGGGACCAGGTTGGCGTCGCTGCGGAACAGCGCCTGCAGCAGCGCGCGGGCGTTTTCGGGCTTGCCGAGTTCGGGGGCGACCGCGACGGCCATCGCGGTTTCGGCCCGGTAGGCGATCATGCGCAGGGAGTCGAGCAGGTTGCGCAGCGGCTCGGGCAGGGCCATGAGGCGCTCCTCCGGGGACAGCTCGCCCGCCGGCACGTGCTCGTCGGCGTGCCGGGCCGCATGCTCCAGGCCCTCGATGCAGCGGTCGGTCGCGTCGATCTCGGAGTGCAGTGCGCGGAGCTTGTCGGCGTGCCCGGCACTGGGCCGGGCCTTTTCGCGGGCCAGCTTGCGGCGCAGGTTGCCGACCTTGTTGCGGAGCTTGTCGAGGGCCTTGCGGATCAGCCGCCAGGCGGGGTTGACCACCCGCGTGTGCGGCTCGACGGGCAGCAGCCCGCGCTGCGGCAGCGCATCCAGGCCGAACTCCTCCTTGAGGTACTTGAAGACGTTCTCCTGGGCCCAGCGCGAGCGCATGAGCCCGGCGACCTGCGCCGCCGACAGGCTCGGGTGCGTGGTGATGACCGACGGTTGGCGCTGGCCGGCGGCGGGCCGGCCCGCGGCGGGCACGGGCTCGCGCGGCTGGCCGCTCTTGCCCGGCGGCTGCAGGCGCCGGTCGATCCAGAAGCGCACCTCGCGCGCCTCGCAGCCCGGCAGCAGGGGCGCCTTGCGCTCGGCGACATGCGCCTCGAGCATCGCCGCGCCCAAGGGCGAGCGCACGGTGACGCGCTCCGGGCGGAACTCGCTGTCGGGCCAGCGCTCCGTCTGCGCGCCCTTGCGCCAGGTGATGCAGGCAATGCCCTTGGCGGCCAGCCAGCGGAACAGCTGCGGGCTCCAGCCTTCGCGGTCGAACACCAGCGTCAGGTGAGGCTCCGCCGCCGCGCCCGCGGCGGGCGCCAGCAGGCCGAGCGCCTCCAGTTGCGGCACGATGCCGTGGCGGATCTCGGCCACCATTTGCGGATCGACCTGCTTGTGGATGCACAGCAGGGGCGCGCCGCCGAGCGCGTTGAGCCAGTAGCCGGCCGCGGCCGGCAGCTGCAGTTTCTGGCGCGCGACGAAGTGCTTGGGCAGGTTGGCCTTGCCGCTGTAGAGCTTGACATGGCCATCGACGAACAGCGTGGCTGAGGTGGCTAGGGAGTGGTGGACAGTTGAGTGTGCGGCAGCTGCAGCAACTCCAGAGGGGCGGCACCATGATGGTGCAGGGGGCTTGAGATGTCAAGGGGGGAGGGGGTAGCAGGGGGAGGGGAGCGCCCCTCCCCCCCTCTCCAAGAGAGGCAGTGGAAAGGGGTGAGGAGGCCCCGGGAGGGGGTGCTGGGGGGCGCGCCCCCCAGCACATTTCCGGCATCTTTTGTTTTGACTTGGCTGCGGATCGTGCTGCCCTCTCGCGCCTCCCGTGTCGGCACGGGAGCGGACTGGCCATGCCGGGCACAACAGCTCCTGCGGGATGGCTGGCAGGCACGCCCGTTGCGACCGGTGCGGTTGCGTGGATCATGGTAACGTTACCAGGGGCGGAGAGCCCGCCACCACGCGAGCAGCCGGAGGGCAATGGCATGGCCTTGACGAACGCAGAGAAACAGCGGCGCTATCGCGCCCGGCGCCGGGAGGGGGCGCGGCCAGTCCGCTATCGCCGTCCGCAGGAGCGGCGCTCGAATCCGCAACGCTGGCGCGACGCGGTGCAGAGCTTGGTGCAGCTCCAGGAGCACTACGGGGAGTGGCTGGAGAAGCTGCCGGAGAGCCTGTACGGGAGCGCGCTGGGGGCGAAGCTGGAGGCGATCACAGAGCTGGACCTCGACGCCCTGCAAGCCGTCGAGCCCCGCTGGGCTTCGGGCGGGACTGAGCGGGCCGGGCGCTGGCCGCCGCGGGACCGGGCGCCAGGCAACAGGCCCCACGGTGCATGGTAACGTGACCAGTGTCAGGGCCCGTCGCGCCCCTATCGGCCCGCGCTCAGACCCCCGCCTGCTGCGCGTGCCAGGCCTGCTCGAACTCCACCGGGGAGCGATAGCCCAGCGCCGAATGACGGCGCTTGCGATTGTAGAAGCCTTCCAGAAACACGAAGATCTCCGTGGTCGCCTCCTCGCGGGTCGCGAACGGAACGCGTTGCAGCAACTCGCATTCCAGCGTCGCGAACAGGCTCTCCGCCATGGCATTGTCGTAACAGTTCCCGGCCGCCCCCATCGAACGCTCGATGCCGGCCTCGGCGCAGCGCCGGCTGAACGCCAGCGCCGTGTACTGGCTCCCGCGGTCGGAATGCAACACCACGCCCTGCGCCGCCCGCATCTGGAGCGCCATCTCCAGCGCCGCCTGCACCAGCTCGACGGTCTGCCGCGCGCCCAGCGCCCAGCCCACCACCTTGCGGCTGAACACGTCCAGCACCGTTGCCAGGTACACAAACCCTTCCAGGGTCGGCACATACGTGATGTCAGCCACCCACAGCCGGTTCGGCTCGGACGCCTCGAAACGCCGCTGGACCCGGTCCGGCGCCACGGCCGCTTCCCGCTCCCTGCGCGTCGTGCAGCGCCGCTTCCTCCGCGTCACGCCCTCCAGCCCCAGCGCCCGCATCAGCCGCGCCACCCGCGGCCGCGACACGCTCACGCCCTCCGCCTTCAGCTCCGCGTGCACCCGCCGCGCCCCGTAGCTCTGCCGCGATTCCACGTGGATCGCCGTGATCCGCCGGCTCAACGCCTCGCGCTCTTGCGCCCGCCGGCTCGGCGTCCGCTGCCGCCATGCGTAGTACCCGCTGGTGGAGACCCCCAGCACACGGCACATGCAGGCGATCGGATACTGCCCCTGGTGCGCTCTGACGAATCCGAACACCCTTACGGGATCGAATCGGTCTCCCGAGCGAACCAGGTGGCTGCTTTTGACAGGATCTCGCGCTCCATCTTCAGCCGCCGGTTCTCCCGCCGCAGGCGCACCAGTTCCTCCCGCTCCGCACTGCGCAGGCCGTCCTGCCGACTGCCCTGATCGCGCTCGGCCTGTTGCATCCAGCGCCGCACCGAATCCGCGGAGATCCCGAATTCCTCGGCCACCTCCCGGGTGCTGCGAGCACCGACTTGCACCAGCTTCACCACCTTGTCCCGAAACTCCTTCGGGTAGGCCTTCACATAGGCATGTTTGCTCATTGTCCGGGGCCTCCTTACCCCCTGCCCTCTCTGCAAGCAATCAACTGCCTATCACGCTATCTCAGCTGTCCACGAAAACGGGGCCACTTCAGGCGGCGGTGGCGGGATCGTCCGCGGCCCACTGCCCGGCCAGGGCCGCGCGCCAGGCGTGCAGCGCCTCGGGGTCGGCGGCCAACTGGTCCAGCTTGCGCCGCAAGGTGCGCGCCTCGGGGCAGCGGTCCAGACCCAGCAGGGCGCCCCATTCGCCGGGCTGCTCGTAGCGCAGGCGCTCGGCGTTGCGCACGCGCGCCAGGAACATGAAGGCCAGCAGCAGCAGCACGGAGCGCAGGCCGTAGAAGCCGGGCGGCATGTGCAGCAGGCTGGCATGGCGCAGCAGGCCGGCCTGCAACAGCGCCGGGACGGCCGTCAGCACGCCACCGTTGGCAACGGTCGCGGTGGCTTCGAAGCTTGGCAGCCGCTCGGCCAGCAGGCCGAGGCTGGCCGCGACGCGCCCGCCAACGTCCCGCGCCGCCCGGCCCATCGCAGCGGCCGCGTCGCGCCGGTTGCGGCCGGCCTTGTCCACGCTGCCGGGCGGGCTGCCCGCGGCCGGCTCGGCGGGAATTCCCGCGCCGCTCGCGCCGCGCGCCCCGCCGGATTCCAGACCCGCGCCAGCAGCCTCGGGAACGTCTGCCGCCAAGTTCCCGGCCGTCTCGGAGCGGCCCGCTCCCGCGGCCGCTTCGGCGCCCACTGCCCGCCCGCTCTCGCGCTGCGCCGCGATCCCCGGCAGCAAGCCCTCGCGCTTGTACTGGCGCAGCGTCTCGAAGCACAGCTCCAACTCCCGCGCCACGCCACGCAAGCTCGCGCCCCCTTGCAGCAGCTCCGCCGCCCGCGCCAGCACCGCCGGGTCCTCGATCCCGTGCCGCCGCCGCGGCTGGCGCGGACGCCCGAAGCTCGACTCCCCCTCCCGCTGCATCCGCAGCCGCGCGCGCGTCACCGTGCGCGCGCTGATCCCGAGCGCCTGCGCCAATTCCGCCGCTGTCGCCACGCCCCACGTCAGGAAGCGCGCCAGGCAGCGCGCGCGCGCCGGGCGATCGCCTTGCAGGTAGCAGTCGCACACTTGCAGGTACAGGAACCAATACACCTGGCCGCTGTCCTCCAGGAAGCTCAGCTGCGCGTTGACAGCGGTCGCCTCCGGCGGCTGCAGGGACAGGGCCGCGGGCAGTCCGGTGGGTCGCGGCAGGGCCTCGCTCGGGCTTTCCATGGACATATTATAACAGTCAAAGCGGGTCCGGCGCAACCCCAATTGGCACTTCGGAAACGACTAAAACTCTATGAACCGTAGGAACTTAGGCTGACCTACCCTGTCTGGCCATCTCGGCCGATGTAAGGAAGTCTGAGCCTACGGTTCCTGCAGCCGGATTTCACGTGGGCACCAGCCCAGGGAATACACACGCCTACGATGGTCAGGGGGGAACCGGTCCGTGTCTGCGTGACACCTACCACGAACCTGCCGTTCGGAAACTCCCTCGAGCCGACCGCGTCGATGTCGGTCCAATCTCGCTTGCTCCATAGCAGCACTTTCCTGCGACCTTCAAGGATGGGGTAGCCCCAATCCTGGCCGGCGTCGATGACGTGACCTCCCTTGGGGAGCACCCCCGCGTATCCTTCGGTCACGCACAAGATGTCGCAGTCAGGCTCGGCAAGTTCGGCGCTGACGCGTCTGCCGCGGCTGGACCCGGGCTTGGCCCACTCGGTATTCCAAGTGCCGATACGGAGGGTGGATGGGTTGGTGCTCTCGCTCATTTGATCGTTGATTGAGCCTGTGTTTCCGAGGAATGCAGCTGGGGGCCGAAGAAGCTAACTCGTACCTGCCAGCCCCCCGCGATGCTACAGTCCATTCCAACTTACGGATGAGTCTCTTGTGTTGGGCGAGTGGGAATGAGGAGATCGTAGCCTACTTGGGGAGGGGGTGGACGCCTGCCGCCCCACTCCGCTGTCAATTGACTACATACAAAGCACTTAGCGAGTCCATCGTGCACTTTCCTCGAACCCAAGATTGGCGGGCAGCCCTTGAGAGGCTGCCGTGGACCAAAGCAAGAAACGCGCCGCGCGCAACGCCGCGCAGATCGCATTCGTACAGGTGTTGGAGGCCATCCCGGACGAGGAACTGACGCAGGAGCAACGGCAGTACCTTTGGTCCCAGCGCCCCGAGTCCGTGGACGCCGAAGGCAGGCTGGTCCTGGCGTACACCTCCGAGGCCGACGCGGGGATCGCCCGCTCCAACGCGCCGCTCACCAAGATCGGCCGCGAGCTGCGCGTGCGCGGCCTAGCTTCCGGGCTGGCATTCGAAATCGCGGCCCCGAAAACGCAACGGCCCGCAGCGAGAGCCCGGACCGCAGTGTCTCCGAAGGAGCGGGGCATCGTGTACATACCGCGGTTCCTCACCGGCACGACCTTTCCGCACCGGCGCCAGCCAGGCTCGGAATTCAAGCGCGTCAACGGCAAGGTCAAGCTCAGCGTCCTCGCCCCGGAAGGGAGCGGGCTGCCGTTCGGCGTCTACCCGCGCCTCATCCTCATCCAGTTCTGCACCTACGCGGTCTTGACCAAGAGCCGGCGCTTCAGCATCGGCGGGTCGGTCAACGAGCTGCTGCGCGCTGTGGGCATCCGAAACTCGGGCGGCCCGGAGGGCACGGCCACCCAGGCGCGCGAGCAGCTGCGCCGCCTCTGCCAGACCGTTCTGATCTACACCAACCTCGGGGGCTCGGAGGGGAGGAACGTGCCGATCGCCGACCGCTGGCTGGAGAAAGACGCGACAGGGATGCACGTCACGCTCAGCGAGCGGTTCTACGCCATGGCCAAGATCGCCGTGCCCCTCGATCTGGCCATCGTCCGCCGCCTGCGGCGCTCCCCGCTCGCCCTCGACACGTACTGCTGGCTCACAGCCAGGGTGTTCGACCTCCAGCGGGACACCCTCGTCCCGTGGATGGCGCTGGAGGCACAGTTCGGCGCCCAGTACGCGCGCCACAGGCAGTTCCGCTGGGCCTTCCGGCGCAGCCTCGCCGCCGTCATCGAGGCCTGGCCGGCCATCGAAGCCGACCCGCGCGAGCGCGGCCTGCTGCTCCGGCCCTGCCAGCCCTCGGTCGCCAGCTGGCTGGAACGCCACACCCCCGGCGCCGATTAGCGAAAAAACGCCAGCGCAGGTTCTGTGACGCTTTCTTTGCGACCGCCGCAGAGTCATCCGGACATCCAGACCGCCCTCCCCAGCGCAGGTTTGGTGACGCTCTTCCACAGCCCATGCCCGCCCCTCCAGCGCAGGTTTGGTGACCCTGCGGCGCAGGTTCTCTGACGCCCCAGCGCAGGTTCCCTGACGCCCCAGCGCAGGTTCTGTGACGCTCCGGCGCAGGTTCTGTGACACCGCACAGATCTCTATTCCTGTAGTACCTCTATTTACCTATAGTGAATACCTGTAGGATGCGCCCGAGAAGACCGCCAGCGGACTCCCCGGACCCACAGCGCGGGCTGCTGCGCAGCCGCGAGAGACGGGGCTACGCTGCCTACGTGGACAGCCCGGATCACACGTCAACCGGCCGGCCCTCCTCGATCACGCTGGCGGTCGCGGAGACGGGCCAGCGCTGGCAGGCGCACAAGCCTAGCGGATCGGACCGCTACGCGAGCGCCGTCAGCGCGTCCCTGGGCAGGGCGTTAAGCGCCGATGGGGCAGTGTCTTTCGGGCCGCTGGGCTACTGGCTCCGCGCCGAGGCGAACGGGTCCGTGCTCTCCCTCGGCCTGGGCCACCGGTTGTGCGGACGCGGCTGCCTCGCGCAGCTGCGGGTCACGCGGGACGTCGCGGCCAGCGAAGACCGCCCCGACGTGGAGGTGACGATCGAAGGCCTGCTGCGGGCTGCGGAACTCGTTGGAAACGTGACCGACATCGTCCGCGAGATCGCCGGCCTGGGCGGCGACCTAGCGTGGGCCTGGATCGACGGGCCCCGGTTCGAGGCCTAATTCGTCGATCTCGACCTCGTCGCGGAACGCTCCCAGGTCCTCCGCCTCGCCGGGCGTGACCGTCGCTAGGTGCGCGCCGCGGCGGCCGGCCGGCGACGACTCGAGGGGTTCGGGAGGTTCCAGGGGATTCCTCGCGGAGCGTCGGAAGGGGAGTCGCACGCTTCCAATGTAGCAGCCGCCCGCGCAGAATCTTCAGCATGCGAGCCAAACACCTGCGCACAGCGATACGCGCGGCGGCACGGGAGTGTTGCCGCCCGGGGTTCGCCCTGGCCGTCACGGCCTCGGCCGCTCTCGCGGCGGACGGCACCCCCGACGCCACCGCGAACCCGTGGACCGAGACGATCGACAAGATCGCGGAAATGTTCACCGGCCCGATCGCCACCGCCGTCAGCATCATTGCCATCGTCATCGGCGGCCTGATGTTCGCCTTCGGGGAGAGCGGCGCCAAGAGGGCGGTGGCGGGCCTGGTCATCGGCATCGGGATGGCGCTCGGGGCGACGGAGCTGGTGGAGTGGCTCCGCTAGGTCCTGACAGATGCGGGAAGCGAAGCGCACCTGGCCTGCGCACCCGGTCCTGAGCAGGCCCCTGACGATTTTCGGGGTGGAGCGGAAGCTCTTCGTCTTGTCCGTGCTGCTGGGCTGGTCGGTGTTTCGGGTGGCGGGCCTCGTCGCGGGCCTGGTGCTGTTCGGCGGCCTGTACGGGGCCGGGCTCGTCGCGACGCGGAGGGATCCGCAGCTGATCGAGATCGTGAGGAAGAACGTCGAGGCCCGACGTCGCTACGACCCGGGCTTGCCTCCGACCAAGCTGCGCGTCATTGTCTGAGCCGGAACCATGGTGTTTCCCGCCGCAGCCCGTGCCCTCGCCGCGTCCGCGTCGCTCGCAGACGAGCTGCCCTACTGGGGCTGGATCGACGAGCGCACGGCGCTGACGGTCGGGGCGGAGATGGTCACGATGGGGGAGCTGACTCCGTTCTCGCCCGCCGGGGAGCCGCAGGAGCGGGTCGATGCGGTGATCGAGCGCTGGACGCGGATGCTGTCGGCGTGCCCGCCGTCGGCCCGGGTCTACGCGTTCGCCTTGCGCCGGCCGGCCGACCTCCGGACGGAGCCGGCGGGCCCCCCGGTCGCGGTCGAGGCCCAGACGGCCCGCGAAGAGTACCTGTCGCGACGGGTCGAGAGCCTGCGGGTCTACGTGGCCTGGAGCCACGAGGCGCGCGTCCGGGACGCCAGCGTCTCGACGAAAAACGGAGGATCGCCGCGCGCCGCGAGCGCGCTCGACGCGGTCAAGAAGATCGCGAAGCGCGTGGCGAGGGAATTCCAGGACCGTGCGTCCCAGCGGGACATCCAGGTCTGGTTGAGGCAGAGCATCGAGCGCGAGTGCGAGCGCGTCCGGATGTCGGTGGACGCCCTGGCGGCGATGGTGGCCGACGTCACCCCGATCCGGATACTGGAGGCGGACGAGGCGTCGTCGGTCCTGGGAGAGCTGGTCAACCGGCCGGGGTACCAGCCCGTCGGAGCGCCCGTGGAATCGCTGCTTTCGTGGTGGGTGGCGCGCTCGACGATCGAGGTGGAGAGGCGGAGCCTGAGGATCGACGGCGAGGACGCCATCGTGTACTCGCTGCTGGCGCCGCCGCTCGATATCGCCGCCGGCGCTCTCGACGGCGTCGCGGCGATCCGCGGGTCGGTGACGGTCGCCTGGGAATGGCGCCCGCAGGAGCAGGCCAAGGCCAAGTCGCGGATCGTGTCCGCGCAACGGCACTTCTTCCAGAAGCAGTACAGCGCGATGGCGCACGCCACCGACTCCGCCGGCACCGGAGGGGCCTTGAAGGATTCCGCAGCGGAAGCGGAGGTGCATCGCCTGGCGGACGCCCGGATCGAGCTGGAGTCGGAAGGGATCGCCTACGGGGAGCTGGCGGTGACGCTCTCGCTGCACGGCCCCCTCGAGACGATCGAGCGGCACGACGCCGACCTGCATCGCGTCTTCGCCCAGTCCGACGCGAAGCTGATCCGGGAGAGCTTCGGCCAGCCAAGCTCGTACTTCGGCCGCCTGCCCGGGCAGCCCCGAGGGCGTCAAATGCGGTCGGTCCTGGTGTCGGCTGCGGTGGCCGGCTGCATGGCCCCGCTGTACGGGCCCTCGCAAGGGTCGCGCACCTGCGCGCACCTGCGCGCGCCGAGCCTCGCCACGCTGGAGACCCAGATCGCGACGCCGCACCACTACGACCTGTTCGAGGGCGACGTGGGGCACAGCGTCATCCTCGGAGCGACGGGATCGGGGAAGAGCTTCTTGGCGAATTTCCTCCTGCTTTCCGCGATGAAATACGAGCCGCGGATCTGCGTCCTGGACCTGGGCGGGTCCTACCGGGGCCTGACCGAGCTGGTCGAGGGGAACTACCTGGCGCTTTCGCCGGAGCGCGGCGAGACGCCCCGGGTGGCGCCGTTCTCGTTGCCGGAGGGCGAGCGCTCGCTTCGCTTCTTGTCGTCCTGGGTGCTCCGCCTGCTGCGGATCGGAGGCTACGAGGCGACCGCCGACGACCTCAACGACATCCGGGAGCGCATCGCGGACCTGTACCAGGCGCCCGTTCCGGACCGGACGCTTTCGTCTCTCGTGCTCTCGCTGAACCACAAGATGTGGCCGGCGCTGGCGCGCTGGCACGGGAGCGGGGCCTGGGCGCCGGTCTTCGACCACGCCCCGGACGACTGGCAGGTAGCCGACTGGCAGGTGGTCGATCTCGCCGGCGCGGCCGAGCACGAGGACCTGTGCGAGGCGGCCCTGGCGTTCTTCTTGGAGCGCCTGCGGCTGGCGGTGGACGGCGACGACAGCCGGACGCGCTTGAAAATCCTAATGGTCGACGAGGCCTGGCGCTTCCTCCGCGACGCCGAGACGGCGGCCTGGCTGATGGAGGCCGCGCGCACCTGGAGAAAAAGAAACGCGGCGCTGATCCTGGCGACGCAGTCGCCGGGAGACCTGGCCGGCCCCGAAGTCGCGGCGCTGCTCGGAGCCTGCCCGACCAAGATCTTCTTGGCCAACCCGACGTTCGCCCGCGAGCACGCCGACCAGTTCGGATTGGAGCCGCACGAGACCGACATCGTGCGGCAGCTCGTGCCCAAGAGCGAGTTGTACCGCCGCAGGCCGCACGGAGGCGAGATCCTGCGGCTTTCGGTGGACGCCCGGAGCTACTGGCTCTGCACTTCGAACGCGCGCGAAGCGGAGAAGCGCGCGCGCCTCGTGGAAGAGCACGGCCTTCGCCGCGCCCTGGACATCCTCTCCGCACCCGAAGGAGTTTCCGCATGAAGCGCATGCAGATCGCAATCTCTCTGCTCGGCGCAGCCGTGCTGTGTCACGCCCCGCCCCAGGCGAGGGCGGAAAGCGTTATGAAAGTGGCCGTTGACGACGAGACCATCGTCGCGATCCGGACGAAGGTCCGCCACACGACGGTCATCCGTCTGCCGCAAGAGGAGACAATCCTCGACTACGTCATCGGGGACTCCGAATTCTGGGGGATTGCGGGGACGGGCAACGTCGCCTACCTCAAGCCCTCGGGAGAAGGGGTCTCGACCAATGTCGCGCTCGTGACCCAGAGCGGGCGGATCTATAGCTTGCTGGCGCGCGAGGGCGGGGATCCGCACCTCGCCGTCTACATCGAGCGGTCCGACATCGAGGAGGAGCCCGCGCCGATCGGCACGCCCGTTCCGGAGCCCATGTTCCTGCCCCGCGCCGCCTTGCGCGATGCGGAGGGCCAGGCGCGCCTGGCCCGTGAGCAAGCGCGGGAGGCGGTCGCCAACGCGCAGGCCGCTCTGGAGCAGGGTGTGGCGTCCTACAAGGAAAAATACCCTCGCGAGCTTCGCTTTCCCTACAAGCTCGACGCGAAGGCTAGCGAGTGGCCGTTTCTCGTCGAGGCGATGTGGCACGACGGCCTGTTCACCTTCGTGCGCTCCTCCGCGCCCGAGGCGCCCGCCATTTACGAAGTCAAGGACGGCAAGCCGTCCATGGTCGAGTACGAGTTCCGCGACGGCCTCTACATCACGAAGCACGTGGTCGGGGGGGGATGGCTGCAGATCGGCAAGGAGCGCCGCCGGTGGGAGATCCGCGATCTCGAGGCGTTCGGCGCCCAGGTCGCGCGCGCGGCTGACGTCCCAAGGCCCTGACATGGCAGCCGAGATCGAATCCGGACCGCCCGAACCCAGGGGGGCCTTGCCGGCGAACGTGGGGCAGAAGATCGCCGCCGGAGCGGTAGGCCTGCTCCTGGCGGCCGTCCTGCTCGCCGCCGCCGCGAACCGCTGCACGGGGCCTCCGGAACCGGACGTCGCGCCGAACACGGAAGTGACGGAGGTGCAGCCCGACGCCCAGACCGCGCCGCAAGCCGCCGCGGAGGTCAAGCACGCCGCGGAAGAGGCGCGCGCCCGGGCGGCGCGGGCCGAGTCCGAGCTCAGGGCGCGCCAAGCGGCGCAGCGCGCGGCGGCGGCCGCCGCGGAGTGGGCCGCAGGGGAAGTGGACGAGGCCGTGCTCGACGTGCAGAGCGAGCTGCGGATAGCGGAGATCCGACGGCGCTACGCGGCGCTGCAGACTCCCCCCGTCGCGTTCAGCGCGCGCGGAGCGGCGCCCCAAGCCACCGCCGAGCAAACCCCGGCTCCGCCGGAGCCCGAGGACGCGCTGAGCCCGGTGGACAGGGCGCTGATCGCGGCACTGGAGCAGAGCACCGCCTCCGATCCCGAGGAGCCGCCGCCGGCCGAGGAGCCGTCCCCCGACCCGACGGCCGCGACGCTGCCGACGGAGCCGAACGATCCCGACGGCTGGGAGCGCATCTACGAGGGAAGCTTCCTGGAGGCCGTCCTGGTCACCGAGCTGCGAGGCGACATGGCGGGGCCTGTCGCGGCGATGGTGGCGGTCGATTTCTACAGTCGCGACCGTTCGCAGGTGCTCGTCCCGCAGGGCTCGCGGGTGCTGGGGACGGCGAGCGCGGTGAGCGGCGCGTACCAGACGCTCCTGGCGGTCGCGTTCCATCGCCTCATCTTGCCGGACGGAACGTGGGTGCGGATGCCGTTCCTGGGCCTCAACCAAGCCGGATCGACGGGACTCAAAGACAAAGTCAACCGCCACTACGCGCAGATGTTCGGGGCGACCGCCGCGGTCGGGGTGATCGCCGGTTTGGCGCTGTCTTCCGACACCGTGGGGGCGGGGCCTTACGGCGGAGGAGGCGTCCGGGCCGGCATGGGGAGGGCGACAGCGGAGAGCGGCTTCCGGATCATGGATCGGTTTCTCAACCGATTGCCCACCATCACCATCAGGGCCGGCCACCGGGTCCGGATCTGGCTGACGTCGGACGTGCTGGTGCCGCTGCCGCGACCGAACCCGCTACTCCAGCAAACAGTGCAGAGAGGAGAGTGAACCATGCCCATACACCCACACACCCGCAAGGCGGCCGCCCTGCTGCTCGCCATAATCGCGACCGCGGCGCCCGTCGCGCACGCGGGCTTCCCCGTGATCGACGCCCCGAACCTGATGCAGTCGATCAAGAACATGCTCGAACTAAGCAAGCAGGTCAAGAAAAGCACGGAAATGGTGACCAAAGCGCAGAAGCAGATCGAGGACCGGCTGAAAATCGCGCGCGGGGAGATCGGGAAATTCACCAACCCGCTGAAAGGATTCTCCTCCCTCGTCCGGGAGACGACATCGATCGTGAGCTTCGGCAGGGACGCGGCGTCCCAGCTCACCGGCGAGGCGAAGGGAATTTTGAACGACACGCTCGGGATCCGGTCGCAGACGATCGGCGAGTTCACCGGAGCCTGGAAAGCCATGAACGAGGTATCGAACGCGGAGGCGGCACTCGCCAACATCATGGATATGCGCCCGAGCCGGTACGGCGAGGAGGAGATCGAGACCGCCCGCGAGAGGGCGAGGCAACGCAAGCAGAGGGCCGCGCAGCGCGAGGGGGTCGCGACGGCGAAGCAGGCGGCGGCCAAGGCGAGCGCCGAGGAGGCGGGCCAGGCCCGCGAGAAGGGAGAGCAGCAGAAGGCCTCGACCGAGGAGGGCGCGAGCGCCGTCGCGCAACGTCAGATCGCCGGCATCGCGCTGACCAACGACATCCTGGCCGGGCTCCTGGACCACCTCTCCGCCGTGGCGGCGATCGAGGCGAAGGAGATGACGCTCATAGAGCAGGAGCACCGCGCGGCACAGGAGGGGCTGTCGCTCCTGCGCAGGGTGCAGAACGACTACGAGGCGATGGTCGAGACGTACCTGGACGACATCGGACCGACGCTGGACCGGAACTACGCGAACCTGCTCGCGTGGGTGCCGGCCTACTCCCGGGGCGCGGGAGGGAAGTCGCTCGCGTCGTGCTCCGGCCACGCGTCCGGCCTGGAGGTAAGAGCGCACGCGAAAGCCCCGGAGGTCAAGCATCCGGCCCCGGACCCTCCGGCCGATCCGCACGCGCCGTAGCGCTCGAAGGCTCGAATGGCGATCAGTACCGACGCGGCGACGACGACCGCCGAATCGAACCCCGCGGCGATTGAATCGCTCGTCAACTCCTTCACCTCGCAGCTGGTCGCGGACGTCGGAGGCCGCGTCCTGGACAGCGGCGTCGCGCTCTGGTCGGGGCTCGCGGCCATCGTCATCGCGTGGCAAGCAATGAAGATCATGCTGACCGCGCGATGGTCGCCCGGCGAGATCGTCCAGTCGCTCGTGGTGCTGACGATCCCGCGCGCCATGCTCTGGTGGTACGAGACGCCCCTGCCCGGCACCTCGCTCACGCTGCCCCAGGCGATCGTCTCGCAGGGCGCTTGGCTGACGCAGGCGATCCTCGACGACGGCATGACCCTGCTGTGGAAGGGGATCCAGGAGCTGTGGGAGAGGGTCGTCGGGAACTTGACCGACCTGTCGCTGCACCCCCTGACCTGGATCCGAGCCGGCGGGACCTTGGTCAACCTTTACTCGCTGGGCTGGCCGCTGCTCGTCGCCGTCGTCGGGATCGTGGCAATGGCCGCGATCGCCATCGGCCAGATCCTGTGGGCGGGATTCGGGATCGCGATGTGCTCGGTGCTCGGCCCCCTGGCCATCCCCTGGCTGATCTTCAGCCCGATGTCGTTCCTGTTCTGGGGGTGGTTCCGGACGCTGCTGATCTTCAGCTTGTACGCCCCGATCGCGGCGGCCGTGCTGCGGGTCTTCGTCTTGTCGGTGGTCGAATTCGCGTTGTTCATGGTGAGCGACTGGAACTCAGTGACGGGCGCGGCCGGCGCGGCGATCGCCAAGGGCCTAGCGACGAGCGCGATGAAGCCTTTCATGTCCCTGGTGATCATCATGCTGGTCTTAGTCGGGCTGCTGGCCACGATCCGAGTGCCGACGTTCGCGGCGTCGCTCATCTCCGGTTCGGGCGCCGGCGGCATTGGCGAGGTGTTCGGGACGCTCATCTCGACCGTCACCACGGTGGTCGGCGGGAAAGCGGCCGTCGCTGCGGCGACCAAGCGTCTGCGCAGCGGAGGAGGCTGACGTGACCCCCGAACAAGCCAAGCGCGAGTACGCCGGCGTCTGGGCGGAGCATATCAGGACGGGACGGTTCCTGCGGATTTGCGTCGGCGCGCTGCTGGGGATCGTCGGCCTGCTGTCGATCGGCCTCTACAACTCCACAGGGCGCGTGCTGAAGCCGTTGATCGTGCGCGTCGACGAAGTCGGCCGCGCGCAGGCCGTGCAGTACGAGGCGATGGAGCTGCAGGCGGAGCCGCAGGCGCCCGCCACCCTCTACTTCATCCGGCAGTTCGTGACCGATCACTTCGGCCGCCGCAGGGACACTGTCGCGGAGAACTGGCCGCGGTCGCTCATGTTCCTCAGCGCGGAGCTGGCAACGGCCGCCCGCGCCGAGCAGACCGCCGCCGTCGCAGAGATCGCGGCCGGGTCGAGCGACTCGGACCACGACGTCGAGGATATCGTGCTGCGGCGCATCCCGCGGCCCGAGTTGCCCTACGAAATGATCGCCGAGTACGACGTGGTCGAGCGGATCGCGGAGCAGGAGGTCGCCCGACGCCGCTACACGACCGTGCTGCGGTACGTGTTCCTCAACCCCCCTCCTCGCGCGCTCTACGCGGTCAACCCCATCGGCCTGATCTTCACCTACCTCTCCACGGCTGAAGTCGAGTAGACTGGCGGCATGCGATTTCGCCGCCTCCTGCTCGCGATCCCCCTTCTCGCCGCCGCCGCTCTCGCGGCCCCTTCGGACGATGAGATCAAGAGCTTCCGGCAAGCCCTGGAGGGCCACTTCAACGGCAATCTGCCGGCGCTGGTGACCTACCTTCGGCAGATCGACGGCAACCAGCTCACGGGTCCCGCGCCGCCTGGCAACTCGCCGAGCTGGACGGCTCGCGCGCGCACGAGGCTGCTGCCCGACGGGACGCGCGTCGTCATCGAGACGGCCTCCCAGGTCCGGGCGCGCTACCGCCGACGTGCGGAGTTGGAGCTCGAGCGGATCGCGTCCGCCACGGCCTACGATCTGAACAGCGCCGATCTCGGGCAGGCTCTCGACGACACGCTCGAGACCGTCGATCCGGACGACTACGCCGCCGACCAGTTCGACCTCGAGAACTACGATGTCTACGACCCCAACAACCAGTGAGCCCAGCGCTCTCCCGCGGCCTGCCGTTTACACACAAGTCACGCTGAGCGCATCTTCTGATAGAGCTTGCTACCCTCGTTTAGCCGACGGGTCCGTTCCACCACCTGCGTGATCGTGACCAGCCTCGTGTAGCCCTCCCACATCACCTTGTGCCGCGGCACCGCGTACTGCTTGCGCTTGTAATTCAGATACCCGCCCAGCATCGCCAGCGTCAGCACCGCCCGCCCCAGAGTGTGCGGCGGCGGCTGCCCCCCGTCCTGTGCGAAATCCTCCAGCGCCGCCAGCTCGATCTCCGTGAACAGCGTGTCCGCCGGCAGTTCCTGCGTGTCCCGTCCCAGCAGCGTCAGCAGTGTCAGCCGCCAGGCGATCACCGCGTTGATCGTCACCGCCCGCTCGATCCGCTCCCCCTGCCGGTGCCCCAGGTACTCCACCTTGCAGCCCGCCTTCAGCACCCGGTGCCAGTCCTCGATCCGCCAGCGCAGCTTGTACCACTCCAGCACCTGCTCCGCCTCCGGCTGCGTCTCCTCCCGCACGTGCACCAGGCACAGCTTCAGCGCCGCCTCCTTCCGGTCCGGGTCCGCCAGCTCCACCTCCCGCCAGCGCAGCTCCACCTGCACCTCCCGCGCCTCGCTGCCCTTCAGCCCCCGGCTGGCCCGCCGCGCCGACAGCCGCGCCACGTGTATCTGCATCCGACCTTGCGCCGGCTCGGCCCGCACCTTCTCGAACAGCTTCGGTGAGGTGGCTACGGAGTGGTGGACAGTTGAGTGTGCGGCAGCTGCAGCAACTCCAGAGGGGCGGCACCATGATGGTGAAGGGGGCTTGAGATGTCAAGTGGGAAGGGGTGAGGAGGCCCCGGGAGGGGGTGCTGGGGGGCGCTTCCCCATAAGCGTTAAATTATTGGGCACCGTTGATGTATCATAGGAGGCATGAGCAGTGCCGAGAGTGACAAGGCTGGCATACAGGAGGACTGGGAGTTGCTGGTGTCGTTTCTGCCCGGCAACTGGCAGGATCTGGCAGTCGAGACCGGGGCGTTGAAGGGCCTGCGCAAGGACAAGTCCGCGGAGAACCTGCTGCGGGTGCTGCTGCTGCATCTCGGCTGCGGGCACTCGTTGCTGGAGACCGCCGTGCGGGCCCGGCAGGAGGGACTGGCCGAACTGTCGTCGGTGGCCCTGTGGAACCCGGCTGCGGAAGTCGCAGGCGTGGCTGCGGTCACTGTGCCTGGAACTGTTCCGGGAGCGCGGCGTGGAATTGTCCGAGGCCGGGGGCTTGCAGGTGCGGGCGCTGGACGCCACGACGGTCAAGGAGCCCGGCAAGACGGGGTCGCTGTGGCGCGTGCATTACAGCGTGCGGCTGCCGTCGCTGGCCTGCGACTTCTTCCGCCTGACCGAGACGGAGGGGGTTGGCACGGGGGAGAGCTTCGTGCAGTTCCCGATCGAGGCCGGCGATTACCTGCTGGCAGACCGGGGCTATTCCACGGTGCGGGGCCTGCGGCATGTGGTGCAGGCGGGCGGGCTGGTGACCGTGCGGGTGAATACGGCTTCGCTGGTGCTGGAAACGGCGGAGGGACAGCCGTTTGACCTGCTGGCGGCCGTGAGGACTCTGCGCCGTGCCGGCCGGATCGGCTCTTGGGATGTCCGGGCTGTGGATGCGGCTGGCGTTGCGGCCAGCGGGCGGGCCTGCGCGCTCCGCAAGACTCGGGAGGCGATCCGGATCGCCCACAAGAGCCTGCGCCGGCAGGCTTCGAAGAGGGGCAAGCAGCTGCAGCCGGAAACGCTCGAGTACGCCAAGTACGTGATCGTGTTCACGACCTTCCCGGCGACCGAGTTCAGCGCTGCGGACGTGCTCGAGTGGTACCGCACGCGGTGGCAGGTCGAACTCGTGTTCAAGCGCTTCAAGTCGCTGGCGGAGCTAGGCCATCTGCCCAAGCACGACGAGCACAGCGCCAAGGCCTGGCTGTACGGGAAGCTGTTCGTGGCCCTGCTGGTGGAAAAACTCATCGGCCATGCCCGCGCCATTTCCCCCTGGGGATACCAATTGGAGCCGAAAACGGCCCCCGCGCGCTTGGCGCGACTTCCAGTTCATGCTGAACCAAGCCAAACGGGCGATTGAGCCGTCCTTGTCCTTGTCGCAGACGTTCAGCCCATGGAATGCGATCTCTGAGCAGCTTGCAGACGCTCCCAGGAAGCGCAAGCCCCAGCTAGCATCATACTTTGACTAGCAGCTAACAACTTAACGCGTATGGGGCGGAGCACGCCGGCCGGTCCGTTTTGCGCTATAGGGCTATAGGTCTATACTTGGGGAATGAAAGTACTTGCCGTACTGGTACTCGGGGCGGGCTTGGCTGTTCCCGCCAGCTCCCAGCTGAAAGTCTTTGTTGAACCTGCAGAGGTAGAGGAAAGCGAACCCGGCGCGCTCTGGATTCAGTCGGACTTCAGCGGCCCTCTGAAGTCGTCCATCGCCAAGTTTGTGCCCCAGGTGCAGTTGGTCGCAAATGCGGAAGCCGCGACCGTGGTGCTGCGGCATACAGCAACAGAGAGGAGCCGTGGGGAGAGCACGGCCAAGCGCGTATTCGTAGGCCGTGGAATAGCTGCTCGCGCTTCTGCGGAACTGATTGACACCTGCGGGGTCATCCTGTGGTCAGAGTCCGCCAAGGACACCTCGCGGCGGCTGGCGGCACTGGTCGGTGACTTCGCGAAGCCCGGGCCGGGCAAAGTGGCGGACCGGATCGCAAAACGGCTTGAAGAAGCCACGCGCAAGGGCAAGATCAAACCCTGCTCGTAGGAAATTGCTCGCTTTCGGGGGCTAGCCGTGTTCGGCTCGCTCTCTCCCCCGGGCTAGTCGGAACTTCACAGTAGGTCCGAGCCGTGTCCATTGCATAACTTGTTGCGTTCGCAAGGTTTTGCCTATCCAGGCATGGCTCTCAACCTGTCACGGTTATGGAAACGTTCTGCTGCGGGTCGACGCCGAGCAGGTCGAAGGCCCGGCGCTGGAGCCTGCTGGGCTCGGTGGCGATGGTGATGGCGGTCTGCTCCCGGGTGGGTAGGCGGATCCGGTTGAGCACGAGGTTGGCCAGGTCCGCCAGCAGGGTCGGGAAGCTGTGCACGGGGAAGCCCTCCGGCGTGGCCGAGCCGGCAGCCGCGATCAGCGCCTTGACCCGCGCCAGGGTTTCGGGATTCGAGAGCGCGGCGGGAATCCGGTGTTGCTCGTACATGCCCTAGGGATGGCACAGCAGCAAGCGACTTGTTAAGTCCGAGTTGTGTGTAAACGGCAGCCCACGGCTGCGTAGCGGCGTCGCGCCCGTGCAGCGCTTGCGCCTCGCCGCCACCCGTGGGACGCTCAGCTCATGGCTCGATCAGTCAACGTAGTGTTCTTGCTAGGCCGTCTGGGCGCCGACGCGCAGCCCCGCGATGCGGGCGGGACATCCGTCGCGAACGTGTCCCTCGCGACGGACTACCGCGTGCGGGAGGGCGACGAATGGAAGGAAGTGACCGAGTGGCACGATGTCGTGATCTGGCGGGTGGATAGACTCGCGGAGTACCTGACGAAGGGCACCCAGATCCACTTGCAAGGCCGGCTGCAGACCCGCAGATGGACGGACGACAAAGGCGCCAAGCACTACCGGACGGAAGTGGTGACCTCGAGCGCGGAGGTCACGCTGCTCGGGAGCCCCTCGGTCAAGGCGGGGGGGTAGCGCCGGAATCCGCCCGGGCGGATCCGTTGGCGGGGGCGCGTGTCCTCCCGGATTTCCAAAGCGAGCGGCAGCGCCACGCGTCCGACCCAGGGTCGTAGCCCTCGACCTCGATCGCCTCGACGACGCCGCGCCAGCCGTCGATCCGCGCGACCTGGACGACTAGGTCCACGGCTTCGCAAACCCGGTGGCAGACCACTTGGTAGGACTGCCCGGCGTCGGCCCCCTGCAGCACGCACACGGCGAGGCGGGAGAGCGCTCCCTGCGCGCTATTGGCGTGGATCGTGCTCATGCTGCCGCCGTGCCCCGTGGACAGCGCGTCGAGCAGGTCGGAGGCCTCGCCGCCGCGGACCTCGCCGACGATGATCCGGTCGGGCCGGTGACGCAGCGCGTGGCGGACCAGGTCGCGGATCGAGGCGCCTTTCGCCGCCTCGAACCGGACGCAGTTGAGGGCCGGGATCCGCAGCTCCATCGTGTCCTCGATGACCAGGACCCTGTCGGTGTCGGGCACCAGTGCGCAGAATGCCGACAGCAGCGTCGTCTTGCCCGAGCCGGTGCCCCCGCTCACCAGAATGTTCCTCCGCTCGCCGAGCGCCGTCTTGACGGCGCCGTGGACCCCGGGAGGCAGGGATCCCATCCGGACCAGATCGTCGGCGCTGAACTGCCGCCGCCCGAATCTCCGGATCGTGATGGTGGTGTGCCGCGCCGCGGGAGGGATTGCCACGGCGACCCGTGAGCCGTCCTCGAGCCGGGCGTCGGCCAGGGGCTTCTCTCTGCTGAGCTCGGAGCGGAGCGGCCGCACGATCTGGAGAGCCGCGCTCGACAGAGAGCGCGCCGTCAGCTTCGCAGCGTCAACCCAGCGGATCTGCCCCTCCGCCTCGACCCAGGCGCCCCCGGGCCCGTTGATCATGACCTCGCTGACATTCGCATCCAGGAGGACCTCCTCGAGGCCCGGCAGGAAGGGGGCGAGACGGGCCACGCTCGCGGCGGCGCTCACAGGGCCCCCTTCTCCCTCGCGTCGAACCACGAGAGATTCCGCGCGAGGAAGTGGGGCTTGAGGTAGCACCGCCGGGCGCTGTGCGACCGCTTCCCGTCGAAGGCCAGGACGATGGATTCGGCCACGTCCAGGAGAGCGAAGTCGCGCGGGTGGAACAAGGCCTCGCGCCGCTCGGAGAACTGCTTGCTCATGCCGAGGCTGGCCTTCGCCCCGCCGGCCTTGCCGCTCAGCAACGAGACGCCGGCCTTTCCGGAGGACTCGTTGAAGCTCACGCTCGCCTTCATCCGCCCGACTTGGCCGCACATTTCGCTGGCGATCTTAGCAGAACTCTCGTCGGAGAGACTCAGGAAGATCTTCGTGCGGAGCGTCTGCAGGAGGGTCCGCCAAACCTCGCCCTGGACCACGGAGCGGATCGAGCTGATCGACTGGGTCGCGACGATCGGGATGCACCGGGCCTGCCGGGTGAGAGCGAAAACCTTCTCGTCGCCGCTCGGATCGTCGCCGCCGCAGGTGGCGAAATGCTGGTACTCGTCGCAGATGAAAGCAGCCGGGCGATGGTCGCGCCGCCCGTCGGCCGAGCGCCGCAGCAGCGCCTGCAGCCAAGCCGCCTTGAGCATCACCCCGATAGTCCGCGCGAGGGCGGGGTTCGCGCCGACGGGCATGTTGAGGGCGACGATCTTGCCCTCGTCGATCAGGCCGGCGAGAGAGGGCAGGGCGCGCAAGACCTCGACTCGCGCGGCAGGTCCGCCGGCCCGGTTCGCCGACGCCGACGCGGGCGGCCGTTCGGGGCAGAAGATCCGGGCCACGTCGGGCTGGTCGAAGACGGACAGGAACACGGACACGGACTCGACGATGGACGTGCGGAGGTCCGGCTTGAGCTTCATCCAGTCGAGCGCGTACCAAGTGGCGACGGCGCGGTGGCGTCCGCGGAGCCGTTGCGCCTCCCGGTCGGAACCGCGCGTAACCGTCTCGAATTCCCTCGACAGACCGGCCCGTCGCAGGGCCTCGCCGACCTCGACCGCGACGCGGATCTCGACGGAATCGGGAGCGTCTTCGGCGTCGAGCCACTCCCAGCCCTCCACCGCGAGCCGGTCGACGTGAGCGGCAAACACCCGCCGCGGGATCCTGTACCGCCGTTCCGGGAGGCCGTCCACGCGCTCCGCCGCTTCGACGAGGCGCTTTGCGAGCTCCTCGGGATCGAGCGCGCAGAGGTAGACGTCGCGGAGCGTCACCCAGCCGGTCTCGTCGCGGATGCGGTGCAGCTCGATGATGTTGCGGACCAGATTCGTGTACGCCTGCTGCCAGAACGGGTCCTTGCCTTTGCCGTACAGCTGGTTGATCAGCCCGCCGACTTGGTAGGCGAGGCTGAAGGAGTCGATCCACGGAGCGTCCAGTGGGTTCCACTGCAGCAGGTGGCGGTCTTCGATTCCGATCTCGACGTAGTCGTCGCGGCGTCCCGCCTGCTCGAGGATCTTCCGGACGGAGTGGCAGAAATCGCCCTTGACCTCCAGCACCAAGCCGGCGCTCTTCCGCTTGGGGTCGCCGGCGTGCCAGGAGAGCAGCTGGCGCGCGAAGGGGTACATGCAGGCGGAAGTCTTACCGGAGCCCACGGCGCCGAAGATCGCGATCCCCGTAAAGAGCCCCTGGGCGGGCAGGACGAGCCAGCCGGGCCGCGCGGCCCGGCGGCGTTCGACCGGGTGATGGATCTCCCCCAGCACGACCCGCAGCTCGCGATCGTCGGGCGACGTCGGCCACGCAGGGAGCCGTCCGGCTCCCTGGGCCTCGCGCCCCCCGAACCAGACATGACCGATTGCGAGCGCGCCGCTCAGGCACAGCGCCGTGGCCGCGGCCGGCATCGCGTAGTACCAGCCGACGACGACCCAGTAGAACAGCGGATCGTGGGCCCGGATCAAGTCGAGGTAAGGCTCGCTGACGGCCCCCAGGCGGTCGTAGTAGATCCGCCACAGCGAGGCGGCCGCCGCGAACGTCGCGACGACGATGACGCGCGCGCGGTCCGTCACGCGGGCGCCGCCTTCCCGCAGGGATCGATGGGAATGGGAGCGACCCCGCCTGAGACACGGCATGTCTCAGATACGGGGTCGCTCCCATTCTGTGTGCCCCCCAGGAGGGTTCCCCTTCTGTGTGCGGAAACCTTGCGCGCGAAAGAGCTTGCCCACCTGCATCGTGTGCACGTGGCTGAGATCGGTGAGACACCAACCGCAACGTGTCGCACGACACACCCGCGCTCCCCCGCCCCGCACCAGAAGAACACCCGAAAACCCCTTCCAGGAGTCAACCGAGGGCGATCGGCCGCCACGCTCCGCGTCTCACCGCCCGAACGTCTCACGAAACGCCACCAGCCACTGAAAACACGAGGATTAACGAACACCCGCCGTCCCCTGGGAGACAAGGAGCGCAGTCGTCGCAGCACCGGAATTGTCTCATGACGCCGACGTCTCACAATACGAGACACGCACTCGATAGTAGGATGGGGCCGTGAGGATGCCCGTGACCGCCAAGCAATTCGCCGCCTCGCTGTATCAGGGCGACGACCGCGCGGCAGTCGTCATCATCCCCAGGGACTGCGAAGACCCGAACGTCACGCAGCGGATCTTTTCAGCCTCGAGCCTAGTCGGCGAGAAGGTGCAAAGCTGGCTGCGGTTCCACAACGCGAAGAAAGCCGATATCTACCTCAGCATGAATCCGATCCGCGAAGATCGCTGGAAGCGCGAGAAGAGCGACATCGGCGAGATCCGGAGGGTCTACATCGACATCGATGACGACGGGCCGAAACGGCTCGCCCAGCTACGGCGCGACGTGGCGCGGCGGGAAACCCCCCAGCCCCACCACGTCGTCGAGTCGTCGCCGGAGCGCTACCAGGTGATCTGGAACCTCGCACGGCCGCCCCCGCCGGAGCGAGCGGAGCAGCTCATGCGACAGCTCGTCCAGAAATACGGCGCGGACCCCGCAGCGGTCGATATCAGCAGGGTCATGCGCTGGCCTGGATTCCGCAACCACAAGCGGGGCGGCCCCCTGGCGACGGTGCGGAGCTTCGATGCGCCCAAGACGGATCTCGAGGAGTTCCGCAACCTGCCGACCCTGGACGACCGCCCCGAGAGAGCCCCGAACCGGGGCCGGGCCAACGCTCTGCCGCCGGGGCGCAAGTCGCAGTCGGAGCGCGACTGGGCGATGGTGCATCGCCGGCTCGACCGCGGAGACGATCCCGCGAGGATCGAGGCGGACCTCGCGGGCAGCCGCACGGACAAGCCGAAACCGGCCTACTACGCCGCGCGGACGGTGGCGCGCGCCCTGGAGCGGAGAGCGCACGAGCCGCAACGAGAGCAGCGAGGCGGCCCCGAGCGCTAGGATACCGGCATGGCAGAGGAAGCGGCCACTCTTCGCGCCCTGGAGCACGCCGCGCGCGCAGCCCTGGAGCGGCAGTTCAAGACGCAGCTGGAGGCGATCGACAAGCTGCGGCGAGCCGTCGCGCACGCCGAGTGGCTGACGCCGGACGTGATGCGCAAGAACGGGGTCAGCCTCGATGGCGCCGACCTGCGCAACCTGGACCTGCGCGGCGTGAACCTGGCCGGCGTGCCGATGCGCGGAGCGGACCTGAGGGGAGCGAACCTGAGGGGAGCAGACGTTTCCGGAGCGGACCTGAGGGGCGCGGATCTCCGCGGAGCGAAGGCGGACGCGCTGCAAGCGGTCAAGACAGACCTCCGCGGAGCGAAGGCCTGCGAGCTGAAAGCGCGGGGAGCCCGGTTCGACGGCGCGGTGCTGGACGAGGCGGATCTCCGGCGCGCCCAAGCCTACGGGGCGAGCGTCCGGGACGCTTCCACCGATCGCACCGATTTCCGGGGTGCGGAGCTGACCACGGCCGATGTCGCGGGGGCGACGATCGACCTTGCCGACACGCGCGGCGTCGCCATGGAGCGGACGAGGGGCTGGCTGGCCGGCTCCGGGGCGTCGGCACCGCCCGCCCCCGAGGAGGCGAAGGCCCCGCAGCCGATCAAGTCGACGCCGCCGGTGCAGGTAGTCCCGGCCCAGCCGCCCCGGTCCACGGCGGAGCTGGTCGTGACCCAGCCGCCCGATTCCGCGCAGGTGTACCTAGCCAGGCTGACCCAGATCATGGAGATAGACTTAGCGCACCGCAAGACTCCACAGCTGGCGCGCGACGCAGGGCGATGAGGGTTCCGCCGAAAACCACTGCATGATTCAAATTCCGGAGAATTGAAACGCCCTCATAAGCTGCTCACGGCGTTTGCTCGGCCCCTGACCGGCCTGGGGCACCCCCCGAAATGACTAGACGAGGCCCGGTTCGCCACGGAGGAAGCGTGCCGGGAGTACTTGGCGCAGCTGCGCGGGCCGGACGGCTTCCGCTGCCCGCGGTGCGGCCAAGGCAAGGGATGGCCCGTGCGGGGCGGGTTCTTGCAGTGCGCGGCGTGCGGTCGGCAGACTTCGGTCACTGCGGGCACGCTCTTGCATCGGTCCAAGCAGCCGTTGCGACTGTGGTTCCGAGCGATGTGGTGGGGGACAAGCCAAAAGCAAGGAACTAGCGCACTGGGTTTGCAGCGGGTGCTGGGTCTGGGAAGGTACCGGACCGCGAGGACTTGGCTGCACGAGCTGCGCCGGGCCATGGTGCGGCCTGGCCGGGACCGGCTGAGCGACCGCGTGGAGCTCGACGCAACCTATGTCGGGGGAGAGGAAGAGGGAGTGCGCGGTCGGCAAACCGTGACCCAGGCGCTCGTGGCGATCGCGGTCGAAGCGGCGGAGGACGGATCCGGGATCGGGCGCATCCGAATGCGCGTCGTTGCGGACGCCTCGGCGCGGAGTCTGCTGGGGTTCGTGCGCGAGGCGGTCGAGCCGGGCAGCACGGTCCATACGGACGGCTGGCCGAGTGACGCGCAGCGGGAGGGGCTGGGGTAGGGTCACGAGGTGACCGTGCTCGGGAATCCCAAGTTGGCGGCGCAGTTGCTGCCGCATGTCCATCGCACGGCATCGTTGTTCAAGGGCTGGTGGGCCGGAACCCACCAGGGGGCGATCAGCGTCCGTCACCTCGACGATTACTTGGACGAGTGCAGCTTCCGTTTCAACCGCAGGAAATCGCGCCGTCGAGGCAAGCTCTTCTACAGGCTTGTCCAGCAGGCGGCGGTCCTCAAGCCTGTACCCTACCAGTCGATAGTGGGAGGCCGTCTGGGAGGGAAGGACTCGTCGTCGTCCGTTCGTAGCGCGATGCGGTCAACTCACCGACAATCGCGAGTCCGCCAACCACAAGATGTAGGGGCTACCTGAATCAAGTGCATACCGCCATTGCGCAAATATGCGGCGCCCGACGCCGATCTTCGAAGGCGCGACCCGGCCGACGTCGCTGCAGACACACGCGGGAGCCAGAATGGGACTTCCCGCTCAGCTCGCCGGCCGCAGAGTCGCGGTTGCCGTCTCTCGCGGCTGCGCGGCGGTGTGCTTCTGTGGTTGTCCCGCGCGGCCGAGTCGCTACAATTCGACCCAAGTGGAGCGCGACATCGAGAAGGCCCCACCCGAGCGGGAGTCAGGCAGCCGGGAAGAATACAGGTCCCGCGAGGAACGCGGGGGCCGCGAGGGGCGACGTCCCGACGCAGCCCGCCGTCGCGAAGCCGTGCTGATCGACGCGGCCGTCTTTCGCGCCATCGCCTACCGCGACGTGGTGCAAACACATTTCGACGGCCACCCCTACGCCGCCAAGAGGTCCCTGGAACGGATGCGATCGGAGGGCCTGGTCGAAATCGTGAAGGCCAGGGGCCCGCGTGGCGGGACGTTCCTGGCAGTGGTCGCGACGGATCGCGGGCGGCAGCGCGCCGACCGCGCGCTGTGGGCGGCGCGCCGGCAGGAGAGGGCCTGGCACGGACAGGTCAAGCGCAGGGAGGCCGCCCACGACTGCGCGGTCTACAAGGCCGTGGTCGAGGCAATCGAAACGGCGGGGCGCGACGGGGGGACAGTCCGCCGGATCCGGACCGAGACGGAGTTGAAGTCGTTGTTGGCGCGCGCCTCGGAGAAAGCGCGCGCCGACCAGGGACGCGAGGCAGCCGACCGCGCCCGCCGAGAGATGGCCCGGGATCTCGGCCTTCCGGTGAGCGCGACCGGGAAAGTGTCCCTCCCGGACGCCCAGGTGGAGATACTGGAGCGGGACGGGGTCACGGTGTCCATCGTCGCCATCGAAGTCGTGAGCGACAAGTACAAGGCGTCGCAGGTGGCGGCGAAGGCCGCTGCGGGTTTCCAGTTGTCGGCGATGGGCCCGGCGTCGGCTGGCCGGATCGCGGCCGCGGGAGCCTCGGGAGGAGGAGGGTCCGGAAAGAGCCCGCGGGGCGACGACCCGGCGTTGTTGGAGCTATGAGGCTGCCTCCGATCGGGGAGCGCCGGATCGACCACCGGCGGCTGGGCCTGGACGAGAGCGACGGGCGGTTCCTGAGCGCCGTTTGCCTCCATTCCGGGGTGTTCACGCGATCCCAACTGGAGAGGTGCCTGGACTGCTCGCGCGCCACGGCCGCTCGTCGGGCCTCGAAGCTGGTCGGCGCAGGGGTGGCGAAAGAGATCGAAATCGCGGGCGTCGGGAGCACGCTCCTAGCCCATCACCGGGGGCTGTACGAGGACCTGGGGGAGGCGAACCTCCGCCACAGCCGCGCGGGGTCGAGAGAGACGATGCTTCGAAGGCTGCTGAGTCTGGAGTACCTGATCGAGCATCCGGACATGCCCTGGCTGGCCACGGAGGGCGAGAAGGTGCAGGCCGCCGCGGCCCGCGGGGTACCGCACGAGGCCTTGCCGGCCCGCCTATACGAGGGAAAAGACGGCAGCAGCACGACCCGGCAGTTCGCCCCCGCCAAGCTGCCCGTGGCGATCGATGACCAGTGGGCCACGTTCGTCTGGACCGACGACGGCACGGTGGCGTCCGCGAAGCCGCTCCGGCGCTGGGCCGGGCAGCACGGCGCGCTATGGCAGGCCCTGGTCGCTTCGGGGCTCGCAGTCGGCGTCGTCGCGGTCTGCGCGTCGGAGGCGCGCCAGGCCAAGGTCGAGGAGGCGCTAGGACGCCTGGAGCCCCCGCCCCGGCCGCAAGGCGATTCCCGCGAGATCGCGGCCCTGAGGCAGGCGATCATCCGCCGCGACTACGGTCGGCACGGGACCCTGACCCCCGCGGCGCAGGAGCTGCGCCGATTGATCGTGGCGGAGCGGGCGACCGCGGCGACGGACTCGTGGGGCGCGGAGTCGTGGCTCGCACCGCGGATCCAGCTGGGAGAGGCCTCCGCCGCGTCGCCGTCCCGACAAGATCCGGATTCCGTCAGAGGCGGCCCGCCGGCTCGCACTCCCGCTCGCAGGCGCCGCCGGACGGCGAAGGACGAAGAGCTCGCCCGCCGCGCCGAGGAACTGCTGGAGGACGGCGCTCTTACGAAGGCGCAGATCGCGGAGACTCTCGGGGTATCGCGCGCGACGCTGTACCGGCAGTACCTGCCCAGCGGAAAGAGCGGAAAGGAGCGATAGTGCAGCCCTGGAAGGTTTCGATCGGACTGACCCTGGCGGTCGTCGGCCCGATGCTGATCCTGCTCCCGCCGCGCCTCTGGTACCTGCGGACCTACGCCGCGCTCCTGGCCGAGCACGCGCTGGCGATCGCGATTCACGCGGGCGTGGCGATCGGATGCTTCGCCGCGGCCACCTACTGGTTGGCGAGAAAGGCTGGCCTCGGCGACCTCGGGCAAAAGATGGCCCACGTCGACCGCGGGCTCCGCGAGGGAGACAGCTACGACGCCGCGCTGACGGACGCCCTGCGACGGGACAGTGAAGGCACCTGGGAGTGAGGCTCCGGCTGGCGCCAGCCCTTCTCTCGCGGCTGCTGCCCCCCAGCGCGCCTGTGCGCCCTGCGGAATCCTCCCTCCGCATCGGAAGCCCCCAGGAACCGCTTCGGAGCGTCCGGACGGGCCGCGGGCTGTCCGGAAGCGCGAACGCGCCCTTCAGCGAGAACCAGCGGTTGCGCGCGGATCCGGAAGAAAGACAGACCCGTAGCACCACGCGGTGGCGTTTTCTCGCACTGCGACCGCCCTACAGTACCCCGTGATCGCCGGGATGCGGCGCATCGGGACGGCCGCGCGGTTTGCGCGGGTCGAGCCGGTTGCATACACTCCCCGCATGGCATGGAAGCGTGGTAAGCGCCGCAACGCAACGGACCAAATCAAGGCGGTAGACGACTACTACCGCCGCGTGGCGGATTCCCTGATCGCTCAGATCGAGCGCGGCGGCGCCCCGTGGACGCAAGCCTGGAAGCCCGGGGAGAAGGCGCTGCCGTACAACGTCAAGTCCGGCAAGCCGTACCGGGGCGGCAACTCCGTATGGCTCGCGAGCACAGCGGAGCGGCGCGGCTATTCGGACGAGCGCTGGGGGACGTACAAGCAAGTCAAGGATCTGGACGGGCAGGTAAGGAGCGGCGAGAAGGGCTGCGCGATCCTCTTCTGGCAATTCGAAGCGAAGCAGCTGGCCCGGGACAGGCAGGGCAAGCCGCTGCTGGACGACAAGGGGCAGCCCGTCTACGAAACCAGGGCGCTGCCCTCGCCCCGCGTCTACCAGTACACGGTGTTCAACGCGGAGCAGTGCGATGGGCTACCGGCGAGACCGTTGCGGGCGGGATCGCACGCGTGGGACAGGCACGAGGGCGCGGAGCGGGTGTTCAAGCAGTCCGGAGCAGTGGTGGAGCACTCGGGGGCGGACCGGGCCTATTACGACCTGAGCCGGGATCGCATCGTCCTGCCGTTCAGGGAGCAGTTCCCCAGCGCTCCGAGCTACTACCAGACGGCGCTGCACGAATTCGGGCATTGGACCGGACATCCGGACCGGTTGAACCGGAGCACCTTGACGAAGGGCATCGAAGACGGCTTCGGGTCGCGGGACTACGCGCGGGAAGAGTTGCGGGCGGAAATCAGCTCGATGATCACGGGCGACCGCTTGCGGATCGGTCACGATCCGTCGAGGCACGCCTCGTACGTGGGGTCGTGGATCCAAGCGCTGAAGGAGGATCCCCGCGAGATCTACCGCGCGGCGCAGGACGCGCAGGAGATGAGCGACTACCTGCTCGACCGCGAGCGAGAGCCCGAGCACGAGGCGACGGCGGCCCCTCCCGAAACCGAAAAGCGCCTCCCGGCGACGCAGATCCGACTGCCCGGGTTCGACGAGGAGCGTCGGCCCGGGGCGCAGGAGCCCGCGCCCGAGCCGGCCGCCTGGGAGCGCTAGCCCGGGCTCAGCGATTGCCACGGCGCCGCGAGTGACGCCCAATGGACAGGATGCCCACCACGCAATGCCCCGCGCAAGCAAGCACTCGAGACGCAGGGACGCGCCGTCCCGGTTGACTCTCGGTCCCGGTCACTTCGCGAACGCGATGACGCTCGCCTGGGAACTGAACCGCAGCGACGCCTGGAGCCGCCGGGCACAGGAGACACGCATGCCGAAAGCCGTCCTGACGATCTACCACCAGCGAGCCCGTTACCGGTATCGGATCGACGGCGCACAGGTCCCGCTTCCGATCAAGACCGGAGGGGCGAGTTGACCCCCCGCAAACCGACCCCGTCACCCTGGGTGAGGCCACTGCAATGCGTCGGCGCCGCGCTCGCATAGGCGGCGATCGCGTCGATGTACTACGCCGGACACATAGACGGCACCTCCGCAGCGATATTCGGAGGCATGACCGCGGGGACGCTCCTCGCCTACGCCTTCTGTGACTGGCTCGACCGGCGGGACCTGCACCAACACAGGCGCGCTCTGCTGCGCAGGCGCGAGAGAGGCGAGCGCTAGCGGTGCGGCGTTGCGAGATCTTGAGCGCTTCCGGAGGCCTCGCCTCGGGCGGCGATCGCAGCCCGGACCGTCTTGACTGAGACTGGGGCGCGCGGGACGCTTGCCGAATGGCCGATGCCGTTCACCAGCCGACCCTTCCCGGCCTCGCGCGCCGAGTGCTGGCGTGGATCGAGCGGCGGACCCGTGCTCACGGGGCGGCGCGATGAGCGATTGGATCCCGGTCCGCTGGAACAGCGGCAGGACGAGCCTCATCCGGGCCGACCAGGAGATCACGAGCTGGAACGACGGGTATTACCGAAGGGTCGCCAATGTCCTGGCCGAGCAGGTCGAGCGCGGCGGCTTCGCGACGGGCCCTCACTCGCATCGGGCCAGCGTGCCGTACAAGAACATACGCGGATTGCCGTTGCGCGTGGCGGAGGGGTTGCTTCGGAGCCCGAGCACCCCGCGTTGGCACCCGCCTCGGCTGCGGCCTCGCGAAGGGTCTTCCTGCCGCGAAGGGCCCGTCGGCGAGGGGCCTGCCGCCCGGCGCGCCCGACCTCGGCGGCACCATGACGGGAATTGAGACTCGAGTCCCTCCAAGGCCGCGCATTCCTTGCCCGGCGCCGTCTCGGTCGCCACGTTCCGGATATCGATGCCGGACTCCAGCGCGGGGGTGATCAAGCCGGTCTTGGTGTAGTAGTTGCCCTGGAGGTTGGTCATCTGGGCGGGAGCGAGCGATCGGGCCGCCGCGATGGCCGCGCCCGAGCGTCATGCCGTCCCTCTCTCTCGCGGCTGCGCAGCAACGCTGGCATCCGCACCCTAGCGCAGCGAGCGGTCCAGGTCTGCCCGCGGCAAGCGATCGGAATATATGGCGCGATCGGAATCGAGATCCGACCGGCGGCAGCGGTAGAGCAGGTTGCCACGGTCGGCCAGCGCGTCGTGCCACCCGCGCCCCTGCTCGATCCCGACCGGCCACGTGGAGCAGTCGGCGAAGACGGATCGCAGGGTGCGGTCGACTCTCGTTCGGAAGATCGCGTCCTCCGGCCAGGTCAGGTGGTTGACGTAAAGCGAGCCGCCGTCGGCGAGCTTCGACCTAGCCAAGCCGTAGAACTCCGCAGTGAGCAGGTGCTGGGGAATGCTGTTCCGGTGGGAATAGGCATCGGCGACGATGGCGTCCCAGCCGCCCACGTCGGAGCGCAGGAAGGCGCGGGCGTCCGCAGCGACGAACCTGCCGCCCGGCGGCGCTCCGAGGAAGGTCGCGGCGACGCCCGCCTGCGCCGGATCGATGTCCACGAACGTGAGCTCGAGCCCGCATTCGGTCCCGCGCCCGAGCGTCATGCCGGCCGCCCCGAGCACCAGCACGCGCGTCTCTTCCGCCTCGCACAGGGTCCGCTCGACCCGCTCGGCGTAGTCCCAGCCTGTTCCCGCCGGGTCGTCCCGCGAGGCCCGCTGCCTGTTGACCTCCAGCATGCGGCCGCCGCCGTCCAGTTCGACGACGCGGTAGTCCGCGTAGGCGTTGCGCACGGTGTACTCCGTGGCCTCGACCCAAAGATCCAGCACCGGCCAGATCGCGACCATCGCGGCCGCGGCGACGCCGAAGCTGCGCGCGTGGGCGACGCACGCGGCCAGGCACAGCCCGAAAACGAGCGCGATGGCGGCTGCGGCGGTGCCGAGGAAGCGCAGCAACACGAACGTGGTCAGCAAGGCGCCCAGCACGTTGCCGGCAGTGGACACGGAGAAGACGCCACCGGCTGTCTCGGACGGCGTTGCGCCGGCTGCGCAGGCGTGGGCCAGGAGCACGGACTCGGCCAGCAGCCAGGCGACGGGGGCGATTCCGACGACGGAGTACGCCGTCACCTGGGCCAGCGTCGGAATCGGCAGCAATCCGAATGCGAGGGCCGCGCCGAAGTCGCTCAACCAGAACGCGGCCAGCGCCGCCGCGAGAGCCAGGCGCGACGCGAGCCTGGGGCGAACGCCGCCCTGCCGGGCCACGCGCCCGCCGCGCCTGTAGCCGCCGGCCAGCGCAGCTAGGTAGACTGCCAGCAGCACGGAGGTGACCGACACGGCGGAGCCGGCCCAGGGCACCATTCTGCGCAGAGCCAAGATCTCGGTGGCCAGCGAGGCGTAGCCCTCGGCCAGCAGGATCGCTGCGAGCGCCGCAGTCGAGATGGATCCGCCGGCGACGCGCTCCGCGCTGTCTGGCATCAAGGCAAGTATCCCCCTCACGGTTTCGCGCGCGCCAGTCCGGATCTCTCCGTACTGCAGCGCAGGGGGGCAGGTCTTTTGTTTGCCCTGCGTTCCAGCCGGTGATCGAATGGGACCGACGACGGGCTTGGGATCGGTTCTCGCGGTGGGGGACCGCCGCTGTTCAACTGTGGGCGGCGACCCATCCTCCAACTACACCGCGAGCAACCAGGGGCTGGGGCGCTGGCCGCGAATCTTGCCCGATCGCAGCAGCACGCGCAGTCCAGCCAGAAAATTGCCCACGCAGAATGACGGCACCGCCTCCGTGATGCTCGCGCTGAGCTGCCGGGCTGCCGTCTCGCCGGTCAGCGCCCTGCCCTCCTGGTCGAAACACCCGCAGGATCCCCGGGCCGAACGCTTGTTCGACCCTCCCCGTGCGAACCTGTGGCGATGGCTGAAGGACGCTCCCGCTCGTGCGTTCCGCGAGCCGGCGCAGGTTCGGGTGAGTCGGGGAGAATTGAGAGCGATGGTGTCGCGGTTAGGGGGCACATACGAGTTCGAAACCGACTACACACTGTGTCGTTGCCGGGGGCCGAGACCGTGAGGGAGATCCTCGCCTCGGAGGACGGAGTGCCGCCCATGCGGGTGGAGAGCGTCACGGCGGCTGCGGACGCTTGGTACGACATCTCGCACCAAGTAGCGGCCTGGGTGAGTTCGATGCGCGATGCGCACGCATCGGACGACGAGGCTGAAGGCCCCCGAAGCCGGTCGCTGCGACGCGACCCTGCCTCCCCTCCTAGAAACCGCGGTGGCGCCGGCGCGGTCCCGACAAAGGTCCGGGCTGGCGTCCACTCACTGGAGCGCACGCTGCCGTGACGCTGCGCCCGGATGACGATTGGGAAGCGCACCTGGTCGCGGAATTCCGCGCTGTCGTACGCGAGCCGCGCGCGGCCATCGGCAGGCCGCCAAGGTCCGGTCTGCTTGAGCTGCTGGTCGCCATACAGAAGGGACAGAGACGGGAGGCCCGAAAGCGAAGCGCAACGGGTCGCATCCCGCTTGCCTTCTCCTCAAGCCCCTTTCACTGCCGAGCGGCAGTCTTGGCCGCAGGCCGGAAGCTGCGCGGGCGACCGTCGCGACAACGGTCCGTCCACCCCAAGCCGAACGGTCTTGACGAAGCTGGAGGGCGTCGGGACACTCGCAGCATGCTCGAGATCCCGGACAGGCCGTTCTTCTACGCGTTCATGGCGCTCGTCGTGATCCTGTGGGCGAGAGCGGAGCGCCTTCACCGTCGCGACCCGCTCTACCTGCAGGAACAGGAGCGGCTTCGCGCTCTGCCGCCAGGGCATTTCCTCCGGCGCGCCGCCCCCTGGGTGTGGACCGCGGTTTTCGCCCTGCTCGCGGCCACAATCGGGGGCGCGCTTTGGATCGCGTTTCCCCATGCGCCAAGGGACCCGGCGCCACCCGGATATCCCGATGCCGTGACGGTCATCGAGCGCTGCTGCGGTTGGTCGCTGACTTGGGCCCCGCGAACCCCGACGCGGGGCGGATGAGGTGCTTTCCGAAGGCGGCCGCGGGCTCGCGCTGCTTCGAGGCGATCGCAAGAGCGATTCCGCGGATCGCCCCTCGTTCCATCCCGATCGATGACGCGCGCGGGGCTGCCGGCGGTCGGGATTTCCTTTTCCCGGAAATGGGATGCGGCGCTCTCGCTTGGTTCACACAGGGGAGCGCCGCCGCGCAGCCGCGAGAGAGGGCAACCAGCACGGGATGCGCTTCGCAGGCAGAGTCCTCGCCGGGGTCGTATAATCCGACTCAAGAGGACCCGCGATTTGTCCCGCCACTACGTCGACGCCGAGGTTCGATCAGAGATTGTCGCCCTGGCCACGCATCCTGACCGGCTGACCACGGCCTGGCGCCGGCTCCTCCGGACCCTGGGCGGCCTATCCGGGGAGGCACCCGCCTTCCTCGCGCTCCTCTTCGTTGCCTCATGACATGACGGCCCTCACCGCACACCGCGGGATGTCGAAGTGGACGTCGTGACCTTCGGCGCGCTTTCGATGCCGTGTTTCTTAAACGCGGCCGCGGGGGAGCTGTTTTTCGACGCGGCCAGCGAAGCGATTCCTCGGTTCTTCGCTTCCGCCGCGTCTATCAAGGAGGTACGTCAAATGCTGGATTTCATCCCCGTTGCATTCCCATTGGCATGCGGCTCGTTCGCTCGGCCGCACTTCGAGGGCTCGCGGCCGAAGCAGGCTCCCTGTCGCGAGAGCCAATGATGGCGATCCAGTTTCGCCAGAACGGCGGGAGCTCCGGCTCGTGACGATCAGTGACGCCTGCGCGGAGTTTCTCGACAAGGAAACAGCCATTCGCAACCTCCGCCGCGCGACCGTCGAGGGGTACCGGTCGGTGTTCGGCTCGCTCACGCGCTGGTCAAGCGCCAGAGGGGTGTCGCTTCTCGCGGACCTGGACGAGGACCTGGTCCGGGCGTGGATCGCGAGCTGGACCTGCCAGCCCTCTACAGCCCGCAAACAGATCACCCGAATGAAGGCCTTCTTTCGGTCCGCGGTCGATCGAGGCTGGGTCCCAAGCTCGCCGCTCGAGAAGGTCCGACCGCCCAAAAGCGAGTCGCCTCCGGCAATGCCCCTGACGCTCGACGAGATGCGGTCGCTGCTGAACGCATCGGCCGAGAAGCCTCGCGAACGCGGGCTACTCATGCTGATGCGCTATTCGGGCCTGGCCATCGGAGAGGCCGCGACGCTGCGACGCGACGTGCTCAAGGGGAGCGAGCTTACGTTGCGGCGAACCCAGTCCGGCGAACCCACAACGGTCGACTTGCCGCCAGCCGTGGTCACGGCCATTACGGGGCTCGAGAACAGCAGCCCCGACCATTTCTGGTGGTCAGGAAAGGGGCAAACGGCTACTGCCGCGAAGTACTGGAGATTGCGCCTGCAGGCCGTCGCCCGAGCGGCCGGGGTGCCGAATTTCCGCCCCAGTCGATTGCGGGATACATTCGCCGTGTCCTTGCTGACCGCCGGCGCGCCCATGTCGGACGTATGCGACGTGCTCGGGCGACGGGACGTGCAGGCCATGCATCGTCGGTACGCCCCCTGGTATCGCGACCGGCAGGACCGGCTCGTACGGGCCGTTCGCGATGCGGGGCAACTGGATCCGCTGCTGCTGGGACTGGTCGGCGCCGCGATCACGAATGTTAGCCTAGCGCCGGTTTAGCATCTCGTCCATTCATGATTGGTCGCCGCGTTCGCGCCGATCCGCTTCCCTCCCCCGAGAGACGCATGGGCCTCGAGTTCGCGGACCTCGAATTCGGCCGCCGGCGTCGGTCCCGGCCGGCTACGGCGCGCTTGGGGCGCGAGACTCGCCGGGGAGAGGGACGGTCCTCACTACTCCAACAGCCGGGCGCGATGCCCAAAAAACGCTCCCCTACGCTGGAAACGGGGATTTCACCGTGGCTCCGCGGGGGGGAATCGTGCCGCTGGCGCGAGAGAGAGGGCGCAGCACGCTCGCGCGGCAAGGACGGGCACCCCAACCGCTCGCAAGGGGCGCAAGGCGCGTGGCGGCGCTCTCAGCGAACAACTTGTCTGACTCCGAATGTACAGTCAGACAAGTTGTCGGAAGAACCGGGCCGTCTGCGAGAACAGGGCGATGGCCATGATTCCCAGCACGACCAGGAACTCCTCCGCCGTCACCGGCACGAGGGATAGGAGGGTGGTCGCCGCGGTCCACTGCAGCCGGAGGAACGCCGCAGCCCCGCGAGCGGGAACCGTTGCCGGCGGCCTCCGCGTCGCAGCGCGGCTCCACGCCCTTGCTCCGGCCGCGCCACCGCGAATGCGTTCTCGCCACTGGGAAGGATTCCCGTGCACCCTGTGTAGCGATTCCGGGACATTGGCGATTCCCAAGCGGTCTCCCATCGAGCGGCCTTAATGGATCGTGCGCTCTCCTGGCTCCTGTTCTCCCCTGCCGACAATGTTCAGCTCCGTCAGGCCGTCCAGGGGTGAGAAGTCTTCGATCGGGTTGGCTCCCAGATCCAGCCGCCGCAGCGTCCCCAAGGCTCCCCAAGGGCACTAATAGTGATTATCGGACATGGAAGGCGGCGGCCCGGCAGGTGTTGCGGGTGTGCTCATTGGAGAGTGGAGAGAGCGCCGTAGAAGAACGCCTCGGTGGCGAAGAAGGCGCTCGCGCCGGCGCACGAGACTACGTCAATTCCCTGGTAAGCGCCGGGGAGTGCAACGGGATTAGCATCGCTCTATGAGAAAAAGTTCTTCAGCTTGGCGGGACTGCCTCATGGAGGCCGCGTCGCCGGTAGTGCGTGTGATTGGGGCCTTGCGCGCGTGGGCCGAGCAGCCAGAGGTACGCGCAGCACTGCTCGCGCTCCGAGAATGGGCTACCGTCGATAGCCGCTTGCAAGAACACCGGGCACGGTGGGAGCAAAAAGGTATTCCCATCAGTGTCGAGGAAGCCGAGCACGCCCTACGATGCTTGGGACATGCCGCATTCAACGAACCAGTGGAGCCTAGCCAGTATCTGGCCCACGAACTCGAGAACACTCCAAGCGAGGAGGTGATCGCAAGGTACATCGAACACTCTGAATCCAAGGCGCGCTATTGGGATGCGCTCATGACGTACAAAAAATCGCACGGCGGTGATGTTTCGCCGATGCTTTCGGAGTGGCCGCCGAAGGGCGCAAAGCGTCCGAATGGAAGAGGCAGGCCACCGCAATGGCTTTTCAGAGACGAGGTTCTGATTCCCGAAGCTATCCGGAAACTCAAAGACCGCGGACTGCCCGTTACTTCCGCCGATGGGCGCCCGTCTATCGCCGCAGCAGTGGCGAGAGTGTTCGGCTTGACTGAACGCAACGTTGCAGCGATATGGGAGTCAACGCCGAATCGGTCCGGCAAGCACTCACGCCAGCGTTACAGCAATCAACCCTGCCACGTGTGTGGACGCCCAAAGGTGCCAATGTGGCGGGCACAGCAAGGCAACTTTCGGTGTGAACACTGTCACCGGCCCGGGCTGTAGTGAGTGCATGGAATCAGAAAGGGCCGTAGAGTCGGGGAGCGACGCGCGCACCTTAGCAAAGAGGCAGTAGCCGTTTGGGGTAGTCCTACGGCTTTCGCCATCTGTAGGTGCCTCACTGGCCCTCTCGCCTAGCCACGTTTCCGCTCCCCGCTCCCCGAACCCGGCGTGCCGCTTGCCGGCACCGGGCTCTCCAGTGGGATCATGCCGCTCGCACATGGGTAGATCCGGCTCGGACGGGAATGGCGCGTCCGTTTTTTTCCTTCCGTCCGCGTCGCGGGAGCCGCACGCCCCCCAGCTTCTTCCCGCCGGTCGCCGCACCCGGCGGCAGGCCTGTTCACGCCCTGCCGCCTGCGCCTGCTGCCCCGGCTTGCGCTCGTTCCTGCATTCGCTTCCCTTCGCTTTCGCATGCGGTGGTTCCAGCTCTCCCGAACACGATACCGGGGTCCTAGGCGATGCCACTCCCGGTGTCCTCCAAGCCTTCCCTCACCTCTCCTCACCTGAGGTCCCTTCCCTCCGCCAGCGTTACCCGGCCTCTCCGGTGTCGGGTCGGAGGAGGCGCCCCGCAGGGCTGGCCTCCGTCCGCCTCTCAAACGGCTCGTACAGTTTTCCCGTAAGCCGCTTTCACGAAGGTGTCTGATTGAAGATTCAGGGAAGGCACCAGTGCCGTTGCTCGCCCGGGCGCGTGCTGGCCACGGCCCCTGGGCGCGGGCGGCTGTTCCCAGCCGTCTATCCACCCGTGAGTGGACCCTCCCGTTACCCGCCAGGTTGATCCGTCGAACAAGTCTCCTCGGTCCATGATGTCCGGGTCTTTCGCTTAAGGAACTTATCCGCCTCATGGTCCTTACTCACTCCTTCGCTCTCTCTCCCCAACCCCCTTCGCCAACCGACTTCCCCGACCCACCCGGCCGCCGCTTGCGCGGTCACGCGGCTTTCACCGCGCTTACAGTACTATTCGGTTGTCCGATTGCTCGCCGCGCGTCCTTCGCCACTTCGTCTTGCGACTTATAGGGTCCGTTCTCCCGGAGCCACCCGGGAACGCGACGAGCCCTCCTGGGGTCACGTCCAGATCTTCCGTACCGTGCCGTTCACACACACCTTGGTTCGACGGGTGAGTAAGAACGCCTTCGCCTCCATACTGCCGGCTCGACCTGGCCCCGTCTTGGGCCGACTGATTCATCCTGGGGTCGCCCCCTCGATTACAGCCCGGTACTGCTCCTCAAGCCCTTCAGATTCCACCTCGCGATGGACACCCTGCCCTCCGGTTGCCTTCCAGCAGTGCACCAACTTAGCTCCTTCCTTGGCTGTCTCCGCCGTTTCCAGCTTCGTGCCCGTTTAGGGTCTCGCTTATCAGCACACCCCGGCCAGCGAGGCATTACCCCCGCTTTCGGATATAGCGCTCCTTACCCGAGCGCCAGTGGGACTCCAACCCACCTGATCTGGGCGCTGCCCAGCACACAGTACGGACCTCTCCGCCACCCTGCCCGGCCCGACCTGCCCCTTTACGGGGTTCCGGTTGGTGCGTGCACACCACCGCCAGGGCTTCCCGTGTTGCTACGTCTTCCCTCTCCCATACATGCCGACACCACTACCCCGGCGGGTCCCGCTCGGTGCCTCTGTCGCTTTTCTCCCCGACCTGTCGTCGGCCTTCCCCTAATCTCAGGAGGGTCGGCTCCCGCATCGCCCTTTTCGAGGCCTGCACGGTGTTCACGAATGTTCCGGCCTGCATGGTTGCTGAACTGCTCATCGCAGCCCTTTGACACCGGGGTGCTTCAGTCCCTGTTGTTACCTCCATGACCCGCCCCGGCTGCTACCAACCGAAAGCGACAATTGTTGGGTGGGATTTGAACCCACTAGGAAAACGCGCCTTTCCACGGCGCACTGAGATTTGGTTGGTAGCTTGAGTTGGTGCCGGGAGTGCGTCTTTCGAAGTCTCACCGACGTGTGCGCCGCCGACGCGGAGTTTGTCGAGCGCTACCACCCGTACTGGCGCCTCGGGAAGCCGGCGGCGGCGCCAGCCGCCGCGCTCTTGCTGCAACACGCGCTCGGCGGCCTCGGCGCGTCGCTTCTCAGAGAGGAGGTCGCCCGCGGACCGGGGCGAGCTTGCGTTTGGCGAGCAGCATCTCGCGGGCCTCGGCGAGCGCGACGAGTGCAGCAGCGTTAGGTGCACGATGACCGTTTGAATCGAAATCCGGATCTCCCAAATCAGTAAACCAACTACAACGACCACTAGCAACGCGATAAGTGAACCACCTATTTGGCGTTCAAGGCGCCTGTCCATATTCCACTCCATTCCTTGCCTTTCGCGAGTGGCTCTGCCCTGCTATCGTTTTCGTCTGGTTTAGATCTCCAAGGTTGACATAACGGCCGGTTCTCGGACCCCTCCCGACCCGCCGCCGGTTCACGGCCCGTAGCCCGCCGGGCAGCGGCAGGGGATGCCGTCCCTCTCCGACAATGCCGCCAAGCGTCCTCACGTGGCGGTGATTTCCCGGAACCGGGCGGTTCTCCGCTTGGCACGGGCGCTGATGCGCCCGCCGGCGCGGCTTCCCGCCCTCCCTTGCGTCGCTTTGCATAGCGTAAAAGGGTAATAGAGCAAAGGGTTATTCGGTCCTCAGCAGGCGGAAGCCGAGGTCAGCGTAGCGGCGGTCGGGCCAGCTGGCGTAGCGACTCGACGACCGGCAGTACCTGGCGCCGTAGTCCCAGCTACCGCCCCGATCCACCCGGACCGAGCCCGACACGGGACCCGCGGGATCCGTCACCGCGCCGCCCGGATAGTTGCCGCGCCAGTCCTCGACCCACTCCCTCACGTTCCCCAGCATGTCATAGAGCCCCCAGGCATTCGGCGCCTTCCGCCCCACCGGATGCGTGCGATCCCCGCTGTTGTCCTCGTACCACGCAATCGCGCCGAGATTCCCGTAGCGGTCCCCGATCGTCCCCGCCCGCGCCGCGTACTCCCACTCCGCCTCCGTCGGCAACCGGTAGCGCTCCTCTCCCACCGTAGCGTTCAGCCTCCGGATAAACTCCTGCACGTCATCCCACGAGACTTGCTCCACCGGGCAGTTCGGCCCGCATTCTGTGAAGCGGGAGGGATTGCTTCCCATCACCGCCTCCCATTCCGCCTGCGTCACCTCGTACTTGCCCAGGTAAAATCCCCGGCTGATCCGCACCCGCGTCAGCGGCCGCTCGGGTTTAACCGCTTCCGAACTCTTCGAGCCCATGCGAAACTTCCCCGCCGGGATCCGCACGAATTCATTCCCGGCAACAAGGGCGTCTACTATTTTCCTCCCCTCTTCGGCCCTCATCCTTGCCACTTCGGCAGCCAATTCAGCCCTCTTTCTTGCCGCTAAGGCGTCCGCTTCAGCCCTCCTCCTCGCCGCTTCAGCCCTCCTCCTCGCCGCTTCAGCGGCGGCCTTTGCCGCCTCGGCCGTACTGAGCAATTCCAAGGCCTCGCGGTAATGCGCACCAACCCGCCCGGCCAGCGTCAGATACTTCGTAACGTACTCAATCGCTTCGTCGTAGAGCTCGAGCCGTGCCAGTACCTCGGCGTACCGGAAGAAAAACTCCTCCGGGATCTCTAAGCCATGCTGCGCCTGGATCGCCAGGATGCGGTCCAGGGACTCCTTCGCGCCCTCAAAATCCTGCGCCTGGATCTCCTTTTCCGCTTCCAGCAGGTAACGGTCCGCCTGGATTTCCGGGGGCAACTGCAGGGCCGTGACCGCCACCGGTAACAGCAACCCAAGAAACACTCTCGACACAACGGCCGCCAACCACTTGCAGCGCTTTTTCATGCCTGCCTCCTTACCGCAAACCAAGAAATTAGCGACGAACCGAGCCCCAGCATCAAGGTCTTACATCTGCCGAACAGAATGAAACCTTCAGGTTGCACTCATACCTCTCAACGGTTCCCGCAGGCTTTCCGGCATGGATGAATGTCTTGCATCGGTCCAGAGTAATCTGTTCAGCCAACGATCGGAATTGATTGGTCCCCGAGAAGGCTTCCAGCATGGTTTGGGGGTCGTCTTTGTCAAGCCAGATGCCCTCGACCATGGCCACGCATCCGCCCCTCATGGAAGGCAAGCCGACACCAAGACACGCAACCCCGGCAGATCTGCTACACGCATCCTCGGCCTCGATTCGCGCATCGTTGCTGGAGCTTTCACTCCACCCGGTCGCGTATCTCCACGCTTGACTTGGCACTCGACCTAGGCCGAGTGTCGTTGCCACAGCGACATAGACCTCCTGTGCGTCGCGGCTCGGCGAGCCCGCCGTTACCGCGCCTCCCGGCGGCGCTTTGGCCTTGATGCCGCCAATCATGCTGGACAGGCCCCCCTTATCAGACGCTTGCCGGCCGGCCCGGCTGGCGCTGCTTTGTGCGCGTGCCGCCGCGGCGGGCGCCGGATGGCTGGGGCTCGGGCGCGATCCCTGCGAGCCGCCACCGAACCGGCCCAGCATGTCGATCACGCTCAGCGTGTCGACGAACTCCATGAAGACATCGGAAAGCTGGCTGGCGTCGGCGGCATGGTGGTAGGCCCCTCCGGTCTGGGTCGCGATCTGGCGCAGGTCCTGCGCCGCCGCCGAGTTGGGCGTGATGCCGAAGCCCACCGTCTCGTGGCGGAAGATCACCCGGCTGGCCTCGAGCGCCGCCATCGCCTGGCCGACGTCGCCGCAGTCGTTCTGGCCGTCCGCCAGCAGCATGATCATGCGGTCGGAGGCGCCGGCGCTGCCGTTGCGCTCCAGGAAGCGGTTGGCGAACAGCAAGGCATCCGCCATGGGCGTGCCGCCGCCCGGCTGCAGGCTGGCGATGAAGCGGGTCAGCCGGTCAACGTCGCGGGTGAAGTCCTGGTAGCGCGGCACCGGATTGGAGCAGTCGCCGCTGAAGGCCAGCACCGCGACCTCAACCGATCCGCCGCCCGCGGCGCGGCTGAGGGCGGCGGTGGCGGCCCGCTTGGCGGCCGCGATCTTGACCTCGGCATTGCCACTCCCGATGGGATCGCCCATGCTCCCGGAGGCGTCGATCAGCAGCAGCAGGCTGCTGGAGACCCGCCGCTGTCCCTGGGCCGGCGCGGCCGTATGCAGGGCGGTCGCTGCAACGATCGCCGTCAGGACGGTAAGAGTGCGGATTCTCGTCTTCGCTGAGGACCTCATGACGGGGCCTCCGGCGCCAGCGAGCGCATAGCGGCAGTCTGGCAAGATCTTAGCACCCGCCCGGCTCTCGTTCCAATCCGCCCCCCTGAACAGCGGCGTGAGATCACCTGGCCACCACCTCAAAACCGCTTCCTGCATCCAGCGGCGGGGGCAGGGTCAACGATCCATCGAGACCCCGCGGCGCTTTTTTTTTCTTCTTCTCCTCCTCCTCGTCGAGCGGGTGAGGGGGGGGTGGCGCCGCTCCCGGCATCGGTTGGTCCTGTGGGATGCCGGCCAGAATCGGTTGGGCGAGCGCCGGGCGACTCGAGGGCTGCTCCAGCTCCGCCCCCTGATTGCTCTGCGTCACGCCGGTGATCGCCCGCTCCAGAGACTCCCTTGCTAAACGCTCGTCTGCGGCGCGGCACTCCTCGTACTGCAGGGTGTCCATCCGGCCCAGCACATCCCACAATCGCCGGTCTTGTTGCATCGCCAAGGATTGGAACGACCTGCTCATCCTGCTCGCTCCCCCAACCCTCTCCTAGGCTCTCCGGCCAACCCTCCCGGAACCGCCTGCGCCAATCCTCCCGCAAATCACAAATAATCCGAGAAAACCACCCCTCCTGCCGCTGGAATAATCCGAGAATCTACCGCCGGAATACTGCGGGCCTGTACACCACCCGAACACCTGCTCGTGCGTCTCCACCGGAATCCGCCGCCGCGTGCGCGAGAGCGTGGAAGGGTCCGGCGTAGCCTCCTGCAGCGCGTAGCCCAAGAAGCGCCGCAGACTCAGGCTGTCGCAGGCCTGCAACGCGATGCGGCGCTCCGAATCGAGGCCCAGCAGGAACCCGAGCAGCAACAGCCGGAAGTACACCCCCGGGGCCAGCGACGGGCGTCCGAGCCTGTCGTCGTAGAAGCGCCGGCACAGGTGCTCGACGTAGTCGTCGAAGCCAGCCTGGGCGAGCCCTTCGTTCAGCTTTTCGAAGAACGGCAGCGTGGGCGCTTCGGGCAGATCCTCCGCCGTCAGGAACAGCGCCGTCTGCTCAACCTTGCGGGTACCCATCGCCAGAAGCCGATTCTATCGTATTTTCATCGTGAATTACTCGCTTACTTTTCGCCAGCCGACTTTTACCACAGGCTCCTAGAGGAGCGCCTCGGACCAACAAGCGAATAGCTCAGAGGGTGATTCGTTTCGAGGCAGAGAGCAGGTTCCGGTCGCGCTTCCGCTCCGTAGCGCTATTCCGCCTGACTGCCACCCTGGGGCATCGGCGTCCGTGCCATAAGGACGGTTGGAAAACCCATCGCCCGCAACCCGAGCCATGACGGTTGCATTCAGTCACGCCGACGCCTCGAACGAGCAAGTCACACTAGAAGCGAGCGCATCGACCGGACGTACATCAACGTCAACGTTCCCGACGTTCAGACAGGTGGCGGGGCCGCTCGGTTCTTCCGCGAAGTTCGCGAACAGCAGCGAGGCGAGCGAATCCAATGAAGAACGAGATCCCTGTCGTATCAAGGTGCTCACTGTGACCACAACGGAAATTCGAGATTCACGCCGATGGGCGCTACTGGGGTAGACTGGCGTGATCACGAGGCGATCGATCGTTCCGTAAACGGTTCACATTTCCGTCTCGGGGGTGGAAGAGAGATTCCTCGCCTCGTGGGTCCAGAGGGGTGGGTTTGCGCTGACCGCTAGACCAGACACGTCGGGAGTACACTGAATGCCGAAACTCGCGGGCAAACCCTGGACGACAGGAGAGATCGATGCCATTGTGGCTGACTACTTGGACATGCTCCGGATCGAACTCGAAGGCGGCGCCGCCGTCAAGGCGCAACGCAACCGGGCCCTCCAGGAACTGATTGGCCGCTCGCACAAGTCGATTGAATTCAAGCATCAGAACATCAGCGCCGTCATGGCGGAGTTCGGTTTGCCTTTCATCCGAGGCTACAAGCCGGCAGTGCATTATCAGCGCGCCCTGTTTGAGGCCATCGAGGCTCATCTTATCGAGACCGGTCTTCATGAACACCTTGCCAACGCAGAAGCAAAGAGCGTTGTTCCACCCGCTGGCCTGATCTATCAACCGGCACCCATCATGGATGCTGAACCGAAGACCATAAACTCGGAGATCCGTCGCATCGTCCAAAGATTCGATCCGGCGGGGCGCGACGCAAGAGCACGGGCCCTCGGCAAAGCGGGTGAGGAGTTTCTCTTCCAAGCCGAGCAGTATCGATTATCAACGAACGGTAGGGACGACCTTGCCGCGAGGGTCCGCTGGGTGGCGGAGGAAGACGGAGACGGCGCTGGGTTTGACATTCTCTCTTATTCCACGCGAGGTGAGGAACGCTGGCTGGAAGTGAAGACGACCAATGGTCCGGCGACAACCCCCTTCTGGATCTCTGAGAATGAACGGCGCGTTTCGGAGGAACACCGGGATGTGTTTCGACTTGCACGCCTATACGATTTTTTGAGCAAACCCACAGCGTATCGGCTGAAACCACCCTTGACCGACCATGTTCGGCTCGTCGCCTCGCAATTCCGGGCATCATTTTGAGTGGCTCGAAGAGAGGTCGATAATCGGCGATTGGATCGGCCGGGTGGTTCCCTTTGTCACCACCCAGAAGATTGCCAGTAGCTAGCCCGAACGCGGCGAACCAATAGGCAGTGCGTATTGGTTGCGCTGGGGGATCTCCTAGCCGTTGGGAACTGACCGCGCATTTCGTTCCACCCATGCCCGACCGGCCTGACGGACACAAGCGATGGCAGTCAGCAATGATAAAGTTGGGAACTGGCCGATGAGCGGGTTCTATGAATTCTTCGCGGGCGGAGGCATGGTTCGCGCGGGTCTCGGCCCAAGCTGGTCCTGCCTTTTCGCCAACGACATCGACTCGAAGAAGGGCGCTAGCTACGAACGGAACTGGGGTGATTCGGAGTTGCGTGTCGCGGATGTGGCGAGCCTGACCACGGCGGATCTGCCTGGAACCGCGGATCTGGCATGGGCCTCGTTCCCCTGTCAGGACCTCTCGCTTGCGGGCTCCGGCACCGGGCTTCGGGGCGAGCGCTCGGGCACCTTCTGGCCGTTCTGGAACGCGATGGAGGCGCTGGCGGCCGAGGGTCGAGCCCCGTCGATCATCGTCCTGGAGAATGTCTGCGGTGCCTTGACATCGCACAAAGGCAAGGATTTCGCCGCGATCGGCGCTGCGATCGAGAGCGGGGGCTACCGTTTTGGCGCTCTTGTGATCGACGCCGTTCATTTCGTTCCGCAATCGCGGCCCCGATTATTCGTCATAGGGGTCGGCAAGGATCGATTGATCCCGGATCGTCTGCTATCGCGAGAGCCTGAAGAGGAATGGCGCACAGGCGCATTGATCGAGGCCTATCGCCGGCTCCCGGAGCAAGCCCGCGGAAATTGGCTGTGGTGGCGTCTCCGGCCAGCGCCAAAGCGCAAAGCGGTTCTCTCCGATCTGATCGAGGAAAGCCCCAAGGGCGTGACGTGGCACACTGCCGCCGAAACACGGAGGCTGCTCGATCTGATGAGTCCGGTGAACTTGGCGAAGGTCGCGGCGGCGAAGGAGACGGGCCGACGAGTGGTCGGAACCATTTACAAGCGCACGCGTCCCGACGAGAACGGGGTCAGGATGCAGAGAGCGGAAGTTCGATTCGACGATATCGCGGGGTGCCTCCGTACGCCGTCCGGTGGATCCAGCCGTCAAACGGTCATGATCGTTGAAGGGAACGACGTGCGTTCCAGGCTGCTCTCGCCGCGCGAAGCGGCGCGGTTGATGGGGCTGCCTAACGATTACGAACTGCCGGAGAAATACAACGAGGCCTACCACCTTGCCGGCGACGGCGTGGTGGTTCCAGTCATCCGACACATCGCGGAGCACATCCTGGAGCCTCTCCTCGTCGCCTTCGAGGCGGCGGAAAAGAAGGCGGCATGAGGCGATGCCGACCGTTCTCAAGCAAGCGCTGGAGAAGTTTGCTGCGGATCACAATTTCACAAGTAAGGGTCCGCTGTGCGTAGCGCTCGTAGTCACCAAGCACGCGCGCGATAAGGGGCTGCCTCTCGATTCCAATGCGTTGGTGACAGGCCGCGGCGGCCAGGTTCTCGGCCTCGGAAAGGCCGCCGTCCAATCGATTCTGAAGCGACATGGAATCGAACGCGTCCTGGCTGCGGAAGGCGGGCGCACGAGCCGAGGCAGCCTGAGCAACATGCGGAAGTATGTCGCCTTCCTGAACGACGCGCACGGGAACGGCACGGCGGATCTCGACCGCATCGAGGCGTATTGGATCCAATGCGTCCATGCCTTCTTCGCCGGTAAGCCGTTCACGATCAAACTGGACTCTTCCCGCAGCCTGCGTCACGTTGTTCGGGACATTCTCGAGCAGGCCGTCGAACGGCAGAAGGACATGCCCGGCATGTACTATGCCGGCGCGGTGCTGCAACACCTCGTGGGCGCGAAACTGGATTGCGCGCTGGGAAAGGGGAGGTTCGAACACAACAGCTATTCGACGGCGGACGCGCCCGGGGACAGAGTCGGCGATTTCTTGATCGGCGATGTGGCGATCCACGTTACGACGTCTCCCGGCGAGGCGGTCATCGAGCGATGCCAAGAAAACCTGAACGGCGGCTACCGGCCGATTCTCGTAACGGTGCGAAGCGGCGTCGCGGTTGCCGAAGGACTCGCTGGCCACAAAGAGGCGGCGGACAGGATTGACGTTTTCGAGATCGAGCAATTCGTGGCGCTGAACCTGTATGAAATAGGTGGGTTCGAGGCGGAGGGACGGCGCGTGGCGGTCGGTGATCTGGTGAGCGCTTACAACGAAGTCATCGAGACTGTCGAGACGGACCCGAGCTTGAGAATCCAAGTCCGTAAATGACAGAGCGGCCGGAAGACCGCAGCAGGATCATGCGCGCGGTCAAGAGTCGGGATACCGGGCCGGAACTGATTGTGCGGCGTCTCGCGCATGGCATGGGCTATCGCTACCAACTTCATCGCAAAGATCTTCCGGGAAAGCCCGACTTGGTGTTTCCCGCGCGGCGGAAGGTGATCTTCGTGCACGGATGCTTCTGGCACCAACACCATTGCCCGCGCGGAGCGAAGTCTCCGAAATCAAACCGCGACTATTGGGTTCCAAAGCTCCTACGTAACAAGCAACGCGATGCGGAGCACGAGATTGGCCTCCGCGAGATGGACTGGAGCGCGCTAGTGATCTGGGAATGCGAGACGAGGGATCAGGACGCGCTTCGGGCGGGAATCAGAGCTTTTTTGGAAGAGTGAGGCGCGTCGCTCTTTGGAGTCGACGACGCAGGGTCGGGACGGTCGCCGGTGTTGGCATGACGTACGCGCCCAGACTTCACAGCCAACGTTAGGTTACCGTGCAACCTCCGAGAGCCGACTCTCGCTCGGGTTGGCGGTGGACTTGACGAAATCGTTGGCGAGGTGCGTGCCGCGGGCAGTTCTCGGCACATGGGTATGCCCGAGCGATTTGCCGATCGTCACCGATTTTCATGGAACTAAACTACCCCTAAATCCTGCAAAGATTCCGACTGGGTCTGGTCGACTTCTGCAGCCTCCTCCAACATCATGAGAGTTTCTGAGGCTCCACCGGCATCACCGCAATTCCGGGCAGTCGTAGATCTGTTCGCAATAGGCGTCTGATGCTGAGAATCCCTGAACCGTCGTCTGGCAGTCGACTTCCAACGGCATCCTGTACGCACATTGGGGACATCGTTGTCGGCGCATTTCCTGTTCATTGTGCCTGCCACGACCTACCTAGCGCTTAGTCACTATTGACGCCTGAGGAGTTCCGGGAGTTGAAGAACTTGAAGAATCCCGGATAGGATGTCGAGTGGAAATGGTGATTGCAGCCGAGGATCTTTGGCTGGTCCGGGATCGGGCGCCGTGCTGGGAGCAGAGGGAATCGATCCGCTCTTCGGCTGGGAGGCCACTTCGCTCCGGGGACCAGCAAGTGGACCAGCATCGAGCAACTCATGTTCTGCCAAATCACGGAGAACTAGTGGGGACAGCCTCTGGTAAACCGTGAGGTGGTGAACTTGATGGGAGCCGTGACAAGTGAACAATCACTGTCTACAAGACGGTGGCTTCAACGGTTGTCAATTGGAAATTGACTGTCGTTGTGCACCGGCTCGCGTTCCTACTCCTCGATATACTTAGCGACCATCTCGTCTGCCAGGCTCCCCGAACTCACCGCCAGGTACCCCCGCGCCCAGAAGTGCCGGCCCCAGAACTGCTTCCTGAGGTGCGGGAACTCCTGAAGGAGTACGCGCGTGCTGATCCCCTTCAGCCACGGCACGATCGTGCTCACGTCCTGGTGCGGCCGGTAACTCACGAAGACGTGGACCTAATCGCGTGCCACCTTCCCCGAAATGATGTGCAATTCGTGCTCCATCGCGATCTGTCGGATCAGGTCGCGCACACGAATCGCCACCTCCCCCGTAAGGACTCGCTTCCGGTACTTCGGGATCCAGATTAAGTGCACATTCAGGTCGTGCTTCGTGTGCGCTCCTACCCGGTACCGCCGCACGCGACCACACTACCACCCCCGTCGCTTCGCCTGAAGGCGAGGGGTTTCCACCATCCCCGGAAGGGACACTAAAGGCGGCTTATCTATTCGATCCAAATCCGATGAAAACGGCTACGAAGCCAGTCGAACGGTGCCGTCGGAGTCAATCAACGCGCTGTCCTTTGGAGCGAGACAAAATCCATGGCGTGTGGAATTACACGCTCGCGCTCCGCGTATGTCTAGGGATGACTTGTTCCAGCCAGACTCCTCAGTGGGTCAATTGATCTTTATATAGAAGTACACAGATATGTTTGCGGGTCGTGTCTCAACATCGCCACCGGACGTAATCTCGACTCGATGTGTGTGCAAACCTGCTATCTCGGTTTGATCGCCTCCATCAGGCTTCGCCCTTGCGTGACTGCCTGCTCCCGACCTGTAGTCACGGGGAGCCCGATAGTTATGCCGATGTTCTCCGGATTCGAGTGTCTCACCAGTAAACGGCGCGTTAGGGAGTTTCGTTGCTCCGGATTGGTAGGAGCCTGCTAAGCGATCATCACCATTGGGATCCTGATTGCCGTCTCTCCGACCTGCGCTCATGCCCCTCAAGAACACGCCTCTGAGGTCAGGCAGGCGACCGTTCGCACTCTCGATGCTTACATTTTGACCCTCGCCCATCTCGCGGATGATATCCAGATACTTACTATTCGGAGGGATCGAACTCGCATCCGCAAGGTGCCATTGATGCTCGCGACCGTCTGTCAAGAACAGCTCTGGATTCAAAACGGAGGCCATGATGGTCCCTGGGGGCAACGGCCCTTCAAAGTTGCGCGAAGCGCCCTCGATCTTGCTCAATGCATTGTCCTGCGCATTGCGAATTCGCTCCACGTCCAACCCTTTGATTCTCTCTTCTAGTCCTCCGAGGTAATAAATACCGCCACCGATGGTTACTGCCACAACGATCGCTTCTACCAGTACGGTACGGGATGGCATGGAGGCTGCACCTCTTGATTGGCTGTCGTCAGGTTGGACTTCTTTCCCAGGCATGGTTGACGACAAGTGCGGAACCGCTAGATTGTCGCATAGTAAGCGTTCGAGCGGGCCGTGAATTGAGGAAGGAGAAAGCCGGTGGGGAGGGCGGCGAAAAAAACTTGGATAAAACGCTGGACACAAGAAATGTCTTTATGGCAGGCTAGCGGATGTGGAGGCGGAAAGGCAGCGGCAAGCGCAGCCGGCAGGGATGCCGGTGCAGTGCCAGTTGGAGCGGGAGCGGCGGTTGTCGTGGCAGCTGGTGGAGGCGAAGCGCCAGTGGCATGACTGGCGGAGCATGCACCAGCGGGCGAAGGAGCGCATCAAGCAGTGGCAGTTGCGCTGCGGGGAAGCGCAGCAGAGGAGCGAGCAGCTGCACGCGCGGATTCAGGAGTTGGAGCAGGAGAATGCGGGCCTGAAGCAGCGCAACCAGGATCTGTTGCGGTCCCCGTTCGGGAAGCGGAGCGAGAAGCGCCAGAGCGGCAGTGAGGCAGGGGCGGCAGCAGCGGAGACGGTCCGCCCGGGGGCGGATTCGGAGCCGCAGCGGCCGCGCGGGGGGCAACGGGGAGCGGTCCCGCATGCGCGGGTAGAGCGGTCCGGTCTGCCGGTGCAGGAGGAGTGGCTCGAGCCGGAGGCGGAGCGCCGCTACTGTGCGGACTGCGGGGCGCCCTACGCCCGCAACGGCGAGGAGAGCAGCGCATGGATCGAGGTCGAGGTGCGGGGGTATGTGAGACGGATCCGGCGGCCCCGCTTCCGGGCGGGGTGCGGGTGCGCGCAGCGGCAGGGCCAGCCAGTGCCCGCAGTGATCGCGCCGCGGGAGCCCACGCTGTTCCGAGGCACGAGTTACGGACTGAGCGTGTGGGTGGCGTTTCTGCTGCAAGTGTATTGGCAGCGGCACCCGGTGCGGGCGTTCGAGCGGGAGTGGGGCGAGAGGGGGGTGCGTCTGCCGGCGGGCACGCTGCTGGGGCATGGGCGGGATTTCCTGACCTGGTTCGAGCCGCTGGAAGCGGCGATCGCAGCGCACCAGGAGCAGACGCGACTGGCGCACGGGGACGAGACCTCGTGGGTGGTGCAGGTGCGGGCGGAGGAAGGGCAGAACCCGCGTTGCTGGTTGTGGGCCTGCCTGACCGGGGACGCCGTGCGGTTCCGGGTGGATCCGTCGCGGAGTGCCGCGGCGGCCGCGGCACTGTTCGGCAAGCTGGGGCTGAGAGAGAAGGTGGTGTTGGTGTGTGATCGCTACGCGGCGTATGTCAAGTTGGCGCGGGAGCACCCGGAGCAGTTCGAACTGTCCGTATGTTGGGCCCACGCCAGGAGAGATTTTGTCACGCTGGGGCGCAAGCGGCCGGATCTGCAGGAGTGGGTGGACGGGATCCTGGAGCGGATCGGGAGGCTGTACCGACGCAACGCCGAACGGCTGGCGCAATGGGATCCACAGAGCGGTCTGGAAGGACAGTCCGAGGCGTTCGGGGCGGCCCAGCAGCGCCTGGAAGCAGAGTGCGCCGCGCTGTTCGAGCACGCCGAGCGGGAGGTGGCGACACGGACCGGAGCGGCGCAGCGGGAATCGGACAAGGCTGGTCCGGACCCGCGGCTGGCACCGCTGCAATCCTTGTTGCGGCACCGCGAGGGCCTGGTGGTGTTTGTGAGGAAGGCGTTCGTGCCCATGGACAACAATGTCGTGGAGCGAGCCCTGCGGCGACCCGTGCTCGGGCGCAAGCTCAGCTACGGCTCGCACAGTGCGGACGGCGCGGCCCTGCAGGGCGTGCTGTTGTCGGTGTTCGCCACGCTGGACAGGGCCGGCATCGACCTGTGGCGCTGGCTGGAGGCGTTCCTGCGCGAGTGTGCGGGGATCGGACGGGGAGTGGTCGTGGTGGATCCGTGGGCCTGGCTGCCGTGGGGCCTGTCCGCGGAGCGGTTCCAGGCCCTGCGAGCGCCCTGGCGGTGTTCGGAGGCCGGGCCGGACCCGTGAGCGGCTCGCTGCGCTTTTGCGGCCGGGACTTTTCCCCGGCCGAACTGGACCGGATCCGCGCCCTGCTTGCGCACACGGACCCGCCCCTGTCCCGCACGAAACTATCGCAGGCGGTCTGCGAGGCGCTGGACTGGCGCAAGCCCGACGGCGGCCTCAAGGAGATGAGCGCGCGCGTGGCCCTGCTGCGCATGCAGCGCGACGGCTGGCTGACCCTGCCGCCGCCGTTGACGACCAAACCGCGTCTGCGCCCGCTCGCGCCGTCCCCGCGGACTGATCCGCCGCCCCTCTGGCCCCTGCCCGCCGCGCTGGCCCAAGCCTGCCCCCTGCGCCTCAGCCTGCTGCGCCCCTCCGACCCCCGCAGCCGCCTCTGGAACGAGTTCGTCGAGCGCTACCACTACCTCGGCTACAAGCCCCTGCCCGGCGCCCAGTTGCGCTACTTCGTGCACGCCGCCGACGGCCTCCTGCTGGCCCTGCTCGGCTTCGGCGCCGCGGCCTGGAAAACCGCCCCGCGCGACCGTTTCGTCGGCTGGGATCCGCCCACCCGCCAGCGCAACCTGCCCCTGGTCGTCAATCACGCCCGCTATCTCATCCTGCCCTGGATCCGGCTCCCGTCGCTGGCTTCCCACCTGCTCGCCTGCCTCCAGCGACAACTCCCCGACGACTGGCAACAACGCTACGGCATGCGTCCCGTGCTGTTGGAAACGTTCTGCGAAACGCCGCGCTTCCAGGGCACCTGCTATCGCGCCGCCAACTGGATCCATCTGGGCCAGACGCAGGGCCGCGGCAAACTCGATACTCGTCACGAGTACAACCAGCCCGTCAAAAACGTCTTCGTCAAACCCCTCTGCCCGGACTGGAAAGCAGTCCTCAATCGTTAGCTCCACGGCCGCCTTTCACGGCCCGCTCGAACGCTTACGTCCGAGATATGGATGAAGGACGGGATGGATCCGCGTAAGTCGAGTAACGTGTGGAGTTTCACCGCTGCCTTCGTGGCACGGAAGGTCGCCCAGGAGAACACTGCCAGGCACAGGTCGACGGTGGAGGAGTCGAGCGCGTACACGGTGCTGTCCAGTTCGAGGCCGAGATCCTCGCCGACGTAGAGAGTGCGGGCGCGGGCGATCAGGCGCTGAGCCAGATCCGCGTGTATCCGCCAGTCGCGACGCTCGTTGGCGTGGGCCAGCGTCAAGATATGGACGGGGGAGTCGAAGCCCGCGTGGTACAGCTTGGCCGGAACGGCTCCCAGGCAAGCGGTCACGTCCCGCAAGCTCCGGCGCCCGGTCAGCTGGGCGAAGGCCATGGCGCGGAACTGCTGGGTGCAGCTCAGGCTGCGCACGCGGCGGTCGCCATCGTAGCGGTCCACGATCCGCGAGAAGGTCTTCCACGGCAGAAACTGCATGACCTGGGAGAAGAGGGTCTGGCCTCGATACATACCGAGACTGTAGGGAAGTCGCGGGGACCACGGCGTTCCCGGGGAGTCGGTTCCGTCGACGGTCCGTCCAGGCTTGGAGGATTCAAGTCCCGGACACCCAAAATCTCTCGTAACTGAATGAATAATAGGGACTTATAACTCAATTCCGTGAGCTTAACGCGACACTAGTGACTGCGGGTCATGAGCGCGGAACTGATCGGCATATTGGCCGTGGGCGTCTCGCTAGCCGGATTGGTGCTCACGGTGGGCGGCATGGCGACAGCGGCAATCCGGGCGCTATCTGACGATAGCTTATTATGGTTCAGCGGTAGTCGGTATGGTTGGCTTGCGGGCGACATTTGGCGGTGATGTATCCCCGGCCAACATAGATGCCATCCGAGAGATGATAGCGAGACTCAAATACCCGGAGCCGTCGCGGCCGACGACGGAGTGGCGAAGGAAGGTACGCACGCGGGTCACCTATATTGAGCTCCGGGAAGCGGGAAACGGGAAGGGCGGCGTGGAACTCGTGTCGTGTGCGCAGCGAGTTTGTATCCGTCTTCTTGACCTTCTGTCGGTATTTTTCTCGCGTCGAGGGGTGGAGGAAGCGACATGATTACCTCGCTTCGGCTCGTGGACTTCAAGAACTTTGCAGACGAGACGCTGCACCTCGGCCGGTTCACCGTGATAGTGGGCACGAACGCGAGCGGTAAGAGCAATATCCGCGATGCCTTCCGTTTTCTGCACGGCATCGGCCGCGGCTATACGCTGGCCGAGATTGTCGCAGGAAAATATGGAGCCGGGGGCCAGATCGAATGGGACCCGATTCGCGGTGCCGCCAGCGAGATCATTCGATTTGGTGAACCCGCGTTCGGACTGACACTAGAGCTGACGGTCGCGGATCAGACGGCTACCTATTCAGTAGAAGTTAGTTCCGAAATTGAGGGAAAGGCCGGATTCAGAATCACATACGAGCAACTACGACTAGGACAGAGAACGGTCTTCGAGAAGCCGCGTAGCACATATGGTGATCGAAGACTTCTTCTTGGGAGCCAGCACTCAATCGACATCGCCCTGGACAGGCCAGTCCTAACACAGCTTCGTGACAAGAAACAAGTGCGTATTGACGACAAGGAACCGGCCGAACCAGTGATCGACCTGCTTGCGCGCATGCGATTTTTCGAACCTGTGCCCGACCGCACGCGCTTGCCGGCCGATCCTAACCAAGCCGTTCTGGGTGACCGTGGAGAAAACCTCGCAGCCGTCCTGAATGCCATTGGCGCGGATCCGAAACGCAGCAAGCTTCTCACGAGTTGGATCCGAGAATTGACACCGATGGATGTAGAGGGCTTTGATTTCCCGATCGACCCCTACGATGACCGCATTCGGCTCTTCATCCGCGAAACGAACGGTAGAAGGGTGTCCGCGGCCAGCGCATCCGATGGCACGCTTCGTTTTCTGATGCTGCTCGCCGCGATGTTCGGAACCAATCGAGCACGCCTTTATTTTTTCGAGGAGATAGACACCGGAATTCACGCCGCGCGGCTGGGGCTCTTGCTGAACTTAATCGAACAACAAAGCGCGAAAGGCGGGATCCAGGTAGTGACGACATCTCATTCACCGGACCTACTCACGATCGCGGGCGATACGACGTTCGAGCACATGTCGGTTGTCTGTCGTCGGGAGGATTCGCATGACGCGATCATTCGCACGGTAGCCGGCCTACCCAACGCCGCAAGACTGCGGGAATCTCAAGGTTTGGGACGACTGCTGGCAGGTGGCTGGATGGAAACCGCAGTTGCCTTCACCGAAGGGGATAAAGAGGACGAGGAGTTCCCGCGATGAACATTCTCGTCATTCCGGAGGATTTCCGTAACGATCAATACATCCTGAAACCGCTATTGTCGCGCCTCTCCAGGAGCATTGGGCGGCCACGGGCACATGTTAGAGTTTGCCAGGATCCATTGCTTGGCGGTGTCGGTGAGGCGCTGAAATCGGCGCGTATTCGTGAAGTCGTCGATCAACATGGCGGGATGACTGACATCTTCATCCTCTGTGTCGACCGCGACGGTGTTCAGGGACGGCGCACGAGACTGGACCAGATTGAAGCCGAGTTCGGAGGCGGTTGTACATTCATCGCCGAGAACGCTTGGGAGGAGATCGAAACCTGGGTCTTGGCCGGCTTGACTTTGCCACAGGACTGGACGTGGGCGGAGGTTCGCAGAGAGGTCCACGTAAAGGAAGTCTTCTTTGTGCCCCTAGTTCGAGAGCGCGGGGTGGCTGATGAGCCCGGTGGCGGTCGCAAGGCGCTTGCTGAGGAGGCTGCGGGCAGCATTCCTTCAATCCGCCAAAAATGCCCCGAGGACTTCGATGCGCTCGCCCGGCGCCTCGGAGGTCAGTGATCCACTACTCCGGTCGCCACCGCCCGGCTGAACCGCGACCGGCCCCCGCCGTCGGCACCGAGTCAGTGTGCCCGGTCCTCAAGTTGGCCTTGCCGTCGGCGATGGCGGATTATGCCCGTCTCGCAAGGATTGGACTGGCGATCCTCGTCATTGGGACGGACCGTCAGCGCCCGAGTAGAGTCGATCCGGTCGTGTCGAACACGAGAGCCCGGCGCGGGCACGTTGGGGCGCGGACGCGTGAACTGGCGGACACGAAGCGGAAGGGTTGCCGGCTCTCTAGGGAACCTACGCGGCTGTGTTGGGAGGCGAATCGTCCGTTGCGGGTGGGTGTGGTGCAGTACAGTCCTGTTCACATTGCGGGACACAGCAGGGGGAACGGGAGCAGGTATAGCGAGGTAAGTTAGTGTAAATGAATGTGTTATCAGGGTCTTGTGGCGGACGATGGAGCTCAGGACCGACAACCCCTGCGACCGTCTTGGGCCGGTCCTCGGACCGCAGGACGCCGTGGTGCGGCACATGCGGGCCTTGCCGCATCGCGAGGTGGCATCGGCGATCGGGAAGGTGCGGGCCTCGGACGCGATGCCCGTCGCAAAGCTGGCCTTCGAGTTCCTGGTGTTGACGGCGGCGAGGTGGGGCGAGGTGAGGTGGGCCGAGTGGGCGGAGGGCGTGTGGACGGTGCCCGAAACGCGCATGAAGGCGAAGCGCGAGCACCGGGTGCCCCTATGCCGCCGGGCCACGGAGATTCTCGAAGAGGCACGGACGCTGGACGATGGAGCCGCTCGGTTGGTCTTCACCCGAGGGGGCGGGAAGCCGCTCGCCGACAGGCAGCTGCGCCAGGTGCTCCAACAGAACGACATCGCGGCCTTGGCGCATGTGGTGAAGAACAAGGTCGAGGCGGCGTACCGGCGCACGGATCTGTTCGAGCGCCGTCGTTGGCTCATGGCCGATTGGGCGGCCTATTTGGCCGACGAGGGCCGAGACGCGGCGGCCGATCCGGTTGGCTGATCCGCCGTGCTCGCAGCGGCGCTCCGGGAGCAGCTTCGAGGGCGTCCTCTGGCGCGGCTTGGTGCGCCTTTCGCATTGAGAGTCAGCCTACCCTTTGGGGCCACGCTTCGCGGGTCCCCGGCAGGGGCTGGCGAGGGACTCCGCCCCCCCTTCGATCCCCCTTGTGGCCCGCACTCGGGCGGAGGTCACGGGCGGCTGGCTCGCCCGTTCTTGTGTTCTGGCGGCGCGACCTGATGGCCGGTCGCCCGCACTGGGACTGTGCCGCCGCACGCGTGTCACCGGTCGGTCGGGGTGGAACTTCCCAATCAGCGTCAGTCGGCGCGGTGAATTGACGTCGCCGGTTTGGCGGGGTAGTCCTCGCGCTTCCCCGTATCGCCAGTCTGAATGACGAAGTCACGCCGGTCGCGATACAGGCGCGCTCGGTTCAGCACGTAGTCCTGCCCGTCGTCGAGGTTGACCGCGTCCCAGTGAGTCATGAGCCAGTACTTGTAGTCGCCGATGAACAGATAGGTGTTCGGCCTGCCGAAGAAAGTGCCTGCGACGCCCTCCCCAGCCCGGTAGCGGGCAACAACCAGCTCGACCAACTCATGCTGGCCGTCCTTACGGCTGAGGACGTATTCGTGGGGCCACGTGTCCCGGTAGGTGACGGCTTCCCGCCACGGCGCGCGGTCGATCAACTCAGTGATCTTCAGGTTTTCCAGAATTCTCACCGTCCTTCCGCTCGGGAAAGCCGAGCCTCGCCAGCCCTGCCGCACTGGGACAGCCCTTCTGGCTGGCAGCCGTGCTAGTCCGGGTTCTCCGTGCTGTCGGAAACGAGTAGGCGGTGCAGCTTCTCCAGGATACGGGTTCGGCGCGTCTCGTAGAAGTCCAGGAAACTCGTGACTTCGGTTGGAACGTCGCCCAGATCGTGCAGGTGGCAGTGATTCCGCCCTTCTTCCTCGGAGTACTGCGCGCGCAGCCAGTCGGCAGGTAGCTTGGCGCCCTTGCTCGTGTTAATCGATCCCTCGAGGAGTTGGAGGTTGGCTAGGCGGTTCACCTGATCCCGATACTCGGGGATCTGTTCTTCGTTGACGCCGGCCTCCTCCAAGCGTGCGGGGGTCATCAACGCTCGAGGGAAGACATGGTCGATGTGGAATTGGTTCGTGGCGACGTCGACGAAGCTGTACAGAAGGAACAGGAGGCTGTAGGCTCTTCCATCGTACGAGGCGTCGGCCAAGTCCTCGAGTTCCTCGCCGTCGAAGGTCAGGCTCTTGCGGCGCGCATGCATCGCCGCCTCGATCGCGCGAGCCGGGAAGCCGTCATGGCAGGAACTCTCCCGGATCCCCTTGCGGATCGCCACCAGCAGGTTATCGGCGCCGCTGCTCCAGATCTCGCGTTTGAGCAGTGAGCGAATCAACCAGTGACGAATCGTCTTGCGGTCCTCAGCGCCTAACGACGACTGACAGTGGTGGAGGAAGTAGGCGATCGGCAACAGGGCGTTTGCCGATGTCAGGCTCTGTCTGGAGTAGCCGAACGAGGATACGAGCTCCACCGTTTCCGTGATCGTTCTCTTGATGCGCTCCCATTGATCCTGCAGGGTGCCGATCTTCGACTTTCTGAAGTTCTCCACCTTGAATCGGATGCTGTCGCTGTCGCCGAGCATCAGGCAGGCCTTCAGCACGAAGTCGTGATTGAACGAGAAGCCCCTGCCGATGCTCCCGATCTCGTCAACCAGAGCGTGGATCTCCTTCCGCGCGGCTACCTCATCCCATTGGGCCACCGCCATGCTGAGAAGCATGTCCGAGTAGGAGAGCGCGGTGCCGCCGCTGTTGGCACGAACGAAGACGTTGAGAACCCGTTCCGGGTTCTGATTCTTCTCTTCGTAGGCCGAGATGATACCGTCGCTGTGAACGACGTGGTGAAGCCTGGTGAGCATCTTCAGAGGCTCCTTTGTATCCGTGAGCCCAAGGTCGAAGACGACGTCGATCAGGTCCGCGGCATCCTCAATATCGAGGATATCTCCTACGCGGTACCAATATTCGTGGTCGTTCCGGCGTTGGGCGTGCAGGGACCCGTATCTCGGGCACAACGGGTCCAGTGCCGGCGGGAGGAGGCGGAATTTGTATGAGAGTTCCTCTTCGTTCTCCATCTGAGGGGCGAGGAGATTGAGGTAGAGCCGTCGTTCTGGAAAGGCGCACGGGTTGTTCCACCACAGGCGGGGAAGTTTCCATTTGCCGGACCCGTGGAGCCCGACATTCAGCGCCGTGAGGCGTTGTTGCCCGTCGAGCACCGCCTTCAGGCCGGGCACGCTGGAAGGCGCCCCGTGGACGGGGTTGTGGGGCTTCCGTTGATCGTAGGTCGTGATGAATTGGTAGAAGTTGTAGTTCTTGGCGGTTTCGGGATCGACTCGCCAAAACAGGAAGGATCCGATCGGGTAGCCGCGCATGAGGCTGTCGAAGAGCCGCTCGATCTGGCGTGGCTGCCACACGAACTCCCGTTGAATGGCCGGGAGCAGGTAGCAGTTGTTGTGAATGTTGCCGATCGCCTCGTTGATCGTGATCGGCGTCTGAAATGCCATGGTGTTGCCCTCCTAGGATTAAGGGCAAGACGTGTGTGAACGTTGTCGGCAGGTCCCATTCGCTGCCGTAGGAGAGGTTCCTCGCGTTGGCTTGAGGGAATCGTCAGTCTACCACTAGCCCGGATAGCTCAGTGCGCCTTTCCACGGCGCACTGAGCTATCCGGGCTGGGGGGATTACAGCCCGTTGGATGTGTTGTCCGCGTATGCACGGGGGGAACTGACTAGGTGTTCGCCAAGCACCTGCACGGTTCGCAAGCTGGTAAAGCCAACGGGTCACTCTAGTGACGGCTGAGGAAGGCCCCAGACCGCCCGCGCCAGCTCTGCAAGTTTGTTTTGGCGTTTCACGACGGCCGCTTCGTTCCATTCCGTGAAAGGATCAATGTCCTTCACCGCGAGATCGATCTTCGTGTTCGTTCCTACGCGAGGCCGCTCGGAGAGCGCCTTTGTCAGCAGAAGCTGGGAGTGCTTGTAGACGCCCCTCTTCTCCGAATAGGCACGGTTCCCTAGCGCGGCGTTGATGGATCCCTCTACGAGGACGAGATTGCCGAGCCGTTCCGCGACATGCGGATCGTTGGATGCGCCGAATTCAGCCGACGCCTTCTCGCTAGGCTGCTGCGGGAAGATGTGCTCGATCTGGAATCCAGTGTATCGGGTTAGCCAATTCGTCCCTTCGGTCTCGCCGTACGCACGCTGGTCAACGTACTGGGTAAGCTTGGCGAGAATGTAACGCAGTCGGTACTGCTGTACCAACCCACTATGGAGACGCTGTAGAGCGTCGTCGAAACGACCTGCCAATTCCATTTTGGCAGGCACGAGGCGCTTGGAGACGAACGCTTCGAGATCGTCTTCGCCGGCGATCTTTCGTACGTCCATTGCCCACCGCGCGAAGTTCCGCTCGAACGCGCGCGTCGGTTCCCGGGTAATGACGTAGACGAAGAAAAGGTCCTCGACTTCTCGTGCCAGCCGGTCGAACAGGTCCCTCGGGAGGTGACGCCCGGAGAGCAGAATGATCAGATGCTGGCGGGCCGCTCTGCCGCCAAGCAGCCGCAGGTTCTCGAGGAAGCGGTTCTTGGCGGCGTCTTGGCCGCGACCGGCCAGGAAGTTCCCATAGGCCTGAGCGGAGGTGTAAAGCTCCTTGGCGAATGTGGTGGGGTCCCGGGCATAGCCGCAGACGCCCTCGTTCTTGTCGAACCAGCCGTATATCTGATCCTCGCGCAGAGCGTCGACGTCGTACCGGCTGAAGATGAAGTAGCGAAGAAACCGAAGCGGCTTCTCCCCCATCTTGAAGATCTGGTCCTGAAGGCTCTTCCAATGGACCTTGAGCTTCTCGAAGTCTTCTGGGCTGGCCTTCATGAACAGAAGGTTCTTAAGGAGGTCCATTGAGTCGAGACCGACTCCGCGGTCGTTGATGGTCTCGAAGACCTTGAGCGCCTTAGCGACATCCTTCGTCTCGATTCGGATGAGCTTCACCTTGTTGATCAGGTACCCGTAGAACGCTTTCTGGTTGCCAACATCGTTCTCGAACTCCCCTTGAAGGAAGCCGAGCGCCACGTTGTAGCCGTTCAAGATATTTCTTGTCGATCGGGTGCTCGCACTGTCAATGCTCTCGGCCGCGCCTTTCGCAATGCGCACGAGGATGTCGCCGCTGTCCTCGTACTGCAGATCGAGTCGGTAGCGGAATTGATCCTGACCGTAAGCGTCTGTCGACGTGGCGGCGATCTGAGGGCCAAGCGCGCCCGGAGGCTGTTCGCCGAGTTTCTTGATGCAGTCCCTAATAGCGCATAGCGTGACGAACAACGTCGTCATGCGTTGCTGCCCGTCTATGAGTTCAAGAACGTTGTTTCGCCCGGGACACACAACGATGCTCCCGATGAAGTACTCGGGCGCTGTGGCGGCATCGTTGTCGGCGAGCTCGGCATTGATGTCGTTGAGGAACTGCTCGACCTGCTCGGTTTCCCAGACATACTCCCGCTGATAGTCGGGCACCGCATAGAAGGACTGGAATACGTCGGAGACATTGATGTCTTGGCTCTGAATGGACTGTTCGGTCATGATGTCCATCGGCCATTACTGAACGGCGGATCTTCGCATGCTACCAAACCGCCCCTGTTGACGACCGTCCAAGCCGCGAAGGTCATCCATTCATTGAACACGTTTCACGGCAAGCGCCTCGACTCTGCTGCGGCGCTTCCGAACACGCGTAACTCTTGCGGTGGTCGTTCTGCATGGCAACCTCGCCCCGACACTGCGCGAGCCGCCGAGTGCTGGAACGCTATGTCTTGACCGCGCCCGGGCTCGCGCATCGGCAAAGCGTACCGGCGTACCGATGTACCTTGGCGTGAAGCGCCACGCGACGAACCGCTACTATGAGGCGGAGGCGGCGATCGAAACCGATCAAGCCACCGGCAAGATTCCGAAGCGCCCGCTAGGCAAGGCCGACTCCGTCAAACACTGACAATACGGCGTGCCGCCTGACGAGGCCATAGCCCGTATCGCCGACTCCAACAGATCCGGACAGGTCGAGCTATGAATGTCTTCGAAACCCACAGGCAGATCGTTGATGACTACGCGCAGTATATTCAGAGCTTCATCAACATCTCCGACCCAGAGATCGCACGGAAGGTCGAAGACTCGCTCTCCAAGGGGCGCCTTTGGCCACAGCCCCTACTACAATTCAATCCCGCCTACGAACAGGCTGGCACGGTCGAAGAGGTCATCGCCTCAGGATTGCTGCATGATGATGTCCGGCATATCTTCGACGGGTACTCCCTTTATCGTCATCAACGAAAGGCTATTGAACTAGGCGTGGGCGGCACCGACTTCGTCGTCACTTCCGGGACCGGTTCAGGCAAGTCACTGACCTACATCGGCACAATCTTCAATCACCTGCTGGCCAATCGGGGGGCTGCGGGAGTAACAGCGGTCATCGTCTATCCGATGAATGCGCTGATCAACTCGCAGACCAACGAATTCAACACCTACAAGGACAACTACGAGAGGAGTACAGGGCTCGCTTTTCCCCTTACCTTCGGCCAGTACACCGGCCAAGAGAAGGAGGGGCGGCGGCAAGCGATGCGCGAGGCCCCCCCGCAAGTCCTCCTCACCAACTACATGATGCTCGAGCTCCTGCTCACCCGGGTGCAGGAGCGGCCCATTCGAGATGCCATCTTCGAGAATCTCCGGCACCTCGTCTTTGATGAGCTTCACACCTACCGTGGGAGGCAGGGTGCGGATGTCTCCATGCTCATCCGGCGCATCCAGTCCCAATGCAAGCAATCGGTCTGCTGCATTGGCACCTCCGCAACCATGGTTTCAGTGGGTAGCGCGGAGTCACAGCGGTGGGAGGTTGCGCGCGTTGCGAGCACGGTTTTCGGCCGGTCGTTCCAACCGGACCAGATCGTAGACGAGACGCTGGCACAGTCGCTCGGCGACATCAGGACACAGCCTTCCAGGCAAGAGCTCCATGCGGCCATAACAGCCCGAATCGATGCCGATGCAGGTGAAACCGAACTACGCAAGCATCCGGTGGCGGCCTGGCTCGAAAACCGCATTGCCCTCGAGGAGCGTGACGGGCGGTTGGCTCGGCGAATGCCCATGGGGCTTAGGAATGTCGTCGCGGCATTGGCCGAGGACTCAGGCGCGCCAGAAGACAGATGCCGGCTGGCTCTTGAAACGACCCTCCAATGGGTAAGTGCCGTCAACCAGCGCATTCAGGAAGAAGGCTCGCGCTATACGCTCCTGCCCTTCAAGCTCCATCAATTCATCGCTCAGACCGGGTCGGTCTACACGACCCTCGATCAGGGTGAGGAACGGTTCATCACCCTCAAGCCGGGTATCTACAAACATGACGACAGCAACAAGCCCATATTTGCCAACGTCTTCAGCCGGGGCACCGGGCACCCCTTCATCTGTGTTTCTCTGGCGAATGGCCAGCTGACGCCTCGGGAATTTCGCGCGACCGGGGATGACGATGAAGACGCCACGGACGGCTACCTGATCATCGGCAACGAGATCTGGGATCCGAATCAGGACCTCGATTACCTGCCACAAGCCTGGGTTCGGATCCGCGCTAGCGGCGAGAAGGTCCCGAACTCGAAGAAGCGCGCGTACTTCCCTCGGAAGCTGTACTTCGACGAATACGGGAACTGCTCAGAGACGGAGCCGATGAAGTACTGGGGCTGGTTCATGCAGGCACCCCTCCTCTTCGACCCCACAGGAGGTGTGTTCTACGACGCCAAGACGAACGAGGGTACGAAGCTCACGCGCCTTGGCAGCGAGGGACGAAGCACCTCGACTACCATCACAGCCTTTTCGATTCTCAACCGCCTGAGAGACGGCGGACATTCTCCGCGCGACCAGAAGCTCCTGAGCTTCACCGACAACCGGCAAGATGCCGCGCTGCAGGCAGGCCACTTCAATGACTTCGTCCAGGTGGTTCGCCTTCGCGCCGGGATTCGGCAAGCGCTCGAGACTGCAGCGGGCGGCGTGCTCGACTATGCAACACTCGGCGAGGCAATCTTCAATTCGCTGTCACTGCCTTTCCGCGATTACGGCAACCGCGACGCAGAGCCGGAACTGGCCCCGGTCAAGAGAAAGTACGAAGAGGCACTCCAGGATTACCTGCTCTTCCGGGCTCTTGCGGATCTCCGTCGCAGCTGGCGCATCGTTCTTCCCAACCTGGAACAGTGCGCGCTTCTGAACATTGACTACCTGGACCTCGATGAGATCGCGGCCGAGGACGGACTCTGGGCGAATCTCGAGATAGCGAACAGCCTCACACACCCGGAACGCCGCGCGTTCTTGGCTACCGTCCTCGACTACTTCCGCCTCGAGTTCGCCATCCACAGTGAGAACTACTTGGTCCCGAGCCGACTCAAGGAGTTCGAGAAACGCTTTCGCGAACAACTGACGGCGCCGTGGACGCTCGACGCGGACGAGAGGCTGGCCGCACCGTCCGTCATTCGCCTCGATCCCCTGCATCGAAGTGCTCGCCTTTCCAACAAGAGCATGGGCCCGGCGAGCTCGCTCGGGAAGTACATCAAGCACATTGCGGGGCAGACCGATGTCGACCCAAATGTTCTTCGGGGGGACCACTACCGTAACTTCATCCTGCGGCTGATGCGCAAGTTGAAGGACGCCGACTACCTCTTCGAGGAAACCGCCAGGAACGCGAGCAACGAGAAGGTTCCGGTATTCCGGCTTCGCATCGAGAAGATCCAGTGGAAGCTCGGAGACGGCAAGACCGTCAGACCCGACTCGATCAAGCGGCGTTCCTATAAGGACCAGACGCCGACCCCCAACGCCTTCTTTCGCGAGATCTATCGACGGGACTTCACTGCGAGCAAGCGGTTAGCCGCAGCAGACCACACCGGGCAGCTTGGTGTGGACGCACGCCAGGACCGCGAGAATCGCTTCCGGGCAGACTGGTATCTCGACGAGGCCAGAAAGGTTCGCGACGAGGGCAAAATTCGCAGCGAGTCCATAAGCGCACTGTTCTGTTCGCCGACTATGGAGCTGGGCGTGGACATCGGTGGCCTGAGCGTCGTTCACATGCGAAACGCCCCCCCCAATGCGGCCAACTACGTGCAGCGCTCAGGCCGGGCGGGCCGAAGCGGCCAGGGGGCCCTCGTCTTCACCTACTGCTCGGGATTCTCGGCCCACGACCGTCACTACTTCCAGCACCAGGCTGAATTGGTGGCCGGGGCCGTCCAAGCGCCACGGATCGACCTGTGTAACCGCGAGCTGCTGGTCACGCACCTTCATGCCCTCACCATTGGCGCCATCGGGCTGCCCGGCCTGGAAGCCGGGGGAGGCGAACGGCCGTCCTTGATGCGGCTGATCGCGGACGGCAACCCGGCGATGCCTCTCTCTCCCGGCGTCGTGGAAGGGCTGAAGATCGGACTGACGACCTTTGATTCGATCAAGGCGACCTTCCGGCGCGTGATCGCCGACTTCGCCGAAGAACTGAAGCGGCCATCCAACGACTGGTACTCCGACGACTGGGTCAACCAGAACCTGCGCGACCTCGCGGAGCACCTCGACGGCGCCATGGACCGCTGGCGTAAGATGTACCAGTCCGCCCTCGCGCTCCTGACCCGCGCCACGCAGCCGATCGAGTCGGGCCGTCTCAGGGTGGGAAGCGACGAGTACAGGAGATACAAGCGGCTGCAGGACCAGGCCAACCGACAGCTCAACCTGCTACGCAACGACCAAGGCGGTTCCAAGGAACTCAGCGAGTTCTATCCCTACCGCTATCTGGCCTCCGAAGGCTTCCTCCCGGGCTACAACTTCACACGCCTGCCACTGCGGATCTTCGTGCCCACCAGCAGCACGGTAGGCGAGTATATCTCCCGCCCGCGCTCCGTTGCTCTGCGCGAATTCGGCCCACTCAACGTCATCTATCACAACGGGCGCAAGTACCGAGTTTCGCAGTTGGTTATCCAGGACGCGGAATCGTCACTTACGGATGCCAAGATCAGCAAGCGGGCCGGTTACTTCCTGACGGGCGACCAGAGCGATCTGGAAATCTGCCCCTTCTCGGACCTCGATCTGAGCGACAACGCCAACAAGGAGCACTTGCACGACCTGCTCGAGATGGCCGAGTCGCGGGGCGAAGAAACTGCCCGTATTACCTGTGAGGAGGAGGAACGCATCTCTCGCGGGTATCAGGTTGAGTCGTTCTTCCATGTCGACGGGGGGGACTTCGCGAGCATTCGCAGGGCGGTGGCCCGGGCGGGCGACAGCCACCTGCTCAATCTTCGCTTCATACCGGCAGCGCGCCTCGTAAGCCTGAACAAGGGCTGGCGATCCCAGAAGGCCGAGGGCTTTCCGATGGGGATGACCTCGGGCAACTGGCACAGCTCGATGCCAGAGCCGGATTCCGACGCCCACGAGCAATGCCGAATCGTCAAGCTCTGGACTTCCAATCTCGCCGACGCGCTCTATATCGAGCCCATCCAGGCCCTGGGCCTGGAGTCCGACGGCGTCATCACCCTGCAACACGCGCTCAAGCGGGCAATCGAATCCGTGTTCCAGGTCGAACCGAACGAGATCGGCGTGAGTGCGATGGGCGATCCTGGGTGCCCCAACATTCTCCTCTACGAGGCAGCCGAGGGGAGCCTGGGGATTCTCTCCCAGTTCGTCGAGGACGTGGCGACCTTCCGAAAGGTTATCGAGACGGCCGAGTATGTCTGCCGCTTCGACGATCAGGAGTACAAGGCGCCGGCGTCCTACGAGGACCTCATGAGTTACTACAACCAGCGCGACCACCAGCGGCTGGACCGATTCCTGATCCGCGACGCGCTCGGCAAACTCAGGCTGGCCGACATCGAGGTCCAGGCAAGCGCTGCTTACAAGGACTACGAGGAACAGTACCAGCACATGCTCCGCTGCTTGGACCCCAACTCGTCGACCGAGCGCGCGTTCATCGAACACCTTTACCAGAACGGACTGCGGTTGCCCGACGCCGCCCAGAAGCGCGTTCCAGGCATATACTGCCAGCCGGACTTCTACTACGAGCCGCGGGTCTGGGTCTTCTGCGACGGATCGCCCCATGACGAGCCGCAAGTGCGCGAGCGCGACGACGAACAGCGGCAGCTGATCATTGCCAGTGGCGACGAGGTCTGGTCCTGGCACTTCCGCGAAGATCTCGGCACCAAAATTGCCCAACGTCCCGACATCTTCAGGAAGGTTCGATGAGTACGTCGTTGCAACCGGGCAAGCTCGTTTCCCTGCGCGGACGCGACTGGGTCGTGCTGCCATCCGACGACCGCAACCTGCTCGTGGTCAAACCGCTGGGCGGCTCCGACGAGGAGACCACCGGAATCTACCTCCCGCTCAAGATCGCGGGCGACCTCCCGCAAGATGCCCGATTCGCGTCTCCCGTCGCGGAGGATCTTGGCGACATCTCGACGGCTCGCCTTCTCTATGACGCCGCCCGTCTGGCCTTCCGCAACGGAGCCGGGCCGTTCCGGGCCCTCGCCAAGCTCTCCTTCCGCCCCCGCGCCTACCAGATCGTGCCGCTGGTGATGGCCCTGCGGCAGAACACCGTCCGCCTGCTGATCGCCGATGACGTCGGCGTCGGCAAGACCGTGGAGGCCCTTCTCGTCGTGCGCGAGTTGATGGAGCGCGCCCGCGTGAAGCGCTTTGCCGTGATCTGCCTGTCGCACCTCTGCGACCAGTGGCAGCAGGAGTTCCGTGCCAAGCTCGGCATCGAGGCCGTCATCATCCGCTCCAACACCCAGGCGAGATTGGACCGGATGATCCAGGGGGACACGAGCGTCTACGACTACTACCCCTACCAGATCATCAGCATCGATTACATCAAGGCGGACAGCCGCCGCGCGGTGTTCGTCGAACAGTGCCCGGGCCTGATCATTGTCGACGAGGCGCACACATGCACGCGCCCCGCCGGCGCCTCCAAAGCGCAGCAGCAGCGTTACCACCTGCTTCGCGACCTCGCCGACAAGCCCGATCAGCACATGGTCCTGCTCACGGCGACGCCCCACAGCGGCAAGCCAGAGGAGTTCCATTCCTTGCTGGGCCTGCTCAAGCCCGATTTCGAGACGCTCGACCTGCCGAACTCCAACCAGTCCGAGCGCCGCACCCTGGCTAGGCATTTCGTCCAGCGCAAGCGAGCCGACGTGGAGAAGTGGATGGGGGAAGACACGCCATTCCCCGACCGGGACACCATCGAGTGGAACTACGACCTGTCGCCCGCCTACGCCGAGTTCTTCAACGACGTGCTGGATTTCGCCCGCAAGCTCGTCTCACCCGGAGATTCAGGGCGGAAGAAGAAACGCGTTCAGTACTGGACGGCGCTCGGCCTGCTTCGCGGCGTCATGTCCAGTCCGGGCGCCGGGGTGAAGATGCTCGCTACCCGCCTCGACAAGCTGGTGGTGGAGGTGGAGGCCGACGATGCGGCGGCTGACGAAGGCGATGCCGCCCTCAATCCGGTCGGCGACATGGAGTTCGGCGTGGAGACCGACATCGCGCCCACCCAGGTCATGGAGCAAGGGGACTGGACCGATCATCAACGTCGGCAGCTGCGCAGTTTCTCCAAGCGGCTCGAAGCCTTTGCCGGTTCCGAGGATGATCAGAAACTCTACGCCGCGTCGATCGTGCTTGAGGACTGGATCTTGAACGGCTTCCACCCCGTGGTGTTTTGCCGCTACATCGAAACTGCCAACTACCTAGGCGAGCATATGGGCACGCGGCTGGCCGCGAAGATCCCGCGCCTGGACCTGCAGGTTGTCACCAGCGAAGACCCAGACGACCTGCGCAAACAGCGCATCGAAGGGATGGCCGGTGACTGGCCGCGCATCCTGATCGCCACAGACTGCCTGAGCGAAGGCATCAACCTGCAGGAGTGGTTCACGGCAGTGCTCCACTACGACCTGCCGTGGAACCCGAATCGTCTCGAGCAGCGCGAGGGCCGCGTCGACCGTTTTGGGCAGCAGGCACCCGAGGTCAAGACCTGCCTCCTCTACGGCGCCGACAACCCCATCGACGGCATCGTGCTCGACGTCCTGCTGCGCAAGGTGCGTGAGATCAAGCGCGTCACCGGCATCAACGTGCCCTTTCCCGAGAACTCGCAGAGCATCATCGACACCATCACCCAGGCGCTGCTCCTGAACCCGGACCGCCGCATCCAGACGCGCCAGACGGCGCAACAGGGCACGCTCTTCGACTTCAGAGACTTCGACGAGGCCACCGAGGCCAAGGAGAACATCACGCGCAAGATCGACGAGGCCGCCGAGCGTGAGAAGGCATCCCGCAGCATCTTCGCCCAGAACGCCATCAAGGCGCCGGAGATCGAGGAAGACCTGGGCGCCGTGGACGAGGCCATCGGTGATCCTGGCGTGGTGAAGGATTTCGTGACTGCTGCACTCCCCACCCTCTTCGGCGTCCAGATCACCACCGAGAAGAATGGCTTCGGCATCGTCACCGGCAATCTGCCGGTCCAGCTCAGCGACATTCTGCCTGAGGGCCAGCACGTCAAGGTCAGCTTCGAGTCACCCACGCCCGACGGCTATCACTACCTCGGCCGCAATCACCGTTTCGTCGAGCAGCTCTGCCAGCTGATTATGGCCAACACTGTCGCCCGCGAGGGCAGGCGCGCGGCCCGCGCCGCCGTCATCCGCACCAAGCAGGTTGAGACCAAGACCACGCTGCTGCTCTTCCGCTGCCGCAACGTCATCCGGCAGGGCGGGGCCGGTCACCAGATCGTCGCCGAGGAGATGCTCCTCTGGGGCTGGCGGGGCACGCTCGGCGAGCGCGAGCACCTCGACCACCAGCAGGCGCGTGCGCTACTGCGCAGAGCTCGCGCCAGCAGTAACCTCAGCCTGCAAGCTCGGGCGAGTTTCCTCGAGAACGAACTGAGCCTCCTCGGTCGCCTGGATGAGGCTTTCAAGGAACTGGCAGAGGGGCAGTCCAAGCGCCTTGTCGCCGCCCACGAACGCTTCAGCGCGCTAATGGATAGGCAACGCTACCAAGTCGTCTATCCCATCTTGCCCATGGACCTAATGGGGATGTACGTCCTGCTGCCGGAGGGCTCGGGGTGAACTACCCCAGCATCCGCATCGAAGGCGCCATTCTCTCGCCCGATATTCTCGGGCAGACTGAAGAACTCCCCGGTCAGCGGCCGTCCGACTTCGCCCTAGACGCGGGCACCAAGGTCAAGGACGAGATCGCGCGTGCCTGGGCCGACGCTCAGGACTACTGGCGCATCTTCCAGCGCAAGTTGGAGACGGTAAGAGAGGGCAGCAAGGCCACCACCGAGACTCGCAATCTCTGGATGGTCCCTTTGCTGGGTTTGCTTGGCTACGACATCGAGTACCAGCCCCGCGGCACCGAGTTCAATGGACGAATCTATGTCATCAGCCACCGTGCGACCAACCGGGCGGACGCCCCGGTGCAGATCATCGGCGCCCGCGACCCGGCAGGCCTCGACAAAAAGCCGGCCAACGCCACCCGCCGCATGTCGGCCCACGCACTGGTGCAGGAGTTCCTGAACCTGCACGATCAGCTCTACGGTCTGGTCACCGACGGTCACGTGCTGCGCCTACTCCGCGACAGCTCACGGTTGGTCAAGCAGAGCTACCTTGAGTTCGACCTCGACCGCATCTTCACAGACGGCCTCTTTGCGGACTTTGCCGTCCTCTACCGGCTGCTCCACGCCACCCGCCTGCCGCTAACCAACGACACTGCGGCTGAGAGCCTGATCGAGCGCTACCACCAGGACTCCCTCGACTCGGGCGCCCGCATCCGCGAGGGGCTGAGCAAGGCGGTCGAACAGGCAATCCTCGACTTTGGCAGCGGCTTCCTCTCGCACCGCGACAACGACGCCCTGCGTGCGGCCGCCGCCAACGGCGGCCTTGAGGCCGGTCACTACTACCAGCAGTTGCTGCGACTGATTTACCGCCTGCTCTTCCTGATGGTGATCGAGGAGCGCGACTTGGTGTTCCCGACCGACACACCGAGGGCACGGCGCGACATCTACCGTAAGTTTTACAGCGTCGCGCGCCTGCGTCGCCTCTCGGAAAAACGCTATCTCGACAACACGCGCCGCCACGACCTTTGGCTCGCGCTGCAGGCCTGCTTCCGTCTCTTCGAGGCGGACGGTCCGGGTGCCAAGCTCGGCATCGCACCCTTGGCAGGCGATCTTTTTTCGGCCGAGGCCGTGAGTTCGCTCGCCAATTGCACGCTCAGCAACGACGTGCTGCTCGGTTGCCTGCGCTCCCTCGGCCTGTACCGACATCCGGACAGAGGTCAGCTCATCCGCGTCAACTACGCCGCTCTCAACGTCGAGGAGTTCGGCTCGGTCTACGAGGGCCTGCTGGAGTACGAGCCGGAGTTCGTCGGCGAGGGAAACGAGCTGCGGTTTGGATTCCGGCGGGGCGGCAAGCGCGCCGCCACCGGCTCCCACTACACCCCCGACGACCTCGTCCAGCCGCTGATCCGGCATTCGCTCGACCATCTGATCGCGGAGCGCCTCAAGGCCGACGATCCCGAGGCCGCCCTGCTTGAACTGCGGGTCGCCGATATCGCCTGCGGCTCGGGCCACATCCTGCTAGCTGCCGCCCGCCGCATCGGCACCGAGCTGGCGGTGGTGCGCACCGGCGAAGAGCAGCCCTCACCGCCGGCCTACCGTGCCGCCCTGCGCGACGCCATCCGCCACTGCATCTACGGGGTCGACTTGAATCCGCTGGCGGTGGAGCTGTGCAAGGTGGCCCTGTGGGTCGAGGCGCACATCCCCGGCCAGCCCCTCAACTTCCTCGACCACCACGTCAAGTGCGGCAACGCCATCGTCGGCTTCGCCCGCCGCGAGGAACTCGGCCAGGGCGTGCCGACGGAGGCCTTCAAGACGCTGCCCGGCGACGACAAGGAAGTCGCGGCGGCCTACCGCAAGAAGAACAAGGAGGATCTGCGGCACCAGAAGCAGGCGTCCCTCGACTTCACCCCCGAGCTGCGCGGCCGCCTCTATGCGGTGCTCGAAGACTGGCACTTGCTTTCGGCCCTGCCGGAGCAGACTCCCGCCCAGATCGATGCGAAAAAGGAACGGTTCGCCGCGTTATCCCTGGGCGAGCACGCGGGCCTCTTGCGGGCCATCGGGGACATTCCCGTGGCGCAGTTCTACATCCCGAAGTTGCCCGGCAACGAGGCGAAGCTCGTCACCGACGGCGTGTTCCGCAGCTACTGGCGCGGCCAGCTGGCGCCGCAAGGGCGCCGCGCCGACGCCGCCCGTTCCCTGAGCGAGCAGAGGCGCTTCTTCCATTGGTTCCTTGAATTCCCGGAGATCATGGACCGTGGCGGGTTCGACTGCATCCTGGGGAACCCACCGTACTTGGGCGGGCAGGCGCTAAGTGGCACCTACGGTTATGCCTTCTGTGAGTGCATGAAGTGGCGGTTCGCGCCCACCGGCCTGAGCGAACTGGTGGTCTATTTCCTTCGCCGCATTCACGGACTGCTCCGGGACGGCGGCTTCACCGCGATCATCACCACCAACTCCATCGTTGATGGCGATGTCCGCAAGGACGGTCTGGAACAGGTCCTCGCCGCAGGCGCACAGATCAACATGGCGGTGCGCGGCATGAAGTGGCCGGGCGCCGCCAACCTCGTGGTGTCCCTGCTTGCTATGCACAAGGGGGAGTGGAATGGCCGGAGAGTGCTTGACAACCAGCCTGCCACCAGCATCAACGCTTTTTTCGAGGAGGGGGAGAACCTCGGGGAACCACGCAGTTTGGTCGAGAGCCGCGACCGGGTGTTCCAAGGCTCCATTTTTCTCGGTGACGGGTTTCTGTTGACCCACGACGATGCCGAGCGAATGCGCGCATCCGACTCGCGCAACGCCGAGGTGATCATGCCGATCATCAACGGAAAGGAGCTCAACAACGAACCGGACCAGGCGCCCGGCCGCAGCATTATCAATTTTCGTGACTGGCCAATGGAGCGGGCTCGAGAGTATCCGGATCCGTTCTCGGTCGTGGACGAGAGGGTCAAACCAGAGCGAGAAGCCCAGAAGGACAAAGGCGGCAGGAAATTCTGGTGGCGTTTTCTACGGCCTCGCATGGAGATGCAGGCGAGGCTCCGCTACCTTCCCCGCTGCTTGGTCGCCGCTCGCACAACCAAGCACCTGAGCTTCTCGGCAGTGCCCACTGACTACGTATACAGTGACGCACTCTACGTGTTCTCCACCGACCGCTGGGATCTTTTCACCGTGGTCCAGTCCACCCTCCACGAGGTCTGGGCCCGCAAGTACAGCGGCTCGCTGAAACAAGATCTCCGCTACTCGCCCTCCAAGTGCTTTAACACCTTCGCCTTCCCCGCCGGGCTCTGGCAGACCACCGACCCCGGCCTCGCGAAACTCGGCGAGCGCTACCACGCGCACCGCAAGGCGCTGATGCAATCCCTCTGGCTCGGCCTGACCAAGATCTACAACCTCTTCCACGCCCGCGACCTGTCGGCCGAGACGGTCGCCCAAGTTTCGAAGAAAGACGCCGACACTGCGGCCACCGCCTTCGAGGCCCTGCTCGCACTGCGCCAGCTGCACGTCGCACTGGACAACGCAGTCCGCGACACCTACGGCTGGCAGGACCTTGACTTGGAACACGGCTTCCACGAGGTCGAAACCCTCCCCGAAAACGACCGTGTCCGCTACACCGTCAGCCCCGCCGCCCGTCGCGAAGTGCTAAAGCGCCTACTCGCGGAAAACCACGCCCGTGCTAGATCCGAGGCCAAGAACCCCGTGCCCAGGCCCACACGCGGCGGTCGCAAGCGCATGGCCGCCGCTGGCCCCGATCTCTTTGGACGAGAGTCCTGACATGGCAAGGCCTTTGCCCTTTGCCGGGACGGGGCCGTGCTGTTCTTCCAGCTCGTCAATGCGCGCCATGAGCGGGCTTCGACCGTGCTGACCTCGAACAAGGGCTTCGAGGAGTGGGCTGCCGTTCTGGGGGATGAAGTCATGACGGCGGGCTGTGGGCGCTCCGCTCTCGCCGTCTGCCGCCCGAATCCAAGCCGAAATGGTAGAGGCGAATCAGCGAAACCCGCGGCGGACATACCCCCCAATGTGTGCAATTTTCGGTTGACATTGAAACGGCACCTCGAATCGGTGCTGAAAGAGCGGCCGCATCCGCCGGTTGCTACCGGAATACGTAGCTGGGCACGGCGACCGTTGAAGCCGTCCCCGTCGCGAAAGATCACTGCTCCTGGGCCTCGATGACCGTCAGACGGTGCTTCGCGCGGGACCGCGCTACGTAACGGTCTGTATCGCTCCTCTTGCCGCCATAGGTCGGCGTCTCGATGATCACCACTGCGTCCGCTTGCAGTCCCTTGAAGCGCCGCCACGAAGAAATCAGCACACCTCTTCGTGCGTTCCACGATTCGAGTTCCGTGGTCAGCGGAACGGTGCCGAACCTGTCCGGACATTGGCCTCGCGTCGAACTGGGGGCCAGCACCGCGACCTGGGATCGATCCAGTCCGCCCTGTCCGGGCATGCAAAGAGCCCTGACCCGTCGGCCCGCCTCCCGAAAGGCACCCGCCAGCGCTGGAACCCGAACAACCGCGGGTTCGTCGCCTAGCGGTACTTTACTAGCGGGCGAGGATTTGGAATCGTAACGCACTGATTCCGAGGCGGTTAGACAGGGGCGGGCTGTATTACCCACTAACCGTTTTGAGCAGTTCGTCGAGTTGCAATTCGGAGGCCAGGGCAGCCTGCGTCAGCGTCTGTTTCGACGTCACGGTCGCGACCCGCGGCGGTCCCTTCTCACCCAAGGGCGGATACAGCAGATCAATGCGCTGAATCTGCCCCAGTTCGTGCTTGAGCCCTTCCATGGTTAGGGTCGGCCAGACCGCCTTGGCCTGCTGGTGCAGGTACTGCAGCAGCGACACTCCCAGCAGACAGTAGAACGCATGCACGCGGATCTTGCTGTCGGTCCAGTGGTGCAGCGGCTCCCAGCCCAGCCACTCCCCGCCCTTCAGGCCCCGGAAGACGCGCTCCACGTGCTGCTGCCCGTGATAGGCCGCGGCCACCTGGGCGGCCGTCCAGTCCAGCCGGTTCGTCACCAGCGTGGTGCGCCCGAAACGCTCCCCCAGCAGGCGCTGCAGAGCGTCCGTGTCGACGGCGAACTGCAAGTCCCAGCGACGGTCCGTAGCCCGTCGCAGCTCGTAGCTCAGCACCTGCGCGACGAAGTTCGGTTGCAGCCAGCGCTGGATCCGGCGGCGCAAGCCCTGCTCGGTGTGCCGATCCTGGGGCGCGGAGATCTCGCGGGCCAGGGCGCGCAGCGACTTGGTCGCCTTCGCCAGGGACGTGCCTAGGCTCTGGAACTGCTCGGCCGCGAAACCCGCCGAGTGGCGCACCACGCCCAGGTACTCGGCACCGTGCACGAGCGCGCGCTCGGCCGCGACGGACACGCCGGGCTCCCCGTCCAGCGGTTCCAGCTCCGCCACCGGGCGCGCGCGCAGCGAGGCCGGCGCTTGGTTCCAGGGCAGCGCCGCGATCCAGCCCAGGCCGCTGTCCTGCAGTTCCAGCGTGTTGGCCAGGGCCGCGCTGCCCTTGTCCAGCACCAGCGTGACGCTCTCGCGCGGGATGGCAGCCCCGTCGAGCAGCCGCGTGCTGCGCCCGAGGCAAGCCGGCAACTCGTCGCGGTCGGTGACGTTGCCCGGGTAGACGTGGTGGCACAAGCTCAGGCCGTGCTCGCCGTCGAGGGCGTAGCTGAGGCCGATCTGGCGCAGGTCGTGGCGCTTCTGCTTGCTGTGCCCGCGCTGGGCCAGCTGGTTGCGGGTGTTGGTGGTCGCGATCCAGGTATGGAAGTTGGTGGTGTCGTAGGCCAGCACGCGGCGGCTGGCCAGGCCGCGGGCGCGGAAGGCCTTGAGCAGGGCCAGCTGGGCGCGCTCGAGAGCGTCCGGCTGCGGTTCCCGCAGGGAGTCGTGGACGTCGATGGAGTCGAAGTGATCCCAGAAGGCCTGAGAGCTGAACCGGCGGGGGGAGAAGCCCCACAGGTCGGCGAGGACGGAGTGGCGGTACCAGTCGGCGACGGCGGTCTTGGGGCCGGGGGCGCAGATGCGGTGGAAAGCGGCGAGCAGGAGGAAATGGGGAATGGAGGGGCCGCTGGCGGGGGCGGGCCAGACGGAGAGGAGCGCGTCGAGGGCGCCGGAGAGGCGGGCGGCCTGCCAAAGGGCAGCGGGCAGGCCGCAGGCGCGGGCGGTGGCCTCGAGGGGGACCGCGGCGGCCTTGGCGCGGACGAGCTGGGCGAGGCGCTCGGCGCTGCCGAGGTAGGTCTGGTGGGTGATCCGAGGCTTGCCGTCGACACGGCCGGAGGTGACGACGTAGTAGTAGGTCTTGTTGTGCTTCTTTTTGCCGACGATGGAGGCCATATAGGGTAATACTAGATAGGGTGAAGTCGGATGTCAAGCATGAAACGCAGTTAAATGCGGGAAATTTATAATAGGGTAATACAGGGTCCGCCGGGACGCGGATTCATAACAGCTTTGGCTGCAATGCCTTAGTCGTGCGCCCCCTCGCGCCGAAGGAAGGTTTCAGTAAACTACCGCTAGGGGCGCACCGTCTCGAACCTTATTCTCGTATCCCGCCAGCGAGGCGCAGTGTACGGCGATGCGGGCCGTGTTCCTGCAGTTGACCGTCAGCTCGTACGGCCTGCCGAGTTCCTCGGGCAGGGACGGATTGTCGACATAGAGGTTCTGCTTCGGGTCGTAGAAGACGTAGTAGCTGGCTTCGCTGCCGGGATTCCGGAAGACCTCTTCGAGGCTCGTCCACCACAGCTCGTGAAAGTCCTGCCCCTCGTCGACGACGACCGCGTCAAACTTGTGCTCCGGGCTCAGCAGGTCGCAGGCCTCGAACAGGGCCTCTGGGGCCTTTACGCCCCAGAACTCCGGGGCATTCTGGTCGCCGCCCTCCTACGGCGGTACTTTCGCCCTCCCGCAGAGCCTGCTGCGAGGCTGTAGTGGTTCAGGATGATAAGGTCGTCGCCAAACGACTTCGGCATGGCCGCCCGCCACTGGCCGTCGCCACGGGAACCGCGCTAGGAGTTCGTGCTCCAGTGCGGCGCGCTCATCCGGCCCAGGTCGCGGCGAGAACCCACGCCGCCGCCGCGGGCCGTCTGCACCACTGCTTCCTCGAAACCCCGGGGCAAATCGTCCGCCAGACCGAGGCCGTCCTCAAGGCGAAGGTCGGGCGCAGGGGCAGCCGATTGCTAGCGGGCGACCGGGAATGGCACGGCCTGCCATGGGTCGGAGCATTGTTCCGGCCGACCTCAAGGTGGCGCGACCTGCGCGAGTTGCTGCCCGACGGGACCGATCGGGGGAGGTTCGGGTGGTCCCGCTTCGATACGACGGCTCGGGGCGGGCGCGACGAGCGCGTCCCGCTGGCCGGCATCGTGCAAGTGGACGACGCCTATTGGGGCGGGCAGCGCCGTGGCCAGCGCGGCCGGCCGGCCCCACAAGCTGCGCATGAGCCGCGTCAAGGGCTTCCGCAAGGCCGTCCTGCGAGAGTGGGCCGCACGCCACCTCCCACCGGGCACCAGGGTGCAATCCGACGGCTTGGCCTGCTTCCGGGGTGTCGCCGAGGCCGGCTGCGAGCACGTCGCGACTGTCACGGGCGGGGGCCCGGGCAGTTGCGAGGAACACCGCCTCCGGTCAATGGCATTCGGTTTGCTGTTAAGACAGTGGAGGTCACCAAGGAAGTGTAGTTCGTTGATTCCAAGGACGTTAGTATCCCCCCAAAGTTTTTCCCCGCAGGGGCTTAACTTTCCCGCCCAGATCTGTCAGCTTGGTTGTGGATGCATGCCGCCCCCAGCATCGACCCCCGCATTGAGCAGCTCAAGTCGACCACCTTTCTCGGCAAGCGCCTCACCCGGCGCCAGATCGCCGACATCCAGGAGACCGTCGGCCTCTTCCCCAAGCTGAGCCGCACCGAACTCGGCCACACCCTCTGCGAGCATCTCGGCTGGCACATGCCCAACGGCAGCAATCACATCCAGCTGGCCAGGGGCCTGCTCGCGCAACTCGAACAACTCGGGATCCTGACGCTGCCGCCGAAGCAGAACCCCGGGCGGGGCCCGCAGAAGCCGGTCCCGAGCTCGGCCCGCTCCGACCCGCAGGCGCCCATCGAGGGGCCGCTGGCCGCGTTGAGGCCGCTACGGCTGGAGCCGGTCCGCGAGCCGTCCGCGGTGGCGGAGTGGAACGAGTGGGTCCAGCGCTACCACTACCTCGGCTACCGCCAGCCGATCGGCGCGCACCTGCGCGACCGCCAGGGGCGTCTGCTGGGCTGCCTGCTGTTCGACTTCGCGGCCCGCGATCTGGCCTGCCGGGACCGGCGCATCGGCTGGCAGGGCCCGGCCCAGCGCAAGCCTCTGGAGCGGGTGGTGCGCAACTCAAGGTATCTGCTGCTGCCTTGGGTGCAGGTCAAGAACCTGGCCTCGCACGTGCTGGGGCTGACGCTGCGGCAACTGCCCGAGGACTGGCAGCAGCGGCACGGCTCCCGGCCGGTTCTGGTCGAGTCCTATGTGGATCCGCAGCTCCACCGCGGAAGCTGCTACCGGGCGTCGAACTGGGAGCGGGTGGGCCAGACACGGGGCCGCAAGGCCAAGGGGGACCAGCCAGCCAAGGCGCCCAAGGACGTGTACCTGTACCCGCTGCGGCCGGACTGGCAGCAGGTGCTGAGGGGGACCCCGTCGAGCGTGTCGAGGCCGCGTCCGGTGCAGCCGGAATCGAAACCGCGGCCGCAGCCGGATGAGCGCTTCACCGCCATGTGGCAGCAGATCCTGGAGGCGGTGGTGCAGCTGGCGAACGAGCACGATGCGCTCTGGATGCGGCGGCGACGGGTGCTCAACACCCTGCTGGTGGTGCTGTTCGTCTTCCGCCTGGTGTTCGCGCCCAACCGCCAGGGGTACGGCCCGACCTTGCGGGAACTGTGGCAGCAGTGCCGCGCCCTGGACATCCCCCTGCCCCAGCCCGCGCCGGTTTCGCAGGCCGCGATGCACGCTGCCCGCCACAAGGTCCACGACGAGCTGTTCGTGCGCATCCACCGCGCGATCCTGCGGCGCACCCCCCAGGACGATCCCCGCACGCTGTGGCGCGGCCACCGCGCCTTCGCCGTCGACGGCTCCAAGCTCACTCTGCCCCGCCCCCTGCTCGAGGACGGCTACCGCCTTCCCCACGCAGGCTCGCACTACCCCCAAGGCCTGCTCAGCTGCCTGTTCCGCCTGCGCTCCCGCCTGCCCGTCGACTTCGACCTCGCCGCCCACGGCGACGAGCGCCGTCTGGCCCTGGCCCACCTGTCCGCCCTCGCTCCCTCCGCTGTCGTCGTCTACGACCGCGGCTACTACTCCTTCCGCCTGCTGCACGCCCACCGCGCGCGCGGCCTGCACGCCGTCTTCCGCCTCCAGGCCGACGCCAACACCGTCTTCGAGCAGTTCCGCCGCTCCGGCCGCCAAGACGGCCTGCTCACCGTGCTGCCCTCCGACAGCGCCCGCCGGCAGCAGCCCGAGACCGGCTTCCAGCCCTGTCGCGTGCGCCTCGTCCGCTACACCGCCGGGGACACCGAGTACCTGCTCGCCACCACTCTGCTCGACTCCCGCCGCTATCCCCGGCAGGCCCTCGCCGACCTCTACCATGCCCGCTGGGGCGTCGAGGAGCTGTACAAGGTCTCCCAAACCATGCTCCAGGTGGAGCAGTTCCACGGCCAGAGCGAGCGCCTGGTGCGCCAGGAACTCAGCGCCCATTTCAGCCTCGTCGCGATGACCCGCCTGTTCACCAACCAGTCCGAGGCCGACTTCCGCTCCGCGGCGGGCAAGGAGCCGCTGCAGGCGAACTTCCGCAACGGACTGCGCACCGTCGGCCGTCACCTCGAAGGCCTGTTCCTGGCCTACGCGGCCACGCTCAGCGAGACCGTCTCCAGCATCCTCGCCAGCGTCGCCACCTGCCGCCAGCGGAAGCGTTCGAACCGCTCCTACCCGCGCCTCTCGCACAGGCCCGTCAGCCAATGGAGGTCCCGCAAGCCCGCTCCGGCCCCAACCTCAGCCTGACGTCTCCAAAATCCGCTGCTTCCGCGCTGGATATCCCCATTTCCCCTTAACCGAACGCCCAAATTCACTAAACGAATGGCCATTGCGCCTCCGGTGGGTCAACACAATGCTCGGCAATGTCAAGCGATCCATCGACGGCACCTACCACGCGATCGACGCCAAGCACGTGCCGCGCTACCAGCTCGCCGATCTTGTCCCGCGCCTCGTGTACGCCTCGGCGAACACTCCACCGATGCCGTGCCGCCTTCTAAAGTCGGATGAGTCTTATGTGTAATCAGGTGTTCCTAAACATGGCGGAGCCCCTCTCCCCCAACGTATGATTTTGGCTCCGGGACACCGATGGCCCCCGCTCACCGCGCGGGGCACGGCGCAACACGTCTCATCCGCGCCGATCCGACCCTGCTTATGACTGCGCCCACTCGCAGCGGCGGGGTGCGTGTGGATACTGCTGATCACGTTCCCTCCGTGCGAGACTGCCGGCGTAGCGTTTCGACTGCTACTGCAACTGCTGCGGAGTCCGGGGCCATTTCGCCCCACTCCTGCCAGAAGTTGCGGGTCTGGCTCAGCGGCTCGATGGTTGGGAATTTCAGCTTGATCCGGGCGGGGAGGAGAATCGCGTCACCCAATAACAAGGCCTCACCGGTGTCGAGCAGCGGCAAGCCGTCGAGGACACCCGCCAGCGAATCAGGTATGAGGCGACGGACGACATTCTGGTCCTGATCGTTGGTTAAGCGCAGGACGAGGAAGTTGTTGCACTGGCTGAGAATGGTTCGGCTCACGTCCGAGGGGCGCTGGCTGACGACAAGCAGGGAGACGCCGTACTTTCGGCCTTCCTTCGCGATGCGCTCGAAGGAATAGAGGGCCTGCTTCTCGACCGCACCAGCGCCCTCGCGGACCGGCAAGTACAGATGGGCTTCGTCGCACACGAACACGAACGGCGTTCGCGTTTCCGGCTGCATCCAGAACTGCACATCGTACAGCAGTCGTGCAAATACGCCTGTGACGACGGGGAGCACATCCGACGGCACTTCGGAGAAATCCACCACCTTGATGCCGTGCTTTCCCTGGCCCGGGGCAAGCAGCTTTACGATTTGCTTCGCGAGCCAGTCGTACTTGAGAGCAGCCTCTGGCGGCTTGAACAGGAAGCCGTACCGGCGATCCTCCGCCTTGGCTTCGAGGCGGGAGACAAACCGCGTCAGTTTCCCGTTCCAATCTCCCTTGATCTGGCTCCGCTCTCTCGCCCCAGGCTTCATGCCCGTGTCGTCCTCTCGCAGCTTTTCGAGGAGATCGGTGAGCTTGTAGGGCACGGGCGAATCTACGGTGAATGTTGCCCGGACCGTCTCCTGCTTCTCGTCCTTCAGGGTCGTATCCTTGAACTTCCGCACATGCGTTGTAAATCGAGCGGCCTGATTGGGCGCGTTCTGATCACTGTGGTCCAAGATCATCGACAGCATCTCCTCCCGGTTCAGGAGCCAGTACGGTAGGAAGAGTGCGTTTTCCGGTGGCTTGGCGAGATCGCCAGGACCTGCGATCTTGAACACGGTGGCAATAGAGAGTGGCACCGTGCCGTCCTCAAGGGCGGTCGGGTTCGCGAGCGAGGCGTACTCGCCGTGCATGTCGAACACGATGATGTTCGCGTGCTTGCGGGCGTGTGCACGTTCCAGGATCAACGACACCGCGCAGCTCTTGCCCGAGCCGGTACTGCCGAGGATCGCCGCGTGCCTCTGGAAGAAGCGATCGCCGTTGGCGATCGCGGTGGCCGAGTGGTCTATGGCGAAGTGACCGAGTTCGAGCCGCTGCGCTTCATCCAAGTCTTTGCCCAGTAATCCCATGAACCGCTGAAGGTTGCCGCCCTCGATGAGAAAACAATCGCGGTCGATTTGTGGGAACGAATCAGTACCCCGCTTGAACCGATTGCGGACGGTTCCCTCAACCGTGCGGTAGGTGCCGAGCAAGACGGCCCGGAGAGAATCGTCCGGCACGACCTCCAGCGCGAGCGTCGTGGGTGCCATCGAATCAGGCTGCGCTGTCTGCTCGCGGAGCTGCCGGGTCACACGCTCCGTCATGCCGATCAGGAACTCCTGAGCGGTCGTTCCCTGAATTGCGACAAGGCTCCCGACTGCAGCGCGCGGCAAGAGTGCGGCGTTTTCCACTGCGATGAGTACGCGGCTCGTGTCGACGGAGGCGACCTTGCCGAGCTTGTTCGGCACGTCGAACGTCAGAACGGGGACATCGATCATGTCAGTAGCTCCTTTGCCAGAACGCCCAAATCCCACAAGTCGTGCCCCTGATGCTCAAATCGGTGTCCCTTTGTCACCATCGCGACTCCCGCCCATGCCGTCGGTTTCGAGAGGCAAACGCAGCGTGGCGATTCCTCCGCCAACTGCTTGACCTTCCAGCTAGCCGATTGGTTCAAGATCAGCGTGGGCGTGCCGCCTTGAATCCGTTTTACGAGATGGGTTTGCAGGTGATCGTCGTTGAACCCGTACCCCACGACCAGCAGACGCCCAGCCTGCTTGATGTAGTCGTTGGCCAAGTCGCGTTGCTTGTCGAATGGCGAGTTGTAGCCAGCCCGGTACTTGTTGATGCCGGGCGTGATCATGAGCCGTTCCGCGTTCAGATCCAGACTACAACGTCGCGCGTCGCTGCCGGATTGGTACCAGTCAAAGCTTCCATGCGGCTTCAGGACGATCGCACGCGGAAAGTGGTCGAGGACGGTGATCTTGGCGCTCGTTCTAATTCCCCGGCATGATCCCATGCTACTTCGGATATGGTCGAACGCACCTGCATAGTGCCCGACGGCTGTGGTGTCCACATGGAAGCCCGCCATCTCGCATGCCACCTCGATGAGACGATCATAGTTAGGTGTCAGGATCGGCAGCCCATTCGTCGGCTTCAACACCTTGGCCAGGAATGTCGTCAGGCGAAGCGAGCGATCCCCTTGGAGCACCGCGCTCATGACTTCGCGTTCCTTCGGCATCAGCAGTTCGCATGTCCTTTGTGCGATCCAGGCCTCCAACGTGTCGGAGGGCTGGTGCTCAAGCAGCGCCGCTTCCAATCCTCCGCCGGCATCCAGCATAGCCTTGATCTGGCACCACAGCGTCGCGTCTGGTTCCGTCAGTAAGTCCGCGCCTTTGCTGAGATGCGTTGCCAGCGCGGGCATCGCCGGGATCCCCTCAGCGGCGGACAACCCGGACCCGACCACCAACGCGAGACCGTCGGTAAAGTGCTCCTGTGCGAATGTGACCAGCGCGTCGTAGTCCATCTTCGTACTCAATCTCGGGACCGTCTCAAATGCAGCTATTAATGCCGAGTCTGCCAGAAACTACTACGAACGCATTATGCTAGCATAATGTTTGCATGTGTGCCGGGGAAGGAGAGAGGGCGTGGGTAATCTGACAGTCCGCAATCTCGACGATTGGGTGATTGAGAGGCTCAAGGCTGAGGCTAAGGCGAACGAGCGATCACTGGAGGGAGAGGTCCGCCATGTGCTGACGCAACAGGTGGGTCGTCGTAAACGCATCGCCGATTTTCGCGAGCGGACGCGTCAGATCGCGGCCATGACTGCTGATACGCCCCAAACCGACAGCGTCACGCTGTTGCGCGAGGATCGGGATCGGTGAAGCTGACCGTCGACGCCAGCGTCGTCATCAAGTGGTTCGTGACCGAGCCGCAGTGTGAGGAGGCGCGGCAGTTGCTGGGCGATCGGCTCGATCTGCACGCCCCCGATATCCTGCTCGCTGAGTTCGCGAACATCATCTGGAAAAAGGTCCGGCGAGGTGAAATCTCGGACCCGCAGCCGTACTTTGACGAGCTCGCGAGTCTTCCCGAGATCATCACCCTTCATCCCGGCGGCGACCTCATTGGACGTGCCGCGCAGATCGCCGTGGTGATCGACCATCCGGTGTACGACTGTCTCTACCTGGCGTGCGCCGAGGTGACGGCATCGGTGGTAATCACCGCTGATCAAAAACTAGTCAACCGGGCCACCGAGCGTTTGCCCAGTCTCGAGGTCCGCCACATTGGAGCGCTCGGGGTCGCAGGGCAGACGCGGTCGTTCGACCCGTGAGGATGTGCTATGCGCTTCCGGTTCCTCCACGCCGCCGACCTCCACATCGACACGCCGTTTACGGGGATGCGCCGTGTCGATGCCAGCCTCGTCGCCACACTCCAAGATGCTACGACACTGGCGTTCGAAAACCTCGTCAAAGCAGCGCTGGAACACTCCCTGGCGTTCGTGGTTATCGCCGGTGACATCTACGACGGCCCGGAACGGGGCGTCCAGGCACAGCTGGCCTTCTGGAATGGACTCGACCGGCTCGCGCAGGCGGGCATACCGAGCTTCGTGGTGCACGGGAATCACGACCCGGTCGAGGAAGGGTGGTCGGCGGTACGGAAGTGGCCCGACCGCGTCACGGTGGTTGGTTCAGGAGCGGTCGCGACCGCTCCGGTGGAGCGTGATGGCCAGACGCTGGCGCTGATCCACGGGATCAGCTACGCGCGGCGCGAGACCAAGGAAAATCTCGCGCCTGCTTTCGGAGGGACCGAGCGGAGTGCTTCCAGGTCGGCGTGCTCCACTGCAATGCAGCCGCGCACGCCGACTATGCGCCCTACAGCCTCTGCTCCGTGGACGACCTCGTGAGCGCCGGGCTGGACTATTCGGCGCTCGGCCATGTGCACTTGCGCCAGTTCCTGTACGAGGGCGGCCCGTGGATCGCGTACCCGGGGAACCTGCAGGGTCTCAGCCCGAAGCCGTCCGAGTTCGGGGCCAAGGGCGCCCTGCTCGTGGACGTTGACGATGGTCGGGTGGCCCGTGTTGATTTCTTCCGCTCGACGTCGCGCGCTTCGATGCGTTCGACATAGACATCGCCGAGCTCGCCGACGTTGCCGGTCTTATCGATGCCCTTGTCGAGGCGGCGCGCGAACGGGCCGCGCCGTACGGCGGCCGCACAGTAGTTCTCCGCGTGTCGCTTACAGGCCGCGGAGCGGTCCACCTGGATCTGCGCCGTAGCCACGTCCGCGATCAAGTCCTCCTGCCAGTCCGGACTGCGCTTGCTTCCAGCACGCCCGCGGTGTGGTTGGATGCGCCGCCCGGACAGCGCATCCATTTCCCGCTTCAGGTCGGTGGCAAGCTGCGGGTCCTGCGTCTCCACCTGTCGAAGCAGGTTGCTCAACCTCGACACCGGTCCGCCTTCTCATCTGATCCGTCGGACACCGGTCGGCAATAGGGCAGAACGGTCACCGTGACGAAGCCTCGGACGGGCCAGAACTCACCATGATAAGCCGTTTCTGAGGCGACATGGGCTGCGGTCTGCGGTCGGGGTTCGGGATCCCGGAACGGCGGCTGAAGACCTGGCAATGCGACGACACGGTCTTTCTACCCCACAGGAAGTCCCGATCGGGTGGAGGGCCTCGCTAAACAGCCGTGACGTTTGCCTCACACCACGCCGCGGCGGGAGGGATCGTTTTCGCGGCGGGGCTCACACGCCTTAGCTGGGGCGGGGCTTTGAGCAAAGGCACTGCGTTTGGTGTCACGCCGCTCGAGGAATTGGTCGACTTCTATGCGGGGCGCATTTCCTCAGAACGGCTGCGGGCTGGGCTTGGCGAATACAGGGCAGCCTGAAAAAATCCTACAATGCTAATGGATTTGATTCACTTGGGGACTTAGGTATGGTTCGCTTGGTGGCTTCGGAATTGACAATCGCACCCGAGCAGTGCCGTATGGCGCGCGCAGGCCTTCAGTGGAGCCAGGCCGAGTTATCCCGTCGGTCAGGCGTTGCGCCAACCACCATCGCCGCATTTGAGAACGGTCTCAGAACGCCTTACCCGCGAACCGTTCGAGACCTTGAGTCGGCTCTCCAGTCGGCGGGCGTTCGATTTGTGGACGGAGGGGCATGCGTGAGCGGGAATCGAGAGAAATGAGCAGCGAAGTTGCAGCGCCAAGCGAAACGCGGTTAAGGTCAACGACCCTCGTTCCGACCGACTGGCTGGTGCTAGATCACGGCAACCCCCGATTGGTCAGCGTGAGTGCCCAGGCTACTGACGCAGGAGTCGTCGCGGCGCTGTATCAGGGGGAAGACCTTGGCGAGCTGTTGTCGTCTATTGCGGCGAACGGATATCTGGACATCGAGCCGTTGATAGTCCTGGAGAAGGCCGGGTGGCTGGTCGTGCTTGAGGGCAACCGCCGCCTGGCTGCTATCCGCCTGTTCCGGGAGGCAGGACTGGCTGCGCGCGTGTCGGAGGAGGGGGGCGTTAAGGTTTCAGTCCCTGCGATTCCAGAGCAATATCGAGAAACCCTCAATCGCGTCACTGTCTACCGGGTGGCCAGCCGAGAAGAGGCGTGGCCGTTCATTGGGTTCAAGCACATCAACGGCGCGGCGAAATGGGAATCGTACGCCAAGGCCAAGTTCGCAGCCGACTGGTATCGCGGCCACGGAGTGACGCTTGCGGATATCGCCAGACGCACCACAAGAGGCTGCAGCCACGCCCTAGCGGGCGTGGTGCCGGACCGCGCCGGGCACCACGTGCGGGCTGATCGGTGTTCCCGCAGCGCCCGTCGCAGGTCGCGCCAGTCTTCCAGAAGCAACGGCCGTCCGAAGCAAGCAAACGGCGGGTCGGAACGGGGGAGGTCTGAGCGCCAAGTTCCGGCGCTTTCAGAGGAAGAACTTAGGCGACATTGTCGCCAGGATACGCCACCTCCCTCCCAACCGTCACCAACTTCCGGGCATTTCCCCCCGCCATGCCAATCTGTGCTATATCGCATTCATGAAGAGCGTCACCACTCTCCTGCGTTTTCCGGCAAGCAGCACGGCAAGGCCGCGAGAGGCACTCCGTTTCTGGCTGCTCAGCTACTCCAGTCCAGTTCTTCACTCGCCAATATCAATGACGCCTCAGTTAGACCGCATTTGGTCTGTGGTTCTGAAGCCATTGCACAACGTCAGCATACTCACGTAATGCAAGTTGATACTTGTGCCTTTGCTGGAACTCTTTTGCCCCTGAAGTGAAGGATGACGTGGTTACAAGCATGGCGCTGTTCGCTTGTGAATCACACAACGTTCCATAGAGCTTGCGGACAAGGTCTATGCCAACTTTTCGATCACGGCGATACTTCTTCGCCTCGACAAGGCACAATAGCCTCCCGAGATCCGTATTGAGATAAGCAAGGATGTCTTTTCCACCATCACGGGTGGCCTGTGTCAGTTCAACTTCCCAGCCCATATCGGTGAGCAGTTCCGCAAGCACTTCCTCAAATCGGCGAGGTGGGAGATCGTATATGGCTTCTGGTTGCTTCTTGAGCCGAGTAACCAGCGCTTCGTTCGCCGTGATGATCGTGGGGACTACGGACGTGACCAGTTGTGTTGACGGTTCTGAGATCGTCGTTGAGAGGTCGTAGAGTTGACCACTAAGTACCTGCGAGAGTGCATCAGGGCCTTCATTTGCGAGCAGATCTACGAGCAGAGATACCGCGAGCGGAAAACCATGTGTTGACCGAATCGCTTCTTCGAGGGCTTGCTGCGACAGAGATCTTGATGAGAGTGCTTGGAAGAGCCGTGCCGCGTCCACCGAAGAAAGAGCTGTCAGCGCCAGAGTTTCAGCTCGATGAAGACTCGGCGTTCGCCGCGTCGCAATGACGAGCGAGCGGACCGCCTTGAGATTAAATACACGGCCAACCGTGTGCTGAAGTTCCGTGTCGGTGAGCGCGTCGGCACCATCGAGAACAACGATAAAGTCGTGTCGGGACCGCCGCTTATAGAGATGGTCAATGAATTCTCCCAAAACCTCAGGATCTGCTGATGACGAAAGGTCGAGCCAGAGTGGTGTGCTAGAAATTCGTAGTGACGCGAGAAACTGCCGCAGCAGAGCTGTCTTCCCAACACCGCCTACACCAGTAATCAAGATGGGAGAATGCCGGAGGTCTCGATCGAACAGCCGTTTGTCGAGCCATTGAAGCTCTAGTTCCCTGCCGACAAACGTCGGATCGTAGGGTGGTCGATATTCGTAGTCCGGCACGATGTCTCGCGGTCCAACTCTTTTCTCAGCTGACTTGGATGAGTTCACTCCTGGTCGGTCACTATGTTTCGGCTGCAACATTTGGCCCATCTTTGTCACCCTATTCTATAACTTGTTCAAGCTAAATCGGTTGCGCGTCAGGGATTTGGTGCCTGGTACTACATTCCTCGAGTTTTCGTGAATCCAAGCGGGTCTACACGACCGGCTTGCGGACACCTCCGGGGGACGCGTCGACGCCGAGCGCGTCGTAAATCGCCTGCTGGCTGGCCTCCGCAAGGGTCGCCTTGCGCACGTGCAGGCTGCGCCCGTCCTCCCGTCGGAACACCGCCGTCACCCGCTGCTGCCCGGCGAGCCGCTGGCGCAGCGCTGTCCAGCTCGCCGTCTCCCCGCTCGCCCGCAGCCCAGCTCGCATCTTCAGCGAGCGGAACACCGCCTCCAGGTCGGTCAGCAGCACGTACGTGCGCTACATCCGCTCCACTCTCTCCTTCCGTCCCCACCTGCACTCCGTCGTTCCCGGCGGCGGCTTGGCACGGGCGGGCGGCCGCTGGATCGTCTGCCGGCCCGACGTCTCCCTGCCCGTCCGCGTCCTCTCGCACCGATTCCGGACCCTCTTCCTCCACGACCTCGAATACGCCTTCCGTCAGGGCGAGCTACGCCTCTCCGGCTCCCTCGCTCAGCTCGCTGACGCCGCCGCCTTCGACCGCTACCTCCGGCCCCTGCGCCGGCCCGAGTGGGTCGTCTACTCCAAGCCCCCCTTCGACGGTCTGTAGGGAGTCAGATTATTCCGGCAGTAGGGTGGGGTTTTTTCTCGAATTAGGCTGACGCCGAACAGGTTGGAAATCGGAATAATCCGGGAATCGGGAAGGCCGGTTGCTGCGGGATTTGCGGTAGGGCGATAGCGGACGGGACGTTCCCACGAGGAGCCGGGTGGCGTTGCGGCTCCTGGTGGGGTATCAAAGAGGTGGCCCGCGCGTGTCCACCGCCGGGCCGTGGCCGGTCCTGCCCTGCAAGTGCGGTTTCCCACCAGCCTGACCGACGAGGAGTATGTTAGCCAGCGGGCCTGGAACGACGCAAGCGCGCCGCCGTGTCCGTGGTGCCGGACGGCTCCGCACCCGCTGGCGCCGCACGGGTTCTACCAGCGGGTGAAGCCGGCGGGGACGTTGATCCGGCGTTTCGTCTGCCGGCAGATGGACCAAGTGGACCGACGGCTGCTGCAAGGCGAGAAAATCCCGCACGGAGAGAAGGTGTTCTCGGTTTTCGAGGAGCACACGCGGTGGGTGTCGAAAGACAAGGCGGGGCGCGCGGTGGAGCTGGGCGTGCCGGTCTGCATCGTGGAGGACCAGCACCAGTTCGTGCTGCGCTACGAGATCGAGTGGGCCGGGGACGACACGGACGTGGCGGTGCCGCTGGTAGGGGACTGTCTGGCGTCGTATCCGGAACTGGCGTCGTACAGTTTCGACAAGGGCTTCCACAGCCCGGCGAACCGGGCGGCGCTGGACGGGCTGCTGGAGCTGAACGCGTTGCCGCGGAAGGGGCGGCTGAGCGGCAAGGACAAGGAGCGCGAGGGCGCGCAGCAGTTCGTCCAGGCGCGGCAGCAGCATCGGGCAGTGGAGTCGGCGATCGACAACTTGGAGCGGCGCGGCCTAGACCGAGTGCGCACGCACGGCAAGGAAGGGTTCCAGCGGACGGTGGCACCGGCAGTGGCGGCGGCGAACCTGCACCGGATCGGGCTGATCCTGCAGAGACGGGAGCGGGACAGATTCCGACTCGCGGCCTGAGTCCGCAAGCCAGAGCAAATCGCGGTCTGCGGCAGACGGCCGGGAGAGGTGCGTCGGCGGGACGTGATCGCCCAGCTTCTATGCCCTTCAGCCGGGCTCCGACGCCTCTCGCCGCGTCGTGAAGAGCGGGTTCGGCGCGGACACAGACCCGCAATCACGCTACCGCCAATCGGTGCCTCCAAAAAGCGGGGGTTTTCTGGCACGCACTAGCTACATTTGTTGCGGGAAATCCGCCTGCTCGGTTCGGTGAGCGGGGAACGGAAACGTAGCTACGCGAGAGACTGAGGCGCCGGCGCTAAGCGAAAGCGGCCGGACAACTGCTACTCCCTCACGCTAAGGCAGGCGCGCCGCTCACCGACTCTACGGTCCTAAATCGTCGGATTCGAACGAATCATTCTGAAAAACAACACTTAAGTCACCAGACCCATCGGCTCATTTCTGTCTTATCCGGTTGTATAGGAGTAGTTGTAACGCTACCGTGAACGAGCCAGTTTCAGTTGGAACATTCGAATGTTTGACCGGATCTTGTCGTACATCTTCGATTCTCGTCTTAGTTGTTCGATAGAAACACGGTCCGGATAGGGATCTGATGTCAATATGTCTCTGAATTTCTCACGATCCTCTCGTAAAACCTCAAAGTCAGCAAACGTAGGCACCTCGGACTCGCGAAGCGTTCTACCGAGCGTATACACCGCATTGCTGTAGCTACGCAGACACCTATAGATTTCCGCTTGCCTCGATCGCGAAATCTCTTTGGCGTCTTCGCATCGTGAGTAAGTGGAATGTACTTCCCGTGCGGTCTCAGCAACATCGTCAGCGATGTCGATTCGAATTTCTACTAGTTTCTTGCGAACGTCGTGAACCTTTACGTAATAGTGATTTGCCAGGAAGAACACGACAAGGAGCATCCCTGCTTGTAGGACTTGGCCGAGATTGACACGAGGCGAGAACCAGTTTGCTTCCTGACAAGCAAGTACCGCCCCAATCACGATGCCCAGAAGTGCAGCGAATGCGACGGCCGCCACCAGCGTTGCCCTAGCGTGGTCTCGCGCCTGTTTTCGCCTCACGGATGTACCTGCGGATGTCGTCTTCTAGGTAGGGCTCATCGTTGGACTTGAAAATGAGCCCTTGCAGGACTATTTCAGGCCCGTACTCCCTCGCCAAGCCCCCAAACGCTTCCTCAAGGAATGATGTGGCGTAGCCAAAACCGTCATCCAGATCAACGAACAGTGTATCCCCGGTCGCCTGGGCCTCTTTGAACTTTGGCGAAAGCATTTCTTCGCGAAATTGTTCGGCCGAGTGATCCCCTTCCTTTCGGAAGCGGGGCCCCGGGAATTCCGAGAATTCACGTGCGATGTTCAGTGTCATCTCCTGTTCCCTCCGAATTCGATGAAGACGCTACTTCCCAGTATACAATGGTTCCCGGGAAATTATGGGCTAGTTCCGTGTAATCGTCGGAAGCTACCCGGGCAAGTGCGTTGTTGCTGATGATCATCAAGTTATTGATCCTGCCCCTGTTGCAATCCTCGCGCATGCTAGGTAAGCCGCGACCACGATGCTTCTTTCCCGTGCGTGAGGGAATTGTTATTCCCTCCAACAAGCGTCGGATCCTCTGCCCGTGGCTTAATCGCGACCAGCCGACTTCCTTGATCTCGGCAGCCTTTTGGCGCACGCTAAAGCTCTCGACGATTCCGACGCCTAAGTCGATAGCGGTAAAGCAGGCCACTGCGTTATCCCGGTCAAAGTAGGTTGATGCGCACCACTGATTCACCCCTTCCTTGCGCTTGTCCGCATGTTGAAATGTGTTTGCTATTGCTTCGCAAAATACTCTATAGCTAGGGCCGTGCTTTGGAACACGACATAGTTCTTTCATTCCAAATCCTACGATATTCTGCACGACTTCCGACTTCACATGTGTCCCCACTTTTTCCATTCGAATTTTTCCTGAATTGTCGCCGACGGTTGGTACGCCAGCGACATGCTCAAAGAATCCAAACTCGTGGAGTCGACGCCTACATTTGGCATTCCTCGGCTGATTGCCCCTGATTTCAGAGTCCCCTGACTTGATAATGGCAACAAATGCTGCAACGGCCTCAGGATCGATTCTCTCGACCTTTCGCAAGTCAATGAAAAGGGATCGCATCGCGATCTTGGTTCGGATATCTTCTAAGAACTTGATCGTCACATCTGGAGCGACGATGAGTGAGAACGCGGAAGGCGCAGTGAGCCTAGTCTTACGTCTATCCCTCGGAGTCCGTGATTGCTTGTGGTCCTGCTCTCTTGAGCGTTGCCGCCCTCGATGATCTGATCTCCTCCGTTCCGCGCACCGTCTGACACGGGCCATGTGTCGCTTGTATTTCGGTTGGGTCCAGAGTTTTTTCATGCAACTAGGCCGAGTATTTCGATTCGGCACCAATCTGAAGTGCTTCGGCTCAAGAACTACCAGAAGGCAGGAAACGGTGGTTGCAATCCGTGGGCGTAAGACTACCCTAGCATCTCAAGTCGAGAATATATGGTTCGCCGCCTTGCCTGCGGCTGGGACCCCGCCTTGACGTGTCGGTTCTGGAAATTCAGACCGCCCAGATTCCGGAAATTATGGCCAGTTCGGCTGATCCGAATTCCTGCGGTGCTGCCGTATCCTCCCGTGCAGGGGGTCCGCGAAAGGACTCCCCAGAACGGGAGGGGAGCATGTACGGAGACGAGAAACGCCGCGACGTCGTGTTGCTGCTAGCGGCGAGCGTTCCGCAAGAGCGGATCGCCGAGCTGACGGGGGTGTCGGTCCGCACGATATGCCGGATCGCCCGGGAGCCGTCCCAACGGCACTAACTTAAGCGAGTAAGGGGGAATGTCGGCCCGTCGGGCCGGTTGGGTTCGAATTTCAGGCTGGGCTTGCGGCTTCGGTTGCCTTGCGGTTCCTCCATTTACTGGCGGGCTTGCGTGAGCGATGCGGGAAAGAGCGGCCTGGGCGCCGTCTCTGGCGACAGTCGGCAATCCCCTCCAGGATCCGCTGCACGGTCCCGGCCAGCACGCTCGCAAAGGAAGAGTCCCTCCAAGTGGCGCGCCCTACCGTTGCCCCACAAATCAGGGTTAACTTTTGTGCTTGCCCTGTGTCATTCCTTAGTCTTCTGTTTCATAATTATACCAACATATACGATCTTGAGGTAGCAAGCTTTTCTTGGCATTCTAGTTACAGTATTGAGCACTACATGCCCCGCGTAAGTCCGTTCTCCATCCGTTTGTCCGACGAGGAGCACCGCAAACTCAAGCGCCGCGCCAACAGCTATACGTTGCCGTATTCCCAAGTTACACGCGCCAGAATGATCCTTCTCGCCGCCCAGGGCCTCGGCAACAACCAGATCGCCGACCGTCTCGACACGCGCCGCGAAGTCGTCAGCCTCTGGCGCAAACGCTTCTTTGAATCCCGCTTGGCTGGTCTGGAGGAACTCCCACGCCCCGGTCGCCCCCGGGCTTCCCCCCCTGAGGTCGTCGTGCAAGTCCGCGCCCTCGCCTGCCAACTCCCGACCGCTTGCAACGTGCCCCTCTCCCGCTGGGGCGTACGCGACTTGGGCCGCGCGACCCGCTCCAGCGGCCTACAACAAGGCCCGTGATGTCGCTCTGGGCGCACCTTGCCTGCCTTAGTAAGTGCAGTCAGATAAGTCGCCAGGAGAACCCGTCGGGCTGAACCGCTTGAGTGGAGCCGCAATGCGGGATAGCTTCTGGGGATGGCAACCGACGCCTTCCACTGCCCCGACTGCGGCGCCGAACTCGAGTTCAGCCAGTCTGGGCCACAACCGGAGCGCTGCAAGACCTGCAGCCGCCGCGAGACGAACCGCAAGGCATACCGGAAGCTCCGTTCCGATCCGGGGAGCCTCAAGGCGCGGCGGAAGAGCACTACGCTCTACTCGAAGGCCTCGCGACTCCGTACGCGAATTGCGAAGCTGCAGGGGGAACTGGCCGATGTCGAGGCCGGTCTGCGCGACGACAGCGACTAGAGCGGCGTCCATCGGTCGCGGCGTCAGGACTTCCAGCGGCCTCCCGCAGAGAGTCTCTCGCGGCGGCGCGGGCGCGAACTCCGCTCGGGACAGGAGCCTGATCTAAGGGTCTTCCGGTTCGAGACTCATTCTCGTCGATCCGTTTGAACTCAAGGCTTCATCTTGGGGCGCACGCCAACATCGTGCTTGACCATAAGGGGCGAGTGCTTCTCCATCAATCAGCACGATGCGCTTGCCGATCCGCGCCACGGAATCCCTGGCGGCACGCCTGAAACGGGCGGTAGTGACCAACACGCACTTGCTCGTGCCCGCCGCAGCGAGCGGACCGGCGGACTTCCGCAGGTCACTTTCGCCAGGAGGTCTGGAAAGCGGCGCATTCACACCACCGCGCACGACACGAAGCTCGGCGCCGGCGCTAGTCTCCGTTCCGGCGGGCCAACGTCCCCGCCGCGCCGGGGTCTTCCTTGGATGGCGCCGGTTCCGAGCCCTTGGTTTTGGACCAAACGAAGAGCCCGCTGAGCCCCACTACGGCAGCGATCACGGCGGCCACCCCCAGCAAGGACTTGTTGACGGCGATCAGCGCGAAGCTTCCGACGATGGTGGTCGCCGCGATGGCGAAGCCGAACATCTGGCCGCGAGACTCTATTCGCTTCCGGTGCGAAGCCTGACGCTCCGCCATCGCGAAGACACGTTCCGCCGCGCCAAGCAGGGCCTCTTCATACCCCTTGAGCACTTGGGGCGGGAGGACCGGCCCCTGGAAGTGCTGTACCGCTGCATGAACCGGCAGGGATTTCTCGTCGGGCGGCTGCAACTGGCGACCGCTGGCCGTCATCCCGCTGTCAATTTCGCGACCGGGGGAATCCCGCGACACGCTTTCGTCCGACATCATGGCGTGCGGGCTGGGTTCGCCTGTTCGATCGCGAACCGCAGGTCGTCGCCCACGGCTCTCCAATCGCTCTCGATGGCTATCGCGTCGCGCCCCGGTGCCGCCCCCTCGGGGAGGCGGCGACGCCCGTGGAAAACGCCGACCAGGCTCGCCATGCCTGCCAGAAACGGATGCATCCGCCGCTGCGTCGCCCACCCCGAATCCCGCAATGCGTATTGCGCGATCCCGCTGTTGACCGCCATGTCCGGATACTGTCGGAAGATCGCGGACACCATGGCCCCGAAGGGCTGGGTCAGGACCCATCCAGACGCCTTCGCCACGTAACGGGAGGCATGCCTCGGCATCCGACTTAGAGCGGCTTGGCCCCGGCTGAAGCCTGCCTCCGACACGGAGAACGCCCAATACGGCCCGGTGCGATCAATGATCGCGTCGCCGTCCGCAGCCAGAGATTCAGCCACGTCGAAGACAGCAGGAGCGAACGGGCCGGCAATGTACGGCTCGAAATCAAAGCGGGGGCCTCCGATGTGGTCCGCGACCTCCCTGTCGATCAGGAAGATAAGACTTTGGAACTGGATGGGGTTGAATCGGGAGCCTCGGCCGCCGGCGCTCCAGGCAGCCAGCACAACCTCCGCTCGGTCCATCCCTGCCTCCCGTCCGCCGTCGAACGCGAGCGGCCGAATACCTGGATGCAACATAGCTTGCGCGAGAGCCGCGCCTGAACAGGGAAATCGTACAAGATAGCTCCCAGTCTCGAAAACGCAGCGGCCAGTGCCGTCTCTAGGTGGATCTCAGACCACGATGGGGGGGCCGAGATTCCGGACATCCAGCGCGATTCGACGAGGGAAGACGCCGCCGCCGCACACAGGGCATCCGAAGCGCTCGGCGAATGCGCGTGCCTGGTGGAACTCTTGGCGTGGCTGGTGACGCAATCTCTCCCGGTGGAGCACGGACGGCTAGCAGCGATGCTAGCCCCCACCGGCTTTGCAGTAATCAGCATCGGCACCCACATCGGTGCGTGGGTCGCGCGCCGGCGCGCACTAGTAGCCTTTGTCGACGATGCGTACCGTCGCGATCACGATCGATTGTGCAAACGCTCCCCTGGTCGAGGCAGGCCGTTCCGGTACGGTTGAGTCGGTACGGGCCTCAACCGCAACTCGATCATGTGCTCGGCTCCGAGGCTGTGGGTTCCGGCCCGCCGCCTCCCAGCGTCGCTACGGGCGAGAGCGTGCGGATTGTGCGGATCGATGCGCATGGAATCAAGGGCATCGCGTTCGACAGCCGCGGCCGTCTGGCGATCGTCATGACCAATGGCGGCCGGGTCTCCTTCGGGGGGCGGCGCGAGCGGTTTGCGGAGTTGTTCCGCAGGCAGGCCGACTCGTGCGTCGCGGTTCCGCCGACTCCGGATTGGGTCTGACCCGCGTGCGGTTGTAGAGCGTGCTATCGCCGGCTCACCGACAAGCCAAGACGCCCATCTCGCCGCGCAGCCTCGCACGCTTATGGGCGAGAATCCGCGGATCCAGCGTCCCGAAATCGATCCATTTCGGGCGTGCCGCCAACTGCCAGGCACACATGCGAATCCGGCCCGGGAAGTGTCAGGAATACAGTCGCGAAACGCGATGTGCTAGTAATGAGGTTGGGAGCGCTTTTGGCAACACATGGAAATGCAAGTCGGATACGCACGAGTCTCGACGGTTGACCAGCATCGCGAGCACCAGCTTCGAGATCTGACACAGCGCGGCTGTGACAAAATCTTCACGGATCACTGTACGGGAGTGCGAGCCTCCCGGCCTCAACTGGACGCCGCAATGCAGTTTCTGCGGCAAGGCGATTCGCTCATAGTGTGGCGCTTCGATCGCCTGGGCCGGTCGGTGACCCACCTGCTTGAACTCGCGGCTTCGCTGCGAGAGCGCGGAATTGACCTGGTTTCGCTGACGGAGGCGATCGACACTACCACGCCAGGTGGGCGCCTAGTCTTCACGGTGTTCGCGGCTTTGGGCGCATTCGAGCGCCAACTCGTGCGGGAGCACACGCGCGCGGCCATCCAGGCGGCGCGCGAGAGGGGCCGACGCTGGGGGCGCAAGTCGAAACTACACGACCCAGTGTTCGTCCGGTCCGCCAAGGCATTGCTGGCCGACGAAGATCTTTCTAGGGCGGAAGTCGCCCGGCAGCTCAGAATCTCGAGAACAACGCTTTATCGGTGGTTCCCCGGAGGGCGCCCGGCAGCGTACGGACAGGGAAGGAACGGAGGGCCCCTGCCCAGTGACGATCAGTGACGCCTGCTCCACCTTCCTTGACCAGGAAGCAAGCCTTCGAAATCTCCGGCGAGGAACCATCAAGGGCTACCAGACCGTGTTCCGCTCGCTCTCGCGCTGGTCTCGCGAGAACGACCTCTCACTGCTCGAGGACTTGGACGAGGAATCCATGCGGAGCTGGATCGGGAGCTGGACCTGCCAGCCCTCGACGACCCGCCAGCGAATGTCCCAGATGAAAGCATTCTTCCGCGTCGCAGTGGACCGGGACTGGGTTTCCCGGTCGCCGCTGGCGAAAGTCCGGCCACCCAAGAGCGAGTCGCCTCCGACGATGCCTCTGACGGTCACCGAGATGCGGGCGCTGCTGGCCGCAGCCGCGAAACAACCCAAGCAGCGCGCGCTGCTACTGCTGATGCGCTACTCGGGACTGGCCATCGGCGACGCCGCAACACTGAGGCGGGATTCGGTGATCGGCGCAGAACTGACCTTGCGGCGAGCCAAGAGCGGCGAATTGGTAATGGTCGAACTGCCGCAAGTGGTCGTCGCGGCGATCACGCCGCTCAGGGCGCCAAACCCGGACTACTTCTGGTGGTCGGGAAAGGGGCAAGTGGTCAGCACCACGAAGTACTGGAGATCCCGCCTGAACGAGGTCGCCGACCGCGCTGATGTGGTTGGGTTTCACCCGCATCGGCTGCGGGACACGTTCGCCGTGGAGCTGCTCAACGCCGGCGTTTCCATGGAGGACGTCAGCGCGTTGCTCGGCCACAGCAACATTCAAACCACGGAGCGTTACTACGCTCCGTGGGACAGACGCCGACGCGAACGACTCAATCGGGTTGTGCGCGAGGCGAACCGGCGGGATCCGCTGCTGGCGGAACTGGCCGACCAAACCGATGGGGGGGATCGCATCACCGATCCCCCCCTGGTAAGCCCGTCAACCTACGGTCCAGTAGCAAGCGCCGGGCTAGCTAGAGCATAGCATAGTCAATTCGCTGTCAAAAGCGGGTGCTTTCGACGATCCCAGTGCCTTGCCGAATCACCAGGATCTGATTGGCTGCGACATCCTGAAAACTTGCTCTCTCACCTCGTGGCCAGCGGACTTCGAGGTCTACGTTCGAGGCGTCCCCCAAACCAAAATGGACCCGGAGATCGCCGTGAGAGATATGATACCCGCCGCTCCGGACCTCGTCGATTTGTTTGTGCCCACCAGAAACCGCCGTGATACGGGCTCCAACGGCATCACGCCCCTCTTCTGTCATCGCCCGGACCAAGAGTGAGTTGCCCTTGGCCGCTCGGTTTTCTAGCAGGGACGGATGACCGTGCATGTTTACGACAACGATCTCCAATCGTCCGTCGTTGTCTAGATCACCAACGGCAATCCCTCTGGACGCGTGTTTCGCGCCAATCGCCGGACCCGCCTGTTGAGAGACATCGAAAAATTCGCCGTCCCGACGATTCCAGTAGAGGAGGCGTTCTTGCAGAAACGATTCGCCGATGGGACTGCGATCCACTTCAGGATAGACATGTCCATTGGCGATGAAGATGTCCTTCCAGCCATCGTGGTCGAAGTCGAGGAACGCGATGCCCCAGCCCAGGAATTTGTTATTCACAGCCAAGCCTGAGGCGATGGTCATGTCGGTGAAGATGGCATCTCCCTGGTTGCGATACAACGTGGGCGTGTCGTCGGTGAAGTTGGTCTTTACGATGTCCAAGTCGCCGTCTAGATCAAAGTCGCCTGCCGCCGCTCCCATGCCGGCTTGCTCATTGCCATCTTCGTTGAAGGCCGCCCCGGAGAAAACGGCCACTTCTTCGAACGTACCGTCTTGGTTGTTTCGGTACAAGAGACTTGCCGTCGAGTCACAAGCGACGTAGACGTCAGGCCACTCGTCGTTGTCGAAGTCTCCTACCAACACGGTGAAGCCGTAGTAGTCCTTCGGCCCCCCCACTCCAGCCGTTTCGGAGACATCGTCGAAGCGACCTTGTCCGTCATTGCGGTACAGCGCCATGGTTTCGCCTGGAAGACCGCGCGGCCCGCATGCCACAGGTGTTCCTTTCCACATGCATTGGGCCACCTCGCCCGGCCGGGGCGTCTTGGCCGGATCGAAATCGATGTAGCGTGCGACGAAGAGGTCAAGGTCACCGTCCCGATCGTAGTCCAAGAAAGCGCACCCCGTTCCCCAACGGCGCTTCTCGGTGAACAATCCGCGAGCTTGGGTTTCATCACGAAACGTTCCGTCGCCTCGATTTCGGAACAGGACGTCCCGGCCCCAATGCGTCACAAACAGGTCTATGTGAGCGTCATTGTCAATGTCACCGGCGCAGACACCCTGCCCCCAACCGGTGTGCACGAGGCCGGATTGGGAAGTCACATCTTCGAAGCGCAGGCTGCCCAGGTTCTTGTACAAGAAGTGCGTCGGCCTCGGTTCCCTAGGCTCAAGTCGGTCGCCGTTGACCAAGAAAATGTCGGGCAGGCCATCATCGTCATAGTCGAAGATCGCGACTCCTGTGCCGGTCGCCTCGATGATGAGGGTCTTGGAATGCTCTTCGCCGGAGACATTGAGACCCTTCAGACCGGCTTGCGAGGCGATGTCGACGTACTGGACCTTGGGGGCGGTGAGGCCGTCAGGCAGCGGACGAATCGGTTGGGCCTTTTGACCGGTCGTCGCCACCCCTTGGGAGTAGGAACGTGCGAGAGCTAACAAACAAAGCACGAGGACACTCAATCCCCTGGTGAACTGCCGCAGCACAATCTCTTCGGCTGCGATCGTATCAAGCACAGTCACATCCACAAGGATCCGGCAGCTACCGCACTGGCCACCAACGGATGGGGCGGGCGTCAGGCTGGTTTCCTCGAAAGATGTTCTGGCCGAGGGCCACCGAATGCCAAAACTACAGCTCGACTTCCTTGGCCAGCGCGAACAGGGTGTCCCCCTTCTTCGAGACAGCTGGGAAGTGCATCATCATCACGGTTCCCTTACGCGGCGCACGAATTTCCAAAGCGGGTTTCGCGTGGAAATTGAGGTCGTGCAACCGTCCAATCAACTGCCCCTCGTCGACATCGTCGCCAGGATCGACCACCGGTTCCCAGATCCCATCGCTGGGGCAAGGAACATAGTTCTCCAACTTCGTAGCGGAGAGGAACCGCGTCGGTATGCGGCGTCCGGCATCGATCTTCGCAATGGGCTCCTCAACGATGCGGTAGTGACGAAGCACATTCTTGATCCCTTCGTAGGCATGCGCTGTGCCGCGGCGGTTCACGGACTCGCCATAGCCGAATTCGCTGCCGATGGTGATTTTGCCCTCCGCTTCGGCCTCGTCGGTAAGTAGTCCCGAAGCCATTTCGCTGGAATAAATCATTACGCAGGGGGTGTCAAAGAGTCTGGCTACTTCGGCCATCTCTTTGCGTTGGCTCTCGTCCTCCACATGGTGAAAAGAGGCTACGTGCGGGAAGATCCCCTCGTTGCCCCCTGAATGGATGTCCAGCACGACACGCACCTGCGGGAAGATGCAGGTCTTCACAAAGTGCGCGATTCGGTATGAGATCGTGCCCCGCGGGTTGCCCGGAAAGGCGCGATTCATATTGACCCCATCGAGGGGCGACGTCCGCGAGTTCGCCCGGCAAGCGCTTGCGCTCAGCTGTGGGATCAGAATCACGCGTCCGCTCATTTCATCCGGGTCGAGATCCTGGCACAAACGCTGGATCGCGACAGGTCCTTCCCACTCATTGCCGTGCGTGCCACCGAAGGCCACCGCCCCGTTCGGATTGGGCCCGCGGCCCCCATTGATGACCGTGAGCGGAATCAATGAATAGCCCCAGGTGCCGTCCAGGTGGAAGGCGACCTGATAGTGGTGCTTGCCTGTCTTGGCGAAATCAATGTCCTTGTAGTCGTAGACAACAGGAGAATGCGTCGGAGGTGTCATTTGGGATTAGCTCTGTCTCATCGAAAAAAGGAGCGGCCGAATGCGCGCCAAGGAGCGGTACACGCCGAGGTCTGCGGTCTTAAGCCAGAATCTCCGTCACGACTTCGCCGTGAACATCGGTCAGACGGAAATCACGGCCACTATAGTGGTAGGTCAAGCGTTCATGGTCAAACCCCAATAAATGTAGGATCGTCGCATGCAGGTCATGAACGTGCATGGGCTTCTCGGCTGCCTTAAAGCCGAAATCGTCCGTGGCTCCGTGGGCCACGCCCCCCTTGACGCCACCACCTGCCAACCACATGGAGAACCCAAAAGGATTGTGGTCGCGGCCATTCTGCACTTTCACGCGTGAGCTGACCTCAACCGCCGGCGTTCGGCCGAATTCGCCGCCGAAGATTATCAATGTTTCGTCCAGAAGCCCCCGCGACTTCAGGTCGGCCAGCAGGGCCGCCACGGCGGGGTCTGCCTGCCCTGCCAGCTCTTGGTGAATCATGATGTCGTCGTGGTTGTCCCACGGCTGATTGTCGCCGAAGTAGATCTGTACCATCCGGACGCCGCGCTCGATCAGCCGCCGCGCCATCAGGCACCCGCGGGCGAAGTCACCGTGCCCGTACCGAGCGCGCGTCTTCTCGCTCTCCTGACTCAGGTCGAAGGCATCCGGCGCCTCCGTCTGCATACGGAAAGCCACTTCCATCGCCTGAATGGTCGCTTCCAGCTGGGAATCTCCGTCCCGCTGCTCAAGATGCAGGCGGTTCAGCCGTTCCAGAAGGTCGAGTTGCCTTCGCTGCCCCGATGGCTTCGGATCCTCGCTCTGCAAGAAGCGGATCATCTTCCGCGGGTCGGTCTCGTTGTTCGGGAGGTAGGTTCCTTGATAGACAGCGGGCAGAAAGCTGGAGTTCCACAGCGGCGAACCCACGACCGGCGTCCCAGGGCACATGACGATGTAGCCGGGCAGGTTCTGATTCTCGGTGCCCAGCCCGTACACAAGCCAGGACCCTAACGAGGGCCGCCTTACTAGGTTTTCGCCACAGTTCATCATTAACAACGACGGTTCATGATTGGGAATGTCGGTGTGCATGGAGCGAAGCACACAGATGTCGTCGATCCGATCGCCAATCTGCGGAAAAATCTCGCTGACTTCGATCCCGCTCTGTCCGCACTTGCGGAATTGAAAAGGAGACTTCATCAAGTTGCCCGTCATGCGCTCGGTCTTCGGATTCCCCCCAGGCATCGGCTTGCCGTGGTGTTTGGTCAGCATCGGCTTGGGATCGAAGGTGTCCACCTGCGACAAGCCGCCGTTCATGACCAAGAAAATGACACGTTTGGCTTTGGGCTCGAAATGGGGCTGTTTCGGCTCGAACGGGTTCACCGTCGCCGCAGCGGTTGCAACCGAGCGGCTGGCCAGAAGCGTCGCCAACCCTACCGTTCCGAACCCGCCGCCGATTGTGGACAGCGCTTCCCGGCGCGTCAGGGGGGATGGAGGGGTCGCTTGTCGCATCTCAATCCACGAAAACAAATTCGTTGGAGCTTAGCAAGACCTGAGCCAGGTGCCGCCAGGGCTGCTGGTCATTCATCTCCGCCAGGAAGCTCCGCGCCAGCCGCAATTCTTCGGTGCGTGGACTCCGTCCGAACAGGAGCCAGTAGGCTCTCCGGATGCGAGCCTCGGGATCCTCTCCGGCTTCCCTTTCGAGGCGAGCGATGAGGCTGCGGGAACGGTCTGTGATCAGTTCGCTGTTGAGGAAGAACAATCTCTGCAGCGGGGTGCTCGTCATCTCCCGCATGTCGGCCGAAGCGCCTGGGTCCGGAAAATCAAACAGGGAGAGAAGGCGTTGGAGGCGATATCGGCTGACCATACCGTAGAGCGTGCGCCGCCTTGAATCGTCGTCCCACTTGAACGACGGTCCGCCCCCCCTCAAATCCAATTCGGTCGTAACGAACAGCATCGAATCCCTGAGCGCCTCCACGTCGAGGCGGCGGCGATTCGCGCGCCAGAGCCACCGGTTCTCCGGATCGGTCCGGAAGTTGTGTTCGGAGTGCTTGCTGCTCATCTGGTAGGTCGCGGAAAGCAGAATCTCGCGGTGGAGCTGCTTGACCGACCAACCACGGTCGATGAAGCGGCCGACGAGGTAGTCGAGCAGCTCGGGGTGGCTCGGGCGATCACCCACTTGCCCGAAGTTGCTCACGCTCCTGACGAGGCCGTGGCCGAAGTGGTGGCGCCAAACACGATTCACTATGACCCGCGCCGTGAGCGGATTCTCGGCGGAAGCGATCTTCTCCGCCAGCGCCAACCTTCCGCTACCTTGTTGAAACCGCGCAGTGTTGCCGAAGATCGAGAGAAACCTCCGGGGAACGACCTCGCCCAGACTGTACGGGTCGCCGCGGACGTGCCTCCTCATGTCTTGCGGAGCCTTCTTGTCCGCGATGATGTGAAGGAACGGGTAACGCTCCGGTAGCGACTCCTTCAGCGATTCAAGTCCCGCCCGTTTCTCTTTGACGTCCGCTTTCGTTTCATTCGGCAGAAACCGGTCGATCAACTCGGCCGAATAGAACAGCACACCGGGGTTCTGATCTCTTCCATTCATGTCCTGGTTGGCCTCGAACAGTTCCGTCCAAAGCATGTACTTGTCTCGTTCGAGGGCTTTGGTCACCGCGTTGCACCCGACACAGAAAAGGTCATAGGGGTCGGTCGATTTCTTGTGTTCCTCAATCACTCTCTGGTTATGTAGTTCGATCTCGCGCTGCTCTTGGATGAGATCGTCCAGGAAGTCCTGGAATCGTTCGGCTCGCTCGCGGACAGTCCCAGGGTCGGCGTCCGGACCAAGTTCGTTCCACCAAGCCAGATAGGGATGCAGCTTCGAAGCGGTCAGATACTCTCCCCAGCGCGCGAGCGTTTGCTTGTCCAGATTCTCCTGCTGCGCGATTGCCTCCGCAGTACCCTGTCCCGAAGCCACGCTCCAGGCTGCGGAAAGGTATCGAGCAGAGTCTTTCGCCAAGCGGAGGCCCAGCGCCTTCGCTTCCTCTTCGAGCAATTGTTGGACGGCCTTCTCGAGGTCGTCGATTTTCTGTTTCTGTTCGTCGTGGGCCGCGACCACGTCTGGCTCTGCGAGCGGGTGCTCTTCATACTCGGTGCTTGTCAGGACGCCGCCGAGCGCGTAATAGTCCCGCGTGGAAATCGGATCGTATTTGTGGTCGTGACAGCGGGCGCAAGCCACCGTGAGCCCCAGGAAACCCCGCGAGAGGACATCGATGCGGTCGTGCAGTTCGTCGGCGCGGGCCTTGGGCGGCTCGACAATCTTGTAGTACCAAGGTCCTAGCCCCAGGAGTCCCAGACCGGGCTTCAGCTTCGTCTCGGATTCGTCTTCCAGCAGATCCCCCGCGATCTGGGCCTTGACGAACAAATCGTAGGGCATGTCTTGGTTGAATGCTGCGACCACCCAGTCGCGATAGCGGAAGGAGTTGGGAAAAGGATCGGGGCCGAGGCCCAGCGCGTCCTCGTCCGCATAGCGGGCGATGTCCAACCAATGCCGGCCCCAGCGCTCGCCGTAGAGCGGGGAGGCAAGCAACCGCTCGACGACTTTGCCGAAGTCCTCGGGCGACCCCTGGCGGAGGAAGGCTTCGTACTCGTCAGGACTCGGGGGCAGGCCGATCAGGTCGTAGGTCACCCGCCGGAGCAGGCCCCGTTTATCCGCCGGAACTGCGGGCCGAAGGTCTTTCGATTCCAACTTGGCCAGGACGAAGTAATCGATTGCCGAGCGCGGCCAAACCTGATTCCGGACCGGAGGAACGGAGTCTTTGCGAACCGGCTGAAACGCCCAGAATTCCCGTTGCTCCGCCGTCCAAACCGGGTCGGAGGGCGGCGTCGCCGGGAGCGTCGCGGAGGAGTCGGTGTCGAAGTGCGCCCCGTCGGTGACCCAGGTTCGCAATGAGTGTATCTGTTGATTGCTCAGCCGACCGTCAGGAGGCATTCTCAGCCTCTCGTGAGTATGGCTGACGGCACGGATCAACAGACTTTCGTCGGCTCGGCCGGGCACGATCGCCGGCCCGGACTGTCCACCCTCAAGGAGGGCTTCGCGACGGTCCAACCGCAGCCCGGCCATCTTAGTGGTGGTGTGACAGGCGTAGCAGTACTCGGCGAGCAGGGGGCGGATCGTCGAGTTGTAGAACTCGACCTGATCAGCAGCCGAGGCGGTCGAGACACCCCGAGAAAAGGTGAGCAGCAGGCATGCGCCGAGAAAAAAATACCGCTTAGCCATCCACGCTCCACCATTATCGACCAAACCAACCGAATCGTCAAGATGGACTGATGGTTGGCAGCAGTTCTCAAAATGGCAGCTACGGTAGGTCTGGGTGAGATCGCGGGGTGGCTGGTTATCGGTAGAGGGGAGCACACGGGCGGCGAAGCAATGCCGCGAGCGAGAGTGAGGACTGCGGGTGGAACGGCGTGGGACGGGCGAGCGGAGGGTTGCGCGGCCCGGCGCCGGGCGGGGCGCAAGGCGGCCCGTGCCGACAGCTGCGCAAGCCGGCCGGGCTCTGGGCTGCAGGCGCGATCCGTCATGTGGGAGCGGAGACCGTTTCCGAGGGCAGGCCCGGCGGCGGGCGCTTCTCGAGCAGCGTCTCGAACAGAGCCGTCCAGCACGGGAAGCAGAACCACTTGGTCAGGACGCGGAGTTCTTCGAACAAGGCGCGCCGGGTTCCGGCCCGGTCGCGGCATGGCCGCCACAAGTCGGAGACGCAGTCCAGGACCGCATGCAGCGCGAAGGCCAGCAGGTTCAGCGTCGCGAGCAGGTTGGCGAGACCGTCGCGGCCGTGCCCGAAATTGCGCTTGCTGTTGTAGCCGTGGCGCGCCAAACAGTTGAACCCCTCGTTCTCGATCTTCCATCGGGCGCGCCCGGCGCGCGCGATCGCAGCCACGTTGTCGGCGGTGACCGCGAGGCTGGTGCAGAAGGTGTTGGTGTAGGGGCGCCGGCCGTTGCGCTCGATGACGAACTCGACCCAGGCGCCGAGCACGGCGTCGTCGCTGTCGCGGACCGGCACCCCCTGCATCCAGCGGAAGCGCTGGGACTCGACCTGTTGCTTGCGGTTACGGATCTTGACCCAGCCCGTGGAGTGGATGAAGTCGTCGTGCAGCAGTTCGTATCAACGCTTGTGGGAGCTGGGCTTGCAGACGAAGAGGAAGTCGGCTCCGAGATCGAGGACGAGGCGGCACAGGGACTGGCAGCAGTACAGGTCGTCGCCGAGAAAGACGGGCCGGTAGGGGCGCAACTCGTCGCTATGGGCGGGCAGCCAGCGCTTGGCGGCGTTGCGCTCGCAGTCCTGCTTGCGTTGGTCCTCGGAGAGTTCCGGCTGGCTCGCGGCCGGGTCCTGCTGCGGCTGCACGAACTCCGGCATGAGCGGCAGGACGCGGTTGTGGCCAGCGGCGACAACCGTCGCCGAGAGCATGGTATGGAAGTACTGCACGGTCTTGGCGGCGCCGACGTGGCGCGTGGAGCACTGCGGGCAGCGGATGGAGTCCGAGCAGTGGAGCTGGATGCCGTCGAGGGCGACGAGCAGGCGGCCGCCGAGGCGTTCGAAGGGCTGCAGGGCGCCGTGCTCGCGCAGGGAGTCGAGGCACAGGGGGAAGAGGTCGCGGAAGGCCTGCGGATCGATGCCGTCGAGCAGGTTGCGGATCTGGTTGTCGCAAGGGATGCGGTCGACAGCGAAGAGGGTCTGGCAGTTGGAGCGGGAGGACTGGTCCAGCATGCGGCGCTGGAAGGCGAGGAAGGAGGGAGATTGGAAGAAGAAGACGGAGAGGGCGCAGGAAGCGGCGTCGGGCAGGGCGTAGCGCGTGTTGCGGCCGCGACGGGAATCGGGTAGGGAAGCAGCCGTCTGACGGAAAGCGGCCAGGATGCCTTCCAGAACATTCCGCATGTTTCATGATTTGAAAATGGCAGGGCACTGTGTCAACTGTGTGCCAGCCACATCGGGCCGCAAACCCCTGAGAATCTCATCAATCTGACCTTCGGAAAACCCAAAATGAGAACTGCGTGCGCCGTGGAAAGGCGCTTCCATTCAGCGGGTGCGAATCCCGCCCAGCAACTGATGCTCCGGCTGGTAGCAGCCAGGGCGGTTCATGGAGGTAACGAAATGGGCTGAAGCACTCTGGTGTCAAAGGGCCGCCTTGGGCGGCTCAGCGACCATGCGGGCTAGAACGCGAGTAAACGCCGAGCAGGCCTCGAAACATTTAACGCGGGAGCCGACCCTTTCGTAGTTAGGGGGAAGGCCGGCGGCGGGTCGGGAAGAGAGCGTCACAGGCACCGACCGGCACCCGCCGGGGTAATGGCGCTGGCACGCATGGAAGAGGAAGGAAGCAGCAACACGGGAAGCCCTGCCGGTGGCGTGCACGCGCCAAACCGGAATCCCGCCAGGGACAGGCCGGGCCGGGCAGGGTGGCGGAGAGGTTCGTACTACCGGAGAGGCCGGGTAACGCTGGCGGAGGGAAGGGACCTCAGGTGAGGAGAGGTGAGGGAAAGCGCGAAGGACGCCGGGAGTGGCAGTGCCTAGGACCCCGGCATTGTGTTCGAGAGAGCTGGAACCAGCGCATGCGAAAGCGAAGGGAAGCGAATGCAGGAACGAGCGCAAGCCGGGGCGGCAGGCGCAGGCGGCAGGGCGTGAACAGGCCTGCCGCCGGGTGCGGCGACCGGCGGGAAGAGGCCGGGGGCGTGCGACTCCCGCGACGCGGACGGAAAAAAAACGGACGCGCCATTCCCGTCGGAGCTGGATCTACCCGTGTGCGAGCGGCATGATCCCACTGGAGAGCCCGGTGCCGGAAAGCGGCACGCCGGGTTCGGTGAGCGGGGAGCGGAAACGTGGCTAGGCGAGAGGGCCAGTGAGGCACCTACAGATGGCGAAAGCCGTAGGACTACCCCAAAACAGCTACTGCCTCTTTGCTAAGGTGCGCGCGTCGCTCCCCGACTCTACTGCGCGGACCGCCAGGCCCGACCGCTCCAGCCGCCCGTGCGCGACGCTCCCCGGCTGCCCCCCGCGCTTCCGCAGCGCCTCCCCCTCGCCCCCGCTTCCGCCGCCTGGCCCGCTCTCCGCGCCCCGCCCGTTGCACCTCCCCGCTTCTCACTCCGTGTTCCGAACGGCTTCTTCAGCAAGTCCCGGTTGCGCTGCTCCACACCCGCTTTCTCCTGCTCCAGCACCTCCACCTGCCGCTCCAGATCCGCGATCCGCCGCCGCTGCTGGACCACCTCCCGCTCCGCTTCCGCCAGCTTCCGCGCTGTCGGCTCGGCGCACTTCCCCTCGTACTGCGCCTGCCACGAGGCGGCCCGCTCCTGCGCCTTCCCGTGCCAATACCGCCAGACCTTGGCGTCCGCCAACGCCCCGCTCAAGCTCCGCTGCGCCTCCGCTAGTCGCTCCCGCCAGCCCGCGCAGTCCCTGCAGGCCTTGCTGACGCCCCACCCGCCAGGCGCTCCCGCCGCCTGCCGTTTACCCACAACTGGTTTCGTCACTCATGTGGCGGTAGACTTTGCTGGCTTGGTTCAGGCGCATTGCTCGCTCGAAGACTTGCGCACCGGCGGTCAACCGCATGTAACCCTTCCAGAGGACTTGGTGGCCTGGTGCTGAGTACGTCTTGCGCTTGAAGTCGAGGTACCCGCCCATGAACGCCGCCGTGAGCACCGCCCGCCCGAGAGTGTCGGGCGACACCAGCTTGCGATCCTGCGCGAAATCCTCCAGGACGGCGATCTCCATGGCGGAGAACAGCACCTCGGCCGGCAGTTCCGGCGTCTCCCGCCCCAGCAGCGTCATCAGCGTCAGTCGCCAGGCGATCACCGCGTTGATCGTCACCGCCCGCTCGATCCGCTCGCCCCTGCGATGCGCCAGCTCCTGCACCTTGCAGCCCGACTTCAGCACCCGGTGCCAGTCCTCGATGCGCCACCTCAGCCGGTACCACTCCAGCACCCGCTCGGCGTCCTGCCGCGACTCCACCTCCACCGTCGTCAGCAGGAACCATTCCAGCCGCTCCGCCCCCTCCGGCTCGCTCTCCTCCCGCACGTGTACCAGGTGCAGCCTCGCCGCTGCCTCGCCCGTCTCCGTCGACGGCAGCTCCACCGCCTTCCAGCGCAGCCCCACCTGCGCGACCCGCTCCGCGCGCGCGTCGCGCTGCTTCTGCCCGCGCGCGGCCGTACGCGCCGACAGGCGCTCCACATGGATCTCCAGGTGGGCCTGCGCGGCCTCCGCCCGCACGGCGTCGAACAGCTTCGGCACGTCCTTGCCCTGGGAGCGGTTATGCTTGGCCCGCACCACTAGGTCGACCGCCCCCAGGCGGCGCTGCTCGGCGAACAGCGCGAACACGTCCGCCTCCCGGTCCAGCACCGACACCAGCCGGACGCCGTCCAGCTCCTGCCCCAGCGCCGCGCACGCGCGCAGCCCCCGGATCCAGCGGAACGTCTTGCGCTCCTCCAGCGGCTTGCCCTGCTCCGCCTGCCCGTCCGGCGCCTCGTACTGGATGTGCGGCACCCCCAGCGGCAGGCCCTCCTCGCTGACCGCCAGCAGGGAGTGCATGTGCAGCCCCAGCGTGCCGTTCGAGCCCTTGTTCTTGCTGATCCTGCCCAGCCCCGCGCAGCCCCCGTGGCTGGCGAAGTTCAGGTCCGTGCCGTCCTGCAGGCACAGCACCGTCCGCTGGCCCTGCATGCGCCGCAGCGTGCGCTCCCGGTGCGGTGCCAGGATGTTCTCCGGCGTCAGCTCCGAGTCGGCCGGCTGGTCGATCATCCGGTAGTAGCCCTTGACCGCCGCCCGATCCCTCTGGACCGCTTCCGGGAACGACGCCATGGGCTGCTCCGACTGCATCTGGGCGCTCTGCACCAGGCGCTTGCTCAAGCGTACATCGCCCAGCGGCGCGCCGCCGAACTCGTGCCGCGCCCAGGCGTCCCGGGCCAGGCCCTCGCCGAGGCCCAGCGCCTGCGGCGGCTGCGGCGCCGGCACGCCCAGCTGCTCGCGCCAGTCGCGGGCCAGCGGGTACAGGTAGACCGACTTCACGGGCACGCTGAGGCCGCGGGGCGCGCAGCGGCCCCGCCCGGCGGTCTGGCCCACGCAGACCCAGTTGGCGGCCGCCAGCGAGGTGCCCTTGTGGCGGTCTTTCTCGACAAACGTCTCGGCGAGCAGAGGGAGATAGCCGTAGCGGCGCTGGAAGTCGTGCGGCAGGCGGCGCAGGCACAGCCCGAGGGCCTTGGAGGCCAGGTTCTGGCAGCGCACGGAGGGACGGATCAGGAAGCGGCTCAGAGCGATCACGCGGTGCAGCTGGCGGGAGCGCAGGTCGGCGTCCCAGCCGATGAAGGCGTCGCGGGCGGCGAGGGCGAGGGCCGAGGCGGCGAAGCCGAGCGCGCCCAGGACGCCGTGGTCGGAGACCAGCAGGTAGCGCAGCTGGGCGCCCACGTGACGCGCGGCGCGGCGCGGATGCTCGTGTTGCATCAACTCGTTCCAAGTGCGCCGCTGGTGGTCGCCGGTGACCTCGACCAGCGCCAGTCCCTGCACCTGGTCGACGCGCGCGGGCACAGCGGTCGGCAGGGGCACGGGGCGGCCGAGCCGGCGGGGCCGGCAGAGCCGGCCGCCGTGCCGGGGGGCGGGCAGCTGGAGGCGGCCGCGCGCCTGGAGCGCGCGCAGCGCCTTCATGCAGCCGGCCAGCTGGGGGCGGCCGAGCGCGTCCAGGAATCCAAACCGCTGGCAGACGCGCCGGCCCAGCTCGGTGCGGCTGGCGCCGCCGGGTTCAGCCAGCAGGTCCTTCAGCCGCGTCATGCCGTCGGCGCTGGAGAGGGTCGAGGCAATCTGACTCTGCTCGTGCATGCCCCAGGGATGACACAGAGCAGGCCCAAAAGTCAAGCCCTACTTGTGGGGCATGGGCAGCCCGCCGCTGCCACCCGCGACCCGCCCTGCTCCACTGCCAGCACATTCGCTAGGCTGGCATAACTACATTGGGTGTGTCCAGTGTTTCAGGCAACTTTTTTCGCCCAACCTCTCCAACCACCGATTCCAGCACGATCTCACGCCCCGCTCGAACGCTTACAACGGGGAACGCAACATATCAAATCTTGGACTAAACCGCTTCGCGGTATCTGCGGCGGTTCGATAGCGCGTCCCCCCTCCTGACAGGTCCGTCCGCAGGGGACGGCTCCCCCCGAAAACCCGCCAGCTCTCCCGGAAGCTCCCGGTGCGGAATGATATGGCGGCTGCCCTTGGCAGCTTGTTCCATCCGACACAGCAAAGGAGCTTCCCCATGACACCACTCCGACGGCGGATGAAGGAGGACATGGCCGTGCGCAACCTCTCCCCGCGCACCCAGTCCACCTACGTCCTGCAGGTCTCCCTGTTCGCCCGCCACTTCGAAACGTCCCCGCACCTGCTCGGCCCCGAGCAGATCCGCGACTACCAGGTCTTCCTGGCCACCGAGAAGCAACTCGCGCCCGGCTCGATCGGCGTCGCCGTCTCCGCCCTGCGCTTCCTGTACGGCGTCACCCTCGGCAAGGCCTGGGACATCCCCGAGATCCTGCCCGCCCCCAAGCAGCCCTCCAAGCTGCCGGTGGTCCCCAGCCCCGAGGAGGTCGCGCTCTTCCTCGACTCCGTCGCGAGCGTCAAGCACCATGCCATCCTGACCGCCTGCTACGCGGCGGGCCTGCGCATCTCCGAGGCCGTCAGCCTGCGCCCGGCCGACATCGACAGCCAGCGCATGCTGCTCCGCGTCGAGCAGGGCAAGGGCGGCAAGGACCGCTACCTCATGCTCTCGCCGAAGCTGCTCGAAGTCCTGCGCGACTACTGGCGGCGCACGCGGCCCGCGGGCGAGTGGCTGTTCCCGGGCCTGATCCCCGGCAACCATGTCAACCGGCACACCGTTGAGAAGGCCTGCCAGAAGGCGCGCGAGGCGGCCGGGCTGGCCAAGCGGCTGACGCCGCACTCGCTGCGCCACGGGTTCGCGGCGCACATGCTGGAGAACGGCGCCGACGTGCGCACCATCCAGCTGCTGCTCGGCCACCGCAGCCTCGCCACCACCGCCCGCTACATGCGGGTCACCCGCTCGGCGATCCGCGCCGCGACCAGCCCGTTCGACCGGCTGCCCGTCCTGCCGGCCGCCGATGACGGCCGGCAGGACCGCCGGTGAGCCGCCCGCGGCTCGAGGTCGCCGACATCTTCCGCCGCTACGGGGAGGGCTTCCGCTCCCGCTTCGAGAGCTCCCTGACCCTGCTGCAGCGGCGCGTCATGGCGGCCATCGAGCAGTGCCGCACCGCCGCCCTGGGCGGGCGGATCGAGCAGTGCGACCGCTGCGGGCACCGCCGTATCTGCTACCGCTCGTGCCGCAACCGCCACTGCCCCAAGTGCCAGGGCCCCGCCCGCGACGCCTGGCTCGCCAGCCGCCGCGGCGAGCTGCTCGACACGCACTACTTCCATGTCGTGTTCACCCTCCCCGCCGCGATCGCAGCGATCGCCCTGCAGAATCGCAGGCTGCTGTACGGCCTGCTCTTCCGCGCGGCCGCGCGCACCCTGCGCGAGATCGCCGCCGACCCCGGCCAGCTCGGCGCCGTGGCCGGCGGGCTCGCGGTGCTGCACACCTGGGGCTCGAGCCTGAGCTACCACCCCCACCTGCACTGCGTCGTCCCCGGCGGCGGCCCCTCCCCGGCCGGCGACCGCTGGGTCGCCTGCCGGCCGCGCTTCTTCCTGCCCGTCCGGGTGCTCTCCCGCCGCTTCCGCACGCTCTTCCTGGCCGGGCTCGTCCGCGCCTTCGACAAGGGCCGCCTGCGCTTCGGCGGCGCCCTCGCCCCGCTGGCCGACCGGGCCGCCTTCCTGAGTTATCTCCAGCCGCTGCGGAACAGCGAGTGGGTGGTGTACGCCAAGGCCCCCTTCGACGGGCCCGCCCGCGTCCTCGATTACCTCGGCCGCTACACCCACCGCGTCGCCATCTCCAACGAGCGCATCCTGTCGATCGACGGCGGCGAGGTCCGCTTCCGCTGGAAGGACTACCGCCGCCAGCACCGCTGGAAGACCATGACGCTTCCCGCCCACGAGTTCATCCGGCGCTTCCTGCTTCACACGCTGCCGCCGGGCTTCCACCGCATCAGGCACTTCGGCTTCCTGGCCGGGCCCCGGCGCCAGCAGCGCCTGGCCCTGTGCCGGCGGCTGCTGGACATGCCCCCGGACCCGCCGCCGGCCGAGCCGCCGGCCGACTACCGCGACTGCTACGAGGCCCTCACCGGCCGCTCCCTGCGCCGCTGCCCGGTCTGCCGCGCCGGGACGATGGCCACCGCCGGGACGGTCGAGCCCGGCGGCGAGCCCCCGCCCCCGGACGACACCTCGTGAGGAGCCTCCGCCGCATGCGCCCCGCCCCGGGCCGGCCCGGCCGGCCTGTCGGGAGGCCTGCGCCCGCCTTCCGGCGCGAGCGCCCTTTCCCGACCCCGGCCCGACCCCCGCGGCGTCCCGGCCCGCATCGAGGCCATCCTGTCACCGCCTCGCCCCCGCCCTCGCCGGGTCCGCAGCGCCGGGCAACCCGTTCCGCCAGCCGCCCGCACCCTGCGCGATTCAAGCAATCCCCATACCGCACATCCGGCCCCGCGGTTCACTCCATCTGATTTTTGGCGCACCGGCGCGGCCGCGAGCCTTCCTCCCCCACCCTCCCGCACCCGTTTGCCGCGCCGCCGCGCCAAAAATCCTCTGCGAAAACATTTGATCTGGAATCTCGCGCAAAGCGAGTGCCCGGGCGCCATCCAGATCGTGGACCTCTGGCACGCGAAGGAGAAACTTGGGGAGGTCGGCCATGCGCTGTTCGGTGCGGGCGCAGGCACGGACGACTGGGCGCATGCTCGTTGTACGCAACTGGAGCGCGGGCGTCTTGAGGAGCTGCTGGCGGTGCTCGGGCAGCACAGCGGGGAGTGCGAAGCCGCGCGCAAGTGCGTGGGATACAGCGAGGGGAACCGCGACCGGATGCGCTATGACGAATTCCGCGCCCAGGACCTGTGCATCGGCTCCGGGGTCGTCGAGGCCGGCTGCAAGACGGTCGTGGGCGAGCGCTGCAAACGCTCCGGAATGCGCTGGGCAGGCGACGGAGCCAACGCGGTCCTCGCCCTGCGCTCCTGTGTCCTCAGTGGGCGCTTTGAGGACTATTGGGAGCGCCGAGTCCCGACCGCCTGAGGGGGGTGTCAAAAATTTGACGTACACCCTGATGGTTGTGAGTCGTGTTCATATGGCGTGTGTGTGGATGAGGCCACAGTCTTGCGAGGGCAGTTGTTGTCTGGTGCGCGACACCCGAGACGTGACTCCCTAGAAGCGCGATCGGGACGGGTCTTTCTACGCTTTCCTAAAAAACTTGTAACTGCTCAGCTACCCCCACGCGTACACAGGTGATGCGTACCGCATAGGGGGAATGCAGGCCGGATGGTTCCACGGGAACCGCTCAACCGGGATGGCCAGAATTCGGCAGCACTTGACTTTCCGCTGGGAAACCATGTAGCAATAGTAATGTTGTGGGCATCCGGACCGTTGTGAGCAAGCCGATGCGCTCGCGACGAGCAGTACCGGCGTCAGCGGGATGAAGATGGAGCGAGCGAACAGCGAGCCACGTCCGGCGGACTGGCACGAACGTCTGGCGCAATTGGAGGCCAAGAACACTCAGTTGGAGGCCGAAAACGCCCGGTTGCAGGCCCTCCATGAGGAGTTGACGAGGCAGCTGCAGTCGTTGCGAGAGCAAGTGCAGGCCTTGCAACGGCGATTGGGCCTCGACAGCAGCAACAGCGGGAAACCACCGTCGAGCGACGGGCCGGCCAAGCCAGCGGCAGCGCAACGGACGCGCAGCCAGCGTCGGCGGTCCGGCAAGCGCTCGGGTGGGCAGCCCGGTCACCAGGGCGCGACGCTGAGCCAGACGGACACACCGGACCGGACCCAGGTGCACCTGCCGTCCGGTTGCCGCGAGTGCGGAGCGGCCCTGGCGGCGGCCGACGTGGAGGGCGAGCCCCAGCGTCGGCAGGTCTATGATCTGCCCGCACCGACACCGCCGGAGGTGACCGAGCACCAGGCCTGGGGCTGTCGTTGCCAGCAGTGCGGACAGCTGACGCGGGCCGCGTTCCCGGAGGGAGTGAGCGCGCCGGTGCAGTACGGGCCGCGGATCGCGGCCCTGGCGGTGTACTTGCAAAACGCCCATTTCCTGCCCGAGGATCGACTGGCGGAGATCTTCCGGGACCTGTTCGGGGTGGCCTTGTGCGCGGCGACGCTGGCGGGGATGAGCCGCAAGACGGCGCAGGTCTGGCGGAGTTGGACCGAGCGGGTACGGGATCAGCTGGTAAGCGCCAGCGGGGTGAAGCATCTGGACGAGACGGGATTCCGGATTGCGGGCCAGGGGCAGTGGTTGCACGTGCTGAGCACGGCGCAGCTGACCGACTACCGGACGAGCCGCCAGCGGGGTGGTGTGCTGGAGGGGTTGCGAGGCATCCTGGTGCATGACCACTGGGCCTCGTATTGCAAGGTGCCGGGAGTGCTGCACGCGATGTGTAACATGCACCATTTACGGGAGCTGGAGGCGTTGGCGAAGATCGACGGGGAAGACTGGGCGCGGCGGATGCAGCAGTTGCTGAGGCGGGCGAAGCGGGCGGTGGACAGCGTGCGGGAGCGGAGGGTGGCGTTGCCGCGGTCGCTACTGGAGAGGATCGAGCGGCGCTACGACCAGTTGGTGCGGGAGGCGCTGGCCCAGCACCAGGCCCTGCCAGCCTTGCCGACCGGACGGCGGGGCCGCAAGAAGCGTCGGCCTGGACATACTCTGGCGTTGCGGCTGAGGGCCAGGCGGGAGTCGGTGTTGCGATTTCTCAGGGACGAGAGGGTGCCGTTCACGAACAACCAGGCCGAACAGGATTTGCGGATGATGAAGCTGCGGATGAAGATCTCGGGCGGGTTCCGCTCCGAGCAGGGTGCGCAGGACTTCGCCACGCTGCGTAGTGTGCTGTCGACGGCGCGCAAGCAGGGCCGGAACCGCATTGAGGTCTTGCTGCAAGGGCCGACAATGGCATTAACTTTAGCGTTTAGTCGCATTAACTTAAGGAAGTAGGGGGGAATGCCGGCCCGTGGGGCCGGTTTGGTGTGAGTCTCAGGCTGGGCTTGCGGCTTCGGTTGGCTTGCGGTTCCTCCATTTGCTGGCGGGCTTGCGGGAGCGACGCGGGCAGGAGCGGCCCGGGCGCCGTCTCTGGCGACAGGCGGCAATGCCCTCCAGGATCCGCTGCACGGTGCTGGCCAGCGTGGTCGCATGCACCAGGAACAGTCCCTCCAAGTGGCGCGCCACCGTGCGCAGGCTGTTCTGGAAATTCGCCTGCAGGGCCGGACGAGAGTGCCCGTCCGGCGCGGCCCGGAACTGCTCCTCGCTGTGGCTGGCGAACATCCGCGTCAGCGCGATCAGGGTGAAATGCGCGTACAGTTCCTGCTTGACCAGGCGCTCGCTCTGGCCATGGAACTGCTCCACCGTCAGCATCTGCTTCGAGATCTTGTACAGCTCCTCGATGCTCCAGCGGCCGTGGTACAGGTCGGCGAGGTCCCGGACGCTGTAGCGCTGGCGGTCCAGCAGCGTGGTGGCGAGGGTGTAGTCGGTCGTGCCGACCGTGTACTTGACGAGGCGCACGCGGCAGGGCCGGAACGCGGCCTGCGGCTGCTGGCGCCAGGCGTCGGCGCTGGGCGGGACGGAGACGATGGCCTCGTTGCGGTCGCCGAGGACGAAGTCGCGGAAGAGGGAGTTGGCGTTCTTCTGCAGGCGGAAGACGGCCTGCAGGCCGCGCTCGACGTGGGCGTGCAGCAACTGGAAGGAGTAGTAGCCGCGGTCGTAGACGACGACATCGCCGCGGGCCAGCGCGGGCAGATGGGCCCGGGCCGCGCGGCGCTCGTCGCCGTGGGCGTGCAGGTCGAAGTCGAGCGGCAGGCGGGCGCGCAACTGGAACAGGCAGCTGAGCAGGCCCTGCGGGTAGTGGGCCGTGTCCGCGGGCGTGCGGTAGCCCTCCCCGACCAGCGGGCGGGGCAGGTTCAGCTTCGAGCCGTCGACGGCGAAGGCGCGGTGGCCGTGCCACAGCTGGCCGGGCTCGTCCCGGGGGGCTCGCGCGAGGATGGCGCGGTGAACGCGCCGGAACACGTCCTCGTGGAGCTTGGCGCGGGCCTTGCAGATCGCTGCGGCCGAGACCGGCTGCGGCTGCGGCAAGGCTACCTCCAGCCGGCGGCACTGCTCCCACAGCTCGGCCAGGACCGTGCCGTAGCCGCGGCGCTCGGGCGCGAACACCAGCCGGAACACGAACAGGATCACCAGCAGCGTGTTGAGCACCCGCTGCCGCCGAAGCCACTCCCGGTCGTACTCGCCCGCCACGCGCACCACCGTGCCGATGACCCCCTGCCATAACTGCACGAAGCGCTCATCGGCCGGCGGCCCGGGCCGCGGCTGACGGGGCCGCTGCCGGCGGGGCCGGGCCGCGGCTGGCGGGCCGTGCAGCAGGATCGTCCGCCAGTCCGGATGCAGCGGGTGCACGTAGACGCCCTTGGGCGTCTTCGCCGCCACGCCGCCCATCGCCCCGCGCGCCTGCGTCTGGCCCAGGTACTGCCAGTTGGCCGCCCGGTAGCAGGTCGCCTTGTATTGCTCCAGGTCGACGAACGTCTCGACCAGCACCGGCCGGTACCCGTGCTGCCGCTGCCAGTCCTGCGGCAGTTGCCGCACCACCAGGCCGAGCGCCTTCGACGCCAGATTCTGCACCCGCACCCAAGGCAACAGCAGGAATCTCGAGTTGCGCACCACCCGGTCGAGATACTTGCGGTGCGCCTGGCCCTGCCAGCCGATCCACGCGTCCCGGCAGGCCACGTTGCGCGCCGCGAAGTCGAACAGCAGGCAGCCGAGCAGGCGCTCGTGCCGGTCGAGCAGGAAGTAGCGCAGGTGCGCGCCGATCGGCTGGCGGTAGCCCAGCGGATGGTAGCGCTGGACCCACTCGTTCCATGTCGCAACCGCCTGCTGGCCGCTCACCGGCTGCAGCTGCAGGGGCGTCAGGCCGGCCAGCGGCTCGTCGATGGCGGGCTGGGGATCGCTGCCGCTGCCCAGCTCGAGCGGTCTCTGCCGGCCGCGGCCGGGACCCTGCTTGGGCGGCAGGCTCAGGATGCCGAGCCGCTCCAGTTCCTCGAGCAGGCGCTGGGCGCTTTGCAGGCGGTTGCTGCCGTTCGGCGTCTGCCAGTGCAGGTGCTCGCAGAGGGTGTGTCCCAGTTCCGTGCGGCTCAGCTTCGGGAAGCGTCCGACGGTTTCCTGGATGTCGGCGATCTGCCGCCGGGTCAGGCGCTTGCCGAAGAAGGTGGTGGATTTGAGATTCTCGATCAGCGGGTCCAATGCAAGTCGCTCCCCAGGCCTAAGTTGGCAGAAAAGCGAGCCTAAGTCAAGTACTTCCGCAAAAAAATTTCCATGGAGCTGCAACCCGTTGAAACCAAGCGATTAATATGCCGACGCACGGCACTCTGACGATTCATGGTCAGAGAAAATGCCATTGCAAGGGCCGGCGGCCCTGCTGGCGAAAGTGGAATCCCAGCCATCCCACTCTGATCAGGGCTTGTGCCTGCGGAGTAGCTGAGTAGTTACAAAAACTTATGACATTGGTGCATTGCAGCTGACAGCAGTTCTCATTTTGGGGCTTTTAGGGGTTTGCGGTCATCGTAGGAACCGGAAACAAGAGGCGTTTCTGGGGGCTTGACTTTGCGAGCGCCGCTTCCGAACATAAAATGTGGCCCGCGTTTTCGATTCCCTCCTGGATTCCCTCCTGCACAACTTCCGCCAAGCCGCCTCCGCCCTCCCGGATGCCCGTCGCGGCTCCAACAAGCGCTATGCCGTCGCCGATGCCGCCTCCTGCGCCCTCGCTACCTTCTTCTTCCAGGCCCCCTCCTTCCTCAACTTCCAGCGCCGCATGCAGAAACAGTCCGGCCGCTCCAACTGTCACACCCTCTTCGGCGTGCAGGCGATCCCCTGTGACAACCAGATTCGCAACCTGCTTGACGGCCTCGACCCCGACCTCTTCGCCGCGCTCTTCCCCCAAGGCCTCCACGCCCTGCGCGCGCAGGGCGCCCTGGCCCCCTTCGAACGCCTCGGCGGCCGCCTGCCCATCGCCCTCGACGGCCTCCAGATCCACTGCTCCGACTCCATCCGTTGCGAGCAGTGCTGCATCCGCCATGTCGGCAAGCACAAGACCGAGCAGTACTTCCACACCATGCTCTCGGCGACCGTTGTCGCCGACGGCCACAACCGCGTCATCCCGCTGATGCCGGAGTTCGTCCAACCCCAGCAGGACCCCGCCGCCCAGCGGCCCGAACTGACCGAGGAGCAACGCAAGCAGGACTGCGAGCGCAACGCCGCCAAGCGCTGGCTGCCGGCCCACAGCGACGAGCTGCGGCCCTACCGGCCGGTCTTCCTCGGCGACGACCTGTACTGCTGCCAGCCCCTCTGCGAACTCGTCCGCGACCTCGGGGCGGACTTCATCTTTGTCTGTAAGCCCAGTTCCCACAAGCGCTTGTACGAACTGCTGCATGACGACTTCATCCATTCCAGCGGCTGGATCAAGGCCCGCAACCACAAGCAGCAGGTCGAGCTGCACCGCTACCGCTGGATGCACGGAGTGCCGGTCCGCGACAGCGACGACGCCGTGCTGGGCAGCTGGGTCGAGTTCGTCATCGAGCGCCACGGCCAGCGCACCTACACCAACACGTTCTTCACCAGCCTGGAGGTCACGGCCGACAACGTGGCGGAGATCGCACGGGTCGGCCGCGCCCGATGGAAGATCGAGAACGAAGGCTTCAACTGCCTGGCGCGCCACGGCTACAACATCAAGCGCAACTTCGGGCACGGCAGCCAGGGCCTGGCCAACCTGCTCGCGACGCTGAACCTGTTCGCGTTCGCGCTGCACGAGATCCAGGACTGTGCCTGCGAGCTGGGGCGGCGCTGCCGCCAGCGGGCAGGCCCCCGGCGCGAGTTCTTCGAGCAGCTGCGCTTCCTCACGCAGTGGTTCTGCTTCCGCTGCTGGACCGCCCTGTTCGAGACCCTGCTGGAGGAAGACCCCCCTACGGCCAACCCCCGGGCGGCCGCGCCCGCACCGTCATGACGCAGCGAGCCAGCCACCCGGCCACCGCTGGGCTCCCGCGGGAGCCCAGCGGGAGTATGCCTCGCCCAGCCCACCGCCGCCGCCTGGCCGCTGCGGTGCGGCCCGGAGCCCCCGGCTCGCATTCCCAGCCGCCCCAGCGCCTCTGGAACGGCCTCACTCCGGCGAGCACAAACGCTCGATGGTTCCGCCACACACTGGCCACAACACCCACTTTTAGAATTGCTGTGCAGCTGAAAAGACTCTTGACACGTGGGCTCCCTGAGGGTATAATGGAACTACTCGGCTGTTCCGAAATTCCCTGCGTGTCCGGTTTCGTGGCCTCATCTTCGCTGGCGGGTAAGCCTACCCTCGAAATTCAGATTCCCGCCAAGTTGCCCGATTCTCTCCCATGTGTGTGGGGACAGACGCTTCGTCCCTGCAACGAAGCATCGGCCAAGAGAGTCCCACGGGTTCGACGCCGAGCAGCCCGCATCGAGACCGGTTGATTCTGAAAGGACTGTAATTGCAATGAGCATTGATACAAAACTCGAGAGATTGTTTCTAATGGCCCTGCTGCTGGCGATCGCACCTGGTGTGCTGTTCGGGCAAGCGGGGTCTGCCGGTACAATCGTCGGCACGGTCACTGATGCGACCGGGGCGGTGGTCCCGAATGCGACGATCACCGCACGTCACCTTGAGACGAACTTCACGCAAACACAGGCCAGTGGGGCGGCAGGAGGGTACACATTTCCCTACATCCCGGCTGGCAACTACGAGATTCGAGCCACCATCGAGGGCTTTCGCGCTTCCGTCTCGCCCGACGTCAAGCTGGACGTGGGCTCCACCTTCCGCGTCGATTTCGTGCTTGAGTTGGGACAGGTCACCGAGACCGTAGAGGTGACCGCGGCCGCCCCGACGATTCAGACCGATGAAGCTTCGGTGGGCCACCTTATCGAGGAGAAACGTATCGTCGAGCTGCCATTGAATGGACGCAAGTTCGAGCAGCTTCAGATCTTGTCGCCCGGGTCGGTGAATGCTTTCAACCACCAAACCAGTTCCGGTCTGGCGGGGGGAGCCAGCGCCCTGCAGAGCACGAGCCAACCGACGGCGATCGCCACCAGTGGCTCGCGGCCCAATCAGATGTTGATCTTGGTGGATGGAGGAAGCGTTACCAATAACTACGGGCGGACCGCCACCGTCAGCCCCAATCCGGATGAAGTCGCCGAGTTCAAGATCTCGTCTTCCAACTTCTCGGCCGAGTACGGATACGGAAGCAATGTCATCAATGTTTCGACCAAGTCGGGCACGAACAGCTTCCGAGCGACGCTTTGGGAGTTCTTCCGCAACAAGAAACTCAGCTCAACGAATTTCTTTGCGAACGAGCCCGAACCCCTCAAGAGAAACCAGTTTGGAGCGGCGGCTGGTGGTCCCGTCGTTCGAAACAAGTCCTTTTGGTACGCCAATTTTGAGGTCCAACGTGAGCGGAGAGGTTTCACGCGCATTTCCTCTGTGCCAACGGCGGCGATGCGCAGCGGCGACCTTTCGGGGTTGCCGAATCAGATCTTCGATCCCATGACCACACGCGCAGACGCCAGCTCTCCGAGTGGGTCCATCCGCAATCGTTTCCTAGACGATCGCATCCCGGCTGCGCGGCTCGACCAAAACGTTGCGCAGCGATTCCTCGAGTGGATTCCTCTCCCCAACGGAGACGGATTCGCAAACAATTACGACTTTACGACGTCACAAATCAATGATTATGAGCACTTTAGCGGGAGGTTCGATCACCGCGTTACCGATAACGACCTTCTAATGTTCCGCGCATCCTACCAACCGAGTGATTTCCCGTACGCGACGGGCCCTTACGGTCCCGACGTGAAGCCGCCTTATGAGGTCGGCACGTGGCCCAAAACGGGCATAGGCAGCAGCGCGGTTCTGGGATGGACGAAGACGTTCAACCCAACCACCCTAATGGACGCTAGGATCAGTTTTGCGCGAGTCTGGCTGGAGATCGGCAATCTGGGAGTTGTCGAAGGCGGTACGGATTGGACGACCGAAGCCGGAATTCAGGGCTTTGGCCCGGGCGTTTCGGACGTTTACCCCTCGGTTCCGGGCCTGAACATAGCGGGTTTCACTGGGATCGGCGGATTCGGCGGATTCGGCCTGACAGACACGGGGAACAATTGGGAGTACACGACAAACTTTACTCTCATCCGCGGGGACCACACGATCAAGCTGGGCTACGCTCACCGCAGGTGGCAGCAGAACCTCACCACTTGGGGTACGGGCTCGGGAGTCTTCACATACAACGGTGAGTACAGTGCGAATCCCGCTTCGAGAGGCGGGACCGGCAGCGGATTGGCTGATTATCTCCTGAGCGTTCCATTTAGCGCCTACCGGTACATCCCTCTGGGGTGGTTTTACGAGCAGATGCGGAACCACTGGTTCTACATTCAGGACGACTGGAAAATCTCGCCGAATCTGACCTTGAACATCGGACTGCGCTATGAACTCAACTTCCCGACGGAAGAGAAATACCAGTCACTCGCCTCCTTCGAGCCCAGTGGGCGCGGGGGCAAGGGAGCGATCGTCGTTTGCTGCGAAGAGGCGCTAACCAATGGGATTGCGCTGCATACCGCCACGCGCCTTTCCCTGGAGACGTACAGGCCGCTGATTCGAACGGCGGAAGAGTTGAATATTCGTCCGCAGTCGATGCGTCCCCTGTTCAAGAAGAGCTTTGCGCCGCGGTTCGGGTTCGCCTATCGAGCCACGCCCAAGACAGTCGTCCGCGGGGGCTATGGGCTCTTCTACATCCAGTTGGACGGCAACCGGGAGTCGGAGTTCATTAGCCCTCCCTTCATTGTTCGGGAAAGCAACCTTCTCAACAAGACAAACAAAGTTGGGATGCCCCTCCGCAACACCCAAAACCTCTTGGCGGGTGCTCAGTTCTCACCAGAACCCAACTTGTTCGCGCACTCGCCGAATGACGGGCTCTTTGGGTATACGCAGCAGTGGAATCTCTTCGTGCAGCGCGAGCTCGGTTGGAAATTCGTTATGGACCTGGGATACGTGGGTAACCGTGGCAACGCCCTCCAGCAAACGCGGTCGATCAACATTCCCAGACCCGGTCCCGGACCCGTGCAACCCAGACGTCCATTCCCCGAGTTCAATACGATCAGCTATAGCGAGCAGTCGGGCTATTCTATCTACCACGGATTCCAAGCCAAGCTGGAGAGGCGGTTCACAGCAGGAGTGTCACTGGGTATGGCTTACACTCGGTCGAAGCTGATTGACCTGAACAGCGCCAACACTAGCGTCGGTTTCGACCCTTACGATCTAAGGCACGACCGGGGTCTGGGCGACTTCGACTCTCCCAACGTCTTTTCGATGAGCTTCGTTTACGAGATTCCGTTCATGAGGAGTGCCAGGGGTGCGCCCAAGGCCATATTGGGCGGCTGGAGCGTGACCAGTATCATCACGGCAAGCGATGGCTATCCGTTCACGTCGACTTGGGCTGGCGACACAGGCAACCGAGGCGCGGGCTCGCGGCCCGATCGCCTCTGCAATGGAACACTCGGCAACCCGACTCACGAACGCTGGTTCGACGTGGACTGCTTTGGCGCTCCAGCAGGCGCCTTTGCCATCGGCAACTCAGGCCGGAACATCTTGCGCGGGCCACAGATCTTCAACTGGGACTTCGGGCTGCACAAGGAATTCAGCTTCACCGAGACTCGCCGACTGCAGTTCCGTGCGGAGTTCTTCAATTTCACCAACACGACGAACTTTGCACACCCGGCTGCGACGATTAACTCCGGAGCGCCAGGCGTGATCACCAGCGCAGCGCCGCCAAGGATCATACAGCTCGGGCTGAAGCTCTATCTCTGAATAGGGCTATCCTATCGGGGGTGAGCCCCGCAGTGTTAGATGAGTCGCGCCGAGCCGCGCCCAAGCAGGGCGTGTGGCTTGCGACCGTACTGCTCGTGGTGCCAACGCTGGCCTGGGGCACCGGGCAGGATCCCAGTCGCCTCATTCAGCGAGCGGTCGAGTTGCTGCAGAAGGGCCAAGCGGAGCAGGCCCGAGCTGAACTCCATCGAGTCGCCGAAAAGTTTCCCGAGTTCTACCCCGCTTACAGCTTGCTGGGGATTTGTTATTCCGAGCTCGGGAAGGTGGAAGAGGCTCGTCCCTACTTTGAGAAGGCGGTTCAGCTGGCGCCTGACTCCCCGCAGGCGCGCAACAATCTCGGGGCAAATTATCTCGCTTTGGGAAGAGCGGCTGAAGCGATCGACCAGTTTGAAAAGGTGATCGCCGCCTCCCCGTCCAACTCGTCTGCGTGGGTCAATCTTGCCAACGGGTACTTAGAAACGGGCGACACCTCCAAAGCCCTCCAGGCGCTTGCTAAAGCGGTGGCTCTTGCCCCAGGCGATGCCGGTGCCCGTCTCGCTCTGGCCGAAGCCAGACTGCGCCTGGCCGAGCCGGAGGAGGCGCTAACGCAGATTAGGCTCCTGGATCGTCCCCCTATCGCCACCGACTCCCGATTCTTGCTGACCGTAGGAGTATTGTTGGCCAAGTATGATCAGGTCCAGGAAGCCGCAGTGTATCTGGAGCGGGCGCGCGATGCGGACCCGAACGGCTCGGCTGGCTTGGTGACTCTCGGGCGCAAGGCTATCAACGAGGGAGACTACAAAACAGCTTGGGCGCTGCTGAAGGCGGTCGAAGGAGCATACGGCGAATCCGCCCAATGGAATTCGATGGCGGGATATGCAGCCTACAAACTCGACCTGCCCGAACCTGCGATCAACTACCTACAGAAGGCGATACATCTTGATCCTACGAACGAGGACTACTATCTGGACCTTGCCGAGTTCTTGGGAAACAACAACGCGCTTGACGCTGTCATCGCTGTGCTCGAGAGTGGAGTCCGGGTCATGCCCCAATCCATCAAGGTTCAGTCGGCGCTGGCAGTTGCTTACCTCCTGGTTCTTGATTTGGAAAGAGCCGTGACTGAGCTCCAGAAAGTCCTGCAAGCCAACCCTGCTTACGAGGTGGGCCACAAACTCCTGGCCGACTGTTACTATCGAGCCCAGGACTGGCACAAGCTGAAGGCCGCCGCCGCTGACCTGAGGCGGCTCAATGAGAAGAACAGCATCGGTTGGTACTACGGCGCCGAGGCGGAGTACCGGCTGCTCCGTGCCGAAAAGGGACGGTCGTCGGAGTCGATCCAACGATATCTCCAGGAGGCGACTAAGCTAGACCCGGACGATTGGCGCGCGCCGCTACTTTCGGGCAAAGTCTTCTTGGAACAGGAACGTCGTGTGGAGGCTGTGGACGAGTTTCGCAAGGCGGCTGCCCGCAATCCTGACGAGCCCGCTGCACACTACCTTCTGGCTACGACACTTCGTGAGTTGGGCAAGGTGGACGAAAGCAAGTCCGCTTTTGAAACCTTCAAGCAGGCTCAGGCAAAAGAGAAGAACCGGCAGCTCCGAAGGATGCTCGTCGACATTCGGTAAGGCTGCAGCGGGCAAAGACGAAACGACGAACGGCGGCGAGTGCCTTCGGCGGAAATGCCCCGCGCCGCCGGCCGGGACCTGCCGGGAAGGAACAAGATTCGAGCATTGGCTTGGCTATGCGTGAGTTCACAGCCTCGGACCATCCCCCGTGGTTCTGTCGGCGTAATTGAGAATTCCCCACCCCCTGAGCGGTGGCGATCGACATCCGCCCCGGGCGCGGGCTGCCGTTTACACACAAATAGGACTTGACAAGTGGATTTCCAGTGTGCCATCCCTAGGACATGTACGAGCAACACCGGATTCCCTCCACGCTTTCGAATCCCGCATCCCTGGCGCGCGTCAAGGCGCTGGTGGCGGCCGCCGGCTCGGCTAGCCGCATGGAAATCGGCCGCCGGGTCTGCCAGCTGTTCGGCTTCCTGGACGCCCGCGGGCAGCCCCAGCTGGCGAGTTGCCTGCGAGCCTTGCGCACGCTCGACGCCGCCGGCCAGATCCGACTGCCCGCGCCCCGGCATAACCACCGGCGCTGCCGCCCGCGCGGTCTCGGCCGCCCCGTGCCGCCGCCGGTCGGCGTGCCCGCCCGCGTGGACCAGCTGTGCGGGCTGGCACTGATCGAGGTCAGCGACTCGGCCCAGCGCGGGATCTGGAACGAGCTGATGCGCAGCGAGCACCCGCGCGGCGCCGTCCAGCACGCCGGCGCCCAACTGCGCTACCTGCTGGTCTCCGAGCAGGGCGTGCTGGGGGCCTTCGGCTTCGCTGCCGCAGCCCTCGCGCTGGCCGCCCGCGACGCCTTCATCGGCTGGGACGCCGACCGGCGCGGCCGCCAGCTGCACCGCGTGATCGGGCTGAGCCGCTTCCTGATCCGCCCCGGCGCCGCCTGCCGGAACCTCGCCTCCAAGGCCCTCTCGCTCGCCTTGCGCCGCCTGCCGGACGACTGCCAGCAGCGCTACGGCTACCGCCCCCTGCTGGTGGAAACCTTTGTCGAGAAAGGCCTGTACAAGGGCACTTCGCTGGCCGCCGCCAACTGGCTGCGGGTCGGCGAGACCGCCGGGCGCGGCCGCTTCGCGGCCAGCGGGACCGCGGTGCCGGTGAAGGCGGTCTGGCTCTACCCGCTGGCGCGCGACTGGCGGGCGCAGCTGGGCGTGCCCGCGCCGGAAGCGCCGCAGGCGCTGGGCGCGGCCGACAAGCTGGCGGCGGACGTGTGGGCCGAGCACGAGTTCGGCGGCGCGCCGCTGGGCGATGTACGCTTGAGCCAGCGGCTCGTGAAGATCGTGGACCAGCAAGCGCAAGCGCCCACCAAGTCGTTCCCGGGAGCGGCGCAGAACGACCAGGCGGCGGTGCGCGGCTACTACCGTCTGATTGATCACCCGGCGGATTCGGAGGTGACGCCGGAGAACATCCTGGCGCCGCACCGGGAGCGCACGTTGCAGCGGATGCAGGGGCAGGCCGCGGTACTGTGCATCCAGGACGGCACGGACTTGAATTTCGCGGAGCATCCGGGCTGCGTGGGGCTGGGCTTGATCGGCAAGAACAAGGGCTCGGCGGGGACGCTGGGGCTGCACATGCATGCGACGCTGGTGGTGAACGGGGAAGGGGTGCCGCTGGGGGTGCCGCAGATCCAGTTCGAGGCGCCGGACGGGAAGGCGGAGAGAGGCAAGCCGCTGGAGCAGCGCAAGACGATGCGCTGGATCCGGGGGCTGCGGGAATGCGCGGAGATGGGCGGGCAGCTGGCGGGGGTGCGGCCGGTGTCGGTGCTGGACCGGGAGGCGGACGTGTTCGCCCTGTTCGCAGAGCAGCGGCGGCTGCGGAAGGTGGACCTGCTGGTGCGGGCGAAGCACAACCGCTCGCTGGGCAAGGACGTGCCGAAGCTGTTCGACTGGATCCGGGGGGAGGCGGCGCAGGGACGGATGCAGATCCACGTGGCGCGGCTGTCGGGGCGGCGGGCGAGCCGGGGGCAGACGGGCCGCGAGGCGCGGGAGGAGCGGGTGGCGCAGGTGGAGCTGCGCTGGCGGGAGGTGGAACTGGCGGACCCGGACCGGCAGGAGGCGGCGCTGCAGCTGCGCCTGGTGCACGTGCGGGAGGAGACGCAGCCGGAGGGGGCGGAGCGACTGGAATGGTTCCTGCTGACGACGCTGGCGGTGCAGACGCAGCCGGAGGCGGAGCGGGTGCTGGAGTGGTACAAGCTGCGCTGGCGGATCGAGGACTGGCACCGGGTGCTGAAGGCGGGCTGCAAGGTGGAGTACCTGGGGCACCGGCAGGGGGAGCGGATCGAGCGGGCGGTGACGATCAACGCGGTGATCGCCTGGCGGCTGACACTGCTGACGCTGCTGGGACGGGACACGCCGGAGCTGCCGGCGGACACGCTGTTCACGGAGATCGAGCTGGCGGCGCTGGAGGATTTCGCGCAGGATCGGCGGCAGCCGCCGCCGGACAATTTGGGGCGGGCAGTGCTGACGCTGGCGATGCTGGGCGGGTATCTGAATTACAAGCGCAAGCAGTACGCGGTGCCGGGGCACAAGGTGCTGTGGGAGGGCTACACGAGGCTGGCCACGATCTCGCAGGTGGTGGAACGGACCCGACGGCTCAGCGAGGGTAGCAAGCTCTATCAGAAGATGCGTCCAGGGTGACTTGTGTGTAAACGGCAGGGCGCGGGAGTGTCCGCTGTTGGCGCTCGGATTATTCCGGCCGGATACCCCGGTTTTTTCTCGAATTGCACTGACGCCGGAATGATTGGAAATCAGGATAATTCGAGAACCGTCTTAGCACGGCGATGCGCCTAAGTCCCGTGCCTACAGTGCTCTCAGACCAGCGTCTCCTACGTTTCCTTCCGGCGGGAGCGTAAGAAAGTGGGAATACCTCCCTCCGTGCCGCCGAAATAATTTGAGATTCTCACGTCAACAGACACCGAGCGACAACACCGCGGTTGCCGGGAGGCCCCAATGGCATTCGTATACATAAAGTCGGCAGATGTCGCGTGAGTGAAGCGATAAACCATTAGTTTTCGTGCGCCGTGCTAAGGCACTGTGCCCCAGCGGGTGCGAAACCCGTCCGGCAAACTGTCGTTCCAGCCGGAAGCAGTCGGAGCGGCTCATGCAGGTAACGACATGGACTGAAGCACTCTGATGTCAAAGGGTCGCCAGTGGGCGATTCAGCGAGCACGCAGGCCGCAACCACGGGAACGCCGAGCAGGCCTCGAAAAGGTGACTGCGGAGGCCGACCCGCCGAAAATTCGGGGAAGGCTGCCAGCGACCGGGAAGAGAACGATGAGCACCGGTTGTCTCCGCCGGGGTATTGGCGGCAGCATGCGTGTAAGAGGGAGACAGCCGCAACACGGGAAGCCCCGTCGGTGGCGCGCACGCGCCAACCGGGAACCCGCGAGGGCCAGCTGGGGCCGACGGGGTGGCGGATAGGCCTGGAGTAGCGGAGAGGCCGGGTAATGCCGGCGGAGCGAAGGGGCCTGGATTCGAGAGGGGCGCGGGAAGGAGGAAAGGACCGTGGAGACTGGCGCAAGCCTAGTAGCTCCGTTACGTGTTCAGAGACTGCGGACAGCGCAGCATGCGGAAGCGAAGGGAGTTCCGGGTGCGGGGGCCGCGAGGCGGCGCACGGACCCGGAGCAGCGGTGCGGGCCATGCGGACGCGAGAGCGGCCGCGAGGCCCCGCCGGTGGCGGCGACGCGAGCGCCGGACGGGGCTGGGAAGGACGTGCGTGTCCCGGCTGAGCGCGGGAAGTCCCGTGCCGCACCCGCCCGGGCCTGCGAGCGGCGCGCTTTCCGTGGGCGAAAGGCATGATCTCGAATGAGAGCCGGATGCCGGAAATCGGCATGTCCGGTTCGAAGAGCGGGGAGAGGAAACGTGGCTAGGCGAGAGACGGAGGCACCGGTACGAAGCGAAAGCCACCGGCAAACGGCTACTCCCTCACGCTAAGGCAGGCGCGCCTCTCCCCGACTCCACAATAGAATACGCCCCCACAAGTTTTTTCTCCCGAAGCGCTTAACTTTCGCACCCCGGTTTGGCATCGTAGGTACGGAACACTGGCAAACCCTCTAGGGACCCGCTGATCGAGAACCTCAAGGCCACGACGCACGCCATGTGCAGGTACCTGCGGGCACAGGTCGCCCATTGCGGCCTGATTCTCATCACCAGGCTGTTCCCCAAGCACCGCGAGCAGAGATTCCGGCCCGGGCCCGGCCTGGCCGGCACCGCAGGCGGACTGCAGAAGCAGCCTGAGCGGCGTTCCGCGGCACTTGGAATGGTTGTTTTCGGAGCACACGGCCACTGTGGGCCGGACTATCACCGGATCTTCGCCAGGATCGCCGGGTGCCGCCACAGATGGCACCCGCAACGCTCCTTCCGGAACCCCGCCCGCAACTGGAGGTCAGGTAAGGCAACCGCAACCGCAGCCTGAAGCGAGACAACCGGCCCGATACGCCGGAATTCCCCTTGCCCGCTTAAACGAATGCTGCAAAACGCTAAACGAATGCCATTGGGGAGCGCCCCCCCGCTCCAACAGACTCGCATGCCTGGGAAAACTCCTCCCACTGGGGCCGCACAGCCGGCTCGTGGCGGCTCCATCTCACGCCGGACTTCGAACGCGAACGGAAGACATCATGAAACCGGAATCCTACTCTGCCTCTTCGGCTTCCGACGCGCCAGGATTCCGGAACCCAATGTGAGTTCGGATGAGGCGGGCCCGAGTGGAGGCCACATAGGCGTTTCCCTCAGGCTCCAAGCGTGCGGAATATCTCACGGGTAGTCTTCAGAGCATGGAACAAGGCCGCGAAAGTGCTTGACGGTTCCAAGGCCACCAAGTAATCTTAGGGAGAAAGAGATCGTGTTCGTATGGCTTGAGGTTGCGGCCAGTCAGTTGGATAGCAGCGGTCGTATCGCCGTTGCGTTGCGAGGACCGTGAAGGGCAGGACATGAGCAGACAGGCAATGCCGGAATATAGGCAGGACGCCGGTCGGCGCAACCGTACTCGGGTTGTGGCGCTGGTCACCGCAATGTTGGCTGTTTCGCTCCCGGCTCAACGGCCCACCGCGATCCAAGTGGGGGATTCCGCCAACCAGGATGGCCGGGCTTTGTTTGCTCGGCACATCCGCCCTGTGTTGGAGGAGAACTGCCTTAGTTGTCACGACGGCAGCCCGAACACATCCACGCTTGATATTTCCACTCGGACAAGCCTGCTACGCGGTGGGGATCGCGGCCCGGCCGTAGTACCCGGGAGCCCCGAAACCAGCCTCTTGTACCGTGTTGTGACCCGTGAGGCAGTACCATTTATGCCACTCGGGGCGGCCAAGCTGCCGGAGGAGACAGCGGCCCAAATCGCGGAGTGGATTGCGACGGGTGCCCCATACGACGGTGTCTTGGGAGCTGCGACATCGGATACTGCCTCCTTGGCTGACGATGTGGGCTCGGCTAGTTCATTGTTTTCCGCCGACATCCGCCCGCTGCTGGAGAAGGTCTGTCTGAACTGTCACTCCGCCGAAGACATGGCTTCCGGGCTCGACCTCTCCACCCGGGACGCATTGCTTCGCGGGGGGGAGAGGGGACCAGCGGTCTCGCCCGGGAAGCCGCATGAGAGCTTGCTATACAAGGCCATTGCGCATGAGGCGGAACCGCACATGCCCTTCAAGGCGGGGCGTCTACCGCAAAGCACGATCGACCGAGTGGGCGAGTGGATCGCCGCAGGCGCCCCTTACAACAACCAGTCCGTGACAGCGGACGTCTCGGCCATGCCGGGGAGTGATCACTGGGCGTATCAACCGGTGGAACGCCCCCCTGCGCCTGACGTGAGCGCTCAAGACTGGTTGTTGACTCCGATCGATGCCTTCGTGGCGGTGGAGCACGAAAAGAAGTCTTTGACACCGCTGCCTCCTGTCGACAAACGAATCCTACTTCGCAGGGTTTATCTCGATCTGATCGGAATTCCCCCGACTCTGGAAGAAACGCGAGCCTTCCTGAACGATCCATCCCCGGATGCTTACCGCAAGGTCGTTGACGGACTGCTTTCCAGCCCCCGCTACGGGGAACGTTGGGGGCGGCATTGGATGGACATTTGGCGCTACAGCGATTGGTACGGTTTTCAGGACGTAATGCAGGTCCGTTACAGTCAACGTCATGTCTGGCGTTGGCGCGACTGGATCGTTGAATCGCTCAACGACGACAAGGGCTACGACCAGATGCTCATCGAAATGATCGCGGGAGACGAAGTCGCGCCCACCGACCCCGACACGCTGCGGGCGACGGGATATTTGGCGCGAAGTTGGTACAAGTTCAATCGCAACATATGGCTGCAGGACACGGCGGAATACGTCGCGGCATCGTTCCTGGGCACGACGTTGCGATGCGCCCGCTGCCACGATCACAAGTATGATCCGATCCTTCAGACAGACTACTACCGTTTCCGAGCATTTTTTGAGCCTCACGACGTCAGGGTGGACCGGGTCCCAGGCGAGCCGGACACCCTGAAAGATGGTCTAGCCCGGGCCTTCGACGCCGAGCCGGGAGCTCCGACTTACCGCTTCATCCGCGGCAACGAAGACATGCCCGACGAAACAAGGCGCCTCAAACCGACCGTACCCCGCGCGCTCGGAGGCTCCAAGCTGGAAATCCGGGGGATCGAGCTCACGCTGGACGCCTACTACCCCGATCTGCGGGAGTCAGTTCTGGCCGATTTGGTCGCGCAGAACAAGAGAGAGATCGAGGCGGCTGCGGACGGGTTGGTCGCAGCCCAGGAGGCATTTGCGGAGGCTCGGCGGAACCTCCTGGAAGCGTCGTCAGAGGATGGCGCCCACCCTACTGCGGCAGCGCAGCCCGACGCCCAGGAAGATCGATCCCAGGAGGGTCATGGCGCGATCACGCAGCAGGGCGCCGTTGATGAGTTGCAGAATGCTAAGGCCCAGCTTGAACTGGCGCACAAGGCGCTCCTTGCCGCTCAGGCCGCCTTGCCCGCGCTTGAGGCGCGGATTCAAGCCGACAAGGCGAAGCACGGCCTGACGCCGAACGTCGATGGGGAGTCCTTGGCCGACACTGCGAAGGTGCTGGAACGAATGGCCCGTGTCCTCCGTGCGGATGAAGAAGTGCTGCGAGCTCGACAGGACTTGGCCGATGCGCTGAATCCGTCCGAATCAGAGGACAAGAAGGAAGATCGCACCGAGAAGGAAGCGGTTGCGGTCGCCAATGAAGAGAAGGTGCAGCAGGCCCAGAAGAGGCTTGAGGCGGCGCTGAGCTCCCTCGCAGGACCAACTGACAGCTACACGCCCGTCGGTGAGGCCTATACCCGCACCAGCACGGGACGGCGCTTAGCTCTCAGCCGCTGGATCGCCGACAGGAACAACCCGCTGACGGCTCGCGTGGCGGTGAATCACATTTGGGGCCGTCATTTCGGGCGGCCTCTGGTCGAGACTGTCTTCAACTTCGGCCCAAACGGCAAGGCCCCCACGCATCCCGAGCTGTTGGACTGGTTGGCGGCTGAGTTGATGGAGAAGAACTGGAGCATGAAATCGATTCACCGTGTGATCGTGACAAGCAACACCTATCGAATGCGCTCCTCCGCCGGGCTGAACCATCCGAATGCAGCCAAGGATCAAGACAATGTCTATCTGTGGCGGATGAATCCGCTTCGGATGGAGGCCGAACTCGTGCGGGACGGTATGTTGAGTGTTGCCGGGGAACTCGACACGACGATGGGAGGACCGGATATCGATGTCGCGGAAGGACAGAAGTCGCGGCGGCGAAGCCTCTACTTTTATCACAGCCCTGACGGACAGGATCAGTTACTGAAGGTGTTTGATGCCGCGGATCCGATCGAATGCTTTGAACGGAACGTCAGCATCACGCCCCACCAGGCGTTGGCGCTTTCAAACAGCGAGTTAAGCTATTTGACGGCCCGTACGTTGGCCGGGAGTCTCACGCAACAAGTCCGCGAGACGAGTGAGTCGGACGCGAACCTGATTGACAGAGCTTTCGAGATCGTGTTGGGCCGGCCCCCCTCGTCCGAAGAGAAGAATGAATCGCTCAACTTCGTCCGCAGTCAGGCCAGTCTGTTTCAACGTTCGCCACAACTGAAGAGATTCGAGACTGGACCGTCAGCAGAGATCCAACCGGCGGTGGCCGCTCACTTGCGTGCACGTGAAAGCTTCGTCCACGCCCTGCTGGGCCACAATGAATTTGTAACAATTCGCTAAGGAGCGTGTACCCATGAAGAGCGAAGACACGTTAGGTTTCCGCGGTTGCTGCGACAAGAGCCGCAGAGCTTTGTTGGCCGATTGCGGCATGGGGCTCACCGGTCTCGTGCTGGGAGTGATGTTGCAGCGGGACGGGCTCGCCGCGACAAGCTCAGATCACGTCTGGACGCCACCGGACGGCCAACCTCACTTCACCCCTAAGGCGAAACGAGTGATCTGGATCTTCTTAATGGGCGGCGTATCCCACCTGGAGAGCTTCGACCCAAAAGCTGCGCTGGACAAGTACGGGGGAAAGACAATCGCAGAAACACCCTACAAGGATGCTCTCTATTCACCGTACGACAAGGAAGTCATCAAGAAGAGACTCGCCCCGCAGCACAAGATCAGGACCACCATCTTCCCACTGCAAGTCGGATACCGAAAGCGTGGCGAAAGCGGCATTGAAGTGAGTGATTGGTGGCCCCACACGGGTGGCTGCGTCGACGATTTGGCTGTAGTCCGATCGATGTGGACAACCGACAACAACCACGGCGCCCAACTGCAATTCCATACCGGTAGACACGTACAAGAAGGGTATTTCCCGACAATCGGCTCCTGGGTCCACTATGGGCTTGGCTCGCTCAACGAGAACCTACCCCAGTTCGTAGTGCTAGGTCCAATCCCGGATTCCTGTTGCGGGGGGCCTGGAGTGCACGGGGCGAATTACCTTGGACCGGACCACGCCGGTATACAGATCGATGTGGATCCGGAGAATCCCCTGCCGTTCGCCTCGCCTGGGACCGACATCTTCGAAGAGGAGCAGAGACGAGAATTCCAGTTCCGCGACCGCTTGAACCGAATCTCGGCTGTGAAGTATCCCGACGACCCGGTTCTGCGCGCCCGCATCAAGTCCTACGAACTCGCCTTCCGCATGCAGACCGCCGTTCCCGAGGCGGTGAGCTTTAGGGAGGAAGACGCCGAGACCCAAAGACTCTACGGGCTCGACCATGAACTGACGAAGCCCTTCGGCGAGGTTTGTTTGGCGGCGCGCAGGTTCTCGGAGAGGGGCGTCCGCTTCATTCAGGTTTATCACGGGGGCCGGAACGCGGCGGGAGCATGGGACGGTCACAGCAATTTGAAGAAAAGCTATACAAAACTGTGTGGGGAAGCCGACAAACCGATCGCCGGCCTCTTGAAGGACTTGAAGCAGAGAGGATTGCTGGAGGAGACCCTGGTCGTCTGGGCAACGGAGTTCGGCCGCACACCGGGAGGACAAGGCGCGACGGGACGCGATCATCATCCCTTCGGCTTCTCCATTTGGATGGCCGGCGGCGGAGTCAAGAGTGGTATGGTCCACGGCGCAACCGACGAACTCGGCTTCCACGCTGTCGAGAATCGCCACTACGTCACCGACGCTCACGCCACTGTGTTGCGCCTGCTAGGCCTCGACTCCCGCAGGCTGGAAGTCCCGGGCCGGAAGCGCCTTGACATAGACCACGGCCATCCGATCGAGGAAATCATCGCTTAGCCGTTCCAGACTCGGCCTGCGGCGCGGCAGGTAATGGGTGAGCTGGACTGATCGACAGTAGGCGCTGCAGTCCACGAATGAACCGCCTGAAACGGCTGGCCCATCGTTGGGCCGGTCGGCTGGCGGTTTTGAACACGGCGATGGCGGGATACGCAGCCTACAAACTCGACCTGCCCGAACCTGCGCTCAAACACCTACAGAAGGCGATCCATCTGGATCCCAAGAAAGAGGACTACTATCTGGATCTTGCCGAGTTCTTGGGGAACAACAACGCGCTTGACGCCCTCATCGCCGTGCTCGAAGGTGGAGTCCAGGTCGTGCCCCAATCCGCCAAGGTTCAGTCGGCCCTTGCAGTCGCTTATCTCTTGATTCTGGACTTAGAGAAAGCCGTGACCGTGCTCCAGAAAGTCTTGCGCGCCAACCCCGCCTACGAGGTGGGCCACAAACTCTTGGCCGATTGTTACTATCGAGCCCAGGAATGGCGCAAACTGAAGACCGCCGCCGCCGAACTGAGACGGCTCAACGACAAAAACAGCATCGGTTGGTACTACGGCGCCGAGGCGGAGTACCGGCTGCTCCGAGCCGAAAAGGGGAGGTCGTCAGAGTCGATCCAAGGATATCTCCAAGAGGCGACCAAGCTGGACCCGGATGATTGGCGCGCGCCGCTACTCTCGGGCAAAGTCTTGTTGGAACAGGAACGTCGCGCTGAGGCTGTGGACGCGTTCCGCAAGGCGGCCGCCCGCAATCCCGACGAGCCCGCCGCACACTACCTGCTGGCTACGACACTGCGCGAGCTTGGAAAGATCGAGGAAAGCAAGTCCGCTTTTGAGACCTTCAAGCAGGCTCAGGCCAACGAGAAAAACCGTCAGTTTCGAAGGATGCTCGTCGACATTCGGTAAGGCTGCAGCGTGCAAAGACGAAACGACGAACGGCGGCGAGTCCCTTCGGCGGAAATGCCCCGCGCCGCCGGCCGGGGCCTGCCCGGAAGGAACAAGATTCGAGCATTGGCTTGGCTATGCGCGAGTTCACAGCCTCGGACCATCCGCCCGTGGTTCTGTCGGCGTAATTGAGAATTCCCCACCCACTGAGCGGAAGCGATCGACATCCGCCCCGGACGCGGGAGTGTCCGCGGTTGCCGGGAGCGCCCCCCGCTCCAACAGACTCGCATGCCTGGGAAAACTCATCCCACTGGGGCCGCACAGCCGGCTCGTGGCGGCTCCATCTCACGCCGGACTTCGAACGCGAACGGAAGACATCATGAAACCGGAATCCTACTCTGCCTCTTCGGCTTCCGACGCGCCAGGATTCCGGAACCCAACGTGAGTTCGGATGAGGCGGGCCCGAGTGGAGGCCACATAGGCGTTTCCCTCAGGCTCCAAGCGTGCGGAATATCTCACGGGTAGTCTTCAGAGCATGGAACAAGGCCGCGAAAGCAGGGCTATTCAGTTGTCTGAATTCAGGGTGGCAGACAGTCGTGGCGAGGGGCTGTGCGAGCCTGTCCGCTAGGCACGGCGATCCGCGGTTCCCGTCTTTCCGACCCGCAAGGGCTGGACATTTCGTTCTGGATCTGTCACCGTGGGTCGGATGGAGCCGTTGCCGACGCCACGCCGCGCTCTGGACCTGCGTGCCGTCACGGTGCGCCCGACCTGCGGTGCGCAGGAGCACCGGCTCTGGGACCGTCTGGTCGGGGCCCATCACTACCTGGGGTTCGGGGGCCTGTTCGGCAAGGGCTTGCGGCATGTGGCGACGCTGGGCCCGGCCTGGGTGGCGCTGGTGGGCTGGCAGGCGGCCGCGCTCAAGCTGACGGCGCGGGACCGCTGGATCGGCTGGACGCTGGAGCAGCAGTTGCGGCGCCTGCATCTGGTGGCGCAGAACGCGCGCTTCGTGCTCCTGCCGGCCTTCCAGGGGGTGCCCAACCTGGCCTCGCGGGTGCTGGGGCTGAGCCTGCGGCGGCTGGCCGGGGACATGCAGCGGGAACACGGCTTTGCGGTCTTGCTCGCGGAGTCGTTCGTGGACCGGGCGCGGTTTGCCGGCACCTGCTACCGGGCGGCGAACTGGCGCTCGCTGGGGTTCACCGGCGGCTACGCACGCCAGCCGGGCGCGGTGCCGGAGTGGCGCCATCACGGCCAGCCCAAGGAGGTGCTGGTGTACGAATTGGAAGCGGATGCGAGGGCGGCCCTGGGCCAGCCCGAGGAGGACCCGGCCTGGCAAGGCCCGGAGCGGACTGCGCCGCCGCCCGCGCCCGCGTTGCGCAGCCTGTTCGACTGCCTGGGCGAGGTGGAGGACTACCGGCACGCCCGGGGCCAGCGCTACCGCCTGCGGACCGTGCTGGTGCTGGCCGTGGCGGCCCGGCTGGCCGGCTACCGCGGCGTGACCGCGTTCGCCCAGTTCGCGGCCCTGCTGGACCCGTCGCAGCGGCAGGCGGTGGGCTGTTTCTACAGTCCCAGCCGGCACTGCTACACGACCCCGTCGATCGCGACGTTCCACAACATCCTGGCTGCCCTGCCGCCGGAGACACTGGAGCACGCGGTGGCGGCGTGGACGCGGCAGCAGAGCGGGCAAGTCCCGCTAGATGAGGAGGATACGGCCTCGCAGAAGGAGGCCGGGGAGGCCCCTCGGCAAGGGCTCCTGCCGGGCCTCTCGATGGACGGGAAGGATGTCCGCGGCGCCTCCAAGCAGACGGCGGACGGCCGTCGCATGCTGGTCGCGGCCGTGGAGCACTCCAGCGGCCTGGTGCTGGGACAGGTCGAGGTCTCGAGCAAGACCAACGAGATCCCGGCGGTGCGCGAGCTGGCCGGGGAGCTGGACCTGGCCGGGCGCATCGTCACCCTCGACGCGCTGCACGTCCAGCACAAGACGGCGCGCGGCCTGCTTGAGGACTGCGCGGCCCACTACCTGGTCACGGCCGTCAAGGAGAACCAGCCGACGCTGCTGGACGACCTCCAGCACATGCTGTTCGAGGATTGTCCCGGCCACGAGACCCTCGACAAGGAGCACGGCCGCAGCGACCGCCGCCGCTACTGGGTCAAGGATCTCAGCGACCCGGACTGGAACGGCTATGCCGACCTGCACGGCCGTCGGCAGGCCATCCGCATCGAGCGCGAGCGGCATGTGCTCAAGACCGGCGAGACCAGCACCGAAGTGAGCTACGCGCTGACCTCGCTGACGGCGGAGCAGGCCACGCCCGCGCAGCTGGCGGCGCTGATCCGCAACCACTGGCACAGCGAGAACCGCCTGCACTACGTGCGGGACTTCACCTACGACGAGGACCGCTGCCGGGTCTGGGTGCGCGACCTGCCGCGCACTCTCGCCTGCCTGACCAACGCGGCGCTCTCGATCATCCGCTGCCAGTCCGGGTTCCGCTGGCTGCCGCAGGCCAACCGCCATTACGCGGCCCGCCCGCAGGAGGCGCTCGACCTGCTGCTGGCCCCGCCCCGGCGCTAGCCCGGGCCGCTCGCCCGCCCGCGAGCAGGGCTCCGCCTGGCCAGGCGGAACAGTACCGCTGTGTCGGCGCTTGCGACCCAGCCGGTCGACGACACCCGGATCCCTCGTGGGAAACCCTCGGGGCCGCGCCCAGCGACTGCACAGGACGTGGAAGCAGGCATCAACCTCACCGAAACCGCTTCAATCAGGACAAAAAAATGTGCCTGGCCGCGAAAGTGCTTGACGGTTCCAAGGCCACCAAGTAATCTTAGGGAGAAAGAGATCGTGTTCGTATGGCTTGAGGTTGCGGCCAGTCAGTTGGATAGCAGCGGTCGTATCGCCGTTGCGTTGCGAGGACCGTGAAGGGCAGGACATGAGCAGACAGGCAATGCCGGAATATAGGCAGGACGCCGGTCGGCGCAACCGTACTCGGGTTGTGGCGCTGGTCACCGCAATGTTGGCTGTTTCGCTCCCGGCTCAACGGCCCACCGCGATCCAAGTGGGGGATTCCGCCAACCAGGATGGCCGGGCTTTGTTTGCTCGGCACATCCGCCCTGTGTTGGAGGAGAACTGCCTTAGTTGTCACGACGGCAGCCCGAACACATCCACGCTTGATATTTCCACTCGGACAAGCCTGCTACGCGGTGGGGATCGCGGCCCGGCCGTAGTACCCGGGAGCCCCGAAACCAGCCTCTTGTACCGTGTTGTGACCCGTGAGGCAGTACCATTTATGCCACTCGGGGCGGCCAAGCTGCCGGAGGAGACAGCGGCCCAAATCGCGGAGTGGATTGCGACGGGTGCCCCATACGACGGTGTCTTGGGAGCTGCGACATCGGATACTGCCTCCTTGGCTGACGATGTGGGCTCGGCTAGTTCATTGTTTTCCGCCGACATCCGCCCGCTGCTGGAGAAGGTCTGTCTGAACTGTCACTCCGCCGAAGACATGGCTTCCGGGCTCGACCTCTCCACCCGGGACGCATTGCTTCGCGGGGGGGAGAGGGGACCAGCGGTCTCGCCCGGGAAGCCGCATGAGAGCTTGCTATACAAGGCCATTGCGCATGAGGCGGAACCGCACATGCCCTTCAAGGCGGGGCGTCTACCGCAAAGCACGATCGACCGAGTGGGCGAGTGGATCGCCGCAGGCGCCCCTTACAACAACCAGTCCGTGACAGCGGACGTCTCGGCCATGCCGGGGAGTGATCACTGGGCGTATCAACCGGTGGAACGCCCCCCTGCGCCTGACGTGAGCGCTCAAGACTGGTTGTTGACTCCGATCGATGCCTTCGTGGCGGTGGAGCACGAAAAGAAGTCTTTGACACCGCTGCCTCCTGTCGACAAACGAATCCTACTTCGCAGGGTTTATCTCGATCTGATCGGAATTCCCCCGACTCTGGAAGAAACGCGAGCCTTCCTGAACGATCCATCCCCGGATGCTTACCGCAAGGTCGTTGACGGACTGCTTTCCAGCCCCCGCTACGGGGAACGTTGGGGGCGGCATTGGATGGACATTTGGCGCTACAGCGATTGGTACGGTTTTCAGGACGTAATGCAGGTCCGTTACAGTCAACGTCATGTCTGGCGTTGGCGCGACTGGATCGTTGAATCGCTCAACGACGACAAGGGCTACGACCAGATGCTCATCGAAATGATCGCGGGAGACGAAGTCGCGCCCACCGACCCCGACACGCTGCGGGCGACGGGATATTTGGCGCGAAGTTGGTACAAGTTCAATCGCAACATATGGCTGCAGGACACGGCGGAATACGTCGCGGCATCGTTCCTGGGCACGACGTTGCGATGCGCCCGCTGCCACGATCACAAGTATGATCCGATCCTTCAGACAGACTACTACCGTTTCCGAGCATTTTTTGAGCCTCACGACGTCAGGGTGGACCGGGTCCCAGGCGAGCCGGACACCCTGAAAGATGGTCTAGCCCGGGCCTTCGACGCCGAGCCGGGAGCTCCGACTTACCGCTTCATCCGCGGCAACGAAGACATGCCCGACGAAACAAGGCGCCTCAAACCGACCGTACCCCGCGCGCTCGGAGGCTCCAAGCTGGAAATCCGGGGGATCGAGCTCACGCTGGACGCCTACTACCCCGATCTGCGGGAGTCAGTTCTGGCCGATTTGGTCGCGCAGAACAAGAGAGAGATCGAGGCGGCTGCGGACGGGTTGGTCGCAGCCCAGGAGGCATTTGCGGAGGCTCGGCGGAACCTCCTGGAAGCGTCGTCAGAGGATGGCGCCCACCCTACTGCGGCAGCGCAGCCCGACGCCCAGGAAGATCGATCCCAGGAGGGTCATGGCGCGATCACGCAGCAGGGCGCCGTTGATGAGTTGCAGAATGCTAAGGCCCAGCTTGAACTGGCGCACAAGGCGCTCCTTGCCGCTCAGGCCGCCTTGCCCGCGCTTGAGGCGCGGATTCAAGCCGACAAGGCGAAGCACGGCCTGACGCCGAACGTCGATGGGGAGTCCTTGGCCGACACTGCGAAGGTGCTGGAACGAATGGCCCGTGTCCTCCGTGCGGATGAAGAAGTGCTGCGAGCTCGACAGGACTTGGCCGATGCGCTGAATCCGTCCGAATCAGAGGACAAGAAGGAAGATCGCACCGAGAAGGAAGCGGTTGCGGTCGCCAATGAAGAGAAGGTGCAGCAGGCCCAGAAGAGGCTTGAGGCGGCGCTGAGCTCCCTCGCAGGACCAACTGACAGCTACACGCCCGTCGGTGAGGCCTATACCCGCACCAGCACGGGACGGCGCTTAGCTCTCAGCCGCTGGATCGCCGACAGGAACAACCCGCTGACGGCTCGCGTGGCGGTGAATCACATTTGGGGCCGTCATTTCGGGCGGCCTCTGGTCGAGACTGTCTTCAACTTCGGCCCAAACGGCAAGGCCCCCACGCATCCCGAGCTGTTGGACTGGTTGGCGGCTGAGTTGATGGAGAAGAACTGGAGCATGAAATCGATTCACCGTGTGATCGTGACAAGCAACACCTATCGAATGCGCTCCTCCGCCGGGCTGAACCATCCGAATGCAGCCAAGGATCAAGACAATGTCTATCTGTGGCGGATGAATCCGCTTCGGATGGAGGCCGAACTCGTGCGGGACGGTATGTTGAGTGTTGCCGGGGAACTCGACACGACGATGGGAGGACCGGATATCGATGTCGCGGAAGGACAGAAGTCGCGGCGGCGAAGCCTCTACTTTTATCACAGCCCTGACGGACAGGATCAGTTACTGAAGGTGTTTGATGCCGCGGATCCGATCGAATGCTTTGAACGGAACGTCAGCATCACGCCCCACCAGGCGTTGGCGCTTTCAAACAGCGAGTTAAGCTATTTGACGGCCCGTACGTTGGCCGGGAGTCTCACGCAACAAGTCCGCGAGACGAGTGAGTCGGACGCGAACCTGATTGACAGAGCTTTCGAGATCGTGTTGGGCCGGCCCCCCTCGTCCGAAGAGAAGAATGAATCGCTCAACTTCGTCCGCAGTCAGGCCAGTCTGTTTCAACGTTCGCCACAACTGAAGAGATTCGAGACTGGACCGTCAGCAGAGATCCAACCGGCGGTGGCCGCTCACTTGCGTGCACGTGAAAGCTTCGTCCACGCCCTGCTGGGCCACAATGAATTTGTAACAATTCGCTAAGGAGCGTGTACCCATGAAGAGCGAAGACACGTTAGGTTTCCGCGGTTGCTGCGACAAGAGCCGCAGAGCTTTGTTGGCCGATTGCGGCATGGGGCTCACCGGTCTCGTGCTGGGAGTGATGTTGCAGCGGGACGGGCTCGCCGCGACAAGCTCAGATCACGTCTGGACGCCACCGGATGGCCAACCTCACTTCATCCCTAAGGCGAAACGAGTGATCTGGATCTTCTTAAAGGGCGGCGTATCCCACTTGGAGAGCTTCGACCCAAAACCTGCGCTGGACAAGTACGGGGGAAAGACAATCGCAGAAACACCCTACAAGGATGCTCTCTATTCACCGTACGACAAGGAAGTCATCAAGAAGAGACTCGCCCCGCAGCACAAGATCAGGACCACCATCTTCCCACTGCAAGTCGGATACCGAAAGCGTGGCGAAAGCGGCATTGAAGTGAGTGATTGGTGGCCCCACACGGGTGGCTGCGTCGACGATTTGGCTGTAGTCCGATCGATGTGGACAACCGACAACGACCACGGCGCCCAACTGCAATTTCATACCGGTAGACACGTACAAGAAGGGTATTTCCCGACAATCGGCTCCTGGGTCCACTATGGGCTTGGCTCGCTCAACGAGAACCTACCCCAGTTCGTAGTGCTAGGTCCAATCCCGGATTCCTGTTGCGGGGGGCCTGGAGTGCACGGGGCGAATTACCTTGGACCGGACCACGCCGGTATACAGATCGATGTGGATCCGGAGAATCCCCTGCCGTTCGCCTCGCCTGGGACCGACATCTTCGAAGAGGAGCAGAGACGAGAATTCCAGTTCCGCGACCGCTTGAACCGAATCTCGGCTGTGAAGTATCCCGACGACCCGGTTCTGCGCGCCCGCATCAAGTCCTACGAACTCGCCTTCCGCATGCAGACCGCCGTTCCCGAGGCGGTGAGCTTTAGGGAGGAAGACGCCGAGACCCAAAGACTCTACGGGCTCGACCATGAACTGACGAAGCCCTTCGGCGAGGTTTGTTTGGCGGCGCGCAGGTTCTCGGAGAGGGGCGTCCGCTTCATTCAGGTTTATCACGGGGGCCGGAACGCGGCGGGAGCATGGGACGGTCACAGCAATTTGAAGAAAAGCTATACAAAACTGTGTGGGGAAGCCGACAAACCGATCGCCGGCCTCTTGAAGGACTTGAAGCAGAGAGGATTGCTGGAGGAGACCCTGGTCGTCTGGGCAACGGAGTTCGGCCGCACACCGGGAGGACAAGGCGCGACGGGACGCGATCATCATCCCTTCGGCTTCTCCATTTGGATGGCCGGCGGCGGAGTCAAGAGTGGTATGGTCCACGGCGCAACCGACGAACTCGGCTTCCACGCTGTCGAGAATCGCCACTACGTCACCGACGCTCACGCCACTGTGTTGCGCCTGCTAGGCCTCGACTCCCGCAGGCTGGAAGTCCCGGGCCGGAAGCGCCTTGACATAGACCACGGCCATCCGATCGAGGAAATCATCGCTTAGCCGTTCCAGACTCGGCCTGCGGCGCGGCAGGTAATGGGTGAGCTGGACTGATCGACAATAGGCGCTGCAGTCCACGAATGAACCGCCTGAAACGGCTGGCCCATCGTTGGGCCGGTCGGCTGGCGGTTTTGAACACGGCGATGGCGCGAGAGCGGGCACGCCGGTTCGTGAGGATAGGCAACCAAGGCGGCCGCGACAACTGGGAATAGCGCAGTGTGTCTCTATACGAAGGTCGGGATTCGGTAGGAATACATGGTGCTGGCAGGACGGCTGGATGAACAGCAAGGGTTTTATCGCCACTGTTTTGACGGTCGGTTCGGCCCTAGCTGGACTAATGCTGCAAGGGCATTCTGGAATCCACGAGGATCTTCGAGAGATCCGGTGGCGACATTCGAATTCATTCAGCGAGATGTTAGTGATCTACGTGAGCGAGTGGCTAGGATCGAAACCCACCTAGCATTGCCGGTCGAAAGCAAGGCGGAACTGGCGAAGCCATCCAATCACTAGGCGTCGGCAAGTCTAGAAATCCCATCATGAAGAACCATTTCGAAGGAGCAACCCGGAAGCGTTGGCTAAGCCTTTACCGAAGCCTGTAGGGAAACAGAAATCCGAAGCGGAGAATTCAAACCGATCGTAAAGTGGAGACGGGGAGACAGTCAGAGACCAAGTCGAATTGGCGCGGCTTGAATGGCTCTGTCAAACCATCGATGTAGTTCCCGTTGGCAGGGGCTGCTATCTGGCCGAAGGAGGCGCCGAGTCCCTCTAGCACTCACCTTTGGGCCAGAGGCCGTTAACTGAACAAGTCCTCGAGAGGTTGGCCGAAATCAGCGATCGGTATTGGCCGGTTGTCGGAGTTCATGGGGTCTTTGTCCACGTCAATGCCCAACGCGGGGTGGATTGTGGCAGCAAAGTCAGGAATGGAGACTGGACGCTCCAAGATTTCCTTACCGATCTCGGCTGCGACACCGATCGCTTGTCCGCCCCGCGCCACCCTCCCCAAACAAGACGGAGGAGAAACCGGCGGACTGATGCTCCCCACCCCTCGTTCGTCGAATTCCGGCGGGCGGCCAAATCCTGTCGCCGCGAGCACCAACGGCCTATCGAGCGTGTTCCGTTGTGCCAGACCTCTTCCTCGACCAAGTTGCACTCGTCCAGGCGGATTGTTGCATGCTAGCGCCGGGCTCGAATGGTGGCGGCTCGCACCGGTTCTTCTGGCAACGCGTCGCAGAGGTGCAGCGCGACTAAGGGATACAGGGTACCGCTGTAGGTGATGAAGTGATAGTTGTCGGTATTCAGAGAACGGGTCCACCACCGACCGGACTGGCGCTGGTTGCCGAGCAGCCACTCGACACCCTTGCGGATTCCCGGATCCTGAGCACTGACTCCGGCCTCGCGCAGCGCGATGAGAGCCAAGCCCGTCTGGTGGCCGTCACTGGCGGGATTGGCAAACTCTTTCTCGGCCCTGAGTTTTTCGGCTCGGCTGCCGTCCCCCCACTGCTCGGGCTGGGCAAAGGTTCGAATGGACCATCCCCCATCAACCCGTTGCTCTCGCCGAATCATCTCAATAATCTCGGCTTTCTCTCCCTCCTCCAGCAAATCTGGCAACCTGGCCGACGCCCACAGGAGCGCCACTCGCCCATAGTCGTGTGGCGGCTCCACCCTTCGGAGATAGGCCTTCAGCCGCTTCACGCCGGCCTTCAGCCTCTCGTCGGTCAGGCCCGACAGCCATCCCGGCGCCACTCCAACCGCCATTGCCGCTACGGTCGCCTCCTGGAAGGCGCTCGATTCCAGGGGGGGCCAGCACTGACTCGCCTTCCACTCGCCGGTGGGAAGCTGCCTCTCGAACAACTGTTTCAGAGCGAGGCTGGTTGCGGCGGACAACTCTCCCGACGCATGAGCATCCCATTCCGCCAGACCGCGCGCGATGTAAATCAACTGCGAGTCTCCCAGTTTCCCATCCTCTCCCAGTCGACTGGTCCCCTCCCGGAAAAGCTTCATGAAGAAGTCTCGAACCTCCTGGCTGGGTTTGCCCAGAAGCCCGCCCAGTGAGGGGCGAAGGGCCATGTAGGAGCCGTTGGTGTGGCAGGTGACACATTTTTGGCCTCGAGTCCAGGCAACAGCTCCCTGGTCGAGGTAGCCCAACGCCCGCTCTACCGAGACCTCCTGGCGCTTTGGCTCTCCGGCCTGAGCCCTGGGAATCCTGATGGGTCCAAACTCGTACTGGTACTTGAAGGCCTCTTCGCCCTCAGCGATCCATGCCAGTCCCCAAAACAGGGTCGCTCCCGTGCCGACGGACGCCAGCCACCTCTTCAGTTCCCGAACCATCATGTGGCGCCTCGCTGGCCTGAACTTACCCCAGGCATGATACAGAACCACTCTATGTTCCGCCAGATACCGTAGCATGGGTGGGGCCTAGCTGAGCACAATTTAGGGTCACGCCGGGGGACTCGAGGACCTTGCTTTGCGAGGATGTCGGGCGCGTGAACATGTCGGATGGCTTGCCTCCGTGCAGGTTGGGCTGGAAACGGTTCCTGACCACCGTAGCCGCGTCTTCCAACAGCTCCCGGAAGCTGCGCGCAGACTGGCCGTCTCGCGTGCGCTTGCGACACGCCACGGCCGAGGGTTGAGCCCGCGGCCAGGCGCCACCAGAGACTTGCGCTACGCCTCGGCTGCGTCCAGGTCCTCTTCGTTGAACAACAGCGGGGGCCAGCTTCTAGTGCACATGCCCCACTCGACGTAATAGGTCAGCAGGCGTAATTGGACGTCCGTCCGCACGCGCTGTTCCTGGTGGAAGAGCGGAGGGCGCGCTCGATACGGCCCAGGCGCTGGTAAACACGAACGGTGGCATACGCGCCGAGGTCCTCGGCTTGGAGGCTGGCGCGGATGACCTTCAGGCCACCCAGGGCCGCTTCGGCATCGATACTGGCTGGATTGGCGCTCGCATGGATTTTCCTGCGAGCGGATCTTGACCTAGGCGCGTACCGGGCGGTGAGTTCAGTCTAGATCTCACCCTGGGGCCAGAGGGCGTTAGCTGAACAACTCTTCGACGGGTTGGCCGAAATCAGTGATCGGTATTGGTCGGTTGTCAGGGCTCATGAGGTGTTTGTCCGGATCAATACCCAACGCGCGGTGGATTGTGGCATGAAAGTCAGGAATGGAAATTGGACGCTCTACGATTTCCTTGCCGATCTCGTCGGTGACACCGATCGCTTGTCCGCCCCGCACTCCACCTCCAAACAAGACGGTGGAGAAACCGGTGGACTGATGCCCCCTGCCCCCTTGTCCGTCGAATTCCGGCGGGCGGCCAAATTCTGTCGCCACGACCACCAACGTCCGATCAAGCATGTTTCGTTTTTCCAGATCTTCGACAAGCACCGACAGCGCCTTATCGAGTTGCCGGATCAGAATGTGGACCCGCTTTTGGGCGAAGGCGTGCGTGTCCCATCCATAGCCGTTAATGAAATGCAGATTGAAAGAACACTCGACGAATCGAATGCCGCTCTCTACGAGACGCCGCGATAGCAGTAGCCTCTGCCCAAACTCCTCCCCGTAGGCCTCGCGCAGCTCAGCCGGCTCATTCCCCACCGAGAAGGCGCTTTGAAACTTCTGGCTCATCATTTCAAAGCCCCGATCCATTACGGAGGCATAGGCCTGGATGATCGGCGTATCGGCGTGCTTCTCCAAATAGGTCTCCGAAAAACCTCCCAGGGACCTGATCCAGGTCTCATACTGAGGCAGCGACACGCCGTCCGGCAGCTGGAGGCCAGCTGGACCGGCCTCCGTATCGGTGACATAGATGTAGTTGTACTTCCCTCCCAGGAATCCCGGCCCGCGCGGCTGCATCGGGTTGCCCACGACAACGTACGCCGGAGCCTTGGGATCGAATCCGCCCAACTCATGGGCCACGATCGACCCGAGGGAAGGATACACGATCGTCCCGCTTGGCAGTCTTCCTGTGTGGACGAAATCAACAGCCTGAGTGTGTTCCGGAAACTGGTGAGTGAGCGTTCTTATCAGTGCGAATCGGTCCATGCGGTCCGCGATCCGGGGCAGGTGCTCGCAGAGCTCGATACTTGGCACGCAGGTCTTGATCGGGTTGTAGTAGCTTCCCGGAATCTCCGCCCCATTCCCTTTGAGTTTGGGATCGAAAGTATCGAGATGACACATTCCGCCCGCCAACCAAACAAAAATGCACGTGTCGGCGGTCGACTTCGGCCGGCTCGTGACCTCCATCTTGGGGCTGCTGGCCGCGGTCGCTGTCGCGGAGGCGAGGCCACCCAAGACGGCGGAAGCGCCCGCCCCTGCGCCTAGTTGCGCAGTCTTTCCTAGGAACTCGCGGCGATGCATTGGAAAACTGGAGCTTGGCATAATAGCTCTCCTCAAGGCAAGAAAATGAATTCCGGGGAGTTGAGAATCACCCACAACACATTTTCCACATTCTTTCGGTATTCCTCAGTCAGGGTCGGCGTGGCCGGTTCTCCTTGCCGGACCCTCATGATGTATTGGTGCGCCGCTAGAGTGTCTCCTATAGTGACCTCCTCGACACGGTACTCTTTGCCCCGCTTTTCCCGAAGCTCTGCGGGTACGAGCCTTCTATTCCAAACGGTCTCGAGCTCGCCGTGGAGCCAATTCTTCTCTCTTTCGCTGGGAAGCCTCGAAAGTGTATTCAGGAACAACTGGCCCCCAAATTCGTCCAGCGTAATATCTCGATTCGACAGGGCCGTGTAATAGGACCTTTCGGTGAATTTGACTAAGCGATACATCAACTCCCCGTTCGCCATAGCTAAGGGTTGCAGGGCATGGGGATCATCGTTTCTGACGCCAACTGGGTTCGGGCGTTGGTCCCTCCAACCGAAGGCTTTAGCCAGCGTAATGATCTCTTGCAGCAACGGCTTAGCCAGGACCGAGATGTCCTCCTCGTTGGATAGGGAGACAATCTGCCAAGTACGTTCCGGGTATCCGTAGTCAACCTTCTGGTAGGCGATGCGCTCGCTCTTAAACTGCCTCCTAACCGTGCGATGGAGCGAATCCACGATCTCCTCCGCACGCATCCGGCGGGCCCCAGGTGCCGCAAAGAGGGGTAATCCCTCCGGATCGCTCAGGCCGGCCAGTTTCTGGTCTCGCTTTCTCTGATAAGCGTGGGATTTGAGAATCAGTTCCTCAATATGCTTGACGCTGTAGGCGCTGGCGATGAATTCGTCCGTCAGATACTCCAACAGCCCTGGGTGCGAAGCTTTAGGGGCGGCGTCCCAGTCACCGATCGGCTGCACCAAGCCGGTACCCATGAACCTCTGCCAAATGCGGTTGACGCCGACCTGTGCGAACCGCCTTTGCGCCACTAGCCATTCGGCTAGAGCTTTCCGATAGGCCCGGTCATCTCTGTCTATTTCGGTGTAGGGACGGCCCTCTTCGAACACAAATGATGGGGGGATCAAGTCCCCCGGCTTACTGGTCACAGAAACCGCTGGTTTGCGGCGGCCAGGAACTTCTCCCACGCTGCTGGTTGCGGGGATGGCCACCGGCTCGCCTTCCAGCATGGCGGCTATTCCAAACAGATCCCGCTGCCGGTAGCGATTCAGCGGCGAGTCATGGCAGCGGGCGCATTTCATATTCGCGCCCATAAAGGCCTGTGAGATCACATGGGCCTTCTCGGCCATAGGTGCGTCGCTTCCGAACGACTCACGAAAGCCCAAGGTTCCATTCTGCTCCGGTGTCCCTTCCATAAGGAGGAGTTCGGTGACGAACCTGTCATAGCCACGATTCTGCACGAAACTCTCGTAAATCCACTCTTTGAAGGGCCCGGTTGAATGCGGAACGCCGCCATAAAGCTTCGGATTCTCGCCCAGTAGATCTTGCCAATACCCTACCCACGGATCGGCCCATCCGTCGTCGGCGAGAAGCCGATCGATTAGCAATTCCCGTTTCTTCGGTCGCGAATCGCCTACAAACTCCTGCACTTGCTCTGCGGTTGGTATCAGTCCCCACGCATCGACGTAAACCCGACGGACAAACTCGTAATCGCCTGTGAGCGGTCCCGGTTCCGCCAGCTGCACGGCCATCTTGGCGCCGAGAAAGCGGTCGATCACGTTGAACCCGGGGAAGCCGGCGGGCAGCTCGATGTCCACAGGTGTTCTTGTCGCAGCGAGAACTCGAGCCTGCTCAAGATGCCTTTCTTTCCAATACTGCTCCCACTTTTCGATCCGTGGCTTCCGAACCGATTCGATGAGGTCATTGGATTCTTCTGTCTCCTCATCCCTCCATGCACCCCAGGCTCTCTCGGTGAACGGGATGGGATCGCCCTGACTCAGAAGACCCAACTCATCGTCTCCCCTTCGATAGACGATCGAGACCTCTTGAGCTAGCTGCTCACCCGTCAGTTCAATCCTCAATCGGTAGTTCTTGGTCTGCAGAGGAAGGGTCGCCACGACCTTATTGATCTCAGCAGGAGGATTTGTCTCCGACAGCTCGCCTCTCTGCGCCCTCATCGCCTTTTCGAGTTCCGCCTCTACGGCCTTCTGAGTTTCTTCGTTCTGTTCCAGCAAGGCATCTTCCAATCGCTGCCGCAGCAAATCCCCCCGGGCCTGCGCTTCAGCCTCCCTCTGCGCCGCCTCATCGCGAGCCTTCTTCTCTGCCGCCTCTTTGGCCGCAACTTCCTCCGGGGTCAGCTCTTTGGCTTTGGGAGGGACGGACTGCAGGACGATTTGGTCGTCAATGTAAAAGCGGGTATGCATTCGGCTCCGCAGGTGAAACTCGTATTCGCCTTGCGGTAAGTGCAAGTCGCCCTCGATCCGCAAAGCAAACGGTTTGTTCCGATGCATCGTCAAGCCCGCAGGGGAAATCGGTCCTGGGATGACCGTTGCCCCCAATACCGATGTCGTCCAACGCAACGCCGGCTCTAGCCCCTGAAACGACCAGCTCTCGCGCCATGTATCGGGAAGGCTCTCAAATAACTGGACCTGAAATTTGTCGTGCGCTTTCGCTGGTTGGGACGCCTGTCCACGCAAGCCCAGCGACACCAGCCCGAGGCACAGCGCCAGCGCACTCCCGGCGCCGATCGTAATCGGTCTGCCCAGTAAAGCGGATAAGGACGTACTCACCTCCCGAACCACCGTAATTATAGTTGAACGATGTGTTTTCCGCACGGGGTAATTGAGGATTTGTAATTCGGAAGGCCCGTCACTCGCACAACTTTGCGGGCTCGAGACCATGCTCTGGCGATCGGGCTGCAACGCGGTTCTTCCAGTAGCGGTCGAAGCGTTGGGATAGAGCCGGGAATTGGACGCAAAGCGATGCTCGAGTTGGCGCCGTTCACGCTCCAAGACATCGCTGAGCATTTTGGGTCGACTCACGATCACGTGACGGCGCCCGGCCTCTAATCACCTCGGAGCCGACCAACAGGCCTGGCGCCGAAACTCGGCACACCCTTCCTCGGCAGTACGCGGATCTCCAATAGCGACGTCTTGGTCAGCGACGGTCGATGCGTTATGGGGCATGCGAACCTGAAGGCCAATGGGCTCGACTCGCTCATAACCGGCTGTGGTCAACGGTATTCTCGGGTGGGTTTTTGATCTCACAAAAGCTCACGTGACCGCCGACGCTTAGCATAAATATCCCGACGTCGACGAAGTCGACCTGTCCCTACCGCACACGTAACTCAATAGGCTACCATGGAAAGTGGGACTCAAGGCAGCAGTTCTCAAAATAGGTGGTCTGACCAAGGTATTGGGGTCATCGCGATCGGTCGCACTCGGCAGGGACTACTTGTGGGAAGCAAGCCAGGCCGCTCGGAACCGCCAGCAGAGACTGGAGGGCCGTCTGCGAGGGGCTTGGGTCGGTGGGCGGGCCGGTCGAGGCGCGGCTCTGGCGTGGGCTCGCGCAGGAGCCCGGCAGCGGCCGGAGGGCAGGCATAGGGCGTCATGACGGGGCAGCAGGCGGGTGCGCCGGAACCGCCGAGGGTCGGCGTGGTGGGTTCAGGATGGTCGTCAGCAGCGCGTTCCAGTCCGGGAACCAGAACATCTCCGACAGGACGCGCAGCTTGTCGAAAAAGCGGCGCCGGGTGCCAGCCTTGTCCCGGCAGCGCCGCCACAAGTCCGCGACGCAGTCCAGGACCGCGTGCAGCGCGAAGGCGAACAGGTTCAGCGTGGCGAGCAGATTGGCCAGGCCCTGGCGGCCGTGCCCGAAGTTGTGCTTGAGGTTGTAGCCCTGCCGCGCCAAGCAGTTGAACTGCTCGTTCTCGATTTTCCATCTGGCGCGGCCCGCCCGCGCGATCGCGGCCACGTTGTCAGCGGTGACCTTGAGGCTGGTGAAGAACGAATTGTGGTAGGTGCGCTCGCCGTTGCGGCAGATCTCGAAGTCGATCCAGGTGCCCTGCAGGGCGTCGTCGCCGGCGCGCAGCGGCACGTTGTTTCTCCACTGGTAGCGCTGGGACTCGACCTGCTGGCGCTGGTTGCGGGTGCGGATCCAGCCGGTGGACCAGATGCGGCGGTTGGGGAGCTGTTTGTATAACGTCTTGTGGCTGCTGGGCTTACAGATGAAGAGGAAGTCCGCGCCGAGGTTGGCGACGAGTGCGCAGAGGGGCTGGCAGCAGTACAGATCGTCGCCGAGCAGGACCGGCCGGTAGGGGAGCAGAGCGGGGATGTGGGCGGGCAGCCAGCGCTTGGCAGCGTTGCGCTCGCAATCCTGCTTGCGCTGGTCTTCGGTCAGGTCGGGCCGGTTGGCGGCGGGGTCGTGCTGGGGCTGGACGAACAGCGGCATGAGCGGGAGGACGCGGTTGTGGCCATCGGCGACGACAGTGGCCGAGAGCATGGTGTGGAAGAACTGCTTGGTTTTGTGCTTGCCGACATGGCGGGTGGAGCACTGCTCGCAATGGATGGAGTCCGAGCCATGGAACTGGATCCCGTCGAGGGCAATGAGGAGGCGGCCGTCGAGGCGCAGGAAGGGGTCGAGGCCCCCTTGGTCGCGGACGGTGTCGAGGCAGAGGGGGAAGAGGTCGGCGAACAGGGAGGGGTCGAGACCGTCGAGCAGATTCCTGATCTGATTGTCACTCGGAATCTTGCTGACGCCGAAGAGGGAGTGGCAGTTGGAGCGGGCGGACTCCTCGTGCATGCGGCGCTGGAAGTCGAGGAAGGAGGGGGACTGGAAGAAGAACGTGGAGAGGGCGCAGGCAGCGGCATCGGAGACGGCGTAGCGCTTGTTGGAGCCGGTACGGGGATCGGGCAGGGCGGAGGCGGCTTGTTGGAAGCGGTCCAGAAGGGAATCGAGCACTCGGGCATTGGAAACGGGGGGCACATTTTATGTTTGAAAGCGGTGCCCGCAAAGTCAAGCCCCCAGAAACTGGTCCCTTGCTACCGGCCCCTCAGCGGCTCGCGAGATAGAAAAAGGCCAAACTGAGAATCGCTTGCGCCAGGGCAAGCCCTGGCAAGGAGGATGCGATGAGGTGCGCCAGGCTAACTGGCCAATGTCAGGAGGTGAAAGTCCTCTGCGGTAAAGGATGAGCTGATCCATAGCGCTCCCCGAGCCGTGCGGTCGTTCCCGTGAGGGGACGGGCGAAGCGTCGGCAGGGGCGCATGTGGGCAGGGCTATGGAGCGTCGAAATCTTCATCATTCGGAGTGCCGAGACCGTCTCATTAGTCGAAGGCAACACCTCGCGGTCCGTTCTAGCTAGGGCCGGGAGGGCTCCGCGGCGTCGAAGAACCCAGGCACGCATGTACGACAGAGGTTGGGACCTGGGAGGCCTTCGGGTCGTCCCGGCGGGTCGCCGCCGGGACCGTGAAGGGAAGGACAGGAGTCAAGACTGGAGATGCACGATCCGAAGGAGTCAGACTCGGCCATACTAGCGACGAGTCCCGGGAACAAGGCGGCGCGAGCGGCTGCGGAGCGGGAGGAGCGAAGGGCCGGGACCAACGAGAATCCGGGAGGCCGAAGCACGGTCCGCACGCAGGGACGGGCAGCCGTGTCACAGGGGGCCGAGCGGATACGGCAATGTATACAGAGGAATCCCAAGGAGAAGCTCACTGCGCTTCTGCAGCATGTCACGCCGGAGACGTTGCGGGTTGCCTACGTCGCGCTGAAGCGAGATGCGGCACCGGGCGTGGACGGAGTGACGTGGAAGGAGTACGGGGGAGGGCTGGACGAGCAACTGCTCGACCTGCACGACCGCGTGCATGCGGGAACGTACCGGGCGACGCCGTCGCGACGGGTGAACATTCCGAAGCCGGACGGCGGCAGGCGACCGCTGGGGGTGGCCGCACTGGAGGACAAGATCGTCCAGAAGGCCGTTGTGGACAATATCCTGACGCCGATTTACGAGGCGGAATTCCTCGGGTTCAGCTACGGGTTCCGGCCCGGGCGGGGCGCGCACGACGCGCTGGACGCCTTGGCATACGGGATTGAGAAGCGCAAGGTCAACTGGATTCTGGACGCCGACATCGCCAAGTTCTTTGACCGGATCGACAGGGACTGGATGCTCCGGTTGCTGGGCGAGCGGATCGGGGATCAGCGGCTGATCAGGCTGATAGGAAAGTGGCTACGCATGGGCGCCATGGAAGACGGCCAACTGGTCGATACGGGCAAGGGGACGCCGCAGGGGTCGGTGATTTCGCCGGTCCTCGCCAACGTCTACCTGCATTACGTACTCGATTTGTGGGTCGGGCGGAAGTGGCGACCGCAGGAAGCGCGCGGCGAAATGATCTTCGTGCGATACGCCGACGATTACGTGGCGGGCTTTCAGCACAAGGAGGACGCGGAACGGTTCCTGAAGGACCTGAAGGAAAGGCTCGGCCAGTTCGGACTGGAACTGCACCCGGACAAGACCCGCCTGATCGAGTTCGGACGGTACGCGATCGCGAACCGGAAGACGCGTGGGCAGGGACGGCCGGAGACGTTCGACTTTCTCGGCATGACGCATTACTGCCGACAGACGAGGAAAGGACGCTTCGGGCTGGGGCGCAAGCCGGTGGCGAAACGCATGAGCCGGACCCTGAAGGCGATCCGGGCAAAGCTGCGACGGCGCATGCACGCGGATCAAGTGGAGACCGGGCAATGGCTGGGGAGGGTGTTGCGAGGCTGGTATAACTACTTCGCGGTCCCCACCAGCCACCCGTACCTACGGCGATTCGAGCGACGCGTCAGGAAAGAATGGATGGCCATTCTCCGCCGGAGGTCGCAAAAGGACCGGCACCCGTGGAAACGTCTGCACCTACTTTGTGATGAACTGTGGCCGCCTGTGCGAGTGCTGCATCCGTGGCCGGACCGAAGATTCGCCGTCACCCATCGGAGGTAGGAGCCGAGTGCGTTAACGCGCCCGCTCGGATCCGCGCGGGGGGCACCGGGTAACCGGTGTCCCTACCGCAATCTGAAACCTTTCATAGCGAGCCAGCGGGTTCGACTCCCGCCCGGCAAAGGCGCAGCCCGTCAGCCGGGAGCGCGTGTTGCATGGCGTGCGGCAACGTACGTCGTGAAGCGTACACAGCGGGTGGTCAAGCGGCGCTATTGAGCCTCGAAATCATCAATGCCGACGCCTTCGTTGTGCGATTAGCGGGGGCAGCACCGGGCACGCCGTCAACGGCGAGGGGTGTCTGGGTCGACCGGGGTCAGAGAACGTCTGCATAGCCACGGGATGGCTCGTCAGGGAACCTGGGAGGCCCCGCACGGTCCACGCAAGAAGGCCGGAAGACGGACCCCTGGCCGAAACAAAAGGTCCGGGCCCGCCCCTGCCTGTGGGGGACCGGGAGCGAAGCAGCAGGCAAGCGTGGTACCGGCTGGCGAACCAATAAGCCGAAGGGACGCCGTGCGGGGAGTCGTAGTGTCCTCATAGTACTGGTGACGGCGGGGAACCGGGACCACCGGGACCCGTCCGAGGGAAGGGGGGCACCGCAGGGACAGAACCATTGGAGGGAAACGATGGAAGAAACGATGAGTTCTACAAACACGTCCACGAAACGACAATGGATAGCCGAACTGGCGGGGGAGCACCCGGAGTGGGTGTTCACGACGCTGCATCGACACCTGGATCTGGAATGGATGCGGGAAGCGTACCGGCAAACGCGCAAGGATGGCGCGCCGGGCATCGACGGGGCGACAGCAGCCGACTACGAGAAGGACCTGGAGGCCAACTTAGAGGGCCTGCTGGGACGGATCAAGTCGGGCCGCTACAAGGCACCGCCGGTGCGACGGCACTACATTCCGAAAGCGGACGGCACGCAGCGGCCCTTGGGCATTCCCACGTTCGAGGACAAGGTGGCACAGCGAGCGATCGTGATGCTGCTGGAGCCGGTGTACGAAGCCGATTTCCTGCCGTGCTCGCACGGCTTTCGCCCGGGCCGTTCCGCCCACGATGCCTTGCACGCCGTGCGTGCAGGCCTCCACGGCGGGATGCAGTGGGTGATCGACATGGACATCGCGAAATACTTCGACACGATTCCACACGGCCAACTCCGGGCGTTTCTCGACCAGCGGATCAAGGATGGAGTCATCCGGAAGATGCTGAACAAGTGGCTCAAGGCCGGGGTGCTCGACGAGGGCGTCCTGCAACGGCCCCGGAGTGGAACGCCCCAAGGCGGGGTAGTCAGCCCCTTGCTGGCGAACCTGTACCTGCACCACGTGCTGGACGAATGGTTCGAACAGGAGGTGCGGCCACGCCTGCAGGGGCGCTGCCAACTGGTGCGCTATGCCGATGATGCCGTGATGCTCTTCGAGAACGAACAAGATGGCCAGCGCGTGTTGGCGGTCCTGGGCAAGCGGCTTGGTCGATACGGGCTGAAGCTGCACCCAGACAAGACGCGGTACCTCGATTTCCGGCGGCGGTCAACCGGGCAGGAACGGCGCGTGACCTTTGAGTTTCTGGGCTTCACTCACTGCTGGGTGCGGTCTCGGAACGGATATCTGGTTGTGCGACAGAGTACGGCCCGGAAACGGTTCGCCCGCGCGCTGCAAGCTGTGAGCGAGTGGTGTCGACGACACCGGCACGACGCAGTGGGCGCCCAGCGAGACCATCTCGCAAGCGTGAGTCGAGGGCATGCCAACTACTACGGACTCCGGGGCAATAGCGTGCGACTCGCTGGTTACAGCTATCAAGTCGCTCGCATCTGGCGGAAATGGCTCTCGCGCCGCAGCCGCAAAGCGCGGCTGACCTGGGCCGCCATGCGGGAACTGCTCCAGCGGTATCCCCTACCGGTGGCACGCGTGCAGCCCCCTCAGACGGCTCTTCTCTTTGAGCGAATCTGACCTGTGACGAACCGAGTGCGTTAGACGCGCACGCTCGGGTCGGTGAGGGGGGAGGCTCGGTAACGACCTCCCCTACTCGGCTGGACTCAAGGGGGCTTGCATGCTCCTGTGCAGATCGCGTAACCGCAGGTGACCACGCTACAGGCGCTCATTTCCCAGCTAGGGCTTCCGCTTGGAGGCCTGGAACTCCACCACGCACGATGTGCGTATCGCCGCCCCGCGGGTGTTGCGCGTAGGGGCCCTCGCGCTCCTGAGGCGGCAGGATCTTGCACGGTGGCAGCGTGGCCTACAGACATTCCAAATCAGAGGAGTCCAAGGCCGTGCCGGCGAGCTTCTTGGGTTCCCGCCGCGGCAAGCCGTGGAGGCTGAGGCCCGGACAGGTTTCGATCGCCTCGGAGGAAAAACAGGCGCTCAGGCTGTAGACATCCCGCGGGTCCCGGTCCGCGATCCCCGCGCCCAAAATTCTGAGCAAACGGAAGAATGGTGAAGCCTCAGCCCGCTTTGCACGCGCGCCAAAGACCTTTCGGCAGCGTTCTGCGCAACTCATCCTTCCAATCCGCGCCCATCTGCAGCAGATGCCGCAACAAGGGCCCGTCGGGTAGGTCCGAACGGAAAAACTCGCGCTCCGCCCGATTCTCCTCACCGCCAACTCCTGGTCGGAAGGCTCTTCTTCGCCCGCGCCGGCTCCAGCCTGTGCCGCGCCTACCAGTCCTCGCCCACACGCCGCCAGCCCCAGCGCCTGACTCGCCAAGATCGGGACCTCCATGTCCGAGAGCAGTATCAGAAGCCGGTTGTTCGTAAGCACCTCCACACAATCCTCTCCGCTCCCTGTCGCACTCCAGCTGATGGCCTCGTCCCGAGGCCGAAGTGGATCGGCGCGGCTATGAGACTCAGCCCCACAACACGCCAATCGCTGGGCTGCGGATCCAAAATGTCAAACCCCGTCCCGGTGCCTGCGTCCGCCCGTGCGGAACGTGCCCCGCCTCCACCCGCTCCACCGACGCCGGCCCGGTTTGCTCCAGACTGCCTGCGAACGGCCCCCCTGCAACCCTCTCCTGCTCCTACGGCCAGAGCGTCTGCCACTCCGGTGCCGGCAACCTCAGACCGAGCTGATCTACCAGTCCCCCAAACCCCTTGCTAGTTGATACCACGCACAGCGTGCCCTTCGCGTTTCCCCTGCCTTCCCGTTCACTAAGCCCTCGCACAGGTCCCTGCCGCTGCAAAGCTCCTGGCAAGCACATCACCATCTCTGGCTTCGACATCCTCCGCCCGATCCGCACTCGCGTCCTCTCACGGACTGATTTCAAGTCAGCTTAGTGGCAAGTGATGGGCCCGTGGGGCGGTGGGGATTTGGTACTCTGCTAGCGGCACAATGACGAGCCGGTCCACGCGGTAGGACGGATCCCTCAATACGTAGGGGAGCCTGAAGCGAATCGAGGGGCTCCCTGGGATGGCAGCAGCCTGACCCTGCCGTTGGGAGGCTTGATGACTGAAACGAGCCGTGAGTTCCTTGTGCATAGCGACGCCACCATCGCGGTGTCAGCTGTGCTAGTTTGCACCCCCGTGGGGCTTGATGCGCCGAGGGAAAGCGAAACACAAGCCAGCATCGGCGTGGGCAGTGGGGACTGCGGAAGCCAGTTCCATTGGCACGACCGTATAAACTGCAAGGTCGGTGCGGTGACCGACTGCCGCCGCAAGCTACGACACGTCTATCGCTTCAACACCATAGACGATTCCCTCGAAGAGATGCTTCGCGAGCCCAAGGAATTGGACGCCGTCGCTGTGTTTGGCGGCGCTCCGTATCATTTCCGTCGCATGCGGATGTGTATGGGGCAGCGCCTACGTGTGACTTCCGCCGAGCCGGCCCCCATCACTTTCGAAAAAGCCGAGGGCCTGCTGATGTCAAGGCACGAACCGGCCCGCACCACATGATGGCGGAGGATAGTTGAGGAGAACTATGCCAAATACTAACCGCCCTCGCTCCGTCGCATCTCGGGCAGATCCGCCTTGGGCGGACGTTATGGAGCAGGGACCCAAAGACTCGCAGCCGTCAGGATTGATGGCCGGCGTGGCACGCGCCGAAATCTCGCCTCCGGTAGGCATCGCGCAGATGAATTGGGGTTCGCAAACGCACGTCCAAGCGGTTGGCGTAGATCCGATTGGAATGAAGGCAACGGCCCTCGTACTTTCCGACGGCCACCAGAAATTCGCCATGGTTGACGTCGACCAGCTTTTCATAGAAGGGCTTGAGTCCGCGATCGCCGAAGCCTCCCGCGAAACCGGCATCCCCGAGGCTCATATCCGCTTGGGGGCTAGCCACACGCACTCTGGCCCCATGGTGGACTCGACGAAGGGCCCGCCCGGTACGGATCTGTCCGCTTTACTTGAAATGGATGGCCGCTACCGGTGCTTTCTAGTCGACAAGATCGTTGGTCTCGTTGTGCAGGCGGACAGCAGTCTCCGCGCCGCGCATATCCACGGGGGGCGTGGAGAGGGGACCATCAACATCAATCGCCGCGTCCGAGCTCAAGGCGAGCATCCTCCGGCCGTGGGTCGGAATCCGGATGGATATGTCGATCGCGAGCTCGTCGTCTTCCGCATTGACGACGCCGAGGGCCAACCGCTGGCCATCGTGGCCAACTTCCAATGCCACCCTACCGTGCTGAGCTATAAGAACAAGTTCATCTCTCCGGACTGGGTGGGCGCAACTCGCTCGACTGTCGAGCAGGCGTTTCCGGGGGCGCTCAGCCTCTACTTCCAAGGAGCCACCGGCAATCTAGGGCCGATCGAGGGCTCCGTCGGCGATCTCTCCGTGGCGCACCGACTTGGCCGCACCTTAGGGCACCAGATTGCGGCGGTCGCGATGCAGATCGAAACCGTGCGCAGAGAACCCACTTTCGAAGGCTTCGTCGAGTCCACTGCCTACCAAGCCAAGCAGCACTGGCGCGTCCAAGGGCCGCGCGACGCGACCTTGAAGTTCGCCTCCCGAATCGTTCGCGTTCCCCGGCGCACGTATTCTGCGGAGGATCGGGACGATGTGAGGGCCAGGCTTGAGCGGGCCGAGGCGCAACTCGCTGCACTTGCCCCCGACGCCGACCCGGGCAAGCTCCACCAGGCCGCCGCGCGCGTGCGGCGATTCTCCGACCTGCTCGCGGCGTGGAGTCGACCCGTTCCCCCGTTGCTCCGCGAAATCGAGATCCAAGCTCTGCGCATCGGAGAGCTGGCTGTCTTTGCAATGCCCGGCGAGCAATTCGCCGAGATCGGGGCTGCGGTCAAGCAGAACTCGCCGTTCGCCCTGACAATGTTCTGCGGCTACTCCGATGGCGTGGGGGCGGACTATCTGCTCACCGATGAGGAGTTCGCATATGGAGGCTATGAGGTCGATCGGACGCCCAACAATCCGGGAGCCGCAGCCATCGTCATCGAAGCAGCTTCCGAACTGCTCGAAGGCCTACGCGAACCCAGCCACGGGGGCTGAGCGCATTCTGGAATTCCACCCAGCTTGCACGGATTGCTCGCGCCTGCCGGGTAGAACACTGCCGCAGGATCCAGTCTAGACTGGGCCTCGTGGAATCCCCAAAAGAGCACTACCAACCTCTCGGACTCCACAGTTCGAAGCAGTCCATGTCTTTCTTGAGCCCCACCCAACTGGGGCGATCGGTGCGTTCCTGCCTATGCCGGGAGACGCATGGCCGGTGCGGCAGAGCATCGACGAGCCGCAGACTGGGGCAGAACGCGAAAATGCTCCGGTCAGCAGGGCTGTCGAGGGCCTTTTCGTTGAGGCTTGGCGGCTCCCTTCCTGGTGGAGCTGGCCCCCGCCATCGGCGCCGGGCCCGGAACACTGGGAAGGTATGATACTCACAGCCGATTCGAGGAGGCCCCGATTCCCATGCAACCTGCTCTGGTAGCCGTATGCTGCTTGATCCTTTACGTCGTCGTCTACCGTTTCTACGCACGCCACTTGGGCTCGCGGATCTTCCGCTTGGATCCCAACGCCAGCACGCCCGCGCACGCCATGCGCGACGGCGTGGATTACGTTCCGTGCCGCCGCATGGTGCTCTTCGGCCATCACTACGCTTCGATCGCCGGACTGGCGCCGATGCTGGGCCCGGCCATCGCGGTGATCTGGGGCTGGCTGCCCGCCATGCTATGGGTGGTCTTGGGAACGCTCTTCATCGGCGCCGTGCACGACTTCGGTGCGCTGGTGATCTCGATGCGCCATCGAGGAATGAGTATCGGCAAGGTGGCGGAAAGCCTGATCGGCCCCCGCGCCAAGGGCATCTTCCTGCTGATCATCTTGTTCTTGATCTGCCTGGTGATGGGCGTGTTCATCCGCACGGTCTCGGGACTGTTCACGCGCGAGTTCTACCCCGAATCCGTGTTCCCGACGTTCTCCCTGATCGCGATCGCGATGGTAATGGGTTGGCTCGCCTACAAGCGCAATGTCTCAATTGTCCGTCTGACCGTCGGCGGCTTCGTCCTCATGCTGGCGTCGATCGGAGTCGGCCTGGGCATTGGACGGCCCGACCTGGGGAGCGACGCCTGGATCCTGATCCTGCTTTTCTACGCCTTCGCCGCCTCCACGCTTCCGGTCTGGTCCCTTCTCCAGCCGCGCGACTATTTGAACTCCTGGCTCCTGTACCTGGGCCTGGGAGCCTCGTACGTGGGCCTGTTCGTGCTGCGGCCGGAGTTCGCGGCCCCGCCCCTGGACACCCAGCCCGCAGGAGCTCCTCCGATCTTTCCGTTCGTGTTCATCGTGATCGCCTGCGGGGCGATCTCGGGGTTCCACGGCTTGGTCTCGTCGGGGACGACGTCCAAGCAGATCGACAAGGAAACCGACGCCGTGCCGATCGGCTACGGAGGAATGGTTGGCGAATCGCTGCTGGGGCTCCTCGCGGTGCTTGCTTGCACGGCGGGCTTCCGCTCGGCGGAGAGCTGGTCGGCGCACTACGCGAGCTGGGGATCGGCGAGCGGTCTCGCGGAGAAGATGAAGGCTTTCATCGATGGAACGGCGGTGTTCCTCAGTTCCCTTGGGATCCCCATGGAGCTGGCGCAGGCGTTTATCGCGCTGGTTGCTGTTTCGTTTGCCCTCACATCACTGGACTCGGGGACGCGGTTGCTGCGCTACAACCTGGAGGAGATCGCTCATTCGGTCGGCATCCCCGTTTTGGGGAAGCGCTACGTTGCGGCCACGGTGGCGGTCGTGCTGATCGGATTCTTCGCTTTCTACGAGATTCAGGGGCAGCCTGCCAGCCTGGCCCTGTGGGGCCTGTTCGGCAGCACGAACCAGGTGCTGGGGGCGCTCACGCTGCTCGCAGTCACGATCTACCTACGCCAGAAGGGACGCAACTACCTGTATACCCTGCTCCCCATGGCCTTCATGCTGGTCGTCACGATCGTGGCGATGGTCCTCGACCTGCGCAAGTATTGGGCGGGCGGACAACTGCTGCTGTGGGGCATTGCGGCCTGCATCTTCGCGTTGAGCGTTTGGCTGGTCGTGGAGGCGGTTCTCCGCTTCCGCAAGGACACGGCCGTCTCGATGGCGTCCGGCGACTAGTCGCTGCCTCTGTGTCGGCACGGCGTTACGGAACGGCGCTGGATTCCGCGCGAGGACCAGCCCCTGACTGGGCCGCGATGCGGCGGATGGACGCCCTGGGATCCGTCAACTCCACGCCTTCGAGGCAGGGTTCCGTTCGACGCAGCCGTCCACAAGATGAAAGCCCGTGTCGTGCAGAGGATCGGCGGAGCAGACCAGCTTGGCGCTCCCATACTCCCCGCTCGGTTCGGGAAACGATGTACCGAAGTCAGGATCCCTCTCGTCGATCGTCCAGACCAAGCGCCCCCTGAACGGGACCCTCACCTGCAGAGGCGCCCCGCAAGCTTGGCAAAGGTACTGAAGCATCGCGCGCTCGTTCCGGCTGGGCAGGTCGCACCCGCCTTACAGACTGCCGCCCGCCTCCAGCGCAAGGGTTTGGCCGGAACGGTGATCCTCGATGCGCAACACGCCGTCTCGCCACGTCACCTCGTCTACGCCCAGGAACCCCTCTGGAGTACGGGTCCAGAACATCAGATAGCCGGCCTCCAGCATCGAGCGCGCCGGCAACCAGCGGTAGAGCAACTGGCCGAACATTCGTCCCATCGTCACGACCTCCCGCCGCGGCAGATCGAACGCTTGGGTGCCGAACTCCAGGCCCCGGGCCATGAGCCCGTCCCGGGGATAGAACTCCCAAATCTGCAGCCACGGGAACTCGCGCGTTCGGAAGAGATAGCCGAGCAATAGCCGTTTGCGCGGATGCAAGGCCGTGACGAAGGCCCACTCCGCTGGGGGGGTCATGCGGTGGCCGGTATGGTCCAGCGAATGGGATTCACGCGGGGCCGCTCGCAAGTCCACGAGCCCGCCGGCCCGGGCCGGCGCCATCGGCCACTCGAACTCCCGTTCGCTGGCTAGGCGATGCGTCAGCCCGCTGAGCGCAGACCCTTGGCGCGTCCGCGTCCGCGCCCGATTGAGCGACATGTCCACGACCGTGACTCCACGCTCGAGGAACGGCGATCCGACAGTGGCGTGTTCCGCCCAATTCACCGGACGGTCGAAGTCCAGCAAGCTCTTGAGGCTGGCCTTGACGTACACCACATTCTCGCCCGGACGGAGCCGCACCTCCCTGCGAAGCACCTCGTGCACACGAGGGAGCGTCACAGCTTGGCGCAACACATCCGCGCCGTCGGCGCGCCCGGCGAATTCCGTCGACCACTCCAACCGGTGGGCTTCGCCGTGGCCTTCCATTCCCGCTTCGCGCTCGTCTTCCGAAGGCGGACCGAACCCGTCGACGCAGATAAAGTGCCCAATCGGCCCGCTGGCCCGCTCCGGACGGCCGAGTTCCCGGTCGGCGCGCAACGAATCCCACATCGGGTTCATTGGCTGTTCGTCATCTGCAAGCGTAAGCGATGGGAAGGAACCGCCGGTCTTGAGGACTACCAGTTCAATGCGGCCGTTGGTCAAGAGCACCGCGCCACGGCCCCGGTAGGAGTGGCCCGAGTCGACATCAGCCCGCGCGAGCGGCAGCAACGCTGCCAACACCAGGGCGGCGTAAAAGCGTCGCATGCCTGAATCGTACCAGCCGAAGCGGGGCGTGCGAGAATAGACACGCCCCGTTGGGAGACTGCCATGTTCCAAGGCTGCGGAACCGCTCTAATTACTCCGTTCCTGGCCGATGGCTCGCTCGACGAGTCCGCCCTGCGCCGCCTCGTGCGGCGCCAAGTGGACGAGGGCATTCATTTCCTGGTCCCGGGCGGCACGACCGGAGAGAGTCCCACGCTGACGCAGGACGAGCACCTGCGTCTCGTGGAGATCACGCTCGAAGAGGCTGCCGGCCGCGTCCCCATCGTCGCTGGCTGCGGGGGCTATGACACGGCCCGCAACGTTCGCCTCGCGGCCGAACTCGAGGCGCTGGGCGTCCAAGGCCTGCTGTCGGTGACCCCGTATTACAACAAGCCGACTCCGGAAGGCCTGTACAGGCACTATGCCGCGCTCGCCGAGTCGACCCCCCTTCCGATCGTCGTGTACAACGTTCCCGGCCGCACATGCTGCAACATCAAGCCGGATCTGCTCTGCCGCTTGGCCGGAATCGCCAATATCGTCGGCGTCAAGGAGGCCTCGGGCGACATCGGGCAGGTGGCGCGGATCTGCCAGTCCGTTCCGGAAGGTTTCGCCGTGCTGTCCGGCGACGATTCCATTACGCTGCCGCTGATGGCCTTGGGCGGTGTCGGGGTGATCTCCGTTGTGTCGAACGAGATACCGGGCGCGATGGCCAAGCTGTGCGACCGCGCGCTGGCGGGGAATTTCGAGGGCGCCCGGGCCCTGCACCGCCGCTATCTTCCGCTCATGGACGTCAACTTTTGCGAGACCAGCCCGGGGCCCGTCAAGGTGGCCATGGAGATGATGGCGCTGCTCGACGAGGCGCGCTACCGGTTGCCCATGACGCGCCCATCCGCGGCGAGTTGCGCGCAGGTGGGCGGCGTGCTCGAACGCCTCGGGCTGCGGCAGCCCGCTCCGGTTGGCGCGCTGAGCTAGAACCGCAGCCGGATCGCTGCTTGCAAGGTGCGGCCCAGCCCTTGCATCCGCACCACGCCGAAGTACACGTGGTCGACGTTGCCGAACGGCGCCGACCAGTTGCGGTTGTTGAAGGCGTTCAGCAGGTCGAATCCGAGTTCCATCGACAGGAACTCTCCGCTCTCGATGGGCCTCTCGATCCGCAGGTCCCACTGCTGGAACCCGGACATGCGGTACTCGTTGCGCAGCGAGGTTCCCTGGCGGGTCTCGCCGAAGCTTGTGGGCCGCACTGCGCGGAATGCCCGGGGGTCGAACGCGAAGCGCCCGGTGAGCTCCCGGCCGCCCGGCATCGTGAACGTCCGGACGGCGCCTGGATCGAGCCTGGCGAACCGCCCCACGCGGTCGGGCCGTCCTACTTGCTCGAACGTGTAGGTCGGATCCTCGGTTTGGCGGATGTCCAGCGGCAGGCCCGAGCGCCAGCGCCAGATGCCGCTCACGCTCCAGCGATCCGTCCAGCGGAACCGATCCGTCCAGCGGCGCGGCAGACGGACGCGGTACTGCCAGATCGCGGTAAGAGAGTGCGTACGATCGAAGTTCGAGAAGGTCCAGTCTTCGCCGACCAGTTCGTCCCCGAAAACGGTGCTGCCGTTGTCAAACGACTGGCTCCAATTGTAGCCGACGTCCAGCGCTAGCCCGCGGTGCAGATAGCGGTTGGCGCGCAGTTGGAGGGCTTGGTACCGAGCTCCTCCCGAACTCTCAAACGAGCGGATGTTCGAAAAACGCGAGAATCGACGCATGTGGCGCACGAAGCCGAAGCTGCGCAGCGGATTGTGCACAAAGACGTTCAGTTCGCGTTGCTGCTGGAGGCGCAGCGAGCGAGTCCCGAGGTAGCTCCCGGTCAGGAAAATTCGGCCGGGAAGCAGACGTTGCCAGCTCAAGTTCCAGTGCTCCGCCCGGGCGTTCTCGAAGTGCGGGTCGAACACCAAGATCGGATACCGCACCACATTGGGCAGGAAGTTAGCCGGCTCGTTGCTGGGAAGGGCCGAGATCGGCGCCTGGAACGCGCCTTGGGGATTCCGCAGGGCGAAGCGGTTGTCGACGCTGAATGGCGGATAGGTCGCCTGAAACAAGGCGGCCGCACTCGATCCCGCGAACGTACCGTGGTCGAAGAACACGCCGTAGGCGGCGCGTAACACGGAGCGGCCCGATTCGCCGAGGATCCAGCGGGATGCCCGGCCGCGCCATGAGGGCGAGAACGCGATCCCGATGCGCGGCGCGAAGTTGCGTCCCTCCGTCACGATGGTCGATCTGGGCAGAACATTCCCTTCGGCGTCGGTGTCGCCCGGAAACAGAAGATTCGGAGGGGACTCCGGAAAGCGCGCGCTTTGTGTACCCTCCCGGAAGGTCATCAGGCGGTCCCGCCTGTCCGTGGCGGGCGGCTGTTCCTCGAATCGCACGCCGAAAGTGATCTTCAGAGCGCGCAGCGGCCGGATCTCCGCTTCCGCGTAGGCAGCCAACTCCTGCCAGCGCAAGTCCAGGCTGCGCGGTGTCTGCAGGCGGTACTCGCCGGGAAGTCCGAGCAGCATGTCGCGGAGTCCCTGGCCGCGGAACCGAGACGGGGGCTCGGGCGGGGCAGGGAAACTGAAGCTGCCGGCGGAATTCTCCGTGTTCGTGAACGGCCATAATCCCTGCTGCATGAGCAGTCCGGCGCGCAGGGCTTGTCCGCGGCGCCGGAACTCGACGTCGTGCCCGAGCTGCAGGGTTGTCTGCACGGAGTTCTCGGAGTCGATGAAGGGCGCCACGTGGAGTTGCAACTGGCCCGTGTCGTTCCAGAGCCGCACGTTCGGGATGGTCCCGGGATCCTGGTCCAGGTATTCGAATCCGAAGTCCTCCGCGGGCACGTCTCCATAGGCCCGGTGCCCGCGCCGCTGCTCGCTGGACAGGCGCTGCATGGCCAGCCGCAACGTCTGCACGAAGTTCGGCGATGCCGTGTGCGTCAGAGTGTATTGGGCGTGGTTGGAAACTTGACGACGGTTCTCGATCGTGCCCGGCGTGGCGGTAAACGCTTCCGTGGTGGGTTCCCGGACCCTGTTGCTGTAGACGTAATGGCTCAGCGTGTGTGCGAGCACTCTCGAACGGCGGTCGAGCCTAGCCAGCATCAACTGGCCGTAGCTGTTCAGCGTCTCGCTGGATTGCAGCCAGCCGCCCTCCAGATTGGCCCGCGGCACGAACGTGTCCAAGTACTGCTGCATGAGGGGGTCGAGACGATAGGCAGGGATCTTGCCGTTCGGGAACTCCGCTCCGCTCCGGGGGTCGATGGGAAGGGTCTCGTACCCGTAGAAGTTGCCCCTTCGTTCGCCATCGCTCAGCACGCGCCTCAGCGAGTCGTGCCGGCGGCTTGTGAGCCAGGCCTCACCGTCCAAGAATACGTGCAGTTTCTTGCGGGGCCACAGCGGCCCGCCAGTCTGCAATCCACCCACCCAACCTCCGACCGTGTCCTGAGAACCGTCGAAGGAGCCAAATGATTCGTTCCATGGCGGCCGCATGAACCCCCGGATCTGCCCGTGCCATTGTTCGGCGCCGGAGCGGAATGTGGGGGCGACGACTGCGCCGGCGTTCCGCCCCTCGCGCGCCGAGTAGGTGTGTGTGATCACGCGCAGGGATTCGATCGCTTCGGGAACGGGCCCAAGATTTGCGGCCTGGGCTCCGGTGATCCTGTTCTGGGCATTGTTCGAGGCTCCGTCGAGCTTGTAGTTGATGAACGAACGCCGCGAGCCGTTGGCCGAAACAGGCGCCGCACGGCCGGTGAAGGGATCGATGTCCAGCGCGGTCGTCGGGGTCATCCCTGGCACCAGGTGCAGAAGTTTGTCGACGGTCGTGCGTCCCTCCGAGCCAATCACGATCGGCAGGGCCTCGATCTGCTCGCGGACCAGCCCGTACTCCAGCGCCATCTCCTCGAGTCCCGACCGCGGGTTGGTCAGCGCGGGCTGCAGCGGGCGCATGACGATTGCAGGGATCGCCACCGGGATGCCTGGAAGCACTTCGAATGGATCCGTTCGCCACGCCGTGTAGCGGTCGTGCACGAAGGAGAGGGAGTATTGGCCGGAGGCCACTCGCGCGAAGAGGAACGCTCCGTCGGATTGGGTCCGGTCGCGCAGCACCTCCGCGCTGCGCAAGTTGATCAACTGGACCTCGACGCCCGCCAGCGGCGCTTGGTTCTCGCCGAGGACATGGCCGGAAACCATTCCGCTCTGGGCCGCCCAGCTCTCGAGCGACGCGAGCAGCAACGCCAGGATTGGGAAGCCACACTTGCGGGCGTGGCGCACAATGGTTTCAGTCTAACGACTATTGGAGGGAAACTCGGAGGCGCCGCGCATGCTTGCGGATCCGCGCCAGCAGATCTGCGCTGGAAAGATTTCTTGCGCGCACGTCGAGCGTCTCGGACGCTCCGAAGAACATCGTCGTCAGGGTGCGGTCCAGGGCCAGCGCGTCGACGAGCAAGTCTCGGCTCACCGCACCCAGCTTGTCGGCGTCTGCGAAGTCTTCCTTCGGGCCCCTGTGCGCCCAGTCCCGGCGCGGGAGCGCTTCGGACAAGCGGTTGTGAATCCCTTTTTCGTGTCGCGCGATGCCGTTCAAGTGGAAGTCGATCACGCGGCGCAGGCTTTCCAGGCTCCGCTGCCGGTCGATACCGGGGCTGTTCAGCACGCTGTGCAACGCGTGCGCGTGCGCCAAAAGTTCCGAGTTATCCCGCATCACCCCGCTCACGTAACGGTCCAGTTCGTCGTCGAGCCGACCCTGGTCCAGCGGCTGGAACGATCGCCGAGCGGCGTCGGCGTAGTGCTGCAGCAATGAGTTGCGAGCCAAGCCGCCCGAAGGCTGCTCCCCGGCGCTGGCCGCCTGCGGAGGAGTCGTGCCCGATCCCGTCCAAGCCGTCCGGACGGCGATCGAAAATGACACTGGCCAACCGTCCGCGGCAGCGAGCAGCTTCCGCTCGGCTTGCTGTCGGGCTTGGTCGGTCGCCAGGGCGCCGGTGAATCGAATCTGCTCCCTCGTGCCCCCAGCGCGCAACGCTTCCTTCCAGAGACCGGTCTTAGCGAGCATCCAACTGCCTTCGATTACGGCTTCGGGAGCGCCCGTAGCCGGTGCCCCGGCGCGCTCAGGTAGCGGCGCCGCCAGGGGCGCCGCCCGCGCCGCCCAGATTCGGGTGTCGAGCGGAGGAATAGGAGGCTGCATGCCGTCCTGTAGTGCGAACGTCGCGCGCAGCGGTTGGAATGCCGGCAACTCCGGTTCCGGAGCCGGAAGCGCGAGGAACACGATCGGGATGAGGGGTGCGCTTGGAGCCGTCGCCGTCAAGACAAAACGCTCCGGGACTTGCGGCGGAAGGGATTCACTCGATGCAGCGGCCACCTCGACGGGAGCGGAAGGCGCCACGGGCGCCGCTTCAGGTGTGACCAAGCTGGCGCGAGGGGCAGCAATGGGAGTCTCCGGCTCAGGAATCGAGTTCCAGCCGATCCAAGCGACTAGGCATGCGGTCGCGAAGGCCGTGGCGTAGGACGCGAACGCGGGCGCCTGCGGCAGGCGTATTGATGGGAGCCAACGCCGCGTCGGCGCTGCAACGGCGGACTGGCGCACCACTTCCTGCGCCAACCGTTCCCGCAACGCGGCGAGGGCCGCCGCTCTGCGCTCGGCGGGCAGCTCGAAGGCAAGTTGCCGATGGAGCTCACACTCGATTTCCGCGAGTTGCAGATGGATATCCGCTGCACGATCCTGGCACGCTGTGCAGCTGGAGAGGTGCGCTCTGCGGTCGACGCTGAGGCCGTCCTCGACCGACAGCAGGAGTTCTTCCGTGCCTAGGTGAGCGGCCAGCAACTCCGCTTCGACGGCCAAGCGCGAGCGCAGCCGCTGCAATTGCGCCGGTTGCGCCCCGACGCCCCGCGTCCGCGCGCGGATGGCCGACGCCGCATGGACGTAGGTCTCCTGCAGGTCGACCAGGCGCGCCTTGCAGTCGACGCAGTCCGAAACGTGCCGGCACAGCTCGCGTTCGTCGAGCTCGCCTTCAGCGTACAGGAGCAGTTCTGCTGTCCTTAGGTGTCTCACTGGGTTCGGTAACCGCTCGCCGGAACTTCTTGACGGCCCGCCCTACGTAGCTCGCAACGGTAGAAATCGAGACGTCCAAGACTTCCGCGACTTCGCGGAACGTCAATCCTTCCGCCCGCAGGAGCAGGCATTCCTTTTCGAGTGCGCTCAACTGGTGCCATGGCAGGCTGGCAGTCCGCAAAGATCGGTCGTCCGTGTCGAGTCCATGCCGGGCCGCCTGGTCCGCTTCCACGGCCTTCCACCCCTCTTCGTCGAGCAGGACCGGCCTGGACTTCTTCGCGTGGTCCAGCACCAAGCGCCGGCCGACCCGGTAGAGCCAGCCCTTCGGGTTGTCGATTGTCTCCGCGTTGCAGCGCGCCTGGAAGAAGCGGATGAAGGTCTCTTGAGTCAAATCTTCGAGGTCGTTCGGGTCGCGCACGCCGCTCCGCAGGTAGCGCATCAAGTTCACGGAGTGCTTTTCGAACAGCCTCTCTGTCTCCCATGCCGCCCGCGTTATCGAGTCGGTAGGACCGGATCTCGGCACAGATGACCTCGCAAGCTTCAGCCGTCTGTATAATGCCTAGACGATTGAGCCAAGCATTCTTACGGCAGAAAGGCTACGTCCCAATTCTCGGACGCCTCGATGAGAATGTCAAATCCGCCCCGGCGTCGGCCGAGGGCTCGAGGTCCCGACCGTTTCGAGTCGGCCGGGCCGGGGCCCCTCAAGCTGGTCGGGATCCGTATAATGGGAATCCGATTCGGTCTGATCGCCCGCGCCTGAGGCGCCTCGGATCAGCACCGGGATCAGGATCGAAGGAGGATCCGCCTCTTGCATTGGGTTGACTATCTCCGGCCGGAGACTCTTGAGCAATGCCTGCGGGCCTTTGCGCAGCACGGCGCCAACGCCCGGGCGTTGGCTGGTGGCACCGACCTGTTGGTGCAACTGCGGTCGGGCCGTCGCAGGAACCAGGTCTTGGTAGATGTCAAGCGGGTCCCGGAACTCAACGAACTCCGGTTCGACCCGTCCGGCGGGCTCACGCTGGGAGCTGCCGTCCCGTGTTACCGCGTCTACGGCGATACAGCGGTTTGTGAAGCGTATCCCGGGCTGATTGACACCGCGTCGATGATCGGCGGCACCCAGATCCAGGGCCGCGCCTCGGTGGGTGGCAACCTCTGCAATGCAGCGCCGAGCGCGGATACCGTACCAGCACTGATCGCGCTCAGGACCACCTGCCGAATCTCTTCGGTGGACGGAACGCGCGAGGTAGCGGTCGAGGATTTCTGTACGGCGCCCGGCCGGAACGTGCTAGCAGCTCACGAAGTCCTGGTTTCGTTGCACCTGCCGCCTCCTCCGCTGAACTCGGGGGCTTGCTACTTGCGCTTCATCCCCCGCAACGAGATGGACATCGCCGTCGCAGGCGCGGGCGTCTCGGTGACGCTCGAGGACGGCGCGTTTCGCGATGCCCGCGTCGCGTTGGCGTCCGTAGCTCCCACGCCGTTGCTGGTCGACGAGGCGCGCCGAGCGCTCATCGGCCAACCCGTGGGCCACGAGGCGATTGCGCGGGCCGCCTCGGCGGCGCGGGCCGCCGCCCGCCCGATCAGTGACATGCGCGGGACCGCGGAGTACCGCCGCAACCTGTGCGCGGTCCTGACGCGCCGCGCCCTGGAAACCGCGGTGCGGCGAGCCGGCGGAACGCTCGTCTCGGAAAGGGGTCCGGCGTCATGAAGACACTCCACGTTCGAACCACGGTCAATGGGCAGCCGAGCGAATTCCTGTGCGAGCCGCGGCAGTCTCTGCTGGAGGTTCTTCGGGACGTCCTGCGGCTCACCGGCACGAAGGAAGGCTGCAACGACGGCAACTGCGGAGCGTGCACTGTCGAGATGGACGGCCGCATCGTCCCGGCCTGCCTCGTGCTGGGGGCGGAGGCCGACGGAGCGAGCATCCTGACGATCGAGGGTATCGCGCGAGGCAGCGCTCTGCACGAACTCCAGAACGCCTTCGTCGAGGGCGCCGCGCTCCAGTGCGGCGTCTGTACACCTGGGTTCATCGTGGCGGCGAAAGCGTTGCTCGAACAGAATCCCGACCCTAGCGAGCCCGAGATCCGGCTCTGGTTAGCGAACAATCTCTGCCGCTGTACCGGCTACGACAAGATCGTGCGTTCGGTCCAGTCGGCCGCGTCCCGTCTACAACAGGAGACTACCCCATGAGCACGACAACACTAGACCCCTCGCGTCCCAAGGAGATGGCCAGCCAGGCTGCCGGAAACGAATCGCCGGGGAAGAACGGCTACGAGCCCAACATGGTTTTGGCCACGAAGGCCTTTGACGTGGTCGGCACACGGCCCGTGCGGCATGACGGCGCGGACAAAGTGACGGGCCGGGCGCTATATGGAGCGGATGTGCTGTTGCCGGGCACTCTGCACGGAGCGATCCTTCGCAGCCCGCACGCGCATGCTCGAATCGTCTCCATCGACACCGCCAAAGCCGAGCAGGTGGATGGCGTGTTCGCCGTTGTGACGGCTGACGACTTGCCCCCGGCGGCAGACAAGATCGTCGATGTTGGCGAGGGTGACACGCAGCTTGCCTACGTCCACGGGAACATCCTGGCGAAGGGCAAGGTTCTCTACGAGGGCCACGCTGTGGCGGGTATCGCCGCCAGCAATCCGCACGTCGCGTTGGAGGCCGCCGAGAAGATCGAGGTTGAATATGAGCTGCTGCCTTGCTCGCTGACGGCACCGGAGGCGATGCGCGGGGATGCGGCACTGCTGCACGACGACCTGTTTACCGAGGAGTTCGGCGAGCGGTCCTCGAAACCCTCGAACGTCGCCGAGCACTTTCGCTGGACCCTGGGCGATGTCGAGAGCGGGTTCGCTAACTCGGCCGCGGTGGCCGAGCGGACCTTCGATACGGCAACCGTGCACCAGGGCTACATTGAGCCCCACAACGTGACGGCCCTGTGGAATCACGACGGCCGCTTGCATATCTGGTGCTCGACGCAGGGAGCATTCGTCGTGCGCGACGTGACTGCGACGGTTCTCGACATCCCGGTTTCCAACATCAAGGTCACGCCGATGGAGATCGGTGGGGGCTTCGGCGGCAAGATTCCGGTCTACTTGGAGCCGGTTGCGGCGCTGCTCTCGAAGAAGACGGGCCGCCCCGTCAAGCTCGTGATGTCCCGGGAGGATGTGTTCTTAGGCACCGGTCCGACGGCGGGGTCGCAGGTCCGCGTCAAGGTCGGAGCGTCTTGGGACGGACGGATCCAGGCGATGGAGGCCACCCTGGCTTACGAAGCCGGCGCCTATCCCGGGTCCTTTGTCACGCCCGGCGGCATGTGTGTGTTCGCGGCGTACGACTGCGAGAACGTGAGCATCGACTGCTACGACGTGGTTGTGAACAAGCCGAGCTGCGCCGCCTACCGCGCGCCGGGAGCCCCCCAGGCCGCCTTCGCCGCGGAGCAGGTGATCGACGAGCTAGCGGCGAAGCTCGGGATCGACGCGGTCGACTTTCGTCTCCAGAACGCCGCCAAGGAGGGCACGCGACGGGCCGACGGGCCCAAGTTCCGGCGGATTGGGTGCGAGGAGGTGCTCGAAGCGGTCAAGAACCACCCGCACTATCAGGCCCCGCTGGAGGGTCCCAACCGAGGTCGCGGTGTGGCGGTCGGCTTTTGGTTCAATGTCGGTCTCGAGTCCAGCTGCACGCTCAACATCAACGCCGATGGGACCGTCCACCTCGTCGAGGGATCGACCGATATCGGCGGCACGCGCACGTCGATCGCGATGCAGGCGGCTGAGGTCTTGGGGATCACTGCGGAGGACATCCTGCCCGAGGTTGTGGGCACCGATTCGATCGGTTTCACCTCGGTGACTGGAGGCAGCCGGACGACGTTTGCGACCGGCTGGGCCGCGCACGACGCAGCGCAAAAAATCGTCGCCGAGATGAAGGTCCGCGCGGCCAAGCTTTGGTCGCTCGAGCCGGCTGACGTGGAGCACTCCAAGAGTGTCTATTCCGGAGCCGGCAAGAGCATCACATTCCAGGATCTGGCGGCGCAGAACAGTCGAACCGGCGGTCCCGTCAGCGCCACCGCGACCGTCAATCCCCGCGGGGTTGGGGGGTCATTCGCTGCGAACATCGTCGATGTCGAGGTCGATCCGGAAACCGGCAAAGTCGATGTCCTGCGCTTCACGGCCTTTCAGGACGTGGGCAAGGCCGTGCATCCAAGCTATGTCGAGGGCCAGATGCAGGGCGGCTCGGTTCAGGGTATCGGCTGGGCGCTCAACGAGGAGTACTTCATGGCGGCCAACGGCGTCATGAAGAACACCTCGCTGCTGGACTATCGCATGCCGACGTCGCTGGATCTGCCGATGATCGATACCTGCATTGTGGAGGTCGCGAACCCCGGACATCCCTTTGGCGTACGTGGCGTTGGCGAAGCGAATATCGTTCCGCCCTTGGCCGCAATCGCAAATGCCATCCATGACGCGGTTGGCGTTCGCATGCAGCGCCTGCCCATGAATCCACCAGCCGTCTGGGAGGGGGTCGCCGGGCGCTGAGACGGGTCCGCCGCTCGTGCGAGGGAGGCCGCCAGACGGCAGTGCCGGGCCCAGTCTCCTCCGTCTTGTTCCCCCGTCCGGCGGGCCGCTATCATCGCAACTTGCTTTCGCCATGCCCACGGTCCTGATCGAATCCCAGATCCCCGAGTTTCCGCTGGTATCCCGCGGCAAGGTCCGAGACCTGTACGCCGTCGGAGACGACCGGCTCCTGATCGTTGCCACCGACCGCATCTCGGCATTCGACGTCGTGTTGCCCACACCGATTCCCCACAAGGGCGAGGTGCTCACCAAGCTCTCTATTTTCTGGTTCGGGTTCCTGCGAGACGTGGTCGGCACGCACTTCATCACCGCTGATGTCGATGACTATCCGGCCGAGCTCCATCGACACCGCGAGCAACTCGCAGGCCGCTCCATGCTCGTCGAGCGCCTCGAGATGTTCCCGATCGAGTGCGTGGCGCGCGGCTATATCGTCGGATCCGGATGGAAGGACTACCGGCGGACGGGCGCGGTGTGCGGCGTTTCGCTGCCGCAGGGCTTGCGTGAGTGCGGCAAGCTTCCCGGCACGATCTTCACCCCCGCGACCAAGGCCGTGACGGGCCATGACGAGAACATTGGCTTCGAGCAGGCGAGCGGGATCGTGGGACGGGAGGCGGCCGAGCAGCTGCGCGACCTGACGCTCGAGATTTACGATCGCGCCTCCCAGCATGGCCTAGCCTGCGGGCTGATCCTCGCGGACACGAAGCTCGAATTCGGAACCCGCAACGGCGAGATCGTACTTGGGGACGAGGTGCTCACACCAGACTCCTCGCGGTATTGGCCCTTGGACTTCTATCAACCAGGTCGGCCGCAGGAGTCGTACGACAAGCAGTATGTCCGCGACTACCTGGAAGACGTGAAGTTCGACAAGCGGCCGCCGGGCCCGGAACTTCCTTCGGACGTCGTCGAGAGGACTTCGGAAAAGTACATCGAGGCCTACGTCACGATCACGGGCGAAGAACTTTAGGGGCCGGCGTCGCGGATTTGAATACGTCACTGCTCGCGGAGCTTCCCCGGATGCGCTCTGCAGCGCAGCTGGCCGGCGCAGGCGGCGCTCCAGCGGGATGGTAGAATTCCGAGTGCCATGACAATCTCTTCCACAACCAAGAGCACGCGGCGGTCGGCTCTGAAGACGGCGACTTCATTCGCCGTCCTATCCAGCTCGACAAAGCTCGGCCTGCGAGCAGAGCGCGCTCGGGCGAAGGGCCGCTTGAAGCAGTCGGTCTGCAAGTGGTGCTACCGGGACACGCCGCTTGAAGATCTGTGCGCGCATGCCGCCCAGATGGGCATCGTGTCGGTGGAACTGCTCACGCAGGATCAGTGGCCCGTGCTGGAGACGTATGGCTTAACCTGCGCCGTAGGCACCGGCATCTGCACAATCCCGGACGGGACGAATCACACCGAGAACCACGCCAGCATCGAGCGGAACGCCCGCCAACTCATCTCCGCCGCGAAGCGAGCCGGCGTTCCGAGCCTAATCGTCTTCTCGGGCAACCGTCGGGGCATGTCTGACGAAGAGGGCTGGGACAACTCCGCGGTCGTGCTGAACCGCATCAAGGCTCAGGCCGAAGACGAAGGCGTGACGATCCTGATGGAACTCCTCAACTCGAAGGTCAACCATCGCGACTACCACTGCGACACGACGCCCTGGGGGATGGAGTTGATGAAGCGCGTCGAGTCCCCCCGCGTGAAGCTGCTGTACGACATCTACCACATGCAGATCATGGAAGGGGATGTCATCCGCACGATCCGCGACAACATGGAGTACCTGGGCCATTTCCACACGGGTGGCAACCCGGGCCGCAACGAGATCGACGAAACCCAGGAAATGAACTACAAGGCGATCTCGAGGGCGATTGCGGATCTTGGCTTCAAGGGCTACTTCGCACACGAGTTCATCCCGATCCGCGATCCGATGACGTCGCTGAAGCAGGCGGTGGAACTCTGCACCGTGTAACGCGGAACTCCGCTTCGAGGCCGCGTTCGTCGGGGCGCGAATCCGGTCTCGCATATGATGGGCTCATGGCTCCGCCAGCAAGCTGGAATCGGCGCGAGTTTTTCTGTTCCGGTACGTCCGCGGCGCTGGCTCCCGCGTTGCTCCGGAAGGCCAATGCCGGCGCGGCCGAAGCGGATGGCGCCACCGCAATCCCGAGATGGCCTATCGGCGCCTCGGCCGCACCAACTACATGGTTTCGGAGATCGTCTGCACAGGCGACTCGATCGCACCCGACAACTACCGCCATGTCGAAGAGGCGATCGAGCGGGGCTTGAACTATCTCGATACGGGCCCAGCCTACGGAGGGGGCCGCAGCGAACTCGGCTTCGCGCAAGTGGTCGCCGGCTCAAAGCGGCAACGCGTCTTTGTCAACACCAAAGTTAGCATCTGGAGTTCCAACCGCAACGCGCTGTTTCGGGCGATTTTCGAGAGCCTCTCGGACTCCGACCAGAAGAAGATCGGAACCGGCATGCGCGAGGAATTGGAGCGTCGCCGCGCTCTGGATCCCGATCACATCTGCCACCACTTCGGGGGCCAGCAGACTGCGTTGGAGGCGGCCTTGCGCGCCAACGCAATGGAAGCGCAGTACGGTCCCAAGGTTGACCGTCCTGCCGAGTACCGCGTGCGGGTGCGGGCCTCGGTTGACGACAGCCTGCGTGCGCTCCAGACCGACCATCTGAATCTGCTGATGGTCCCGCACGGCGCTAACAGCGCCTATGAAGGGACGGCGTTCCCCGAGGTGTTCGAAGCCTTTGAGATCCTCAGGAAGTCCGGCAAGGTGCGTCACTTTGCGGTGTCCGCGCACAGCGATCCCGGAGACGTGCTCGAGGGCGCGGTGGAATCCGGTCAGTATTCAGCGGCGATGGTGGCGTACAACATCGTGAACCGGCGGTATGTCGACGCCGCGCTGGACGCGGCGGGATACGCTGATCTCGGCGTGATCGCAATGAAAGTGGCGCGGCCCTGCCATCATGGTCGCGACAATGGACTGCCGAACGATCCTCGCCGAGTCCCCATGATCGAAAAGGCGGTGCCGGGAGCGCTGTCCGTTCCGCAAAAGTGCTACCTGTCGGCGCTGCGGGATCCGCGCATCGCGGCCGTCAACTCCGAGCTGAAGAATTCAGCCATGGTGGCGGAGAACTTGCCCTTGGCCGCTCCCAAGGCTGCGTGAGCCCGATCCTGCATCCGCCGGGGGGCGGCATGCGCGTCCAGTTCCTGGTTTCCAACGATCGAGTCGTGCGGCGCTATCGAATGATCTCTCCCTCGACATCGAGCAGCATGCTGGCGCAGAGGCCGTTGCCGAAGGTCTCGAAATCGAGAATGCTCCAGATGGTCTCTCCGCTCGAGTCGACCTCGAGCACTCGATCGTTGTTGCCTCCCCCGATCAGCGTGTTGCCGTTCGGAAGCCGGTACGCCGAATACACCTGGGCGCCGTGTCCGCGGTGGGTGGGAGTCGCCGGACCGGTCAGATCCAGGCTGTATTCCCAGATCACCTTCCCGTCCCTGGCATAGTCCCGGACGGCTCCCTCATACTCGTGAGCGACGAGGTGCGTCTCCTGCGGCTTCCGACGTACGAGCCGGGTGTCGTGATGCGAATGCGGCTTCTCGACTTGGAGCGGCACCGCTCGCTGCACCCTCCCTTGGCGGTCGACTTCGACGATGCGTCGATTCCCGGTTTCGGCGATCACCCTCAAGCCGTTCTCCAGGGGCTAAAACGCATGGATCTCGACTTGGTCGACAGTTTCCGAAACGGGCTTCGATTCCCAGGTCCAGGCCGTTGCCTTCTCGGGAGTCAGTTCTACGACGGTATCTCGTCAGGTCGAGGCCAGCAGGTTGCCGTTTGGCAGCAGATGCATGTCGTGGGCTACCGCGCCGTTCGGCTTTGACCAGTCCACCGAGCCGTCCCGGCTGACAACGGCCACATGCCCTTTGTCCTGCGCCATGAGGGGTGTGAGACGCCGTCGGATCGCGCGTAGGCGCCGCCGAACAACGAAAAGGCCAAGCTGACCCGCAGGAATCGACTACGGTCTATGTTGGATTCTCATTCCGCGGTGAGCCCGCCACGGACGGTCCGGAGGGCCCATCCGGGTCGGCGCTCAGATAAATTCGTACTCGCCCGGACGCGGCAACTCGGGCACCTCGTGCTGCCCCTCGAGCGACGGGTCGTCTGGGATCAGATTCTGCTTCGAGTTCATCGCCATCTCCCAGGTCACCTCGATGCCGGCATAGGCCGATTCCCGGCCCATGATTGCCGTCATCGTCGAGTAGGCTACGGGTAACGCCTGGTTCCTGTAGGGTCCTGTTCCGTTGATCGAGGTCACCATGTCGATGTGCTCCTGGACGTAGGGGCTGACCTTGGAGGGCGTGCCCAGGTCGCGGACCGTCGAGCGGCCCCGCGTGCCAACGACCAATTCGTTGACTCGCCGCACTTTGCGCTCCGGGTATTGCCGGCAGTGGCTCGACATGCGCACGCCGTTGGCGTATTCGAAATCGGCGAACACATGGTCGTAGATGTTGCCGTACAGCTTTTCGCGCGGGCGCCAGACGGCTCCACCGGATGCCACGACGCGGGCCGGATGCGTGTCGCCCATGACCCAATTGATGACATCAATGTTGTGAAGGTGTTGCTCCACGATCTGGTCTCCGCAGATCCAGACGTGCGAGTACCAAGCGCGCTGCTGCCAGGCGAGGGATTCCTGATCCAGCTGGTCCTGGAAATCCGCGCCTTTGATCACCGGGCCGGAAATCCAATTGGCGTAGGTCGCCACGACATCGCCGATCTCCCCGTCCTGGATGCGCTGTACGGATTCCACATACTCCTGCTGCGACCGGCGTTGCGCGCCGATCATGACGGTGAGCTTCTTCTGCTCCGATTCCTTCGCTAGCCGGATGACCTTCTGCGCCCCCATGCAGTCCGTTGCTAGAGGCTTTTCGGCAAATACATGCTTGTTGGCGTTGACGGCGTACTCGAGATGCAGCGGTCTCCATCCAGGCGGCGTGTGCAGAAAGACGACATCCACGCCGGAGTCGACCACCTTCTTGTAGGCGTCGTAGCCGAGGTAGCGGTTCTCGGGAGCAACCTGGATCTGCTTGCGGACCTCCGGCTCGAACTCATCGGAGTCGCGCAGCCTTCGCAGAGACCTCTCGAGCTCGTCCTCGAACAGATCTCCCATCACATGCAGTTCGTAATTTGGATTGCCACGGATCGCCTCGGCGACGCCACGAGTTCCGCGGCCCCCGCAACCCACGATGCCGATGGTCAGCTTCTCGTGCGAATCACCACGCAGCGTGGCGGGCCGCACAATCTGGAAGCCGGCCGCCGTCGCCGCAGCGGTTTCGGCGGACCCTTTCATGAAGTTCCTGCGCGTGACGTCGCGGGCGGGCGCCGGTTCCGATACTGTTTCCTGGGACATGCGTCTCTTCCCTCTCGATGCCTTCGCACCTCGCACAAAGAATGCGACCGGGCGTATGGAGAAACATTGTACCCGTCTTTCCGGATCCTGCTGTTCCCGCAAATCCGGCGCAACCCGGGCTGGCTCAGACTTCGCGGATCGTGTCCGTCATGACGAAGAACTGAAATCGCTCGGGGGGCAGGGAAGCCTCGCTATTGCCGCCGGCCCCGGCCCATGCCTGGTAGGCCGTAGCGGCCAGCGCGGAGTTCAGGAAGAACAGGAACTTTTCCGAGAAGAACTCGATCGGTGGTGGCTGCCGGAAGGTCAACCGGTAGCCCATCGCGTTCTCTAGAACGATGTGCGCATCGGCCGCCTGCTTGTCCTCCAGCAGAGTCACGAAGCTCGAGCGTCCCGCGTGGGGCCACACGTCGGGCCGCAACAGCGCCCGCAGATTCGGCTGCGTCTCGAAGCTGGTTTCGCATTGTCGGATCCACTCCAGCACCGACTCTCCCCACGTCCAGTGATGGACGAAGCTGCGGTATTGTTCCACGAGGTTAGCCGCGAGTCCGAAGCGGACCTGCGATAGCACGTTGTGGGCGTCCGGCAGGTCTTGCAGCGTATCCGGGATGAGCGATTCGGACTCGACGATGTCTTCCGCACCATTGACCAAGGTCTCCAGCACCTTGAGATTGCGGTACGACTTGAGCATCAGAGGGGGCAGTTCGAAGGAACTGTTCCCAGGAATCTCAACGTACCGGCGATTCCCTAGGATCTTGACCATGGTCATTGCATGCGTCGAACCGTGCTCGATCTGGACGGCTTGCTCGCCATATTGTAATGGGCGAAACGCATCGATCCGCGTGGACGCGCGGTGAGCATCGTGGGCGGGCCCGGACGCGGTTCCGCGTCCGTGGCGTGAACGGCGCGTTGCTTGCGCCTCGCGCGGCGAGGGGTCCGACCGCGGCACCGCTCGGTTTCGGCCTAGTCAGTGCTCTCTCGGAGGCTGGCGATTGCGCGGTCGAGGAACGCCTCCGCCGAGCCCAGGCAGTTGTCGGGGTTGCGCAGGGCCTGCCAGTCGATCTTCACATCGGTTTCCCGTTCGAGGATATCGAGCAGAGCTTCGCCGGACGCGCGCGACATCCGGCTCGCCTCGGCGACGAGCATGCGGGCCTGGGGCAGAGGCATATGGGATGCGAGTGCGAAGGCGGCGGCTTCCGCGAAGAGTAGGCCGTGGGAGGCCTCGACGTTGCCGCGCATGCGCTCTGGGTCGATTGCGACGGACTCGGCCAGGACTTGGGCGTGCCGCAGGGCCGCGCCGGTCAAGACCGCCATCTGCGGCAGCGTCAGCCATTCGAGGGTCCAGCCACTCCCGCTTCGTTCGTGTTCTTGCACGGCGGCGTGCTGCATGGCGGTCAGCAGGCTGGCATTCATGCGGCCAATGGCAACCAGGACTTCCGAGCGCACCGGATTGGCCTTGTGCGGCATCGTACTGGAAACGCCGGCGCTACCCTCGCTGGCTTCGCCGACTTCCGTCTGAGCCATCAGGACGAGATCCTGTCCCATCTTCGCGAGGCTGCCTGTGACCAATGCGAGCCAGTCCGCCAACTCCACCATGCCATCTCGCTGGGTGTGCCACGGAGCCGCGGGCACACCGAGGTCCAGTTCCTGCGCCAAACCCTCCAGGATGGCGACTCCTCGTGGGCCCAGGGCTCCCAGTGTCCCTGCCGCTCCCCCGAACTGGACAACCAGCGTTCGGGGCCGCAATTCGGCGAGACGACGCCGATGCCGGGCAAGAGGCAACAGCCAGCTCGCCGCCTTCAAACCGAAGGTGATGGGGACTGCCTGCTGGTAGCGGGTCCGCCCGGGCATGACGGCCTTGCGGGATTGCTCGGCGCGGTCCGCCAGCGTCTGGACGAGGGCGCACAGGCGCGCGTCGAAACACGCAAGCGCCTCTTGAACACGCAGGATCAGGGCCGTATCGACGACATCCTGCGCGGTCGCTCCCCAGTGCACAAAGTCTCCAGCAGGACCGGCTTCGGCGCGGAGTTGATCGACGAGCGAGGCCACGGGGTGGCCCACTTCCACGGAGCCCTGTCCGAGGCGCTTCCAGTCGGGTTTCCACGCAACGGCCGCCGATGCGATGGCGGCCGCCGTACCGGATGGGATGGCCGCCAGCCGCTCTTCGACCCGGGCCAAAGCCACCTCGAAGTCCAACATCGCGCGGAGAGTGGACTCGTCCGAGAAGAGGTCCGCTGTTTCCGCGTCGGACAGCAACGGCGCGAGCAAGGCCGAGTCCAGAGCTGAGACTGCCACGCGTCCTACCGCTTCCAGAAGGCTCCCAGGCCGGTCTGGCCCTGCAGTTGGTCAAGAGCCCGGCCGTGCGCGACAGCGCCGGACGCGTCTCGTCCGAACCCGCGCTGCGCTCGCCGTCGCCGGGAAAGCTCCGGTACCCCTGCGACCGTCATGCATCGAAGAAGACGGTTTCGCCGCCGCCTTGCAACCGGATCGTGAAGTCGTACGTGGCCTCGTCCGCGTCACGGCGCTTGGCCGCAACGAGCGACGAGCGACGGGCTTCGGGGATGCCAGAGAGCACGGCGTCGGCGCGGTTCGCCCTCTCCTCGTCCGAGAAGTATAAGCGCGTAAACGCGTGGTTGAGCATGCCGCGGGCAAAGACGACGGCATTGATGTACGGGGCGGCGCCCACAATGGCATTTTCTCTGACCATGAATCGTCAGAGTGCCGTGCGTCGGCATATTAATCGCTTGGTTTCAACGGGTTGCAGCTCCATGGAAATTTTTTTGCGGAAGTACTTGACTTAGGCTCGCTTTTCTGCCAACTTAGGCCTGGGGAGCGACTTGCATTGGACCCGCTGATCGAGAATCTCAAATCCACCACCTTCTTCGGCAAGCGCCTGACCCGGCGGCAGATCGCCGACATCCAGGAAACCGTCGGACGCTTCCCGAAGCTGAGCCGCACGGAACTGGGACACACCCTCTGCGAGCACCTGCACTGGCAGACGCCGAACGGCAGCAACCGCCTGCAAAGCGCCCAGCGCCTGCTCGAGGAACTGGAGCGGCTCGGCATCCTGAGCCTGCCGCCCAAGCAGGGTCCCGGCCGCGGCCGGCAGAGACCGCTCGAGCTGGGCAGCGGCAGCGATCCCCAGCCCGCCATCGACGAGCCGCTGGCCGGCCTGACGCCCCTGCAGCTGCAGCCGGTGAGCGGCCAGCAGGCGGTTGCGACATGGAACGAGTGGGTCCAGCGCTACCATCCGCTGGGCTACCGCCAGCCGATCGGCGCGCACCTGCGCTACTTCCTGCTCGACCGGCACGAGCGCCTGCTCGGCTGCCTGCTGTTCGACTTCGCGGCGCGCAACGTGGCCTGCCGGGACGCGTGGATCGGCTGGCAGGGCCAGGCGCACCGCAAGTATCTCGACCGGGTGGTGCGCAACTCGAGATTCCTGCTGTTGCCTTGGGTGCGGGTGCAGAATCTGGCGTCGAAGGCGCTCGGCCTGGTGGTGCGGCAACTGCCGCAGGACTGGCAGCGGCAGCACGGGTACCGGCCGGTGCTGGTCGAGACGTTCGTCGACCTGGAGCAATACAAGGCGACCTGCTACCGGGCGGCCAACTGGCAGTACCTGGGCCAGACGCAGGCGCGCGGGGCGATGGGCGGCGTGGCGGCGAAGACGCCCAAGGGCGTCTACGTGCACCCGCTGCATCCGGACTGGCGGACGATCCTGCTGCACGGCCCGCCAGCCGCGGCCCGGCCCCGCCGGCAGCGGCCCCGTCAGCCGCGGCCCGGGCCGCCGGCCGATGAGCGCTTCGTGCAGTTATGGCAGGGGGTCATCGGCACGGTGGTGCGCGTGGCGGGCGAGTACGACCGGGAGTGGCTTCGGCGGCAGCGGGTGCTCAACACGCTGCTGGTGATCCTGTTCGTGTTCCGGCTGGTGTTCGCGCCCGAGCGCCGCGGCTACGGCACGGTCCTGGCCGAGCTGTGGGAGCAGTGCCGCCGGCTGGAGGTAGCCTTGCCGCAGCCGCAGCCGGTCTCGGCCGCAGCGATCTGCAAGGCCCGCGCCAAGCTCCACGAGGACGTGTTCCGGCGCGTTCACCGCGCCATCCTCGCGCGAGCCCCCCGGGACGAGCCCGGCCAGCTGTGGCACGGCCACCGCGCCTTCGCCGTCGACGGCTCGAAGCTGAACCTGCCCCGCCCGCTGGTCGGGGAGGGCTACCGCACGCCCGCGGACACGGCCCACTACCCGCAGGGCCTGCTCAGCTGCCTGTTCCAGTTGCGCGCCCGCCTGCCGCTCGACTTCGACCTGCACGCCCACGGCGACGAGCGCCGCGCGGCCCGGGCCCATCTGCCCGCGCTGGCCCGCGGCGATGTCGTCGTCTACGACCGCGGCTACTACTCCTTCCAGTTGCTGCACGCCCACGTCGAGCGCGGCCTGCAGGCCGTCTTCCGCCTGCAGAAGAACGCCAACTCCCTCTTCCGCGACTTCGTCCTCGGCGACCGCAACGAGGCCATCGTCTCCGTCCCGCCCAGCGCCGACGCCTGGCGCCAGCAGCCGCAGGCCGCGTTCCGGCCCTGCCGCGTGCGCCTCGTCAAGTACACGGTCGGCACGACCGACTACACCCTCGCCACCACGCTGCTGGACCGCCAGCGCTACAGCGTCCGGGACCTCGCCGACCTGTACCACGGCCGCTGGAGCATCGAGGAGCTGTACAAGATCTCGAAGCAGATGCTGACGGTGGAGCAGTTCCATGGCCAGAGCGAGCGCCTGGTCAAGCAGGAACTGTACGCGCATTTCACCCTGATCGCGCTGACGCGGATGTTCGCCAGCCACAGCGAGGAGCAGTTCCGGGCCGCGCCGGACGGGCACTCTCGTCCGGCCCTGCAGGCGAATTTCCAGAACAGCCTGCGCACGGTGGCGCGCCACTTGGAGGGACTGTTCCTGGTGCATGCGACCACGCTGGCCAGCACCGTGCAGCGGATCCTGGAGGGCATTGCCGCCTGTCGCCAGAGACGGCGCCCGGGCCGCTCCTGCCCGCGTCGCTCCCGCAAGCCCGCCAGCAAATGGAGGAACCGCAAGCCAACCGAAGCCGCAAGCCCAGCCTGAGACTCACACCAAACCGGCCCCACGGGCCGGCATTCCCCCCTACTTCCTTAAGTTAATGCGACTAAACGCTAAAGTTAATGCCATTGGCGGCGCCCAGGGCCGTCGGTCCGGGCTTGATCGTTCGAAACGAGAAACGGCCGTCGGAATCGGTCCCGGCACGGCCAAATCCTCGAAAGCGTCTCGAACCGTCTGGGAAGCGCCCCCGGTGATCGGCTTGCCAGATCTCGATCATGGCATCGGGCACCGCGTTGCCGTCGCCGTCCAGGACCCGGCCCGCGATCCGGATCGGGAGTCCCGGTGTGTTGTCGTCGGCCAGCTCGTTGCGGATCAGACCGCGGCAGTCGGAGCGTCCGGAAGTCAGCGCGTAGGCGAAGAACGGTCCGGCGGTCTGCGATGGCGTCTGGCTGGGCATCAAGTCAAGCCTGCAGGGGAGTTGCGCGCGGACCGCGCAGAACAATGTCGAATCGGTAGCCCAACGCCCACTCCGGTTCGGTCGTCTCGAGCGAGAACTTCGCAACCAGCCGTTGACGGGCGGAAGGATCCGGAGTGGAGTTGAAGATCGGGTCATGCGGCAGCAGGGGGTCCCCAGGAAAATACATTTGCGTGACCAAGCGCTGGATGAACGCGGCGCCAAAGACGGAGAAGTGGATGTGCGCCGGCCTCCACGCATTGTGGTGGTTGCCCCAGGGATAGGCTCCGGGTCGGATCCTCGTGAAGCGGTACCGGCCTTCGCCGTCCGTCACGGTGCGGCCCGCTCCGAGAAAATTCGGATCCAGTGCGGCATCATGTTGGTCCCAGCGATGGGCGTAGCGGCCGTTCGCGTTGGCCTGCCAGACTTCGAGCAGCGCCCCGCGCATGGGACGGCCGCTCTCGTCGAGAACACGGCCCGCCACGATGATCCGCTCGCCGCTCGCTTCGCCGGTCTGGGCCGCATTCCTCGTCAGATCGTTGTCCAGTGCGGAAACCGCCTCGTGCCCGAACACCGGCGCTGTGAGTTCCGAGAGAGACTGTTGCAGCGGCACCAGGGGCTGTTCTTGCGCGCGCAGCCGCGTCGATCTGTACGGTTCGTGCGACTGGGCCGGGTGAGACGACCAGTCGCGCGGATTGAGCATCTCTTGCCGGCTCACGTTTGCACCTCGGCAGCGGAATCCTCGTCCAGTGCGCGCCGAGCGGCGGCGAAGGCTCGGTTGGCGGCCGGGACGCCGGCGTACACAGCCACATGCAACAGCGCTTCGGCGATCTTCGCCGGGGCAGCACCCGTGTTTCGCGCAGTTTTCACGTGCATCGCGAGTTCTTCATAGTGTCCCAAGGCGCCGAGCAGTGCGATTGTCACCAAGCTGCGTGTGCAGGGGTCGAGCTGAGGTCGGGACCAGACGGATCCCCAGGCCGATTCGGTGATGTAGCGCTGGAACGCCGCGTCGAAGGCAGTCTTGTTGGACTCAGCAGCCTCGACATGCGCGTCACCAAGGACTTGGCGCCGGATCTTCATCCCTGTCATGTAGCGATCTTCAGACTCCAAAGCGACCCTCCCAAAACCCTGTCAGGTGTTCCGCGAATTCCCTGGGACGCTCCACCGGCGGCAGGTGTCCCGCGCCCGCTATCTCGATGGAACTCGCGCCGGGAATCCTCGCCGCCAAGCGACGCACGGTGGCCGGAGGGGTCGCCTGGTCCTCGGAACCGTAGATGCAAAGCGTCGGAACTGCGATCGCACCCACCGTCCGGCTCAAGTCCGCGTCGCGTAGAGCGGCGCACGAGCCCAGATAGCCGTCGACGGGAGACCGGCGAAGCAGGTTGGCCCAGCCCCGCACCTCCGAGGGTCGGGAGCGTCGGAATGTAGCGCCGAACCAACGCTCTAGGATTGATTGCGCGATCGGTCCGAGTCCGTGTTGCCGAATCTGGTTGATGCGGGTGGCCCAAAACTCACGCGAGCCGATGACGTCGGAAGTGTCCGCGAGGACTAGGCCGCAGACCAGATCCCGCCGTCGCGCGCACGTCTCCATCGCGATCATCCCACCGATCGAGAGACCGCACAGGAGTGCCGACCGCCAGAGGAGGCGATCCAGCAGCGCGATCAAGTCGGTCGCGTGGTCCAAGATCGAGTACGGCCCTGGCGCACTGTCGGAGAGCCCCTGACCGCGCTGGTCGTAGCGCAACACGTGGAAGCGGTCGCGAATCTCCGCAGTGAATGCGTCCCAGATCCGGCAATCCGCGCCAAGGGAGTTCACCAGGACCAGCGGGGTCGCGGCTTCGTCGCCGTCCAGATGGCAATGGAGAACGACGTTCGGAGTTTCGACAAAGGGCATTGAGCCGTCGGCATCCTCTGGACAAGATATTGCGTATACGCAAAACTAGTCAAGCTGCCGGGGAGCTGTCGGGGAGATGCCAGAGCGATTCGCCGACTCGATAGGGATCCGGTTGCGGCGCGCGTACCAATCGCTTCACCGGCGCGCCAATGCGGAGTTGCGACGCCGGTTCGACGTCACGGCGGACCAGTTCGTCGTGCTCAGTCTCCTGGCCGAGCGGGACGCCGTGAGCCAGCAGGAGCTTTGCCGGCGGTGCTATTCCGACCCCAGCACGGTCGGCGCGCTGGTGCGCTTGGCGGAGAGTCGCGGCTGGGTGGTGCGCCGGCCGGACCCCGACTACGCCCGCGCGCGCCACGTACGCCTTACGCGCGCGGGACGTCGCTTGCAGGCGAAGCTTTGGAAGGCTGCGGGCGAGAGCTTTCACCGGGACCTGTGGGCTGTTCCCGCGTCTGGAGAGGAGGAGCGTGTACTCCTGGACGCTCTGGACCGTGTCGTGGCGGCGATGGAGCGGGGTACAGTGGGGCCCGAGCGGTGAGACCCTATCGCCTCTCGATCGTCGCAACGGACGATCCCTACCCGTTCTATCGGCGGATGCGCGACGAGGATCCCGCGCATTATTCCAGACCCGAGGATACCTGGGTGCTCGCGCGCTACACGGACGTGTCCCAGGCCTTCAAGGACTGGACGACCTGGTCGTCGCAACGCCGGGGCAATCTGCTCAACGACATGCCGGAACGCATCGGCAAGACGCTCGGCACGACCGATCCTCCCGACCATCGGTTTGCGCGCAGCCTGGTTGAGCAGGCCTTCACGCGGGCTACGGTCGAGCGGCTCGTACCGCGGATTGCCGCCTTGGCCCGCAGGTTGTCGGCCGAGTCCCGGGAGCGAGGCTGGACCGAACTCGTGGCGAATGTGTCCGCTCCGTTCAACGCGGCCATTCTGGGGGCCATGTTCGGCGTGCCGGATGAGGATTTTCTGCGTTTACACCTGTGGCTCGATGACTTCTTTCTCCGGGAGAAGGCTCGTCGAGGAGAGCAACCCAAGCAAACCGTAGCCATGGGCAAACTCCGCGAGTACCTGGACTCCTTGGCGGGACACCGCCTGGTCCGGCCCGCCAGTGACTTGATGAGCACGATGCTGCGGGCCGAGGACGGCGGCCGACGGCTGACCCGGGAGCAGGTCGTTGTCACCACGATGACCTTTCTCACCGCGGGTTTTGAATCGACGAACAACCTCTTCACCAACCTGACGCACGCCCTCGCACGCCACATGGAAGCGTACCGGCAGTTGAAGCGGGAACCGGCTCGGATTCCAGGCTTTGTGGAGGAGGGCATGCGTTGGGACGCGGCCGCGCAGGGCTTTGTGCGAAGCCCGACCCGGGATGTCGCGTTGTACGGCAAGACGATTCCGGAGGGCTCGCAGGTTCTGCTGCACATCGGTTCGGCGAATCGGGATGAGCGCGTTTTCGAGGATCCGGACCGATTTGACATCGAACGCCGGACGACTCGTCATCTCGGAATGGGCCAAGGCATCCATTTCTGCGTCGGCGCTCCGCTCGCGCGCGCGATGGCGCACCGGCTGTTCGAGGCGCTGCTGGCGGTCAGCCGAGGCTGGGAGGTCGATCTCGAGACGGCGCGCCGCGTGACGACGCCGAACTTTCGGGGCTTTTCGCGCCTGCCTCTCCGGATTCAAGGGTGGCATCGATGAAGCGTTCGCATCCGCGCTGGCCGCTCTGGCTGCTCGTCGGCCTGGCTGTCGCTTTCGAGAACGTTTGGATGTGGTCCGATGCCCGATTGTGGGTCGGCCTGCCGGTCAATCTGGCGTATCACCTCGGTCTCTGCGTAGCGGCCTCGATGCTGCTCGCGACGGTGGTGCGTTGGGCATGGCCCAGGGACACGGACGACGAATAGGCGCTTGGCATGGTTCTCTCGATCCTCGTTGCCTACCTGGCGTTGGTCCTAGGCATCGGACTCTTTGGGCATCGCCTGTTTCAAGGGACTGGGGAGGACTACTTCGTCGCGAGCCGTTCAATTGGACCGTTCGTTCTGCTGTTGACCTTGTTCGGAACGAATATGACAGCCTTCACCATCCTCGGCGCCTCCGGCGAAGCGTATCGGCGCGGCGTCATCGTCTTCGCGCTGATGGGATCGAGTTCGGCCATTCTGATCCCCTTCCTGATCTACTACCTCGGCATCCGCTCCTGGACGCTCGGCAAGCGATTCGGCTACGTCACACAGGTGCAGCTGGTGCGAGACCGCTACGGCTCGGACGCCCTGGGCACCCTGCTGTTCGCCGTCGTGGTGGCCCTGATGCTGCCGTACTTGCTGATCGGCGTCAAAGGAGCCGGGGACGTTCTCAGCGTGTTGACGGGCGGCTCCGGCGCGGGGCTCCCGGCGTGGGCAGGCAGCCTGGCGGTTTGCGTCGTGACCTATGTCTACGTCAGCTACGGAGGCATGCGCAGCACGGCTTGGGTGAACGCCCTCCAGACGCTCGTGTTCTTGCTGTTCGGGATCGCCGCGTATGTCGTGGTGATGTCCGGGCTTGGCGGACTGGCGGGCTCGATGGAACGGCTGCAGGCGCAGCACGGGGACCTGGTGGCGTTCGGTAGCGATCGCTTCGTGCTCTTCCAGATGGGGTCGTTCCTGCTCCTGCCGTTGTGCACTGGGGCATTCCCGCACTTGTATAGCCATTGGCTGTCGGCCCGGAGCGCCCGCTCCTTCCGCGCCGCGATCGTGGCGTACCCTCTCTTGGTCGCCGCTATCTGGTTTCCAAGCGTCATGTTGGGCGCCGTCGGCCGACTGCAGTTCGCGCCCCCGCTCGACGGGCCGATCCTAGTCCAGCTGATCGTCGCGAACACGGGCGACGTTCTGGCGGGCTGCCTGGCCGCTGGGGTCTTCGCCGCGATCATGTCGTCGCTCGATTCGCAGATCCTGGCATTGGGGGCAATGTTCACCCAAGACATCGTGCGGCGCTACGGGTTTGAGGGTCGGCTGTCCGAAGAGCGTCAGGTCTGGTTCGGGAGGGTCTTCGTGCTGGCGTTCCTCTCGTTGGCTTTCGTCTGCTCGTTGTTGGCTTCGCAATCCATTTTCGCTCTTGGAACCTGGGCCTTGACGGGCTTCGCTGGCCTGCTTCCGATGCTGGCCGCGACACTGTTCTGGCCGCGCGCTACGGTCCAGGGCGCGTCCGCCTCGATTGTGACTGTCGTTGTCCTCTGGGCCTATTTCTTCTGGGATTCGCTTGGGGTCGAGGGAGCCTACAGCGTCGGCGGCACGGGCCTGATGCCGGTCGCGATTCTCGTGCCAGCTTCCACGCTGGCGCTGGTGGTCGGTTCCTTGCTGTTCCCTGCGCCGCCCCGGCGGATGCCTACTCCTCGCTGATGCCATCGTCTCCGCGAGGCGTCAATCAGTCTGGACGCGACGCTCGCGTGCGGGAGCGGCCTGGCGGAGCGGCGGGGCGTCCGCGCAGTCTCCAACTCGGGGGTTACAGAAACTGGGAGTTCGGGCCCAGAATCGCTTGGGAATCCGCGAAGCAGAATTGAGTCAAGGGGCGCAGACATGACGTTCCATAGCATAGGAACCTTCGCGTTCGCCATTCTCTTCTTACGGGTATGCACGAGACCGGTGGATGCCCAAGTCAGCTTGGCCTCCGTTACGGGCGTGGTGGCGGATTCCGCGGAAGCTGTCATTCCGGGTGCGCGGCTGACGATTCGGAACACCCAAACTGGGATCGAGAGCGTCGCCGAGACGCAGGAGTCCGGATACTACACGCTGCTAAGCCTGATTCCAGGCTCCTACGAATTGATCGTGGAAGCGGAAGGCTTCCGGCGCTTCGTCCGGTCCAATCTCGAACTCGCAACCGGGCAACGGCTGCGGATCGACATCGGTCTCGAAATCGGCGCGATGTCCGAATCGGTCGCGGTCACATTCGCGCCTCCATCGATCAACTTCGAGAACGGCGCCGTCAAAGGCGACGTGATCGTGTACGAGGAGATCCAAGATCTGCCATTGCCTGGGCGCGACTTCATGCAGCTCGCCTTCCTCGTCCCCGGCGTCATGCCCGGGGTGCTCGGTCAAAATGTGTTTGCATCCATCAGTGGAGCCCGCACCGACCAGACGAACTTCTACGTCGATGGCATCAGTAACCGCAACCCCGTCTGGGGCGGTGCGCAAGTCCGGCCGCCCCTGGACGCTGTCGAGGAGTTCCGCGTCGAGACCTCGGGTTTCTCCGCCCAATAGGGCGGCTTCTCGGAGGGCATCATCGGCCTCACGATGCGCTCGGGAACGAACGACTTGCACGGCTCGATCTTCGAATACATGCGCAACGAAGCGCTGGACGCGCGAGGATTCTTCGACGAGGAGCGCCTCCCGCTTCGGCGGCGCCCTCGGCGGACCCCTGGTCCGCAACAAGAGCTTCTTCTTGGCCAGTTTCGAGGGCCGCATCCAGTCGATCAGCCGTACCCGCCTTGGCAACGTCCCGACCGAACTCGAGCGCCAAGGCGATTTCTCGCGGTCTCTGGGCCTCACGCAAGGGTTCGCCTCCGGCGCATCAGGGCCGGTCTTCCTAAACGATCCGGACCGGCCCGGAGCCTGCTACCGGCACGTCCAGCGCGGATGCTTTCCGAACAACTTGATCCCGGCTTCCCGCATGGACCCGATCAAGCTGGGGCTCATCGACTTCTATCCGCTACCCAACAGGGACAACATCCGCCTCAACAACATCTCGACCGCGACGGACGACGACGACTGGTACCAGGACGTCTTCAAGTTCGACCACCACTTCTCGGCGCGGGACACCTTTTCCGTCAGCTACCAGAAGCGCTTCAACAACCTCGAGAACCCCTTCGCCGGAAGCGCCTTGGCGATTTGGGTCTACGAGACCCGCGACCGTCTCGAACTCGTCTCCGCCCGCCATACGCGCACGTTCGCCCCCACGACAACTACAGCAACTCGATCGCGGCGGACTTCGATCCGGCCACCCTCGGCCTGCCAGCGCCGGACGATCTCGATCCCAAGCTGCGCGGTCTTCCGCGCGTCACGGTCCAGGGCTACTATCCGCTGGGACAGGGCGCGTACACGCCCAGTGAGCAGCAGGTCTGGGACGTCCAGGTGTCCGGGAGGCTCTCCTGGATCAAGAACACGCACACAATCAAGACCGGGATCGATTCCTCCCGGACCCACTACGATCTGCCGCAGTTCAGCAATGTCCGTGGGACGTTCCGGGTCGGCAACCGGTTCAGCTCGCATTCGATCGGCGACTTGCTGCTCGGCCGGCTCCAGAGCGTCAATCGCCGCATCGCCACGACATTCAATGAATTGCGCGGCAGCGGCTTCGGCGTCTTCCTCAACGACGACTGCAAGGCAACGCGTAATCTCACGCTGAACCTCGGGGTGCGCTATGAGCTCGAGATGCCTCACTACGATATGAACGATCGGCTTTCCAACTTCTTGCCCGGTCTTAACAAGGTCGTTCTCGCCGGAGACTAGACGCTGCCCAACCTCGGCGAAATCCTGGCCGAACAGGGCCTCGCCGATCGCACGGTGCTTGCGAGCGACATCGGTCTGGGCCGGCGGCTCATCGACCCGAACTACAACAACATCGCGACCCACCTGGGATTCGCCTGGCGTCCCTTCGGGGGCGGCCACAACATTTTCCGCCGGGGCTACGGCATTCTTCTACCAGGGCTACTTGCTGGGACCGGTTCTCTGGCAGCTCGTCGGCGTTTTTCCGTTCACGTTCAGTCAGACGTTCAACTCGACCGGTGGCGGCAACACCCCCCTCCCCGCTCCAGAATCCGTTCCCGGAGGGACGCCAGAGCGTGGGAGGCACGGGAATCGAGAACGTCAACCGGTTCGACCCGGACCCGCCGACAGCCTACCCGCAATCTTGGAACCTCACCATCGAGCGCGACCTCGGTGACGGGCGCGCCCTCGAGATCGGTTACGTCGGCTCCAAGGGCAGCCACCTGCAGCGCGGCTATGACCTGAACCAGCCGATCCGGGACTTGGCCCTGGCAACGGAAAGCGCCTACGGAAATCTCGTCTTTCCCCGCCCGATCGACGCCTTCAACCGCGTTGGCTACACCTCGTTCGGCTCGAACTCCACGTATCACGCCCTGCAGGTTTCCCTGCGCCGCCGGAGCCGCAGCGGGCTTTTCTATCGGGTCAACTACAGCTTCGGAAAGTCCATCGACGACGCCTCCTCCGTCATCGACTTCGGCGGAACAGGCTCCGCCGGCGCACTCGACACCGGCAACCTGAGCCTGGACCGGGGCCGCTCGAACTTCGATCAGCGGCACGCCGTCTCGTTCGCCGGACGCGACGAATTGCCGTTCGGGAACGGTCGCCCCTTCTTCTCCGGCCTGGGCGGGCCGGCCCAAGCGATCTTCGGCGGATGGCAGTTGTCCTCGACCCTGACGACCTATTCCGGCCAACCGTTCACTTTACTCGCCGCGAACGTGGACCTGGGCGTGGGCGAGTCGCTACGCCCCAATCGTGTCGCACGCGTGTATATGGCCCCGGACGCGTTTCCAGGCCTCAAGGGCGTCGCCTTCCCGTGGTTCGATCTCGCCGCGTTCGAGCGGGTTCCCTGCATTGGAACCAGGAACCGAAACGGAATCGAGTGTGTTTAGAGCCGCTACGGCTTTGCGCCGTTCCAGGTCGGGAACTCCGGCCGCAATATCCTGGACGTGCCCGGCACGTTCAACCTCAACTTGAGCCTGCAGAAGAACTTCCGCTTTGAACGCCGGCGCAGGCTGCAGATTCGCATGGACGCCTTCAATGCCTTCAACGTGACCCGTCTAGGCCATCTGTGGGGATTGGCTTCCCAGTTCGATTCCATTCAGGGCGGACTGATCACCACCGCTCGCGATCCGAGGATCCTGCAAGCATCGTTGTCCTATAACTTCTAGGGCCACCGCGAGCCCGCCACGTCAGAATCGAATCCGGACCCAGGAGTCCCATCATGCGTTGTTTCGGCTTCCTACGAACCGTTGCCGTTGCCTCCGCCGTCACCATCGCCCAGCAACCGCAGACCAGCCTCTGCGGCGTGGTGAACGGGGTCACCCTCCAATCGGCTCCTGCGACGGTCGCCCAGGGCGGAATCCTGGCCGTTTTCGGCAGAGATCTGGCTGGAGAGCTCGCGCAAGCAGAGGCGCTGCCGCTGCCGACTTCGCTCGGTGATCCCGCAGTGCAAGTCTTCGTCAACAAGATCGCTTGGCCCCTGTTCTTCGTCTCCCCGGCCAGATCAACGCGCAGGTTCCGTGGGAAGTCGAAGCCGGTCCAGCCACTGTCGTCGTGCGGCGCGGCGATGCAGGCAGTGCGCCGATGCCCGTGATCGTGTCGGAGACCAGTCCGAACCTGGTCACGCACCAGGATTCGAGCTCGCTAATCGTGAAGTTGGAGGCAAGCGAGTCCGGATCGTCGGCCCTGGCCGGAGTCAGTACTAGCCTATACAGGAGAGCCGCCCCTGCTTCCGCCATCGCCGCGAACGAGAATGTTGGAATCGCCGATGCCTCGTCGACCTTCCTCCCCGGCCAGACGCTGGTGGCCTTCGCCGCGGGTCTCGGTCCGACGGATCCTGCCACCGCGAAGGTTGCGGGCGATTAGGGGCCCCCACCCCCATTCCCGCAACGGGCCTACCTCGGAGGAATACCCGTATCAATCGGGTCCAGCGGCCTCGCGTCGGACCTCACTGGGGTCTACCAGTTGACCTTCGACGTCCCGCACCTGGCCGAGACCGGCGAGGTTTTCCATTGGGTCTCCAGGAACCGGCGCGATGCCGGGGACTTGAGGCGGCGCTCCCGCGCCGCAATACTTGAGCGTTCATTCACAGGTCGGGTCCGTCAACCGGATCGACATGACCGACCTCAATCCGTACTTCGTCGCTGTCAGCGGAGCGCTTTATGAAGAGCGCTCCCGCTACCCGAACACGCAGTTGTTCGACTATCGCCGAGACCGCGTTACCGCCGTCTCGCAATATCTGCTTCCTTCCGCCCCTCTGGCGGCAAATCCCGCCCTGTTGGGACCCTTCGCAGGCTCGACGAATAGTCCTCGCCTCGCCGCGCCAAGTGAACAATCAGGGCGTTGAGTTTGGCGATTCGCTTGCACCCATCGCCGTTTTGCCCGGGGACTCAACGGCCTACGTGGTCGCGTGTTCGACCGACCAGGCCCACTCGATAATTTCGCCAAGGGCGACCTGCGCGACTACCTCTATTTCGCAGATGGCGCGCGCTCCCTCGCGCGGGAACCGCCGAAGAGGCTGCGCGTTTTTGACGGAGTCGAGGGCAAGTTTGCTGAAATCGATCTTCCGGGCAATGTCGGCATCACCATCAACCTGTTGAATCAGAAGCTGCCCCGCCAAGCCCGGCTTGTCGCGCTGGCGACCGGTGGTGCGCCGACCACGAACGCGGCGGGCAATCACGTCGCTCCGCACCTCGGCAGCCGCGGTCTGCTCGTCGTGGATCTACAAGCGTCGACGGCGACGTGCTTGGCGCTACCGGAAGGGTTCGCCCGCATCATCCCAGGCAACTTCCAGTTGATCCAGCAGAATCGGCGAGGGTACGGAGTCATCCCACTCATCGGCCGCGCCTTTGCGCGAGTCTTGCGTCAGAATCAAGGCTCCGGCGTCCCCGTTGGGACGAGCATGGTGACTTGGGACCTCTCGACCAGCCAGCCCTCCGTGGTCGCGATACCTGAGGAGGGGGAGGGTTTCAGAGTTGTCCAGGCCACTGTGGAAGGGTCGGCTCCTCTCATCTGGGACTACAAGGCGAAGGCCGCGTCCTTCGCCTTCGGCGTGTTCAACCGCAACGGCGCTCTCATCTCGGTCGGCGTCGTTGGTCCGTAGATCCAGCGACACCTGCCAGGGCCGCCGGCGGCGAGGTGGCAAAGGAACGCGTTCCACGCTTCGCCTAGGCTTCGAACGACGAAGCGACGGTTAGGGTCTGGCCGTGCTGGCGCGCACAGCGGCTATGCGAACCCGATCTCCGGATCGAAAGGCGCTGGCTCGGTCGAGTCTAGTTGAACTGGATTCCCAAGAAGGCGACACAGCGCAGAATGAGGATCTGGCACTCCTCCCCAGGAACCGCTCAGGCGTTCCGGGCGTGCGGTCACGCCGGGCTGTGGAGTCTCAATTCATCGCGCACATGCCGCCCATGCAGGCGGGCATGCCGCAGGCGCCCTCTCCTGGAGTGGTGCAAGCCTCGCTCTCGGCGCTCGAAGACTGGGCGGCGAACCTCGAGTAGACCTTCTCGATGGAGGGGCTCCCACAGCTGCACCGGTCCGGCTCCGGCGCAGAGCCCATGACAAGGGCTTCGAAGCGCGTGTCGCAATCGTCGCACTTGTACTCGTAGATCGGCATCGCCTTATTTTAGCGCGGGGCCGATACGGAGACCGTTGCTGCCTCCGTCAGCAACGCGCGGACGGCGGCGCGGCTCGCGGCAAGATCCCCGTTGGCTTGTGCGCCCGTGAGGGGTTCGCTCACTCGAGCCTCGACTCCGCCCCCGGGATTCAAGCCCAGGAATACGGGAACGACCGGCGCCCCCGTGCTGGCGGCGGCCAGGAACCCTTCCGCGCGAAAACGGGTGCGCGCGGGGGGCTCGCCGACGGGATTGTCGGCGAGGCTCACGACCGTGTGACCCGCTTCGAGAGCCGTACGCATCCTGTCCAAGAGGGTTCCTCCCGCAGGGGTGAGGTTGACCCCGGCTCCGCCCGCGACAAGCGGATCCAGAAGGAAAGCCTCGGCGGCCCGAAGCTGCGGAAATCCGCTGGCGTCCGCGAACACGAACGGAGAGCGGATGGCGCCGGCCACGACCAGCGGATCCAGCCTGTGGGCGCGGTTCACTAAAACGATCCGGGCGTTGCCGCTGGGCACTCGTCCTCGCAGCGGAACGCCGGAGAGTGCGACCAGCATCCTCGCGCCCGGCGAGACGATACAACGCGCCGCTCCAGGTGTCGGAGCCAACCGGGCCGCCAAGCCAAAGCCCACCGCTAGCAAACTTCGCAGCACCGCTGCTCCTGCGTGCCGCACGCTCGGCCCGACCCAGGCGGCGCGGCTTGCCGTGGCGAGCGCAGCACTGCGGAGCCAAAGCCGGGCCATCTGGACCCAGGGAGCGGCGAGCGCCCGCCCGGTGACCGCGCCCTGCTCATACAAGTGGCGCGTCGCCACGCGCTGGATTTTTCCGCTTGAGGTCTTGGGGACCACGCCAGGATTGGCAAGCACGACATCGTCCGGCGGCAAGCCGACCTTGCGCGTCACTGCCTCGGTCACTTCTGTTTGCATGCGCCGACGACCCTCTCGGTCGGCGACCCGGGTCTCGGCGACGACGACAAGCTTCTCGGTGCCGCTCTCTGCGTCGCTGCTCCCAAAGGCCGCGACGCACCCCTTGCGCACGCCATCCACCTCCCACGCGGCCATCTCCACATCTTGGGGAATGATGTTACGTCCTGCCTTGATGATGCAGTCCTTAAGCCGTCCGGTGACGTACAACTCGCCGCCCGCGATGTACCCCAAGTCCCCGGAATCCATCCAGCCGTCGGCGTCCAGCACGGCCTCGGTCGCCCGCGAATTGCGATAGTAGCCGTGGGTTCGCGAGGGCCCTCGAAACAGGATTTGGCCCCGGACGCGCTCCGGCAACTCCTGGTCCTGCTCTCCAACGATGCGGATTTCGTGCCGAGGCAAGGCCTGTCCGTTGCTCACGAATTCGAGAATCTCGCTGGACTCCTCCCCGTCGGCGGGGATGGCGCGGCCCTCGACCTCGAACGCGAGGCGGTCCACCTTGTCGACGACGGGACCGCGAAGGAGGGGAGGATAGGTCAGAGCCACGGACGATTCCGCGAGTCCGTAGAACGGCAGCAGGCTCCGCGAGTCGAACCCCCAGGGTTGAAAGCGCTCGGAAAAACGCCTCAGCGTCGAGGCAAGAACCGGTTCCCCCGCGTTGATGGCGACCCGCCAGGTCGACAGGTCGACACCTTGCATCGCCTCGTCCCGGATCTTGCGCACGCACAACTCGAAGGCGAAGTTCGGGGCGGGGCAGAGCGTTCCCCGGGAATCGCTCAGGGCCCAGAGCCAGCGCTCCGGGCGCACCAGGAAATCGAGCGGCGACAAGATCGTGATCGGGAATCCGTGGTAAAGACTGAACAGCCAGGAGCCGATCAGCCCCATGTCGTGGTAGAGCGGCAGCCAGCTCACGACGGCATCGGAGGGAACCGCCTGGACGGCGAACCCAATGCCACGCACGTTCGCCAGAACGTTCGCGTGCGTCAGAGTCACACCCTTTGGATCGCCGGTGCTGCCAGAGGTGTACTGGATGAAGAACACTTCAGCGGGATCGGTCTCCGGCGGCGGCAGATTCCTGCCGCGGATCGCGAGTTCTCGGGCTCCCACAGCCTCTTGCAAGGTCGGCAGGCTCGCTCCCAGCACGGTGGCCACGGCCCGCACCTGGTCGAAGGAGATCAGGAAGCGCACCTCCGCGTTTTGCAAGATTAGCGACTGGCGCTTGACGTACTCCTCCAGTTGGTTCGCTCGAGCTGGCGGATACACGGGCACGGCGATTCCTCCCGCCAGCATCACGCCTAGGAAGCTACTGAAGAACTCCGCGCAAGTCGGCAGCATGATTGCCACGGTTTCGCCGGGACGCAAGCCGGAAGAGACCAGGCCGGCGGCGATCTGGGCGGCGCTGGCGTAGAGCTGGCCATGGCTGATGTCCTGGCCTTCGTCGCGGTCCAGGAGGTGGATCTGGACGCGCGCGGGGTCGCGGTCCGTCTGCTCCTGCAAGACCTCCGCGAACGTCGCGGCGTGATGGGGGGGCTCGCGGGCCTCCCGGGTCGGCTGCACGATGGGCCAACGTCCGACCGGCCGAGCCCCGTCCTCGGCTGCCAGGACCGCGCGGACCCAGTCGCCAGGAGTGAGCGCCGTTTGGGCGAGGGTTTCCCGCAGCCGGACGGTGAGGGTGGATTCGAGGCGCACAAGAAGCTCAACGCGTTCGAGGCTGCCGAGCCCGAGGTCCTTCTCAAGCGACGCGTTCAGAGTCGTTCGTTCGGCAGCTCGCGAGGACCCCAGCTCCTCCAGCAGGGACTGCACGGCACCGAGGACGGTCGTCTCGACGGCGGCTCGGCGGCCTGGAGCAGACGCAGACATCAGGACTTGTCCCTAGCGTATCGCGGCCCGCGGTTCGCTGGGCCGTGATCGCAATCGGGCGCCTGCGCCATGATCGTGCCGGGCCCGCAGCCCAGCAGCCGCATCGCCGGTTTCCCGGTTTGCCGCGATTCCATTCGCGCCGGGTGCGAAGATGGAATTCGGTCTCGTTTCCGGGCTCCATGAAGCCGTACTTGACGCGCATCCGCATCTTCCCGATCAAGTCGCTCGATCCGTGCGAAGTCGACCGAGTGCAAGTGGTCGAAGAGGGAGGTCTGGTAGGAGACCGCGAGTATGCCCTGTTCGACGCTGATGGCGGACTCCTGAATGCCAAGCGGCTGAGTCGGGCGCTTGTTTCGATCCGCGCTTCGTACACCGGAAATGGCGCGCACGTCGAGCTGCGCTCCGGCGCTGCATGCGAGACATTCTGCCTCGCAGAAGATCAGCGACGGATCGAGGCCTGGTTCGGAAAGCAGTTGGGCCGGCCCGTTTCACTCCGACGCGACAGCAGGAGAGGCTTTCCCGACGACGAGGAGGCAAGCGGGCCGACCGTGATCTCCAGTGCCTCCCTGAATTCCGTCTCGCGTTGGTTCGGGCTCGACACCGAGGAATGTCGCCGCCGCTTCCGCGCGAACCTGGAAATCGCGGGTCTCGATCCCTTCGAGGAGGACACTCTGTTTGGCCCGCGCGGCAGGCCGCGGCGCTTTCGGATCGGCGATGTCGAATTGCTTGGCACAAACCCTTGCGCCCGCTGCGCGGTGCCCAGCCTCGACTCGCACACGGGATCGCTGCCGGATCCGGCGTTTGCCCGACGATTCTCGACCTGGCGCGAGCAGAGCCGATGGCAGGACTCGGAGATCGCCGGGTACGGCCACTACTACAGGCTCGCTGTCAATACCCGCGTCGCCCCTTTGCAGGAGGCTCGGATGCTCTCCGTAGGGGACGCCTTGGACCGCGGTGACACACGACCTTAACCGCCTCGTCGGGTCCGCTCCGGAGGGCGCCCGCAGTTCAGGCCGCGGCGCGACCGTCACCGCTGCCGCCCGGAGGTCATTCTCGACGTTCGCAGGCTTCATCGGATCGTGGAGGCTCGCTGGTCCCGGACCCGCCCGGGCGGCAAGCGGCGAACCCGCATGCAGTCGGGCGCGCGCTCGCGCCCATCGAGGAGCGCGACGGTCTGGAATCGTCGCCGCGATAGACTGAAGCCTTCGCTGGCATGCGCATCCTCTTCATTGGCGACATCGTCGGACGGCCTGGCCGCCGGGCCGTCTTCGCGAAGCTCTCCCAGCTCGTCGCGGACGAAGAGATCGATCTCGCCATCGCCAACTGCGAAAACGCCGCCGCAGGCTACGGAACGACGATCCAGATCGCTGAGCAACTCTTGGATGCGGGCATCCACGTGCTGACCTCGGGCAACCACATTTGGGACAAGAGGGAGATCCTGCCCTACCTGGATCGCGAGCCCCGCATGCTGAGGCCGGCCAACTATCCCGATGCCCCTGGGTCCGGTCTGTATGTCGGTCACACCGATGCAGCCGTGCCGTACGCCGTTCTGAACCTCCAAGGCCGGGTGTATTTGCCCCAGATCGACTGCCCGTTCCGCTGCGCGGAGCGGCTACTCGCCGACCTCGATCCTGAGATACTGGTTCGCTTCGTGGATTTCCATGCCGAAGTCACCAGTGAGAAGACCGCCTTCGGCGTGTACCTGGACGGCCGCGTCAGCGTTGTCGCCGGCACCCACACCCACGTGCCCACCGCCGACGAGAGAGTGCTCCCCGGGGGGTCCGCCTACATCACCGACGTCGGCATGACAGGACCGGTCCATTCCGTGATCGGCATGGACAGCCGGGCATCCCTGGGCCGCTTCCTGACCGCACTCCCCGCGCGATTCCAGCCGGCCTCGGGCCCAGTCCGCCTCAACGCGGTTGTCGTCGAGGTCGACGAGCGTACCGGACGGGCGCTCTCCATCCGGCGCTTGGCGGAAGACTGCGGCTGAGGGCGCGTCGCTATAATGGCAGTCTTGGCTGGCCACGGCACGTGAACGCCCGGAAGACACTGTTCCGCAAGACCGGCAAAGCTATTGCGGGCTTCGGCATGATCCGTGCCTGGGACCGGATCGCGGTCGGAGTTTCTGGCGGCAAAGACTCCCTAGCTCTTCTGGACGTCCTGCGTCTGCTGGCGCAGCTGTTCCAGGCGAATGCCAAGGCCACGCTCTTGGTGCTTCCGACACCGAGCCAGGCCTCACGCAACGATCTGCGTCACGTATCGTGACTTCGGCGGGGAGCATGCAGCATGGTGGACGCCCGTCGGATCGGCCCCCGCTTCTGCGGTCCTAAAGCTCGCGCCGCCATTCCGATTCGCCTTCGATAGCCGACCCACCGGGAAACCATGAACAACGATCCGGCGAGTTCACCCGCAACGCGGTCCCCGTTGGCGCCTCTTTGGACCGGGGTCTTCATCCTGGTCTTGTTGCTCGTCTTCCTGACCGGCGTACGTGGACTGGGCGGCGGTTTCCGGTTACTGGGAAGCGATTTGCTGGAAGCTTTCTTCAGCGCCACGGAGAATCCGTTTGTCGCTCTGATGGTCGGCCTGCTGACCACCACGCTCGTGCAGAGTTCGTCGGTGACGACCTCGATGGTCGTCGGGCTGGTCGCCGCTCCGGAGAACCCGCTCCCACTCGCCAATGCGGTGCCGATGATCATGGGCGCCAATATCGGAACGACGGTCACCAATACGATCGTCTCGTTAGCGCACATGGGACGCCCCGAAGAGTTCCGGCGCGCGTTTTCGGTCGCGACGTGCCACGATTGCTTCAACTACCTCAGCGTGCTCATCCTGCTGCCATTCGAGATGGCGACCGGATTCCTCGCCCGAACGGCCTCTATTCTCGCGGAGCGACTCGATGTGGTGGGTGGCGGCACCTTCGAGAGCCCTCTATCGATCGTATTGGAGGCGATCCTCGCGCCGGTCCGCGCCTTGGCGCAAGGACTCTTCGATGCGTCGCAGGCGCAGGGAATCGTGATCATCGTCGCAAGCGGCGTGCTGATCTTCGCGTCTCTGATGCAGATTGTGCGAGTGCTGCGCTCGGCGCTGGCTGCCAGGGCCGAGCACGTTCTCCAGAAGGCGCTCAGCCGCTCCCCGTGGGTGGCGCTGCTTGTCGGTTGCCTCTTGACGGCCATGGTGCAGTCGAGTTCGATCACGACGTCGCTGTTGGTCCCGCTCGCTGCGGTTGGGCTGGTCACGCTCGAGCAGGCCTTCCCGGTCACCATCGGGGCCAATCTCGGCACGACCCTGACGGCGCTCATGGCATCCCTGGCTGTGGCCGGCCCCAATGCACAAGCGGGCGTCGTAATCGCCCTCGCGCACCTCGTCTTCAATCTCTCGGGCACGTTGCTGATTTACCCGTGGCAGCCCATGAGGAACCTTGTGCTGACGGTCGTCCGCAGATTCGCAGACCTGGCGACGCGCTCTAGATTGCTCGCGATCGCCTATATGCTCGCCGTGTTCTACGGGCTGCCGGCCCTGGCCGCCTACCTGCGGTAGCACAGGTTCCCAATCGACTAGCGCATGGGTGCGCTTCGGCCAGCCGCAACGAGCCCGTCGAGTCGCGCCTTCATCTGCGCTGCAATCTCGGGCTCGGAGAGGTCGAGGTTCTTGGTTTCTCCCGGGTCGGCGGCCCAGTTGTAGAGTTGCGCTGGGGCCTCAGGGGCGCCGTCGTCCAACACGAAGCCGGCAAGCTGTGGGCGGCTCTAGGCGTTGCCGCCCGAGCCCGGATGGTCCAGGAATTTCCATTCGCCGAGGCGAAGCGCGAGAGCGAGCCGATGCGTTTGGTGCAGTGTGGATCCGCGTATCGCGGCGCCGGACGCGCGGCCGGTCAACAGCGCCGAGAAGTCGAAGCTGTCTTCGGCGGCATCGTTGGGTAGCGCATACCCGGCCAGCGAGGCCAGCGTCGCCATGATGTCGGTCAGACTAAACGTCTGGTCCGTGGTCGTCCCAGCAGGGATCGAGCCTGGCCAGCGCACGAACATGGGGACGCGGTGACCGCCTTCCCACTGGTCCCGCTTCAAGCCCCGCCAGGGACGCGCAGCGTCGTGTCCGTGGTCCCGCCGCATCTGATGCGCCGTCGTCACCTCGGGACCGTTGTCACTGGTGAACAGCACCAGAGTCTCGTCCGCAAGCCCCAGGCGTCCCAGCGCCGCCATCAGCTCCCCGACAAGGACGTCCACCTCGAACAGGAAATCACCGTGCGGACCTGCCCCGGTCCTACCCTGGAATTCGGGCGCCGCAAACGAGGGGAGGTGCACCGCTTGCATGGAGTAAAACAGCAAAAACGGGCGTTTCGGCAACTCCGCGGCCTGCGTCTCTAGTAAAGCGAATGGTAACTGCCCAGCTACCCCCACTCGTACTCGGGTGATGCGTACTGAAAAGGGGGGAGGCCGGATGGTTCCACGGGAACCGCTCACCGGGATGGCCAGAATTCCGCAGCACTTGACTTTCCGCTGGGAAACCAGTTAGCAATAGTAATGTTGTGGGCATCCGGACCGTTGTGAGCAAGCCGATGCGCTCGCGACGAGCAGTACCGGCGTCAGCGGGATGAAGATGGAGCGAGCGAACAGCGAGCCACGTCCGGCGGACTGGCACGAGCGTCTGGCGCAATTGGAGGCCGAAAACGCGCAGTTGCGGGCCGAAAACGCCCGGTTGCAGGCGCTCCATGAGGAGTTGACGAGGCAGTTGCAGTCGTTGCGAGAGCAAGTGCAGGCATTGCAACGGCGATTGGGCCTCGACAGCAGCAACAGCGGGAAACCACCGTCGAGCGATGGGCCGGCCAAGCCATCGGCAGCGCAACGGACGCGCAGCCAGCGTCGTCGGTCCGGCAAGCGCTCGGGTGGGCAGCCCGGTCACCAGGGCGCGACGCTGAGCCAGACGGACACACCGGACCGGACCCAGGTGCACCTGCCGTCCGGTTGCCGCGAGTGCGGAGCGGCCCTGGCGGCGGCCGATGTGGAGGGCGAGCCCCAGCGTCGGCAGGTCTATGATCTGCCCGCACCGACACCGCCGGAGGTGACCGAGCACCAGGCCTGGGGCTGTCGTTGCCAGCAGTGCGGACAGCTGACGCGGGCCGCGTTCCCGGAGGGAGTGACCGCGCCGGTGCAGTACGGGCCGCGGATCGCGGCCACGGCGGTGTACTTGCAGAACGCCCATTTCCTGCCCGAGGATCGACTGGCGGAGATCTTCCGGGACCTGTTCGGGGTGGCCTTGTGCGCGGCGACGCTGGCGGGGATGAGCCGCAAGGCGGCGCAGGTCTGGCAGAGTTGGAGCGAGCGGGTCCGGGATCTGCTGGTAAGCGCCAGCGGGGTGAAGCATCTGGACGAGACGGGATTCCGGATTGCGGGCCAGGGGCAGTGGTTGCACGTGCTGAGCACGGCGCAGCTGACCGACTACCGGACGAGCCGCCAGCGGGGTGGCGTGTTGGAGGGGTTGCGAGGCATCTTGGTGCATGACCACTGGGCCTCGTATTGCAAGGTGCCGGGCGTGCTGCACGCGATGTGTAACATGCACCATTTACGGGAGCTCGAGGCGTTGGCGAAGATCGACGGGGAAGACTGGGCGCGGCGGATGCAGCAGTTGCTGAGGCGGGCGAAGCGGGCGGTGGACAGCGTGCGGGAGCGGGGGGTGGCGTTGCCGCGGTCGCTACTGGAGAGGATCGAGCGGCGTTACGACGAGTTGGTGCGGGAGGCGTTAGCGTATCACGAGGGGTTGGAGCCGTTGCGGCCGGCCAAGCCGGGACGGCGGGGCCGCAAGAAGCGTCGGCCTGGACATACTCTGGCGTTGCGGCTGAGGGCCAGGCGGGAGTCGGTGTTGCGATTTCTCAGGGACGAGAGGGTGCCGTTCACGAACAACCAGGCCGAACAGGATTTGCGGATGATGAAGCTGCGGATGAAGATCTCGGGCGGGTTCCGCTCCGAGCAGGGTGCGCAGGACTTCGCCACGCTGCGTAGTGTGCTGTCGACGGCGCGCAAGCAGGGCCTGAACCGCATCGAGGCCTTGTTGCAAGGGCCGGCCGCTCTGCTGGCGAGGGTGGAAGCCTAGCCGCCACACTCCACCCGGTTCGGATGCACGCATGCTGAGCGGACCGCACTCTAAGTGAGCCCCTCTATTCATCCAATCGATTGGGGCTCCTGTATCTGAAGAGTACCTGGGCAGCTTCCGTGATGGATGTCAAGCGTTTTTCCCGACAATACCGGGAATGGGCGATGAACTCTGCGATTTCGAGGGCAGGGCGTGTCGCCGGGTCTCCTCCGCAGTTCGGTCAAGATCGCGGGAGAGCCGCTCGAGTTCGACCTGCCGCCGCTCGACCTCGGCCAGTTCCGCGTGGGCGTTGCGGATGGCGGAGCGCAGGAGTTCGGCGCGCGCCGCGAGGCACTGGCGCGGGACGGGCGAGCGGGGATCGGCGGCGTGGCCGGAGCGGGCGCGGAGGTTCTGCAAGCGCTTGGCGCAACGGCGGCAGTAGGTCGGCATCGGGCCGCGGCGGCCGACCGGCATGGCGCCGCCGCAGGCCAGGCAGCCGAAGCCGTAGGCGGCGGATGTCTCCGGCTGGCCCGGGGGTTCCGGGGCGGTTCGATCGAGGGCTGCGTGGACGCTCATAGCACTTACCCCTGCTCAACTTCGCTCAGGCGGGCGCTCCGCTGACGGGTGCTTCCGGCGACCACAGGCGGTCGTCGCGGAGCAGGGCCCCGAGCAGGGCGAGCAGCTTGCGCATGACCGCCACCAGTGCGACCTTGCGCGGCTTGCCCTGTGCGGCCAGCCGCTCGTAGAAGGCTTTGAGGCCGGGATTGAAGCGGATCGCGGAAGTGGCGGCCATGTACAGCAGCTTGCGAGGATGGCGGCGGCCGCCGCGGATCCGGCGGCGGCCGCGGTGCCCGCCGGAATCGCAGTCGTACGGTGCCAAGCCGGCCAGTGCGGCGGCCTCGGCGGGGCTGGCGGATCCGAGTTCGGGCAGGTCGGCGCACAGGCTGGCGGCATTGAGCGGGCCGCAGCCCGGGACCGACAGGATGATTGCGCGGCGGCGGCAGAGCGCGGGGTCGGCCTCGAGGCAGGCTTGCAGGGCCTTGTCGGTCTGCTGGAGCTTATCGGTAAAGGCGGCCAGCAGGGAGCCGAGGAGCGCGGCGGCTTGGCCGCCCAACTCCCCGGCCTGCTTGCGCAGGGCGTCGCGCTGCTCGCTGAGCTTGCGCCGCAGGGCGAGCCAGTCGCTGAGCTCCTGCAAGCTGCGCGGCTTGGGCGGCGTGCTCGTGACGTGCTCGAGGCGCGCGTAGCGGGCGAGCATGGCGGCGTCGACGCGGTCGTTCTTCGCCTGCTGGCCTAGGGCACGGGCGAAGTTGCGCGCGCGCAGCGGATTGGCGACGACGACGGCGACGCCATCGTCGTGGAGGCACTGGTGGAGCTGGCGGTGGTAGCGCCCGGTGGGCTCGAGAGCGACGCGCCGCACTCCGAGCTTGCGGAGCCAGTTGCGCAGGGCGCGGCGGCCGACCTGGGTGTTCTCGAAGCGGCGGGAAAGTTCGGCGGGATCGGCGCAGGCGTCGAGCCACAGCTTGCCGACATCGATGCCGGCGACTGGCTCGGCCGTGGTTGCTGCGGGATTTGTCATGGGATGTTGGATATCCTTTCTAGCGGCCAGGGGCTTCCTGCGAACCTATCCTTTTGGGATGCGGGCCAGTGCCCGTTCTTCCGTTCAGGTCTCTCAGGAATTGCTGCGGCGGGCGATCCAGCTGCTGGTCGGTGCCAGGCACCCGGGTGTTAAGACGATCCGACCCGCCGCCCGCCGCCGGGCCTGGCCAGGCCCGGCGGCGGCCTCCCCGCCACGAGACGGGGAGATTTCCGATGCGCCGGTCGCCGTCGATGGCGACCGGGCGAAACTCCACTCTTGCACAAACCGGAACGCGCGTCCTCACGGACGGACCCGGGCGGTCCAGCACTCGCCGCCCCTCTCGGAACATCCTGCCGATCTCCGGTCTCACTGTGTTCAACATAAAAGTTACAGCGAATGCTCTTCTCCAAGAAGACCATGTCCACCCGCTCCAGATCATAGTCGGGAGCGATCAAGCCGCGCCTGTTGTCATTGGCGTACGGATGTTTGGGGAATGGCTCGCGGTCGAGCACCTCGCGCGGCGGGACCGGGACACGGTCGCCGTCGATCCACGCGTACAACCAGTCGGTCGTCGGACAGGCAACGCTGCCGTAAAAACTGTCGAAGCCGCGCCGCAGCGGGCCATCCGGGATCGGCGTTCCGAAATCCACCCGCCGCACGCGCTCGACGCCCGTGCGAGCGCGCTCCTCACGAGTCTCCGCAGGCAACTCAAGCTCGTACACCGGCCGGCCGTCGTCCGTGAAAAAAGTCATCCCCAAATGCCATTTGCCGACCATCGCCGTGGCGTAGCCAGCCTCCCACAGCATCTGAGGGAGTGTCAGGCGCCCCTCCTCGATCAGGCAGGGGCCCTCGACGCCGGTGAACACGCCCGCCATCCCGGTCCGGAACGGCATCCGCCCGGTCAGGATGCCGTAGCGTGTCGGCGTGCAGACCGTCGAGGGGCTGTGCGCGTCGGTGAACAGCAGCCCTTGGGCGGCCAGCGCGTCCAGGTTGGTGGTTTGCACCCTTGCCTGGTCGTTGTACGCGCTGACGTCGCCATAGCCGAGGTCGTCGGCCAGGATCAGCAGGATATTCGGCAGCCTACCCTCCGGAGGGGAGGGCGCGCAACCCATAGAGACGGCTGCCGCTGCCAGGAGCGCTGCGGTCCGGCAGAACTCGCCCCAGGCTCCGCCGCGCCGCATCGTCAACCGACTTTGGGCGGCGTGTCGGCTACTTCTTCCAGGTCGGGATCGAAGTACAGGACCCTGCCTTGGCGTAGGGCCATGACGCCCATCGTGATGGTCACTTGGGCGCGATAGGCGGTATCAGCGTCGAGATTCGGTTTCTGGCGTGTCCGCATGCACTCGAAGAAGTTCTTCATGTGTGCGTCGCGGCCGCGGTCTTCGACCTTGATTTGCACGGTCTCGGTCCCGTACTTCTTGACGAACGAGTCCTTGTAGATCGGCTCCGACTCGACCGTGATGTATTCGGTGCGTCCCTCGAATCGGCCGTGCTCCACCATCACGATGGTTCCCTCGTGGCCCCGGATCAGGCCCGGAATGTGGCGCGAGTTGGCCATCGTCGAAGTCAGGACTAGGGAGTGGCCCCTCGCGAAGTCGGCCAGAAGGTTGAATGTGTCGGGAACTTCGCGGTCTCCAGGCGCATTGAACACGTACTTCCCGCCTGTGGCGGTCACCCGGTACGGGAACTGCGGCTTGCCCCAGCAGATGTTCAGGGGAGCCACCACGTGATAGAACAGGTCCGTGGCGATGCCGCCGGAGTAATCCCAGTACTTGCGGAACCGGAAGAAGCGGTGGGGGTCCCACTCGCGCTTGGGTGCGGGTCCCAGCCACATATTCCAGTCGACATAGTTGACGCCTTGGCCGTGCGGCCCCGCGTCAGGTTCGATCACCCAGCCGCCTCGTCCCCTCTCGGGCGTCCAATTCCACTCCCCACGCCGCGAATTACGGTGGTAGGATCCCTGGCTGGAAATCAGCTTGCCGATCATCCCGTCGGCGATCGCCTTGCGGGCCTTCCACCACTGGTCGGCGGATGTCGTCTGGGAGCCGACCTGCAAGACGGCGCCGGTTTCCCGAACCTTATGCGCCACGGCCTTGGCTTCTTCGATCGTGTGCGTCATCGGTTTCTCGAGGTACACGTCCTTGCCCGCCTCGATCGCCGCGATGGCCATGGCGCCGTGCCAGTGGTCGGGGGTCGCGATCACGACGGCGTCGACATCGGGGCGGGCCAGGATTTCGCGGTAGTCGAGCGTCGAGAACTCGGCCTTGCTGTTCTCCTGGGCCAAGCGCCGCCGCTTCTCGTACACGTCGCACACTGCCTTGATGTGTAAGTTCTGGTCCTCCTCGATCATCCGGAGCATCAGCCTCTGCAAGCTGCCGCCGCGCCCTCCGATCCCGATCTGGGCTACCTGAATGCGGTCGTTCGCGCCGAGGATTCGCCGCCGAGAGGCGGCGTCCTGACCCCGAGCGGGGCTGGCGACGGCGAGCACGCCCGCCGCTCCCGCAGCGTGCTCGAGGAAGTGACGGCGGTGGAACTCGGTGGGCTTCGACATGGCGTTCAGGTCCGCAGAATTGTACCAGAATGCAGCACGGAAACCGGGACCGAAGCGAGTCGCGTCGCTCCCGGCGGCCGGCGGTCACCGCGGACTCGGATGTCGCGAATGGGGTGCGGCTTCGGTAACTCCGGCTTGAGAAAGCGTACGAACACGCGAGTATGCAGGAAGCGCCGTCTCTGTCGGTCCGCCGCGGCTACTCGGAGAACCGGCTCAGGCATTCGCCGCGGAGGCGCCTGCGTGCGGCGCAGGATCTCGCTGCCGGGCAAGGGCCACCGCTTCAGGGGCGGACCCCGGCTCAGACGCGCCTGTGCTTACGCCAGCCGCTCGAATCGCGTCGGCGACGGACAAGTCCCCGAACCGCCGAGCACGGGACGTTCCATCCTGCGAGGCTGGAGCACCAGAAGAATTCCCAAAGGCGACTCATCGAGATCGCCCGCGCCGACGTTCGCGTGGGGCGGTCACGGCGCAATCAGCTGCACCGATCGGAAATACGTCTTAATCCTGGATTTGTCTGCTGTTGCGAGCGGCCAGCCCATGATCTGAGCGTGCGCCCCAATGAAAAAGTCTGGCAAGGGCGTGAGCGGCGAGTCATTGCTGGACTGCCGCCGTCTTTCTTGCCGGTAGCGCCCGTATGTCGCTGCGCAGCCTTCCGCAGCGGCGACCGGTTTGTCGAGAATCCCAATGCCCCAACTGCGGATTTTCTCGGCTGTGGAAGCGGGGCCTTCCTTACCTAGGTAGAGCTCCGCCAAGCATACGGCGTTGGTGACCGCCCCGTCTGCTGCCACGGCTTGCGCGATTGTTCGCCGTGCCCAATCGTGATGCGAGGCGCTCTCCTGGGACGCATAGATCAATACGCTGGTGTCGAGAAAAATCATGGTTCGCGCGTGAGTTGGCGCAGCTGCTCCCACGTCAACCTCATGTTGAGCGGGTTCTCGGACATCGCCTCAAGACACTGCTCGCGGGTCATCTTGGGCGGCGCGTCCGCAGGTTCTAGCCGCACAAGGAGATAGCGCCCATCCGCTCGCCTCTGGATGTCGAAGGTATCCCCTGGGCGGATGCCTGGAATGACGATGCGCCTCTTGGAGTCTGCTCGGGTCGTACCCATGGTGGGATTCACCCCACCAGTTTCGGTGGTCCGTCAACAGCGTTGGAGAACGCGTGGGCGAGTTCCCGACCGCCATTTGGAGGACCGACATCATGCTGCTGCGGGCGGTCGGCACTCTCCGGATGCGTCGAATCGGCCTCAATGCGCCCACTGCAGGCAGTTGGTCGGAAGGCCGCAGGAGGACTAGATTCCCTGAGCGGCCGGAAGCCCGAAGCCATCCCGCGCCGCACGCACCCCAGCCAGGACCGCTTGCGCCAGGGTGTCTGCCGCCAGCGCACCGACGAGTCCAAGCAACTGCGGACCTGCTGGTCGGCCTCCCGTTCCCAAAGCGAAGATCGTGTCCCCGTCGAATGGCATGTGGGCTGGACGAATCGCGAGCGCCAAGCCGTCATGGGCCATCTGAGCGACCTTCGTAGCCTGGGCCTTGGTCCAAGTCACATTCGACGCGACGACGCCCAGCGTCGTGTTTCCCGCTGTTCCGTGTTCGGTGCTCCATCGCCCAGACCGCAGCAACTCCATGCTGTCGGCGAAGCCGCCGCCATCCTCTCGACGGGCTCCCGCTACAATCCGCCCCGTGTCCGGATCGACGACATCCCCCAAGGCGTTGACGACGGCCAAGGCGCCGACCACAAGTCCATCCCCGAGCGAGATCGCAGCCGAACCCAATCCTCCCCGCATCGCCCGCCGAAGGCCGGACATCTTGCCCACAGTCGCCCCGGCTCCTGCCCCCACGCTTCCCATCTGGACGGCGGCGTCCGAAGCGCTCTCGGCCGCCAGATAGCCGGCCCCGGCGTCGGGCCGGACATCGGGATCACCCACGCCGAGGTCGAAGAGGATCGCAGCCGGCACGATCGGTACGACGTTGCGTCCGACGGGGAAGCCGATACCCTGGCGTTCGAGATACCGCATCACGCCGTCGGCCGCCGCCAAGCCGTACGCGCTGCCGCCCGAGAGCACCACGGCGTGCACGGCCTCGACGCTCATTTCCGGCTTCAGCAGCTCGGTTTCGCGGGTTCCCGGGCCCCCTCCTCGTACGTCGACGCCGGCGACCGCGCCACTTCCGGTCAGCACCGCGGTGCATCCGGTGGAGCCGGACTCGTGCGTCCAGTGCCCAACCCGGATGCCGGGTACGGAGGTGAGCGTCAGATTCGGGGCGTTCTGGGGCCAGGCCGGCGGTCCTGCAAGGCCGAGGCTCGCTGCCAGCTGTAGAAGGCTCCGTCTCGACAGGGCCTCGCCCCTGGTCCGGACGCGCATGCCATTCAGTATCGCCGCTCCATGGCTGTCAAGCCCGGAAGGAAGCGCGCCGTCCGTCTGCCGGAGTCCGCGCTTCCGGCGTCTGTATAATTCTCTCCCATGGATCTGCCGCGCCTAGTTGAGGTCCGTCAACATTTCCCCGACCGCTCTCTTCCTGATGTCTACCGAGCCGTCCGCCGGGAGATGGAAGCCGCCGATTGGGCATTGGCGGTTCCCTCAGGCAGCCGCATCGCGGTTGGCGTTGGCAGCCGGGGGATCGCCAATCTCGCCACGATTGTCCGGGCTGTCGTTGATTTCTGGCATGCGCAGGGGGTGCAACCGTTCCTCATCCCCGTCATGGGCAGCCATGGCGGTGGCACGGCCGAAGGCCAGCGCGGCGTGCTCGAGCATTATGGGATCACGGCGGACTCGATGGGAGCGCCTGTGGTGAGTTCGCTCGACATCGTCCAGATCGGCGAAACGCCGCACGGCATCGCCGTCTCGATGGACAAGGAGGCTTGCGAGGCAGACGGCGTCATGCTGTGCAGCCGGGTCAAATGGCACACAAGCTTCGACGGCGGACTCGAGAGCGGAGTGCACAAGATGATGGCGATCGGGCTTGGCAAGTGGGAAGGGGCCAAGCGCTATCACATGTGGGCCCTGCGCCTCGGTCTCGAGCAGGTGATCCGAGAGGTCGGCCGCGTGATTCTCGACACCGGGCGCATGTTGGGCGGCTTGGCGATCTTGGAGGATGCGAACCACAGGACCGCTGAGGTCCACGCGCTCGGGGCCTCCAACATGGTCCTGCGGGAGGAGGCGCTGCTGGCGCGGGTGAAGACCTGGAAGCCGAACATTCCCGTTTCTGCCTGCGACCTGCTGATCGTCGACGAGATCGGCAAGAACATCTCCGGGTCCGGGATGGACACCAAGGTGATCAACCGTTCCTCGATGGGACGCAACTGCTGGCCCGGCCTACCGCGCATCGAACGAATCTACGCCCGCTCTCTGACGCCCCATGGCGGTGGCAACGCCGTCGGCATCGGACTGTGCGACATCATTCACGACCGCCTCTACAACGCAGTCGACTTCCGCAAGACCTGGATCAATTCTTTGGCGGCCTCAAGCACGATCGGATGCATGTGCCCGCCGCACTTCGCGACCGACCGGGAGTGCGTCGAGACGATCCTCGCCACCTGCGGCCACGCCGACCTCGCGGATTGCAGCGTTGTGCAGATCCGCAACACCCTCGAACTCGGTCGCATGCGAGTCAGCGAGAATCTGCTCGATGGACTGGGCGCGGAGGCGCACATCGAGACCGTCGGCCCGTCCTGTCCCATGCGATTCGATGGACGGGGCCAGTTCGTGGACGACGTCCCGATCGACACGGCCGCATAGCGCAAAGCCTGCGGCCGCCGCAGCGCGTCGGCAGGACTCCGGGAGGGTGCGGATCGGACGGCTCGCGTGCGCGAGACAGGGCGAAAGAGCCCGGATTCGCTCCAGCACGCGAGGATTGCCCGCCCCCATCGAACCCGGTAAACTTGAGGCTCGGACTCGCTCCCTGCTATGGCGACCGCAAGAACTGCAACGCTTTCGCGAGCCGAAGTCTTCGGTCTGATCGGCGGCGACTTGCGACGCGTCGACAAAGTGATCGCTGTCGACACGATCTGTTCCGTGGATGCCGTCACCGCGATCAGCAGGCATCTGCACTCCAGCGGCGGCAAACGCTTGCGTCCCGCCTTGGTTCTGCTCTCGGCGCGGGCATGCGGGGAAATGGGCAATGTCCCGGTGCGTATGGCGGCCGTGATGGAGATCATCCACGCCGCGACGCTGGTCCACGATGACGTCATAGACGAGGCCGAGGTGCGCCGCGGGAAGCCCTCGACCAACCTCACTTGGGGCAACCAGGTCAGCGTGCTGGCGGGCGATTGGCTCTACATGCAGGCCTTCAACCTGGCCGTTCGCGAGCGCGATTTCGCCATCCTAGACCTGCTCATCGATCTGACCCAGATGATGGTCGAAGGCGAACTGATGCAGACGGAGTTAATCGGCCGCCTCGACGTCACTCAACAACAGTACCAGGATCTCATCCACCGCAAGACGGCCTGCCTGCTCGCCGCCTGCAGCCGGCTCGGGGCCCTGCTCGCCCGCCAGGGCGAGGCGGCCGAGGAACGGCTGAGGAATTACGGCTGGAACCTCGGGATGGCGTTCCAGCTCATCGACGATGTCCTGGACTTCGAAGCCAGCGAGGCGGTTCTGGGCAAACCGGTCGGCAACGACCTGAAGGAGGGTAAGGTCACTTTGCCGCTCATTCTGGCCTTGCAATCGTGCACCCGCGCGGAGCGACAGCAAGTCGAAACGGTCGTCCGCGACCGTGGTTACGCAGCGGTCTCTCTGGCGCGGATCCTGGAGATCTTGGACCGCTACGGCGCGATTGAACAAGTGCGCCGTCGAGCGATGCAGTACTGCGAAGCTGCCGTAGAAGGCCTCGAGATGTTACCTGAGAGCGCCTACAAGCGCGCCTTGGCGGATGCCGCTGCCCGCTGGGTCGTAGACCGAGTCAGCTGAACGGAGGACTTCCCCTCACAATTCGCGTACCGGCGTGCAGGCGCCGTCGCGCGCCAAGGGCAGGTAGCAGAAGCCGCGTCCCAGCGGGTCGTCATTCCGGCTCTTGGCCCAGTCAATGCCGAGGGCCGAGAAGATCGTCGTCTCGATGTCCTCGGGCCGAATCTCGCGATCGCGGTACCAGCCGGCTTCCGTCGTGAACGCTCCCGGCCCGCGTCCGCCCTGGTCGTTCGTCGCGCCGATCACCTTGCCGCCCTGCACGCCGTCGCCGGCCAGCACGAAGAACATCTGGAGGTAGTGGTCGCGCCCATTGCGCTCGCCGGAGAGGTTCCCCGGCGTGCGTCCGAACTCGCCGCACGCGAGGACCAGCGTGTCGGCGAGCTTGCCGCTGGCATCGAGATCCTCGATCAGTGCGGCGAACGCGGGGTCGAATTCTTTGGTCTGGGCGAAAATGCTCCGCGGCGCAGCGGCGTCGTAGATCGCGGCATGATGGTCCCAGCCGAAGGAGTCGATCTGGATGAAGCGCGTGCCCTGATCCTGCTCGACGATTTTCCTGGCTGGCAGCACCGCGTTCCCGAAATCGGTGCTGCCGTACCGCGCGCTCTCTTCCGGCGTGAAGCGGAAGGCGGCCTCGACGGTCGGGTTGAACATCAGTCGGCGCGGGTCCTCGTACAGTCCCGCCATGCCCGATGCCTGGGCGCCAAACGCGGAACAGGCGCTGCGTAGGTCCGCGTCCATCTGCTGGAGCAGCTGCCAGCGCGCGTTGAAGACTTGCCGTCCCGGCGGATGGCTGGCGCTCGCCAAGCCTTCGGCGGAGGCATGCGTCTGGAATGGGCCAAACTGCGCCGGAAAGTAGCCTGGTCCCGAAATGTTCTGGCAGTGAAAAAGGCGAGGGTGTCGTAGGTGTCCTGGATGGGCCCGCCGGCCGTCCGGGTGCCGACGGTGTAGCCGACCGCGGACGCCTGCACGGGGTTGGCTTGGTAGTTGTCGTAGACGCTCTGGAAGTGTTGGAAGCTCGTGTAGCGGTCGGGGCAGGTCCGTCCGTCGCTGAAACCCTCGGCCGCGAGCATCTCCCGCGCCATCTGATCGTAGGGCTTGTTCTGGCGCATGGACTCGAGCAGGTACAGATGCAGGGAGTCGCGCCCGTTCACATACCGGTTGACCTGCGCGGTTCGCACGGTGTTGCGGAACAGGTCACCGAAGAACACCGCCCATCGGTCGGCCCATTCCGGCGTCTGTAGTAGCCTGTCGACAAGTCTGGCGCGCTTATCTGAGGACGCGTCCCCAAGAAACTCCAAGACCTCCTGGCGGGTGGGGATGCGTCCCGTCAGGTCGAGGCGGACCCGCCGCAGGAACTCCGTGTCCGTCGTCAAGTATGTGAAAAGCGCCCCGGCGGCGTCGGCCGCCGCCTGGATGCAGTCATCCATCCCAGAGCAGGCGACCGAGTTCGCCGCGTGGCGCACGATACCGAGTGCGTTCGGAGCTTGAAGCGCCGCTCCCCGCTGCAAGGGCGCCGAAGCGAGTGCCCGCCGCGTCCGCCACGTACGCATCTGCGGGGCGGCAAGGTCGTCTGCGGCGGTGAGAAGCGGGGGGCTGCCGTGTCTTGGACCGAAGTAGGTGAAGCCGCCGTGATCGGGGACCGAGCCGTCCGGGTTCTGGTAGTCCAGGTCGTCTTCGGCCCAGGCCATGCCGACCGTAAGCACGGCGGTCAGGGCCAGTCGAATCCCACGTCGCGCGCAGACCGAGAGCGAGGGTGATGCAGTCAAACCGACCGCTCCACCACATCCCCCAACCATACTTGCGTTCGGCGTACAAACGTAACGGGAGGTTGCATTCGACCACCCGGGCGGATCCGCTCTTGCGCATTGGGAGTATAGTAACTATGGGGGCTCGGCAAAGCTTGGCGATGGTGGTCATGCGACAGACATTCCGAACTTCGACCCGCGTGGCGATCTGCAGTCTCGCAGCAGGCTTCGCCATTCTGCTCGTCGTTTTGCCGGGCGCCTCCGCGCAAGAAGAGACGGCCATTGTCGACCCGCGCAGTATCGCCCCGTTCGTGCCGGCTCCTTGGCACGTCGTCGACCGCATGCTCGAGTTGGTGGACCTCTCCGAGCGCGATGTCGTGTTCGATCTGGGCGCTGGAGACGGCCGCATCCTCTTGCGTGCCGCCAAGCGCTATGGCGCTCGTGCGGTCGGCTACGAGATCAACGGCGACCTCGTCGAGGATGCGCGGATGGCCATTCGGGCGGCCGGCGTCGAGGATCGCGTCGAAATCCTCCAGCAGGACATGTTTGACGCGAAGCTGGCCCCCGCGAGCGTCGTGACCCTCTTCCTAGTGACCGCAGCCCACCGCCAACTCAAGCCCAAGCTCGAAGCGGAATTGCGGTCGGGCACGCGGGTCGCCTGCTACAAGTGGGAGATTCCTGGGTGGAACCCGGTCAACACGGTGACGGTCCCCGTCAGCGGGGTGGCCCAACCGATCTATATTTACGAGTTGGGCCGCCAGCACTGACTTTCTCTCGGCTGCCAATCCCGCCGCTCGGCCCAGATCCGCGCTCCCTACCCGCAAGTGCTATAGAAAAGAGAGAAGCACTATGGCGGAACCATCGCGTTCAAGCAAGCTCGTGATCGTCGAGTCGCCGACCAAGGCGCGAACGATCGCAAAGTTCCTGCCCAAGGACTTCGTCGTCAAGGCCTCCATCGGACATGTCCGTGACCTGCCGAACAGCGCGCAGGACATCCCGGCGAAGCTCAAGAAGCTGCCTTGGGCCCGCTTGGGCGTCAACGTGGAAGCGGAGTTCGAGCCCGTCTACATCGTGCCCAAGGACAAGAAGGACTTGGTCAAACAGATGCGCGCGGCCGTCAAGCAGGCGGACCACATCTACTTCGCAACGGACGAGGACAGGGAGGGAGAGTCGATCAGTTGGCACCTTCTGGAGTTGCTCGGTCGGCGGGTGCCGTTCCAGCGGCTGGTCTTCCATGAGATCACCCGAGACGCGATCCGCCAGTCGCTCGAATCCCCGCGCGACATCAATCAGGATCTCGTGCGCGCCCAGGAGACACGGCGCATCGTTGATCGGCTGTTTGGGTACGAAGTCAGTCCGTTGCTGTGGAAGAAGATGCTACCGCGGCTGAGCGCCGGACGCGTGCAAAGCGTCGCGGTTCGGCTGTTGGTCGAGCGTGAGCGGGCGCGGATGCGCTTTACAGAGGCCGTCTACTGGGGCATGAAGGCACGCTTCGGGAAGCAAGGCGCCGAGTTCGACGCGGACTTGGTGGCGCTGCGCGGCAAGCGGGTCGCCACGGGGAAGGATTTCGATCCCGGCACCGGCGAGCTCAGGAGGACCGCCGAAGATACGTCGGAAAGCACGCTTGTGCTCGCCGAAGGGGCCGCTAAGCAGCTCGAAGAGGCGTTGCTTTCGACGGCCGCAAGCGTGGCCTCGGTCGAACACAAACCCTTCACAGCCTCCCCGCACGCGCCCTATGTCACCAGCACCCTGCAGCAGGAGGCGAACAGCAAGCTGCGCTTCCAAGCGCGGCACACCATGCGCTTGGCCCAACGGCTGTACGAGAACGGCTTCATCACCTACATGCGGACCGACTCGACCGTCCTTTCCGACGAGGCTAAGTCCGCGGCCCGGGACATGATCGTGGAGAAGTTCGGCCGCGAGTATCTTTCCGAGTCCGTGCGCTACTACCGCAACAAGGTCAAGAACGTGCAGGAGGCGCACGAGGCGATCCGTCCTGCCGGTGGGCAGTTTCGGGCGGTCGACGAAGTCCGCAGCCAGCTTGGCGTCGAAGCCGCCAAGCTGTACGAGATGATCTGGCGGCGCACTGTGGCCAGCCAGATGCGTGACGCGCGCGGCACCCATTCGAACGTGCTGGTGGAGGCGGGTGACGCCGAGTTCCGAGCGGCGGGCAAGACGATCCAGTTCGCGGGGTTCCTCCAGGCCTACTCGGCCGACGCGGCGCCGGGGGACTCGCCTGTCGATGCCAACGAGCGCGTGCTGCCGCCGATGCGTGCGGGCGACCCGCTGAGTGTGGAGTCCGCCCAGGCTTCCGAGCGCCGTACCCAGCCCCCTCCGCGGTACACGGAGGGCAGCCTGATCCGGGAGCTGGAGCGTCTCGGCATCGGCAGGCCCAGCACCTGGGCTTCCATCGTCGATCTTGTGCAGTCCCGGGCCTACGCCTTTAAACGCAGTGGCGCTCTGGTGCCGACGTTCACCGCGATGGCGGTTGTTGGCCTGCTCGAGAAGCACTTCACGCAGCTGGCCGACTACGCCTTCACGGCCCAGCTTGAGGACCAGTTGGACGCGATCGCGCGCGGCGAACTGCAGCGCCTCGACTACCTCAAGGCCTTTTACTATGGCAACGGCCATGCTGGATTGCAGGCCCTTGTGCGCTTGGGCGAAGCCGAGATCGAGCCGCGAACGGTCTGTAGCCTGCCGGTTGGAGAAACCGTGGATGGGAACTCGGTGGAGGTTCGCATTGGCCGCTACGGCCCATTCCTGTCCGATGGCAAGTCGCGCTGCAGTATCCCGGAGACGCTGGCGCCCGACGAATTGGGCCTCGACAAGGCCTACGAGATGCTGCAGATTGCGCGCAAGGGGCCCCTGCCCCTGGGGCTCGATTCCCAATCCAGTCTGCCGGTGTACCTCAAGCAAGGCCGTTACGGCCCTTTCGTCCAGTTGGGTGATTCCGAGGCGGATGGCGAGCTCAAGCGGGCCTCTCTGCTGCGCGGCATGGATCCCGACGAGGTCGACCTGGATACGGCGCTCCTGCTCCTCGCGCTGCCGCGCACCCTGGGCAGGCATCCGCAGGGCACGCATGACGTCGTCGCCTCCAATGGCCGCTACGGCCCGTTTGTGAAAGCGGGCGAGGAGATCTGTTCGATTCCCGAGGGTCTAAGCCCGTTCCGCATTACCCTGGATCAGGCGCTCGAGTTACTGGCGCAGAAGCGGGTTAGCCGCCGATCCTACAGCCGTGCGGAGCCTCTCAAACTGCTCGGCAAGCACCCCGTGACGGGGAAGGAGCTACGCGTCCTCTCCGGCCGTTACGGCCCTTACGTAACGGACGGCGAGATCAACGCTTCTCTGCCGCGGGGCTCCCCCCCCGAGCAGGTCACGCGCGAGCAGGCCGTGGATCTACTGCAGGCGCGGGCGGCCCGCATCGCGGAGGGCGGAGGCTCCGCTCGCAAACCGAGAAGAAAGTCTTGATGGTGGTTGAATCGGCTGGGAGCAAGCGGAGCCTGGCGGCGGGCCCGGATGCACGATGAAGCTCCTGGCCATCGACACGGCGCGCGGAGAAGGAAGCGTGGCGCTGCTGCGGGACGGCGCCGCGATCGAGGTCGTCTCATTGGGTGCGGGTCCCGGCTTCAGTGACGTCGTCTTCGAAGCCATTACGGAACTGCTTGCTCGGCATGCCGTTGGGTTGGACTCGCTGGACGGCTTTGCGGCGGCGTCTGGTCCGGGCTCCTTCACCGGCATCCGAGTCGGCCTCAGTGCTGCGAAGGCCCTGGCGGAAGCCCATGCAAAGCCCCTGGTCGGCGTTTCGAATCTGCGCGCGCTCTGCAGCACAATCGACAGCGGCGAACCGCGCCCAAGGGCCGCCGTGCTGGACGCCCGTCGCGGCGAGCTATTTGCGGGTGTCTACGACCGGGATACGAATCCCATGCTGCCCGAGGCTGCCGGCCCTTGGGAAAGCCTGGCGTCCGAGTTGCGCGTATTCAGTCCCGTGCTTGTAGCCAACGAGCCGCACATCTTCGAAGCGGACGGGCCTGCGGCAGCAGGGGCGAGCTGGCCTCGCCGTATCGGCCCTGCGACGCTGGCTAGCGCTGTTGCTCGCATCGCGGCGCGCGAAATCGCCGCCGGACGCGGCAGCCTGCCGGAATCAGTTGACGCCAACTACATCCAGCGGCCCAGCGCCAGGCCGCCCGGCCAGGGTCAGGCCGCCAAGCGCTGATAGGTGTTGTCGAGAAATCCTTTGATCAGCGCGGTCTGCTCGCCTGCCTCGAGCAGGAAGGCGTCGTGGCCGTAATTGGACTCCAATTCGACATAGGCGACATCGCGATTACGCGCCCGCAACGCGCGCACGATCTCCTGCGATTGGTAGCTCGGATAGAGCCAGTCCGACGTGAAGCTGAGCACCAGGAAGCGCGTGTCGCCGTCTTGCAAGCACTCCTCCAGCGAGCTTCTGGCGGCCGTCATGTCGAAGGTGTCCATGGCGCGGGTGATGACCAGGTAGGAGTTGGCGTCGAAGCGACTGACGAACTGGCCGCCGCGGTAGCGCAGGTAGCTCTCGACCTCGAATGGATCGCTCTTGTCCGCGACTTTGCGCCGGCGCCGCCCGAACTTTTCGCGCATCGAATCGTCGCTCATGTACGTGATGTGCCCGACCATGCGCGCCACCGCCAGGCCGCGCTCGGGATACCGTCCGCCGTAGTAGTCTCCCTGGTTGAAGTCGGGATCCGCCAGGATCGCTTGGCGGCCCACTTCGTTGAAGGCGATCTGCTGCGCCGAGTGGCGGTACGTGCTTGCGATCGGGATGACGGAAGCGACGCTGTCCGGGTAGGAAGCGGTCCAATGCAGAGCCAGCATGCCACCCATCGAGCCCCCGGACACGCAGAGCAGCCTGCGGATGCCCATCGATTCCGTCAACATCTTCTGTAGCCGCACCATGTCCGCGATCGAGACCGGAGGAAAGCGTGAGCCATAGGGGCGTCCCGTCTCGGGGTTGACGGAACTCGGGCCGGTGGTTCCGCCACAGCCGCCAAGGACATTCGACGAAATGACGAAGTAGCGGCCGGTGTCGAAGGCCTTTCCCGGGCCGATCATGTTGTCCCACCAGCCCGGTTTGCCGTTCTCCGCGCTGATGCCGGCCGCGTGCGCGTCGCCGGAGAAGGCGTGCAGGACCAGCACGGCGTTCGATCTGGTCGCATCGAGTTCGCCGTACGTTTCGTAGGCGACACCGACCGGCGCCAAGGTCGTACCGCAGTCGAGCTCGACACCGTCGAAGCAGGCAATGGATGTCGAGACGCTCATTCCGCTGTTCCTACTATATGGGCAGCCGCTCCGGCGCACCGGGGTATGATGGTTTTACGGCGCACCGGGCGGCGAGTTCACAGTCCCGTCCGGATCGAACCAACCCGGCAGCGCCCGCGAAGGCGCCGCTTGGCCGCCCCGAGGCGGCCCGCTTCCTGCGGACAGCTGGCGTTGCGATCCATACCAGAAAGGTTGCCAGGCAACGGACATGCCCGTCGCACATCAACAAGACTGCCTCGCAGGTCTGCGGGACAAGGCGACCCGGATGCGGATCCACTCCCTCCGGTCCACCAGCCAAGCGGGCAGCGGCCACCCGACCACCTGCGCCTCGGCGGCCGAGATCATGGCCGCTTTGTTCTTCGACGCCATGCGCTACGACCCTCAGGATCCGGCGAGCGAAGCAAACGATGTGTTCATCCTCTCGAAGGGCCATGCCGCCCCGGTCCTGTACGCTGCCTGGGCGGAGGCCGGCTACCTGGAGGAAGAGGAGCTGCTCAACTTGCGTCGTATCGATTCGGACCTGGAGGGCCATCCACCAACGACGCTTCCATTCGTCGACGTCGCCACCGGCTCGCTTGGCCAGGGTCTCAGCGTCGGCGTGGGCATGGCCCACGCCTGTCGGCTGGACGGCAACGACCGCCGCATCTACGTGCTGCTTGGGGACGGCGAAGCCGCCGAGGGTTCGGTCTGGGAAGCGGCCGCGATGGCTGCGCACGACGGACTTGGCAACTTGATCGCGACGGTCGACGTCAATCGCCTTGGCCAGAGCGCGCCCACCATGCTGGAGCACGACATGGAGGCCTACATGGTCCGCTGGGAAGCTTTTGGCTGGGAGGCGCTGACCGTTGACGGCCACGATATCGAGGCGCTGATCGGCGCGTATACACAAGCCCGATCCTCGCTGGAGAGGCCGACTGTGGTCCTGGCGAAAACGTACAAGGGGCGCGGCATCCCATGCGCTGAGGACAAGGATGGCTGGCACGGCAAGCCCATCCCGAGCGGCGAGTTGGAAGACGAGGCGCTCGCGGCGCTGCACGCCCAGCTGACCGGCTCCGAGTTCGTTTGGAAGCCGAACTTACCGCCTGCGGCCGCTGGCCGCCCTCCAGCATCCCGGCCGGTCGACGCGCCGCCGTACGCGGTGGGCGGTCCCGTCCTCGCGACGCGCCAAGCCTACGGCGCCGCCTTGGAAGCGTTGGCCCGCTCGGACGAGCGCGTCGTCGGCATCGACGGGGATGTTGGCAACTCCACCTTCACGACTGACATCGCCAAGACAGACCCTGGTCGGCTTTTCCAGTGCTATATCGCGGAACAGAATCTGGTCGGAGTTGCGATGGGCCTGGCCTGTCGCGGGAAGATTCCGTTCGCCTCGAGCTTCGCGTGCTTTCTGGCGCGCGCCTACGACTTCATGCGCTTGGCGGCGATCAGTTCCGCCAACATCAAGCTCGTGGGCACCCATGCCGGCATTTCGATCGGCGAAGACGGGCCCTCCCAAATGGGTCTGGAAGATCTAGCGATGACCTGCGCCGAGCCCAACTACACCGTCTTCTACCCCACGGACGCCACAAGCGCTTGGCGCGCGGTCGAATTGGCGGCCGGCGTCGAGGGGCCGGTCTACATCCGCACGAGCCGGCCCAAGACGCCGATTTTGTATGGGCCGGACGAGGTCTTTGCGACGGGCAAGGCGAAGATCGTGCGGAGCAGTCCCATGGACCGCGTCGCGATCGTCTCTGCGGGTGTCACGCTGTATGAAGCCCTGGAGGCCGCAGACCGGCTGGCGGAAGACGGGATCCCAACGCGCGTGATCGACCTGTTCAGCGTGCAGCCGATCGACCGAGAGGCCCTCGTCGCGGCCGCAGCGGTGTGCGGTGGCAACATCGTGACCGTCGAGGACCACTACGCTCACGGCGGAATCGGGGACGCCGTTTTGTCCGCCCTGGCGGAGGACGACGCCCGTGTCCGCAAGCTGGCCGTACGCGGAATTGCGCGTAGCGGCAAGCCAGCGGAGTTGCTAGACCGCTTCGGCATCTCGGCACGTCATATTGCTGCAGCCGCCAAGGGCATGCTGGCGTAGCCGGCGCGCAGAGCCAAACCCACCCGGAATCAGGAGAGTTCCGCGGGACAGGCGCCCTGGTAGTGCGGACAGAGCCGGCAGTGTCGACCCGTCCGAAGCGGGTACCGATGGCGCCTTTGGGCCTCGAAGAACTCGCGGACTAGCTGCTGGGCGTTCTCGAGGGCCTGCTCCCCAATGTCGATGTCGACCGGCGTCTCGTGCCGCAAGAAGAACAGCACGGCCCGGCTGGCCTGCCTGCCGGACTTGGCTAGGCCTGCTGCATAAAGCTGAATCTGCATTGCATAATTCCGCGCTGCAGCCTGGAGCTCGCGCCGCGGCACGTGGTCCGTCTTGTAGTCCAGCAAGATGCGCTCGCCGCCCTCTTCGAACAGCAGGTCGATCGTCCCCCGGAGCATGGAGTCTCCCACGGCGAAGACGAAGCTCAGTTCCTTCTCTGTGTGGTTCGCGCGCGCTGTCCGACGCCCGAGGGGGTGTTCCCAAAATGTCTTGGCCAGCCGGCGCACAGCAGGTCCGACTTCGGTCTCGTCCAGCTCGCCCGCCAGGTAGCGGTGCACCTGGGAGCCGAACTCGGACGCGTCGGTCCCGTCGCGGTCGGGGACGCTTTCCATTGCTTCATCTGTCAAAGCGGGTGTCAGGCGGTGCGTTTCGAGTCCGAGGTACCTCGAGAGATAGTACTTGCGCGGGCATTGAGCAAAGAGGGAAATAGATGTCACAGCGGCGGAGTAGTCCGCCTGTGCCGACGGAGGGAGCGGGCGCAGGATCTGCGGTTCATCGGGGAGCCGCGCCGTGCCGCCCTGGCCGAACTCGGGCGGTTCCAGCTCGGCGCGCAGGTACCGGAAGCGGAGCTGTTCCACACTCCGCGATTCGGCGGAGCCGGCACTTGTCTTCTTCGGATCGAGCCGGAGTCCCGCGAAGAGCGGTTTGCACCAACTCCGCCTTTGCGGCGCCCGGGAAAACGAGGCGCTCAAGAGCAGGTGCTCCTCGGCGCGGGTCATGGCCACGTAGAACAAGCGGTCGGCTTCCTCACTCTCGCGGCGCCGGATTTCGTCGGCTGTCAAGCGGTAGGCGGTGTCCTCGAGAGCTTCGCCTTCGGAGTTGCGCCAGCGCGCGCCGAGACCGTGCTCCTGGGAGAAGAGCAGGCTGGGAGTGCGGCCGGACCCGCCGCTTTGCAGCGACGCCACGGCCACGACGGGAAACTCCAGCCCTTTCGCGCCGTGCATCGTGAGGAGCTGCACCGCACCGCCACCGGCAGCGTAGTCGGGCGACTCCCGGCCGGCGAGTCGGATCTCAAGCGCCCGGTCAAGTTCCGCGGAGATGCCGTCCAGGCTGGCGATTCCTTGCGCCGCGCGCTGCTCGATCCAGTCCGGCAGACGGTCGAGGTTGGCCAGAGCTTGCCCACCGTCGTGCCGACGACTGAGGAATGACCGGTAGCCGCAGGCCGCGACCGCTCGCGCCAGCAGGCCGCGCACGGGGACCGTGTCACGATCGGCGCGGCAGACCCCGAGGAGATCGCGAAAGCGCCGCAGCCGTGCGCTGGCGTCTGCATCGCGCTCCACGCCCCGCGGCAAGTCCGCGTCCAGCGCTTCGGCAAGGTTGCCGTGGTCCAGCTTGAGCTGCAGAAGCGTCGCGTCGCCAATGCCGCAAAAGGGCGATTTCAACACGGTAGCCAAGCTGATCTCGTCACGCGGATTGCGCAGGATGCGCAGGAAGGCGGCCAACTCGGCCGTTTCGGGAGCCTGGAACAGGCCCCTGCCGGTGCTGGCCTGGCAGGGCACGCCGCGCTGGCGCAACACGGCGGCGAAGCGCGCCAGCTTGTCGTGGGTGCGCAGCAGAATCCCAATGTCGCCCCACTTCAAGGCGCGCGATGAGGCCGTGGTTCCGCGACGGTCCGTGATGCGCAAGCTGCTCTTGAGCGCGTGCAGCCGCTGCGCCATCCAGGCGGCCTCCCATTCCAGCGCGCTCTCGCCTGCTTGCTCGACGATTTGGACCTCAAGGCTTGGTTCGGGTTTGTCGGGGAATCGATTGGCGCTCTCGAGACGCTGGTGTTCGACACCGCTTCCCGGTCCACCCGGTGACAGGCGGTGCACGGCGTCCAGAATTTCGCTCCGGCTACGGAAGTTCTCGAGCAGGCGGACCACGTGGCCGCCCTGCTGCTCGACGGTTTCGCGCAGCACGCGGAAGACATTCTGGTCGGCGTGCCGGAATCCGTAGATCGACTGGTTGACGTCGCCCACGATGAAGCGCACCGGGCGATGCTCTCCGTGCGCCTGCATCAGGCATTCCACAAGCTGCACTTGGAGCGGATTCGTGTCCTGGAACTCATCGATCAGAATGTGCTCGAAATGGAGCTGCGGGCCCTCACCCGCCCGCAGCAGGCCGACCGCGTGGGCGAGCACGTCGTCGAAGTCCAGGCGCCCAATCGCATGTTTGGCGGCGGCGAATGCCTCCAGGATGCGCTGGGTCATGTCCAGCAGCCATTGGCGGGCCGCGCGATTGGCGGCCGCAGTCAGGGCGGCCTGGCAGGCAGGCAGGAACTCGTCCTTGAGTTCCGCGATGCGGTCCTTGACTGGGCCCCGCTTCCGGAGCGCTGCCGTCGCTGCACGCGCTTCCTTGAGGCACGCGGCCAGGCTCTCCAGATCTTCGGCTGGGGTGGCCTCGATCCGACTGGCCAGCTGGACTAGGTCCTCGCAGTTCTTTGCAGCAGCGAGCTTGCCCAACGCTCGCGCCAGCATGGACCAAACGGTGGCGTCGTCGCGCAGAAACGGTTCGCAGCCGTAGCTGCGAATGCGATGGATGAGGTCGGCGAATTCGTCGCGGAGGGCGAAGGACCGTCCCCGCGGTGAGCTCGAGCCGCCGGCGACATACGAGGCCAAGAACTCCCCCAGCGGCCGCCCGCCGTTGGCGAACGCATCGTCCAGCACCTGCTCGATGGCGCCGTGCAACAGGTTCCAGGCTTCGGTTTCATCGAGAATCTCGAATCCGGGGTCGACGCCGGCTGGGACGGCATGTTCCCTAAGCAGACGGTTGCAGAACGCGTCGATGGTCGACACCTGCGTGGTTTCGAAGCTGCTTCGTTGTTCCGGGGAGACGCCATCGCCGGCGATGAGTCGGGCCCGCATCTCGTGCGCGGCCTTTTCCGTGAACGTGATGGCCAGAATGCGCTCGGGCGGGACTCCGCGCTCGAGGATCAGCCAACGCATCCGCTCAACCAGGACGCGGGTCTTGCCGGACCCGGGCCCGGCGATGACACAGATGTCTCCGCGCTTCCAACTCTGGACGGCATGCGTCTGCTGCGCTGTCAACCGCACGTTGGCTCTTCCCCGCAGGGGCCCTTCGGGTTGTCGCTCTCCGCCCAGCGGATCCGGCAAACGCTGCCGTAGTCGCAGAAGCGGCTGCAGTACTCACGGTCCATCGGCTCGACGGCGATGGAGCCCTGCAGGACTTCGCTGACCGCTTGAGCCGCCCCGGCCCGCGCGGTTTCCAGCAGCGACTGCAGGCTCTCCGGGGCGATGTCCTGCAAGCCGTCGGTGGGGACGGCGGTCACGCCTTCGAGGCTTGTTTCCCCACGCAGGCCGCACAACAGCATCCCAGCCGGCTCGCACTGCAATTCCTGCTCCAGCGCGGCCAGATAGAGCATGAGTTGCAATTGCTCTCCCCGGAGGTGTTCCGCCAGCATCTCCTTGATGCGGGGCTTCCGCGCGTATTTGTAATCCGTGACAAAGCAGCGCTGCTGATCGTCCACGTCGTAGCGGTCGATGCGGCAATGGATCGCGCGCATGGATCCCAGCTCGCTCAGGTGGTACTGGCGCTCGTTCTCGAAGTACGATCGTGCGCTCTGCAAGACTGGCTCCAACGTGGCGCGTGCGCCGGCGAAGCGTTCCAGGTCAGCCCGCATCGCTCGGCGAAGCTGCTCGGTGCGGAAGCTCTCTCGGACGTTGAGCTTTCCGAGTGTCGCTTCGAAAACCCGGTCGAGAACGGCCGCGATCGGCTCGTGCGTTCGGTTCCAACGATACAGCGCCTCGTGCACGATCGTGCCCAGCCGCGCGTTGTCGAGCCGCTGATCAGGGAGCGCGGGCCTTCCCCGTAGGCGCAGGCTGTTGTTGGCGAAATAGAGGTAGGGACACTGCCGGAAGTTGGTGATGCCGGAAACGCTGAACGCTGCGTTCAAGTCCGCGACCGCGCCACGCAAGTCCGCGGGCAGGACTCCCACGCGGGGAGCGGCGGTACTCCCCAGCGGATCGCCGAGGCGGCTCCGGGGTGCTCGTCGCGGCTCGGTCGAGTGCTCCAGCAGGGAGGACTTCAGCAGCGGCTTGCCGAGGTGGTCGTGGAGCGGGAAACTCAGCACCATGCGCTCGCGGGCCCGCGTCGTCGCAACCCGGAAGAGGAAGCGCTCGTCCCGCGTGCGGTCCATGCTCGTTCGCAGGTCGAGGCCGCGGCTTCCCAAGTGCCTGCGATCCTCATCGTCGAAGACACTATCCCGCGAAAAGTGTCGTGGGAACCAGCCTTCGGCCAGGCCACACACGAAGACGATGGGCAAGGACCATTGGCGTGCCTCGAGCACAGGCAGGACATGCACAACCTCATAGCGGTTATCCCAAAGGCTCAGGGCAGTGCACCGGACAACGTCCTCGAGGGCATCGGTGAAGGTCCCCAAGGAGATGTGTCGGTCGGCCTTAAACTCGGGCAACGCGGCGGTGTCCTCGATGGCCTTGCGCAGGGCTTGGCGGACGCGGATTGCGGCCCTCCAGTGGCAGGCGCGCTGGAACGAGCCGCCCTCAGCAGGTACGGGAAGTCTCTGCAACTGCGCCTGGAGTTTCAGGCACTCCTGGCTCCAGTGATCCGCGCTGCAACGCTGCCTGCGCCAGATCTCCTGCGGCTGGAGTCGCCCGAGGAACTCGGAAACAGTCGGAGACCTCCTGGCGCAACGCCGCAGGAACTCCAGGCCCTCGTTCGGCAGTCGTTCCCGGACCTCGAAGTCGAAGGCATCCGCCTGCGGTGTGTTGCCGACCGGGGATAAGGGAGAAGTCAGGGCCTCCAGCGTCAGCTCCGCCGGGAACTGGCCCTCGATCGCGCGCAGCCATTGGACGCAATGGCGCACCACGCCATGGTCTCCAAGCGTGTCCCGCGCCCATACGCGGTACGGGATCTGCAGGGTCTCAAAGACTTCACGCAGTATCGGCTCGTAGTGCTCAGGCGAGCGTAGGACGATGCCGTGCTCGTGAAAGGGCCTACCGCTCGCCAGAATGCTCCGGGCGATCTCGAGCACCTCAGCGCGCGGAGAGGCGGCGCAAACGGTCTCGGCCTCGCAGCTGGAGCTCTCGGGTCCGGGCAGGTGCTGCGCGCCGACTTGCTTCAGAGGGTAGCGAGCGAGTTCGTCGGGCATCGCGATCAGGATCTCTTCCGCCTGCTCTTCGAGGGCTCTCAGCAACTCGACCTGCTGCGTGGTGAAACGGTCGAATCCGTCGATGAAGACCGTCTTGATCGAGTCGAGTCCACTGCGGCGGATCCCTGCGGCGGCGTGGGCGATGCGCTGATTGAGGTGGACGAAGCCCGAGGCCGCTAAGCTCTCCTCGTATGCGCGGAATACCTCCTGGAAGGCTCTTTGGCGCGGATTCCTGGTCAGGCTCTCCAGTTGCAGGTTGTCCGCGCCGGCAGCCCAGAATTCCCGGATCAGCGAGGCGATGTGCTTCCGCATTCCCACCGAACCGGCCGTAGACCCGAGATCGCGCGGCGCGGCGCGCTCGATCGCGCCCCGTAGAAGTCGTTCCTCGATTGCTCTCGTGGCCTCCCGCAGATGCGGAGTCGCCTCGCGCACGAATTCGGACATCGTTTTCACGACTTGGCTGGGCACCATCAGGCCGCGCCGGGCCAGGACATCCAGCAGGTGATTCTTCATGCTCGTAGTCGGGACGAGCAATTGGACTTCTGCGCTTCGATGAGCTCGGACAGCCCGCTCCACGGAATGCAATAGGAGCGTCGTCTTACCGCTGCCGGGGGGGCCGATGAGTAGCACAGAAACCGCCTCGCCTATTGGGAGCTGTCAATCGTATCGAGGATCGATGCTAGATTCCTGGTCGCGCGCAGCAGAGTCCATCCCTGGCATCACGCCCTCGCCGAACTGGATCGTCCTGCAGCAAGCAGCCGCCCTCACGAAGTTGTCGCAGAACGAACCTTGGATGCGCTTGGAGCCTGACAGATAGGATGTCATGCTCGCGTCCGATGGGGCGTTGCTCAGCTTCTCCATGACGCGCGGACATCCAGGTTCGAGACGGACCGGTGGGGAGGATCGACTCGAGGCCGGATCGGCCGCCTTCTGGATGTCCGCGCGCGACCGCGGTGGCCGTGGTTCCGATCGGCGGCTCCACCATCTCCGGCCCGCGCCTGTGTTCTGCAGTCTGCTTCCCGGCCCCGCGCAGTCCTGCACACGTTCCTGGCTGCAGCGGTACAGGGCCGGAAGCCCAAGCGCACTGCCCCCTTGGAGCGGGTTCGCGGAATTCCCAGCGCGCAAGATCGACTGTGGAACAATTGAACGGAAGGGACGCGTCCGCAACGACGGCTCCGCTGCGATGCCCTCCGATCTCATCGTCCGCGCATTGCGCAAGGAGTATTCGTACCCGGCCGGCCCGCTGGTTGTGCTCGACGGGCTTTCGCTGACGATGTCGCGCGGGGAGGCTCTGGCGGTGATGGGCCCTTCGGGGTCGGGCAAGAGTACGTTGCTTCACATCCTTGGATCCCTCGAGATGCCGACCCACGGGACCGTCGAGGTCTGCGGACAGAATCCGTTCGCCCTGGATTCGGCCGCGTTGGCGCGTTTCCGGAACCGCAGCATCGGGTTCGTCTTCCAAGACCACCACTTGCTGCCGCAGTGCACGAGCCTCGAGAACGTCCTGGTGCCGACTCTGGCTGGCGGATCCGCTGCGCCTGATGCAAACGTCCGGGCCAAGGGATTGCTGGAGCGTGTAGGACTGGCGGACCGCATGGACCGTTCGCCTGCCGAGTTATCCGGGGGCGAGCGGCAGCGCGTCGCGATCGCGCGCGCGCTCATCAACGAGCCTCCAGTCGTGCTGGCCGACGAACCGACCGGCAACCTGGACCGCCGCAGCGCGGAAACCATCGGCAGCTTGCTGCTCGACCTGCAGCGCGAGCAGAACATCCTGCTGATTGCGGTGACGCACAGTACGGAATTGGCGGCGCGCTTTCCGTCGCGGGCCGAACTTCTGGACGGCCGCCTGCACGCAGAGAGCGTGAACGGTCACGCCTAGCCGGCCTCGCGGCGGGCGGAGCAAACCCATGCAGAACGTGAAGATTCTCGGACTCATCCTGGCTGGCGGCAAGGGCACGCGCCTGTTTCCCCTGACCAAGGAGAGGAGCAAGCCGGCCGTCCCATTCGGCGGCAAGTACTGCATTGTCGACTTCGTCCTCAGCAACTTCATCAACTCCGGAATCTACTCGATCTACGTTCTGACCCAGTTCAAGAGCCAGTCGCTCCTGCAGCACATGCGCAATGCCTGGCAGTTCTCCAAGCTGCTTACGAGCCAGTACATCCTGCCTGTTCCCGCCCAGATGCGCAAGGGCGATCAGTGGTACTTGGGCACGTCGGACGCGATCTACCAGAACATCCATCTCATCGAGCTTTCCGAGCCCGAGATGGTGGCGGTCTTCGGAGCCGACCATATCTATTACATGGACCTGCGTCAGATGATCGCCTATCACCGCGACAGGGGCGCTCTCGGCACCGTGGCGGCCCTGCCGATTCCGGTTTCGCAGGCAGAGCGCTTCGGCACGATGGAGATCGACGCCGATTGGCGTATCGTGCGGTTCCACGAAAAGATTCCGAATCCGCCCGAGATCCCTGGCCGTCCGGGTTGGTGCCTGGCCTCGATGGGGAACTACATCTTCGATCCGGGTTTGCTGGTCCGCGAGCTGCGCCGGGACGCCGCGCGCCCGGACAGCGATCACGATTTCGGCAAGAACATGCTTCCCGCAATGGTGCAGGAATTGCCTCTGTACGCGTACGACTTCCTCACCAACACCGTGCCCGGCGAAAACTCCGAGAATCATGGCTACTGGCGCGATGTCGGCACCGTCGAAGCCTACTATGAGGCGAACATGGACCTGCGTTCCATCAAGCCCGGCTTAAACCTGCACAACCCGGATTGGCCCCTGCGCACGGCGCAATACCCGACCGCTCCCTCGCGCTATTGTGCGGACGAAGCCGGCAACCGGGGCCAGGTCGAGGACTCGATGGTTTCCGAAGGCTGCGTTCTGTACGGATCGGTTGTCCGCCGGTCCGTGCTTGGCCGGGGTGTTTTCGTCGACAGCGGCGCCTCGGTCGAGGATTCGATCGTCATGGCCCGCTGTCATATCGGCGCAGACGCGAAGATCCGAAGGGCCATCATCGACAAGAACGCGCGCATTCCGCCGGGAACGCGCATCGGGTACGACGAGGCGAGCGACCGCGAGCGCCACCATGTCTCGGCAAGCGGCATCGTGGTCGTCGAGGGCTCCCGCACACCGATCCCGATCAACCCTGTCGCGACCTGACCCCCGTCGCTTGCCGGGTAGGGTCTCAGAGCGCGGCGAGAACTTGCGGCAAGTTCGCGGCCAGGGCTCCCCGGGTCAGCACCTGATCGCAACCGGCCGCCCGTGCGCCCTCCAGGAGATCGCTGTGCACGTGGCTCGCAAACGCGACCAGTCGCAGCGGTCGAGGGAGCTTGAGGGAGCGCAATTCCTTCACGAGGCCGATCCCGTCGAGGGTCGACGCGTCCAGGTCGATCAGGAGCAGGTCCGGTCCCCGCACGGCATGCTGGAGCAGGGTTTCGCGGGAGTCCGCGATCTGGACGTCGATGCCGAGCTGGCGGGCCGCGCCGCTGACTTTCGAGCTGAAGAAAAGGTCGGGAATCGCGGCCAGGACGCGCTTGGGAACTATCGTTTGCTCAGGCACGGACCTCGGGACTCGTCTGGTACTCTGAGTCTAGCAACCGTCATGGCAGGTAAGTGCGAGTTCTCCATCGCCCATAGCCCCGATGCCGACGATGCCTTCATGTTCTATGCCCTCGCGACGGGTAAGATTGAGTCGGATCTACTCGCCTTCCGGCACGTGCTCAAGGACATCCAGTCTTTGAACGAGGACGCGCAGGTCGGACGCTATGACATGACGGCGATCTCCTACCATGCCTACCCTTATGTCGCCGACCGCTACGTCTTGACGGCGGCAGGCTCGAGCGTAGGAGACGGGTATGGGCCGATCGTGGTCGCCTCGCAGAAGCTGGATCCCGCAACGCTGGCTGGCAAGCGGGTCGCCGTGCCGGGCCTGCTCACCACCGCCTACCTGACGCTAAAGCTCTATGACTCCGATATCGAGCCAGTGGTTTGCGAGTTCGACAAGATCCTTGACGCCGTCGCCAGCGGGGATGTCGATGCCGGCGTGGTCATTCACGAGGGCCAATTGACGTATGGAGCCGCCCACTTGCACAGCGTCGTCGACCTGGGGGAGTGGTGGAAGCGAACGCAGGGACTGCCTTTGCCGCTGGGCTGCAACTGTATCCTGCGCAGCCTGCCGCGGACGACCCAGGAGGAGGCTCGCCGGAAGCTCTCGGAGAGCATCCAGTACTCGTTGCAGCACCGCGCCGAGGCGCTGGAGTATGCCTTGCAGTTCTCGCGGGACCTGGAACCGGGCTTGGCGGACCGGTTCGTCGGGATGTACGTCAACGACCACACGACGGAGATGGCGCCCGAAGTCCTGCAGTCGGGCCAGCGGCTGCTGGACATGGGATTCGCCGCGGGCCTGATCCCGCGGAACGTTCGGCTGGAGTACGTATAGCGGGACTGGCGCAAGCGAAGAGAGCTGTACCGCACTGTGAGGAAACCATGAACGCTTGGCGACGAATTGCTGGCTGCTGGCTGCTCGTGGCGCTCGCGGCGAGCGCGCAGACTCCGTTTGAGGTCGAATTGGCGGATCCCGACCCAAGCGTCCGCGCGAATGCGGCTCGCAAGCTCGGAGACGCGGACGAAGGCTTCCGCCAGTTCAACCTGCTTGCTCCCTTACTGCAGGACGAATCCGAAGAAGTCCGCATGGCGGCCGTGGGAGCCCTGATCAAGGTCCGCGCGATCGATGCGCAACCGCTGTTGATCGAGGCGACCTTGGACCCTTCACCGCGGGTGCAGGCGTTGGCCGTCGACGGCTTGGTGCATTTCTATTTGCTGGACTATGTGAAATCCGGCTGGCTCACCTCGGTGCGCCGATTCGCCTCCACCCTCCGCACGCGCTTCGCCAAGCCGAACCCAGTCACGGTTTCGAGTTACATCGAGATCAACCCCAAAGTGATCACGGCGATCGCGGACGTGCTCCGGAATGGTGCGAGCGAGGAGTCGAGGGCCAACGCGGCCCGCGCACTCGGCATCCTGCTCGGCAGGGACGCGCTGGATGCTCTGTTGGACGGAGTCCGCACGCGCAACACCATGATCATCCTGGAGAGCGTGCTGGCGATCAAGAAGATCCTGGATCCGGCGGCGGGGCCGCGCATTGTCTTTCTCCTGCGTGATCTCGATGCCGAAGTGCAGGAGGCCGTGATCCGGACGGTTGGGCAGCTGCGGACGCGGGAAGCGGTGCCCGAACTCATCGTGATCATCGAGAACAGCGACAAGGATCGGATCCGCGAGCAGGCGCTGGTCGCGCTGGCCAAGATCTCCGAGAACGGACAGCGGGACCTGTTCCTGCGCTTCCTTACGGACAAGGACAAACGCATGCGGGCGGCCGCCGCGGAGGGCTTGGCCCGCATCGGTCACCCAGACGATCTGCGGGTCGTGGATCACCACTTCTCACTCGAGAAAGCGATGTCGGTGAAGCTGTCTCTGGCGTTCGCCGCGGCGCTCATGGGAAATCTGGTGCGGCTCGACTATCTAGTCGAGGGCCTCAACTCCAACGTGCACCGTCTGGAGGCGCGTCCGTTCCTGGTGGAGTTGTCGCGGAACACCGAGGTCCTCAAGAGGCTCTACGTGCCGCTTTCGACAGGGACTGTGCCGCAGCGCCGTCACCTAGCCTTCGTCCTGTCGCAGAGCGGCACCGCCGAGAGTCTTCCGCACCTGCAGAACTTGACCCGGGACAGCAACAACGAAGTCGCCTCCACGGCGGTCGAAGCCATGCGGGTGCTCCAGGCGCGGCTGTAGCGTTGCGGACTCCTGCTCGTCCACGGCTTGGCTGCGAATCCGGTTCGCGGTCGAGAGCGCGTAATTCCGCAGGGGCGCATCGAAGGTCGGTTCGCCGACGAGCCGCAGCGCATCCGCCATTCGCAGTTTGGCATTGCGGTCATCCGGACGCAGCCGGATCACGTGTTGCAGCAGTTGCGCGGCGCCCAGCGGGTCGTCGTTCCGCATGGGGCCGCTTGCGCCTGCTCCCGAAGCGCCTCCAGACCGCCAGCCAGATCGGCGATACGCTGAGATTGCATGGTGGGGCTCTCGCGATGCAGGGACAAGGGGTTGCCGTCGAACCACCCCAGATCCTGCGCATTAAGGTCCCGCACGGCGCCCTCGACGCTGCCGTAGTAGTCGGCGAGATACTCCAAGCTGGCGAAGCGCTCCGGCAGCTGGACATCCTCGACGAGTTCGTCGGGCGCCATGAATCGCCGCATTCCATCGAGCGTCCTGTCGAGCATCCACTGCATGGCGTCGCGGTAGTGGGTGAGCGCTTGGCGCGCGTTGTTTCGAATCGGCGTAGTGCGGCCGCCTACGACGCGCAAGGGATCCTGTTGCAGCATCTTGTCGACGCTGGCGATCCAATCGCGGAGAGACCGTCGGGCCATTCCCCGCAGACGGTAGACGTTGGGACAGGACTGATAGATGCTGTTCCCCGCGAACACAACCCGTTGCTCAGCTAGCCAGACGCAGAGCTGATCCGCGGTTTCGCCCAGAGCGGCGGCGAGTTGGAGGCGCACGCCCGCGATCCGAAGTTCCTTGCGGGCTTCGGCGAAGCAGTGGGTGGGCTGAACGCGAGCCGTCCCGGATCATATTGCCTGAGGGTCGGCGCTCAGGCGGGATTGCGATGCCCGCCCCGATGCGCTGTTCCGGAGGCAGGTCACTGCCCCGGGGTGTGCGAGGGGCGCAGGCTCCCTCCCAGGCCTTCGCGGCGGACGAGAGCCATTTGCGAGCCGAAGTTCGCGCGCGCCCAAACCTCGATGCCGCGACCGGGCTCGTGGAAGGCGGACGCCCCGTTGGTGTAGACGATGGCCCGCACAGGAAGCGGAGTGATCTTATCGAACTCGGCCCGGACCTTGCGGGCAGCGGTGGGCATCGGGCCCGGATCGACCATGATGACCCCGTGGGCCCCGACGATCATCGAGTTCGGCGAAACCTGGTAGCCGATGGCGGTAGAGACGCTCTCAGCAACCTGGACGATCGCCGGATCGAACATCTTGTTGCGCTCCAGAAGCCGCCGCGTCGCTGGGCTGGCCACCGTGCGCCACAAGCGCAGCCGGAGACGCCAACAGAAACCCAGCGAGGGCGAGGTGGTTGCTCATACGAGAGCCTCAATACAACGAGGACGTCATCCAGCCGAGATTGGCTGCAGCACGGCTGGCCCCTGTGTTTACAGAACCACGCCGGTGGGCTACCGGCCCGCGTGTGACGACCTAACGCCGTCTCTGCTTCTGCTGGCCGATGCGGACCCTCTTCAGCTTGCCCTTCTGATCGGCCCAGGTCTGCCAGTCGAAGCGCTTGGTCGCGTCGCCGAGGTACGCCTTCACATCGGCGCCCTTCGGCAGCACCGCCACGACGCTCGCTCGCTCGCCCGTTTCGGGGTGATAGATCGAGTACTGTCTGGCGTTCGGAATACCCATCTCAACTCCGACTCTAGCACAGTGGCTTGCGCGCCCATTCGGGTCGAATCGTACCGGACCCCTGCATTGCGGACTGCAACGTAGGATGGATACGGACGCGGCAGGTCGCCGAAGCCCGAGAATGACGCCCGTTCGCTAGGGAGCTTCGAGGGTCTCAAGAGGTTCGGCTGACGCACCGTCCGGGACCGGCGTCGGGCCGTGAAAGTAGCCCACGCGGTGGCGGACTCGAAGCTTGTTGTATGGGACGTCCACCCGGATGCGGTGGTAGATGCCGCGTTCGTTGAGGTTGTTCGGCCGATAGCTGAGGCGGTATTGGCTGCGGATGTCTTCCCCGATACGGATGATGGATTCCTGCACTCCACTGGTGGTGCGCGGGCTGAAATCGCGTCCGCCGGTCCCCCGCGCCAGGACCTCGAGCGGGTTGTCGAAGATCATATTCTTAACGCCGCGCACCAGGTCGATGATGATCGGGATCATGTTCGGCGTGATGCTGTAACCGCTCTGTTGCCGGGCGGTGGGCGTATTGGGTGTTCCGGGCATGGTGGGTCGGACGACGATACCGGCCGGGATATTGGAGGGACGGACCTCGGGCTTGCGTCTCAGGCGCGCCGAGAGGGTCGAGAGGCGCACGGGGTAGACCGTCATGTTGTATAGCTGCGCCGTGCGGAGGCTTTCCCCAAGGCCGATGCGGCTCCCGTTGTTCTGGGATTCGGAAATCACGACGATGATCTTGCGGTGATTCTGGGGCCGCTTCAGCAGCATGCGGATCGCACTGTACATGGCGTCCGCCAGGGCCACGGCGGACGTCCCGATGCGCATGTTCTTGAGGGCCTTGTCGATCTTCTTGGTGTCGTTCGTGAAGTCTTCCAGGAGCTTGATGCGGCTGTCGAAGGTCAGCACGGCTGCTTCCCCGTGCTCCCCAAGAACGAGTTCGGTAAAGAGGTAGGCGGTCTTGCGAATGTCGCCCAGGATGCCTTCGACACGGTCGCTCGTCTGGACGCAGATGACCATGGAGATCGGCAGAAAGCTCACGTCGAACCCAATGATCGATTGCTCGATGTCGTTGTCGTAGATCGTGAAGTCTTCCTTGATCATGTCGTGGATGTAGTCGTCGTTCGGGCTGCGGACCGTAAGCGGGACCGTGACCTCGTCGATCTCCTCGAGGAAGATGGCGGGCTGGTCCGACTCGAACAAGGTCTCCGGGTCGAACAGATCGCCGTTGCCCTGCGCGTGCAGCGCGGTGCAGGCGAGAGGAATCAGAAGCGCGAAACGGTTCGCGGGTGAGATCACGTTATGCAGGGCGCTTGGCATCGGGTCTGCTTCCATCAGTTTCGCCCATGGCGCGGACGGCTGCGTCTCCACGGGGCGCTCCGCCTCGGAGGTAGCTCCCACTCTTGCCGCCGGTCTTTTCCAGCAGCACAACCTCCTGGATCTCGATGCCCTTGTCGAGCGCCTTGCACATGTCGTAGACCGTGAGCGCTGCAACTGCAGCTGCCGTCATGGCTTCCATCTCGACGCCCGTTGGGGCTACGGTCGACGCCGTCGCACTGATGGCAACGCCGTCCTCGTGGACTTCTGTCGCCACATCGGCGTGGGTCAAAGGCAGGGGATGGCAAAGCGGGATCAGGTCGGAGGTTCTCTTGGCGGCCAGGATGCCGGCGACGCGGGCGATTTCCAGGGGGTTGCCTTTCGGGTTTTCCGGCAGAGCGCCGAGGATGTCGGGCCGCATCTTGACGAAAGCACGGGCCCGCGCCGTGCGCTTGGTGGCCGGCTTGGACCCCACGTCGACCATGGAGGCTGCGCCCGCCTCGTCGAAATGCGTGAAATCGCTCATAGCCGCATCACCTCGATGGTGTCCCCGGCGTCCCACGAGCCGCGGTTCTCGGAGGCGACCAGCAGGCAATCCGCGCGCGCAAATGCCGTGACGTCGCCCGACCCCTGTCCCCGGGCGGCGCGTACACGCGCCGCGCCGTACTCTCCTTCAAGCCTAGCGCCAAGAAAACGCGTTAGGACCGGCTTATGGCTGAAGGGGCCGGCCAGCGCTGCGCGTTGGAAGGGTAGGGAAGACCCCGCCATACCACCAAGCAGATCTACGGCGATGGATGCGAAGACTTCGAACGTGACCATGGTCGAGAGCGGATTGCCGGGCAAGCCAAACACGGGTGTCTCGCCGATGCGGGCGAAGACCAGCGGCTTGCCGGGCTGAATCCGGACCGAGGTGAAGAAAATCTCGGCGCCGAGGTCGGTCAGCACTTGTTCGACCAAGTCGTGCTTGCCCATCGAGACGCCGCCCGACAGCAGTAGCAAATCACTCTGCAGACCCTCCTCGATCAGCTGTCGCGTCTCCTCGAGGCGATCCTTGGCGACGGGGAGGATCCGAGCCCGGCTGCCGCGCCGGCGGACCTGGGCAGCCAGCGAGTGCGCGTTCGAGTTGCGGATCTGATACGGCTCCGGACGCGCGTCGACGGGGAGGACTTCATCCCCGGTGGAGAGGACGGCCACCTCCGGTTGGCGGTAGACAGGGACCTGGGCGCATCCAACCGTCCCCAGAAGGGCGACCTGGGGGTATCCGATGCGGGTGCCCGCCGGCAGCACGCAACCACCCCGCTGCGCCTCGGATCCGGCCAGGATGAGATTGCGCCCGGGAGCGATTGGATTGTGCAATGTGACTTGGCTTCCGTCGCGGCTGGAGTGCTCCACCATCACAACCGCGTCGGCGCCCTGTGGACCGGGGGCCCCGGTCATGATCTCGACGGTCTGGCCGGACTTGAGGGTGAAGCGTGACGGCTCGCCGGCACGCGTCTCGCCGAGCAACTCGAGCGTGGCCGGCGCCCCGGCGACATCACCCGCGATCACGGCGAAACCGTCCCTGGCGGACCGGTTGAAGGGCGGGTAGTCCCGGTCCGCTCGGACATCCCGCGCCAGGACGCGCCCGGGGCTCTCATCCAAGGGTACGGTTTCAATCGCCGGTGCGGTGCTGCGTTCGCGAATGCGCGCGAAGATGGTAGCGCGAGCTTCGTCAAAGCGCAGAGCAGGCATGGAGATGGAGCGGCCTGCCGAATGCAAGAGCCGACCTAAGAGAGTTTCGCACAAGTTCGCGAGCAGGTTTCCAGGGCTACGCTGGCGCCGAGGCGCTTGCGGCGCGCCACTCAGCGGGTCGGGAACTCGCTTGCCAACCTCGCAAGATCTGTCCCGGACAGGCTCCCAGGGATACTCGCGCATTCCGCAGAGCCGGGACTCCGATACGAAAAACGGCCCTTTCCGCTACAGGAAGGCGCCCCGCGAAGATATCCAGCGACACCAGTAATTCTCAATTTGGCCTTTTTTGTCTCGGGAGCCGCTGAGGGGCCGGTAGCAAGGGACCAGTTTCTGGGGACTTGACTTTGCGGGCACCGCTTTCAAACATAAAGTGTGTCCCCCGTTTCCAATGCCCGAGTGCTCGAGTCCCTTCTGGACCGCTTCCAACAAGCCGCCTCCGCCCTGCCCGACCCCCGTACCGGCTCCAACAAGCGCTACGCCGTCTCCGATGCCGCTGCCTGCGCCCTCTCCACGTTCTTCTTCCAGTCCCCCTCCTTCCTCGACTTCCAGCGCCACATGCACGAGGAGTCCGCCCGCTCCAACTGCCACTCCCTCTTCGGTGTCAGCAAGATTCCGAGTGACAATCAGATTAGGAATCTGCTCGACGGTCTCGACCCCTCCCTCTTCGCCGACCTCTTCCCCCTCTGCCTCGACACCGTCCGCGACCAAGGGGGCCTCGAGCCCTTCCTGCGCCTCGACGGCCGCCTCCTCATCGCCCTCGACGGCATCCAGTTCCATGGCTCGGATTCCATCCATTGCGAGCAGTGCTCGACCCGCCATGTCGGCAAGCACAAAACCAAGCAGTTCTTCCATACCATGCTCGCGGCCACCGTCGTCGCCGACGGCCACAACCGCGTCCTCCCGCTCCTGCCGCTGTTCGTGCAGCCCCAGCACGACCCCGCCGCCAACCGGCCCGACCTGACCGAAGACCAGCGCAAGCAGGATTGCGAGCGCAACGCTGCCAAGCGCTGGCTGCCCGCCCACATCCCCGCTCTGCTCCCCTACCGGCCGGTCCTGCTCGGCGACGATCTGTACTGCTGCCAGCCCCTCTGCGCCCTCGTCGCCGACCTCGGCGCGGACTTCCTCTTCATCTGTAAGCCTAGCAGCCATAAGACGTTATACAAACAGCTCCCCAACCGCCGCATCTGGTCCACCGGCTGGGTCCGCACCCGCAACCAGCGCCAGCAGGTCGAGTCCCATCGCTACCAGTGGAGAAACAACGTGCCGCTGCGCGCCGGCGACGACGCCCTGAAGGGCACCTGGATCGACTTCGAGATCTGCCGCAACGGCGAGCGCACCTATCACAATTCGTTCTTCACCAGCTTGGAGGTCACGGCCGACACCGTGGCCGCGATCGCCCGGGCGGGCCGCGCCCGATGGAAAATCGAGAACGAGCAGTTCAACTGCTTGGCGCGGCAGGGCTACCACCTCAAGCACAACTTCGGGCACGGCCAGGACGGCTTGGCGAACCTGCTCGCGACGCTGAACCTGTTCGCCTTCGCGCTGCATGCGGTCCTGGACTGCGTGTCCGACCTGTGGCGGCAATGCCGGGCGCGCGTCGGCACCCGGCGCAAGTTCTTCGCGACCCTGGGCTTCCTCACGGAGTGGTTCTGCTTCCGCAGTTGGACCGCCCTGTTCGAGACCGTGTTGAGGAAGCGCCCGCCACCGCCCGATCCCGGGGCGCCCGCGTGCGCCCCCTCATGACGCAACCTGCCCGCCATCCTGCCCGCGACAGGCTCCTCTTCCAGAGGCCCTCAGCGGGGGTGCGTTGCGGCAAGTCCATGACCGCGTCATTGCCGCTGCCAGACGACTCGCCCCCCCGGATACCGACTCAACAGCCGTCCGATCACCCCGCAACGGGTTCCAACGGCGCACACAAACGCTCGCAGATTCCACCCCACACGAGTCAGACCCCCCATTCTGAGAATCGCTGCAGCGACACGCGGACGCTCGCTGGTCCTGCTAGGCTGAAGGCCATGACTCTTCGCCTCGCCAAGGAGGGGCTTCCCATGTGTTCCGTGAAGCTTGTCTTGATTGCCGCAGTTGTCCTGCTCAGCGAGAGCGCGGCTCTGGCGCAGCGGCCCATGTCGCCTCGAGGGGAGGCTGCTGTCCAGCTGGGCGGCGAGTATCAAGAACGCCGATACGTCGGGGGCCAATGGGTCACTGTCGACTATGGCCGGCCCATCCTGCGCGGGCGAACCAACATCTTCGGCGCGGGCGATGCCTACGGCAAGGCAGTCTCTGCCGGAGCACCTGTCTGGCGCGCAGGGGCGAACAAATCGACCCGCTTCATGACCGAGGCGGACCTCAACTTCGGCGACAACGTCCTACCGGCGGGCGAATACAGCCTATTCGTCGATCTGAAGGAAGGCAATTGGACGCTGATTCTTTCGACGCACACAGCCAAGGACAACTTCCGAGATCCGGGAGACGGGCTCTGGGGCGCCGACAAGTACACCGCCGATCGAGATGTCCTCCGGGTCGGGATGGATGTGGGAGGATCGCCTGTGTCGTACGCGCAGTTCACCGTCGCATTCCTCGACATGACGAAGAGAGGCGGAAAGCTCGCGCTGATGTGGGAGAAGACGATGGCGACGGCTGCTTTCTCCTTGAAGGAATAGGCCGTCGCGGGAGGCTCCTGGTTCCGCTCGAAGCTTAAGCCGGCGAGTCGGCAGGGGAATGACCTAGACCGCGAGGCGCTGACTTCCGGCTACATGGATCGGTTCCGGCTCGATGCCGACGCTCTCTTGCGCGCGCGGGGGCTTGTACGCGCGCAAGCCTCCGTCCTGCGCCCCCTCGGTCAGTCGCCGGCGGCGGTGTCTTCGACACTGTGGCCGCCGCCGCGGAAGTGGGCTGCCAGCACGTCGTAGCCGAAGTCCCCTTCGAACTCGCGCCAAACCGCGTGACTGTGGTTGCTCTGGTTCTGCGTGTTGGCGAATTCGATCAAGAACGTCGGAGACTGGATGCGGTAGTAGTTCCCGGCAACGTGGCGGTTTTCAGTCGTCTTGCTACCGATCTCGGTCGGTTTGACCGTAGGCCTTTCGATGTCGCCAGCCCAGCCGAAGACAAGTTGACTGCGGGGCGTTTCCTGAGCCGCCTTCATCCGCCGCGCTGCAATCTCAGGAGGCATGGCGTAGGCGTATTCCGCGATGAGATCGAGTAAATGCGCGTACTGGCTGTCGCTCATTTGGGAAGCCGCGAGTCCCTGCGGTTCGCCTTCGAGTGCCGCGCGCTTGTCCGCCAGAGTCACAATGTCGAAGGGAGCTTGCTTGTCAAAGATCGCCTTCTCTTGCAGGGACGGGTCCAAGGACTTGAGCAACCCTCGGGCGAGATCCTCCTCCCGTGCGAGTGCGCGCATGCCCTTGTGCAACCCTTGCGCCACCTCATGCGGGTTGGCGCCGAAGAACGTCGGACTCGCCGCAACCAGTTTCCCGTTGCGGATGACGTAGTGCAGCGAGAGGTGGTGGCCTTCCACGCGCCATCCCCAATCGCCCGTGAGGGACGGGGTCCCAAACACTGTGAAGTGAAAGCGCTCCGTGTCTCGATAACCGGTGTGGTCATCTTCGATCACGCGCACGATCTCTTCTAACGCCATGACGTTGATTGCTTTGACGAAACCCGATCGGCCCAGGCCGGTGCTAAGCAATCCATAGGCCAGATGTCGCTGCTTGGGCTCCATGTCATTGAACGTGATCCCGTTGCGGATGTACCCGTACTCATTGGCGAAGCCCGGCTCGGGGAAGTAATGCCAGTTCGTGCGCTCTGGAGCGTCCATAGGGAAGATCGTTCCCATGCGCTGCATGCGGTTCAGGGATTCGAGCAGACGATTGGCGGCTCCGACCATCAACTCTTCCGTCCTGACCACTTCATACGCAGCCGAGACCGCCAGGGCCAAAAACGCCAACAAGACGGCGCGTGTCGCACGAAATCGGGTCACGGATCACCTCCTCGGGGACAACGGCTCCCCACCGGATTATAGCCCCCGTGCATCGTCACTGATTTTCACGGCATGTATAGGGCCTAATTCTGGAAGGGCCGGTCGGCCCGCCGGTCAGGCGCGCGAGGCACCGTTGAAGGCAACGCGACGGTTGCCGAGCCAAGGTAAGGGTTCGGAGGGGGCCGTGCCCAGGGCCTCGATCAGGGCGGGCAGGTTGCGTTTCTTCTTCAGCGATACGGTGCACAGGTCGGGATCGAGTTGGATGTCCGCCCCGGTTTCGAGCAGGGACTCGAACAGCGTCTGCGCCGTGCCGTGGCGGTAGCCCGGGGGCAGCTCGAGGGCGAGCAGGCGGTAGAGATTGTAGGCCAGCACGGTCATGGCGAGATCGAAGTCGATCTTGATGACCATGGAGGAGGAGAGCCGGTTGAGATGGAAGAAGGCGAGCTGCTCGGAGATGGACTTCTCGACGAGCCAGCGCTGGGCGTAGCGGCGGAGCAGGGAGGCGAGGCTGGACTGGAAGTCATTGGTGATCAGCAGGGCGGGCCGGCTGGCCCCGTGCAAGACGGCGATCTGGCGGAGCTCGCCGTCGTAGTGGCGCAGCGGGGTGGTGCAGCGAGACTAGCTGCTGTTCTAGCGGGTGGAAGTCCCGCCGGCGGAATTCTCAGTTTGCCGCCGTAGTCATATCCGGCAGGCGCACGGGGCGACCCGGCGACCTGGAAGCCCGGAAGTAAAAGCCTTGGGAGGCCACGCGGCCTCGTGTCGTGGCGGTCTGGTCAGCCCGGGGGGCGAGCAACCAGGAGGGCCGTAGCGAGAGCGAACGGATCAAGCGTCGAAATCTGCTGCCGCATGAAGCTGATTGAAGCGGAGTATCGGAGATGCCAAGGGTGTCACTCCTACCTGATGGCCAGTGCCGGTGCGGAAGCAACTGAGAGGTGCACGTGCCGGGTTCCCGGCGTACTGAAGGCGGCCATCCTGGAGAGAGCAGCAGCGCAAGTCCGGAAGGTGGAGCAGCGAGGCTAGCTGAAGCACTAGCGGGTGAAAGTCCCGCCGGCACAATTCTCAGTTTGGTGCCGTAGTGATATCCGGCAGGCACATGGGGTGACCCGGTGACCTGAAAGCCCGGAAGTAAAAGCCCTGGGAGGCCGGTGGGGCCGGAAGGTCGCACCGGACTGGTCAGCCCGGGGGGCGAGCAAGCAGGAGGGCCGTAGCGAGAGCGAACGAATGAAGCGCCGAAAAGACTTTCCCGCACGGAGCTGATTGGCGGGGCGAATGGAGTTGCCAAGGGTCTCACTTGTACCCGATGGCCAGTGCCGCTGCGGAAGAACTGAGGAGCACGCAGCGGGGCGCCCGGCGTATTGAAGGCGGCAATCCTGGACAGTGCAGCAGTAAAAGCCCGGAAGGTGAGGAGGACAGACAGGATGATCCAATGAATGTCAAAGAGCGTGCCTATAACCGGCGGTGCCGGGAAAAGGCGCGAAGTTCTCCTGACTGGCGGATGAGGCCGGTAAGCGATGAGGCCCGGGACAACACAACCCGAGCGGAGCGAGGGCCTCTGGGCGCAGGTGGCGGTGGCGCAGCCGAGGGGCCGCACACAGGGGCGGATTCTCCAGCGGCGGGCGAGGCCGTCTAAGGACGGAGTCAACGCGGGACGCGTGCGGGGGCATGGCGGGATCAGCCTTAACCTCGACGGCCACGCGGAAGGCTCCGTAGCGAACTGCAAGGTGCCTGATGCTTGAAGCCGTACCGTGGGAAAACCCGATGTACGGAATTTTAGGGGGGGCGCTGGAAACGCGGCCTAAGGCGGAACTGAGAACCCACCCTGCAACCGAAAGGGCAGGGCTGGAAATCCTCCACCTACGGGTGCGCGCGCCAGTGCCCCACCCGACAGGAGGACAGACAGGATGATCCTAGGAATGTCAAGGACCGGGCCTATAACCGGCGGAAGCCGGGAAGTGGCGCGGAGTGCTCCTGACTGGCGGATGAGGTCGCCAAGCGAGGACGTGCGGGACAACACAACCCGGACGGAGCGAGGACCTCTGGGCTCAGGTGGCGGCGACACAGCCGTGGGGGCCGCACACAGTGGCGGGTACCCTTGCGGCGGGCGTGGCGGTCGAAGGGCGGAGCAAACGCGGGAGCCGAGCGGGCGTATGGCGGGATCGGCCTTAACCCCGACGGCCCTGCGGAAGGCTGCGTGCCGAACTGCAAGGTGCCTGATGCTTGAAGCCGTACTGTGGGAAAACCCGACGTACGGAATTTTAGGGAGGGCGGCTGGAAACGTGGCTTAAGGCGGAACTGAGAACCCACCCTGCAACCGAAAGGGCAGGACTGGAAATCCTCCGCCTAAGAGTGCGCGCGCCAGCGCCCTACCCGACGTCGATTCGACGACTTCGAGCAGGCGGGTGCCGTTGCGGACGGGGACGCGGATCTTGTTGCGCTGGGCGGGCGGGACGGCCTGGGCGGCCTGGACGAGGTGGCGGCCGCGGCGGCGGACGGTGACGAAGAGGATGCCGTCCTGGTTGAGACGCTTGAGGCAGGCGTAGGTGGTGAAGCGGCCGTCGAAGACGAGGAAGCGCAGTTGGAGGCCGCCGGCATGGGAGAAGTCGAGGAAATCGTCTCGCGACAGCGACGCCGCCTGTGCTCTCCCGGCGATCCAGCCTCTCCAGATCCGCGGCTCGACGTACAATGAACGGACGCCTTGGTCGATCCGGAAGTGCGGATCCAGTGCTCGCCTCGTCGCTCGCGGGCCCAGGGGGCCTGCGCCGACGCATTGGCGAAAACAGCATTTGGTATTCTGGACACTCCGGCCCGGAGCCGTGCATCGCGCCTGGAGGAGGCGGTCTTGGACGAAGGCAAGCTGACGATCACCGACTCACGCACCGGCCTGACCTACACGCTTCCGATCACGGAAGCTTCGATCCGGGCTCTCGAACTCCGTCCGATCCGCCGCGATCCAGACGAGTTCGGCATGCTTAGCTATGACCCGGGCTACACAAACACGGCGTCCTGCACGAGCCGGATCGCCTACATCGACGGCTCGAGCGGGATTCTGCGCTACCGGGGCTATCCGATCGAGAAGCTTGCCGAGAATTGCACCTACACCGAGGTCGCGTATCTGCTGCTGAACGGCGAGCTACCCACCCGGCAAGAACTCGAAGCCTGGGATCAGGAGGTCATCGAACACTCCAGGGTCCATGAGAACGTCAAGAAATTCATGAACGGCTTCCTCTACGACGCACACCCGATGGGTGTGCTGGTCAGTACTGTAGCCGCCTTGTCGACGTTCTATCCGGACGCTAAGAAGATCGAGAGTCGGAGCAATCGGTACCGCCAGCAAGTGCGCCTAGTGAGCAAGATCCCAACGATTGCTGCGTATGTTTACCGCAAGAGTCAGGGCTATCCGTATCCAAACCCGGATTGGGAGTTGAGCTACACCGAGAACTTCATCCACATGCTCTGGAACGGGACGCGCAGACAGCCCAAGCCGGAGGACAGCAAGATCCTGGGCAGGGCCCTTGATACCTTGTTCATCCTGCACGCCGAGCACGAGCAGAACTGCTCGACCTCAACGATGCGGCAGGTCGGCAGCGCGAACGCCGACCCTTACGTGAGCGTTGCCGCGGCGGCCTCTGCGCTCTACGGCCCGTTGCACGGCGGCGCCAATGAGGCGGTCTTGGCGATGCTGGATACGATCGGATCGGTCCAGAACATCCCCGACTTCATGCGCCAAGTGAAGGCCGGCGAGCGGCGGCTGATGGGGTTCGGACATCGTGTCTACCGGAACTACGACCCACGCGCCCGCATCGTGCGCAAGGTTGCCGAAGAGGTCTTTGAGGTCACCGGCAGGAACCCCAAGATCGACCTCGCGATGGAGTTGGAACGGGTCGCGCTCGAGGACGACTACTTCGTCAAGAGGCGGCTCTACCCGAACATCGACTTCTACTCCGGAATCATCTACCAAGCCATGGGCTTCCGGCCGGAGATGTTCACCGTCCTGTTCGCGATTGGCCGCGTTGCGGGCTGGCTTGCTCACTGGGAAGAGCTGATGACGGATCCCGAAAAGCGCATTGCCCGGCCTCGCCAGATCTACCAAGGGCCCGGCGAACGGGACTTCGTTCCCCTGGCTGAGCGGCTAGGCAAGGCGCGTGGCCAAGTCACCTAGTCCGACGCGGTCTGTCTCCCGCCGGCGCCTTGCCGTTCCCAAGGCAGCCGCCCGTCGCAGCGATCCCGGTAGTATGGCCCGACTTCCTCGATCTCGGACACAACGGCGCCGGGCAGGCGCTGCATGTCCGCGCTGTCGGTCACTGTGGCCGAGTAGGTTCGGATCGCACCGAGCCGAGTCCAGGCGTCCAAAGCGCTCCCGGCAGTTCCGGAATCGGGGAACGCCGCGTCGACGGTCGAGGGTTGGACCCGCCGTCGCAGTCCCTGGTAATACCAGGGCTGCACAATAAGTTCGCCGCCCCGCGGACGCGTGCTCGACCTGGGTCGCAAGCGCAACGCGGCAACCTCCAGATCGTCCAAAGTCGTTCCCGTCGAGAATCCCATGCAGATCCCCGAGGCGCGGAACAGAGTCCGGCCTTGCCGACGGGCGCCTGCGGTGAAGTAGCTCGCTCCGAGAATGACATCGGCATGGCCGTCCTGGGTGGGGTATCCGAGAACCTCTCGGCCGAATTCGGATCCATCGAGGTCGGGCCGCAGATGCGAGGCTGCGTACCACACCTGCCGACCCTCGAGCGAACACTGGATCAGAAGCCAAGCTTCGTCCAGGCTTGGGTCGTCCAGCCCGCGCAGGGCGAGCACCCGCACCAAGGGATGCTCCGCTAAACCGCATGGCGGCGGGAGCCGTCCCGCCAGGGCGGCGCTGTCGGCCACCAAGTCGACGGACACGATTAGGAGACCGGACAGAAGGATTTCATCTTGGCGGCGGTAGACATCCAGTTCGCGCTCCGTGACGGCGGCTGCTTCGCGTGGGAGCAGGCCGAGCGAACCGCTACGGTAGCTGCGGAAGGCGAACGCTTCGAGGCAGGCCGAGTCGAGCAGCGAGACGAACTCCGGCTGCGGCATCCGGTGCGGCATGCTCCCGCCTCCCAGACTGGCCGCGATCGGCTCCGAAGCGCCAAGCTTTGGAAGCCAGCCCTCCAGCCCTCCAGACGTCACGACGCTCCCGGCCGGGATGCCCCGGGAAGGCAGGGACTGCGTAGCCCGCACGCGCCACAGCTCAGCGGGCTCCGCGCCCAACGGCCCTTGTGGCCAATCCGGCGCGAGCGAGAGACGGTAGATCATCTGCGGCAAGTCCGGCAATCGTGACTCGGTGGACGGAACTCCGAGGTCCGCCTGCGCCAAAAATGTCTCCCGGCCGTCGACGGCAAGCGTCCAGCGGCCGTGGTTCCACTGCACGGCTCCTCGAGAGACGGGCAGCCACAGGGATTCGCGGGCGCGCCAATACAGATGCCGATCGTCCGTCCAGACCGCCAGCGGCAAGAGGCACGGCTCGCCTTCGAAGCGGACCTGCAGCGCGAGCTGACAGATCGCCCCGGACTCGCTGTCCTGGAAGTCCAGGACCACTCGTGGGGGAGGATCGACCGCAAGGGGGGGCAGCAGCCAGGACGTCGCCGCGGAGGCCGCATAGACCAGCCGCAAGCGCGGCGACTCCTCCTGATCCCGCGCCAGACAGCGCAACGCCGCGGGGAGCGTTGCGCCGCTCGCGAGAAAGCGTCGCCTTCCGATCACGGCACCATTGTGGCGCATCAGGTTCGCGGCAGCGATCATGTATCCTGGAGCCAAGGGTGGAGGAGTCCGCCCCGCGGCGCTGGGGAGCCGTCCGAATCGTCCCGCGCCGCCGGCTCGATGCCGACGTAGCTCAGTTGGTTAGAGCGCCTGATTGTGGATCAGGAGGTCGATGGTTCGAATCCATCCGTCGGTACCATTCCCAAGTCAGTCCGCTTAGCGCCTACCAGTGTTTCGACGGTTCGGGTTGTGAGGTTCCGCTCGCCCAATCTCGCGCCAAGCGCTGCGAAGGCGGAGGGTTTTCTGGGGTGCTGCGCTTGTACGATGGGCGGACTAGCCCGAACTTGCGTGTGCGCCGGTCTGGACGAAAGCCAGCAACGCCTCTTTCCCCATGCCGGCAATGCCGAGATCGGCAGGTGTTCGCGCTGATTGCCAGAATTCGATGCCCAATGCCTTGGAGATCAGGTCCACCAGGGAGCGCATGACCGGGCAAGCCACTCCGACTTGGAGTCCCAACTGAACCCAGGCCGCGAGACCATAGGGCACATCTTCCGTCAGCCAGCGGGATTCGAGCTGGCCGGGAGCGCGGAGCTGCGTGAGCATGAGGCTCCCGTTGATCGTCGCCCAAAGATCCCCCTTCGGGCCGAAGCCGGCCATGTGGAAGGCTTCGGCCGCCGTAGGCAACTCGATCCCAAGCGCTTGCGCGATGGCCAGTCGTTCCCGGTCCACCGCGTCGATCAGACGGCATACTCCGGGAGTCACGCCCTCTTCATAGAAGTAGAAGTTCCCACGGGACCGCTCGATCCGTCCGGCGTTGAGAAGGACACCGGCCGGGTGGACGACCGGGTTCATGGCGGCGAGGCCGGCAGCCAGGACGTTGGGGTGGAGTTGCACGCCGGGGAACCACCGATCGACCAGCGCGCGCACACGCTCCCCGTCCGTACTGGGGAACACCCCCAGGCCCAGCGCTTGGACCACCCCCCAAATATGCGCGGATGTCGGCGTCAGCTTGCGGCAGACATACGGCGCGGTGTCGGTTTCGGCCACGAGCACTCCTGCGGCGGATCCGTGCTCACGGAGAACGCGGGCGAACTCGAGGCTGCCCAGCGTACCGGGCATCAAGACAATCACCTGCCCGGCGCGCAGATGGGGAGCACAGGCTTCGGCAAAGGCCCTGTGGCCATAGGCGGGGACAATGAGCAGCGCAAGCTCGTTCTCTTCCAAGCTTGTTCGGAAGTCCGTCGTGACGCAGTCCAAGGTGACCTCGCCACGGCCGCCGACACCATCGAGTGCGATGCGGCGCGATCTACGGATCGGCTCGATCGAGTCTTGGAACTCCGGCAGCTCGCACAGGGTGACCGAGGCTCCGTCCAACGTCAACTTCGCGGCAGTGGCGAAGGCTGTGTTGCCGCCCCCGAGAACAGTCAGAGAATGCGTGTGCATGGAGTGTTCCTGTCTTGGCAAGCGATTCGTCGTCCAGTCTTGTCGCGCGGTGGCGGAAACCGAGCGCCAGGCCAGTATGTGCGGTGCGGAGCGGCGTCCGATTCGCCCGCTGCGCCCCACTGGCTTCGAGAGGCGGCTGCGGCTCAGAACAGCAGCTTCAGGCCGGGCCGCAGTTAGCGGTTGTGCTGCGATGTCCCCCCAATCACGCCCGCGTTTCGGTTGCCCATGACCGAGTTGGGAAGACCGAAGTGCTTTCGATTGAAGAAGTTGAAGGCCTCGATGCGGAACTCGATCTCGCGGGCTTCGTTGAGCGGAAACGGGTGCTTCCCATACAGCGCCAAGTTCACCATGTTGGTTCGAGGGCCGATCTGTTCCCCTTCGACGCGGCAGGCGAGGGCCCTGCCTGTCACCATTATATTCGGGCGGTTTCTCATCGGTTGCGCCGGCGCTGGGCGCGCCAGCAGGCGCAATTCGGAGCCGAGCCGCAGCTCCCGGCTGTGGTCCGCCACCCGGCGAGCCAAGCGCTCCGAGTTCGGATCCCGCCGGATTCGCCCCATTGGTCCGTCGAATCTCATAGCGCTTGAAGTGAATCGGAAGCGAACGAAGCACTGGAGCCGCGCCGGCGACGTGGCGAGGACTCGCCGGCGCAGTGGACCACCACGAGGCCGGCCCCGGCGCGCCCCAGGGGGCGATCTAAGGTCTGCGTGGGGGCTGAGAAACTGCCGGGCATTCAAGACGGGGGCTCAGTCTCCTATAGCCCACGGCGCTGCGTGCGGGAAGCCTCATACTCTTTCAGCGTCTTCTCGTTCGGCGGATACACGCCGTAAATCGAGCGGCCTTCGAGCATCAGCCTGCGTTGAAACGCCTCGAGGTCTTGCTTGGCAAGGGCTGCGTCGGCAACATCGTCCGCAAGCTTCGCCGGGATGACCAGGATGCCGTGGCGCTCGCCGACCAGCAAGTCCCCCGGCGCCACCGTGACATTACCGATCCGCACCGGCACTTGGTATTCCACACTCATCAGCGAGGGCCGCACGGCCGCAGCTTGCCCGCGCCGCTGGTAGACCTGCAACGGCATGGCGGTGATCTCGGGCACGTCTCGCATCGCTCCGTCGACGACCAGTCCGGTTCCACCCCGCGCCAGGAAGCGCATCGTGGTGATCTCCCCGGATACGGCCGAACGGGTATCGCCGCCCGCGTCGAAGACCAGCACGTCGCCCGGCTGCGCCTCCTCGGCGGACACGTAGTTGAGCTGTCGGCGTTGCGCGTAGATCTCTTCGCGCAGGTCCGGCCTGGTCGGCAGGTACCGCATGGTGCGCGCCCGGCCCACCAGCCGGCGGTTGGGGTGCAGGGCGTCGAGTTCATTGATAAAGCAGTGTTCGAAGCCTTGGGCGACCAACTGCGACCAGAGGGCCTCGAGTGGGGCGCGCGCCAGCTTGTCGAACAGCGTCCGCTCGGACTCGCCGAGTCTTTCTCGGACGTAGGGATGTAGTTCTCGCTTGGGAGCCGAGACCTCCAGAGAAGTCTGGCCGGACAAGCCGACGCAGGCCGTCAAGACGAGCAGAAGACGGGAACGCATGGGCTGCTCCTTCCTGGTGACGGGAAGTCGGGCAGCAGTGTAGCGCAACATCTTGCCCAGTCCGCCTCGCCTCGTCCTTCGGCCCCGCCGGAGCCTGCTAGAATCGGGGAATTGTCGCTCCGATGCAGCCCCTTCCGATTGAATCCACGAAACTTACCACGGCCGAGTTTGTGTCCCAGTGCCGCGACATGATGATCCCTCTGGCCGGGTCACTGGCGTACTTCTCCGTGATTCCCCTGGACGAGAAGGAAAACGAGCGGCTGATCCTCGATCCGACGAGCGCCTTCCCTCCGCGCCTCTCCGAGATCATCCCGAAGCTGCGGCTCGTCCTGGTTCCGTACCTGGAAACCGATCCCGAGAACGGCGAGCGGAACGCGGGTTTCCGGATCGCATTTCAGCCTCCGCCTGACGAGGCGAAACGATACGCGGCGTCTGTTGACTCGGAGGGTGAGACCTATTTGTTTCTCGCGATCCGTGACGAGGATGTGTTCGACGCGCATATCCTGCTCTACCGCTGCCTCGCCAACAGGATCGTCGACGACGCGGGCGAGGAGTTTACCGGTCCGTTCCATGCGCTCTTGCATGCGGAGTTCGAGGCCAAGGCTCATGGCGAAGTGCACGAGGGCTCCTGGCAGTTGAAAAGGGAGTTGCTCAGCCGGCAGTGGGATGCGGAGGATAGGCCGAGCCTCTTGTCGCAGTACCGCGCGCAGGCCTTGGAAGATACGTTGACCCTGTACCTGCACGGCCTGTGTTGTGACATCGACATCGACGCGGGGCCGAAACAGTTGGCCAGCAAACACATGCGCAAGCGGCTGCTACTGCTGCAAGAGCAGCTTCCGCCGCCGGAAGGGGTCGCGCTGTTTCCGGAAGACTTAGCGGGCGTACCCTAGATGGCCCGGACCGGCGTGGATACCGGTCGACTCGAAGACGATCTTTCGCTCCCCATTCCGGCGGACACCGCCTTGCTGCGGCGTCTCGGAGGCGACTTGATCATTCTGGGCGTCGCCGGAAAGATGGGACCCAGCCTCGCCCGCCTGGCGCGGAGGGCATCGAACCTAGCGGGTCGGCCGCGGCGGATTCTCGGTGTCGCCCGGTTCTCCGATCCGAGGGTGCGCCACAGGCTCGAGGCTTGGGGGATCGATACCGTGCAGGCCGACCTGTTGCAGCGGCATGAGGTCGAAGCCCTCCCGGACGCCCCGAATGTCGTCTTCATGGCGGGCCACAAGTTCGGCGCAGCGGGCGATCCAATTCGCACCTGGGCCTCCAATACGTACATGCCGGCCCTCGTGGCGGAGCGGTTTGCGGATTCGAAGATCGTCGCGTTTTCGAGCGGCAACGTGTATCCCTTCAGTCACGTCGCGGCCCAGGCCCCCGGCGAGGAGGCTGGCGTCGGCCCCCTGGGCGAATACGCGCAGTCCGTGTTGGGCCGGGAGCGGATGTTCGGACACTTCAGCGAGCGTTACGGCACGCAGGTGTCCGTCATGCGTCTGAACTATGCAGTGGAGCTGCGCTACGGGGTACTTCGCGATATCGCCGACAGGGTCTGGCAGCGTTGTCCCGTGGACCTGTCGATGGGTTACGTCAACGTGGTCTGGCAGCGCGACGCCAACTCGGTAGCGCTACGGCTCTTCGAACACTGCTCGTCCCCGCCATTCGTTCTCAATGTCACGGGACTCGAGCGCCTGCGCGTGCGCACGCTGGCGGAGCGCTTCGGGAAGGCGTTCGGCGTCGAGCCGATGTTCCGTGGCCGCGAAGAGGAGACGGCTCTGCTCAGCGACGCGTCCCGTTGCCGGTCGCTGTTTGGGGGACCCCGCGTCAGTGTGGACGAGATGATCGAGCGAGTGGCCCACTGGGTGCGGGAAGGCGGGCCGAGCCTGGGAAGGCCGACCCATTACGAAGAGCGGGCCGGCAAGTTCTGACGTGCGGATCGCCGTGACGCGCGGAACGTTCCGGCCAATCGCACGGCTTCAGGGCCGAGCGGGCTGGGAGATGATCTCGCTGCGGCACCGTTGCGCCTCCCTGTGCGCAACGTCCATCGACTGCTCGACATGAACAGCAAGCTGCCGTATGTAGAGCTTCATCGTCGCGATGCTGTCCGTGTTCCGATTGCGTGCCGAATCCAGCAGGTCTGCTACCGCGCTGTTGTAGTACTGGCGCGCACCGGCGCTGACCGAAGATAACAGCTCGTCCGTGCGATCAAGCCACAAGAACGTATCGACCGCATAGCTCAGCTTTTCCGGATCCCGGCCTAGGGCTTGCGCCGCAAGCTTGATTTGTTCCATTTCGTGCTGCAGTTTCGTGTGTTGCTCGACATAGGCTTGCGGAGCTCCGTCCTGGACCCATTCCTTCGGCCGCAACGCATCCACAATCTTGCCCGCCGTCTCGACATTGCGGACCACGCCTACCGCGAGCTCTTCGACTTGCCAGCGGGGGATCATGCCCGGTTCCTGCGAGAACGCAGCGCAAAGGAAGACGGCGGGAAGTGCGGGGAGGCGCAAGGCTGACACTGCCTCAATCGTACTGGAATTCCCTGCCGCGCCAACTTCCTACCCAATCCGTCCCGCAAGTCGCGGCGGCCCGGGACTCAGAAGCGCCTAATACGAGTCGCTTGGATCCGAGTACGGTGTCAGGCGGCGTATCATGATGAGGGATTCGCATGCCGCGCATCGTATTGCTCTGCTCGGGATTCGTGGCGCTGGCGGGTTCGGCGTCCGCCCAGGCTCCCGAGCCGTTCGAGTTTTTCGAGCGCCACATCCGTCCACTCCTGGCGGAGAAGTGCTTCTCCTGCCACAGCGCCGAAACCATGGCGATGGGTGAGTTGCGGCTAGACTCCCGTGACGCCCTATTGCGGGGAGGCAGTCGCGGAACGGCGCTCCAACCGGGTGATCCTGCTTCGAGCTTGTTGTTCCAGGCCGTCTCCTACGGCTCCCTCGAATTGCGCATGCCGCCGACCGAGAAGCTCTCGGACCAGGAGATCGGTCATTTGGAAACCTGGATCCTCATGGGGGCTCCCGACCCGCGCTCCGAGGACGCGCCCCAGACCGTGCAAGAGGGCATCGACCTGACGGGCGGGCAGCAGTTTTGGAGCTTCCAAGCGGTCGGCGACCCGGCGCCGCCGCGAGTTCGGGGTGGTTCTTGGGTGCGTACGCCGGTCGACCGATTCGTTCTGGCGCGGATGGAGGCGGACAGCCTGCAGCCCGCACCCGAAGCGGAGCGCCGGACGCTCCTGCGGCGGGTCACGTTCGATCTGACGGGGTTGCCACCCACCTCCGGAGAAATCCAGGTCTTCTTGGAGGATCCCAGCGCAGATGCGTACGAGCGTGTTGTCGAGAGGCTGCTCGCCTCGCCGCACTACGGCGAGCGTTGGGGGCGCCACTGGCTGGATCTGGTGCGCTGGGCGGAGACCAACGGGCACGAGTTTGACAACGACAAGCTCGACTCCTGGAGGTTTCGGGACTATGTGGTCGAGTCCTATAACGCTGATCTCCCCTACGACCGATTCCTCAAGGAGCAGCTCGCCGGGGACCTGCTGCCGCCGAGGCTCGCGGCAGACGGGACGCACTTCGTCAATCCGATCGCGTCGGGCATGTACTGGTTGTGGGAGGTGCTGAACTCGCCCACCGATTCGGTCAAGGCGCGGGCCGATCAGATCGACAACCAGATCGATGTGCTCTCGAAGGCCATGCAGGGTCTCACCGTGGCGTGCGCCCGGTGCCACGACCACAAATTCGATCCGATTCCGACTGCGGACTACTACTCGCTGTTCGGCATCCTGAATTCCACCCACATGAGCGAGATCTGCATCGACTCGCCCGCCCGCGTACGGGCGATCCAGGCGATCGAGCAGCGGATCGGTGCGCTCAACCGAGACATGGAGGCCTTGTTGCAGCCGGCGCTGGCCGGCAGTGCGGGAGAACTTGCCCCTCGGCTGCTCGCGGCCGCCGCGGACATCGACGCAAAAGAGGCGTCGGGCCTGACGGCGGAACTGCAGTACGCGCTGTCGGAGCCGAGCCATCCGCTGTATCCATTCGCGCGGTCCGCGCAGGAGGGCGCGGAAGACGAGGATTTTGCGGCTTGGATGGATCGTGTCCGGGGCGAATTGGCGGATTGGAACGCCAAGTCCGACCGTAGCCATCCGCTGTGGTCGGAGCGCGGCGACGAGGTCTACGAGGACTTTGAACAGGGATTCGGAAAGTGGATCTCCACCGGCGCCGCGTTTGGCGCCGGCCCCGTGCGCGGTGCGCCGCCGGGACAGGAACTGACGGGCCACCGGGGGCAGGCTTTGGCGGTTTCATTCGGCAGGGGTGCGGAGGCCATGGTCGGAACGTTGACGACCGAAAAGTTCCGCATGCCTGCGCGCTACGTGCACGTGCGCATGGCGGGTCCCAAGTATTCCACGCGACTCCGGGATATCGCCCCGATCCGCTTCACGGTGATCGCGGACGAGCACAAGTCCGGCCATGCCATGCCGGACGGCAGCGGCCGCTTGCAATGGCACACGATCGCCATGACGAAGGAACGCGGCCGGATTTGCGCGATCGAGATCATCGACCGCGACCGGAGCGGTGCGATCGCGGTCGATCAGGTCGTCTTCTCGGCCAACCCCAAGCCCCCTCCGATTGCCGGTCCGCTCCACGCGCAAGTCCAAACGCTGGTGCAGGACGAATCGATTCGCTCGCTGGAGGATCTTGCCGACGCGTATCAGGTCTTGGCGATCCAGTTGGCTGGCGCCGCGTCCCGCTCCCCGGGGGAGGAGGCTCTGCTGGTGGGGATCCTGGGGCATCGGAAGCTGGTCGGTGCGGCCGACTTCTTGGACAGCTCGGAGGCGGGCCGGTTGGCCGAACTGACGGCGCAGCGCCGGCTCGCGGATGCGGGGACTCCGTCCTCGTCGTTTGCGATGTCGAGCCGCGACTGGAATCCCGCGGACGTAGCGATCCACGTGCGAGGGAACCACAAGAACCTGGGCGACGTCGTGCCCCGGCAGTTCCTGCAAGTGATCGCCGGAAGGGACCAGCAGCCTTTCCGGGACGGCTCGGGTCGATTGGCCTTCGCCGAGTGGGTTGCGAGCGAAGAGAACCCCTTGACAGCACGTGTGCTGGTCAACCGCGTGTGGGGACACCATTTCGGCAAGGGCATCGTCGCGACGCCGGACAACTTCGGGCGCACCGGCGATCGGCCCACTCATCCCGAGTTGCTCGACTCTCTCGCCAGGCGCTTCATGGCTGCGGGCTGGTCGGTCAAGGAACTGCACCGCGTGATCGTGCTTTCGAGCACGTACCGCATGAGTAGCCGGTCGTCGGAGGCATCCAAGCAGCGGGATCCAGCGAACCGCTTGCTCTCCCACTTCCCTGTGCGCCGATTGGAGGCGGAGGCGATCCGCGATTCGGTGCTGGCCGTCGCCGGATCGCTCGATCCGTCTGTGGGTGGTCCCAGCGTTCCCCCGCATATCAGCGAGCACCAAGACGGGCGGGGCAAGCCGGGGTCCGGCCCGCTGGACGGGCTGGGCCGGCGCAGCGTCTACGTGCAGGTGCGCCGGAACTTCCTGCCGCCCCTTTTCATGGCCTTCGACTACCCTTTGCCGATCTCGACCGCGGGCCGACGAGGCGTCTCGGCTGTGGCGTCGCAAGCGTTGTTGATGCTGAACAATGAATTCGTCAGTGGACAGGCCACTCTGTGGGCCGCCAGCGTCTTGGAGTCCTACGCACAGCCACGCGACCGGATCCGAGACATGTACGTACGGGCGTACGGCCGCCTGCCGCTGGAGCAGGAGATCGAGGAGATCGAGCGGTTCCTTGCCCAGCAGGCCAGTCGGCGGCAGGCGCCGGGGGACGACGATCCCGGCGTTTGGACCGACTTGGCCCATGCCATGCTCAACACCGCCGAATTCCTTTTCGTTCGCTAGTTTCTTGCACTGACTAGGTTTTTCCACTGGCGTTGCTGTCGCTGGGTGCAGGGACTATCTGAGCTATCGGGCGCCGCAGGAAAGAGCTGAGAATGAGACCGACAGGCGCCGGACAGGCGGGACAAAGTCGCCGTCGGCGGATCCGGAGTCTATTTGAGCGGGGCCGTGGCCACTGCCGCGCCAGCCCCCGCCGAAACAGTCTTCCGGATTGAGCTACTCGGTTAGCCCCGTCGCCCTGGACCACCCCGCGGCCGTCGACTTCCCGGGAGAATTGATGCGGCCGATGCTGGGCGGCAGCCATACTCCAGGACCGGATCGGCGCCACGGCTGTCCACACGATGCAGTGTCTTCCAACAGAGATCCACAGCCCAAGGATCTCCGAAGCAGGATCGGCTATTCTTGTACGGCGAGGCTGGACCATGCTCCGTGTCGTCGTTGTCTCGATGTTGACCGCGGGGCTCGCCATGGGCGAGGCCGCGCACAACCGCCTCAGCGATGCCGAAAAGCTGGCGGGCTGGCAGTCGCTCTTCGACGGCTCCACATCCGCTGGCTGGGAAGGCTTCCAGAACACCTCGTTCCCCGCAAACTCGTGGGCTATCGAGGACGGTACGCTCCGCACCTTGTCCGACAACAGCGGAGGGGACATCGTCTCGGTCAGCCAGTTCGAGAACTTCGAGTTGGTCTTCGACTGGAAGTTGGTCAAGGGCGGGAACAGCGGCGTCAAGTACCTGGTCCAGAAAGCCTGGGCGGGGCCGGGCTACCGGCCACACCTGAGCCCCGAGGCCAAACGGCGGTCCATGCTGCGCGCCACGGGGCCGGAATACCAGTTGCTGGACGACGAGAGGCTCAATCGACACAGGCCAGGTTGGGAGTTTTCGAGCTGCGGTTCTCTCTATCTGCTCTACAAGCCCGTCGCGAACAAGGCCTTGCATCCCGCGGGACAATGGAACCGCTCGCAGATTCTGGTGCGGGGAACGCACGCCGAACATTGGCTCAACGGCGAGAAGATCCTTCAGTATGAGTTCAACTCGCCGGAACTCCTCATGCGCGTGGAGCAGACGAAATTCAAGCGTGTGCCGGGGTTCGGGTTCAAGGGGCCCGGCCACATCGCTCTCACGCACCACAATCATCCGGTCTGGTATCGCAACATCAAGATCCGCGCGATCGAGGGTCCGAGGGTGTCGGACTATCTACCGGGTCGGTTGTTCGACCCGGACGGGCTGATTCCCCTTCCTCCGCCGTATCCGGAACCCGGGGCCCACGCCGATCCGTCCCCCAGTGCGTCCCGGTAGGATCCAAGCCGCCTCCTCGGTTCGCCAGTGCCGGAAAGCGGCATTGGCTAGGACGCCTCCGAGTCGGCTCCAGTACGCTGAAACAGGGTAGCGACCGACTGCGGGCGCTCGTTGCGACGGGGCCGTGGCAACGATCGAGGCCAACGCTGGTTGCGTCCGATCCGATCCGTCGTTGCCGGTATCCCACTTGGGAGTGAATTGCATGCGTATGTTCCGTTGGCTGCCCTGGATTCTTGCGCCGAGCCTTGCGGCGGCGGCGGATTCCACAGATCTCGTCATTCTCGTCAACGGAGACCGCCTGACGGGCTCCATCCAGAGACTGGAAGAGGGCACGCTGGTGCTGCAGTCCGAACTGCTGGGCGCCGTTCGAATCGACTGGACGGATGTCCGGTCAATCGAAAGCGAGACGACCCTCTCGGTCTTGACCGAGGGGGGCAGACGCTTGACGGGTCAATTGCATCGGCAGGGCGCCGAGACGTTGATCGTGCAGCAGGGTCGCACCGTCGCTGCGCTCGCCTCGGACTCTGTGGTGCGCGTCGCTCCCGAGACGCGACTGCGAGGCCCCGCGAAGATCCTGCGGGCTCTCGATGGGACGGCCGATCTCGGCCACAGCCTCGCCCGAGGGAACCAGAACCAGACGCAGTCTTCGCTGGGCGGGAGGGCTGAGTACCGGTCGGCGCGGTACCAGTTCTCCGGACGTATTGACTCCTTGTTCGCACGCCAGGATGGGGCCCGATCGCAGAGCCGCCATGCGCTCAACCTGCGTCTCGACCGCTTCGTCAATGCCCGCGTCTTTACCTACGGGCTCTCTGGTTTTGAGCGCAACGAGCGGAGAAAGCTGAACTTGCGCACAAGGCTCGGCGGCGGGGTCGGCTGGCGGTTGCGGGATCGCGGGGACACGAAGCTCTCCGTGCTGGGTGGCTTAGCCTACGTCCATGAGCGCTTTCGCGCACAGGAGAACCGAGTCGCTGGCGAGGGCTTCTTCGGAATCGAGTGGGAGACTCTCCTGCTCAAGGTTGTGGAGCTATCCACGCACGTCACTATGCATCCGGACTTGGTCGGGAGCGGCCGCATCCGTCTGGAGTACGACAGCACGTTCCGGGTTCCGATCGCGGGCAGGTTCACCTACTCGCTACGCCTGTTCGACCGCTTTGACAACAGGCCCGCCGCGACTGTGGAGCGGAACGATTACGGCGTTGTAAGCGGTTTGGGGGTCGGTTTTTGACCAGTTCGCCGCCCAGACGAACGTCCTGGGCTTGAGTCGCGCGGGCGGGGGTGTCCACAGTTCATGCCGGCGGACCCGGCTTGGGGGCGGGCGGACCGCTTCACGCGCCCTGAGGTGTGCTCCAGTGGATGCGGTACTTACGCTTCACGTATAGGTTCGCATGCGGGTCGCCGATCAGTCTCTCCGTCTCCTGATCCAAGTTCAGGTTGCGTCCCGTGCGTGCAACGATATTGGCGAGGTGGCAGTACAGGGCGGACAGGTGCCCGATGGAAATGTCAGCGTTGGGCAACTGGCGCGATCGGACGCACTCGACGAAATTGCGCATGTGGTCGTCTGACTCGTCGTCGTCGTCGTTGTGTTCGACGAGTTTGCCCTGGGGGTCATACAGCTTGTATCCCCACCTGCGGTTCCAGCGGCCGATCTGAATCGTGGCGTCGCTGCCGTAGACGGCTACGCCGTTCGCCTGGTCCTCCAGGCCGTAGGGGTTCCAGATGCGCATCTCCCAGAGCACAGCCTTCTTCCCGGACCGGAAGGTCACATTCATGGTGTCCGGTGTCTGTTGGTCGTCGTCAAAGTAAAGCTTGCCGCCCATCCCGCTCGCGGTCTGGGGATAGTCGACACCGAGCGCCCAGCGGGCGATGTCAAGTTGATGCGCGCCGTCATTGCCCGCGTCGCCGGTGCCGAAATGCCAGTGCCAATGCCACTTGTAATGGAATCGGTTTTCGTTAAACGGAATCCAGGGCGCCGGTCCCAGCCATGAGTCGTAGTCGACACCCTCCGGCACGGGGGAGTTTTCCTTGTGGCCGATGTCATCCCGCATCTGGACATTCCAGGCCTTGGCCATGAGAACCTCGCCGAGGTCGCCCGACTTCGCGATCTCGATCGCCCTGAGCGTCGAAGGCCGGCTGCGCGCCTGCGTGCCAACCTGGACGATGCGGGAGTTCCGCCGCGCTGCGTCGACCATCAGCCGACCCTCGCGGATGTTGTGGGACGCGGGCTTTTCGACATACACGTCCTTGCCGGCGTCGCAGGCCAGGATCGTGGCGGGAGCGTGCCAGTGGTCCGGGGTTGCTATGACCACCGCGTCCACGTCCTGAACATCGAATACGTTCCGCATATCGTTGGTGGACTTCGGTTTCGGTTTGCCGACTCGGTCCAGCACCTGGCTGGCGCGTTCGAGCGACGCCTGATCCGGGTCGCAGAGATAGGCGATGTTGACGTCCGGGAGACTGCCGAACGTTCCCAGTAACCCCCGTCCGCGTCCCCCGAGTCCGATCATTCCGATGTCTACTTTGTCGTTGGCTGCAACGTTCTTCGGGCCTGTGGCGGCCAACCCGGCCGCTACGGCTGCGCCGAAGAAGGATCTTCGATTCATGCTCGATCTCCTGGTCCGATTCTGCGATTTTCCGCTACCCGCGCAAGACGCGATTCCCGCGAAACCGATAGCGGCCACGTCACCTTAGCACGTGCCCGACGCGTCGGAGCCGTGCATCGGAGCGATGCCCCTCCCGGGCTTTGCCCGCTCTCCCTCCGGGAGCGGAACTCCAGTTCACCTCCTGCGCCGCCCAGATCCGCCACGCTGGCCGCCGTCGTTGTCCGGCGAAAAAGCATGGCGAAAGACCAACGCAACGCCGCGAAGCGTAGGAAACGCCGCGTCTTCACGATTGTTTTGCAGAAATCGATTGCCTTCTGGGATGTCATGTTAGATACTAAGTGCGAAGCATGTTCACTTGGCTGACGCTGCGCCAAGCCAAGTGCTGGAATTCGGGGCGGATCTAGAGGCCCACTTGCAGAACGGGCAAAGCAGTAACTTCCCATCCGCGTGCGAGGGTTCCGGTTTCCTGCTGACAGCACAGAACGATTGACCACGCACCGGCTTGCGAAGGCCCGGTCCCGTGCACCAACAAGGCGCGGAGGGCTCTATGGAGCGGGCTCGTGTCTGATGGGAAGGAACTACTGCGGCCATGGACCAGTACGACGACGCGATAAGAGTTGTCAAACGCAACATTCCGGAGAACTTGGATGAGTCGGCGTCCGTCTTCCTGGACCCGGACCAAGTCAGGCCGGACGCGGAGGGCTCGTCCCACGTCCACGCGCATGACCAAGACGAGGTGGTCTACACAGACGATCCGGTTCGGGTCTACCTGCGCGAGATGGGCGCCGTGCCCCTCCTCACGCGGGAGGGCGAAGTGGACCTCGCCAGGCGGATGGAGCGTGGCAAGGTCCGCATGTGGAAGGCCATCTCGCGCAATGCATCGACGATCCACAAGTTTCTAGCCCTCTACGAACGCATCAAACAGGCCGAGGTCCGGGTTACCCACGTCGTCGATATTCCCAATACCGATGAGGGACCGGACGCTCTGGCGCTGAAGGAGAAGCAAGTCCGTCACCAGTTCTCGCTGGTGCTCCGCGCCTACAACCAGTTGCGCCGCATCGAGGAAAAGCAGGCGGCGGTTCCCAAGCCCAACCAGAAGATTCGCAGGGAGTACAGGAAGCTCGAGTGGCAACGCAGGCGGCAGGTCATCAAGGTGTCCCAGGCGGTGCGGCGGATCCGACTCAAGCAGTACGTTTGGGACGAATATTGCGGCGACTTGCTGTTGGCCCACAAACGGCTTCGCCCGTTGGAATCCAAGATCAACCGGCTCAGGGAGAATCCGGTCCAACCGCACGACTACCATTCGCAGCTGCGCGGCCTGCGGAAACGCCTGCGCCAAGCCGAGTCGGAGACCGGCATGGCGCCCGCTGAGGCGAAAGCCTGCGCCAGGATGATCCGGGCCGGTGAACGGGAAGCCGAGCAAGCCAAGAAGGCGCTAGTCGAGGCCAATCTGCGGCTCGTGGTTTCCGTCGCCAAGAAGTACGTCAACCGCGGCCTGCACCTGCTCGACCTGATCCAGGAGGGCAATATCGGCCTGATGCGAGCAGCGGAGAAGTTCGAGTATCGACGCGGTTACAAGTTCTCGACCTACGCGACATGGTGGATCCGCCAGGCCATCACGCGCGCCATCGCCGACCAGTCGCGCACGATCCGCATCCCGGTCCACATGAACGAGTCGATGAACAAGTTTCTGCGGGCGTCCCGGGAACTCGAGAAGGAGTTCGGCCGGGCGCCAAACAATGAGGAAATTGGCGAGCGCATGGAAATCCCCGCCGAGAAGGTCCAGAAGTTGAAGAGCATCTCCCGCGATCCGGTCTCATTGGAAACGCCGGTCGGCCGCGACGGCGAATCGGCTCTCGGCGACTTGATCGAAGACAAGTGGGTCGACTCGCCGGTGGACACGGTCATCGATTCCAATGTCAAGGAAGAGACCGGTGACGTGCTCAAGACGCTCTCTCCCAAGGAGGAGAAGGTGATTCGGATGCGCTTCGGGATCGATTACGAGCGCGAGCACACGCTGGAGGAGATCGGACAGGAGTTCTCCGTCACCCGGGAAAGGATCCGCCAGATCGAGGCGAAGGCGCTACGCGCGCTACGCGGTCCGGATCGGTTCCGCCGACTGCGGTCGCTGATGGCGGCCAAGCCCTAGCTTATCGGCCGTGGGGCCTCCCGCAATCGGTCCGCAACAGCGGCTACCCGCCGACACGGTAGAGGTGTTCGCCTCCCCGTAGGATCAGGCTTCCCTGCGCGATGGCCGGGGTCGCCATGCACAGTTCGCCGATTGTGTTCTTGCGGATCAGGCGGTACTCGCCGCCGTGCTCGATCACGAAGCAGTCCCCATCCTCACTAAGACAGAAAATCCTGTCGTTGTAGGCCCAGGGAGAGGCCGTGAAGGCGTTGGCTCCGGCCGCGAGGCGCTGTTTGCCATAGATCTCCTTCCCGGTCACAGCATCGTGACAGGTCAGGAATCCGCGGTCGTAGAGCGTGTAGTAGAGCTCCTTGTACAGAAGTGGCGAAGGGTTGTATGGCGCGGCCTGCGGGTGATGCCAGGCGATGAACTCACCGCTCGATTGCCCTTCGCGCAGGCTGATATCGCCCTCGGCGCCGGGGCGCAGGGCGAAGACGGGCCGGTTCTGGTCTCCGACGTAACCCGAGGACAGGTACAGCATGCCGTGTCCGGCGAACGGTACTGGAATCACGATCGAGGACATGCCGCCGAGTTCCCATAACAGCGTGCCGTCGAGGTCGTACGAGCGCACCTTCCCGGTTCCGGTTGTGACGATCTCGGTACGCAGGTCGTTCTCCCAGACGAACGGCGTGGACCAGTTGCTCCCCTCGTCGCGCTGGACTTCCCAGATGGTCTTGCCCGTGGCCTTGTCGAGGCAGGTCAGCGTGGAGCGCTCCTCGTTGTCATTCACCAGATAGAGTCGGCCCTGGTGCAGGATCGGCGAGGCGGCCGTTCCCCAGTCATTGCGGATGCGGTACGGTTGCCAGTGTCGAGTCCAGACAACCTTGCCGTCGAGATCCAGGCACCAAGTTCCCAGGTAGCCGAAATGGGCGTAGACGTGCTCGCCGTCCGTGACGGGGGTCTCGGAGGCGTAGGAGTTCTTCAGGTGCCGCGGAGTGGGCGGAACGCTGCGCCGCAACTGAGTCTCCCAGATGGTCTTGCCGGAGTCGAGATCGATGCCAGAGACGATCCAGCGGTGCGCGTTCTGCGAGATGTCTGGCCGGTCGCCGCCGAAGTAGAGACCCTTCCTGACTTCCTCGATAGACCCTTCGTTGGCCACATGGGTCAAGAAGATGCGGTTCTCCCAAACGACAGGGGAGGCCCATCCCATCCCCGGCAACGGCGTCTTCCAGCGCACGTTCTCCGTCGCGCTCCAGCTCTCGGGAAGGCGCGGGTCGTCCCCGGAGACTCCCCGCGAATCCGCGCCGCGAAACTGCGGCCAATTCCGGGGTGAGTCGGCCGCCAACGGGGCGGCCGCGGCCAGCATGGACAGGAAGTGGCGTCTCGTCTTCACGGGCCCATTGTAGGACGCTCGCGGGCTCCAGGCGGGTTGCCAAGCGCCGCGGCAACACCGGGGCTGTGGCTAGTTAGCGCCGGTACAGGGCATGTTCCCAGATGTACACGCACACCGCGAACGGAGCGAGGTCGGCCAGCGTGCCCCCGATCTTGGCGCGGTGGCGAACGAGACGGGACGATGCCGGGTGCGTGCACGAGACCGCGCGCATGCTGGGCGCGGAGGGCTCCCCGGAACTGGGTAGCTCGAATCCCGGTCGGCCCACGACGAGGAATTCGACCTCTGTCACGATTCGCTCGCTTTCGCGCCACAGACCCACCTCAGAGAAGGCGTCGGCGCCGATGATGAAGCGTAGAGGCGGTGTGAATTCCATCGTCTCCTGGACGCGCCGGATGGTGTCGATGGAATAGTGCGGCTCGTCGCCGGTGCGGGGCTCCTCCAGGCGGCTCGCCCACAACCGCGGGTCCAGGCGACAGGCCAGCTCGACCATGCGAAAGCGATGCTCATAGCTTGCCCGGCAGGTCTGCGGCTTGTGTGGCGGGTTGCCGCTAGGCACAACAAGAATGCGGTCCAAGGCGTGCCCGTTAGCAGCGGCGACTGCGGCCTCGACGTGGCCGCTATGGATCGGGTCGAACGTGCCGCCGAACACGGCGAGTTTCATGCGTCGGGCCCTCCGTCCCCGGACGGAATCGCCGTGTATGGAGGGTGCGGCAGGTCCGTCGCTTGCGGCGCCTGCGCCTCTCTTGCGTGGCGCACACGGCGGCCGACTTCATGCATCAGGGTTTGGATGCCGGCGCCGCTCACAGACGAGATTGCGCGGAACGTCAGCCCTTGGGCGTCGCAGTGCTCGCGCAGCGCCTGCAAACGCTCGGGCTGCTGCATCGCGTCGATCTTCGTGCCCGCCACGATGCACGGCTTCTCAGCCAGCCGAGGTGAGAAGCTGGCCAATTCTCTCGCGATGATCTCGTAGTCCCGCACCGGATCTCGGCTTGAGGCGTCGCTCAAGTCGACGAGATGGACGAGCATCTTCGTGCGTTCGATGTGCCGCAGGAACCGGTCGCCGAGCCCGTAGCCTTCGTGAGCCCCCTCGATCAGGCCCGGGATGTCGGCGACCAGGAAACTCTCGAAGTCGCCCAGGTCGACCACGCCGAGGTTCGGCTGCAACGTCGTGAATGGATAGTCGGCGATCTTGGGGCGTGCGGAAGAGATGCGCGCGATCAGGGTCGACTTGCCCGCGTTGGGGAAGCCGACGAGCCCGACGTCGGCGAGCAGCTTGAGCTTGAGGCTCAGCGCGAGCGACTGCCCTTGGGTCCCATCCTCGGCAAAGCGCGGCGCCCTGTTGGTCGAGGACTTGAAGTGGGTATTGCCGCGGCCGCCACGGCCTCCCTGCGCCGCGACGAACGCCTGATCCGGCCGGTCGAAGTCGTGCAGGAGTTCGCCGCTTTCGGCGTCGTAGACCAGAGTGCCCGCAGGGACTTCGAGCACGAGATCCTTGCCCGTGCGGCCGGTCCGGTCGCTACCCTCCCCATTCCGGCCATTCTCAGCTTTCTGCTCCGGCTGGTAGCGAAAGTGGATCAGCGTCGTGCACCGGGTCGTCGAGTGCAGGACGACATTGCCGCCGTCGCCTCCGTCACCGCCTGAGGGGCCTCCCCGAGGGACGAACTTCTCCCGGCGGAACGCGACGCAGCCGTTGCCGCCCTTGCCGGCTTTCACCTTGATGACCGCCTCGTCGACGAACATGGCCCTAGCCGCTATCTTGCCATCACGGGCGGCGCAGGCGTTCCGCCGACGCGCGGCAGAGGGCGCCGGCGGCGTGGCGGCGTGCGCCCGCACAGGGTACCATCGAAGCATGAGCCTACGGATTGCGGACCGCGAGTTCTCGTCGCGCCTGATCGTCGGTACGGGCAAGTACCGCAGCTTCGGCGAGATGCAACGCTGCCACCGGGTCTCTGGCTCCTCGATGGTCACGGTCGCCGTGCGCCGCGTCAATCTAACAGACAAGTCGAAGGAGTCGCTTCTGGACTACATCGACCGGGACGCTATGTTCATTCTGCCCAACACGGCGGCCTGCTACACCGCCGACGAAGCTGTCCGGACGGCGCGTCTGGCGCGGGAAGTGGGCCTGTCGAACTGGATCAAGCTGGAGGTGATCGGGGACCAGGAAACGCTGTTCCCGGACACGGAGGGTCTGCTCCAGGCGACGCGGCAGCTCGTCGCGGAAGGCTTCGTGGTGCTGCCCTACACCAGCGATGACTTGATTGTGGCGCGCAAGCTGATCGATCTGGGCGCGGCTGCCGTCATGCCCCTCGCGGCGCCCATTGGATCGGGCATGGGCGTCCAGAACCCAGCCAATATTCGCATCTTGCGCGAGAAGATTACGTCCGTTCCGCTGATCGTCGACGCGGGGGTCGGCACGGCCTCCGATGCGGTCCAGGCCATGGAGCTCGGTGCGGACGGGGTGCTCATGAACACGGCGATCGCGTTGGCGGACGACGCCGTGAAGATGGCGGAATCGATGAAGCTGGCCGTGGAGTCAGGGCGGCTTGCCTACGAAGCGGGCCGCATGCCCAAGAGGCTCTACGCAGCCGCCAGCTCGCCACTGGAAGGCGTTGTCGGCTGAGGCGCCCTGCTGCCCGGGCGCTCGCTGCCCGCCGCGCTCACTGCTGACCGCGCAGCCCTCAGACCGCTTCGCTGGCCGGCTCGGTCCAGGGCTCGTCGATGCGCCACGCCTCGAGACTCTCGATCCAGACCTCCCGCCGCGAGCGCAGCTTGGCGAGCGTCTCCGTGTGCTCCGGGGCGTCCACCAGATTCATCGTTTCGTGGGGATCCACGGCGAGATCGTACATCTCCTCGTATGGAGGCTCGGCTTCGGGGAACACGAAGTACTTCCATCCTCCGTTCCGGACTCCCTCGCTCTTCGGCACGCGGCGATGCTCGAAGAGGTGCTCGTAGAACCATTCCTGCCGCCACGTTGGGGACTCGCCGCGAGCGAGGGGCATCAGGTCGCGGCCGTTCATGCAACCCGGGATGTCCAGGCCGGCCGCGCCCAGGATGGTCGGACAGACATCGATGTTCAACGTCATTTCCTCGCGGCGCGTCCCGGCTCGCTCGGGCAGTCGTGGATCGCGGACGATCATGGGCGTCCGGATGGATTCCTCGTGCATGTACCACTTGCCGGCCCAGCCGCGTTCCCCGAGGAAGAAACCGTTGTCGCCGCTGAAGATCACGACGGTGTTGTCCAGCTGGCCCAGCGCCTCGATCTTGTCGAGCATGCGGCCGATTTGCAGATCGACCCCATGGATCAAGGCGTAATAGCGTTTGACGGATTCCTCCCACTTTTCCGGCGTGCCGAAGCGCTGCTCCCAGCGGATGCGGCTTTCCGTGTCCGCTTGGAGGAACTCGGGCAGGGACGCATAGTAGCTTCCGTCCATATGCGGGAATGGCTGCAGCCGCACGCCGTCGTAGAGACCGTCGAGGAGAGGGTCGTTGATGAAGTACGGCGCTACATCGTCCTGGACGTGCGGAGCCTTGAAGCTCACGGACAGATTCCAGGGCTGGCTTCCGTCCGAGCCGTCGAGGAACTCGAGGGCTTGGTTGCCGAGATGTTCCGTCATGTGGGCCCGTCCGGGCACGAGGTACTGGCCCTGGCCCGGCCAACCCTCGAAGTAGTCGTAGCGGGACGCAGCGTTCTCGATTTGCTCGGCCCTGCCCACGCCGTATTTGCCGATGAAGCCCGTGCGGTAGCCGGCCTCTCGCAGGCGGACCGGGTAGCTGAGCGCGTGCTGCTCCTCGCTGAGCTCTGTCGCGAAGCCGTGGATGCCGTGGCAGCGGGCGTAGAGCCCTGTGAAGAACGACGCGCGCGAAACCGCGCAGATGGAGGTCGTGACGAAGTTGTTGGCGAACAGAACACCTTCGCGGGCCAGCCGGTCCATGTGCGGCGTGCGGATGATCCTGTTCCCTCCCGCTCCAAACATGTCGAAGCGCTGATCGTCCGTGAGCAGGAAGAGGATGTTCGGGGGCCGACCAGGCACGGTACCGGCGTTGCAACCAAGACTCGCGGCTGCGGCCGCCCCGAGCGTCCCCAACAGTTCCCGTCGCGTCTGCCGCATGGCAGTGCAAGGATACCAGAGCAGACATTCCTCGAAGGCTGCCCGCCCCAAGCGATGGACAATGGGAAGTTGACCGCTCGAGGGCAGTACTTTCGTTCGACGCGGACGCTCTTGATGGGCATTCTGAACGTGACCCCCGATTCGTTTGCGGACGGCGGGCTCTATCTGGATGCCCGGCGGGCCGTGGAACGCGGACTCGAGATGATCGAGGAGGGAGCGGACCTGATCGACATTGGCGCAGAGAGTTCGCGCCCGGGCTCCGCGCCCATCAGCGAAGCCGAGGAGATGGTGCGCCTGATGCCGGTGCTTCAGTCGCTCTCATCAAGGACCCAAGTCCCCATATCGATCGACACCCGTAAGCCGAACGTGGCCCGACGATCCGTCGAGGCGGGCGCCGCGATCCTGAACGACATTGGAGGGTTTCGCGATCCGGCGATGATGGAGGTTGCGGCGGAGAGCCGAGCGAGCGTGGTGCTGATGCACATGCGCGGCACGCCCGCCACAATGCAGCAGAACACCGCCTACGACGATGTCGTGTCTGAAATCGGGGCGTTTTTGAAGATGCGGGCCGTGGCGGCGACGCGAGCCGGCGTGCAAGAGATCGCCGTTGATCCGGGCTTGGGATTCGGCAAGTCAGCCAGACAGAACTTTGAGATCTTGGCGCGCTTGCGAGAAATCGACGGTCTCGGGTTTCCGGTGCTGATCGGCCCGTCTCGGAAATCCTTTCTGGGCAGCCTTCCGAGCCGACTGCCAACCGAGGAGAGGCTGGAGGGGACCTTGGCAGCGGTGGCTTTGGGCGTAGCGAATGGCGCTCGCATCGTTCGCGTCCACGACGTCAAGTCTTGTCGGCGTGTTCTGGAAGTGGTCGACGCGGTCGCAGGGATCGAAGATGCGGGATAAGATCCTGATACCCGACATCCTCCTCAAGGCTCGCGTCGGCTGCACGGCGGACGAGCGTCGCGGAGTGCAGCCCATCTTGGTCGACATCGAGCTGCGATGCGACCTAGCGCCGGCGGCGAGGGCCGATTCCATCGCGTCGGCCATCGATTACGTTAGCGTGCGAAATGAGGCCGAGCGAGTCGCTTCCGAGCGTTCGTACGCGTTAATCGAAGCGATTGCCGAGGGAATCGCGGGCGGGCTACTCGAGGCTTTTCCCGCCGAGGAAGTCGTTGTTCGCGTGCGGAAACCGTCCGCGTTGGCGGAATTCGGAGTTCCGTGGGCTGGAGTCGAAGTCGTGCGGGGCCGCCGTGGCTAGGGCTTATCTCGGGCTTGGCTCGAATGTCGGGAACAGGCGTGAACACCTTGAATTCGGACTGCGCGAGCTTGCTCGCTACGGCTCGGTCATTGCGCGGTCGCCACTGCTCGAAACCGAACCGGTCGCCTCCCCTGGAGGTGGGCCGTTCTTGAACGCGTGCGTCTGCCTGGAAACCGTTCTGGACCCTCGGGAGTTGCTTGCGGCCGTGCTGGGGATCGAGAGCGCTCGCGGCCGCCGGAGGCGGTTGCGCAACGAGCCCAGGGTGCTCGACATCGATCTGCTACTCGTCGATGACATCGTGATTCGGGAGCCGGGGTTGACGCTCCCTCATCCTCGGATGCACAACAGAAGGTTCGTACTGGACCCGCTGGCTTCGGTCGCTCCTGAAGTCGTCCACCCGTTGTTGCGGCTCAACGTCCGCGAGTTGCGCGGGCGATTGCATGAAGTCACCGGGTGAATGGTGTCAACGTGGTGGTTTGGGTGGGAGAGTCGGACGTCGATTGGCGCGTGTATAGTTCTGGCTCCCCGCTCAAATGTTTGGGCGGCGCAAGCCGCGCATGTTCATCGGACCTCCCGAATTATCCATCAGTAGTATCGCTCGTCGCAGCGACAGCGGAAGAAGCAGACGTCGATTGACGTGCATATCGTCCCGCCATCCGCCCGAGTGGCGCATGAGTGGCATCGCTCGTCACAGCCGGACAGGAAGAGTTCCCGGCCCGACGGGATTACAGGTACGTGGGGTCACATGAACATCAACACCGACTACCTTGACCGCTGCATCCGAACGCTAGAAAGCGCCTTTCGCTTGTTGCAGGAGCACGAGCCTGGCGAGATCGCCCATGACATTTACCGGTCTGCATGCGTCAAGGAGTTCGAGATCATTGAGGAGCAGTGCGGTAGTCTGCTCAAGAAGCGTTTGAGAGACTACTTCGCCAGCCACCGCGAAGCGGACAAGCTCTACTTCAAGGACATCTTCCGCTATGCCGCCAAACACGCCTTGATTAGCGGCGACGAGTGCGAGCGTTGGCTGAAATACCGGCACCGAAACGACGCCGCGCACCGCTTCGGTGCGGACTACGCCAACGAAGTGCTGACCGCGTTGCCCAGGTTTATCGAGGACGCCATGGCGCTTTCGCGAACGATTGCACGGAGAACCCCATAACCCGGCGACTCCACATGAAAGCTCGGCACCGGGAGCAGCTTGAGCGATTATTGCGTGAGCATCTTCCGGGGGTCGAGGTCTGGGCCTACGGCAGCCGCGTAGACGGACAAAGCCATGATGGCAGCGACTTGGATCTGGCGCTGCGGGGCCCCGGGCTCGCCGAAATCGGCGCCTCATCATTGGCCGATTTCCTGGAAGCCGTGCGGGAATCCACCATTCCCTTCCTCGTTGAAGCGCGAGACTGGGCTCGCTTGCCGGAGAGTTTCCACCGCGAGATCGAACGTGAGCACGAGATTCTGGTCCTAGGCGATCAAGACAAGCGGGAGTGAAGTTGGTCTCTCGATCGCGACGGAAGCACGATAGGGAACAGCTGGTGTGCGCGAGACAGGGCAATCGTTGACGTGGCCACGCCATGCCGAAAATGAGGGCCGCAATCCAACTGGTCGACCGGACCGGATGATGGCGATCGGGACCCCGGGGGAAGCCATCGCCGCACCAGCACCTCGGTAAACCGGGGCCGCGGCCATCGGCCCGGGCAAGTCCTCGGGGATGCGCACGGTTTCCACGCTGATCTGGACGATCGAGCGAATGGTCGAACCACATTGGGATTGTTGAGGCGCTTCTCCCCGTCTGGGGTGATCTCGCACGGTCGATCAACCGCTCGATCGGCGTCCTGTCGCGGACCTGATACCGATGCGATTCAGCGGAGTTTCTTCATCGCGAGCAAACACAATCTCAGGCGAATCGACGGTCTCTCGCCGCCCGACTCGTGCAACGAGTTGTGGGCCCGTGGTAGTCACTAGCCCGGCTCGAAGCGGACCTTGCGATTCTGCTCCTGCCGCGAGAAGGCAAGTTCGATCAGTCGCTCGATCAACTCGGAGTACGGTAGCCCCGATGCTTCCCACATCCTGGGGAACATACTGATCGAAGTGAATCCCGGCATCGTGTTCACCTCGTTGATCAAGATCCGCCCCGTTGCGTTCTCCACGAAGAAATCGACGCGCGCGAGCCCGGAACACTCCACCGCGCGGAACGCGTCGACAGCGAGCCCTTGAATCGACTTGGCCTGATCCGCCTCGAGTCGGGCCGGAACCGCCAGTTCGGCATCATCGGTTAAGTACTTGGTTTCATAGTCGTAGAATCCGCTGCGGACGACGACCTCTCCAGGAAGCGATGCCTCGGGTGCGTCGTTGCCAAGCACGGCGCATTCGATCTCCCGAGCGTGGACGGCCGGCTCGACGATGATCTTCCGGTCGAATTCCCCCGCGTAATCGAGGGCCCGCAGAAGATCCGCGCGGCCCTCGACCTTGCGGATTCCGACGGACGAGCCAAGGTTGGCGGGTTTGACGAACGCCGGGTAGCCGATGCGCTCCTCGATATCGTCGAATCGATCGCCCGCCTCGTCCCGTTGCAGTGCGACGTGACGCAAGCTGGGCAGGCGGCGCTCGTGGAAGAGCCGCTTCATCACGTCCTTGTCCATACCGCACGCCGATCCCAGGACGCCGGAACCCACGTACGGCACATCCGCCATGTCGAGTAGCCCTTGCACGCGCCCGTCCTCGCCGTACGGGCCGTGCAGCGCGGGGAACACCACGTCGAAGCCTCGGGAACACCCGGGCTCGGGCGAAATCTCAACCCTGTCGAGGCGACACGTCTCGGCAACCTCTCGGGGTAGCAGGGCAGCCGACCGGTCGGGCCCGAGCCAGCGGCCGCTTCGCTCAATCGCTACTGGGATGGCCTCGTAGCGTCCGCGGTCCAGTGCCGCGATGATGGAGGCCGCCGATCGTACCGAGATCTCATGCTCGCTCGAGCGACCTCCGAACAGGACGGCCACGTAAATCTTCTTTGGAACCATGCTTGTCAGCTTGGCAGGCCGATGGGACGCCATCGAACCTACGGAGCAACACACCGACTTGTTGTGCGGCTCGGATCTACTGTCCTAGGCGACGGGACTCGATCCTGCAAACTAACAGTATGGCGAAACGTATGATCGCCGAACTGCTCGGCGGGAGTATTGCAGTTGGTGCGGACGTGACTGTGCGGGGTTGGGTGCGAACGCGTCGCGACTCGAAAGCAGGCTTCTCCTTCCTACAGCTGAGCGACGGGTCCTGCTTCGACAGCTTGCAGGTCGTCGCTGAAAACGGGCTTCCGAACTACAGCAGCGAAATCCTCCACTTAGGTAGCGGCTGTTCGCTGACGGTCCGCGGGAAGTTGGTCGACTCTCGCGGGCGCGGCCAGTCCGTGGAACTTCAAGCGGAAACGATTCATGTCGAAGGCTGGGTCGACGATCCGGATACGTATCCGATCTCACCGAAGCGCCACAGCTTCGAGTTCTTGCGGGAGGTCGCGCATCTGCGACCGCGCACGAACACGTTCGGCGCTGTCGCGCGAGTCCGGCACTGTCTGTCAAAGGCAATCCATAGCTTCTTCGACTCCTGCGGCTACCTCTGGATCCACACGCCGATCATCACCGCTTCCGACACCGAAGGAGCAGGAGCGTTGTTCCGCGTTAGCACGCTGGATCTCGCTAACGTCCCGCGAGACGCCGCCGGGAATCCGGACTTCTCCAAGGACTTCTTTGGCCGCGAGGCGTTCCTCACGGTCTCCGGGCAGTTGAACGTGGAAGCCTACTGCCTGGCGCTGACCAAGGTGTACACGTTCGGGCCGACCTTCCGCGCCGAGAACTCGAACACCAGTAGGCATCTGGCCGAGTTCTGGATGATCGAGCCGGAAACCGCCTTCGCCGACTTGAACGAGAACGCAGCCCTGGCCGAAGCCTTGCTCAAACACTTATTCCGGGCGGTGCTGGAGGAGCGAGCGGATGACATGGAATTCTTCGAGAAGCGCATCGACCCCCGAGCCGTCAAGCGACTGCGAGCGATGGTCGATCAACCGTTCGAACAGATGACCTATACCGAGGCTGTTCGCATTCTGGAGAGAGCGCCGCGCAAGTTCGAATTCCCTGCGGAATGGGGCGCCGACCTACAGGCGGAGCACGAGCGCTACCTGACCGAGGAGCATGTGGGCCGCCCCGTTGTCGTGACCAACTACCCGAAGAGCATCAAGGCCTTCTACATGCGCCTCGATGACGGCGGCGAGACAGTCGCTGCCATGGACGTGCTGGCGCCCGGCATCGGCGAGATCATCGGAGGAAGCCAGCGCGAGGAACGGCTCGACGTGTTGGACAGCCGCATCGTGGAATGCGGCATTGATCCGACCCAGTACGGGTGGTACCGCGACCTGCGCCGTTACGGCACGGTGCCGCACGCCGGCTTCGGACTCGGCTTCGAGCGCACGATCAGCTACGTCACCGGCATGTCGAACATCCGCGACGCGATTCCGTTTCCGCGCACGCCCGGCAACGCCGACTTCTGACCGTTTCGCGATGGGTCGCGACGCAGCTCGACGGCGGGCCTGGATCAGGCTTGCGCCATCGCCCTCTGCTCGCGCTCCCGCAATGCCCTCTTCAGTTCGCGCGGGAAGATCTTCTTGAACCGCGGAACCATCGATCCCCAGTGCTCCAGCACCCACTGCCCCTTCGGGCTGCGCGTATAAGCGACGTGGCGCGCGATCAGATCCCTTACGAGTTCGAGATCGGAGGGCATGTCGAACGGCTCGATGTCCACGTTTGCGTTCTGCAGGCAGCGCTCCTCGAAATCGCCCCGCTCGTCCAGGATGTAGGCGATTCCGCCAGACATGCCGGCGGCGAAATTCCGACCGCACTCGCCGAGGATTACGGCGCAGCCGTTCGTCATGTACTCGCAGCCGTGGTCCCCGACGCCCTCGACCACGACCTGCGCGCCCGAGTTGCGGATACAGAACCGCTCGCCCGCCATGCCATTGACAAAGGCCTGTCCGTCAGTGGCCCCGTAGAAGGACACGTTCCCGATGATGATGTTCTCCTCGAACACGAAGGTCGAGCCGGGCGGCGGGGAAACGACTAGGCGTCCGCCCGAAAGGCCCTTGCCGAAGTAGTCGTTGGCGTCGCCACGGACCTGTAAGGTCATGCCCTTGCCGGCCCAGGCGCCGAAGCTCTGGCCTGCGCTGCCGGAGAAGTGGATCTTGATGCAGTCCTCGGGCAAGCCCTCGCCGCCGTAGCGCTTCGCGATCTCGTGCGAGAGCATCGTGCCGACCGTGCGGTCTATGTTGCGCAGGTCGTAGGCGAATTCGACCGGACTGCGATCCTCAAGGGCAGGCAGGCAAAGCTCGATCAATTGGTTGTCGATCTGCCTCTCGATACCGTGATCTTGGGAATCGCGATGATACCGTGCGATGGCCCGGTCGACCGGTGGATCGAAGAACACCCTGGCGAAGTCGAGTCCCTTGCTCTTGTAATGGTTCACAGCCTCGCGTACGTCGAGGCGGTCCACCTTGCCGATCATGTCGTTGAACTTCCGGAAGCCGATCTTGGCCATGATCTGGCGCACTTCCTCGGCGACGAAGAAGAAGAAGTTCACGACATGTTCGGGCGTGCCTTCGAACTTCTTGCGCAGTTCCTTGTTCTGCGTCGCGATTCCGACCGGGCATGTGTTCAGGTGGCACTTGCGCATCATGATGCAGCCCATCGCCACCAAGGGCATCGTCGAGAATCCGAACTCGTCCGCTCCGAGCAGTGCGCCGATCACTACGTCGCGGCCTGTTTGCAGCTTGCCGTCCACTTGCACGCGAATGCGCCCGCGCAAATCGTTCATGACCAGCACTTGCTGTGTTTCCGAGAGGCCGAGCTCCCACGGCGTACCGGCATGCCGGATCGAACTCATCGGGGACGCGCCCGTGCCACCGTCGTGGCCGGAAATGAGCACCAGGTCGGAGTGCCCCTTAGAAACGCCGGCGGCCACCGTGCCGACTCCCACCTCGGAAACGAGCTTGACTGACACATTCGCGTGGCGATTCGAGTTCTTCAGGTCGAAGATCAACTGGGCGAGATCCTCGATGGAATAGATATCGTGGTGCGGAGGCGGCGAGATCAGGCCCACGCCGGGCGTGGAGTGTCGCAGCCAAGCGATCGTCTCGTCGACTTTGTGGCCGGGTAGCTGCCCGCCTTCGCCGGGCTTGGCGCCCTGCGCGATCTTGATCTGCAGTTCGTCGGCGTTCGCTAGGTAGTGGGCGGTCACCCCGAAGCGCCCTGAGGCGACCTGCTTGATTTTCGAGCGTCGGTCGTCCTCGTAACGCGCCGGGTCCTCGCCTCCCTCCCCGGTGTTCGAGCGCCCGCCGATGCGGTTCATGGCGCGCGCCAGGGTCTGGTGGGCCTCGGCCGAAATCGAGCCGAAGCTCATCGCGCCCGAGCAGAAGCGTTTGACGATCTCGGAGCGTGGCTCTACTTCTTCGAGGGGGACGGGATCCTCCGTTTGCTTGAGGTCGAATAGTCCCCGCAGCGTGCATAGCTGGCGGTTCAGGTCGTTGACCGTGCGCGAGTATTCCTCGTAAGTTGACCAGTGGTTTAGCCGGACAGCGCGCTGCAGCCTAGCAACCGTTTCCGGATTGAGCAAGTGTTGCTCGCCGCGCAGCCGGTACTGGTACTCTCCCCCGACGGGTAGTTCCGTGATGTCCTCGGCCAGCGGCAAGTAGGCGTAGCGGTGCTTCTCGAGCGCCTCGCGGGCCAGGATTTCCAAGCCGACGCCCTCGATCTGCGACGTCGTGCCGGTGAAGTACTGGTCGACGACTTCGCGGGCCAGGCCGATAGCCTCGAAGATCTGGGCGCCGTGGTATGACTGCACCGTGGAGATGCCCATCTTGGACATGACTTTCAAGATGCCCTTGCGGATCGCCTTCTCGAAGTTGGCGCGGGCCTGCTCCAAGCTGAGGGACGGATCGTCCAAGCTGCCACGCGCATGCATCTCGTCGAGCGTCTCGTAGGCGAGGTATGCGTTAACGGCGTTGGCGCCGTAGCCAATGAGCAGGCAGAAATGCATCACCTCGCGTGGTTCCCCGGACTCGACCACGATGCCGACTTTGCTGCGCTTGGCTTGTCGGATGAGATGGTGATGAACTGCGGCGCAAGCCAGCAGTGACGGAAGGGGAGCGTGTCCCTCGTCGACGCCCCGATCCGATAAGACCAGCACGCTCACGCCGGAATCGGCCGCCGCCTCGGCTTCCCGGCATAGGCGGTCAAGCGCCTTGCGCAAGCCGCCGAGACCATCTGCGGTTGCGAATGTCGTCTCCAGCGTCTTCGATCCGAATCGGACGTTCGGTCCGAGGTTGCGTAACTTCTCAAGCTGCGCGTTGTCGATGACCGGAAGCGGGACCTTGACGACATGGGCGTATTCGGGCTGCTCGTCGAGCAGGTTGCCTTGCGGACCCACGTACGTAACGGTCGACATCACCAGCTCTTCCCGGATCGGGTCGATAGCGGGGTTCGTGACTTGGGCGAACAGCTGCTTGAAGTAGCTGAACAGCAGTTGCGGCCGTTCGGAGAGGCAGGCCAGCGGAATGTCAATCCCCATGGACCCGACCGGCTCGGCCCCGGCCCGCGCCATCGGGCCCAGCAGCACGCGCTGGTGCTCGATTGTGTAGCCGAAGGACCGTTGCCGCTGGGTCAGCGTCTCGAAGTCCGTCGTCTTCACGGACGGCGGATCCGGCAGGTCGCCGAGGTCGATTAGGTTCCTACGGAGCCAGGCATCGTAGGGCTTGCGCTTGGAAATGGTCTCCTTGATCTCCTCGTCTCGGATAATGCGGCCTTCCTGCATGTCCACAAGGAACATGCGCCCCGGCTGCAGACGCCCCTTCATGCGCACATTGGCTGCCTTGATCGCTGGGATGACGCCTGTCTCGGAGGCCATCACGACGAGATCGTCGTAGGTAACCGTGTAGCGCGAAGGGCGCAGCCCGTTTCGGTCGAGCGATCCGCCGACATAGCGGCCGTCTGTGAATACGATCGACGCTGGCCCGTCCCAAGGCTCCATCATTGTGGCGTGGAACTCGTAAAACGCCTTCTTGTAGCCCTGCATGTGCTCGTGGGAGGACCACGCCTCCGGGATGAGCATCATGAACGAGTGGGCGGTCGATCTCCCTGACTGGATCAGGACTTCCAAAGCGTTGTCGATCTGTGTCGAGTCCGAGCCGGTCTCGTCGATGATGGGCTTGATCTTCTCCGTGTCGGCGCCGAACAGCTCGCTCTTCAGGGTGGCTTCGCGGGCGCGCATCCAGTTGGCGTTCCCTCGCAGCGTGTTGATCTCGCCGTTGTGGGCCAAGTACCGGAACGGCTGGGCGCGCTCCCAGGTCGGGAAGGTATTGGTTGAGAAGCGCTGATGGATCAGCGCGACAGCGGACTGGAAGTCGGAGTCGCCCAGGTCGGGGTAGTAACCGAATATCTGGGGGGCGAGCAGCAACCCCTTGTAGCAGATCGTCCTTGAGGACATGGTCACCGGGTAGTAGCGCGGGATCTGCCGCCGCTTGGCTTCCTGTTCCGTGTGCTTTCGGACGATGTAGAGCTTGCGCTCCCAGGCCTCGCCTTCAAGTTTCGGGCCGCCCGCCTGTTGGAGGAACACTTGGTAGATATGGGGCTCGCTCTCACGCGCCTGCCAGCCGATCGCGCGGGAATTCGTAGGGACCCGCCGCCAAGCGAGCACCCGCAGACCCTCCTGCTCGGCGACTTCCTCGACCATCTGCCGCGCCGCCCGGCATTGGTCCTGTTGCGGCGATACGAATACCATCCCGACGCCGTACTCGCCGGCGGCGGGAAGGGAAAAGCTGTCCGCGGCTGCCTGCCTGAGGAAGAAGCGGTGGGGGATTTGCAGCAGCAGGCCGGCCCCGTCACCGGTCTCCGGGTCGCAACCGCAGGCGCCCCGGTGCGTGAGGTTGACGAGCACCTCAACGCCCTGCTCGATGATCGTGTGGCTCGGTTGGCCCTTGATGTTGGCGACGAAGCCGATGCCGCACGCATCGTGCTCGAAGCGTGGATCGTAGAGTCCTTGTCGGGGGGGCAGTCCGTACTTCGACATGCTGTTTCTCGCAGCTCCTGCGGGGGCTCCGCGCCATCCCCAGGCGCCAACGGTGTCGCGTCGAAGAACGGAGCGTGTAAGAGAGGCGAACCCGTCGCGCCGCGGGAAGGCTACGGGACCGCTGATCATCATACCAAGCGCCCGCGCGTCTCTGCGCGTGTTATTCTTGGGCGCTTCGCGCTACCCATGGGTATCGGGCATCGTCGCCAAGTCCATTTGGAAAACGGCCGTCTGCGGCTGACGCTGCTTCCAGGGGGCGGTCACATCGCCGCCGTCGAACTCAACGAGAACGGTGTCAACCCTCTTTGGGACCCGCCTTGGGAGACGATCGACCCCTCTACCTACGACCGGGCGGCGCATCCGCAATTCGGGGACGGCGTCGACGCGCGGGTGCTAGCCGGCATTGCGGGCCATAGCCTCTGTTTCGACATTTTCGGGGTGCCGTCCGACGAGGAGGCGGCTGCAGGCTTGGGCGTGCATGGCGAGGCCTCCTCGGTTGACTGGGATGTCGAGTCCGGCGACGGCTGGCTCGCGGCGCAAGCCGATCTTCCCCTTGCGGGGATGCAGTTCGAGCGGCGGCTGGAACTGGCCTCGGGCAGCGGCCGTGTCGCCATCGCCGAGACCGCCACCAATCTTACCGGTATCGACCGTCCGGTCGGTTGGACCCAGCATGCGACGCTGGGACCTCCGTTCCTGGAGAAGGGGAAGACGCTGGTCGAGATGTCCGCCACGCGATCCCAAGTGATTGAAGCCGAGTTCGCTCCAGGCGCCGACCGGTTCGTGGCCGGCGCGGAATTCGAATGGCCGCGAGCGCCGCTCGCAGGGGGCGGTTTCAGCGACATGCGGCGGACAGTCGAGATCGACGTCTCGGGAGGCTACACAACCCACCTGATGGATCCGGCGCTGGAGAAAGCCTTCTTCGCGACCTATCACCCAGGTCTGGAGACGCTCTTCGGCTACGTCTGGAAGCGCGACGACTTCCCGTGGCTTGGGATCTGGGAAGAGAATTCCTCGCGGTCGCAAGCGCCTTGGAACGGCCGGACGCTGACGCGCGGCATGGAGTTCGGCGCCTCTCCCTTTCCGGAAACGCGCCGCGAGGCGGTCGAGCGCGGGAGGCTTTTCGGCGAGAGGACGTTGGGCTGGATCCCCGCCCGGTCCTCTGTCGGCGTCGAATACTCTCTCTTCCTTTGTCGCGTGCCCGCTGCGGAGATGACCGGTTTCGGATCGGGCATGGGACTGGAGGACCTGCGCCGGTGCGCCGAAGGCCGCTCCGGAGGCTGAGAGGCTTGGAGGCCGCTGTTCGAGTCCGGCCTGGATGCCCTACAATGAGGGTCGGAATTCGGTGCGCCGAGCTTTGCCCCGGCCCGTGCGCAAGTGGCGGAATTGGCAGACGCGCTAGGTTCAGGTCCTAGTGGGAGTTAAATCCCGTGGAGGTTCAAGTCCTCTCTTGCGCACCATCTTTGCGGCGGGCTTCCGGCGTTCGTAGTTTGCGCGGCGGATTGCCAGTCCCGACGGACCGGCGCGAATTCCCTTCCGTTTAGAAGCGTAGGCTCGCTGATTTCCTCGTACGCCTCTCGCGTGCATTATCATGATGGCGTTCCGGGACTTGACCCATGGAAGCGCGGCAATCCGAACCCTCCCCTGAATCCTCCAGCACGGGCGTGCTCGAACAGTTTGAAAGGCTCGAGCGACGGGTCACGGCCATCGTCGAAGAGTTGCGCGAAGCCCGCAAGGCGCGGCGCGCGGCCGAGGCGGAGGCGAACACCTTGCGCGAGCAGTGCCGCAACCACGAGTTGCAGATCATGCTGCTCAAGAAGAAGCTGGAAGGTGACGACTTGCGCACCACCGTGCGCGCTAGGGTCGAGTCTCTGCTGCGGCGTATCGACGAACTGGAACAGGAGGGTTGAGCAACATGAGCGACGGGAACCGCGTGCAGGTTGTGATCCGTGGCCGGACCTACCGGCTCATGGGTGCGGACGCCGACCATACGCGCCGCTTGGCTCGCCACATTGACGAGACCATGGCTCGGTTTTCGGACGGCATGATCGAGGCGGACAACTACCAACTCGCGATACTCACGGCCCTGCATCTCGCGGACGAGTTGTTTACCGTGCGCGGCCAGTTCAACACGTATCGCTCCCAGGTCGGCGCCTCCGCTGGCCGCATGCTGAATCTGCTCGAAAGCTGCCTCGCAGCGGACGAATTGGAAGGCGAGAACGCTGGCGCGGAAGGGGAGTCCGAGCACTCCAGCAACTAGCCTCCGATCTGTGCGCGTGGCAACCGGAGTCCCGAGCGTCACATGCAGAGGCTGCGGCTACGGGCGGAGAAACGCCTCCCGCGGCTATCGGTTGATGTAGCCGAGGCTCTCCAAGATCTCCGCGTCGCGCGGGGTCAGGCGCGACTCGCTCTCGGCGATGTTGGTGGACTCGAACCAACGCTCGAATCCCGCCCTCTCGAATTTGTAGCGCCGGTCGTTTTCGACCAGGGTCTGGGAGTGCAGTTCCAGAGGGTCCTGGGCGAGGTCAAAAAACTCGAACTGCTTCCGTTCCGGCGTCCAGATCATCTTCATCTGCCCGTCGAGCTTCCCCATGCGGAACGGAAAGCGAGAGTTGGGCTTCCAAACCCAGGAGATCCAGGCTGGGGTGAAGCCCTTCTTGCCTTCGAACGAGACGAATCGGATCGGGCGCTTAGGAGGCTGGGCCCTCTCCAGGACCGCCGCCGTCTGGCTGCGCCCCGCGAAGGCGATCGAGATCTGGGACTCCTCGCGAAATCCGGGAACCGCCAAGTCCAAGACTGTCGGCGCGAGGTCCAGCGTGGAGACGTTTTGCTGCACGACTGTTCCGGGCTGGATCGTTCCCGGAAGACGCATGATCCACGGTACGTGCACGGTGCTCTCATACAGCCAGCGGCCATGACCTACGAAGCCGTGCTCCCCGAGCCCTTCGCCGTGATCGGACACCAGCACGACCAGTGTGTTCTCGCGCATGCCGAGCTTGTCGATGTGGCCTAGAAGCAAGCCGATGTGCTTGTCCGCGTAGCTGATCTCCGAGTCGTATCGACGGATCCGATTGATAATTGCCTCGCTGTACTGCGGCGTGGCGGGATTCGGGTCGCGGAGCTGGTCTGGGTCGGCGAACTCTTCGCGCAAATTATACGGTTCATGCGGGTCGAAGTAGTGCACCCAGAGGAACAGGTTCTGCTCGTCCTGGTGCTTGTCAAGCCAGCGGGCCGCGGACTTCGTCACGTCTTCGGCCCAGCGCATCGAGTGGAAGACCTGATAGGAGCGGCCGAGCTCCTCGTCATAGTGGTCGAAGTCCCGGTCTAGGCGCGTCAGGCGGCTGATCAGGGGCCAGGCGCTCACGAAGGCGGCGGACTTGTAGCCGAATCGGCGCAGCACTTGGGGTACGGTCAGCCATTTGCTGTCATCCGGCAGCGCCACGCCGTTGATGCGGGCGCCGTGTTCCTGCGGAAAGCGTCCCGTGAACATCGAAAAGTGCGAAGGCCCGGTCATCGGGATCGCGCAGTAGGCGCGGTTGAAGCGGACACCATCCGAGGCCAGTTGGTCCATGGTGGGACTGGTCTTGAGGTGATAGCCGTAGCACGAGAGGTGGTCGGCGCGCAGGGTGTCGACGGTGATCAGAACGACGTGCGGCCGCCCCGACTCGGAAGCAGCCGGTTTCGTAGCCGGTTCCAGTTGCGAGAAGAGGATGGACGCCGACACGGCGGCACCCACCAGGACGGCACTAGTTCTCCACCGACGCCTAGCTAGACTCATACGCCTAGAGTGTACCGTTGCTCGCGCCCTGGCGGCAATGCGCCGGCCTGTGTCTTTCGCGTGGCGAGAGTCCTTGGCTCGTATCTGCTTCCCGAGTCGTGGTTGCGGCGCCTGGGGGCGGGTTCCAACAGGCTGTCCGCAAAGTCTTTGAGTTGCGGGAAAAACTCCTGGAAGTCGGATTGAAGCGGCCCAGAATTGGCTTCCAGGACCGTCAGGGCAGTGGCGAGCGGATTCTCGCGCTTGCAGCGCTTGGCGATGCCGCGCAGCGCACGCTCCACACCCGCGAGAGCACGGTAGGAAACCAGCCAGTCCTCCCGGTGCATGGCGTCCACGGCCCGCTGGAAGCGGCCAGCCTGCATGTCGCGGTGGGAATCCAGAACCCGGTAGCAGAATTGCGCGAACTTCGGCAGCGGCGCCCCGTTGCCATAGCTTTGCCAGTCGCGGGCCAGGAAGTGGTCGAAGTAGATGTCGAGCAGGACCCCAGCGTAGCGGCGGTAGGGAGCCGGAAAGCGGCGGCGCGCGCGCCCGATCGCGGTATGCCGGTCCGTGAACACGTCAATGCGCTGATGGGCGCGGATCCCGGCCTGAATGCGCGGCTCGAACGTGCCGATGCTGCGTGCGGAGACGAAGTCGGCCAGGACTTGACCGACCATCGCCTTCGGGTCGTATCCGGCGAGCAGGAGGTGCGCGAGGTGGTTCACTGTTGCGCTACGCACGCCGCTGCTTCTCGGTCCGAGGATGCTGACGGAGCGGGGGAGAGCTGCGAGCGTAGCGAGTATAGCGGAGGTCGAGGAGCGGGGCAGGGAGTCGGCGCTTCCCCAAAAGTTGCTTGACTTGCTGACCTGATGATTTGGTTCGCCTCCAACAACTCTAGCTGTCGTTCATGGGCTCCTAGGTCTCTCAAGCGGCGCCGCTTCTGTCACCTTCTTTGGCCTGGATGTATTTCCCGTGTACAAGAGCGCCGACGAGTCCAACGAGAGCGATGATGCAGTGCGATCGGAAGGCGCCTCGTCTGGCGGCTCCTTGCCGCAGAGCCGGGCCGCAGTCTTTGCTACTTCGGATCGTCGCTGCGCCAAGTCCGGAGCGCGACATTGCCGGGGTGGGCAGATGCTGGGGGCGGCTGGAACAACTCAACTCCTGCGGAAGCCGACCCGCCGAAAACTCGACCGATTGTCCTGTTGAACAAGCGCTCCGAGCGGATGGCCAATCTCGACCGGCGTGGACTGGTCCTGGGTCCGCGGCAACGCGCCGACCCGGATCCCGACGATGGCGGTGCTAGGATGAAGGGGAACTCTGGGCGACTAGCTCAATCGGGAGAGCACCGCGTTCGCAATGCGGAGGTTGTGGGTTCAAGTCCCATGTCGTCCACCACTTCCCTGTTATTGATTTAATCCCGTTCACTCGGATAGCGGAAGTCTGTGCCCCCCATTTTGTCCCCTCTTTGATCGGTGTTGCCCGCTCCGGATGCGGAGCCGCAGCGGTTGTTCGATTCTGATCCGATTCGATTCGATAGTTCGCAAAGCGGTCATTCGCCCACGGCTGTTAGCTGATTCCCTGCTCTTCTTGATATCAGGGCATGATATGGGCATGGAACTTGAACGCGTGCATGGATGCCCACCCCTGCGTCCGTAATCTATGAAACATTCTCCACCCCACAGCTCCGCTGGACAGTTGGGCCTTTACCGATCCGACCAAGCCGCCACAGAAGAGTGTCTCGCAGCAACGTCCACCCGTCGTCTTTGCGCTTAGACAAGCTCTAGCCGCACCTCACTCTTGATAGCTCTAACCGCTTTCTGCAAAGTGGTCAGACTGACGGAATCGTTCTCTGGGTCGAGTAGGTGATCGAGTTGAGAGCGGTTCGTCTGCATTCGGCGCGCCATCTCAGCCCTCGACAGGCCGCCATCGCTCATCGCGGCCTCGAGGCGGGCCAGCACGCGCCTGATAGCAACGACGGTGACCTCCTCCTGGATGCCTTCCTCGCGCAGCCAACTGTCAAACGAGCTACCAACGTTCTTCTTCATCGCTCTTCCGCCTGGCTGCGTTTGAGCGCTAGATCGATTTCCTTCTGGGGCGTCTTCAGGCTCTTCTTGACGAATCCGTGTAGCAGGATCATGCGGCTCTCATCAACGCAGCAGACCACCCGCGCGATCTTGCTTCCCGTCAGGCTGCTCCGTACCTCCTAGAGACTGCGACCAAACGACCGCGTGATCGGCATGCCGACCGGCCAAGAGAACTCCACGTCCCTGATGTCTTCGCCGATGATCTTTCGATCAACTGGTTCAATGCCCTGCAACCACTTAGCAACTGGTTGCCGGCCGCTATCTGTGCGGTAAAACTATGTGGGCAGCCGTTCGTCTTCCTGAGCCACTGACAATAATACATTTCATCAACTGGACGTAGGCGTTCAGGTCGACTGTCGTCCTATCCCACCTGTTAACGCGGTCCGGAAGGCATTGCTTCAAGCGCTCTATCTTCCAGACCGAAACGCGATCCTTCTGGGTGGAAGTTTGCCTCGGAACAAACACCGATGGAACGAGGTGGATGAGATCGGTCATCGCCTTATTCCCCTGGCACGAAGACATGATGCTCGGGGATAACACTCCGGTGACTGATGGTGAATCCTCACTAGATCTACATACATCATCGTGATTGTGATGTATTCCTAAACTCTGAGGATATGAACTTTCAGCAGATGACGTGACCATGAGCAAAATCGCCCATCGTTCCGAGGCCAAAGTTGCAGCTGTGCTCCCGCGTGCAGTCCAGATTCGGCGCGGCCGCGAGCATCGCCATTCGGTCGACCTCAAGCTCAACGGTGAGCCTATCCAGGTCCACTGGCTCGGCGAGGGCGGACTGCGACAGGCGCGTGAGTTGATCGCCGACCAGAAGAACCACCCAGACGTCGTGGCTGCCCGCCGCATGTCACCCGGTGCTCGAGAGGCGCTCTCGGCTGCGGGTGTCGGCTGGGTGGACGAGACCGGTGCCGCAGAGATCGCACTGCGGTCTCTGATTGTCTCAAGGAGTGGACGGCCCACCGAGGCCTCGAGGGAACCACCCCGCTGGACGCCCTCGGTCCTCGCCATCGCCGAGGCGCTGCTCTGCGGCGGGAGGGCTACCGTCGACGCCATGCAGATTGCCTACTTCGTCACAGCGCAAGATCATTGGCCACTCTCACTGGGCGGTTCCGTGCTCGTCGTTCCAGATCGGCAGCAGCGTGGCGATGTCTTCCATCTCGACCGGGTCGGCGAACAAGCTGTCCGTACGAACCCCCCCTCGGCCGCACTGCGTGACGCGCATTCGCTTCCCACCACACCGAACGCCCAATTGCGCGTTGGCATGCTAGCGGATTGCACCCCGGGGAAAACAGAGCGAGCAGGACGCTTCGCCCTAACGCATTCTCTTTCGGCCACTCGCCGCGCTGCCACGAGGCTGGCACCAAATTGAAGGCTGACCATCATGAGTCCTCTCTAGCAAGGGTCACCCAACATCGAAGTGTCGGGCAGGACCGGATCCGAGAGAGGGGCGACTGCCACCGTCCAGCAATGCCGAGGACGGAGAGGACGCCGGGTTCCACGGATTCGTCCATTGGGATAGACTGGAACGTCGCGCCGGAATCCGCTGCAATCCAGTTGGCAGGGTTCGTCGACTTCCAATTCGCTCGGAGGAATCATGAGACTGACACTCGCGTATTTCGTACTCGCCGCATCCGCGCTCCTTGCTGAGGTTCCCTCGACGGACCACCAGATCGCTTCCAGCGTGCAGGCTGCCCCGGAAGATCGCCGAGCCGACGCCACCGTATTGGGGTACGACTCCAGTGGACAGTTGGGCGTGCTCCGCAAAGGGTCCAACGACCTGCACTGCCTCGCCGACAGGCCGGACGACGATACATTCTCCGTGGCTTGTTACCACAAGGACCTTGAACCGTTCATGGCAAGAGGGCGTGAGCTATCGGGGCAGGGCTACAAGGGAGAGGAACGCCACAAAATCCGCTGGAAGGACGTCGATGAAGGGCGTGTCAAGATGCCGCGTGAACCGCGCATGCTGTATGTCTTGACTGGCAAGGCGTATGATGCGGTCCCGGACGAGGTTCTCGAGCCATACCTGCGGTGGGTGATCTACACGCCCTACGCGACCCCGCAGTCAATGGGGATTCCGGTGACGCCGGGCAACGGTCCCTGGTTGATGTACTCCGGCACCGCTGGCGCCCACGTCATGATTAGCCCGCCGAGGCCATAGAATCCGATCGAGCATCCCGATCCGACCGCGCTCGATCCGCATCGCCAAGTCGAACAATCCGGCGAAGACCGAGTTCATATCTGCCTAGCGGTTCACGATTAACTGTTCCATCATCGCCTCTAAGGTGGTGCGGGGATCTCGGGCAGGAGGCTGAGGCATGTCCTGCCCGTGACATAGGAGCCTGTGGTAAAAGTCGGCTGGCGAAAGGTCAACGAGCAATTCACGATGAAAATACGATAGAATCGGCTGATGGCGATGGGTACCCGCAAGGTGGAGCAGACGGCGCTGTTCCTGACGGCGGAGGATCTGCCCGTAGCGCCCACGCTGCCGTTCTTCGAAAAGCTGAACGAAGGGCTCGCCCAGGCTGGCTTCGACGACTACGTCGAGGGCCTGTGCCGGAGCTTCTACGACGCTAGGCTCGGACGCCCGTCGCTGGCCCCGGGGGTGTACTTCCGGCTGTTGCTGCTCGGTTTCCTGCTGGGCCTCGATTCGGAGCGCCGCATCGCGTTGCAGGCCTGCGACAGCCTGAGTCTGCGGCGCTTTCTGGGCTACGCGCTGCAAGAGGCCACGCCGGACCATTCCACGCTCTCGCGCACGCGGCGGCGAATCCCGGTGGAGACGCACGAGCAGGTGTTCGGGTGGGTGCTGGGGCGGTTGCGCGAGGCGGGCTTGGCGCAGGGCCAGGCGGTGGCGGTGGACTCGACCACGCTGGAAGCGAACGCGGCGCTGGAGACGCTGCGGCGCAAGGAGACGGGGGAGAGCTACCGGGAGTTCGTATTACGGCTGGCGGAGGAGGCGGGCGAGCAGATCGCGACGGTGGGGGAGAGGATCGAGTACGACCGCGGGAGGCCGGGCAAGTCGCTGTCGAACAAGGACTGGGAATCGAAGACGGACCCAGACGCGAAGGTGGCGAAGAGGAAGGACGGCGGGACCGACAGGGCGCACAAAGCGGAGCACGTCGTGGATCTGGAGAGCGGGGCCCTGCTGGGGGTGACGGTGCAGGGAGCGGAGCTGGGGGACACGCAGACGCTGGGTCAGACGCTGGCGGCGGCGGAGGCGGTGCAGGGCGAGAAGCCCGCGGAGGTGGCGGCGGACAAGGGCTACCACAGTGATGCGACGCTGCAGGCGCTGGCAGCGGACGGGCAGGAGTCGTACGTGCCGGAGCCGAAGCGGAAGCGCAACTGGGCGGGCAAGGAAGAAGTCAAGAAGACGGTGGAGGCGAACCGGGAGCGGGTGAGCGGGGAGCGAGGCCGGGAGGTAGGGAAGCAGCGGACAGAGAAGGCGGAGCGGTCGATGGCCCACATGTACGGGAGCGGCGGGCTGCGGCGGGTGTACTTGCGGGGGCACGAGAACATCCGGAAGCGTTTGTTAATCCACGCCTGCGGATACAATCTGGGCATTTGGATGCGGTCGCTGACGGGGATCGGTACGCCTCGCAGCTTGCAAGGACAGGGCCTGCGCGTTGCTCGCTCCGTTTTCGTGGCGATTTCGGCGCTGGAAACGGCCATTGCGGGGCTTGTAGAGGGGTTTCTGGGCGGTTGGGGCCGGATTCGGTCGGCCCGCGCGGCACACGGTTTCGGCTTCGCCAAGGCAAGCGAGATCTGGGCCAGACGCAATGGTTGACGCGGGCCTCGCGAAATCCGGGAAAAACCACAGGCTCATAGGGGATGTCGGCAATGGCGAAGCGACGGTGCTTCAAGGCGACGTTCAAGGCGCGGGATGAGCTTGAGGCGTTGCGGGGAGGCAAGACGGTCAGGGAGATCGCGGGGGAGCATCAGGTGCATCCGAACCACGTGGGCGGGTGGAAGCGGAAGGCGTCGGAAGGCTTGGTGGATCTGTTCGAGGGAGGCGTTGCAGGGAGCAGCCGTGCACCGCTCCCCCTCAAGCCCTCAACGTAGCGGCAGATCCCAACTGCGAGAACACGTAAGGTCCTTCGGGAATCACCACCACCCGCGCCTTTTCCTTGAGACGGCCAACCATTTCGTTCACGGCTTCCTGCGGGTCCGAGTGCGCGGGGCCCCATAGCTTGGCGCGGTCCTCCTGCGAGAGTCCCGGCACGCAGAACGACAACTGCGCCTTTTCCGCGACCATCGCCAGTTTCTCGGCCTGCCACTGGTCCACCTCCACCGACCGTTTGGCGAGCGCGTCAAGTAGTCCCGAGGAATCGCCCGCCGTTCTCACGAGGCTGCTGAACTCCGGCCCGCCCAGGCCTTCCCGGCAAGCTGCGGCCAGTAGGATCTCGCCCCCCTCCCGCACGATGTGAGACGCGGCGGTCAATCCCTTGACTGCTTGGTAGAAGGTCAAGTCCAGCGGGTAGCCTCCGGAGGTCGTGATCACAGCGTCCGCTGGCTCGTCCACATCGGCGAGCGTCGACTGACGTACGAACTCCACGCCCTGAGCGTGAGCGGCAACGGGTTCGCCCGCAAAGACCGCCGCGATAGCGCGCGTGTCGGTCAACGCCACGTCGACCATGAAGTCGTGGCCCGCCAAAGCTGCGATCTCGAGCAGTTCTCGATGCAGCGGATTGTCGGGAAACGAACCCTCCGTCGCGTTCGCGTCTCGCATGTAGAGCGGGCTGTGCAGCCGCTTGATCGTTCGCTCCCCCGCGAGCCCGATGGAAATCAACTTGCGCCCGCCGGAGAACCCGGCCATCAGGTGCGGCTCGATGAAGCCTAGGGTGATGTGGAGGTCCGCCTCGACGAACCGCCCGTCCACGAACGCTTGTGTCCCTCCAGAGGTCTCTCCAAGGAATACCTGATCCTCGATCTCCCTAGCCCGATGCGAATGCACCGGATGGCGCTCAAGGATTTCAGCGCCCAGGATCTCGTCGAGTTCCTCCTCGGTTGCTTCGCGATGCAGGCCGGTCGCGATCAGGATCGTGATGTTCCCTGCCGGGATGCCGCCCGCCTCCAGCGCTCGAATCACATGCGGCAGCACGGTCTTGTTCGGCGCTGGTCGCGTAATGTCGCAGACCGCGATCGCCGCGCTTCGATGACTCTGTGCGATTCGTTGCAGCCCTGGACTTCCAATTGGATCGGATATCGCGGCCGCGACCGCAGCGTCTTCGTCCTGCAGGCCGGCTGCGAACCGCGGCCGAAGGACTTGCGCGTTGAGATCGTCGGGCAGTTCCACTGCGGCGCCGTCCCGGTCGAATGCCAACTTTACTTCCATCGGCTTTGCTCCGGGGCCAGTGAGAAACCGTGTGAGGCTCTCTTCGTGGCCCTAAAATGGTCTAACGTCCCGGCTCATGAACTGGCTTCTCGAACTCAATAGTAGCGTTAATTCGATCGTGTGGGGGCCTCCGATGATGGCCGTGCTGATCGGCTCGGGAATCTTCCTGACCTTCGCCACGCGTGGCGTGCAGTTCCGCCGGTTCGTCTTCGCCGCACGGCAGGTCTTTGGTCTCCACGGCAGCGTTGGCGGCGAAGGAACGGTTTCGCCGTTCCAGGCGCTTGCGACATCCCTGTCCTCGACAGTCGGCGTCGGCAACATCGCTGGCGTCTCGATCGCCATTGCCAGCGGCGGCCCAGGCGCCGTCCTTTGGATGTTTCTGAGCGGCGTGGTCGGCATGGCGACCAACTTCTCCGAGATCGCGGTTGCGCTTGAGTACCGCCAAAAGGATGAGAGAGGCGTAATGCGCGGAGGCGCGATGTATGTGCTGTCGAAGGGCTTCCGGATGCAGTGGCTCGGTGCGGTCTTCGCCTGCTTCTGCGCCCTAGCCTCGTTCGGGATCGGCAACATGACACAGGCCAACACGGTGGCGACGGGGATGCGGGTGTCGTACGGGATCCCGGACTGGTTCACCGGCGTGGTGCTCGCCGGCTTGACGGCGCTTGTTGTCTTGGGCGGCATCCGCCGTATCGCCGAAGTGGCTTCGGTTCTAGTCCCGGCTATGTGCGGACTCTACATACTTTGCGCGCTGTTCGTCCTTGTTACGCACTGGAACGAACTGCCTGCGGTTATCGACTTGGTCCTGCGTTCCGCGTTCACCGGGCAGGCGGCTCTGGGGGGTTTTGCCGGCTCGACGCTTCGCAGCGCCATGCAGACAGGCATCGCCCGCGGTCTTTTCTCCAACGAGGCGGGATTGGGAAGCGCGCCTATCGTGCATGCCGCAGCCGTCACCGACCATCCCGTGCGGCAGGCGACCTACGGCATATTCGGGGTCTTCGTCGACACGATAGTGGTCTGCGTCCTCACTGCCGGCGCCGTTCTGTCCACCGGCGTGTGGAAGTCTGGCAGCACCGGGGCGGAACTCACGAGCCAAGCGTTCACGCAGGGTTTGCCTGGGGACTGGGGAGGCCATATGGTGACAATTGCAGTGGCGCTGTTCGGCTTTTCCACCATCATCGGCTGGGCCTACTACGGGGAGACCGGGTTCGCCTACCTCTTTGGAGTTGGAACCGCTCGCGGGTACCGCCTAGCATGGGTCGCTGCTGTCTATGTGGGAGCCATTGGGGGCCTCGAGGCCGTGTGGGCGATTTCGGACACGATGAATGCGCTGATGGCGGTTCCGAACCTAGTCGCGGTACTTGGATCTACAGCTCTTCTTCGGCGCCGGATGCGGGAGTTCTTCGCGAACCGAGATCGTGAGCCGCCGAGGGGCTGACAGCACAGTTCTCCGGTACAATCAAGGGCTTGTGCGCGGCGTAGTCCTAGCGGGAGGGTTAGGAACCCGCTTGGACCCGATCACGCGGATCATCAACAAGCACCTGCTCCCCGTTTACGACAAACCGATGATCTACCACCCGATCCGGACGCTTGTCAACGCCGGGATCGAGGACATTCTGATTGTTACCGGGGGGCGCAACGCAGGCGACTTCCTGCGCCTGCTTGGCAACGGACGCGAGTTCGGCCTGAAACACCTCGACTACACCTATCAGGAGGGCGAGGGCGGCATCGCCGAAGCACTGGACCTAGCCCGTCATTTCTCGCGCGGTGAGAAGCTGTGCGTCATGCTCGGCGACAACATCATCGAGAGGAACGTCGTCGCGGCCGTTGACGCGTTCCGCTGTCAGGAGGGCGGCGCCAAGATCCTGCTGAAGGAAGTCCCCGATCCGGCGCGTTACGGCGTTCCGTGTTTCGAGGGAGGCCGCATCGTCGCTATCGAGGAAAAGCCCGCAGTTCCCCAATCGAGCTACGCCGTCACGGGCATCTATATGTTCGATGGCACTGTCTTCGACAAGATCGGCAGGCTTGAGCGTTCGGCTCGCGAAGAACTCGAGATTACCGATGTCAACAACCAGTACATCGAGGAAGGGACTATGAGCTGGGACATCCTGGAGGGCTGGTGGACCGATGCCGGGACCGTGGAGGGTCTGCTGCGCGCCTCGCAGCTCGTTGCGCGAACCGGAGCAAACACCGTCTAGCGTGGTGTCCCGTAAATACATGCATGATAATTGGCAGTCTCTCAGTCAGAAAGGAGACTGCCGCGCCACGCGGACGCAAACTCGCGCCGTTGACTCTTGACGGCGAGCGGCGGGATCCGCTCCAGCGCGTGTTCAGCTCGGCCAGCCTGCCCCGCGACTCGGTCCTGCGGGTCCCCATGATCCTCGCGAGTGCGGAGGGCCTCACCAACCGGGCGGTCGCCCCACGCGTCGGCGCCTCGCCGCGAGCGGTCGGCAAGTGGCGCCGCCGCTTCCTCGAACTCGGCGTTCCGGGGCCTGAACGACGAGTTCCGCCCCGGCCGTCCCCGCAGCTACGACGACGAGAAGATCGCTGGGCTGATCCACCGCGCCCTCCGGGACAAGCCCGTCCACGCCGCGAACTGGAGCGTGCGCCTGCTGGGTGGAGCCGAGGGCGTCTCCAAGAGCACCGTGCAGCGCTGGTTCTCGCTGTTCGGCGTCAAGCCGCATCTGGCGCAGACGTCCCAGCTGTCCAACGACCCCATCTTCCTCGAGAAAGTCCGCGATATCGTGGGACTTTACCTCGATCCGCCGGACCATGCGAGGGTGCTGTGAGTCGAGGAGAAGTCCCCAATCCAGGCCCGGGACCGCAGCCGGCCGACCCTGCCCATGGGCTACGTCGAAGGCTACAGGTGCGACTACTGCATCAGGCACGGTATGACCACGCTGTTCGCCGCCCTGGATACCGCCACCGGCCGCGTGATTGCGTGATCGCCCCCTGCAACAAGCGCCACCGTCATCAAGACTTGCTGGTCGTCCTGCATCTGATCGACAGGGAGGCGCCGGCGGATCTCGACATCCACTTGCTGGTCGATCCCTACGCGACGCACACGCGTCGGCAGGTCCAGGCCTCGATCGCCAAGAGGCCGCTCTGCCACGTGCATGTCACGCCGACCTACGCATCGTGGCTGAACCAAGTGGAGCGCTGGTTCGGCCTGATCAGCCAGCGCGCTAGCAAGCGCAACTCGTTCTGCAACGTGACGCACTTGGTGCAGACGGTCGAGGCGTTCACGGAGCCGAACGACTAGGCTGCGAAGCCGTTCGTATAGGCCGCCACAGCCCAGTCCATCCTCGACAAGCTGGAGCGATTACCTACATGTATTTCCGGGACGTCACGCTAGCGGCGCGGTGCATCTTGACCTTGGACCCGGATCAGAAGTTGATCTGGACCATCGCTTCGCTCTCGGCCCGCAGGTTGTGCATGGCGACCTCCGCCGCGAGCTGCTTGGCGATTCCCAGGAAGGCGGCAGCCGCCGGCGCCTCAGGGTCGGCGAGGACGAGCGGCGTCCCGGTATCGGACGTCTGGCGAACCGTCGTCGCGAGCGGAATTTTCCCCAGCACAGGCGCCTTCCATCGCTCTGCGATGCGCGCGGCGCCGCCGGATCCGAAGATGTACTCCCGTTCGCCGGTTTTCCTGGACTCGTAGTAGCTCATGTTCTCGACTACGCCGAGCAGAGGTGTCTTGAGCTGCTGGAACATGATGATGGCCTTTTCGGCGACGTTGACGGCCATCGGCTGCGGGGTGGTCACGACGACCGCGCCAGTCAGAGCTAGGCGTTGGCACAGGCTCAACTGCACGTCGCCGGTGCCGGGTGGCAGGTCGACGATCAGGTAGTCCAATTCGCCCCATTCCACTTGGTTGGTGAGCTGTTCGACCATCTTGGCCAACATCGGCCCGCGCCAGACTACCGCCTGGTCCTGGCGGACAAAGAAGCCCGTCGATATGATCGGAATGCCGTGGGTCAGGATCGGCAGGATGCCGCGGGCACCCCGTTGCGGGCCGCGCGTGGCCCCCATGATGTGCGGGATGCTCGGGCCGTACACATCCGCGTCAAGCAAACCCACCTTGGCGCCCGTGGCGGCCAGCGCCAGCGCCAAGTTGGCCGAGACTGTGGATTTGCCGACGCCGCCTTTGCCGGAAGCCACGGGGATGATGTTCTTGACCCCTTCGATCGAGCCCTTGCCGGAGCTGCCGGCGGGGTTCGGCCGCGCGCTGGCGGTCAGTTCAACCTCGATCCGCGCGACCGGGTCGACGGCCTGCACGGCGGCGCGGGCGTTGGCCAGAACAGTCTCGCCGGACTGGCCCCCCGGCACTGTGTTCTGGATCTTGAAGCGCACCCCGCCGTCAACCATCGAGAAGTCCTGGACGAGGCCCAGCTCGACGATACTCCTCCCGTAGTCTGGATGCTTGACGCCGCGAAGCGCTTCCTGAACCTGCTGCTGATCAGCCATGCTGCGCCCCTGCGGGGGCCGCGGCCAGGGCGCCCGTGAGCACGACGAGCTCTCCGACGAAGCGGTCCATCTCGGGCTCGCTGCACATCAAGTCGCGGAGGCTGGTCCGGTTGAGCAACTGGTCGACCACCGACTGGACTGCGCGCCACAGCGAGCGGATCGAGCAGTCGATCGAATGGGTGCAGAGATCTTCCTGTCCGGAAAACCGGCCGCAGAACTCGCCGCCGTAGAAGTCGCCGCCGAGCACCTGCAAGGCTTGCTTGGCGCTGATGCGGTCGGGCGGTCTGGACAACTGATAGCCACCCGCCGGGCCGCGCTCGCTGACCACCAGCCCTCCCTCGCGCAGGATGCGCATCAGCTTGGCGGCGTGCGGCATCGAAATGGCCTCCGCCTGGGAGATTTCATGCAGGCTCAGGATCGCGCCGGATCCTGCCTGGGCCAGCCGAAGCAGGCAGCGCAAGCCGTATTCTTCTTGGGATGTGAGTTGCATGGTTGTGCCTCAGACGAGGTTCAGGACAAGCCTTGCTTCCTCGCTCATCTTTTCCGGGGTCCAGGGAGGATCGAAGGTGATCTCGATCTCCGCGTCCTCGACCTCCTGCAGACGCTCGATCCTGTACTTCGCCTCCGCCGGCAGCGTCTGGGCGGCGGGGCAGTTGGGCGCGGTGAGGGTCATGATGACCTTGACCTTGTCGGGCTCTTCCGGCGCGCGCGGCGCGAGCACGGTGTAGATCAGGCCGAGTTGATAGATATCGACCGGGATCTCCGGGTCGTAACAGGTTTTCAGCACGGCGATGACCTTCTCCTCCAGGGTGGCGTCTGGGGCGTACTCCGGCTCCTTGGGAGGCAGAGGAGACGTCATCGTCATGTTCGAGTGCATGCTTGGCACGTACGCGTCATACTGCGGCGCCGACGACAGTGCTCCCGTATTCAGACGCGAGCCGCGCTCTTCCTCGCGAGCGCCCGCAGGCTGCTTGCCGGTATCGGGGGCGTCTTCGTTCAGACCGAGTCTGAGCATGGACATCAGGCAAAGATCTCCTTGGCGGTTTCGATGGCGAGCACGAGCGCGTCGAAATCGCTTCTCGTGTTGTAAAAAGCCAGCGACGCGCGCGTCGTGGCGGACAAACCGTAGAAGTGCATCACCGGCTCCGCGCAGTGGTGGCCCACGCGGAGCGCGACCCCCTGGCGGTCCAAGATCGCGCCCAGATCAGCCGGATGAATGCCGTCGAGCACGAAGGAGACCACGCTGGCCTTGTCCCTGGCGGTTCCGATTGGCCGCAGTCCGTCGATCCCGGTCAAGCGATCGGCGCCGTACGCCAGCAATTCTCGCTCGTACGCGGCGATACGGTCCATGCCGATGGCTTCCAGATAGTCGACTGCGGCGCCCAGGCCGATCGCGCCCGCGATAATGGGCGTACCGGCCTCGAACTTGTAGGGAACGTCGTTGTACGTGGTCTTTTCGAACCGGACCGAGGAGATCATGTCGCCGCCGCTCTGGTATGGCGGCATCTCCTCAAGGAGCTCCCGGCGACCGTACAGGGCGCCTATGCCCGTCGGCCCGCACATCTTGTGTCCGGACAGTGCGAAGAAGTCGCAGCCCAACTGCTGCACATCGACCCGCATATGAGGCGTAGCCTGCGCGCCGTCCACAAGGCACACAGCTCCAGCACCGTGCGCTCGGGCGGCGATCTCCCGAACCGGATTGACCGTGCCGAGCGCGTTCGAGACATGCGTCACGGCCACGATTCGAGTGCGTGGCGAGAGCAGATCATCCAAAGCGTCAAGTTGCAGTTCCCCGGCTTCGTTCATCGGAACGACGCGCAGTTGGGCGCCCTTCTCTTGGCACAGGATCTGCCACGGCACGATATTCGAATGGTGTTCCATGGCCGAGACAATCACGTCGTCGCCGGCGCCGACATGGGTCCGGCCCCAACTCGACGCCACGAGGTTGATGCTCTCCGTGGCGCCGCGGGTCCAGACGATTTCCTGGGGCTCGCGGGCGTTGAGAAAGCGCTGGAGGCGCACTCTGGCCCACTCGTACTTGTCGGTCGCCCGTTGGCTCAGTGCGTGGACGCCTCGATGCACGTTGGCGCGGTCGTTTCGGTAATAGTCCACCAGCGCATCGATGACCAGCTGCGGCGTCTGCGAGGAGGCGGCGTTGTCGAGGTAGACGAGCGGCCGTCCGTGCACCTGCTGGTGTAGCGCGGGGAAGTCTTCCCGCACCGTTTCGGCCATCAGCTGCGGGACTGTCGTTGCCGCGGTCGCACTCATCGCCGCACTCCCACCGTCGCCCGGGCCCTCACGGTTCCTCCGGGGCGAACGTCTCGAGCAGCAGGGATTCGAACTGCTCTCTCAACGGGCGGACGCGGATGCCTGCCAGAGCGTCGGCCGCGAAGGCGTAGGTCAGGATGTTGCGCGCCTGGGCGGCGCCGATGCCCCGCGAACGCAGGTAGAAGGCGGCGGTTGCATCCAGTTGGCCGATGGTCGCGCCGTGTGTGCAGCGGACATCGTTGGCATCGATCTCGAGCTGCGGCTTGGTGTTGACCTCGGCCTTGTCGGAAAGCAGCAGGTTCTTGTTGCTCTGCTTGGCATCCGTCTTCTGAGCGTCGCGACGCACGAAGATCTTGCCATTGAAGACTCCCTTGGCCTTGCCGTCGAGGACGCCCTTGTACAACTGGCGCGAGTTGCAGTGCGGCATTCTGTGGTCAATGGCCGTGTGATGGTCGACATGCTGGTTGCCCCGCACCGCGTACAGGCCGTTGAGCCAGCACTCGCAGCCGGAGCCCTGCAGGCTGGTGCGGATGTCCGTGCGGGCGAGCGTCGCTCCGAAGCTGAGCGAAAACGTCCGCACATGGCTGTCGCGCTCCTGAACGGCCTGCAGGAGACCGGTGTGGAAGGCGTCCGGAGCTTCGAGTTGCGCCCGGTAGTGGTCCACCCGGGCGTTCTCGGCCACATGGATCTCGGTCACGGCGTTGCGCCAGTAGGCGCCGGAGCCCGCATAGCTTTCGACGATCTGCACTGACGAGTTGCGCCCCGCGAGGATCAGGACGCGCGGCTGCCGCGCGCTGGCGCCGTTGCCGAAGACCAGGTGGATCGGCTCCTCGGCGACGGCCCCGGGAGCCACCTCGACGAGAATGCCGTCCTCGAAGAACGCGGTATTGAGCGCGCACAGGGCATGCGATTCGAAGTCGGCGCAGGTGGCGAGACGCGCCTCCAAGCAACTGGATTCGAAGCGCAGCGCCTCGCGGAGCCGGAACACTCGCACGCCAGCCGGGAGGCGGCTCGGGTCCACGCGCCGTTCGGCTGCGCTTTCGTCCACGCAAAGCGTCGGTCCGAGCTCCCCGTCAATGCTGAGTGTCCCGGGCGCAGGGGTTGCGGGCTGGGCGGCGAACAACAGGTCTCCGTCCGAAAGCGCCGACAAGTTGGTGTACTTGTACTCCTCATGTCTCAGCGTTGGCACGCCCAGCGACAAGAAACGTTCCATGGCGCTCTCGCGACGCCGCCGGAGCCACGAGGGTTCCCCCTCGGTGCGCCGCAGGACCTCGCTGAAGCGCTGCAAGCAGAGGTTGAGCTTTTCCGCTGCGGCTGGCACAGCTACGCTCCCATAGCGGCCATGCGGCCCGGGATCTGCTCGATCCAACCGTAGCCCTGGTCCTCGAGTTCTAGCGCCAGCGACTTGTCCCCGGAGCGCGCGATCCTACCCCCGGCGAGTACGTGGACATAATCCGGGACGATGTAGTTCAACAACCGCTGGTAGTGCGTGATCACCACGAAGGCGCGTTCCGGGCTGCGGAGTGCGTTGACGCCGTCGGCGACGACTTTCAGAGCGTCGATGTCGAGACCGGAGTCGGTTTCGTCGAGGATGGCCAGGGTCGGCTCGAGGATCGACATCTGGAAGATCTCGCCGCGCTTCTTCTCGCCACCCGAGAAGCCCTCGTTGACCGCGCGCTTGAGCATCTCGGCGTCCATGCCGAGATGCTGGATCTTCTCGCGCGCCAAGCGTAGGAATTCGCCGGCCGACAGTTCCAACTGGCCGCGGTGCTTGCGCACGGCGTTCAGCGCCTCGCGCAGGAAGTACATGGTGGTCACGCCGGGCACTTCCACGGGGTACTGGAAGGCCAAGAAGATGCCTTCGCGAGCGCGGATCTCGGGATCCATCTCGAGCAGGTCCCGCCCGCCGTAGGTTACGCTGCCAGCGGCGATTTCGTAGCCCTCCCGGCCGGCCAGCACCGAAGCCAGCGTGCTCTTGCCAGAGCCATTGGGGCCCATTACGGCGTGCACGCTCCCGGGTTGCACGTCGAGGTTCACGCCCCGGAGAATCTCCTGGCCGTCGACGCGGACGTGCAGGTTGCGGATTTGCAGCATGTCTCGATTCACTTCTCCGATGGGCTGCCCAGCGGGCGCCTAACCGACGCTGCCCTCGAGGCTCACGCCCAAAAGCTTCTGGGCCTCCACCGCGAATTCCATCGGCAGTTCACGGAAGACCTCTTTGCAGAACCCGTTGACGATCATCGACACGGCATCCTCGGTGTCTATGCCGCGCTGGTTCAGGTAGAAGATCTGGTCCTCGCCGATTTTCGATGTGGTGGCTTCATGCTCCACCTGGGCCGACTTGTTGCGTACTTCCAGGTAGGGGAAGGTGTGGGCGCCGCAGCGGTCGCCCATCAGCATCGAGTCGCACTGGGAGAAATTACGCGCCCCCTCGGCTTTGGGCATGATCTTGACGAGGCCGCGATAGGAGTTGTTCGAGACACCGGCCGAGATGCCCTTGGAGATGATCGTGGAGGTCGTGTTTCTGCCGATATGGATCATCTTGGTCCCGGTGTCGGCCTGTTGGTGGTTGTTCGTGACGGCCACCGAGTAGAACTCGCCCACCGAGTTGTCCCCGATCAGGATGCAGCTGGGATACTTCCAGGTGATCGCCGAACCGGTTTCGACCTGCGTCCATGAGATCTTGGAGTTTCGGCCGCGGCAGGCGCCGCGCTTGGTCACGAAGTTGTAGATGCCGCCCTTGCCGTCCTTGTCGCCCGGATACCAGTTCTGCACGGTGGAGTACTTGATGCGGGCGTCGTCCAACGCGACCAATTCGACCACGGCGGCGTGCAGTTGGTTTTCGTCCCGCATCGGCGCAGTGCAGCCTTCCAGGTAGCTGACGTAGCTGCCTTCCTCCGCCACGATCAACGTGCGCTCGAACTGCCCGGTATTCATGGCGTTGATCCGGAAGTACGTCGAGAGTTCCATCGGACAGATCGTGTTCTTGGGAATGAACACAAAGGAGCCATCCGAGAAGACCGCGGAGTTGAGCGCTGCAAAGAAGTTGTCGGAAGGTGGGACCACGGATCCCAGGTATCGGCGCACGAGGTCGGGGTGCTCTTGGATTGCTTCGGAAATCGGCATGAAGACGATGCCGGCGTCGGCCAGCTTTTCGCGGAAAGTGGTTGCGACCGAGACGCTATCGAAGACCGCATCGACTGCGACCCCGGCCAGAGCGGCGCGCTCCTCGAGCGGGATGCCCAGCTTCTCGTAGGTGGCGAGTAGTTCGGGGTCGACTTCGTCCAGGCTCTTGGGGCCGTCGTCGGCGCTCTTGGGGGCCGCATAGTATGAGATGGCCTGGTAGTCGATCGGGGGGTAGCGCACGTTCGGCCAGCGAGGCTCTTGCATGCGTTGCCAGTTGCGGAACGCGTGCAGCCGCCAGTCAAGCAGCCAATGCGGCTCGCCCTTCTTGGCGGAGATGAAACGAACGGTGTCCTCGTTCAAGCCCGGCGCCAGGGTCTCCTGGTCGATGTCGGTGACGAAGCCGTACTTGTACTCCTGGCTGGTCAGTCCTTCGAGTTGGTCGATTGCGCTGCTCATGATCCGGGGCCGGGGTGGCACCACTGAGTGGTGGCACTAAATCTATACTAATTAGTATACATTATTCTGCGGGTTGACGGTAGCGAGAGAGCGATGGATGAGGAATGCGGGAAGACGGCGCGGAAACTTAACTCCCATGCTACGGCCGATCGACCGCAAGCTCGCGCGGTGGGCGGTGCGTCGCAAGTACGAACGCGAGCCCGGCCAGACGGCCCGCTTGTTGCGGCGCGTTGCGCTGCGCGCCAAGTGCCTCTTCGCGCGCTGGCGATTGTTTTGCAGCCCGCTCGTCGAGAGGAGCCAGAAGGGCCGAGATCTGCATGTTTGGCCTTGAGAACACGCACGGGTGCTATTCCTCGGGAGACTCGACCCCGTTGAACTTGGGGAATTGCCTCTGTGGAGGCAGCTTTCGTATGTGGGTGTCACGATTACTGTCCGTACTGGTGTGGAGTTGCGCTCCGCTCTCGAAGCGCGGGCTGCCGACCTCGGAAAGTCGTTGTCCGAATTCGTTCGCGACACCCTGGAGGAGGCTGTCGCCGAGCGCTCAGTTGGCGAGCGGGCGGCACACGTAGCAAGCCAGCTTGCACCTGCCGAGCGGGAGGACGCTTGGCACCGTGAGTTGCGAGACCGGAATTGGAGGACTTGAGATCGCCGCCTGATATAAGGCCAACTGTCGCGTTTCCTCATCGGCAGGACGCCGGGCACCGATGGGTCTGGCGGGAACTATCCGCCGTCAAGAGCCACTTGCGCTCAGCTCTTGGTGAAGGCTGGTCACTAGTCGAGAAACGATGTCTGGAACTGCTGGCTTTCTTGAATGGTTTCTTGCTTGGTCCGCTCCTCGACTTTGTGCTGTAACCGAATATCTCGGCCTTCCAGGAAGTCATTCCATTCCAATTTGCTCCTAAATTCAAGGAACTTATTCTCTGGTACCGTGTAGATTACAGCCTTCTTTTTTTGGCTAAGAAGTCGGAATAGATTGAGTATCGTTCCAACACTCTTTCCGTCCCACATCATTAGACCGATGGTTGCCTCTCGCGCCATAATTCGGTCTTTTGCAGAATAGAATTGAGCGTCTCGTTTCCGAGTTCCAGTAGGTATATTACGCGTTTGCCAGTTGCCAACATTGTTGCGGCAAATGCCACCGGAGCAAAAGACTTCTACTTTCTGATAGTGTTTGCTGTGAAGATATTGTTGTATGGCCCTGTCGGCTCCATTTGCATCGCCGATTAGAACCGGAAATCCCTTTTCTATGATGTTGTCAAGCCGTTTCCGAACCTCTGTGTTCAGGCGAGAGGCACGTCGTGAGCCGCCGATGAAGACCTTCGTCATTGGTGTCTCCGTGTTCGAGTGATCGTCAGTGCGAACACCTTGGCCACCTCTCCTGTGCTGTATAGTGCGTTAGCGACCGCATTCATAGTCGCTCCTGACCGATACAGATCGTCGAAAAGTAAGACTGACTTATCGCGCGTAACTGATTTGTCAACGGTGTGCAGGTTCTCAAGAATCTGCGCCCGTGCGTCGAGATCAAAGATGTTCTTCAATTGCGGTACATTGCGCGTTCTCGTTACGCAGTTGGCCAATGGAATCTCTAGCCGCTGGCTAATTGCTTTGGCCAGTACAAGGACGGGCTGGACGGCGCGAGGATTCGAAGGCGGGACCGGAACTATAATGTCAACAGCCGGATCCCACTCCTCCATCAGCCTTGCGACAGCCTCGACGATCTCAGGGACAGAACACTGATCCGACTTGTTCTTCAATTTGTACAATAACTCGCCAATCTCTGATCGTTGTGTGTCGAATTGTTCGTGTCCGAATTCGTTATATCCAATTAAGGTGCTACTGATCGTGTGAATATCGAGGGAGAAACCCTCACTCCATCTTCCGAAAATCATTCGTCGCTTGAAGTTGATCATGACATATCCCACGCCGTGTCCTTGCTGCTTACCGTTATACCTCCGACGCTGGGCGTAGGCACCCGAGTTGAAACGCCCCTCGGACTGCTTGGCGCATATAGCCGAGTGCGGTCGTATCGCCAGCCTCGTCGAATGCGGTAGTGATGTGCGACGATCTCAGCTCTTAGGATAGTGATACCGGCCATCGAGCGAATATCAGTGGGAGTTTAGCACGTAACTCCGAGGGGTCCTATGACTCACCACGCTCGCTAGCAGCCTGTCGGACTTAGCGGGGACAGATTCCATAACTTATTGATTCTAAATGATTTATACTTTCTCCAAACTTGGAGCCTCCGGGCGTCCTTCTTGGTAAGTCATTTAGTTTCAGTAACTTACAGAATTGCTAGTCCGTAACTCCGACAGGCTGCTAGCTCGGTACTGCTCCACCAGCCAGTCCATCGCCCCGATGAGTTCTTTAGCCCGGTTGTTCCTGGCGAGCTTCGAGAGGTCGAATCTCGGTAATCCAACCATGCCCTATTCGGCCAGCGAAAACCCTGGAATGCCCTTGAGCTTACTGTGCAGTTCATCCCTAACCTCTGGCTGATTGAACGGACTATGCTCGCATAGCCACTGCATGCCCAACCACGTGCGTCTAGCGACCGGACACACTTAACACTGGCGCGGTGTTCTGTGTAGAACGGGGGTAGTGCGGGTAGGGCTGCGCATTTTCCGTCCGCAGACGATCGCTTGGCTGCGAGAGGCATTACAGCTGGGCCAGCTGTCGCGGGCGGCCCTGGGTCGCGGGGTATGCGAGCTGGAGGACTGGCGCAACCCCAAGGGCGAGTATTGCACGGCCTCGGCGCGCAAGGTGCTGCCCGAGCTGGCCGGCCAGCTGGACCTGCCGCTGCCGCCGGCCCAGCCGGGTCCGCCCGCCTGCCGCCCGCGGTCCAGCCCGGACCCGCCCGTGCCGTCGACCGGCTTCACCGGCTCGCTGGCGGAACTCGGCGAGGTCCGCGTGCGTCTGACCACCTCCGAGGCGGAGCGGCGGCTGTGCGCCGGACTGCTCGACCAGCACCATCCGCTGGGCCCGGGCCGGGCCCCCGGCTGTCGGCTGCGCTATCTGCTGGCAGCCGATTGCGGGCCGCTGGGCGTGCTCTCGTTCGTGGCGGCAGCGTTCCGGCTGGGGCCGCGCGATGCCTTCCTGGAGTGGGACGACCGCACGCGCGGAGCGCACATCGAGCGGATCCTCAGCAACGACCGCTTTGTGCTGGTCCCGGGCGTGCAGGTCCCGAACCTGGCCTCGCACGTACTGGGGAAGACGATCAAGAGACTGGCCCAGGACTGGGAGCAGGAGCACGGAGTGCGGCCCTGGTTGGTGGAGACCTGCGTGCAAAGTTCGCGACCGGGAACGAGTTACAAGGCGGCCGGCTGGCAGTGCGTGGGACCGACGCAGGGGCGGCCGCCGGGAGCGGGCGAGGCGGTGGAGACGAAGGCGGTCTGGCTGCTGGGTTTGGATGCGAACTGGCAGCAGAAGCTGGGCCGGAAGCCGGAGCAGAAGCTGGGGCAGTACCCGGAGTTGGTGCTGAACGAGGAGGCGAACTGGGCACGGCGGGAGTACCTGCGTTCGGACCTGCCGGACGGGCGGCTGCGGCAGCGGCTGGAGCGGATGGGGCAGAGCTGGGAGCGGCATCCGGGGGAGGATCTGCCGGCAATCTTCCCGCACCAGGGGGACCTGCGGGCGGCGACGCGCCTTTTGCACAATGACAAGGTGCAGGATCGGGATATCTTGCAGCCGCACCGGGAGGCGTTGCTGGAGCGGGTGCAGGTGGAGTCGACAGTGTTGCTGGTACAGGACACGACGACGCTGAACTACACGAACCTGAAGGGTTGCACGAGCGGGTTGGGGCCGTTGCAGGACCGCGCGAGCAGTTCCCGGGGGCTGTTCGTGCACGCGACGGTGGGGTTCACGGAAGGCGGGCGTCCGCTGGGGGTGAGCGGGCTGGAGCGGTGGGCGCGGCCGGAGCAGGAGCCGGACCCGGAGGCGGAGAAGGAGAAGGAGAAGGAGAGCCGGCGCTGGTTGCGGGGGTTCGAGCAGGGTCAGGAGTTGGGGCGGGAGAGTCCGCAGGCGCGGGTCGTGGTGGTGGGGGACCGCGAGAGCGACATGTTCGAATTGTTCGAGCGGCAGGCGGAGCGGACGGAGGAAGCCGGGTTGCTGGTGCGGGTGCACTTGGGGCGGCAGCGCAAGGTGCGGGCGTGGGACGCGGCGTTCCGCTCGGAGATGATCCGGCCGATCGAGGCGCAGCCGGACTTCGAAGAGGCGGTGGTGACGGGCCGCAAGGTGGAGATCGAGTCGCAAGGGGGGCAGCGGGCGCGGCAGAAGCGGACGGCGGTGACGGAGATCCGGATCGGGCGGGTGGAGTTGCTGCCGCCGAAGGGGCGGGCCGGAGCGGTGGCGCCGGTGCCGGTGTGGCTGGTGCGGGTACTGGAGCCGGACCCGCCGGCGGGGGAGGAGGCGTTGGAGTGGCTGCTGCTGTCGAGTGAGGGGGGGCGGACAGCGCAGTGGGCGGAGCGCATCGTGAGCTGGTACGAGCGGCGCTGGGGGATCGAGGAGTATTTCCGGCTGCTCAAGACGGGGACGCGGATCGAGGACCGGCGGTTGCGGGATGCGGAGGCGCTGGGCAAGTGCCTGGTGTTCGACGCGATCACGGCCTGGCGGGTGTTCAGCCTGGACCGCTACGCCCGGGACGCGCCGGACACGCCGGCGGAGGAGGTGCTCACGGCGGACGAGATGGCCGTGATCGAGGGCGTGACGGAGACGGAGCGGTTGCGGCCGCCGCGGGAGCGGGGCCAGCCGGTGGGACCGGGCATTCGCAGTTGGGTCGTGCTGCTGGCGCGCATGCGGGGCTGGCGTCCGAAGAAGCACCGGGAACTGCCGGGGAACGAGGTGCTGTGGAAGGCGTACCAGCAACTGCAAACGATGGTGCGCTATCGGCAGGCGCTGCGAGGACCGCCGTAGCAGCCCGCGCCGGGGTGGGCGGGGAGTGTCTGGTGGAACGGCATCCGCCGGTTCTCCGCAGGGGGCCGTCAGGGGGGAGTGCGGAACTCTTCCATGGAGGCACTGTCGTGGGCAGCAGGGAAGCTTCTCGGCAGGGCTTGATGCGTGCCGTGTCGGGAACACCTGGGCGCAGCTCGAAGTCTGCCCGCTGTTCCCCGCTGATCCGTTTTCCCAACCAATGCGTGACGGCCGAATGGGACCCATTCGCAACGCAATGATCGGAATGGCAACGCTGGCCGTGCAGCCCCAACCCGGTTCCGCCAGATGCGTGCGTCTGTCGTGCTGCGCTGGTCTCCCTCGTCTCGCCCCCCAGTATGCGGGAGGCCCATCCGGCACCATCAAGACCGAATGTGAGCATCAATCCACGATTGCCTCGAAACTTCCAGCATCAACTATGTCCGGTCGCTAGCACGTGCGTCCGTCCTCCTCTATGTGCAGTAGAGTGACGTCGCCGGTTAGTCCAATCAAGCATTGGGGGCCCCGCCTTCTGCGGTCGAATCTGCGTCCTAAACCAGCATTCCTGGACCAATCAAGAACTTCGCGGACCGCGGTCGCGGCGTCGCCACCGTCGTCTGCGCACGCACGAACGGCCTCCATGAACGTCTCTTCATCCATTCCGACGTTTACTTGCTTTGTCCGTCTCGTCGCCTCAGATTGCCCGATGACCCTGGGGACAAGGACCGTGGCCCCTTCGCCGACGAATTGGCGGACTTCGATCGCGAGCACCTCTGTGGGTGTCATCACCTCGTTAAGGAACTCCACGACGCGCCGTAACTCGGTGGGGATTGAATCTGCGACGAAGAGCATCCGGATTCTCTTGGCCCGGAGGTTGCTTTCGACCCTTTCCCAGAATCTGTCTGTGTCCACTTCGTCCGCGTTTCTATCGTCCTCGAGGAATTCGCGTAACGTCGACTCTGGATCCTCGTCGGCCCGCTTGCAACGGTGTTCGAACCCAGGCCGAATCCTGTCTGTTGGCCAGTGGACGGTCGCGTTCGCGGCGTAGTCGAGCATCTGCCCGACCACTTCTCGGCAGATGCGGGTGTCCGAACTCCGCTTGACCTCAACTAATGTCAGCACGCCGTCCTGGTCGACAAATAGGTGGTCCAGCGACCAGCGGTCGCCACTCGAGTCGTCGGGCACCGCCATTTCGCGGGAGACGAGCAGCCACCTCCGCGGTGAGTCGGGATCGATCTGGTCTCCTGCAAGCAGGTCGGGATGCTCGGCCAGCAAGCGTTGGAGCAAGTCCTCCGAGTCATAATCCTGCGCGGCCAACGGCTCGAGTCTTTCGTTTCCGTCTATCAGATAGATCCGGCCATCCGACTGCATAGCGTACCGGTCCCCTTACTATGCATCCTATCGTCTCGACCGGGGAATCGGCCAAGCGACGAACCTGCGCAGTTTATGTGGCCGTCAGTTCTCGGTACCGACGCGCGAGACGCCTTACCAGCCGTGATAGCCGGGTCTCGTGCGGACCCGCGCTCCGCTGTCCGTGACGTTCACGCGGATTTGGCGCCAAGAGCCGTCGAATTCCTGGTTCGACGGGTAATACCCGAGCGTGTAGACGCTGCGCAGCTCTTCCGCCACTTGGTCGTAGACTGCGTCCAGATCCCCAATCGAGCCGCTGCGGAAGAGGCGGCCGCCTGTCGCGACGGCGAGCTTGCGCATGCGCTCGCGGGCCCGGTCCGTGGAGTGGCGCAACCGTTCCCGCCAACTCCGTTCGGTCCGGACACCGGGTTCCTCCGGCTCTAAGAAGATCGGATAGATGGCGCTGTTCATCTCCGCAGCCACCCGCAGGAGATCGTCGAAGGCGACATGCGAGGGGATCGAGCGGCGCCACTGCGGCAGCAGGTCGTTGTCCATGCCGTCGCTGATCACAATCAAGGCATTGCGTTCCCAGCGACGCCGCGCCAGCTCCTGCGCGTAGGCGAGGGTGATGGCGTCGTAGAGAGGCGTGCCCCCGGACAGACGCGGGATGCGCCCGATCTTCCGCAGCAGGGCGTCTCGGTCCGCCGTCAGCGGGCTGACGACGTGCAGGTAGGCGCCGGAGAGGACGTAGATGCCGACGCGGTCTGAGGCGCGCGCTGTCAGGGTGAACTGGCGCGCTGCTTCCAGGACGGCCTTGCGGTCAACGAGCGTACTTGTGCTGCAGTCCAGCAGCAGCACCAGGTTGAACTCCGCATCGGTATCGTGAACGAGGCCGATGCGTTGCTCCACGCCGTCCTCCAGGATTTCGAAGTGCCCGGGGCCGAGTCCGGAGACGGGACGGTTCGCGGCATCGACAACGGCGGCCGAGAGCTGCACGAGACGGACGTCGGAGTTGAACTGGACCACGCCGGCGGGCGGCTCGGGAACTTCGGAAGTGGGGCTGGAACCGCCCTGTCCGGGTCGGGTGAGACGCATCCGGAACGGCCGCCGCAGCATGCTGTTGAGGACTTCCGGCGCTTGCCAATGCATCCTCACGGGAGAGTCCTTAGGGATGACGGCGTCCCTAAGGACTAGGGAGTCGGGGCGGACTGCGTCCAGCCGGATCGAGCCGTACAGCTCTTCCCGTGGGTCACGCGCGTCGTGCAGGGTCCACGCGTTCGGCTTCGAATCCGGCGCCGCGGTGCGAAAGGAAGCTCCCAATTGGGCTGGGATTGTCACAGTCCGGGGACGGTGGTCGGATGCGACCTCGAGTCGTACGCTGCGCCAGGGGATGGCAAGCTCAACCGTGCCGATCGCCGTTTTGAGCCGCGCCCGACGCACGAGGCCCTCCAGGGCGATGGGCCCGTCGACGGTCTCGACCTCGAGGCGGTGACCATACGGCAGGTCAATGGCAAGGTCGATCCACGCGCCGTCGGAAGGCTGCGCCCGGATGCGCATCTTCTTCCCCAGCCGGGTCGTCTTGGTGTCGCCCGCCTGAATGGCGCGGTCGCGGTTCGACCGGCGCAGCCGAACCCGGTCGATGTTGGCCACGCGCACGTGGACGCCGCCGGAGGGATTCTCGACTCGCAGGACCGGTTCGGCCACCGACTCCGAATCCAACCACCAGGGGTCGGCTTCGAAGTCGATGGGCTCGAATTCTTCGGTGTCGGCTCCCGTGACGACGATATTGTTGGTGACGGAGCGCACGCCCGGCACGGCGTAGGCCTGCCTCTCGGCCACGTGCTTCTCACGCCGCTGCTCGAACTCTCCTTCGAGGATCAGGTGACCGTTGCGAACCACGATGTGGACCGGTCGGAGCACGATCCGCTGTGTGTCGCCAGCCGAACGCCGCAACCGTGGGCGGAATCCGGATTCGCGGACGAGGTAGCGGCGGATCTCGGGGTGCCCGTAAATGCGCCAGTGTGCGTTGATGCGGATGCCGATATCGTCTCCGCTACGCGGCAGCAGCTCGATCTCGTTACGCACGGATCGGACAGCTTCGAGGGCGAGCACGGAACGCTCGATGGACCGCTTGAGCACGGGCCGCGTGACGGCGCCCTGCAAGGTCACCTCGTCGCCATCCAGGGCGAACTCGACCCAGTCGTAGACGCGTAGGGCGGGCTGGCCCGCGATCAGTTGCTCAATCTGCAGCCGGAGCCGCTCGTTCGCTTCGCGCTCGGCGGCGGGCGCTGCTCCTGACAGCAGAAGCAGGAGCGCAGCGCTGGCGGCGCGCAGCCGGGCGGGCACGAGTTGATCTTAGCCCATCGCGCCTGCGGCAGCAGTCAGCGGAGCCCGTCCCTCAACTTGCCGAAGAAGCCGTTGCCCGGCGGTTGCGGATCTGAGTCCAGGGCCTTGCCAAGCTGTTCGAAAAGGGCGCGTTGCTCGCGGCTCAAGGTCTTGGGAATATCCACTTCGATGTGGGCGTACAGATCGCCTCGTCGGCTGCCTCGGACGTGGGGGACACCCTTGCCGCGCAGGAGGAGGCGAGCCCCGGACTGCGTCCCGGGCTTGACGGTGTGCAGCTCCTCGCCCTCCAGCGTCGGGACGCTGACCCTGGCGCCCAGGGTGGCCTGCGCGACGTTGATGCGGACCCGGCAGTGCAGGTCGGCTTCGTCCCGGCGGAAGATCTGGTGCTCCCGGACGTGGATGAGCACATATAGATCGCCGCGCGGCCCACTGTTGCTTCCGGCGTTGCCCTCGCCCGTCAGGCGCATGCGCGTCCCCTGGTCCACCCCCGCAGGAATCTCGACCTTGCGCTTGCGCTGCACGCGCTGCTGACCGCTGCCGCGGCAGGTCACACAGGGCCGCTCGATGACCTGTCCGGCGCCGCGGCACCGGGAGCAGGTCCGGCTCATGGTGAAGAAACCCTGTTGTGTATAGACTTGCCCGCGGCCGCCGCAGGTGTTGCAGGTGGAGCGGCGCGAGCCGGGCTCGCGTCCCGATCCGCTGCAGCGCTCGCAGGATTCGGTGCGGGGTATGCGGATCTCCTTGGAGCAACCGAACACGGCGTCCTCGAAGTCGATTTCCAGTTCATATTGCAGGTCGTCCCCACGCTGCGCCCGACTGCGGCCGCGGGAGCCGACACCGAAGAGATCGCCAACAATATCGCCGAAGAGATCGGAGAAGTCGTTGGTGTTGAATCCGCCGTTGCCCGCCAGTCCTTCGTGGCCGAACTGGTCGTAGAGGCTGCGCTTTTCCGGGTCGCTGAGAACACCGTAGGCCTCGGAGGCCTCCTTGAACTTATCCTCAGCATCCTTCGAATCCGGATTCCGATCCGGGTGGTACTTCATGGCGAGCTGGCGGTAGGCTCGCTTGCAGTCAGCCTCACCCGCGTCCCGGCCGACCCCGAGTACCTCGTAGTAGTCGCGTTTCGCCACGATGCCTGCCTGTTATCCCCGGCATGGCGGGGATCATTCCTTGACAGCGACCTTGACCATGGAGGCGCGCATCAGGCGGTCCTTGAAGAGGTAGCCCTTCTGATAGACCTCCAGAATCTGTTGGTCGGCCTGTCCCTCGCTCGCCGCGGCCCGGGTCACCGCGAAATGGACGCTCGGGTCGAAGGAATCGTGCTGCTCCACTTCCTTGAGGCCGGCCCGCGTAAAGACCTCGAAGATGCGCCGGTGGATCAGTTCCAGGCCCTTCTTGAACTCCGGGGAGACGCCTTCGGTCTTGATCGCGCGCTCAAAGTCGTCGATGATCGGAAGCAGGGACTGGACGGTATCCGCGGCGGCGTATTGGACCACATCTTGCTTTTCTTTTTGCAGGCGCTTGCGAATATTCTCGAACTCGGCCTGCGCGCGCTGGAGCTTTTCGAGCATTGACTGCTGCTCCTGCAGCGCCCGGTCTAGTTCGCTCCGCAGAGCTTTCAATTCGGCGGTCTGGGGATCTTCGGGCGCCTGTGCGCGACCGTCCCCGTTTGCGCCGTCCGAAGCGACTGCATCCGACGCCGCTCCGGCCGCCGGACTGTCCTGCTCCAACTCAAGCTCTTCGGTCTTGGACATCTTCGGATCCGGCGAGGCCGCCAAACCTCCATCCTAGCAAAGGGGGTACGCCGCCGAAGCGCGGGGCGCTTGGGCGCGCTCTGTCAGCCTAGGGCGCGGCGTCGTCTTCGTCATCCGCACCCGTGAACGGCTCTTGCAATCCTTGCTCACCGAACCGCCGGACGATCGGTGAGGTGTCGCCCGAATCCAACGCGCTCTGGTAGTGCTCGACCGCCAGTTCCCGGTTGCCGAGGATATCCTGGATCCGTCCCATGTAGATGTGCGACATCGCCCGAATGCGGGCGTCCTCGGCATCCTCGGCGGCCGCCGCGAAGTGCTCGAGCGCCAAATCCGGATCGGCCTCATCCAGGGCGATGCGGCCCAGTCCGTAGCTGGCTTGTCCGATCCCGGCGCCGTTCCTGGACAGGATCCGCTCATACAGCTTGCGGGCCTGGTCCAGCTCGTTGAACTGCAGCAGCCCCTCAGCCTGAGAGAGCACGCTTTCCTCCTCGGACACCTTGGGCCTGACAACCCGGCGGGGGGCGCGCTGGCGAGCGCCCTGCCGTTCGGCGAACTTGACGCCTTGGATACGGGCCGCTTCCCTACGCATGTTGATCTCGCTGAGCATCGTCTCGTAATAGCGCCGCAACGCCTGCGGTTGCTTCTCGTACTCGCTGAGCTTCTCGAAGAAATACGGAGCCAGGATGAATCCCCGGCGCAGGTGTTCGCCAATCCGTTGGAGCTTGCGCTCCTCCGGCTCGTAGCGCATGCGGGTTTGCACAGCATGGGCGAGCGACTTGGTCACGAGCAACTGAAAGTTCGTCTTGTAGGCGTTGTCGAGCGCTGGTGCGAACATCGCAAACCGGGACAGGATCTCCATCTTGGAGACCGCGTCCGCGAAGCGGATCGAGAGGCGGTCGAGCTGGTGCAGCAGGTAGGCGGCGCGAATCTCCTCGGTATGCAACTCGGACGAGGAATGGATCACCACCTTCACATCTCCACCATAGGCCCGCATATTGATGTTTCCAGGGGCGGCCAGCAGGTCGAAGTAGACCCGGAATCCAAGCGTTTCTCGGCTCGACGCAGGCATCCGCAGGTACCCGTTGATCTCGAAGATCGCTTCGATCAGAGCGTCTTGGTAGCGCAGCATCTCGGCTTCGTAGGCGGGCTCGTACTGCCGCCAAAGCGCCTCGATATCGGCAACCTGATAGAACTCTCGCAGCAGTGTGGAAAGGCCACCGATGGGGCGGAGGTCGAGGGGCAAATCGGTTGGGACTTCGGCCCTGAGATCGAAGTACGGGGGCTCGCCGCACATCAAGGCGAAGGAGATGTACTGCGAGAGGTCAAGTTCGGGGTCGTCGTGCTTGTGCTCCTCGTAGAACGTCCTTAGGCGCGTTGCCATGCCGGCGTCGAGAGACTCCAGGTCCCTGCGGAGGGCTTTGCGGACCGGGCTGTCCGCAGTGGAAGTCAGACCGTCGTCATAGCCGGCGGCATTGATGGCCGCCAGGACTGTGAACATGCGGATATCGGCGACCAGTTGCTCTTCGGGCTGTGCGCGCAAGGGCGCTGGGAGAGCGGCGAGCAGTCCTAGGAAGCAGAGTGCGCGGGAACCCACGGGTTGGCTTTCAGTGTAAGCAAGAGGCTGACAAGGGTGCGGAATCGAACTGCAGACGATGCCGCGCGAGCCACCCCAGGTTTCCAGGTTCCTGGATTCCAGATACTTGCCGATACAATGGGGAATTCTGCGGCCATGGACGAGAAAGCCCAGAAAGGCCCCGAGGACTCGCTGGCTGCGGCGCAACCGGGGGCCGACGATCTAGCCGGCGGGGACCCTCCAGGGCCCACTGCTTGGGACCACGTGCAGTTGGCCCGGCACCCCCAGCGGCCGCATTCGCTCGACTACATCGAGCGTATGTTCGACGGCTTCCACGAGATCCACGGCGACCGCTTGTTTGGCGACGACCCCGCCATTGTGTGCGGCTTCTGCTTCTTCCGTGGCCAGCCCTTGATGGCGATCGGGCAGCAGAAGGGCCGCCGGACGGACGAGAAGCTGCACCGCAACTTCGGCATGCCGAGGCCCGAGGGCTACCGCAAGGCGCTGCGCGCCATGAAGCTGGCCGAGAAGTTCGGCCGACCGATCGTCACGCTGCTCGACACGCCCGGAGCCTATCCAGGGATGGACGCCGAAGAGCGGGGCCAGGCGGAAGCGATCGCCCGCAATCTGTTCGAGATGGCGCAGATCGGGGTGCCTCTGGTGGCGGTCTGCATCGGAGAGGGTGGCAGCGGAGGTGCCTTGGCGCTGGGCGTCGGCAATCGTCTTCTGATGCTGGAGAACGCGGTCTACAGCGTGATCTCGCCGGAGAGCTGCGCCGCGATCGTGTGGCGGGATTCCGGCAAGGCCGAACTGGCCGCGGAGGCGTTGAAGCTGACCGCAGGGGACCTGACAAGGCTGGGCCTAGTCGACCAAATCGTAGCGGAACCTCCTGGCGGCGCGCATGAAGACACCGACGCGGCCGCCAGCTTGCTGGGCGATGCGTTGGAGCAGACACTGAGCGCACTGGGGACGCGATCCGCCGAGCAGTTGGTCGACGAGCGCTACCAGAAGTTCCGGAAGATGGGCGGCTTCTTCGAGGAAGTCCGAACACCCTGAGCGATCCCAAGGCTGCGCCCGGAGCGCTTCCGTCCACATTCTTTCGCTGCGGGCGCCGCAGCACCCCGACCGCCGCTTGTGTTGGAGGAAGGAGTTATATGATTGAGCCAGATCCGTGCCGGCGTAGGTCCGATTCCGAACTCGGTTATGGAATATGTTGATTCCAAGCTATTTGTGCCGATGGTTCTCGGGCCGAGCCCAGTTGGCGCTCAGTGCGCTTGGGGGGATCGGCGGCGCCTTGCGCCGGCCCTTGCGGTGCGGCACGTTGCGCCAGGCCGCCACGGTCTTGGGATTGGTGCTTGCCGGTCTGCTACCCGCACATCCGCAAGGCGATCCGGGAGGTCTCGATCGGGAGCCGGGGTCCGAGTTCCTTGGAGACCTGCCTTTCGTCTGTCCGATGGATCCGGACGTCCGCGCCGCGACGCCGGGAGTTTGCTCGCGCTGCGGCATGAAGCTCGTGCTCGGTCTTCCCGCTCCGCTCGAGTACCCGGTGTTGTTGCGCACAGAGCCTCCCGCCATCGAGCCCGGGAGGCGGGTCGAGCTGCGGTTCGAGGTCTTGCACCCCGATAGCGGTGCGCGCCAAGTGGAGTTCGAGACGGTTCACGAAAAGCTTTTCCACCTCTTCTGGGTCAGCCACGACCTCGAGGAGTTCCGCCACGAGCACCCGCAATTGGGCGAGGACGGGCTCTTCCGCCTGGAAGCCGCTTTCGGCCGGCCAGGCACGTACCGGTTGATGGGCGACTTCTATCCCAAGGACGGCACGCCGCAGATGGTTCCCATGACCTTGACGACAAGCGGCTTCGAAGAACCGTTGGGGGCGCTTCGCCCAAGACTTCGGGAAGACCGTGCTGCGAAGAAGGACAAGAACGTCACGGTGTCCTTGCGGACGGAGCCAGCCAGTCCGTTGTCCGGTCTCCTGACGTTGCTGTTTTTCGAGTTGAACACGGCCCAAGGACTGCGCAAGTTTCTGGGCGCGTGGGCGCACATGCTTGCCGTCAAGGACGATCTCGTCACGATGATGCACGCGCATCCGACGATTGCCGACGGCGGCAAGCGGATCCAGATGAACGTGATCTTTCCCGAGCCTGGGATGTACCGGATCTGGGTGCAGGTTCAGCGGGGCAAGAAGGTCAACACCGTCCCGTTCACGATCGCGGTGAGCGGGTTGCCAAGATAGGCGCAACCAGCCGTTCCGGAAGGATCGGGCAGGAACAAGCCTCGGCGGTCCCGACGGCCGCCTACCAGGAGCGCGTACGTCGCACGAGCGCTCGCGCTCCGGACGGAGCGCCCGCACGGCGCTCAGGCAATCAGGTCGAAGTCATCGCTTGCAGGTCGGCATCTCGCGCATCCAAACATGGCGCGCAAAGACCCCAGAGGAATCCGCTGCCCCGTCCAGACCGCGCTTGGCCGGCTGACTTTGGAACGCGCCTACTACCACGGCGCCGACTGCGGCCAGAGTTTCTTCCCCCGCCACGACCTGCTGGGGATGGCCGGCGCCAGCCTTTCGCCAGCCGTCACGCGCAGGACCGGCTCGGCCGCGGCGTTGGTCAGCTTCGCCGAGGCCAGCAACCTGCCGGACGAACTGGCAGGCGTGCGGGTCGAGTCCAAGCATGTGGAGCGGGCGGCCGAGGCTCTGGGACGCGCGATCGCCGACGACGAGCGGGCGGTGCTCGAGCCGGCGGCGCCGAGCGCCCCGATCCTGTACCTCGGCATGGACGGCGCGGGCGTGGCGGTGCGCAAAGAGGCGTTCGAGGGCCGCCCGGGCCAGCCGCCCGATGGGTCCGCCAAGACGCGCGAGGTCAAGCTGACCACGGTCTGCACAGCCGAGACGATCGGCAAGGAAGGCCGCCCGATGCGCGCCCCGGGCTCGGTCACCTGCTCGGCGGCGATCGAGAGCGCCGCCTGCCGCGACACGGATCGCGAGTCGTCGGAGTTCGCGCGGCTTCGTGCTCGCGCAGCGGTGCGAGGCGCTGGGCGACGGAGCCCCTTGGATCCGGGGACTCGCCGACGAGATGTTCCCCGGCTCGGCGCAGATCGTCGACCTGTTTCACACTGAGCATCGCTCCGACGTGTCCAAGGCGCTCCACGATGCCGACAAGGAGCACGCGGAGGCCTGGACGCGCGCGCTGGGACGAGTTGGTCGAGGCCCGCCTGGACGACTTTGCGGGAGCACGTGGGGAGTTCCGAGGAGGCGCGCAAGCGCGGCGAATACGTGGAGCCCAACCGGAGCCGGATGCGGTACAAGGAATCCCGAGCCAGCGGGCTCTGCGTCGGTTCCGGCGTTGTCGAGGCCGCCTGCAAGGTCACCGTTGGCACGCGGCTGAAACGGGCCGGGATGCACTGGACTGTCGACGGGGCCAACGCCATCATTGCCCTGCGCTGCAGTTACCTCAGCGGTCGCTTCGAGGACTTCTGGGAGCGTCGATCAGCCGATGTGCGCCGTGAATCTCCAAAATCTGACCTACACCCAGCCACGCAGCCGTGCGGGGGCAAGCCACGCGGGGCAAGTTGAAAAATCGCCGGAGACTCGATACGATTCAAGATTCTGTCTGGAGGGTCGATGGCGACTTTTGATGTTCCCCTGGGCAAGCGTGGATTTGGTCATACGTCGCGGCCAGACGCTTGGTGGATTCAGCCGCTAGCTGTCTTCCTGTGTTTCTCCGCTTTCATTGTCTATACCACCTGGGCGATCATTCAAGGGGATCACTACACCGCCGGCCCGTACCTGTCACCGTACTACTCGCCGGAGGTCTTCGGCGCATCTGAGCATAGCTGGTTCGGCCCCAAGCCCGGCTGGTGGCCCATGTGGTTGCCGTTCTCGCCCGCCTTCTTGATTCTTTGGGCTCCCTTGGGGTTCCGCCTCACCTGCTATTACTATCGCGGCGCCTACTACAAAGCGTTCTGGGCTGACCCCCCTTCCTGCACCGTCGGAGAGCCGCGATCGCGCTATCGCGGCGAGAGCTCTTTTCCTTTGATCATTCAGAATGTGCACCGCTACTTTCTCTACCTGGCGCTGGGATTCATCGTGATGCTGTCCTATGACGCGTGGAAGGCGTTTTGGTTCTTGGACCCGGGCACGGGCGCGGTCGAGTTCGGCATTGGCTTGGGCACCGTTGTGCTGCTCGCGAATGTCACGCTTCTCGGGGGTTACGCGCTTGGCTGCCACTCCCTGCGGCATCTGGTTGGAGGACGGATGGACCTGCTTTCCGGGGCCCCTGCGCTCGGCAAGACGTACGATTGCGTGAGCTGCCTGAACCGCCAGCACATGCGCTGGGCCTGGATGAGTCTGTTCTCGGTCGGATTCTCCGATCTCTACGTCCGTCTCTGCTCCATGGGCGTTTGGATGGACTGGAGAATCCTGTAGTGACTGAGTACCAGCCGATTGAACACGACGTTCTTGTGATCGGCGCCGGCGGGGCGGGACTGCGGGCGGCCATCGAAGCGCGGGCTCACGGTGCTTCAGTGGGTCTCGTGTGCAAATCGCTACTCGGCAAGGCGCATACAGTGATGGCCGAGGGCGGCATCGCCGCTGCCTTGGAGAATGTCGACGACCGCGACGACTGGGAGGTGCACTTCGCCGATACGATGCGCGGCGGTCAGTACCTCAACAACTGCCGCATGGCCGAACTGCACGCCAGAGAAGCCCCTGCTCGGGTGCGCGAACTCGAAGCCTGGGGAGCGCTGTTTGACCGCGCGGCCGACGGGCGCATCCTGCAGCGGAATTTCGGTGGCCACGCCTATCCGCGGCTCGCGCACGTTGGGGACCGCACAGGCCTCGAGATGATTCGCACGCTGCAGGATTACGCCGTGCACCAAGGGATCGACGAGCACATGGAGTGCGCCGTGATCGAGCTGCTCAAAGACGGGGACCGCGTCGTCGGCGCTTTTGCGTTTGACCGGGATCGCGGCTGCTTCAAGGTGTTTCGCGCCAAGGCCGTCGTGCTGGCGACTGGCGGCATCGGCAAGGCGTTTCGCATCACCAGCAACAGCTGGGAATATACAGGCGACGGCCACGCCCTGGCCTATCGCGCAGGCGCGGCGCTCATCGACATGGAATTCGTCCAATTCCACCCGACGGGCATGGTCTGGCCTCCGAGCGTTGCAGGCATCCTGGTGACTGAAGGAGTTCGCGGAGAAGGCGGCGTCTTACGGAACGCGCGGGGCGAGCGTTTCATGTTCGGCGACATCCCGCCCCTGTACCGCAACCAGACGGCCGACAACGAGGAGGAAGGTTGGCGCTACACCCAAGGCGACAAGGAGGCGCGGCGGCCCCCGGAATTGTTGACCCGCGACCACGTGGCGCGCTGCATTGTGCGGGAAGTCAAAGAAGGGAGAGGAAGTCCCCACGGCGGTGTCTTCCTCGACATCGCCTGGATCAAGGAGAAACTCCCCAATGCCGCGGAACACATCAAGCGCAAGCTGCCCAGCATGCATCATCAGTTCAAACAGCTTGCCGACATCGACATCACCGAGCAGCCGATGGAGGTCGGCCCGACCACACACTACGTGATGGGCGGTGTGCGCGTGGACCCGGACTCGCAAATGTCCGACGTGCCAGGGCTCTTTGCGGCGGGAGAGTGCGCGGCTGGCCTACATGGGGCCAATCGCCTGGGCGGCAATTCCCTTTCCGACCTACTGGTATTCGGCAAGCGCGCCGGAGAGCATGCTGCTCGGTACGCCCAAGAGAACGTGGCCGGCAAGATCCCGCGCGACCAGGTCGACGAAGTCGCGCGAATCGCCCTGGAGCCGTTTGACCGCAGCGTCGACAGGGACGGCGCCGAGAACCCCTTTGAGATTCAGCAGGATCTTCAAAAAATGATGCAGGAACAGGTGGGGATCGTCCGCAACGAGCACGACATGGAGGACGCAGTGGAAGGAATAGTCCGCCTGCGGAAAAGAGCGGCACGCGTTGCCGTGAGCGGTAATCGAGAGTACAACCCGGGCTGGCATACGGCTCTAGACCTGAGGAATCTCCTGACGTATTCGGAAGCGATTGCCCGGGCAGCGCTGGAACGCAAGGAAAGCCGCGGCGCCCACGCCCGCCTTGACTGCCCGGATAAGGACGAGACATTCGGGAAGCTGAACATCGTGATTCGCAAGAACCCGGACGGCGGCCTCGAGGTCTCGCTCGAATCGATCGCCCCCGTCCCCGATGAACTGCAGCAGATCATCAACACAAGGAAGTGAGGAAAGCAGACATGCCGACGGCCACATTCCGGATTTGGCGGGGCAAAGCAGGCTCAGGGGGTTTTCACGACTACAACTGCGAGATTTCCGAGGGCATGGTTGTGCTCGATGCCGTGCACAAGATCCAGGCGGAACAGGCCACCGATTTGGCTGTCCGCTGGAATTGCAAAGCCGGCAAATGCGGCTCTTGTTCGGCGGAAATCAATGGGTCCCCACAGCTGTTGTGCATGACGCGCTTGAACCAACTTCCTTTGGAAAAGCCCGTCACGATCGAGCCTATGCAGGCCTTTCCGGTCGTCAAGGACCTAGTGACGGATGTCTCCTGGAACTTCGATGTGAAGAAGCGAATCAAGCCGTTCACCCCGCGGCCGCCGGACGCCAAGGACGGAACGTGGCGCATCCTGCAACGGGACGTCGACCGCGTGCAGGAGTTTCGCAAGTGCATCGAGTGTTTTCTCTGCCAGGACGTCTGTCACGTCCTGCGGGAACATCATCTGCACGACCGCTTCATCGGCCCGCGTTTCTTGGTGTATGCAGCGGCGCTCGAGATGCACCCTCTCGACACCGAACACCGTGTCGGAGAGCTCCGAGAGGCGGACGGCATCGGGTACTGCAATATCACGAAGTGTTGCACCAAAGTCTGCCCGGAACACATCACGATCACCGACAATGCGATCATTCCGCTCAAAGAGCGGGTGGTCGATGAGTTTTACGACCCACTGCGGAAGATCTTCCGCGTATTCCAGAAATAGGAAACTGTTTCGTTTTTTCGTAACTGCCCCGCATGCTCGTCTGGTGCGTCAGCCTCTGCCGCGCGTTGGCGGGGCCCCTCGGCTCGCGAGTGTTCGGCGTGCAGGCAGACGTGCGCGAAGACCTTGAAGGCACCGTCGGAGAGCTCTCCGAGCGCCCGCTCGAAGCCCGGCCCGGGCGGCGAACTCGAGGGCTGGCGCAAGCGCGTCGCGCTGCAGTTGCGGCTGAAGGTGCTGTTCAACGCGGTGTGGCGGACGCGCCGGGCCAAGCCGGCGGCGGTGCGGGCCTATCTGGCGTTCTGCCAGCGGCTGGTGACCCGGGCGGACGGGCAGCTGCCGGCCTTGCAACAGGCCGGGGCCGTGGAAGCGGAGCGCGTGGCGGGCTTGCTGGGCCACGCCCGGCGGCAGATCGAGCAAGTGCACCGGCGGCTGCTGAAGGGCGAGCGGATCCCGCACGAGGAGAAGGTGTTCTCGGTGTTCGAGGAGCACACGCGGTGGGTGTCGAAAGGCAAGGCGGGATGCCCGGTGGAGCTGGGCGTGCCGGTCTGCATTGTGGAAGACCAGCAGCAGTTCGTGCTGGGCTGGGAGATCGAGTGGTGCGGGGGGGACACGGACGTGGCGGTACCGCTGGTGCGGGCCTGCCAGCAAGCGTATCCGGAGCTGCGCTCGTGCAGTTTCGACAAGGGCTTCCACAGCCCGGCGAACCGGGCGGCGCTGGACGGGCTGCTGGAACTGAACGCGCTGCCGCGCAAGGGGCGGCTGAGCGGCCAGGACAAGGAGCGGGAGGGCGCGGAGGAGTTCGCGCAGGCGCGGCCTGCCGTTGCCCCATAGATAGGACTTAACTTTTGGGGATTATATCGCTGAGTAACGAAAAGCCCGGAAAAACCGGCGTTTCGGGTTGATTGTCTCGTTACTTTCATGTAGAATATAGGTGTGGCAAAGGCACCCGGAAAATCAAGTCGCAAGGGCATAACCCTCAAGCAATTGTTGAAGCAATTCCCCGATGATTCAGCGGCCGAGCGCTGGTTCATCGAGCAGCGCTGGCCCGAGGGTATTTGCTGCCCGGATTGCGGCTCGCTCAATGTTCAGACGGGCTGCAGACATCCCAGAATGCCGTTCCGCTGCCGGGAGAAGGTGTGCTCGATGCAGTTCTTCAGCGTCAGAACCGGTACTGTAATGCACCGGTCCAAGATCGGTTATCAGGACTGGCTGATCGCCTCGTTCCTTGTCATGACGAGCCTCAAGGGAGTCTCGTCCATGAAGCTTCACCGCGATCTCGGCATCACGCAGAAGACGGCGTGGTTCCTGGCCCAGCGGTTGAGGATTTCGATGTTCCGGGACGGCGGGCCGTTCTCAGGACCCGTGGAGGTGGACGAGACGTACATGGGCGGGAAGCGGAAGAACATGCCCAAGTCGAAGCGCGAGGAAATGACCGGACGCGGAGCGGTCGGCAAGACGGCTGTGGTCGGGGCCAAGGACCGAGCCTCCAACAAGGTCACGGCCAAGGTCGTCACCTCGACCGACAAGGAGACGCTGCAAGGATTCGTCGAGGATCATGCGGGCGAGGGCGCAACGGTCTATACCGATGACGCGAGCGCCTACGAGTCGCTGAAGTTCGACCATGACACGGTGAAGCACTCGCTGGAGGAGTACGTCAAGGGCGACGTTCACACCAACGGCATCGAGAGCCTTTGGAGCCTGCTCAAACGCGCCCACAAGGGGACGTTCCACAAGCTGAGCCCGAAGCATCTGGACCGCTACGTTCAGGAGTTCGCAGGCCGTCACAATGTCCGCGAGATGGACACGATCGAGCAGATGAAGTCCCTTCGCAACGGCATGGAGGGCCGGAGGCTGACGTACAAGGCGCTGATCAAGGACAACGGCCTGTCCTCGGGAGCGAGGGCCGCGTGAGCCTTCTCGGACTCGCGAAGCAACCAGTCCCAATCCCGGCCCGCTCCCTCCCGCTTCGCTACCCCGACCGCCATCTGATGGCCATCGCGAACTGGAAGAACCAGACGATCTGGACGGGTGACAATCTCGACGTGATGCGCGGCATGAACAGCGAGTCGGTGGACCTGATCTACCTGGACCCGCCGTTCAACTGCAACTCGGTCAAGGGGACAATGGATCAGTATGACTAGGAAACCCGAACCCCCGATTGTGGACTTGCCTGAGCAGTCCTATCAGCCCAGCGTGGCGGAATTGCGCGAGACTATTCGCCTGCCCGGAACGTTCGAGGACGCGATCAAGGCGCTGGTCAGCCCGGTAAAGGTCCGTCGAATTCCGATACGGAAATGGAGATCCCGGAAGTAACTGGAAACAAATAGTTTCCGGGCTTTTCGTTACTCAGCGATATAATCCCCTAACTTTTGTGCTTGCCCTGTGCCATTCCTTGGGCATGCACGAGCAAAATCAGGTTGCTTCCACGCTCGCCAGCGCCGACGGCATGCAACGGCTGCAGGACCTGCTGGCTCAAGCCGGCTCCGCCAGCCGGACCGAGCTAGGCCGACGGGTCTGCCAAGCGTTCGGATTCCATGACGCCCGCGGCCGGCCCCAGCTGGCCGGCTGCATGAAGGCGTTGCGCACCCTCGACGCGCACGGCCGCATCCAGCTGCCCGCCCCCCGCCACGAGCGCCGGCGCTGCCGGCCGCGCGGTCTCGGCCGGCCCGTGCCCGCCCCGGTGGACGTGCCCGCGCGGGCCGATCTTGTCCAGGGGCTGGCGCTGGTCGCGGTCACCGGCGAGGACCAGCGGCGGGTCTGGAACGAGCTGTTGCAACGCGAGCATCCGCGCGGCGCGGCCCGTCACGTGGGAGCCCAGCTGCGCTACCTGCTGGTTTCCGACCACGGCGTGCTGGGCGCGCTGGGCTTCGCCGCCTCGGCCCTGACGCTGGCCGCGCGCGATGCCTTCATCGGCTGGGACGCCGAGCTGCGCTCCCGCCAGCTGCACCGCGTGATCGCTCTGAGCCGCTTTCTGATCCGGCCCTCCGTCGACTGCCGCAACCTGGCCTCCAAGGCCCTCGGGCTGTGCCTGCGGCGCCTGCCCGACGACTTCCAGCGCCGCTACGGCTAGCGCCCCTTGCTGCTGGAAACCTTTGTCGAAAAAGACCGTCACGCGGGCACCTCGCTGGCCGCTGCCAACTGGCTGCGCGTCGGCGAGAGCGCCGGTCGCGGCCGCTTCGCGGCCTCCGCAACGCGCGTGCCGCTGAAGGCGGTCTACCTCTACCCGCTGGCCCGCGACTGGCGCGCCCAGCTGGGCGTGGCGGCGCCCTCGCCGGTGCCGGCGCTGGGTCCCGGCGAGGGCCTGGCGCGGGACGCGTGGGCCGCGCACGAGTTCGGCTCCGCGCCGCTGGGCGATGTACGCTGGAGCAAGCGGCTGGTGCAGAGTGCGCAGATTCAGTCCGAGGCGCCCACGAAATCGTTCCTGGGGGCGGCGCAGAAGGATCGCGCGGCGGTGAAGGGCCACTACCGGCTGATCGACCAGCCGGCGGACTCGCAGATCACGCCGGAGAACATCCTGGCGCCGCACCGGCAGCGCACGCTGCGCCGCATGCAGGGCCAGGCGGCGCTGCTGTGCATCCAGGACGGCACGGATCTGAACTTCGCCGAGCACGGCGGCTGCGTGGGGCTGGGCCAGAGCGGCAAGAACAGCAACGCGCAGGGCACGCTGGGCCTGCACATGCACTCGACGCTGGTGGTCAACGGGGAGGGCCTTCCGCTGGGCCTGGCGCCCATCCAGTACGAGGCGCCGGACGGCAAGGCGGAGCGCGGCAAGCCGCTGGAGGAGCGCAAGACGATGCGCTGGATCCGGGGGCTGCGCGCGTGCGCGGAGCTGGCCAGGGAGCTCGACGGGGTGCGCCCGGTGGCGCTGATGGACCGCGAGGCGGACGTGTTCGCACTGTTCGCCTCACCGGCTGCGAACGGTCGACCTGCTGGTGCGGGCGAAGCACAACCGCTCGCTGGGCAAGGACGTGCCGAAGCTGTTCGAGGGGGTGCGGGCGGAGGCGGCGCAGGCCCGCCTGGAGATTCACGTGGGGCGGCTGTCGGCGCGGCGGGCGAGCCGCGGGCAGAAGGGCCGTGAGGCGCGCGCGGAGCGGGTGGCGCAGGTGGAGCTGCGCTTCAAGGCGGTGGAGCTGCCGGACCCGGACAAGGCCGCCGCGGCGGCGCGGCTGAACCTGGTGCACGTGCGGGAGGAGGCGCAGCCGGAGGGGGCCGAGCGGCTGGAGTGGTTCCTGCTCACGACGCTGGCGGTGCAGTCCCGGCAGGACGCCGAGCAGGTGCTGGAATGGTACCGGCTGCGGTGGCGCATCGAGGACTGGCACCGGGTGCTGAAGACGGGCTGCAAGGTGGAGTACCTGGCGCATCGGACGGGGGAGCGGATCGAGCGGGCGGTGACGATCCACGCGGTGATCGCGTGGCGCCTGATGGCGATGACGCTGCTGGGCCGCGACACGCCGGAACTGCCGGCCGAGACGCTGTTTTCCGACATCGAGATCGCCGCCCTGGAGGACTTTGCGAAGGATCGCAAGCTGCCGCCGCCGGACAACATCGGGCGGGCGGTGCTGACGACGGCCATGCTGGGCGGCTAGCTGGGCTTCAAGCGCAAGCGCTATGCGGGCCCGGGCCACCAAGTGCTGTGGGAAGGCTACACCCGGCTGGCCACCATCGTGCAAGCCTGCGAACGGAGTCTCCGTCTCGACCAAGACAGCAAACTCCATCTGAGGCTGCGCAAGAACAAGACTTATGGGTAAACGGCAGGGCGCGGCAGCAGCATCCGGCGGTGGAGTCGGCGATCAACAACTTGGAGCGGCGGGGCCTGGACCGCGTGCGCACGCACGGCAAGGCCGGGTTCGAGCGGACGGTGGCGCTGGCGGTGACGGCGGCGAACCTGCAGCGGATCGGGCTGCTCCTGCAGAGACGGGAGCGCAAGGCGCTCCGGCGCGCGGCCTGAGCGCCGCAGGCGAGACAGCATCGCAGGTCCGCAACGGGCTGCGGGGAGAGGTGCGCCGCCGGGCGGCAACCGCCCAGTTTCTGTGCCCTTGATCCGGTGTCCAACTCCCCTCGCTGCGTCGTGAGAAGCGACATCGGCCCGCAAACAGGCTCGCAATCAAGCTCTCGAAAATGAGTGTCTCCCAAAAACTGGGGTTTTCTGGCAGGCACTAGATAAGATACCAGCGGCCCTGTCCGCATCATTGACTGGCGCACTTGCAAATGATAACGATCAAGTCTACAATGTTACCATGATCAGGACGCAAATCAGTCTGAAGGAAGCGGAATACGACGCAGCCAAGCGGGAAGCAGCTCGGCTTGGCATCTCACTTGCCGAGTTACTGCGGCGATCCCTGCGTGCCGTGATCCCTGCGGATGAGTCGAAGCCTTGGATGCGTTACGCCGGCATGGTCGAGACGGGCGATCCCCGGTCGAGCGAGCGCATCGACGATATCGTGTATGGTACTGAGCGCTGAAGCGTACGTAGATACTTCTGCGCTTATCGCATTCGCCGACCGGTCGGACACTTGGCACGGGCTCTTCCTGCGGCTTTTTTCCAATCCTCCTCGGCTGATCACGACTTCGCTCGTCCTAGCAGAGGGACACGGCTGGTTCCTAAAGCGTTACGACCGCACGAAGGCGTTGCAATTCCTTGCCATGGTCGAATGCATACGACCTCTCGAGCTGATCCCTACGGGGGCCCGCGAGATCGAATCGGCGACCGCGCTGATGCGTCGCTTCCCGGATCAGAACCTGACCCTTGCCGACTCGGTCGGCCTGCACACAATGGACACACGCCGAATCAGTGTGTGCTGGTCAACCGATTTTCATCTCGGACTAACGGGCGTGCCGCTCGCGATTCACGTGCGGTAAGACTACTGCCGCTTTGCCGCAAGACAGGGCTTGATTCGGCGTCAGCGCAGCGTGATTGACGTTCTAATGCTGAATGCGTTCGACGACTCGCCGACGAACTGGGCCGAAAGTCCGAAGACTAGGCACGGGACTAGGAGCAAGAATGAGCAGGGCACGTCGACATCATTATGTATCAAAATTCGTAACTGCCTAGCTACCCGCGCCAGCATGCACTTGACACGTTCCGGAGCGAGTGGCCTGGTCGAGACCAGTCGGCAGTGATGGCCGGATGGCCAGCGCGGTTGACAGCGACCTGCCGATACATGTAAGACTAGGAATGTTCTGGAGTTCCGGGCCGTAGCGAGGAGGCAGGCGCCCCTGCGACGGTGGGTTCGGGCGCAGAGGGCACGATGCCGGGGCGGTCACACAGCGAGCAGCGTGAGACGGGCGGGGATGATCGCCTCTCGCAACTGCTCGCGGAGAACGCCCAGCTGCGGGCAGAGATTGCCCAGCAGCGGACGCGCAGCCAGCGGGGCCGGACCGGCAAGCGCCCGGGCGGGCAGCCCGGGCACAAGGGCGTGACCCTGCGCCAGACGGACACGCCGGACCGGATCGAGACCCATCTGGCCCCCAGCTGCGCGGACTGCGGCGCGCCGCTGGCAGCGAGCGACAGGGAGGGCGAGCCGCTGCGCCGCCAGGTGTTCGACCTGCCCCCGCCGCCGCCGCTGGTGGTGAGCGAGCACCAGGCGCACGCCTGCCGCTGCGGGGCCTGCGGCCGCGTGACGCGGGCCGCGTTCGCGGAGGGCGTGGACGCGCCGGTGCAGTACGGTCCGCGGGTCGCCGCCACGGCGGTGTACCTGCAGAACGCGCAGTTCCTGCCCGAGGAGCGCCTGGCCGAGGTGTTCCGGGACCTGTTCCAGGTGGCGCTCTGCGCGGCGACGCTGGCAGGGATGACGCGCAAGGCGGCCCAGTGCTGGCAGGGCTTCACGCATCGGGTGCGCGATTTACGGGTGAGCGCAGCCGGGGTGAAGCATCTGGACGAGACGGGGTTCCGGATCGCCGGCAGGACGCAGTGGCTGCACGTTTTGAGCACGCCGCGGCTGACGTGCTACCGCACGAGCGCGCAGCGGGGCAGCCTGCTGGAGGGACTGAAGGGCATCCTGGTGCACGCTCACTGGGCGTCGTACTGCAAGGTTCCGGGGGTGCTGCACTCGATGTGTAACGCGCACCATTTGCGCGAGTTACAGGCGCTGGTGGAGATCGACGGGGAAAACTGGGCACGGCGGATGCAACAGCTGCTGAGGCGGGCGAACCGGGCGGTCTGGATGGCTCGCGAACGGGGCCTTGCGCTGCCGCGTTCGCTGCTGGAGCGGATCGAGCGGCGCTACGACCAACTGGTCGGGGAGGCGCTGGCGTAGCACGAGGCGCTGCCGCCGCTACGGCTCGCCAAGCCCGGGCGGCGAGGACGCAAGAAGCGCCGCCCGGGGCACAACCTGGGGCTGCGGTTGAGGGACCGCCGGGAGTCGGTGTTGCGCTTCCTGACGGATGGCACGGTGCCCTTTACGAACAACCAGGCAGAGCAGGATCTGCGCATGATGAAGCTGCGCATGAAGATCTCGGGCGGGTTCCGGTCCGAGCAGGGGGCAAAAGACTTCGCCACGCTGCGCAGCGTGCTGTCCACCGCGCGGAAGCAGGGCCTCAACCGCATCGAGGCCTTGCTGCAAGGGCCCGACACCCTGCTCGCGGAAGTGGAATCCTAGCCGACGCCCTGCGTTCTCATCATCCGCTATCCCCGTTCTGCCCTTGTCCCGACTGTCGCACACTCCATTCAACCCACTGATTAGTCCTCATACCCGTGGACCGGGATAGCTGGGCAGTTACCTTCCATTGGTCAAGCACCGATGGCGGAGCCGACACCACGATGGTTTCGACCTTCTTGCGGAGGAGCAGCTCCCTCGCGATTAGCCCAGCCTCGATCGTCTTTCCGAGGCCGGTATCGTCAGCGATGAACAGATTGACGAGCGGTAGCTGGAGCGCCTTCCGGAGCGGCTCGATCTGGTACGCGTCAAGCTTGATCCCGGCTCGGAACGGCGCTTGGACCAGCTTCGCGTCAGTGGACGTAACGCAGTTCCAGCGTAGGGTGTGGAGGAAGGCGGAGAAGTGCCTCGGGTGATCGAAGCCCTTGGCCGCCAGGTTCGCCCAGCCCTCCTCGGCAAGGATCCGACAGTCGATCTCGTAATCCCAGAAGACATCCAGGATCTGGCCCTGAGCATCATCATCCGCGCATGCCAAGCGAATGAGAGGCGATTCACCGGTGCCGCGCGGCTCCACCTTCTCGACAAGCCACCGCCGGGATCTTACATGGACCAGCTGACCCGGTACGGGCAGATCTCCCGCTAGTACTCCGGTTGCGACCATCGATTCGCCACTCGATACCTAGGAGGGGGACGAAGCGCGTGCTAGCACGCGACCCAGCGGAACCCCGGTGTAGAATCGTCGAGATCGTACCGAGGTTACCGCAGGTTGAGCCGATATGATGCCATACCGCCGCGCCGAGAAGCCGATAGTCCGGAATCCCGCCTTAGTCCAGAGCACGCTCGGCGCTCCGAGCTACGACCTAGGACCGCGCGGGCGTGCCGCTCCAGACCTTGTGCGCGGCCCTCGCTGGTTGCGTACGTAAGTCTAGAGAACATACTGAAGGCTTTGGTAACCTCCCCGCCGAAGAAGCGCGTTGAGTGGGAGTTCATGAAGAAGGCCGCGACGAATTAGACTCGCCTTCTCAAGAGCGAATTGGTAACTGGCCTCCGGGAACTGCTCCGTCCTGACTCGCTGGGCCCCTCTCCACGGAGCGTCCAGGCCCAGCGGGTAGGTATGACGCCAGCCTGTCGTCGAACCGCAAGACACCGGAAGGGCGACAGCGGGCGGACCCGGACTAGAAGGGCCGGCACATCAACCGAAGCTGCGATCGACACGCGACTTATCACCACGAGAGGGGCTGGACGCTTGGTTCGGCCTTGTTCCGGTGGTTTCGACCGCCCGCAATCGATGGAACCGCAGGCCGGGAGGGCGAATGGCCGGCCCTCCGCGATGCGAGGTCGCGGCGGCACGGTTCTATGAAGTTGTCAAAGTGCAAATCTCGAGCGAAGAGGAATCAATCGCGGGTAACGGTCCTTCGGGCAAGGAACTGGAATCTGGCGGCACGCATCATTTTCCCATTGGGTGACCAAAAGGGTGATTGGGTCCTTTAATTGACTTATAACCCCAATCAACTCAAAGACTTAAGGGGTGTCATGGCGGAGAGGGAGGGATTCGAACCCTCGTTAGAGTTTCCCCTAAACACGCTTTCCAAGCGTGCGCCTTAAGCCGCTCGGCCACCTCTCCGCATCAGAACTCGCTCTGCGACCGCGCAGCTTACACTCTCATTGTACGCCGGGAATGCCGAATTGGCCGAGAAACCGGTCCGCACAACCGAGCGGTCGACTGGTGGAGAGGACCCTATCCCAGGAAGATCCGGCGCTGTATTTCCAAGCGTTTGGAAGGCGGAGCAGACCCGGCATAGGCTTCGAAGGCGCGTCGAACAAGGATCCTTGCATCTGGCCCGTACGGCCGCAACGTCTCATCGATCCAGGCGTCGACGGAAGCCCCGGGGCTCCTTCCAGCCAGCACTGCGTCGGCCCGTCGTTCGAACTCGGGCAGAAAGCGGTCGCTGAAGTCGATCTTGCATCGCAGTGGAACCAAGTCAGAAATCTCGAAGGCGTACTCGGGTAGGACTACGCCAATCAAACTCAGCATCTCCCGCAAGAAACGGTTGGAGAATTCCTTGACCTCTTGGTCCACCTGCGTCCGGTGCGCTTCGAACTCGTCCCGCGTCGCATCCGGTCCCAGGGGGTCCGAGGCCAGCTCGATGTAGACCTTGTTTTTGGGTTCCGTGCCAGAGGGCCGGATCGTGGCCTTGATGCCGCCTTCCACCGCAAAACTGATTAGGTTCCGCGCACTCTTGTCCGTTTCGGAGACGAAGGACCCGTATTGCGATTCGTTCCAGTGGTCGCTGATGCGCAAGACCTTGCGGCCGCCGATGGATGTGGGCGGCTGTTCGCGCAGGAGTCGCTGGACGCTGCGGATGTTGGCCGATCCGGCGGCGCCTTGCATCACCGTCGAGCGCACCACGTTGCTGTGGTAGCCATAGCACTTGTAGGTCTCGATCAGGTAGTCGTAGAGCGTGCGGCCGCTGGCGTGAAGCTCCGAGGTCAGTTCGGCCAGCACGACTGCGGCGCCGGTGGCGTCCTTGTCGCGGACTGCAGGCGTCAGCATGAATCCGTGGCTTTCCTCCGCCGCGATGATGAAGTCCTCCAGCCTGGCCGAGACATCCCGGTATCGTCCCGTGCGATGTAGAGACTCCAGGACCGCCGCGACATACTTAAAGCCCACGAGCAAGTCGCCGATGACGACTCCGTTCTTGGCCTCTACGAGCCTCCGGATGAGTTCCGTCGTGACCTGTGTCTTGATCGCCAAGGGCCGCTTAGGCAGTTTGCCCGCTATTTCCAGGGCCTCCAGTCGGTAGCGCGTCAGGATCGACGCGAACTCGTTCCCTGTGATGAACGCGTATCCGTCTCCGTTTCGCGCGGCGCCGCCGAGCCGGTCGGCATCCGGATCCGTCGCGAGCAGCAGGTCGGCTTGCACCTGCTGAGCCCGTCGAATGCCCAAGGCTAGAGACTCCGGGACCTCGGGGTTGGGGCTGCGGAAGGTGACGTGCTTGAAGTCGCTGCGGAACTCGCACTGCTCCTCGACAAAGAACAACTGCTTGCCCCTGGCGTACCCCATCTCTTCCAGACAGCGGCCCACGGTGTTAATTCCGGCGCCATGGAGTCCGGTGAAGACGAACGTTCCTCCAGCGGTCGAAGTCTTGAGCCGCAGCGCGAGGTTGATGTCGAGGAAGGCCCTGCGCGCCTCCGGCGGAATGTCGGGCACCATACCCGCCCGGACGGCCTCGCTGTAGTCTGCGGTGTGGATCTCTCCGATCCGCTCGACAATGGCCGCGAGCGCCTCATCGTCCGGCGGGATCTCCTGGCCGCCCTCGCTGTTGTAAAACTTGCTGCCGTTGTCGTCGGGGTGATTGTGGGATGCGCTGACGTTGAGGCCGCCGTGGGCGCCCAGGTAACGGATCAGGAAAGAAAGCTCCGGGGTAGATAGGTAATTCCGGTGGCCGTCTGCCAGCATGTGGACTTGGATGCCGGCCGCCGAGTACACGGAAGCCGCGATACGCGCCAAATCCTTCGAGCTGAGCCTCAAGAGTGGATTCTGCAGGCCGCTCGGATACGTCCCGCGCAAGTTGTGGAAGGCGCGGACATCGTAGGCCACGACCACGGACAACTGATTGGCGCTGCGGTGGCGCCGGTGCAGGTACTCGACATGTCCTTGGACCGACGATGCGATCGTATACGGATTGATGCGATTCGGACCAATGCCTACGGGTCCGCGGCGACCTCCCGTCCCGAATGGGATCATCTGGTAGAAGCTGTCGATCAGCAGGTCGAATCGTTTGGACTCGACCATCCAAGCCAGGATCGGCATATAGTTGCTTGGCGCCACGAGGCCCTCGAACTTGTCCGTGGCAAGCCATTCTTCGAGATGGGACACGGCCGTCCGCTTGATCTCCTCGGATAGGTGGATAGTTTCGAAGCCGCGCTTGGCGGCAGCCAAGAGGCCTGCAGCATTCGCATTCATGGTTGCTTCACGTAGGCGCTCGCGGGAGCCAAGTCTTCGGGACGCCCGACATCCCGCCAAAACCCGGCGACTTCGTGGGAGAGCACCCGGTCCCCGTCGACGACCGCCGCCTGGATCGCGTCCGTGATCTCATACTCGTCCCTGTGGGAAGGCTGCAAGCGCGCGAACCGCTCGAAGATGCCATTGCCAAAGACATAGATCCCGGCGCTGGTGTACTTCGTCGTGGACGTTCCCTTCGGGGGCTTTTCGACGATCCGGACTACACGATTTCCAGAGAGATACACGGCGCCGCCCCGGTACGGATCGTCCACTGTTTTCACGGACAGCACGATCTCGGCGCCTGGAGCCAAGTCGTACAGACTCCGATAGACTCCCGCATCGACCAAGATGTCCCCGAACGTCAGCAGGAAGCTGCCGCCAGCGGTGAAGTCCCGCGCCAGAAGGGCCGCGCTCGCGGTGCCGTCCTGCCTCGTCTGGACGACGTAGTGCAGGTCGACTCCTTCCGGGGGATGCGCGGCGAAGTACTCTCGCACCATGTGGCCCTTGTAGCCGATCACAACGCACACCCGCCGGATCCCGGCGTCCGCGAACCGCTCCATCTGATGCGCCAGCATCGGACGCCCGGCCAACGGCAGCATCGGTTTGGGGCAGTCGTCGGTCAGCGACTGCATGCGGGTGCCTCGACCCGCCGCTAACACCACAGCTCTCCTGGCTTCGCGATCGGTGGGCTCCACCTGCCTGCACCCTGGATAAACAATCGTATCGAATTCCTCCGAGGAAGCTGCGGCCAGTGTCTCTCTCTTCGCGCGGCTTGGCGCGGAATCGTCCCGTACAGCAGTTCTTGTCGCTCGCGCCACGAAGCTGCGGCCCGATTGAGCACCGCGTTGCCGAACACTCCGCACCAAGGGCTCCGACCCGCCGCCAAGACTGCATGCGCAGCGACTCGGTGGTTCTCAGGCATCCGCGAATGCCGTAGGTACGAGTGACAAAGCGGCCGTTTCCGGAGCGAAGTCGGTGGTGATCGGGCTACCGAATCAAAGGCTGCCAGCCCGAAGATCCGTATTCGTGTCGAAACGACCCGTATCAAGACACAGCCCGGTCAGCCTGCGAACCGTAGAAGAGGTCGCGCCCGGCGACGAGCGCGCGCATCTTGCGGTCCGCGACACTGCGCGACAACATCCAAAAGCCGCAATCCGGGTTCACGTAGTGAATGCGTTCCTCGCCGAGGATTCTGGTGGCCTGCTCGATTCGAGACGCAATCAGGTCTGCGCTCTCGACCTCGTTGTCCTTAATGTCCACGACGCTCAACCCTAGGCCGGCCTTGGGATTCAGATCCCGCAGTTGCTCGAGTTCCCCGTAGCCTCGCCGAGCGAACTCCAACAGGAAAAAGTCGCAGTGCAGAGCATTCAGGTACGGCAGAAGATCCTTCCAGTCGCCCGACTGGATCCGCTGCCCTCCGTAATTCCCGAAACACAGGTGCACGCCGCGCCGACTGCCAAGCCCGTCGAGCACATGGTTCAGAGCAGCTGCGGCCCATTTCGATTCTTCCGGATGCCCAGTGATATTCGCCTCGTCGAGCTGCACGATCTCTGCCGGGATCCGCTCCAGCTGTTTGCGTAAAACATTCGCCACCGCCATGCACAGCTCCTCGCGGCTGCCGTAGTGCCGGTCGGTCAGGGTCTTGGAGAGCATGTGCGGGCCCGTGCAAGTGAACTTGAGCGGCCGCGACGTAAGGTCGCGCACGAAATCGAAGTCAGCAGGCAGATTGAGGATGCCCTCGCCGATCGGCCCGGTCACGACTCCGGCCGGCGCGGCCCTGAAGGCCATTCCGGTGTCGGTTTGAAAGGCCTCCAGGTCGCTGACCGAGTACCGAGTGCGAACGCCGGAGAGCCGACTGACGAAATAGTCGATCATGCCGTTGGTTTCCGGGTGCGAGGGGTCGAAGCGGTTCAACTCGCCGTCGGACACGATATCGATGCCCGCCAACTCCTGCGTATGGAGAACCACGGAGATCGCATCCCTGAGCGTGCCTGTCGAGTCGTCGCCGTACAGCCAGCGCGGGATCGGGTAGCTGCCGACGACCGTCGTCTCGATGGCCATGGAGCGATTATATGGGTTCCGACTCTACGGCCTGTCGCGGTCGACCTCGGACTCCGGTGGCGGCTGTTCCAAGACTTCCACTGCGCCGTGCGATGGCGTGTTCGCTGAGGCTGCATGCTCAGATCGGCCCGCCAGCATTCCACAACCAGATCCGGCGCAGGCCCAGCTGTGGCGGTGGTGGCTAGAGCGCGCCCATTTCGTGGTCGCCTTCGAGTTAACGAGACCGCGAGTTCCTGCGTCCAACGTAGTGGACCGGGAATCATAAGGATCTAAGGCTTGGCATTTCGGTCGGCAAACGCACGATTGGAAAGGAGATCCCAGTGCGCATCGCTCACCGCATTGCGACTTGCCTCGCCGCCGCCCTCTGCCTGGCGGCCGCACCTCTTGCAGCCAAGGTCTCAGAGACCGTCGAACGAACTCTGAGACTAGGCGAACACGGCGCGGTCGTCATCTCGAATGTCAACGGGTCGATCGGGATCCGCACCGCGGACACCGATCAGGTCTCGCTGAAGGCGGTCAAGACCGCATCGAATGCCGACAAACTCCGCGCCACGACCATTGCGATCGACGAGTCCCCGGGGCGTATCGAAATCAAGACGGAGTTTCCGAAGCGCGGTTGGTTCGAATGGGGCAATGGCGCCAGCGTCTCGTATCGACTTACGGTTCCGGGCGGCGCCGACGTGCGAGCGACGTCGGTGAACGGAACGATCAAGATCCGTGGAATCCGGGGCCAAACCGACACCAGGACCGTCAACGGTTCCGTACGGAGCACGGATGTCGGAGGGTCTGTCTCCGCCGAGACGGTGAACGGCTCGCTGCATGTTGGTTACATGAAAGTCGATCAGGTCGGGAACAACTCCCTCAAGACCGTCAACGGCTCGCTGCAGGTGTCGTTGCCCTCTGGAGTCAACGGCAGGTTCCGAGCGGAGACGGAGAACGGATCGATCCATACGGAATTTCCCTTGCAGATTCGCAAGGCCAAGTATGGTGGTCAGCAATCGATCTACGATCAACTCGGGGAGAGCGGCGCGACCGTCTCGTTTGCAACCGTCAACGGCTCCATCAAGATCCTCAAGAACTGACGTCTTGCGTCGTGCCCACTTGGATTCAGGTGCTCTCTGCCTCGCGAGCGCTCTTAGGTCGCTGTCCGCTTGAGCTGGCCGCAGGCGGCGAAGATCTCGCGGCCCCTCGGCTTGCGCACGAAACAGGGGATCCCGCGGCGAACGATCTCGCGGAACGCCTCCACTCGCACGTCATCCGGCGTCTCGTAAGGAAGATCGGATCCCGGGTTGAATGCGATGAGGTTCACCGTGCATTTCAACTCCGAGAGCAAGCGCAGGACATTGCGGGCATCACGCTGCGAGTCGTTGACGCCCCGCAGCAGCACGTACTCGAACGTCAGGCGCTCCCAAGGGCGCAGAGGGTATCGCCGGCACGCCTTAAGCAGATCGCCCAGCCGGTATTTTGCTGTGATGGGCATCAAGGCGATGCGCTGGTCTTCATTCGAAGCGTTCAGGGACACCGCGAGCTTGCCGCGCACCGCGTAGCTGCCGAATTCCGCGATCCTCGGCGTAATGCCGGATGTCGAGACCGTGATGCGCCGCTGCGGAATGCCGATGCCGTCCGGATCCGCGAGCAACTGCGTCGCTTTCATCACGGCGCCGAGATTCAGCAGCGGTTCGCCCATGCCCATCATCACGACATTGAGCGGCCGCACGTGGGCATCGAGGTTGTGCTCCCGCGTCAGAATCAGAACCTGTCCGACGATTTCTCCGGCGGTCAGATTGCGCTCCAACCCCATCAAGGCCGTCAGGCAGAACTTGCAGTCGACCGGGCAGCCGACCTGGGTGGAGAGGCACAGCGTGTCGCGGTCTGATTCGGGGAGAAAGACCGCTTCAACCGACTTGCCGTCCGCAAATCGCAGCAGATACCGCACCGTGCCGTCGGCGGCGGAGACGCGGCCTTCGACTGTGGGCAATCCGCTGCCGTGATGCCGCTCAAGGATGGTGCGGAGGTCCTGCGGCAGCGTGCGGATTGCGGCCGGGCCCGGCAACCGCTCGCGGTAGAGCCCGTGGTAGATCTGCCGGGCCCGGTAGGCCGGATGACCGAGCGAGCCGATCAAGGCCCCCAGTTCCGCTAGGTCCTGGCCAATCAACGGCTTGCTCACTGGCTTGCCTTGCGGGATCCCATACTGCGTGTGGATCGGATGCCGGGAACCCGTCTCTCAAACTGGCGCCATGACCACACGGACCCGCTCGCCGTCGATCTCGAAATCCCGCGCTACGCCGCCGTTGCGAATCGAACTCTCCTTGCGGAGATTCGTGCAGAGGGCTTCCGCCATCAAGTGCTCGCGGTTCTGGCCGAGGATGCGGGACATCCGCTGGGATCCCTCCAGGGACAACTCGATGCGCCGCGTGTACTCGATGTCGGTCTCCTTGCGCAGGTTCTGAATTCGGTGCAGCAGCTCCCGGTAGAAGCCTTCATCGCGCAGGGTGTCGTCGAGTTCGGTACTGAGCACCGCCACCATCGTGGAATCCCCCGCCGCAGCAAAGTGCCTCTCGGCTTCCACGCTGACTTCGATATCCGCGCTGTCGAGCCGGAGCTGCTCGCCCTCGAAATCGATCGTCGCGCTGCCCGACTCAAGCAGCTTGGTCCGTAGTTCGGCCGCGTCCAGTTCGGCGAAGACCCGCTTGGCCCGCTTCATCTTCTGGCCGAGCCGCGGGCCGAGCCGACGGAAGTTGGGCTTGACGATGTAACGTACGTGGGCTTGGCCGCCCTCGACGAAACCCACCGCATGGACGTTCAACTCCTCTTCGATCAGGGCGGCATAGGGCGTGACGCGTTCTCGCAGTTCTGCATCGGCGATCACGACTTCGGCGCGCCTGAGCGGCTGGCGGACTCTCAGCTGGTTTTCGGTCCGTACGCGCAGCCCCAACGAGACGATCCGGCGCACGGCTGCCATCTCCTCGGACAGGCTGCGGTCCACGCGCCCCCGGCTGGCCGGCAGATCACACAGATGGACGCTTTCCGGTCCTGCGACACCGGTTCCGCATACGATGTTCTGGTAGATCTCCTCCGCCATGAACGGCGTAAATGACGCGCTCAGCTTGGCCACGCTGACCAGACACTCATAGAGCGTTGCATAGGCATCGAGCTTGTCCGCATCGAAGTCACTCTTCCAAAAGCGGCTGCGGCTGCGTCTCAGATACCAGTTGGAGAGGCCGTCCACAAACCGATTGAGCTCCCCGGCCGCTTCGTAGGCGCGAAAGGCATCCATGAAGCGGCGCACGGAGTCCGTCAGGATGTCGAGTTCGGATAGGATCCAGCGATCGAGCAACCCCCGCGTAGCGACTGGCCGGCTCCCCATGGCCGCCGGATCGAAGTCGTCGATGTTGGCGTAGATCGTGAAGAAGGAGTACACGTTCCGGAGCTTGAGAGGGAACTCCTTTTGGATCGTGCGCACGTGGGCCAGTGAATGCCGTGTCGGCGACCAGGGAGGGTTGCCGGCTAGAAAGAACCAGCGGAACGCATCGGCTCCGGGAGCTGGCGCGGGAACCTCCAGCGCCACGCGTTCCCTGGGCGGAAGCCGCGGGACGTCGATCGGCCGCACAGGCTCGCCGCCGCGGGCGGGCTCCGCACCCAGAGCCTTTCGGTCCCGCTCGCACAGTCGGACCAACCGTCGCGGGACGTCCTTGGATGGCTGCACGGCCAATCGCAGCGGCGGCGCGTCGATGCCCGGCGCAGCAATCCGGACATCGTCCCCCGGTTTGAGGTCCAGAGCCTCGAAATCCTGTCTCGAGAGCAGCGCCTGGCCGGGACTCGCGGGCCTTGCTCCGGCCGCGTCTGCCCCCACGGCGAAGTCCAGGGCGACCAAGTCGAAGATCACTTCCGGGGGCGTGTAGTTCCCTAGAGATTTCGACTCTTTCTTGCCGCTCGGATCGGCGACGTGTCCTAACACAATGCAGTTCCGGAACGGATGGGGGTAGCGTGGGGACTCGATGCCAAGTTCCCGGCTGCATGCCTCGTCGAAAACCAGCGTCGAGACCATCAACTGCGAATAAAACCAGCCGCGCGTCTGGTCGATGGCTTCTGTGATGTAGTCCGCCGGGAAGCGGCTCGCGAACTCCGCCTGCCCCGCGTGCGGGTAGCCGTATTGCGCGAACGGCATGCAACCTGAATCGAACCAGCAGTCGATAACTTCCGGGACGCGCCTGTAGACGCCCTCTTCGCCTGGTTCCGTCCAAGTGACTTCGTCGATCCAGGGCTTGTGCACCATCAGGTGATCCGACAACGACGGCTCCGTCGCCTTCGTGCGGTGGAAGTGGTCGAAGGCCGCCGGGTTCTTTTCCAGAATCTCCGCGCAGGAAGAGGGGACGGCCGTCGCGCCGGTCGCATCGTTGATCCAGACATTGAGGGGCGTGCCCCAGTAGCGCTCGCGCGACAGAGCCCAATCGACGTTGTTGCGCAGGAAGTCGCCGAACCGCCCGCTGCCGATGTGCTCCGGGAGCCAGTGGATGCGGTCGTTGTTCGCCAGGACCTCCGGATTGCGGGCGGTGGTCCTGACGAACCAGGCCGGACGCGCGTACTGGATCAACGGGTCGTCGTCGGCCCGCCAGCAAAAGGGGTAGTCGTGGCGATAGTTCTCCCTGTGGACGAGCGATCCGCTTTCCTGGAGCATCTGGATCAACCGTCTGTCCGCCTGCTTCACTCCCTGGCCCGCGACCTCGGAGATGCGGTTGGTGAACGTGCCGTCCGGTTCGACCGGACAGAGCAGTGGAACGGCCTCCGGCTCGGCGTAGCGTTCCGCGACGACCTTGTGCAGCTCGTAGTCCACCTCACCGAACGCGGGGGCCTCGTGCACGAGGCCGGTGCCACTATCGAGCGTCACGAACTCGGCAGCCAGAACCTTCCACAGGTACGGCTCTCGGCCTCCGGTCCGGAGCTCTCCGCTGCTGTCCCACCGGGAATGGCGGTAGTGGTCGAACGGGGGATGGTAGCGCCTCCCGAGCAGGGCTTCGCCCGTGAACTCCTTTTCGACGGGGAGAGGCTGCCCAAGCTTTTGCTCGAGATTCTCCCGCAATGCCGCCGCCAGGATCAGGCTGCGCCCCGGGGCGCGCACCTGCACGTAGTCAAACTTGCGCCTCACTGCTACGTACTGATTGGCGGGAAGAGTCCAGGGGGTTGTTGTCCACACCAACAGCGAGGCCTCGGGCTCGTCGACCAGCCGCAGCGCGACGTACACCGACGGGTCCTCGACGCTCTTGTAGCCCAACCCGACTTCCCCCGCGGACAGAGCCGTACCTCCTTGGGGCCACCACCAGACGATCTTGTGTCCCCGGTAGAGCAGGCCCTGCCGGAACAGTCTCGCCAGCGCCCACCATACGCTTTCCACATACGACTTGTGGTACGTCACATAGGCGTCCGAAAGGTCGACCCAGAAGCCGACCCGGCGGGTCATTTTTTCCCATTCCTCCGTGTAGCGGAACACCGAATCCATGCACTTGCGGATAAAGCGCTCGACGCCGTACTCCTCGATAGCCTCCTTGCCGTGGATACCGAGCTCCTTCTCGACCTCGACCTCGACCGGAAGCCCGTGCGTGTCCCAACCCGCCTTGCGCGGTACGTAATAACCCGCCATGGTGCGGTAGCGCAGGAACACGTCTTTGAACACGCGGGTCAGCACATGGCCGTTGTGGGGCAGGCCATTCGCGGTTGGCGGGCCCTCGTTGAAGATGAAGCTCCGCTTGCCGGCGCGCAGCTCGAGGCTCTTTTCGAAGATGCGGTTCTCCTCCCAAAACCGGCTCACCGCGTGCTCGGTCTCAGGAAAGGCGACGATCGGTTTGGCCCGCTGGAATCTTCGCTTGCTCATGGGCGCTCGGAGTTACATTTCCTAGTGTCTCGTATCGGCTCGGAGAGCCCCAAGGAACGCCGAATGGGGCCTACCGAAGCATGCTCCCGGACCACCGCCCGGTTCGACTCGGGACCGAGGGAAACCAGGGACGAGTTGCGGGAACCGATACCGATATAGCAGGTGGATCGCTCGGACATCCGGCCTGACCCACAGGGCGCCGACAGCGTTACGGGGCTTTTGTGAATAGCTCCGCCAAGGGCCGAGCCTCTTGGTCGAACTGGGTCATGGGCCGTAGCCCCAACAACCATTCGACGGTGCGGACGAGAGCAGGTGCGGACACGAATTCCCGACGCACGGATGTCCCCGCCGCGGCTGCTCCGACCACCAGGGCCCCATCGGCTCCGCTGACCGGCGCAACGAATGTCGCCGTCGAGGAATTGCCTGGATGCGCTTCCAGGGCGCTCATCAACCGACCCAACGCCATATCCTGCTCGTCAAGCGGTCCTCGCAACCGGACGACGGTCAGACGCGCCAACTCGGAAGCGCGCTCCACCTTGCGGACGAGCGCATCGAGAGCCGGGCCTCCCGCGATGCCGTACGTCTCAGACGTTACGGACGCATCCCCCGCATTCGACCACAACGTACCCGCTACCGGGAGCGCCGCTTTGCCCGCGTTGACGAGATCCGTCGCCGTCAGCCGGCCCGCAGCCGCAGCGGGTCCCAGTTTCACGAAGAAGTCGGTTTCCATCGCGCTCGTGAGCCAGGCCAGCTGACCCAGTTCCCCAAGCGCCGCTGGGACATATCCGGACAGGTACACCGACTCGCTCCGCAATCGGTGCCAAGCCTGCCCGCGCGCATCGCTGAAGACCACGACAACGTGGCGGACAGCGCCGGGTGGGGACGCGCCCACGCGCGCCGGCTCCCGCAGGTTGGCGACGGCGGCCGACGTCAGAAAGGCGAGTTGCTCGCCGTTGAGGGCGGGCAGCACCCCGGCCAAGCCTCCGTGTTCCGTGTCGCCCTTCCCGCTCAAGTAGGCGAGGCCCCCGTCGGCGAGGCCCAGCACGGCGGTCGGAAACCACCCTGTCGGTACGACGCCACGCAGTTCCGGAAATGCCTCCTGGATGTCCGCGATCAAGATCGTGTTGTTCCCTGCATTCGCGATGTAGAGTTCGGCTCCATCCGCGCTCCGGCCCAGCGCCGACGGCAGCGAACCGAGGGGGGATCCAGGGCGCGGTGCGACTGGGAGCACGTCCAGCAGTTCGAAGCGGTTCCGATCCGTGATGCCGAAGGTCCACAGGTTGTCGGAGTGGGCGCAGGCGGCGAACAGCCGCGCCGCGAACCGCCGCTCGTCGTCCCCTTCGAATCCGCTGCCCGGAGCCTCCACCTCCCCGGGAACGACCAGCAGGTCCGCTGGGTGCTGCCCAACCGGGATCCGCTCGACGAGCCGACGCTCCGACAGGCGGTACACGCCGAGAAAGGCTTCGCCCCAGTGGCTGACGACCAAGTGCTCCCCGTCCGGCGTCAGCCTGGCCCGGTACGGAGCCTCCCCCGAGCGGAATTCCCCGAGCGCCAGCCCGGACTGGGTGTTGAGGACGATGATCCGGTTGCGCAGCAGATCGAGCGCATACAGCATGCGGTCGTCCGGGTCGAGTCGGAGATCCCCAATCAACGCGGCGGTGCCGCTAGCACTGCGCCGGGCGATGGGGAATTCGCGGCCGAACTCGAGCGTCCCGTCCCGAAACGAGAGTTCCCAGACGCTGCCGCGGGCGCCGCCGCTGACGAAGACCTTGTCGCCGCCGCGGTTGAACGTCAGCCCCAGCCAAGCGTCGGGGAGCTCGATGCGTTGCAGAGCTTCCGTTGCGCCGGTGTCGATCACAGTCAGCGAGGGTGTCTCGTACCCAGCCTGCAGGACGAGCAGATGGCGGCCGTCCGGCGACAACTCCGCCGCCATCGGCAGGCTGTTCAGGACGAGCTGCGTTCCGGCCGGCGTGATGGGCTGACCCGTTGGCAGCAGGACGCTCCCGTTGGATTGCCTCCCGGGCCGCACCTGTCCCCAGGCCGGCAGCAGAAGCGCGGCCGCCGTTAGTCCTGCGGCGATCCTGGCCGCTGCGCGATCAAGGCCGCCGTGGCTTCGTTTTCGCATTGCTCCCGGTACACGAGAATCCGAAACTCCGCAAACAGCGTGCGCAGTTCGTTGGCGCGCAGCAGGTAGTCCGGGTTCCGAGGGCCGGCGCCGAACCGCCTCTGCTTGAGAGTGTATGTCTTGTAGACGAGGATGCCGCCCGGCCGCAGGCTGCGCTTCAGGACCGAGACCAGCGGCCGGTGCAGATAGTAGAACACGGCGACGACATCGAAGCGGTCGCGGCCGAGATCGGCTTCGGGGGACTCGAGGTCCAAGCACACGGCCGCGACCTCCACACCGGCAGCGACGGCCCGTTCCCGACACAGCCGCAACGCCTCAATCGAATAGTCGACCGCCACGGTCTCCAAGCCCCACTGCGCCAGCTGGAGCGCGTTGCGGCCCCCGCCGCAGGCGATGTCGGCCACCCGTGGAGTAGCTGCCGGCAATTGTCGGACGAACGGCTTGGATTCAGCCAGGAACGGGTCGGGAGCCGGGACGCTTCGCTGGACGGCCCGATACCGCGCGTCCCAGTCCGCTCTTGACGCCACGCGAATCCGTGTCCCGAACCCCGGCGATGCTCCCGGACAGATTCGGCGCCCCGCGGAGCGCCGCGCCAGCCCGTGATCGGCCTCCAGGTGGCGGCCTACGCGCTGAACGAACTGCCGCAGCCGCAGGTGGAGGTCACGTTGGGGTTGTCGAACTTGAAGCCGGCCCCTTCCATCGTCTCGACGTAGTCGACTCTGCAGTTGTCGAGATACAGGAGGCTGGCCTGGTCCACGAAGACCCGCAGGCCGTCATAGTTGTAGACTTTGTCAAGCGGCAGCTGGTTGTTCTCGAATGCCATCGAGTACTGGAACCCGGAACAGCCTCCGCCGATTACGGAGAGCCGCAGTCCCCTCGGCTTCGGTTCCTGCTGGCCGAGAATCTCGTTGACTTTGGAAACAGCAGTTTCTGTTATCTGGATCATGGTGGATATCCTCCCGAACGCGCGTAACCTTCATTGTAACGTGTTCCAGTCCACCATCCGCGACGCGGCCGCACGGAAGAGGCTGCCCGTGGCGCTTCAATGGGCCTCTAGCTATTGTCCGGTGCTGCTCTTGGCTGTGAGCTCTGTGGTCATTCAGAATCGCGGTGTTGCTGCCCCTATTCGTTCAGAGGATGCGAAGGCGCGGGCCGCCGCAATTGTGGACCTCGCCGTCGAGCGTGCCGAGAGCCAATATGAGTCGGGGCTCAAGCTCAGCTTCGAATCCGTCATCGAGGCAAGGATCGATACGCTGGATCGAGACGGCGAAGTCACTCGTGTCGAGACCGAGCGCTATCTTCGCTATCCGCTCGAAGGACATTTGTATCTGGAAGTCGTCGCGCGCGACGGCCTCCCGTTGGATGCCGACGCCCACCAAGAAGAGAAAAAGAGGAAGGCCAACTTCGTTCAGGAAGCGAGACGCCACGCCGCACGCGGCGAAAAGTACGAACCGGATGCGAGGAGCATCCGCTTCGACCGCCAGCTGATAGACCGATATCAGACGATTCTGGTTGGGACCGAGGAAGTTCAAGGCCACAGTTGCTGGGTGATCCGCATCGAGCCACGCGCGGGTAGGTTGCCGGACGCGCGGAGCCTGGACAAGGCGTTGAACCGCTCGACGGGCCGCCTCTGGATCACTCAGAACGGCCACCACTTGGCTCGCATTGCGTTCCAGATGCAGCGCCCAGTTCGCTATCTATGGGGTGTGCTCGCAACACTACGGTCCGTCGAGGGTCAGCTCGAATACGAAGCAGTCCAGCCGGAATTCTGGATGCCGAAGCGATTGGACCTCCACCTCGATGTGCGGGTGTTCTTCGGCTTGAAGGCAATCCGGCGCCGTATCCGGAACGATTGGGTCGCCCACCGGCCGGTTGTCTCCAATGCCCTCAGGGCGCTCATGCCCGACGCAGTCCCTGGTCCCGAAACCAGCAGCCTCCCCAAGGACGCCCCGCTTGACATGCGCCAGGGCGGCATCGACGGCGGACCTTGAAACCGATCACGCTGGGCTCTCGTATTGGGGCTGATCCGATGGCCAAGGAGATCCACGTGAGCGGTCACAACCAGAGCTGCGACAAGCGGCAGCCGGCCTGAGTCATCGAGAGGTATCTGAAGAAGTCCTACCGGCGCGTCTCGTCGCGCTGACGCCCCGGCGGGCCGCAGCCGTGGCCGGCGCTATAGCGCCTCGTAGCACTTCCGGGAAGCCGAGCAGGTGTCCTCGTCGACGATGTCGCCGTCGGGTCCGACCGGCTTCTGCGTCTGGTCGCACCAATAGATCCGCGTGTTCGACAGTGGCACAGTCGGATCGTCGTCGGCGTCGATGTACATCCCCTTCCAGCGCAGATCAGTGCAGCGGTGGGTCAGGATCCTCAGGCCCGCGCCTCGATTCCGGGACATGCTCTGCCTCATTGATGCCGCGCCGAATGGACTGCCGGACGGGGACGTTGTCCAGCTCCCCTTCCGGCGGTCCGTCGGTCGGCGCCTCGTCCGCGTCGCAGCGGCCTACGCCACCATGCTCACAGCTCGCCGCACGGCCACGCTCGCCAACTGCACCTTGGCCTTGTTCTGGCTGAGCGGCGTCGCCGAGGAGACCGCCGCCTTGCCCGCGGCCTCGGCTGCGCCGTCACTGACGGCCTGGCCTTGGAGCGCCGTTTCCGCTTCGGACGATCGCCACGGAATCGGCGCCACGTGACCCAGCACGACCCGCGCGTCGGCGACCTTGCCGCCTTGCACGCGCACCGCCACCGAAGCGGTCACGAGCGGCCAGTCCAGCAACTGCCTCTGGCGCACCTCGTAGGTCGCCGTCCTCCATCCGGAAGCGCTCGGGACCACGATCTCGGTCACGATCTCGTTGGCACTCAGCGTATTCTCGCGCTCCGATTCTGACGAAGGGATCCGGTACAGGTCCGCGACGGCGATCTGGCGTTCCCCTTCCGGACCGGCCACGGTCACGCTTGCGCCCAGCGAGATCAAGGCCGGGGCGAAGCTCGACGCGTTCACAAAGTAAGCTGGACCCTTGTTGCCGAGGATCGCGTGGTAGCGGTTCTCGCCGTTGGGCACGAGTGACTTGCCGTCGTGCATGGCCAGCAAGCCGTGCCCGTTGCGGAAGTACCAGCAGCGGGGACGCTGCAGCAGGTCGCCGACAACGGTGCCCACGGCCCGTATCTGGGGCGCGGTGATGCCCTTGGCGGCCTGGATGAGCGACTCGTACCGAGCGGCTGCCTTGGAATTGAGCAGATCCGCCACCGTGACCATCGCGCCGATGTGGAGGCCTCCGCCCTGCTTGAAGATGCCTCGAAGCGCCTGGATGTTCCTCAGGCTGACGACTCGGGAAGGAGTTTCGATGCGCTCCTTCATCAGGCTGAGCAGATCCGTACCGCCCGCCAGAACAGCTGTCACCCCGGCGTGGGGGCTCAGCGCCTGCGCGGCAGTCATCGTTTTGATGGGAGCGATATATTCGAAGTTCTGCATGATTCCTGACCTCCCTTATGCGTTTGCGAGCGCGGCCAACACACGATCTGGCGTCAATGGCAGCGTCGGCACCCGGACGCCGATGGCGTTCGCCACGGCGTTCGAGATGGCCGCTCCCGGCGAAATCGCCGGCGGTTCGCCGATCCCGATCACGCCGCGGTCGTCGTACTTGTTCTGGACCATGTGGACTTCCAGCTCGCCGATGTCCGCGGCGCCGGCGAGCTTGTAGAACTCCATGTCCGCGTTGAGCATCTTGCCGGTGGCCTGATCGTAGATCGACTCCTCGTACAACGCCCAGGCGACGCCCTGGATGAGGGAGCCGTAGACTTGGCTCTCGCACTGCTCGAGGCAAATCACCAAGCCCACGTCCTGGACGGCCGCGATCTTGTTGATCGTGACGATACCGGTCTCGACATCCACCGAGACATCGGCCATCTGGACGCCCCCGACACCTGAGTCGTTCAGCTTCCCGCCATCGCGATCCGGCTGTTTGCCGTGGCCCGTGATGGTGCGGTTGCCCAGTTTCTTGCAGGCTTGCTTCCAACTCACCGACTTCGAGGCGTCGGACTTCGAGGCGATCTTGCCGTCCTCGGCTACTAGGTCGTCAGCCTCGACGCCCAGCGACTCGGCCACGACGCCCTTGAGCTCCTCGAGCGCGTTCACGGTCGCGCGGCGCGTCGAAGCGGAGGTTCCGCCGACCGTCGTCGAGCCGCCCGAGGCGCCCGAGATGGGGAGCTTCGAACTGCCGATGTTGACCTTGATGTCGGCGATCTCGAGGCCGAGGGTCTCGGCAGCCACCACGGAGAGCGTGGTGTAAGTGCCGACACCCAAGTCTTGACTGGCCATGCTCACCGAAACGCCGCCGTCCGGTTCGATGCGGACTTCGCAAGTCGAATCGTGCGGGCGGCCGCCCCAGGTGTGCAGCGATAGCCCCAAGCCGCGCTTGACGGGACCGGGCCCGGAGTCGCCGCGCTTGTGCCACTTCTCCTTCCAGTCGATCATTTCCGCGCACTTGTCGATCTCGTAGCGGTAGACCTCCGGGCGCGCCGTCAGGTCGGCATTCTTCTTGAAGAACTCGACCGGGTCCATGTCCAGCTTGGCGGCCAAGTCCTCCATCGGACACATCGTCAGGACGGCGGCCTGAGGGTGGTTGGGCGCACGCCACGCGCGGGCGGGACCGATGTTCGTCGAGACGCTCAAGTGCCGGGCCTTTTGCGCCAGCCGCTCCTCGTTGTTGTAGACGTACGGCAGAGGAGGGCTTCCGCGGCCTGCGATGCCGCCGGTCGACCATGTCTCCGATTCGTAGGCGACGAGTGTGCCGTCCTTCTTGGCGCCCACTTTGATGTTGCCGTAGTCCGAGGGCCGGGCGCCGGCGATCATCAGCTCTTCGTCGCGATCCAGCATGAGCTTGACGGGCTTGCCGGTCTTCTTCGAGAGCTTGGCGCAGGAGATGCCCCAGGTGTCGATATTGAATTTCGACCCGAAGCCGCCTCCCATGTAGGGAGTGATCACCTCGATGCTGTCCGCCTGAACGGCGCCGATCGATTCATCGCGCGCGAGGCCCTTGGCGAGATCCGCCGGGATGCGGGCCACCGCCTGGGTGGAGGCGTAGACCTTGATGTCGTCTCCCGTCCAATCGACGACCTGTCCGTGTGGCTCGAGGCAGCAGTGCGTGATGATGCCGAGACCGTAATAGCCCTCGACGGTGGCGTCGGCGCTCTTCCAGGCCTCATCGAGATCCGGCCCCTTGGTGTCGTCCTTGGCGGGCTTGACGCGGTTGGCCTCGCCAGCCTTCTTGACATCTTCTTCCTTCACCCAGTGGGGAAGGTTCTCGTAGTGCACCGCGACAGCGGCCGCGGCGTCGCGCGCATGTTCCTCAGTGTCGGCGCAGATGGCCAGGATCTCGCTGCCGACCCACTGCACTTCGTCGCCCGGCTGGAGGATGTTGACGTGCCCCTTGTACCCTTTTGCCTTCTCGGCCCGGGAGGTGTCGATGCCGATGATCCGCCCGTGCGGGACATGGGATGTCACCAGGCGCGCAAACAGCATGCCGTTGAGATTGCGGTCGTAGGAGTACTTGGCGGCTCCGCGAGCCTTGTCCGGGCCGTCGACGCGGTTGTGCCGCTTGCCGATCAGGCTACGGTCTTCCACTGCCGGCCAATCGTATTTGGTGGCCATCACGCACTCTCCCTTCCGGCCGCGTCGTAGACGGCCTTGCGCACACCCACATACGTGCCGCAACGGCAGATGTTGCCGCACAGCCCGCTCTCCACGTCGGCCATCGACGGACGCGGGTTCTGGTCGACGATCGCCTTCCCCGCCATGACCAGGCCCGGCGTGCAGAAGCCGCACTGCTGGGCGTCGTGCTCGACGAAGTACTGCTGCACGGCGTGCATCGTGTCTTCGGTGGAGATGCCCTCGACGGTCTGGATCCTGCGTCCCTGGGCTTCGATCGCCAGCATCGTGCAGGAATAGGCCGTATCGCCGTCGACGATCACCGTGCAGGCGCCGCAGGTCGCGCGGTCGCAGACCTTTTTGGCTCCTGTGTGATCGAGCTGATTGCGCAGAGCGTCGATCAGCGTCACGCGAGGCTCCACCTTCAACTCATGATTCTTGCCGTTGATGTTCAGGGTGATGGAAACCGGGTCGGGACCGAGCACCTCATGGTTGTCCGCCCTCGCCTGGTCGGGCGCCCCGAACGCACCGACCGCGCCGGCTCCGACGCCGACGCCTTCGATGAAGGTGCGGCGGGAAAACCCTTTGCGCGGCTCGCTTTCGAGCCCTCCGGTGGGCCCGTTGTAGGGGTCTTTGGAACTCACCTGGCGTTCTCCTTTCCAGAGTTGTTCATTCAGAATCCGGGTCGTTCCCGTGTCCGGGACCAACTCGTGCATTGAGACTATAGCAAAGAAACGTCCCCTGCGAACAGTAGTTCTCAATTTGGCCTTTTTCTGTCTCGCGAGCCGCTGAGGGGCCGGTAGCAAGGGACCAGTTTCTGGGGGCTTGACTTTGCGGGCGCCGCTTTCAAACATAAAGTGTGTCCCCCGTTTCCAATGCCCGAGTGCTCGAGTCCCTTCTGGACCGCTTCCAACAAGCCGCCTCCGCCCTGCCCGACCCCCGTACCGGCTCCAACAAGCGCTACGCCGTCTCCGATGCCGCGGCCTGCGCCCTCTCCACGTTCTTCTTCCAGTCCCCCTCCTTCCTCGACTTCCAGCGCCACATGCACGAGGAGTCTGCCCGCTCCAACTGTCACTCCCTCTTCGGTGTCAGCAAGATCCCGAGTGACAATCAGATTAGGAATCTGCTCGACGGTCTCGACCCCTCCCTCTTCGCCGACCTCTTCCCCCTCTGCCTCGACACCGTCCGCGACCAAGGGGGCCTCGAGCCCTTCCTGCGCCTCGACGGCCGCCTCCTCATCGCCCTCGACGGAATCCAGTTCCATGGCTCGGACTCCATCCATTGCGAGCAGTGCTCGACCCGCCATGTCGGCAAGCACAAAACCAAGCAGTTCTTCCATACCATGCTCGCGGCCACCGTCGTCGCCGACGGCCACAACCGCGTCCTCCCGCTCATGCCGCTGTTCGTCCAGCCCCAGCACGACCCCGCCGCGAACCGGCCCGACCTGACCGAAGACCAGCGCAAACAGGATTGCGAGCGCAACGCTGCCAAGCGCTGGCTGCCCGCCCACATCCCCGCTCTGCTCCCCTACCGGCCGGTCCTGCTCGGCGACGATCTGTACTGCTGCCAGCCCCTCTGCGCCCTCGTCGCCGCCCTCGGCGCGGACTTCCTCTTCATCTGTAAGCCTAGCAGCCATAAGACGTTATACAAACAGCTCCCCAACCGCCGCATCTGGTCCACCGGCTGGGTCCGCACCCGCAACCAGCGCCAGCAGGTCGAGCACCATCGCTACCAGTGGAGAAACAACGTGCCGCTGCGCGCCGGCGACGACGCCCTGAAGGGCACCTGGATCGACTTCGAGATCTGCCGCAACGGCGAGCGCACCTACCACAACTCGTTCTTCACCAGCCTCAAGGTCACCGCTGACAACGTGGCCGCGATCGCGCGGGCCGGCAGGGCCAGATGGAAGATCGAGAACGAGCAGTTCAACTGCTTGGCGCGGCAGGGCTACAACCTCAAGCACAACTTCGGGCACGGCCGCCAGGGCCTGGCCACTCTGCTCGCCACGCTGAACCTGTTCGCCTTCGCGCTGCATGCGGTCCTGGACTGCGTGTCCGACCTGTGGCGGCAAGGCCGGGCGCGCGTCGGCACCCGGCGCAAGTTCTTCGCGACCCTGGGCTTCCTCACGGAGTGGTTCTGCTTCCGCAGTTGGACCGCCCTGTTCGAGACCGTGTTGAGGAAGCGCCCGCCACCGCCCGATCCCGGGGCGCCCGCGTGCGCCCCCTCATGACGCAACCTGCCCGCCATTCTGCCCGCGACAGGCTCCTCTTCCAGAGGCCCTCAGCGGGGGTGCGTTGCGGCAAGTCCATGACCGCGTCATTGCCGCTGCCAGACGACTCGCCCCCCCGGATACCGACTCAACAGCCGTCCGATCACCCCGCAACGGGTTCCAACGGCGCACACAAACGCTCGCAGATTCCACCCCACACGAGTCAGACCCCCCATTCTGAGAATCGCTGCCCTGCGAAGGAACGTGGGAAGTTTTTTCCTTCCGCGCTCGGTGCGCGGCGAGTTCAACGCAATTCGCGCACCGCATGCACCGTCGTCCCGGCGGAGATACTGTCGAGCAGCCTGTCCCCGGAAACCAGGCGGCCGAAGTTTACGTAGCGGCCATCCGCCAGCGGCAGGGAAGTCAGGCACAAGAAGAATCCACCGCCCGAGGCGTTCCCCTGCCGCAGCAGACCGAGGCTGCCGCGCAGGAATGGCTTGGGATTGAGCTCGGAGGCGATCGTATGCAGGCCCGCGGCGGCGACGGCGTAGCCGTTGGGCCTCACCGCCGCGAAGGCGCTGCCGTCCAAGCCGCCTTGGACGGCGAGCCGCCGAACGTATTCCGAGGTCAGGGGCGCCTGCTCGTAGTCCAATTCGACCTCGAAATCGCCCAGCGAGGTGCTCATGCGCAGCCTGGCGCCGAGCGTCTTGGCGATGCGTTGGTAGTCGCCCGCTTCCATCAGCGGACCGGCCAAAGCTCCGCGGCGTAGCGTTCCCAGGATCGGTTCGCCCGCCGGGAGCGGACTGGGCTCTGCGGATCCGGCGAGGGATTCCAGAGCCTTCGCGGCCTCGTAGCGAACCTTGGGATCGTGGTGTTCGAGGTTGCCCCGGATCTTGGCCAGCAGCTTGCGGTCCGCCGTGCCGCCGGAGACGGCGCGTAGCGCCGCGGCGCGCACAAAGTCGTTGTCATCTGTCACCAGCTTCTGCAGGCGCTCCCACACCAACGGCCGTCGCACGAGCTGCAACTCCGCGGCGGCCAGGGACGCTGCCCAGCGGCTGTCCTGGTCGTCCGAGTCGAGGTACTCGGCTACGAAGTCGGATTGGTCGGCCGCGCCCATGCGCATCAGAGCCGTCATCGCCGACGCGATCGGCGCGGCTGTGCGCGTCGCTCCCGGCGCGGCGGCCACCCAGCGCATCTTTCCCAGCGCTTCGACGGCGCTCGTCACCACGACGCGCTCATCGTCCTCGAGCAGGGCGATCAAGCCTTCCGCAGCTGCCTCCGGAACCGCGCCTGCGCCTGCGCGGACGTCCAGCACAACGCCGGTGGCGAAGGCGGCCCGAGCCCGCACGGACGGCGCCGGATCCGCCATCGCGCGAACAAGCCGGTCGAGCGCGCCGCGACCCTGGATACGGGACAGCGCCAAGTGCGCGCGGGCGCGTTGCTCGGCGATGGGCTGCTGCAACTGCTTCAGCAGCCAAGCGTCGGCCAGCTTCCGGTCCTCGCGCTCAAGGAAGTCTCCCTCGATGCGATGCACCGGGCGGGTCAGGATGAGCCACGAGGCCGCCGCCGCGAGCAGCGCCATGCAGGCGGCCAGCAGCCTCCCTGCAGTCCGAGGCCAGCCTGGCGGGGCGCCGTCCGTAGCGTCGGGCCCTCTATCCGCGTCGAGCCAATTCATCATCCTCGGGTCGTTCCACCGCTCCGCGCCGAAGGCGGCAGCCGGGCTTCCGCCGCGACATTGCTATGCTTGCCGGCTATGGCGGGCAATCCGCAGGCGCTCGACGTCATACGGAAGGAGTTGGAGAAGTACTCCCATCCCCTGTTGCGGTTCGATGTGCGGGAGACGGAGGCGGGCAGGATCGAACTCGTGATCGACCTCAAGGACAAACCCGCCAACATCCATACATACTACTTGGAAATCCATCCTCGGGACTTGGCCCATGCGCAGTTCCGCTGGATCCTGCAACGCATGATTTTCGAGGGCCTACACGACTATTTCGTCGAGATGTTCGAGTACACGCCGCAAAGCCTGGACAATCCCGCCGCACCCTACGAGCTGCAGCGCTGAGGGGGCTGCGTGCCGCTCGCGGGCATCATCGCCGAGGAGATTCGCAGGAGCGGGCCCATGCCGTTCCACCGGTTCATGGAGCTGGCGCTCTACCACCCGCAGCACGGCTACTACAGCGGGCAGCGCGATCCCTTCGGCCGCGACGGCGATTTCTTCACGAACGCGCAACTGCAGCCGGTCTTCGGCCGGTTGATCGCTCAGCAGCTGCAGCGTTGGAGACGGGAGATGGGCATGCCGCGCGGCTTCAAGGTCCTCGAGCTCGGGCCCGGTCGCGGCGAGACTGCGCAGGAGGTGCGGCGTTGCCTCCCGGACGTCGAGTGGATCGCAGTGGAGCGCGGTCGCCGCTGGCCCGAGCGGCCCATTACCGGCGCCGTGTTCTGCAACGAATTCTTCGACGCTCTACCGGTCGACCTCGTCGAGAGGCGTGGTGGCGCGTGGGTCGAGTGGCGCGTGGCGCTCGTCGGGAAGCGCTTCGTCTGGCAACCCAGCGGGAGCCGCGAGAAGCGGCGCGGCCTTCCGCGCGTCGAGCAGGGTCGCCGCATCGAAACCTGCGAACGCGCGCTCGAGGCGATGGAGCGCATCCTCGGCCTGCTCGCGCGGGGCTGGGTCCTGGCCATCGATTACGGGTACACGCGCGAGGAGATCCAGCGCTCCGGCCACTTCGGCGAAGGCTCGCTAATGAGCTACGCGGGGCACCGCGCCGACCCCGAAGTATTGGCGGAACCCGGCCGCCGCGACATCACGGCGCACGTCAACTTCAGCGCGCTGGCGGATTGCGGCGAGGCCGCGGGGCTGGAGGTTTTCCCGTTGCAGTCGCAGCGGGCTTTCCTGCTCGCCGCCGGTGAGCCGGACGGGTTTGATTACGCGCTGGCCGCCACCTCGACGCAGCCGGAGGCGGCTCTTCGGATGCAGCTCAAGACGCTTCTCGTCGGCTTGGGAGAGACGTTCCGCGTGCTCAGGATGCGCAGGCGGTAACACTATACTTGACAACACCCGTATGTGTTCGGAGTTGCCCCAGCAGCAGCTTGCGGCCCTCGAAGGCAGGCGCTTCTCGTTCTACCCGGCGATCCGCGGCATCAAGCACAACGAGTGGACAGTCGGGGAAGCGACCTGGGCCGAAGTGCAGGTATGCAATTGCGCCTCGGATCAAGAGTTGTGGATCCCTAAGAGGCATCTTGGAAGCGTCAGTAGCTCCGACTCTCCCGTCCTGATCCAGGGCTTGCGGCGCGAGCTGGAGTTCAAGGCCGGGGGGGTGTTTCCCTACCACAGGGTGATTACGGAGATCCCGTCGACCCGCGCAGGACGCGAACGCCGAGCTTCCGCCAGTGGCGCGCCGCCACCCAGGGAGAAGCTGTTCAGCCGCGCCGACGCGCGCATGTTGCGGCTTCTCGCAATCACCGTCGGGGGCGGCCTGCTCCTGGCCCTCGTGGGACTCTTGGGAGTGGTGGGAGGGCTACACAATCCCTTGGAATGGTTGTTGAAGCCGGACACCTCGACCACGGACCAGCGCTACCTCGGCCTGGGCGCCAACGACAGCTACTTCGAGGTCGTCGGCAGGCTCGCTGCGGCGGAGTCGGAGCAGTGGCTCAGCCACGAGGACAACGAGCTGCAGTTCCAGGCGCTGCATTATCCTGCGCGCGGCTACATCGTCATCATGATGGGAGGCGGCCGCGCCGAAATGCGCTACCTCGGAACGATCCACGAGCCCTCCCGGCGCGTCCTGGACTCGGCGCGCTTGGCGCGGGGCGGCGATACCTCTTCCATGATGCGCAACCTGCCCGAGTTCTGAGCCCTGGGCGGGGGTCAGCGGTTGCGGGCTTGCGTTTGCAGGGTCCGCACGGCAGCGAGCAACCGATCGACTTCTTGTTCCGTGTTGTAGTGCACGAGCCCGATGCGGACGAGCCCGCCGGAGTCCTCCACGCCCAGGCTCTCGGTCACGTTGAGCGCATAGAAATTGCCATCCCAGACATAGAATCCGCGCGCGCCCAGCCACGTTGCGACCTGTTGGGGTGTGAAGCCGCGCAGCCGGATCGCGACGGTCGGCGTGCGCCAGTGCAACCGCGCAGGCTCGCGGATGCCGTAGAACGTGAGGCCCGGGATCTGCAGCAGGCCGGCGATCATGCGCCCCGCCAAGCCGCGCTCGTAGGTCTGGATGGCCCGCATAGCGGTGAGGACCCGGGCGCGGCGGCTGTCGTCCGCGGCTGGGTTGCTGCGGCGCCCGAGTTCCGCCAGGTACTCGACCGCGGCGGTCGTGCCCGCCATGCACTCGTGGTTCTGGGTGCCTGTTTCGAAGCGCTCAGGCAGGCCCTCGCCAGCTGGGCGCACCTTGTAGGCCCGCAAACGATCAAGGTGCTCCTCCTTGCCGTACAGCAGCCCCTGGTGCGGACCGAAGAACTTGTACGCCGAGCAGACCAGGAAGTCGCAGTCGAGTCGACGCACGTCGATCGGGCCGTGGGGGGCGTAGTGCACCGCATCGACGAACACGCGCGCGCCAGCCGCGTGCGCCGCGCGCGTGATAGCCCCGATGTCGTTGACCGTGCCGACCGCATTGGACGCGTAGCCGATCGCCACGAGCTTCGTCCGGGCATTCAGATGGGCTCGGATCTGGTCCAGATCGAGCGTGCAGTCCGGCGCGCGGAAGCCCACCTCGCGGACGCGGAGCCCCTGTTCTTGCAGGATTTTCCAAGGGGTGAAGTTCGCATCGTGGTCGAGCTTGGTGACCACGATCTCGTCTCCCGCGGAGAACTCCGCGGCGAGAGCGCGGCTGAGCCAGAAGGTGAGGGTCGTCATGTTCGGACCGAAGACGACTTCCCGTTCGGTGCAGCCGAGCAGGTCCGCAGCCGCGCGGTGCGCATCCGCCACGACCCGGTCGCTCTCGCGGCTGGTGCGGAAGGCGCCGTGGAGGTTCGCGTTGGAGCCGGCCAGGTAGCCGGAGACAGCCTCGATCACCCGGCGCGGCACCTGCGTGCCGCCGGGACCGTCGAAATAGACCTCCGGATGGGGTCCGAGGCGGCGGTCCAGGGCCGGGAACTGGGAGCGCACCCAGGCCATATCGAAGGCTGGCGCCATGCTTCCGTCGAGGTCCGCGGCTCCCGGGCGGGTTCCCGCAGCCTTCGGATAGTGTAAAGCTTATGGAGCGGGGGCTTGCCGGCGGGTGGCCCCCGGAGCCTGCTGTCCGCGATGACCGTCTCCGTGGTCATTCCGCACTGGAACCGAGCCGAGTTGCTGGTCACGGCTCTGGGCTGCGCGCAGGCCCTGCGCCGGCCCTCGGGCACGGACTTGGAGGTGGTTGTCGTCGACAACGGCTCCCACGACGATTCGGTTGCGCTCGCAGAGCAATCCGGCGCCCGAGTGATTCGGCTCGCGAACAACCAGGGAGTCAGCCGGGCGCTGAACCGCGGCATCGAGGCGGCGCGCGGTGAATGGATCGCGTTGCTCAACAACGATGTCGAACTGGCGGAGGACTGGCTGTCGCAGCTGCTGGACCGCGCCCTACGCGCCGGCGCTTGGTTTGCGACAGGCAAGATCTATGATGCGGCGCGTAGGGATCTTTTGGACGGGGCGGGTGACGCCGTCTGCCGCGGAGGCGCTGCTTGGCGGCTGGGTCACGGCAAGCCCGATGGCCCAGCTTTCTCGCGGTCCCGCGCCACGTTTTTCCCCTCCGCCACAGCCGCCCTGTTCCGGCGCGGGTTCTTTGAGCGGGTGGGTGCCTTCGACGAGGCCTTCTTCGCGTACCTCGAAGATGTCGATCTGGGCCTGCGCGCCGCGCGGCTCGGCCTCGCGGGCATCTACGTGCCGGAGGCCAGGGCGTGGCACCGCGGCAGCGAGACGGGCGGCCGTTGGAGCGACAGTAGCGTCGCCTGGATCACGCGCCACCAGCTGCTGCTGCTGGCCAAACACTACTCCGCCCACATGCTGTTGCGCTTCGGAGTTCCGGTGGCGACCGCGCAACTGCTCTGGGCCGCGCTGGCTGCTTCGCGGGGGCGGTTCGGAGCCTGGTGGCGGGGCATGTGGCTCGGACTGGGCGATTGCCGCGCGCAATGGCGTCCGGCCTCGGGCCGCGGCGATGCCCGGCTCATCGACGCGCTGTGCAAGGGTGAGGCCGAGATCGCGTTCTTCCAGGCTTCCGCCGGCTGGGACGCGTATTGGAAATGGTACTTCCGGCTGGCGCGGCCTGGCGTGGGAAGAACGGTATGAGTGGCGCCGCGGCCGTGATCGTGTCCTATGGCTCGGAGGACGTCCTTGGCCCGTGCCTGGATGCGTTGCGCGGCAGGGTCGAGCAGGCCGTCGTCGTCGACAACACGCCGGGCGAGTCTGTTCCGGGACGGCTGCGGGAAGCGTACCCCTGGGCGGTGTGGATCGACAATGCCGTCAACCGCGGCTTCGCGGCCGCCGCGAACCAGGGTGTCAACGCGACCGACGCGCCGTATGTGCTGTTGCTCAATCCCGACTGCGAGCTGCTGACGGGTCTGGATGGGCTCATCGAGGCTTGTCGGGGCGAGGGGGTCGCGGGGGCCGGCGGACTGCTGTTGGATCCCGACGGCTCGCCGCAGGCCGGCTTCTTCGCTCGGTCGCTGCCCACGCCTACGGCGCTGGTGTTCGAGGTGCTCGGCCTCAACCGGGCCTGGAAACGCAACCCGGTCAACCGCCGCTACCGCCTGCTGGACATGGATCCGCGCCTCGAGTGCGAGGCCGAGCAGCCGGCGGGGGCGTTCCTGCTGCTGCGCCGGGAAGCCCTGGATGCGGTCGGCGGGTTGGACGAGACGTTCCACCCCGCATGGTTCGAGGACGTCGACCTGTGCCGGCGCCTGTACGACGCCGGGTACACGCTCCGCTTTACGCCCCGCGCCGCCGCCAGGCACCTTGGCGGCCATGCGGTTCGCAAACTGTCCCTGCAGGCCCGGCTGCAGGCTTGGTATGGTGGATTGCTGCGATACGCCGCGAAACATTACTCGCGCGGCATGTATGGCTGTGTGCGGTGCGCGGTGCTGGCGGGGTTAACTTTGCGGAAGGGTTCCTGCCGTTTGGGGGGCGGATCCCCCGCAGAAGCCGCTGCCTACGGGAGCGTGTTCCGCCTTGTGCGGTCGGGATTCCCGGGCCGGCCCGCCGCCGTGTAAGCGTCAGTGCGGCTCAGCGTCCAGCATGCATAGAACGGGTCTTGGTTCATGGCCGGGAAGCCTTTAGTCTCCGTTACCGTCGTCACCTACGACAGCGGGCGGTTTATTCGCCGCTGTCTCGACTCGGTCCTGGAGCAGCTGTACGAGCCGCTGGAGGTGATCGTCGTAGACAACGCCTCGACGGATGGCACCTGCGACATCCTCGAGCGGTTCGAGGATCGCTGTTGCGTCGTCTACAACGAAGACAACATCGGCTTCGCCGCCGCCCAAAACCAGGCCATCGCCCTCTCGCGCGGAGACTGGGTGCTGACGCTCAACCCGGACGTGCTGCTGTTGTCCGACTTCGTTGCGAGCCTCCTGGCTACCGCCGACATGGATCCGCGGGCCGGCACGGTCTGCGGCAAGCTGCTGCTTGCCGATGCGCGCTTCGATCTCGCCGGCAGCCAGAAGCTGGACTCGACGGGTATGTTCTTCACGCCGATGCTGCGGCACAAGGACCGCGGCTGCCTGGCAACCAACAACGGGCACTACCGAAGACACGAGTACGTGTTCGGAGCCACCGCTGCGGCGGCCTGCTACCGGCGCGAGATGATCGAGGACATTTCCGTCGAGGGCGAGTTCTTCGACGCTGATTTTTTTGCGTATCGTGAGGACGCCGATGTCGCGTGGCGGGCGCAGCTACTGGGCTGGACGTGCATTTTCGATCCCCGAGCCGCGGCCTATCACGTGCGCAAGCTCCGGCCGGGGATGCGCAACCAACTGCCGCCCGAGATCAACATGCACTCGGTCAAGAACCGCTTCCTCATGCGGATCAAGAACATTACGCCAGGGTTGTATTGGCGCAACCTGCTGCCGATCACGGTCCGTGACTTGGGGATCGTGGCGTACTGTTTGCTGGTCGAGCAGTCGTCCTTGCGCGCCTTCTACTACTTAGTGCGCGACTTCGACGACGCGCTACGCAAGCGCCGCCTGATCCAGGAGCGACGGCGAGTCGACGACGCGTACATGGCGCGTTGGTTCCGCTACAACCCGGTCAGCCTCCCGCTCCACGGCGCGCCGGCCGCCGATGAGCGAGAAACGGATCTGGCCCCCCACCGGCTTGGCCGGCAGCCGACATGAGAATCGCCCTGCTGGGCACGCGCGGGATCCCCGCCAACTACGGCGGATTCGAGACTTTCGCAGAAGAACTGTCCGTGCGTCTCGCCGAACGGGGGCATATCGTGACCGTCTACTGCCGCTCGCACTACGCGCAGGGTGGCGAGCAGGTGTACCGCGGGGTGCGCCGCGTGGTGCTGCCGACGGTCCGCAGGAAGCATCTCGACACCCCGGCGCACACGTGCCTGTCGTGTCTGCACCTGCTGGTGCAGGGACAGGACGCCGCGCTGTTCTGCAACTGCGCCAACGCCATTTTCGCCTTCTGGCCCCGGCTTGTTGGGATTCCAACGGTGTTGAACGTCGACGGTTTGGAGCGTAAGCGGAAGAAGTGGGGCCTTCTGGCCCGCGCCTGGTACCGCCTGTCGGAGCGCTTGGCGACCCTCTGTCCCGACGTCGTCGTGAGCGATGCCCGCGTGATCCAGCACTACTACCGCGAGCGCCATGGCCTCGAGACCCCCTACATCGCGTACGGGGCGTCCCGCGGGATCGCGCGGTCGACCCGCAAGCTGGACGAGCTCGGCCTGCGGCCGGGGGAATATTTCCTTTACGTCAGCCGCTTCGAGCCGGAGAACAACGCGCTGTTGGTCGTCGAGGAGTTCGAGCGCAGCGGGGTCGAGCAGAAGCTGGTGATGGTCGGCGACGCGCCCTATGCCGCCGAGTACATCGCCCGCGTCAAGGCCTCGCACGATCCTCGGATTCTGTTCCCCGGGGCGATCTATGGCGGCGGGTACCGGGAATTGCAGTCGCACTGCCTGGCCTTCATCCACGCGACCGAGGTCGGCGGCACGCACCCAGCGCTCGTGGAGGCGATGGGACGCGGCCGCGCGGTGCTCTATCTCGACACGCCCGAAAACCGGGAAGTTGCTGGTGCCGTGGGCCTATCCTTTTCGGTCCGCCTGGGTTCGCTCCGCGCGCGCCTCGAAGAGCTGGCGGCGGCCACGCCCGCAGAGCTGCTGGAGCTACGCGAGGCGGCCGTGCAGGAAGCGGAAGCCCGCTATGACTGGGACGTGGTCACGGACCGCTACGAGCATCTTCTGAGCGCGCTCGCCGCCCGTCCGTAGGCGCGGGCGCGCCTCGCGGCAAGTACAGTAGGGGGATCCAGGGCCTGCGTGCCGCGCGCCAACACAGAGTTATCCGTCGAGGAGTTCTTCCGTCCAGGGGGAGTGCTGGCGGCGCGCCTGCCGGCCTGGGAGGACCGCGCGGGGCAGTACGAGATGGCGAGCGAGGTTGCAGCCGCGCTCGAGGACAACCGTCACCTGATCGTGGAAGCCGGCACGGGCACGGGCAAGACGCTGGCCTACTTGGCGCCGCTAATCCTGGCGTCGAAGCGGGCCGTGGTTTCGACAGGCACCAAGAATCTGCAGGACCAATTGATCCAAAAGGATGTGCCCTTACTGGAGCAGGTGCTTGGGTGCGACCTGCAGGTCGCCGTCATGAAGGGCCGCAACAACTTCCTCTGCCTGCAGAAATTGGCCGACGCCGAGCAGCAACCGGCGCTCGAGGGCCTTTCCGAGTTGACCGACTTCAGCCGGATCCGGGAATGGGCGCATCGGACGGAGACCGGAGACCGCGCCGAGCTGCATCAGCTCGCCGCCGAGAGCACCCTCTGGCCGAAGCTCGATGCCCGGCGAGAGACGTGCGCTGGGAAGCAGTGTCCTCTGTTCGACCGCTGCTTCATCACCCGCATGCACCAGCGCGCCCGCGAGGCGGACATCATCGTCGTCAACCACCACTTGTTCTTCGCCGACCTCGCACTTCGCCAGGATGATTTCGGCTCGATTCTCCCGTCGCACCAGGCCGTGGTGTTCGACGAGGCGCATGAGATCGAAAATGTCGCAGGCCAGCACTTCGGCGTCCAGCTGAGCAGCTTCCAGTTCGATGAGCTGAGTCGCGACATCCAAGCTTCCGCCCGGGCAGCCGGAAGCGGCGCCAAGAAGCTCGACCGCGCCCTCGGGGCCCTGCGCGCTCGGTCGAAGGAATTCTTCGCGCTGTTCCGTGAGGTGACGGGTCGCGTGGCCTTTTCCGAGCGCGCCGACTTCCGCACCCGCCATGCCAAGCAGTACGGGGAGTTGCTGGTTGCGCTGGACGGCGTGCACGCCCGCTTGCATCTGGTCCACGATCCCGGCCACGAAACGGAGCCATTGAAGCGGCGGGCCCACGACCTGCGGCTCACCCTGCGCACGCTGCTGGACGACATCGACGCAACGCTCGCCGGTCAAGCTCGTTCGAACCCCGTCCTGAGCATGCTGATCGGGGACGAGGGCGAGAACTTCGTGTATTGGCTCGAGAAGCGCGGCCGGGGGGTCTTCCTGCAAGCGACGCCGATCGATGTCTCTCCGATCCTGGAAGAAACGTTGTTCGGCCAGGAGGGCAGCGCGGTGCTGACTTCGGGGACGCTCGCGGTGGAGGCGAGCTTCGAGTACATGCGCGCCAGGCTGGGCCTGCGGGCCTGCCGGGAACTGGTGGTGCCGGGGCACTTCGACTACCGCAAGCAGGTGCTCTTGTACGTTCCCCACGATATGCCGGACCCCAAGGCCGAGGCGTTTAGCAGCCGGGCCGCTGCAGAGATCTTGCGGCTCGTGCGCCTCTCGCGAGGGCGGGCCTTCGTACTGTTCACCAGCTACCAGCAGATGCGCCGGGTTCACGAGGAAGTGTCATTCGCTTTGGAGTATCCCTGCCTGATGCAGGGGCAGGGTCCGAACTCCGCCTTGCTGGGCCAGTTCCGCGAAACGCCGAACTGTGTGCTGTTCGCCACTTCCAGCTTCTGGCAGGGCGTGGACGTTCCGGGCGAGCAGTTGAGCTGCGTGATCGTGGACAAGCTGCCGTTCGCGGCGCCGTCGGACCCGATTGTCGGAGCGCGCATCCAGCAGATCCGGCGGGACGGCGGCAATCCGTTCCGGGAGTATCAGATTCCGGCGGCCGTGCTGGCGCTCAAGCAGGGCTTCGGCAGGCTGATCCGCAGCGCGTCCGACCGGGGCGTGTTGGCGCTGCTGGACAACCGTGTCGTGAAGAAGCCCTATGGGAAGATCTTTCTCGACAGCTTGCCGGACTACGCCGCTACCAACCGGCTACGGGATGTCGCGGACTTCTTTGGCGCTTGAGGCGTCATGTCCGCCGCGTTCAGCCGAGCAACTCGGCGACGGCCTCGTCCGCGAACAGCAGGCCCCGGTCGGTGAGCCGCATCCAGGGCGCCTCGGCGCGCAGCCAGCCCCGCGCCGCAAGGGTGTCAGCCTGCGGCGCCAGCTTGCGCCACTCGTCGGGCTGCAGGCAGATCCCGTCTAGCGTGCGTAGGCCCGTGAGCACGCGGTCCTCGAGCAGGCGCTCCGGCGCCAGCTCCTCGAACGTGGCCAGCGGCGAGCGTCCCTGACTGACGCGCTCGACATATTCAGGGGCGCTCGGGACATTGGACCAACGCTGGCGGCCGTCAAACGAGTGCGCATCGCTGCCGAAGCCCCAATAGGGCTCCATGCGCCAGTACTTGAGATTGTGGTGGCTGCGCTTACCGGGCCTGGCGAAGTTCGACACTTCGTAGCGCTCGTAGCCGAGGCCGCGCAGGCGTTCGACGGCGAACAGGTACAGGTCCAGGATCTCGTCGTCTTCCGGGACCTCGCGCGCTCCATAGCGGTGGCCCCCCGCGCGGAGCTCGCGTCCGAGCCGGCTCGCATCGTCCACCTCGAGCATGTAGACCGAGACATGGTCGACGGCAAGCCGCTCGACCCACTCGAGAGACCGGCGCCAGGTCGCAACGGACTGGTGGGCGAGGCCCGCGATCAGGTCCACGGAGACGTTGCCGATCCCCGCAGACGCCAGGGAGCGGATCTCGGATTGCACCGTTTGCGGGTCATGCCTGCGGCCCGCGGCGCGGGCCACCTCGGGCGCGAAGGACTGGACGCCGAGGCTGACGCGGTCGACGCCGGACTCGGCCCAGGTCCGGACCCGCTCGACGGTTGCCTCCCCGGGAGCCACCTCGATCGTCGCTTCCGTCCAGTCTCGGTGCGGAATCTCCGCGATCAGAGCGGAGAACTCTTCGGGCTCGAGCAGGCTTGGGCTGCCTCCGCCGAAATAAAGCGTTCCTCCCGGCTCGGGAGCAGCGCCGCCGATTTCGTCGGCGAGGCAGCGGAGGTAGGCGCTGCGGAGGTCGCGGGCGTACACATTGGAGCGGAAATTGCAGTACGTGCACTTCTGCGCGCAGAAGGGAACCGAGATGTAGATGCCGGCAGAGTCCAAGGCCCGCCCCAGTGGAGACCTACGCAGAGTATACTGACCGGTGTGCGACACGCAGTTCTTGCCTGGCTTTGCCTGAGTTTCGCCATCCCCGCGTGGCCCCAGAACACGTCGGAGGTGTACGCCACCGCCGACCGCCCGCGAGCGCTGGCGCTGATCGGCGACCGCTATCACTCTCCGGTCTACATCCGCGACGGCCTGTCCAAGCCGCTGATGCAGGAGAACATCCCCGTTACCTACCTCGAGGATCACGAAGCCCTGACGGCAGTGGCTCTGCAGGAGTTCGACCTGCTGATCTTCCTGAAGGACGGGATGATCTGGCCGCACGGCTACGAGCGCGGCAGCCAAGTGCTGTGGATGACGCCCGAGCAGCAGCAGGCGATCTGGGATTTCGTGCATCGCGGCGGCGGGTTCCTGGCGCTGCACAACTCGCACGGCATCTATCCGCCCGACGGCCTGTACTACCACCTCTTCGGCGGCGACTACGGTGGGCATCCCCCGCCAGCCCAGTTCACGATCCGCATCGAAGACAAGGATCACCCGATCACAGCCGGTGTCGAGGACTTCATGGTCTACGACGAACAGCACATGAGCAAGTACTATCTGGACCGAGAGCACCTGCTGCTACGGAACATTTCGAAGGCGAACGAGTCTGCGCCGGCCGGCTGGTGGCGGGAGCTGGGCGAGGGGCGCTTCGTGTACGTCTCGCCGGGCCACACGCCCGAGGCGCTGGGGCACCCGATGGTCCAAAGGCTGATTCGAAACTCGCTCCGCTGGCTGCTATCGAACCGCGACTAGCGAGCAGCCCTGTCCGCGCCGCTGCACGGACCGGCGCCGAAGCGGTCCGGCGGCCGGTCGAACCAGGAGAGGACGCTAAGCGAACTTGTCGCCGAAGGGACGCAACGGCGCGCCGCGCACGAGTGCGAGACGTTCACGCAGTTTGGCTGCACGGCCTTGCGGATTACTGTGAGGCTCTTTCTTTCGCGGCCAGAGCGAAACTCCATTCCGTATAGATGGCATGCCGCGGCCGCCAGGCCGCGCCAGAATTGATCGACTCGAATTGATACGCACCTTTGAGCGAGTGGCCGGACGCGAATTTCCAGCGGAAACCCAACCTCGAGCGGGATCGAACGAAGCCTTCGCGTTGGAAGGCCAGCGACTGGTAGAGCCACGGTGACACACGGGCGCTGGGGCGTTGAACCTCGAACTGCTGGCGGTAGCGGTTGAAATCGGGGACATCCGGTCGGCCAACATGGCGCTCGTAGAGAGTCGTTCCTTCCACCGCGACGGCCCGTTGAAGGATCGGATACGTCAGTCCCGCGAGGAGGCGGTGATCCGAGACGAAGCCGAATCCCGACCGCGTGCGGTTGCGTAAGACGTAGCCGAGCTGGACACTGAAGCGATCGGTAAGCGCGACTTTCGCCTCGGTCGCGGCTCGTCGATCGTAGAGGCTTCCCAGCGAATCCCGGACGCGGGCGACGCCACCGACCGTCCATTCGACCCGGTCCGTTTCAAGGACTTGGAGTTCAACCTCTGACCATGACTGGAGATCGTCGGCCGGGAGCGATCTTGCCATGATCAGGGACAGGCCCAGCAATAGGATTCCCGGCCCGGTGGGCCCGCCCAGCCAAAGAATCGCGACGAAGGCCAAACGCGGCGCACCGTCACTTTCGTAGCGCCTCCGTCCTGCGGAATCGCAACAGCCGGCAGAGCCTGCTGCGCCGACCATGTCTGCGGGACAGGGACGATCCAAGCGCTTATTCGGGCTTATGCTTTTCTGCGGGGCTGTCCGGCTTCCTCGCGCCGGAATCCTTGATTTCCCTGCGGACTCGATCCGCCCAGTTGGACGCGCCCTGCAGGGCCTTCTCCTTGGCTGCCTGGACCTCCGGTTTGGCCTTCTCCCAGGCTGCTTCGACTTCCGGTTTAGCCTTGTCCCAAGCGGTCTTCGCCCGGGGCTTGATCTCCTTCTCGTACATCTTCTTGGCCGTGTCTCGGACACGAGGATCCTGAGCGGCGCGCTGCACCACCTGGCGCACCAAGTTCTTTAGGAAGGGCATCGAGTTCAGTATCCTAGCAGCTCCTGGAAGGTCAATTCGAATTGGCCGAGCGCACTTTGTCCAGAAATAGGAGATGCAGCCGGTGGTCGGGCGTCAACTCGGCGTGAAAGGTCGCCGCAAGGTGCAGGCCTTGCTCGACCAGAATGGGATGGTCGCCGTCCCGCAGCAGGACCTCGACTCCCGTCCCCAACGCGCGGATGATCGGGGCGCGGATGAAGACCGCCTCCAACACACCACCGTGCGTGCGCGCGATGAACGCCGATTCGGGCTCGACGTTGCGGATCGCGCTGTCGACTTGGCGGCCGTATGCATTGCGCTCGACCCGGATGTCGATCGCCGCCAGCGAAGTCTGCGACGGGTTCGTAACTTCCCGGGCCAGGAGGATCGCGCCGGCGCAAATGCCAAGGATCGGCTTCTCCCGCGCGAACTCCCGTAGCGGTTCCCATAAACCTTCCTTGTTCAGCAGGATCAGGTTCGTCGTGCTCTCGCCGCCCGGCAGGATCAGTCCTTGCACATCCTTCAGTTGGCGGGCGTAGCGAACCTCCTCGGCCTGGACGCCGAGCTGCGTGAGGCGCCGCTCGTGGGCCTCGAAGTCGCCCTGCAGGGCTAGCACTCCGACATGCATGGTGCGTCTCGCCTTGCGTGGGCGAGGCTGCCACGGCGCAGGTTCCCGGACCGGGTCCTACCAGCCTCGCGTCTGGAGCAGGTCGCTCTCGTCGAGTCGCGCGACATCGAGCCCAGGCATGGGCTCTCCCAGGTCCTCGCAGGCTTCCAGAAGTCTTTCCGGGTCGCTGTAAAAGGTCGTAGCCTTGACGATGGCGGCCGCCCTGCGCGCGGGGTCCTCGGACTTGAAAACTCCAGATCCGACAAACACGGCTTCGGCTCCCAGGCTCATCACCAGGGCTGCGTCGGCTGGCGTTGCGATGCCTCCCGCCGAAAAGTTCGGCACCGGGAGCCGGCCTTCCCGCGCCACCCACTCGACCAATTCGAGCGGCGCCTGCAGCTCCTTGGCGAAACCCGGAAGCTCATCGCGGCCGACCACGGTAGAATGCTTGATCTGCCGGCGGATGGCGCGCATGTGGCGCACGGCCTCGACGACGTTTCCTGAACCAGCCTCACCCTTCGTACGAATCATCGCCGCGCCCTCTGCGATCCGGCGCAGCGCCTCGCCGAGGTTACGCGCGCCGCAGACAAAGGGAGCGCGAAAGGCGTGCTTGTCGATGTGGTGCTCCTCGTCCGCCGGCGTTAGCACTTCGCTCTCATCGATGTAGTCGGCCTTGAGAGCCTGCAGCACCATCGCTTCGGCGAAATGACCGATGCGCGCCTTAGCCATCACGGGGATCGAAACCGTGGCCATGATCTCGCGCATCTTCTGGACATTGGCCATGCGCGCGACGCCGCCTTCCTTCCGGATATCGGCCGGAACGCGCTCCAATGCCATCACCGCAACGGCGCCGGCCTCTTGCGCGATGCGCGCTTGGCCGGCGTTGGTTACGTCCATGATCACGCCGCCCTTGAGCTGTTCCGCCAAGCCGACTTTGAGCCGGAATTCATCCGTCAGGAACATCGTGCCGCCTTCTCTGGGAAAGGACGCATCGGCGCCTAGGCGGGATGCGGCTTCCAATCTCATCCTAGCGAGGCAGCGCCTCTGCATCAAGCGGCGTGGCTATCCCTTGGAACGTGCGGCCCACTTTTCCCGGCTCTTGCGGCTGCGGGTTCCGGGCGAGCGGCGGTGAACGCCGCGAGGAATTGGGACGCCGGCAAGAGGCGCCGGCGCGGCGGTAGTATCCTGCTAAGTCATGCCAACGGGATCCGAACTGTTCGTTCGCAGTCTCAAGAGCCAGGGCGTTGACAAGCTATTCACCCTGGTTGGAGACCACCTCAACGACGTGTTGCAGGCGGCGGCTCGGGAGGGGATCTCGATCTATGACACTCGGCACGAATCGGCTGCGGTGCACATGGCGGACGGCTGGAGCCGCCTGACCCGCACTCCGGGCGTCTCCTTGGTCACGGGCGCGCCTGGGCACACCAACTCCATCACGGGCATCGCGACCGCGCACGCGACCGCCGTTCCCATGCTCGCCGTCAGCGGGATGAGCGATTCCGGAGCGCGCGATCGCAACGCGTTCCAAGACATGGATCAACTCAAGCTCGTGCAGGGCATCACCAAGTATGCGGCTGCGCCCGCGCGCTCCGGCCAAATCTCGTTTCACGTCCGGCGCGCGTTTCTGGAGATGCTGCGCGGCCGTCCGGGGGTGGCGCACCTGAGCATTCCGGTTGACTTGTTCACGGAGCACAACGATGTCCATGCCCCCATTCCGACCAAACCGATCCGGCCGCTGCGCAACGCGCCTTGCAGCGGCGATGTCGATCGTGTGATCGACTTGCTCGCGCAAGCCGAGCGGCCCGCCGTCGTCGCCGGGTCCGGAGCGTACTGGTCAGGCGCGGAGGCCGAGTTGAAGCAGTTCGTCGAGGCCGCGAACCTCCCTCTCTTCACGATCGCTCTCGCGCGCGGGATGGTCTCCGACGACCATCCGCTTTGCTTCGGATACGCGGACGCGACCATCAGCCGCGGCGCCGAGACGGCGCTGCGCCAAGCCGACTTGGTGATCGTGGTCGGCAAGCGCATGGACTTCCGCCTCCGCATGGGAGGCCGGCAACTCTTTCGCGAGGACGCGAAGACTGTTCAGATCGATATTTGCAGCCAGGAGTTGGACTTGAACCGGTCGCTCGAAGTGGGGATCGCCGCGGACGCGCGCTCGACTCTGGCGGCCCTGAACGAGGCGCTCGAGGGGCGTTCCGCCTCGGACCGTTCCGATTGGCTCGCCGACGTCCAGCGGGGTTGCGACGCGTACGCCGCCGGTGTCGCGGCCCTGGCCGCCCGGGAGCGTTCGCCGATGCATTCCCTGCACGTCTACGACGTCCTCCGCAACAAGCTGCCCCCCGACGCCACGATCTGCTGGGACGGCGGCGACTTCGTCCACTGGGGCCGCTATCTGTGCCGCGCGCGCCGTCCGGGCCGTTGGATGCGGCTCGGTGCGCTTGCGGGGCTTGGCGTGGCCCTGCCGATCGGTCTGAGCGCTCAGATCCTGCGTCCGGATTCGCCTTCGGTCGTGATCACGGGTGACGGTTCGCTTGGGTTCTACATCGCCGAGCTCGATACGGCGGTGCGTCACGGGCTGCCGATCGTGGTGATCGTCGGCAACGACGCGGGATGGGGCATCGAACGAGAGTTGCAACGGGGGTTCTATCCCGAATCGGACACGGTTGCCTGCGAACTGCGGCAGACGCGTTACGACCTGGTCATGAAGGGATTCGGGGGGGACGGCGCGCACGTCACGTCGCCCGGCCAACTCTCTGATGCGTTCGATCGGGCCTTTCGGAGCGACAAGCCCTTCCTGGTCAACATCGAGATCGACGGTGTCGGTTCTCCGTTCACGCAGTACCAGATCGAGAGGCGTTCTCGGTAGCAACCCGATGGTGACGCACCGCCTCTGCTTGGGATGCGCCGCCGTCCTGTTTTGGCTCGGCGCCGTCGTCGCGCCGGGCTTGGCGCAGGCGCCTCCGCCATACGAGCCGCCTCCCGAGGAGTTGCCCCGGGTCGTGGGGCCGCAGCCCGTGCCCTTCGATCACAAGCTACACATGCAGCGGCGCATGACGTGCCTCGATTGCCATGGCGGCGCTCAATCGCGGGCTCGGGCGGGCCTGCCGGACCGCGACCGCTGCATGCTCTGTCATCAGGCGGTCGCCACTGAGCACGCTGCGGTGCGTCGGCTGGCGGCCATGCCCGCAGGCAGCAGGATCCGCTGGGAGCGGGTGTACCGCGTCCCCGATTTCGTATTCTTCAGCCACGCCGAACACGCCCCAGCGGGCCTAGGCTGCGCTTCCTGCCACGGACCCGTCGAAACGCGCAGCGTGTTGGACCAGGAACTCTCGACCAACATGGTGGCGTGCATGAATTGCCACGCGCAGCGGCAAGCGTCCAACGGGTGCTACCTGTGCCACGACCTCGGCCAGTGAATCGCCGCCCGAGCATCGGCAAGCCTCGGGCGATATGGAGTCGGCTGGTCTCGGGGCGCGCTGGCCTCGCTCTTAGCGATCAGCAGGCTGCTGTCGCCTGTGTTGGCGTCGAAGCTGCGCAACCGCGTGGCCGACTCGACGATCGGGCGGCTTGCGCGGCGGGGGAGCCGCGCCGGTCGGTGATGACCCGATGCTGGCATGGCGGCGTCTCACAATTGCTGGCCCGGGTCCTGGGCCCGATGCGGAACTTCGACGAGCGGAGCACCTGTCTTGATCGGATGGGAGTCGATCCCATGGGCTTCATGAACCGGCCGCCGCAAGCCGGACCTGATTTCGCTTGGATTGGCGCCGCCCACGCGGGGTTCTCAGCCACCAAGTGGAACGCCTGATGCAAGCCGTTCACGTATCACCGCGCCATCCGCAACCCGCAATGCAAGATCGAGTATTCGTAGATTGCCGCCAGTCGCCGCGCTTCCGTTTCGCTGATCTCATGGTCGGCCATCTGCGCGCATCGTGGTCTCAACCTCGTGCGTGACTGCCGGGATCTTGTGCTTGCCGCCGCCGCTCGCCACGGCCCGTGCGAAGATCCGGCCCAGCTCCTCGGCCACTTCACGGAGATGCTGCTCCCGGCGCATGAGATCGCGGAAGGACTCGCTGACGTTGCGGTACGATCCGCTTGCAACGCGGGACGCGAGAGTATCGCTCATCGTCGCCGGCATGGAGATCGTCATCCGGGCCATGGTTGACGCCTGAGCCTTGCGAACGATGCTGATTCCATCGCATAGGGGATCTCGTAGCTGTGGGACCCAGCACGGGTTTCACCCTGTTCGCCCGATTGGCAAGCTCGCCAGGATCGAGCATGCAGGGCGACGCCGCCATTGCGGCCGCCGGCGGCTCTTGAAGAGTCCAAGAGAACCTAGTTCCGGTATTCTTGGCCAGCATCTTGGCGGATGCGACCGGTGGGTCGTCAGGCGTCGTTGTCCTGTCCAAGCACACTCCCGTTGTCCACCGCTGAGCTGTGCGCCCGCGGCGCCGCAGCGTCCGGCAGGGTCTTGCGATGATGATGTAGGAACTCGTCGGAGCGGGCGCTGTCCACGACGGCGCGCCTCGCCGCCTCGGCACGCCGCGCTCCGCACATGGCATCAGGGAACGCAATCCGCAGTCTCGCGCCCACGGAGACACTGCCCATCACAGTGGGGGGTGTGCTGTCCGAGGTGGTGCGGCACCCGGTGCGCCGCCTGGTCCGCCTGTGGAACTGGAAGACCGCGGTTGTCAGCGTGGTGGTGAGAGCGTCGATCTTCTTCACAGTCAACGTGACCTCCAGTTGGAACAGCGCGGTGGATGCGGTTGTGACAGAGTGCATGTTCCGTGCGTGGATGTCAGGCACCTTAGCCTCGCTCTCGCAGGCGTTTCGGCGGGTGCGGCCGGCTTGGCGGGCCAGCCTGGTCATGCTCTTGGCATTGCCCGCCCTCGGCCACGGCATCGAATTCACGGTTCACTCGCTACGGGGCACGGACCGGCTCTACGCAAGCGTCGCCGTCTCGATCCTCTTTTCGATGTTCTCGTGCGTCTTCAGCTACTGGCTGCACCGTCGCAGCGTGCTGATTGTGGGCGAAGGAGCGAGGCCGTTCGTTTCCGACATCGTCGAACTTCCGCATGCGGTCTACGACCTGCTGGTGCGAAAGCCTTTGCGCTGGTACGGAGTCCGCAGCTGCAGCGCTGGCCCGGCCGACGAGGAGAGCTGAGAAGCGCTGCCAGCTTGGGGCCGCCCTCCGGCTTGACGGGTGCGGCGCGCGGGCGTTCTACTGAGTGGAATGCCGCCCACTCCGCGATCCGAACAGCGCTCCCTGACCGACCGCCTGATGCAGCTTGCGGGCGGCAGCTATACCCCAGACCAGCGCAGGAAGTACTTCATCAGCGGCCCGCAGTGGGCCGCGGCCTACCAGGGCCAGGCATTGTTTCATGCGCCCACCCGCGAGCCGATCGGTTTCGAGGAGGTGATCCGTCACCTGGGCGAGCTCGGGATTCCGTGCTGGAGCACACACGACAGCGACGTGATCGAGACCGACGATCTGCTGACGGACCGCCAGTGGGACATCGTGGCGCGGATCAACAAGGCCCTCGACGATCACGGCGTGCGCTGCTCGATGGTCACCTGCGAGACCTTCTTCCATCCCGTGTTCGCCGCCAGCGCCGCCGCGGAGGCCCCGGAGGTCCGCCAATACGCGGCCCGGCGGCTGCAAAACACGGTCGAGATCGGCCACGAGCTCGGCGCGCAGTTCGCCGTTTACTGGCCGGGCACGCTGGGATACATGGTGCAGGGCGCGATTGACGAGACGCAGACCCTGCGCTGGTTCGCCGACGGCCTGAACGCCGCTTGCAGGCGCGACTTGGAAGTGGCCGAAGAAAAAGGCAGGCCGCCCCTCAAGCACTGCCTGGAAGCCAAGCCATTCGAGCCGCAGGCGCAAATCATCCTGCCCAGCAGCGACGCCATGCTGGCATTCATTGCGAGCGGTCTCCTGGACCACCCGGAGATGGTCGGCCTCAACCCCGAGTATCTGCACGAACTGATGTGGGGAGGCGCCGCCAGGGCGGTTCTCGCGCGCGCCCTTCTGTGCAAGAAGCTGTTCCACTTCGACATCAACGATGGCTATCCACTGAAACACGATGTCGATCTGGGCATTGGAGTGGTTAATCCGCTCGACTGGGTGAACGTCCTGGTCCTGCTGCGGTCGCACGGCTACGAGGGGCCGTTCAACCTAGACTTCAAGCCGCCTCGGACGACGTCCAACTACGGCGTCTGGAAGGTCAGCTTTCCAGGCGCCGTGGATCGCTTCATCACGTTGTGGAACATCGCTGGGGAGGTGCTCGAGGACCCGGTGATGCGGGAAGCGACCGCAGCGCTGAAGGGAGGAGGCGACGGCTCCGAGAACGTTGATGACATCGTCGAAGCCAACAAGGAACTGCTGACTCTCCACGAGCTGATGGCGCATCGGCTCTTCCAGTTGCTGGTTGGCCAGCACAGGGGCCGCGTCTTCGGCGGGTAGGTGTGCCCGGCGCGCGCCAGCCCCGAAAGCGCAAGGCAATCAGGGCCGGATCGTCTGCCGGCGGTAGTGGTGGGCGGCCAATCGACCGATCCGATTCGGGTGCGCCTGCGAATTGCGGATCAATCCAGGTGCGGGGAATCGAAGAGTGGCGCGCTCGGGAGGATTCGAACCCCCGGCCTTCTGGTCCGTAGCCAGACGCTCTATCCAGCTGAGCTACGAGCGCACGTTAGAGCTTCATAGTACACGACGGCGCGATCCTCGTACGGCCTGCTCCGGGCGCGGCGGGCCGAGCCTCGAAGAGCTCTCGGCGGACCGAGTCCTATGGTCGTTCGCATCCGCTGAGCAAGCCCTTCCCGAGAGCGGGCGCGACTGTCCGGGGCATTCCATCCGACATCGCACAACGGGCGGACCAGTCTTTGCCTATTCGTCAGCGCCTGCGCGAAAATACAGCGAGTATGCGAGAAGCCGTCATCGTCGATTCCCTGCGCACGGCCCTGGCGAAATCGTTCCGGGGCTCGTTGAATCTGACCCGTCCCGACGACCAGGTCGCCCATTGCATCCGCAGCCTCCTGGAGAAATACCCGCAGATCGACCCGAACGAGATCGGAGACGTGATTCTCGGCTGCGGGCAGCCTCATGGGCCGGCGGGCCACAACATCGCGCGCATCGCCGCTCTGCTGGCCGGACTCCCGAGTTCGGTTGGCGGAACGACGGTGAACCGCTTCTGCTCGTCCGGGCTCCAGGCCATCGCCATGGCCGCCCACCAAGTCATCTCCGAGGCAGAGGACGTGATGCTCGCTGGCGGCGTGGAGTCCATCACCATGATGGTTCCCGACAAGTCGCCACACCCGAAGCTCAAGGAGTCGGCGCCAGGCGTCTACATGGTGATGGGTGTCACCGCGGAAGTCGTGGCGAGGCGCTACGGCGTCAGCCGCGAATCGCAGGATGAGTATGCCCTGCAGAGCCAACATCGCACGGCGCAGGCCCAACGGGATGGCTTCTTCGAGGAGGAGATCGCAGCGATGCCGGTCAAGCGCGGCGTCTTCGACAGGAAGACCCGCTCGATCGTCGGCGACGAGGAGCACCTCTTGCGGGGCGACGAGTGCAACCGGCCCGATACCACGCTGGAGCGTCTGGCCAGCCTGCCGCCCTACTTCGATCCCAACTCGGGACAAGGGTCGGTAACGGCGGGGAACTCGTCGCAGCTGTCCGACGGGGCGTCGGTCACACTGGTGATGTCCAGGGAGCGCGCCGAAGCGCTGGGCATTCCCTACAAGCTTGTTTTCCGCGGTTTCACGACGAGCGGCTGTGAGCCCGACGAGATGGGCATCGGTCCCGTGTTCGCCGTGCCGAAGCTGCTGAAGAAGGAAGGCAGGAGCGTCGGCGACATCGATGTCTGGGAACTCAACGAGGCATTCGCCGTGCAGGTCGTCTACTGCCGGGACCGACTAGGCATCCCCAACGAGAAGCTGAATGTCAACGGCGGGTCGATCTCGGTGGGCCATCCCTTCGGCATGACGGGCTCACGCTTGGTTGGAACGATCGCCAACGAGATGAAGCGCCGCAGGGCCGCCCTCGGGGTTGTGACGATGTGCGTCGGGGGCGGCCAGGGTGCGGCCGGGCTCTTCGAGGGCGCTTGGTGACAGCGGCCGCCTGCACTTGGAAGGCGCTGCGGGCTTAGCGCGCAGCCGCCTTCCGCATCGGGCTGTGCGGGACCCGCTACAACTTGCTGCAGGCGTTTGCGGCGCCTGCGGGATCGACCGCTCCGCTGCCGGTTTCGACGTGGGCGATTTTGCCGTCCTTGCCGACGACGAAGGTCGCCCGGCTCGACATTTTCCGCTCTGCCATCAGAATGTCGTACTTGCGCGACACGGAGCCATCCTCGTCGCTGAGAATCGCGAAGTCCAGGTTCAGGGACTTGGCGAACTCCTTGTTCGTCTGCAACGGATCTGTGCTGACGCCGAACACGACGGCCCCGGCGCCGGTGAAGGTGGAGATATCAGCCTGATATCCCTTCATTTCGCGCGTTCAACCACCAGTGAAGGCCTTCGGGAAGAAGGCCAGCACAACGTTCTTCTTGCCGCGGAATGAGGACAGCTTGGCGTCCTTGCCGTCTGTGCTCGGAAGCGTGAAGTCCGGCGCCTCGTCGCCGACGGCGAGGGCGGCGGACGCTCGCCCGGCGGCAGCGGCGGCAGCGCCGGTCAACAGGACTGCACGTCTAGAGAGTAGGCTCATGGTGTTCCCTTTCTTGCCTGGGACGCTGATTGCCCGCATCCCGCCACGATTCTAGCAGCTCGGGCCGCGAACGAGACAAACCTGGGATCCTTGCGCGCATCCGCAGGCGCAGGGGCTGTGCGGAAGCGTTCTCCGGACCATGGCGCCGAGCATGTGGATCCGATAAGACCGGATCGAGTTGGAGCCAGAGGTCGAAGTGTCGCCGCTCCGGAGCGAGACGGCCCGGATCCGGCTCCGAATTGACCGACGCCAGCCTGCGGCCCTACAATAAGAGGTGTTCACGGTGGGGATCAATACCCTCTAGCCTCGCCCGATTCCTTGGTCATCTGAATGCAGCGCGCTGGGATTCCGAGGGATCCCGCGCGTCCCGCCGTAGGGTCCGAATCCGATGTTCGAGAGCCTTTCCGAAAAGCTGCAACGCGCTTTCAAGAATTTGCGCGGGCAAGGGAAGCTGACGGAGGAGAACATCCGCGATGCTCTCCGAGAGATTCGTCTCGCCCTGCTGGAGGCGGATGTCCATTTCAAGGTCGTCAAACAGCTCGTCGAGAACATCCGCGAGAAGTCCCTCGGCCGGGAGGTGTTGACCGCGCTCTCGCCGGCCGAGCAGGTCCTCAAGATCGTCAAGGACGAATTGGTTGAGATGCTCGGTTCGACCGAATCGAGGGTGCGTACGGCGTCGGTCCCTCCTTCGGTCTACCTGGTGGTGGGACTCCAAGGATCCGGCAAGACAACGACGACCGGGAAGCTGGCCTTGTGGCTCTCGAAGAACGGTCGGAAGCCACTGATGGTGTCCGTCGACGTCAGCCGGCCGGCGGCTCGCGAGCAGCTCGCTGTGGTAGCCGGCCAGGTAGGGCAACCTGTATACCGCGGAGCGGAGCAGGAAGAGACTCCCCTGCAACTGGCCATCGGCGCCTTCCGGGAGGCGAAACAGACCGGCCGCGACACTGTCCTGATCGATACTGCCGGACGCCTGCATATCGACGAGCAGCTGATGCTGGAGTTGGAGCAGTTCAAGCAAAAGTTCGACCCGGCGGAAATTCTGTTCGTCGCGGATGCGATGACTGGCCAGGACGCCGTCCGTTCCGCCTCGCAGTTCCACGCCCGGCTGGCCCTCAGCGGCGTCATCCTCAGCAAGATGGACGGCGATGCGCGGGGCGGCGCCGCCCTGTCCATCCGCCAAGTCACGGGGCGCCCGATCAAGTTCCTCGGCACCGGCGAGAAACCGAGCGCGTTCGAGGTGTTCTATCCCGAGCGCATCGTCTCTCGGCTGCTTGGGATGGGCGACATGCTGACGCTTATCGAGAAGGTCGAGGAGGAGATCGACGAGAAGCAGGCTCTTGCGATGCAGGAGCGGATGCTGGCGGACCAGTTCAGCCTGGAGGACTTCCGCCAGCAATTGCGGCAGGTCCGCAAGTTGGGTTCCCTGCAGTCGATCCTCGACATGCTGCCGAATGTCGGACCGTTCAAGCAGCTGCAGGATGCGGACATCGACCCGAAGCAACTCGTGCGCACCGAGGCGATCATCAATTCCATGACTGCTAAAGAGCGCGCCAACGCGGACATTCTCAACGGCAGCCGGCGCCGGCGCATCGCCTGCGGCAGCGGCACGACGGTGCAGCAGGTCAATCAGTTGCTGAAGCAGTACCGCCAAGCGCGTGACATGATGCGCGGCCTCGCGCCCAGTGGAATTCCAACTAGAAAGCGAAAGAAGAATAGGAAAGGCAAGCGTCGGCGCAGGTCCCGCCCGCTCGGCATGGGACCGAATACCATGAGCCCGGGCGCCATGGATCTCAATCGGTTGCTCGGCCGCTAGCGCTGCCTCGATTGTCTCGGAGGAAACGATGGTTGCAATTCGTCTGGCCCGCACGGGGGCCAAGAAGAAGCCCAGTTACCGCGTGGTGGTGATGGACAAGCGGCGCCCGCGCGACGGCAGGAACATTGAAATCGTCGGGCACTACAACCCGCGGCCGGATCCCATCGAACTGGTGCTCAAGCGCGACAGGATCGACTATTGGCTGGGCTTGGGCGCGCAGCCATCCGACACGGTGAAGCGTCTGTTGAAGCACTTCGATAAGCACGGACCTTCCCTTGCCGTCGGAAAAAGCAAGAACGGGGCGCAGCCCGAGCCAGCACCGAAGCAGACCGCGGGCCCGGATGCGGTGGCGCCGAGCGCGCCCGAACCGGAAGCTCCTGCGGAAGAGGCCGTCGCTGAGCCAGCGGAGGCCTCCGAGCAGACCCCTGAAATCCCCGGTAGTACGGCCGCAGCGACGGCTGAAGAGCCTGAGGCTGTCCCGGCGGAACCCGCGGCGCCCGTGTCCGATGGCGCCGAAGCCGATTCGGCTGAGCCGCTAGCCGCGGCTCCGGAGCCGCCGTCTGGACCGGCTCCCGCCGGCGCCGCCGAGCCTACGCCGAGCGGTGTGCAGGCCGATGAGGGCGCAAGGGAATAGTGGCTGCGGGTCGATTGGAATCAGGGTTGAGTTGGGTTTGGCAGGAGGGTTGAGCGATGGGCCAGGACACGGAATCGGTCGTCGAGTTGGTCGAAGTCATCGCCAAGTCCCTCGTCGATGCGCCCGGCGAAGTCTCCGTCGAAGCGGTGGAGGGCAACCGAAGCTGCGTCGTCGAGCTGTCCGTGCATCCATCGGATTTGGGCAAGGTAATCGGCAAGAAAGGCCGGACGGCCAAGTCCATCCGGACCCTTCTCGGAGCGGTAAGCATGAAGTACGACCACCGCTATACGCTCGAGATCCTGGAAGATCAGTGAGGGCGCAGCTGTGCCCGGAACTTTCCGCGCATGAAGGAGGAAGCCGAGTACCGAACGCTGGCCAGAATCACTCGCCCGCGCGGGAATAAAGGGGAAGTCACGGCGGAGAACCTAGCCGGAGGGTTGCGGGGCTTCCATGCGGGCAGCGCGCTCCAGGTCGTGTTGCCGAATCGGCAAGAGCTTACGCTGACCATCGACCGAGCGTGGGAACACAAGGGCCGCTTGGTGCTCAAGTTCGCGGGGATCGACACCATCACGGAGGCTGAACGCCTGCGGCTGGCCGAGGTCCTGACGAAGAAGGAGGCGCTCGGCCCCCTGCCGGAAGGGGAGTATTTCCTCGACGACTTGCTCGGATGCCGATTGATTGAAGAGGGTACGGGACGGGACATGGGCGCCATCGCAGAAGTCTACGAACCACCAGGAGGAGTGCTGCTGTTCTCGGTCGTCGACAGCGAGCGGAAAGAGATGCTGGTTCCTTTCGCGAACGAGATCTGCCGGGAGGTCGATATCGAGTCCAGGCGTATTGTGGTGCGCTTGCCGGAAGGGATGGAAGACTTGAAGGCCTGAAGTGCGGTTCCACATCGTGACGATCTTCCCGGAGTTTTTCGGGGGCCCGTTGTCCTGCGGCATCTTGGGGCGCGCCCGCAAGGCGGGACTGGTGGCCATTGAGATCCACGATCTGCGGAATTGGACCTCGGACGTGCACCGCACTGTGGACGACAGACCCTTCGGAGGCGATCCAGGCATGGTCATGAAGCTCGAACCGATCGATTCGGCTTTGACGGACATCGCGAGCCAGGCGCAAAGCGGTGCGGCGTGGAAGGTTCTACTATCGGCGCAGGGACGGCTCTTCGATCAGACGGCGGCCGAGCGGCTGGCCGGACTGGACGAGGTGATTCTGGTCTGCGGACGCTACGAGGGAGTGGACGAGAGAGTGGCGCGGCATCTCGTGGATGAAGAACTCTCAGTGGGGAACTACGTGCTGAGCGGAGGGGAGTGGGCAGCTGGCGTCGTCGTCGATGCGGTCGCTCGGCTGCTGCCGGGTGTCGTCGGGAATCAAGCTTCCACCGAGCACGAGTCGTTTGCTCCCCAGGAGGGGGGTGGCCTTGGGATCCTGGATTGTCCCCAGTACACGCGACCCGCGCGGTTCTTCCCGCCGCGAGCAGCAGAAGAATCCTGGGATGTGCCAGAGGTGCTGCTGAGCGGTCATCATGAAGAGATCTCGCGTTGGCGCCGCCGCGCCGCACTGCAGAAGACCCGGGTCAATCGCCCGGATCTGCTCCGGCAAGCGGGGTTCGCTGCGGACGGGGCCGAGAATTCGGACGCTAAGAAGGAGTGAGGCCGACCGCGTAGCGGCGAGGCCTGAGGCGAAATTGGAGAATAGAACATGCAGAACGCGATTCTAGAAAAGGTCGATCAGGCCCAGCGCAAGTCGTCCGTAGCGCAGCTGGAGCCCGGCGATCAGATCAAGGTGCACGTCAAGATTAGGGAAGGCGAGAAGGAGCGCATCCAAGTCTTTGAGGGAATCCTGCTGGCCCGCAATAACTCGGGTATCCGGGAGACCATCACGGTTCGCAAGGTTAGTTTTGGACAAGGCGTGGAACGCATCTTCCCGCTGCACGCACCGATCGTCGACAAGATCGAGGTTGTCAAGCGCAACAGGGTCCGACGCGCCAAACTGTACTACCTGCGCAAGCTCAAAGGCAAAGCCGCCAGGCTCAAAGAGAGAGCCCGGCGATAGCACCCGGGGTCCCAAGGATCCGGAACCAGGACGACGGAGCGCCCGCACTCGCCCGCTGTCGTTCCCGGTAGCCTGTGTCCCGGCCCATTCTCTTGGTTATTTCCTGCAGCCGGTTCGCCTGCGGCCCCCTCGGCTCCCGCCCGCCCTGTGGGCGAAAATCCTGTAGCCTCCGCCGTCCCTCCGCCCTCGTCGCCGCGTAGGCCCACATGCCGTCTGCCGCCACAGCCGCGACCTCTGGCCCGTTCGCGTAGCCCTCTCGGCTGGCCCAACTCCTCCGGCAGCGCCGCCAGATCCGTCGCCAGTTCCCTACTGTTGCTCGCTCACTGGCCCGCACGCTCCCCGGCGCCAACTGCGTCCCTCGCCGCGTCCGCCACCTCCCCGCGGTTCTCCCCCGGAACCTCGCGATCGTGTCGTGGTCTGGATGCGCGCCCGCAGCCGCAATGCGCACTCGGATGTTGCGCCAGGTGGTCCGCTCGATCCCGCGGCTGGGGAAGATCCTTGTGGAGTAGCAATAGATCAGTCAGCAGAGCACTAGGCGCGGATGGCGCCGGGCCCAGCCGGGACCGCGCTCGTTGACGCGCCGAGACCAGGCTCCGCGGGCACGGAAGACCGATCATACTAACGGACTCTCATCCGGGTTTCCGCCCTCGGGCGTCCGCATCGGTCGAGCTATGGCGGAACTCCACACCAGCCTGAAGGAGCCCGGCGCAGCGGCTACAAGCTGCGCAGGTGGAAGCCGCCATCCACATCGAGCACTTGACCCGCGGAATAGTCGAGCTTCCCGTCGGCTATGGCCCGGATGGCGGCGGCAACGTCCTCCGGCCGCCCTAGACGCCCTTGGGGCAGCAGGCCTTCACGGGCGAGCTTCCGATACTTCTCGAGCACCGGGGCGACCATATCGGTTTCGATGATGCCGGGCCGGATCTCGAACACACCGATTCCCTCGTCCGCGAGCCTACTGGCGTACAGCTTGGACGCCATGCTCAGCCCGGCCTTCGAGACGCAGTACTCCCCGCGGTTCGTCGAGGCTGCGTATGCGGAGATCGAGGTGATGAAGACGATCCTGCCTGGCCTCGTTTCACGCATCAGGTTGGCGGCCGCCTGCGTGAGGAAGTAGGGGCCTCGCAAATTGGTATTGAGCACTTCGTTGAAGCTCTCCTCGCTCGCCTCCAGGATGTCATTGCGCTCCCGTGGCGCCATGCCGGCGTTGTTGACCAGCAGATCCAGGCAGCCGTACTCGTTCCGCACGAAGCGCATGATGGCCTGCCGGTCTGCTCTGGAAGCGATATCCATCGGGAAGATCTCGGCCCCACATTCCTGACGTAGGCTCTCCGCGGCTTCCCGATTGGCGCGGTACGTCCCAAGCACACGATGCGTCCGCGCCAACTCGATCGCGACCGCACGGCCGATTCCGCGGCTCGCCCCGGTTACCAGGGCAATCGGCTTGTCGTCACGCATTGGAGAGTCTTTTCAGCATCGCTGCGTCTGAGATTGGGAACGCGTCCCGTGCTCGCGGTCCGTGACTGCTACGCCAGCAGCGGTTGCACGACCTCACCATGCACATCCGTCAGCCGGAAGTGCCGGCCTTGGTACTTGAGGGTTAGTTTCGTGTGGTCCACACCCAGCAGGTGCAAGAGGGTCGCGTGCAGGTCATGGACGCTAACCGGGTCTTCGGCGACGTTGTAGGAGAAGTCATCCGTTGCTCCGTATGTCACGCCGCCGCGGATGCCCCCTCCGGCGAGCCAGACCGAGAAGCAGCGCGGGTGATGGTCCCGGCCGTAGTTCTCCGCCGTGAGTTTGCCCTGGCAGTAGACCGTACGCCCGAATTCGCCGCCCCAGACGACTAGTGTCTCGTCGAGCAAGCCGCGCTGCGCGAGATCCTTCACCAGAGCCGCCGATGCCTGATCGGTCTGAGCGCACCTCTGAGCGATGGTCTTGGGCAGGTCCCCATGGTGGTCCCAGCCGCGGTGAAACAGCTGCACACAGCGAACCCCGCGTTCGACGAGGCGGCGCGCCAGCAGGCAGTTGCTGGCGTAGGTCCCGGCCTTGCGGGAGTCTTCGCCGTACATCTCGAAGACGTGCTCCGGCTCGGAGGTGAGATCCGTCAATTCGGGCACGGAGGCCTGCATGCGGTACGCCATCTCGTACTGCGCGATGCGGTTCTCAATCTCGGGATCGCCGTACTCTCCAAAGTGCGCTGTGTTCAGCGCGGACAAATCGTCGAGGTAACGGCGCCGGTCGTCGCGCGAGAAGCCCTCCGGGTCGTTCAGGTACAGCACTGGCTCGCGTCCGGCGCGGAACTTTACGGCCTGGTACCGAGTGGGCAGGAAGCCGCTGCCCCAAAGCCGGGAATAGAGTGGCTGTCCGGTGCTGCCGAGCGAGACCATCACCACAAATGCGGGCAGGCTGCTGGTCTCGCTGCCGAGACCGTACGAGAGCCAGGAGCCCAGGCTGGGCCGACCCGCCAATTGGTGGCCCGTCTGCAGGAACGTGATCGCAGGATCGTGGTTGATCTGCTCGGTGTGCATGGACCGGACAATCGCGATCCGGTCCGCAATGGAGGCGATGTTCGGAATCAGCTCGCTCAGCTCCTGGCCCGACGCGCCGTGCCGCGAGAAGGCGAACTTCGAGGGGGCCACGGGAAAGCTCGTTTGGGCCGCGGTCATGCCCGTGAGCCGCTGGCCGCCCCGGATCGAATCGGGTAATTCTGTCCCTTGGCGCTCGCGCAGGTCCGGCTTGTGGTCGTACAGATCCATCTGCGACGGGCCGCCGGACTGGAACAGGTAAATGACGCGCGTGGCGCGTGGCGCGAAGTGGGGCAGGCCCGGCAGACCAGGTTGCCCGGACGCGAATCCGAGATCCGCGGCGAGGAGATCCGAGAGCGCGGCGATGCCCAGACCGCCAGCCGAGCGCGAGAAGAAATGCCTGCGGGTAAGATCGAGACTTCGGTCGTATGCCATGGGTCACTCCCTCGTGATGGTCTCGTCGAGATTGAGGAGCATACTTGCCACCGCGGTATAGGCTGCCAGTTCCGGGGCCTCGAACGATGCGTCGCGGGCGTGCTCGCCAGTGGACAAGAAGCGTTCGGCGTCCTGCGGGTCCGTGTAGTACCGGTCGCGGTAGCGGTTCAGGCTGGCGCGCAGGATGCTGGATTCCTCTTCTCCTGGCCGGCGCGAGGTCGCCAACAGGAAGCCGTACGCCAGGCGGGCGTCCTCGTGGGCGCCTCCTTCGCGCAACATCCGCTCCGCGTAGAGCCGGGCAGCCTCCGTATACGTGGGGTCGTTCATTAGATTGAGCGCCTGGACGGGCGTGTTGGTGCGAACTGCGCGCACGACGCATGTCTCACGCGGCGCGGCGTCGAACGCCAGCATCGCCGGTGGCCCCAAAGTTCGCTTCCAATAGGTGTACAAGCTGCGCCGGAAGAGCTTGTCGCCGTGGTCGTTCTCGTACGCGCCCCAGTTGGACAGCTCCTTCCACAGCCCGCTCGGCTGGTACGGCTTCACCGACGGACCGCCCGAATTGGAGGACAGCACGCCGGCGACGGCGAGGGCCTGGTCCCGGATCGCCTCTGCGGGCAACCGTTGCCGGGTCGCGCGCGCCAAGAGCAGGTTTTTGGGATCCCGCTCGAGCCGATCCGGCGTAAGCTTCGACGACTGGCGGTAGGTCGCGCTTGTCACGATCGTCCGCAGTAGGCGCTTCACGTCCCAGCCACTGTCGACGAATTCGGTCGCGAGCCAGTCCAGCAGCTCGGGATGTGTGGGAGCGGAGCCCTGCGAGCCGAAGTCTTCGACCGTCCAGACAATGCCGCGGCCGAAGAGCATCTGCCAATAGCGGTTCACCGCGACGCGGGACGTCAGGGGATGGGACGGGTCCGTCAGCCAGCGCGCCAAGCCGAGCCGGTTGTTGGGCTGCTCTGGGGGCAACGGCGGCAGAGCGGAGGGCAGACCGGGTTCCACGCGCTCTCGCGGCGCATCGAACGATCCCCGGAACAGGAAATGCGTCGGCCGCACATTCTGGCGCTCTTCCATGACCATCACGGTCGGAAGGGATGCGATGAAGTCTTCCCGTTCCAGCTTCAGCTTGCGCAGTTCGTTCCAAACCGCGGTGGTCGCGGCCGGCGCGGCGCGGTCCAAATAGATCCAGCGAAGCTTGCGCTGCTGGGCCGGCGTGCGTCGCTCGCCAGGGAGGGCTGCGATCTCGGCGCCAGTCTCCGCGACGGCTACGACGGCCACCTGCTCCTCGCTCAGAGACCATGAGTAGACGCGTACGTCGTCGATCAGTCCCTGGTAGCGGTCGTACGGGCCTGGGCCGAATCCGATGCGCAGGGGCTCTGCGATTCGCGTGGGGTTCAGGGACTCGTCGATGAGCGAGCGGACGGCGACCTGCCGTCCGTTGAAGTAGAGCTTCATGCCCGTCGTCGTGCGGCTGCCGTCGTAGGCGCCGGCGACATGGGTCCACTGGTCGAGGGGAACGGACTGCTCGGACTCGACGCGAGTGCGATCGGAGATGCTCGAGGTGTCGAGCCGCAATTGCAGCTTGCCGTCCACTAAGAACAGGCCGTAGCCCTTCGGGCCGTTTACGTTGTAGCGAGCCACGATGCCTCCCGTTCCCGTTGCGGGCCGGATCCAGGCCGAAAGGGTGAAGGGGTCGTAGAAGTCGTAGTCGGCGACGTCGCCGAGGTTGAAGTAGCGCCGTCCGTCCAGCAGCGTAGCCCGGCCACCTGCGGCCCGCCTCGCAGAACCTGCTGCATCGAAGGTCCTCCGGGCCGCCAAGCGGTCCGAGTAGACCCATGGCTCGTTGTCGGGGAAGCTGGAGGAAGCTAGAGCCCGGTCGATTTCGGGACCGCGTCCGCGGAGGTCCCGCCGGAGGTGATCGATCCGTTCATCGAGCTCAAGCAGGCGCTCTTGCTGCGCGCGCGTGGGGGCGGGCACGAGCGGAGGCGTGTTGCCGTACTTGTAGTAGCGACCGCGGTCCGAGACGTTGTTAAAGTAGGCGAAGAAGCGATAGAACTCCTGTTGCGTGAGCGGGTCGTACTTGTGGTCGTGGCAACGCGCACAGCCCATCGTCAGGCCTAGCCAGACCGTCGCGGTCGTCTCCAGGCGATCCACCGCGTATTCGACCTGGTACTCGTCCGGATCGGTTCCGTTCTCCGCGTTGCCCCGGTGATTGCGATTGAATCCAGTCGCGATGCGCTGGGCGAGTGTCGGTTCGGGCAGCAGGTCTCCGGCCAACTGCTCAACCGTGAACTGGTCGAAGGGCATGTTGGCGTTGAAGGCCTCGATGACCCAGTCGCGCCAGCGCCACATGTCGCGCGGCCGGTCGTTCTGGTACCCGTTGGTGTCGGCGTAGCGAGCCGCCTCGAGCCAACGGAACGCCATCCGTTCCCCGAAGCGCGGCGACGCAAGCAGGCGCTCGACTACCCTTTCGTACGCGCCGGCGGAATCGTCCGCGAGGAAATTGCGCACCTCCCCGGGCGTCGGAGGCAACCCAGTCAAATCGACAGTGACGCGCCGAATCAGCGTTGTGCGCTTGGCGGGGCCGGAAGGCTCGAATCCCTCGTCGCGAATACGCGCGAGCACGAAGCGGTCCACTGGATTCCGGGTCCAAGGAGAGGCCTGGGAGCCGTCATCGCGCGGCGGGCCGGGCGCTTCGAACGCCCAGTGCCGCGACCACGGCGCTCCGGCGCGGACCCACTCCGTCAGCGTGGCAATCTGCTCGCCCGTGAGAGGCTCATGGCCGAATGCCGACGGCGGCATGCGTCGGGCCGCGTTCCGGGCCGCCACGCGCCGAATCAGTTCGCTCTCTTCCGGCTTGCCGCGTACGACCACAAAACGGCCGTCCGCGAGCGGAGCAAAAACGCTCCCTTCCGTGTCCAGTCGCAAGGTGGACATCCGTGTGGCCTCGTCCGGACCGTGGCAGGTGTAGCAACGATCCGAAAGAATGGGTCGAACGTCCGCGTGAAAGTCCACGCCAGCGGCGCTCGCGGCCCCGAGAACCGCTGCTGGGATGATCCGAGCGGCAAGACTCCTTCCGCGCAACACTGCAACGATATTGTACCCACCGAATCTCGGCCTGGACTGCGGGCGCTCCGATTTCGGTCCGGCCGGGGATGCGGGTGGGCAAGCCGTTCACTCGGGAAAGAACGGCACCAGGCTGCGGATCTGCTCCTCGCTGGGCTGCTGGCCGTACTCGGTAATCTCGAACGCCTCTGCGTGCTGGATCGCGTCGGCGGCCTCACCATAACGTCCGCGAGCCGCTTCTCTCCAGGCATCGGGAATCACGAAGCGTCGCGTGGATTTCAGCCAGGCGAGCCGCTCCTTGGGCGTCTTGGGCACCTGGTCGAGAACGCCAGCGTGCCAGGGCAGCCATTCGTAGATCTGAGACGCGTGGGCGTCCAGCGCGAGGTATTTCGTCTCGATCGTGTCGTCGATCGAGACGACGATGTCGGGCCGGAACGGCTGGGGCCGCGTGAAGCGGTCGGAGAAGTACAGGAACAGCGGGTTCTTGGCGATCGCTGGGGTGTCGCTGGCGATGTTCGGGACCGTCACCATATAGGAGGCGTCCTGCACGAGGATGCCGGTGTAGCGGTGGTCCGGGTGGTAGTCGTTCGGACGCGGCGCGATGACGATGTCGGCATTCCACTGCCGGATCCGACGGATGATTTGGAGGCGCACATCGAGGCTGGGCGCGAGTTCTCCGTCGTGGTTGTCGAGCACCTCGTACTCGATGCCCAGCCTGCGGCCTGACTCGCGGGCCTCGCTCCGGCGTCGCGCGGCGAGGCTGCCGCCGCCCTCGGATTGATGCCCCGCATCTCCGTTCGTCACGGAGACGAACTTGACCTTGTGACCGGCGGCGGCGTATTTCGCCGCGACGCCGCCCGCCTTGATGTCGCAATCGTCAGGATGGGCGCCGATCGCGATCACACGGATCTCGTCGGCGGACAGGGAAACGGCGGGAAGTGTCATGGTGAATGCCAAGAGGATCGGTGCGGCGCCCATGGGGGTCATCCAGTGCTCAACGGTTTGTGTCGCTGCGGTCGTATGGCCACGCCCGCTGCCGCCTCGCCAGCCCAAGGTAGACGGCCGCACCGACGAGCAACGTCCCCACGCCGAATAGGATGAACGAGACGCCCAGCGACAGGAAGACATAACTATACCCCGCCAGCGAGACGATTGCGGGTAAGGGGTAGCCCCACATGCGGAACGGCCGGACCATCTCGGGCTTGCGCGCCCGCATCAGGAGGAGGGCGACGGTGTGTCCCACGAACTGGATCAGGATGCGGGCCGCCATCAGGGCCTTGATCGTGTGGTCGAGACGGAAGAAGCTGGCCGCTACCGCGCCGGCTCCGACCAGCAGCAGGGAGCGGTGCGGGAACTCCTTGCTGGGATGCAGCTCTCCGAGCTGGCGGAAGAACACGCCGTCGCGCGCGGCGGCGTACGGCACTCGGGAGTAGCCGAGCAGCAGCGCGAAGACCGACCCGAAGGCGGTGAACACAATCATCCCCGCCAGCAGCTTGGCCGCCCATGGACCGTAGACTTGCTCCACGAGCAGCGCGCCCAGAAACCGCGAGCGCATCGCTTCTTGCCACGGTACGACGCCAATGAAGCTGAACGAGATCGCGATGTCGATCGCCGCGACACCGAGGACCGAATACAGCACGGCGCGCGGGATCGTGCGTCCCGGATCGCGCACCTCCGCTCCCAGGTAGCAGACTTGGTAGTAGCCGAGGAAGAGGTAAAGAACCTCGGCGGAGCCTTCGCCAAGACCTTGCAGGAACTGCAAGTCGACACGGAACGCGTCGGGCGGCAGGGCAAGGGCGAGCGCGGGGTCGAAATGCAGCATCCCGGTGAGGATCACCCAACCGGTCGTGAGCAGCATGGCGCACCACAGGCAGAACATCAGATTCGCGATGTCGTCAATACGCCGGTACAGCGCGAAGATCAGCAGCAGGCAGATGCTGGCCGCGGCCAGTTTGCCCTCCAGGGCGGTCATGTCCGGGAAATACACTTGCAGGTACTGCACGAGGCCGATGTTGCCGGTGGCGATCTCGAGCGGGCCCGCGATGAGGATCTGCCAGACGAAAAGGAACGCCAGCATGCGCCCCCAGGTGCGCGGGCCGAAGCCTTCCCGGAGGAAGACGTAGGTTCCGCCTGCGGCGGGAGTGGCCGCGCCGAGTTCGGCCACGACCAAGCCATCGGCAAGCGCGATGACCGTGCCCACGACCCAGGCGAGGTACGCTTGCGGTCCCTCTAACGTCTTAAGAATCAGGGCGATTGCAATGAAAGGGCCGATTCCGACCATGTTGGACATGTTGATGGTCGTGGCGTTGAGCAGCCCGAGCCTGCGTTGCATGCCGGTCATGACGGGGTGGCGCCTTTCCTCCGCGGCAGCGTAGCACTCCGGCCGACATGGGCCGGCAAGTCGGAGCGCGCGCGGAAGCGTAGTCCGAGCCTGCGCTACGCCATTGCTACACTGGCTGGAGCCCGACGCCTGCCGACCTGCATCGCCAGCCGGTTCCCGAGGGCGGAGGTGTCGTGCCGCATGGCGCGGGATCAGAGCGCATCGCAACGCGGGAAGCCCCAGTCGGCTGGGGAAGCCCTGCCCGCGTGCGTGCTGCACGGGAGTTGGCTGCCTGAGGGTTCGGGCGGACGCTTCCTTCTCTGGGCCGAGGCCGCCGAGGGTCAAGACCGGCCGCGTCGGGGCGAGCACCCGTTTCAACTGCGGCAAGCGCAACTCATCGCGGCCCTCTCGGCGGCCGCTCCTACGTCTTCGGACGCGGAGCCGGTAGTTCTGCCTGCCCAGAAGGGCATTTGGGTTGCGCTGCCTGGCGACGGCTCGCGCCCGGCTCCGTCCCTCGAGTTGCAAGCGGAATTGGATGGCGAAGCTGCGGCCGCCGGGTCCTGGGGACTATGGCGTCTGGCCGCAGCAACCGCCGCCGACCCCCTCGCGCTCTTCGCGCTGCTGCAACCGAAGCCTGCTACTGGGGTGAACGCGATCCGGATCGGACACGACCTTCAGTTCTGGCGCCAGTTGGCGGGTCGCCTTGAGCGGGCGGTCCGGCGGCACGAGTACTTGCCGGCGATCCATGCGGTGACCGCCGCCGAGGTGAAGGGCAAAGGCTCGAAGCGCCGCCGGGCCGCGGTCCGATTCGATGCGGGCTGGGAATGCGCCGACGCCGTGGAGGTGGAGATCGTCGAGCCGTTCTCTCGGGCGATGCCGGGCGTGTGCGGGGCCCTCTGGCAGAAACGGCCGCAATGGCCGGACGGAGGCGTCGCGATGCGCGAGCCGCGCGGTCTCGTGCGGCACTTTCTGGAGGTGCACCTGCAGCGCGCGGTCCGGGACACGAGATTCCGGCGGTCCGCCCTGGGGCCTGTCGAGCGTTCGGTCCTCGTCCACGCTCTGCCGCCTCCGTTCGGCTCGAACGGGCCGGACCTTGCGGCGCCTGCGATCGACGAGCGCATCTGGGCGCAGTGGCGGCGTTGGCGCGACAGGATCCAGCGGGGTTCCCGCGATGTGGACGAGGTGATCTGCCTCCGGCTTGCCGACGCCTCGGGCGAATCGCCCAACGCCTGGTTCCTCGAATGGCTGCTGTCCTCGCGACGGGATCCGTCGCTGCTCGTGCCGTTGCGAGAGTTCTGGGCCCCCGGCAAGTCCCGACGTCCAGAGCCGAGACGCGTGCGGGAAGTATTGCTGCAATTGGGCCAAGCCGCGCGCATCTACGCCAAGCTCTGGCAGGGCATGCGGAGCGAGGCGCCCGCCGGAGTAGCTCTCGACCGAGACGAGGCGCTCGAGTTCCTGCGCCAACAGGCCCCGATCCTGCAGGGAGCCGGATTCCGGGTGGTCGTGCCGGCGTGGTGGACCGCGAGCGGCCAGCGCCGACTGCGGCTGCGCCTCAGAACACAGGGCGTGCGAAGCATGGACGCCCAAGGGAACGAATCGTCGGGCATGTTCGGTTTCGACACTCTGATCGAGTTCGAGCCTCAGGTCGTCTTGGACGGCAAGCCACTCACTCGGGCCGAATGGGAAGAAATCGTCGCCGCCAAAGAAGGCCTGATCCAGCTGCGCGGCCAGTGGATGGAACTAAGGGGCGACGAAGTGTCCCGGCTCGAAGAATACTGGGACAGCGGCGGAGCCCTGCAGGCGATGACGGTCGCTGACCTTCTGCGCGCTGAGGCGGGAGCTGGCCGCACGGGCATCGAGATCGTACATGAGGGCAGCGCCGGGCGTATGCTCGCGGCGCTTTGCGGATCCGACGGCCTGACAATGCTTGGACAGCCCGCCAGCTTCGTCGGCACGTTGCGCGAGTATCAGCTGCGCGGCTATTCCTGGCTTGCTTATCTTGAGCGGCTCGGTTTCGGGGCCTGCTTGGCGGATGACATGGGCCTGGGCAAGACCATCCAGGTGATCGCGGCGGTCCTCGGAGACAAGAACGCGAACCCGGACGCTGGGCCGAGCCTTCTCGTCGCACCGACTTCGGTGCTCGGGAACTGGCAGAGGGAAACTCGCCGCTTCGCTCCCGAACTGGCGGCATACATCCACCACGGATCGCAGCGGGCGCGGTCGAGGGACGCGTTGGAGAGCGCCGTCCGGGGCATGGACCTGGTCATCGTCTCGTTCGGAGTCGCCAGGCTGGATGCGGCCATCCTGAAGCAAATGCGCTGGCGTCGGCTGGTTGTGGACGAGGCCCAGAACATCAAGAACCCCTCCGCGGCGGTGACCAAGGCCATCCGCGGCGTCCAGGCGGCCCGCCGTATCGCGCTCACAGGAACCCCGGTCGAGAACCGGCTGATGGACCTCTGGTCTCTGTTCAGTTTCCTCAACCCAGGGTATCTCGGCACGATGACCGATTTTCGAAAGACCGTGGAGCGGCCGATCATGCGCGAGAACGACCGAGCGGCGGCCGAGCGGTTCCGCGGCATGGTCCGGCCGTTCATCCTGCGGCGCATGAAGACGGACAAAGCGATCATCAAGGATCTTCCGGACAAGGTCGAGCAGAACTCCTACTGCAACCTGACTCCCGAGCAAGCCACGTTGTACGAAGCGGTGGTGCGCGACTTGGAGGCGAAGCTGAAGGACGCGGAGGGGATCGGACGCAAGGGCCTGATGCTCTCCACGCTGATGCGCTTGAAGCAAATCTGTAATCACCCGGCCCAGTTTCTACAGGATGCCAGCGAGTTCTCGGAGTCACGCTCGCACAAACTCGCACGCGTGTGCGAGATGCTCGACGAGATCGAGGCAGAGGGTGAGAGCGTTCTTGTGTTCACGCAGTTCGCGGAAATCGGCAAGTCGCTCGAACGCTTGTTCCGCGTACGCTACGGCGGAGCGGTCTACTACCTGCATGGCGGAACGCCGCGCGCGTTGCGGGAGCACATGGTCGAAGAGTTCCAGAATCCGGACGCGGACCGGGCCACCTTCGTCCTCTCGCTCCGCGCGGGCGGCACCGGCATTACGCTGACGCGGGCGAACCATGTCATTCATTTCGATCGCTGGTGGAACCCGGCGGTCGAGAATCAGGCGACGGACAGGGCCTATCGCATCGGACAGCGGAAGAGCGTGTTCGTGCACAAGATGGTCACGATGGGCACGCTCGAGGAGAGGATCGACGCGATGATCGAGTCCAAGAAGCAGCTGGCCGAGGAGATCGTCGGGGGCGACGAGTCTTGGCTGGCGAACCTGAACAACGACGCATTCCGGGAACTGATCTCGCTCGACCGGAGCGAGGCCGTGGTGGGTTGAACGGGGGACGAGCGGGTGGCGGTCCGAAGCAAGACCTGGTGGGGCCGGGAGTTCCTCCGCACGCTCGAGGACTTCATGGATCCGGGCCGGCTGTCGCGTGGCCGCAGTTACGCCTCTCCCTACCGGCGCAAGAGTTTCGAGATCCAACGCGGGAAGATCACCGCCACTGTGGTCGGGAATATCAACCCCTACTTCGGCGTCTACAAGACCCCGTACTACAAGGTGAAGATCGAGTTCGAACAGATCTCCGCCACGCGCTGGAACACGATCGTGAAGAGGCTCGGAACCAATGCAGACTGGGTGACGCACCTGATCCTGGGCGAAGTGCCGCCGACGATCGAGGACGCCCTCGAGGGTTCGCGAGTCAAGCTGCTGCCCCGTTCGCGCAAGGAGATCCGCTCGTCCTGCTCGTGTCCGGACTGGGCCAACCCCTGCAAGCACGTGGCGGGCGTGTACTACCACGTGGCGTCGCTGCTGGACCGCGACCCCCTGCTTCTCTTCGAGTTCCGCGGCATGGAGCGCTCCGACTTGATGCAAGGCTTGGCGAAGTCCGAATTCGGCGCAGCGCTGTGCGGCGATGCCGAAGACGGGGGTCCGGATCTTGCGGCCGCCGCGCGGGAGACCCGGTTCCCGGTTGTCGAAGAGCTTGTGAGCGACGCGCCCGCAGACCACTTGCGCGCGTTTTGGAGAGGGAGTCCGCTGCCGCGGGATGCGGACGCCGAGTCCGACGCATCTCTGATTCCGGCCCTCCTGCTGCGGCGCGAGGGGGACTATCCGGAGTTCTGGCCTCGGGAGAATTCCTTCCTCGAAGCCATGGAGGGGATTTACGAACGCGTGGCCAAGCGATTCGCGAAGCCGCCGCGAGGCCCGGCCGCCGCTCGGGGGTCCTGAACGGCTGTTATCAACTGCGCCGCTGTCGCTGGGTTGTAGGGCGGGCCAGGACGCTTGAAATCGCGCCCTGTGCTGCTACTCTGAGGAGGATGGTCTTCTGGGCCGCGGATCAGGTGCGAGGCTATTCGGCGGCCTTGGCGGCGCTCGGATCGTTCGGGGTAGGCCGCGCAGTCCCCGGACTTGCTCGCGCACTCGGGCACGGTTCCCAGGTCTTCCTGGATGTCAAGTAGCGCGGGGAAGCGGGGCGGTAGCTCAGCTGGTAGAGCAACGGCCTTTTAAGCCGTGGGTCCCGGGTTCGAGTCCCGGCCGCCTCACCATCCACTCTGGGTTCACGGCCCGATTCAGAATCTGTTCCGAGCGGCACGCCACCGTCTCAAGGCGATGCACTACCGCCTGCTCCGAGAGCAGGCCTTCACGGCGTGGAAGGCCGTAGCGTGTATCCCCTGAGCATGGAACCATTGGAACACGTCAAGAGGAGAGTCGTGTTGGATATCGGCACCTAGGCGGCGCCTGTTGGTAAACTGTGCACCGATTCAAGGATTGGATCGGCTGGCTGTCGCCGACCAGCAACGAGTTGACAACACCACCGACAGGGACGCCGGAGGGTGGAACGACGGATTTCCAGCGTCGGTCGGGCCAACGTGGGAGCGACTCCCATCGAATTCAGGGGGGCCGGTCTCGGCTAGATAAACGCCACGGACCCGTCAGCGCGAAAGTCGGTGGTCCTTTTCCACGGGCGAGGCGGGTAGTGCCGGAACGCCTCTTCGTTTAGTTCCACGCCCCATCCCGGCTTGTTTGGGATTTCGGCGTAGCCCTCCTTGACCATCGGTGGCTCGTCAAGGACGTCGCGGCGGGCGTCGTCGACGGGAGCCCTGTACTCGAGGATCAGGAAGTTGGGCGTCGAGGCGGCGAAGTGAATGTTGACCATCGTCGCGAGCGGACTCATCGGATTGTGAGGCGCGACCACCATGTACTGCGCCTCGGCCATCGCTGCGATCTTCTTCATCTCCATGATGCCGCCACATATGCACACGTCGGGCTGCACGATATCGAGCGCCTGAATGTTGATCAAGTCTCGGAACTCGAACTTCGTGAAGTTGCATTCGCCAGACGCAAGCGGGATGTTCACGTGGTCCGCCAGCTTCTTCATGGCGTCGGGATTCTCCGGCCGGATCGGCTCCTCCAGCCAGAACGGGTAGTAGGGTTCGATCTCCCTGGCGACCCGGATCGCGCGCTGGACCTCGAAGTAGCGGGCATGGATATCCACGGCGATGTCGTGGTCGGGGCCGACGGCTTTGCGAATGGCACGGACCCGTTCTCCGGCCGCGCGCGTGACCTCGTTGTAGGGCATCTGGTTGTCGCCCGGATTGTGCGGGGACATCTTGCAGGCGTTGTAGCCGAAGCGCTCGCGCAGCTCGACGGCGTTGTCCGCCGCTTCCTGCGGGCTGGAGCCCCCGATCGACTGGTACAGCCGGACCTTGTCGCGGACGCGGCCTCCCAGCAGAGCCCATACCGGCAGGCCGGTAGCCTTCCCCGCAATGTCCCAGAGCGCATGCTCGATCCCGCTGATCGCCGAATTGACAACGGAGCCCCCGGGAAACCGAGTAGTGTTATACATGTAGTCCCAAAGGAACTGGATGTTGCGAGGGTCCTGACCGACGAGCCACCGCCCGTAGTCCTCGACGACCTTGACGGTTGCCTCGTCCGGCCCGCAGGAATAGGCCTCTCCGATCCCATGGATCCCCTGGTCCGTCTGGATCTTGACGTAGACCCAGTTGCGGCCGCTTATGTTGGTCGAAGTTCCCTGCTCTCCTCGCGTGCTGCCGACGAGGAAGGTCCGTATGTCGGTGATTTTCATTGGCGGCTGGCTTCCGATTTGGGCAGGAGCTTGAAAGGGCACGGCCGCTGCGGCGGCCGCCAGCCCGCTACGGCTGAGGAACGAGCGACGTTGCATGGCCAGCAGTTTGGCGAACCTGCACCGCCTTGTCAACGCAGGAAGCCGCTTGGGCTTCTCTTGGCGTGCGCCGGGTACCGGCCTCGGTAGCGGGCCGCCCCTTGCCTGCAAGCCTAGGCTGGAGCGGGGGATTCCGAGCCACGCCTGTGAAGGCGCTCCGGATACGCTTCACATGGCAGGGACACATCGAAGCGGCGGGGTTGACGGGTCTCCGATGTCCTATCGTGTCCTGGTGGTCGAGGACGAGGTCGGGACCCGCGTCGGATTCGAAGCCAGCCTCCGCATCGCGGGCCACGATGTCGCGACCGCGGCTGACGGCGAAAAGGCCCTGCGCCTCGCCTCGCGGAGTGGATTCGACGTCATTGTCCTGGACTTGATCCTGCCGCTCAAGGACGGATTGGCGGTTTGCGAGGAGCTGCGCGCCAGCGACGTGTGCACCCCTGTCGTGATGCTGACCGCGAGAACGCAGGTCGAGACAGGCTGCAGGGATTCGGGGCCGGCGCGGACGATTACCGGACCAAGCCGTTCGAGGTTATGGAACTGCTCGCCCGGATCAAGGCGGTCGTGCGGCGGACCCTGGCGCTGCCCGGCGAGTTGGCTTCGCAGGTGCATGAGTTCGGCGACGTGCGCGTGGACACGGCGAACGCTGCCGTCTGGCGCGGGAAGGAACGCCTGCGGCTGTCGATGATGGCATACGCGCTCCTGCAGTACTTGGTGCGGCACCCGGCCGAAGTGCTGGACCGGCGCCGCATTCTCGACGAGGTCTGGGGATCGGATCCGGAGATCGGGGCCGCGAACAGTGGATGTGCATGTCGGCTGGCTGCGCAAGAAGATCGGGGACGATCAGGACAGCCTCGGTGGATCCGGACCGTCCACGGCAAGGGCTATGCGTTCGAGCCTGACTAGCACGGTCCTGTCGTCTTGAGTGTCCGGGCCGGGTGTTCGGGATCGATCAGGTCGACCCGCCCGGCTATTCTGCCCCTGCAGCCTACGGATCGAGCGTGGCAGTGTGGCCACCTGGGCGTGCGGACGGACCGTCCCGATGTGGACATTGCTAGCCGGCGCCGCGACACCAATGGCATTAGCTTTAGCGTTGAGCCGGTTTGGGGTGAATCTCAGGCTGGGCTTGCGGTTTTGGTTGCCTGGCGGTTCCTCCATTTGCTGGCGGGCTTGCGTGAGCGACGCGGGAAGGAGCGGCCTGGGCGCCGTCTCTGGCGACAGCCGGCAATCCCCTCCAGGATCCGCTGCACGCTCCTGGCCAGCGTGGTCGCGTGAGCCAGGAACAGTCCCTCCAAGTGGCGCGCCACCATGTGCAGGCTGTTCTGGAAATTCGCCTGCCGAGCCGGACGCCCGTGCCTGTCTGGCTCGGCCCGGAACCCCTCCTCGCTGTGGCCGGCGAACGTCCGTGTCAGCGCGATCAGGGTGAAATGCGCGTACAGTTCCTGCTTGACCAGGCGCTCGCTCTGGCCATGGTAATGCTCCACCGTCAGCAGCTGCTTCGAGATCTTGTACAGCTCCTCAATGCTCCAGCGCCCGTGGTAGAGGTCGGCGAGGGCGCGCACGGGATAGCGCTGGCGGTCCAGCAGCGTGGTGGCGAGGGTGTAGTCGGTCGCGCTGGCGGTGTACTTGACGAGGCGCACCCGGCAGGGTCGCAGCAGGGCCTGCGGCTGCTGGCGCTGGGCGTCGGCGCTGGGCGGGACGCTAACGATGGCCTCGCTGCGGTCGCTGAGGACGAAGTCGCGGAAGAGGGAGTTGGCGTTCTTCTCCAGGCGGAAGATGGCATTGAGGCCGCGCTCGACGTGGGAGTGCAGCAGCAGGAAGGAGTAGTAGCCGCGGTCGTAGACGACGACATCGCCGGAAGCGCTGGACCCACTCGTTCCATGCCGCGACCGCCTGCTGGCCGCTCACCGGCTGCAGCTGCAGGGGCGTCAGGCCGGCCAGCGGCTCGTCGATGGCGGGCTGGGGATCGCTGCCGCTGCCCAGCTCCAGCGGTCTCTGCCGGCCGCGGCCGGGACTCTGCTTGGGCGGCAGGGTCAGGATGCCGAGCCGCTCCAGTTCCTCGAGCAGGCGCTGGGCACTTTGCAGGCGGTTGCTGCCGTTCGGCGTCTGCCAGTGCAGGTGCTCGCAGAGGGTGTGTCCCAGTTCCGTGCGGCTCAGCTTCGGGAAGCGTCCGACGGTTTCCCGGATGTCGGCAATCTGCCGCCGGGTCAGGCGCTTGCCGAGGAAGGTGGTGGATTTGAGATTCTCGATCCGCGGGTCCAATGCGAATCACTCCCCAAACCTAAGTTGGCAGACAGGCGAGCCTAAGTTAAGTCCTTCCGGAAAGAAATTTCCATGGAACTGCAACCCGTTGAAACCACAGGATTACTGTGCCGGCGCACGGAACCCTGACGATTCATGATCGAAGAAAATGCCATTGCCTGGTGCGCTCCGCCACGGATTCTGAGGATAGACTCATCCGGCGGCTGCCTCGATCGTTCATACGTCTTGCAAAATCTTCCGCACGGGACCCAGGAACCTGTGAGTCCGAGAATCTTGCGTTCGGAAGCTGTCCAGTTCAGGTGTTGCGTTCGGGCGGCATACTTGCGCGATGCAGCGAGCGAAATTCCGGCTGCGGCCGAGTCTGCGAACCTCCGATCAGCGCTCGCGCCGATGAGCCGGAGCGTCCCTCCGCTCTCACGCATCCAGCCTTCAGCGGGAAGGCTTGCGAGAAGCCGTATACGGATCGGGAGCCTAGTTGCGGAACCTTCCCGGGTCGGGCCGCCGAGCTACTGGCCGGGCCGACTCCAGGTCGTCCCGGGAGCGTTGCGGTAGACGCGCTTCGCGCGGATGGGCGCACCCGCGTGGACACCGTGGGCCAAATCCCCATTCACCAGAGTCGGGGTCCCATTCACGAGAACGTGCCGGACTCCGATCGGGCTTCGCGCCGGCTCGGAGTAGGTCCCGCGGTCGCGGATCGTTTGCGGGTCGAACACCACGATGTCGGCATCGGCGCCTGGCCGTATGCGCCCCTTGTTGCGCATTGCGGGGATGCGCTTCTCAAGGCGTTGCGCCGGCATGAGCGTCATCTTCCGCAGGGCCTCCTGGAAGGTGAGCGCGTTCTGTTCGCGCACGAAGCGGCCTAGCACCCTGGAGAACGTCCCGAACGAGCGCGGATGCGCGCGTCCTCCGCTGAGCCACATGCCGTCGCTGGCGATGGCCGTTAGCGGACTCGCGATAGCATGGCGTACGCTCTTCTCGCTGTACAGTGGCGGCATGATGATCGTGCCGCCGATCCGACGCTTCTTGCGGAAGGACTCGCGTGAGAGCGTCTCGCCGGTCCTCACCCAGATGAACTGGTTGATCTCCTCATCGGTGTAGCGTTCCCAGTCGTTGAATAGATGCGATTGGATCAGGGTGGATCCGCGATTGTAGGGATACGCTTCCGTGGTGATGTCGACGCCCTCGGACTGGGCCTCCTCGATGCGCGCGAGATAGTCGAGGACCCGGTCGCGCGCGCTGCTGTTGATGTGGACAACGTGTAATTGCGCTCCGGTCGCGCGCGCCGCGTCGATCACTTCTTCGAGGTTGCTGAGACTGGTGTGATCGGTGCGTATGTGCACGTGGCAACTGGCTCCGTAACGGGCCGCAATGCGGAACATCGCGATGATCTCTTCACGTGTGGCGCCGGGTGTGTACGCTAGGCCGAATCCAACAGCCACGGCGCCCTGGTCGAGGCCTCGCTCGAGCCGCTCGCGCAGCTCCCGCTCTTGGTCCGCATTCAGTGCGGCGGCGAGCGACTCGCCCGCCAGGCCGGGATTGTGGCCCAGCATCGTCAATTGCCTCGAATACGGGTGGGAGATGCTTGCCCCGTAATTCACCGGCGCCTTGCCCGCGCGATCCTGGTACCAGGCTTCGATGTCCTCGACGCCGATCTCCAGTTCGAGCGCGGTGGTAATGCCGTCTCGGATCTGAGCCGCGTAGTTCTCCAGGCTCTGTCCGTGCTGGTGCAGGTCGATAAATCCAGGGGCGACGACGAGGCCGCTGGCGTCGATCCGTCGCCTACCCTCGAGAGGCTCTGCGCTTATGGCGCCGATTCGACCCGCGACGACGCCCACATCGCGGACCGCGTCGAGACCCGATTCCGGGTCGATCACGCGGCCGCCTTGGATGACCAGGTCGAATCCGCTCTGAGCCGGGAGCGCCGCAGCGCAAAGCGCGGCCAGCGCGACGAGGCGTCGTTTCATCCAGCCGATTATCTCACCAGGGATTGGGCTTCGCCGCCTCTCTCCGTCCCTTGTCGGAATTGCTCGTGTCAACCCAGTGCGCGGCTTGGAGATCATCCGGAGCACGTTGCGGACCCCGAAGCATCCAGAGCGATATGAAACGCCCGGATTGGATGTTCGGCGCAGAACCGCGCGGGCCGCTCGTCAGGAGCCCAACCCGGCGCTCGGACGTGCTGAGGCCGCCTGATTTCCCAGCGGACTCCGCGTTGGGCGTCGAGTGGCGCGCCGTCCGGCCGGAGTTCTCGATCGGCCGGAGTGGCGCAGATTCGACCTGCTTGCGGCTTGTTCTCCTGCTTGCCGATTTGGTGCGCGTCGGTGAGATTGGCGGGTTGGCGCACCCGACGACTCCAACCGCTCGACGTCCACAGCTCGCGATACCTTCACTGGGTCCGTAGGGCGTCGGCTCGGAAAGGATTCACGATGCGAAGCCCGTCAAACGTTCGCCCGTGCTGCAGGTCCTCGGTGAGGAGAACGGTTGCGCCGGCATCGATGGCGCTCTCAATAATCAAGGCGTCCCAGTATGACAACTGCGACGACGCGCTTCTGCGAACCGCGGACCGCACGAGTTCCGTGCGGAGGGGACGGACCGGAAATGTGGAGAGGTCGTCGAGCGCCTCCATGGCGTTGGCCGCGGGAAGGGGCTTCTCAAACTTGCGTGTCACTGTTACGTAGAACTCCCCGAGCACCTGCGTGCTCAGGATGATGCGCTCCGCGTAGTCGACGAGGAGCTCTCGCACCCGGGCCTGCTTGCGCGGGGAATGGCTGTCGAACATGTAGACGAACACGTTCGTGTCGACGAACCACGGCTCAGCGGTCATGCAGTTCGTCGCGGTTCCAGGCCGCGCCGCCCCGCCCGGCCTTCGCTGTTTTGGACAGGAGCAGCAGATGCTTGAGCGCCGCTCGGCGGCGCCGCGCCGCGCCGGCGTACGACTCCAGGTAGTCGCGGAGGACAGCGTTGACAGAAGTGTCTTCGTCGAGCGCGCGCTTCCGTGCTCGCTTCAAGACTTCGTTATCGACCGTGATGGTGAGGTTCAGGGCGACCTCTTCAATCGACCACGGGATCAGTGTAGCACGGATTACGGCGCCGAGACTCCGCCGACATGAACGTCACCTTCCGGAGGGTTTCCCGGAGCGCGAGCGCCACCTGTTCCCGCGAGCAGCGGCCTAGCACCCTGGAGTACGTCTCGGACGAGCCACATGCCCTCGCTGGCGACGGCCGTCAGCGGACTCGCACTGGCGTGGCGAACGCTCTCCTCGCTGTCCAGCGTTGGTAGCATGATCATGCCGCCGATCCGGCGGTTGGGCGTGCAGCTGGATCTGTTCCGGGCGTCTCCTGTGAGGGAGTGTTTGGGCCTCGAGGAAACCTCCTGGCGGGCTGCTGCATCTAAGACGGCGCACAGATGCTCTCCAAGGAGGTGTCTTTTCATGCGAGTGTCAAACAGGACGTGGGTGGTCGCGGCGCTGCTGATTTCCGTGTTGCCTAGGGCGAGCGCGGACAACGGCACGGCGGACCCGGCCCTGGGGGTCGCCAGGGTTAGCCTAGCCAACGGAGACGTCGCGGTGCGGCGCGGCGATTCCGGGGACTGGATCGCGGCAACGGTCAACATGCCCGTGGTCGAGGGCGATGCGCTCCAGGCTGTGGGCGGTTCCCGGGCTGAGGTGCAATTGGACCGCGCCAACTTTCTGCGCCTCGGGACAGACACCGAAGTGCAGTTCCTGGAACTGGCCAGCAGGCGGTTCCGGATCCGCGTTCTCCGCGGAACGGTCCTGTACAGCGAACTGCGGGACGGCGAGGCGGATGTCGACATCGAGACGCCCTCTGCTGCTGTACGCCCCACGAAGGCGGGCCGCTACAGGATCGATGTCGCTTCCGATGAGACAGTTATCGCAGTTCATCAGGGCGAAGCTGAAATCGCGTTCCGGGACAGCATTGAGGTCCTGAAGCGCGGTCGCACCATGATCGTGCGCGACGGAACGCAGGGGGCGGAGTTCTTGACTGGACGCGTGGGGCCGAAGGACGAATTCGACGAATGGGCCGCCAACCGGGACCGGAGCTTGCGCCGGGCGAGATCGCATGCCTACGTTTCTCGTGACATCTACGGCGTGGACGCGCTGGACGCTCATGGCGAATGGCGGCTCGTCATGGGGGTGGGCCATAGTTGGTTCCCAAGTGTCTCCATCGGCTGGGTTCCGTACCGCCTAGGCCGCTGGATCTGGCTGGACTATTACGGTTGGACATGGGTCGGCCGTGAACCCTGGGGCTGGGCCCCATACCACTGGGGCCGCTGGTTCCATGACGCGACCTACGGCTGGGGATGGTATCCCGGCGTTCCCCGACTGCGGCACGTCTGGCGGCCGGCGCTGGTCGCTTTCTTCGGATTCGACCACCTCTTCGGCCCGCGCATTGGGCTTGGATTCGGCGGGATCGGGTGGTGTCCTCTGGGGCTCGGCGAGCGATACGTCCCCTGGTACGGCCGGCGCTACTACGCTTCCGGGGCCCGCACCACAATCGTCGTGGACAACAGCGTGAACATTCACAATGTGTACCGCAATGCCCGCGGCGGGCATGCCGTATCCTACGTCGACTCGCAGGGATTTGGCCGTGCCGCGAGGCGGACCCCGCGCGCCCTGCGAACTGCGGACCTCCGGCAGGGGGTCGCGATCCGCGGCCCGGTGCCCGTGGCTCCCGACCGCGCGAGCCAGGGCCGAGTCGTACAGGCGCGCGCCGCCCCGGGCAGCACGCCGAGAGCCTTACGGACGAGCTCATCCCCCACCCTTCGCGACGGCACGGCTCGGATTCCCTTCGAGGCGCAGCGTGAGCGCATGCGAGACTCGATCCAAGAATTCGGCGTGAGGTACCGGACCGCAGCGGCTCGGGCGGCGTCCAATAGCGGCGTCCGGCGTTCGACTGCGCCAACCGGCACGGCCGCGGGCGGCGCGACGACTGTCCGGCCAGCCGTCGGCGCTCCAGCGCGTCGGCCATCCGCTGCCGGATCGGTCGCCAGAACCGCGACCTCCACGTCGACGGTGCGCTCTGCGCCTCCTTCGCGTACGCAGCGGCCGGATGTCGACCTGACGCAGGAAGCGGCCGCGGCAGCCGGGGGGGCGCGGGCGGCGACAGCCCGCACGACGAGTCCAATTCCCACTGGACTGGAGTCCTCCTCGCCGATCCGTGGTCAGAGGGTTGGGAGCCAGCAGCAGCCTCAAGGCTCGACGGGCGCACGGACCCGCGTTGGCGCTGTTTCAGCGAGCAGGGCCGCGACGCGCGCCAAGCCGACCGCCTCGGGACAGGCTCCGCAGGTTCTGCGCGGAGTTGGATCCTCGTCCAGCGTATACGCGCCGAGGACGCGGTCGCGTATCGGCGGGTCGATCGGATCCCAGGGACGTCGACGCGGGGACTCCCGGCCGCTGGCGACGAGCAGCCGGAGCGCGCCTCGCACGCAGCGGCCTGCGGCCCCGTCGCGCGCGCAGTCTCCTGAGGGTCTTCCGTCCGCCGGGGCGCCCGCCGCGGGATCTTCCGCGACCCGGTCCAACCCGACCCCGCGCCCGCCGCGGGGAGTCGGATCCTCGTCCAGCGTGTACGCGCCAAGGGCCCGCTCCCGAGTCGGTGCGCGGACTTCATCGCGAGGTGGCCGAGCGGCCAGTGCGAGTGGCGGGGGAACTCCAAGACCGACCTATGCGCCGCGAACGGAGACGCGGGTCGGATCGGGATCCAGGTCCAGGACGAACTCCTCGGGAACGAGTGTGAGGCCAGCACCTCGGACCTCGCGTAGCCCAGCCCAGTCTTCGTCACGAGTCTACGCGCCAAGCAGCCGCAGCGGAACCAGGACTCCTTCCAGTCCCCCGGGAGGCCGTGCGGGCCGGGTCTTCTCACCACGCTCCAGCGAACCGTCACGGTCCTCGCGGAGCGTCGGAGGGTCCGTACCCGGACGTAGCAGCCGCTCGCCGTCGAGAACCAGTGCTCCGAGCCGCTCGACTCGCTCGTCTGGCGGGAGCCCGTTGTCGTCCCGCGGTTCCTTCGGATCCTCCTCGCGTTCCGCACCGAGGCCTTCGGTATCCAGGCCGTCCGTGACTCGAAGCGGCGCGGGGACCCGGCCATCGTCGAGTGGTTCCAGACCATCGAGGTCGTCCCGCCCGCGCCGCTGAAGACGCAAGCGGTTCCCCGAGGCTGCCTGGTATCCTCGGAACTCCAGGCCGGGGGGCGGTGTGAGCCGCCGCTTCCCCGGATGCCGCTTGCCGGACCGTCGACAGGGACACCCCCGGTGAAGCGGTGGGCGGCCGAGCGAGGTCCAGTCTCGGACACGAGACTCGGCTTCTGCGGCCGAAACCTGATCGCACAGATCCCGCCCATGAGTTCTCCAAAACCCGTCCTCATCGATACCGATCCAGGGTTGGACGACGCCCTGGCGCTGGTGCTGGCCCTGCGGGCAGCGGCGTTGGACGTGAAAGCGATCACGGTCGTGTCCGGGAACGTGCCGCTTCCAATCTGCACGGCGAATGTGCTGCGCATCCTCGAGACGCTGGACTCCGAGTCGCCGCCGGACGTCTTCGAAGGTTGCGCGGAACCGCTTAGCTCGCGCGTGGCGCGCGCGGAGCACGTACACGGAACCGACGGCCTCGGGGGCGTCTCGCAGTCGTACCCGGTGGTCCGTTTGCGCACCGCCGACGGGCACGCCGCCGATGCGATCGTGGAACTGGCCCGGCGGGAACGGAGCGCGCTTACCCTGATCGCCTTGGGCCCGCTCACGAACGTCGCGCTTGCGATTCAGCGGGATGCGCGGGCGATGGCCGGGATCCGCGAGATCGTCGTCATGGGCGGATCCTTTGATGGTCGGGGCAACGCCACGCCAAAGGCGGAATTCAACTTCTACTCCGATCCGTCCGCCGCGCGGACAGTTATCCGCTCCGGACTGCCCGTAACACTCGTCGGTCTCAACGTGACCGAGCAAGCTCTGCTCCCGCGGTCCCGTTTCAATCGGCGCCTCAAGACGATGGAGCCCACCCGGCTACGCCGGTTCGTTGCGGACGTCAGCGGTCGTTACTTTGAGTTCTGCGCGAAGAGACGCGGGAGCGATGCGTGCGTGTTGCACGACCCTCTTGCCGTCGCAGCCGCAATCCATCCGGAGCTGGTCGACACGGAACGCGTTGCGTGCGACGTGGTCGACAAGCCCGGATTGACGAGAGGAATGATGACCGTAGACCGCGAAGTCGTTGGACCGGACCCGTCTCCCGTGCGCGTGGCGACGGCGCTCGAGGAGGAACGCTTCCTGGAGTTCTTCTTGGATACTCTCTGTGGCTCCTGACGCCGAGCGGGGCCCAACGGTACGCCGGGCGGCCTGCGCGGCGGCCGGCTACGCCTCGCCTGTGCGGGGCTGCGGCACGCCTGCCGGGCAGAGGCTCAGATACTCAAGCCAGGCGTCCTCTTTTCCGGCGGCATCGAATTCGTCGCGCCAAAGTTCGAGAAACTCCGCCGTGCTCGAACGCTTGCGCTCGTCGAGGAACGCTAGCAGCAGCGACGCATCCTCTCCGTCCGCCAGACGCTCCTCTCGCAGCAGCGCCTCTGTCGCGTCGCAGTCGCTGATTGCGCCCAGACGGTCCTGGATCGTTCGGAGACTGCGGAGATGGCCTTGCAAGCCGGGCCCGTAGCACTCTACGAAGAGCTCCAGGGAGTAGCGCAGGCGCTTCCCTGCGAGGCGCAGCCGGTGCAGCCCGGCGGATGTCGGACTCCCGTCGCACGCGGCCCGGCCCAGCGCAAAGTAGTGGCGGGCCATCCGTGGCAGCACGCGCCGCGCGTTCGAGGTGCAGCTGTCCGCCAGGTTCCAGTCTGGATGTTTGGCTGCATCCCGCATCAGCGTCTGGTCACCACCGCGCTCGAGTCGTGCTGCGCAATGCTTCGACGCGCCCGAAAGCGCCGTCCGCATGTGGGGTCCGCGGGAACGATTCAGGGGGTTTCACGGTAGTCCGAGCGCGTTGTGACGACCCCCGCAAGGTTGCGGAAGCGATGGCGGTCGAGTTGCTGGAGGAGGACCTGCTCCAACAGCTCGCGCTGTCTTCCAAGGGCCCGCACGAGCGGAGACTGCGGCCCCAGGCCCGCCTCGGCGGCCAAGTCGAGAGCAATATCCCGGTCTCGTACTGCCCCACCCGCGGCAAGCATGGATTTGAATTGTTTCCGCAACGCCTGAGGGGTCTGATTCCCGAGTGCGTTTCTGAAGCAATCAAGCGCGTAGAGCAGCCTACGGGCGGACACCCGAAAGTCGTGGATCGCTTCCGGACTCCGCTCCAGGCGAGCCCGCTCCAACTCGGCGCAGGATGCCTTCAGGCGCCGAGCCGTCAGGCGCTTCGCGAACGAGGCGAAGTCGGGATCTGGCGCCTGGAGGGGGGCGTCATGGGCTGGAGCGGGAGACACTGCCGAGTCAGCGTGTGGGATGGCGACAGCCAACTCGCGGCCTGCGGGGGGCCCTCATATCGAGATGCCCACGATGCGCGCGAGTTGGGGGACGCTCGGGTTGCCGTAGTACGCGCCGTCGATCTCGAAGGTCGGCACCGTGCGCCTGCCGTCGTTCTTTTTCATGACGAGTTGGACGGCTTGGTCGTCTCGCTCGATGTCGATCTCCTCGAATGCAACTTGGTTGTCTTCGAGAAAGCGGGGGGCCCTCCAGCAATCCGGGCACCACTGCGTCGTGTAGATCTGGATCCTCATTGCCGCTCCCTCAGCATACCAGCAGCCGTCGTCCTCCTTCTGGGCGCGCTATGCCCAGCGTCCCAGCACAGGCAGCCAACCCTTGCGCGCCAGCAACTCGAGCAGGTTCAGGACGATCGCAAGAGCCAAGAAGAGAGGCCAGAGGTCCATCCACCGCTCGATACTGCGGCCGTCCGTCGCGAAGATCTCCTCTGGAGCGGGGTTGGCGCGTCCGCCGGTCGCTTCCGCAATCGAGCGCAGCAGGTACGCGTCCGCGCCGTAGCGTAGCAATTCGGAATTCTCACGGTAGTGCGCGACCTCCGGGAACGCTCGCGCCTCGTCCTCGGGACGGACGCGGAACAGGCCGTACCGCCCTTCGGCCGGGAAGCGCGCCTCGTAGTCGCCCCCAACGGGCTTCGGGTTCGCGACATGCCGGTAGCCGTCCGGACCGACCGCGTAGAGCGGAGGGGCCGTGATCGGGCCCGCGCGAGGCGAAGGACGGTAACGCACAATGATCTCGTCGCTCGCGGGGTCGTATTCGGTTTCGGTTTCCGTCGGCGCCGCGCGGGGCAGGATATCGCGGAGCACGTTGGCCCAAAAGGTGTCGAAGCCGTCCCAGGCGACCCAGTTCGTCGCCCAGCGGTCCTTGGCGTCCGACGTAAAGACTGCGGCGCGGCCCAGACCGAACTGCCAACGCACGAGCAGCGGGTCGTCGTCACCCGCGCGCAGAAGCGTCTCGGCTTCGGGTTTCGCCTCGAACTTCACCCAGCCGAGCAGCGGGCCGGGTTGGTCCAGATCGATCTCCTCGAGGATTTCGTACTCGCCGCTCGCGGTCGGCAGGAACTCGCGTTCGGTCACCGAGGTGCCCGTGTGCTCCATCACATCCTTGAGCACGATCTGTTCGAGAGCGGAGATGTCGAGCAAGAAGTAGGACTTGCCCTCGGCGCTGCGCGCCACGCGCTCGAGATACGAACGGTTGACGTCTTGGCCCAGCCCGATCGTCGAGATCGAGACTTCGTTCGCCGCGGCCTCGCGCGCCAGAGCGATGCTGTCCCCTTCCTCGGAAATGCCGTCAGTCAGCAGGAGGATGTGCTTGTAGACGGCCCGTTGGGGCTTGATCGATCGGTAGGCCTCGTTGAGCGCCGGTGCGATCTGGGTTCCTCCGTCGGCCACGATTCCGCTGATCAGCCTCTTGGTTTCGCCTGGGAACTTATTGCGCTGCAGCGGCGCCGCCCACGCGAACGAGTTGTCGAACGCCAGCACGCCCACGGTGTCGATCGGACGCAGGTTCTCGACGACTCCCAGAGCTGACTGGCGCGCCAGTTGCATCTTTTTTCCTTCCATGGACGAGGACTTGTCGACGACCAGCACGACGGCCGTGCCCTCGGGAGTTCTCGGCGGCGCCAGCTTGGCGGGAAGCATGGCCTGCAGGGCATCTTCGACCTCCCCGGGTCGCTCCCGGTAGAGATTCCTCTCGCCGGCAATCAGCAGGAACCCGCCTCCCTCGCGAACGAATCCAGCCAACCCCTCTTTGACCGTCTCAGGCCAGGCCTGGAAGTCCTCGTTCGAGGCCAGGATCAGGTCGTACTCCGTGACAGTGTCGGCCGTCAGCGCCCAGGCTTCGGTGGCATGCTCGAGTTCGAAGCCAGCCGCCTGGACCACCCCTGTCAAGGGGAGGTTCTGCTCCTCCGTGTCAGAGGAAATCAGCAGCGCCCGCGGTCGGCGGATCGAGACGGCCCCCACGACTCGCACTTCCTCGTCCTCGCCGGCCGTCAGTAGACCCTCGAGCAGAGCCGTGCCCGGCGATTCGATCCTGGCGCGCGCCGTGAGCACGCTTAAGCCGTCCGGCAGTTGCAGTTCCTCGCTGCCGATTGGGCTGCCGTCGGCGCGCAACTCGAGACGAGCCCGCATCGGTTCGGAGCTTATGGCCTCGAATTCGATCGAGAACCGCTCGCCTGTGAACGCCTGGGTCGGGGTGCGAACGGCGGAAAGACGCAGCCTGGGCTCAGGTCGGCCTCTGAGCTCGACGATGTCGATTGGGACACGCCGCTTCCACGCTTGGTAGACAGCTCGCTCCACGGCTCCCTCGTTCGCCAAACCGTCGCTCAAGAGCACGAGGCGGGGGATGCGGTCCGCTGGGAGTGCGCTCATGGCGTTGCGGATCGCGGCTTCGAGGTTGGTGGACCGGCTCGTTTCCCGCTCGCGCAACTCGCGCAAGGGGAAGGAACCGAATTCCAGGTTCCGGAGGCTGTGGCCGCCGACGGCAGCTCGGGCGCGCTGGTGATAGGAGCGCTGCCGCCCCCGCTGCTCGTCCGGAATGCTCTCTGAGACGTCGTTCAAGAGCGCCACCGTCGCGTATGTCTCCTGGATCTGCCAGCGCGGGCGGGCAAGGGCTAGGCACACCGCAGCCAGGGTCAGCACCTTCAACAGCAAGCCGAGCCTCCTCGGGCTCTTGCTCCATTCCGAGGCGCACCACAGCAGCAGCGGAAGCAGGAGCAGCAGAGGCCATCCGGATTGGAAGCTCATGGCGCCGCTCCCATCGGCCCCGAATCGGGCTGCGCGCGCTCAAACGGAGGCGCCGCGTCAATGCCGGCCCCCTGGGGAGTCTCGGTGGTCCAAAGCCTCCCGCGTCCGAACCGGATCCAATCGTGGAGCAGGAGGAGCGCTCCCAAGGCGGCCAGCCAGGGCCACGGTAGCCAAGGCTCGCCGCCGGAGTCTGCGGTGCCCGGAAGGCCTCGTAGGACGCTGTCCGGCGGTTCCCAGTCGGACGCTGGGATCCGGGGCTGGTTGAGGTATAGGGTGATCCTGCGGTCCGCCGTCGTCACACGGTAGGTCCCCCGCTTGTCGGTGTAGAACCGGACTTTGCCATCGGAGAACACCCAGGGCACCGCGTCACCCGCCTCGGGGCGGACCGCGATCTGGTCGAGCGAGGAATTCGGCGCCTCGACCTCGACGGCGCCCGGGGGGCGCGCCTCGATCCTCTCAGGCCGAAACGCGTCTGGATCGAGCCAGTTGACGGCGTTGGCGAACAGCAACGGCGCCGCCAAGCGGCCGCGCACCGAATCGTCCGCGAGGTCGAATCCAAACGCGACCATGCGTCGCCCGGCTTGCGAGCGGGCCAGGATGACCGGACCCTCGGAGGTGCCGGCGACGATCTCATCGCCGGACTGGGCCTCGAACAAGCGCGCCCGGACCGGTATCACGTCGCGGCCTCGCACGCCTTGGGCCAACGGGTGGGAAGGCGACCACTCCTCGATGCGCCGACGGCGCACGGCGCCCACCGCGCGGACGGGGGAGGCCGTGCCCGGCGGCGCGAGGTAGATGGCGCGCCGGGAGGAGCCTCCCGCGCCGCCTCGGGCCCAGACATGGAGAGCGTCGTCCGTCAACTCGTCCTGCGACTCCACGAAGCTCGGTTCGATCCGCGCTCCGGCCGCCAGTAACGGTTCAAATGCGCCCCTCGAGGCCCCTAGGACCTGGAGGCGGGTTCGACCTGCGGTAGGGATCTCCAGGAACGCCTCGTTGTTCCCGGCGTAGCTGTCCTCCACCGCTGCCCGCGCGAGTAGCCGGCCCGCCAGCCGCGTGCGCAATGTGAAGCGCAAGTCGGCGTCCTTCCGGGCGGGAAGGCGCAGCTGGCGGCGCCCCAGCCGCTTGCCTTCGAAGAAAAATTCCAACTCCACCACCAAGGCCCGCTCCGTGTAGTTCTGCGCTTGCAACTCCACGTTCCATTTCCCGGACTCGCCGGGGTCCGAGGCGGCACGCAGCGCCAGCAGTCCGATCGTGTCACTGGGCGCCTCGGTTTCCAGGTAGCGCAACCGCGGCAGCACGTCCATCCGAACCGGTTGCGCGGCAGTCCTGCCCGGACCGACATACACGGTCTCGCCCACGTCCCGGCTCTCGGGCAGCGGGCCGGCGCCTAGGTCCAGCGCGAGCCGCAGCGCGCCAGCGGCCAATTCGCAGGCCGCTCCCAGGTCAAGGGCCGTCCAGCCAGGCTCCGCGGCCTGGATGGCCTCCTGAACACGCTGCCGGTCCAGCGTGAAGGGTACCCGGACTGTCGGTGCGCCGTCCGCTTCGACCAACAGGATCCGATCCCTGCTTCCAACCGCTTGAACATAGGCCAAAGCCAAGGCCTTCGCTTGCCCCATCAAGCCGCCGCCGCTGCCACCGGATTGCGCCATGACGGCCGAGGTGTCGAGCATGAGGACGTGTTGCCGGGCGGCCGTCCCCAGGGTCCCGGGCCGCGGGTCGGCGATGGCGAGCAGCAACAGAAGCAACGCGGCCAGTTGCAGGAGCAGCGAGAGCGGGTGCTGGATGCGCCTGTGCCGCAGGCGAACGGCAGGCGCGGGCCCCTTCGGCCAGAAGCGCAACGTGGAGACCAGCACTCGCCTCCGGGAGCGATCGTAGAAATACAGGGCCACGAGGAATCCTGCCAGCGGCAGGAACAGGCCCAGCAATTGCCCCAGCGCCAGATTGAGGAAGCCCATGGCCTACGATCGATCCGTGTCCATGCGCGGCGCTAGCAGCGTCCGGAACAACACCTGTTCCAGGGGTGCAGCCGTCGACAGGTGCAGGTACTCCGCCTGAGAACGCTTGGCATGCTCGTCAAGCCGCCGGCAAAAGGCATCGTACGCCTCGCGGTACTCTTCGGCTGAGGCCTCGTCGAGGCTGACCCGTAGCACACCGTCCGACTCCGCGTCGTACAACTCCAGTTCCCCCCGCCAGGGCGGCTCGCGGTCTGCCGGTCCGGCGATGTGCAGCAGGTGCGCCTCGTGGCCCTCCTTCGCCAAGTGCGCGAGCGGCAGTTCGCGCTCGTCCGGATCTAGGAAATCGCTCAGTACAAACGTCAGCCCCGGTACCGTGTACTTCATCAGATAGTCCCGAACTGGCCGGCTGAAGTTCGTGCTCCCGGAGGTCTGGAGGCCGGCGATATACCGCGCAGCCTGCGCATAACGCAGGCGACCGCCGTGCGCTCGGAACGACTCGGCGAGCGAATCCGAGAACGGCTGCAAGACGATCGTCTCGAGTCGCACCAAGCCGACATAGCACAGCGCGGCCGCCAAGCGGCAGGCGTAGGTGAACTTCGAATCGGCGGCGGTCTCGCCGCCGCAGGCCATCGACTCGCTCGTATCGATCAGGATGCGCACCGGGATGCGCGGCTCGGAGCGGAAGAGCTTCAAGAACAGCCGCTCCAGCCGCATGTAGGCGCGCCAATTGACGGCCCGGAAGTCGTCGCCGCGCTGGAAGTGCCGGTGATCGAGGAACTCGTGTCCCACGCCCGCGTAGCGCGAGACGATATCGCCCCCGATCCGCCCCTGGAAGGACTGGCGCCAGCGGATGGTCAGCCGTTCCAGGCGCTCCAGCGTCTCCCGGCTCAGCAGTTCGGCGGGAGCCCGCATCGCTTCAGCGTACCAACAGCGCTCCGCCGCCCAGCTTGGACGCTGTGGCGCCGTGATAGGCTGGGACATCGCCGCGATGAAGATCAGCGCGATGCTCGCGGCTGGCACGCCGACCGTCTCCTTCGAGTTTTTCCCTCCCAAGGACGACGCCGGCTTTGCCCATCTCTTCGCCACGATCGAAGCTCTGCGTCCGCTACGGCCGAGCTACGTCTCGGTGACGTACGGTGCGGGCGGCAGCACGCGCCGGAAGACGGTTGCGCTGGCGCAACGGATCAAGCACGCCATCGGCATCGAGTCGATGGCCCATTTGACCTGCGTCAGCGCGGATCGCGACGAGATCACTTCGGTGCTCGCCGAACTCGCTGCTGGAGGCATCGAGAACGTCCTGCCGCTCCGCGGCGACCCTCCGAGGGGCCAGGACCGTTTCGTGCCCACGCCGGGCGGCTTCCGCTACGCCAGCGAACTGGTCGCCTTCATTCACCGGAACTACCGGTTTTGCCTGGGGGGAGCCTGTTACCCTGAGACGCACCCCGAGGCGCCGAGCCCCGAAGCCGACATCGCCAACCTCAAGCGCAAGGTTGATGCCGGCGCGGAGTTCCTGATCAGCCAGCTCTTCTTCGACAACGCTGATTTCTTTGCATTCCGGGATCGCGCCCGCGCTGCCGGCATTGGCGTCCCCATCGTGGCCGGGATCATGCCCGTCCGCAGTCTTAAGCAGACCCAGCGCTTCGCCGAGATGTGCGGCGCGAGGATCCCAACCACGCTGCTGCGGCGCATGGAAGCGGTCCGGGACGACCCAGCGGCCGTGCGCTCGGTCGGCATCGAACACGCCACGCTGCAGTGCCGCCAACTACTTGCAGAAGGCGTCGCTGGCCTGCACTTCTATACGCTCAATCATTCGACGGCCACGCGGGCCATCTATCAAGACATCCGCGGCCTGCTCTCGGATTGATCCGCCGCGGTTTAGACGTCCGGATACTCCATCGTCAGCGGGTCCGGAAGCGGGATCGAGCGGATTCCGCCGTCTTCAGCGAAGGACTCGAAACTGTACTCGGGCCGGTCCGGGTTTCCACGCAGCATGGCCTCCGTGTCGCCCACGGCGAGCACCACAAGCTTGCCGGGGTGCAGGTAGTTCTGAGCTGCCTCGAGCACATCGTCCGCGCTCACGTCGGCGACGCGCTGCCGGTAGGTCCTCCAGTAGTCCTTTTCGCGTCCGGTGAATTCGTCGCTCGCGAACGTGCCGGCCACCTGACCGGCCGTGGCGAAAAAGCGCGGAAAGATTTCGATCAAGTAGGTCTTGGCGGTGTCGAGTTCCTGCACCGTGACGGTCTCGCCCCGCATGCGCTCAATCTCCTCGAACACGATCGCGGCTGCCTGGGCGCAGGTGGCGTTGCGGGATTGGAAGCCGGCCTGGAAGACACCGGGGTAATAGGTGCCGGGCTGGAATCTCGAATAGGCGCTGTAGGCGAGGCCCTCGTCGGAGCGGATGCGCAGCATGATGCGGGAGGTGAATCCCCCGCCGCCCAGGATGGAGTTCATGACCCCGACACGGATAGCGTCGGGGTGCGAACGCTCGATGCCGAGGTGGCCAAGCGTCACATGGGATTGGTTCACATCGCGGCTCGTCTTATCGACCAGGTAGACGCCCGGCTCTGGTAGGTGCGTCGGGGCCGGAATCTTGGCTGGCTCCCCGGAATCCGCGGGCCAGCCCTCGGCGAGCGCTTCGTTCAGCCGACGCAGCATGTGGGATGTGTCGAAGTCGCCGGAGACCGAGAAGAACATGTGGCGCGGATCGTAGTGCTGGGAGTGGAACTGCCGCATGCGTTTCCGCGTGATCGCCTGGATCGAGGCCTGCGTCGACTGCTGCGTCGTGAAATGGTCGCCGCGCAGCAGGCGGCGGAATTCGCGGGAAAGAATTCCTTCCAGGCGGTCGTTGCGGCGCGCCAAGCCCTGCAGGGCTTGGGCCCGCGCCACCTCGAGGCGCTCGGGGTCGAAGCCGGGGTTCTTGAGCATGTCGAAGAACAGCGTCAGCGAGGCGTCGAGATTCTGGGTCAAGCAGTTGACCGAAGCTCCGGCCGAGGTCGCCCCGATGTTGGACGAGATGCGGGTCGCCAGAAAGGCGGCTTCCTCGTCGAAGTCCCGCGCGCTGCGCGAGAGCGTGCCGCCGGACCGCATTTGACCGCCCGTGAAGGACGCCAGGCCCGCGCTCTCGGCTGGTAGCACGTACCCGCCCGCGCGCAGGCTGAAGGCGACGGTCACGAGCGGCAGCTGGTGGTCCTCGACCAGGTAGGCGACTGCGCCGCAGTCGAGTTCATGCCGGTACTCGCCGGGATCGGGCGGATCGTAGGCCAGATCCGGAAAACGCAGTTCTCGAGGGTGTGTCGGCAGCGCCTCCTGCCCCCGGCAGACGGCTGCGAGCGCGCCGCCCGCCACGGCCTGCAACCAGTCACGGCGTCTCATCGCCCGCCTCCCTGCGGAGGCCGTCCCGGTGCGCGGCGCTGCCTGCCGGGTGGCCCCGTTCCCTCCTTGGTGTAATAGAGTGCAACGCTCCGGTTGGTCTCGGTGAAGTAGCGCTGCGCGACGCCCTGGATGTCCTCCGGTGTGACGGCCTGGATGCGCTCGGAGAACGTGTTGATGTTGCTCCACTCCCCAAGCGCCTCGTAGCTGAGTAGCTGCACCATCAGTCCGAACTTCGACTGCAGCTTGCGGAAGTCGCCGGCGAGCTGCTGATTCTTGACCTTCTGCAGCTCGTGTTCGCCGACCGGCTCGCGACCGAGCGAATCCAGTTCGGCGAGCAGCGCGCGCTCAACATCCTCCGGGTTGGACCCCGGGGCGGCGACGCCGCTGACCTCGAAGTAGCCGTCATACTTCAGCCCGTTCACGCCGGCGCCGGCCTGCACCGCGACTTTCTGCTCCAGGACGAGGGACTTATACAGCCGTCCCGTGCGCCCATTCAGCAGGGCGGACAACACTAGCAGCGGCGCCTCGTCGACATGCGCGTCCGCCACCGTGTGGAACCGGATCGCCGTCTGAGGGCGCGTCTCGGCGTGTCCGCTCATGCGTTTCTCGGCCTGCTGGGAAACCTCCCGTGTGCGGACCGCCGAGGGCGTCCGCGGGCCGCGCCGCAGGCGGCCGAAGTACTGCTGCGCGAGGGACTTGCCCCGCTCGAGCTCGAAGTCTCCCACCAGCGCGGCGACCAGATTGTTGGGTGCGTAGTAGAGCGAGAAGAACTCCATGGCCTCGTCGCGGGTGATCGCATTCAGATCGCTGGGCCAGCCAATGACCGGCCAGCTATAGGGCGAGGATTGCCAGAACATGGAATCGAACTGTTCGTTGAGCTTGCCTGTCGGCGTGGAGTCCACACGCAGACGGCGCTCTTCGTGCACGACATCGCGCTCGCTGTAGAATTCCCTGAACACGGGATTGGCCAGGCGATCGGATTCCATCCAGAACCACAATTCAAGCTTGTTCGAGGGAACGTTGATGAAGTAGATGGTGAAATCGTTGGTCGTCCCGGCATTCATGCCCGAAGCGCCATTGGCGGTGTAGATCTGGCTGAACTCGTCCTTGACGATCAAGTCCCTTTGCTGTTGAATCAAGGCCTCGAACCGTTCGATCAGCGCGCCGTGTTCCGCGCTACGGTTGGCCGGGTCGTTGGGATCGTCGAGCAGACCGCGGCGGTGCTTCTCGATCGCAGCCGCCTGCTCGGCCTGGATCTTGGCTCGCAAAGCGTCAAGTTCCTCGATGATCTCGAGGTCGCGCTTGATGTCGCGGGCGCCAATCGTATGGGTGCCTTTGAACATCATGTGCTCAAAGAGGTGGGCGACGCCGGTCACGCCGGGCCGCTCGTTGACCGAGCCGAACTTCGAGATCCAACCCGCGGCGACGTTGGGGTCCCCTTCGCGGGGCAGAAGCAAGAACTTCATGCCGTTGTCGAGGGTGAACTCCTCGACTTCGACGCGTTGGCCCGCCGCCGAGGAGGCCAGGAGCAGGGCGGCGACGACGAATCGTACGATCCGATGCGGCATGGCTACTCTTCGAGTATGGCGCACGAGCGCAGCCGAGGGATTCGGACGGCGCCGCAGGGAGGCGCGAGCGGGGATGGTATGCTTGCGCCGCGGTGAATTGGAATCTGCTCAAGCGCGCCGCGGCCAGCTTGGCGCCAGGCGTTTTCATCATCGGCTATGTCGTTGGAACCGGCAGCGTTACGACGATGAGCGCGGCAGGCGCGAGCTACGGCATGTCGCTGACCTGGACGCTGGTGCTGGCGTCTGTGTTCACGCACGTGATGATCGTAGGCATCAGCCGCCTCACGATCGTCTCGGGGGAGACGCTGCTGCGCCTGTTCCGCGAGCACTTCGGTGCTCCGGTGACGCTCTTGATCGTGGCGTCGCTGACCGCAACGCAGCTCACGTCGATCATCGGCGTGATGGCGATCATGGTCGATGTCCTACGGGAATGGAGCGGGTCCGCCGTGGGCCGCGCGATCGATCCCCTGGGCGCGGCAGTCTTCTTCACGCTGCTGCTTTTGACGCTCTTCTGGGTCGGCCGCCACGGTTTTTTCTTGAAGGTTCTGGCCTCCCTCGTTGGCGTCATGGGACTGGCGTTTTTCTTCACCGCTGGGCTGGTGTTGCCGGAGCCGCGGGAGCTGGCGGCTGGATTCGTTCCGAGCCTTCCCGAATCCGGCAATCCGCGGCTGCTAATCGCCGGCATGGTTGGCACGACGATGGCATCGGTCGTTCTGTTCACGCGCAGCGTGCTGGTCCGAGAAGAGGGATGGCGCGTGCGGGACCTGCCGTTGGTGATCCGCGATTCGGCCTTTTCGATGACGGTGCTCTTCTTCATCAACGCCGCGATCATGGCCTGCGCCGCAGGCACGCTGCACCGCAGGGATCTGGAGATCGAAGCGGCGATCGACATGGTCAAGACCTTGGAGCCACTGGCCGGCGTCTTGGCGGCCGCAGGTTTCGTCATCGGCATTCTCGCGGCCGGCCTCTCCTCCCTGTTCCCCAACTACCTCTTGGGACCGTGGATGGCCGCGGATTTCCTGGGCATCCCCCGCGACATGAGCCGCGCCGCGTTTCGCGTGATGGTGGTGGCCGCCTCACTGTTCGGTCTGGTCGTCCCGGTGCTGGGCGGCAGGCCGGTCCAGATCATGATCGCCTCGCAGGCCGTGAGTCCGGTCGCCATGCCGCTGCTGGCGCTGTTCGTGCTCATCCTGCTGAACAGGGCGAGCGTGAACGGCGGGCACGCGCCGTCGCGTGCGCTCAACGCTGGACTAGCTGTGACGGTGCTGTTTTGCTTCTACATGTGCTACATCGCTCTGGCCGGGTTCCTCGCGGCCTGAGGTGGCGCCGCCACTCGTCAGGCGCGCGCCTTGGGACGCTTGCGCTGGAGATGGACGAGGGCGAGTTCGGCGGTCTCCGGGTCGACCATGCCCCGCTCGCGGTAGTACGCAACGACTTCACTGATGCGGTACAGGCTGTGGACCGGATAGCCCTGCTGCCGAAGCGCGCGGTCGCCGCCCTGCTCCCGATCGACGACCACGAGGATGCGAGCGACTTCGAGGCCTGCGTCCCGCAAGTACCGCGTCGACCAAAGCTTTGTCGCGCCCGAGGCCATGACATCGTCGATCAGGGTGATTTCCCGTTGCGCGTCGCAGTTCCCCATGTACGCGCTGCTGCCGGAGTGGCCACCGGGGTAGGCGGCTGGCTGTTTGCGGAGTTGGCCGTACGCGAGGGGGTGGCTGGTGCCCCGCGAGGCCAGGGCCGCAGCCAGGGCCAGCGGGGTGGCGGTGTCGGGAATGCCGACCACCTGTTGGCGCCGGGTTGAGTCAACCGCCAGTTCGATGACCTTGCGATGCAGGGCTTTGCCCAGCGCGTCCAAGAGATCCAGATCGTCGTAGAGGCCGTGCCGCAAGTCGACAAATATCGGGGTGTTGAGCGCATACTCCTCGCGGACGCGGCTGCCGAGCAGAATCAGGCCGCGTTCCCAAAATGCGTCGAGGAGCGGGTCCGGTCGCATGGCTCGTCGGGCCTCGGATGGCGGTATCTAGGCTATCAGCCTGGCTGGGTGGAGGATAGGCCGATTCCACAACGCAACTTCAGAGTCTGCGCATGTGTGACCGATCGGCCTGGATCGATGTCCCTCGGAGAGTGTCCTCAACGATTGTAGACAGGAGGGTGGCGTGAGCTCCTGGGGCCGCTCGCTTCTGGGATCGGGAGCGCAACCTACGGCTGACACCGACTGTCAGTCTCAGCGAACATTTCGGACCGGAGGCCTGTTGTCGACGAAGCCTGAGCCGCCTTCTCCCAGCCCCTGGAGTCGTGCCCCGAACCCGGCGCCCGCACCCCCAACCGCTGACGGGTGCTGCCGTTGTATCCACACGCCTCGCACCATGTGATGACACTGAAGGCGTTGGGGTCACGGCCCCAAACGCGGCACGTCTCAGCTAGTTCTCTGATCTCGGGTTCCGTTGCCAAACCCGCCTCAAGGGCAGTGGGCGCCATTTGCTCAAAATCGCCGCACCGAGATCACCACGCTTGGATGTCGACTCAAAGTCACCGTCCCACTCGACCGATGCGCTCGCTTCGACGCCGACGAAGCCGGCTTGGCGAAGTAGCTGGCGGTGCCGCCTGCCGATCTCCGGATCGCCGCCGCCGTGACGCATGATCGCCTTGATCACTGCGACCACGCGATCGAGTCCTGGATTCGGGGGAGAGAGGAGGAGGCTTCCTTGGTCGTCGTCCCGAATGCCGATCACACCTCCACGTCTGAGGACTCGACCCATCTCCCGCACCGCTGCAAGCGGATTCTCAAGATGCTGGAGAAGAGCGTTGGCGAATGCGGCGTCGAAGCAGCCATCGGGGAACGGGAGACTGTAGGCATTGGCGACGCCGAACTGGACGTTGGCGATTCCCAGGGCGCGGCTTTGACTGGAAGTCAACGCAAGTTGCTTCGGCTCCCGGTCAATTCCGATTGCGATCCCTGGACTGACTAGCCCTGCGAGGCCCAGCGTGATCGTGCCTGGTCCGCAGCCACAATCGAGAACACTCATACCTGGCCGAAGGTGACGTTGAAAGAATGCAGCCTCGACGCCAACGCTACGACGCCGCAAGGACCCGACCAGTTCGACGCCGTACCCAGGCGAATAGACCTCTTCGTCATCCCTGACGGGCGGCTTCGCCTCGGGTCGCTCGTCTGCTCCGGTCACCGCCGTCGTTCGCTCCCGTGGATCATCCTGCTGTCGATCCTTCACGTCTTGGTCCGGATAGCGAAAGTCGCTCAAGAAGTTCCGACTGCCGACGCTTGCTTGGCGCCCGCCAGCGATACTCGGCGCGCAAGCGCGCGCTTCGAGCCTGCCTATGCCGCGCGGGACCTCCACAGCCTGCCCGTCGCACAGCCACGACGGTAACCCTCAAGCACATGATCGTTGCTGATGTAGTGCTCCGGCCCGCCGCTGCATCGGGCTCATGCGCCGTCGAGGGTTCGATTCCGCGCCGTGGTCGACATCGAGCCCGGACCAAGATGGCCTCGCCAGCTTGCAATCAATCCTGCGCAAGAGTCGGCTCAGAAGTGAGAGCAAGGCCCCGATTTCCCGTGCGCCAGGACCGACAGAAACGAGTGGGATCGAGCCCGGAAGGCGTGTCGAGACAGGCCTGCAACAAGCTGGTGGGGGTGGTGCGCGGCCATCGCCCACTGGGGCCATACTAGGTGCAATCCGTCACATCTTCCCCGGAACCGCCTCTCGGTTCCGGGGCCGCGGAGTGACCCCGCGCGGCCGACCGCATCAGGGCCCGAGAGCCGTTCAGCAAGCCAGTTGCTCTCGGCCGATGCGCAGGTCACGCAGGTCGCCGAGCACCGTCAGGGCGACGCGCTCCTGCTGGAACCACTCGTTCGCGAGCGCTTGCACGTGCTCGGCTTGGACGGCCTCGACTTCCCCGTTGATCTCATCGAGCGAGCGAACGCGGCCATGGTAGGCTTCTTGTCGCGCCAAGTTGGCCATGCGGCTGCCGGTCGACTCCAGGCTCAGCATCAGACTGCCCTTGAGGTGGTCCTTGGCGCGGCGGATCTCCGGTTCGGGGGCGGGTCGCTCTCTGAGATCGCGCAACTCCCGCAGGGTATAGTTCAGGACTTGTGGTAGGGCATCCAAGGCGGTGCCGGCCCCCACAACGAGACAGCCCGTATCCGAGTACAGGCTTAAATCAGAGTAGATGCTGTAGGCCAAGCCGGCTTCCTCTCGGATCTTCTGGAACAGCCGCGAGCTGAAGCCGCCGCCGAGCAGGGTGCTCAGCACGAATCCGGCGAAGCGCCTGGGGTCTCTGGCGGGGAAGGCGCCAACGCCCAGGGTGAGGTGCACCTGCTCCAAAGCGGGCTTGTCGTGCAGAACGATTTCCGGGTGGACCGACGGTCCGAACGCGCCGTCGTGGGACGCCGCCCCGTGCAGCCCTCCCAAGCGCTGCTCCGCCTCGCGGACCAGCAAGTCGTGATCAATGTTGCCGGCCGCAGTGAGTAGCAGGTTGCGAGCGTGGAAGGTCGCACCGAAGAAGCGCTGTAGCTGGGCTCGCTGAAAAGCGCGAATCGAGCCATGGCTGCCAATGACCGGCCGTCCCATGCCGTGACCGTGCCAGAAACTGCGCGCGAAGATCGTGCCGAGCAGGTAGTCCGGGTTGTCTTCGTCCATCTTGAGTTCTTCGAGGACGACGCCCTTCTCCCGCTCGATGTCCGAGTCGGAGAACGTGGGACGCTGCACCATGTCCGCGAGGATGTCGAGCGCTTGGCGCCAGTGCTCGTCCAGCACCTTGGCCGTGAAGGCAGTGGTCTCCTTCGAGGTGAACGCGTCGAGGTGGCCGCCCAGGCTGTCGATGGCGTACGCGATCTCACGCGCCGTGTACCGGCTGGTCCCCTTGAAGACCATGTGCTCGGTAAAGTGCGTGATCCCGCTGTCGGACTCGGACTCGTGGCGCGAGCCTGCGTTCAGCCAGATGCCCAGCGAAACCGAGCGCACCGAGGGCATGGTCTCGCTGACGATGCGCAGGCCGTTGGCCAGCACCGTCTTGCGGACAGTGTCCGAGGCCGCCGTGGAGAGCATCGCCCATCCTAGCAAGGCATCCGGGGGTTCCGTCGTCCGTGCGCGTCGCGCGGACACACGATCCCGTTCCCCCCAGCCAAGTTCCCATAGGTACGCCTCCAGTCGGGATCTGGGCGCATGAAGAACACCACCCGCCTATACTGATCTCTTCGCCGGTGGACCGGCTGAACTGCCCGAAAGGAATCGGCCTTGCTGAACACCTATTTGACCTTCGATGGCAACTGCCGGGAGGCGTTCGAGTTCTATCGCTCGGTCTTCGGCGGAGAGTTTTCCAGTTGGAACACCTTCGCGGATGGCCCTCCAGAGATGGCGGTGCCGGAAGCGGAAAGGGACCGCGTGATGCATGTCTCGCTGCTGGTCGGAACGAGTGTCCTGATGGGCAGCGACAGCACGAGCGTCAGCCCCGGCCCGCCGCCCGTGGCGGGAAACAATTTCTCCATCTCCGTTGCCGCGCGAAGCAAGGAGCATTGCGACACGCTGTTCGCCGAACTGTCCGCGGGCGGCCAAGTTGGAATGCCCATGCAAGAGACTTTCTGGGGGTCCTATTTCGGCGCCTTGACGGACAAGTTCGGCATCAATTGGATGGTGAGCTGTGCCGTGACGCCGGAATAAGGGCGAGACGGGCTCCTGGACGGACAGGGCCGGGGCATCGCGATGCGCCTCGCTGCCGCTTGCACATCGCGCCAAGTATGCGGATCCCTGCGCTCCCGCGGTAAGTCAAATGCCCTTCGACGCCGCGTCCACGCTGCTAGAAGGCTCGCGCTTCAATCCACAAGTCGAAGAGGCTCCATGTCCAGTCCCGCATTCCATCCGCTGTTCCAAGGGCTTGCTGGCTGTCGGCGTCCTCCATCCCGCTATCGAGTCAAGACACCGTTTCGGTACGCGTGTGCTTCGGATTGCTCGATACCGCGGAGACCCGCTGGGACGGTTCCGCGGCGGTGGCCAATGGCGAATTGCTGCGCGCGCGACTGGCGCCCGCGCCCGGAGAACTAGGGTCGATCCGCACGGTTCCTGGCAGCTCTCGACGCACCGGGGCGTCAACTACAACTGGCGCCCCTTCGAGAACCTTCCCGACCGCGTCGTCGTTGCCTAGTACTGGACGCCGGGGGTCGTTCTCGATATCCGTGCCGGGACTGGCGCCGAAGTTTAAATGGAGACGGCTCAGGGACACTTCGCGTTCGCGGTCCGCGACGCCCGGCTCGCCGAGCCGATGGAGTTCCTCGGTGGCGCCGGCGTCGTCGAACGCGTGCCCACCGTCGAGACACTGACGACCGATGCGTTCGAGGACGACTTCGCCGCCATCCTCGGAGCATCCGCGTGCGAGGTGCGCGTCGCGTGGGTGGCTTACGGGGACGCCGCCAACGTCGCGTGGTCATCGCCCATCTGGGTCACGACGCAGTAGCGGAGTCCGCAGCCAGCGGGGCGGAGGGGAGCAGTTGCGGGGCGCGCCGACGCCGTGTGGCCTGCTCGAAGGCGTAGGCCAGAGCCAGGAGCCGAGGCTCCGACCACGCCCGTCCGAAGAACGAGACCCCGACGGGTAAACCGAACAGGAAGCCGCCCGGCACGGTGATGTGGGGGTAGCCCGCTCGCGCCGCTGGCGAAGAACACCCGGGGAACGAGGACCGGTCACCGTGCACAAGGTCGGTCAGCCATGCGGGGCCCGTCGTTGGCGCGAACAGCGCGTCGAGGGAGCGGGCGCCGACTGTCTCGTCGATGGCTTCGCGTGAGACGTCTCGGCTGCGAGCCAGAGCCTGTCTGTAGGACGGCTCGGTCAGCGGCCCCTTGGCCGCGGCGGACTCGAGGATGTCCTGGCCGAAATACGGCATCTCCCGGCTGCGGTGCTCCTCGTTGAAGCGGATGATATCCTCGAGCGTGCGCACCTTGACCTCCGGGCCAAGTGTCGCGAGGTAGCGCTCGAGGCCGGACTTGAATTCGTACAGCATGAGTTCGAGCCCGGGTGCGTGCGTGGACTCAACCCCGGGCAGGGACTCGACGTCGACGAGTTCGGCGCCGGCGTCGCGCATCGCTAGCGTGGCTTCGTCGAGCAACCCGTCGATCCCCGTGTGGCGGCCCCAGTAGCCGCGCAGCAACCCGATCCGTGCGCCGCGCAACGCCGCCGGATCGAGGAAGCGGGTGTAGTCTGCGTGCGCCCGCTGCGCGCTTCGAAGTGTCGCTTCGTCCAGCGGATCGGATCCCGTCAGCGGGCCGAGCAAGGCGGCCGCGTCCTCGACGCTGCGGGCCATCGGCCCCGCCGTGTCCTGGGTATGCGCGAGCGGAACGATGCCGGACCGCCCTACCAAGCCCACGGTCGGCTTGACGCCCACGATGCCGTTGATCGAGGCGGGGCAGACGATCGAGCCATTGGTTTCAGTCCCGATGGCCAGGGGCGTGAGACCGGCCGAGACGGCGACGGCGGAACCGGAACTGGAGCCGCACGGGTTGCGGTCGAGGGCGTAGGGGTTCAACGTCAGGCCGCCCCGCGCGCTCCATCCGCTCGTCGACCGGCGTGAGCGGAAGTTGGCCCACTCGCTGAGGTTGGTCTTGGCGATGAGCAGTGCGCCGGCGGCCCGAAGGCGAGCAGCGACTCCAGAGTCTCTCGCCACGCCGGAGTCGAGCAGGGCCAGGGAGCCAGCGGTCGTCTGCATGGCGTCGGCCGTGCCGATGTTGTCCTTCAGCATCACCGGTATCCCGTGCAGCGGTCCGCGGACCCGCCCCTCGCGACGCTCCGTGTCGAGGCGCTCGGCGTTGGCTCGCGCTCCCGGGTCGATCTCGATCACCGAGTTGAGCGCGGGGCCCGCAGCGTCCATGGCGGCGATCCAATCGAGGTAGGCCTCGCACAGCGAACGCGTCGTCCAACGGCCCGATTCCAGGCCGCCGCGCAGTTGGGCAACGGAGACTTCGGCGAGTTCGAACGACGGGAGCGCCCCTCGGTCGGAGGGCGGGAGTCGCCCAGCGCAGCCGGACAGTCCTAGCATCGCTGCGGCGCCGCCGGCTCGCAAGAATTCCCGGCGAGTGGGCTGCAAAGTCTCCAGGGCCGCCATGTGCCTCATGGTACAGCCACAGCGATCGGCTCAGGGTTTCCCGGGCGACCGTAGCGCATAGGGCCGGAACGCCTCGAACAGCCGTCCGGCGCCGTCGAGCCCAGTAAGGCGCACCGACAGGGTTGCCGGATAGGAGCCGGCAATGCCGTCCGGGACGAGGAACGTGCCCGATTGGGTGCTTCCCAGGATCCGAGCGCCCCGGCCGGAGCCCGCAACTTCGCCCGTCCACAGCCACAGCATCCGCTTCGCGGCGACGGTGTTTCTCCGCAGAGTCGCATTGAACGCGTGCTCGCGGCCGGCTTCGAGCTCGCCTGCGGCCGGCAGCTGAATCTCGAATGGCAGCTCGGTCGGCGAGTGTTCGACATCGCGGATGCGGGCCGCCTTAGACTCCAAAATGAACGACTTGTTGTAGCCCTTCTTCTTGCCTTCGCGGCGCACGTAGAGCACCCAGTCGTGGCGGTCATCCGGGGTCTGAGAGCGGAAACGGTCGCCCTTGAACTTCTTCTTCTGGTCGAGCCATGTGCCGTCCGTCGGGTTGTACCAGCTGACCGAGTACTCGTGCTTCGGCATGACCAATTCGATCAGGCCGGGCTTCTCGGCGTAGACGATGTACTCGATGCCGATCAATTTCTCTGCCCGGAATGGCACTCGCTGCAGGGCCAGCGCGGCGCCGCCGACTATGCGGTAGTGAGGCTGCAAATCGAAGTAGCGCGTCTGGGCGAAGAAATCCCGCAGCAGGGCCATTTGGCGGGCGGCCGGGGAGTCGGTGGACCGGGTGTCGGCCAGCAGGCCGCCGTTCGACAAGCTGATGTTGTGCCCGCGGCTCGCAGCCGTCCAAGCCTGCTTGCGGGCCGTGTCTGCATCCGCTTCGATGCCGACGCCTGTGTTGACGAACGGCGCCGGCTGGCTCTCGTACTCGATCGAGGCAAGCGCCGGGTCGACCCGGTTCTGGATGAGGTAGTCCTGCCAGCCATCTGCGGCCAGGGCCGTCGACGTGACGGCTGCCCCCGTCGACTTGGGGTGCGAGTAGGGGTCGTATTTGTCGAGCGACGCCGCAAGCTGCTCCAGCAGCTTGGCGCCCGACGTGTAGCTTTCCCATTCCAGCACGCCCTGCCAGGTGACGCTGTAGGCGGCGTAACGCGCGCACACATAGCGGATATAGCGGTCGCGCTGCCGCAAGCGCGGGAACAGCCGCTCGAGTTCGCCTGCGGCGCCACCGAGGACAAGGTCGGTGACGAAACCCAAACCGTGGAGGTATGCGACGCGCCTGTCCAGTTCTCGGAAGTATTCGATCCACGGCTCTTCGGGACTCTTGAAGACCTGAACCGCGGTATCCGGCGGGCCGAGCACCAAGGCCCGCAGATGCGTGAACTTCTGCTCCGCGCGCTTCTCGACGACCGCGCGAAACGTCTCCCACGGGACGACGCCGAGGCCCAGCATGCTATCGCCCAGCCAGAAGTGGGCCGTGTTGGTCAAGGGGTGCCTGAAGTAGCGCGTGTTGAAGACCTCGATGAATCCCGGAGTGCGGGCCGCGACAGCCTGAAAGCTTCCGGATTGCTTGTCGAAACGAGCGAGGTTCGAGATGATGCGGAAATCCCAACGGCCCTCGTAGTCCGGGGAGAATCGCAGCACGAAGCGCCGGCCGCCGTCCCAGAAGGCCGGCATGACCTTGGTGCGGCCACCCTTGGGCGACCGGAACTCGGCCCGCAGCGTGACGCTGGAGTAGGGGTTGGAGTGCTCCGCGGCCTCGGCGGCCGAAAGCTCGAGCTGGATCTCGCACGGCTCGTAGACCGGAACGGACGCGCAGGCTTCGAAATCTTGTGCTGGGGCAGCCGCCGTCAGGGCCAAGCCGAGCGCGAAGAAGAACCGCATACTCACAGAGGATAAACCGGAGCGGGCCGGAACACAAAACAGGCCCTGCGTAGGTCCTACGAACGGACCGGAGCGGTCGCCCGTGCGGGGTCGCCGCGGACCTTTGGAGACCAACCTTCGTCTACAGTGAGGGTGTGCTGGCGAAGATCACGAAAAGGATCGCGCGCGAGCGCGTGTTTTTAGCGGAAGAGCGCATCGGCGTGGCCGTCTCGGGGGGCCCGGACTCGGTGGCGTTGCTGCACGCGTTGCGCGAGCTGTATCCCGAGCGCGCTCGGGTAGTGATCCACCTGAACCATGGCCTGCGCGGCCCCGCCGCCGATGGCGACGAGGTGTTCGTGCGCAACTTGGCGGCGACCCTGGGCTGCGACTTCTTCGTCCGGCATCGGGACGTGGCCCGGGCCTCCGAGCGGGGGAGTAGCAACCTGGAGCAGGCCGGACGGCGCTGCCGTTACGATTTTTTCCGGGACCTGCTCGAAGAGGGGGCCTGCGACATGATCGCGACTGGTCACACCAGGTCCGACCAAGCCGAGACCGTTCTCTTCCGGCTGCTGCGAGGCTCGGGCGGCGCGGGCCTGAGCGCCGTCTGGCCCGTGTACCGCAGACGCATTGTCCGTCCGATGCTCGATGTCTCGCGCGAGGAGGTCGTGGACTACCTGGGAAGCAGGGGCATTGGCTGGCGCGAGGACGCCAGCAATGCGGACCCGGCCTTCGCGCGCAACCGCATGCGGCACGGCCTGCTGCCGTTGCTACGGCGCGACTGGAATCCGAACGTCGAAGCAGTCCTCGCCCGCACCGCCGACTGGGCGCGCGAGGAGGAGCGCTACTGGCGTCGGCGCACGTTGAAGTTGTGGGCCCGCTGCGTGCGCGAAGGATCCGACGGGCTGCTGCTCGATGTGGCGTTGACGCGCGTCCTGCACCCCGCCGAGCAGCGACGCCTACTGGGCGCGATCCTGAAGCGCCCTCAACTCCAGGCTGCTTCGGCCGGCTTTGAGCACATCGAGGAACTCCGCGCCCTGATCGCGTCGCCCTCAGGAACAGGCTGCGTGGACCTGCCCGGGGCTCGCGCCGAGCGCTCGTTCGACGCGATTCTGTTCCATCCGCGCGGCGCGCAAAGGAGGGATGGATACGACCTGCCGCTCCCGGTGCCCGGGAGCGTGGAGCTGCCTGGCGCGGTGCAGGCGCTCGTGCGGACTCGGCTCGTCGCCCTATCCGAAACGAAAACGCTGTACGATGTAAGAGGCTCTGCGTTGCTCGACTGGGATCGGGTCCCTCGGCCGTTGCGCCTGAGAAACTGGCGGCCGGGTGACAGGTACCGGCCCGCTGGGCGTGACGCGCCGAAGAAGATCAGGGATCTTTTTCAGCGGAGCGGAGTCAGCGCTTGGAGGCGAGCGTCGTGGCCTGTGGTGACTGCGTCCGGCTCCGGTTCGGGCTGTATCGTCTGGGTGCGGGACTTTGGTCCGGCGGAAGAGTTTGCGGTTCGGCCGGAGAGCCGCCAAGCTTTGGTCGTGGACGAGCTTTGTGGTGTGGAAGGCAATCAGGTATCGAAATCCGCTCCCATTGCGTCTTAACAAGTAGCGAGGCTAACGCCGCGAGGGATCCACAGCTGTGAACTCCACATTCAAGACCGCAGTTTTTTGGATCGTGATGCTCTGCACCGCGGTCCTGCTCTGGAAAGCCGTCAACGCCAAGAGCGGAGACAAGGTCGAGGCCATGAGCTTTAGCGAGTTCATGGACGAAGTCGAGCGGGGCAACGTCCAGGAGGTCACGGCGGCCGGGCAGCAGGTCGAGGGCGAGTCGAGTTCAGGCAAGTTCCAGACCACGATTCCGCAAGACTACCCCCGGGTTTACGACCTGCTCACGGCGCAGGGCGTCACGGTCAACGTCAAGGACCAAGCCTCGCTCGGCTTTTGGTCGGTGTTCTGGCGAGTCTCCCCGCTGGTGTTGATCGTCTTCTTCTGGATCTTCATGATGCGCCAGTTGCAGGCGGGTGGGAACCGGGCGCTGAGTTTCGGCAAGAGCCGCGCGCGGCTACTGACAGCGCAACAGAAAAAGGTCACGTTCAAAGATGTCGCGGGCGTGAACGAGGCCAAAGAGGAACTGCAGGAGATCATCGAGTTCCTGCGCGAGCCGCAAAAGTTCCAGAAGCTGGGAGGCCGCATTCCCAAGGGCGTTCTGCTGATCGGCGCACCCGGCACGGGCAAGACGCTGCTGGCGCGGGCCGTAGCGGGCGAGGCCAACGTACCGTTCTTCTCGATTTCCGGTTCGGACTTTGTAGAGATGTTCGTCGGCGTGGGCGCGAGCCGCGTACGCGACCTCTTCGAGCAGGGCAAGAAGAGCGCGCCGTGCATCGTCTTCATTGACGAGATCGACGCCGTGGGCCGCCATCGCGGGGCGGGCCTCGGCGGTGGCCACGACGAGCGCGAGCAGACGCTTAATCAGCTGCTCGTGGAAATGGACGGCTTCGATTCGAACGAGGGTGTGATCCTGATGGCGGCGACCAACCGGCCAGACGTCTTGGATCCGGCTCTGCTGCGCCCGGGCCGCTTCGATCGGCGCGTGGTGGTCTCCCGGCCAGATGTACGCGGGCGCCAAGGGATCCTGCAGGTCCATACCACCAAGGTGCCGCTGGCGAGCGACGTCGACCTCATGGTGATCGCGCGCGGCACACCGGGCTTCTCGGGCGCCGACTTGGCCAACTTGGCCAACGAGGCCGCGCTTTTCGCGGCGGGCCAGAACCGCAAGGTCGTCACCATGGCCGACTTCGAGCTCGCCAAGGACAAGGTCATGATGGGCGCCGAGAGGCGTTCGATGATCCTGCGGGACGAGGAGAAGAAGAACACGGCCTACCACGAAGCGGGCCACGCCATCGTCGCCGCGCTGCTGGAGCAGGCCGACCCGCTGCACAAGGTCACGATCATTCCCCGCGGCCAGGCCCTGGGCATCACCATGCAGCTGCCGTTGGACGACAAGCATACGTACACGCGTGTATATCTGTGCGGTCAGCTCGCGATTCTGATGGGCGGGCGCATCGCCGAGGAGTTGTTCATGGACCACATGACAACGGGTGCGGGCAACGACTTCGAGCGGGCTACGGCGCTGGCGCGCCAGATGGTCTGCGAGTGGGGCATGAGCCGCATGGGTCCGCTGACGTTCGGCAAGCGCGACGAGGAGGTGTTTCTCGGCCGCGAGATCACGCAGCAGCGCAACTACTCGGAAGCGACGGCGATCCGGATCGACTCCGAGGTGCAGGCGCTTGTGTCGGAGAGCTACGGCCGCGCCAAGCATTTGATTCAGGACCACGCTGCCGGACTGACTCGGATCGCGGAGGCGCTGTTGGAGCGCGAGGTGCTGGACGGAGAAGAGGTCACGGCGTTGGTCGAGGGCCGCGACCTGCCGCCCCTGGCTTTCGAGCCGCCGCCCAGCGATGATGCAGGCGGCCCACCGGCCGAGGAGCCTGCGCAAACCGAAGCGCCGACGGCGCTGCCCGGTCTCGATGAGGGACAGCCTTCACCCGCCTGAGGCCGCCCGCCGATCCGGTCCGCCCGCGGCTGCCTGCAGCTGGCCGCGACGCGCGCTAGAACGGGATGTCGTCGTCGTCCATGCCCGCGTTGGGGGCTGGCTCGGGAGCCGGTGCGGGAGCTGGCGCCGGGGGAGGTTCCATGCCTCCAGGATCGCGTTGGCCGTAACCGCCCTGACTGCCGCCCGAGCCGCCGTCGCGGCCTCCCAGCAGCATCAGCCCAAACGACGAGTCGCAGATCACTTCCGTGCGGTAGCGCCTCTGGCCGCTCTGATCTTCCCAGGAGCGCGTCTGGAGTCGGCCTTCCACGAAGACGCTGCGGCCCTTCTTCAGGTAGGGCGCGACGTTCTCGCCGCGCCAGACGACGACATCGTGCCAATCGGTCTTGTCGCGCCATTCACCCGTGGCGTCCTTGGCTCGGTATGACGTGGCCAGCGTGAAGCTGGTTACGGCGACCCCACTGGGTGTGTGGCGCGTTTCCGCGTCCTTGCCGAGGTTTCCGATCAGCATGACCTTGTTCAGACTGCGAGCCATGGCTCTCACGGTACAATCATTGGGCTCGAAAAACAACCGCGAGCGTCGTTGCGAGCAGCGCCCGCCCCAGCCATGAGTTCCCGTCCCATCCTCCTGTGCGGCCTCCTGTTGGCCGGCATGGGCCTGGCCGCCGAGCGTGCGGACCTGCTGGTCGTGGAAAAGAAGAACAACGCAGTCGCCTTCTACGCGTCCTCGGGAACCCGTGTGGCCGCCGTCCTGGTCGGTGACACGCCGCACGAGATGGTGCTCTCGCGTGACGGTCGATTCGCCTTCGTGTCGGACAACGGGGTGCTTTGGATGGACTACGACGGCTCCGGAGGCAATACCCTCTCGATCATCGACCTGAAGTTGCGCCGGCGCGTCGGGGTGCTGCCCCTGGGCAAGTTCCACCGCCCGCACGGCATTGCGCCTGACCCGCGCTCCAGCCGCGCGTTCGTCACGGCCGAGAACCCCGATCGCCTGGTCCTGGTAGACCTTGACACCCGGGCCGTGATCCGGGACTTCGACAACGGCGGCGTCGACCCCCATATGGTCACGTTCGGCAAAGATGGCGTCTGGGGTTATGTTTCCAACTCCGCCAGCGGCACCGTCGGCGCGGTGCACGCGGTCACCGGGGAGCTGCGCTTGATCGAAGTGGGCAAGGGGCCGCAGGGCAGCCTGCTCTCGCGCGATGGTTCGAGGTTGTGGGTCACGTGTCGCGACGAGGGGCGCATCGACATCATCGATACCGCCGCAAAGGCCAGGATCGGTTCGATCCAGACCGGAGATGGGGTGAACCGGGTCGCCGCAACCCCGGACGAGAGCCTCCTGGTGTATTCCTTGCAGACCGGCGAGGCGGTTGGCATTGCCGACGTGGCGGCACGCCGGCAGGTCGCAGAGATTCCTTTAGGCGGCCAGCCGCTCTCCATTTCGCTGTCCCGCGACGGGCGCTATGCGTTCGCGGGAGTGCAGGACAAGGACCAGATCTGGATCGTTTCCGTGCCGGAGCGCAGGGTTGTGCAGGTGATCGACACGCCACCCGGAAGCGGCCCCGATCCGGTGCTGGAGATCGGCGCCTACGCTCCACCTGGAATCCGGCCATGAACGAAGAATCCCTGCGCGCCCTCCTGGAACAAGTGCGGGACGGCGGCTGTGAGGTTGGCCGGGCCCTCGACAAACTGCGTCACCTGCCCTATGAAGACGTCGGTATTGCGAATGTCGACCACCATCGCGCTCTGCGGCACGGCATGCCCGAGGTGATCCTGGGACGGGGCAAGACCGTCGACGACGTTCGGACGATCGCGGACAAGTTGCTGGAGCACTCGCCCAACCTGTTAGTCACCCGGGCGAGCGAGGCGATGTTCGAGGCGGTGCGCGGGCTGAACGCAGCGGCGGAGTTCTTTCCCCGTTCGGGCGCGGTACGGGTCTGGGGCGAACGCAAGATCTTGGGCAAGGCCAAGATCGCGGTGGTATGCGCGGGTACGAGCGACATCCCGGTGGCGGAGGAGGCCCGTGTCACGGCGGAGGTCATGGGCAACGAGGTCGACGCAATCTACGATATCGGCGTCGCGGGCATTCATCGCCTGCTGTCTAAGATCGAGCGGCTCCAAGCGGCCCGGGTCGCCGTCTGCTGCGCGGGCATGGAAGGAGCTCTGCCCAGCGCCCTTGGCGGGCTGATTGCAGTGCCCGTAATCGCCGTGCCGACCAGCGTCGGCTACGGCGCCAGCTTCAACGGCCTGGCAGCCCTGCTCGGCATGCTCAACTCCTGCGCTAGCAACGTCTCGGTCGTCAACATCGACAACGGCTTCGGGGCGGCGTACGTGGCGACCTTGATCAACCGCCTGTAGCGCCGCCTGTGCGACACTATCCCTCCGTGCGGATGCCAAGCACTACTCTTCCCGCACTCCTGACGGCTGCCGGGTTGCTCGCCGCTCCGCCCACCGGGGCCGCCGCGGAGGACGGCAAGAAGCACCTTCTTGTGCTCGGTTCGTCCAACTCCTTCGCGCACGACGCCGTCTCCCACGCGATGTTCACGATGGCCAAGATCGGGGAGCGTACGGGGCTGTTCGATGTCCGCTTCCGCACCGACTTTGAGCTCGTCAGCAAGCAGAAGCTGGGGGGCAACCGCAAGAACCTGGACTACTTTGACGCAGTGCTTTTCTACACCCAGGGAGACCTGGAGTTGAGCGCGGAGCAAAGGGCTGATTTGATGCGCTTCGTCAAGGAAGACGGCAAGGCCATCCTGGTGGCGCACAGCGGCGCGGATTCCTTTCGCAGCAACTGGCCGGAGTACATCGAGATGGTGGGCGGCGCGTTCGTCAACCACCCTTGGCACCAGAAGATCCGCGTTCGCGTGGAGGATCGCAGCCATCCGATCAGCCGGCATTTCCCGGCGAGTTTCGAGATCACGGACGAGATTTACCAGGTGGACCGTTATTCGCGCGACAGGGTGCGTGTGCTCATGAGCCTCGATACTTCCAGCGTAGATTTGACGAAGAAGGGCGTGCAGCGCACCGATGGCGACTTCGCGCTGGCCTGGGTCCGCGAGTACGGCAAGGGCCGCGTCTTCACCTGCTTGCTGGGCCACCGCGAGGAGGTCTGGGACAACCCAGGCATCCAGAAGATGTGGCTGGAAGCGTTTCGCTGGGCTGTCGGGATCACGGACGGCGAAATCTCCTCGCTGCCGCTGCCGGCAGGCGAACGCTGAGTGCGGGTTCGGGCTTGGCGACGAAGCGGTAGCCGACGCCCCGCACGGTCAAAAGATGGCGCGGCTTGGCCGGCTCGGGCTCGATCGATCGGCGCAAACGCACGATGAAGTTGTCGATGGCGCGGGTGTCCGTATCTTCGCGCACACCCCAGACGTCCTGAAGGAGGCTTTTCCTCGACACGTTGCGGCCCTCGTTGCGGATCAGGTAGTGCAGTAGTTTCGCCTCAGTCAGAGTCAGATTGCGGACCGCGCCGTCCACGTGCAGTTGCTGCTGCGTGAAGTAAACTATGCGTCCGTTGAACTCGTAGCGGTCGAGTGGATCCTGCCGCGGCTCGGCGGCGCTCCATTGGCGGCGTCGCAGAAGGCCACGCATCCGGGCCAGCAGGACCGCCAACTCGAACGGTTTGGACAGATAGTCGTCCGCCCCGGCCGAAAGGCCCTCGACGATGTCCTCGGGGCGGCGGCGCGCCGTCAGAATCATGACGGGCAGGTAGCAGCCCCGGGAGCGGAGAGCACGGACGACTTCGAATCCGTCGATGCCGGGGAGCATGACGTCGACGAGCAGCGCGTCGAACTCCTCACCTGCCTGGATCAGTTCCAGGGCCGCTTCCCCGGAATCCACGATGCGGGCCGCGAAGCCTTCGGCCTCGAGGTTGAACTCCAGGCCCTTGGCGAGGTGCTGCTCGTCCTCGACGATGAGAATCCGCTTCATGCCTGCGACGACAGAGGGAGTTCGATCGTGAAGGTGCTGCCGTGGCCCTTGCCTTCGCTCTCTCCGAACGCGCGGCCGCCGTGCTTGTGCGCGACGGCACGCACGATGTAGAGGCCCAGGCCGGTCCCCTTCGAGCGCAACGCTCCCTGTGTGCGATAGAAGCGCCGGAAGATCCGCTTGAGTTCATCGCGGTCGATCCCAATGCCGTTGTCGCGAATGCGGATCGAGACCCTAGCGGCGCCGAGCTTGGCGATCTCAATCCAGACGCGTACCTGACCGCTGGAGTACTTGATGGAGTTGTCAATCAGGTTGGAAACGGCGGCACGCAGTTCCTCTCCGTTGCCCAGAACGACGGCGGTCTCGCCGTGCGTGAGCGTGCTGGAATACTGGAGCGCGTCGGGCGGCAAGTGGTGGCTGCGCTGCAGCCTGTCGACACACTCCCGGACGATCGAGGGGATGTCGACCGGCACTCGCTGAAGCTTGCGCCTGGAGCCGACCGCGCCGGCCAGCAACACCTGCTCGATCGTTCCCTGCAGGCGGTCCATATCCAGCAACATGGTCTTGTGGAACTCGCGCTGCCGCTCCGGATCAAGTCGCCTCGACTGCAGAGTCTCGAGATACAGCCTGAGCGAGGCCACAGGGGTCTTGAGTTCGTGCGTGACGGCGTCGATGAAGGCGTCGTGCTTCTCGTTGCGGCGGATCTCACGGACAAGGAAGACCGTGTTAAGCACGAGTCCGGCGATGAGCAGCAGGCCGGCCATGACGCCCAGCATCAACAGCACGCCGCTGCGCCAGTTCGCGACCAGCCAACCAATGTTCAGCGTGGCGGCCAGGATAACCAGACACGTGCCGAGGGCAATCCAGAAGATGACCGAGCGCTTGCGGTGGCCGGTCAGTTCCACGACCCTCTCATCATACCGGCCGCAGGACGGCCCCGGCGGTGAGTTCGACCGTGTCGAACGAAACTGGGGACGCGTGCCTTCCGGACTCGTCCAACAGCAACCTCCCGGCCTGCGCGGGCGTGCAGGCGTTCATCTCCACCGGGCAAGACATACGAGTTTTGACGTGGCCCGAGGGCCGAGACGGCCATTGTTGGCTTCACGTCGCCCGACTCGCGCGCGATCCGTTCGATCGACTTAGAGCACAAGACGCTGCTTGTGACGACGATCGATCAACAAGAACGAATATCTCAATGAGCGAAGAGGACACCGATCATCCAGTAAGACGGCAGAGCACAATACGTCGTCGCTCCGATTTCGGAGTCTCGCCGACTCGTCGCTGCACTCGACGACGGGGCGGCGATCGATCCAGCGTGGATCGAGGACTCCGTCGGCGAGACCATACCGGGAGAAGCCCTGAACGGCGTCATGGGCGGCGAGGCGCCGCTCCGCGTCCGGCGGGAGTATAGAGGGTTGACATTCGATATGTCGGCAGGCCAGGTTGGCGATTCCGGGGAGTACCCCTCGCAGATAGAAAAGGGACGGAAGCCCGGGACGCCCAAACTCTTCTGTCGTCTCGCCGAGGCGCTCGATGTCGGCATCGACGAGTTCGTTCAGCGGGAGGGATGAAGACCAGGGCGCCTTCTGAGACCACGGTGGTGCGGCAGGCGCCCAGGAGCGCCCTTTTCTGGTGTCAACACGTTATGGCTCGCGGTCGCCTATCGTTCCCGACGTCTCTTGATCATCGATGTGGTCATTGGCGAGGTGTCGCCGCCGGTAGCTCAGGAGGCCGCCAGCGCGTATCTCTGGATTTCGGCCCGCTCACCCTCGAGCAAGCCATCTAGAAGCGGACCCTACGTTTCCGCTTGAGTTGCGATCCGGGACTGCCTGGGACGAGCTGGGCGCTAGCTCTATAATCCGAAGCATGATGACCCGTCGTAGCTTCCTCCCCACCTTCGCGCTGGCGCCCGCTGTGGCGGCTGGTGGCACGCCGACATTGTCCGGTCGAGGACCGAGGCTGAAGACCGCCATCTGCGCCTTCTCATTCCGCAAGGCCCTGGGAGACGGGTCACTGAGCTATCTCGACCTCGTGGACATGGCCGTGGACAACGAAGTGGACGGCATCGACTCAACGGTCTACTGGTTCCCGAACAACGAACTGGAATCTTTCCTGGCATCCTTCCGGCGCAAGGCCTACCTCGCGGCTGTGGAGTTGCCCAGCATCGCGATCCGAAGCGACCTGTGCCGCCCGACTCTTTCGGATCAGGAGCGGGAAGCTGCCTGGTTGCAGCACTGGGTCGATGTCGCAGACCGTCTGGGCTGTAGCCATATCCGTGTCTTCGGAGGCGCCGTGCCGAGTGGCAGCAGCGAAGTCGAGGCGGCGTCGTGGGTCGTCGAGATCTTGAAGCGGGCGGCCGACTATGCCGCCGGCCGGGGTGTTGTGCTGGGCCTCGAGAACCATGGCGGGATCACGTCCCGGGCGGAACGCATCATTCAGATCGTCCGCAGCGTCGACCACCCCAACGTGGGCATCAATCTCGATACCGGCAACTTCCACAGCGAGCCGTACGAGCAGATCGAACTCTGCCTGCCGTACGCCGTGAACTCCCAGTTCAAGGTCCATATTCGGGACGAGCATGGCCGCCACGAGCCCTCGGACTGGGACCGCATCGTGCGAATGTTCAGCAAGGCCGGCTACCGCGGCTACATGGCCCTCGAATACGAAGCCGACGAGGACCCGTTCCAGGCTGTGCCGCGACACCTCGCGAAGCTGCGCGAACTGGCGGGCCGGTACGGCATAGCCTGAGCGGCTTGGCGATCTCGGTCCTATCGAACGTTCGAAGGCTGCGGTCGGCGAACGGGAGCGACGGCAGCGCCTCCAGGAACGCCGGGTTCCCACGGCGCGCCGTCTGGCTCTGCTGCGGACGGCAGCACACCGTTGACCCGAAGGACTCGATGATGTAGCGATGTTTCGCGCCCGTCGTAGGTGAATTCGGGGTCGAGACCTGAGTCACCCGCAGCGTCGAAGAAGACCGTGCGCCAGCGCAACCCGGATGTCTCACGAGGCTTGACAGGCTGGGCGCTGGAACTGGCGGCGCCCTGGGCGGAGAGGGTGTCCGGAATCACGGACGACAGGCAGGGAGACAGCAGAAACTCTCAATGCGTGGCAAGGGTAAATGCCCCTCGAATCCTAAGTGCGTCACAGCGGCGGGGCTCGAAGACTCAGGCTGGACGTCGCGCTCCGGTGCTTGCCGCTCGGAATTCCCGGTCTTGCTTGGGGTCGCAATCAGAAGAAGCGCAGCGCGTACGTGAAGCGCACACCGCGACCCATTTCTGGCGCAAGGTCCTTGATGAACGAGGAGTGGTTGCGGTAGAGCCGGTCTCCGACGTTGAAGACGTTTACCGAGAACTGGTGCGCGACGTGCGTTTGCGCGTACGTGTAGGAGGCCTTCAGGTTGACAACAGCGTAGCCGTCGGTCCGGGTCTCTCCCGTGAAGGTGTCGTTCTGCGCACTCGCGAGGATCAGTTCTGGACGGACGCGGAAGCCTCCGGCGCTCAGGTCCATACCCAGTTTGGCCCGAAGCGGAGGAATGCGGGGCAAGGGTGTGTTTGTGGCGGTGGACCTGGCTTCGACCACATCGAGACCCAAGTTCAGGGACAGCGACGGGTGCATCTGGATATCCAGGAGTGCTTCGGCGCCGACGTACCGGGCATCCAACTGCGTGAATTCGACGACCTGGAAGCCGTCTTCGACTTGGCCCTGGGCGAAGGGAAAGATAAAGCTGGAAAAGTCGTAGAAGAAGAAGTTCGCTTCGCCGCGTACACGGCCCTGGCGATGCCTGAGGGAGAAGTCGACGCCGTTGCCCGATTCCGCCAGTAGGCTGGGATCTCCGATCTCGAACGCCAGATTTCCAGCATGCGGTCCGAAGTTGTAGAGTTCCTCGAGGGCCGGCGCTCGATAGCTGCGCGTGATATTGGCCACGAAGGCCCCGCCACGCCACAGGTCGGCGTGCATGCCGGCCACGGCAGAGAGTCCTGTGAACACACGTTGGACCGCGTCGGGGATCTCGCCGTGCTCATCATGCTCTTCGTCTTCGCGACTCTCTCCCTCTTCTTCATGGTCGTCTTGGGCGTGGCCCTCCCGGACACGCTCGGCGTACGCCGGAGAGAAGCGTTGCGTTTCGACTCTCGCTCCAAACTGGAATTTCACCCGCTCGAGGGCGAGTTCTTCCAGAGCGAAGAAAGCAAGTCCCTTCTGGTCCACTGGCGGAGACAACGCCTCTTCGCCGGCTACATCGTATGCCCGGTCGATACCCCAGACTCCGAAGCGCCCGCCCCACGCTCCCTTCTTGCCTTGTTCGGCGACGGCACGGCACACGAACTGATCGTTCCGGAACTGGGAGCCGATGGCCTGTTCGCCGTCTTCGAAGTGCTCGACCTCGGCGTGCCGCCAGCGGACGAGGTTCAGTTTGAGCGACACGGCCTCGACGGGCCCTTCCAGGTTTCTCAGCCCCCAGTTGAGGCGGTAGCTGGTGCGAGAGCTATCGAGCGTGATGCGATCCACTTCCTCTTCGCGCGCTTGCTCGTCTTCGTCCTCGTGTTCCACCTCCTGGTCCTCATGTTTCTCGCCCTTCTCGTCTTCGGGTTCCTCGTCGTGAGCCTCTTCGTCGCCGTGACCGTGAAACTCCGCAGCGAAAGGCACGCCGTAGTTCCCTTCGTCGACCTTCGCGGTCACGCTGAAGTACGTCTTGTCGCCGAACCAGCCGATTCCGCCCGCCCCGTTACGGAGACGAGTCCGGGAGTTGACGACGGGGCCTGCCGGCGTCTGAAAATCACCGGAGCGTGAGGCTGCAGCCGATCCCCAGAGCATCCAGTTCTTCGCTCCGTATTCGAATCCTCCGCTACCCGCTCCGAACGAGTTGGCTGTGCCTCCCGCGCCGGACAGGTATCCCCGCAGTCCTTGGTGCGCGTGGCGGTGGTGCTCGTGATGACGGCTGATCGCATTCAAGGTGCCGCCGACGGCATTCCCGCTGTAAAGCAGCGTGGCCGGTCCCTTCACGATTTCGAGACGTTCGAGTTGCCCGATGTTGATGACTTCGCCATGGTCTCCCGACTGGGAGGCGAGAGTTCCGGTCCGGATGCCGTCCTCCATGACAAGAACGCGATCTCCGTCGAATCCGCGGATGATCGGTCTGGCGGCGCCGGGTCCGAAGCTGCGCTTGGCGACGCCGGTGCCGACGTTCTGGGCGAGTGCTTCGCCCAGGGAGACGTCCCGCATCAGACTCAGGTCGTAGGAACTGTAGGAATCGACGCTGCTGAAGGACTCGAAGGAATCCTGGTGCGTCTCGGATGCGGTCACGGTGATCTCGTATCTCTCCCCGGCGATCGAGAGGCTGAAATCCGCCGTTGCGGCGCCACCCGCCTCCAGGGCGACGACCTGCGCCGCTTCCGTGAACAGGCTGTCCAAATGCGCGACGATATGGTAGGTTCCGGGCGGCACGCGCTCGAATGAGTAGGAACCGTTTTCCTCGCTGAGGGTCGTGCGTCCCAGTTCTAGCAACACGACGCTGACGCCGTGCATGGGCCCGCCGGTCTGCTTCATGGACACGGTTCCGGAGATCACGCCACCCGGCTGCGCGCGCACCGGCGCCAGCGCGACCAGGAGTGCGACTAGGAGCAAGGCGGTGGATCGCTTGACGCTAAACGGCGCGAGGTCGGTCAACGACATCGTGTTTTCAGTGTCGAAGCTTCCGCTGGCGCATCCAACACAATTCCCAACAACGGGCATAGGAAAGCAATGAGCGGGACAAAATCGACGCCAAGCGGACTCGCGGGTCCGGCGACGCCACGGTTTGCGAGCCGCAGCATCCCACGTGCAATCCAAGCCGCAAGCGCTACCAAAGGAGAGTCTTGACCAGCCCTGCGTTCCGCTTGCTGGCGATGCACTGGAAGCCGTTGGCCATAGTCAAGAGCCAACGCCGGCTGCTCAGGGCGCTGATCTTGTTGATCTTGTTGCTGTTAACAAGCATGTTGCGGTGCACGCGAAGGAACTGGGATCCGGAAAGCCTCTGCGCCAAGGCGCTCAAGGTCTGCGTGGCGCGGTATTGCTTGTCCTCGGTCAGAATCCAGACGATTTCCCCCGAGGCCCGGAAGGCATAGACCTGGTCCAGGTCCAGAAGCAGGAAGTCATGCCCGTGGCAGGCGACGACCTTCGACTTGCGCGGACTAGGTCCGGCGTCCGCGTCGAGGGTTTTAGCGACGCGCTCGGCGCTGAGACGCGGATGCAGGCGCGCCTTCCGGGCGCGCTCGATGGACTGTTCCAAACGGATGACGCTGAAAGGCTTCAGAAGGTAGTCCACCGCTCCGATCTCGAACGCCCGTAGCGCATGCTCGCTGTAGGCAGTGACGAAGATGATCGCCGGAAGCCGCCCGCGGATGCCGCGAACCACATCGAAGCCGTCCTTGACGGGCATCTGAATGTCCAGCAGCACAAGGTCGGGCGCGAGGGCCTCGATCTGCCGCTGCGCCGTGCCGCCGTTTTCGGCTTCCCCGACGATCTCGACACCGTCGATCCCGGCAAGATCCCGGCGCAGAACATCGCGGGCGGCCTTCTCGTCGTCCACGATCAGCGTCCGCAACGGCTGTTCCCGCAGGATTCCCATGCCGCACATTGTTGTAGCACGGCGTGGCGCGGCGTCTGGCCCGATCCCCAGCGGACGGCCCCCTCCGTGCGATGGCCGGAACACATTCTCGAATCGGCGGACAACAACTCTGAGTGGGGCGGTTCCTGACCGAATCCGGTTCAGCGCTGAGCGTCCGGCGGTGCTGTAATTGGACGCAGAATCTGGGGCCGGACGTGGAGGTCGTCGTTCATTTTCCAATCCTGCTCAACGTGCTCGGCCATGTCGCGGGGATGACGGCCTTCATCGCCTTCCTGTTCCTGCTCTTCCGCGGCGCGAGGGGCGCGATCCGCGCTCCGGCGGCCGCCGCTGGGTTGGCGGTTTGCTGGAATTTGGGCTCCCTGATCGTCCTGCTCGCCGACCCCGGAAGCCGGGTCCAGGAGGTCGTCGCGGCGCTGAGCTTCGCCGTGCTGAGCCTCTTGCCGTGTACGCTTCTACATCTCGCCTTGCGGGGAGAACACCGTTGGCTGAGTTGGGCGGGGTATGCCGTCGGCTGCGGCGCCGCCCTCGTGCATGTTTCGAACGCCTTCGGATTTGGCCGCGCCACACAAGAAACCGGTATCGCTTCCATCAACTATGGATTTAGCGCCTTGGCCGTGGTCGCAGCCGTCTTGCTGGCCCGCGGCGGTTCGGGCCACCGCGTGGCGGGGATGCGCACGCTAGCGGCGATGGCGCTCTTCCTGTTGGCGGCGTCGTTCGTGCACTTTGGGCGCGTGCACGCGCCCGGAGCATGGCTGCACGAGTTGGTGTTCCACCATGCCGGCATCCCGCTGGCGTTGTTCGTCCTCTTGCTGGATTACCGGTTCTTGCTCTTGGACGTCTTTGTCCGTTTGGCTGGCGCGGGACTGCTGGCGGCGGCCTTCGCCGGCGCGCTCTTGTGGCTCATGGATGCCCTGGGATTGCTGCAATCCGTGGAGGCGACGGCTATCGGTCTGGCGGCGTTTCTCGTGGCCGCGAGCTTGGTCATCCTGGCCTACCCCCCGGTCCTCGCGCGGCTGGGCCTCTGGGTGCAGAATGCGCTGTTTCGCCGCCAGGATGTGCGGAACGCTGCCCGGGACATTCGTGCTCTCAGCAGCACGGGCGAGAGAGCCTTCCTGGAGCGCGCCTCGGAGTTGATCGCCGGGTTCGTCTCCGCGAAGCGCTGGACGTTGCTCGAGACAGGCTTGGCGCAGGACATCGCCAGGGTGGAGATTGCTCCCGCCCCGTACTTTGAGGCCCTGGCCGAATCCGGCCGCAGGTGGGCCGAGGCCGCGGTGCCGCTACGAGACCGGACCGGCGCCTCGCGGGTCCTGCTGCTGGGTGCGCGGCAGGGCGGCCGGCGCTTCTTGAGCGGCGATGTCACCGATCTCGAGCAGTTGGCGGGGGAAGTCGCGAGTCGAATCGAGCGAATGCGACGCCAGGAGCAGGAGAACCTGCTCAGGGATGCGGAGATGGCGACGTTGCGCGCACAGATCAATCCGCATTTCCTCTTCAATGCCTTGAATGCCCTGAACGGCATCATTCCGCAGGCTGCGACCGACGCCAGGAGGACGCTCCTGAACCTGGCGGACATCTTCCGGTATTCGCTGGACTCCAAGCGGCAGTTCGTGTCCTTGGAAGAGGAAATGCGGATCGTCGAGGCGTACTTGCAGATCGAGCGGCTGCGCCTGGGTGACAGGTTGACGACTCGGATCGAGCTGGATGACCGAGTGCGGCGCCGCAAGGTGCCGGCGCTGTCGATTCAGCCGCTGGTGGAAAACGCCGTCAAGCATGGAGTCAGCAGCAGGCCCCAAGGGGGCGAAGTGCGCGTTCTGGCGCGCCAAGAGCATGGGGCCTTGCACATCGAAGTCAGTGACGATGGAGAGGGTTTTGACCCACACCTGCAATCCTCGACTGGGCATGGCTTGCGAAGCGTCGAGCGTCGATTGCACTTGTGCTATGGGGAGGCCGTGGAGTTCCGGGTCGACGCCGACGGGGCAGGGTCCAAGGTCGGCTTTCGAGTGCCGCTCCAGGTGCTGTAGAAGCTGCGTGCGGACCGGGGCGAGATTCACGGACGCTGGCAAGGTGCGCATGGACGTCTGCGCCCTGAGGGATCGCGACGGGCATCCCCGGATCCAAGGCATTGGCGAACAGTCCACTCGGCACAGTATTTGCGGTGATCGCAGCCGTCCATCTCGTGTCGATGCCCCGTGTCGGCGCACCCTCCGCACGAACGTCAACCCTTGATGTGAAACACCAAAGCCGCACAGCGATTCCACGCACATCCACCCCTACCCCGCAGGTGCAAGCGCCCCATGGGGTCGCGTCGCACTGCCCGTCGCGAGCGTACCGCATCGAACCGAGCTCAGGGACGGCCCGGACCCATGGCCCAAGGCTCCGGACCTTCGATCCCTCAACGCTTCGAGGATACGGGCGCTGTCGCTCTCTCGAACGAAGCCTGAAATATGGGACTATTTCACGGTGTCGGGGCGGGGGCAGTGCCGATCGTGAGGGTTGCACAGGAACACGAACCTCAAGGCCGCCATCGAACTTGCGGCAGGCCCTCTCTCTTGGGCGTGGGACAGAAGAATGGGATGGGATGAGCTATGCGTGTGAGACTGATCGGCCTCGTATTCGGGTTGCTGTTGAGTTCATCGGCGCCAGCAGATCCCCTGAAGAGCGATTGGCCAACGGTCGAGGCATTGCGCGCTGGAAAGCGCGTATTGGTGAGGCTCTACAAGGATGAAGCGCCCAAGGAGAGTCGCGCTATCCAGGGTCGTTTTTCGTCGGCCGGTTCCGATGACATCACGCTGGTCCAAACTGACGGAAGAACTCGCACAATCGCCAAGAGCGCCGTAATGCGAGTCGCCGTGCAACGTCCGACTAGAAAACGAGTTCTTGCGGGATTGATCGCGGAGTAATCGGTGCGATTACCTTAGTGGTTGCTTTCGCGATCCACGTTCCTGGTAACGAGCTTCGCGGGTTTCTCATAGGAATAAACATGCTCCCCGCTCTACCGGTAGGATTAGGTGCAGGATTCGGTGAGCCAAGGGTGGTGACTTACAACGTGCCGCCAAAGCACAGGGTCCCCTAGCGGGGACAGCGCGGTGACGCACTGGTTGGACTTGGACCGTCGAGAGGGTTCTGCTCTCCCGATTCTCCCCGACCCAGCGCGCCAGCGGGTTACCGAGATCCCGCAAGCGCAGGAGGGCGACCAGGCCGAAGGGAATTGGATTGCCTTTCGCTCGCAACGGTTTTCCTCCTCCTTGGCTAGGCGTACTGTTGACGAAAGCGATTTTGCCCAGGATGCTCCGTAGAGCGACTGGACCAAGATGGCGCGGGCCGTCAACGTCTTGCTCGGCGGACCCACCGCCTGCCCGTAGGTCCGCGCCGTCGACGCTAATCCGGCAGCCTCCCCGCACCATCGCGGGAAGACATCGTTTCTCTTCGATACAGAGGCGCCCCCACCGCCAGCGGAAGAACTCCATCCAGATCAGAACTCCTGGGCCTCACTCTCCAACCATCTTGTATTGGAATCGACCCCGGCTCCAGCTCACCTTGGATTGGACATGACGGTTTCCGGCCGCGCCAGCACGCGCGCCAGATTGCCGCTGAAAATCGCTGTGGCGTGCTCGGGCGGCAGCTGCAAGGACGCAAGGGCCTCGCACTGCGTCTCGTAAACCTTGCGGTTCCAGCCGCGCGGGAAGAACGACGAATCGGAGCCGAACAGCAATCGATCCGGCCCGACAACGTCCAGCGCCCGGGCGAAGACCTCCGCAAGCGTCGGCCGCGGCAACAAGTACTTTGTCCAACTATTGCTGCTCGATGTGTCGAGATACACGTTGTCCGCGAGGCCGGCGACCATGAGCGCCTCGCGGAAGTAGCCCGCGCCGAAATGCGGGAGGACGAAGGTCGTGTTCGGATGTTCCAGGGCCACACGGTGCAGGTCAATTGGGTTCGAGAAACTCATGTCGAATCTCGACGGCAGGCCAAGCTTGGCGCGGACGCCGACCGTCAGCATGCCCATGTGGACGAATACGACCCGTCCGGGAGCCTGGGAAGCCAACTCGTACAACGGCTTCAGGCGTGTATCCTGCACCGAGAACCGTAGCATCGCCGGGAACAGGCATAGACCCTGGAGGCCTAGGTCCTCGAAGGCCCGCGTGGCTCTCTCCAATGCGTCCTCGGCCAGCGGATTGAGCATGAAGTAGCCGTAGAAGCGCTCTGGAACCGCCCGAACAACGTCGGCTGCCGACCCTTCGTCACCCGGGACGCTGGCCATCAACACCGATTTGGAGACGCCCTCGCGGTCCAACTCCCGGACCCACAGGGTTGCCAACTCCTCGTTGCTCGCCGGTGGGTTATCCCAGCCCAGCGAGGCAATCATCCCCTCGATGTCCGGCGTGCCCTTCTGGCGGGCGAGCGCTGCGAAGAACGACTGCGAAAACAGGTGCGCGTGCGCGTCCTGGACTTCGATCTCACCCCACGGCGACTGCATCGCAATTCAACCGCCCTCCCGAGATGGCCGGGATGAAGTGCACTTCCGAATCCTCATCGAGGCAGTCAAGCAGGCCCAGCGTGCTAATCTCGCCGTCGATCGCCACGGAAATGTTCCCCCGGAGCTGGCCGCGCTCCAGCAAGCGGCTTCCCAGTTCCGGATAGCGCGCGGCGAGACTGTCGATAATCTCTCGCACCGTTGCGCCACCGACCTCTAACGCCTCGTGATCGCCGGCCAGGGGCCGCAGCATCGAAGGAATGAAGACCGTTGCCACGGACACTCTATGATAATGCCGCCGTTCGGACGGTTCGCGCGGACGCAACACGGCCTACCCGAAGGCACGCGTTACCGCCCACCAACAGCCCGTTGCCGCAATTGCACCTGAACAGGGAATCACCACGAACCGGCGATAGCCCTCGAGATGCCGGAACCGTCCGACGATAGCGAATGCAATTGCGACGACGCTAAGCTGCCCGACTTCCACGCCCAAGTTGAAGGACAGCAGGGCGACCACAAAGCGCCCCTCCGGCAAGCCGAGTTCGCCAAGTACGCTCGCGAATCCCAGGCCGTGCAACAGGCCGAAACCAAAGACGACAGCCAAGCGCCAGGGCTTCAGAGTCGACGTCGCAATGTTCTCGATCGCCACCCAACTGATCGAGACCGCGATTAAGGTTTCGACGAAGCGCCCCGGAAGCGAGACGATGCCCTGCATCGAGAGCGCGAGCGTGACCGAGTGTGCGAGTGTGAATGCTGTTACTTGGTAAAGCAAGGGCGGCCAGCGGATGCTGAGCAGGAACAGGCCGACCACGAAGAGGATGTGGTCGAGGCCCTTGGGAACGATGTGCGTGAAGCCGAGTTGAAGGTATGCCAGAAAGACGCCGGACCGTGACGAGCCTTCATCGGCGCCGGTCAGCGGAATGGCTGGGCTAGCCTCTCCCGGATCGAGAAGCGCCGCAACGGGTTCGGAACGGACCGGCGCGATGACCTGCAGGGAAACGGTCTTGTAGCGGCCGGCAGCCTGAAAGACGACTTCTCGCGTCTCCGTCGGAACTTGGCCCCGGAGCCTCGCGACAGTGCCCAGCACGGTGGGAGGGTCCGCCTCGGTTGCCGCGGGGGTTCCATGATGGGGGAATGACACCTCATACGCTGCGGGCGCCCCATCGAAGAGAACTCGGACGTCTGTGAGGACGGCCCCCCGCGCTGTCTCGACAGCTGCATCGAATGCAGCGGGCGGCAGGTCCCGCATTCCCTGGGCAACCCGCTCTGAGTCGGTCTCCAAAGGCAAGCCGAGCGCCAGCGCATCGGCGTCCAAGCCGACATCCGCCTGAAAGGTCCCGTCGCCTAGGAAAACGAGCGTTACAGGAGTGATTGTGAACTCGTGGGCGACCGCGCTGGCGAGCACGGTCGATCCCGCGAGAACAAGTCGCGCGGCCCCCCAACGGTAATCGCGTCTCCGGAGGAACCTCTCGAGGATTCTGAGGGTTCGCCGTCTGCTTCCGATCAAGGCGCGGACGCTCCCCGCAGTAGGGCGACGACATCGTCGTGCCCATTGTTCGCGGCGAACGTGATGGCCGTGTCCCCGTCGGTATCCGTCAGGCCGGGGTCGGCTCCCCGGTCCAGAAGCATCCGCACGATGTCGGCGTGACCTTCCGCTGCGGCGAACATGAGAGCCGTCCAGCCCTCTTCGCCATCCGGGACGTTGACTTCGGCTCCGTGCGCGAGGAGGATTTCGACGGTGTGGGCGTTGGGGCCCGAGGCGGCGTACATCAGCGCCGTACGGCGGTTTAGGTCTCTTAGGTTCGGATTGGCCTTGCTCTCGCAGAGGAGGCGCACCGAGGTCGAGTGGCCGCCGTAGGAGGCCAGCATCAGGGCGGTCCGCCCTCCCTCGTCCGTCGCGTTGATGTTGGCGCCCGGCAGCATGGACTCGATTTCCTTGCTGTTCCCCTGAAATGCGGCGTCGGCGAATGCGTCGCCGAGAGCCGCTCCGCTTGCATGCCTGCCTTCCGAGGGAGCGGACGAACCGGATGGCGAGGAACCGCACGAAGACGCAGTCAGCAACACCGCCGCCGCCAAAAGCGCCAGAGCCGGGCGAAGCACCGTTGTTGGAGTCTATCAGATGGGGCGGCTACAGAGTGCCGAGTCGATTGCCCGCCATGAGGCCGCCGTCCACAGTGTGCACGGTTCCGGTGACCCAGCGGGACTCATCCGACGCGAGGAACAACGCATAGTCCGCGATGTCCTCGGGTTGGCCAATGCGGCCGAGCGGATACATGCGGCGAAGCTCGGCGAAGGCGGCGGGGAACTGGCCCCAGTAGTCCATCGAGGCGGAAGTGGAGATGGTACCGGGACAGATCACATTGGAACGGATCTTCCATTCGGCGTACTCCACAGCTACCAGCCGCATCATCGAGATCAGGCCACCCTTGGCGGCCGTGTAGGCCGTCTCGCTGACACCGCGCAGGGCGTTGACGCTGGAGATCGTGACGATGCTGCCACCGTTGCGGCTCTTCATCAGAGGAATAGCGTGCTTCGTGCACAGGAACGGACCCTTCAGGCATGCGTCCAAGGTTCGGTCCCAGTCGGCCTCTTGCAAGTCAGTGACGGTCGTGTCGTGGAACGCGGCAAAGGCGTTGTTGACCAGGATGTCCAATCCACCGAAGACGCTCCGGACTTTCTCCATCATCTCGGACACAGCTGGTTCGCTACTGTGGTCCGCGAAATCAGTGACCGCGCGTGGAGTCTCAACGCCCAGTGAGCGCACCAGGGCTTCGGCCGCCTCGCTTGAGAGGTCGTTCACGACGACGTTGGCTCCTTCAGCGACGAATTTCCGGACGATCGCCGAGCCGATGCCCCCGCCGGCTCCCGTGACGAGTGCCGTCTTACCTTGCAATCTGCCGCGCATCTCATTGCAGAGTACACCAGGCCGGATCGCTCTATTCCCCGTGGGCTGCGCGAGTTGGGATCGCTGCTAGGCTGAGTATGGACGGAGGAATGGCCGAGTGGTTGAAGGCGGCGGTCTTGAAAACCGCAAGGCCCGTAAGGGTCTCGGGGGTTCGAATCCCTCTTCCTCCGCCATTTTCTTGTCTTTCTGTTTCCCTCGATTGCTTAGAAAATCTGATAAGTTATTGAAAATACGCTATTTAAAGTTCTCATAAGGAGTTGACAGTTCAGGGCGATTCCCGTATGATCCCAGTTAGAGCGTTGGGAAATACGTTGGGAAGACTCACCGTAGCGACCGTAAAAGCCGCCTCGAAACCGGGCCTGCACGGCGACGGCAACACCTTGTTCCTCTGCGTCGCGCAAGGCGGATCGAAGAGCTGGATACAGCGAATCACGATTGACGGCAAGCGCCGCGATCTCGGCTTGGGCGGCTGGCCGGTGATTTCCTTGGCCTCCGCGCGCCGGCGAGCGGCCGAGAATCGTACGGTCGTTGCAGAGGGACGTGACCCGCTCGCGGAGAAGCGGCGAGCCTCGGTTCCGACATTCGCGACCGCCGCTCGAAGGACGTGCGAGGCGCTCGAGCCGCGCTGGAGGAACCGCAAGCACGCGGCCAACTGGATGCAGACGCTCGAGCGCCATGCGTTCCCGGTGCTCGGCACAATCTCGGTCGACCGGATCAGCCGCGCCGAGGTGCTGGCCGTCCTGACTCCGATCTGGGGAACGCGCCAGGAAACGGCCCGGCGCGTCCGCCAGCGAATTCGCGCCACGCTGCGCTGGGCGCAAGCGCACGGATACGTCGAGCAGAATGTCGCGGACGAGCGCATCGACGGCGCGTTGCCCAAGATGCCGGCCGTCAAGTCCCATTTCCGGGCGCTGCCCTATCAGGACGTTCCGGCGGCGCTCGAGACGGTGGAAGCGACCGGGGCGTCGATAGCCGCCAAGCTGTGCTTCCGGTTCCTGGTTCTGACGGCCGCGCGAAGCGGTGAGGCCCGGGGCGCGACTTGGAGCGAGATCAAATTCGAGGCGAAGGAATGGCGCATCCCCGCCTGGCGCATGAAAGCGGGAGCCGAGCATCGCGTTCCGCTGTCCGATCCGGCACTCGCCGTACTCAACCGCGCGCGTGAGTTGGACGATGGCTCCGGGCTGGTCTTTCCTTCATCCTTGCGGAGAGGCAGGGAAATGTCAGACATGACGCTGACAAAACTGCTGAGGACGACCGGACTTGCCGGACGCGCGACCGTGCACGGATTCCGCAGCAGTTTCCGGGACTGGGCTGGGGAATGCACCGACACCCCTCACCACGTCATGGAACTGAGTCTCGCGCACCAGGTCGGCAACAGCGTCGAGCAAGCCTATGCACGATCTGACCTGCTGGCGAAGCGTCGGCGGCTGATGGACCAGTGGGGCGCAGTCGTAGGGTGTGGAACGTCTGCTTAGACACCCTACGCAATGCATGACGCGACAAGGAATCCACTCGAAGACGATCTCCGGAGCGAGTGCGGACTGAACGTCGGTCCGGGCGGCCCGCGCGATATTCGAACGGAAGCTCGCGGGCAAGATCGGCGATGCGCAGTGCAATGCCGACATGAGCGCGCTACTCAGGCCGGGCTTCGAGTGGCGACCGGAGGAAGCGGTGCGGACGGAATCCGAGCGGCTGATCCCGCTACTTCCGGGCGAGCCCTGGAAGGGCGAGACGGGGGCGCGGTCGTAGTGTTTGGGACGTGTGTATGGACTGTAAACACTACCGGGCTCGCTAGAGTTCCCCTACGTGCTCGGGCCGTACCGAGGGTGTTGCCGAGCCGTAGGCGGAGGCTGCTGCCACAGCCGCCGCCTTTTCTGTCTCTGCCGGGACCGCCAGCCAGCTGACCAGCGGGTCCCGGGCGTGCACGTCCCGCACGACCGCCAGCAGGCGGTTGCTCCGGGACAGGTCCCACGGGGCGTAGTAGCGCTCCGTGGTGCGGATGCTGCTGTGGCCCAGCAGCACGGAAACGTCCTCCATCGAGACGCCGGCGCCGAGCAGCTCGACGGCGAACGTGTCGCGCAGCCTGTGGGGCTTGAACCCCTCCACGCCCGCGCGCCCGGCGATGCGCTGCAGCCGCTTCCTCCAGAAGTCCGCGGAGGTCCGCGGGGTCGACGCGCCGCTCCAGAAGAAATGCTCGCGGCCGGGCCGGGCGACCCGGGCGAGCGCGTCGGTCACCGGCGCGGGCAGGCAGCACAGGACGAGGTTCCCGCTCTTCGCCCTCCGCAGGGTCAGGCGGTCGCCCGCGAGGGCCGACGTGGCGAGCGTGGCCGCGTCCCCGATCGCGAGGCCGGAATAGCGCATCAGCAGCAGCAGGGCGCGCTCCCTCACCTTCCCCTGGGCCGCGACGAGCATGGCGCGGACCTCGGCCCGCGACAGCGGCATGGTGGGCGACGCGTCATCCTTGGGGGCCCGGAGGTTCGCTGCCGGCGAGCGCTCGATCCAGTCCGCGCCGACCGCGAAGGAGAAGAACGACTTGGCCTGGGCGATCCGGGTCCGGCTCGTCCCGGGCGCGAGCTTCCAGGACTCCCGCCACTCCCTGACGAGGCCGCTGTCCACCTGCTCGAGATCCTCGATGCCCCGGCCGGCCAGGTACTGCCGCATCAGGCGCAGTACGATCCCGTATCCGCGCAGCGTCTCGCTCTTCCGCCCCTGGGCCCGCATGTCCCGCAGGAAAGCCTCGCACGCATCGGACAGCTTCACGCGGCGCCGCTCCTGCTTGGCCGGCCGGTGAAGGCGCCGGGGTCGCCCCTGGGGAACCAGTTGTAGAGGGTGCTCCTCGCCACGCCGAGACGGCGCGCGACGTCGGACCTCGGGATGGCGGGATCCGCCAGCAGCGCCTGAGCGGCGCGGACTCTCTCGCTGTCCCGGAACGCCGGGCGCCGCCCCCAGGGCTTGCCAGCGGCCTTGCGAGCCTGGTGGGACTCCTGCGCGCGCTCGCCTCTCAGGTCGACCTCGAGCTGCGCCAGCGCGGCCATCGCCACGAATACGGCGTTTCCGCGCGGAGACCTGGTGTCGATCGCCTCGGTGAGCGAGACCAGCTCGCAGCCGCGTTTCCGGAGTGCGGCTGCCAGCGCAAGCATGTCGGGGGTGCTCCGGGCCGGTCGGTCGAAGCGCCAGACCACCAGCGCGTCCTTCGGCCGCAGGAGGCCAAGCGCGGCGTCGAGCTGCGGGCGCTCGATCTGGCGGCAGCTGCAACGGTCCGTGAAGATCCGCTCGCAGCCGCTCTCGCGCAACGCGCGCAGCTGGCCGGCAGGATCCGGGCCAAGAGTGGGGGTCCGCGCGTATCCGACGAGCATCGTGTCTGTTAAAGCAATTCCTGTCCGACATGTCAACCGAAGCATTCGTGGATGCCTTGCCGGGCAATGTGCTTGTGACGGGCACGGTGTCCAGCGAATCGGCGTTGGCGCTGATCTTGTCTCTCGCAAAGAGGTGGTTCGGGTCGTGGCGCAAGATCGCAACTTTCGCGGTCTGGCAGTGCTTGGCGACGACGCGCTTGAGGAACTCGACGCTGTCTCGCGTCTCGTTGCCGATCGATAGATCCGTCATGGGACGCCATCGCCCGGCGGATGCGAGGCCCCCCGCAAGGATTCCCGTTCTTGCGGCCTCGGGAACTGGCGCGACAGTTTCAGCGGAAACCGTGGGTCCGGGCGATGGCTCGGGTTGCGGCGGCCGGATCGAACGGCAACTGACCGCGGCCCGGGATGCAAGGAGATGCGGAGACTCCCCATGGGCGACGCCTCGCTCCATGCTCGAAGCTTCCGTGGCACGGTGGAGGCAATGGCAGCACCGTCGGCGGTGCACGGTGCTGCAGTCCGCGCCATTGGCAGTCCGAGACGCCTTCGTCGGCTATCGCCTGCACAGCGGTGGCCGCGTGCGGCCGCCGTCCGGCGTTCGGAGAACCAAGACGTCGGCCGGCCTGCAGATGACCTCGCTATGGCAGAGAAGCTGTCCCTGGGTCTCGAAGAGGCGCCGGCGCAGCCGGCCCGCAGCGTAGACCTGGGCTCCCGCGGACAGGTGGGGTTGGATCGAAGCTCCGCCCCTGACGACGAGGTAGCAGCCTGGTTCCCAGGTCGCGAGGGCGAACGGCTGGCCCGCCCCTTCGGGGGATTTCCCGGGCAAGTAGTAGGCGGCTGCTTCCGAGAGGCGGACCACGATAGTGCCGTCGGAGGGGTCGCGGACGCGGGCGTCGGAGGCAAGGTAGCCGAGCAGGTCGACCCGATCGATGACGTATGCCATACCCGGGAGTCTATCCGCGGATCGAGGAATTCGCCAGCGACGGGTGACTCGCTGACCCAGCCCACCGGCTTGGCGGACTAGAAGAACGCCTTCAGCATTGCCAGCCGCTTCTCTTGCGCGCTGTACGCTGAGGTTCCTCGATGGCCGTCTCGCTGACGCGCTTCGCATGGATGTGCACGAACTTCCAAGCACCGTCCAGGTCGTCCTCGGCCTTCCGTCTCGCCGAGGCCGACCCGGCTCGCGCCGGTCCGCGAGATCTGCCCAGCGCCGCTAGGTCGAAGCTCGGAGCGATTATTGCCTTGACGGAGCCACCTCCTTGGAATGCCGTCACTGCCTTGACGTTCGCGCCCTGAACTCGGGCCCTGCAGAATCGCCGCCTCGCCCGGATCGTTCCAGCTGGCTCTGCGGACTCGCATTGACCGATGGCTGGGGTACCTCGCGCGCGTCGTGCAGGCCAGCATCCGGAGAGCGATACGGTGTTGAGGTGGCTATGTTGAGAGGACGCGACAAAACCAGCGTAACCCGCGTCGGTTGCGGCCCGGTCAACCAATCGCGAGGTAGCTCGGGATGGCGTGCACACCGCCACTAGAGCCCGGAGACGTGGCCAGCTGCAGGGTGTGCCGGTGCACCGCTAGCGCGGCGGTCTTTTCTCAGAGGGGCAAGTGCAATGCCGGTCTGGCCTTGGACCTGTGTCCGCTCGGAATTGCAGCGGAGGGGCAGTGGCTCGATCTGGACTTGCCAGCCTTCGGAAGCGCTATCAAGGAGATCGGGCCACCCGTCGGTGCCAGCCCTTCGACCGGCTAGTCCGGCCGCACCCTAGGGCGTAGAGCCAGGTCGCGGACCTAAGTGCATCCTGCTCTTCCGATTCGGTGCTCTTTCCCGCTACAGGGCCGGGAATGCGAACGGAATCGCCATACGGCTTGCTCTTGGATCGCGTTTCCGGTCTGGCCTTGCGTTGCCCGAGTGCAGAGGGCAACTCAGGGCGCGCCTATTTCCGTCCAGGCGCTCGACCATCGAGGGCAATGGGACGAGTTGACGGGCGGGGGCTAGTGGCCGTCGGTCAGCGGCTCTCGACCAAGTCGCCTGTCGCGCGCGGACGGTCACTGAGCCAAGCCTCGATCTCGAGTTCCGGCCAGCGAACGGCGCGAGCGCCGACCTTGATCGGCTCGGGAAACGCACCCTGGCGCATCATCCTGTAAAGCGTCGCTCGCGAGAGTTGGCAGCGGTCCTCCACTTCCTGACGACGTAGCAATCGAGTACGTACTCGCATTCTTGGCACCTCCTGGCAATCAAGATGCCAAGATTTGCGGCAGAATCCAAGGTGGGCAATTGGGCTGAGCTCTTGTCGAGAAGCTGGTAGTGCTCGAACTTGCGGCCAGCCGGCCTAACAGTCTCGACGTTGACACAGATCGTCCCGCGATCTTCTCAGTCCCGATTTCGCGTGTGTCATCACCCTGACGCAGCGACTCAAGCACAACGACGACCAGCGGCCTGGATCTGCCTCTTCTTTCCCGTGGCGATGATTGGATGGCCTCGCGGCTGCGGCCACCTGAAAGGCCCGCACTCCCGGGAATCCGGAGATCGAGTCCCGGCACTCCGGGGCTGCGCGCGCGTCGCTTCAACGCCAGCCCGGCCCGCCGAATTGGACAGAGAGGGGGCGGTTCAAGTGGATCGCGAGCAATAAACCCCAACTGGAATGGCCGGATGATTCGGATCGAGCGGATCAGACGGGAATCGGGTCTGGAAGAAACGCCGACCGCTCAGGCCGGCGTACTGTCCGTCCTCGCTCCAAAGATGGCCTTCGCACGGATGCTTTGTGACGTCACCCATTGTTTACAGTCCATACACACTACATCTTGTGGTCAACCGCACCCCTATATGCATGGGTAGATGATTCGGGAGGCACAATTCAGCGCTTCCCGCGGAGGGCGCGCCGGGCGGTCAGGAGGCCGCCTTGGAACCCCCATGCAACACCCGAATCGCGGAGGAGCGCAGGAACGCGCAGATCGCCTTCGCCCGCGCCTTGGAGGCCGTCCTCGCCGCCGCCGAGAGGGATCCGGCGGCCGGCGACAAGAGCTCGCTGGCCTGGCTCTGGCGGCAGAAGCCGGTCGCCCTCGACCCGCGGCGCGGCCTCGAGCTCCTGTTCGATTCGAACGCGGACGCCGCCCGGGCGCGGAGCGCCGAGGGCCTGATCCGCGTCGAGAACAAGCTGCGCGAGCTCGGCCTCGCCCCCTGCATTTCCTGCAAGGTTATCCGCCCGGAGCCCCGGGCCACCAACGCCGCGACCGAGGCGCGCGCCCAGGCGCCCTGGGTGCGCAAGATCGTCTACCTGCCCTCGTTCCTGGCCTGCACGACGCTGCCGCATCGCGAGCCGCCGAAGGCCGACTTCTCGCGCCGGAACGGCCACACCGTGGTGAGCCTGCACGCTCCCGCCCACATCGGGCTGCCGTTCGGCGTCTACGCGCGCCTGATCATGATCCACCTGACGACGGCCGCCGTGCGGACTGGCCACGACCGCTTCCCGGTCGGCCGCTCGCTGCGCGAGCTGTTCGGCTGGATGGGCATCTCCGACTCGGGCGGCCCCAGGGGCCCTCTGGCGCTGGCCGGCCGACAGGTCGACCGGATCTGCGCGACGACCATCACGACGACCCACTTCAAGGGAACGAGCGGCGTGAACATCCCGATCGTCGACGAGTGGCTCACCCGTGACCGGCAGGGCCTGACAGTGACGCTGAGCGACCGTTTCTACTCGATGCTGCGCCAGTCGGCAGTCCCGCTGGACGAGGCGGTCGTGCGGACGCTGCGGCGCTCGCCGATGGCCATCGACGCGTACGCCTGGCTCACCTACCGCATGCACACGCTGAAGGAGCCCTGCAGGGTGCCCTGGATCTCGCTCGAGAGCCAGTTCGGATCCGAGTACGCGCGCCGCCGGGATTTCAGGCGGCGTTTCCTGGCGGCTCTCGACGCGGTGAAGCGCGCGTGGCCTGGCCTGGAACTTGTGGAGCACGAGCACGCGCTGCAGCTGGACCCGTCCCCGCCCTCCGTGCCGCCGCGCACGCAGCGCGAGCTACTCCGCGAGTGGCTGACCGAGCAGTAGGAAGCCGGATTTACGCTGGTTTTGTCGCGCCCGTTCACGCCGCGAAATCTACGCTGGTTTTGTCGCGCCCGTCCGCTGGTTCTGTCGCGCGCCTCCGCTGGTTCTGTCGCGCCCGGTGCGCTGGTTTTGTCGCGCCTCTACGCTGGTTTTGTCGCACCCGCTCAATATATCCACCTATATCCCCTATAGCTCTCCGGAAGCTGGCCTATAGGATGCGCGCCAAACCCGAGGCCGCCACCGGGGTGCGCGACCTGAGAGCCGGCACCGATCCCGGGAGGCAGTACCCGGGCGAGCCAACCGGACCGATCCAGGCACGGCGGCTCCCACGGACACGGACCACAGGGGCTCCCCTGCGCGCAGCGTAGAAGAGCGGGGACCGCCCACCGGCGGCGGTCCGGAGGCCTCGTGAGGTGGATGAGGTCGCCGCCGTCCTTACAGCGATTCCTCGCCATCCCTCCAGGGGAGCGGTCGGATGTCATGGTTGCGACGCGGGAACCGGTCGAGCAGGTCCGGCAACACGACCACTGAGAGGTGGACCTGCTCGCGCTGTCCATGCAGTCCGCCATGGACCGCGCGGAGAGATTTCGGGAGGCGGAGGCGTTCCGGCCAGAGCGAGGACAGCGAAGAGCACAGGCCAGCGAGCCGCTGACGTTCGCAATACCCGGTTCGCGGCGCCGCTCCCGGCCGTCACCGTGACAGGTGGCGGATCCCGGGGGGATTCTGGAATGGCGCGCTGCGAAGCGCGCGAGGAGGAAGGCATGCAACACACTTGCAAGGCGCGAATCATTTCCGGAGCGGCCCTCGCGGCCCGTACCCTCTCGGTGCTCGTGCTGGCTAACGCGCCCCAGCTGGCGGCCGCGGCAACCCCCCCGCCGGTGGCGACGGACCCCTGGTCGCGATCCGTCACCGTGATGCAGACGTTCTTCACCGGGGTCTTCGCCAGGGGTATCTCGCTGATCGCAATCGTGATCGGCGGCGCGATGTTCGCCATGGACGAGTCCGGCGGCAGCAAGAAGAAGGTCGGCGGTCTGGTCTTCGGCACGGGCCTGATGCTGCTGGCGGCCCAGTTCCTGAACTGGATTTTCGGGACGACGCTGTGACCCCCTCGCTGGGCAGCCGCCCGTGGCTGGCGATTCCGGCGCTTTCGGCGGCGCTGACGATCCTCGGCGTGGAGCGGCGCTGGTTCCTGCTCTCGCTGATCACGTCGGTGGCGGCGATGAACCTGTTCGCGGCCTTCGGCGGCCCGCTCCTGATGTTCGCGGGGATGTACGGGCTGGGCCTGCTGGCGCACTACCGGGATCCGGAGATGCTGCGCATCGTGTTCAACTCGGCGCGCTTCCGGCCGCGCTACGACCCGGGCAAGCTGGCCGAGCGGCCGCGGTCGGTGGAGGTCGCGCCGTGATGCCGAAGGACCTGGCGGCGGCGCGCCGCCCGCACGAGCGGGCGGGCGCGCTGCACGAGGAGATCCCCTACTGGGGCTGGCTGGCCGACGGGCGCACCCTGCTGACGGTCGGCGGCGAGCTGGTGACGCTGGCGGCGCTGGAGACCTACGAGTCGAGCGGCCGCCCCGGGGAATACCTCGACTACGTGCTGGAGCGCTGGGTGCGGCTGCTGTCGGCAGCCGGGCCGCGCACCCGGGTGTACCTGTACATGCTCCGGCGGCCGGCGCCGGGGCTGGCCGCCGGCGTGTCGGCGGAGGGATCCCAGGCGGACCTGGCCCGGCGGGCCCTGGAGGAGCGGGCCCGGTTCCTGGAGCCGCGCCTGCAGACGCTGGAGGTGGTCGTGGCGTGGTCGCGCGACGCGCGCCTGCAGCAGCGCCGGGAAAAGGTTTCGCTGGCCCAGCGCGCCCGCGAGCTGTTCGGGTCGGGCTCGGCGGCCCCGGCATGGGCTCTGGCGGAGATCGAGCGCGAGGCGCGCGAGTTCGCCGACGCAGTGGACGCGGCCGCGGGGCTGGTCTCGGACCTGACGCCGCTGGAGATCCTCGCGCCGGAGCCGGCGGCGCACTTCCTCAGCGAGCTGGTGAACGCCCCGGGCCGCGCGGCGGGCTGCCGCTTCAACGGCCGGGCGCCGCTGTCCTGGTCGCTGGCGCTGAGCGAGATCGAGGCGGAGAGCTCGCACCTGCGGGTGGACGGGGAGGCGGTGACGCTGCACTCGCTGCTGGCGCCGCCGTCGGCGGCGCGGGCGAACCAGCTGGAGGACCTGCTCAGGCTGCCGTCGCGGACGCTCGAGCTGAGCTGGGAATGGGCCCCGGCCGCGTCCGACCAGGCGCGCAAGCGCCTCAAGCGGGCCCAGCGCCACTTCTGGCAGAAGCGCTACAGCGCGACCAGCCAGATGATGGGCGGCGGGGGCATGGTCGACGCCTCCGCGGCGACGGAGGCGGACCGGATCGCGGCGGCGGGAGCGGAGCTGGAGAGCGAGGGGATCGCCTACGGGGACCTGTCGCTGTGCCTGGCGCTGCACGGGGCGGACCCGGATGAGGCGGAGCGCTCGTTCGCGGAGGTGAACCGGATCTTCGGGCAGATGGACGCGAAGCTGATCCGCGAGCGGTACTACCAACTGGGCGCCTACTTCGCGCGGCAGCCGGGCCAGCCGAGGGCCAGGCAGCTGCGCAAGGTGTTCGTCTCGGCCGGCGCGGCCGGGACGCTGGCGCCGCTGTTCGGCCCCTCGCGGGGGCATCCGCGGAGCCGGCACCTCGGGGCGCCGGCGATGGCCGTGTTCGAGACCGCGGCGCGCACCGCGTACCACTACGACCTGTTCGGAGGCTCGGACGTGGGCCACACGATCGTGCTGGGCTCGACGGGCTCCGGCAAGTCGTTTCTGCTCAACTTCCTGCTGGTGAACGCGCTGCGCTACAACCCGCGCATCGCGATCCTGGACCTGGGCGGGAGCTACCGCTGGCTGACCAAGCTGGCCGGGGGGAGCTACCTGGCGCTGTCGCCGGGCGACTCCGGCACGCCGCTGAACCCTTTCGGGCTGGAGCCCTCCGAGCGGACCTACCGCTTCCTGGCCAGCTGGATCGCCTACCTGCTGGGAATCGGCGGCTACGAGGCCGGCGGCGCCGACACGAGCGAGATCCGCAAGTGCGTCGAGGACCTGTTCCTGCGGCCCGCGCCCGACCGGCGCATGGGGACGCTGGTGCGGAGCCTGCCGGTGGCCATGCGGCCGGCGCTGGACCGCTGGCACGGCACGGGCCCGTGGGCGCCGGTCTTCGACACCGCGGAGGACAGCCTGGCGGGCGTCGCGGACTGGCAGGTGGTGGACCTGGCCGGCGCCGCGCAATACGAGGATCTCGCGTCGGCGGCGATGCAGTACGTGCTGGAGCGGCTCAGCGCGCAGATCGACGACGAGGCCGAGCGCGACCGGCTCAAGATCCTGGTGGTGGACGAGGCGTGGAAGTTCCTGCGGGACCCGGCGATTTCGGGATACCTGCTGGAGGCCGTCAAGACCTGGCGCAAGCGCAACGCCGCGCTGGTGCTGGCGACGCAGTCGGCCGTGGACGTCTCGGAGGGCTCGAACGCGGCGGCCCTGCTGGAGAGCATGCTGACGCGGCTGTTCCTGGCAAATCCGGCGATGGATGCCGAGCGCTACCAGCGGCTGTTCGCGCTGTCGGGGTCGGAGACGGACGTGATCCGCAAGCTGCAGCCGAAGCGGGAGGTCTACCTGCGGCGGCCGGAGGAGGCCGAGACGCTGCAGCTGCACGTGGACCGGAAGAGCTACTGGCTGTACACGAGCTCGGCGCGGGACGCGGCGGCGCGGGACCGCGCGCTGGCGGCCTGCGACGGGGATCTCGAGCGGGCGCTGGAACTGCTCGTGCGGGAAGACAGGAGGAAGGCATGAAAATCGAACGCACGCCCCGGAGGGGGGCTCTCGCGACGCTGGCAGGCGCCGCCATGCTGTGGGCGGTGCCGGCCGTGCCGGCCCTTGAGGCGGCTACCGCCCGGCACGCGGAGGTGACCGACGACACGGTGGTCGAGATCGCCGCCAGGGTGCGCTACACGACGGTGATCGTGGTTCCGGAGGACGAGCGGATCCTGACATTCGTCTGCGGCGACAGCGAGTACTGGGCCCTTGAGGGAAGCGCCAATGTCGCCCTGCTCAAGCCGATGGCGGAGGGCATCAAGACGAACGTCGCGCTGATCACCGACAAGGGGCGCATCTACACCCTGACGGCGGCGGAGGGCGGCGAGCCTGACCTGAAGGTCTACCTCCACCGGCCGGCGCCGGAAGCGGACGGCCCGCAGCGGGTCGGCACGCCGCTGGAGGAACCGCGGTTCGTGGCGGCCTCCGCACTGGACGACTTCCGCCGCCAGGCGGAGCTGGCGCGCGACCAGGCGCGGGAGGCCAAGGCCGCCGCGCAGGAACTGCTCGATAGCGGCATCGAGGAATTCCGCCAGCGCTACCCGGGCACGCTGCGGTTCGACTACCGGCTGCCTCCGGAGGCGGCCGGGAGCCCGTGGCACGTGCGAGGGATGTGGCACGACCAGCGCTTCACCTACTTGATCTGTGATGCCGCGGAGGCCCCCGCGCTGTACGAGGAGAGGGAAGGCCAGCCGGCGATGGTGGCGTTCGACTACGAGGACGGGCTGTACGTGGCCCGGCACGTGGTCGGGCCGGGCTGGCTGCAGGTAGGCAAGCGTCGGCTGAAGTGGCGCTACGACCCGCCGAAGGAGCTGCCGTGACGCGCTGGATCGACAGGATCCGGGAACCCTCCGGAGCGGTGCCGGCGAAGCTGCGCTGGCTGCTGATCTGGGGCGGCGGCGGCGTGCTGGTGCTCGCCGTGGGCTGGTCGACCTGGCAGCAGGAGGCGGCGGTCCCGCCGCCTCCCCCCAATCCAGCAGAGGCGCAGCCGCCGCCGTCGCCAGCCGTGATGGACCGGGCGGAGACCTCCGTCAGGGCCTCGGTCCGCGACCTGGACGAGGCCGAGCGGCTGGCGGCGATCCAGGAAGCGGACCGCCGCCTGCGGGAGCAGAAGCGGATGCGGGCCCTGCAAACCGCGGTGGGGACGCACCTGGCGGACCCGGAGGGGACGCTGCCTCCGTCGGGGTACCTGCCGGCAGGGGAGTACGCCGATCTCGACGTGGTCGCGGAGGAGATCCGGCAGCTGGAAGCGCGGCGGCGATACGAGTCGCTGCGGGCCGCGCAGATCGTGCTGGCCATGGCGAAGCCTCCCAGCGAGCCCGGACCCGAACCTGGAGCAAACCAGCCCGCCGTGCCCGTCCCCTCCGCGGGCGAGCCCCCGGCGAAGTCGGCCGGGGAACGGCTCTACGAGAGCCTGGCCCGCGCGCTGGAGGACCCGCAGCAGTACGGCCGGATGCTGCAGGGAGACGTCCCCGCCAGCCCGGCCGCGCCGGTGCCCGCCAGCGGGGCCGACGCCCCTCTCGCCGGGCCGGATGCGAATGACACGCCGGCGGCGCTCGTCGAGCCGCGCGATCCGGAGGGCTGGGAGCGCATCTACGAGGGCGAGTTCCTGGAGTGCGTCCTGGTGACCCAGATGCGGGGCGACTTCCCCGGCCCGGCCAACGCGATGGTGGCGGTGGACATGTGGTCGCGCGACCGCCAGCGGATCGTGGTCCCGCGCGGCAGCCGGGTCCTGGGCACGGCCACGGCCGTGTCGCAGTGGGGCCAGGCGCGCCTGGGCGTGGCGTTTCACAGGCTGATCTTCCCGGACGGCCGCTACGTCAGCCTGGAGCAGTTCGCCGGTCTCAACCAGGTCGGCGAGACCGGCCTCAAGGACCGGGTCAACAACCGCTACCTGTCGGTGTTCGGCGCGGCCGCCGCGGTGGGGGTGCTGAGCGGGCTGGCGGCGGCGGACACGGCGGCGTACGGCGGCTCCGGCGACCGGATCCGGTCCGGGACGGGTGCCGGGATGGCCCAGCAGGGCATGGCGATCACGGAGAGGTTTCTCAACCGGCTGCCGACGGTGACGATCCGCGCGGGCCACAGGGTCCGCGTGTACTTCGCCTCGGACGTGCTGGTGCCCGGGCGCGGGATAGCGCGATGAGCGAAGGGACCGCGAAAGCGGAAGGAGGCAATCATGCAAGTGCTCAACAACAGGCGGGCGTTCGCGCTCGCAGCGTGCCTGGCGCTGCTGCTGGCGGCGGCGCAGCCGGGCAAGGCGATTCTCGGGGCGATCCTGCAGATTGCCCAGATGGCCACGCTGGTGTCCAACACGGCGGGCATCCTGGCCGAGGCGGAGCAGCGCTTCGACCAGCTGACCAGCACGATCGGCAAGATCGAGGGAATGAAGGACCGGATCGAGGGCAAGGTGGCCTCGGTCGGGAGCATGGTCCAGCAGCTGGGCACAGGCTGGCAGGGCCTGTACGCGAGCTCGACGTCGCTGGTGCAGGAGGCGCTCTCGCTCCCCTCCGACCTGCGCTCGGCGCACGGCGATCTCTTCGATTCCCTCACGGCGACGGCAGGATCCTCCTCGCCGTCGGCCGAGTGGCGGGCCTACACGGGGTCCCCGGTGAGCGCGGCGGACCTGGCGGGCGTGCTCGGCGCCAAGCCGGGCGGCCGGGTGGCGAAGACGCTGGAGTCGGCCATGGGATCGCTGCAGCGCAAGGAGACGCTGGGAACGGCGGTGCGCCAGGCGGCGCGGGCAGTGTCGGAGACAGTTCGCAGCGCCAAAACGGCGAACGAGAAGCACCGCGAGCCGGCGAACCTGGAGAAAGCGTCGCAGGCGGCGCTGCTGCAGAAGCTGGTCGCCGCGCAGCTGACGGCGAACGAATTGCTGGCCTCGATGGCCCAGGTGCAGGGCATCTCGGCCGCGGAGGGCACGCTGGAGAGCGAGGAGCGCTCGAAGCGGACCAATGACACGGCCGCGGAGATCGCGGCCTCGAAGGCGGCCCTGGACGCCGAGCGCGGGCGCATCCGGGGATTGCAGAGAGACGGGGCCGCCGCGGCCGGCGTGGAGGGCCTCTTCTCGCTGGGCTGGATGACGGAGGGCGGCTAGGTGGCGGCGCCGATCCCCCATGACCCGGCGACCGTCCAGACGTACCTGCAGAATAACCCCGGCGACATCGTCGGGCTGTTCGACCAGGCCGCGGCGGGATTCTTCGCGGCGGCCAGCCCGCCGGTCCTGACGGCGGGGGCGGTCATCGCCGGCGGGCTGGCATCGATCGGGATCGTGCAGCGCGGGGCGGGCTGGGCTCTGGGGGGCCGGGTCGATGCGCCGGGCCTGATGAACTACCTGCTCAAGGTCGCGTTCGTTTTCGGCCTGCTCACGTTCTGGAACAACGAGCTGCCGGGAGCCGGCGCCAGCATCCCGCAGCTGATCGCCGGCGAGGGCGCCTGGCTGATCGAGACGCTGCTGGGGACGGCGCTGGACGACATGCTCGCCCGGATCGGCGGCATCTGGGACGACTTCACGAACGCCAGCCTCGCCGGGCAGGTCTGGAGCTCTCTCGGAGCCCTGTTCACCGGCGGCGCGGCCGTAGCCATCTACATGGTCCTGGGGCCGGGCGTGATGATCTCGCTCGTGGCCCTGGCGATCGGCACCCTCGCGGCAGGGCTGGCCCAGGTGGTCTGGGCGGGCGTCGCGATCTCGATCTGCGTGATGCTCGGGCCCGTCCTGGTGCCCTGGCTGCTGTGGAAGCCGATGGAGTTCCTCTTCTGGGGCTGGCTGAAGACGGTCATCACGTACAGCCTGTACGGCGCCATCGCGGTAGCGGTGATCCGCACGTTCATGGACGCGATGCTGCTGCAGATCGAGGCGGTGGTGAACACGGCCGGCTGGGCCAGCGGCGGCGGGCAGCTGATGGCCTCGGCCGTCACGGCATTCCTGCTGGCGATCACGTCCCTCATGGCCATGATCAAGGTCCCGGCCCTGGCCAACGGCCTGGTATCAGGATCTGGCGCCGCGGGCAGCGGGATCGCCGAGGCGGCCACCCAGGCCACGGGCACCTCCGCCGCCGCGACGGCGGGATCCGGCCTGCAGGGGGCCGGCTCGGCGATGGCTGGCGCGGGAGCGCCGCAGATTTCGCCCTTCAGCGGGCAGCCGCTTGGCATCGCGGGGAGCCGGGTGGCCTCGGCGGCCATAGGCGGTGCCGGCGCGCTGGCAACGGGCGCCGGCCAGGTGGTGTCCGGGATGGCCGGGCAGCAGCTGCCGCTGACCAAGCCCCGCCCGGGAGGATGAGCGTGAGAGACCTTTTTCGCGGCCGAGCGAACACCAACGGGAAGAGGCCGGAGAAGGCGCCTGGCAAGGCGGAGCCGGCCCAGCAGTTCGCCGAGATCTGGGGCGAAGCCGTGGTGGCTGCCCGCCACCTGCGCCTCATGGCGGCGGCCCTCGCCGCGCTCTGCCTGATGCTGGCGGCGGGCTGGTGCTCGAGCGCCGGCCGCACCCTCAAGCCGGTCGTGATCCGGGTGGACGAGGTCGGCCGCGCGGAGGCGGTCCGCTACGAGGCGGTCGAAGCGGACCCGACCGCGACCGACCCCGCGGTGCAGTACTTCCTGCACGCGTTCATCGCGGACCACTTCGGCCGCAACCCTGCCACGGTCCAGGAGCGCTGGACACGCAGCCTGACGTTCCTGTCCCCGGACGCGGCCTACCCGATCATCGAGCGCGACACGCCGGAGATCGCCCTCGTCTCGCGCAGTCCGGTCACCGAGGCCTCGAAGGTGGAGAACGTCCTGCTGCGCATCGAACCCGGGCCGGAGCCGCCGTTCCGCGCCTCCGCGGAGTTCGAGGTCGCTGACTACGTGCGCGGAGAGGAGCGCGGCCGGGATCAATGGACCGCGCACCTGATGTTCATGTTCGCGCCGGTGCCGCAGGAGCTGATCGCGACAAACCCGCTGGGCCTGTTCATCGTTTCGCTGGAGACGGCGCGGGCGCTGGACCTGAGGCAGGCGCGGTGACGCCGAACCGGATCGCGATCGGGCTCTCGATGGTGGCCTGGGGCCTGCTGGGCATGGCGTTCATGGACCGCATGGAGTGGATGCGGCCGCACATGGGGCTGGTCCTGGAGGACTACGGCCCGCGGATCGCCGCCTACCTGGCGGCTGCGGTGGCGTGCCTGTACGCGGGGATCTACCGGGCCTCGCGCTGGCTCGGCATCGGCGACCTGGGGCGGAAGATGGACGTGCTCGAGACGGGCCTGCGCACGGACGCCCCGCACGACGCGGCCCTGGCCCGGGCCCTGGAGCGGCAGCGGACCGGGGAGGGGCTGTGAGATGCCGAGGTGGCCGGCCCCGGAGATCGAGCGCCCCGCTGGCCGGGAGGCGGTCCGGCAAGGCTCCGGAAGGCACCAGGCCCGGCAGGGCGACCGCCGGGATGCCGACCCGCAGGGATCGCGAGCGGGAACCGGAAGAGCCAAGAATCCCCTTCGCGGAGCGCAAGCGAGGAGCTCTGGAGGACCTCGCGGTGTACCGCGCGGTCAGCTTCCGGGACCTGTCCGACGCCCGCTTCGGCGGGAACGACTTCGCGGCCCGGAGGGCCGTCTCCCAGCTGCAGTCAGCGGGGCTTGTCGTGCGCGGGCGGGGCTGGGGTCCGAAAGGCAGGCCCTTCCTGATCCTGGCGGCGACACCGTCGGGATCCCGCGAGACCGGCCGGAGGGGCCCCGCCGGCCAGCGCCGCTGGCACGGCTTGGTCAAGCCGGCGGAGGCGCACCACGACACGGCGGTGTACCGCGCCGCTCGCAGGCGCATCGCGGCGCTGGAACGCGACGGCTTCAAGATCACGAGGATCCGTATTGACGCCGAACTCAAGAGCGAGCTGGCGAAGGCAGCGGAGCGGGCCAGGGCGTTGGGAGGATCCCGGGCGGCAAGAGCCGCGCAGCACGCGAAGGCGCGCGAACTGGGGCTCCCGGTGGAGGGCGGCAAGGTGCACATCCCCGACGTGCAGATCGAGTACGAGCGGCCCGACGGCGCGGCGGGGCCCGAGCCGGGGCGGGCGAACATCGAGGTAGTCACGGCCTCGTACAAGCCCGGCTCCATCCGGGCGAAGGCGGCGATGGGATTTCATCTGGCCGCCAGCGGCGCCTCGGCCGCGCGCCTGATGCTGGCAGCCCTGGCCGGCGGCACCAGGAACGGCGCTCCCCGGATCGACCTCGGCGAAACGGAAGGCCGCGGCGGCGGCGGCAGCGGCGCGCTGGAGGAGTTCGAGTTCTGATGGCGGCCGGAAGCGATGCGATGGCGGTTGCCGAGGCGACGGGCCTGGCTCCGCGCGCTGCGGAATGGGCGGCGTTCGCGGCCCTGCATTCCGGGTGCTTCACGAGACCGCAGGCAGCGGCGTGGATCGGGGCCGAACCCGAGACCTCCAGGAGGACTGCGTCCCGGGTCGTGGCCAGCCTGTGCAAGCGGGACCTGGCCACCGAGGACGAACTGGGCGGCATCGGGAAGGTCGTGCACATCCACGCCAAGCAGGTCTACCGGGCGCTCGGCGAGCCCGACAACCGGAACCGCCGCAAGCCCGCCCGCGAGAAGGCGCTCGAGCGGCTGCTCTGCCTGGACTACGTCCTCGACCACCCGGACGAGCGATGGCTTCCTACGGAGGCGGCGAAGACAGCGGCCTGCGAGGCGGCCGGGATCGATCAGTCGACCTGGCCAAGCAAGCTGTACCCGGCCCAGGGCGGCACGGGCGAAACGACGCGGTATTTCGTCGAGAAGTTCCCGCTGGCCATCGACCCGGACGGGAACCGCGCCGTCGTCGCGTGCGCCAGCCCCGGGACGACGACGGCGCGGCTGGAGGGCTGGCTCGGGAAGTACGGGCCGTTCATCCGCGCCCTCGGCGCCGGGCGCTCGGTCGAGCTCGTCCACATCGCCGCTTGCACCGCGCTATCCGACGCGGCGGGGAAAGCGCTGGCCAATGCGGCCGCGCACCTCGCCGCGGTGGACGAGGACGCCGCGACCATCGAGCGGATCAAGGCCGCGATCCGAGCCGACACGGACGAGGCCCTCGAGTCAATCGGAGGCATCGAGCACGGCCTGGACACGGCCCGCGAGATCTACGGACGGCGCGGCAAGGAGTTTTCGGCTGCCACGGTCGAGGTGCAGGCGAGGACCTGGACGACGGCTCGGATCGCTTTGCCGGAGCGTGCCGGATGACGGCTCGCACCGCCGCGCCGGATCGCCAGCCGGCCCGTCCGGGCCAAGCCGCCTTCCTGCAAGGAAAAATCCCGGGAGCGACCTCCCCGAAAGGCCCGCTTGCGCAAGCGAGGGCCGTTTTCGGGGGGGTCGCTCCCGCCCCCGCCACCTTTCGCACGCGTTCCGCGAACCGCCCCCGCCGGTCCTGCAAGCCGCGGCAACTTCTGGAGTTACGGGCCAGGCGCGTGTCCCGAGGCCACCCTCCGACTGTCCCGGTACCGCCCCTGGAGGTGTCCCAAACGCGCGTTTTCCCCGGGACAGCGCGGACCACACGCCGCGCAGCGGAGAGATTGCCGTGCTGACGGCCCGTTCCAGCCTCGCTGTCGCCGCCGGCACGGCCGCATGGTACCTGCACGTGCAATACGCGCCGTGGCCCGCCCGAGGGACGGTGCCCGTCCTGGACCTGATCGAGTTGCGCGACCCTGCCGCCTACCTGCTGTTGCGAGCCTGGTGGTGGCTGGCGCCGCTGGCCGCGGGGCATGTGCTCGCGGCTGCCGCGATGTCGGGCTGGCAGGTCTGGGGGCCGTCTTTCCGGAGGCGGCCGGAGGCCAGGGGGCCCCTGCCGGCGGACCCCTTCGACCAAGCGTCGGAGGAGATCTCGCTCACGGTGGGCGAACTGCACCACCCGACCGATCCGGTCGAGTCGGCGTCCCCGCAATGGCTGGCGATCCCGGCGCGCGGCCTGTACACGGGCGTGTGCGTGCTCGGCGCGGTCGGCGGGGGCAAGACGTCCGCCAGCCTGCATCCCTTCGCCAAGCAGCTGCTGGGCTGGCAGGCGAAGGACAAGGACCGGCGCGCCGCGGCTCTCGTCCTCGAGGTCAAGGGCGACTTCTGCTTCGCCGTGCGGGACATGCTGGCAGCGGCGAACCGCGAGGAGGACTACCGCGAGCTGTCGCTCGACGGGGAGTGGGCGTGGAACCCTCTCCACGACCCGGGCATGGACTCCTACTCGCTGGCGTTCGGCATCGGGTCGCTCCTGAACCAGCTGTTCGGCAAGGGCAAGGAACCGTTCTGGCAGCAGGCCTACACGAGCCTGATCCGCGCCGCGATCGAGTTGCACCGGCTGGATGAGAGGCCCTGGTTCACCTTGCAGGACATCTACCGCCTGGCGATCTCCGGGGACGGCTTCCAGGCGCGCATCGAGGACGCCGAAGCTCGGATCCCGCCCGAGTGGGCGGCCGGGCCGGAGGCGCCGCAGGCTCCGGTGGAGCGGGCCCGGATCGAGGCGGAGCAGCTGGCCGCCAGCATGGAGGGCCTGCAGCGCTGGGATTGGTCGCGGGTTCCCGGCGGCGGCTACGAGACGCCCGCGTCGGCGGCGGATTTCGCCGAGCTCGAGGAGATCCTCGGGGAGCGCCCGCAACGGATCGTGCCGGCGGAGCTGGCGCTCGGCCCTGCCGCCAGCCGCCCCGACCCGGCCGAGCGCCGCAGGCGGCGGCTCCGGCTGGAGGCAGTCGACCGCTGGTTCCGCGACGACTGGGCCCAGCTGGACGCGAAGGTAAGGACATCGATCGTGGAGGGCGTCTCGTCATTCCTGGCGCTGTTCGACCAGCCGGAGGTGGCGGACGCATTCTGCCCGCCGCGGACCGGCTTGCAGGGCGGCCGGCGGCTGCTGCCGGCGATGGAGGAGCTGGTGGAGGGCGGCAAGGTCGTGGCGCTGAACATGCCGGCTGGAGCGAACCCGGCGCTGGCGCGGGTGCTCGGCGTGATGCTGAAGCAGAGCTGGCTGCAGGCCCTGCTCCGCCGGCCGCGGGCGATGGCGGACCCGGCGAACAAGGGCGCGACCTGGCGTCCGGCGGTGCTGGTGATCGACGAATACCACCGCTTCGCGACGATCGGCGGGGACGACCCGGGCGGCGACGAGCACGCCTTCGCGCTCTCGCGCCAGTCGAAGTGCATCCCGGTGCTGGCCACGCAGTCGATCTCCTCGATCCGCTCGGCGGTCGGGGACCGGGAGGCCTGGCGGACCCTGCTGCAGACGCTGCGCACGAAGCTGTTCCTGGGCCTGGAGGACGAGTTCAGCCAGCAGGAGGCCAGCAAGCTGTGCGGCCAGGCGGAGTTCCTCAAGCCGAACTACTCGTTCAGCGAGTCGGCCGCCCGCGCCGGCGTCTCGCTGCTGAGCGGCAGGGCCGGCGGCTCGCGCGGGAGCCTGAGCGCCTCGCGCAGCTACTCCCCCCGCCTGGAAGCGAAGTTCAAGCCGCGGGACTTCCGCGAGCTGCGCACCGCGGAAGCGATCGCGCTGCCGTATGACGGGACGCGGCCGCTGCCGGCCACACGGGTGTATCTCAAGCCCCACTACCTGTCGCGGAAGCGGTCCTGGTTCCGGCAGCTGGAGAGAGGGGACCTGTGAGCCGGCACGGGGCGCCCGCCGCGGAGCGGAACAGCACGGAAGCGCGAAAGGCGCTGGCGCCGATCCTGCCCTTCCTCGGGCCGATCGAGGCCCTGCTGCTCGATCCGGACGTGACCGAGATCATGGTCAACGCGGCCGATAACGTCTACGTCGAGCGCCGCGGCCGTCTCGAGCTGGCGGCCGCCCCGGGCTGGACGAATCGGGAGCTGGAGCGGGCGCTGGTGCAGATCGCGCGCAGCCTCGATGACGACATCAGCGTCGCGGAGCCGTTGCTGGACGCGCGCCTGCCGGACGGCTCGCGCGTGGCCGGGGTGCTGCCGCCGATCTCGGAGGCGCCCATGCTGACGATCCGCAAGCACGCGGCGCGGGCGTTCACGGTCGGCGAGCTCGTGGACTCGGGCACGCTGCCCCCGCAGGTGCTGGAGACGGCCCGGCACGTGCTGGCAGCGAGGGGCAACATCCTGATCGCCGGCTCGACGGGCTCGGGCAAGACCACGCTGCTGCGAGCGCTGCTCAACGACCTCGAGCCGGGCGAGCGCTACCTGGTGATCGAGGACACCGCCGAGATCAATCTCGACCAGCCGCACGCGCGCCGCCTGGAGGCCCGCAAGCCGGCGGAAGGCCGGCCGGCGGTGACGATCCGCGACCTGGTCAAGGCGTCGCTGCGCCACAGGCCCGACCGCCTGGTCGTGGGAGAGGTGCGCGGGGCGGAGGCCTGGGACCTGCTGCAGGCGCTCAACACGGGCCACGGCGGCGCGATCTCGACGATCCACGCGAACACGGCCGAGGACGCGCTGATGCGGCTGGCCACCTGCGCGCTGATGCAGGAGGGTTCCGCGGCAGTGCCGTGGCCGGCCCTGGCGGCGATCGTGGGGGCGGTGACGGACCTGGTGATCCACGTGGCGCGCTGGCAGGGCGTGCGGATGGTCGGGGAGGCGCTGAGGGTGCGGCGCTACGACCCCGGACGGCAGGACTGGGAGACGGAGACGGTGTGGCCGCCCCCGCAAGCAAGGGAGGAGGCAGCATGAGGAGCGACGCGGCGACGTACATCAAGTCGAACTTCGATCCGGACGACCGGCTGGCGGTGGTCCTGATCCAGCAGGAGGGGCCGGACAAGGGCAAGGTCGAGCAGAACTTCTACTGGGCGTCCCAGGCCGCCGGGCACAAGGTCCAGCGATACCTGCGCTACAAGAACGCCAACGGCTGGGACGTGTACGCGAGCGCGAACCCGCTCAAGCCGGGCGCCCGCCGGCGCGGCAAGGACGACATCCTCGAGGCGCGCTGGCTGTACCTGGACGCGGACGAGAACGGCGACGCGACCCTCAAGCGGATCGACGCGGATGCCGCCGCAGGACGGGTCCCGGTGCCGACGGCGGTGGTGAACACAAGCCCGGGCCGGTATCAGGTGACGTGGCGGATCGAGCCGGCCGAGACTGCGAAGGCGGAGGACATGCTGCGCCGGCTGGCCCATCACTACGGGACGGACCGCGCCGCGACGGACTGCAACCGGGTGCTGCGGCTGCCGGGTTTCCGCTCGCGCAAGCGCGGCGTTCCGGTGCGGCTGCTGCGCTACTCCCAGGGACCGCCCTCGAGGCTGGCGGCTTTCCCGCAGGACCTGCCGCTGCCGGAGGCGATGCCGCAGCCAGCCCAGCCGCGCCCGTGGGTGCAGGGAGCCCTCCCGGCACGAGGCCTCGGCGGCGACCGGACGAAATCGGGGGACGACTGGGCCTGGACCCGCGAGCAACTGCGAGCCGGCCGCAGGCCCCCGGATGTCGAGGCGGAGCTGGCAGGCCGCCGTCCGGACAAGTCGAATCCGGCCTACTACGCGAAGCGCACGGTGGAGAGGGCGGTCGAGTCGCTGGCTCGCAGGCCGGGCCCGACGCGCTGACGGAGGCCGGCATGGCGCTGCGCTCCCGACTGGCCGCCGCGGCGCTGCTGGCGCTGCCGGCGACCGCGCAGGACCCCTGCCTGGCCCTCGGGGACGTGGCCGAGCGAATTGCCTGCTACGCGGCGGAGGACGCCCCGGCCAGGGACTCCGGCGAAGAGCTGGAGGCCCCTGGCTGGCGGGTCGGGGAGGAGACGGACCCGATCACCGACGAGAAGTCCGTGATCGTTCGCAGGCGGGCGGAGGCACCGCACCGGGATGCGGAAGGGGCCCTGGCGCTGCCGAGCCTGACCGTGACCTGCTACCGCGGGCGGGAGGTCCTGCTGAGCCTGGAGACCTTCGAGGCCGTGGCGGAGGGGGCCGGCTCGGAGCCGTCCGAAGTGCCCATGACCTACCGGATCGGCTCGGACCCGCCGGTGCAGCGGGCGTGGTCGTCCTCGGCCCCGGACTACCGCGACGCCTACCTGGATAGCCACGGGGGCGCGCTCCTGCTGGCGCGCGCCCTGGCGGACGAGGATCCCGGAGAGGCGCTGTTCCGCTACCCGGCCGCGAGCGGCGGCATGCGAACCGTCCGTTTCCGGCTGGACGGACTGGCGGCACTGCTGCCGCGGATCGAGCAGGCATGCGGCCCGCGCTAGGCCCGAAGGCCCTGCAAGGGCCGCTCTCCGCGGCTGCGCAGCAGCGGCGCTGTGGCCCCCGGACCGGAGGGAGCCGGCAGGCATGAGGCGCCAGCGGTCCATGAGCGATTCCGAGATCGCGGAGCACTGCCGCGCCGTGTCCAAGTTGCTGGCGGAGCAGTCCGCCCGCGGTATCGCGCCCTGGATGCGATCGTTCGACGGGCTGGAAACGCCCCTGCCGATGGGCTATGCGGGGGAACGGCGGGTCCGCGACACGGCCTGCGTGTACCTGGCGGCGGTCGCCGCCGAACGCGGCTACCGCGATCCACGCTGGTGCACGGCCGCGACCGCGCGCCAGGCCGGCGGGTACGTCTTCCGCGGCGAGAAGTCCACTCCCGCGCTTCACTGGGAGCGCCGACGCGGGGCGCCGCCCGACGCGGTCCCCTTCAGGGTGTTCAACGCCCAGCAGTGCGGAGGCCTGCGCGAGTGGCTGCCGCAGAGCGGAGCGCCGCGCTGGCAGGAGGAGCGCGCCCGGCGGATCCTGCGGGTTTCCGGAGCCGTGATCGAGCCCTCGGCCGGAAACCGGGCCTGCTACGACCTGCGCCGGGACCGGATCGCGCTCCCGCCGGAGGAGAGCTTTCCCGACCCGGACGCGTACCTGCGCGCGGCGCTGCACCAGCTGGTTCGCTGGACGGGCCATCCGGACCGCATGAACCGCGGCACGCTGGCGCTGGGCGTTGACGCCGGCCACGGTTCCCGCGAGCACGCCCGCGAAGAGCTGCGCGCCGAAATCGCCTCGATGATGGTGGGGGACCGCCTGGAGCTCGGTCACGACCGGAGCCCGCCGCTGGCGAAGCGCTGGATCGAGATCCTGCGCGAGGATCCCCTGGAGATCGACCGCGCCAGCCGCGAGGCCCAGCGGATCTGCGACTGCCTGCTCGCGCTGGACCGCGGTCGCCCGCTGCAATGGCCAGCCGCCTCCAGGGCCGAGCAGGCCGTCCGGGAACCGCCGCGGCCCGGACGGGAAGGCCCCTCGCGCTAGGACGCTATACTGCGGGCATGCAAAAACCGCTGGTCTACGTCGAATGCAAGACGGCGGAGGAGGTCCACCGCGCGCTGTACCTGGGCCACGCGATCACCTGTTCGGAAGAGGTCGCCGAGCAGTGCGGGGCGTCATACCACCAGGAGGGCGTCGACGCCTTCACGCGAGAGGAGATCATGGAGTCGCACCGCGACCCCTATGGCGACGGCAGGCCCCTGGATCCCTCCGACTACGACCAGTTCCTGAAGTGACGGGACCACGGGCGTAGCGGCGCGGGAACCGGCCATTCCCGGCTCTGCGGCGAATCCCCCACATCCTGCCCTAAACGCGGAAATCCGCGATTTACAGGCGAGTCCGGTCGACGTCACCGCTCTGAGAGCCCCATAGACGGGTTTTCGGACCGGCGGCCGTGTTCCGGACCAGCCCAAGCCGAGTATGAGGCCGCGACCCGCCCCCGCCGTGCCCGGCAGGGGCAGGTCCCGCGCCGCCCGGGTGACGGAGCGGACCGAGGACTATCACCGCCAGGTGGCCGAGGCGCTGATCGCGCAGATCGAGAAGGGCACCGCGCCCTGGACGCAGGCATGGGGCCCCGGCGAGCGGGCGCTGCCCGCAAACGTCAAGACCGGCCAGGCCTACCGCGGCGGCAACTCGGTGTGGCTGGCCAGCACCGCCGAGCGGCGGGGCTACGCCGACCACCGCTGGGGGACGTTCAAGCAGGTCAAGGAGCTGGGCGGGCAGGTCCGCCGCGGGGAGAAGGGCTCCCAGATCCTGTTCTGGCAGTTCGAGACCCGGCGCGTGGCACGCGACGCGCAGGGCCTGCCAGCGCTCGACAAGGGGGGCCAGCCCGTCTACGAGACGCGGGCCCTGCCCGCCCCGCGAGTCTACCCGTACACCGTGTTCAACGCCGACCAATGCGACGGGCTGCCCCGCCCCGAGGCGCCCCGGACTAAGGTCTGGGCCCGCATCGAGGAGACCGAGCGGGTGCTGCGCGAATCGGGGGCCTCGATCGAGCACTCGGAAGAGAACCGGGCCTTCTACGACCTGCGCCGCGACCGGATCGTGCTGCCGTTCCGGGAGCGGTTCGGGAGCGCGCCCGGCTACTACCAGGCTGCGCTTCACGAGCTGGGCCACTGGACCGGCCACCCGTCGCGGCTCGACCGGGAGACGCTGACCAAGGGCATCATGTAGGGCTCGTACTCGAAGCACTACGCCCGCGAGGAACTGCGCGCGGAGATCGGCTCGATGATCACCGGGAACCGGCTGTCCCTCGGCCACGACCCCTCGCGCCACGCGTCCTACGTGGGGCACTGGATCAAGGCGCTGCGGGACGACCCTCGGGAGGTCTACAGGGCGGCGCGGGACGCGCAGGCGATCAGCGACTACATCCTGGACCGCGGCAGGAAGCGCGATCCGGCGGGGGAGGTCGCACGCACTCCCCAACCGGAGCGCACGCCATCCACGGCGCGATGGCGCGAGCCGGGACCCGTGCCCGGAGCGCCTCCGGTTGGGGAGCAATTCAGGCTCTTCCAGCGCGCCCGCGGCCGCGAGGCGCCGAGCCGCTAGCAGACCTCCGAAGGCGGTGGGAGAGATGCCAGGCAGCAGGCATGCAAGCTTCCCGGCCTGGTTCCCGGGGCTGCTTGAGCTGATCGTCTTCGCGCTGCTTCCGGCCGCGCGCTTGGAGTGGCTCCGCACCCGGGTCTCGGTGCCAGGGAGCGGCGGTTCGCAGCGCCCCCTCTTGCGCGGCGCGAGAGACGGGGCGCGCCGCCCCTGACGGCCCCGGAATCCGCTCTTCCGCTGTCGCGCAACAGCCGCGCCACCGTGCAGGGAGGCTTGCGGCCAACATGAATCCCGGAGAAGATCAGCTCATGGCAAAGAGTCTCAATCGCGTCGACCTGCTGGGCTACCTGGGCGGCGACGCGGATATCAAGCAACTCCCCGACGGGACCACCGTGGGCAAGGTGTCGGTCGCGACCGACCACAGCTTCAAGGACGCCTCCGGCGAATGGAGCGAGCGCACTGAGTGGCATGCGGTTGTGATCTGGGGCGCCGCGTCCGCGTCCGAGGTGTTGGTCAAGGGCGCCCGGGTGCACCTGACCGGCCGCCTGCAGACGCAGTCCTGGGAAGCCGAGGGCGGCCAGAAGCGCTACAGGACAGAGGTCGTCTGCAAGGCCCGCGACGTGATCGTCGCTGCGCTGCCGAGGGACAGCGCAGAGGCCGCCGCGGAAGCGCCGGCCAGGGGAGACGGCCGCGAGGCCGGGAGCGAGTGATAGCGCGCATGCGCGACCCGCGCAGGATCCGCGGCGCGGCTGGCGCCGTCGCCCAGGTCCCGGTCGCTCCCGCGCCAGGCCCCAAACTCACCGCCGCGTCTATGGCGCGCCATTGGAAGGGAGGCGGACGGTGAGGCACCCGCCGCTGACCCCGCTGCCGCCGGCCGCCCTGGGGGCAATCCTGCTCGCCGAGGGCTACGCTTCGCTGGCCACCGAAATCCTCGCCCTGCGCCGGATGGTGCCATGGGCGGGCTCGGCCGTTTCGGTCACCTCGGTCTTGCTGGCGGTCTACCTGGCGGCGCTGGCCGGGGGGTACCGCCGCGGGGGACGGCTGGCGCGGCTGGGGGACCCACGCCCGCGTCTGGCCATCCGGCTCTCGGCTGCGGCGGCGCTAGCGGCGTTCTGGCTGAGCGAGTTCGGCACGCTGCTGGCGTTCGGCCTGCCGGTTCCGGAGATGGCGCAGGTCGCCGTTTACTCCGCGCTCGGCATTGCGCCGGTCGGCTGGCTCCTGGCTGAATGCGTCCTGCTCGCCCACTCCTGCGCTCGAGGGGCGGATGCCTCCCGCACCGCCGGGGGCGTGTTCGCCGTCTCCACCATCGGCAACGTCGCCGGCGCCTTGCTGACGACGTTCGTGCTGCTGCGCTTCGCCGGAACCGCGGCCGCGACCATCGTGCTGGTCGCCGCGCTGTACCTGGCCGCGGCCGCGGCCCATCGCCGCAGCGTGCCCGGGCTGGCCCTGCTGGCCATCGCCCTCTTCCCTGGAGCCGACCTCTGGATCGAGGCGACCGAGTACGTCGAGCGGAACGCCTATGCCGACTACCGCATCGTTGAGCTGGAGGACGGCGGGCGCATGCTCGGCGTCTCCGGGCAGGCCGCTTCCCGCCATGACGCGGCCGGCAAGGGCTGGGACTATGCCGAGCGCATCGAGATGACGCTTTGCGAGGCGGGCGAGACCCGTGTCCTCGTGCTCGGAGCGGCCGGGATGACCCTGGGCAGGGGCGCGCCTTGCGCGCTGGATGTCGAGTTCGTGGACATCGATCCGGCCCAGCGCAGGATCGCGGCGCTCTTCCTGGAGATGCCGGCGGCGCAAGCCGGGACATTCTCTGCCGGAGACGCCCGAGCGTTCCTGCAGAACGGGCCGGGCGGCTGGCCCGCGATCGTCGTGGACACGTACTCCAATCCGCGGACGCTGCCCCAGCACCTGCTCACCGCGGAGTTCTACCGGCTGGCCCGGGAGCGGCTTGCCGGCGGCGGCTCGCTGTACGTGAACCATCTGGCCTGGCCGGACGACGCGCTGTTCCGGACGCGGGCCGAGCGGACCCTGCGATCGGTCTTCGCCGACTGCTCGTCATGGCCCGTGGGCGTCGAGCAGGGCCGCGGCTGGCACGAGGCCGTCACGCAACCAGGCAACCTGCTCTTCCGCTGCCGCAAGTCGGAACTCGACGGCGACACCGCGATCTACTCCGATGCGCTCCCCCGCTCCGATCTGGACCGCTCGCTGCGCTAGGACCCTCTCTCGTCGGGCGCAAAGCGAGCGTTGCGCTTGCGGGGGCCGCAACCGCGGACTACGAGGCCTATTGCGGCATGCCGGCCAGAGGGGAGTGACCGCGCGCTGGCGTCCGTTCAACCGGGGCTCCCAGCGCGACCGGACGGCAGTTCCGGCCACGGCGCACAGCCTTCGCGGGATGAACGGCCTTGACGGGCCGCGTGGCGGAACCGACGCTGGAGCCATGGAAGACCCGGCGACAGCCAACGCGGACGAATGGCGCTCACTCACGCACCGGTCTATCGCGGACGGCCATGAGGGACCATCCGGAACCTCCCCGGTCTCCGGACCTCCGGGCCCTGGAATGGACAACGGCGGAATGGCTCGAGGACGGCCTCGAAACGCGCCTGCTCCTCTCGCGCGGGCGTCGCGTCGGCCTGGCGATCCACTCTTCCCGCCGTGACCGCCCCAGGACCGTGCTGCTCGGGCCGGTTGCGGACCTCCTGGGCGAGCCCGCCAGCTGGCTCGACGGCCTGGATCCCTTCGAGGCGCTGGACCGGATCGAAACCGCGATGCTGGACGTGCCTCTGGAAGAGCTCGACGAGGCGCTGGCGGCCTGGGCGGGATCGGACGCCGGAGTCAGCTGACAGAAAGGGAATTCCGTCACAGTCCAAGGCGTTCCGTTGCGGACTCTTGGCCAGCCCCCGGTCGCATCGAGTCGGAGGCCGCCGCAATCAAGACAGACCGGTTTCAGCGAGGGCTTGCCCCGGGCCTTGATCCCATAGCCCGGGCAGGGGAAGAGGACTCTGTTCAGCAGGGATCGCATCCGCTGCCGGCGGCGGGAGAGAGCGAGGCTTCCCACTCGCGCCTTCCCGCCAGGATTCCCTCGAATCCGCAGGGGACGCGGGCGCAACGCCGAAACGACGATCCCCAGTCCCTGGGCCGGGACGGCGCCACCGGCAGGAGACTCTGCCAGCTGGCAACACCTCTGCGGGCCCGCCATGCACGGCATTGAACACCGCGCCTTCCTAGCGGCCAGGCACCGGCAGGGCAGCTCTCCCGGACCCTCCCCGGCACGCAATGTCCCTGACATAAGCAAGACAGTAGCCGGATTTCCTGGCAGACCTCCAAGACACGGATGCAGAAGCACTTACAGTGTTTTCCGACCGGCCTCGAAAAAGCCCCTTGACATCCTGGGCGGAATTTGCCATGGTAGGCAAGAACCGGTTTCCTGGGAGCTGCCATGGATCCCCGCATCGAGAATCTCAAGTCCACCACCTTCTTCGGCAGGCGCTTCACGCGGCAGCAGATCGCCCAGGTCCAAGAGACGGTGGCGACGTTCCCGGCACTGGCCCGCAAGGAACTGGCGCAGACGATCTGCGAGCACCTGCGCTGGCGTACCCCGGCAGGCAAGAACCGCGTCGCGGCCGGCCTAGGCCTGCTCGAGGCGCTGCACAAGGAGGGCATCCTGACGCTGCCGCCGAAGCGCGAGGAGAAAATGCACGGGACGCGCCAGCCGCTTGCGCGGACCCCACGCACGGACCCGCAGCCGCGGATCCAGGCCGACCTGCGGGACTTGGCTCCGCTGCGCCTGCAACGGGCGGAGGGCCCGGAGCAGGCCGGGTTGTTCAACGCATACGTCGACCGGCATCACTACCTTGGCTAGCGCCAGCCGCTCGGCCCGCACCTGCGTTATTTCCTGCTCGACCGGCACGCGCGCCCGCTGGGCTGCCTGCTGTTCAGCCAGGCGACCCACTCGCTGGCCTGCCGCGACACGTGGGTCGGCTGGCGCGAGGGCGAGTACAAGCAGCACTTGCAGCTGGTGGTCGGGCAGCCTCGCTTCTTGCTGTTTCCCTGGGTCCAGGTCGAGAACTTGGCCAGTCATGCGCTGTCGCTGGCCGTCCAGCAGCTGCCGCAGGACTGGCACAGCCGCTACGGCTGCCGGCCGGTCCTGCTCGAGACTTTCGTTGATCCGGAGCGTTTCGGCGGAGTCTGCTATCGCGCCGCCAACTGGCTGCACCTGGGCCAGACCCGGGGCCGCCCCGACGCGGGGCGGACCCGCAAGGACGTCTACGTGTACCCCTTGGCGAAGCACTGCCGCGAGATCCTGCTGCACGGGCCGCGCCCCCGCCAGCCCAGGCCGCGACGCCCGCCCGCGCCGGAGGCGGCGGCCCCCGACGAGACCTTCGTCCGCATGTGGCAGGACCTGATCGGCGCGCTCAGCGCCGTCGCCGCCGCCCACGACCAGCTCTGGCAAGTGCGCCGGCGCGTGCTCAACACCCTGCTGGTGATGCTGTTCGTCTTCCGCCTGGTGTTCGCCCCCCGCCGCCCAATGTCCCTGACATAAGCAAGACAGTAGCCGGATTTCCTGGCAGACCTCCAAGACACGGATGCAGAAGCACTTACAGTGTTTTCCGACCGGCCTCGAAAAAGCCCCTTGACATCCTGGGCGGAATTTGCCATGGTAGGCAAGAACCGGTTTCCTGGGAGCTGCCATGGATCCCCGCATCGAGAATCTCAAGTCCACCACCTTCTTCGGCAGGCGCTTCACGCGGCAGCAGATCGCCCAGGTCCAAGAGACGGTGGCGACGTTCCCGGCACTGGCCCGCAAGGAACTGGCGCAGACGATCTGCGAGCACCTGCGCTGGCGTACCCCGGCAGGCAAGAACCGCGTCGCGGCCGGCCTAGGCCTGCTCGAGGCGCTGCACAAGGAGGGCATCCTGACGCTGCCGCCGAAGCGCGAGGAGAAAATGCACGGGACGCGCCAGCCGCTTGCGCGGACCCCACGCACGGACCCGCAGCCGCGGATCCAGGCCGACCTGCGGGACTTGGCTCCGCTGCGCCTGCAACGGGCGGAGGGCCCGGAGCAGGCCGGGTTGTTCAACGCATACGTCGACCGGCATCACTACCTTGGCTAGCGCCAGCCGCTCGGCCCGCACCTGCGTTATTTCCTGCTCGACCGGCACGCGCGCCCGCTGGGCTGCCTGCTGTTCAGCCAGGCGACCCACTCGCTGGCCTGCCGCGACACGTGGGTCGGCTGGCGCGAGGGCGAGTACAAGCAGCACTTGCAGCTGGTGGTCGGGCAGCCTCGCTTCTTGCTGTTTCCCTGGGTCCAGGTCGAGAACTTGGCCAGTCATGCGCTGTCGCTGGCCGTCCAGCAGCTGCCGCAGGACTGGCACAGCCGCTACGGCTGCCGGCCGGTCCTGCTCGAGACTTTCGTTGATCCGGAGCGTTTCGGCGGAGTCTGCTAGCGCGCCGCCAACTGGCTGCACCTGGGCCAGACCCGGGGCCGCCCCGACGCGGGGCGGACCCGCAAGGACGTCTACGTGTACCCCTTGGCGAAGCACTGCCGCGAGATCCTGCTGCACGGGCCGCGCCCCCGCCAGCCCAGGCCGCGACGCCCGCCCGCGCCGGAGGCGGCGGCCCCCGACGAGGCCTTCGTCCGCATGTGGCAGGACCTGATCGGCGCGCTCAGCGCCGTCGCCGCCGCCCACGACCAGCTCTGGCAAGTGCGCCGGCGCGTGCTCAACACCCTTTTATGTTGAACACAGTGAGACCGGAGATCGGCAGGATGTTCCGAGAGGGGCGGCGAGTGCTGGACCGCCCGGGTCCGTCCGTGAGGACGCGCGTTCCGGTTTGTGCAAGAGTGGAGTTTCGCCCGGTCGCCATCGACGGCGACCGGCGCATCGGAAATCTCCCCGTCTCGTGGCGGGGAGGCCGCCGCCGGGCCTGGCCAGGCCCGGCGGCGGGCGGCGGGTCGGATCGTCTTAACACCCGGGTGCCTGGCACCGACCAGCAGCTGGATCGCCCGCCGCAGCAATTCCTGAGAGACCTGAACGGAAGAACGGGCACTGGCCCGCATCCCAAAAGGATAGGTTCGCAGGAAGCCCCTGGCCGCTAGAAAGGATATCCAACATCCCATGACAAATCCCGCAGCAACCACGGCCGAGCCAGTCGCCGGCATCGATGTCGGCAAGCTGTGGCTCGACGCCTGCGCCGATCCCGCCGAACTTTCCCGCCGCTTCGAGAACACCCAGGTCGGCCGCCGCGCCCTGCGCAACTGGCTCCGCAAGCTCGGAGTGCGGCGCGTCGCTCTCGAGCCCACCGGGCGCTACCACCGCCAGCTCCACCAGTGCCTCCACGACGATGGCGTCGCCGTCGTCGTCGCCAATCCGTTGCGCGCGCGCAACTTCGCCCGCGCCCTAGGCCAGCAGGCGAAGAACGACCGCGTCGACGCCGCCATGCTCGCCCGCTACGCGCGCCTCGAGCACGTCACGAGCACGCCGCCCAAGCCGCGCAGCTTGCAGGAGCTCAGCGACTGGCTCGCCCTGCGGCGCAAGCTCAGCGAGCAGCGCGACGCCCTGCGCAAGCAGGCCGGGGAGTTGGGCGGCCAAGCCGCCGCGCTCCTCGGCTCCCTGCTGGCCGCCTTTACCGATAAGCTCCAGCAGACCGACAAGGCCCTGCAAGCCTGCCTCGAGGCCGACCCCGCGCTCTGCCGCCGCCGCGCAATCATCCTGTCGGTCCCGGGCTGCGGCCCGCTCAATGCCGCCAGCCTGTGCGCCGACCTGCCCGAACTCGGATCCGCCAGCCCCGCCGAGGCCGCCGCACTGGCCGGCTTGGCACCGTACGACTGCGATTCCGGCGGGCACCGCGGCCGCCGCCGGATCCGCGGCGGCCGCCGCCATCCTCGCAAGCTGCTGTACATGGCCGCCACTTCCGCGATCCGCTTCAATCCCGGCCTCAAAGCCTTCTACGAGCGGCTGACCGCACAGGGCAAGCCGCGCAAGGTCGCACTGGTGGCGGTCATGCGCAAGCTGCTCGCCCTGCTCGGGGCCCTGCTCCGCGACGACCGCCTGTGGTCGCCGGAAGCACCCGTCAGCGGAGCGCCCGCCTGAGCGAAGTTGAGCAGGGGTAAGTGCCATGAGCGTCCACGCAGCCCTCGATCGAACCGCCCCCGAACCCCCGGGCCAGCCGGAGACATCCGCCGCCTACGGCTTCGGCTGCCTGGCCTGCGGCGGCGCCATGCCGGTCGGCCGCCGCGGCCCGATGCCGACCTACTGCCGCCGTTGCGCCAAGCGCTTGCAGAACCTCCGCGCCCGCTCCGGCCACGCCGCCGATCCCCGCTCGCCCGTCCCGCGCCAGTGCCTCGCGGCGCGCGCCGAACTCCTGCGCTCCGCCATCCGCAACGCCCACGCGGAACTGGCCGAGGTCGAGCGGCGGCAGGTCGAACTCGAGCGGCTCTCCCGCGATCTTGACCGAACTGCGGAGGAGACCCGGCGACACGCCCTGCCCTCGAAATCGCAGAGTTCATCGCCCATTCCCGGTATTGTCGGGAAAAACGCTTGACATCCATCACGGAAGCTGCTGGTGATGCTGTTCGTCTTCCGCCTGGTGTTCGCCCCCCGCCGCCAGGGCTACACCGCCACGCTCGCCGAACTGTGGGACCACTGCCGCGTCCTCGACGTGCCCCTGCCGCAGGCGGTGCCGGTCTCCGACTCGGCGATGGTCCGCGCCAGGCGCAAGGTCCAGCCCGGCGTCTTCCTGCAGTTCCACGCCGAGATCCTCCAGCGCGCCGACCAGCCCGGCCCCTTCTGGCACGGCCATCGCGTCTTCGCCGTCGACGGCTCGAAGCTGAACCTGCCCCGCCCGCTGCTCGACGCCGGCTACGCCCTGCCCAGCGAGCAGGCGCACTACCCGCAAGGCCTGCTGAGCTGCCTGTACCGCCTGCACTCGAAGCTGCCCGTCGATTTCGACCTCCTCGCCCACGGCAACGAGCGCGCCGCCGCACTCGCCCATCTCCAGGCTCTGGCACCGCCTGACGTCGTCGTCTACGACCGCGGCTATTACTCCTTCGAACTGCTCTGCGCCCATCGCCAGCGCGGCCTGCAGGCCGTGTTCCGCATCCGGCGCAAGGCCGGCCAGGCCCTCGACCGCTTCCTCGCCAGCGACCAAACCGATACCGTGGCCGAGATCTTCCCCGGCCCCGATGCCCTGCGTGAGTTGCGCCGCAAGCATCCCCGCACCCACTGGCGACCGGTCCCGCTGCGCCTGGTCAAGTACACGCACGGCGGCACCGAGTACATCCTCGGCGCCACCCTGCTCGACCGCCAGCGCTACAGCGTCGCCGCCCTGGCCGACCTGTATCACGCCCGCTGGGGGATCGAAGAACTCTACAAGATCAGCAAGCAATTCCTGGAGGTCGACCAGTTCCACGGCCGCACCGAGCGCCTGGTCAAGCAGGAACTGTTCGCGCACTTCAATCTGATCGCGATGACGCGCAGCTTCACCAACCGCGACGCCGCCCTGTGCCAGGCGGCCGGCCCGGCCGACGGCAAGCCGCCCCCGCAGGCCAACTTCAAGCACAGCCTGGCCGCCCTGTCGCGGCATCTGGAGGCGCTGCTGCTGCGCCACACCGAATTCGTCCGCGCAACCGTCACGCGCATCGCCGAGTGCGTCGGGATCGGCCGGCGCAAGCCCCGCCCGAACCGCTCGTACCCGAGGCGCTCGAAGCAACCGGCCCCCAAATGGTCCCGGCGCAACCCCGTCCCAGCCTAGCCGACTGGGACCCGAAAGGCTGCCAAGGGGCCCAGTCGAAGCCCGCAGCCTTAAGTCAGCAAGAAAATCCTTAAGTCAGTGCCATTGCCCCGCCGCCAGGGCTACACCGCCACGCTCGCCGAACTGTGGGACCACTGCCGCGTCCTCGACGTGCCCCTGCCGCAGGCGGTGCCGGTCTCCGACTCGGCGATGGTCCGCGCCAGGCGCAAGGTCCAGCCCGGCGTCTTCCTGCAGTTCCACGCCGAGATCCTCCAGCGCGCCGACCAGCCCGGCCCCTTCTGGCACGGCCATCGCGTCTTCGCCGTCGACGGCTCGAAGCTGAACCTGCCCCGCCCGCTGCTCGACGCCGGCTACGCCCTGCCCAGCGAGCAGGCGCACTACCCGCAAGGCCTGCTGAGCTGCCTGTACCGCCTGCACTCGAAGCTGCCCGTCGATTTCGACCTCCTCGCCCACGGCAACGAGCGCGCCGCCGCACTCGCCCATCTCCAGGCTCTGGCACCGCCTGACGTCGTCGTCTACGACCGCGGCTATTACTCCTTCGAACTGCTCTGCGCCCATCGCCAGCGCGGCCTGCAGGCCGTGTTCCGCATCCGTCGCAAGGCCGGCCAGGCCCTCGACCGCTTCATCGCCAGCGACCAAACCGATACCGTGGCCGAGATCTTCCCCGGCCCCGATGCCCTGCGTGAGTTGCGCCGCAAGCATCCCCGCACCCACTGGCGACCGGTCCCGCTGCGCCTGGTCAAGTACACGCACGGCGGCACCGAGTACATCCTCGGCGCCACCCTGCTCGACCGCCAGCGCTACAGCGTCGCCGCCCTGGCCGACCTGTATCACGCCCGCTGGGGGATCGAAGAACTCTACAAGAGCAGCAAGCAATTCCTGGAGGTCGACCAGTTCCACGGCCGCACCGAGCGCCTGGTCAAGCAGGAACTGTTCGCGCACTTCAATCTGATCGCGATGACGCGCAGCTTCACCAACCGCGACGCCGCCCTGTGCCAGGCGGCCGGCCCGGCCGACGGCAAGCCGCCCCCGCAGGCCAACTTCAAGCACAGCCTGGCCGCCCTGTCGCGGCATCTGGAGGCGCTGCTGCTGCGCCACACCGAATTCGTCCGCGCAACCGTCACGCGCATCGCCGAGTGCGTCGGGATCGGCCGGCGCAAGCCCCGCCCGAACCGCTCGTACCCGAGGCGCTCGAAGCAACCGGCCCCCAAATGGTCCCGGCGCAACCCCGTCCCAGCCTAGCCGACTGGGACCCGAAAGGCTGCCAAGGGGCCCAGTCGAAGCCCGCAGCCTTAAGTCAGCAAGAAAATCCTTAAGTCAGTGCCATTGCCCCGGCACGGCGGGGCCCGGGGTTGCCGTGGGGTTTCCAGAACGCCGGATCCCGCCTATTCTGGAGCCATGACCGACACACCCGAATTCTTCGTCGAGTGCGCGACAGCGGAGGAGGTGGACCGGGCCCTCGGCCAGGGCTTCGCCGTGGTCACGACACCCGCGGTGGCCGCGGAATGCGGCGCCCCCGGCCCCGTTCAAGCGGACCTCGAAGATCCCATCGAGGACGTGATCGAGGCGCACTTGCGCCCCTACGGCGACGAGGAGCCGCCGGAAGGCGACGAGCGGTCCGGGCGCTGATGGCGGCCAGGGGCAGGCACGGATCGCGCCGCGGCGCGGCGAGTGCCGCGGAGAAAAACGAGGCGTATTACCGCAAGGTGGCGGAGGCCTTGATCGCGCAGATCGAGGCCGGCACGGCCAGATGGACTCAGGCTTGGCAGCCGGGCGAGAAGGCGCTGCCGCGCAACGTCGCGACCGGCAAGGCCTACCGGGGCGGCAACTCGGTCTGGCTGGCCAGCACGGGCGACCGGCGCGGCTACGGCGACGAGCGCTGGGGGACCTACAAGCAGGTCAAGGGCCTGGGCGGGCAGGTGCGCCGCGGCGAGAAGGGCACTTCCATCCTGTTCTGGCAGTTCGAGGCGAGGAAGCTGGCCCGCGACAAGCAGAACCGGCCGATCCTGGACGAGGAGGGCAAGCCCGTCTACGAGACCACGGCGCTGGCCGCTCCCCGGGTCTACCAGTACAGCGTGTTCAACGCGGAGCAGTGCGACAGCCTGCCGCGTCGCGAGCCCGCTGCGGGGGCGCAGAGGTGGGACTCGATCGAGGAGGCGGAGAAGGTCCTGGCGGGTTCCGGGGCGGCGATCGAGAACTCCGGCAAGAACCGGGCCTACTACGACCTGCGCCGCGACCGCATCATCCTTCCGTACAAGTCGCAGTTCCCGTCGGGGCCGGCCTACTACCAGACGGCGCTGCACGAGCTGGGGCACTGGACGAGGCACCCGCAGCGGCTGAACCGCGTGACCCTGATGAAGGGAATCGAGGACGGGTTCGCGTCGCCGCACTACGCGCGAGAGGAGCTGCGGGCGGAAATCAGCTCGATGATGACGGGCGACCGCCTCGGGCTGGGTCACGACCCGTCGCGGCACGCCGCCTACGTCGGGTCGTGGATCCAGGCGCTGCGGGAGGATCCGCGGGAGATCTACCGTGCCTCGCAGGACGCGCAGGAGATCAGCGATTACGTCCTGGACCGAGCCAGGGAGAGAGCCCCGGAACGCGACACCGTTGCCGAGGCGGCGCGCCGGCCCGCCCCCGAGAGGGATGCCGCCGGGGGAGCGAAGCCGGGACGCGAAGCGGCCGGGCTCCCGCCACGGCCGCCGGAACGGGAGCCGTTCGAGCAGGGCCGGCTGTTTCACAGGGGCTCGGCGATGCCAAGCCGCTAGGGAGGGACGGTGACGGAAACGGATGCCGGGCGAGCGCAGGCCGCGCGAAGCCATGCCACCGGCTACTCTGGCTGCGATTCCCGGACAGCCGGCTCTTCGCGAGCGTGGCGGTTGCCGGGCTCCGCGCCAGGCCCCGGATCGTGGGATCTCGCGGGCAGCTGCGCTAATCAGCGCGGTATGAGGGGGTTTGGAGGCGGAGATGGTGGTACGGGCCTGGAAGGATCGCTCGTATGACTGGCGGTGCGAGGGCTGCGGCAAGCTGCGCCACGCTGCGGCGCACCGGGGACCGCGTGCGCGGATCTGCAGAACGTGCCAGAACGTGAGGTCCTATCGCAAGCGCAAGCTGTCGGTGGAGCGGCTCACGGCCGCAACCGCGAATTCCGAGGCCTATTGCGGCATGCCGTCCAGGGGGAGTGACCGCGCGCAGGCGTCCGTTCAACCGGGGCTCCCAACGCGATCGGACGACAGCTCGGGCCATGGCGCATAGCCTCCGCGGGATGAACGGCCTTGACGGGCCGCGTGGCGGAACCGACGCTGGAGCCATGGAGGACCGGACGGTCGCCAACGCGGACGAATGGCGGTCACTCACGCACCGGTTCGTCGTGGACGGCCACAAGGGCAACCTGACCATCGCAACCGACGAGCACGACCGGCCCGTACACCTCGAGATCCGGATGTCCCGCGCCGGGGCGTGCTGAGGGGGCTGCTCGATTCGCTCGCGGTCAGCGTTTCGCTCGGCCTGCAGCGCGGAGTGCCGCTGGCCGCCTACGTCAAGCAGCTGGCGCTGGCCCGCTTCGAGCCCTCTGGCTGGACGCCCGGAGAGATCGGCTACGCCCACTCGATCGTCGACTACGTGTTCCGCTGGCTCGCGCTGAAATTCCCGGGCCCCGGCGCCGTCGACCAGCCCGACGAAACCCTGCAGGGCGAGACCTGCGCGGTGTGCGGCTGCCCGGTCACCTGGGATCCCGGCGAGCCGTGCCCGGACTGCGGCGACATCGGGCTCGGAGCCGCCCTCGCCGCTGCCCGGCCCGAGATCGGTCCTCCGGCGCAGTGACGAGGAGCAGACATCATCCAGAGTCGCCTCGCCCGGCCGCACCGGGACTGAAGCCGGCCTGGAACCGCGTCGCCCACCAATTCCGCGATGACGGCTGATCCGACTGCGCGCCCGGTCCGCGCTCATTTGGCTGGAGCAATCTGCCGCCAAGGGTGCGGCGGGTCGCTAGGTGCCTACGCATAAACGGTGACGCTTTTTCTCAGGCCGCGCTATGGGCCAAAACCGGGAGGGCGCTGGGTGACGCCAACGCGAGACGGTTCTCCCGTAGGAACTGCCACGTGGCGCCAGGTCTACGGTGCGGCCACGAATACACCGGAAGCCCCGGAAACGCGAGCGCTGGAGCGGCACTGGAGCGGGAGCCCGCCCGCATTGCTGGCTTATCTCAGCCGGATGCACCCGCCGGGCAGCGACAATCCTTAGCCGCCCGAGGAGGGCACCGAGGCCCACCGGTACCCCGACGACGATTACGAACAGTTCGGCAATCTGCTCGAGACGGCGGAGGGAGAGCGCGAACGCTGGCGACAGCGCGTGGAGCGGAAGCTCCGACAAATCGCGGGCCAGTAGCGAGCCGGCGGGGCACCAACTAGCGAAGTTGGGGTTGGTCTTCGCATGCCGCCGTTTGGCGCGGAAGGGGATGGTCCTCGACAGGAGCGGTGTTGGCCATGGGGCCAAGGGGGGATCGACTACGGTGTCGCAGTCCCCCAGTAGCATTCCGGGCCAGTGATCTCGTAGGAACACGGGAACCTGCTGCGGACGGACGGAAGCTTGGTACTGGCGAATTCGCCGCGGCGATCAGACGGGCACGAGAGTTCCGGGCGTATGCCTCGTCACCTCTCTGCCGGGCTCCTGTTGGCTGACTTCCGCAGCATCCTCCCCCATCACGATGCCGTCCCCTGTGGAAGTACCGCACCTGCCGCACTTCCAACTGGCCGAAACGCCGTAGTCACACCAGATCCGTCGCGCAGCGCCGAGGCAGCCGCGCGGCTGTTCGGGAAGCTCGGGCAGGTGTGGACGGTGGTGCTGGTGTGCGACCGCTACGCGGCGTACATCAAGCTGGCGCGGGCTGCCGTTGCCCCATAAATAGGGCTTAACATTTGCATTGGCCCTGTGGCATTCCTAGGGCATGCACGAGCAGAATCAAATTGGATCCACCCTCGCCAGCGCCGACGGCACCGCTCGGCTGAAGGACCTGCTGGCTCAAGCCGGCTCTGCCAGCCGCACCGAAGTCGGCCGGCGCGTCTGCGAGCTGTTCGGATTCCATGACGCTCTCGGCCGCCCCCAGCTGGCTGGCTGCATGAAGGCGCTGCGCCGTCTCGAGGCCGACCAGCGCATCGAGCTGCCCGCCCCGCGCCACGCTCGCCGGCGCTGCCGGCCCCGCCGTCTCGGACGGCCGGTCCCGCAGCCGGCGGGCGTGCCCGAGCGGGTCGATCTGGTGCAGGCACTGGCAGTGGTCGAGGTGACCGGCGACGACCAGCGGCGCCTCTGGAACGAGCTGGTCGCCAGCGAGCACCCGCGCGGCGCGGCCCACCACGTGGGCGCCCAGCTGCGCTACCTGCTGGACGGCGCCACGCGGGTGCTCGCTGCGCATCAGCTCGTTCCAGATCCCGCGCCGGGCCGGGTCGGTGACCTCGACGAGTTCCAATCCGCGCAGCTGGTCGACGCGTGCGGGCAGGCCGACGGGCGGCGGGACGGGGCGGCCGCTACAGCGCGGGCGGCAGCGCCGGTGGTTATGCCGGGGTGCGGGCAGTCGGATGTGGCCGGCGGCGTCGAGAGCGCGCAGGGCTCGCATGCAACTGGCCAGCTGCGGCCGCCCGCGAGCGTCGAGGAAGCCGAGCAGAGCGCAGACCCGGCGGCTGGCCGAGCCGGCGGCCGCCATCAGTACCTTGACGCGCGCCAGGGTTTCGGGATCCGAGAGCGTGGAGGGAATCCGGTGTTGCTCGTACATGCCCTAGGAGTGGCACAGCAGGAACCTGTTTGTCAAGTCCAAATTGTGTGTAAACGGCAGGGCCCGGCAGCTCTCGCACGGTGAGGGGCTGATCTTTCCGTCCGTTACCGGCAAGCCGCTTTCGGACGCGACGCAGTCGAAGCTGCTCCGGGAGCAAGGCATCCAAGCGGTCCCGCATGGGTTTCGCTCGTCATTCCGCGATTGGTGCGGGGAGACGGGGAACAGCCAGGCTAACTGGTGAAGGGTAAGGGGTGGAAGTCCCCGGAGCAAGGAAGGAAGCCAATTCATGCTTCTCCGCGAGTCATGCGCAGGCCATCGCGAGGTGGTCGGTGAAGCGTTGACAGCGGCGCGTGTGGGCAGAGCATTGAGCATCGTAAACCTAGTTCGGAGTGCCGAAGCCGTCCCGTCGGCTGAAGGCAACACCGGCTGCACCGCTACAGGCGAGGTGCAGGCGGGCTCCGCGGTGTCGAAGACCTCAAGGCACGCACGTACGCCCGACACCGGGACCTGGGAGGTCTTTGCGCTGCCCCGGCGGGTCGTCGCCGGGGTCGTCGCCGGGGTCGCCGAGGGAAGGCAGTGAGCCAAAGCCGAGGATGCACGGCGCAAAGAAGTCAGACCCGGGCGTAGTACCGGAGAAGGGGACGAACAACGGGGCGCGAGCCCCGGCGGAGTCACTGGAGGGAAGGGCCGGGATCGAGAGGAATTCGGGAGGCGGAAGCAAGGGCCGAACGCAGAGGCGGAGCAACCATGTCACAGGAAGCCGAACGGATACGGGAAGTTATCAAGAGGAAACCGCAGGAGAAGCTGACTGCACTGCTGCACCCTGCCGTTTACCCACAACTGGTTTCGTCACTCATGTGGCGGTAGACTTTGCTGGCTTGGTTCAGGCGCATTGCTCGCTCGAAGACTTGCGCACCGGCGGTCAACCGCATGTAACCCTTCCAGAGGACTTGGTGGCCTGGTGCTGAGTACGTCTTGCGCTTGAAGTCGAGGTACCCGCCCATGAACGCCGCCGTGAGCACCGCCCGCCCGAGAGTGTCGGGCGACACCAGCTTGCGATCCTGCGCGAAATCCTCCAGGACGGCGATCTCCATGGCGGAGAACAGCACCTCGGCCGGCAGTTCCGGCGTCTCCCGCCCCAGCAGCGTCATCAGCGTCAGTCGCCAGGCGATCACCGCGTTGATCGTCACCGCCCGCTCGATCCGCTCGCCCCTGCGATGCGCCAGCTCCTGCACCTTGCAGCCCGACTTCAGCACCCGGTGCCAGTCCTCGATGCGCCACCTCAGCCGGTACCACTCCAGCACCCGCTCGGCGTCCTGCCGCGACTCCACCTCCACCGTCGTCAGCAGGAACCATTCCAGCCGCTCCGCCCCCTCCGGCTCGCTCTCCTCCCGCACGTGTACCAGGTGCAGCCTCGCCGCTGCCTCGCCCGTCTCCGTCGACGGCAGCTCCACCGCCTTCCAGCGCAGCCCCACCTGCGCGACCCGCTCCGCGCGCGCGTCGCGCTGCTTCTGCCCGCGCGCGGCCGTACGCGCCGACAGGCGCTCCACATGGATCTCCAGGTGGGCCTGCGCGGCCTCCGCCCGCACGGCGTCGAACAGCTTCGGCACGTCCTTGCCCTGGGAGCGGTTATGCTTGGCCCGCACCACTAGGTCGACCGCCCCCAGGCGGCGCTGCTCGGCGAACAGCGCGAACACGTCCGCCTCCCGGTCCAGCACCGACACCAGCCGGACGCCGTCCAGCTCCTGCCCCAGCGCCGCGCACGCGCGCAGCCCCCGGATCCAGCGGAACGTCTTGCGCTCCTCCAGCGGCTTGCCCTGCTCCGCCTGCCCGTCCGGCGCCTCGTACTGGATGTGCGGCACCCCCAGCGGCAGGCCCTCCTCGCTGACCGCCAGCAGGGAGTGCATGTGCAGCCCCAGCGTGCCGTTCGAGCCCTTGTTCTTGCTGATCCTGCCCAGCCCCGCGCAGCCCCCGTGGCTGGCGAAGTTCAGGTCCGTGCCGTCCTGCAGGCACAGCACCGTCCGCTGGCCCTGCATGCGCCGCAGCGTGCGCTCCCGGTGCGGTGCCAGGATGTTCTCCGGCGTCAGCTCCGAGTCGGCCGGCTGGTCGATCATCCGGTAGTAGCCCTTGACCGCCGCCCGATCCCTCTGGACCGCTTCCGGGAACGACGCCATGGGCTGCTCCGACTGCATCTGGGCGCTCTGCACCAGGCGCTTGCTCAAGCGTACATCGCCCAGCGGCGCGCCGCCGAACTCGTGCCGCGCCCAGGCGTCCCGGGCCAGGCCCTCGCCGAGGCCCAGCGCCTGCGGCGGCTGCGGCGCCGGCACGCCCAGCTGCTCGCGCCAGTCGCGGGCCAGCGGGTACAGGTAGACCGACTTCACGGGCACGCTGAGGCCGCGGGGCGCGCAGCGGCCCCGCCCGGCGGTCTGGCCCACGCAGACCCAGTTGGCGGCCGCCAGCGAGGTGCCCTTGTGGCGGTCTTTCTCGACAAACGTCTCGGCGAGCAGAGGGAGATAGCCGTAGCGGCGCTGGAAGTCGTGCGGCAGGCGGCGCAGGCACAGCCCGAGGGCCTTGGAGGCCAGGTTCTGGCAGCGCACGGAGGGACGGATCAGGAAGCGGCTCAGAGCGATCACGCGGTGCAGCTGGCGGGAGCGCAGGTCGGCGTCCCAGCCGATGAAGGCGTCGCGGGCGGCGAGGGCGAGGGCCGAGGCGGCGAAGCCGAGCGCGCCCAGGACGCCGTGGTCGGAGACCAGCAGGTAGCGCAGCTGGGCGCCCACGTGACGCGCGGCGCGGCGCGGATGCTCGTGTTGCATCAACTCGTTCCAAGTGCGCCGCTGGTGGTCGCCGGTGACCTCGACCAGCGCCAGTCCCTGCACCTGGTCGACGCGCGCGGGCACAGCGGTCGGCAGGGGCACGGGGCGGCCGAGCCGGCGGGGCCGGCAGAGCCGGCCGCCGTGCCGGGGGGCGGGCAGCTGGAGGCGGCCGCGCGCCTGGAGCGCGCGCAGCGCCTTCATGCAGCCGGCCAGCTGGGGGCGGCCGAGCGCGTCCAGGAATCCAAACCGCTGGCAGACGCGCCGGCCCAGCTCGGTGCGGCTGGCGCCGCCGGGTTCAGCCAGCAGGTCCTTCAGCCGCGTCATGCCGTCGGCGCTGGAGAGGGTCGAGGCAATCTGACTCTGCTCGTGCATGCCCCAGGGATGACACAGAGCAGGCCCAAAAGTCAAGCCCTACTTGTGGGGCATGGGCAGGCTGCACCACATCAGGACGGACGCGCTGCGGGACGCCTATCTCGGGCTGAAGCCCGAGTCGGCGCCGGGAGCGGACGGAATGAGGTGGGAAGAGTACGGCGAGGGGCTGGAAGAGCGACTGCTCGACCTGCACCGGCGCGTGCACGCAGGAACGTACCGGGCGACTCCGTCCCGGAGGGTGAACATACCCAAGCCGGACGGGGGCACGCGACCGCTGGGGGTGGCCGCACTGGAGGACAAGATCGTCCAGAAGGCCGTTGTCGACACCCTCCTGACGCCGATCTACGAGGCGGAATTCCTCGGGTTCAGCTATGGGTTCCGGCCGGGGCGCGGGGCGCATGACGCGCTCGACGCCTTGGCAGCAGGGATCGAGAGGCGCAAGATCAACTGGATATTGGACGCGGATGTGAGCCAGTACTTCGACCGCATCGAGAGAGACCGGCTTATCGGGTTTCTGCAGAAGCGGATCGGAGACAAGCGGCTGCTGAAGCTGATCGGGAAGTGGTTGAGCGCTGGAGTCATGGACGAGGGGCACTGGTTCGACACAGGGCGGGGGACGCCGCAAGGCTCGGTGATATCGCCGACGCTCGCGAACGTGTACCTTCACCACGTGCTGGACGCATGGGTGCACCGGACATGGCGACCGCAGGAAGCCCGGGGCGAGATGATCATCGTGGTGCGCCAAGCTAACTGGCTGCGTACAGGAGGTGAGAGTCCTCTGTGGTGAAGGAAATAACCAATCCACACCTCTCCCCGAGCCGTGCGGTCGCTCCCGCGAGGGAACGGGCGAAGCGTCGGCAGGGGTGCATGTGGGCAGCGCTATTGAGCAACGAAATTCATGTTGTTCGGAGTGCCGAGGTCGTCACGATGGCCGAAGGCAAGACTGCTCGGACCGCTATGGTGAGGTCCGGGAGGGCTCCGCGGTGTCGAAGAACGCAGGCACGCATGTACGTACAAAGCTGGGACTTGGGAGGCCTCCCCGCCACCACGATGCGATGCAACGTGGTCGCCAAAGTGAAGGCAGATGCTAAGCGGAGGATGGACGGCGGGGAGGAGTCGGACTCAGGCATAGTACCGGGGAAGCCGGGGAACAAAGCGTGGGGAGCCACGTGGCGGACTCGGTGGAGGGAAGGCCTGGGCGCAACGGGAGACGCGAAGGGAAGGGCAGGCTCCGAACACAGAGTCGGGAACTCGCGGACACAGTGCCGCCGAGGTGCAGCAGGCCACGAACGGAGCGGCACGGCAGCCCCATGACGGAGGCCGTCAGGACCGGAGCGAGGAGCCGGATGCGTTAGCGCGCACGTCCGGATCTGAGGGGGGGCCGTTGGGTAACCGGCGGCCTACCCCGACCGCTACGCCGATGATTTCGTGCTCGGATTCCAGTACCGCAGGGATGCGGAACGCTTCCAGCGGGAAGCAACGGCGAGGTTCGCCGAGCACGGGTTGGACTTGCACCCGGAGAAAACCCGCCTGATCGAATTCGGACGGTTCGCGGAAGCGGACCGCCGGAAGCGCGGGCAAGGCAGGCCGGGAACCTTCGATTTCCTAGGGTTCACGCATTACTGCCGACGCACGCAGGGCGGGGGATTCGGGCTGGGACGCAAGCCGATCGCGAAACGGATGAACCGGAAGCTGCAAGCGATCGCGCAAGAGCTGCGCCGGCGCATGCACGAGGACAAGCTGGAGACAGGGCGGTGGCTGGGACAGGTACTCAACGGATGGTTGAACTATTACGCGGTACCGACCAGCTACGCGCACCTGCGACGGTTCCGGCACTACCTGCAAGAGCACTGGATGCGCAATCTCCGCCGGAGGTCGCAGAAGGACAAGTTCGAGCGGGAGCGGCTGGCAGCCCTGTGCGACAAGCTATGGCCAAGCACGCGCATCCTGCACCCCTGGCCCGACCAAAGATTTGCCGTGAAGCACTCAAGATAAGAGCCGTATGCCCTAGCGGGCACGTACGGATCCGCGCGGGGGGCAGCGGGCAACTGCTGTCCCTACCGCCATCCAGCCGCGTGAGGTTGCCGAGGCGTGTTTGGCGCATGCGGTCAAGAGCAAGGTCGAGGCGGGCTATGCGCGATCGGACCTACTCAATCGACGGCGGATCCTGATGCAGCCTTGGGCGGACTATCTCTCAGACGATGCCTGAACGTGCGTATGGACTCAGGCCGCGATTTTCGGGATCGAATCCGCACTCGAACACTGTGCCGAGGATCGACGGCTCGATCTCGGACCAAGGCGTGATTGAACGCCGGCACCACGTCGGCCTGCAGCGCCTGCACCATGCCCTTTCCCCAGGATGGGGCTGTGGTCAGGCCAGCTAGGCCCCTGTCGTGCGCTCGTGCGGGGAAAATGCCCCGGCGCACCACCAACGGGGCGGGAGCGCCCCGAAGACAGCCCTCGCTTGCGCAAGTAGGCCCCTTGAGGAGATCGCTCCAGGGATCTTTCCTTGCAGGAAGGCGGGGCATCCGCGAGGCGTCGCTGAGACGGACGCCTCGGACTATCGGACCTTCCTGCACCGCTATCCTGGTTTGCGAGGTTGTCCCGGTCGAGCCTCGGGTCGGAATTTGTTTCTACTACGCGTTTGAGATCGCTAGGTCTTGGGAATTTAGAGTCTAGTCACCTTCACCCATCAAAGTGGGCGGGTCGTTGACAAGTGCTGCCCAATCGTCATAAACCCGTGAGAGATAATGTCGATCAATGATTGTCTGCCATTCATCCCGGCAAGACCGAAGAAGGTCCCATATCTCCATACCGTGGTACTCCTCGGAAGGATCATTACACACCACATAATACATGACTCGAAAAATTCCCTTTGCTGGCTCGAAGTGGACACCAGTCAGGTCTGACAGTTCGGCATTGGTCTTTGGATTTTCCAGAGATAGGTGCTTTGATCGGTTCGCTAGATCAGCACAAACACGCAAGGAGCTGGATTCATGAATGTCTCTTATCAGCCCTTTTTGATCTCGTGCACGAAAATGAGGATCTTTGAGAATCCAATCTTTCAAGTGCCACATCGACTGACACGTAAAGACAATCACGTCGATGTTGTCTAAGCCACTAACCAAAGCGTGAGAATCATCCGCCTCGAGGATTGTCATTAGGCGGTCTATCCTTGCTACTTGGTCCTTGAAACTGTTCTCCATGACTCACTGCTCCAGCCTTGCGGCAGTCACACCGGCGTATCGTTGCTCCACCTAAACGCGGGCACCGAGTGACCTATGGGCCATGAAATGGCTATTAGTCTGTGATGGTAGCATGGATGCCCGTGCGGCAGACATGCCCAACGCCGCAGCTGATACGACAGCGATCGCACACGGTGCCGCTCGGTTCGGCGTGAACCACTGTCGTGCGATACTGCTCACCATGTTCGCCTGCGCCATTGCACGGGGCCATCGACCCGAAAGCGCCTGGAACGGGTATATCAACATCATCCGGTACCCCCGTCGGCTGATCGGCTGGCTCCAGGGCGTGGGCGACCTGATGAAGCCGCGAGCAGTTATGCGACCGTCCCAAAGCGAATGGCCGTTCCGGCTCGCGACGGATTGGCTGAAACTGCTCATCGGATGCAAACCGCGGAAGGCACTCCACCTCCGCTGGTCCGGGGTCAGGGCCGATCCGCTCGCTGAACCAAGCCGCCAGCGGAGTGGCGATGGCTTTTCACAGGAAACCGACGAACCGCCTCAGCACGTACATTTCTCAAGAGACCAGACATGAAAACAACTCCGGACGAAAGACCGATTCGGGACCTTGTCGACCTGTTCAAATCGCGAATGATGATAGCAAATCCCGAGTACCAGCGGGGCGTAGTATGGACCGAGGCTCAGCAAAAGAGGCTGATCGACTCACTGTTTCGGGGATTTAAGCTTCCCTTGCTATACCTCCATGAAAGAAAAGACGAAATCGCAGGTTTTAGGCGTGACAGTCTCGAAATCATTGATGGACAGCAGCGGCTCACGGCCATCTACAATTATGTCGAAGGTGCGTTCCGTCTTTTTGATCCCAGCACAGAAAACAATAAAGCCAAGTTCCCTCGCTATTTGCTCGATGATCCGTGTCCATGGGCGGGAAAATACTTCCATGAGCTTTCGCCAGAGTTTCAGCACCTTCTCCTAAGAACGAAACTCTCTCTTGCTATGATTGAGTCCAATGATACCAATGAAATCCGAGACCTTTTCATCCGGCTCCAAGCAGGTAGTGCTTTAAACGCCCAGGAACGGCGTGATGCCATGCCAGGCGGCATGAATGACTTTATATTACGTTTGGGGGGCAAGCCTGCAGTCACGAAGTATCCGGGCCACGACTTCTTCAAAGATGTTATGGGAGCGAGACCGGGTAGCGACCGAGGAAAAACACGGCAACTAGCGGCCCAAATAACTTCTCTACTTTTAACCCAAATGCGACGACTTGGCGCTAATATCCCGGACATCAATGCAATAGCAATTGACGACTTATACTATGATAACTTGGATTTCGACTCTGATGGAGCGGAGAGCCGGAGGATTTGGGGGGTGTTGGACCTACTGCACAGGTTGCTTAGGGATGGTAAGCGACCGCGGCTTAGGGGCCACGATGCGATTCACGCTGCGCTTCTGGTCAATCGCTTGCAGGATGACTTTACTCCTGCATGGCATGACGAGTTCGCATCCGCCTTGGATGTCTTCTTGCTCAACTTGAGAGGAGCATCCAAGGTTGATGAGTCTAATCCAAAGTACATCTATTGGTCACAATACGGCAATTAGACCCGAGTAAACAGCGATCGGGGCGAGAACATTTCTTTACGGCATTCCTTCTACATTGCGCAGATGTTGGCGAAAATTCCTACTACCGTCCACAAAGATCCAAGTCGTCAGTTCTCAAGGGAAATGCGGGAGTTGGTCTATTGGCAGCAGCGAAAGACATGTGCAGTTTGTAGAAGTAGCGTCGTATGGAATGACTCCGAGATTCATCATGTGAAAGAACACCAACACGGCGGCAAGACCGTGCTGGAGAATGCGGCCCTTGTTCACAAACAGTGTCATCCAAAAGGGGCCGCGGCTGTGAAGTTCGCTGAAGAATGGGAAAAGAGGAAAGTTAGAACGGCTCAATTTGCGCCGTCAGACTGACTCACTAGTGCATAGCCGAAAACCGGCCATCCTGCCGCTGAGGGTCCGACGCGCCCCAAACCTCTCAGCGAGGATCGTCCAGAACCGCCCTAGAATCGCCACACAGCGCCCCCGAGCCGTTCCGAGCAGGCAACTGGTCCCAACCTGCGCGGCGACTAGAATGGCCGGCGATAGGGATATCGTCATTGAATCGTGAAAGCAGGGTTCGGGTGAGTTGTTTAGGGTACGCTTTGGCAGGATTCGCTTTGTGCGTAACGCCTCCAGACTCAGCCGCCCGCCCTTGGCCCGGAAGGGAACGCGATTTGGCCAGCGCCTCCCGCCTAGAATTGCTCTCAGATTGTGGGACTTCCTGAGGGACGGGCCGGCAAACTCGCACTCGTGCCCTGTTGCGGGGAAATTGTCCCGGCGCAACATCTCCGGGGCGCCTGGAACACATGGTTAGCACACTCAGCGCAACACTTATAGCCGCGTAAACCCGTTTTCAACAGGGAGTTCCAAGACCGGGCGGGACGACTGGCTCCGGAAGCCCGAAACATCGCCGGGGCGGGAGCGCCCCCCCGAAAACGGCCCTCGCTTGTACAGCCGGGCCTTGCGGAGAGGTCGCTCCCTAGATCTTTCCTTGCACGAAGGCCGTGCGCCCCGAGGGTCGCAGAGGTGTCGCCCGAAGGCTTGCGAACCTGAATGCGCCGCTCACAGGATGCGCGGTCCGATTCGGAGTCCAGTGCTTGGTTGCCGCGGGTCTCGACTGCGGCGATGTCCTCGGATTCCACTTGGTGCGGACAAACTGGGCCCAGCCCTGTTGCATTCACACCCAATGCAGCCCACCACCCCTTGACGGCGGGCTGGAGGCCACCGAGAGCCGTCCCCTCCGTGTCCGATAATCCGCCCTTATCCTCCAGAATGGTCGCACCCGAATGCGTTCCCCGCGTTCAGCCGGGCGGTCCCTGTCAGCTCTCTATGTAGGATGTGGATTTGCTGAGACTAGCGTAGGCCGCATGCAACAGCGGCTCCGCCCTTCGGATCTGTTCCCTGTCGCGGATGACGATCTCTCGGTACTGACCGCCATCGTTGGGGCGGGTGAAGCCGTCCTCGAGCGGGATGTCGCGCACGTGCTTCTCGTGGATGAGTACCCGGAGCCCGCTCCGCACACGCAGATAGACGTAGGCAAAGACCGGCGCGCGACGGCCGGCCGCAGCCATGCACTTGAATGAGATCACAGTCGTGGCGGCGTCCGTGCGCACCCTGCCCAACTGGTCCACCAACGTCTTGAGCTCGCGGAACAGAGTCCGAGATTCCTCGCTAGCCTTGACCCAGCCCGGGTAGACGGAGTAGTCAGGATCTTCACCAGCGCCGGGTGCGGAGGATCTCGACAGGCGCGGTGCAACCGAGGCCCGTTCCTTGCCCGTGGTACGGCGAGGAGGCCCGGCTGGCTCCGGTGCCGATATCCGCTTCGGACAGTTCTTGGTCAACGGGCATCGGGCGCAGTTCGGTCTTGTCGGGTGGCACCAAAGATTGCCGATCCGCCACGCTGGCCAATCCAAGGCTCCGGGAAACTCCGGATTGAGGCGTCGAGCTGCGTTTACAGCTTCTTTCTCCGAATCGTTGTCGATAAACCCAAGTCGCTGAAACACGCGGATCAAGTGTGTGTCCGGCTTTACGTCGATCTGCCGTTCCTGCTCACGGAAGCAGCCGAAATCGTCGTACAGGATGCGAGTCGCCATTGAGGCGATCCCGGGGCCGATTTGGTAGATTCCCTGCAAGGTCCTCTGCACCTCAGCGGGTGACGAGTTTGTCCAGATGGCTCCTGCATCACCGTTGAATCGCTCGCAGACCAAGCGGGCCGCATCCGACAAGGTCCTGGCGCCTCGCTTCGTGCCCCGCCTAGGGCGTCTCGGCAGGCTTTCCAGCAGACCGATCAGCTCAGCTTGCGACATGGACGCCATTCGCTTGGGGTCCAAGAAGCCTCTCCGGTTGATCTCCGTCGGAATCTGCCATGCCTTCTGCCACGGCATGCCTTGATCGAAGGCCACTGCGATCAGGAACGCGAAAGGATCGCTTCGAACGAGCGATAGTGATTCCGCGTCCAGTTCAGCCCATTCCGTACCGGTATAGAGCTTGCCAAATTCCTTGAGTAGCTCCACAACTGCCTTTGTTCGTCCCATCTCCTCTCCCGGAAAAACCCCCTAGGGTGTCCGACCATCAGCATTATCGGACACAGAGAAGTGTGGGGCGCCTCCGGCAGCCCTGCTAGCCTCTGACTTCCGAACATGGTAAGCAGGTGCTTTTCGGAAGATTCCAGATAACTGGCTTGCCAACAAGGAGTTACGTGCTGGCTGTGCCACTCGGAACGCGCTTGACGCGTCCTGGAGTGATCAATTTAAGTGTCACTATGAATCACCGAGCCGCCTTCTACTTCTTGTCAGCTTCACCTTCAGCCCTGCGACTCACTCCCAGTCAGTGTCGTCCTTGCCTGCCGGCCTTCCGAAAACACGGCAGAATGGCGTGAATACGGCGGGACTCCGGCTGTCGATACCAGTTCCACTACCGACCGTTGGCCCCGCACCAGACCAGATGCCGCCGAAATCGTGACAGGCGAAATTGATCACATGTTCGGAAGTCAGAGCCTGTCCCCATGCGCAGGATCCCGGCCTCCCTCGCCCTCGCCGCGCTGTTGGTGCCGACGGCGACTGGGCAGGGCGCTGCGAGCGAGTTCGAGCGCTTCCGGCTCTGCAACGCCTTCCGGCCATGCGGCTCGCACGAAGGACGTTTGTGCTGCGTGGTTCGCTACCCCCTCTAGGCTCCATTCACATTTGTTTCCAGCGAGAATTGACCTATTGCATGATCTTAACTGCTTACACACTGTCAATACAGAGACCCTTTCCAAAGGGGATTACATACGAAACTCCCGAAACAGGGGTTGACAGCTCACTTGCGCAACCTCCGGTTTCGGGGCCTGTCGATCCAACGGACATTGACCGGGGACAGTACCGCGTCCGCGATCTCCTCCATGGAGGCTTCGATCGTGAATACCTCTTCCTTCTCGGCCTTGGTCGGCTGGTAGTCGGTCCGTACCAGCTCCACGATTCTCGGTTTGGGTTTCTTGTGCACTTCTCTCCCTCCCGGTTCAGACTACCAGCCCGCGCTCCTTCAGCACGGCTCCTTCTCGGCAATCAGGCCGATCCAAGCGATAGCGGCGGCAGCCAACGTCCAGGTATCCTTGCAGGCTGCCCCTGCGGCCTGGGAACCGCTCGGCGCGCTGTACGTCTGGCTGGAGTTGCAGGGCGGGTCGCGGTAGATCAGGTCCGCCGACTCGCTGTGCAGCCCGCGCATGATGGCGCGGTTGTCCCCGTCCAGAGCGTCTGCCTTTCCCAGTTCGCTAGCGCCATCTCGTGGCGGCCAGTACAGGCACGTCCCGGTACCGCTGCAACGGCCTCTCCCGGGGACTGGCCGCAGCTCACGCCACCAAGTCCTTGTAACGCAGCCGGGTGTTGGCCGCGGATGCGACAATCTCGCCCATCTGCTGGAGCGTGTTCAGCTCGCGGACGTTGTGGCGCCCGCTGAACTCGTCCACATAGCGCTGCAGGTGCTGCGGGCTCATGTGGTGGTACGTTCCAATATAGCCGCGCTTGAGCATCGACCAGAAGGACTCGACTCCGTTGGTATGAGCCTTGCCCCGCACGTACTCGCCCACCGAGTGCTTGACCGTTTCGTGGTCGAACGGCAGCGTCTCGTAGGCGCCGGCCTCATCCGTATAGACCGTAGCCTGCAAGTCGGCCCAGTCCTGCACGAACCCTTGCAGCGTTTCCTTGTCAGTGAACCCAACGACCTTGGCCGCGACGTGCTTGGTCGCCCTGTCCTTCGCACCGACCACGGCCGTCTTGCCCCCGGCGCCCCTGCCGGTTCCTTCCAGCTCCTGCCGCCTGGCGTTGCTCATGTTCTTCCGCTTGCCGCCGATATAGGTCTCGTCTACCTCGACCGGAGCGGAGAACTGGAACCCGCCGGACTGCAGCGCTTTCCGCACGCGATGCGCCAGATGCCATGCTGTCTTCTGCGTCACGCCCAGGTCACGATGCAGCTTCATGGAAGAGACTCCCTTGAGATTGGTCGAGAGCAGGTAGAAGGCAAACAGCCAATCCCGGTAGCCGATCTTGCTCGAGTGCATGAACGTACCGGTCTTAGCGCTGAAGTTCGCATCGCAGACCTGCTCGCGGCAGCGGAACGGCATGGACTTGCGCTTTGCGCTCGTGTTTACGTTCAGCGAACCGCAACGCGGGCAGCAGACCCCTCCGGGCCAGCGCCGCGGCACGATCCAGGCCTCTGCCGTAGCGTCATCCGGAAACATCTCGAAGAATTCCGAAACCGAAAGCCCCTTTCGATAGTGCTTTCCCGGCCCCTTCTTAGCAACTTCCATATCAACCTCTTACATAACTATTCTACAGGAAATTCCCGAATCTGTCAACCCCTGTTTCGGGAGTCTCGTATGTAATCCCCTTTCCAAACGGCTTTCTGCCGGCCGTAGATGGCCTAACTCCCGCTACCAAGACGGCCAAGAATACCACCCAACTTCCCTTACTCGGCTCTGCGTCGGAAGGTGATTTTCCTGAACTCGACCTGTCAGCTTCCATGAGCGAGACGCCCAAAGGTTTATGTGGAACTGCATTGGAAGGTGTGGAATGGGAGTTGGTTCCCAATTTACCCGCTCATGAACAAGTCGATCATCGACAAACCAACGGACGCAGTCTTCATACCATTCGATCGAATATAGATGAAACGCCGTAAGCATTCAGAAGCGGGGGCGCGAGAGGTCGGCTGAGCCGCTGTTGAGGATGCCCGAGGAGGCGGGCATCTAGCGGGAGCGCGCAGGGCGTGTTTGTCCGAGCAGGACCGTCTGCCAGTCCCGCCGCAGCGGATACACGAAAACAGCCTTGGGCGTCTTCGCGGGCGCCGTGCCCCATGCACCGCGTGCCTGAGTCTGTCCCAGATAGTGCCAGTTCGAGGCTCGGTAGCAGGTTCCCTTGTGCTGGTCGCTGACGTAGGTTTCGACCAGAACGGGGACCACTCCATGGACCCGCTGCCAGTCCGCGGCCAGCTGGCGCAAGCTCAGTCCCAGGACCTTCGACGCCAGGCATTTCACGCGCACCCAGGGAAACAGCAGGAAACGGGCTTGCCGCAGCACCCGCTCCAGCGGCCGGCGGGGCTGGTCCTGCCAGCCGATCCAGCGGTCCCGCACCGCCAGGTAGCGGGCGGCGAAGTCGTACAGCAGGCAGCCCAGCAGGCGCCCTTGACGGTCTTGGAGGAAGTAGCGCAGGTGGGAGCCGATCGGCTGGCGATAGCCCAGTGGATGGTAGCGGGCGAGGAATTCGTTCCACAGGGCGGCCTCGTCGCGGCCGTTGACGAGCCGCAACCTCAGCGGCTCGAGCTGTTGCAGGGGGCCGTCGACCGGGGCCTGGGGCGCACTGCGGTCGCCCAGCGAGAGGGGCCCTTGGCGACCGCGTCCGAGGCCTTGGCGGGCGGGCAGGGCGAGGATCGAGAGCCGGTCGAGTTCCTCCAGCAGGCGCATCGCCAGTTGGATGCGGTTGCTGCCGCGAGGGGTCTGCCACCGCAGGTACTCGCAGACGGTGTGGCCCAGTTCGGTGCGGCTCAGCAGGGGCAAGCTGGTGACGATCTCCTGGATGTCCGCGATCTGGCTGCGTCGCAGGCGGTGGCCGCAGAAGGTGGTCGAGGCCAGCCGCACGATGCGCGGGTCCAGCTCGGCGGCGGAACGGGCCATTCAGGCCGCCTTGCCCAGCTCGGTGTCCCCGCCGGGGGCGACGGACCCGATCCAGTCCACCGGGGCCTTGCGGAGTTGTTCGCGACGCGGCTCGCTCATGCGCCACGGCAGCCAGGGATCGAGCTGTTGCGGGGCCTTGTCTCCATGGCGGGCGCAGGCCGCCAGCCAGTCCAGCGTCCAGGTATACGGGTTCAGGCCCGCCAGGCGCACGGTCGCGAGCACGCCGAACAGCAGACCCGCCGCTCGCGCACCGTCCGGCCCGCCGGAACCGAAGCTGGTGTAGCGGGCGATGACCGGCCCCCGCAGAACCCGCTCCGACAAATTGCTGTCGAGCGGGATCCGTGGGTCCCCCACGAAGCGGCTCAGCGATTCCCGGTGACTCAGCAAGGCCCCCAAGGCCCGCCCTTGCGCCTCCACACGGGCCAGCTCGGCCCCGTGCCGGCTGCGGCCCTGGCCCGCTTGGTCGAGCAGAATCCAGTCGATCCTGCGCTCCCCGCCCTCTTCCCGGGCGCGCTCGAACAACTCCTCCACCCGCGCTTGCAACTCCTGCTGGAGCGCCGCGAACTCCCCGCTCTGCCGCTCCAGCGGTTGCTGCCGATCCCACTGCTGGAGCCGCTGTCGGTGCAGCCGGAACAACCCGCCAACCCGCTCGACCCACTCCTGCGCCCACGCCTTGAGTTCCGGGTGACCGGTGCCGACCCGGACAAAATTGCGGCGGATATGCGCCCAGCAGTGGGACAGCACCACCAAGTCCGGAAACCGCTTGGCAAAGGCCTTGTACGTGCTGTAGCAGTCACACACCAGCACCGTCAACCCGTTCTTGCCGACCAACGAGTCGAGCAATTGCCGGGCGGAGTCCAGGCCCCGGGTCGGCAGGATCCGCATGCGGACCGTGTGGCCGGCCAGACAGGCCCACAGCCAGAACTTCGGCTTCTGCCGCCCGCGGGGAGGCGGATCCTTGTTGCCGTCCTCGCTCCTGGCCAGCCACTGCACCGGCCAGGAGGTCTCGTCGGCCTGGGCCACCGGCTGCTGCTGTTGATACGCCCCGATCGCCGCGTCCAGCGGCTCGAACAGATGCGCGAGCCGCCGCAATCCCGTCGACAGCGTCGAGTGCGGCACGCGCAGTCCCAGTGCCGCCAGATCCCGGGCGACCGCCGCCTGCGGACGGAACAGCGCGTAGACCTGGATCAGACACCAGGCCCACACACTGGTGCCCAACTGGCTGGTGCCCAGCCGGGGTGCCGGCGGGGCGATCACCGGCCGGGCTGCGGAACAGTCACAGTCCGGACCATAGCGCTGGCGCACCACCTTGCGCACCAGCGCGTTCCAGACCATCTCGTACAACCAGCTGGTCTTGTGCCCGCACCGCACGTAGGCGGTCCCGCAGTCCGGACAGCGGCGCTCCGGCTCGGGCACGTCCAGCCACTCCAGCACCACGGGCAGGCCGGGCCGCTGCTCGCGCGGCGGGGTCGGCGAACCCGGCTCCCGCCCGCGCTTCCTGCGCGGCCGGACCGCCGGATCCTCGCTCGCGGACGGACCCGGCGCGGGCGTTTCGGCCGACGGTGTCTCGTCGGCCGACGGGTCGGCAGCGACTCCCGCCGTGGCGGACGGGTCGTCCTCGCCCGCTGGCGTGACCTCGCTCTTGCGTCCGAACAGCGACCGTTGCAGGTTCGCCAGCCGGGCTTGCAGCCCAGCCTCCCGTTCCTGCGCAGCCTGCAAGTCGGACTGTGCCGCCTCGAGTGCGCGTTGGAGTTGCTCGCAGCGAGCGCACGCGGTCCGCCCCCCGACTGGCTGTCCGTTCTTGCTGGACTTCGTCCTGCCCACAACGACTGGGCTGACCGCCCAATCCTACGATGGCAAGGTTGCCCAGGCAAAGTTAAGTGCTCAGCCGTTCTATGCTTGCTTGCCCATCCACCCGCTCCACCGACGCCGACCGGTTGCTCCTCCGGCCACACCGGAACTCCTTGCCGCAGCGTTGAGGTTGCCCCAGAAATCCAGTTCGCCTGTCCCTGCGCTACTCTCCTGGTTCTGCGACAGCGCTGAACTGTAGCGCCCCGAGACCTGAATGCTTACGTTTGCCTAGCCCGTTAGTCCGCCCACGAATCAGCGGGAATGCGGGGTGAACCAGTTGCGACTCGCCACATGCTCCGAGACATGCATGTAGTATTCCTAAGAGGTCACTGGTCAGATTCTCCCGGGTTGCAGACCTACGTCACGAGGGTGCGGCAGGATCTCACCCTCCTCAACCCATCGAGGTATGCAACCTTGAACCGCCTGAGCAATGCCGTGGTAGAATCACCTCTTTACTCGATCTGAAGCTTGTAGATGCCGTTCAACCGCGACCAAACTCCACACCAACACTTGAGGTCAATTCTTGCAGAGAAAACAAGTAAGATTGTCGTCTGGGCGGGATCGGGCCTTAGCACCGATGCTGGATTGCCAACATGGCCTCAGCTAAAACACCGGCTAGTGAGACAGCTAAGAGAAAAAGCGGCCTCCATATCAGAGTCTGACTCAAGATCTCTTCGATCCGCAGCAGACCGTGCAGAACAAGAGCCGAACTATTGGATAGCATTCCATATCTTGCGCGAACAACTGGGAAAGGCAAGTTTCCGTAACGCAATACGTGAATCGCTCCAACCAGCATTAACTGCCGATTGTCCCCAAATATACAAATACATTTGGCGGTTGGGGGTCGCAGGAGTACTAAATCTAAACTTGGATCGCCTTGCCACAAGAGCGTTGGGCGAAGTCAGACCCGGACGTTTACCGACAGAGTTTACGGGGCGGCGTGCGGGAAAATTCTTACATTTACTCAAAAACCCTCGTCCCTTTGTGGCGAACCTCCACGGCACCGCTGAAGATACATCTTCTTGGGTTCTAACGCAGCGCGACCTAACGTATCTTCTAGACTCTGCCGAATACCGTACATTTATTACAAGTTGCCTCACAACCACCACGGTCTTGTTCATTGGGATTAGCGCTGACGATGTTGCCGCCGGCGGTCACATTGAGGCCCTTACGAAAAGTGGTTGCGATGTAGGTCCTCACTATTGGTTGACGAATCGGACCGATTTACGTACTGACCGGTGGGCCGAAGAGTCAGGAATCCAACTGATACGATACGATGGTCATCCCGAGATTGTCGAATTCTTCGACGATATTCTGGAGTTTGTTCCCAGTGAAGAGCCATCTCCTCCTCCAGTAGTTCTTCAAGATATAACCGAAGAAGACAACGGATCTCTTCCGTCGGTGGAGGACCTCTCTGAGTTGCCAGCAGAAACAATTCGTGCGGTATTGAATGCGCATGCAAAAAGGCTTCTCAATAGAGATGTACCAGATCCATACTCGGACTATGAGAGGTTTTCAGCAAGTTATGACGAAGCAATCTATCGGGCATGGTATACTTCAGTTTCCTCTCCTAGGAACAAGCTTCTCGGATACTCTCTAATAGAAGAAGTCGGTAAGGGTGCATTCGGTCGCGTCTACCGTGCAACCAATCCAGATGGAAATCAGGTTGCTATCAAGGTCCTCTTAGAGGAGATTCGGCGTGAACGACTTCTGCTGCAGAGTTTCCGTCGTGGCGTTCGATCAATGCGCTTTCTAATGGATCGTAATGTAGCCGGAATGGTTGCGTACAGAAAGGCGTCTGAAATTCCTGCATTTGTGGTGATGGATTGGATCGAGGGCCCGTCACTATTAGAGGCCTGCGGAGCACATCAAGTCAATGATTGGGGTTCGATTCTAAAAATTGGTCTCGAGGTTACTGACGTCCTGTATCGTGCTCACACCATACCAGAACGTGTGCTCCATCGTGATCTTCGCCCGTCAAATATTATGCTCGAATGCTTCTATAGCAAGCCGGATGACTGGCGCGTTGTAGTCCTTGATTTTGATCTTTCGTGGCATCAGGGCGCTCTTGAACAATCAGTCATCCGGGGGGCCCTTGCGGGGTATCTTGCTCCTGAACAGATTCAGGCCACTCAAGGAGCCTCTACTAGACACGCGGCAGTCGATTCTTTTGGTGTTGGGATGACACTGTATTTTATGATCTCTGGAATAGATCCAATGCCCGCGCAAAATCAGCACCGAGATTGGGCAGAGCTTGTACAAAAGGCGGCTTTGAATCGACGTAGAGACCAGTGGATGTCTCTACCGTATTGATACGCTCGCCTGATAATTCGGGCAACGCAGAATCGGCAGGCAGACCGGTGGGATATGTCACAAATTAGAGATGAGTTAAATAGATTGCACGATACATATATTCGCCCTCGGAAGGTAGTATCGGCTGAATTGGTGGCGGAAGAGATTGTTGCTAGGTGTGGTAGGAATTATGAATGGGACGACGACAGAGTAGCGGCTACAATCAATCTGGTCTCAGGTTTGGTGATTACCGTGACTGGCGATGAATTTGGTAGGAGGATTGTCGTAAATCTCGCTTGGAATAGCAGTGGACAGCTGGAGCGGAAGCAGGTTGGGAAATGGATGGGGCGTGCTGGTAAGCGGTCAGTCGAAAAACTGGAGTCGTCCGGGTGGAAGATTAGGACAAAGGATATTGATCCACCGCAATCGATGGTAATTGATGCTACGCTTTCAGTGTCAATGGCCGTACGAGAACTTGTGAATCATGGCCGTACACTTTCTGAGGTTGCGAGTGAGCTGAATTTTGACTAGATGCTAGATGGCGCTTGGTCCAATAGGAATCGAGCAGTACATATACCAGGAACTCGCTAGCAGAAATCAGGTCGACATTCGGCCCTAGCGTCCCCATGATCGTCATCGCGATACGTGCCGACGACCCAGGGGTCTTCTTCGTGACCAGTGACCGAAGTTTCACCCCGACGCCCTTTTGAAAGCGGGCTTGGAGTTGGCCTACACCGACAAACTGACCGGCGACCCCAATACGCGAGGCCGGGTCACGCAGCGCTCGGCGCTCGGGACTACTCGACGTGGTCCGTCGGGAGCGGGCACGGGCAATCGGTCTTCCGCCGCCGCAAGTCCGAACTTGACGGCGACAACTCGATATGCTCCGATGCCATTCCCCTATCCGATTTCGACCGATCGCTGCGGTAGCTCTCCGGCCCGGACTAGGGGTCCGGATCACGCCCACGCCAGTCCGGGAGCCTTCTCCGAGGTTCTTTTCCTGCTCCGCACAGCCGCAGGCCCGTCTCGGGCAGGACGTGCAGGGCGTGGCGTGAAGGGATCGAGCGGTAGCGCATGGACCGTGTTGTGCGAATGTACACCCCTTCAACAGGTGCCTTCGGCCCGGACCACGATCCGGAACCGCTGGATCTGCCGATCGTGCCGGCATCAGGCCTCACTGGCCCCCGCTCTCCAAGCACCCTGTCACTCTCCGGCCTCACTCTCCCCAACATAAAAGGCGGGCGGAGCCTACGTCGGGGGAAGGGACCGGGGAGCGCGAGAGCGGTCCCGTGGGAAGCAGACCTTGGTCGCGAATTCGAGGCCCATCAGCCAGCACTGGAAATTCGCCACGGAGCGCATCGCATCCAGCTTGGATTCGAAGCGGGCAATCAGATTGGCCGAGGCATCTCGCGACGAGCGGGCGACCAGGCCGCCTCAGGTAGAGAAGCGAGTGGGGAGAATCGTGGGGAAATTGACTCTCCTAATACAATAAAACCTTTATTTTCAGCAAGTTATATAAATCATTCGATTCCCTCTTCCTCCGCCATGAACTCCCAATAGGGGATTCGTCCTTCATGAAGATCATCATTGCCACTGCACGGTACTCAAGCTGAAACGGCGGCACATCACTGGATGCTATCCGTGTCCTCCGTCTTGACGTCCCCCTCCACCGCAGAGCTGAGCCGACAGGAATAAGACCCCGATAAGACCCCAATAAGCCCCCAATAAGACCCCGGAGAACTGTGCGGGGTCCAATTCACCTTGATCCAGATGGAATTCGCCTCCACCGGGCCCCAGGGCCACGTCCAGAAGACTGCGCCAACCCGCGGTTTCGCAGTGCTGCCAAAGCCCTCCTTACTTGGCGTTCACTGGTTCTCAGGGGTAGTCGGGCGAGAATCTCGCGCAAAGGTAGACCGTCCTCCGAGTGGGCCAGAAGAGCGAGAATCGCCTCCTGTCGCTCGAGCAGGTCATTACCGTTGCGTCCAGATGGCACGTAGTCCGCGCGGCGGAAGCGCACTGTCACGCAGTCGCCGCGTTCTTCGATCTCGGGGCGGGGCAACCCAGCGGCGGTCGCAAGTTCAGCCATCTTGATTGTCCCGCGACCCCACTCCTCAATGACGCCGCGGCGGTAGAAGGTTCGCGCGATCAGCGGGTTCCAAGGCCTCGACTCGTGCGGCCCGAACAAGTCGTCCGGCGTCAACCCGAAGTGAAGTGGGCCAGTAGATGTCACCTCCAGGCGGTCGTCGTAAACTGCGAGACCGATGGAGCCGCTGCCCATCGCATAGTCGCGATGGCAAAAGGCGTTCGCGAGCGCCTCTCGCGTGGCCAGAGGCGGGTAGAGCGGTTCGTCGATCCGAGCCATGCGGCCCGACTCGAACCGGCCGGCAATGGGAAGTGTTTCGCGCAGAAACCGCTCCGCGCTCGCTAGCAGCGTGAAGGCGCTGCCGTTGAACTGTCGGTTGTCAAGGAACTCGGACCGGTCGAGGCCCCGGAATCGGGCCACACGTAACAGGCACTGCGGCATGTCGTACTCGAGGCGTTCGGTACTCCCGAACAGCACCGCCCCCGCCCGGAATAAGACGCCGCCACGTAGTAGACCTAGGCCCCGCAGCAACTCTTCCGGTTCCCGACCGTCGGGTTCGCTCAGTCGCCCGATTCGCACGGCTTCCGCCACCGTTTTGCGGATTTCCCCCACGTCGAGGTCGTCAACCGTCCACCCGTCGGCGGGCTGGTTTTCCCAGCGCCGCTCACTATGCATCCGCTCGAAGAGCATCCGATTGTACTCGTCGCCCGACATGACCCGGGTCGTATTGCCGACACGTCGAAAGGAGGCGCCCCGGTACTGATATGGTGGCGAACCCCCGCGGCTCACCTGCACCGCGATGACTTCCCGCGCCTCTGATAATCGGACCCTCTCGATCTCTGAGAACGCGGGCGGATCGATCCTTCGGATTTCGTCGCTCACTTCCTCGATCGTCCGCTCGCTGACTTGCTGGCCCAATACGGTGCCGTCCGGCGTAACGCCAAACAGCACGCGTCCACCGCGCTGGTTGAGCATTGCGCACACGGTTGCAGCCGCCTCGCGACGTGTGCCAGTCGTGGCCTTGAATTCTAGGGTTTCGGACTCGCCATTAGATGTGAGTGCAGCGATCTGTTCAGACGTCATGAAGGCAACCCCTGGATCCGAGTGCTCCTAAGTCCCGATGGCTGAGCGGCTGAAAGCTCCGGGAGGGCTGGTCGAATTAGCCATGTATTCCACCTGAGAAGCTATGCTTCGCCAGAAAGATCCACGATCACAGGAGCTGATTGGGCCCTTGAGTTCTTTCGATACTCCAAGTCAACCCAAGCTTCATGGAGGTGGTCGGCAACGGCTTCGGTGCCAAGGATCCGGTGAAGTCTCGAAGCAACAGGCTCGTGAGGGTTGAATCCGTAGTTGCAACCCGTCCGGCTGTGGGGGTGACGGTGGCGGTACAAGTCGACGAATCCCACGTCAAGCAAGGCGCTTAGCTCCTCTCTCTCCTTCTGTATGATTCAACGTCCTTGGTATCGCATTGCCATCCGAAACAACGTTGAAATCACCTGCCAACATGCAGCGTCCTGAGAGGGTAGGTTGCTTGCCAACGTGTTCACGCAATCGCCTCATCCACGCGATCTTGCGCTCAATGGCTCCCTCAATTCCGTACTTCCTTGGATTCCCGTATAGCGCATAGACCGACGAGAATTCCAGATCGCCCATATCCACAGTCAGGAACCGCGCGCCGCGGTCGTCTTGTCCGGGCAGGCCCACCTGCAAGATTTTCGGTTTGGGAAGTGTCTTTCGGCTCAATACGGCAACTCCCCAGCCATTCCGGAATTCCCCGTCCCGAGTGTGAATAACAGATTCATAACCTGCTTGCTGCAGCGCTTCCTCAGGGAACTGATCCGTTGCTGCAAGGGTCTTCTGGAGAGCGACGACATCAGGCTTCCTTCTGCCCAGCCAGTGGCAGAGATAGTGCAATTTCGAATTGATGCCATTGATACACCAAGTCGCAATCCGCATGGCTGCGATCATATCAATCGCGAGACCCAACTAGCTTCACCGCCGGACACGATTCTCGACCTAGCCACAAGAGCGGAGTCGCCGATGAATCCGTGGTGGTCGTTACGTGTTTCGCAAATCCGGTGCCCATGCAAGCTGCCACGCGGACTATCGCGTGATTGTTCGGTCTCGATGGATTCTTGTGCTGGAGCCCCCTTGAGCCCGGCCACCAGAACGGACACGGAGGAATCGCTGCTTGAGTATTTGAGAAGATCTTGACATCAAGGTTCCGTTTTCGCCGACAGCTCTTTGCTGCACTGACCTCAACGGATTTCCTAGGACCTGAGCCCCGGACGCTCCCTTACGATTGGGGAGCCGCATTCCCCTCAAAACGTCTTCCGTAGATCTTGATCCGAGTCGATGTCTGTCGTCCAACCCGGTGGCCTCGGGTATATGTCGAGGATTCGGCGTGCCTCGTCATTGAATTCCTCCGGGCAGTCTGGATCGCGAGGGTCCGGCAGAAGCAGCGCAATCAGCATCGCCCGCGACGACGCCAACGGCCGCCGTGCCCACCACAAGTGCAGCGTCGACGGATGGCCATGCCGAATCGACTTCTCCCGTGCTGCGCGCCGCGATACTTCGGCAATTGGGAAGTCGACCTCGGCGAGGTGCTTGCAGGTTGCGGGGATCATCAGGTTCTCATCTGTCTGCTTCGGGCGTGCCTTGCTTGGATTCGTCGCGCCACGTTTCCGGTCCGGGCTTCGACTTCTTCCCAGGCAACAATCCGTGCGCACCCAGCGCCTGCCCTGTACGGTCGATTTCCGATGCCAAGAGGTCCTCGTCTGGCAGGACGGTTCGATACTCGGCTGCCATCACCTTGTTCGGCAGCCCGTCGAGCGCGTACCGGGCAACAGCTGCATCCTTCTGGGCGCAGAGGATCAGCCCAACCAGCGAATTCTCGCCGTCATGGACCCAGTGTTCCCGCGCGTAGTTGAGATTGAGGTGCATCTGTCCAGCGTCGGCATGGGTGAACCTTCCAATTTTCAAGTCAATGACGACCAAGCATCGAAGTCGCCTATGAAAGAACAGCAGATCCACCCGGTACCACTCGTTGCCGATGCAGAGGTGCCGTTGCCTACCCATGAAGCAGAAATCGCCGCCTAGTTCCAGAAGGAAGGTCTCCAGACGTCGGATCAACGCTTCCTCAAAGTCGGTCTCGGAATACTCGTCCTTAAGGTCCAGGAATTCGAGGACGTATGGGTCCTTGAGTGCCTCTTCGGAAAGTACGGCGTCGTCGGGCTGTGCCTGCTTCCCCTCGGTCAACATGGCGGCCTTCTTACTGGAAAGAGCGGTGCGCTCGTAGAACTGGGAATTGATCTGCCGGTCAAGGTGGTGAACGGACCAAGCTCCTCGCAGGGCTTCCGTCTCGTCGAACTCGCGCGCAAGCAAGTCCTTGACCGAGAGCAGCGTTACATAGGCTGACCACGGCAACGTAAAGCAGGAAGCGATCCCAGCTAGCGACGATTCTGCCGTCGCTGTCGGTGGAGTTGCTCCGCCCTCAGATTCTGCAGATGTCGTCTGCGGAATTGGCCACGCGAGGTAGAGAGCCTTCATCTGCCACACGTTTCGAATCGAGAATCCTCGGCCGTACCGGGCCGAGAGGTCGGCAGAGAGCCGCCTAATGATCTCCTCACCGTAGCCAGCACGTTCCTTCCCTTGCTGCTCGAACTCGGCGATGTGCGGTCCGATCAACCAGTACGCGGCGGTCATGACCGCATTCACCGAACGGGTAGCGGATCCCTTGGCGTCGTCAATGATTCTCGAAACATCGCCAAAGACGGATTGATACCGAGCCTCAGCCTCGGCGGGCTTCGAAACTGACCTCCTCATGGCCTGTTCCTGCCTCCGAATCCTGTGCCTGTTTTGGCGGCGGTGCTCTAGACCGGTGCGGCCTGTAACGCTGACCACCGGGTTAGCCGGTTATCGGGCAAGAACGTTCTCAGCACGATGGCGCTGACCAAGGCAGAGCGTCGCGAGCGTTCCAAGCTCGGAATGCGGAAGCTTCGGGTGCGGCGCAAGGCGGAAGCGGCGGAAGCACGGAAAAGGGGCTGGCAGGTCTCGGCGGCTCCGCGCTGCAAGCCCGGCCATGAGGTTTCCGCGTGCTGGTCATGGGCGGAAGAGCGTCTCCGGGTTCCTACCGGGCCGTTGCGCCGCAACCCTTCCGAGTGGAACCGGGGCAGCCCGAATTCCTGCAAGCGGTGATGGCTCCCGCGATCCGGGACGCGGGCCTGTCGGTTGCCCGCAAGAAAGGCAAGTCCGGCCTGATTGCGGCGCTTCTGCTCGGCTACCTTATGGGGCCATTGCGTCATCCGCAGTGGCGCGGCGTGGTGGTGTCGCTCACGGGGAGGCTCGCGGTGGAATTGCGCGATGCGATTCAGTTGACGGCGGAAGCGTCGGAAATACCGCTGACCGTCAAGCGCGCTCCCTATCCGGGCTGCATCCTTGCTGCGGACGGAACGCGCCTTAACATTCTCGCTGTGGACAAGGCAACCGGACACGCGATTGGCGCTGATCTGGCCGTCATCGACGAAGCAGGCCTGCTACAGGAAAATCAGCGCGCTTTGTGGGATGCGGTCTTCAGCCCGATATCCGGGCGTGACGGTCGGCTGCTCTGCATCAGCATTCGCAGCGATGGGCCGATGTTCGGCGAATTCGCGTTGCGGTCTGACGATCCGGCGGTGGTGTGGACGGAATTCGCTGCTGATCCGCAAGCGCCGATTGACGATCCGGCGCAGTGGAAAGCGGCCAATCCGGGCCTCGGCGGAATCAAGAGTGAAAGCTACATGTCCGACGCGGTGCGGCGGGCGCTCTCCAATTCCAACTCGCTCAGCACGTTCCGGGCCTACAATCTGAACCTCCCGCAAGTGCCAACGCGGGAAATGATCTGCGGGGTTGAGGACTGGACTGCCTGCGTGACAGACCAGCTTCCCGAGCGTGACGGCAATTGCGTAGTCGGGTTCGACCTGGACGGATCGTCCAGCATGACGGCGGCGGCTGAGCCAGTACTCCTACTCCTGGCCACTCGAGGGCTTGGCCTGTCGCCGACCGAACAGGAAGCGTGCCATCTTAAGGATCACCGCCAACGGCTCCGGACACGCTTGCAGAAAGCCTCTTCACCAATTGCACTGGTGCTTCGCGAGCGTGTTGGCGGGCATCCGATTCGATCAGATGAACTTTAGAAGCCGGCAAGTTCCAATACTCGACCATAGCCGAAAGCGGAACCGCGACTCTCATCTTGTTGTCGATCAACACCGGCTCAGACCTTAGCCGCTTGCGCTTGATCGCTTGGCGGACTCCCCATTCGGACACGTTCGTTAGTTTGGCAACCTTGGCAACTGAGAGCAGCATCTCCGGTTCGGAACTTTGGCTCGACATGACGAATAATCGTACTAAATTCTTTGCACATGCTTGATTGGTACAAAGAACATGGTACAATAAGGACATGCAACACAATACCTCAAGCAAGATCAGTCGGCTACCCGAGGTCGTCGGAGCCACCCAGCTCTCACGGTCTACCATCTATCGTCTCCTCGGATCGGGGGCCTTTCCCCGACCGATGAACCTGTCCGAACGCGCTATCGGGTGGCGTCGTGACGAGGTCGATGTGTGGCTATCGAGTCGTGAACGCGCCGGAAAAGGCGAGTGCCTGTTAGCGACCCGCCATGAATGACTAGCGGCATAGCCTGACCCTCTCCGCTTCAATGGCCGACATGAAGGGTGGCACCAAGCACCGACGTCAACGCCGCTCAGCCACAGAAACATGCCTTGAAGTGCAGATTCCGGCGACAAGGAACGCAATCCGAAGAAGAACTCCGCCGGAATCTGCATTGAAGGAATGGAAGACCGAGAAGAACTCACGCACATACAGTCAAGGAGAATTGGAAAGCGTAACTCCATAGCCCTTCGCAGCATCAAGAGCGCCCGCGGTTCATGTCACTCCATTCCAACTGGTAGCACCACGTTGAATGGATGAAGTGGAGGTATACCCATGACTCAGGCAGCCACAACATCTTGTATCTGGCGGCCCCGCGATTGTCAGTTGCCTGACTGACTGAATCGTGGAGCACGCTGACAACTGCGAGTCCCCCTTCGCCAGCTGGCCTACCACCATCTACCAGTAGGGCACAGGCTCAATGGCCGTCGCATGCCGGACAAGCCTGTAGAGAAGAGTTGGCCCGACCACACGATTTCCTGCGGTTGAACCGGAAGCTGAACTCGTCCAAGTAGTTGCGGCACGCTTGCTCCGTGGCGAAGCGGGCCTCGAATTCAAGCTGATTCCGCGGTTAGTCCCTCACTGCCCTCGGACACTACATGTGGGGCTACCAGAGTCAAGCGCATACCCCCATCGCCGGAACTTGCCATTATCGCAACGGTAATCGCGGACAGCTTGCCCCGGCTTGAGATCGAGCGGCCCGCCGCTGACAGGCAGCCCGAAAGACGTTGACAATGCTTGATGCTGAGGACAGGCCTCCGTTCTGATCTGGACGTCGGGCACAATCGGGACCAGCATCCACCCAAGTCTTTTCCGGCCCGGAACAGCTCCAGCTTGATCGGCAATCGGGAACGCGGGCAGCTTTTCGCTGGCGCGAACCCGCCGGAGATCCGCTGTGCTCGGAGAACTCCGTTCCCCCAGCGGGTCGGAATCACGGGGCAGTGGTCGGGGTGGCGGCCAATTCCCGTGGGCGCGCGCCAAGGTTCAGCCGAGACCGAGCCGGTGTCGGTCCAGCCGTTCAATGAGCGCCCTCTTACGACCGTGCCGTGACCGAATGGACTGGATGCGCCTTGCGAAGTCGGTCGTCGCTCCAGTCTCTTGCGCGAGCGATCGCAGGTCCACGAGGAGGCCCACCGCTCGGTCGTAGCTGCTGGCATTCGTGTAATTGATTTCTCTCTCGGCATCCTCCCAGGCCCGTGTTCCGCGGCTCTTCAAGGCATCCAGACGCGTGCGCCGCGCCCGCTCGGCTTCCTGTTCCTTACGAAGCCGTTCCGCTTCCCTCTGCCTAGCTTCCTCGGCTATTCGCTCCTCGCGCACGACGAGGCGGCGTCTTTGCAGTTCCGCGACCGTACGGGGCTTGCGACCGGACCGCCCTTGTGCTGCGGCCCAAGCGGTCCGGACCCTGTTGCGAACCTCTGCGGCTACGTGGGGATCCCCCTTGGCAAGCCGCAAGAGTAACGCGACTCTCTCGCGCCCCGGCATGGACTCGATCATCTTGCGGGACGCATCGGCAAGGGAACTCTCACTGCCGGTCCCGATTAGCGACTCGGCCGCAGCGCGGACGAGGTCTTGATCAACCCGAAAGAACTCGGCGAGCGAGACGAGCGAAGAGGACAGCGGTCCAATTCCGGGCAAGGGCTCCTCGACGTGAGTCGGAACGATGCCCCTCTCCACCGCTGTCAGCCAGAGGATGTAAAACAACCTGAGATCTCCACTCAGGACGTCGGCGCGAAGTGGCGCGAGCGAATCCAACCAGCCCTCACCTTCCGATTCGGAGTCATAGTCCGGTTCGTCGGGATAGAACTTGATTTCGATGATCAGGTTCTCGCCGGATTCGACCAATTCAACCTCGTCGACTGCGCTCACGCATCTGTCGAGCAGCGCCCAGTCAATCAGCCGCTTGGGTAGTCGGATCATCAGGATTCGGGTGCCCCAGTTGGCCAAGTACAGGTGCAGGTCAAACCAGCGCTCCATCATCATGCGCGGGTTGCCGCGGAAATCGCCGAAATGGTGGATGTTCGTGAATCGTGTCGACGTGATTTCCGCTCTCGACGAGATGTCTCTCAACGCCTCCTTGTCCGCGTTATCCAGACGTTGATCGATCGCTTGGAATTCGTAGTACTGGTACCCGCCCATGCTGGAGACACTCCGGATTTCAGTGTAATTTTTTGCATCCCCTGGTCGCGACGGCCGTAGTGTGTGCTGGGCAGCGCCCAGACCAGGTGGGTTGGAGTCCCACTGGCGCTCGGGTAAGGAGCGCTATATCCGAAAGTGGGGGTAATGCCTCACTGGCCGGGGTGTGCTGATAAGCGAAACCCTAAACGGGCACGAAGTTGGAAACGGCGGGCACAGCCAAGGAAGGAGCTAAGTTGACGCACTGCTGGAAGGCAACCGGAGGCGCGGGTGGGAATCGAACCCACGAATAAAGGTCTTACAGAGCTTATGGCCTACCTCGTCAACCTTATCAGGATCGGCCTTCTGGCGGCAGTGAATCATCTATACGTCGGCTCATCGGCGTTTGGGTCGGGTGCAATCGCTCCCCGCGATGGCCCAGCGCGGCGCACCTGCCATCCCGTTCCGTATGACTGCCGTCCAAACGCGGACAAGCGTCTGGATTCCCAAATCGCCCCGGTCGCGGGGTCAGGCGTCTTCTCTTCCGAGTCGGCCGCCAAGGCCAAGCCCGTTGCGACTGGAAGATCCGTCTGGTGCCTTCCAGCCTGGATTCTCCTGGACGTTCACCCACACATGGACGTGCGGCGCTCCGCGAAAGTACCAGACCATTGTCGGGCTCTCCAGCTTCCACACATCCCACATGCCATCATTGCCGAGGTCTTCGTTCCGATAGAAGGCCATCGTCAGTTTGTTGACTCCGCCTGTGGCGTCGATCAGCTTGATTGCCTCATCCCGATCGCGCTTGCGGAATGGAGACAGCAAGTCTTCCAGCGTGTGGCTCACCAGTTCGCGTTGGTCTGGTGACATCTCCGAGACCGGCAGGCCATCTGGCTCGGCCGAAGGCTCGACGGTGTACACGCTTTGCTCCCGAGGTGCTCTAGGCTGGAGCGCCCGAGTTCGCTGCTTACCATCGAGCGCTCGGAACACTTCATTCGCCCGCTCAGCCTGGAACCAGTACACGTTGTTCGGATGGGTCGGCTTCTCTTGAAACGCCTCGCCCTGATGCCCGTAAAAGATCGGTCCTCCGAATGCCGCGCCCTCGACCGAATCTCCGTCGCAACGGGCTGTGCAATGTCGCCCAGTAATGACAAACTCGAACTTCCCTGAACCGGGCTCACCAAATAGCGCGACCGAGAGATTGCTGACGCTTCCGAAATCGTCGGTGATCTGTCTCTTGAGTGAGTCGGCGAACTCGGGCGCGTGCAGGTCCATGAAAATCTGTTCGATCAAAGCCTGCTGGTCACGGTCGAAGAAACCACCCACCCTCGCGTCAGTGATATGCCAGTTGTTCTCGACCCTTGAGCGCAGTGGGCTGTCGAAGGGCATCACTACCGTCCTGCGCTGCTCTGCCGAGAGGCTCTGGTGCAGTTGAGCTACAAGAGTCTCTGCTTTGGGTTGCGGGCTGCGTGTCGGAGAAGCCGCTGCTAACACGGAACTCGCCAAACCCGCGGCTCCGAGGAACTGTCGGCGGTCCAGATTGCGAGTATTCGTCATGGCTGTCGTACTTATAGGCTCGCCTTGAACGGAATTGGTTACTGCGCCTGCGGTCCAAGTGGACGGAAATCGTCACGCGGTCAATCGCCCGAGGTCTGGTCGTGCGCTGCGATGCAGCAATCATGCGATTGTTCACCCCCCGCGGCTTCGTTGGTCACTTCGCCATAGAGGGGAGGAGTGGTTGGTTGCGGGCGCCGCGCGCATCAAGAGCAGAATCAGTCCCAACGTATCTAGCTGACACCTCTTGAAGCAGCTCGAGTCGGCCCCCGCTGCTCGCCGATCGGCTCCAGAGGGCATGGTTGCCAGTCGTGCGGAATTCGAAAGATTCAAACCCTTGATTGGCGCCCCGTGCACCCCAACGGCAAAAAACGTAAGCGGCATAGCTTGCCCCGGCGGATGCCCAGCGCGTTCCGGGCTGGATTCCATCTGTGGGGTTGTCTGAGGTCCGCGGAGTCAGCTTCCCATACGGCCGCCTCGTATGGAGCCGTGGTGCACGGTGGAGTCCGCCTCCTTCCGCCACGGCAAATGCGATGGGGAGTTCCGTGAGGGATTAGTGACCCCAGTCCGGCGGAACCGGTATTGTCGCTGTTGGGGGTTCCGTCTCGATCCAATCGATCCCGCGCCTGCGAGAGGGTGGACTTGTGGCCTCGGCGCGAACGGTATGTCTCCCATATCTTTGAAGAGGATCAGGTCTTGAGCGGTAGTGCGCTGCGAATTGACGACGCGGCGCTCCGGCTCGTTTGCCCGGCAAATGGCTGGGAATCCGGATGCTAGGCTGAGTCCATGAAGCGATTCGCAATGGTGGCTGCTCTCGCGACCGCCCACTGGACAGGTGCGGTAGATTCCACGTCAGGGCAAGAAGTGGAGTCGGCAATCGCGACCATTACGGTAACCAATCTGACCAAGGGCCAGATCCTCACTCCCGCAGTCGTTATCACACACAGCGAGGAGGCCCCTCCCTTGTTCGTGCCGGGTGAACCCGCCAGCGCGGAGTTAGCCGCGCTGGCCGAACTCGGCAGCACGAATGGCCTAACCAACAAGTTCAGTGCGGAGGAAGGGGTGCTGGATGTGACTACGCTGAGCGAGTTCATCCATCCAACCCGCACCGCGACAGTGAATGTCAAGTTTGATGCCAACCACTGGCTGATCTCCTCTGCTTCGATGCTGGAGATGACGAACGACGGCTTCGTGTCTCTTCTCCGCGCCGAAGTGCCGTGCACGGGCAGCAACACCTACTTCGTCGGCGGCTGGGACGCCGGCTCCGAAGCCAATACGGAGCTTTGCTCCCAAATCCCGGCGCCGTGTCCGGTCCCAGTTCGTTCCGGCTCCTGCACGGTAGGAAGTGCGGAGGGCGCCGTGCATGTTCATAGCGGGATTCACGGATGCGGAGGTTTCCCGGCGGAGATATACGACTGGGGATACCCGGTAGCCATGATTTCGATCCAGCCGGCGCCCGATCTGTCGCCCTCCGGGGCACTGGCTGCGGCCTGTGACAACCGCTCCGTTCAGGGCTCCGGCTCCAACGACGGGGACTCTCCCGACGCTGGCTGAGGAGCTGTAGGACGGCCACTGGAACGGGAACGGCCACACAGAGTCGGCTACGTGGTGGCGGAGTGCGTCCGCGAACGGCCTCTCGTTGGTTGCGCAATTAGAGGCCCGGTCGGCGTAGAGGAACCCCTTCCGAACCTAGCCAAGTCTATGTCCGCCCGGGGCTATGCGTTGTCGGCGCCCGGGGCAATACGCTGGCTGAAGGCCAGGGCTCCCAGCCTCTTCTCAAGTCCGAGGAACAGCCCTTCGTCACGATGGATTTGCGGTTCCGCCCTGTTCCCGGCGTCGTGCGCCGAGCGTCCGGCGCACTCTCCACTTGCTCCATCATCAACGCGCCATCGAGCAGGTATATCCCTTCTAACGGCGTGTTCGTCTCGCATTAGTGGGGGTTTGTGAATTCGGTAGCTTAAACCGCTCAAGGCCGTGACGTCTGACGAATCCGTGAACCGTCCGAGTGTGGACCCCCACCGCAACGCAGGGCTGAGGAGGCCTTCCGAACTCCGTCGAAAGTCCCCAGAATAGGGACAGCATCGGGTCGAGCAGCCTCCTCGCGTGGTTGAGGAAACGCGTGCCTCGAGTGTCCAAGTTGCTGCCGATCGCGTTCGCCACACTGTTACCTCGGCGCCCTCGGCAGTTAGCTGAGCAACATCCGAAAGCAATGGAGCAACCGCTCCCGCTTCTTCGGCTCTTAGAGCCTAATAGGGCCATCCACGACCTTGGACAGAACGAGTTGCAGCAGAGGCGCACTTGTCCGACCGTACAACCGCATCTGCTTGCAGTCGGAGGAGTCTCCGGCCATAGAAAAGGAACGCGTGTTGGTGTACAGGAAATATTGCACAGTTCCGGATGCGCCGTTCGCCTTCGGCCTGCCTTGACACCCAATGGTAGTCCGCCAACGTCCGAGGTTATGCGATACCGGCTATAAACCACTGATTAGTAGTCGTTTATGATTCGTCGTCGCGGACTGAGCGAGTCAGGACGTGTGGCAGAATCCAGCCCAATCCCGCATATAATGTGGGAATGGATGTTGTAGCCAAACCCGCCCCGACAACCCGCAGAACCAAGCGCCGGGGACGCCACCCCGACAAGGCGCTGTCGGCCGCCTTCGTCCGTTCCGCACCGCCCGGACGCCACGCAGACGGCAACGGGTTGTACCTGTTCGTCCAGCCCTCCGGGACGCGAAGCTGGGTCCAGCGGCTCGTCATCCGCGGACGACGCCGCGAACTCGGACTCGGCGCCGCCACGCTCGTCCCGCTCGCCAAGGCCCGCGAGCAGGCCCTCGCCAACCGCATGCTGGCCCGCTCGGGTGGCGATCCCCTCGCCGACAGGCGCCGCGTCCAGGGAGTGCCTACGTTCGCCGAAGCCGCCCAACGGGTGCTCGAACAGAAGCGCGGCGGCTGGCGCGGCCGATGGCACGCACAGAACTGGTGGCGGAGCATGCAGCGGTACGTCTTCCCGCGCATCGGCGGCCGGCCCGTCTCCGAGGTCAACACGGCCGACGTGCGGGAGATCCTCTCGCCGATCTGGCACGCCAAGGCGGCGACGGCCAGGGAGGTCCGCCAGCGCATCCGCTCGGTGCTGGAGTGGGCCATCGCCCTCGACATGCGCGCCGACAACCCATGCGACCGGGTGGTGCCGGTGCTCGGTCCGCAGAACGACATCGTGACCCACCGGCAGGCGCTGCCCCACCGGGACGTGGCCGCGGCCATCGAGACGGTGCGGGCGTCGAAGTCGCCGCAGCCCGCCGTCAAGCTGGCGTTCGAGTTTCTCGTGCTCACGGCCGCGCGGTCGGGGGAGGTCCGGCTCGCGACGTGGGACGAGATGGACGCGGCCGGCCGCGTGTGGACCGTTCCCGCCCTACGGATGAAGGCGAAGCGGAAGCACCGTGTCCCGCTGTGCGGGCGTGCGCTGGAGATCCTCGCCGCGGCGCGAGCCCTCGGCGACGGTAGCGGCCTCGTGTTCCCGATGCGGAGCGGGCGGCCGATCTCGCCGTCCACGCTGCCCAAGATGCTCCAGTACCACGAGATCGCCGCCGTTGCTCATGGCTACCGCTCGTCGTTCCGGGACTGGGCGGCGGAAATGACGGATCACCCGCGCGAGGTCATCGAGGCGGCGCTGGCGCACGTGGTCCAGAACAAGGTCGAGGCGGCCTACGCCCGGTCGGACCTGTTCGAGCGTCGGCGGCTGCTGATGGACGATTGGGCCGAGTACCTCGCGCACAACGACAAGACCGCGCCGACCGTGCTCTCCGACGAGCCCTCTACGGCCGCGGCCAGCTAGCGCGTGCGGATGCTAGAATCACCGGGCCGGAGACGGGGCCGGACGGTGGAACCGGGAGTCCAGATCCACATCAACTGCGCGGGACGAGGATGAACGGTGAAGAACGAAGAACGGCACACGCCGGACATCATGGAGTTGATCGCCGCCGCGCCGTGGCGCGAAGCTGTAACGTACCGGGATACGTGGCCCCATGAGTACGTAGTTATCAATCGCGATGGGCAGCAGGCGTTGCTGGCGGCCTTCTGTGAGCGCATCCGTCGCGGCGAGGGTGTCGAGTGCCAGTTCTTCCATCAGACGCGCAGATACCTTTTTCTGGGCAACTACAAGTATTGGACGATGACGGAATGCGCCGACATCGACCTGGACACCGACGACGACGTCCTGAACCGTGCGCTTCTGTACAGGGACCGCCGCGACTTCGTGATTCGGACAGGTGACACTGGGAAGCGAGAGGAGTGAAACGCTCGCCATGGCGACACAGGACACCGCATTGGGAGCACTAGAAACAGCCGATCTCCGCGACGCGTGGAAGCACGAAGCTCACGATTTCACGCCCTGGCTGGCTGAGAACCTGGATCGCCTCGCGAGCGAACTCGGAGTTGAGTTGGAGAAGGAAGACACCGAAGTGTACGTCGGCCCGTATCGCGCCGACATTGTGGCCCGCACGAGGGTGGACGACAGTCGCGTGGTCATCGAGAATCAGCTCGAAGAAGCGAACTTGCAACACCTCGGCCAAGTGCTAGCGTACCTCGCCGGACTGGATGCGAAGATCGTCGTCTGGATCGCCCGCGGCTTCGATGAGGCCCACTTGTCGGCCATCCGGTGGCTGAACGACCACACCGTCGACCCCTACTCCTTCTTCGCGGTGCGAGTCCGAGTCGTGAGGATCGGCAACTCACCGTTAGCACCGGTCTTCGACATCCTTGAGCGTCCGAGCAACTGGGACCGCAGCGTGAGGGAGACTGCGACACGCGGAGACCTCAGCGACCGTGGCCAGTTCCGACGGGAGTTCTGGGCTCACGTTGCCAATAGGCACCCTGGCGAGGTGCGGTCGGGATTCGCCGGCTCCAACGTCAATCACCTCGTGAAAGAGGCGGGCTTGCGGATCTCGCAGTTCGTTGCGCATGACGGCGTGGGGATGTTCCTCGGCGGGACACGTGGCGAATCCGAAGAGGCTGTGACGACGCGAATCGACCCGTACCTGGAGCCGCTACGGACGGCCCTTGAGGTCGAGCAGATCGACAAATGGGGTTCGTCCTTCTGGAAGATCGACACCTCAGATCGCGCCAACTGGGACGGTACGGCCAAGTGGCTCCACGACCGCCGGCTCATCTACGAACGAGTGCTGCGCGAAACCGAAGTGTGACGGTCTGCCGACCCGGCGGCAGGGCCGATTAGTGCGTCCCGGTCCATCGGTTCTCCGCAGCGGCATGGTCGGACCTGTTCGAGCGTCGCCGGCTGCTGATGGACGATCGGGCGAGGCACCTCGCCCGCGACTGTCGGTGATGCGCTTGGCTGCGATACGGTGCTAGCGGCTCGGGCCATGATCCCGCTCCGGTCCGCGTTGCTGCATCAGCTTCACGGCCCGCGCAACGTCTCGGCGAGCGTCCTCAAGTCCGCGGTCAAGCGCGTCACCTGCCCGCCGAAGTGCTCGACCAGCCGCCGCAAGGTCTTGTTCTCCGGGGCCTGCTGCTCGACACGCTGCTGCAAGGCTTCGACCTGCTCGCAGTGCCGCCGCTGTTCCGTCTCGTACTGCCCGGACAACGCGCGAAAGGCCGTCAACAACCGCCGTTCCAGCTCCAGCTCGCTCATAGAGCTCCCTCACTCGCTCGACCGCTTCACGGCAGGCCACCCGCCCACGGTCCAGGGCGGATGCTCCATCGAGCCAGCCGGCGACACGACGAACCGTTCGCCGTCGATTTCGCCCAACTCGACGCTCCAGGTCGTCTCCTCCCACTGCGCCAGGGTCCGGCGGGTCTGCCCGATGTCCAGGTTGAGAATCGCCAGGGAGTCGAGCCGGTTCTCGATGCTCGTCGACAACCATCGCATCGTCCCCCAGCCGCCGCCGCAGATAGCCACCAAGACGCTCAGGCCCGCCCCCGTGGTCAGGCGCCGCACGCGCGTCAGCACGGCCCTGGTCCGTCCGGTCCACGCCGCCGTATCGGCTTCGATGGAACGCTGCGCGCTGCTCGCGCCGCTGCTCAAGCTCTCGCCAGGCCGCCGCCGCTTCGCTGCTCCGGTCTGCTCGATCTCCCTGCGGTCGGTCTCCTGCTTCTGTTGCAGCCGGTCGGCCGAGTCGCTCCGGGTTGAAGTCCTGCGCGTACAACGCTCCCTTCAGCCGCCAACGCCTCCCGCTCTCCGGGTCGTGGGCGGTCACGTAGCCCTTGCCCTGCCGCGGGACGTCGAGTCCCGCTTCTTTCAGCGCAGCCACGACATCGGCGCGGTCACGGACGACGCCGTGCTCGACGCGCTGCACGAGGTAGTCCCGGATCAGCTCGCGCGGGTCGGCCTCGACCGCCAGCCCGGCCCGCAGGTTCGCCGCGTCGATGTAGGCGCGATGGCCGGGTTGCTGCGTCCTGGCCCGCGCCGGGTCGTCCGGCCGGCTCCAGCCGTGCTCGTGGTTGAAGGCGTCGCGTAGCGGGCCGAAGGTCTTCTGCCAGCCGGGCGGCGCGATGTTGAGGCTCTTGCCCGTCTCCAGGTCGCAGCGTGCGGCGAGGATGTGCACGTGCACGCCGCCGCCGCGCTCGCGGTGCTCGACGGCCGCCCACGGGTAGCGGTCCGGTTCGAGTCCCGCCCACGCCGTCTGCTCGAACTGGTCGAGCACGGCCTCGATCTGCGCGTCGGTCGCCCGGTCCTCCGGCGCCCACGCGATCACGCCGGAGGTGTACTTGTGCTCGAACTCGAGCGCGTCGGCGACGGCGGCCACCTGGTCGGGATCGCCGCGGCGGACCTCGACGCCGTCGCGGAGCTTGCCGGCCGCGTCCCGCTCGCCGAGCAGATAGTCGGCCGCCGCCCCGGCCGGGCCGGTCCCGCGGGCGATGAACTTAACGTGCACCGTCAGGCTCCCGGCCGACACGGGCGACCTTGTCCAGCGTCCGCGCGATGTGAACGAGGTAGGCGATCATCTCGATGGCGTCCATCGGCGAGGCGTGGGTGTTGGCCCAGCGGGCGATCTGGTTCAGGTTGTTGCCGACGCGGGCGATCTGCCGGGTGCGCTCGCGCTCGACCTCGGCCGCCGCCGCGGTCCAGGTGCGGGTCCGCGCCATGGCCTGCCGCAGCAGGCGGGAGGGCGAGACGCCGGCCGCCTCGGCCTTGGCCTGCCAGGCGGCATGCTCCTCGGGCGTGACGCGGGCGGCGACCATGACGGTGCGGCGGCGGTCAGCCACGGCGCACCGCCACGGGGGGTCCGGGGGCACAGCCCCCGAACGGCCGGGGGTTCGAAGGGGGGCGCAGCAGCCCCTCGCCAGCCTCAATGTTCAACATTGAGTATGCTGGCTCCCGTCATGTAGATGGCGGGAGCCAGCTTTTCCCGTCCGCCGTTTCCGTCGTCCGTGCGCTGGTCATTTCGGATCCGGTGAGCACGTTCAGATTCTCAAGTTCGGCTCGGTTTCCGACTTGAGATTCCCCGCTGTCATTTGCCCCGGTCGCTCTGATTGGATGGACGGGGGTCGTTCGGATCTGGCGGGTCGGTGGGATTGCTCGGGTCTCATGTGTTCCGGTGTCCTCGTCTCGTGCGAACCGCGGTCCTGGTGCTGGCGATCGATGTTTTCCGCTCCGCACCGTACTGGTCCGAGTGTAGCACGGAGTCCATGTAAACTATTGACTAGTAGTGCTTTACGGAAATGGACTCTTCCGGACGGTACGAGCGCAAACAGGACCGCACAGGCATCTGCCACGACCTCTCTTCGCGCCGAAACCCGCCCGGCAGCCTTCGGAAGGGAGCGTCCGAGAGGGCATCGTCGTCTAAGGGCCAATCGGGACGAGCGTGCGCGGAGCCGGCGTCCAGGCCGAAGCCCCGCGTAGCGGGGGCGGAGCGTTAGCGGAGCGCCTGGACGCTGGCGAGCACACGCTCACACTGGCTGGCCCGACGATGCCGGCGGTGACCGCGGCGCGGACGTGCCGTCCGGCCTTCGTAGCGGTGACGGTCATCATCGGCTACCCTGAACGCGCCCATGACGCCGTACGAGTTCATCGACAAGTGGCGGGCCGCCGAGTTGAAGGAACGCTCGGCCTCGCAGGAACACTTCATCGATCTATGCCGGCTGCTCAGCGAGCCGACGCCGGCCGAGGCCGACCCGACCGGTGAGACGTACTGCTTCGAGCGGGGCGCCCGCAAGGACACCGGCGGCGACGGCTGGGCCGATGTCTGGAAGCGCCACCACTTCGCGTGGGAGTACAAGGGCAAGCGGGCGAACCTGGACGCGGCGTTCGGTCAGCTCCGCCTGTACGCGCTGGCGCTGGAGAACCCGCCGCTGCTGATCGTCTCCGACATGCAGCGGTTCCGGATCCGCACCAACTGGACCAACTGCGTCAGTAAGACCCACGAGTTCGGACTCGACGACCTGGCCGACGCCGCGACACGCGACCGGCTCAAGTGGGCGTTCTCGGCCCCGGAGCGGCTGCGGCCGGGCGAGACGCGGCAGTCGCTGACCGAGAAGGCGGCGGAGTCGTTCGCGACGCTCGCACAGACGCTGCGGGAGCGGGGGCACGACCCGCAGGAGGTCGCTCACTTCGTCAACCGGCTGGTCTTCTGCATGTTCGCCGACGACGTGGGCCTGCTGCCCGGCCACATGTTCACGCGGATGCTGGAGCAGGCTCGGCGCGTCCCGGACCGCTTCACGGAGCTTGCCGGTGCGTTGTTCCGGGGGATGGCCAAGGGCGGGCTGGTCGGCATCGAGCCGGTCGATTGGTTCAACGGCGGGCTGTTCGACGACGACGCCGCGCTGCCACTGGCGAAGTCCGACATCGAGACGGTGCTGGCGGCGTCGGACCTCGACTGGTCAGAGATCGACCCGTCGATCCTCGGGACGCTGTTCGAGCGCGGGCTCGACCCCGGCAAGCGCGCCCAACTCGGGGCGCACTACACGGACCGCGACAAGATCATGCTGCTCGTCGATCCGGTAGTGGTCCGCCCGTGGCTCGCCGAGTGGAACGCGGAGAAGGCGGAGATCGCCGCCGAGCTGGAGCGGGCGGAAGCCGCCAAGTCGCCGGCCACGCGCACGAAGCGACGGAACGAGGCGGAACGGCGGTACCGGACGTTCCTGAACCGCCTGAGAGCGTTCACGGTGCTGGACCCGGCGTGCGGATCGGGCAACTTCCTGTACCTCGCCCTCCAGGCGCTCAAGGATCTGGAGCACCGGGTGCAGTTCGAGGCGGAGGCGCTCGGGTTCCAGAGGGCGTTCCCGGAGGTCGGTCCGGCCAACGTCAAGGGCATCGAGATCAACCCGTACGCGGCGGAGCTGGCCCGCGTCTCGGTCTGGATCGGCGAGATCCAGTGGATGCGGCGCAACGGCTTCTCGGAGGCCCGCGACCCGATCCTGAAGCCGCTCGACACCATCGAGTGCCGCGACGCGATCCTGACACCGGACGGTACGGAACCGGACTGGCCGGCGACGGACGTTGTGATCGGGAATCCACCGTTCCTGGGCTATTCGCCGCAACGAGAGATTCTGGGCCACGACTACGCCGAGGCTATGCGCCGCCGCTACGAGGGTACAGTTCCAGCCTTCGCCGATCTTGTCTGCTACTGGTTTCACAAGGCCGGCAGGCTCGTGGCCGACAGCAAGGTCGCCCGTGCTGGCCTCGTTGCCACCAACTCGATCCGTGGCGGTCGAAACCGGGCCGTGCTCGACCGGATCGTCCGTGACAGTGTCGTCTTCGATGCGTGGTCGGATGAGCCTTGGGTTGTGGACGGTGCCGCGGTGAGAGTGTCACTGATCTGCTTCGGAGCCGAGCGTGCCGGGCTCGTCAGGCATCTGGATGGCAGCAAGACTTCCCGCATCAACGCTGACCTCACTGCCGCGGGCGCGGACATCACGACGGCAACAAGGCTGGCTGGCAACCGCAGCGTGGCCTTCATCGGCGGCACGAAGAAGGGCAGCTTCGACGTGCCCGGAGATCTGGCACGCGAGTGGCTGCGCCTACCGACCAACCCAAACGGTCGTACCAATGCCGACGTACTGAAGCCCTGGATGAACGGCATGGACGTGACCCGGCGGCCGGCCGGGAAGTGGATCGTTGATTTCGGATGGAAGATGTCGGTTGCCGATGCGGCCCTTTACGAGGAACCGTTCCGTTGGCTGAAGGACCATGTTCATCCCATCCGGATCAGGGTTCGGTCCAAAGCTGAACGTGAATCCTGGTGGCGACACGCCCGCCCAGGGCAGGGCATGTGGGCGGCACTCGCCGGTCATTTCCGCTATGTCGCTACGCCCGCTCTTGCCAAGCATCGCCTGTTCGTCTGGCTCGACGCACGGATCTGCCCCGATCACCAACTGATCGTCATCGCCCGCGACGACGAAACCACGTTCGGGATTCTACATAGCCGGTTCCACGAGGTCTGGGCGCTACGGCTCGGGACGAGCCTGGAAGACCGGCCGCGCTACACACCGAGCACGACGTTCGAGACGTTCCCGTTCCCGCCCGGTCTGACGCCGGACATCCCGGCTGCCGACTACGCCTCCGACCCGCGGTCCATGGCTGTAGCCCTGGAAGCGCAACGGCTGGTCGAACTGCGGGATCGCTGGCTGAATCCGCCCGAGTGGGTCGAATGGGTCGACGAGCCGGTTCCCGGCTACCCGAAGCGTCCGGTTCCTCGTGACGAGGACGCGGCGAAGGCGCTCAAGAAGCGCACCCTGACGAACCTGTACAACGCGCGCCCGCAGTGGCTCACCAATGCGCACGACGCTCTCAACGCCGCTGTGGCTGCTGCGTATGGGTGGCCGACGGACATCTCCAACGACGAGGTTCTTCGCGAACTGCTGAGGCTCAATGGCGGCGGGTCGTGACACTCGGCGGCACCGGCGGCCTGGCCGGCGCTGGCAATCCCGTAGCGCCGCCGATTAGGATCGATGCGGTTCATGTCGGTGAGGTTTCGGTTGCGACGGAACGGCTTGCTCGGTGGTGGGACAGGCAGGTGGCGGCGAACGCTGCTGACGGCTTGCGTTCTGGTGCTCTCGGCCACGCGATACGCGGGCGCTCAACAAGGGCTGTACGCGGGTGTGGCGGCCGGGTGGGACCGGGCAAGTGCCGACTACACCAAGGGAATCGGCCTCGACGTGCCGCCCGCGAGCTACGAGACGGCGACGAACGAGGCGCAGGGCGGGTTCGGCACGGTGCGGGCGTCGCTCGGCTACCGGACGTTCGTCGCCCGCCGAGTGTACATCTCGGGGGAGTTCGAGGCGGCGTTCCACGGAGGTGCTGGCCCCGCGGGCTACCTGCGGGAGGGCACTGGCGTTGGAGACCGCGACGTGTGGCCGGGTCCCTGGAGCGTGGAGAAGAACCGCGGCTTGGGCGCGAACGCCCGGCTGGGGTATGCGCCGGGCGGGTTGCTGGGCGAGGGTGGATCGGTCTATTTCGTCACCGGCGTGCATTGGGAGCGGGCGACCATTCGGCGAGGTTCCGACATCGGCGGGGAATCGATCCGGGTCGTGGCCGATCACACGTTGCGGCCGTGGGTTGCCGGGGCGGGCGTGGAGTGGTGCAGCGAGACTAGCTGCTGTTCTAGCGGGTGGAAGTCCCGCCGGCGGAATTCTCAGTTTGCCGCCGTAGTCATATCCGGCAGGCGCACGGGGCGACCCGGCGACCTGGAAGCCCGGAAGTAAAAGCCTTGGGAGGCCACGCGGCCTCGTGTCGTGGCGGTCTGGTCAGCCCGGGGGGCGAGCAACCAGGAGGGCCGTAGCGAGAGCGAACGGATCAAGCGTCGAAATCTGCTGCCGCATGAAGCTGATTGAAGCGGAGTATCGGAGATGCCAAGGGTGTCACTCCTACCTGATGGCCAGTGCCGGTGCGGAAGCAACTGAGAGGTGCACGTGCCGGGTTCCCGGCGTACTGAAGGCGGCAATCCTGGAGAGAACAGCGGGGAAAGTCCGGAAGGTGGAGCAGCGAGGCTAGCTGAAGCACTAGCGGGTGAAAGTCCCGCCGGCACAATTCTCAGTTTGGTGCCGTAGTGATATCCGGCAGGCACAGGGGGTGACCCGGTGACCTGAAAGCCCGGAAGTAAAAGCCCTGGGAGGCCGGTGGGGCCGGAAGGTCGCACCGGACTGGTCAGCCCGGGGGGCGAGCAAGCAGGAGGGCCGTAGCGAGAGCGAACGAATGAAGCGCCGAAAAGACTGTCCCGCACGGAGCTGATTGGCGGGGCGAATGGAGTTGCCAAGGGTCTCACTTGTACCCGATGGCCAGTGCCGCTGCGGAAGAACTGAGGAGCACGCAGCGGGGCGCCCGGCGTATTGAAGGCGGCAATCCTGGACAGTGCAGCAGTAAAAGCCCGGAAGGTGAGGAGGACAGACAGGAGGATCCAATGAATGTCAAAGAGCGTGCCTATAACCGGCGGTGCCGGGAAAAGGCGCGAAGTTCTCCTGACTGGCGGATGAGGCCGGTAAGCGATGAGGCCCGGGACAACACAACCCGAGCGGAGCGAGGGCCTCTGGGCTCAGGTGGCGGTGGCGCAGCCGAGGGGCCGCACACAGTGGCGGATTCTCCAGCGGCGGGCGAGGCCGTCTAAGGACGGAGTAAACGCGGGACGCGTGCGGGGGCATGGCGGGATCAGCCTTAACCTCGACGGCCACGCGGAAGGCTCCGTAGCGAACTGCAAGGTGCCTGCTGCTTGAAGCCGTACCGTGGGAAAACCCGACGTACGGAAGTGTGTCCAGCGAAGGCTGGCTTGTTCAGTGGGAGACAGTCCCACCGGGGTAACAATCAGGAGCCCCGTAGCTTGGATAGCAGGGAGGAGGGAAACCGAATTTCTGAAGCCTATCGACAAGGTCTCCCTAGGGGAGATCGCGAGTCATCGGGCTGCAACGCAAGTGAACGCGAGGTGGCCTCGAAAGTCGATTCCGAAGGCCGAGCCCCCTTCCGTAGGGCGAAGGCAGCACGGGGCGGTCGCAAGCTGATTGGAGCGATCGGCCCGCTTCGGCGGGGTAATAGCGGCGGCACGATGACAAGGACAAGCTAAGCAACTGGAGAAGCCCTCCTCGGCCCGGCGCGAAAGCGTCGGAGCAAGGTAGGTCCTATAACCGGCAACACCGGGAAATGGGCCGAAGGCGAGAGGGTGACGGAGGGGCGTGTAGTAGCGCTGAGGCGGGGTAATGCCCGCGGAGCGAAGGCGCCCTGCTGATGACAAGGACTCTGACAAGAAGGGAGGCAAGGGCGAGATGACAAAGGCGTCCATTGAATTGCAAGACCTGAGGAGGAGGATATATCGCAAGGCGAAGGCTGACAGGGACTGGCGTTTCTGGGGGCTGTACGTCCACGTGTGCAAAGAGGAGACCCTCCGCGAAGCGTACGAGAGGGCGCGACGGAACGGCGGTGCCGCAGGCATCGACGGTCTGACGTTCGCAGCCATCGAGGAAGCGGGGCGGGAAGAGTTTCTGGCAGGCATCCGGGACGCACTGCTCAAAGGGACCTATCGCCCCGCGAGGAACCGGCAAGTGGAGATCCCGAAGGACGGCGGCAAGGTCCGCACCCTGGGAATTCCGACGATCCGGGACCGCGTGGTGCAAGGTGCGCTGAAACTGATCCTGGAGCCGGTCTTCGAAGCGGACTTTCAGGACGGATCCTACGGATACCGGCCCAAGCGCACGGCCCAGCAGGCAGTGCAGCGGGTGACAAGGGCAGTCGGCGAGGGCAAGACCATTGCGATCGACTTGGATTTGGCGTCGTATTTCGACACGGTGCGTCACGACATCCTGCTAGGGAAAGTGGCGGCCCGCGTGAGCGACGACCGGATTCTCGGGCTGCTCAAGCGCATCCTCAAGGCCGGAGGCAGGAAGGGCGTGCCCCAGGGCGGTGTGATTTCCCCGTTGCTCAGCAACCTCTACCTCAACGAGGTGGACCGGATGCTGGAGCGGGCGCGGGAAGTCACCCGGCAAGGGGGGTATTTCCACATCCAATACGCTCGTTTTGCCGACGATGTGGTGATTCTGATCGACGGCTACCGCCGCTGGCAGTGGCTGGAGAGGGCCGTGTGGAAACGGCTGCTGGAAGAGCTGGCGAAACTCGGCGTGGAACTCAATCGAGACAAGACGCGCCGGGTGGACCTCGGCCAGGGCGAGAGCTTCAGCTTCCTGGGGTTTGACATCCGCCGACGCAAGACACTGCGGGGGAAGTGGGGGGTGGGGTACGTGCCGCGCATTAAGGCACGCACCAAGCTCCTGCGACGACTCAAGGAGGTCTTGCGGCGGTATCGCTCGCAACCGGTGGGGAGGGTTGTGGAATTGATCAACCCGATCTTGCGGGGATGGGTTAACTATTTCCGCATCGGGCACGCGAGCCGATGTTTCAGGTACGTCAGGGACTGGGTCGAGAAGAAGATCAGGCGACATTTGATGCGACAGCGCGGACGCCGGGGATACGGCTGGAAGAGGTGGAGTAGGCGGTGGCTGTATGACGGACTCGGATTGTATTCGCAGTACCGGATTGCGCGACTGCCGGAAGCGCTCCCGGCCCGAACGGCCCCATAACCCTTGAGACGAAGGCAACAGGAAAGCCCGGTGCCGGAAAGCGGCACGCCGGGTTTGACGAGGCGGGGGGAGGAACCGTGGCTAGGCGAGAGACTGAGGCACCGGCAGGCCGCGCAGGCGGCACGCGAAAGCGGTCGGCGAACTGCTACTCCCTCGCGCTACGGCAAGCGCGCCTCTCCTCGACCCTACTTTAGGGGGGCGCTGGAAACGCGGCCTAAGGCGGAACTGAGAACCCACCCTGCAACCGAAAGGGCAGGGCTGGAAATCCTCCACCTACGGGTGCGCGCGCCAGTGCCCCACCCGACAGGAGGACAGACAGGATGATCCTAGGAATGTCAAGGACCGGGCCTATAACCGGCGGAAGCCGGGAAGTGGCGCGGAGTGCTCCTGACTGGCGGATGAGGTCGCCAAGCGAGGACGTGCGGGACAACACAACCCGGACGGAGCGAGGACCTCTGGGCTCAGGTGGCGGCGACACAGCCGTGGGGGCCGCACACAGTGGCGGGTACCCTTGCGGCGGGCGTGGTGGTCGAAGGGCGGAGCAAACGCGGGAGCCGAGCGGGCGTATGGCGGGATCGGCCTTAACCCCGACGGCCCTGCGGAAGGCTGCGTGCCGAACTGCAAGGTGCCTGATGCTTGAAGCCGTACTGTGGGAAAACCCGACGTACGGAAGTGTGTCCAGCGAAGGCTGGCATGTTCAGTGGGAGACAGTCCCACCGGGGTAACAATCAGGAGCCCCGTAGCTTGGATAGCAGGGAGGAGGGAAACCGAATTCTTGAAGCCTATCGACAAGGTCTCCCTAGGGGAGATCGCGAGTCATCGGGCTGCAACGCAAGTGAACGCGAGGTGGCCTCGAAAGTCGATTCCGAAGGCCGAGCCCCCTTCCGTAGGGCGAAGGCAGCACGGGGCGGTCGAAAACTGATTGGAGCGACCGGCCCGCTGCGGCGGGGTACTAGCGGCGGCACGATGACAAGGACAAGCTAAGCAACTGGAGAAGCCCTCCTCGGCCCGGCGCGAAAGCGTCGGAGCAAGGTAGGTCCTATAACCGGCAACACCGGGAAATGGGCCGAAGGCGAGAGGGTGACGGAGGGGCGTGCAGTAGCGCTGAGGCGGGGTAATGCCCGCGGAGCGAAGGCGCCCTGCTGTTGACAAGGACTCTGACAAGAAGGGAGGCAAGGGCGAGAGGACAAAGGCGTCCATGGAATTGCAAGACCTGAGGAGGAGGATATATCGCAAGGCGAAGGCTGACAGGGACTGGCGTTTCTGGGGGCTGTACGTCCACGTGTGCAAAGAGGAGACCCTCCGCGAAGCGTACGAGATGGCGCGACGGAACGGCGGTGCCGCAGGCCTCGACGGTCTGACGTTCGCAGCCATCGAGGAAGCAGGGCGGGAAGAGTTTCTGGCGGGCATCCGGGACGCACTGCTCGAAGGGACCTAGCGCCCCGCGAGGAACCGGCAAGTGGAGATCCCGAAGGACGGCGGCAAGGTCCGCACCCTGGGCATCCCGACGATCCGGGACCGCGTGGTGCAAGGTGCGTTGAAACTGATCCTGGAGCCGGTCTTCGAAGCGGACTTGCAGGAGGGATCCTACGGATACCGGCCCAAGCGCACGGCCCAGCAGGCAGTGCAGCGGGTGACGCGGGCAGTCGTCGAGAGCAAGACCATTGCGATCGACTTGGATTTGGCGTCGTACTTCGACACGGTGCGTCACGACATCCTGCTAGGGAAAGTGGCGGCCCGCGTGAGCGACGACCGGATTCTCGGGCTGCTCAAGCGCATCCTCAAGGCCGGAGGCAAGCAGGGCGTGCCCCAGGGCGGTGTGCTTTCCCCGTTGCTCAGCAACCTCTACCTCAACGAGGTGGACCGGATGCTGGAGCGGGCGCGGGAAGTTACGCGGCAAGGGGGGTATTACTACATCCAATACGCTCGCTTTGCCGACGATCTGGTGATCCTGATCGACGGCTACCGCCGCTGGCAGTGGCTGGAGAAGGCCGTGTGGAAACGGCTGCTGGAAGAACTGGCGAAACTCGGCGTGGAACTCAATCGAGACAAGACGCGTCGGGTGGATCTCGCCCAGGGCGGGAGCTTCAGCTTCCTGGGGTTTGACATGCGCCGCTGCAAGACGCGGCGGGGCAAATGGGGCGTGCGCTACGTGCCACGCATGAAAGCGCGCACCAAGCTCCTGCGTCGGCTCAAGGAAGTGTTCCGGCGGCATCGCTCGCAACCGGTGGAAAAGGTCGTGGACCGGATCAACCCGATCCTACGGGGTTGGGTGAACTACTTCCGCATCGGGCACGCGAGTCGGTGTTTCAGTTACGTCAGGGACTGGGTCGAGAAGAAGAGCAGGCGACATTGGATGCGACAGCGCGGACGCCGGGGATACGGCTGGAAGAGGTGGAGTAGGCGGTGGCTATACGACGGGCTCGGATTGTATTCGCAGTACCGCGTCGAGCGACTGCCGGAAGCGCTCCCGGCACGGAAGGCCCCATAACCCTTGCGAGGAAGGCAACAGGAAAGCCCGGTGCCCGAAAGGGGCACGCCGGGTTTGACGAGGCGGGGGGAGGAACCGTGGCTAGGCGAGAGACTGAGGCACCGGCAGGCCGCGCAGGCGGCACGCGAAAGCGGTCGGCGAACTGCTACTCCCTCGCGCTACGGCAAGCGCGCCTCTCCTCGACCCTACTGACGAGCGGGGAGAGGAACCGTGGCTACGCGGGAGAGTGAGGCACCGGTACGAAGCGAAAGCAACCGGCAACAGCTACTCCCTACCGCTAAGGCAAGCGCGTCTCTCCCCGACTCTACTGCCGATCATGCACTGCAGGGCTATTCAGTTGTCTGAATTCAGGGTGGCAGACAGTCGTGGCGAGGGGCTGTGCGAGCCTGTCCGCTAGGCACGGCGATCCGCGGTTCCCGTCTTTGCGACCCGCAAGGGCTGGACATTTCGTTCTGGATCTGTCACCGTGGGTCGGATGGAGCCGTTGCCGACGCCACGCCGCGCTCTGGACCTGCGCGCCGTCGCGGTGCGCCCGACCTGCGGTGCGCAGGAGCACCGGCTCTGGGACCGTCTGGTCGGGGCCCATCACTACCTGGGGTTCGGCGGCCTGTTCGGCAAGGGCTTGCGGCATGTGGCGACGCTGGGCCCGGCCTGGGTGGCGCTGGTGGGCTGGCAGGCGGCCGCGCTCAAGCTGACGGCGCGGGACCGCTGGATCGGCTGGACGCTGGAGCAGCAGTTGCGGCGCCTGCATCTGGTGGCGCAGAACGCGCGCTTCGTGCTCCTGCCGGCCTTCCAGGGGGTGCCCAACCTGGCCTCGCGGGTGCTGGGGCTGAGCCTGCGGCGGCTGGCCGGGGACATGCAGCGGGAACACGGCTTTGCGGTCTTGCTCGCGGAGTCGTTCGTGGACCGGGCGCGGTTTGCCGGTACCTGCTACCGGGCGGCGAACTGGCGCTCGCTGGGGTTCACCGGCGGCTACGCACGCCAGCCGGGCGCGGTGCCGGAGTGGCGCCATCACGGCCAGCCCAAGGAGGTGCTGGTGTACGAATTGGAAGCGGATGCGAGGGCGGCCCTGGGCCAGCCCGAGGAGGACCCGGCCTGGCAAGGCCCGGAGCGGACTGCGCCGCCGCCCGCGCCCGCGTTGCGCAGCCTGTTCGACTGCCTGGGCGAGGTGGAGGACTACCGGCACGCCCGGGGCCAGCGCTACCGCCTGCGGACCGTGCTGGTGCTGGCCGTGGCGGCGCGGCTGGCCGGCTACCGCGGCGTGACCGCGTTCGCCCAGTTCGCGGCCCTGCTGGACCCGTCGCAACGCGAGGCGGTGGGCTGTTTCTACAGTCCCAGCCGGCACTGCTACACGACCCCGTCGATCGCGACGTTCCACAACATCCTGGCTGCCCTGCCGCCGGAGACACTGGAGCACGCGGTGGCGGCGTGGACGCGGCAGCAGAGCGGGCCAGTCCCGCTAGATGAGGAGGATACGGCCTCGCAGAAGGAGGCCGGGGAGGCCCCTCGGCAAGGGCTCCTGCCGGGCCTCTCGATGGACGGGAAGGATGTCCGCGGCGCCTCCAAGCAGACAGCGGACGGCCGTCGCATGCTGGTCGCGGCCGTGGAGCACTCCAGCGGCCTGGTGCTGGGACAGGTCGAGGTCTCGAGCAAGACCAACGAGATCCCGGCGGTGCGCGAGCTGGCCGGGGAGCTGGACCTGGCCGGGCGCATCGTCACCCTCGACGCGCTGCACGTCCAGCACAAGACGGCGCGCGGCCTGCTCGAGGACGGCGCGGCCCACTACCTGGTCACGGCCGTCAAGGAGAACCAGCCGACGCTGCTGGACGACCTCCAGCACATGCTGTTCGAGGATTGTCCCGGCCACCAGACCCTCGCCAAGGAGCACGGCCGCAGCGACCGCCGCCGCTACTGGGTCAAGGATCTCAGCGACCCGGACTGGAACGGCTATGCCGACCTGCACGGCCGTCGGCAGGCCATCCGCATCGAGCGCGAGCGGCATGTGCTCAAGACCGGCGAGACCAGCACCGAAGTGAGCTACGCGCTGACCTCGCTGACGGCGGAGCAGGCCACGCCCGCGCAGCTGGCGGCGCGGATCCGCCACCACTGGCACATCGAGAACCGCCTGCACTACGTGCGGGACTTCACCTACGACGAGGACCGCTGCCGGGTCTGGGTGCGTGACCTGCCGCGCAATCTCGCCTGCCTGACCAACGCGGCGATTTCGATCATCCGCTGCCAGTCCGGGTTCCGCTGGGTGCCGGAGGCCAACCGCCATTACGCGGCCCGCCCGCAGGAGGCGCTCGACCTGCTGCTGGCCCCGCCCCGGCGCTAGCCCGGGCCGCTCGCCCGCCCGCAAGCAGGGCTCCGCCTGGCCAGGCGGAACAGTACCGCTGTGTCGGCGCTTGCGACCCAGCCGGTCGACGACGCCCGGATCCCTCGTGGGAAACCCTCGGGGCCGCGCCCAGCGACTGCACAGGACGTGGAAGCAGGCATCAACCTCACCGAAACCGCTTCAATCAGGACAAAAAAATGTGCCTGTCATGCACTGAGATTGACACTCTCAATGGGCGGGCGTACCATATCGTTAGTTTTTTGCATCTTGGAGGCCGCTCATGAGGCAGGCGGGAAGTGTAGTTGTGTGCGCGTTGCTGATAGCTTTGATGCTGTCCGCGCAGAAGCAAGGCGAGCCGCGTGAGGCTCGTCCCGAGGTTCTCACTCCGGAGAAGTTTTTCGAGACGCATGGTTCGTTGTTCGACCGTCCGAAGTCGAAGGAAGCGGCGGAGTTGACGGATCGGCTGCTCGGGTCGGAGCCGGGTGCGGAGCCGGGTGCGGAGCCGGGTGCGGAGCCGGGCCGTGTGGAGCGGCGGAACTTCATCGACGATCGCATCTTCGACAAGATGGAGCGCGAAGGTGTGCCGTCTGCGCCGCTGGCGTCTGACATCGAGTTTCTGCGGCGCGCGACGCTCGATTTGACGGGGCGCATCCCGGCTCGGACGGAGGTGCGCGCCTTCCTGGCGGATGATGACCCCAACAAACGCGACAAGGTGATCGACCGGCTGCTCGACAGTGAAGAGTATGTCGAGAAGTGGGCCTACTATTTCATGGATCTGTTCCGCGCGAACGGCAAGATGGGACGCGGACAGCACCTCTTCCACTATTGGATGAAGCAGAACCTGCGCTCCGACAGGCCCTACGACGAGTTGGCGTACGGCATCATCGCGGCGTCGGCGAAGAGCAACCACGTGGTGGCTGCGTCGAATGTGATCGCACGCGAGCACATCCAGGGGGCGCCGCAGCCGAAGGACGGCGACGACTTGAGCATGGTGCATCAGCTCGATACGCACGACGAGTTGGCGATTCACTACGCGAAGATCTTCATGGGGCTGAATCTGTCGTGTATTTCATGCCACGACGGGCAAGGACACCTCGAGAGGGTGAACGTCTGGCTGAGCACAAAGAGGCGGACAGATTTCTTCCAACTGGCGGCGTTTATGGGTCATTCGCGCTATCTGATGTATTTTGAGAACGGCAAGCCGCAGTCGGGCGAGTTTCTATTGGATGACGGCAATCCGGGATACGACACCCAGGGCCACAGCATGGTGCGCGTCGCGCGGCTGGGCGGGCCGGAAAATCCGGCGTTCCTGCTAACCGGCGAGAAGCCGCAACCCGGCGAGGAACCACGCGAGGCGCTGGGACGCATGCTGACCACGCATCCGCAGTTTTCTCGCGGAACGGTGAACCGCTTCTGGGCGAAGTTGATGGGCTTCGGGATCGTCGAGCCGTTCGACGAGTTTGATTTACAGCGACAGGATCCGGACAACGTGCCCGAAGGCTGGGAGTTGCAGCCGTCGCACCCAGAGTTGCTGGACGAGTTGGCCCAGAGTTTTCGCGAGAGCGACCACAGCATCAAGGAGTTGATGCGGACGATCACTAGGTCGAGCGCCTATCAGTTGTCGGCGCGCTTCCAGGGCGAATGGAAGGAGTCGTACGCCAAGTACTTCGCACGCAAGTTCGCGCGCCGGCTGAGTGCGGAGGAATTGCACGACGCGATTGCACTCGCTACGGACCGGCCTGGGGAATTCAACTTCGGGGACAGCAAAATCGGCATGGCAATGAAGCTGTCGGGGCCTCCGGACGACCGCGATGTGCGGACGTTCCTACGGACTTTTGGCCAGTCGGACCGCAATACACCGCCGCGGGAGGTTCCCGGTTCGCTGCTTCATCCGTTGGCGCTGATGCAGTCGCCGGTGGTGACGGATCGAGTCATCGCCAAGGAAGACAGCCGCGTGAAGAACCTGCTCGACAGCTACGACAACGATCGGGTGGTTGACGAGATGTTCATGGGGACGCTGGCGCGGCCACCGTCGGGCGATGAGAAAGAGGTTGCCTTGGCGGCCTTGAACAAGGATCGCGTCGCGGGGGCGGAGAACTTGCAGTGGGCGCTGCTCAATAGCGTGGAGTTCTTTTTCAATTACTAGCGGCGCGGAAGCAGGCACGGCATGCCGCGCCGCCGTGTTTGGCGGAGGTCGGGCCGGCTTGTAGTAGGGAGGTGTTCTCATGACGGAGCCTAGAAAAGTAGGAGACCTGCCGGGGACGCGGCGCGATTTGCTGCGGCTGGGCGGACTCGGTCTTCTCGGCGCCTCGATTGACGGGGTATGGCCGCTGCAAATATCCGCCAAGCAAACCGACGCCAAGGTTCAACCGCGCGGGACGGCCCGGAATGTTCTCTGCTATGAGATGTCGGGCGCGATCAGCCACGTCGACTCATACGATTTCAAGGAGAACGCTGGGACACCCGAGGACCTCGAGATGACGCAGTTGGCGCCGGACCTGCATATGTCGCAGGTCCTACTGCCGAAGATGTCGCAGCACATGGACAAGATCGCCGTCGTGCGATCGATGAAGAGCCATGAAGAGGTTCACTTCCGGGCGCAGTATTACTTGCAGACCGGACGCCAGATGAACTTGGCCTTTGCGCGCGAGATCCCTGCGATCGGCTCGGTTATCGCAGCGGAGTTGGAAGAGCGGCGACGTCCGACCGATTCCTTTCCCACGTACATGTCATTCAACTTGGAGAAAGGTTCGGCCGGGGCTCTGTCGACGGGTTTCCTGCCGGCGCGGTTCTCGGTGGTTGACATCAATACCGAGGCGGCGGTGGATTCACCTTCGTTCGATCAGAAGATGGTGGAACTGCTGGAAGAGCGTTGGGCGCTTTTGAGCCAGTTGCACGATGTCGGGCGCAAGCGGCTTTCCGGCTTCGGGAGGAAGATGTCGAGCTACGACGACTTCTATAGCGCAGCGTATAGCTTGCTTTCGGATGAGCGCTGGCCGGCGGCGTTTCGCATTACCGCGGAAGACAAAGAGCGCTACGGAACGCACCGGGCGGGAATCTCTTCGATCCTGGCGCGGAATGTATTGGCGCAGGATGCCGGAACACACTACATCCATATCTGCCACCCCGGTTGGGACCACCACACTTACATCTGGGATCATTCGAAGGACTCGAATCACTACAAGCTCTGCGCCGAGTACGATCAGGCGTTCTCGGCGTTGCTTGAGGATCTCGCGACGATTCCGTCCAAGACCGATCCGGAAAAGACCCTACTCGACGAGACGTTGGTCGTGAATATGAGCGAGTTTGGGCGGACGCCGGGCGCGCTGAACAACATGGAGGGGCGTGACCATCACAACTCGGTTTACCCGACGCTCTTTGCGGGTGCGGGTGTGAAGGGCGGTGTGCGCCATGGAGCGTCGGATGCGGACGGCGCGGCGTGCGCGGAGACGGGTTGGGCTCACAAGCAACAGCCTCGCAACGAGAACGTTTTGGCGACGATGTATTCGGCGCTGGGGATTGACTGGTCCAAGCAGATCCGCAATACTCCTTCGGGGCGCCCGTATGTTTACGTTGATCCGCTGGGCGCGAACGGCTACATCCCGACGGATGAGATTTCAGAAATCTACGGTTAGCTCTTGCGCGGGTCGGCTTCGTTCCGTGCAACCTGCTGTTGATGTAGCTGCCTGCTATCAGTACCGGTACGGCGCGGCGCGGCGCGCGAGCCGCTTCCTTCGGCTGCCTTGTCTACTGCTCGGCGTCGTGGTGATGTCACTACCCGCCGCCGAGCCGGAGATGGTTCTTATCCCCGGAGGGGAGTTTCTACGAGGGCGATCCCATCCTCTTCCTGACGACGACTCGACGTGGCGGCCGACGCTGCTCAAGGACGATCGGCCGGCGAAGAGAATCTATGTCGATCCGTTCTACCTCGATGAGCACGAGGTGACGAACGAGGCGTATCTGCGCTTTCTCGAGGCGACGGGCCGGGAACGGCCGTTCCACTGGGTGGACGGCGAGATCGCGGAGGGCGAGGAGAAACATCCGGTTGTGAACGTAAACTGGTATGAGGCGACGGCCTACTGCGAATCGTTGGGGAATCGCCTTCCGACGGAGGCCGAGTGGGAGAGGGCGGCGCGCGGGGTCGCCGAAGGGGCCAAGTTTCCCTGGGGGGAGGAGGAGCCGAACAAGGGAGAGCAGGCGCATTTCAATGTGCTCGACGGCCCGTGTGAGGTCTGCCGGTTTCCGAAGAACACGTTCGGGCTATGCGACATAGCGGGGAATGTGTGGGAATGGTGCTTCGACCGCTATGAGCGGCTCTACTACGAGTGGTCTCCCGAGAAGAATCCACGCGGGCCGGATGAGGGGATGTACCGCATGCTGCGCGGCGGGTCCTGGGCCGATGCGGCGAAGTATCTGACTTGCGCCTATCGAAGCTTTGCGCGGCCTCGGGAACGGAGTCCGAATATTGGGTTTCGGTGCGCCAGGGGTTTCTCGCAAAGGCTCTGACGGCGGCCAAGCTCGCGGAGAAAGGTCGCCCGTTCCTTGTGGGGCATGGGTGGGCTATTGCAAGTCTAGTGTAGTGCGTCAAACAGATTGACGTTTATCGAGAGTGCGCCGAGTGCGTTTGACTTGCTCCAGGATATCGGAGGCGCAACGGTCCAAACATCCGGACCGAAGAGCGCCACGAAGAACAGAAGAAATCCCTACAGCGGGGGTATTTCGCCCAGGAACTCGGGCACCGCGAGCACAAGAACGCCATAGCCGCAGTCCAAGAGTTCGAGCCAGAGGTTCCCAGCACAGTGGTCATGCGGGAGTTGCCCGAGCCGCGCCCCACGCACGTTCTGCTTGGGGGTGACTTTCTGAACAAGGGAAGCCGCGTCTGGCCCGGAACGCCTGCGGCGCTACCACCGCTGCCTGTCTGTCTAAGAACAGCCCGACTGGGATCTTTCTGACACTACAAGTCAAAGGTGTGTTGAGGTTCGAGTCGCGCACCCTGAAGGGCGTGGCGGCAGTTCCATCAAACACATAGGTAGTGCCTGCGACAAAACCCTGCATTCTGGGCAGGGGCCCGCACGAGAGACCAGTTTATGGGCTGGTAACGGTCTGGAAATTACGGTGTCTCAGTCCCGGATCTGGTGAAAAAAGGTCGGGCGTTCAAGGGGCCCGACGACTCGTTCCAGCACCTTGCACACCTCTCCCTGTCTCCGATCCTGCCCCGTCGATTCCGCGGCACCAGGCGGCGTCTAGGCCGCCCGTGCCAGACTCCCGCGCTTCAGCCTCTCCCGCGCTCTCCGCTGCAGCAGCACCCCGATCCGATGCACGTTCGCTGCCAGCACGGACAGCGCCACCATGCGCGCGAATCCCTCCGGCCCGTGCGTCAGCACCCGCTCGAATCCCCGCTGCTCCAGGTTGTTGATCGCCGACTCGACCGCCGCGTGTTCCCGCCTCGCTGCCACGAACTCGGGGGCCGTCTCCCGCTCCCGGTCCGCCTGCGACAACCGCCCCTTGCGCGGCATCGCGTTCAGCTTCAGCCGCTCGTCCAGCCGCCTCCGGTTCGACGGACTGTAGAAGCCCTTGTCGAAGCTGCAGCCCCTCAGCTCCGGGTATAAGGCCTGCGCTTCCTCGATCAGTCCCGGCAGCATATCGACGTCCTCTTCCTCCCACATCACCGCGTGATGCAGGATGAATTGGTGCTCGCTCTCGATCACGCTGACCGGCACCCCCAGCTCCACCGCCCGGCCCGCTTTGCCCTTCGCGCACCAGCGCGTGTGCTCCTCGAAGACCGAATAGATCTTCTCCTCCTGCGGAATCCTTTCCCCTTCCAGCACGCGCCGCTTCACCTGGTCCGCCAGTCGCTCCACGCAGTCCAGATAGTGCTGCACTTCCTTGACCGTTCCCGGCATTGCCTCCGCCGCTCCCGGCTCCGCCAGCTCTCCCAGCGTCCTCCCGGCCCGCCCTGCCAGCTCCCTTGCCAGCTGCAAATACGCCTTCACCCGCTGCGGACTCCGCGTCCGCTGCTTCGAGCTCCTGACCCGGTTGAACAGCCGCCTGGCCTTCAGCAGCAGATGCGCCTTCTGCCGCCATCCGCCCAGCCCGCACTCCTCGCTCAGCGCCGCCGCCGTCCGGACCAGGCAGCGCAACGCATCCCACAGCAGGCTCACGTCCGTCGGGTAATGCACGTCGGTTTCCACCACCACCGAGTCGCAGCGCGCCTGCAGCGGCTGCCCGGCCAAGTGCCCCGCCAACTCATGCCCGGCCTCCACCACCAGCCGGTTCACCTCCGCCAGCAGCTCCGGCGTCAGCAGCGCCACATTCCGCACCAAAGTGCGCTGTGACCAGGTCGGCCTGCCGAACACATCGCTGCAGCCCAGCATGCGCCGCACATCCAGATGCTTGGCCGCCAATTCGGCCAGCCGGTCGTAGTCGCAGTTGAGGCCTTGCTTGAGCAATCCGAGCACCAGGATGTTCCACAGCTCCATGCCCGGGCGTCCGGTCGACGGATCGATTGCCGGTTGCCGGGAGCCGGGTTCGGCGGCCGGATCGGCTGGGGAATCCTGCGGGGCCAGCAGGCGACTCTCGAGCAGGTCGAGCACCTTGCAGCGCAACTCGAGGTCGCAATAGAGGAACTGGATTCCCTGCAGGACAGCGGGGATGTCGTCGCGCGAACGAGGGTCGAATTCGATCTCTTCGATGGGGATTTGCCCGAGCGCTGGCTGGAGGTTCAGAACGGTTCGCAAGGCCCAGCCTAGACGAAGATCGGGCCGCAATCGCGGAATCGGGCTAAATCCGCTTCCGAACGCCCGATCTTCGGTCCGCAAAATGCACCGGAAACCGTTTTGTCGCAGGCACTAGGTAATTGCTTGTGCGCTCGAACTTCGGGGAAAACGGCACGCCACTCCGTGCATTCAAGCCACCCAACGATAATGTTTGGCTAGATGCCCGACGCTAATAGTCGACGTGAAGCCGACCGAGCGCGCACGGCAATTAGCCGGACAGATCTATCGCGCCCCCTCAAGTGCGCCATCGCCGACGGTCTCATCACCACCGACACCCGGATCTTTGATTACGGTTGCGGTCGAGGGGATGACATCCGGAGGCTTAAGTCAAGGGGTTATCGAGCGAGTGGCTGGGATCCGATCCTCCGTCCCACCACAGAACGATCCCGATCTGAAGTCGTCAACCTCGGTTATGTTGTCAATGTCATTGAGGATGTCGCTGAACGATCTGAGGTGCTTCGCCAGGCCTGGGCCTTGGCGGACCAAGTCCTGATTGTCAGCGCACGACTGGCTTTTGACGGCAGAGCACTTCGAGACAGGTTCTCGTATGCTGACGGTAAGCGTTCGAGCGGCCCGTGAATGGAGGACGTTGAGAGGGTGGGGGGAGGGCTGTAAAAAAACTTGTTTAAAACGCTGGACACGAGATATGTGTTTATGCCAGCCTAGCGAATGTGCAGGTGGTCCGGCAGCCGAAAGCGCGGCGAGCGTTGGGGCCGGTCCTGTGTGCAGACTGGCGGCGGGAGCGGGTCCCGGCCCAGGCGGGGGCGCTGGTCGAGGCGAAGCGAGAGGCGCATTACTGGCGGAGCATGCACGCGCGGGCGAAGGAGCGTGTCGCGCAGTGGCAGGCGCAGTGCCGGGAGGCGCAGCGGAAGCTGGCGGAGGCGCAGCAGCGGAGCGAGCAGTTGGCCGGGCGGGTGCGGGAGTTGGAACAGGAGAATGCGGGCCTGCAACAGCGCAACCAGGATCTGCTGCAGGCCCCGTTCGGGAAGCGGAGTGAGAAGCGCCAGGGCGGCCGCGACGGCGGGCCGCTGCCACTGTCCGGATTGCGGGCGGCCCTATCACCGCAACGGCGAGGAGGTCAGCGAACGGATCGAGATCGAGGTCCAGGGGCACGTGAGGCGGATCCGGCGGCCGCGCTACCGGGCGGCGTGCGCGTGCGCGAGGCAGCAGGGAGACCCGGTGCCGGAAGTGATCGCGCCGCTGGAGCCGACGCTGTTCCGGGGCTCGGGCTACGGTCTGAGCGTGTGGGTGACATTCCTGGTGCAAGTGTATTGGCAGCGGCGCCCGGTGCGGGCGTTCGAGCGGGAGTGGGCCGATTGCGGTGTACGTCTGCCGGCCGGGACCCTGCTGGGGCATGGGCGGGATTGGCTGACCTGGTTCGAGCCGCTGGAACAGGCGCTCGGAGCGCACCAGGAGGAGGCCCGGGTGGTGCACGGGGACGAGACCTCGTGGGTGGTGCACGTGCGGGCGGAGGAAGGGCAGAACGCGCGCTGCTGGCTGTGGGCGTGCCTGAGCGAGGACGCCGTGCGGTTCCGGGTGGATCCGTCGCGCAGCGCCGAGGCGGCCGCGCAGCTGTTCGGGAAGCTCGGGTGCGAACGGCTGGTGGTGCTGGTGTGCGACCGCTACGCGGCGTACGGCAAGTTGGCCCGGGACCACCCGGGGCAGTTCGAACTGGCGGTCTGCTGGGTCCATGTGCGGCGTGATTTTCTGACGCTGGGGCGTACGCGGCCGGAGCTGCAGGAGTGGGTGGACGGGATCGTGGGACGGATCGGGAGGCTGTACCGGCGCAACGCGGAACGGCTGGCGCAGTGGGACCCGCAGGGTGGTGTTGAGGGGCAGTCGGCGGAGTTCCAGGCAGCGCAGGAGCGCCTGGAAGCAGAGTTCGCCGCGCTGTTCAAGCAAGCCGAACGGGACGTGCGGGCGCTGAGCGGAGCGGCGGGGAAGGCGCCGGGCGGGGCGCAGCCGGACCCGCGGCCTGCCGTTGCCCCACAAGTCATGATCAGAGCTTCTCCTGAGAGGAGATTGCAGGCGGCTCGAAGTAGTCTCTGAGCTCATACGCTTCGCTCATGATGGTCAATCGGGTCCAGCCCTCCCAGATCTTTTGATGGCCCGGCGGCGGAGCGTTCTTGCGGTACAGGTAGCCGCCCAGGATCGCCAGGGTCCGCACCGCCAGCCCCAGGTTGCCCGGCTCGGCCAGCCCGCGCTTGGACGCGAAGTGCCGCAGCACCCGCAGCTGGACCTGCGTGAAGAACACCGCGGCCGGTAATTCGGGGGTCTCCCGCCCCAGCAGCGTCATCGCTGCCAGCCGCCAGGCGATCACCGCCTTGATCGTCACCGCCCGCTCGATCCGCTCCCCCGTGCGGTGCCCCAGGTACTCCACCTTGCAGCCCGACTTCAGAATCCGGTGCCAGTCCTCGATGCGCCAGCGCAGCCGGTACCACTCCAGCACCTGCTCCGCATCCGCCATCGACGCCACCGGCAACGTCGTCAGCAGGAACCACTCCAACGCTTCCACCCCCTCCGGCGCCGACCGCTCCCACACGTGCACCAGCTGCAACCGCAGCGCTGCCTCCCGTCGCGACGGAGCCGGTAACTCGACCGTCTGCCAGCGCAACTCGGCCTGCGCCGTGCGCGCCTCGCGCAGCGCGCTGGCTTGCTGCCGGCGCGTGCCCCGCCTTGCCGAACTCCGCTGCACATCGATCTGCAACTGCCCCTGGAGCGCCTGCTCCCGCATGTGCTCGAACAGCTTCGGCCGGTGCGCGCCCAGCGCACGGTTGTGCTTGGCCCGCACCAGCAGCTCGACTCCCTCCAGCCGACGCTGCTCGGCGAACAGCGCGAGCACGTCGGCCTCGCGGTCCAGCACCGACACCATGCGCGCGCCCTGCAACTGGCCCGCCAGCTCCGCGCAGTCCCGCAACCCGCGGATCCAGCGGAAGCTCTTGCGCTCCTGCAGCGGCCGGCCGCGCTGCGCCTGCCCATCCGGCGCCTCGTACTGGATCTGGAGCACCCCCAGCGGAATGCCCTCCGCGCTCACCGCCAGCGTCGAGTGCATGTGCAGCCCCAGCGTGCCCTCCGAACGCTTGTTCTTGCCGCTGTAGCCCAGCCCCGCACAGCCGGGATGCTCGGCAAAGTTGAGATCGGTGCCGTCCTGCACGCACAGCACCACGCTCTCAGCCTGCAGGCGCCGCAGCGTGCGCTGGCGGTGCGGCGCCAGGATGTTCTGAGGGGTCACCGCCGACTCGTCCGGCTGGTCGATCAGGCGGTAGTGGCCCTTGACGGCGGCCCGCTGGCCCTGCGCGGCGGCTGGGATCGATGCCATGGGAGCGGCGGCCTGCATCTGCGCGCTCTGCACCAGCCGCTTCGACAAGCGTAGATCACCCAGCGGTGCCTGCCCCAGTTCGTTGGACGCGAACTCGTCCAGGGCGAGGCCCTCGGCCGGCCCCAGCGGCTCGCAGGGCGGCGCTGCGTCGGCGCCGAGCAGGCGGCGCCAGTCGCGCTGCAGCGGGTAGACGAAGATGGCCTTGACCGGCACGTGCTGGTCGGGCAGGGCGAAGCGGCCGCGACCGGCGGTCTCGCCGACGCAGGTCCAATTGGCGGCGCGGAAGCACGTGCCGGCGTGCTGCTGCGGATCGCAATAGGTTTCCACCAGCCAGGGACTGTATCCGTAGCGCTGCCGGAAGTCCTCGAGCAGCCGCCGCAGGACCATGCCGAGCACCTTGGAAGCGAGTCGCTGACAGCGGACGCTGGGACGGATCAGGAACCGGCTCAGGCCCAGCACGCGGTGCAGCCGCTTGCGGCGCAGCTCCGCATCCCAGCCAATCCACTCGTCGCGGGCCGCCACCGCCAGGGCCGCCGCGGCGAAGCCGATCGCCCCCAGCACGCCGTGCTCGGACTCGATCAGGTAGCGCAACTGGGCGCCGACGTGGAGCACCGCTCCCTGCGGGTGCTCGCTGGCGACCAGCTCGTTCCAGGTCCGCCGCTGTTGCGGGCTCCTCACCAGGGTCAGTGCCAGCCCGGCGACCGCCCCGGCCGCAGCGGGAACCGCTTGCGGTTCCGGGACCGGCTGGCCGAGCCGTCTCGGACGGCAGTCGCCGGAGCGGCCGCCATGGCGCGGGGGCGGCAAATCGATGCGCCCCTCGCCGTGCAGGCTGCGCAAGGCCTTCTGGCAGCTCGCCACCTGCAGCTGGCCGCGACTGTCCACGAAACCGAACTCCCGGCACACGTGCCGCGAAAACGCGGTCCGGCTGGTGTTGCCAGTCTGCGCCAGCAGCACCTGCAGGGTCGCCACGGCCTCTGAGTGCGAGAGGGTCTCCGCAATGCAATGTTGGTCGAGCATGTTCTAGACATGCCACAACGACCATGCCGTTGTTAAGTGAGAGATCTGGGGCATGGGCAGACCGCGACTACGTCATCCGGTCATTCAATCAGGACAAACCCTATGACGTGTTCATCCAAGAGCAGCTTGCCGGCGACGAGTTCGACGGCGACGAGAAGGTCGAGCCCTCGGAACGGCTGGTCGCACTGGGATTCCTGCGCATGGGTCCCTGGGAAGCTGACGCCAACTCCCAGCGGCAGCTTCGCTTGAATGTCCTCAACGAGCTCACGGCGACGACCGGCGAAGTGTTTCTTGGGCTAACGGTCGGCTGCGCGCAGTGCCACGATCACAAATACGACCCCATCCCGCAGCGCGACTTTTACCGCTTGCAGGCGTTTTTTGCCCCGATGCGCGTGGAGGACCGGCCGGCGGCGTTTACCGACGCCGAATACGACCGCAAGATGAAACGGCAGCGGCGCGAGCACGAGGACCAGCTCGATCGCGCCACCGAAGAGTTCGACAAGCGCCGCCAAGCCTTGATCGAGCGCTTCATGGAAAGCAAGAACGTCACCGAAGACGATGACAAGGTCAAGGAGTTCAAGCGCGAGCTGGGCGTTCAGAACGAGTTTTTCCGCGACCGGAAAGACCCCATCTTCCGCGAAGAGGTCTGGCTCGCCTACCTGGCGGCGAAGGATGAAAAAGAGCGTCTCCAGGAGCTTTTCCAGCGCTACCAGCCCGTGGCCGTTGCGGTTTCTGATCTGGTACCACCCGATGTGCCTGATTTGCCGGATACCCACGTGCTGGCCGGCGGGGAGCTCGACAGCGAGCTCGAAAAGGTCGAGCCGGGCTTTCTGGAATGCATCACGGGAGCGGCCGGCGATGCCAAGATCCCCTTCGTGGACGGAAGCTCGGGGCGTCGCCGCGCGCTGGCTGAGTGGATCGCCAGCCCCGACAACCCGCTGACGGCTCGAGTGATGGTCAACCGCCTCTGGCAGCATCACTTCGGGCAGGGGCTGCTTCGTACCCCAAGCGACGTCGGCAAAAACAGCGACCGCCCGTCGCACCCGGAACTGCTCGACTGGCTGGCCGAGGAGTTCGGCAACCGGGGATGGAGCATCAAAGCCATGCACCGGCTGATGCTGACTTCGAAGACCTATCAGCAGTCCACCGGGCACCCCGACTGGAAGCGGCACGGCGAGGTGGATTCCGACAACCGCCTGCTGTCGAGAATGAATTGGACGCGGCTCGAAGCCGAGGTGCTGCGCGATTCCGTCTTGTTCTTGAGCGGTCGGCTGAATCCCGAGCCAGGCGGTCCCGGCTCGCTGTTCGACGTGCCCGCCGACGTCGCCGAAGGGTTCGAGTTCTTCAAGTGGTTCGCGTCCCCTCCGGAACAGCAGCGCCGCCGCTCGGTTTACACCTTCCAGCGCCGCTCGGTGTTGCAGCCCTTCTTGGAGACCTTCGACGTCGCGAACATGAGCGAGTCGTGCTCGCGGCGCAATACCACGACGGTGGCGCCGCAGGCCTTGACGCTGCTCAACGGCGAACTGGTCAACACCGAGGCGCGGCATTTCGCCGAGCGCATCGCCCGGGCGGCCGGCCCCGACCCTCAAAAGCAGATCGAGCAAGCTTTTTGGCTCGCTCTCAGCCGGCCGCCTTCTCAAGGCGAAGTGACGGAGGCTCGGGAACTGCTGGCGCAATCCGCTCCGCTCGAGGGTTTCACCCGATTGGGTGTGGTGTTGTTCAACTTGAACGAGTTCTTGTATCTGGAGTAATTGCCATGGATTTGCAGTTGGCGAGGAGACGCTTTCTTTACCAAGGAGTCGCGGGCATCGGCGGCTTGGCGCTGCTCGACTTGCTCAACCGGGATCTGCGCGCGGCCTCCAGCGACCCCCAGAGTCCCCTGATTTCCAAGGCCCCGCACCACCCGGCGAAAGCGAACGCGTGCATCTTCTTGTCGATGCTGGGCGGACCGAGCCAAATGGATACGTTCGACCCCAAGCCGGCCCTCACCAAGCACGATGGCAGCCCGATGGACTGGAGCAAAGAGAAGCTGACCGATCAGCCGGGCCTTTTCGCCAAGCCGCGGGTGCTGGTGGGTAGCCCCTTCAAGTTTCAAAAGCACGGCCAGTGCGGCATGCAGGTTTCGGACCTGCTGCCGCATATAGCGAGTTGTGTCGACGACATCGGCTTCGTGCGTTCCGTACAGGCCGACAACGGCAACCATCCGGCGGCCGTGTTTCAGATGAACACCGGCTTTGCCCGGCCCGGGAATCCCTCGCTCGGCGCTTGGGCCACCTTGGGGATGGGCAGCGAGAACCAGAATCTACCGGCCTTCGTCGCCCTGCCGGATTTCCGCTCGATTCCTTTCAGCGGCGCGCAGCAATGGGGCAGCGGTTTTCTGCCGGCCAGCTATCAGGGCACGCTGCTGCGCTGGAAAGGGGAAGCCATCCGTGACCTGACCTCCCCCGAGGGGGTCTCGAGCGAGATGCTGCAGGCGTCGCGCGATTTGCTGCGCAGCTACAACCAGAAATACCTCGACAACCATTTCACCAACCCCGATCTGCAGGCTCGCATCGACGCCTACGAGCTCGCCTATCGCATGCAAGTCGAAGTGCCCCAGGTGCTCGACCTGACGGATGAAACCGAGGCCACCAAGCAAATGTACAGGTTGCACGACGAGACGACGCGGTCGTTCGGGACGCGCTGCCTGATGGCCCGAAAGCTCGTCGAAGCCGGTGTGCGCTTCGTGCAGCTTTACACCCCCAGCCAGTCTTGGGACGCGCACGTTGATGTCATCAAGAATCACGGCAAGAACGCCGCCGAGGTCGACCAACCTGTCGCGGCCTTGCTCAAAGACCTCAAGCAGCGCGGGTTGCTCGACCGCACGCTGGTCGTCTGGATGGGGGAATTTGGCCGAACGCCCGACACCCCGGCCGATCGCAAAACGAAAGGACGCGACCACAATATCGGAGCCATGACGGTTTGGTTCGCCGGCGGAGGCGTGAAGGGTGGAACGGTCGTCGGGGCCACGAACGACCTCGGATACAAGGCGGTCAAGGCGGTCGAGGACGTTTACCATATCCGCGACGTTCACGCCACGATTCTGCATCTGATGGGCCTCAACGACATGCGGCTGACCTACTATCACGCCGGCCGTAACCGCCGGCTCACCGACACCGGCGGACAGCTCATCCACCAGATCTTGGTGAGCAGGCGAAGCTGGCTGGCGGCTTCGGGTTCTCGAGACAGGCATACGTTCTCCGAGAGGACCTCGCTCGCTTTCAGATGGCCATGTCAGCCGGCCTAAAATCACCCCGATGAGTCCGAACGTCATTCCAAGCATGGCCTGGGTTAAGCGTGTCGTGGTCGTCGCCGTCGTCGTGCTGAGCGCGTCGGCCGAAACTCTGTCCGACTTCCAGCCTTCCCCGGTCGAAAGCGCGCACGGCAAGGTCAGCAGAATCGAATCCAAGGACGGGGCTCGTGGAGGTGGGCGCAGGCTATCTGGCGCACTCCCCTTCGGGCGCGGTCAGAGCGTTCCGCTTCGACGAGCCGGTCTGGATCATCGGCTACAAGACCGAAATCTACGACTCCGCGGGTGATTCGCCCAAAGAGAACTACCTGTGCCACACCTACTTCGGCGAGCAACGCTTCGCGCAGATGCACAGTCTCCAGACGAACGCCATCTATTCCGATGTATTCACGCGCGAGGTCCGCTTGCCGCAGGGTTTCGGGTTACGGGTCGAAGCGAACGAAGACCTGCATTGGCTGCCGCTGTTCAACAACCGCACCGGGCAGCCGGTTCAGGTTGGCATGCGCGTCGAGATCACGCTCATCCGCGACAAGGACATCGTGAAACCTCTACTAGAGCGAGAGGGAGCGACGTGTAAGGAAGGGCCCGCGGGCTTCTGCCAAGGGTCAACTGCCACGCCTAGCGTTAACGGATTAGACGCTTGCGCCGGATCGCGGTTTTGAGTATCGTCGGCCAAGAGTGCTGACGGGCGTGATGCGAGCGGGATGGGTGATATGACGAGGCGAGAGACGCAAAGGAGAGTTGGGTTTCCAATGCGAGAACGGCGACCGTCCACTTACATTGGGATCACCCTCTTGGCCAGCGTGCTTATCGTTGGGGCAGCGTCCTGCGGAAAGCGCGAGCCGCCGCTCTCGCCGGAAGACGCTCTCGGAACTTTTCAACTGCCGCCGGGATTCCGCATCGAGTTGGTGGCCGCCGAGCCCGAGATCGCCGACCCGGTGGCGATGGCGTTCGATGCCCAAGGACGGCTCTATGTGGTCGAGATGGCTGACTACCCCCTGGCGCCCGAGCCCAAGGGCCGCATCAAACTGCTCGAAGACCGTGACGCCGACGGACGGTTCGAGCGCAGCACCGTGTTCGCCGACCAGCTGCATTTCCCGAGCGGCGTGATGGCGTGGCGCGACGGCGTGCTGGTCACCTCGGCGCCGGACATTCTCTATCTGGCCGACAGCGACGGCGACGGGCGGGCCGACCTGCGTCAAGTCGTTCTAACCGGATTCGCCAAAACCAACCCGCAACTCCGTGTTAACGGCTTGCAGTACGCGATCGACAACTGGGTTTACGTGGCCTATCCGCGCGCGATTGCACCGATCCGGTACAAGGAGTTCGCGGACCTTGGCGCTGCGATTCGTTTTCCCGACGAGCCGGGCGCCACGCCCGCGGAGATCGACTCGACCGATGTGCGGTTCCGGCTCGCTCGAAAAAAGGTCGAGGCGGCCGCGGGCAATTCCGAATTTGGGAATGCGTCTGACGCCTGGGGCAACCGGTTCACGGTCTGGAACAACGATCACGTTCGCCATGTCGTCGTGCCGAACCGCTACCTGACGCGCAACCCGTACCTGACGGTGGCCTCGGCGATGCAGTCCGCCTCGGACCACGAGAATGCAGCCCGGGTTTACCTGATCGCCGACTCGGCGGCGGCCGTGCAAGATTCCGAGAAGGGCAGCTTCACTTCCGCCGCCGGGATTTCTATCTACACCGGCGGCGCTTTTCCTCCCGAGTACGACCTGAGCTTCTTCGTCTGCGAACCCGTGCATCATCTGGTGCATCACGACCTGTTGACCGCCGCAGGGCCGACCTTCGTCGCTAAACGCTCGCGCGAGGGAGTGGAGTTCTTGGCCTCGACCGATAGTTGGTTCAGCCCAGCCTTTACAATCGTGGGGCCCGATGGGGCGCTCTATGTCGTCGACTACTACCGGCCGATTCTGGAGCATCCGGAATGGATTCCCCCTGAGCAGCTCGAAGGCGCCGACCTTTACGCCGGAAGCGAGCAAGGACGCATCTATCGCGTCGTTCATGAGTCGGCTCAGCCAAGCTCGGCGCCGCGACTGGCCGAGGCGCCTTCCGGCGAGCTCGTTGAACAGCTGTCAAAGCCAAACATGTGGTGGCGCATCACCGCGCAGCGGCTGCTGGTCGAGCGTGGCGATGAAGCGGCGATTCCCGCTCTGACTGAGTTGGCGAGAGATGGGTCGGCGTTCGCGCGGCTGCACGCGTTGTGGACGCTGGAAGGCCTCGAGGCGCTGTCCAGCGAGCTGGTGCTCGGGGCGCTGGCGGATCCGTCGGCGCGTGTTCGAGAAAATGCCGTTCGTTTGGCCGAGAGCTTTCTCAGCGACTCGGCCGTGAAGCAAAAGCTTTACACACTGGCCGACGACGCCGACGCCAAAGTCCAGTTCCAGCTTGCGCTGACTCTGGGTGAACTTCGCGAGGACGCCGCACTCGAAACGCTCGAGGCGATCGGATTCCGGCACATCGAGGACCGCTGGTTTCAAACCGCGGTCCTGACGTCAGCCGCCGAGACCGCGGGCCGGTGGTGGCGCACGATCGCCGGGCGTCCCGGGTTCCTCGACACAGAATCAGAGGGCAAACGCGAGTTTATACAGCGGGTCACCTCGATCATGGCCGCCCGGCAGGCCGAGCGCGACATGGCCGGCGTGCTGGCACGGGTAGTAAACGACAAGGGCGCTCATTCCGCGTGGTGGCGGGATGCGGCGCTCGCGGGAATGGCGGAGGGAATTCCTTCTGGGGTGCGGCGGCCGAGGCTGGCTGGCCTCGAGCGGAACTTGATGCCTCTGTTGGGAGCCGACGCTCCGGAGGTCCGCCAGGTTGCTCTGAAGCTCGCCACCAAGCTTGCGCTCAGCGACACTGCGGCATTACCCGCCCTATTGCGGGAAGCGTCGAAGACGGCGCGGCAGGAGGGCGCCGCGATCGATGACCGAGTGTACGCTTTGCGCCTTCTCGCGTTGGGGCGCGCCGAAACCAGCAGGCCTGTCCTCGAGCCGTTTCTCGCGCCACAGCACCCTGAGCCGCTGCGCATTGCCGCCATCGAAGCGCTCGGCAGCCATCACGACGCCAAGGCCGGAGAAATTTTACTCGCTTCCTGGCGCACCTACACCGGCGCGGTGCGCGATGCCGTGTTGAAAGTGCTCTTCGAGGATGGCGCGAGCTTGCCGGCCCTGCTGGACGCCATCGAGTCGGAACAGGTGCAGCCGTGGTCGCTCAGCGCCGGGCAGCGTCGCCGTCTGCTTGTGTCATCCGATTCGGCGATTCGCAGCCGGGCGGAAAAACTATTCGGCGAGTCGCGCCAGGACGAACGCCGCGCCATCTACGAAAGCTATCTCGCGGCGCTACGTCGCGCGGGCGACCCCGGGCGCGGCCAGCGCGTGTTCGACGCGGTCTGCAGCGAATGCCACCAGGTGGGCGGCCAAGGTTTTGCGGTCGGCCCCGACCTGCACACCGTAGCTTCGCGGAATAAGGAGCATCTTCTCAGGGACATTCTGCTGCCGAACGAGAGCATCGAGTCGGGTTACGAAGAGTATCTGGTCGAGACTGCCGATGGCCGCTCGATTTCCGGGCTGATCGCCACGCAAACCCCCACTACGTTGGTGCTGCGCCGCGCCAAAGGCGAGGAAGACACGGTGTTGCGCAGCAGCATCGCCGAGATGCGCTCGCTGAGCGTCTCCGCCATGCCGGAAGACATGGAAAAAGACATCGACGTAGATGAGATGGCCGACCTACTGGCTTATCTGAAGAGTCTCTAAAACATCCGTCGCTCATTCCATCTTTATCCGATTGCGTACATAAGGCTTGAGTCTTTCAGATGCCAAAAAAGCAGGCAGTTTGTCGGCGCCGCGGGCGGTTCGTGCCGATTGTTTCTCAGAACGGCCTATGGCACCTAGGAAACCGCGCTGACTCAGAACCCGTGTTTCATCTTCGAGCACGTAGCATGGAGTCTCAATGCCGCCTATCACAAGCGGTCGGTCCGGTGCGCCGGCAATGATTTTCGGCGGTTTCTCGCTCATCAGATCGCTCCCAAACAGCGGTAGGGAGTGTAGGTGAACATATCGTCGGAATCGAACCCGCGCAGGTTGTAGCGGAAGCAGAACTCGTCCACGTAGCGTTGCAAGTGGCTCGGGCTGACGCTGTGGAACTGACCGAACAGGCCGCGTTCCAGGAGCGCCCAGAAGCCCTCGATGGTGTTGGTGTGCTTGAAGCCGTCCACGTAGGTGGAAGCGTGCGTGACTACGGCGTGAGGGAGCACGCGGTTCATACCGCGGTAGCCTGGATACTCGTCGGTGACGAGCATGGTCTGGTCCGTGTCGATCCGGTCGCGCACGAATGAGCGCAGGTGACGACCCTTCAGCTTCATCTTCTGAGTGGCCTTAGCCGTCGCGCGGCCGCCACGCTCTACGGCGCCGACAACCGGCGTCTTGTCGGTTCCGCGTCCGCGTTTCCTGAGACCGCCACCTTTGCGCGGCTTCCCGCCGATGTAGGTCTCATCCATTTCGACGATCCCCATGAGCATCTGTCGCTGCTCAGTTTCCATCATGGCCTTGCGAATCTGCATCGAGATACGCCATGCCGTGTTCTTGTTGACCTTCAGATATCGGGCGAGTTGCAGCGCCGACAGGCCCTTCTTCGCGTTCAGCATCAGCGTGATCGCAAGGAACCACTTCTGTAGCGGCATGTGGGTGTGATGGAAAATCGCGCCAACCGTCACCCTGAACGAGGTCTTGCAGTCATAGCATCGGTGGCGATGCCGCAAGGGGCCGTGTTCAGCGATTGGCAATAGGGGCAACGCGGCTTGCCGTTCCAGCGTGTGCGCTCGAGGTGGGCGATGCTGTGTTGCTTCGTGCGGAGCTGCACAAGAACCTGTATAATCTCTATGATAAGCAACCTTTGTTTCCAGACCTTGAAGCTTGAAGGAGGACGAAATGCGAAGATCCAGGATTTGCAGGGCGGCGGTTGTTGCGGTTGCGGTGGGTGCTCTCTGCGCTTCTTCCGCATTGGCGCAGAACACCACCGGCAGCATAGTCGGACGCGTCGTTGATCAAACCGACGCTGTAATGCCGGACGTTGAAGTGGAAATCAAGAATTCGGATACGGGTCAGACTCGCGTTACGTCAACGAACGATGCCGGCAACTACACGGCCGTTTTGTTGCAACCGGGCAGGTATGAGGTGACGGCCTCATCTGCCGGATTCATGACCGGCGTGCAAACAAATATCACCCTCGAGGTTGACCAGACCGTACGAGTCGATCTCACTCTCGATGTGGGAAGTACAACGGAGACCGTGGAGGTATCTGCAGCAGCCCTTACGCTTGACACCGATTCCGCCACCGTTGGCGAGGTAGTTTTTGAAAGACAAGTCCAGGATTTGCCCATGAACGGACGGAGGTTTTTCGATCTCATGTTTATTACTTCCAATGCCGTTCAGACTGGGGGCGAGCAGAGCAGCATCCGCTTAGGCCGGATCTCCGGGAATGCGATGTCGATTGGTGGCGCCAGGAATAACTCAAACGGATATACGGTCGACGGCACCATGATTATGGACACCGGATACAATACACCGAGCTATAACCTCTCCCTCGATGCCATCCAGGAGTTTAAGGTACAAACTACGACGTATTCCGCCGAGTACGGGTACAGCGTCAACCAAATTAACGTAGTTACGAAGTCTGGAACGAACGAATTTCACGGCTCGGTGTACGAGTATCTGAGAAACGACAAGCTCGACGCTCGCGACTTCTTCAATGTTGCGCCCCTGCCGAAAAACCCGCTACGGCAAAACCAATTCGGCGCTTCCGTTGGTGGCCCCATCATCCGGGACAAGACCTTTTTCTTCTTTAACTACGAGGGGCTGAGAGTTCGAGAAAGCGCAACGAGGCAAGGCAACGTTCCTACAGCGGAGATGATCCAGGGCATCTTTCCCTTTCCCCTCACCGATCCTTTGACGCGGCAACCCTTCCCCCAACGGGCGGACGGAGTAACGGTTCTCCCCGCAGATCGCATCTCACGCCTAGGAGCCTGTGGTTTTTCTCGGATTTCGCGAGGCCCGCGTCAACCATTGCGTCCGGCCCAGATCTCGCTTGCCTAGGCGAAGCCCAAACCGTTTGCCGCGCGGGCCGACCGAATCCGGCCCCAACCGCCCAGAAACCCCTCTACAAGCCCCGCAATGGCCGTTTCCAGCGCCGAAATCGCCACGAAAACGGAGCGAGCAACGCTCAGGCCCTGTCCTTGCAAGCTGCGAGGCGTACCGATCCCCGTCAGCGACCGCATCCAAATGCCCAGATTGTATCCGCAGGCGTGGATTAACAAACGCTTCCGGATGTTTTCGTGCCCCCGCAAGTACACCCGCCGCAGCCCGCCGCTCCCGTACATGTGGGCCATCGACCGCTCCGCCTTCTCTGTCCGCTGCTTCCCTACCTCCCGGCCTCGCTCCCCGCTCACCCGCTCCCGGTTCGCCTCCACCGTCTTCTTGACTTCTTCCTTGCCCGCCCAGTTGCGCTTCCGCTTCGGCTCCGGCACGTACGACTCCTGCCCGTCCGCTGCCAGCGCCTGCAGCGTCGCATCACTGTGGTAGCCCTTGTCCGCCGCCACCACCGCAGGCTTCTCGCCCTGCGCCGCCTCCGCCGCCGCCAGCGTCTGGCCCAGCGTCTGCGTGTCCCCCAGCTCCGCTCCCTGCACCGTCACCCCCAGCAGGGCCCCACTCTCCAGATCCACGACGTGCTCCGCTTTGTGCGCCATGTCGGTGCCGCCGTCCTTCATCTTCGCCACCTTCGCGTCTGGGTCCGTCTTCGATTCCCAGTCCTTGTTCGACAGCGACTTGCCCGGCCTCCCGCGGTCGTACTCGATCCTCTCCCCCACCGTCGCGATCTGCTCGCCCGCCTCCTCCGCCAGCCGTAATACGAACTCCCGGTAGCTCTCCCCCGTGTCCTTGCGCCGCAGCGTCTCCAGCGCCGCGTTCGCTTCCAGCGTGGTCGAGTCCACCGCCACCGCCTGGCCCTGCGCCAAGCCCGCCTCGCGCAACCGCCCCAGCACCCACCCGAACACCTGCTCGTGCGTCTCCACCGGAATCCGCCGTCGCGTGCGCGAGAGCGTGGAATGGTCCGGCGTGGCCTCCTGCAGCGCGTAGCCCAGGAAGCGCCGCAGACTCAGGCTGTCGCAGGCCTGCAACGCGATGCGGCGCTCCGAATCGAGGCCCAGCAGGAAGCCGAGCAGCAACAGCCGGAAGTACACCCCCGGGGCCAGCGACGGGCGTCCGAGCCTATCGTCGTAGAAGCTCCGGCACAGGCCCTCGACGTAGTCGTCGAAGCCAGCCTGGGCGAGCCCTTCGTTCAGCTTTTCGAAGAACGGCAGCGTGGGCGCTACGGGCAGATCCTCCGCCGTCAGGAACAGCGCCGTCTGCTCAACCTTGCGGGTACCCATCGCCATCAGCCGATTCTATCGTATTTTCATCGTGATTTGCTCGCTGACCTTTTGCCAGCCGACTTTTACCACAGGCTCCTAGGACAGATCGTTCAGAGGAATCCAGAACTCTTCTTCCCGGCGGCGAATACTACCGGAGCTTTCAATTGGATCGGTCCTGTAGGTACAACGATTGATGGCGACCAGGAAACTTTTCGCATCGACCATCTGCTAAGCGCCAAAGATCAGATTTCTTTCCGAGGCACGATATCAGACAATACCGGGGTGCTGCTCCCGAGTGGCATAGCTCCCTCGAACGAGGAGACTTTCCTTCAAGATGCCCGGGATTATACGGGAACGTGGACACGTTCGATCAGCTCTTCGCTGGTCAGCCAGTTCCGGTGGGGGTACTTGTTTACGCGGGCCGATCAATTCTCGTATATTCTTCCCGACGACGAGTTTGCGTTTCTCGCCTTTAATCGTGTATTCACAGGCGTCGGCGACCTTCCTCTGGCTTACCCTGGTATTGGTTTCGGCACTTTTCCCGCCGAACCAAACGCCAGGACTTCGTTCACGGGCACGGGTAGCAGCGGCCTGACTCCGCTTGGGATGGACCAGCACACGACCGACATGCAGGAGTCACTGTCGTGGATTAAAGGTAACCACACGATCGCTACGGGCTTCGGCTTCCGCAGATGGAAAACTCCCATGAAGACCTCCGATCGCCCCCTTGGCAGCTTCACTTTCAACGGTCAGTTTTCGGGAAATCAGATATCCGATCTCTTGCTGGGAAACTTCACTGGGGTTGACGCTCACACCGCAGGTCCGCGCTCCGTCATTTCCGAAGGCGTGGTTTCGCGCTTTCATTGGAGCACTTGGGCCCCGTATTTCCAGGACACCTGGAGAGTATCGCCAACACTAACACTCAATATCGGGTTGCGTTACGAGTATTCCCCCACTCCGTACGAAGAGGACGACGTCTTTTTTTGGTTTGGTCCAGACATTCCAGGCGGCGGCCTTTATGGGGCGGATCCGGAAGTCGTAGCGCAGTACGGGGGTGTAAACCCGGTCGACCCGACCCGGGGCTTATATGAACATAACGGGATGCGGGGCCCGGGGCCCACTCCGAAGAATACGTTTTTGCCACGGCTTGGGTTTGCCTGGCGGCCTTTTGGAGGCAATCAGACCGTCGTTCGAGGCGGCTACGGCATGTTCTTCGATACCCAACAAATCTTTGAATACTTTATTGGCGGGAACTATTGGCCTTACGGAGGTACCTTTAACGCCCAGCCTCGTGTGGCTCAGGGTACGCTCATGAACGTAAACGACCTGTATCCCGAAGTGCCCGCCGATAGTCCTGTCACTCCAGGTCGTCTGAGCTTTATCTTCAGCCCGGGGGCTCCCGTACAAACTCCCTATATGCAGAACTGGTCCTTCGGGGTTCAGCGCCAACTCACTCCAAACACCACCCTTGATGTGACCTATACCGGGAGCAAGGGAAGCAGGTTGCACAATCGAACGCACGCAAATCAGCCCATCCAGTGCAACGCAGCAAACAACTGCGACCCCCTCAACCAGACTCCTGCGACAGTCCGGGCTCGTCAACCTTACCCGAACCTGGGTATCGTCTTGAATCAAGCGTTCGAAGGATATTCGAATTACCACGCGTTGGATGTGAAATTCGAGCGCCGCACAACGGACCTTACCTTCCTCGCGGTTTACACTTGGTCAAAGGGGTTGGACACCAAGTCTTCGGTCGCCGGCGTCAGTGGAGATGCCGCGGGATGGGCCGGTTATCAGGACAACTACAATGCTCGGGCCGACTACGGCCTTTCTTCCTATGACGTTGGCCAGCGACTCGCCTTCAGCTTTGTCTATGAAATACCCGTTGGCCGGGGAAAGGCAGCCCTCCCAAATGCTTCCAAGCTCGCTGATACCGTCCTGGGAGGGTGGCAGGTGAACGCAATTGGCATCATCCAGGGTGGGTTCCCCTTCACCGTTACGGCTAACGACTTCGGAAATGTCAACCAGGCGTTTGCACTACGGGCGGATCTGGTCGGCGACCCGAATCCGTCGGGACTCAAAAAGACGACTAGCCAATGGTTTAACACGGCAGCTTTTGCCCAGCCTGCGCCAGGTGAGTACGGTACCTCGGGTCGTAACATCGTTCGCGCACCTGGCGCTAACAACGTGGATCTGTCGCTGTTCAAGAACTTTCAGTTGACCGAAAAAGTCAGGCTCCAGTTTCGTCTCGAGTCGTTTAACGCATTTAACCATCCGAAGTTCGGGTTTCCGAGCGCAAACGTGAACAGTAGCACCTTTGGAGTTATTTCGAGTATAAGTAGCACCTATACGGGGCGAAGGAATCAACTAGCGCTTAGGCTCGATTTCTAGGGACCGCTTAAGCGTGGAAAGGCGGCTGTTCACGGCATTCAGGCAGCGATTCTTCACCTGCTCGGCCTCGATCCTACGAAGCTCGCGTTCCGTTACCCAAGGTCGTGACTTCCGCCTCACAGATGTCGGCAGTTATCTGCTCAAGAACCTTCTGGGTTGAAAGAAAGGGAGTTCTGCCGGTTCGAAAACGCGTGCCTTCCCTCTGTCCCGCTGGTAGTGTTAAGTTCATGAGCTATCGACCAAACCGCTGTTCGACTGTGGCGTTGATACTCATCGCTTGCAGCGCACTCACACTCTTCGCTGAGCAGGAGGGCGAGCCGTTCTCACCGGAAGCGATCCGCTTCTTCGAAAATGAAGTCCGGCCGCTCCTTCGCAACAAGTGCGCCGATTGCCATAACAACCGGCTGCCCACCAGCGGACTGTCCGTCAAGAGCCGAGAGGACATTCTCAGAGGGGGTAACCGTGGTGAAGCCGTCTTGCCGGGTCGGCCCGAAGAGAGCCGGCTGGTCCACGCGATCCGCCGACAAGGCGAGTTGAAAATGCCTCCTGGTGAACCTCTTGCCCCGCCAGAGGTCGCCGCTCTGGTTCGCTGGATTGAGATGGAATTACCCTGGCCGGCTCAGCTGCCGGCAGGAAACATCCCCGACAGATCGTCGATGCACTGGTCGTTCCAGCCGATCGAGCGGCGGGCCGAGCCAAGGGTCTCTGACGCCTTGTGGGTGCGCAATCCCATCGATAGCTTCATCCTTGCCCGGCTCGATCAGGAGGGGCTGCAGCCCGCACCGGAAGCCGAGAAGGCCACACTGATCCGCCGTTTGTACATCGACCTGATCGGTCTACTGCCTAAACCGGAAGAAGTCGAGGCCTTTGTCGGCGACACTCGCCCCGATGCCTATGAGCGCGTCGTTGACCACCTGCTGAAGTCCCCTCACTATGGCGAGCGGTGGGGCCGCCACTGGCTCGACTTGGCCCGCTACGCCGACTCCCACGGATACAACGCGGATGGCAAACGCCAGATCTGGATGTACCGCGATAGGGTGATTGACGCTCTCAATCGCGACCTGCCGTTCAATCAGTTCGTGATCGAACAGATCGCGGGGGATCTGTTGCCGAACGCTACAGAAGATCAGATCGTCGCCACGGGGTTTCACCGCAATACGATGTTGAATCTCGAGGGCGGGATCGATTTCGAGCAATACCGTGTCGAAGCCGTGGTTGACCGGGTCAATACCACCGGAGTGGTATTTCTTGGCCTGACGCTCGGCTGTGCCCGCTGCCACGATCACAAGTACGACCCTATCTCCCAGCGAGAGTTCTACAAGTTTTTCGGATTCTTCAATAGCATCGACGAGTTGAGCGGTGAGTTCAGCAACGACGAAGGACGGGACCGGGCTTCAGAGCCGATGCTGGAGTTTGGCACGCCCGAGCAGTACGCAAGGCGAGAAGCTCTTCGAGCTCAGTTCAAGGTGATGCAAGAGGAACTCAAGACCTATGAGGAAGGGTTGCTCGCGAAGCAAGCTCAGTGGGAAGCCTCCCTCAGCGACGACGACTTGGCCAAACTCACCCCGGGCCAGCGTGCTATCCTGAACATTCGGACCGAAGAGCGCCACGAAGAACAGAAGAAATCCCTACGGCGGGGGTATTTCGACCAGGACCTCGGGCACCAGGAGCGCAAGAAGGCCATAGCCGCGGTCCAAGAGCTCGAACCAGAGATTCCCAGCACGTTGGTCATGCGGGAGTTGCCCGAGCCGCGCCCCACAAACGTTCTGCTTGGGGGTGACTTTCTGAACAAGGGAAGCCGCGTCTGGCCCGGAACGCCTGCGGTGCTACCACCGTTGCCTGCCCAGGAGGGGTACACGCGACTTGATTTGGCCCGCTGGCTGGTGGATGAGAAGAATCCTTTGACGCCGCGTGTGACGGTAAACCGGGTCTGGCAGCGTTACTTTGGGCGAGGAATTGTTGAGACCGAAAACGATTTCGGCACGCAGGGTCTGCCTCCCTCACATCCGGAGCTGTTGGATTGGCTGGCGTCCGAGTTTGTCAGACGTGGCTGGAGCCTGAAGGAGATTCATCGCCTCATCGTAAACTCGGCAACTTATCGGCAATCGTCCCAGGATCGACCCGACACAGCGAAAAAAGATCCGCGCAACCGATTGCTGGCACGGCAAAACAGGCTGCGAGTCGAGTCCGAGATCGTGCGGGACCTTGCCTTGTCGGCGAGCAACCTGCTGGTTCCGGAGATTGGTGGACCGAGCGTTTTCCCCCCTCAGCCGGCTGGGATTATGATTCGCGAGACTTCATTTGCGAGGCCCGAAGAGTCAAGATGGCCCGAAAGCCAAGGTAAGGATCGCTACCGCCGCGGCATGTACACTCACTTCTGGCGTATAAGTCCTCACCCCGGCCTGATAGTCTTTGATAGCCCCGACTCTCTGACCTCGGCCACCAGTCGCAATCGCTCCAATACGCCGCTGCAGGCGCTGACGCTGCTCAACGACGGAGGCTTCCACGAGTTCGCCCAGGGGTTGGCGGAGAGAATCTTGCGCGCGCGCCCGAATGGGACGAACTCCGAGCGAGTCGAGCACCTCTTTCGGGTTTGTCTAAGCCGCACGCCGCAGCGGGTCGAAAATGAGCGTCTCGCGCGCCTGCTGGAAACACAGCTTGATGACTTTCGGAGCAACCCGTCCGAGGCGGAGGAAATTTTGACTCTCCCGACACCCGTTGGCGTAGATCGCCCCGAGGCAGCAGCTTGGACCCTGGTGGCCAGCGTGGTTCTCAACCTTGACGAGTTCATCACCCGGGACTGACAGGCCATGAGAGAGGAAATTAAGGACCGCAGACGGTGCTCGCCGAACAGCGACCAGCGGCGCAGTTAGCGGAACGAGCCCAAAGAGGGAAATAGAGATGAGCATACAGAGGCTGCAACTTCTGGATCAGACTCGAAGGCATTTTTTCAGCCAATGCTTCGTCGGCCTCGGCAGCATCGCTCTGGGTAGCTTGTTAAGCGACGGCAAGTTGCTGGCCGGGGCAACGCCTCAACTGGAGAACCCACTCGCTCCCAAACCACCGCATTTCAGGCCCATGGCCAAGCGAGTGATCTATCTGTTCATGGCCGGTGGCCCAAGTCAGTTCGAAACTTGGCTCTACCGGCCCAAGTTGGGTGAGCTCAGCGGACAGCCGATACCCGACTCCTTTCTCGAGGGCAAGCGTTTTGCTTTTATGGAGGACTTCACAAAGACCAAGCCGAGGCTGCTGGGCCCGACGCGGGGGTTCCAACGGCACGGGCAATCCGGCACATGGGTCTCAGAGGTGTTTCCGCACATGGCCACTATGGTGGATGATCTGGCCTTGGTGCACTCGGTGGCCACGGAGAACTTCAATCATGCTCCCGCCAAGCTTTTCCTCAATACGGGCTCAACACGTTTCGGACACCCCAGTATGGGCGCCTGGGTAAGCTACGGGCTGGGCAGCGAATCTCAGGACCTTCCCGCCTTCGTCGTTCTTCGCTCGGGGGAGCAGAACTTGATGGGCGGTGCATACATCTGGGGGAGTGGATTCCTGCCCACCACCTACCAGGGAGTGGAGTTCCTCCGATCTGCCGTCCCGATCCCGAATCTTGCAAGCCCGAAGGGCGTATCGATGAAGCGGCAGGCGGCCCGGCTCAACGCGATCCGTGATCTCAACCTGGCCCATTTGGCCGCCAGCGGAGATCCGGAAATCAGCACCCGAATCGCTTCCTACGAGATGGCATACCGAATGCAAACCAGCGCTCCCCGCCTGATGGACCTGGGGAGCGAAAGCCAAGAGACATTGGATCTCTACGGATCTACGCCAGGGGAATCGTCGTTTGCCAACAACTGCCTGCTCGCCCGCCGCATGGTGGAGCGAGGCGTGCGCTTCGTGCAGCTCTACCACACGGGTTGGGACCATCACGGAAACCGGGACAACAACCTGAACGAGAGGCTGGATGAGGTCGCCCTGGCCACCGATCGTCCCTGCGCCGCCCTGATCAAAGACCTCAAACGATGCGGCCTTTTAGACGATACGCTTGTCATCTGGGGCGGCGAGTTCGGGCGAACGCCGATGGGAGAAGTGCGGGAGACGATCGGTCGCAACCATCACATCGAGAACTTCCCAATGTGGTTTGCCGGTGCCGGCGTCAAGCCCGGTCAAACGCTTGGCGAGGTTGACGAGCTGGGATTTTTCGTGACGAAAGACAAGGTGGAAGTTCACGACGTTCAGGCAACGATTCTTCACTTGCTCGGTCTCGATCATACGAAGCTCACGTTCCGCTACCAAGGACGCGACTTCCGCCTCACGGATGTCGGCGGCCATCTGATTAAGAAACTTTTGGCTTGAAAGGAAGGACATTCATTCTAAGGTAGCCGTCCGGCCTGCCCAATCGCGGCTGTAAGGTCATTGCTATGCGCGATCTTGTCAGATATGTCAACCCCGCTGCGCTATCTCAGATTCCACTTCATATTGAGACAGGCAATGTCTTCGGACAGCCCGCGCTTGGCTTGTCGAATCAGGACCTGAATCCCGCCGCATTGGGCAGCATTTCAATTCTGAATGCTCTTACTGCTGTGCGGAGAAACCCAATAGCATGCTAGGCTCGTCGAGTGTCAGGGGCGGACACGTCAGGTACGAAGGGGTGTGTAGGGCGAGGGGAACCCTTGGCTGCACGAGCTTGAGATGACGAGGAGAGCCAGATGTTTCGATCCATAATCTTGGGTCTTTCGGGACTATTTTTCCTGCTGGGGGCTTGCAATCCCCCGGCATCTCGGGACACCTTGTTGCCCATTCCGGATCGGTTGGTTGTCTTGACTTTTGACGACGGTCCGAAGTCAGACATCACCTACGTCGCACCCTTGCTAAAGCGGTATGGATTCGGGGCTTCATTTTACGTTACCGAGGGCCTCGGTGTTCTTACGCATAAGAGCCACTACTTAACGTGGCAAGATATTCAAAAGCTGCACCATGACGGCTTTGAAATCGGAAACCATACCCAGAACCATCCCGATCTTACAAAACTCTCGAAGGAGCAGATCCTTGCCGAGTTAGAAGGTATCGAACAGCGATGCAAGCAGTACGACATCCCCGTGCCCACGACTTTTGTCTATCCAGGCTACCGCGACAATGTACAAATTGCCGAGGTCCTGCGGCAGAAAGGCTATTTATTTGCACGGCGCGGGGTGACACCCGAGTACCCCGACGGTGATAACGGCGCTCGGGGCCCGGCCTACGATCCCATCAAACACCATCCACTGTTGATCCCTACAACTGGTTACGCGGGCCCGCAATGGGGGTTTGATGACCTCGTTTGGGCTATCGACCAAGCCAAGGACGGCAAAATTGCTGTCCTGAACTTCCACGGAGTGCCTTATCCCCGTGCCCCTTGGGTGAGTGTTGAGCCGAAGGTCTTTGCGAGCTACATGGAGTACTTGCGCGATCGAGGTTGCACGGTAATTGCTATGCGCGACTTGGTCAAGTATGTGAAACCCGCACCTTTATCGCAGATTCCACTTCAGCGTGAGAAGGGACCCTTTACCTCGGGTACTAGTTTTCGGGGCGAGCAAAGTAAAGTGAAAATCCCATTTAAGTTCTTGCCTTCCGTGGCAGTTCCGCGATAAGCCTCTCATAAGTTCGGCGGCTTCGAGCAGTTTGTTGATCTTGATCCGAGCGGTCGCTTCGTTCATGGGGCCTATGTGCATTATTGCGATCTCTCCCGAGGACCTCCGTCGTGGGCACATCAACCTCGACGCGCTGGGGCGGCTGTCCCAATAGGCAGACAACTCACGAAGGCGCCGGCGCCTCTTCAGCGGCCACGCGCGGGTGAACGTCGATCTGCACGTCTACGTGCTGGCCAAGCTTGTTGAGCACGGTCATCAGACGGTCAATGGTGAAGCGGTCAAGCTGCACGTTGCGAATGCGGGTAAAGTCCGCATGACTGACACCGGTGCGGCCCTCGGCCTTGCGCGTCGAAAGCCCTTCATCGTCAAGAATACCGATGATGCGGGCGGCCAGAATTGCCTTGGTCTGCTGCACGTCGGCGTCAGCGCGGCCGAAGTCACGGAAGACATTGCCGCTGCCGTGCACCAACTCAAGGTCGTCGTCTGTTTTGCTCATTGCTGTAACTCCTTCTTCAATCGTTTAAGCCGCTCGCGGATCAGATCGATATCCTTCTTCGGGGTCTTGATGCCCTGCTTTGCCTTTTTCTGGAAGGCGTGCAAAACCCAAAGCCGCTCCTCGAGTTGCAGAGCGTAGACCGTCCGATACGCATCGGTGCGGTACTTGACCGCCACCTCAAATACGCCGGAGCCGAAACCCTTCAGCGGCTTGGCGATGTCGGCCTTACGGCCTTCGGCTGCGACCGTCAGCGCCCGCAAGATCTCATCCTGCGCCCCTTCGGGAAAGCCGTCGAAAGCCTTGCGGGCCGCCTTGATCCAAGAGATCGGCCGGGTATCTCTGCTTTGCATAGGGTATGGTGGCAAATATGGCACCAAGCGTCAAGAGGAGCATATTTCTAGTTGCATCGGTTTCATCGCTTTGCTCCTTTAGATCATTGAGCTCTTCCTTCGTGCGGGTCTAGCGACCGATAACCGCATTTCCTCTTTTGAGGGAAACCACAAAACCACATTTAATGTTTTGTAACTTTTATGTTAGGGAGTGGGACCGAGGAGTAGCCGGGTGTTTGCGAATGGATGGCAGGGAGGGCCTAGCGGAGGGAGCGGAGCGACCGAAGCTAGGCCCTCCCTGCCATCACTGAACAGCCTTGGTCCGCTCCTGCGGGCAGACAGCCCGCAGGGTGCAGCTTGGAAGTTTCTGCTGGTCGCCGTCGCTGGCGACTGGCTGAGCAAGAATCTCCCCGCCCCATGGCGGGGAGGCCGCTGCCGGGCCTGGCCAGGCCCGGCAGCGGGCGGCGGGTCGGATCGTTTTCGTAACTGGGTGTTTTGGCACCGTTGGGCAGCTGGATCGCCCGCCGCAGCAATTCCCGCAAGACCTGAACGGAAGTTGGGGCTCTGGCCCGCATTTCAAAAGTAGAGGTTCCCGGGAATCCCCTTGGCAACTGGAAAGGATACCAATCAACGCATGACACCTCCCCCGACACCTCCTGCCGAGTCTGTCGCTGGCATCGACGTCGGCAAGCACTGGCTCGACGTCTTCGTCGATCCAGCCGCGTGCGAGCGCCGCTTCGCCAACACGCACGAAGGCCACCAGGCCCTCAGCAACTGGCTCAGCCAACTCGATGCCCGGCGGGTCGCCCTGGAACCGACCGGCCGCTACCACCGCGAACTCCATCAAGGCCTCCACAACGATGGCGTCACTGTCGTCCTCGCCAACCCGCAGCGCATGCGCAATTTCGCCCGCTCTCTCGGCCAGCAGGCCAAGACCGACCGGGTCGACGCCGCCATGCTCGCCCGCTACGCCCGCCTCGACCATCTCCAGAGCGTTGCGCCCAAGCCCGCGAATCAGCAGGCACTGGGCGACCTGCTCGCTCTGCGTCGCAAGCTCGTCGAGCAGGGCGCTGCCTGGCGCAAGCACGCCTCCGCGACCGCCGGCCCGGCCGCCGACCTGCTCCAGCCCCTGCTCGACCGCTTCGCGCCCAAGGTCCGCGAGGTCGACGCCGCGGTCCAGGCCGGCATCGACGCCGATCCCGGCCTGCGTCGGCGCAGCGAGATCATTCGCTCCGTTCCGGGCTGCGGCCCGCTCACCGCTGCCAGCCTGTGCGCCGAACTGCCCGAACTCGGCTCCGCCACACCGGCCGCAGCCGCCGCTCTGGCCGGCCTCGCACCCTACGCGTGCGATTCCGGTGGCCATCACGGCCGGCGGCGCATCCGCGGCGGTCGTCAGCATCCGCGCAAGGTCCTGTACATGGCGGCCACCTCCGCCATCCGTTGCAACCCGGACCTCCGCACCGTCTACGCCCGCCTGCCGGCACGGGGCAAGCCGCACAAGGTAGCGCTGGTCGCGGTCATGCGCAAGCTGCTCGGACTGCTCGCGGCCTTGCTCCGCGACGACCGCCTATGGACACCCGCCAGCCCTGCGGCCGGGGCCTCGGCTTGAGGCACGCTGGCCTCGCAGCGGGCTTGGTGGCTGCTGCGGAGCGCGGGCCGCCGGAGACGGCGGAACGCCACCAGACACTCCGTAACGCATTGAAGGAACTGCACTTGGAATCCGTCCCCGGCGCCCCCTGTGGGTACGGCATCCGACGGCGCGACAGTCGAGCGAGCGTGGTCTGCCTGAAGCGACGTGGAGTACGGTTCCCAGCGCCACTGCCGCACTGCGGAATCCAGACGGATGAATTGCTTGTGGCTCACTTTCCTTTGCCCTGCACGCCGGACCGACCGGCAGGGTTGTTGCCTTGCCGGCCAACCGGCAATCCGTGACTCTCCAGAGACGACGTTGTTCTGGCATGACGGCAGGGGCTCCCCGGTTTGCGCGGACTGCGGAACTGGGCTGCGGAAGCCGCGGCAGGGACCGCGGCCGCGACACTGCGCGGGATGGCAAGCGACGCCACAATGCGCGGCCCGGCTGCCGGATGCTGCCAACGAGGTGCCGGACACACCCGGGGAAGCTCGGCGACGACGTGGCGCGGTCGGAGTGCGCAGTCGCGAGGCTGCGCCGTCGGCTCGCGTCACTGGAGCGTCGGGAGCGGGAAGTGGGCGCGACCTGAACCCGGATTCCGCAGTTTGCCGCTTTGCATGGAGACTCGAGCAAACCGCAATCACGTCACTGCCAGCAATCGATCGCGAATCCGGGAGAGGCAGAGCCTGCCTGAGGGCACACTCTCCGGGCTTCCCGTGAGCGATTGCCAGCCTGTTGCCGTCGTTCCAGCTCGACCCACTGCTGCCGGCAGGTGCAAGCTGCTGCCTCCGCGCTGGCCAGCTCGCAACAGACCTTCTCAGCGGGGGCCCGTCCTGCGCTCCGAGGCGATCCCATTCATCGCAATCTGAAGCAAGATCCGAACGGGGCCACAGCCAGCCCGGCACAGCCGGCTCGATCACGAGCTGGGTGCAGGTAGCGCAGTGAACGGTAACGTTACCGTGGCCAATGCATCGCACGGCCCACGCCGTGGCGAGACCAGGCTCGGGCGTCTGCTGGTTCTCGATCTCGCTCTGTGCGGAGGGGGAACCGCTGCCCGCCACGCTCTGACTACCGGCGCAAGCACCGTCACTGCAAGCGGCAGGAAGCAGCGTGGGTTGGGCCGCTTCCCGCGCGGTCAAGGCCGCGCCCGCTGCCCGTCCCTGCCGCCACGGACGGCTTCGTGCGCGCGGGGCCGCTCCTGGCATGCACGGGATTCCAACCGGAGAGGATCACCTGTTGGGCTCGCCCAGCCGCGCCCGCCTCCTGGCCGCGACCAGATCCCTCTCAGACCGCGCCAGCGCGTCACGAGCCACACCGGGATCCTCCCCGTAGCGAACCGCCATACTCGGCCCGCATGCGATGAGATCGAAATGCAACTTGCCAACTTCGAGTGAAACCTCGCTCGCGCCGCCCACGGGAAGCGGTCGCATCAACTGCACGGCCTTTTGGAAAGATTCCGCTATCAATCCACGAATTACGGCAGAAAACGCTTGACATCAATCACGGAAGGCTGCCCAGCTCCCCGATTCGGCGTTTACCGAGACGTCGGCCGCTCGACCTGGAAGGCGTGTGCTGAGCGATGCTGACAGACGATGGCACGCGGCGCGCCAGAGGCTCCGGTCCAATGTTGCGGTATTGGATGCGCACCTGTGGCAGCAGCGGTCCTTGCTTGCCGCCCGCAGCGACTGCCGGCGTGCTCGCGACCACGGCAACCCACTACATGCTATGGTAGAAATGTTCCAGCAAGGCCGAGCCGGAAGCAACCTGCTGGCGCGCTGTCGCAGTCGGCATGACGATTGGTTCCCGTAGCTCGCGGCTGGGCCTGCGCAAGACCGAGCGATGCCCCGGATGGAAGCAGAGACGGTGCGCCCACAGGGTGGCGGTGCCTCGGACCGGATCGATGAGTTGCAGCAGGGACTCGCGGAAAGAGACGAGCGACTCGGGCAGCTGCAGGCGGAAAACGCCGAGTTGCGGCAACGCCTCGGGGAACTGGAGCGGCGCCTGGGCCTGCACAGTGGCAACAGCGGCAAGCCGCCTTCGAGCGACGGGCTGAAGAAGCCGCCGGCCAAGCCGCGAACGCGGAGCTTGCGAGGCAAGAGCGGGAAGCCGTCCGGCGGGCAGCCGGGCCACGCGGGCGCGACGTTGCGCCGGAGGGAGACGCCCGACCGGATCGAGGATCACGTTCCGTTCCGCTCCGCTGCGAGCGCTGCTCGGCGCCCTTGTCGGCAGCCGACAGGGTGGGCGAGCCGAGCACCCGGCAGGTCTTCGACCTGCCCGAGCCGCGGCCCTTGCCGGTGACCGAGCACCACGCCCATGCCTGCCTGTGCAGCCGTTGCGGAGCGGCCACCCGGGCCGGATTCCCCGCGGGGGTGAATGCGCCGGCGCAGTACGGTCCGCGCATCGCGGCCACGGCGGTCTATCTGCAGAACGCTCACTTCCTGCCCGAGGACCGGCTCTCGCAAGTCCTGCAGGATCTGTTCGGCGCTCCGCTGTGCGCCGCGACGCTGGCCGCGATGAGCCGCCAGGCGGCGCAGCGCTGGCAGGGCTTCGCCGAGCGGGTGCGGGACCTGATCGGGAGCAAGGCGCGCGTGAAGCATCTCGACGAGACCGGCTTTCGCATCGGCGGACGCACGCAATGGCTGCATGTGATGTGCACGCCGCACCGAGCGCGCGCACCCGGCAGCTCGCGCGGATCGGCTCCAACCTGAACCAGATCGCGCGCTGGGCCAACACCCACAAGTCCGCAGCGGAGGCCGTCGAGATCCTGCGCGGCAACCCGTTGCAAGTCGCCGCGGTCGCCGACTCCCTTCAGTTCGAGCACAAGTACACCTCGGGCGTGCTCGCCTGGGCCCCGGACGACAACTCGGGGCAAGTCAAAAACTGAAGTTGACTCCCACAGATAAACCGAATCCTGACAAATCATCCATATTATCGCCGCTTGTTCCGACATACGTGGCTTCAATTGGAATTGAAATCAGACGGCTCATTTTTAGATCCACTCCACCACTCAAGCCAAATCCAATGCCGTGATCAGTAAGTCTCTCAAATGTTATGAGTTCCTCCTGAACATAATAGATGTTCCCTTGAAGATACGGCATGACTCTCCTGTCTATTGTCCTATTAAAACCATATAGACGCATACCGGGTCCTATGGAATAAACTCCTAGTTTAAAGTGTTGAGATGTAGGAGTAGTCCACGGCCCTCCCCACGATCTCAAGTCACCGGTGAGATCGATGAAAGAATTGAGTGAATAGCGATAGTTGAGAACTACCAAGAACGTGTTCCCTTCGACATCCAAACTTGGATTCCCAAGTTCCACGACATCAGTTGAAGGGTTAAGAAGTCCCATCTGAATACCGATGTGATGCGCTCTCAGCTCGTGTTCAGGAATGACGTCGCCCGCGCGGGGCTGGGCGGCCGCGGAAGTGGACGCGATCACCGTCGCGAGCACCAGGGAGTGACCGACAAGCCGTGCGGGCGCAGGCAGCGTGTGTACGAATCGGCCACCGTTCGCCCACAGCGCACGGCTGACCTTAGACATCTTGTGGAGCATGTCGGGGTTTCCATGTACTTCCGTTTGGCCCACGCACGACTCTAGTTAGGGAGAGCGGGAGCCGGCTCGGCGGCCCATCCCCTACAGGAGATGGACCGCGGCCAGTCGAGCGACCCAAACGTTCCATAACGCATCGCTTCATTCCTATCACGGCCCTCATACGGAGCTAATTGTATCTAGCGCTCCTGAACAGGCATCAACATGAGGTTGTGTCTCAGCTTGGAATCCTCAGCCCGCCATCCTTGAGCTCCAACCACGACGGGTAGCGGAGTGTCTCTCTCAGGCAGGCTCGTAGCGTTGGATAATGATCTCGCTTGCGCGGGCCCGCATCTGTGCGGCGTCGTACCAAGCCTGCATGAATAGTAGGCGATCCATGCTTACGTCAAAGGCCTTTTCGATGCGCAGCGCCATCCCCGACGAGAGCGCGGCCTTGCCGTTCAACGGGACATTTGCGAGCGCTCGGCCGCGTGTGTCAAACCAGCCACCTCGGTCACGGCCTGCTCCAGGATGCCGGCGTCCACGGCGCCGGCCTCGGGCAGCAGGTGATACCCGCGCAAGCCTTCGTACACCGCGTACGCATGGCTCCTCTTCGTAGCGGCTTTGAGGAGACGCTAGCGATCCGCGCCATGGCCGAGGGCGCTCGCGGCGTGGTTCAACCGACCCTCGAGATCCTGCACGCGCCGCTCCAGGTCCGCGAGCCCCTCGCCACCGCCGCCAGATCGGTCCCCGGCCGCCCCGTGCACGGGGCGGCCACGGACGAAGCGGACATAGCCGAGCGCGAGCGTGATGGCGAGCGCCACGGTCATCACGGCGAAGCGGGCTATGGATGTCTCGGTGGAGATGATCCATCCGACGCCGTAGACCATCGTGAAGCCCCCGCCCATTAGCAGGCCGTTGCCAATCACCGGCAACTGCGCCGCACCCACGAGCGGCACAGCCATCACGAGCGTGGCGAACGCGATCAGCACGATGCTCGTGATTCGCGCCCACCCGTCACGGGCCTCCCGCAGGATGTCGGTGAGCCGGTTCCGCTCCTCGTTAACCGCCTGGATCTGCGCCCGGTCGGCGACGGTCAACTGGTCGGGTGGCCTCGAGTCCCTGATGGCCACCTCGCGCCGGTCGAGATCCTGGAGCTGCAGGGTGAGCGCTTCCTGCGGCGGCGGATAGAACGTATACACGCCCACGCCGACGAACGCCGTCACCATCAGCCCGAGGAAGAAGGAGAAGATCGCTTGCAGCCAAATGCGCGGGGTGTCTGCCATGATTAGTCGATCGGGCGTAGCATAGCACCATGGACGCCACACGTATTGATCCGATTCTCAACGTGTCGGATATCCGCGCCAGCTTCGCCTAGTTCGAGGCGCTGGGCTTGGAGAAAGCGCGAGTGTTGGGCGATCCGCCCACATTTGGGGCGTGCGCGGGCTGGTTACTCCTACAAATGTACCGCGCCTCTGCGGAGCGTCTCTCTCAGGCGGGCTCGTAGCGTTGGACGGTGATCTCGCTTGCGCGGGCACGCATCTGCGCGGCGTCGTACCAGGCCTGCATGCGTAGTAGCAGATCGATGCTCACGTCAAAGGCCTTTTCCCCGTGCGGGTCGGCCCGACTGGCATGGTGATCTGGGAGACCAACCTCTACTCGATGCCGGCCGAGGCGCTCGGCGACCCTGCACCTGTTCCGCGGCCGCAACCGCGTCTCGCGCTTGGCCGTCCACCGCGACGGGCTGCTAGCTGCCGTAAGCGGCGAGCGCGGGCGCATGTACTTGCAACGCCAGCAGTTGCTGGAACTCGGCAAGGACGCCGAGCGCGTCCTGACCGAACTCGTGCATGTCCGGCCGCGCCGCTGGCCCGACGACGTCGAGCGGCTGCACGAGCTACTGCAGCGACGCCCTGCGGGAAGCGGTCCGGCGAGTCGCCCTGCTGCCCGAAGTCTCCGTTGCCGCAATCGCCCGCGAAGTCAACGGCCGCCTCCCCTGTTCGGTAGCCTGCGGAAGGACCGCTCGTGACCGCCCGCGCCCAAGCCGACCCGACGCCCCCGCCGCCGGGCCGCGGGAGACCGGGCCCGACGAGCTCGCCGCCCTGCTCAAGCGCCGGCATCTCGCCAACGCCTGCCGCGCAAAACGCAGGCGGGCCCTGCCGCGAAGCGACCCGACCGAGCGCGCAGCCAACCCGCCCGCGTTCCGACAGATTCCCATGCCTTGGAGAATCCCCCTCCGCAGGGCGGAACCGCAGCCCCGTCGCGCGACGGTCAAGGCACGGCTACCGAGAATGCCATAACTCCCACATCCCACTCCGCGCCCAATGGCATTCACTTAGGAGTCTCGCCGAAATAAATTGGCTGATTCTGCGTTGTGAAGCCGGACTCCACGGTGATCTAGAAAGAGTCGCAGTGCATGCCGAATCGGAATCATGACCTAGCGTCGGTATGGGCATGCGTCTGCGGTGCTCCTAGGGTGCGTCAGGACGTGCGGCGCTCGCTACGCGCACGGCCCGGGCTGGAAGCCGTAGCGGTTCACTCGCGGTATGTCACAATCATAAAGGCGGCAATTTGTTTCGGGGCTTGCTGTGGGGACAACGTGAGCGGCGGGGCGGAAGGCAGCAAGAGGAAATTCGACGCGTTGCGGCCGTTGCTGGACGAGCGGACGCGTCGCGTGTGGGCGGCCACCGAAGCGCGGGCGGCGGGGCGGGGCGGGATTAGCCGCGTGGCCGAGGCGACCGGGATGTCCCCCGGCACGGTGCGCGCGGGCCTGCGGGAACTGGAGGCCGGCGGGGCCACGCCGGGGCCGGGCGGCAACGGTCGGCTGCGCAAGCCGGGCGGCGGGCGCAAGCGGCTGACAGAGCGGGATCCGGGGCTGGCGGAGGCTTTGGAACGGCAGCTCGACGCGGTCACGCGGGGGGATCCGATGGCGCCGCTGCGCTGGACGTGCAGCAGCGCGGCGCGCCTGGCCGGGCAGTTGCGCAGCGAGGGGCGCCAAGTCAGCGAGCGCACGGTGAACCGCTTGCTGCACGAGCTGGGCTACAGCTTGCAAGCGAACCGCAAGACGCTCGAAGGGCGGCAGCATCCCGACCGGGACGCGCAGTTCCGGCACCTGAGCCGACGCGTGCAGGCGTTCCAGAGCCAGGGACAGCCGGTGGTTTCGGTGGACACTAAGAAGAAGGAATTGGTCGGCCGGTACCGCAACGGCGGTCGGGAATGGCAGGTCCAGGGCGAACCGGACGAGGTGAACGTGCAGGACTTCCCGGACGCGGACCTCGGCAAGGCGATTCCATACGGCGTGTACGACATCACGGCGAATGCCGGATGGGTGAGCGTGGGAGTCGATCATGACACGCCTTCGTTCGCGGTGGAGACGCTCCGGGGCTGGTGGCGGGAGATGGGCAACGCGGCCTACCCGCGGGCCCGGCGCCTGCTGGTGACGGCCGATGGCGGAGGTTCCAACAGCAGTCGCAGTCGGCTGTGGAAGTTCGAGTTACAGCGGCTTGCCGACGAGTGCGGGCTGAGCGTTGCAGTCTGCCACTTTCCGCCGGGGACCAGCAAATGGAACAAGATCGAGCACCGCATGTTCTGCCACATCACGCAGAACTGGCGGGGCAGGCCGCTTGTCAGCCGCGAGGTCGTGGTCAACCTGATCGGAGCGACCACGACGAAGGCAGGTCTGGCGATTCGGTCCGCACTGGACGAGAACGCCTATCCGCTCGGACGAAAGATCACGGACGAGGAACTCGCGAGCCTTTCGATCCAGCGGGACAGCTTCCACGGTGAGTGGAACTACACCTTGTCACCGCGAGCCCAAAACAGTTAATTTATTTTGGCGAGATCCCTTAGCGGATTTTGGCGTTCACTTAAGGGGAAATGGGGCGATCCGGCGCTGCCGCAGCGGATTTTCGAGACGTCAGGCTGAGGTCGGGGCTGGAACGGTCTTGCGGGACCTCCATTTGCTGGCGGGCTTGTGCGAGACCCGCGCGTAGGAACGGTTCGAACGCTGGCGCTGACGAGAGCCGGCGATGCTGGCGAGGATGGTCGAGACGGTCTCGCTGAGCGTGGTCGCGTAGGTCAGGAACAGGCCTTCCAGGTGGCGCCCGACCGTGCACAGCCCGTTGCGGAAGTTCGCCTGCAGCGGCTCCTTGCCGGCCGCGGTGGGGAAGCCGGCCTCGGACTGGTTGGTGAACAGGCGGGTCATCGCGAGCAGGCTGAAATGGGCGCTGAGTTCCTGGCGCACCAGGCGCTCGCTCTGGCCGTGGAACTGCTCCACCTGGAGCATGGTTTGGGAGACCTTGTACAGCTCCTCGACGCCCCAGCGGGCATGGTAGAGGTCGGCGAGGGCCTGCCGGGGATAGCGGCGGGAGTCGAGCAGAGTGGTGGCGAGCAGGTACTCGGTGTCCCCGGCGGTGTAGCGGACGAGGCGCACGCGACAGGGCTGGAAGCCGGTCTCGGGCTGCTGCCGGCGGGCGGTGTCGGAGGGCAGCACGGTGAGCAGGCCGTCGTCGCGGCCGGAGCGGCGGAACTGCTCGAAGACGGTGTTGGCGTCGGCCTGGAGGCGGAAGACGGCGTGCAGGCCGCGGGCGCGGTGGGCGTGCAGCAGGCGGAAGGAGTAGTAGCCGCGGTCGTAGACGACGACAGCGGCGGGGGCGAGGGCGTGCAGGTGGGTGAGGGCGAGGCGGCGCTCGTCGCCGTGGGCGGCGAGGTCGAAGTCGACGGGCAGGCGGGAGCGCAGGCGGAACAGGCAGCTGAGCAGGCCTTGGGGGTAGTGCGAGCCCTCGGCGGGGAGGCGGTAGCCGTTCTCGAGCAGGGGCCGGGGCAGCGTGAGCTGGGAGCCGTCGACGGCGAAGGTGCGGTGGCCGCGCCACAGCGTGCGGGGATCGTCGCGGGGGGCGTGCCGCAGGATCGCGCGGTGGATCTGGAGGAACAGCTCGTCGCGGACCTTCGAGCGGGCGGTGTGCATCGCGGATGGCGAGACCGGTTCCGGCTGGGGCAGGGGGATGTCCAGGGCGCGGCACTGCGCCCACAGCCCGCGCAGGGTCAGGCCGTAGCCCTGGCGCTTCGGCGCGAACACCAGGCGGAAGACGAACAGCACCACCAGCAGGGTGTTGAGCACCCGCCGCCGTCGCATCCAGAGCGCATCGTGCTCGTGGGCCAGCTGCACCACCGCCTCCAGGATCTCCTGCCACAGCGCGGTGAAGCGCTCGTCCGCCTGGGGCTGGGGCCGCGCCTGCCGCGACGGTGCCGGCGACGGCCGGGACCCCGCCGCCGGGCCGTCGCACAGCACCTGCTGCCAGTTCTCCCGCAACGGGTACAGGTACACGTCCTTGGGCGACTTGGCCGGCTGGTCGCCCTGCGCCTTGCGGCCCCGGGTCTGGCCCACCCGCTCCCAGTTCGACGCCTGGTAGCAGGTCCCGCGGTGGCGTTGCGGATCCACATAGGTCTCGCACAGGACCGGCCAATGGCCGTGCCGCTGCCGCCAGTCCGCGGGCAATTGCCGCAACGCCAGCCCCAAGGCATGCGAGGCCAGATTCTTGACCCGCACCCAAGGCAGCAGCAGATAGCGGGAGTTCCGCAGCACCCGATGCAGGTGCTTGCGGTGCGCCCGGCCCTGCCAGCCGATGCGCTGGTCCCGGCAGGCCAGATCGCGGGCCGCGAAGTCGAACAGCAGGCAGCCCAGCAGACGCCCCTGGCGGTCGCGCAGGAAGTAGCGCAGGTGCGTGCCCAGCGGCTGGCGGTAGCCGAGGTAGTGGTAGCGCTGGACCCACTCGTTCCACTCCGCCACCGCGGACGGCTCGCGGACCGGCTCCAGCCGTAGCGGCCGCAACGCGGCCAGCGGCCCCTCGATGGGCGCCTGCGGGTCGGAGCGGGCCGAGGTCGGGACCGGCTTCTGCGGGCCCCGCCCGGGGTGTTGCTTCGGCGGCAGCGTCAGGATCCCGAGGCGCTCGAGCTCCGCCAGCACGCCCCTGGCGAGCTGGATGCGATTGCTGCCGTTGGGCGTCTGCCAGCCGAGATGCTCGCAGATGGTGTGGCCGAGTTCGGTGCGGCTCAGCTTGGGGAAGCTGGAGACGGTCTCCTGGATGTCGGCAATCTGGCGCTTGGTGAGGCGCTTGCCGAGGAACGTGGTGGACTTGAGGCGCTGGACGCGGGGGTCGATGGCGGGGGCCGGGCTCATCCACCACCACGGTGGCAGATCGGGAGGGAAAAGTCAAGCCCTTGCGCGCAACAATTTCCTCGGGACCGTAACGTCCATGGAATCAATGACCTGGAAGACTCGCTAAGAATATTCACCCCGAAATGGCAAATGGAATGCCATTGACTCCGCGCCCGCAATTCCTGACCGGCCAGAATTTCCGGAAAACACCGGCCACACTCTTCGGAACCCACACCCGACACGCCGACCTTACCTTGAACTGGTCTATTTTTCCTCCTCCGCCCCACGCCACAACTGGTCTATTCCTCCTCCTCCGAACTGGTCTAATTCTGCTCCGCCCTTGACATCCGGCAGAATCCGACTGATTTCCTCCGGCACCGCTCGAATGAAAACTAACTGCATCTGGACGTTCCGATAGACGGCCGGTAGGGCGTGTTAGCAAGGATCAGAGGCAGGAATGTTCCAGCCGTCGTTGTGTTTGAGCTTCATCATCCACCTCAGCTATGCCTCGAGCGGCTCAATTGGCGCCTAAAGACTCTCGCCTAAATAAGATCGTCGTTTTTGGCCCGCGGTGCCAAGATATAGTTCCATTCGCCGTGAAAGGCGTCTCGGTTGATGGAAAGGCTCTCCATCTCCTCGTCCGTGACCTTCCGTCCGGCTTCGTAGCGGCTCGCGTCCAGTTCGGATCGGATGGTTAAGCCGTCCTTGGTGGTCACCGCCCCGATCAGATTCACCACCACCTCGCGACACACCAGCGGCCTTCCGCGCCAGTTCTGCGTGCTGTGACAGACCATTCGGTGCTCGATCTTGTTCCACTTGCTCGTGCCCGGTGGGAAATGACACACCGCTACCCGCAACCCCAGCTCGTCTGCCAAGCCTTGCAGTTCCAGTTTCCACAGCCGGCCGCGACTGCTGTTGGAGCCGCTCCCGTCGCACGTGACCAGCAGCCGCTCGGCCCCCGGATAGGCCTGGCTGCCCATCTTCCGCTACCAGCGCCGCAGCGTTTCCACCGCGAATTCGGACGTGTCAGGGTCCACCCCGACGCTGACCCAGCCCGCGTTGGCCGTCGAGTCATAGACCCCATAGGGAATCGCCTTGCCGCGTTCCTCGTCGGGGAAATCATGGACCTGCACCTCCTCCGGCTGCCCTTGCCGACACCACTCCCGCCCTCCGTTGCGGTACCGCCCCACCAGTTCCTTCTTCTTCGTATCGACCGAAACTACTGGCTGCCCGGCACTTTGGAACTCCTGGACCCGCTGGTAGAGATGCTGGAACTGCGCATCCCGGTCCGCATGCTGCCGCCCTTCCAGCGTCTTGCTGTTCGCCTGCAGACTGTACCCCAGCGCGTGCAGCAGGCGGTTCACGCTGCGTTCGCTCACTGCGTGGCCCTCGCTGCGCAGTTCCGCGGCCAGCCGCGCGGCGCTGCGGCAGGTCCAGCACAGCGGCCCCCTCGGGTCGCCGCGCGTGAGCGGGTCGAGCTTGCGCTCCAAGGCCGCCAGCAGTTCGGGGTCGTGCTCGGCCAGCGGCTTGCGCCCTCCCCCGGGGCGCCGCAAGCGCTCGCCGCCAGCCCTCACCGCGACGAGCACGCCAGCCTGCACTTCCTTCAGGCCCGCGCGCACGGTGTCGCGCGAAATCCCCGTCGATTCGACAACCCGTGCGATTCCGCCCCGACCAATCGCCTTGGCCTCCGCCCCCGCCCACAGCCGACGGCTCCGCTCATCCAGCACCGGCTGGACGGCATCGAACCGAGCCTTGATGCTCTCGGTGAGCGCACCCATGCCCCCTAGCGTAACAGAGCAAGCACATGAAATGACGAGTTTGTTTTGGCGAGAGCTCTAACCATAAACCCCAGCTGAGGTTATGAGACAAGATTGGTGGCTCGTCTTATCCGTTCATCGAGCGGCATCTCAGCCCGAATCAGCAAAAGGAATCAGCGGAAGGAAGCACCCAAGGGTGTCCCTGCTTTACGATAGTGGCCGGTGATGCGCCCTAAGCAAGTAGTCTGCTTCCTGTTGCCCCTGCTTTGTGGCCTTGTGGCTGCCCAGGACTCAGCCCCACAGTTCACATGGCCCGAGGGCGCCGAAGCTGCCCTGAGCCTCAGCTTCGACGATGCCCGCCCCAGCCAGGTGGATGTCGGGACCGAGCTTCTCGAGCGGCTTGGAGCCAAGGTGACGTTCTATGTGGTCCCGAGCAGGGTCGAGGAACGCCTTCCCGGCTGGATCAAGGCCACCGAGAGCGGCCACGAGATCGCCAATCATTCGCTCACCCATCCCTGCACGGGCAACTTCCTGTGGGCGCGTGAGAGTGCGCTGGAGAAACACACTCTCGAGACGATGCGGGCTGACCTGCGGGAGGCCAACCGCCGCCTCAAGGTGCTCCTCGGCGTCGACCCGACACATTTTGCCTATCCCTGTGGGCAGACTTTCGTGGGCCGGGGACGGGATACTAAGAGCTACGTACCGCTCATTGCCGAGCTGTTCATTTCGGGCCGCACCTGGCTGGACGAGACCGCCGTCGACCCTTCCTTTGTGGACCTCGCCCAGGTGACCGGTGTTGAGATGGATGGTAAGGACTTCGACGAGATCAAGGCGCTGATCACCGAAGCCAAGAAGCTCGGCCAGTGGCTTGTCTTGGCCGGTCATGAGATCGGCGACTCAGGTTCTCAGACCACTCGCATCAAGATGCTCGAAGAGCTAATCCCCTACGCCAAGGATCCCGAGAATAAGCTTTGGTTCCAGCCGGTGGGAACGGTTGCTGAGTACATCGGCGAATAGTGATGGTAAATAGGCTGGCCCGCAGCCGAAATCCGGCCTCTTCCTACTCCGGAGGGCCTGCAAGATCCAACAATCCTCTTTTGACAGCCGTTTTTGCAAGGTAACGGCTTAGCGGCAGAATCGCCCCATCTTGACCGGCTCCACTATCAGCCACTACAAGCTCGGCGAGGGCGGTATGGGTGTGGCATACAAGGCCGACGCCAGTCGTCTCGATCGAACCGTATATCTCGGCACCCCAAAAGGATGAGGAGATTCTGGTGGGTGCAAATTCCTAGGTGGCCTCCTCCAGCGCCGCTCGCGCCCTGCGGATCTTGGCGGGAATCGCTCCCCCGCTGGCTTTCCAGCGGTACGGCTGAGGCGATTCGTTGCGTTGCACCAGATACGCTTCGATTGCCTGCACCAGTTCGCGGACGCTGCCAAAACTGCCGCTGCGCACCACATCCTGCGTCAGGTCGGCGTAGAAACGCTCAATCAGGTTGAGCCAGGAAACGCCGAGTTCCCGGAGCAACTTGCTCAGGGTGGCATCGGAAACGGCCCGTCCGGTTGGCGATGGGAACACCAAGTCCGAACTGACGGTGTTCTCCTATTCGTCCGCCACGATAGTTGTACAAACTATTGACTACGTTGATTTGATAGCTTGTCTGGGGAGATTAGTCACCCTCCCCCCTCTTGAAGGTGGTGCTTGCGGTCGGGTTCAACTCCTTTGGCGGAAGGACCATTACCCACGATTGATTCTTTTGATGTGCTGCGCATACACGCGGGAGGCCTCGATGCCGGCGTCTTCCAGCGCGCCGAACCGCAGGCACAGGGCAGGCGGGCTCCTTGTACTCCGACCGGTCGCGGTCGAACCGTTACTGAACTGCCCGGGTCGTCACCTCCATCGCGCGCCGCTTCAGGGCCGCCTCTAGCGCCGCGGAGCCCAGGCTGTCCGCCCCGCCCGGGCCTACGAACGCTTCGATCTCGGCTCGGATTTCTGCCTGGAAGTCCTCCACGCAGACTCTTCTTACTCTCTTCCCCCGCCTCTCTGACCCCTCTGCCGTCCGTCTCCAGCCGCGCTTGGCACAGCTCCTCGCCGACCTCGACCAGTTCCACGACCAACCGCCGCAAGCGCTGGCATTCCGCGACTTGGGCTCGCGTTGTCTCGAATTCGGATGCGGGAATTCTCCGTGTCCGCGTCTTGCCACCCACCTTGTGCGTCAAGAGCCAGCGCGGCCCGTGCCTCCGGTCTGCCTCGCCGGCGCAGCGGCAATCCGGCTTGCCGCAGTTGTGGTAATCGGCCACCAGCGAGCTAGGCCGCAAGTCGCCGATCTCGGCCAGCTGCCGGAGCAACTCCTCGTGCTGGGCGGCAAGTGTGTGGGTGTCGCGTGAAGCGGGCATACGGGACCCTCCTGATCTGGGAACGTGTCAAACTTCCAGGTCTCCGCTCGCTCTACCCTTTTCGTTCCAACACGATGCCCGCACCGAACACCTGGGATCAAAGTGCTGATGTACACCCGCGCCCCCCAGGACGGCTGTACCTGGCGTTAGGCTGGTATGTCGGGCTGATGGCACGGCACTGTGGCAGGCTGGGATTGGCGGCCCTCGCTTCCGGGTTGCTGTGCGCGATCTTGATCACGCCCGGTTTGCGCGCTCACGAAGGGGACATCACGGTCGTCTCGGCGGCCAGTTTTGACAGAGAGGCGCCGCTAGCGCCGAATTCGGTGGCCATCATCGAGGGCGAATTCGCGGATAGGACGACCGAGGACCCGGAAGGCGTGCCGCAGGCGCAGCTCGACTCGGTCACGGTCGTTATCGAGGGCGCTGGCGGTGATGAGCACGTCGCGGGGATCTTCGCCGTGAAGCCGCAACGGCTTGAAGTCCTGATCCCGGACCTGCCAGAGGGCACGGCGCACCTGCGCGTGAGGCGGGACGAGTTGGAAGTCGCTGACGGGGAGTTTCAAGTGCGCTTCGTCAGTCCAGGGCTGTTCTCCGCGTCCGCCAGTGGAGGCGGCCTAGCGGCCGCAGTCGCCGTGCGAGTCAACCTTGCCGACGAGACGACTAGCACCCAAGATGTGGCGTTCTTCAACACGGAGCGCGGCGCGTACGAGCCGATCCTGCTAAACCCTGCCGCCGAGGGCTTCGCACTTTACCTGACGCTGCTCGGAACCGGAATCCGCAATGGCTCGAATCTCTCGGTCGAGATCGGCGGAATTTCCGTGCCCTCCCGCTTGCATGTCGAGTCGGAGGTATCCTACGGACTCGATCAAGTCATTGTCGGCCCCTTGCCGGTCGAATTGGCCCACCGAACGCTCGTCGACATCGCGCTGACCGTCGACGGGATCCGGGCTAATACCGTCCAAGTCGCATTTTCGCCATCGACGGGCGACGCGGTCACGTTCAGCAACCAGATCGTCCGGCTGTTTCAAGGGAGCTGCCAGACCTGCCACCGTCCCGGCGAAGTGGCTCCGTTCTCGCTCCTCGACTACGAATCCGCGAAGTCCTGGGTACAACCGATCAAGCAAGAGACACAGGCGCGTTACATGCCGCCGTGGAAGCCAATCCCCGGACACGGCAAGTTCGTCGGAGAGCGCCGCTTGAGCGATGCCCAGATCAATCTGATCGCGAACTGGGTGGACGCCGGGGCTCCGGAGGGCGATCCGGCCGACCTTCCCGAGCCGTTGGCCTTCGACCCGGAATGGGCGCTCGGCGAGCCGGATCTGGTGCTGGAGACTCCGGAGTACTCCCCCGACCCGAACGCCTCTGACGATTACCGCTGCTTTAGCATTCCGATCCCGGCCGAAATCACGGAGCGCAAGAGCATCACGAAGGTCGAGGTACAGCCCGGAAACCGCCGGATCGTCCACCACCTGATCCTTTACGGGGACCCGGTCGGGGAATCGAAGGGCTTCGAGGCCGCGACCCAGGACGGCGCGCCGGGATACGAATGCTTCGGCAGCGCCGGCATTAGCTTCGACGGGCTCTACTTGGGCGTGGAATCGTATATTCTGGGCGGCTGGGCGCCAGGCAACAGCCCCCAAGTCTTGCCCGAGGACACCGGGTACTACCTGCGGCCAGGTTCGCGCATCGCAATCCAACTCCACTATCACCCAGATGGGACGCAGCAAACCGACAGCACTCGCATCGGGCTCCATTTCTCCGACGAGCCAACTCCAAGGAACACGATGGTCCTCGCGGCGATCAACCAAGACTTCGAGATCCCACCCGGGGAGGAACGCTACGAAGTGCGAGCCGAGTTCAGCTTCGACCGGATCGGAGGAACCGACCTCGGTCCGTTCGTCAAGAGCTTCCTCGGTTCGATGGGGTTCTTTCCCGCGGATGTCATTGCCGTTCTCCCGCACATGCACTTGCTGGGCCAGGAGATTCGCATGGACAAGATCTCCCCTGCAGGGGAGAAAACGCCGATGATACGCATCGACGACTGGGACTTCGATTGGCAGGACACGTACACCTATGTGGAGCCCGTTCCCCTGGGTGCGGACGACCGCCTCGAAGTACTTGCCATCTACGATAATTCCGCTTCTAACCCGCATAATCCCAACGATCCGCCGATCCCGGTCGGATGGGGAGAACAAACCACCGACGAGATGTGCATCGTCTTCTTCCTGCTGGATGTCCCCGATCTTTGTCGGCTTGGTCTCGGTCTCTGCGGCGGTTGACGCAGAAATCGACGCGCACGCCCGTAATCTCCGCATCCGAGCCCAGGAGGACCGGCGAGCGCCTTGAGAGGGTTCCTTGAAGCGTCCAACGACCAGAGTGTCACTTGCCGCAGTCTGGCCTCGATTCCCAACGACAATAACTGATGTGAATGTTCGGGCCTAGCCGAAGATCAAGCGCATGGGTTTGTTCCCGAGCCACGGGATCGGCTGTTCGCCGTCGCCGGAGCCCGCTTGGATCTGGGCTGGGTTGTTCGCCCGGCGGCCCAAGCGGACGTTGATGCCCTGCGGTTCGATTTCGACTGTCGCAACGCCCTGCACGAACTTGCGGAACAGCGTGCGCGCTCTGTCGTTCTCGTGCCCCTGCCGCAGGCGGGTGCCGACCAAGCGGTGAAAGCTGCGCGCCATCAGCGTCACCTGCAGGTCGGCATCGACCTGCAGCGGCACCGCCGACGAGAGCGCGTCCATGTGGAAGAAATCGATGGCATCCGCGATCTGGTTCTGGATGAGCATGCGCCGCGCGTAGCGGTCGATGAGCTGGACTGCGGGCTCGTGCATGCGGTTCGTCAGCAGTAGCACGGGATCGGAGTGGCCGAGATCGGTGATCGCCACGCGTCGGATCTCCTTGCGGTAGCACCCCAGGCGGGTGCGTTGGTCGACCACGCGCGGCGAGCGGTACTGGCGGCCGATGTTGTGCAGTGTCACGCGGCACCAAGGCGCGGCAGCTGTTCAACCGCTTCGTGCGCACGGCGGCGGACGTCCGCATCCGTGACGCCAGCATCGAGGTCCGACTTGGGCGACGGCCCACAACCCGTTGCTCCTCGCGGCCGGGTTCGGCGCGGACGAGCAGGTGATCCCGTGGCTCGACAACAAGAAGCTGCGGATTGTCATCGGCCACGACCAGCCAAAACAATCACATCCCAACACGTAGTTGGGAATCCAGGATTGCCCCCGCTCCGTCCCGCCGAGGAGCATTCAAGGTGAAACTCAGCGAGTTTCAGGTCAGAAGTGACGCAATCATTCCTCGTCCTTCAGCCATTCGCTCCGGCCCATCAGTGCGCCTATTGTGGTTCGGATTCGGTCGTAGGCGATGTCGTCATTCGTCCAAGTGCGTCTCTGATGTAGCGAGCCGGGTGATCAGCGGCGCCGGAGCATCGAGGGCGCGCTCCCGAGCATCGAGCTCAATCTCTTCAACCCTGGCAGAGCGCAGATCCCAGTATTCGGCGATCGCTGAAAGCGGAATCGCCACTCGCATCTTGTTGTCGACGAAGACCGCCTCGGCACGGGGCCGCTTGCGCTTGATCGCCGAGTTCTCCTACCGGCCCTTCAGGTGTGCCTCCCTGGAGTCCTTGTGCTCGAATGCGGAAGACATGCGGTCACTCTCTATCCTGGATAGACCAAGCCTCGCGGCTTCGGAGCGCCACGAACCCACCACCCGCCCTACTTCCCCGATGATCTCTGTGGCATCGCCCCGGTTAAGCTCGAAGTACTCCGCGACGTCCAGAGCCAGATCCAGTGAGGCGGTGCCGTCGTGGAAGTCGATGGCGGTGCTGAGCACTCTCGGCTTGACATCAACTGGAACTGGGTTCAAGTCGTAGGCTGGAGAGAGCCTCCATCCGCCTGGACCAGAGTACAGAAAGCCGTGATTCCGGAGGTGATCGTCCGTGTTGGAAATCAGAATGCTAAACACGATGCGCCGCCACAGCGCCCGCATAGCTGCGACTGGCGCGGCCCCGTCGCGCCGAAGGGCATCTGCGAGCTCAAGGTAACTGCGTGGCTCGTTGTCTCGTGCTTCGAGCATGCTCATGGCGGAAAGAAAGGGGATTCGCATTTCTGCCTCACGATCGAAGCGGCGCAGCAGCAGAACCCTTCGTGCGCCGACAGCCTCAAGCCTCCAGCGTGGCACCTCGATGCCAGCCTTCGAGGCCAGTGTGAGCGCGAGGGCCTCCCATAGCACGGTGTTGGTCTCATCGCCGCTGTTCGGGAACTTGGCGATCATCAAACGGCTGTCAACATCGCGCACCGAGGCCTTGGGGCGTGCCCCTCCAAGTGACGACCCTGGAACCAGGAGTAGCCGTAAGTCCTCGTCCGTATCGGAATCGTCAGCTATCGAGTCGGTTGCGGCGAGTAAGCGCGGTAGATCGACCAGCGGGGGGATCCGCTCGCGCCTATTGTGGGCTAGAAACGGCCCGTCCGGCCTTGTGCTGAAGCGAAGGGCGCCCTGTCGTGCCTCGTCGTCAACCCGCAGTAAGTAATCAAGCTCGAACAGCGTTTGCGGGCCTCCGCCCTCACGCTCCGCGCGTCGGCGTTCCACCCTCCGCATCAACGCGCGTCCCCACCGGTCTGGCGTGGAATCGCTGATTGCGCCGAACATAGGACGGTCCGCTCCGCCGTAATGTGGTCCCGGAATCAGCTTCAGAGACGGCTCCAGCGCAAAACGTTCGGGATGTGCGAGCCAACCGGAGTCGTATTCGAACGTCGCGGTCTCTCTGCCCTGACGCGCGCGCGTCCACAAACGCCCAGCCAGATGGAGCTTGCCTCTTAGCTCCACAGAAACGTACGCTACGCCCTCCATCTATCGAGGCTCCTCGCTTCTCTGTCTTGTGGACTTTGACGCTCCGGAAATACGAATCCGTTTGGGCAGGCGCTCTTCTTCGAGACGCATGCCGACAGAATCGTGCCTCGGGTCGGCTATGTCCGCGAGCCGATCATCCATCCGCAATGCGAAGAGCACATTGGCGTAGTTGCCAAACGCGACGCCAGGGTCTCCTCTTTCGATCTTGCCCAGTGTGGTTCTGCTGATCGAAGCGCGTTCAGCCAGAATTGCCGTCGGTATGCGCCGCCGCCGCCGGGCGGCGCAAATGTCTTGACCCAGTTTCCGAAGGGCGCGGAGGACAGGCAGCGGGTATCGGATAACGTTCATAATACTTAACTTTATTTAATTTATGGTATTCAAACCTAGACGGTAATGCAAGAGGATGTGACATCGTATCAACGGTCATTTGTGACCAGAATCCTGTACTCAATATTGTGCCGCCGCGCAGGTTCTGGGCGTAGCGTGATCTTTTGGGGCGTGGTGGAAATTGTGACTGACCGACAGATCAGCTTCAAGCCGCTCGCTTGCCGCCAGGGTATCCGGTCGATGCCAAGTTGTCGAGGCCTCTCATCATCCTCTCCTGGATAGCTCGATTCCCATTACCGGACTCGATGGGAAACGAGTCGTTCCATCGCTTATCCTCGACCAGCCTCGGCGGCGCTTGATCTTGGATCAGCTTGGCCTGCCACCGAATGCGTCGTGTCGCATCGAAGTCATCCGCCTTCACACGCTCGTCCTCTGTTGGAGGTAGGCTGCGTACGGACGGAGGAATAGCCGAGTCGTTGAAGGGGCGGTCTTGAGAACCGCAAGGCCCGTGAGGGTTCCGGGACTTCGAAAGCTCGTCGGTGTTTGGGCCGGGTGCACTCGCGTGTTGCTCATCGCGACGGCCCGGCCCGCAAAACGTGCAATCACGTCCCATGCGACTGGCATCCATGCTCGGAGAGGCGTATGGATTCCTAAAACAGCCCGGTGGAAGGGTCAGGCGTCTTTTCTTCCGGGTCGGCCTCCAAGGCCGAGTCAGCTACCACTCGAAGATCCGTCTGGGGCCGTCCAGCCTGGATTTTCCTGGATGTTCACCCACACATGGACATGCGGGGCTCCGCGAAAGTACCAAACCATTGTCGGGCTTTCCAGCTTCCAGACATCCCACACGCCGTCATTTCCGAGGTCTTCATTCCGGTAGAAGGCCATCGCCAGCTTGTCGACTCCCCCCGTGGCTTCGATAAGCTTGATTGCCTCATCCCGGTCGCGCTTGCGGAACGGAGAAAGCAGGTCGTCCAGCGTGCGGCTCACAAGTTCGCGTTGGTCCCGTGACATCTCCGAAACCGGCAAACCATCTGGCTCGTCCGAAGGCTCGACGGTGTACACGCTTTGCTCCCGCGGTGCGCTGGCCTGGAGCGCCTGAGTGCGCTGCTTGCCATCGAGCGCTCGGAAAACTTCATTCGCTCGCTGAGCTTGGAACCAGTACACGTTATTCGGATGTGTTGGTTTCTCGTTGAACCCCTCGCCCTGATGCCCGTAGAAGATCGGTCCTCCGAATGCTGCGCCCTCTACAGAATCCCCGTCGCAACGGACTGTGCAATGTCGCCCGGTGATGACAAACTCGAACTTCCCTGAACCGGGCTCGCCAAACAGCGCGACCGAGAGATTACTGACGCTTCCGAAGTCGTCGGCGACCTGTTTCTTCAGTGAGTCGCCGAATTCCGGCGCGTGCAGGTCCATGAAAACCTGCTCGATCAAAGCCTGCTGGTCGCGATCGAAGGACCGGCCGACCCTCGCTTCAGTGATGTGCCAGTTGTTCTCGACCCGGGATCGCAACGGGCTGTCGAAGGGCAGAACAACCGCCTTGCGCTGCTCTGCCGTAAGGCTCTGGTGAAGTTGAGCTACAAGAGTCTCTGGCTTGGGTTGCGAGCCGAGCGTCGGAACAGCCGCTGCCAAAACAGAACTCGCTAGGCTGGCGGCTCCGAGAAACTGCCGACGGTCCAAATTGTGTGTGGTATTCATGGCTGTTGTAATTATAGGCTCGCATTGAACGGAATTGGTTACTGCGCCTGCGGTCCGCGCAGGTGGGAATCGACACGCCGTCAATTGCCCGACGGCTGGTCGCGCCATGCGATGCAGCAATCATGCGATTGCTCGCCCCCGCCCAGCTTCATTGGTCGTTTCGGCGCTGCCGGTAGGAGCGGCAGGTCGCGGCCGCTGGGCGTATCGCGCGAAGGACGCAGGTCCATGGCATCCAGCCGGCGCCTCCCGAAGTAGTTCCCGCCAACCCCCGATTCTCACGGATCCGCTCTTGAGAACATGGTTGCTAGTCTCGCGGACTCCGGCGGATTCGGCCGATTCAGACCCTCATGATGGCGCTCCGCTCACCCCAACGTGATGAACATTAGATTCGGATGAACACCGTCCGACGAGGCGCCGACGCCACTTCGGCCTCGGGCGTTGAAGCCAGGAATGGCATCGAAGGGGCGAGATGCGGCTTTCCGGCCAACACTTGGCCGCTGCTCCGGTTCATTGTGCGCGGTCTGCACGGAGCCGTCGCGGAGAGCGTCTAGTTCTATCGATGCCTTCGTTGCGACGACGAGGCCTGCTCGGGCTGCTTGCTCTCGCCCTCCTGCCGGCCGCCTGGGCCAACGAATCCGCCGAGGCGCTGTTTCAGAAGGGATCCAGGGCGCAGCGCCAGGGCCGCCATCTGGACGCCTACCTCTTGTACAGCAGAGCCAGGGCGCTGGCCCCATCGAACGTCAAGTACGTGCGCGCTGTCCGCGGGGTGCGCCGGGGCGCGGCGCAACTCCTGGCGGCCGCGGGAGAACACAGACAAGCCCTCGAAGTGGCTCCCGATTCGTGGGAGTTCCGGGCCTTATCGATCGAGGACCGCGAACCCGGCCGAACGGCGGTAGTTGCAACGCCCCTCGAAGAACGCCGGTTCCGCGCGCCGGCGGTGCTTCGGTACCGGGATCATGCGACCTCGTTCCGCTTCCGCGGCCCGCTCCGGGAAGCCTACGAAGAGGCGGCGGCCGAATTCGGAGTGCGCCTCATCTTCGATAAGGACTTCGATGGGGATCAGCCCATCCGGGCCGATCTGACCGATTGCGATTTCCGTTGCGTGACGCGAGCGCTCGGAGAAATCGGCAAGTCGGTCGCTCTGCCGCTGGACAGCGACCTTGTCCTTGTTGCGCGAGACACCACGGCCAAGCGCTCGGAACTCGAGCCTGCGGCGTTCGCGACGATCCCGCTCGAGACCGGCCTGACGGTGGAGGAAGTCACGGAAATCGCGCAAGCCATTCAGCAGGTGCTCGACCTCAGACGGTTCCAGATGAGCACCTCCGGAAGCCTGCTGTTCGTGCGGGATTCTGTGACCAAGGCCCGCTTGGCGCAGGCATTGGTCGGGGATCTCCTGCACCCTCGAGGGGCCGTGCAGATCGAACTGCAGATGCTGACGGCATCCGGCGCCAGGCTCGCCCGGGCGGGCATCGACGTGCCGTCGCAATTCCCGGTCACCAATCTAAGCACTCTCTTCGGCGCGGTTCCGGCGGCCGCGGATGGTGTGGATCGGTTGATCGGTCTCGGAGGCGGCAAGACCGTCCTGGGCGTCGCTGTGGGCGGCGCCGGCGCGCGGGCGGCCCTCAATACCAGTTCCGCGCGCTCGTGGCAGACGCTGCAGGTCCTCGGCGCCCACGGAATGCCGGCGGAATTCAAGATCGGCGAGCGCTATCCGATCGCGACCGCGCAGTACTCGTCGGGTGCTCCTGCTTCGAACGGGTCCGCTCGCGGTCCAGGCGCGTATCTGCAGCCAGCGCCCTCCATCACCTTCGAAGACCTGGGACTCAACCTCGCGGCGACCCCTCTGGTCCACAGCGCGCGGGAGGTCACGTTGCAGCTGGAGGTGAACTTTCGATTCCTCGCGGGAGGAGTCGTCAACGACATCCCGGTCCTCGCGAACCGCGAGTTCCGTTCGCAGCTCAGGCTGCGTCGAGGAGAATTTGCCATCGTGTCGGGGATGACTCTCTTCGAGCGGCGCAAGAGTCGCGGAGGGATGTCCGGCCTGGGAAACATCCCCTGGTTGGGAACCCTATTCCGGCGGAACGAATGGCGCTGGAGCCGGAGCGACCTTCTGATTCTGGTTCGGCCGCGCGTCGCACGCTTACCACCCGCCGAGATGGCGCGCACACGGACCTTGCTGTACGGTCCCGAGCAGCGCCCTCTGCCTCCCATCTGATCCCAGGGTCGGCCCTTCGCGAGCTGTGTCCGTTCAGACCCAAGCGGATGGCGCCTGGGCCCGACGCCCGCCAGAGCGGAGGGCGGCCCGGTTTTCCATGCGAGTCGCTCCCCCGCAACGGTCCGCAGCGATTCTGCGAGTTCGTATAATGGCAGCGTGCGGCGTGGATTGTGTGGCGCGCCGCCGTTCGACTCTAAGAGAAGCCACTGACGATCGAGGAGGATTCCGCATGTCACGACTGAACATCCCGCTAATGTTGATCTTGTCGCTGCTTTTCCTGCACTGCGGCGGCATGCAAGAAATGGAAGAGCCTGCCGTCATGGCTTGGCCCGAGGTTGCAGGATACGAGTTGATGACCGTCCCTGCGGACAATCCTATGACCGCCGCCAAGGTTGCGCTAGGCAAACAGCTCTACTACGATCAGCGCCTCAGCGGAGACGGCAACAGATCCTGTTACGGCTGCCACCTCAAGGAAAACGGGCTGACCGACGGCCGCCCGACGGCGCTGGGCGCATTCGACAAGCAGCTCACGCGAGCGGCCCCAACCATGTGGAACGTCGGCTACTACGAAGCGTTGTACTGGGACGGGCGCTCAACCGCCCTTGAGAAACAGGTCCAGGGCGCTTGGAGAGGTGGCAACATGGGAGCATCCGGCAATGACGGCGCCCCGTCGATGGACGACATTTGCGCCAATCTGAACGAGATCCCGGGGTACTCGGAGCAGTTCCAGGATGTCTTCGGCGGCCCGGCGACTCCGGACACGGTCGCCTACGCAGTCGCCGCGTTTATGCGGACGATCGTGACCACCACCGAGAACTCGCGCTTCATCGCCTATCGCAACGGCGAGGAGGACGCCTTCAATGACCAGGAGAAGCGCGGCTGGACGATCTTCTCCGAGAAGGCCAAGTGCACAAACTGCCATGACGGACTGCTGTTGGCTGATATGCAGTACCACAACGTCGGTATCGGCATGGAGGCCGAGGGTCCCGACATCGGCCGCGCGAAGATTTCAGGAGATGAGCAGGAGACGGGCGCCTTCAAGACGCCGAGCCTGTTCGACATCTCAAAGTCCGCGCCCTACTTCCATGACGGGAGCGTGGCGACGCTTGAGGAAGCGGTCGACCTGATGGTGGGCGGGGGCAAGGAGAACGAGTGGCTCGATGAGGAGAATCTCGCCGACGCCAAGAACGCCGACCTCTCCGACGACGAGAAAGCGGACCTGCTGGCGTTCCTGAATGCGCTCGACGTCGAATACATGATCGAGGAGCCGATGCTCCCGTAGGGCATTGCGCCATAGAATCGGCGGGCAGCGAAGCTCGCGCCCGCCGAGCCCTCGGCGGCTTGGCTGGCGCCGGGACGCTTCAGTTCTCAACCGTTACGGGCGGACTGTTGTCGAATCCCAGGCGCGTGGCTATCGCTCGCAAGGCTCCTCCCTGGGCGAGTCGGATCTCGCCGCGGTACAGCAGCCACCGGGCCGACTCGTCGGCGTGGTCGGCGTCCAAGAACTGGTAGGCGAGGGACGAACCCTCCGTTTGGGGCTCCAGCGAAACCAGCATCGAGCCGTCTGCCAAGTCTAGCGACCGGACATAGTTGATGCTGGAAGTTTCGAGGCAATCGTGGATTGATGCTCACATTCGGTCTTGATGGTGCCGGATGGGCCTCCCGCATACTGGGGGGCGAGACGAGGGAGACCAGCGCAGCACGACAGACGCACGCATCTGGCGGAACCGGGTTGGGGCTGCACGGCCAGCGTTGCCATTCCGATCATTGCGTTGCGAATGGGTCCCATTCGGCCGTCACGCATTGGTTGGGAAAACGGATCAGCGGGGAACAGCGGGCAGACTTCGAGCTGCGCCAAGGTGTTCCCGACACGGCACGCATCAAGCCCTGCCGAGAAGCTTCCCTGCTGCCCACGACAGTGCCTCCATGGAAGAGTTCTGCACTCCCCCCTGACGGCCCCCTGCGGAGAACCGGCGGATGCCGTTCCACCAGACACTCCCCGCCCACCCCGGCGCGGGCTGCTACGGCGGTCCTCGCAGCGCCTGCCGATAGCGCACCATCGTTTGCAGTTGCTGGTACGCCTTCCACAGCACCTCGTTCCCCGGCAGTTCCCGGTGCTTCTTCGGACGCCAGCCCCGCATGCGCGCCAGCAGCACGACCCAACTGCGAATGCCCGGTCCCACCGGCTGGCCCCGCTCCCGCGGCGGCCGCAACCGCTCCGTCTCCGTCACGCCCTCGATCACGGCCATCTCGTCCGCCGTGAGCACCTCCTCCGCCGGCGTGTCCGGCGCGTCCCGGGCGTAGCGGTCCAGGCTGAACACCCGCCAGGCCGTGATCGCGTCGAACACCAGGCACTTGCCCAGCGCCTCCGCATCCCGCAACCGCCGGTCCTCGATCCGCGTCCCCGTCTTGAGCAGCCGGAAATACTCCTCGATCCCCCAGCGCCGCTCGTACCAGCTCACGATGCGCTCCGCCCACTGCGCTGTCCGCCCCCCCTCACTCGACAGCAGCAGCCACTCCAACGCCTCCTCCCCCGCCGGCGGGTCCGGCTCCAGTACCCGCACCAGCCACACCGGCACCGGCGCCACCGCTCCGGCCCGCCCCTTCGGCGGCAGCAACTCCACCCGCCCGATCCGGATCTCCGTCACCGCCGTCCGCTTCTGCCGCGCCCGCTGCCCCCCTTGCGACTCGATCTCCACCTTGCGGCCCGTCACCACCGCCTCTTCGAAGTCCGGCTGCGCCTCGATCGGCCGGATCATCTCCGAGCGGAACGCCGCGTCCCACGCCCGCACCTTGCGCTGCCGCCCCAAGTGCACCCGCACCAGCAACCCGGCTTCCTCCGTCCGCTCCGCCTGCCGCTCGAACAATTCGAACATGTCGCTCTCGCGGTCCCCCACCACCACGACCCGCGCCTGCGGACTCTCCCGCCCCAACTCCTGACCCTGCTCGAACCCCCGCAACCAGCGCCGGCTCTCCTTCTCCTTCTCCTTCTCCGCCTCCGGGTCCGGCTCCTGCTCCGGCCGCGCCCACCGCTCCAGCCCGCTCACCCCCAGCGGACGCCCGCCTTCCGTGAACCCCACCGTCGCGTGCACGAACAGCCCCCGGGAACTGCTCGCGCGGTCCTGCAACGGCCCCAACCCGCTCGTGCAACCCTTCAGGTTCGTGTAGTTCAGCGTCGTCGTGTCCTGTACCAGCAACACTGTCGACTCCACCTGCACCCGCTCCAGCAACGCCTCCCGGTGCGGCTGCAAGATATCCCGATCCTGCACCTTGTCATTGTGCAAAAGGCGCGTCGCCGCCCGCAGGTCCCCCTGGTGCGGGAAGATTGCCGGCAGATCCTCCCCCGGATGCCGCTCCCAGCTCTGCCCCATCCGCTCCAGCCGCTGCCGCAGCCGCCCGTCCGGCAGGTCCGAACGCAGGTACTCCCGCCGTGCCCAGTTCGCCTCCTCGTTCAGCACCAACTCCGGGTACTGCCCCAGCTTCTGCTCCGGCTTCCGGCCCAGCTTCTGCTGCCAGTTCGCATCCAAACCCAGCAGCCAGACCGCCTTCGTCTCCACCGCCTCGCCCGCTCCCGGCGGCCGCCCCTGCGTCGGTCCCACGCACTGCCAGCCGGCCGCCTTGTAACTCGTTCCCGGTCGCGAACTTTGCACGCAGGTCTCCACCAACCAGGGCCGCACTCCGTGCTCCTGCTCCCAGTCCTGGGCCAGTCTCTTGATCGTCTTCCCCAGTACGTGCGAGGCCAGGTTCGGGACCTGCACGCCCGGGACCAGCACAAAGCGGTCGTTGCTGAGGATCCGCTCGATGTGCGCTCCGCGCGTGCGGTCGTCCCACTCCAGGAAGGCATCGCGCGGCCCCAGCCGGAACGCTGCCGCCACGAACGAGAGCACGCCCAGCGGCCCGCAATCGGCTGCCAGCAGATAGCGCAGCCGACAGCCGGGGGCCCGGCCCGGGCCCAGCGGATGGTGCTGGTCGAGCAGTCCGGCGCACAGCCGCCGCTCCGCCTCGGAGGTGGTCAGACGCACGCGGACCTCGCCGAGTTCCGCCAGCGAGCCGGTGAAGCCGGTCGACGGCACGGGCGGGTCCGGGCTGGACCGCGGGCGGCAGGCGGGCGGACCCGGCTGGGCCGGCGGCAGCGGCAGGTCCAGCTGGCCGGCCAGCTCGGGCAGCACCTTGCGCGCCGAGGCCGTGCAATACTCGCCCTTGGGGTTGCGCCAGTCCTCCAGCTCGCATACCCCGCGACCCAGGGCCGCCCGCGACAGCTGGCCCAGCTGTAATGCCTCTCGCAGCCAAGCGATCGTCTGCGGACGGAAAATGCGCAGCCCTACCCGCACTACCCCCGTTCTACACAGAACACCGCGCCAGTGTCAAGTGTGTCCGGTCGCTAGCTGCCAAGTCCTGTGTCCGAACCAGCGGATCGGCGGTCGTTTCGCGTGTCCCGTTCGGGTACATGCGGCGGTACAGTTCAGGCTCCGGCACCAGTCCCTGGTCATTGGTGCGCCTCATCCAATCGACCAGCTTGTTCCGTAGCCGGCTCAGGACTTTCGCATATCGCGGGTCGGTAGCGAGGTTGCGGACTTGGTGGGGATCGGCGACGACGTCGTAGAGCTCCTCGTAGGGCTTGGTGTTCCGCATGAACGGCGACGTCAGCGGACCGAGTCCGCCAACTGCCTTGAGGCGCTGCAATTCCTGGTACATGGGCCCTTGGCTGGGCGTGTACATGAATTGCACCCAGGGCCGGTGCGACTCGAAGTTCCTCACGTACAGGTACCGGCTATCGCGTACCCCGCGGATCATGTCGTACCGCTCATCCATGCGGTCGCGGCCGTGATACAGGTATTGGGGCTCGGGGCCTCGGTTCTCGCCGACGATAACTCGTCCGTGCAGATGCGCGGGGGGCGCGCCTCCAGCGACGGAGATCATTGTCGGTGCAAGGTCTAGGCCCAACTTCCACGGTACAAGCATGGGCCGTGTAGTAGGTTGCGACGAATTCTCGTTGACTTGAAGTCGTTGTCATGGAATGGGTTAGACCTCCGAAGCACTGAAGATTCTCCGCTTCTCCGACGGCTGTCCGCGTGGTTTCAAACCTACTCCTGGTGACTAGGTTCCGACTGGGCGGCCCGGTCCGGTTCCAGGGGCGGGGCCGCGTGTGGCTGGATTCCCAGCAATTCGAACGCCTGCTCCTGTAGCGGCTCGAGTGCGCTCAGCACTTGCACGCGGTGCTCCGGTGCCGCCTCCAGCCGCAGCTCCATCGCCGTCAGCGACGACAGGCTCCCCAGCAGATCCGGAAAGCTCTGCAGCGGCAGGTCCCCCTGCTGGGTCCGCCGCGTGCGATCCTTCGCCTTGGCTTCCTCCGACCGCTGCCGCGGGCTGACCGGACCTCCGGGCAGATCCTCCCGCTCGTCCGCGAACAGCAGCGGCGCCAGCCGCTGCCGCATGTGCCACTCCACGTAGTAGGCCAGCATGCACAGCAGCAGGTGCGCCCGCACCCGCCGCTCCTTCCAGTGGAACACCGGGCGCACCGCCAGCAGCGACTTCATCGAGCGAAACGCGCGCTCGACCCGCGCCAGGCTCTTGTACGCCGCCACCGTCTCGCGGTCCCCCAGCGCCTCCTGCTCCAGGCTCGTGCGGATCACGTAGATCCCGTCCAGGCGCCCCTCGTTCTGGATCGACTCGTCCTTGCGCCGCGAGGAAAACGCCCCCGTGCCCTCCTCGAACGTCCACTCGAAGTGCTTGCCCATCTTGCGTCGCCGCAGCCCGCCCAGGCGCCGGTTGAACTCGTCCCGGTCGTACTTGCCGGCCGCGTAGCGCGCCGCCAGCTGGGCCGCCTCCGCCTCGGTCGCCCGTAGCAGCTCCTCCCGCTTGCGCCGCCGCTCGGCCGCCACCAGCGGGTTGAAGCACACTAGCAGGCGCTCGCCGGGGAAATCCTCGCCCGTCACGCTGGCCAGCCCCCAGGTGTCGAACAGGCCGGGCTGGATGACCTCCTCGTTCGCCAGCCGCCGGATCGTGTCGTTGCGCAGGGCGGTGATCCAGTCGAAGCCGGCCGGCTTGAGGTCCTCGTCGATGCGGGTCTGGGCGAGCATGCCGCGGTCCCCGACCAGGGCGACGCGGCGCAGGCCGAAGCGCTCGCGCAGGGCGCGCACCTGGTCGGCGAGGGTGGAGGGATCGGCGGTGTTGCCGGCGAAAGCCTGCACGGCGACGGGGCAGCCCGCGGGGCTGCACAGCAGGCCGTAGACGATCTGGGGCCGGTCGCCGCGGTGGTCGCGGGAGTAGCCGCGGGCGGCGAGTTCGCAGCGGGAGCCTTCCAGGTAGGAGGAGCTCACGTCGTAGAGGGCGAGGGGGGCACCGTCGAGGTGGGCGGCGGCGAGCTTGCGCTCGATGGCGTGCTGGCGCGGGGCGAGCCAATCCATGGCCTGGTAGAGGTCGTCGGCGGAGGCGTTGCGGACAGCGAGCAAGGCGGCGAGGGTGGACTGGCCGGCGGGGCCGAGTTCGCGTTCGACGCGCAGCTTGGAGCCGGGGCGGAGCAGGCGGCCGACGATCATGGCGAGGACGAGGGAGCGGGAGCGCGCAGGCCGGTGGAAGAGGACGCGGTCGAGGCGGAGTTGGCGGATGGTGCCGAGGATGGCGCTGACGGCGCCGTGCTGGCGGGCGGGGCCGGGGAGGAGGCCGGAGCCGTCGTTGGCGAGGGGGAGGCGGTTGGCGAGGGCGAGGCGGAGGAGGTCGATGAGGTTCTGGGGGAGGGGGGAGAGGTTGGCGAGAGTGCGTTTCTTGACCTTGCCGTCTTCCCAGTAGGATTCGCGGAGGAGGTGGCAGGGGGACTTGCGGGCGTAGCTGGAGGTGATGTGCATTGTATGACTAGGTTAGAGAGCAGGGGTTTGGTCCTTACCTGTTTGATTAAACCATATTAATTCCATAATGTCAAGCGCACTGAGCGACAATGTATGACTAGGAATTCAGGTCTGCGGAAGCGGAATTGGGCTGCCAGAGGCTCACTCGCGGCCTTCGCAATCGCGCAAAGCCCTTGAAGGCAAGGAAGTTAGGGGCTATACTCCCTGTGGGTCCGCAAATGCCCGTCCAGTTACTGGACGGTGTAAGTTGGGTCTAGGAATTGGACCAAGTCGGCCCGGACGGCGCCAGGTTCGATCTTGCCGGGCCAGCGCATGATGAGCGGCACCTTGAGTCCGGAGTCGTAGACCCAGCGCTTGGCGCGAGCGAGGCCGGCCCCGTGATCGCCCCAGAAAACCACCAGAGTGTCGTCAGCGAGGCCGGCCTCCTCGAGTTCCCGCAGCATCTCGCCGATCGTAAGGTCGGTGATCGTGACCACGTCGTAGTACGCGGCCCACGCCTCGCGTGCCTTCGCTGTATCAGGGTAATAAGGCGGTAGAGGGAGTCGGGACGCGTCGTGGATGGCCGCGTCGCGGTCCTTCGCGCGAGCCGCGTGCTGGCGTCGCACCGAGCCCTCGTGTGAACTGCCGAAGTTGAACACCGCAAAGAACGGCTGGTCTGGGTCCGGGCGATTCTTCCAATGCGCGGTGCGGCTCGAATCGTCCCACGCAGTGATCGGAACAGGGAAGTTGTAGTCGGTCTTTGAATTGTTGGTGGTGTAGTAGCCCAGCTCGCGCAAGTATTCGGGAAACGCCCGGACGAATGGAGGCGGAACCATTCTCGACCGCATGTGGTGCGTGCCGATCGAAGTCGGGTACATCCCCGTAATGATTCCCGAGCGTGTCGGCGCGCAGACCGGAGAGTGCGAGTAGGCTTCCAGGAACGTCACCCCTTCCCGAGCCAAGAGTGCGATGTTGGGGGTTCGGGCGTAGACGTCATAGGGTTCGACTTGCTGGCCGGTGTCCTCGATCGACAGCCAGAGGATATTCGGGGGCTTGGCCTGCAGGCTCGACGGCGGCCCGGACAGTACCGACGCGAGCAGGAGCGCCCCCGCCCCAAGCTTCCCGAGCGGCAGTGGTTCGCGGATCCGGATCATTCGCAAGCCCGGTAGGGACAGGGCCTCATGCCCAATGTCCAAAGCGCGTGTCGCGCGACGCGCTGCACGTAATCGAAGTCGTCGTCCAACGCCGTCTCGAGCGATTCGCGTAAACCTGCGGCCTTGTCTCCGATCGCGTCGGCAGCGTGCGCGGCGTGCAGGCGAACGCCGCGGTTGGGGTGGGACAGCAACGTCTCCAAGGTCCGTAGCGCCTCCTGCTCGGAGTCGCTTCCAATCAGGGCGAGCGCTGCCTGGATGCGCACCTCCGGAGCCTCGTCATACAGAACTCGGCGCAGCATCGCGCCCCCGGGAACGTACGGCTCGGACAAATGGATCGCAGACATGGCGGCCCAGTAACGCACCGCGCTATCCGAATGTCCAAGCGCCTCGAACAGCCCGTGCGCAGCGCCTTGACGGTTGCCGATCGCCATCTCGCCAATGGCCCGCACGGCCAGCAAGCGCTCGATCCTGGTGGGGGACTCCAGATCGGCGCGCCACTCCGCGAGTGTCTTGCCCAAGTGATCGGGCTGCTGCGCCTCGACCGAGATGGCCGGGGCCAGCACCGCTACGAGGGCGAGAAACAGAAGGCGCATCCGGACTCCCGATTGTACATCCGGCCAGGCCTCGGAATTCCGGAGAACCCTCGCTCGCGCCAGGACTCTCGGCAGGTATCAGGGCGGCTGATTCCGCTTGCTCTCAAACGCGCTTGGCGAGGTCCGGCCGCGGAACAAGACCACGTGATGCTCGCCCCTCTACCCTTGCATGGCGCATGGCAACCTGCGCGGGATTGCCGAGTGGCGGACGGGAGTTCGGTGTCCTACGGTGGCTCCCCGGTGTTGCGGAATTCGATGGTCGAGTTCGCGGTGAAGCGTTTGTATGCGGAGTACTCGATCGTGATCCTGACACGCTGGTTGCCCGAGGGAAAAGGCAGGATGTCATCGCCGACAGTACGGACCGGAAACCAGTACTCGCCATCAATCGGTTCGTAGAACGTGGTGAAGCTCGGGAAGAGATTGCTGTTCTCCATGCGGTGGATCTGGGGGACGGGGCGACCAGCGACGCGGACGACCTGACTGGTGTCGACGCCGACCCAGACCAGCCCATCGAAGAAGCGCTGGCCATAGAGGATTTGGCGGGGTCGTAGCCCCAAGATATGGCAGTCCATCGAGTCGATCGGCTCGATGCCCTTGTAGCTCACCTTGTAAAAGGGCAGCGTATCGAGCGTGAGCACGAAGGGATTCACGTCGCGCAGGTCGCGGAAGTCTTCTTCGGTCAGGCGTAGGCGCTTGAGGTGCGAGATCGGTCTCTTCCGGTGCCGCTCGAGGCGTTCGCCGGTCCCTGTGAAGGTGATGTCGCGCACTTCCTCGTAGCGGCCGACGGGGATGCCCTGCCGGATTTCGAGGAACTTGAACGTCTGGGTGTACGTGTAGTGATCGCGTTCGGCCACCAGTTGGCTGCCCGATTCGGCGACTCTGCGGACGAGCCCCTCGGGCAACTGGCCCGAAGCGACCGGCCGGCTGAGCAGCAGCAGGGATACGATGAGTAGCTTGGCGCAACCGGAGAATCCCGTCGATCGCCCGAGCCTGCGGCCGTACGGCGCAAGCATGCTCGGTCTGTGCCTAGCCCTCGGCATCGCCGGAGTCATTCTGGCACAGCGCTACGGTTTTTCCGCTGCCATCGCCGCGCCCGTCGTGATCGCGTTCTGCTGGCAAGCTGCGCTGTACTGGACGGCGGCCTTGCAAACTCCGAGGAGGGTGGTCGAGCAGGCGCTAACGCCGGTCCGACTCGCCGCGTCTGTCGTCGCCGCCTCGGTCGCTCCGTACGTGATTTATGCGGTGCCAACTGGCCGGTTCTCCTGGGTCTCGCTGCTGAAGCTGTCGCTGCTGTGTGCGTGTATTGCGCTTCCGTACGTTCTGTTCCCCGTCCGGAACCGGAAGTTCACATGGCAGGATGCGGTGGTCGTCTGCGCTTTGGCGTATCCGACGATCAGCGGATTAAGCTCTTTTTTTCAAGACATTTACGTAGGATTCGAACCACCGGCGCATCGCCTCGATGCGCTCGGCAAGCTGATGCTGATACCGATGGGCCTGTACGCGTTCCTCTCGCTGCGCCAACTGCGGGGCGTTGGTTTTCGTCTAGTCCCGCTGCGTAGGGACTGGCGACCCGCGCTGGGGAGTTTGGCGTACGGGCTGCCCTGGCTGATCTCCGTCAGCCTGCTAACGGGCTTCGTGCGCTGGGACCCGCCCCTCGACGAACCGCTGTGGGCCTTGGGCGGGGCGGTCGGCAAGCTCATAGGCATTTACTGCACGACCGCGCTGGCGGAGGAGTTTCTACTCCGAGGAGTCATCCAAAACCTGACGGCGGCGTCCACCGGTCGGCCGCTGCTGGCGCAGGGGTTTTCCGCGTTGCTCTTCGGAGCGGCGCATCTTGGCCGCGGAGTTTTCCCGAACATGCCCAACGCCGCCTCGGCCGCGGTGCTGGGGTGGTTCTGCGGCAGAGCGTATGCAAAGTCTGGAACTGTGGCGGCGGCCATGATCACGCACGCGCTCGCCGTGGCGGTGCAGGAACTGTTCTTCGCCTAGTGGACGCGTGGCCGGGTGGCGCCAAGCCACGGCTCAGCTCACGGACAGCAGGTTCCCGTCGGCTGACGGTTGCCGGACGGTTCCGATGCGGGCGGCGCGCGTATACCCGGCGTCCTGGAGCGCCGCCAGGCAGTCGGCCGCCTTCGCTTCAGGGATCCCCGCAAGGAGTCCGCCAGCAGTCTGCGGATCGAACAGCAGGGAAAAGGCGGAGCGCGCCGGCGCCCCATTCCCGTTGCTTGCGCGGTCCCAGAGTTTGCGGTTCTCCGGGTGCAGGGAACTGAAGATGCCGGCCGCGAAGCAGTCCAGGGCGCCGTCGAGCGGCGGCAGGGCCTCCAGGTCGATTTCAGCGGCGGCGTCGGAGGCTCGCAGCATCTCGATCAAATGGCCCGCGAGACCGAAACCGGTGATATCCGTACACGCGAGCGCCCCGTGCTGACGAAGGATCTCCGCCGCCCACTGGACGGACTGCAGCATCGACTCGATAGCGCCTTCGATCCAGCGGCCCTTGGCTTCGAGCCGCATCTCAGCGGCGAAGAGCACGCCGGTTCCGAGGCCCTTCGTCAGGATCAGGGCGTCGCCTGGGCGCAGGCCGCCCTTGCGCAGCACGCGCTCCTTGTCCGCGAGCCCATTGACCACGAAACCCAAGGCCATTTCGGGACACTCGCTGGTATGCCCTCCGGCGAGATTCGTGCGCGCCTTGCGAAAGACTTCGTTCGCGCCCAGGAGCATCTGGCGCAGCAGGTCCTCGGACTTCTCAGGCGCTCCGAACGGTATGCCGGCCACCGCAAGTGCGGACTGGGGGACAGCGCCCATCGCGAAAATGTCACCCAGGGCGTGATTGGCGGCAATCTTTCCGAACAAGTAGGGGTCCTCGACGATGGCGGGAAAGAAATCCACCGATTGCACCAGCGATTGGCCTGGCGGCACGTCCAGGACAGCCGCATCGTCGCGGGAGGCCAACCCGGCTGGAACGTCCTCGCGCCAAAACGGCTCGATCGACTCGAGCGCTCCGAGCAATGTGGTGGCGTCGAGCTTCGAGGCGCAGCCCTTGCAGCGCATCTCCCTCTCCGGGAGCTTCGGGTCCTCGGGTGTTGCAGCGGGCACGGCCGGTTGCGAGGCGTCCTGCGGGTCCATCTCGGGCAAGTCGTGGTACTTGCCCATGAAGCGGCGGTCGATCCAGTCCTTCCATCGCCAGACCCATGCGCCTTCGACCGACCAGCTTCCCCGCGAGGCGACAGCATACCGGTCCCCGGTGCTGATTAGACTTAGGAAGCGCTTCTGCGGCTGGAAGGGCCGCGCCGCCTTGCCCCGAAGAGCCCGGCGCAGGTTGGCCTCGAGAGGCGGACCTTGGCGGACTGCGAAGACTCCAGCCTTCTCCCTGGGGTGGGCCTCCACCGCGGCGACGTCGCCGGCGGCGTACACATTCGGATGCGAGACGGAGCGCAGGCTCTCGTCGACTCGCACAAAGCCCTGTTTGTCGGTCGCGAGCCCGGATGCGGCCAGCCACCCGGCGGCGGATGCCTTGGTCACCCAGACGACCTCGTGAAAGCTGCCCGTCCAGCCGTTTTCGATGCGGAGGCCGTCGGCCGTCACCGCTGTGACCGGGGATGCACGGTGGACGCGTACGCCCCGCTCGGCCAGGATGCGGACAAACTTCCTCCTGACCCTGGCGTTGTGGGTCGGCAGGATCTCCGCCGTCGCACCGAACAGGTGCATGACCGGATCCGCTTGCCGGCCGCGCGAGGCGAAGCGCCGGCGAATCCGATGCTGCATGGCCAGCGTGATTTCCACGCCGCCCGCACCCGCTCCGACGACGCCAATGCTGGGCGTCTCATTGAGCTTTTCGACACGGTTCAACAGGGCGTTCCAACGTGGCAGAAAGTTGCTGATCGGCTTGACCGGAACCGCGAACTCCTCGGCCCCCGGGATGTCCCGCATGCCGGGGGTCGAACCGATGTTCAAGGAGAGCAGGTCGTACGGGATCGGCGGTCGATTCCGGAAGTACAGCCGCCGGCGGTCCGGGTCCAAGCGAACGACTTCGTCACGGATGAAGCGCGCCGAGGCGAAGACGGCCAAGCGGCGCAGGTCGATGTGCGCTTCGTCGTAGCTGTAGTGTCCGGCGATCAGTCCAGGAAGCATCCCGGAGTACGGCGTGTGGACATCACGGCAGATCAGCGTCAACTGGACGCCCGGGACCGGACGCATGCCGAACCGCTTGAGGACGGTGATCTGGCTATGTCCTCCACCGACCAGCACGAGATCCTTGACGATGGGCGTGGGCAGGACGTTCATGCGCTAGAGAGTCATGGAACTCATCTCATCGTACGGAACGGAGATGCCGGAAGCCCCGCCTTGTTGAAGAGGTTGCCCTTGGGGTCTGCGGCCCAGGCGTAGCGCACATAGACCGGAACTGGCACTCGCGGACTCGAGACAAGCACAGTCTCCCCAGAAATGCGTACCTCCGCCTCCGCGAATGCGCCGTCAGGCCCGGCCAGCTCGAAGCCTTCCAGAGAACCACCGCGCGCTTCCAGGCCTCCCCCAATGTGGTCGAACCAGAGCCGAACGGCGGCTCCGTCGCGAGTGGCTTGGCGAAACATCGGTCCCGAGTACTCCAGGCCCTCCTCACCGTACGTGATCGCCCGAGCGGCCAGAGCCAGCCGGAGGCCGACATCTTGCTTGTTGCGCGGGTGGATGTCCGTGGGATTGCCGATATCGGTCGTCACCGCCATGCCGGTGCGGACCAAACCCAGGGCCATGGCCTGGGCTTCGCGCAGCTCCGGCCAGGTGCTGTCCGCGCCAACGCGACCGTAGTTGGCCAATTGCACGAACAGAAACGGGAACGCTCCCAGACCCCATTCCCGGCGCCAATCCTGGATCATCGACTGGAACAGGCGGCGGTACAGCGCGCCCTGCCCGCGACTAGCGTTGTTTTCTCCCTGATACCAGATCGCGCCGCGGATCGGATACGGGGTGAGCGGTGCGATCATCCCGTTGAACAGCGCCGAGGGCTTCTGCTGAGCCCTCAGAGCCCGTGGCGCCCGCGGCCTGCGCGGAGCTTGCTCGCCCGCCGCCTTCGCTGCGGTCGCTTGTGTCTCCCATTTCGCCAGAGCGGTTCCGTATCGACGTTTCCCGTCAGCGGCCTCCTGCTCGAATTCGCTCAGCATACCGGACAGCGCCGCATCCGACGAGAGCGTCCGAAGGCTCGTCCACGCCTCGGCTGGAGTGCCGCCCCACGCCGACTGGATGATGCCGATCGGCACGCCCAACTCGTTGTGCAGGTGCCGGGCGAAGAAGTATCCGACTCCCGAGAACTCCCCTGCGGTTTCTGGCGACACCGGACGCCATTGCCCTTGCACGTCCTCCCGCAGCTCGTCCGAGGCTGTTAGCTCCGCCTTGAAATAGCGGATGCCGGGATGCCGGGCGGCCGCAATCTCCTGTTCGGCGTCCCGAGATCGCGCGAGCGGCCACACCATGTTGGACTGGCCCGAGCCGACCCAGACCTCCCCCACGTGCACGTCTTCGATCTTGATCGTGTTGTTGCCGCGAACTGTCAGCGTGTACGGACCGCCCGCATCGACGGGCTGCAAGTAGGCATTCCACCGCCCGCTCTCGGAAGCAGTGGTCGAGGCCTGCTGTCCCCGGAACTCGATCCTCACGGTCTCTCCAGGGTCCTCCCAGCCCCAAACGTGGACCGGCAATCCGCGCTGGATGACCATGTGGTCACTGAGCAAGGCCGGCAGCCTGACATCGGCCCACAGGCCTGCCGCGAGGGCGGCGTAGAGCAACGAAAACACCGCTGATTTCATCGCGGAGCCATTATTCCACAAGGGCGGAGCGCTAGAGGGCGGTCCAGCCGCCGTCGATGGCCAGCATCGATCCGTGAACGAACTCGGCTTCGTCCGAGCAAAGGTATCGCACCATGTGTGCGATTTCTCCGGGCTTGCCGAGCCTCCCGACGGGCTGGCGGGCGTTGAGTTGCTCCCGGACCTTGGCCTTTTCGTGCTTGTGGTACTTTTCCAAGTAGGCTTCGACGAACGGCGTGTCGACCGTACCGGGACAGATGCAGTTCACCCGGATGCGGCCAGCGTAGTCGGCCGCGAGCGACCGCGTCATACTGACGACGGCCCCCTTGGAGGCGCAGTACGCGAAGCGCCGCTTGACGCCCACCAGTCCTGCCACGGAACCAATGTTCACGATACAGGGGCGCTCCGATTGCAGCAGGAGCGGCAGCGCCGCCTGGGTGACGAGGAACGGTCCCTCGACGTTGACCTGCATCAGCTTCCGCCACTCCTCAAGACTGCATTCCTCGATGGACCCGACATGGCCAACTCCAGCGTTGTTGACGAGGATGTCGAGCGCCGCAAGGCGGTCGAGGACCTCTGCGATGCTGCCCGGGTTGGTGACGTCGAGTGCAAGCGGTTCCGTGCGTTCGATCGTTTCCGACAGAGCCTGGGCCGCTGCGGCGTTCACGTCGGCGACCATCACGCGCGCTCCAGCCGCCGCTAGGACACGTACGGTCTCCGCGCCGATTCCGCTGCCGCCACCCGTCACTAGGGCTGTCCGGCCGTCGAGGCGGAAGGCGGTGTCCGCAGACATGGGCAGACGATAGTAGCCTGCGGTAGTCCGCGTCAACTAGGGTGTGCTTGCTGGGTGTGCGTGCGCGGCTTCTTCAGGCGCCAGAAGCGATCGCTTGCCAGGGCTGGGTAGCCCTCTGATCCGGGTGGCCCTACCGTTGCCTGTCGGAAGAGAAGTCCGCGATACTCGGATGCGGCGTGCAACACGGATGGAATCGTCGGTCGTTCCTGCAGATTCTCGGCAGCGCCGCGCTGTCGGGCTGCGCCTTCGATCCGGGTCGCGCGGGGAGCGAGCGTCCCAACATCGTCATCATCATGGCCGACGACATGGGCTTCTCCGATGTCGGAAGTTATGGTGGCGAGATCGCCACGCCCAACTTGGATACCCTGGCGGCCCAAGGTCTGCGGTTTCGGCAGTTCTACAACGCGGGCCGCTGCCGCCCCACCCGCGCGTCGCTGCTCACTGGCCTCTACTCGCACTAGGCCGGAGTAGGGCACATGATCAACGACCGAGGCCGGCCCTCGTATCAGGGATATTTGAACGACCGCTGCGCCACCATTGCCGAAGTCCTTCGGGATGTTGGCTATACAACCCTCATGTCCGGCAAATGGCATGTCGGGGAGAACAGGCCCCACTGGCCCCTGGACAGGGGGTTCGACGAGTATTTTGGCCTGATCAGCGGCGGCTCAAACTACTTCAAGTTGAATACGGCTCGGCAGATGGCCATGGGCAACGACCCCTACACGCCGCCCGACGATGGCTCGTTCTACATGACGGACTCTTTTAGCGACCACGCCGTGGAGTTCCTCAAGAAGCACGGTGGTCAGGGAGACCCGTTCTTCCTGTATCTCGCCTACACCGCCCCGCACTGGCCCCTGCACGCCAAGCCCGAGGACATCCAAAAATATATCGGCAAGTACGGGGTGGGCTGGGACGAACTGCGCACGCAGCGCTATGCCCGTCAGCGCGAGGCCGGCATGCAAGCGTCCAGCTGGACTCTCAGTCCGCGCGATTCGGACGTGCCAGCCTGGACTGACATGAAGGACAAGCCGTTGTGGGAACGCCGCATGGAGGTGTACGCGGCCATGATCGACTGCCTGGATCAGGGTGTCGGACGCGTGGTCGACACCATCCGGGACTTGGGCAAACTGGACGACACCCTGATCCTGTTCCTGTCCGACAACGGCGGCTGCCACGAGAGCGCGAACATCGAGCAAGGAACACCGCGCAATACCTGGGCGGATCCGAATGCGATGCCTGGCGGTCCCGGTTCGTTCGACGGCTATGACCGTCCTTGGGCGAACGCCAGCAACACACCGTTCCGCATGTTCAAGGGCTGGGTGCACGAAGGCGGGATTGATCTGCCGCTGGCCTGCGGGCATCAAGCTTCCCGCCGGATCGGTGACGGACGAGCCTGGCCATGTGATCGACCTCTTGGCCACATGCATCGACCTAGCCGGCGCCGACTACCCCGAAGCCCGCGGGGAGAGACAGATCGTTCCCCTCGAGGGCAAGAGCCTGCGCCCGATTTTTGAGACGGGGCGGCGCGAGGGGCACGAGGCGATCTTCTGGGAGCACCAGGGGAATCGCGCGGTGCGAATGGGCCGATGGAAGCTGGTGGCGCTGCGTGGCCCCGCCACCCGCGCTGCCCAGGCGTGGGAACTCTACGACCTGGAAACGGACCGCAGCGAACTCAAGAATCTCGCGAACGAGATGCCCGAACGTGTCGCCGCCATGGAGGCGGCCTGGATGGCTTGGAGAGCCAAGGTTGGCTGGGCGCCGTTCGAGCAGTTCGGCTCCTAACCGCCGCGCGGCGTTCAGAGCGACGCCTTGATCTTCCTCACGATCGCTGCCTCTGGAAGCCCTTTGTAGGCGGGGTCGAGGGGATAGCAGCCGGAGACGAGGCCGTTTCTGGGCCCGGTCGTGCAGTCGCTAAACGTGCGGCAGATGCGCTTCGAGTTGAGCCTGCCGTCCTGGAGGGTGTCGCGCGGGAGCGTGGGATAGGCAAGCACCATCCGTCCAAGGCCGACCGCGTCGGCTCGGCCACTTCGCACAACCCACTGGGCGACATGTGGAAGGAACTCCTGGAAGTAGCTGTACCCCGTCCCGATCAGGAACAGGTCCGGAAAGCGGGACTTCAGTTCCGCGGTGGCCCGAATCTGGCGGCTGCATCCCGCCAGAGGATCCTCGGGCGGCTTGTATCCGTCGGAAGGCGGGAACAGCGCGGGCCGCTGGATATGTGGGTTGTAGTAGGGGCTGCCCGCCGTGACGTTCAGCAGTCGGATGTCGAGTTGGCGGAGGAGCTCCACGAAGCGGCACGTATCCGTGAGGTCGTACTCGACCGGGTTGTCGGCGTGAGCGCCGAAGGCATGGCGGTACGGCAGAGCACTCGAATAGTCCTCAGGAATCCCAGGACCGAGGTGCGCGCCGTCGCTCCGCTCCGGATCCGGATAGAACGGGACGAAGTCGAAGGCGCTGAGCCGGACACCGATCGTGAGGCGCGAAGTTGTCGCGCGAATGCCTTGGACGATTTCCCTGAGGAAGCGCGTACGGTTCTCGAAGGCTCCGCCGTATGGGCCGGGGCGCGTGACGGCCCCGAGGAACTCGTGGCCCAAGTATCCGTGGCAGTGCTTGACATCGACGAAGTCGGCGCCGCAGCGCTCGGCGATCTTGCCGGCCTCGATGAATCGGTCGATCGTCGTGCGGATGGCGTCGTCGCTGAGCACCGGATAGTCGTGCGGCAAACCGAACTTGCGGTCCAGCAGCGGATGGCGGTAGAGGATCTGCGGCTTGGGGCCGGACGCGTCGGGCCGAGAGAAGCGGCCCGAGTGCGTGAGCTGGAAGCCCGTCAGAAGGTCGCCTGTCGTGCCGAACTCCCGGCGGTGCGTGTTCAGGAGTTCGAAGTGCAGGGCCTTGAGTGCGTCTTCGGTAGACGCCTGGATGACCAGCTGGCGAGGATTGGCGCGGCTCTCGGGCGTCACGGCCATGGCTTCGCCGCCCCAGACGCACTTCGCTCCGCTGATTGCGAAGTTCCGCCAGCGTCTGCGCACGAGTTCGCTGGGCCTGCCGTCCGGCTCGCCGTCCCAGCCCTCCATGGGGTGGATGACGAAGCGGTTGCCCAGCGTCTTGCCGCCAGCCTCGACCGGCTGGGCGAGCGGGGAGCCTGGGGCGGTTTCGATCGAGCCCTCGGCTTGGATCGGGAGACCGAGGCCGTCGCAGTAGGTGCGGAACTCCTCGACGGAGCGCATCCTGGCAAGGCGGGCGTACGCCATAGAATTGGGAATCATCCAGTATAGGTTGGGCGGATTCCTCTTGGGGCTAGTCGCAAATCAGCCACCAGCCGTCCGCCTGGGCACGTGGCGTCGAAGTCGTGTCGAACCCATCGGCGCTCGGACGTGGGAGCGGCGCCGCGCCTGCAATCGAACCTCAAGCTGGAATCATGTCTAGCCTTGGCCTGACAGACCGACCGATCACGAGAGCTGGTGTCGGACGAGATGGGGACGCAAGCCCAAGGTTCCGAGTACGATATGCTGAACGAATAGGATCGAGTGAATGGCGGAGAAGCGGGCCACCTACGATGCGCAGTACCAGGGTAGCGGAACTTTTCGGATCAGCAAGCCCAAGCGAAAGAAGTCCAAGTTGAAAGAGATCCGGGCGAAACGGAACGCACGCCGGTCAAGGCGCCACTAGTCCTGTTTGGGCACCTTGGCGCCCGGCGCCGCTGGAATCCCGAGGGGCGCCTCGGGCCACTTCGGCGGTGATTCCCCGACGTCCGCGTCAGTCGGCTCTCGAGCCTCGAGGCGCGGGCCAGCTTTCGCCCGCAGGCGTGCGGTTCGGCGGAAGCGCTTATCCTAGAACGAATTGTGACAGTCTGTAATAATGCTGTTTTGCTCCCGCGAGTGTCGCTGGCCGGTATGGGCCGTGACACCAGAGGAGATTTATGATTCCGGGAGGATTGTCCCTTGGCCAGTCGATCGAACACCAGATTCCAAAAACGCCTGAAAGAGCTCGCGCGGGCCAATAAGCGCCGCGACAAGGAGGAGAAGAAGCAGCAGCGGAAGGCCGAGAGAGTGACCGACGGGGGCGGGCCTCCCATTGAAGCGATCGACCCGGTGGATTTGGGCCTCCCCCCGCTTGAGGAAGAATCAACCGGCGCGGTATCGTCCGCTTGACGCAGCGAGAGAGTTCCTACGCCAGCGCGTCCCGCTGGGCGCGCTGCGCAGACGGTTCCGCCTGAGCCGGGTACGGGGTGGGTTTGCACCAGCAGTGGCGCCGACCTGTCGGCCCAGATGGCCAGGACCTGCGAACCCCGAAGCGTTTAGCCCCAACTTCCACGGTACAAGCATGGGCCGTGTAGTAGGTTGCGACGAATTCTCGTTGACTTGAAGTCGTTGTCATGGAATGGGTTAGACCTCCGAAGCACTGAAGATTCTCCGCTTCTCCGACGGCTGTCCGCGTGGTTTCAAACCTACTCCTGGTGACTAGGTTCCGACTGGGCGGCCCGGTCCGGTTCCAGGGGCGGGGCCGCGTGTGGCTGGATTCCCAGCAATTCGAACGCCTGCTCCTGTAGCGGCTCGAGTGCGCTCAGCACTTGCACGCGGTGCTCCGGTGCCGCCTCCAGCCGCAGCTCCATCGCCGTCAGCGACGACAGGCTCCCCAGCAGATCCGGAAAGCTCTGCAGCGGCAGGTCCCCCTGCTGGGTCCGCCGCGTGCGATCCTTCGCCTTGGCTTCCTCCGACCGCTGCCGCGGGCTGACCGGACCTCCGGGCAGATCCTCCCGCTCGTCCGCGAACAGCAGCGGCGCCAGCCGCTGCCGCATGTGCCACTCCACGTAGTAGGCCAGCATGCACAGCAGCAGGTGCGCCCGCACCCGCCGCTCCTTCCAGTGGAACACCGGGCGCACCGCCAGCAGCGACTTCATCGAGCGAAACGCGCGCTCGACCCGCGCCAGGCTCTTGTACGCCGCCACCGTCTCGCGGTCCCCCAGCGCCTCCTGCTCCAGGCTCGTGCGGATCACGTAGATCCCGTCCAGGCGCCCCTCGTTCTGGATCGACTCGTCCTTGCGCCGCGAGGAAAACGCCCCCGTGCCCTCCTCGAACGTCCACTCGAAGTGCTTGCCCATCTTGCGTCGCCGCAGCCCGCCCAGGCGCCGGTTGAACTCGTCCCGGTCGTACTTGCCGGCCGCGTAGCGCGCCGCCAGCTGGGCCGCCTCCGCCTCGGTCGCCCGTAGCAGCTCCTCCCGCTTGCGCCGCCGCTCGGCCGCCACCAGCGGGTTGAAGCACACTAGCAGGCGCTCGCCGGGGAAATCCTCGCCCGTCACGCTGGCCAGCCCCCAGGTGTCGAACAGGCCGGGCTGGATGACCTCCTCGTTCGCCAGCCGCCGGATCGTGTCGTTGCGCAGGGCGGTGATCCAGTCGAAGCCGGCCGGCTTGAGGTCCTCGTCGATGCGGGTCTGGGCGAGCATGCCGCGGTCCCCGACCAGGGCGACGCGGCGCAGGCCGAAGCGCTCGCGCAGGGCGCGCACCTGGTCGGCGAGGGTGGAGGGATCGGCGGTGTTGCCGGCGAAAGCCTGCACGGCGACGGGGCAGCCCGCGGGGCTGCACAGCAGGCCGTAGACGATCTGGGGCCGGTCGCCGCGGTGGTCGCGGGAGTAGCCGCGGGCGGCGAGTTCGCAGCGGGAGCCTTCCAGGTAGGAGGAGCTCACGTCGTAGAGGGCGAGGGGGGCACCGTCGAGGTGGGCGGCGGCGAGCTTGCGCTCGATGGCGTGCTGGCGCGGGGCGAGCCAATCCATGGCCTGGTAGAGGTCGTCGGCGGAGGCGTTGCGGACAGCGAGCAAGGCGGCGAGGGTGGACTGGCCGGCGGGGCCGAGTTCGCGTTCGACGCGCAGCTTGGAGCCGGGGCGGAGCAGGCGGCCGACGATCATGGCGAGGACGAGGGAGCGGGAGCGCGCAGGCCGGTGGAAGAGGACGCGGTCGAGGCGGAGTTGGCGGATGGTGCCGAGGATGGCGCTGACGGCGCCGTGCTGGCGGGCGGGGCCGGGGAGGAGGCCGGAGCCGTCGTTGGCGAGGGGGAGGCGGTTGGCGAGGGCGAGGCGGAGGAGGTCGATGAGGTTCTGGGGGAGGGGGGAGAGGTTGGCGAGAGTGCGTTTCTTGACCTTGCCGTCTTCCCAGTAGGATTCGCGGAGGAGGTGGCAGGGGGACTTGCGGGCGTAGCTGGAGGTGATGTGCATTGTATGACTAGGTTAGAGAGCAGGGGTTTGGTCCTTACCTGTTTGATTAAACCATATTAATTCCATAATGTCAAGCGCACTGAGCGACAATGTATGACTAGGAATTCAGGTCTGCGGAAGCGGAATTGGGCTGCCAGAGGCTCACTCGCGGCCTTCGCAATCGCGCAAAGCCCTTGAAGGCAAGGAAGTTAGGGGCTATACTCCCTGTGGGTCCGCAAATGCCCGTCCAGTTACTGGACGGTGTAAGTTGGGTTTAGCCGCTGGGTAGCGCCGACTGGAGGTCGGGCTCTGGGCGCTTGCGGACCTGGATTTCGGCCTCGAGCAGCGAGAGGCGTTCGTTCAGGTTCGCCAAGGTTTGACCGACGGGGTCGGGTAGTTCGCCGTGCTCCAGCATCTGCCACTCGTCGTGACTGACGGCGACGCCTTTGACCGCCACGATGCGGCCCGGGATGCCCACGACTGTCGCATGGGCTGGAACCGCCTTCACGACGACCGAGCCGGCGCCGACCTTGACCCACTCGCCGAGTTCGATGTTCCCAAGCACCTTGGCGCCCGAGCCGACCACTACGTGGTTGCCAAGCGTTGGGTGGCGCTTTTCCTTGCCGTGACCGGTGCCGCCGAGCGTGACTCCCTGGTACAGGAGGACATCGTCCCCGATCACGCTGGTTTCCCCGATCACAACGCCCATACCGTGGTCGATGAAGAAGCGTCTGCCGATCTTCGCGCCAGGATGGATCTCGATGCCTGTGCAGACCCGCGAGACGTGGGAGAGCAGTCTCGCCAGGACGAATAGACGCGCGCGGTAGCAGCGATGCGCGATGCGATGGAAGAAGATCGCATGCACGCCCGGGTAACAAAGCAGCACCTCCAGCACATTCTTGGCAGCTGGATCCTGCTTGAAGACAGTCTGGACTTGTTCTCGGATCCCGTGGAACACTCCGACCTCCAGAGTCGTTCTTGCAGCCCGGAGACTGCATCAAGGTTTGCGGGGAAGGGCCGGACCTAGGCCGGCCCGGGACAGCAGCATCGAGTAGACCGGAAGATCGACATGCTGAACGGCGCTCGCCGCCGAATACCCAAATCGTAGGCCAACTGCGCGGACAAGTCAACGACTACACGACTGCGCGTTAACGGCGTGCGTCAACGACTGGCGGTGAAAGGACTTGGCCGCCCTTGGACGAGACGGCGCGCGCCACGACTTGGCCAAGCAGCTTGGCGGAGTAGATGGTCGAGGCGTAGTGCCCGCACTCGTGCGTGCAATAGCAACCGTCCGCCGCCTCTGAGGCTACCTGCTGAGCCTGCTCGCTGAACCAGAGCGACGGGAAGTCGTACTCGGCGTCCCGCAGGTTTCCAATGGATGAGTTTTTGGTCTCGCATTCGGTTACGTCACCGTTGCTGTAGATCACGCAAGCCAAGCGGCCCGAGACGCAGGAAAACTGTGCCTTCTCCTCGAGGACCGTCTTTTCCACGCTGGCGCGCACCTGCTCATCCAGGCTGTGGCTCAAGTCGCCAAAACCGCTCCTTCGTATCTTCCCGGAGCGGCGGTCGAGCTGGACGCGGTCCGCCAAGCGGCGGTAGATCGCAGGATCGACCGCCGTCTGCGCCGGGTCGAGCGGATTTCCCCGGCAGTAGTTGTACGACGTGCCGTCCGGATCGAAACGGCGCTTGAGTTCTTCGTGGATCTGCAAGATATCGGCTTGGTTGTCCCGCATCACAGTCGTCAGGGTGTGCAGGATCAAGTTCGGGTGCTCGCGGCGCAACGGCTCAATCGCGTCCGCGGTTTCAAGCAGGCGGCGGTAGGCTCCCTTCTTGCCACGAATCCGGTCGTGCTGCTCCTCGTCGACGTGGTCGACGCTCAGATTCAAGTGGAATCGGAGGCTGGGCGCCTGGTCGAGGACCGACTCGAGCGTGTCGACGATGCGCGCCGTGTGCTGGCCGTTGGTGGGAACGTAGACGTTGGCCACTTGGTTGCGCGTGTACGCGGCGAGGAGAATCTTGCCCAAGTCCCTGCGCAGGAACGGTTCGCCGCCGCCGATGAACAGGTTGAAGATCTCGTCCATCGAGGCCAACGTGCGTTCGAACTCGGAGAGACTGAAGTCCCTGTTCGGGCTGGGATTCAGCTCGTCCCAGTAGTAGCAGTGGATGCACTGTTCGTCGCAACGGGTCGTCACATACAAGGTCACGAAGGGAGGCGTGATGCGCCGCCTGAAACGTGTCGCGGCCTTGACGCGCAGCAGATGCGGCAAGAAGCTGCGGGGTTTCGTTGCGAGTCGCACCGGGTGGGATCCTTCCATCAGAGGCGCTGGCGCGCGGCCTGCAGCCACGATAGCAGGCCTGCGCCTCGTACTCAGCCGCCCTTCCGACATGGGAAGCACGGGCTTTGGAGGGAATCCGAGGCGGCCAGGAGCGCCAGCCACCCGGCGCATGCGAGCAGGCAGGCGAGTGCGGCGGTGCGGGCGGTCGCCTTTGCGTGCCGGCTCGCGGCGAATCAGTTCAGGATCCGGATGCGGATGTTGCGCCAAGCGACTTCGTGCGGGCCGGCGTCTTTGGGGATGCCATGGACCTGCAGTCCAATGAAGCCTCCTGGATGGGTCTCGTAGATCTCCTCGTCGGCCAGATCCTCAATTGCCTTGCCATTGATCCATGTCTGGATGCGCGGCCCTTGGGCAACGACCCGGAAGCTGTTCCATTCTCCATCGCGCATGGATCGGTGCGGGACCAGCTTGTCCTCTGGGGTCAGCCAGCCTCGACCTGTCGCTTCCCCGTAGATATAGCCGGACTTGGCGCCTTCCTTCCCACTTGCTTCGATTTCGACTTGCGGCCCGTACACCCGACCGATGGCGTTAATGCGCCCTTCCCCGGCGGAGGAGTTCTTCGGCCTAGACCGAATCATGACGCCGGAGTTCAGCTCGTCGTGGACGCGCACCTCGAACTGCAGCTCAAAGTCCCCGAAGTTACGGGCCGTGCAAAGGAACGAGTTGGGGCTACCGGTGGAAGTACGGCCAAGAATTGCGCCGTCGACGACACGATAGGTCGCATAGCCGTTGTGTTGCACCCAACCGTTCAGTGTCTCGCCGTCGAACAGCTCAATCCAGTCGTCGGATTGAACCTGTGCGGGAAAGGCGACCATCGCGAGCGCGACGCTCCAGCCAAAGAGAATTCTCATCGTCGTTGATCCAGGATTACAGCGCGGTGAAGGACACCCGGCATGCAGCACGCAGGCCCATTTCGGGGGCTTCGTAGGATTGACGTAACCTGCGGGGCGGTTTCGAGCGTCCAAGACATCTAGGACAGTATGAACTGCAATAGTAGAATAGTTGAAGAACCAGTGTCCACAGCAGGAGCCTCCCGAATCATGTCAGCCGATGTCCAATCCAATGCGCCTTCACGATCGAGTAACGCCGGGGAGAGTTCGGTGCCGCCTGTCGCGATCGTCCTCCTGGTTGCCATCGCGATCCTAGCCGGCACCAACGTCTATACGTATCAACAACTCAAGGATTTCCGCGCGGAAGTCGCCGAACAGTTCGGCATGCATGAAGAGCGTCTCGCCATGTTGGACGGCAGCGTTGCCCGAACAAGTTCGGAGCTGGCCTCGCAAGTGGGCGACGTGAAGACGCGCGTCGAATCGGCAGAGAAGCAGATTGATGTACGGACGCGGCAAGTGGAGACTAAGGTACTCGGGCGCACTGACACCCTCGAGCAAGAGCTCATTGCCACGCGCGAGACGAGCGAGGCCAAGATCAGCGAAGTGGGCGGCCAACTGGCGGAGTACCGGCAGGACACCCGGTCGGAGGTCGGCGCACTCGGGGGCAGAGTCGACACGGTCCAAGGGGAAGTCGACGAGACGCGCGCAGAGTTGGAGAAGACCATTGCGGAACTGACTAGCGTCAAGGGCGATCTGGGTGTGCAGAGCGGGTTGATCGCAACCAACGGCGAGGAGCTTGCGGCCCTCAAGCAACGCGGCGAGCGCAACTACTACGAATTCAACTTGGGCAGGACTAAGAAGCCGCAGCGGGTGGGTCCAGTGAGTGTCAAGCTCAGTGGAACCGACAGGAAGAGGAACCTCTATTCGATCGAACTCTGGGCCGACGACAAGAAGATCGTGAAGCGCCGCAAGACCCTGCTCGAGCCGGTCCAGTTCTACGTCGAGGGTGCGCGCACCCCGTACGAGTTGGTGGTCAACAAGATCGATAACGGCGTCATTGCGGGCTACTTGGCAACGCCCAAGGGCACCGCGCGAGGTTCGTAAGGGAACGCCGAACGAAGTCTCGCTCTACTCGCGGCCACGGGCATTGTGGCCCCTCTGTTGGCGCGGGTTCAGTCCACAGCTAGCACCGAAGCAGAAAGTCTCTTCTTGCTGCCGGACGGGCTGACCACCGTCACTTGAATGCGGTCCCCGAGGGAATAAACGCCGCTGACGGTGAGTTCGTACGGATGCCGAATCGCTTCGAAGACCCGTCGAGCCAATTGCCTGGGCTCAAGCTTGAGCCTTCTGGCGGAGAAGCTGGCCCCGCCAGTCCGCAGTGAGAACCGCCGCAGAAGGCTGCGTGCGTCCGGGCGGCCGAACACCGAATAGATAGAGACCTGTTTGGCCCGAGCCCGCTCGACCACCTCGGCCTCCGCTGTACGGCTGCGTCCCACGACGCCAGCCGAGATCAGAACGACAGCCTTGCGGCTCCCGCTTCCCTCGAAGCCTCCGTCGATCGATGCAAACAGAGCATCGTGCACACGAGGCACGTTGCCGTATTCGACGCGGTCCAGAGATTTGTGCAGGAACGGCTTCTCGGATGTGAAGTCTTGCAGGAGTTCGGCCGCATCGCGATAGCCCACGACGGCCATGGACTCCTCTTCCCGGAGTTCCTCGATCATGGCTTCCGCGAGAGGGCGGACGGACTCCCCCACCATGCTGGTGTCGACGAGGAGCAAGACATCGGTGGGGCCGCGCGGCACATGCACCGAAACGACCCGAAGCGCCGTATCGCCATCCTTCACGTCGAAGTGCTCCGGGCGAAGGTCCGTCTGGATTTCTCCGGTCCGCTCGTCAAAGACCGTGACGATCAAGCCGGCTTCTTGCGCGGACAGCGCTGCGGCCGCGAGGCCGAGCAGGAGAGCCAAACAGCCGGGCCGGCGCAAGATCCCACTTGTCTGCTGGGGCATCAGAACTCGCATCCAACGCATAGTAGCAGCGCCGTGTCTACCCTCCACCGAGCAACCGAGCACCGAGTAACGCCAAGGGCTCGATCGCACCGCATTCGCCGAGTTCGCTTTGCCCGGTTTCGTGGCGCACTCAACAGGCATGCGGAGCGCCCCCGTCGACGTGCTCGTCGTCCTGCTGGGCTGCGCGCCCCAGCCTGTCCAAGAGCTGGAACACGAGGGCGCCGCGCGGGAGCTTCTGCTTCGCGAGGTGGCTGAGGAGGCGGGACTGATCTTTCATCATTTCGTGGGCGCGACCGGCGAGTTCCGCCTGCCCGAAATCATGGGCGCCGGCGTCGCGCTGCTGGACTACGATCTGGACGGTGACCTCGACGTCTACCTCCTGTAGGGCGTCATGTTAGACGCGGACGCCGCTCCCGAGACGTCGCTGTTCCCACCCCGCTTGAGCCTCGGCAATCGCTTCTTCGAAAATCGCGTCATTCCGAGCGGCGCATTGTCGTTCGTCGATGCGACCTAGCGCTCCGGCCTGTCCTGGGAGGGCTACGCCATGGGGCGGCCGTGGGCGACTACGATGCCGACGGGCGCCCCGATCTTTATGTCACGAGCTTGGGCCCGAACGTGCTGTTCCACAACAGTGGCGATGGGACGTTCTCCCGGATTGACGGTCCGCAGGACACTCGTTGGAGCACCTCCGCACCGTTCGTCGACTATGACGCCGACGGGGACCTCGACTTGTTCTTCACCAACTATGTCGATTTCACCGCGCGCAACAACAAGGAATGCTTCTCGCCCGCGGGGGCTCTGGACTACTGCAACCCGACGGTTTACAACCCGGTTCCCGACCGGCTGTTCCGCAACGACGGCAGTGGACGGTTCACTGACGTCTCGGGCGCGGCCGGATTGGGGTCTGCATTCGGGAATGGGCTGGGCCTTGCGACGGCCGCCCTGAACAACGACAGCAGGATGGACCTGTACGTCGCCAACGACGGCACGGACAAGCAGCTGTGGATCAGTTTGGGCAGCGACCGACTTGAGACCCGGGCGATGCTCTCCGGCGCCGCGGTGAACACCGACGGCCGCGCCGAGGCGGGGATGGGAGTGATCGCCGCGGACTTCGACAACGACCTGCTATTGACTCACAACACCTTGGAGACGAATACGCTGTACCTGAACAACGGGGCGGGGCAGTTCCTGGATGTCACGAACCGCTTCGGACTGGGCCGCTTCAACATGCCGTTCACCGGCTTCGATCAAGACGGGAGGCTGGACGTCTTCATCGCCAACGGAGCCGTGACAGTGATCGAGGCGTTGCGCGGACAACCGGATCCCTTCCTGCAGCAGAATCAGTTCTTCCGGGGCGCAGAGAACCGCTTCGATCTCCTCGATGGCTCCCGCGTCTGGGGCGAGTTGTCCTCCCTGGTCGGCCGTGGTGCGGAGACCGGAGACCTCGATTTGGACGGCGCCCCCGATGTCGTGGTCTCCAACAACAACGGTCCCGCGCGCCTGTCCTTGAACCAAGCGACGGGAGACCGCTGGCTGAGGATCAAGCTGGCAGGGGCGCACGGCAACCGCGATGGACTCGGAGCCCGGGTCGGCTTGGTCTTTGAAAACGGTACGGTTGCATGGCGTCGTCGGCGTCGTGACGGCAGCTACCTGAGTTCCGGCGAAGCGGCGATCCACTTCGGGCTTGCGGGCTCCGGCATCGTTCGATCTGTGGAGGTGCTCTGGCCGGGGGGTGCGCCGGAGGCTTTTGGCGCACCGCAGGTGGGCTCGACGTTGACCCTCGAGCAGGGGAGCGGGACAGTCGTGGTTCGATAGGCGCCGAGCCAGATGGCCGGCTTCCATAGAGCTGGCAGACTGGCATGGAAAGGGCATAGAAGCGGTTGCGCCGTGCGGCGCACGTGCGAAGCTGAACTGGAGCCTATCCGACATGCTCAAATTCCTGCTTTGGTTGCTCCTGCTGGCGGTTTGCTGGCCGTTGGCGCTTCTCGCCCGGATCACCTATCCAATCGTCTGGCTGCTGTTGCTGCCGTTTCGGCTGCTCGGCATCGTGGTTGCGGGCATCTTCGATTTCCTGAGGGCCATCCGTACGCTGCCGGGCCGGGTGCTTTCCGGAAGACCAGGCTGAGGCCCTGCACGAGCCACGACCGCCCCGTAGTATCGATCGGACTTTGGCGAGGGTTGTATCAGGAACCCTCCTCCGATGCGGGAGATCAATTCGGCAACATCCCCGCATTGGGTTGTCGCCGGGTTTCAGCCGTTCAAAGCGAACGCGACGAATTCGTCGCCCGAGACGGAATCGCCTTTGCCTCCACCCGCTGCGATCACGACATACTGCTTGCCGTTGGCTTCGTAGGTGCAGGGCGTTGCGAACCCGGCCGCCGGCAGGTCGGTTTGCCAGAGGACTTCGCCCGTATCCTGGTCGAACGCCCGAAACTTCTTGTCGAACGTGCCGGCCATGAAAACCAGCCCGCCTCCCGTGGCGATGGATCCGCCGTGAGAGGGCGTTCCGGTCTTGGGAACGCCACGGGCCGTCAGCTCCGGAAATTCTCCGTTGACGACACGCCAGACGAACTCACCACTCTCCAAATCGATCGCCGTCACATACCCCCAGGGCGGCTTGATGGCCGGGTAGCCTTCGTGGTCCAAGAATTCGCTCCGGTCGGGCAGCGCGTAGTCGAACGCTTGATCCGGGGCAGTCTCGAGCTGGATGCGGTTGGTGGTCTCGTCCGAGCTGGCGAAGACCCGATTCTTGGCGGGGTTGTAACTGCAGCCGCCCCACAAACATCCACCTCGGAAGCCCGGATGGACGAGCGTGCCCCGCGTGCTGGGGGGCGTGAACAAGTTGCCGGCGTCGGTGGTCTCCCAAACCTTCCGCACCGCCGCGTGCGATTGTTCTGAGATGTCGCTGATGTCGCGTTCGTGGAAGCCTTGGCGGGAGAGCGGCGCCGGCTTCGTTGGGAAGGGCTGTGTGGGCCAGAGATGTTCACCCCCGACATCCGACATGGGGATGGGGCGCTCCTCCACGGGCCAGACCGGTCGACCTGTTTCGCGATGGAGAAAGAAGAGGAAGCCTGGCTTCGTGGGTTGCGCCACGGCGTCGAAGGTTCTGTGCCGCTGCGTCATTTGGATGAGCGCGGGTTGTGCAGGGAGGTCGTAGTCCCATACATCGTGGTGAACCGTCTGGTAGTGCCATATCCGTTCACCAGTCTCCGCCTTCAGGGCGAGCACACAGTTGCCGAAGAGGTTGGCGCCGATACGGTCTCCGCCGTAGAAGTCGAATGCTGGGGAGCCGATGCCGGCAAATACGAGGCCGCGTTGGACATCTAGACTCATTCCGGCCCAGTTGTTCGTGCCTCCGACGTACTTGTAGGCGTTGGGCGGCCAGGTCTCGTAGCCAAACTGTCCCGGCCTCGGGGTGGTGTGGAGGATCCAGCGGCGTTCGCCACTCGTGGCATCGTAGCCTCGAATGTGTCCAGGTGCTTGCGGATAGGGGCCTTCGCCGCCGCCTCCGCCCATGACGAGCACGTCCTTGTAGGCCACGGCCGGGCTCGTGCACTTGACCGAGACGCCTTGCACTTCGTTGTCGAGATCGTCGTTGAGATCGATCATGCCGTCCACGCCGAAGGACGGATCGGGTAGACCGGTGGCGGCGTCCAGGCTATAGAGCCGGTTCTGGGCCGTGCCGAAGATGCGCTTCTCCGATCCATCCTCGGATTGCCAGTAACAGACACCGCGGTTCACGCCGGCGCTCCTCCCGGCGCTGGATGCATCCAGGGGATCGAATGTCCACAGGAGGTCGCCCGTCGCAGCATCGAGGGCCTGGACCTTGATCCGCGCCGTCGTGATATACATCACGCCGCCCACGACGATCGGGGTGCACTCGATAGTGGTCTGCGGGCGCTGCATGGCGTCCCCAGTCCGGTGGGTCCAGGCAGGCTTCAGCCGGGCCACGTTGGAGCGGTCGATCTGGTCGGCAGGTGAGTATCGGCTCGCGCCGGCCGTGCCACCGTAGTGCCGCCACTCGCGGTCGGGATCGTCCCGCAGCCAGGGCCGCGGCCCTGGGAGCGGCCAAGCTTGGGACGCTACGACGAGGGCGCCGCCCGACGACTTGAGGAAGGTTCTACGGTTCGTCGGCATTCGGGAGTTCTGAGACGGCGAGACTACGACACATTATGAGGTCCGCGAAGGAAAGGAAGCTGACAGTGTACTCGAAGAACACGCGGCTTCCTCGAATGGCAAATGCTGGGCCGGTCAATAGCGGGCGAGCCAGCGCGCTTTCTCGACGACCTCCTCGGTGCTAGGGAGGAACGCCTTCTCGAGGGTGTCACTGAAGGGTACCGGCGTGTCGGGGGCTGCGATGCGGACCATCGGACCGTCCAGGTACTCAAAGGCATGTTGGCCAATGATGCCCGCGAGTTCTCCGCCCAAGCCGCCTGTGAGGGTGTCTTCGTGCAGCAGGATCACCTTGCTCGTTTTCTTGGCCGTCGCCAGGATGGACTTCCTGTCGAGGGGCATCAGGGTCCGCAGGTCGAGAACTTCCAGGTCGATACCCTCCTGGGACAGAGTCTCGGCCGCTTCCAGGCCAACATGGACCATCCAGCCGTACGTGATGATCGAAAGATCCGATCCCTCGCGCTGGATATGCGCCTGACTGAGGGGTACGGTATAGTCTTCGGCGGGCAATTCTTCCTTGACTGAGCGGTAGAGATACTTATGCTCGAGGAAGATGACGGGATCGTCGTCCCGAATCGAGGCCTTGATCAGGCCCTTGGCATCGTAGGCGGTCGCCGGCTGCACGACCTTGAGCCCGGGCGTGTGCACGTACGGCATCTCGACGTTTTGCGAATGGAATGGGCCTCCATGGATGTTGCCCCCCGCGGGAGCTCGGATCACCATCGGGATCTGTTGGCCCCATCGGTATCGGCACTTGGCGGCGAAATTCGCGATCTGGTCGAAGCCGCAGGCCATGAAGTCCGCAAACTGCATTTCCAGCACCGGGCGCAGGCCGTTGATGGCCGCGCCCGTGCCCGCTCCTACGATGGCGGATTCCGACAGCGGCGTATCGACGACGCGCAACGCGCCGAAATGATCGAGCATGCCCTTTGTGACTTTGAAGGCGCCGCCGTATTCGGCGATGTCCTCGCCCATCACGAAAACGCTCGGGTCGCGCTCCATCTCTTCCCAGATGCCTTCACGGATCGCTTCGACGTAGGTGGTATCTGCCATGACGCGATGAGGGTTGCTGGATCGGCTACGCGGGCCCATAGACGTCGTCTTCGAGCGTCGCGGGATCGGGAAATGGCTGCTGCAGCGCCCAATCGACCGCTTCCTCGATTTCGTCGAGCACCCGCCGGCGCAGATCCACGAAGTCTTGTTCGTCCGCTCCCAACTCCTCGACCATGTGCTTTTGGAGCATCAGAATGGGGTCCCTCCGGGACCAATCCTCCCGCTGGTGATTTGGGATGTAGTCCGCGGGATCGTGAGCGGAGTGGCCGCTCATGCGGAACGTCTTGCATTCGATGAAGTAGGGTCCTTGGCGGCCCCGGACATGGTCGACCGCCCTCTTGGTGGCTTCGTAGACGGCGACGACGTTGTTGCCGTCCACGATCTCCGCTGGGATGCCGTATCCGGCCACGCGCTCGGCGATATCGTGGACCTTCATCTGTTTGTGAAGCGGTGTGGAGTAGGCGTACAGGTTGTTGTTGCAGAGGTAGACGATCGGCAGTTCCAGCACAGCAGCCATGTTCAGGCCCTCGTGCCAGTCGCCGCGGCTGGAGGCGCCGTCGCCGGAATAGTTGAATACGATATTCGACTCGCCCCGGTACCGCATCGCGAACGCCAGACCGCCTGCGACGGGTATGCTAGCCCCGATCGAGGAAATGATCGGTACGCAGTGCCTCTCGGCGCACCCCATGTGCATGTTCCCGTCGCGTCCCTTTGTCAGTCCCGCGGATCGGCCCAGATACTGGGCTAGGATTTCCTTGGGAGTGATGCCTCGGATGAGGAGTGCCGCCATGTCGCGGTGCGACGGGGTGAGCCAGTCTCGCGGCTGGGACAGGATGGCGCTGCCAACTGGAATGGCCTCCTGCCCGCGGCCCGTATAGCAGCCGCCTACGACCTTCCCTTGTCGATAGAGCTTCAACTCGATGCGGTCTTCCAATTCCCGCATCATGACCATGTAGTAGAGGAATCTCTGGCAGAGGTCGCGGTCGATTCCGGTGCTTAGGGGGGCGACGGCAGGCGCACTCATAGCAGCATCCATGAACAATAAACGATGATTGCGCGGTTTGCAAGTGCTGGACGGGGGGGAGCTGCAAGAGCGGAATGCTTCGTCCCCATAATTGGAGCTACATCGCCAAGTACTGGACCGCAAGAAGGAACAATTTCGGCATCCTGGTCGTGTTTCCGGCGTTGGTCGGGCCAATGCCAACTCGGACACGGTGAGATGCAGGCTGCGTAGGCTCCGATGCAGATCGCGCAAGATTAGACTGCCGGCTGATGGGACCGGCCGAAAGCGCTCTTGGACCGGTTCGGTGTCGGCCTGGACGAAGCCGCGGTCCTCATGGCGTCACTTGGCACGCTGGACTGACGGAGAGTCTCGGTGTGCGCCCGGATTGGGCGCGCCGTGGGAAACACGCAATTCGCGACGCTCGAGCACTCGACAGGCGGGCGCAACGCGGAGCCCGCGGGGCTTTATTTCTAAGGCATGACCTATCGCTTGTCTTACCAGTGGTCACACGCGATCGGCGAGATTCGCGGCACCCGGATCAGGCGACGCTCCGGGTGCGAGCGCCCGCCTGGTGCTCGACGTTCTCGAACTGACTCGCGGGCTGGGTCGAATCTGACCGTTCAACGGCGCCGATTCGTCGGCAGCGTCGTATACGAGTTGCGGTGGCGCCGCGACAAGAAGTGCGGCTACGCCTGGGGCGGCGTCGCGGATGGCGTCCTGGTCGACCGGCTCCATTGTGACGCTCTCCAGCGGCGCGCCGGCGACGTCAAGAGTGCGCGTGACCCCGGCCAACATCGGAGCCGGAGAGCGTCCGGACCAGGAGGTCAAAACTGCTAAGCAGAGTCCTTCCGGATGGTGGAGTCCTACAGCATTGGCGCCGAACCGAATCGAAACAATCCGCAATGTCGGCGAGGGGATCCTGGCGGGTCCCGGACGGTTCGTTGGGGACTTCTCGGCCTTCCAGTAGTCCCGCATCACGGAGAAGTGCTCGGTCCAGTTCCGTCTCGAAGCGTTCAACCTCACCAACACTCCGCAGTTCGAGTTCCCGAACACCTAGGTCGGCGACGGGAACTACGGCATCGTCTCCGGCGCCGGGAGGCCTCGGAATCCGCCGATCGGGATCAAGTTCTTCTTCCAGGATTACTCCCGAACCATCCGACCCCTCCGGCCTCGACCGCGGGAGGCCGCGCTGGTCGGCAGGCTCTCGAGCCTCGCGGACGTGCTGCTGAGCAGACCGGGCCGCCTTGCGACCGCAGCCGAGGGGCGAGACGGCGGGGGCGTCCGCGGGACGCGCGGATGGGTGCTCGACGGAGACCGGCGTTCTGTGCTCCCGAGCACTGGGGCCGTGACAGTCCTAAAGGGACCTGAACGGTGAAGAACTGGTTACGTTTTCGCATTCGCGCCGGATTCGCTGGTTCTCCGATTGCCCTTGTCCCGTGACATGAAGGACACTATGGACGAGCAACCGCCCTAGCCGATTTCGACCGATTTGCAGGCTAGAGCACGTCTCCTTGTGCAACGTTCTCGGCGCATCGCCTCCTCCGTGCTTCTCTTGAGCGCCGCCTTCGCGCCGCTGCTCTGCGGGCAAACGGCTGACCGCGGATCCATCGCTGGGGTGGTCCGAGATCCCACTGGAGCCGCTGTGCATGGGGCTGCGGTGACCATCACGGAGGAGACCACGGGCGTGGTCATGGGGGTCGAGTCCGACGCTGCCGGGGCTTACGCTTCACCGCTGATCGTTGACGGCGCCTATACAGTCCGCGTCGAGGGCGACAGCTTCCAGGCCTTCGTGCGATCCGGCATCGTCTTGCGGGGCGGTCAGGCCTACCGACAAGATGTCATGCTCCAGTCTGCGGATGTTGCAGCGATCGCGAGCCCCGAAACGCGCCAATGGATCCGGCCGACCGTCCGGGATGCGGATGGCGAGCTCGATCGCGAGACCCGCCAGTCCCGGGCCCGCAGGCTCCCCGGTCCTGTGGGATCGATGCCGGGCTCCAAGCTCCGTGGCCAATCCGCGGACTCCGATGCGGCGCCGAACGCTCGCAGGAGCCCGTCCAAGTTCCTCACACAAGGCGGTGCAGGCCTGCCACGCGAGCACCGACCAGACGACGAGGCGCCCTCACAGCCGGAAGGCCATGCGGCGAGACGCGCAGGCGACAAATCTACGGCGAGGGTCCGCGAGATGCAGGCCGTCACGACGCCAAACGATGCCCAGCACGGCCGCTCCAGGAGGTTTGTTGCATTCACCGGAAAGCTGGAGACGAATGAGTTGCACGGTGCTGTCTACCACATTCTCGGCAACGAGCAGCTGAATGCCCGCGGGTATTTCGGTGACAAGAGCAAGGCCCGCAAGAACGACTTCGGCATCTACGTGGGTGGGCCGATCGTCAAACACAAGACATTCTTTGCGTACCACTACGACAAGCTGTTCGTGCGCTCAGGTGCGCAGTCCGGGTACGGCAATTCCACACCGATCGACGCCTTCAGGCAAGGCGATTTCGGGCGATTGCTGACCAGTCGCGCAGTGGCCGTGGACGCACTTGGGCGCTCGATGTATCGGGGGCAGATCTTCGATCCGGCCTCAACAAGGTCGGCGCAGGGGGCCCCGGTGCGAGATCCGTTCGTCAACAACACGGTTCCCTTGTCTCATCCGATGCGAAGCCGCGTGGCGGCGGGCGTTGTCCCGTTGATGGTGCAGCCCCAACGCCCCGGACTGGAGTTCAATGTCCAGGGCAATCCCATGGGAGCCCAGACTTGGATCCTGGATGCCCCGGCCCATCTTGTCCGAGTGGATCACTCCTTCCGGGAGAACCTGCGCACGAGCCACGTTTTTAGCCGCACGGGCCATCCAGCGATCCGCAACTGCGGAGGAGTAGGCGGCTGTCGGTTTTCTCACGATCCCGTGTCCAGCCCAGGAAGCAATACCGGCTACTACGGCGAAGGCTTCGTCGAGAAGATCACCACCCATCAAGCCCGACAGAAGTTCGACTGGATCGTTGCCAACAATCTCTTGAGCCACGCGACAATCTCCTACGACGAATTCCACGTGATCGGCCACTCGCTATCTGCCGGAGCAGGCTGGCCGCAGCGATTGTGGGGGCCGGGCGGCAACGGACTGCTCGAGGCGGACGCTGGCCCGCCGGCCATGAGCTTTACGGGAAACACACGCTATTCTCCGTTGGGCAACGCCTGGGGCCGCTCCGGGTTGCTCGCGAAGCACCGCTATCAAGTCGCGAACGATTGGACCTGGATCCAGGATCGCCACACGGTCAATATCAGTGGCGAATACCGCTACCACAGGCATCCGTTCCGGGGTTGGGCTAACAACGTTGCAGGAAGCTTCAACTTCCACCGCGGTCACACCGGTGGATTTGACGCCCAGGGCAACAATCGCTCGACCACGGGAGATCCGTTCGCTTCGTTCTTGTTGGGGCAGGTCAATGGGACGCGCTTCCAGATCCCTGACTTCCCGACGATTAGCGAGGCGTACGTAGCCTGGAGTGTGATCGACGAGTATAGGGTCACGAATAATTTGACCTTGACCATCGGCCTCCGTTTCGACTATCAAACCGCAGTGCGGGAACGGGACAATAATATGTCGACCTTCGACCCCAATGTGCCCAATCCCGGCGCTGGGGGTCGGCTTGGGGCCATGATCTTCGCAGGAGATGGCCCGGGCCGGACAGGTTTCCGTACCTTGGAGTCGCCGCCGAGGGACGCGTTCGGACCGCGCATCGGATTTGCGTATCGGCTCGGCCGATACAACGTCATCCGCGGGGGCTATGCGATTTACTACTCCGGTGTGCCTCACGGCCACTTCGATGCCATCAACACGCTTGGCTTTCGATCCAATCCTACGGCAAACGATCTGAGCAACGGTCGGCGGCCGGCCTACTTCCTCGACGACGGGTTCCCCCAGGAAAACGTGGTCCTGCCGCCTTCGATTGACCCCGCCATCGGGAACAACACATCGCCGGTGGCGATTACGCGGGATCGCGTGACGTTGCCGAGAGTCCAAGACTGGACGTTTGCGATCCAACGGCTGTTGAGCCGCAGCATGGCCCTGGGGCTCACCTATACCGGCAATCGCGGCAGCCGCCTGATCGCCGACCGGCGCGTGCTCGGACCGGCAGCGAACGCCAACAGCCCGGCGATTCTTTCCCTGGGGCCGAGCGTCCTGGCGGTTCGGGCAGATTCCCATGCCGCCGGTTCGTCCGGGGTCCCGATGCCCTATACGGGATTCCGTCGATCCGTGGCGCAGTCCCTTCGCCCGTTCCCGCAAATGTTCAACATCGGGTACATGAACGTGCCGGCCGGCAACAGCTTCTATCATGCCCTCCGGACCAACGTCGAGAAACGCTTCTCGGACGGCGCGCACTTCCACGCGACCTACGCTTGGTCCAAGCTGACCGGAATGGGGACGGAGGGCGTCCGCTACCGGGACGGCTTGGGTCAAGGCCCCCAAAACCCGATCGACACGCATTCGTTGGAGCGAGGGTTGAGCACGGATGACGTGCCGCACCGAGTCTTGGCCGCCTTTACGCACACGATACCGGTCTTCCGCGAGAAGAAGGTTGGCTTGGCGGCGAAAGTGCTGGGCGGTTGGGCCGTCGCCGGCATTTTTCGAGTCGAGGCAGGCAGGCCCGTCAACATCGTCATGGCCAACGATCTGGGGCCGTTCCTGTTCAATGGCCAGAAGCGCCCGGACATCTTGAGCAGTCGAGTCCGGATTGACCATGGCGGCCGCTTCAATGTGACGAGGGACAGCTTCTACGATCGCTCCGCATTCGGCGATCCGGGTCCGCTGCAGTTCGGAAACGCGTCGCGAACCATGGACTTCGTGCGGGGATTCCACAACGTGGCCGAAGACTTCAGCCTCTTCAAGGACACCTGGATCAACGAGAAGTTCAAGCTCCGGTTCGAGACGCAGTTCGGCAACATCTTCAACCGCGTCGTCTTCTGTGATCCGAACCGGAACTGGAGCGCGGCGACGTTCGGGCAAACGTTCGCCCAGTGCAATACTCCGCGCTCGATCCAGTTCGGGCTTCGGCTGGACTTCTAGCTTGGCCGCATGGCTCGGCCCGAGTGGAAAGCCAGCCCCGCACAGAGACCTGCCATTCCTGGAATCGGTGATTCATAAGCGAGCGCAGGCACTGAAGTCCGCATCGCCTTCGGCCACCGAGAGGAACGTTGCAGGATCAAGTCGCGGCCCATGGGCGCTGCGAAGCCCTCAGTTGGAGATTCCTGCAAGCCGGCCGACGATTTTGTAGAAAGTCGGGCGGGACAATGATGCGGGGATTTCCGCGAGCTCGCTGAAGCTCTCCTTGTGTCCCGGATGAAACGTTATTACGACTGCAATGACAAAGACAGGGCAGGGTTGCACTCAAGGTTCGCAAATTCGGCAACTCGCTCGGTGTCGTCCTGCCGAAGGATGTCGTCAACCGCCTGCGCACGAAAGACGGGGAACCGCTTTTCCCGACCGAAGCGCCGGACGGCGGCCACCAGTCGACGCCCTATGATCCTGCTATTCAAGACAAGATAGCGAAGGCTGAAGGCCTCCTCGGCAGCCAGCGCAATACGCTGCACGTTCTGGCCAAGTGAGGGCCCCAGTCTGGATCGACGCACGCGACCCGCTCACTCTGCGCGGCCGACTGGTCGCGCTGCACGGCGGCGCGAAAGGGGTACGTGACGACGCCTCGACGCATTCGCCCGAAATCATCGAGATGGCGACTGCTTGCTCGGCGGGCATCGTGCGCAACCATCCCTTTGTCGATGGAAACAAGCGCACAGGCTTTGTGGTCGGCATCCTGCTCTCGGAGTTGAACGGGTATCGCTTCGCCGCCACGGAAGAGATCGCGACCCAGGCGTTCTCGAACTGCCGGCCGGGGCGCTCGATGAAGCGGGCTATGCGTCTTTCTTGCGAGCCAACACCTAATCGCAATGGACATCGAAGCGAGGTGTGGACGAGGCCTGGTTCTCCCTGATTTCAGGTGGCGGAGCGATCGCCCAACCCAAGGCTGGAAGTCGAGACGCCATTCTGGATCAGCGGTGCGCCGAGCCCGAGTCTTGGCCGTAGGGCCGCCCTTGGATCCCGAGCGACAGAGATGGTCGTCGCAGCCGGCTTCCGAGGGCGAGTTTCCGGAGGTGCGACCGATCTATCCACCCGATGGCGCGAGGCTCCGTGCATGCGGCCGGCCTCCCTCGACGCCTGGGCCGGAACCCAAGCGTCGCCGCAAAGCGCATCGTCTGGATGAGTTGGGTCCGGGTGCTCCTGGGCGGGCTGTTCGCCAGCAGAGCCCGCCTGGGCCTTCCCGACTGGCTCCCAGACTGGATCGGACCGCGCTGGATCTCAATTGCCACTGCTCAGGGTGTGGAGAATTCTCCATGGCCCTTGAGACCCGCGGAAATCGAGACTCGAGACCAGCGAATTCGGGAATCTCTACGGCCCCTCGGGCTCCCTGACCTCCAAGATCTGATTGGCCGCGGCGCCCCGAATCTCCTGCACGGCGCCGCTCGGCCATTGGATCTCGATCAGCTCGGCTTGGTCCAATCCCCCCAGGCCAAAATGGGCGCGCCGATCGCCCGACGACAGGTAACTGCCCGCCGTCGAAACGACTCCGTGCTGCTCGGCGCCGGCCTGCAAGACTATTCGGACCTGCGCGCCGATGCCGTCTCGATTGGCCCGCGTACCGACCAGATCCAGGATCAGCCAGTTGTGGCGGTTGCCCTCGTTGCGTAGGAGCACCGCCTGCTGATCGTTGCAGTTGACAACGATGTCCAAGAAGCCGTCATTGTCGAGATCTCCGATCGCCGCTCCCCGCGCGGCGCGGCGTGCCTGGAAAGCCGCCCCGCTCTTCCCGGAGACGTCCTCGAAGCCACGACCCGTGTTCCGCATCAGCACGAAGGGCTCCTCGTATTTCACGTCGGGCTGGGTCAGTTCGATGTTGTCCATCACGTGTCCCTGCGCGACGAAGATGTCTTTCCGCCCGTCGTTGTCGTAGTCGAAGAACTTGGCGCCCCAGCCAGAGTGCAGCGAACTGATGCTGCTCACGCCAGTCGGCCCCGAGACGTACTCGAACAGGCCCTCCTGGTTCCGAAACAGCGCGTATCGTTGGTGGGCCAGGGCGTTGATGAAGACATCGGGCCGGCCGTCGTTGTCATAATCCGCGAAGTCGACGCCCATGCCCGCAAACGTCTCGCCGTTCTCGTCGTAGGCCATGCCTGAAAACAAAGCGACCTCCTCGAATCCGCTCCCCTCTAGATTCCGGAACAGCTGCTGCGGAAAGGAGTCGTTTGCAACCAGGACGTCCATCCACCCATCCCGGTCAAAGTCGTTGAAGGCGATCCCCAAGCCCTTGCCCAGGGCCGCTCCGAAGCCGCTCGTCTGGGTGACGTCCTCGAAGGTTCCGTTCCCGTTGTTGCGATAAACGAGATGGGAGATTGGAGCAAAGTGCTTCGGGTGGCAATAGGCGCGATATCCAGGTTTGCGCTCCCCGCACCAGGGGTTATTTTGGAACGACCATTGAACGTAACGGGACACAAAGAGGTCGAGGTGTCCGTCCCGGTCATAGTCCAGGAAGCCAGCGGCCGCCGACCACCCACCGCCTCCGACTCCAGCGGCTAGCGTCGCGTCTTCGAACGTGCCGTCTCCGCGATTTCGGAAGAGCGTGTTGCCGCCGAACGATGCCAGGAAGAGATCCGCGAAGCCGTCGTTGTCGTAGTCGGCAGAGGCGACGCCCTGGCCGAAGTACTCGCCTTGGACGCCTGCCTCCTCCGTGAGATCGGAGAACCGCAAGCCACCTTCGTTGCGGTACAGGCGATTCCAGTAGCGGGGATCCGACTTGTCGGGAGTCGCGCCCTCGGGCATCGGGTCTTCTAAAGCGGCTCCATTCACGAAGTAGAGGTCGAGGAGCCCATCCCTGTCGTAATCGAACATCGCCACCCCACCGACCATCGATTCGAGCAAGTACTTCTGGGAGGTCGCCGACGACGCATTGTGGAAGGTAACGTTCGAAGCGGCCGTGACATCCTGGAACACCGGCGATCCCGCATCGGCCTCCTGCCCTTGGACACGGGACGGTGGCAATAGGCAAAGTCCAATGGCAACGATGCGACAGGCAGTACGCCGAAGTCTGATCGCTTCTAGTCCGCCAATGGGCATGCGAGCCGCAGCATCCAGTCCTAGTTCGCCACGAAGTTGACCAGTTTGTCGGGGACCGCGATCACCTTGTGAACGGTCTTGTCCCGGAGTAGAGCACGGATCCGCTCGGTCTCGCCGGCGCGTTCTGAGAGCTCCTCTCGCGGGAGGCCCTTCGGCACAGTCAACCGGTCGCGAAGCTTGCCGTTCACCTGGACGACCACCTGGACGTTGTCATCGCGGGCCAGTTCGGGATTGGTTGCTGGCCAGCGAACGCTCAGGAGTGGGCCTTCCTGGTGCAGCATCGCCCACAACTCCTCAGCCAAGTGCGGCGCGAAGGGGCTCAGCAGCAGCGTCAGGTGTTGCAGCGAATGTTGGAGGACCTCGTCCGAGAGGTCGGCTTCCCGGGCATGCAGCTCGTTGGTCAGTTCCATGATCAAGGCGATCGACGTGTTGAAGTGCCAGCGCGACTCGAAGTCCGCGGTGACACGTGCGATGGTCTGGTGCAGCTTGCGGAGCACCGCGCTGTCGGCTTCGCTCCGAATCACCGAACCCGCAGTGACGCTGTCCTTCGCATGTCTCGCGACGAACCGGTGCACCCGTGAAAGGAAGCGCCACATGCCCTCCACCCCGTCGTCCTGCCAGTCCAGATCGCGGTCAGGCGGAGCCGCGAACAGCGAGAACATGCGAGCCGTGTCCGAGCCGTATTTCTCTACTAGTTCCTCGGGACTGACGATGTTTCCGAGATTCTTCGACATCTTGCGTCCGTCACGGATCACCATGCCCTGCGTGAAGAGCCTTTGCACCGGCTCATCCAAATGGATCAGACCCAGATCGCGCATGACCTTGGTGAAGAAGCGGCAGTAAATCAAGTGCAAGACGGCATGCTCGACGCCCCCGATGTACTGGTCGATCGGGAACCAAGCCGCCGCTTTCGCAGAGTCGTAGGGAGCTGTGTGGTTCTGCGCGTCCGCGTAGCGGTAAAAGTACCAACTGGAATCGACGAAGGTGTCCATCGTGTCCGACTCGCGTTCGGCCGGGCCGCCGCACTGCGGGCATTCGACGAGCACGAATTCCGGCACGCTCTTCAAGGGCGATTCGCCGCTCCCCGTGAGCTCGACGCCCGTCGGCAAGAGGACCGGCAAGTCCTTCTCGGGGACCGGAACGACGCCACAGGGGGCGCACCGGATCATGGGGATCGGAGTACCCCAATATCTCTGGCGTGAGATGCCCCAGTCTCGCAGCCGGTACGTAACCGCGCCTGCCCCGAATCCTTGCTCCTCGGCATGAGCGGTCATGCGCTCGATGCCCGCCTGACTCGGCAGGCCGCTGAACTGGGCCGAGTTCTCGATCACACCGTAGCCGGTGAAGGCCTCCGACATCGTGTCTGCGGAGGCCAATGCGCCGCCCGTCGAGCGGATGACCGGCGCGACGGGGATGCCGTGCTTGCGACAGAACTCGAAATCGCGCTGGTCGTGCGCGGGGACCGCCATGATCGCGCCCGTGCCGTAGCTCATGACCACGAAGTTGCCGACCCAGATCGGCACCGCCTCGCCGTTGTAGGGGTTGACGGCGTAGTGGCCGGTAAAGAACCCTTCTTTCTCCAAGTCGTCGGGACTCTTCGTGGCCGCCGCGGTGGCCATCTCCTGCCCGCGGTCCCGGAAGCCGAACCGCGCCACAAGGGGGTGCAGGGGCGCCAAGATCAAGCAGGTGGCCCCAAAAATCGTATCGACGCGCGTCGTGAAGACCCGGATTGTTGCGTCCGAATCCCGCAACGAGAAGTTGACTTCCGTTCCAGTCGACTTCCCGATCCAGTTGCGCTGCATCGTCAGCACCCGCTCCGGCCAGCCGTTCTGCAGTTCCTCGAGCGACTGCAGCAACTCCTCCGCGTACGCGGTTGTTCGAAAGAACCACTGCTCCCGTTCCTGTTGCTCGACCGGCGTGTCCTCATGCCGCCAGCAGCACCCGTTGACGACCTGCTCGTTGGCCAGCACCGTCACGCAGGAGGGGCACCAATTCACCGTGGCTTTCTTTCGGTAGGCTAGGCCTCTCTCCCACATGCGCAGGAAGAACCACTGGTTCCAGCGGTAATACTCCGGCTCGCAACTCGACATCTCGCAATCCCAGTCGTAGCTGAAGCCGAACGTGCTCAGCTGACGCTTCATGGCGTCAATATTCGAGCGTGTCCATTCGCGCGGATCCCGCTTGTTCTTGATCGCCGCGTTCTCGGCGGGCAGGCCAAACGAGTCCCACCCCATCGGATGCAGGACCCGGAATCCTTGCATCCGCTTGTAGCGCGCCAAGGCGTCGCCGATAGTGTAGTTGCGGACATGGCCCATGTGCAGGACGCCGGACGGGTAGGGCAGCATCTCCAATACGTAGTACTTCGGTCTATCCGGGTCGGATAGGGTCCGATAGACGTTGTTCCGCCGCCACGACTCTTGCCACTTCGGCTCGATCTCGTGCGGCCGATAGGGTTTCCCCTGCATCTCTTCAGAGTAGCTACCTTCGCATGTGCGCAGAGGAAGCGACAGGCGCATCGCTCGCCGCCGTGGACTGGGTTCGTGGGGCGTCGTTGCTCCAGCCTCGCGGCGATAGGATGATTTGTGGGACTCCACCCTGCGTAGCGCGGGCGGTCGCCCCGTTTCATGGAAACCTCGTTCCCCCGTCCGAACCGCCCGCAGGTCCCGATTCGAACCGTGGCGCAGGCGGATCTCGAGACGGTTCGCGCCATCAATGACCTGTCAATTCCAGCGATGAATCACCTCACGCTCGACCGTCTCGAGTGGTTTGTCGGCGAAGCAGCCTATTTCCGCGTCGCCGAGTTCGGTCCCCAGATCGCTGGCTTCTTGATCTGCCTTCAGCCGAAGGCTCGCTACGCAAGCCCGAACTTGCGCTGGTTCAACGAACGTTTCGAGGATTTTCTATACATCGACCGCGTTGCTGTGGAACCAAGCTTCCGTCGATGCGGCGTCGCTAGCGCCTTGTATCGGGATGCCGTCCGAACAGCCGCTGGCCGCTCTCGCATGTTGGCCTGCGAGGTGAACGTGCGGCCGCCGAACCACCAGTCGCTGGCCTTTCACCACAAACAGGCCTTCGAAGCCGTCGGGTCACAGGATCACGGGGACATTCGAGTCCAATACATGGTCAAGGCTCTGCCGCTTTGAACGGCCATCCATTGGTGTGCGCGAGAATGCCCGGAGCCGGGCGCGAATCCACGGTCTGCGCTGGCCCTCCGCCGGAGCGGTGCGCAGAGTCGACTCGGTCGCGCCAGCGCCGCTTGGGGAGAGGAATCGCTCCGGGTCAGCGCTGGATCTTGGCGCCGAGCCAGCGCACGGCGTTCTCCAGGATCTTCAGCATGTGCGGTTCCTTGAAGACCGGGAATTGCTCGTGCCCAGGCCGGAAATAGAAAACCTGGCCGCTGCCGAGCGTCCAGAGCATGCCGCCTCGGAACCGTCCGCCATGGTCCCAGTTCTCCCGGAAGAGCACCGCGTCGGGATCCGGCACATGAAATGGCTCGTCGTACATTTCGCTCTGCGCGATGTCGAACTGGACGGGAACCCCCTGCATGATCGGGTGCTCCGGCGTGCTGACCGTGACATGGCTCGGTTTGCCGTGGTTGTCGTAACCGGGAAACACGCAGTTCGGCAGATCGACGCGCACCTGCGTCACGGTGCCCCGGCGGACAAAGGCGTAGTAGGCTGGCGTTACGATCGAGTCGTAAGTTGGCGGGAATCGCCCCCGGGGAGGCACGAACTCGAACTTGGTATTCGGGTTGGGAAATCGGCGCTTCGCATCCTCGCGCGTGCGGGAGAACATGGCCTCCATGAACGGGACGGACCAGTGCGCCGAATGGAGCGCAACGAGGGCGAGTTGCCCGGCCCGAACCCTCTCGACGATGCGCAGGCCCGTCTCTTTGGGCACCTCGCCTTGCCGAACGTGACCCCACCACACGAGCACGTCCTGGTCGTCCAGAGCATCGAGGCCCTGGCCGGGATCATCCAGGCCTACGGATTGGACCTCAAGTCCCGGCCTGCCGCGCAAGTGGGCGGCGATTTCGTTTCCGAGGAAGTTGGCATACGCTTCCGCTTGGCGCGGCTGGCGCTCATCCCAGACAAGCACCCTGACCGGGTCAGACGCCAGAGCCGCGAGCGGGATGAGGAGGAGGAAGACAAGGGCACGCATTGCTTCAACAGCCTAGTACTCACCCACTGCAACGCGCAATCTGAGAGCCCCCGGGCCTTCGTACCCGGTCCAGGAGCCTGACGGCGCCTCCCGGGCTTCGGGCGTTCGGCGCATCGGCTGCGCGCTCGATGGGTAGCGAACCGCTCCGAAGCGCCGGTCGACCGTCAAGCCTCTCAGATGTTCCCGATCCGCATCTGCTCGGCCAGGTAGTCCGACGCTCGCCATGAAAACGCCAGGATGCTCAGTGTTGGATTCTTTTCGGTCGGGGTCGGAAACGCGCTGCCGTCGACGACAAACACGTTCTTGACTTCGTGCATCTGCAGATATCGATTGAGCGCGGAACGCTGGGGGTCTTCGCCCATCCGACAGGTTCCGTGCTCGTGGATCGCCGAGCCCAGCTGATCCAGATCGCCGCGCTTGTAGGGGAGCGGTTCGGCTTTCATCGCATGCAGAATCTCCTCGGCTACGTCGTACATCCGCACGATCATCTTGCGCTCGTTCTCGCCTAGCTTGTACTCAATGCGGATCGTTGGCACGCCGAACCGGTCGTGCTGGGTGCCTTCAACCGTAATGCGGTTCTCGCGGTAGGGCAACACTTCTCCATAGGGATGCAGCTGAATGAGAGCGGGGTAGCGTTTACGGATCTCCTTCTTGAGCCCCAGGCCGAAGCCTGGCAGCCGCTTCGCGAATTGGGCGTTGTTGCCGCACCCGATGCCCCACAGCTGAATGCCAAAACCCCGCAAATACTCGCGTTTGCGCTTGGGGCTCTCAAAGCGTGGGATGTAGATGTGTCCACCGGAGATGCCGTCGTCGTTCGTGGCCGACCGGCCATAGAGCTGCGGCGCGAAGGCATGGATGTGAAAGCGGAACTGCTCGCAAAGGTAACGGCCGATCACGTCGGAGCCGTTGCCAAGCCCATTCGGATGGGCGCTGGACTTGGAGTTCAGCAGAATCCTGGTCGAGTCCACTGCGGATGCCGCCAGCACGACCCGTCTGGCTGGAACGATCCGCTCGTCGCCAGTCAGGCGCTCGAAGTAGCGCACGGCATTGGCCATTCCGTCGCCGCCCGTCAGGATGTGCGAGACGATCGCGTTCTGGCGAAGGGTCAGATTGCCCGTCGCGAGGGCGTCCACGAGCAAGTAGTCGTAGGAGTTGAAGAAGGCTCCGATGTCGCACCCCGCTCCGCAGGCTCCGCAGTAGTGGCACTTGGCGCGCCCGTTGTGATCTTGGGTCAGCACGGCGCGCCGTCCACGCACCACCTTGTAGCCTGCCCGTTCGGCCCCCTGCCGGAGCAGCACTTCGCCACAGCGTAGGTTCGGCGGCGGGAGGTGGTGCCGAGAACCGGGAAGAAACTTCGAGTCGTCGTCTCCACCACAGACTCCGATCCGTTTCTCCACGTTGTCGTAGTACGGCGCAATCTCGCTGTAGCGCACTGGCCACGGAATTTCCCATCCGTCGACAGCTGGTTCCGTGAAGTTCAGGTCGCCGTAACGCAGAGACACCCGTCCCCAGATGTTGGTCTTGCCGCCCACGCCCCAGACGCGACGCAGCAGGAAGTCCTGTCCTTCCGGAGTCTCGTACGGGCTCTCCCGCAGCGGCAGTCCCTCGAAGTTGGGGGGCCGTTCGCCCCGTCTATGGCGCTCGCGGGCCTCCCACGGCTTGACGTGCGACCAAAAGCTGGCTCGGTCGAACGCGCCGCCCGCTTCGAGCATGAGCACCTTCGCGCCCTTGCGCGTCAGGTTCCAGGCGGCCATGCCGCCGGAGGCGCCGCTTCCGATGACGACGAGGTCATACTCTTCCGCCGCCATTAGACGCCGTCCTCAAGGTCGTGGCGGTCCGCACAGCCAGGGAATCCGTCCCGGTAGGTGTTGCCCTGGTAGCCGAGTTCCTGGACCAAACCCACCTCGGTCGAGTAATAGGCGTCGACCGTCAGGCCCTTGAGGGTTTCGAAGAATTCCCGGTCCGGGCCGGTTGATTCGCTCACACGAGTCAGCGCGTCGATTCGTTGCCGTTGATTCATGGCGGCGAAACCGCCTTCGCGCAGGCGCTCGAATCCGGACCGCAGCACACCGAGAGTCTCGGGGTCGGCGCCGAGGTCCTCGTCGAGGATCTCTTGGACGCCCGCTTCGCGCGCGCCGGGAGTGTCGCTGGCGGGGAGGATCAGCCCCACGAGCGCGCCGAGCAAGTCGTAGTCTTCGGTCGACAATGTGCGCGGCCCGGACGCCCCTTGGGCGGGCAGGGCGCTTGCGGACCATCCCGCCGCAATGGAGACGAGTGCTTCTCGGCGGGTAGGACCCCTCATCCGATCCCGATTATACGCGGGGTTCCTGGCGCAAGCGATGTATCATTGCGGCATGCTCGAACTGGGCCTCTCCTTGGAGCAGAAGCGCGTCGTCCGGCGCGATGACTGCATTACCTTTCTCGGTGCGGACGTACGTCCTTCGCTTGCGACTCCCAGCATGATTCGGTGGATGGAGGTCTGCTGCCGCGACGCAATCGTCCCGCATCTCGAAACCGGACACGACAGTGTCGGTACCAAGGTCAGCGTCGAGCACTTGGCCGCGACGCCGATGGGCCGCGAGGTTGTCTACCGGGCCAACCTGGTCGGCGTTGACGATCGCCGTGTTCGATTCGAGGTCGAGGCCCGGGCGGGCTCCGAACTGGTCGGGAAGGGGATGCACGAGCGTTTCGTGGTCGACATCCAGCGTTTCGCCGCTCGGCTGCGGAAGCAATTTGGGTAGTGGCGTAGGGAGTCCAGCGATCCTTAGTGGGCCGGAAGGTCGCTGGCGCCCGTCAGGTGGATGTCGACAGCCCGGGCTGCCTTGCGCCCTTCGGCGATCGCCCACACGACCAGCGACTGGCCACGCCGCGCGTCCCCGGCGGCAAACACCCTCGGGACCGAGGTCTGGAATTCGTCGAATCCGGCCTGGATGTTGCCCCGCGCGTCCTTGTCGATTCCGAGCTGTCCGACAACGCCTTCGTGGACCGGGTGCAGGAAGCCCATCGCCAGCAGGACCAAGTTAGCAGGCACCTCGAACTCCGATCCAGGGATCTCCTCGAACTTGAAGGCCCGCCTGCCAGTGACGGGGTCTGGATCCGGCCATCGCAGGCGCACCGCGCGCAGAGCCTTGACGTTGCCGTCGCCGTCCCCAATGAATTCCTTGGTGTTCACCGCGTAGGCCCGCACGTCACCCTCCTGGTGCGAACTCTCCACCGTGAACGTGAAGGGCCAGTTGGGCCAGGGCATGGCGCCCGGCTCGTCCCGACTCAGCGGCGGCTTCGGCAGGAGTTCAATCTGGTGGATCCCGAGGGCGCCCTGGCGTCGCGACGTGCCCAGGCAGTCGGCGCCGGTGTCCCCGCCGCCGATGATGACGACGTGCTTGTCGGCGGCGCTGAGATCGAAGTCAGCGTTCACAGGCCGTCCCGCGACACGCCGGTTCTGTTGGGGCAGGAAGTTCATTGCGAAGTGGATGCCGTTCAGATCGCGCCCGGGAATGGGGAGGTCCCTCGGATGCTCCGACCCGATAGTTAGCAGCACCGCATCGTGCTCGGAGAGGAGCTTGGCCGCCTCCATGTCGACACCGACATGCACGCTGCAGCGGAATTCGATGCCCTCCGCCTCCATTTGCTGGACGCGCCGGGCGACCAGGTGCTTCTCCATCTTGAAGTCGGGGATTCCGAGCACCAACAGCCCGCCCGGCACCTCGTTCTTCTCGTACACGGTGACCTTGTGACCGGCGCGGTTGAGCTGCTGGGCGGCGGCCAGGCCGGCCGGGCCAGAGCCGACCACCGCGACGTGCTTGCCGCTCCGATGCGGTGGAAGTTCGGGCTTGATCCAGCCCTCCTGCCAACCCCGGTCGGCGATCGCTTTTTCGATGGACTTGATGGAGACGGGATCGTCGTTGATGCCCAGGACGCAGGCGGATTCGCAAGGCGCCGGGCAGATGCGCCCGGTGAACTCAGGGAAGTTGTTGGTGGAATGTAGAACGCGCAGCGCCTCGTCCCAGCGTCCGCGGTAAACCAGGTCGTTCCAGTCGGGAATGATGTTGTTGATTGGGCAGCCGGTATGGCAGAACGGGATGCCGCAGTCCATGCATCGTGCGCCCTGGCGCTTCAACTCAGGAGGCTCAAGCCGATCCATGACCTCCTTCCAGTCATGCACCCGCTCCTGGATTTGGCGGAAGGGAGTCGTGTGCCGCCCAAACTCCATGAAGCCAGTGACCTTGCCCATGTCAATTCCTCCGGGCAGATAGAAGCTAGCAGCATCGTTTCCAGTCCGCCAAGGCCACTTGGGCGTTGCATCGCACAGCGGAATGCAAGGAGCGGCCTGCCTGCCCCTGGCGAGGGACTGCAGATCCGAGCGCCGCGCCCGCCAGCGCCCGACTCCTTGCCTAGGATAGCGGGTCGTGGTCCGGAATGCCACACCGCGCACCACGTGCTCCGGGTAGCGCCGCGCCCGCTCGAGTCGGTTGCTGCTGGATCGATGGGCCGGGTCCGCAAGGGCGGTCGTGGCGGCCTTGGGCTAGGCGTGCAGCAGCTGTCTGGCATTCGCCAGCGCCGCGTCCGTTACCTCGGCGCCGGAAAGCATGCGCGCCAGCTCCTGGACGCGCTCCGCGTCCGACAGCTGGTGGACAGTCGCGCTGGTTCGCTCGTCGACCTCGGACTTGTTCACGTGGAAGTGCGCGTCGGCGAAGCACGCGATCTGCGGCAAATGCGTGACGCAAAGCAGCTGGCTGCCAGCGGCGAGCTGCTTGAGCCGCCTGCCGATAGCTTCGGCCACGCCGCCGCCGACACCCGAATCAATCTCGTCGAAGACCAGCGTGCGCCGGTAGGCGCCGACATCCGCAGTCGCCTCCAAACACGTCTTCAATGCAAGCGCGACTCGCGAGAGTTCTCCGCCGGAAGCCACTTGGCCCAGGGGCCGTGGAGGTTGGCCCGGATTCGCCGAGAACTGCAGCGCCACACGGTCGACTCCGCTCGCGGTCCATGCGCTCAGCGTCTCGAGTTGGACCTTGAATCGGGCCTTGTCGAGCGCCAGATGCCGCAGCTCCCGCTTGGTCTGGGCCGCCAATTGCTCGGCCGCTGAGCGGCGCTTGCGGGAAAGATGCTGCGATAGGCGTTCGTACTCCAGCGCGACCTCCTCGAGTTCGCGTCCCAGCCGCTCGACGTCGGCGTCACGGCCTTCTAGAGCGGCAAGTTCGTCTTCTGTCCGCGCCCCAAACGCCAGAACCTCGGAAAGCGAGGGGCCGTATTTCCGCTTCAGTTTCTCGAGTAGCGCAAGCCGCCCCTCGACGATCTCCTGCCGATCCGGTTGCGCTTCGAGCTTATCCAGGTACGAGCGCAACTCGAACGCCACGTCGTCCACCGTGCTCCTGGCGTCCTGCAAGGCTGCGGAGAACCGCTCGAAGCACTCGTCGAAGGGCCCCATTGCATCCAGAGACTTCGCGGCGGCCTTGAGTTGCGCCGATGCGGATGCGGCCGAGTCGTAGAGGATTCCGTAGGCTTCGAATCCGTCCTGCTGAAGACGTTCCATATGGGCCAAGCGTGCGCGCTCCCGGCTCAATTCCTCGTCCTCTCCCGGCTGTAGTGCAGCGTCGCGGATCTCGCCCGCCTGATACCGCAGCAAGTCCATGTTCCGCAGCCGCTCTTGATCGTTGCCCTTGAGGCGCTCGAGGGCAGCCTCGCTAGCGCTCCAGCGGCAGTACACGCCGTCCAGCACCTCGGCCTCGGCTTTGGCCCCGGCGAATGCGTCCAGCATGCTCAACTGGAGCGCGGGCGAGAGCAGGGTCTGCTGTTCATGCTGTCCGTGTATGTCCCCAAGATGGGGGGCCAGGTCGCGGAGGAGCGCCAGAGTCGCGGGCGTCCCGTTGACATATGCGCGGCTCTTCCCGGAATCGAGGATCTGGCGCTCGACGATCAACTCGCCGCCGGCGGCTTCGATGCCGGACGATGCCAGCCTAGCGCGCGCTGTCGTGTTCGGCGGCACGTCAAAGATCCCGGAGACCCGTGCCCTGCGCGAGCCGGAACGGACCACGCCGGAACTTGAACGGGCTCCAAACAGCAGCGCCAGCGAATCGACCACGATCGATTTGCCGCTCCCGGTCTCGCCGGTCAGAAGGTTGAGGCCTGCCCCAAATCGCACACGCAGCCGATCGACCACCGCATAGCTATCGATGTCGAGCTCACGGAGCATCGCTGGCCGGATTCCGGGGTGCCGGTTCCGGAGAAATCGAACCGGAACGGGATCGAGGAAATGCCCCGAGGGCGGCGTCCCAGGGTGCCAAGCCTAGCATAGCGGCGGCGGCGACTTCAGCCGGGTTCGCCGGCGTTGCCGCCCGGCGAACAATCCGGCCTCGCTACAATAAGAACCGTGGAGGCGGCGGGTGCGGAGCCGCCTGACTGCTCCGCGTTGCAATGGGCTCGAGGCCTCCCCGGGAAACGAGTTGAATCCACTTCTACCTCTCGCGCTACTGCTGCAGGCCGCCGCCGAGGAAGCCGCTGAGTCAGGCCCCAGCGCGGCCCAGGAGATTTCCAGCGCGGTCGAGCAGTCCACTCTCTTGAGCCTCGTGCTCGAGGTCGGTCCGGTCGGTTTCACGGTATTCGCGATCCTCGTAGTCATGTCCGTGCTGTCCTGGGCCCTCGCGTTCTCCAAACACCGGCTGCTCAATCGCTCCGCCAAGATCAATCGGTCGTTTTTGCGGGCCTTCCGGCGGGTCGGCAAGCTGGCCGAAATCAATGCCGCCCTTGAGCCGTACCGTCCGGCCCCTCTTGTGACTGTCTTCGACTACGGCTACGAGGAAGTCGCGCGACAGGTCGACACGTACGGGCGTATCACGAACTCCGCGTCGGTCGAACGCGCCCTGGCGCTCGCTGTCAGCGAAGAGACGTCGAACCTGCAACGCAATCTGAGCCTTCTGGCGACGACGGCCTCCGCTGCGCCGTTCATCGGCCTGTTCGGCACCGTCTGGGGCGTGTTGGATGCTTTCCGCGGCCTGGGGCGGTCCAGCGGCGCTACTCTGCGTGCAGTGGCGCCCGGTATCGCCGAGGCGCTGCTGGCGACCGCTCTCGGCCTCTTCGCCGCGATACCCGCGCTGATCTTTTACAACCTCTACGCGACGAAGCTGCGCGAAATCCGCACGCGCATGCAGGATTTTGGCTTGGAGTTCTTCAACCTAGCGGAGAAAGACTACGGAGCACAGGATGGCGCTGCGCACAGGCACTCCTGATTCCTCGGACGACCAGATCGCCGAGATCAACGTCACGCCGTTCGTGGACGTCGTGCTGGTGCTGCTCATCATCTTCATGATCACGGCCGGGGTGGTCGAATTCGGCCTCGAGATCGATGTCCCGCGCACTCGCGAAGTCGCGACGACGGACAAGGACTTTGCGTACGTCAACATCACATCCAAGGGGGAATTGTTCTTCGGTGACGAGCCGGTCAGCGTCTACGAGATCGCCGAACTCGCGAAGGAGAAGAACCCCGACGCCCCCGGCATCTACTTGCGCGCCCACCGCATCACCCCCTGGGAAATCGTCGCGCCGGTGATCGCGGAGTGCGGCGTCAACCAAGTGCATGTCAACGTCGTCACCAAACCGCTAGTGCGGGATCCCAGAGTCCGCCGATGAGAGTGCCGCCCCCCGTAGCGATCCGATGAACCCAATACACAGGACTTCCGAGGAATCCGAGCGGCTACGTGGCCCTCTGATGGTCTCGATGTCCTGCCACGGTCTGCTGCTCGCCGCGTCGCTGGCCTGGGGCATCCTGAATCCGGCCATCGATCTCGGCTCGCCGGACGCCTCGGGGGGCGGCGGCATCATTTCGGTCGCCAGCGTTCCGATCAATGTCGTGCGCAGCGACGAGCCCAACCCGATCGCGAACCCAAGCCGCCACAGCGTGCCCGCTCCACCGGAGTTCCGACGGTCTACGCAGATCCAGGAGCCCGAACCCGTCCCCGAGGAAGCACCACCCGCGCCAGTGCCGGATCGCAAACGGAGGGAGTCCGAGACGCAGCAGGAACGCTCCGTCGGACAACGTAGCGCGGGCGCGGCGAAGGACAACGAGTTGCGCTCCTCGCGCGGGGAAGCGCTCAGCAGTGAGCTCTACCGGGGCGCCTCGGCCGGCGCCGCAGTGGGCTTCGGAGGCGACAAGGGCGGACCCTTCGGATCCCGTTTCGGTTGGTACGCGGAGATGTTGCAGCGCGCCATCGCCGAACAGTGGCGGCGGGCGCTCGGTCAAGTCGCGGGGGGCTCTTCGAGGCCCGTCATCACGTCGTTCGTCATCCATCGGACAGGTCGCATCGACCAGGTCGTCATCAGCGAGTCAAGCCGAAACCGTTCGCTCGACTACTCCGCGGTTCGTGCGATCAACAACGCCAGCCCCGTGCGGGCGCTGCCCGCCGGCCTCGGCAGGCGGTCCATCGTCATCGAGATGCACTTCCGGTTGGACTGATGCGCGAACGCGGCCGAGACAGGAGAAGGACGTACTCATGACGCACAGATGGTTCCGTATCGCCGGGTGTTTCCTCCTGGCTCCTCTGCTGCTGGCGGCCCAGCGGCCGCCCGACGCAATCATCGAACTGACCGACGAGCAACGCGACCCGCGCATCGCCGTCGCTGCGATCCGAGGCCCCATCGCATCCGCCAACGCGGTCGACCGTTTCAACGATGAAGTCTGGAAGGCCCTCGAGGCGTCAGGCCGTCTGGAAATGGTGCCCCGTAGCTTTTACCCGCGCACCGCTCCGCGAGCGCCCGAGGACATCCGGAATGACACCAAGCGAATGCCGAGGGACCCGGGCGCGCGCGGGCTGTGGCTTGGGGGCTGGGAAGACGTCCCCGTCCTCGCGCGCTATCTCGTCTACGGCCGTATCGAGGAAGCTGACGGTCGGCTCATGCTGTCCGGGTACGTCTCCGACGTGACGCAGGAATCGGCCGCCGCATCCTTCATCTTCGGGAAGCGCTACTTTAGCGGGGCCAACTCGACCGGCGCCCGGGGCATGGCCTTCGATTTTGCTCGCGACATCCTTCTGAACTTGGGCCTGGGCTCGGGCTTGGCGGGAACCCGCATCTACTATGTCCACCGCGACGCGGGCGATGACCGGAAGGAGATTTGGGCCATGGACTATGATGGCCGGAACAAGCAGCGCATCACCAACTATCGCGCCCTCTGCCTGACGCCCGCGGTTTCCGCCGACGGCAAGCGTATCGCGTTCACGACGTTTGCCGAAGGCGTTCCGAAGATCTACATGCACTCTCTGGAGACCGGCCGGCGCCTGCCGTTCTACAACCAAGAAGCTTCCCTCAACACGACGCCGAGCTTTACGCCCAACGGCCTTTCGATCCTATTCGCCTCTTCACCCTCCGGCCGCAGCCAGCTCTACCGGGCGGACTTGGACGGCGGGAACCTGCGCAGGATTTCGTGGTCGCCCGGACTCGACCTGCATCCGTCGATCAACCCGAGGACAGGCGCGCAGATCGTGTTCGTCTCGGACACGTCCGGCATGCCCCAGATCTACCTGATGGACAGCGACGGTGCGAACCGGCGCAGACTGTCGCGGGGCGGCGGAGACGCCGTCCAACCAGCCTGGGACCCCTCGGGGGAACGGGTCACGTTTGCCTGGACTCGGGGCTACGAGATCGGCAACTACAACATCTTTCTGGTCGATGTCGCGAGCGGCCGCTACACGCAACTGACGCACAGCCGGGGACGCAACGAGCACCCGTTCTTCGCGCCCAGTGGCACCCACATTGTGTTCTCGTCCGACAGGATGGGAGGGACTCACATCTGGTCGATGCGGGCTGACGGCACGCAGCTGAAGCAGCTGACGAGCCGGGGCACCAACGAATCCCCAGTCTGGGCCTCGCGATAAAGCCAACTCGGAAAACCGCGCCGCGGACTGTTCGGCCCAGATTATCGCGTCCCCCCCTTGTTGTGATTGGCATTGTTGCGTTATGCTGTTTGCGTTAAGCTAGGTACCACGTCTCCGCGCTCTCGCGGAGGCGAAGATGGAGGAGAGGTTAGTCTCATGCGAGCGAAGCAACAAATCACTCTGCTTGTTGTCGGGATTTTTTTAGCGCTATTCGCGTTCGGCTGCAAGAAGGAAGTTCCGGCGCCGCCTGCGCCCCCGCCCCCGCCCCCGCCCCCGCGGGAAGCGCCAGCGCCCAGCGTCAGCATCACCGCCGAGCCCAGCTCGATCGAGCGCGGTAAGTCGGCGACGCTGAAATGGAGTTCGACGAACGCGGCCAGCGCCGAGTTGAACCAGGGGATCGGAGCCGTGGGGACCAGCGGGTCCCGGGAAATCTTTCCCACTCGTTCTACCGAGTACACCATCACGGTGAAGAACGCCGACGGCAAGACGGCATCCGCTTCGGCGATGGTCACGGTTCGCGCGCCGCCACCCCCGCCGCCTCCGCCGCCCCCCAAGCCGGATCTCTCTGAGGCGTTCAGCGCGAGCAACATCCGGGACGCGCTCTTCGACTACGACAAGAGCGACATCCGTGCGGATGCAGCCGATGCGCTACGCGGCAATGCCACAGCGCTGAAGAACCTACTCGAGGGCTACCCCACCGCGGCATTCCTCATCGAGGGCCACTGCGATGAGCGGGGGACGACGGAGTACAACTTGGCGCTCGGCGACCGTCGGTCGACCGGCGCCATGGACTTCCTGGTCAATCTGGGCGTACCGGCGAGCAAGCTTGCCAAGGTGAGCTTGGGCGAAGAGCGCCCTGTGTGCACCGACCAGGACGAAAGTTGCTACCAGCGCAACCGCCGGGCTCACGTGCGCCTGCGGTAGCCGCTGGGCGCTTCGGCCATGCCCTGCGACCCTTTGCGTGCAACCCGTTCGGGCCGACGTGGCCCGACGGGTTGCCGCCGGAGTTCTTGCAGGAGCGCCTGGACGGAGGCTCGGGTCCGGAACGCAGACGGCTATGCGTGCGTCTTTTCCTGTAAGACGGGCGGCGCCTCGGGAGGTATATCGTGTTGTTGAGAACACTCGCCCTGGCTTCAGTCTGCGGCGCCCTTCTGCTACCGGGCGCGTTCGGCCAAAGGAAGGAGATCATCCAGCTGCAGCGCGACATGGCCTTGTTGCAGGAATCGTTGCGTCAGATGGACCAAAAAAACGCAGAGCGACTGGCCGGCCTCGAGGCGCTACTGAAGCAGAGCACCGAAAAGCAGGACAAGCTCACGGCCGGGCAGGCCGTGATCGAGCGCAGCGTAGCCACGCTGGACAACTCGCTCATCGAACCCCAGAGGGCTACATCGGCCAAGGTCGACTCGTTGGTCAGCCAGTTCTCGAACCTGCGCGCCACGGTCGAGGAGATGAGTTCTGCCCAGGAGCGCTTGCAAGGGGACGTGCGCGACATCAAAACCCACCTGACGACCTTGCCGCCTCCCAGGGAAGGGGCAGACGGCGAGGATGGGCATGCAAGCGATGTCAACGCCAGCGAGGCCATCTTCGAGGGCGGTCTCAGCGACTACATGCGCGGCAATCTCGATGCGGCGCGGGGCCAGTTCATGGATTACCTGACTTTTTACTCGACACATTCCAGAGCTGGGGAAGCGCAATACTACTTGGCTGAGACGTACTACAGCGCGGCCGACTATGAAGAGGCAGTGCGGCAGTTTGACCAAGTCTACAAACGGTATCCACTGAGCAAGATGGCGCCAGACTCGCTGTACAAGCAAGGCATGGCATTTCTCCAGATGAGGAAGCGGACGGACGCCGAGAAAGCCTTCCAGTCCGTCGTCGACCGCTTTCCGGACAGCTCGGTCGCGCGCCACGCTCTCTCCGAACTGAACAGCCAGCGGAGCAGCAAGCCCTCGCCCACACTTTGACGTCCGTCCCCGTGTCCGAGACAGCGTCAGCCAGGGCCAAGGTCCTCTTCCTTTGCACGGGCAATTCCTGCCGCAGCCAGATGGCGGAGGGGTTGCTGCGCGCGTTTGCCGGCGACCGTTTCGAGGCCTACTCGGCTGGCACGCATCCAAAGGGCGTCCACCCAGGCGCGGTCCAGGCGATGAGGGAGCTTGGCATCGACATTGGCGCGCAAACGTCCGAACATGTGGACTCCTACCTGGGATTCGGCATCGACTCGGTGATCACCGTGTGCGACCGGGCCGGATCGAACTGCCCGACGTTCCCCGAGTGGACGCGCATGGCGCATTGGAGCTTCGACGATCCCGCCACGGCAACCGGGAGCGAGCAGGAGCGCATGGCCGTCTTCCGCCGCGTGCGCGATGAGATCGCAGAGGCGCTGCGGTCCTGGCTGCGGAACGACGGCTCGGCCTGACGGATGACCGAGGATCGCCTTACATCTCGCGCAGGTTCGCGTAGCCGGCGACGAGCTTTTTCATGCCGTGGTTTTGGAAATACACGGACAGCTTCGCGTGCGGCCCCTCGCCCTCGCGTCTCTGTACGACTCCGACCCCGAATTTTTCATGCCGTACACGTGTTCCGCGCGGAAACGCTCCCTGGTTGCGCAAGTCCTTCAAGGCCTGCCCAAGTCTGGGCTTGCGCTTCCGCGGGGCGGCCGTGACGCTCCGGGCCAGCGCGATGGGAGGCGGCTTCGCCGAGGGTCCCGCTGCATCCTCGGTTTCCAGCTCGATGCCGCGCAGCTTGAAGAAGTCCGCCACCGCTTGGAGGGAGTCGTGGGTCTGGATCTGGATCGTGCCGCGGCTGGCCCGTTCGCGCGGCCTAACGGATTGGAACGGCGCTTTGGGCCGGATGTCCGGCCCAGCCACTCTCCTGTCAGTCCGGGGTGCGCCGGCTCCACGGGTGCGGTCATCTAAGAGGTCCGCCGGGATCTCCTCCAGGAACCGGGACGGCAGCATGCGCTCGGGGTTGCCTGAGCCGTACTGCCAACGCTTCCCGGCACAGGTGAGCAGCAAATACCGCTCGGCGCGGGTCATGCCCACGTAGCACAGACGACGCTCTTCCTCAAGCGCGCTGTCGTCCACCATGCTACGCCGGTGAGGAAGCAGCTTCTCCTCCAGGCCGATCATCGCCACCAAGGGGAATTCGAGGCCTTTCGCATTGTGGAGCGTCATGAGCAGGATGCGAGCACGCCGGTCGATCCCATCGGAATCCGCTACTAGGGCCGCGTGGTCGAGGAAGTCCTGCACCGTGGCATCCCTAGCGGAAGCTTCCAAAGCTGCGACCAGCAACTCTTTGACGTTCTCGAGACGGTTGGCGTCTTCGGCCGCGTCACTCGATTCGAGCATTTGGCGGTAGCCGGTCTCGTCGAACACCCATTCCAGAACCCTGGGCAGCTCGTCCTTCTGGATCTTGTTCCGCAGCCTGCGCAGCAACTGGCGGAACCGACCCAGGGCGGCCGACGCGCGAGCCGGGAGCAGACTTCTGTCGAGCGTGTCTTCAATCGCCTGCCACAAGCTCATGCCACGTTCCGAGGCGTGATTCTGCAGACGCTCCAGAGTGGCCTTGCCGATGCCGCGGGCGGGGACATTGAGGATGCGCCGCAAACTGACCGCATCGTCGGGCGCAATGGCGGCCTTCAGGTAAGCGAGCAGATCCTTGACCTCGGCACGTTGGTAGAACGCCACCCCCCCCACGAGCAGGAAATCGCGCCCGTCCCGCCGCAAGGCGTCCTCCAGCAGCCGAGATTGTGCGTTGGTGCGATAAAGCACGCCAGCTCGCAGCGTTGGATCGTCGTCCAGGAGCCGGCCCAGAGTACGGACGACGTAGCGGGCCTCCGCCTCCGCGTCAGCGGCCCGGTAGAGAACAGGGCGGTCGCCTGCAGGGCCGTCCGTCCAGAGGCGCTTGCCCTTGCGATGCACGTTGCGTTCGACCAATGCCGAAGCAGCGGCCAGGATACTGGCGGTCGAGCGATAGTTCTGTTCCAGCCGAATGACCCGCGTCCCGGGGAAATCCGCTTCGAATTCGAGGATGTTCTTGATCTCGGCGCCGCGCCAGGAGTAGATCGACTGATCCTCGTCGCCGACGACGCACACATTGCAGTTTGGCTCGGCGATCAGCTTCATGATCTGGTATTGCGGTCGATTCGTGTCCTGGAATTCGTCGACCAGCAGGTAGCAGTACCGCGAACGCACACGGTCAAGCACCTCTTCGCTGGCAGAGAGAAGCCGCACGGACTCCAGCAGCAGGTCGTCGAAATCGAGAGCGTTGGACGACACGAGAGCGTCCCGGTACGATTCGTAGATCCTCTCGAGAAGGCGCGTCCGCTGGGCGTCTCCGGCGTGCAACCGTATTGGGTGGCGGCCGCGACTCTTGGCTCGGCTGATGGCGGTGAGAGCCGCGCTTGGCTTCATGAAGTCGGCATCCGGGCCGAGGTCTTGGTAGGCTCGCTTGACTACCGCGAGCTGGTCGGCCTCATCGAAGATGAGAAACTGCGGCGTGAAACCGGGACGGAGTTCGGCGAGGGGGCGGCCGTAGCGTCGTAGAAGGCGGACACAGAACGAATGAAACGTCGACACGGTGGGCATCGCGTCCGGCGTCACGCTGTGGGCGCCCAGGATCCGCTCAACGCGCTCGCGCATCTCTTCCGCGGCCTTGTTGGTGAAGGTCACGGCGAGAATCGACTGCGGCCTCACGCCCTTGTCGAGGATCAAGTGCGCGATGCGCGTGATGACCACGCGGGTCTTGCCGCTCCCGGCCCCTGCCAGAAGCAGCAGGGGGCCGTCTGTCTGCAGGACGGCCTCACGCTGCTGGGGGTTCAGGGAGGCGAGCACAGACATCCGGGAATTCTCATTCTACCGGGCAGGCCGGATTCGCCCAGCCTAGTGGCGCCCGCCTGTGAACGACTCAGACCAAGGCGGACCGCGCCACACGCAAGACGTTCCCTCCCAAGATCATGCGGATCGCGTCGTCGGGCAAACCCCTCTGGACCATGCCTACCGTAAACAAGGGCCAGTTCGTCCAGGCCAGGCTTTGCGTCATCGTGGGCGTGGTTCGAAAGTCGTCGTCCGGCCACAACGCGGCGAAACGTGTCCGCCGGGGACCGCGAGGCGGGATCTTGCGGTGCTCCACCTCTGTGAGTCGCGAGCCGTACGCCACGTCGGTTCCGATCGCCACAGACTCTGCGCCAAACTTTTGGACCGCGTATTCGATGTGATCCAACAACGCTTGGATATCTCCGGTCCGCCGCAGGAAACGAGGGATACAGCACATGCCCGCGTACCCGCCGGTATCGACGATCGCCCGCATGACCTCATCGGGCTTGGCACGGATGTGGGGAAACAGCCCGCCGCAGGTCGTGTGACTGGCGACGATCGGCTTCCGCGACTGCTGGGCCGCCTCGAGGCTAGTCCGCCAGCCGGAGTGCGCGACATCCACTAGGACGCCGACGTTGTTCATCTCGGCGACTGCGGCGCGGCCGAAGTCACTGAGACCCCCGTTTGCCGTTTCCGCGCAACCGTCACCCAGACGGTTGCGGCGGTTGTAGGTCACGTGCATCATCCGAATGCCGAGTTGGAAGAAGATCCGCACGTAGCGCAACTCGTCCTCGACCGAGACCCAACGTTGGGTCAACGGAACGCCGTTCCCGGTGAAGTACAGGCAGCCCATGCCATCGGCATGCGCCCGCTCAACGTCATCCGCCGTGACAGTCCGGCGCAGAACGCCCTGCAAATGATCGGTTAAGTAGGTGAAGCGGGCCAATCTCTTGATCAGCGTGAGAGGGTCGTTGCTCTCCTCGCCGCAGTTCTGAAAGATACAGGTGACTCCGGAGGCATTCCAGGCACGGATGAACTCCTCGCGTTCCGCCGGGACGGTCGCGGCACGCGTCATGGCCATCTCTTCGCGCTGATCCTGCAGTTCCAATTCGGAGGCGCCCGCCTCCATCAGGGCCCGGACCGCGTCGCCGTCCGGGGCCGCCCGCGGCGCGAAGCCGTAAGCATCGAACACGAGGGACTCGCGGTGCAGCCCCAGCCCGTATTCGAGGTCGCGCCGACTGGGCTTTAGGACATCGAGGGCGGCTTGCCGATCGCGCTCGATCCGGTCGTTGGTTTGCGAACGGAGCTGAGCAGCGGCGGCCAACGACCCTGCAGCTCCGATGAACTGGCGACGATTCACGGCCCGCTTAGCCTCCCGATAGGATCGTCGGCCGGGGGCATCGCGCGTGGACGGATCCGGCAAGCCAAGTTCGCTCCCTACTGCACAGTCAGAACCAGGCCCGTGCGCCTCGCGTACCGCGCCCATTGAGCGGCCAGTTGCTTCACGCGCTCGGGATAGCGATCCGCCAAGTTGGTCGTCTCGCTCCGATCCTTGTTGAGATTGTAGAACTCCCACTCGATCGCCCAGGGCATGCGCTTGCCCCAAACGGCCTTCCAATCGCCTTGAATGACACCGCGCGCCTCCTGGTGTCCGAAGTAAATCGGCCGATTCGGTAGTTGCTTACGCTGGAACGCCGGTAGCAGGTTCAAGCCCTCCTCGGCTTGCACCGAGCGGCCTGCAAAGCCGCTGGGATAGGCCGCGCCGGCGATCGCTCGCAGCGTCGGCATCACGTCGATGATGTGGCCTCGCTCGCGCGCACCCAGGCGCCCGCATTCCGAATGCCGTTCGGCCAGTGCGCGATGAAAGGCGTGGCTGTACCGCCTTCGTGGGTGAAGTGCTTGTACAGGCGAAACGGTGTGTTGTCGAGGTTCGCCCATCCGCTGCCATAGGAATGATACGTGCCCGGTCCGCCCATCTTGCGGAGGTCGTCCCCCCTGTGCAGGATTGTCAGGCCTCGGCGGCTGCGTTCGTCGAATCCGTACGGACCCCATTCATAACAGGCGCCGTTGTCGCTGAGCAGCAGGATCATCGTGTTGTCGAACTCGTCCGTTTCCTTAAGGTGCTCGACGATCCTGCCGACGCCTTGGTCCACGTGCTGGGCCATCGCCGCGAACAGCGCCATCCGGCGGGTTAGGTCTCTCTTGCGCGGCATCTCGATGGATTCCCAGGATGGGTTGGGCCTTCCCGGGAAGCCATTGGCGATGTCGGCCCGGTCGACCGGCACGAGCGATCGGTCGGTTAACGTCCAGCGCTTGCCGTCAATCAGGCCGATCCTCCGCATACGGTCGTAGCGCTCTTAGCGCAGCACGTCCCAGCCACGCATGTAGGTGTCGACGTGCTTGTCGGCGCTCTCGGCGGGCGCTTGGACCGGGAAATGGGGCGATGAGTGACCAAGGAACAAGAACCACGGCCGGCCGCGCTGCTGCCCCTCTTTGATGAACTCGAGGGCGTATTCATTGAAGACGTCGATGGCGTAGAATTCGCCTTGCGGCCGATCGATCTCCTTCTTGCGTCCCGCCGGCAGGCGTTCGTAGTAGTCGGCGTCCCACTGGTCGTGCGAGTGGTCGAAGGTGTGACCGAAGAATTCGTCGAAGCCGCGCTGGATCGGGCCGGTTTCGTTGTGCAGGCGCCATTGCCCCACGTAGTAGCAGCTGTAGCCGGCGTTGCCTAGCACCTCGCCGAGCGTGACGCAGCGGTCGTTCAAACGGCCGAAGTAAGCGGGACCACGGGTTGGATGGGGCTCCCTCGTCGTGAAGCTGGCGACGCCCGTCTGTGGCGGATAGAGCCCCGTCATCAGCGCCGCTCGGCTCGGACAGCAGCGTGCGGAATTGTAGAACGACTCAAATCGGATGCCACCCTCCGCCAAGGAGTCGATGTTCGGTGTGTCGATTTCTCCGCCGTAGCAGCCCAGTTCGGAATAGCCGAGGTCGTCGAACAGGACCACGAGGATGTTCGGACGATCCGCGGCGGCGGCGCGAAGCCCCGGTGCGAGCGCGAGGACCAGCGCCGGGAGCAGACGCGCCAACGGTGTGGCTAACCCGGGCATGGGACCATTCTATGGTTTCGACTGGGCTTGCATCGCGGGCGGCAGCTCGCGGGTCTGCTTGCTGCTAGCCGAGATTCAATCGAGTACGATCCGGCTGTCCACATGTACAATGAGGCTGGTTTCCGGCGATGCCTAGGCACGTCCAATGGACCCGCACGCGCCGGGAGTTGCTGCGTGATTCCTGCTGCGGCATGGGTTACCTCGCCTTCCATCTGATGGCGACTGAGGGGGCTCTACAGGCGCGGCCCGCGCACGACCCTCTCGCTCCTAAACCGCCGCACATGCCGAATCCTAAGGCAAAGGCGGTAATTTTCCTGTTCATGGCGGGCGGCCCGAGCCACATCGAAACCTTTGATCCCAAGCCCCTGCTCAACGAGTTGGACGGACAGCCGAGGCCCAGCGAGTTTGGCGAGGCCAAGTACCAGTTTGTCGGGGAGGGCGCCAAGCTGCTGGGAAGCAAGCGAACGTTCCGGAAGCACGGTGAGGCGGGGATCGAGGTCTCCGACCTGTTGCCGCACACAGCGGGCTGCATCGACGACATCGCGGTCCTGCGCTCCTGTCAAGGCGACATGGTCGTGCACTCGGCGGCGCAGTATGAGTTAATGACCGGCAGAATCGTGCCGGGATTTCCGTCGATGGGGTCCTGGATCGTCTACGGACTCGGTTCGGAGGCCAAGTCGCTTCCGTCGTACGTCGTGATGCCCGATCCGGATGGAGCGCTTGAAGCTGGACAGCCGATGTACATGCACGGGTTCCTGCCGGCCGTCTACCAACCGACCACGTTCCGGCCCGGTGGTCCGCCCGTGCTCAACCTAGATCTGCCGGACGGAGTCCGACTCGAGGATCGGAGGAAAACGGTCGACCTGATCCAGGCGCTCAACAGAGCCACGCTCGCTGAAGGCGACGACGAACTCGACGCGCGTATCCGAACCTACGATTTAGCATTCAAGATGCAAACCGAGGCCCCGGCCGTCTTCGACTTATCGAAGGAGACCGCCTCGACCCTCGAAATGTACGGCGTCGGCACGGAACCCACGCACGACTACGGTCGGAGGTGCCTGCTGGCTCGCCGCTTGGTCGAGCAGGGCGTCCGCTTCGTCACGGTCGTCTCGGGAGGAGGACCGGGGCGGCTCCAGTGGGACGCCCACAACGATATTGAGGAAAACCACATACGCATGGCGGCCCAGACGGACCGGTCGGTGGCGGCACTGCTCAAGGATCTCAAGCAGCGCGGCATGCTGGACGACACCCTCGTCCTGTGGGGAGGCGAATTCGGGCGCTCTCCGGAGGCGGAGGTCAGGAAGAGCGGACCGGCGGGTCGCGACCACCATAACTTGGGCTTTACGATGTGGATGGCTGGTGGCGGCGTACGGGGCGGGCAGGTCGTCGGAGCCACCGATGCGATTGGGCTGCGCGCGGTTGAACAGCCGTACCATTTCCGCGATGTCCACACTACGATCCTGAACCAGCTGGGGCTCGACCAGAACCGGCTTACCTACCCGCACCTGGGCCGTAACGAGCGACTCACTCAGATCCACGGCAAGGTCATCGAAGAGATCGTTTAGCAAGCGGTGGGTACTGCAGTCGGCCCCGCTTGGGTTGCAACGTTCGGCCATCCGGGAGCGGATTCCGCTTACGGCCTACGGCTGTGGCTTGACCGGGCGCCCGGATACACAAAACTGGCGGCCAGGCTCTATGACGAATCGGAGTGATGCCATCCCGTCGCTCACTGATTCCCTGTTCTCTTGGGAGGATTAGAGACACGGGAACTGCCATGCGACGACTGACCAGACGACCAGCACTCGGCTCCGGTCTGAGCGGATTCTTGGCAGTACCGTGGTTGTCTTCTCACGGTGGCCTAGCGGCAACGTACGGACTGACCGACATGGAGATTGTCCTCGGGGTGTTAGAGCCCCGAAACGAACGAGTCCAACCATCCCAACCGCGAGGTTTTTGACCATTTCTTCGCGATGGAAGCGACTTGGAAGTAGAGCGTCTGCGTTTCGAACGCCGAGTTTCGGGCGATCTGGCTACCGATTCGTCAATCGATCCGGACGCACTACTCGGGCGGCCTTGACTGGGCAGCGAGTCATGGGGCAGTCCGACTGACAGTGGCGAACTGGTTCCTGCCCCTCGTTCCAGCGGTCCGGCTGCTTCTTGCTTGCGGCGCCTTCGAAGACGACCGCCAAGTCCATCCCAACGTCGTCGCGATCATGACGGACGACCAGCGCCGGACTCAACTCGGCTCCCACGGCGATCCAATCCTGCAAACTCCGCATCTCGATTCGTTAGCTGCCGAGAGCATCGAGATGACGCGTTTCTACGTAACTCCGGTGTGCGCTCCGACTCGAGCGGCGCTGATGACCGGCCGCTATAACTACAGGACGGGCGTTGTGAACACATTCCTGGGCCGAGTCATGATGGATCCGGCCGAAGTGACGACCGCCGAGATGCTTCGAGATTCTGGATACCGCACCGGGATCTTCGCCAAGTGGCGCCTCGGAGACAACTATCCGCAGCGAACGGTCGACCAGGGCTTCCTGGAGTCCGTCGTCGATAAAGGAGGGGGCATAGGCCAGCCGTCGGACCCACCCGGTTCCGACTACTTCGACCCAATCCTCTTCCACAACGGTGATCAGAAGCAGTACAGCGGGTACTGCACCGATGTCTACTTCGACGAGGCGATTCGATGGATCGGAGAAGGAAACGGCGACCTATTTTTTGCCTACATCCCGACCAATGCCCCGAGCTCCCCGTACCTGGTTCCCGATTCCTATCGCGAACCGTACTCGGCGCAAGGCCTCTCGAACAAGGATGCCCGCATTTACGGCATGATCACGAACATCGACGACAATGCCGGCCGACTGATGGAACACCTCGAAGCGCAGGGCCTAGCGGGAAACACGATCTTCATCGTCATGACTAACAACGGGCCGATCACACGGCTCTACCACTCCTGCCTGAGGCAACAGAAGGGCAGCGTCTACGAGAACGGCATCCGGGTGCCGTTCCTGGCGCGCTGGTCCGACTAGCTCGCCCCCCGCAAGATCGACGCGCTCGGAGCACACATCGACGTGACGCCGACCCTATTGGCCGCAGCGGGCACGACGGCGCCGCCAGAAGTGACAGTCGACGTTGTCAACCTGCTGCCGCTTGGGCGAGGTGAAGTCGATTCGTTGCCGGAAAGGACGTATTTCTTCCAAGCCCACCGAGGCAACGAGCCGCAACCGTACCGTGCGTTCGCGGCAGTCGAGCAGCGGTACAAGCGGGTCTAGCCTCTCAGTTTCGGGCAACCTGCCCCTCCCGAGGCGCCGCTGGAACTTTACGACATGCTCGAAGACCCGGGAGAGGGAAGCGATCTGTCCGAAGAGCGACCCGAGGTTGTCGAACGGCTCAAAGCCGGCTACGACCAGTGGCTGGAGGATGTGTCCTCAAGCCGCGGCTTCCACGCCGTCCGGTTCGCGATTGGCAGCGAGGCGCAACCCCAGGTTACGCTGATGAGGCAAGACTGGCGCATGGTGACGCCGGACGGGTGGGGCCGGGACCAGAAGGTGCTGGGCCGCTGGGAGGTCGAGTGCATGGCGGAGGGTCCGTACGACGTCACGGTCACATTCGCGAATGCCGCCCCCAAAGCAGGGATGGCGACAATCGCGTTTCGAGACCTAGAAAAGTCCATGGATGTCGAGGAAGGTACCGAGCAAGTCAAGTTCGAGGACCTGACTCTGGAGCTTGGCGAGGGAGCGTTCGAGGCCAGTTTGGTGGTCGACTCGGAGCCAAGAGGCGTATGGCACGTTGATATCGTCCGCCGATAGGCCCGCACGTCAGTAAGCTTGGCTACGGTGAACGACCCTCGCGACTACGATGGTCCTCCCGCCAGATTCGTACGTGCGTAGCGCTCAATGGCCTCGGTGATGCGCCGCCGTACCGACGGATCGAGTCGCTTTAGGTCATGAACCGCTTGACGCGTGAACGAAACGATCCTGTTCAGAGGTTAAGCTCCCGTTTGACCTCGTCAAGACCGTGCAATCGCCCGGCGTCGATGTCTTCGTATCCTTCGTCCAAGAGGCGTTGCCCGGTGTCGCTAAGCTCCCTTTCCTCTTCCGGTGTCTCCATCAAGTGCCGGAAGAACGGATCTCCTCGCTCGGCCAAGTACTCCAAGTAGCGGGTTGCCGCCGGAATCGCTTCGTCCGGCAGGAGATCCGCAAGGCGAGAAAGGCGGTTCCTGTCGCATCCGTCCATACTTGCCATTGTAACTATGCCTTTCGGTACTCTCTGGCGGTGTGAGGCGCATGATCAAGCAGTCACTGCGCTCTCGTGTGCCTATTGATCCATTTCGGGTCTGCCAGTCATAACCTTAATTGGATCGAGCCCCATGAGACCCGACGCATTGGGACATAATCGAACCAATCCACGGCGATCATCTGAGTTTCTCAGCTCGAACGCTCCGCAGCGGAACGCCGTGGAGGTGCCGCTAGCCTGTCGATCGACTGAATCGGGATAGGCGAGTTCGTGCTCCAACCGCCGTGACGGCATCCGGTGTGTGCGCACCTAGTTATTCAGATCGGTGAGGGTGGCTTGCTTCTGCTCGCTCTCGGTGCGCCCGGGAACAGTGGGGCTAGGTACGCCCGGAACCACAAGTGTAAGGGTTTCCTGTTCAGCGCTGCCTACGGAAGATGTTGCATGCAGCAGATCCTCGAGTAGCGTGTTCGCCGCTTCGGCCAGCAAACTGCAGTGCTCGTATAGGAAGTCTCGAGTAGTTCGTAACTTGCCACAGGTTGTGATCCGAGGGTGTCCCCTGTGAAGCCGGAACACCCGGCAATTCGCTTCGACTACGGAAACGTACTCTTCCGGTGAATGGGCACCAATTCGGAGGTTTCTGGCGTTCGTGAGCAGACAGTAGTTTGGGATTGCATTGACCTGCGCAAGCGAGCAGAACTGGTGGGGTAGCCGTAGAGGACCGCCTTCGGGCAAACTTCGCGCCCCGCAAGATCGACGCGCTCGGAGCGCATGTCGGCGTGACGCCGACGCTGCTGGCCGCGGCGGACGCGACAGCACCGCCGGAAGTGACACTCGACGGAATCAATCTGCAGCCGCTTTGGAGAGCCGAAGTTGATTCCTGGCCGGAACGGACGTATTTTGTACAAGCCCACCGAGGCAACGAGCCGCGACCGTACCGTGCGTTCACGGCAGTCGAGCAGCGGCACAATCTGGTCCAGCCTCTTAGTTTCGGGAAACCTGCCCCGCCCGACGCGCCGCTGGAACTCTACGACCTGCTCGAAGACCCACGAGAGGAAACCGACCTGTCCGAAGAGCGACCCGAGGTTGTCGAACGGCTCACTGGCAGTCCCGCATGTCGGTCTTGCGGCCCGGCACGTGGTGCAGCTGCCGTGCGTTGACCAGTACCGCTTCGATGCCGCGCGACTCCAGCAACTCGTACAGCGGAGCTTCCTGGCGTGCGCGCTGGCGCAGCAGGCCTGCCGCGACGGCTTCAGCGCGCTCTACACGCGGGCGCCGCAACTGTTCTGGGACCTGTAGGCGGCGCGCGCCGAGGGCGGGCTGAGATGCAGTACACGAGGAGTCCGCGCTTGGCGACATCCGCGTTAGACTGGGCTGCATACCGGCCAGCTACAAAGCCGAACTCGTTGGGGTCTTTGGCCAGCCCGTAGCCGAGAATCCGACCGGCGTCATGCAGGAGGCAGGATTTGCCGCCGCAGGGCTGAACTGGAGGTATTTGACGATCGAGGTCCCGCCGGACAAGCTAGGCGCCGCGATGCAGGCCATGGATGCGCTCGGTATGCGCGGCATCAACCTCACCATCCCGCACAAAGTCGCCGTGCTGGAGCATCTCGACGAACTTGCTCCCGAGGCGCGCGCCATCGGAGCGGTCAATACGGTGCGCGTGGTGAACGGCAAGAAGATCGGGGAGAATACGGACGGCAAGGGATTCTTGCGCGGCGTCCGGAATGACGCCGGCATGGATCCCGCCGGGAAGCGGGTGGTCCTGCTCGGCGCAGGCGGCGCCGCCCGGGCGATCGCAACGGAGTTGATACTAGCTGGCGTCACCGACCTCTTGGTCGTCAACCGCTCCCCCAATCGCGGCCAGACGATGGTGTCCGACCTGCTCACCGCCACGGGCGGGCCGATCCGATTCGAGCATTGGAACGGCACCTTCGCCGCCCCAGACTCGTGTGACCTGTTCGTGAACGCGACGTCGATTGGCCTTTATCCGAATGTTCAGGCCGTGCCCGACGTCGATTTCTCCGAGGCCGCTCCGGGCATGCTGGTGGCCGACGCCGTGTTCAACCCGCCCGAGACGGGGCTGCTTGCGGCGGCCAGGGCGCGCGGTCTACCGACACTGGACGGACTCTCGATGCTCGTGCACCAGGGCGTGATCGCCTTTGAGATGTGGACCGGCCAGTCCGCCGACGGGGCGGTTATGAAGTCGGCCCTCCGCGGGGCCCTCGACCTTGGCGTGTGAGGCGCGCAGGGAGTCAGTCGAGCCCCTTGGCGGTGCGAGCGAAAGAAACTGGGCGGCCCCGGTAGGACCGCCCAGTGCTGCACAGATGGAGGTACGGTCCGCTCAGGCCTCTCCTGCAGCAAGGGAAGCCTAAATATCGTTGGCGGCTCAGTCGCGGTTGCGCGCCCGACGACCGCGACTCCGGGAGCACGACCCCGGGCCTGCACCGAATCCACGGCCACGGTTGAACCGGTTTGGCCCTCTGCGGAAGCCACCCCGCAGGAGCGGGTTTGGTCCCCGGCCGCGGGGGCCCCGGCCCTGGAAACCGGGGAAGCGCCTCGGCGCGCCTCGGAAGCCTCTGCTCCCGCGCATGCCCTTGGACCGTTGGCGGAGCGATTCTCGGTCCGGACGCTGCCCCTCGGTCAGGCCGAGGAACGAGGCTCCCATGAGCGCGCGCATCTTGCCCCGCGCTGCCTCGAGGTCGGCCAGCTTGGCCTTCTGATCCTCGTTCAGGACGCCCTGGAGCTTCGATTGCTGTTGCTTGCGCCACTCTCTGAATTCCCCGTGGTCCTGGTCCCTCGGGGGCCGGGCCCGGCGGATCTCCCGGATCCGGTTGACCTGATCCTGGGTCAGCCCAAGCGCTTCCTGGGCGGCCCGCACGGGATTGGCGTTACGCGCTCGCTCGCGAGGCTCGTCCTGCGCGAAGGCCGTCAGCGACGCCCCCAGCACGGCCGCGCAAACGAATGCGGATTGCTTGGTGTGTCTCATGGTGATTCTCTTGTCTCCTTGGTGCGGCGCCTCCTGCAGCGCCGCTTCCAAGTGCGTCTGTGGGAATAGACGAGCGAGGCGGTCCCAAGTATCGCCAGATATGTAAAGACGCTGTCAAAAAATGCGAAACGCCTCCCGCTGCCACAAGCCGCGCGTCCCGCCGTTCTCCGACGATTCATCCCGCTACGGCGCCTGCCGCAGCCGTCGCACCGTCCCCAGCTTCAACAGTCGGAGACGGACCCGCACGATCTTCGTGGGACGTGTCTTCCTCGCCTGTTCTCACTGTCTGGCAGCGCCAGCGGTCAGGACCGAGACTTCGTCTGGCCAATGATCTCCCTGGCGCCATAGATAGGCCGGTTTTGGCTCTCGAAATAGGTCCGCATCAACACCTCGCCTAGCAGACCCGTGCAGAGCAACTGCAGGCCCGTCAGAACCAGCACCGAACCGGCAATCAGCAGAGGTCCGTGCTCCACCATGATGTGCGCGCCCTGCAGTTTTTTGACCAACAAATATGCGAGCGCGGCACCCCCCGATCCGCCGCAGACGATGCCTAGGGACCCGAAGAAATGCATCGGCCTCGTCAAGTAGCGCGCCAGGAAAGCCACTGTGAGCAGGTCGAAGAGCACCCGGACCGTGCGCCCCAGGCCGTAGTGGGACCGTCCGGCCGCCCGCTGGAAGTTGCGGATCGGAACCTCGGCGATGCGGGCCCCGTGCATCGCCGCGAGCACCGGGATGAAGCGATGTAGATCTCCGTACAGGCGTAGCTGGGCCAGCAGCTCGGCCCGGTACGCCTTGAATGTGCCGCCAAAGTCCCGCAGTTCGACGCCCGAGAGCCGCCGGATGATCCAATTGGCGGCCCGGGAGGGCAGCCTGCGAGTCAGCAGGCTGTCGATCCGTGTCTCTCGCCACCCGTTCACGAGGTCGTAGCCCTCGTCGATCTTCTTGAGGAGCGCCGGGACGTCTTCCGGCGCGTGCTGCAGGTCGCCGTCCATGGCCACCACGACCTCTCCCATCGCGACTTCAAATCCGGCTGCGAGCGCAGCCGTCTGTCCGGAATTGCGGCGCAGGCAGACCGCTTTCAGCCGCTGTTCATTCGCTGCGAGGTTCCGCAGCAGCCGGACGCTGGAGTCGGTCGAAGCGTCGTCCACGACGACGATCTCGAATGGCTTGCCGACTCCCTCCAGAGTTGCTACGAGGCGGTCACACAAGGGCAGCAGATTCGCTTCCTCGTTGTGCGCCGGAATGACCACCGAGATTGCGGGCCGGCGTCTCATTTCGCCTCAGCGTACCATCCTGGAAACCCAATCGATCGGCAGGCCGACGACATTGCTGTAGGAACCCGCAATGCCCTCAACAAAGCTCGATGCGGCGCCTTGAATCCCGTAAGCGCCCGCCTTATCAAGGGGCTCGCCGCTTGCAACGTAGTCATCGATTTCGCGGTCCGACAGAGCACCGAATCGGACGCAGGTCTCCTCGCACACGGTCTGGCATGCGTGCCCATCGAAAACGGCGACTCCGGTGAGCACTCGGTGGGAACGTGCCGACAGTCTACGCAGCATTTGCTTCGCGTGTCGCGCATCCCGAGGCTTGCCAAGCACGTCACCGTCCAACACGACGATCGTGTCCGCCCCCAGCGTGCGGGTCCCCGGCCGCCATACGGCGCTCGCCTTTGCCCTCGCCAAGCGCACGACGTACTGGCTGGCGCTCTCGCCGGGCAGGATGGCCTCGTCGACGCACGCGGGGACCTGCTCGAACTCGATGCCGGATGACCGCAGCAACTCAGCCCTGCGGGGTGACGCCGACGCGAGGATCAAACGGCGCCTCTCTACGATGGAGGGCGACTGCATGGCGCAGGGCTCAAGCGGCCTAGCGGTTGATGTAGCTCGGATCGTCGCCAGCCGCCTCGGAATCTGCAGCTTCCGAACCGGTCGTATCGATGCTTTGCAGGGGAGAGCTGGGAGCACTGTCCGCACCCGGCAGTACGTTGCTGGGCAGTTGGTGGATCCGGCCGTTCAGCGAGGCGAGGAACGCGATCAAGTCACCCTTCTCAGCGTCCGAGAGTCCGAGCGGACGGATCTCTGCCTGCAGCCCCGGCGGAGCGGATCCTCCTCGGTCGTAGTGCTCAATGACCTGTCGGATGTTCATCAGACGGCCGTTGTGCATGTAGGAATAGCGCCGTACGCTGTCACGCAGGCTTTGGGTCTTGTACTTGGCTCCGGGCACTCCGTGACCGTCCCGCTCGGCTACTCCGGTGTAGTGCAATTCGTGGTCCGTCAGCAGGGGGCCGTGATGGCACTTCACGCACTCCGCCTTGGTCTCGAACAGTTTGAGGCCGCGCTTTGCGGCTGCCGACAGCGCAGCCTCGTCCCCTTCGAGGTGCCGATCCAAGTCGCTGTCGTAGGACACGAGCGTCCGCTCGAAGCTTGCGATCGCCTTGGCGACCAGACCGAATGAGATGTCCTCTCCCGGGAAGGCATTCTTGAACAAGCGGACATAGAACGGGTCGGACCGGATGCGGGCCACGGCCTCGTCGGGATCGAGCGCCATCTCCCGGTGATTCTTCAGGGGCTTGGCGACCTGCTCCTCCAGCGTCTTCACGCGTCCGTCAAAGAACATGCTGCGCTGCCAACCCACATTGAAGAGACCGGGGGTCTTGCGCGACAGCTCGCTCTCGTCGAGACCCCAGCCGCGGGAAAGCCCATCCGTGAAGTGCAGTTCCCGCTTATGGCACGTAGAGCAACTGCGGCGCTGGTTGCCGGACAGGATGGAATCGAAGAACAATTCCTCGCCCAGGCGCACCTTGGCCGCCGTCGGCGGATTGTCGGGCGGGAAGGGAGGCGCTCCCCGGAGGGGCGTGAGAGGCGGCAGGTCCGAGGCGATGCTTGTCAGGCCGCAAGTCAGCATCAGGATGACCAAACGCCCCATCGTGCACCGCACGACTCCAGTGTAACTCGAACCGCGAGGACTCAGATTTGATTGCATCCGAAAGCGAGTAGAGGCAATAGCGCCAAGCTCTCGTGGGAGCGCCTGCGCGTCCCGCGATCTGCTGACGCCCACGCCGAAGCAGGGCAGGATCGCCGAACGCGTGTTCAGCAGCCATCTGGGTTAGGACCGCGGTCCGCATGCGGCAGACCTCGGCAACCCCGATGTGCAGGGTATGATGCTTGGCGCCATGAGGACCGAACTTGCCGGTAGCCTAACGCTGATGCTGACGAGCCTGACTTGCTCCCAGGTTAGAACCGATCGCGAGGCGCACCAGCCGCAACCCTATCGGGAAGCATTCCGGCCGCAGTTCCACTTCACGCCGGCGATCAACTGGACCAATGACCCCAATGGACTTGTCTATCACGAGGGTGAGTGGCGCATCTCTTATCAATACAATCCGTTCGGGGATCTGTGGGGCCACATGGGCTGGGGACATGCGGTCAGCAAGGATCTCTTGCACTGGCGGCATTTGCCCGTCGCCTTGCCGGAGGAGAATGAGACCATGGTCTATTCCGGCAGCGCGGTCGTGGACCACCGCAATACGAGTGGCTTCGGGAAGGCCGACCAGCCTCCGCTGATCGCGATCTATACCAGTCGAACCGAAACCGATCAGACGCAATCGATCGCCCACAGCAACGATCCGGGGCGCAGTTGGACGCGCTACATGGAGAACCCGGTCCTGGATGTCGAAGACCTCGCGTTTCGCGATCCCAAGGTCTTCTGGCGCGAGGGCGCTAAGCGTTGGATTATGGCCGTGGTTCTCGCCGACCAACGCAAGGGCAGTTCTTATGGCTCGCCCGATCTCAAGGCTTGGGCGATCTGAGCAACTTCGGCCCCGAAGGCGCTCATCCGGTCCGCAACTGGGAATGTCCGGACCTCTTCGAGATGCCTGTCGAAGGCGAAGCCGGCGCAGCAAAAGGATTCTCCAGGTGGACTCGGGGATGGGGCATCCCTGGCTGGGCTCGGGCTGCCAGGACTTCGTGGGCGAGTTCGACGGCGCGAAGTTCGTCAATGACAATCCCCCCGAGACTGAACTTTGGCTGGACTGGGGCCGGGATTTCTATGCGGCCCAGTCGTACGCCGACGTTCCGGAGCACGATGGAAGACGCATCGTGATCGGGTGGATCAGCAACTGGATGTACGCTCGGGACACGCCGACCTCGCCCTGGAGAGGCGCACAGTCCGTACCCCGCGAGTTGAGGCTCAAGCGGTATCGCGAGGGATTGCGCCTGACCCAGCAGCCCGCGCGGGAGATCCAGAGTCTGCGTGGCGAGACCATCCGTCTCGGCGATCTCTCCATTGAGGACGTCAACCGCGAGATCGCAGCTGCGGGATTCGCAGGAAGCTCGCTGGAGTTGCAGGCTGAGATCGATGCGCGGGATGTTGGGTTTCGGATTCTCCAGGGCGGCGCCGAGGAAACGCTTGTTGGATTCAGCACGGCGCCGGCCGAGGTCTACATCGATCGCACGGATTCCGGCCAAGTCGAGTTCCATGAGACGTTCGCCGGCCGTCACTCGGCGCGTCTTGATCCTCAGGACGGTCGAGTCATCCTCCGCATCCTGGTCGATCGCTCGGTCGTAGAGCTGTTCGCCGGTGATGGCCGCGTGGCCATCACGGATCGAGTCTTTCCGCAGCCCAGCAGCGCGGGGCTATCGATGTACGCAAACGGAGGGATGGTTAGACTCGTCAGCCTGGAGGCGTGGAAGCTGCGCTCGGTTTGGAACTAGCCGGCCCTTCCTCCGCAACGGTAGGCCCGCTCCCGTCGAGCGAGGCCCCTGCAACGGCTCTAGGCGGCTGCGCGTCCCATCGCCGTTGGGAGGCCCCTGCTAGCCGGTTTTCCGTCGACGAACGTTCGGCCAGCAGCGACTGAAAATGATCCTCTGATCTAGAACCACGCCTGCGAAGAGGCGCCGGGAGAGCCGGGGGTTTGCGAGTTTTAGCAGGATTAGGCAGGTTGCTGGGTCTGGGCCACCATCACCCTTTTTTGGAAGTCCGCCAGCATCGACTCATCAAGGCGAACTTGCGTAGGGCGTCTTTCCAGGGTCGTCATGCGGTCGATCTTGTCCTGGAGCTTCAGCAGCGCATAGAAGAGGTTCTCGGGGCGTGGCGGACAGCCAGTCACGTACACGTCGACCGGCACGATCTTGTCGACCCCTTGCAGGACGCCGTATGTATTGAACGGCCCTCCCACCGAGGAACACGCGCCCATCGAAATGCACCATTTTGGCTCCGGCATCTGGTCCCAAATGCGCTTGAGGACCGGAGACATCTTCAGTGTCACCGTACCCGCGACGATCATCAGGTCCGACTGGCGCGGGCTCGGACGAAAGACTTCAGCGCCGAATCTCGCGATGTCGAAACGTGACGTGGAGGAGGCGATCATTTCGATGGCGCAGCAGGCCAAGCCGAATGTCAGAGGCCAGATGGCCGATTTCCTCGCCCAGTTGAACACATAGTCCACGGATGTAGTCATGAAGTTGCGTTCGAACTGGTTCTGGAGAAAGGGCATGAATGCTCCGCTGACCCCGTATTATAGCGTCTCTGGACCCCTCAGCCCGCCTTCGCTTGTCCGACACACGATGGGCCTTGTAAGGTCAATACAGTGCCTCGGAAGTTCGTTCCGGATGCCGGTCGCCGAGGCCTCGTCGAGACGACTCGAGGATCGTTGCGGCCGGGAACCGAAGGCGCGCACGAGCGGGGGCTTGCCAGGAGCGGCGATTCGCTCGTCGTCGCTCCCGGACCGGGCCCATGGCGGTGGCTTCCGAGGCGGCCAATCGCCCGGCGGCTCACGCTTGGGCGGTATCGCCACGCGGTCCTGCAAGTTTGGCTGCTGGGAGCTGCTGCCTGCAACATTCCCACATTCACCCCTGAAGTCGAGCCGTTATTTGAAACGTTCGGCCCGCCGGTCCGCATCGCGGAGTTTGACAATGCAGGTCGGTACGTGGGCAGCGGCAGCCTGCTGAGGATCATTCGCAACGAGACCGCTTGGCGTCAGCTTCTTCCGTTAGGGAGCTTTCAGGTCGCGCGCCGGGGCGCCACGGAACTGGCCTTCAGCGGCGCATACAACGACTTCGACGAAAGCGGGGTCTACCGCTGTGTCGCCTGTGCGACGGCGCTGTTCTCCTCACATGCGAAATACGACTCCAAGACCGGCTGGCCTAGTTTTTGGGTGCCGATCGCTGCCAGCAACGTCACCGTTTCCTGGAGCGAGCACTGGGGCCTGCGGCGGCGCGAGGTCCAGTGCGCACGCTGCAGCGCCCACTTGGGGCACGTCTTCAACGATGGACCGCTCCCGAGTCGGCGGCGCTATTGCATCAATTCGGCCGCCCTGGCGTTCTCCCCATCGGACGGCTGACCGTCCGCCAACGGTATTCCATCATGGCAAATCCTTCGCTTCGGGAGCGCCGTGCGCGTTTGGAGCTTGGCGCCAACCGGCTTGCTTCCGCGGGTGCGGACAATCGGGAATTCCGTGCGAACGCTCCTTGATTATGCATTTAAAGCAAGTTCAAGGGTGTGACACCATCATCTTAGATGGTTCAAAGATCCTTTGCTTGTAACGCTTTCCTGGCCCTTGGCCAGCTTATCTAGCTCCCTTTTCACCCGCTTCCCGAAAATCCGCTCCGCAATCTCGGAATCGGGGCGTTCGACGATGTTGCGTGGCAACCGTCTCTTTCGCTTGGAGTTCCGATTCATGACTGACTCAACCTCTCTCAATCTCATCCGCTTGATGGATCGATTCCAGTCCGACGACAAGTGCGCCGGGACTTCCTGGAGACCTGAGGCGCGATTCTAGGCCGGTTTCCGGCCCGCTAGCCCAGCACGGTAAACTCGGGCTAGCGGGCATCTCTCAGCGCGGAGGGCGCGCCTGGGGTTCGCCGCGCGAGGCGCGACGGAACCTGGTGGAGGCCTGCGGCTTCCTAGGGCCTGTTGACGGGTACGTCACGGCTCCTTCTCCTGAGATGCTCGAATGTGTTTCAACTCAAAGGCCCGTGCAAGTACGTACGCCACCAGGACCACCACAACAACAACAAGGAACATCACGGCAATGCTCTGAAGCGTCTCGATGACGGTCCGATAGACCTCCAGTGTCCATCGCTCCGCCGTGAGGACCAGAATCTCTTCATCCTCGTGGGGTGCCGAAATATACCGTTCCAGCTCGCGGATCCGAACACCTCCCGAGATGCCAACAACGTACGCCGCGAACTTGATGTAGCGGTGCCAGGCCCCGCTCAACTCCTCTTCTACGATCCGACGCAGTATTGAACCTATGGGACTGTCAAAGAGCCGCACCACACCAAAGGACACTGCCAAAGCGATGAAAAAGTGATGATCAGCAGTGTGAAGAACATAAATTCCTATAATTCGCATGCGATCAGAGGGTCAGAGTATCAGGCGGCCTTGTCTGCTCTCCCGTCTATCAGTTCCCGATAGGTGGGGGGCTCGGTGTCGAGCATGCGCCGCACCGTGTCGCGGAACACGTACGGGTTGTCGCGGTTGTTGTGCCGCCACTCGATCTCTTCGAGATAGCGGTCCATGTGCTTGGCGCTGATCTTGTGGAACGCTCCGACGATCGACTGCCCAAACGGAACTTCACGGCAGGTTGAAGCCGTGTTCATTGCGCAACTCGTTGCGTTCACTGGCTTTTGCCTGTCTAGGCGCGACCCTCAACCTGTCACGGTTATGGAAACATTCTGGTGCGGATCGACGCCGAGCAGGTCGAAGGCCCGACGCTGGAGCTTGGTGGGTTCGGTGGCGATGGTGATGGCGGTCTTCTCCTGGGTGGGCAAGCGGACCCGGTTGAGGACGAGGTTGGCCAGGTCCGCCAGCAGGGTCGGGAAGCTGTGCACGGGGAAGCCCTCCGGGGTGGTCTTGGTGTCGGCCTTGCGCTTGGCGCGCTCGGAGACCTGCGCCGGTTCGACCGGCGTGTCGCGCTGGGCCTGCGCCGCGGCCGGGTCCTCGTCCTGGAACAGCAGCGGGGCCAGCCGCCGTCGCATGTGCCATTGCACGTAATAGGCCAGCATGCACAGGAAGACATGGCCGCGCACGTGGTCCTCGCTGTAGACGTGGAGCGGGCGGACCCGCAGGTGATCCTTGCTCGTGCGGAAGGCGCGTTCCACGCCCGCGAGGCTCTTGTAGGCCGCCACCGCGGCCTCCGCCCCGAGGTCCTCCGCCGCCAGGCTCGTGCGCACGATGTAAATGCCGTCCAACTGCGCCTCGGCCGCGATCCGCTCCTGCTGGCGCGACCAGCGCAGCTGCTCGTCGGTCACCGCGATCTCGAAATGCTTGCCTACCTTCTTGCGATTCAGCTCGCGGCCCAGGCGGCGGTTGATCGCGTCCCGCCCGCGCAACGGCTCCCGCCCGCGCCGCACCTGGGCGGCGATCCCCTCCAGGCTGTGCTCGGTGGCCCGCAACAGCTCCTCGCGCTTGCGCGCCCGTTCGACTCGCAGGCGCGGGTTCAGGCACACCAGCAGGCGCTCGCCGGGGAAGTCCGGGCTGCGGATCTCGGCCACCTGGTCGGGGACCAGCTCGCCGGGGCGCAGCGGGGCCTGGACGGCGGCAGGGTCCTGCCCGGGAGCGGGCTTGGGCCGCTTGAGCAACGCGCGGAGGTGCTGGTTCTTCAGGGCCGAGATCCAGTCCAGGCCGGCCGGGGAGAGATCCTCGCGGATGCGAGCCGTGGTGCGCATGCCGCGGTCGCCGACCAGCGCGATGCGGGCGATGCCGAAGCGCGTCCGGATCCGCTCCACCTGCGGTCCCACCGTGGTCGAATCGGCCGTGTTGCCGGGGAACACCTCGACCGCCAGCGGGCAGCCGTCGGCGGAGCACAGCAGCCCGAACACGATCTGCTGCTTGCCGCGCTTGCCGTCGCGGTTGTAGCCGAAGGCGGCTAGGGGGCAGAGCCGCCCCTCCAGGTAGCTCGAGCTGACGTCGTACAGGATCAGGGTGGCGTCCTGGAGGTGGCGGTTGGCGAGGCTGGTCTCGATCCAGCGCTGGCGGGCCAGCAGCCAGTCGAGCATGGCGAGCAGCTCGTTGCCGGAGACGGGTCCCAGAGCGAGCAGGGCGCCGAGGCTGGAGTGCGTGGTTGCGGGCGAGAGTCGCCGTGCGGTGGCGAGCTTGGAGTCGGGGGCGAGCACGCGCGCCACGACCGCGGCGAGGGCGAGGTCGCGCTGGCGGCTGCGGCGGCGGTGCAGGAGGCGTTCGAGGCCGAGTTGGCGGCAGGTGCCGAGGACGGCGGCGACGTGGCCGTGGGCCCAGGAGCGCTCGACGCGCAGGAGGTCGGAGGGGTCCTGGACGGCGAGGCCGCCCTGGAGGACGATGCGGAAGCCGTCGACGACCTCGGGCGGGAAGCGGGAGAGGTTGGCGAGGGTTTTCTTGCGGATGCGCTTGCCTTCGCGCCAGGCCTCGCGGAGCAGGATGGCGGGTTTGTTGGCTTGGTTGGGGATGCTTTCGAGGTGGAAGGACACGGGCGAGTGTTATGGGAACACTACAGGCACTGTATCAGATTGCAACAAGAATTTAAGAAAATGTTGTGGCGGCCATTATTATGGGAACAAAATGCTAGGCACAGAGCCCTCGGAATGGGAAGAAACCCTTCAATCTCAAGAGGTTATCGACCAATCGGCCTACGTGAAGTTCCGCCTAAACAGCGGCCAGACACCCTCGATGCCGTCGACGTGAACATCGCCGACCACCCATTCCGCATCGGAGTGGTTGACGGTTTTCTGGAGGGTGTTGTCACCGGCAATCCCCAGGTAGGCCTTGAGTTCGTCGGTGTAGATCGCCTTGGTTTCGTCCTGCACGTTCTTCGAGATGAAGGCGTGGAGCGTGTCGCTCTTCACGTCGGGGATCCTCGCCAAGCGGACCTGCCCGCCAGGCTGGAGCGCCGCGGCCACCCAGGTCTTGCCCGTGCGGTTCCCGGAGCCCACGTTCTTTTTCTTGCTGCCGACCAGCGTCTCATCGACCTCGACAACGCCGAGCAGGGCAGGGCCATCGAAGGAATCGTTGCCCATCGCTCCGCGAATCCGGTGGCAGAGATACCAAGCCGTGCGGTACGATCCGATCCCGAGAGTGCGCATTATCTGGTTAGCCGGGATCGCTTTCTTGGACTTGAGCATCAGGTAGATGGCGATGAGCCACTTCCGCAACGGCAGGTGCGAGTTATGCATGATGGTTCCCGAAGTCACGCTGAACTGGTGGTGGCAAGCTAGGCAGTTCCACTGCGGGCGCGCCTGGATCTCGCATACCGAGGTGCTGCCGCAGTGAGGGCAAGATACCTTGCCATCGCAAGGCTTCCAGGAAGTCCCGGCACTTGTCGTCGGACTGGAATCGATCCATCGAGTGGCTGAGATTGAGAGAGGTTGTGTCAGTCATGAATCGGAACTCCAAGCGAAAGAGACGGTTGCCACGCAACATTGTCGAACGCCCCGATTCCGAGATTGCGGAGCGGATTTTCGGGAAGCGGGTGAAAAGGGAGTTGGATAGGCTCGCCAAGGGCCAGGAAAGCGTTACGAACAAAGGGTCTTTGAACCATCCAAGAGGATGGCATCATACCCTTGGACTTGCATTAAGTGCATAATCACGGAACGCTCTCAGGCCAGGATCTCCTGGACCACCCTTCCGTAGACATCCGTCAACCGGAAGTCACGGCCGCTGTAGCGATACGTGAGGCGCTCGTGATCCAGGCCCAACAAGTGCAGGATCGTGGCGTGCAGGTCGTGGATGTGGACTCTGTCTTCCACAGCCCGGAAGCCGAATTCGTCCGACTCTCCGAAAGTCATGCCTCCGCGCACGCCCCCTCCGGCCAGCCACGCGCAGAAGCCGTACGGGTTGTGCCCGCGGCCGTAGCTGTCCTGATCGCCCGCTCCGTCCTGGAGGTCTTGATAGTGCGGCGTGCGACCGAACTCGCCTGACCAAACCAGGAGGGTCTCCTCGAAGAGCCCGCGCGCCTTGAGATCTTGGATCAGCGCGGCGATCGGCTTGTCGACCGACTTGCAGAGCTCTGGATGGGCGCGACGGATGTTGGCGTGGCTGTCCCAGCTGTTCGAAGTGATCTGAATGAAACGAACGCCCGCTTCGGCGAACCGCCTTGCGAGCAGGCACTGGCGGCCGAAATCGTCCGTCACCTTGTCGTCGATGCCATACAAGTCGCGCGTCGCCTGGGTTTCCGAGCCCAGATCGATCAGGTCCGGAACCTCAGCCTGCATGCGGAAGGCGAGTTCGAACGATTCGATGGCCCCCTCCAGGCGGCTGTCGGCTTGGTGCCGTTGCAAGTGGCTCCGATTCATCTCCTGAATCAGGTCCAGCTGTCGGCGTTGCATCGCCGGCTGGATCGAGTCGTCTTCGAGATACCCGATGGTGGCCTGCTTCGCTCCTCTTGCTGAAGTTCCCAAGGCGGTCCCCTGGTAAATCGCGGGCAAGAACGCACTCCCAAACAATTGCACGCTGCCGCCGTCACCGCTGAGCATCGGCGCAATGGTGACGAAGGCGGGCAGATTGCCGTTTTCCGTACCCAGTCCATAGGCTACCCACGATCCGATCGAAGGCCGCACCAGTTGGGTGGCGCCGGTATGGAGCTGCCGGACTGCGGGAGCGTGCGCTTCGCTATCGGCCTCCATGGCCCGCAACACGCAAAGGTCGTCGACGTGGCCGCTCAAGTGGGGAAGCATGTCCGTGATGGACATCCCCGACTCCCCCGCACGCGTGAAGTCCGAGATGGGTCCCATCAGTTTGGAGTAGACCACCCCGGGCATCGTGCGGTTCGAGGGCAGAGAATAGGGGATATCCTCCCCGTTGTGCTGGGCCAAGCGCGGCTTGAAGTCGAAAAGGTCGACTTGCGACGGCCCGCCCTGCATCCAGAGGAAGATCACACGCTTGGCCCGAGGAGCGTGATGGGGCGCCTTGGGCGCGAGAGGATCGGGCTGCGCGCTGGCCGGTTCGGCGAGCATCGCCCGCAAAGCAACCATCCCGAATCCGCATCCCCAACTATTGAGCAATTCGCGTCGATTCATGGCGGCACCGTACTGACTGGCTAGCTCCGAAACAGGAACTCACTGGAGGCGAAGACCGCGTGGCAATAGCGCGCCCAGGCCGCTTCGCGTCCAAGTTCCTCCACAGTATCTCGCAGAAAGCCCGCCGCACGCTCCAGATCTTCGTTTGAGGCGGGACGGCCCAAAGCGCGCAGCAGAAACGTCCGCACCCGGTCTTCGTCGGTGGCTTCGCCATCCGCAAGCAACACCTGCGCGGCCAGCATTGACTGCTGGATCAGGAAAGGCGAGTTCATCAGATACAGCGCCTGGGTTGGCACCGTTGTGACGTCCCGCTTCCCCTTCACCACGTTCGGGTCTGGAAAATCAAACAAGTTCAGGACATCGAGATCCGGCAATTGCGACTTGCGCAGCGTAGGCAAGTACACGGTGCGCCGGAACCGGATCGAATCGTCCAGGTCCAGATCGTCCACCAGCAGCGGCGGCTGCGCCATCCGCAGGCTGCCCCGAGACCCCACTGGAAGGCTTAGTCCGCCGGCTCGCCTGTCCAGGGAACCGCTGACGAGCAGCACGGCGTCGCGGATCGTTTCGGCCTGCAGGCGTCGACGATTCGAACGCCACAGCAGGCGGTTTTCGGGATCCTTCGTGGCCGCGCGAGCGTCGTGCGACGCGGCAAGCCCATAGGCGCGCGAGAGGACGATCTCGCGAATCAGTCCTTTGACCGACCAGTCCAGCTGCCGCAGCCGGTTCGCCAGATAATCGAGCAGTTCTGGGTGGCTGGGCCGTTCGCCGAGGAGGCCTACGTTGTCGACGCTGGCCACGATGCCAACGCCGAACAGATGATGCCAGATCCGGTTGGCCATCACGCGCGCAGGTAGCGGATTGCCTGGATCCGCCAGCCACTGCGCGAGTTCGAGGCGGCCGCTACTCTTCTGAACGCCGATTCCGATTGGCCGACGGTTCGCGATCTTGGCGTGCGGATCGAGAGGCACTAACGACAGGAAGCCGCGAGGGGCCTCGTGTCCCAGACTCTGGGGACTGCCTCCGAGATGAATCCTCGCATTCGCCGGGATCGGTTGATCCGCTAGTGCGAGCGCCATCGGTGGGAGAGGCTTGGCGTAATGCCAGGTTCGGGCGACTTCCTGTCTTAGATCGGCGGCTTCCTTACGGGCCGCTGCAACGCGCTCCTCCAGATCCTTCCGGGCGGCCGGATCCGAGCCGTTGCTCTTGACCGCCTCCAACTCCGACGCAAGCTCTTCATGTTGCCGCTCGGCTTGCCTGTGCTCGTCCTGCACACTCTTGTAGTCCCGCTCCCACCGCTGCAGAGCTTCGGCGCGCGCCAGCATGTCCCGGGGCGCTTCAGGCAACGGCGTGCGGTTGACGTCGCTGAAGACTCCCGACATCCGCCCGTCGAGTGTCCTCGTGCTCTGGAAAATCCCGGCCAGTGCATAGTACTCGCGCTGAGGGATGGGGTCGAACTTGTGGTCGTGGCACCGGGCGCAGCCGATTGTGAGTCCCAAGATGGCGCGGCCGAGGGTGTCGAGCTGGGTGTCGACGACGTCCATCTGCAACTGCGCCTTGTCCGCGGCGACAAGCGCCCAGGGACCGATCGCTAGAAAGCCCGTTGCGACGATCTGCTCCTCGCGTTGGGCATCGGTGTCGTATTCGAGGACATCCCCGGCGACCTGTTCACGGACAAAGCGGTCATAGGGCTTATCGCGGTTGAAGGCATTGATGACGTAATCGCGGTAGCGCCAGGCGTGCAGGGAGGGGATTCGGCGGCCCAGGCCGAGCGTGTCCGCGTAGCCCGCCAAGTCCAGCCAGTGGCGGGCCCAGCGCTCACCGAACGCGGGCGAAGCGAGCAGGCGGTCCACAGCGGACTCCAGCGCACCGGCGGACGGGTCGTCCAGAAACGCTCGGATCTGGACAGGCGTCGGAGGCAGGCCCGTGAGACCCAGGGTCAGTCGGCGCAGCAGCATAGGGCGGTCCGCCGGTCCCACGGGCTCGACATCGTGTTCTTCGAGGTCCGCGAGCACGAAGCGGTCGATGTCCCCGCGAGCCCAAGCAGTATCCGTCACCCTGGGGGCGCGAGGTTCGGAAAGCGGCTGCCAAGCCCAATGCTTCGCTGCCTGGGCCGGTCCAGCGTCTGTGGCCGGTGACGACGCCGAGTTCCCGCTCCCGGGCCACGGCGCCCCGAGTCGCACCCATTCGGTCAGGAACTGGATTTCGTGCTCGGCGAGTTTGCCCGAGGGCGGCATCGCAAGCGGTCCGAGCTCATGGCGGAGAGCCTGAATCAGGCGGCTGCCCCCGGGGTCCCCGGGAATAACGGCTGGTCCCGAGCGGCCCCCTTGCAGCACGGCGGCTCCGCTGTCGAGGCGCAGTTCCGCGAAGACGGTCGAAGCTCGCGCACTGTGGCACTGGTAGCAATGCTGCGCCAGCAAGGGGCGCACATGCTTCTCGAAAAACTCCACGTGCTCAGGCGTCACCGGCTGCGGCTGTGCGGCCGCTATCGCGCAGGCCCCAAGAGCAGCTAGCGCTGGCAGGACGATTCTCACGGCATTGGAGACGCACTTATTGTACCTTTGGCAACCGGCCCCGGCGTACGGACATGCCGTCGACAGAATCCGGGGCCTACATTGCAAATAGCGGTCCGGCGCGGGTTGATCGGACACCCCGGGAGTATCGATCCCACGCAGGTTGAGGTTACATTGGGCGCTTCGCCCGCGACCGGGTATTCCGCGCGCGATCTCGGGTTCCTGCTGGCCAAGCACCCGGATTACCTCTTCGAGCGCGAGGTCCCAGTCGGGAAACCTTCCAGCTTCTACACGGCTTCGGGGGAGCGGAAGGCGGCCCCAGCGAGGGATCACGGCCTACGCACCTAGATCGGCGAGGACCAGGCGATCTCGTTATTCGTCTGGACCGCGCGCAGATAATAGAAGCTTTCGCCTGGGATCGGCTCCCGGTCTGTGTACGGGAACTCGAGGTCCTGGGTCCCGAGCTGCACGGCGCAGAGGAGGCTGTTGTTCCGGACCAGGGCCACTTCCCGCACCGTGTCGGTGCCGAGGATCTTCGCGCGGACCAGCCGAACGCTATCCCCGGCGTCGATTGCATCACCCATGAACGCTTCGCCCATACGGAAGTCCCGCACGATGTTGTCGGCGGCGCCGTAGGTGTGGCGATTCCGGATCGCCCAGAAGACCTCCTCACGCGTCGCATCCGCGGCGTAGACCATCGCGTACGACATGTGCGTCGACAAGTGATCGGAACTCGCGATCACGCAGAGGCGATATTCCATGTTCCAGGCCTCGGCGACCATGCCGGCGGGACAGATCGTTTCGAGCAAGGCGGATCCCTGAGACGGATAGCCGTCGCCCTTGGCCGCAAACGGACATCCGAGGCATTCGTAGCTGTACCGGTCTCCCCGGAAGATTTCCACCACCAAGTCGAGGTCAGGATCGTAGTTGCGCCAGCCGGTCCCCATGTTCGTTGCGGAGGTGCGGGAGATCGCGAGCCCGCCCGTGCGCCGGAGCTCCTCATAGAGCATCTTGGTGTCGCCTTCGATGACAGCGCCGATGCCATTGCGCCGCTGCGTGTATTCGTTCGGCCGGACGAAGAAGGGAACGTTCTGAACGCCGCGCCGCGTGTGAAAGAGGTTGCGGCGCCCCTAGCAATAGCGAACCGAACGCTCGTAGCCGAACAGCGAGGCGTAGCCTTCCGTATGGAAGAGGTCGGCGGCTTCCTCGGTAAGCCACCACCAGTAGCTCCGGTCCGCTCCGTATTGGTGATCCGAAATGAAGCCCCAGTCCATAGCCCCAGCGTCCAGCATATAGCGGTAACAATGTAAGCGTTCGAGCGGGCCGTGAAAGGCGGCCGTGGAGCTAACGATTGAGGATAGCTTTCCAGTCCGGGCAGAGGGGTTTGACGAAGACGTTTTTGACGGGCTGGTTGTACTCGTGACGAGTATCGAGTTTGCCGCGGCCCTGCGTCTGGCCCAGATGGATCCAGTTGGCGGCGCGCTAGCAGGTGCCCTGGAAACGCGGCGTTTCGCAGAACGTTTCGAGCAGAACTGGACGCATGCCGTAGCGTTGCTGCCAGTCGTCGGGGAGTTGTCGCTGGAGGCAGGCGAGCAGGTGGGAGGCCAGCGACGGGAGGCGGATCCAGGGCAGGATGAGATAGCGGGCGTGATTGACGACCAGGGGCAGGTTGCGCTGGCGGGTGGGTGGATCCCAGCCCACGAAACGGTCCCGAGGGGCGGTTTTCCAGGCCGCGGCGCCGCAGCCGAGCAGGGCCAGCAGGAGGCCGTCGGCGGCGTGCACGAAGTAGCGCAACTGGGCACCGGGCAGGGGCTTGTAGCCGAGGTAGTGGTAGCGCTCGACGAATTCGTTCCAGAGACGGCTGCGGGGGTCGGAGGGGCGCAGCAGGCTGAGGCACAGGGGACGGGCTTGGGCCAGCGAGGCGGGCAGGGGCGCGAGGGGCGGCGGAGCGGTGCGCGGGGAAGGCGCGAGCGGGCGCGGACGCGGTCTGGTCGTCAACGGCGGCGGCAGGGTCAGCCAGCCGTCGCGCTGCATGCGCAGCAGGGCCACGCGCGCGCTCATCTCCTTGAGGCCGCCGTCGGGTTTGCGCCAGTCCAGCGCCTCGCAGACCGCCTGCGATAGTTGCGTGCGGGACAGGGGCGGGTCCGTGTGCGCAAGCAGGGCGCGGATCCGATCCAGTTCGGCCGGGAGGAAATCCCGGCCGCAATAGCGCAGCGAGCCGCTCACGGGTCCGGCCCGGCCTCCGAACACCGCCAGGGCGCTCGCAGGGCCTGGAACCGCTCCGCGGACAGGCCCCACGGCAGCCAGGCCCACGGATCCACCACGACCACTCCCCGTCCGATCCCCGCACACTCGCGCAGGAACGCCTCCAGCCAGCGCCACAGGTCGATGCCGGCCCTGTCCAGCGTGGCGAACACCGACAGCAGCACGCCCTGCAGGGCCGCGCCGTCCGCACTGTGCGAGCCGTAGCTGAGCTTGCGCCCGAGCACGGGTCGCCGCAGGGCTCGCTCCACGACATTGTTGTCCATGGGCACGAACGCCTTCCTCACAAACACCACCAGGCCCTCGCGGTGCCGCAACAAGGATTGCAGCGGTGCCAGCCGCGGGTCCGGACCAGCCTTGTCCGACTCCCGCTGCGCTGCCTGGGTCCGTGTCGCCACCTCCCGCTCGGCGTGCTCGAACAGTGCGGCGCACTCCGCTTCCAGTCGCTGCTGGGCCGCCCCGAACGCCTCGGACTGTCCCTCCAGACCGCTCTGTGGATCCCACTGCGCCAGCCGTTCGGCGTTGCGTCGGTACAGCCTCCCGATCCGCTCCAGGATCCCGTCCACCCACTCCTGCAGGTCCGGCCGCTTGCGCCCCAGCGTGACAAAATCTCTCCTGGCGTGGGCCCAACATACGGAGAGTTCGAACTGCTCCGGGTGCTCCCGCGCCAACTTGACATACGCCGCGTAGCGATCACACACCAACACCACCTTCTTTGTCAGCCCCAGCTTGCCGAACAGTTCCGCGGCCGCCGCGGCACTCCGCGACGGATCCACCCGGAACCGCACGGCGTCCCCGGTCAGGCAGGCCCACAGCCAGCAACGCGGGTTCTCCCCATCCTCCGCCCGCACCTGCACCACCCACGAGGTCTCGTCCCCGTGCACCAGTCGCGCCTGCTCCTGGTGCGCTGCGATCGCCGCTTCCAGCGGCTCGAACCAGGTCAGGAAATCCCGCACATGCCCCAGCAGCGTGCCCGCCGGCAGACGCACCCCCCTCTCGCCCCACTCCCGCTCGAACGCCCGCACCGGGTGCCGCTGCCAATACACTTGCAGCAGAAACGCCACCCCCACGCTCAGTCCGTAACTCGTGCCGCGGAACAGCGTGGGCTCCCGCGGCGCGATCACTGCGGGCACTGGCTGGCCCTGCCGCTGCGCGCACCCGCACCCCGCCCGGAAGCGGGGCCGCCGGATCCGTCTCACATACCCCCGCACATCGACCTCGATCGATGCGCTGCTCTCCTCGCCGTTGCGGGCGTAGGGCTCTCCGCAGTCCGCACAATAGCGGCGCTCCGCCTCCGGCTCGAGCCACTCCTCCCGCACCGCTAGACCGGACCGCTCTACCCGAGGATGCGGGACGGCTCCTCGTTGCCCCCCGCGCAGCCGCTTCGGCTCCGAATCCGCCCCCGGGCGGGCCGTCTCCGCTGCTGCCGCCCCTGCCTCACTGCCGCTCTGGCGCTTCTCGCTCCGCTTCCCGAACGGGGACTGCAACAGATCCTGGTTGCGCTGCTTCAGGCCCGCAGTCTCCTGCTCCAACTCCTGAATCCGCTCGTGCAGCTGCTCGCTCCTCTGCTGCGCTTCCGCCAGCTTCTGCTGCGCTTCCCCGCAGCGCAACTGCCACTGCTTGATCTAGCGACCGGACACACTTAACACTGGCGCGGTGTTCTGTGTAGAACGGGGGTAGTGCGGGTAGGGCTGCGCATTTTCCGTCCGCAGACGATCGCTTGGCTGCGAGAGGCATTACAGCTGGGCCAGCTGTCGCGGGCGGCCCTGGGTCGCGGGGTATGCGAGCTGGAGGACTGGCGCAACCCCAAGGGCGAGTATTGCACGGCCTCGGCGCGCAAGGTGCTGCCCGAGCTGGCCGGCCAGCTGGACCTGCCGCTGCCGCCGGCCCAGCCGGGTCCGCCCGCCTGCCGCCCGCGGTCCAGCCCGGACCCGCCCGTGCCGTCGACCGGCTTCACCGGCTCGCTGGCGGAACTCGGCGAGGTCCGCGTGCGTCTGACCACCTCCGAGGCGGAGCGGCGGCTGTGCGCCGGACTGCTCGACCAGCACCATCCGCTGGGCCCGGGCCGGGCCCCCGGCTGTCGGCTGCGCTATCTGCTGGCAGCCGATTGCGGGCCGCTGGGCGTGCTCTCGTTCGTGGCGGCAGCGTTCCGGCTGGGGCCGCGCGATGCCTTCCTGGAGTGGGACGACCGCACGCGCGGAGCGCACATCGAGCGGATCCTCAGCAACGACCGCTTTGTGCTGGTCCCGGGCGTGCAGGTCCCGAACCTGGCCTCGCACGTACTGGGGAAGACGATCAAGAGACTGGCCCAGGACTGGGAGCAGGAGCACGGAGTGCGGCCCTGGTTGGTGGAGACCTGCGTGCAAAGTTCGCGACCGGGAACGAGTTACAAGGCGGCCGGCTGGCAGTGCGTGGGACCGACGCAGGGGCGGCCGCCGGGAGCGGGCGAGGCGGTGGAGACGAAGGCGGTCTGGCTGCTGGGTTTGGATGCGAACTGGCAGCAGAAGCTGGGCCGGAAGCCGGAGCAGAAGCTGGGGCAGTACCCGGAGTTGGTGCTGAACGAGGAGGCGAACTGGGCACGGCGGGAGTACCTGCGTTCGGACCTGCCGGACGGGCGGCTGCGGCAGCGGCTGGAGCGGATGGGGCAGAGCTGGGAGCGGCATCCGGGGGAGGATCTGCCGGCAATCTTCCCGCACCAGGGGGACCTGCGGGCGGCGACGCGCCTTTTGCACAATGACAAGGTGCAGGATCGGGATATCTTGCAGCCGCACCGGGAGGCGTTGCTGGAGCGGGTGCAGGTGGAGTCGACAGTGTTGCTGGTACAGGACACGACGACGCTGAACTACACGAACCTGAAGGGTTGCACGAGCGGGTTGGGGCCGTTGCAGGACCGCGCGAGCAGTTCCCGGGGGCTGTTCGTGCACGCGACGGTGGGGTTCACGGAAGGCGGGCGTCCGCTGGGGGTGAGCGGGCTGGAGCGGTGGGCGCGGCCGGAGCAGGAGCCGGACCCGGAGGCGGAGAAGGAGAAGGAGAGCCGGCGCTGGTTGCGGGGGTTCGAGCAGGGTCAGGAGTTGGGGCGGGAGAGTCCGCAGGCGCGGGTCGTGGTGGTGGGGGACCGCGAGAGCGACATGTTCGAATTGTTCGAGCGGCAGGCGGAGCGGACGGAGGAAGCCGGGTTGCTGGTGCGGGTGCACTTGGGGCGGCAGCGCAAGGTGCGGGCGTGGGACGCGGCGTTCCGCTCGGAGATGATCCGGCCGATCGAGGCGCAGCCGGACTTCGAAGAGGCGGTGGTGACGGGCCGCAAGGTGGAGATCGAGTCGCAAGGGGGGCAGCGGGCGCGGCAGAAGCGGACGGCGGTGACGGAGATCCGGATCGGGCGGGTGGAGTTGCTGCCGCCGAAGGGGCGGGCCGGAGCGGTGGCGCCGGTGCCGGTGTGGCTGGTGCGGGTACTGGAGCCGGACCCGCCGGCGGGGGAGGAGGCGTTGGAGTGGCTGCTGCTGTCGAGTGAGGGGGGGCGGACAGCGCAGTGGGCGGAGCGCATCGTGAGCTGGTACGAGCGGCGCTGGGGGATCGAGGAGTATTTCCGGCTGCTCAAGACGGGGACGCGGATCGAGGACCGGCGGTTGCGGGATGCGGAGGCGCTGGGCAAGTGCCTGGTGTTCGACGCGATCACGGCCTGGCGGGTGTTCAGCCTGGACCGCTACGCCCGGGACGCGCCGGACACGCCGGCGGAGGAGGTGCTCACGGCGGACGAGATGGCCGTGATCGAGGGCGTGACGGAGACGGAGCGGTTGCGGCCGCCGCGGGAGCGGGGCCAGCCGGTGGGACCGGGCATTCGCAGTTGGGTCGTGCTGCTGGCGCGCATGCGGGGCTGGCGTCCGAAGAAGCACCGGGAACTGCCGGGGAACGAGGTGCTGTGGAAGGCGTACCAGCAACTGCAAACGATGGTGCGCTATCGGCAGGCGCTGCGAGGACCGCCGTAGCAGCCCGCGCCGGGGTGGGCGGGGAGTGTCTGGTGGAACGGCATCCGCCGGTTCTCCGCAGGGGGCCGTCAGGGGGGAGTGCAGAACTCTTCCATGGAGGCACTGTCGTGGGCAGCAGGGAAGCTTCTCGGCAGGGCTTGATGCGTGCCGTGTCGGGAACACCTGGGCGCAGCTCGAAGTCTGCCCGCTGTTCCCCGGTGATCCGTTTTCCCAACCAATGCGTGACGGCCGAATGGGACCCATTCGCAACGCAATGATCGGAATGGCAACGCTGGCCGTGCAGCCCCAACCCGGTTCCGCCAGATGCGTGCGTCTGTCGTGCTGCGCTGGTCTCCCTCGTCTCGCCCCCCAGTATGCGGGAGGCCCATCCGGCACCATCAAGACCGAATGTGAGCATCAATCCACGATTGCCTCGAAACTTCCAGCATCAACTATGTCCGGTCGCTAGCTGCTTGATACGCTCCTTCGCCCGCTTGTGCATGCTCCGCCAGTAATGCCACTGGCGCTTCGCCTCCACCAGCTGCCACGACAACGGCCGCTCCCGCTCCAACTGGCACTGGACCGGCATCCATGCCGGCTGCGCTTGCAGCTGCCTTTCCGTCTCCACATCCGCTAGCCTGCCATAAAGACATTTCTTGTGTTCAGCGTTTTATGCAAGTTTTTTTCGCCGCCCTCCCCACCGGCTTTCACCCTCCTCAATTCACGGCCCGCCCGAACGCTTACGTAACAATCCTGGACGGAACCGTCGGGCGACGCTCGCAAGTCCATGGACAGCTGCGTGTGCCTGTGCGTGTCCCCACGCAGGATGCGCAGTTGACGGCCCGCCACGCGGACCCGGTAGTCGCGGATGCGCCGTCGGACGCTCCCCGATCTCGGGGGCGCCATTGCTGAGTTGTGGAGCCGACGCCGGGACGCCGGGTTCGTAGCGGGCCGCATAGACGTTCTCGATGACCGTCTCTTCGGGCAGGTCGACCATCACAGAGAAGGTCGGATGCCCATCCCGGGGCCAGACGATCCACAGGCCGTCCTCCGCCGGGGCGGCGGCGGCCAACATGCTGGCGCGTCCGCGGCTGTACGGCAACTTGGCGGGCTCGGTCCAGCCGTCCTCTGTCAGCGCGCTGACGAGGAAGCGCCAGTAATCGGCTAGCCGGCGTCCCTGGCGAGTGCGGATGAGCAGGTGCAGGTGGCCTTGGTCGTCGATCGCAAGCCGGCCGTCATGGTGCAGTTGGCCCTCCGCGGGTGCGTAGACCTTCTGGCCTCGCTCGATCTCGAAGGGCGCCGCCATGCCCAGCCTGCGCTCGCCGGCGTACGCCACGACATCGACGCCGCGCATGTCGTAGATCGGGTAGCCGGGCGCCGTGCCGACTGGATCCAGTCGGCCCCGATCCTTCTTCTGATTGACGCGGCCTGCCTCGTAGCTGACCCAAACCGTGTCGTGGCGATCGACCGCTAGGTCGGGCCACGCCTCGAGGCGCTCGGTGGCCGCGACTACGATAGGCGCACTGGGACGGCCGTCAGATATCCGTCGCATGTGCACGTCGCAGCGTCCCTTGTCGTACGTATCCCAGGCGACGATCGCGATTCCCTGCGAGTCCACTGGGACTGAGGGTTCCCAGTCGTTGGAGGGGCTGTCGCCGACGCGCAGCTCCTCGCCCCATTGGCCGTCGTCGTAGGCCATATGAAAGATGTCGGATTGCGCCCCCCGGAAGGCCTGCCAGGCGAGATGGATCGTTCCGTCCCGGTAGGCGACGTCGTGGTCGAAGTGCGACCGGAGCGCGCTGGTCAGGCGCTGAAGCGGACCGAAGATCCGTCCGTTGCACCAGCGCGCATAGAGGCCGAAGTTGCCGTTGACCTGTTGCGCCCAGACCGTCCACACGCGGCCCTGCCCATCAAAGGCGAGCCGCGGTTTCCACACATCACCGCTGTCGCCCGGAACCTGCGTCCAAGCGCCCAAGCGCTGCTTGTCGTTTTCGTAGCGTGCGAGGCGGACTTCGTCCTGGCAGCCGTCGAAGTTCATCCACATCATCCAGACCTCGGACCGATCCTGGGGATTCGCTGTGATGTCGGGAAAGTCGTCCGATCGGGTGTCCTCGCTCATGTGCATGGCATCGACGATGCGGGGATCCAGAGCCGGTTCCGGCTCGGGGTTCCGCGGGGTCATGAAGGCCTCGGAGGCGCCCAGATGCGGGATGCTCTTGCGTGCCGCTTCGTGCTGCGCAGGAGCATCGGGCCGCAGGCGGCCCGGCTGCGCATCGTTCGGCTGGGCGAGCAGCACCGCGGAGCGGCCCAGGCTCAGGCGGATCAGCAGAACGCTGGCCAGCGCGAGAGCGGACGGAGAATCGGGGCCTCGGCGCGATCGCTAAGCTGTACTCGAGGCGGACAAGCAGGGTCGGAAGGACATGAGTAAGATAGGTCTCCCGAGGTCACCCAACCGTGATGCGCGAAACGGAGCGGATCGGGTACGCCAAGCTCGGCTCGGTTCTACCGGATCCACAGCGGTGGCGGACTGCCCGGTCTGGATCCTGCGTAGATTGCGGAGACCCCCAGCACATCAACCCCTTCCATCGCGTGTTGGAATGCCCGGGACAACTCGAAGCTGCGGGGATGCGTGTCGATTCGCTAGAGCCAGAACTCCTCTCGTAACTGCGGGCCTGCCGAAGTGTCGGGAACCACGACACCGACTCCGAGGCGCGCGATTCGCGAACGGGCTGCGGGTAGTGCAGAATGGTGGGAACACGCGGTCGCCAGGTTCGTTTGCCGACAGGACCACACACGCACACATCCGTGGGCCGCGGTTGCGTGCGTATCCGCGCTGCGGACGTATACGCACATGCGGCTTGAGCCCTTCCTTTCCATCGCGCGGGACGCTGGAACTGCCATCATGCAGGTGTACGCCCGCGAGTTCCGGGTACGTCGGAAAGCGGACAACTCGCCCTTGACGGAGGCGGATTCCGTTGCCCACCGGATCATCGTGGATCGCCTCCAATCGGAGCATCCAGGGACGCCCGTGCTGTCGGAGGAGAGCGCCGAGTTGGCGCCCTACGAGGCCCGCCGGACATGGGACCGCTACTGGCTCGTGGATCCTCTTGACGGTACTCGGGAGTTCGTGAAGCGGAATGGCCAGTTCACAGTGAATCTCGCCTATATCGAGTACGGTCGGCCGGTGGCAGGTGTCGTCTATGCCCCGGCCCGGGACTGGATGTACTGGGGATCCGTGTCGCGCGGCGCCTTCAAGACCAGCGCCGACGGAGAAGGAATCCCGATCGCCTGCGGACCGATGCCGGAGGAGGGCCTGCTGCGGGTCGTTGGCAGCAACTCCCACCTCTCGCCCGAAACCCGTGCCTATATTGCAAACCTCCGCTCCCGGTACGACACGATCTCGTTCGTGGCGATGGGCAGTTCTCTCAAGATCTGTTTGGTGGCCGAAGGGAATGCGGATCTCTACCCGCGCCTCGGTCCGACCATGGAGTGGGATACGGCGGCGGCGCATGCGATCCTGAACGCTGCCGGCGGCAGACTTCTCGAGTACGGCGCCGAGCAGGAAGTGCGCTACAACAAGAGGAATCTGCGCAACAGCTGGTTCGTCGCTGCCGCCGCGAATCGCGGCGGCCCTTCGAAACCGGTTGTAGCGCGGCGATGAGGGGAATGGCCGTGTCGACGACGAACGCGCTCGGCGAGTTGCGTAGCTTGGCGCTACCGGACGCGCTCGGACGGGTGCTGGCCGAACTGCGCGCGGAGAGCGGCACGGTGCATGCCTTGCGTTCCGACGGTATGCTGCATCTCGAGGAGCACGCGGGCGCCATTCCAGAGCACTTGTTGCCGGTGATCCGGCGCATACCCGTCGGCAAGGGCATGGCCGGGTTGGCCGCCGCTCGGAGAGAGCCCGTGCAGATCTGCAACCTGCAGACCGATACGAGCGGGAATGCAAGGCCGGGCGCGAAAGCGACCGGCATGAGGGGCTCGATCTGTGTTCCGATATGGAGGGAGAGTCGGCTGGTTGGCGTGCTGGGCGTTGCGGTTGCGGAGGAGCGAGAGTTCAGCGCCGCGGAAACGGCTTGGCTCGGGGAAGCCGCTGCTACCATCTCGGCGGCTCTTTAGGTCTCCAAGATGACGTCCCAGCTCGTGACCCTCGATCCCGCGGCAGTGCCCGCCAATCCTTGGATCCGGCTGCATCCAAGCGACAACGTAGTCATCGCCCGCGTCCACCTCTCTGCCGGGGCGCCCCTCGAGTTCGAGGGCCGTCCCATCCGGCTGGCCCAGGCGATCCCTCCAGGGCACAAGATGGCGGTGCGTGAGATCGGCAAGGGCGAGATCGTCTACAAGTACGGCGAGGAGATTGGCCGCGCGGCCGACGTCCTGCCGCCCGGCGCTTGGGTGCATACCCACAACCTGCTGTTTGACATCAACGAACGGGACTACGAGTTCGCCACCGTGCGCACGGACCTCAGCGGTATTCCGCTACCCGAGGTACGCACGTTCCGTGGGTATCCGCGCGCCGACGGCCGGGCCGGCACCCGAAACTATGTCGCGATCGTCGGCGCGAGCAACTGTGCGGCCTATGCCACGGAAAGGATCGCGGCTGCCTTCCGCAACGAGAGCTTTGCGGGGACTGGTGTGGACGGTGTCGTCGCGCTCCCGCACGCCGACGGCTGCGGACAGGCGGAAGGAGCGGATTCGCAGTTGCTGCGGCAGACGCTGGACGGGTTGGCGGATCATCCAAATGTGGCGGCTGCGGTTGTCGTCGGACTCGGTTGCGAGGTCAATCAGGTTGGCTACTACCTGCGTCCGGCGACCAGCGCCCCGGGCATGGCGCCGCGTCGAGGCCTGACGCTCCAAGAGAGCGGCGGAACGCGCCGCGTCGTCGAAGACGGCGCCAAGGCCGTGTGGGAGCTGATCGAAACGGTTGGCCAAATCGAACGAAGGCCGTGCCCCGTCTCGCAACTCGCCATCTCGCTCGAGTGCGGGGGGTCAGACGCGTTCTCGGGCATCACCGCGAATCCAGGCGTCGGCTACTGCGCCGATCTGGTCGTCAAGCAGGGCGGCATTGCCTGCCTCGGCGAGACGACCGAGATCTGGGGCGCCGAGCACCTGTTGACGCGGCGCGCAGCCAACCAGGCCGTCGGCCAGCGGCTGCTGGACATGCTCGACTGGTACTTCGACTACGTCGGGCGCTTCAAGGATTCGGTTAGCTTCAATAGCAACCCCTCGCCTGGGAACAAGGCCGGCGGCATTACGAACATCGCGGAGAAGTCCCTCGGCGCCGTCGCGAAGGGCGGTCGCTCCACGCTCTCCGCCGTGTACGACTACGCCGAACGGATCACGGAGAAGGGCTTCGTCTTCATGAATAGCCCGGGATACGATCCAGCGTCCGTGACCGGTATGGTCGCGGGCGGGTGCAACATCTGCCTGTTCACGACGGGCCGCGGCAGCTGCTTCGGGTTTGCGACCGCTCCGGTGATCAAGGTCGCTTCGAACTCCACAACCGCCAGGCACATGGACGAGGACATGGACATCAACGCGGGCACCGTCGCGGACGGCGAGGAGGATATCGCGTCGCTGGGGAACAGGATGTACGAAATGCTGCTGGAGGTCGCCTCGGGGCGCAAGACCTGCAGCGAGAAGCTTGGGCACCGGGAACTGATGACCTGGCGCGTCGGCCCCACACTCTGACAGCGCGTCTTGGTTCCGCTTGCGAGAACCCCGTTACCGGGCGCTCCTGCGTACCGCGACGGATTGGAGAGCTTGCGGTGGACCGTTACGATAGGACTTGGAAGCCGGGGTAGCTCAGTCGGTTAGAGCGACGGACTCATAACCCGTAGGTCGGCGGTTCAAGTCCGCCCCCCGGCACCATGTCTCCGAGTATTCTGTAGTTTCCCGCGCCCTTGGCGTGTCGGCGTCTCCCTGCGTGCGCCCGTCGGCAGTCGTGGCGGATCGATACGCTTCGGATTCTGTATCCTCGTACGCATGCCGAGCCGGCACGTGGTACGCCCGTTCCTCATTGCGATCTGCATAGTGCTCGTCGCGCCCGGACGAGCCCAGCAATTAAGACCAGTCGTTGCGCTGCAGACCTCGATGGGCGCTGTCCGGATCGAGCTGTACGCCGAAGAGGCGTCCCAGACCGTGAAGAACTTTCTGACCTACGTGAACTCCGGCTTCTACGACGATACGATCTTCCACCGAGTTATCGAGAGCTTCGTCGTCCAGGGAGGCGGTTTTACTCCAGAACTACGCTTGAAGCCCACCAGCAAGCCGGTGCGGATCGAGACGAAGAACGGCCTGCAGAATGTGCGCGGCGCCGTGGCCATGGCGCGCCAATGGGGCAAAGACTCGGCGACGTCCCAGTTCTACATCAATCTGAAGGACAATGCCGACCTCAACCGGGGCGCACGCAGTCTAGGGTACACCGTCTTCGGTCGCGTGATCGAAGGCATGGAGGTGGTCGACTGCATCTCGCGGGTGCAGACCAGCCGCCGCGGATCGATGGAGGACGTGCCGATCCTGCCTGTGTTCTTGGAGACGGTGCGCTTGGAGCAGTAGCTTCGGACCAGCCCGCCGCGCTCTTTTGCGCGGCCGCACTCCCGCTGGGCGCCTACCAGTTAGCGAGGCTTCGTTTCCGCTGGCAGATCGTTGAAGTTCCTGGTCAGCGGCAGGACCTCGGCCCCCGGAGGTGGGTCGAACTCGAAAATCTTCATAGCGAGCCGCGGATTCAGTGTTTCGCTGGAGAAGCGGTACATGTTAACCGAGTCGTCGAGTCCGAGAATCTTGATACCGTCGATCCGGTAGTTATTCGGATCGAAGGCGAACTCCACCCGCGAATAGAAATCTCGACCGTTACGGCCTTCACCGATCAGCACCGGTCGGCTCTCGACCTCCTCGACACGCAGGTTGCCGAACATCCTCCTCAGCCGCATCCGGCCCAGGAGGAAGGACAGCGGCGCCCGCAGGTCCGTCAGCGCTTCCAATTCGACCTGCCGCACTTGATTGGTGCGGGGGTTGTACATCCGGAAGATCGTCCCGTCGCTCACGGCGAGCTTGCCCTCGGGCTCGGAGTAGTCCCAACGCATTTTGCCGGGCCGGAGCAGGTACAGTGTGCCTCGCTCGGTCATCCGCGTGCGGCCCGCGTACTCCATCGATTGCTCGAACTGCATTTGCAACGAGCCCAATCGGTTGTAGTGCCGCTCAATCCCCTCGACCGTCTGGTTGATCGTCTGGGCGTGCAGCAGTACCCCGGGCGCGGCCGCCAGGGCGAGCAAGAGACACGGGAACGTTGCCGGACGGATCACGTTGGGTGGCAGCCCGGACGCGGGCATCGGTGACCGGACCACCGGCGAAATGCTCCCGCCGGCGCCCGTCTCTTCAGTATAAGGGCGTCGACCGGGTCACTCTCGCAGCAACTTGCGGATCCCGCGGGCCGCTTGCCGGATGCGCTGTTCGTTCTCCACCAATGCAAAGCGCACATAACCCTCCCCGCCCGGGCCGAAGCCGATGCCTGGGGACACCGCCACCAGCGCCTGCTCCAACAGGAGTTTGGCGAATTCCAGCGAACCCGCCCAAGCGTACCGCTCCGGGATCTTCGCCCAGACGAACATCGTCGCCCTCGGCGGCTCAATCTCCCAGCCGCCCTTGCGCAGGCCGTCGACCAAGGCGTCGCGGCGGCTCTTGTACGTGGCGGCGACTTGGTGCGTGAACGACTCGCATTGGCGCAGGGCGATGATCGAGGAGATCTGGATCGGCTGGAACATACCGTAGTCCATGTAGCTCTTGATCCGCGCCAAGGCGTGGATCATCTTGGGGTTCCCCAGACAGAATCCGACTCGCCAGCCGGGCATGTTGTAACTCTTCGACATCGAGAAGATCTCGACTCCGACTTCCTTGGCTCCGGCAATCTGCAGCATCGAGGGAGCCCGGTAGCCGTCGAAGACGATATCGGCGTAGGCGAAGTCATGGACGATCATCGTGCCATGGTGATGGGCCAACGCGACCAGAGCGCGAAAGAAGTCCAAGTCCACGCATTGGGTCGTCGGGTTGTGCGGAAACGACGCCAAGATCATGGCTGGTTGGCGTCCCGGCCGCTTGTAGAGATCCTCGATGCGCTCCAGAAAGTCCTCCGGAGACGGCATCGGGACTGCGACCTGTTCCCCGTCGGCCATCACGACTCCCCATTGATGAATCGGATACGAAGGGTCAGGCATGGCGACCCCGTCGCCCGGGCCGATCGTCGCGAAGGTCAGGTGCGCCAGCGCGTCCTTGGAGCCCAAGGTCGCAATCGCTTCGGCATCCGGATCCAACTCGATGCCGTAATTGGTGTGGTACCGTTTGCAGATCTCCTCGCGCAGTCGTGGGATCCCGCGTGAGAGGGAGTAGCGATGGTTACGCTTGTCCTGCGCCGCCTCGGTCAGCTTGTCCACGACCGCTGGAGGCGTCGCTCCGTCGGGATTGCCCATGCCCAGGTCGATGACGTCGAGTCCCGCGCGGCGCGCTTTGGCGCGCATGGCGTTAATTTCCGCGAAGACGTACCGGGGGAGTTTTCCGATGCGATGGAAAGGATCATCGTCGAAGATCCCCATCCGATCATTCTCCTACAACGTGCCCGAGGCGCGGCGACTTGCGCCCAGCGCCCACGACGGATTCTTCTTAGCTTGGGCGCGGCTTGCGGACTGCAACAGGAGTGTGAATCGTGACCGCCGGAGTCGCCGTGGGGCCCGGGGGACGCTTGGATTGGCCTCGCTGGGGCGCACGGCGGACGCCCAAAGGGCGGGAACGGGTCGGCCCAAGAGTGCGCCGCGCCTTAGGCCGCCCTCAGGATCGCCTGCAGCGCCTCGTCGCGCCGCACCGTGAAACGCGTCAGCCCCTCGGGTATCGTCCCGAGCTCCCGCCGCAGCACGATCGCCAGCGCGAGGTTGTTGAGCGTCACATCGTTGGCCGGACCGTGTCCCGTGCGGATGCGGCTGTCGTCTTCCCGGAAGGTCACGTCGCGGAGCGCATGGTTGTGGTTCTCGACCGTCCAGCGCCCGCGATGCAGCGCCAGCAACGCGTGCAACCCGGCGCGCTCGGCGGGTGGAGAGGGCAGCTCGTGCGCCGCCGCCTCCGCGCAGCGCTCGACCAGCGCGTGAATGCCGAAGCGCGTGATCGGCCGCTCGCAGCGGTTCAGGAACACGCGCTCGAAAGCGGGCCAGCCGCGCACCGAGTCGGTTTTTAAGAGGACTCAAGTCACCGAGCGGGTAGGGATCGAGTTCCGAACGGAGTTTTCTAATACCTTTAACTGGCCGACCTTCCGGATGCCCAACACCCAGTTAGGCAGGCCTCAGTTCGGCAAGATCAGTGGCGCCATCGGCAATCCACGCCTGGTGCAGTTTGGCTTGCGAATGCTCTTCTAGCCGATGGCCCAGATGGAGCAGTAGACTTGAACCAGGAGGGGCTTCAGCCCCGCCCGTTTTGACAGGGTCGGGACATCTGTGAGTAGGCCTGCAACCGCCCAAACTCTCTCCGCGGTCCCTCAATGTCCATCGCCGGAGGAGGATGGTCCTAATGCAAATCGCACACGTTGAAGTTCGTGTCGTAGCGCCAAGAGTTCAGCGATTCACGTGGTCGCATGATCTTCGGGAACAGTACATGACCAATACGATCGTGCGGATCACGACGGAGGACGGTTACGAGGGCGTGGGCGGCGTATCGAATTACACTTCCTACGATTACGATCGCTACACTTGCGAAACACTGCGGCACATGATCCCCGCGCTGGTTGGCCAAGACGCGCTGTTGCGGGAAATGTCGTGGCGTGGCTTGTGGCCGCGGGTGTTTCCCCTCCCCCCGCAAGCTCTGGCCGCGATCGACATCGCCTTGTGGGATTTGATGGGCAAGGTGGCCGGTCTGCCCGTCTATCAGCTCTTGGGTGGCGCGACCGATCGGATTGTGTCCTATGCCAGCACGCCGATGTTGGACGATGTTGCGTCGTATCTCCGCTTTGTTGAAGAGATGATCACGCTAGGCTTTCGTGCGGTGAAGTTCCACTGTTGGTGTTTGCCGGAAAAGGATGTCAAGCTGGCCCGCGCGGTGCGCAAGGAATTCCCCGATGACGTTGCTTTCATGTTGGACGTGGAGAACAACTACGACCTACGGAGTGCCCTGCGGGTAGGCGGGGAGTTGGAAGACCTGGGATTCGCTTGGTTCGAGGCGCCGCTGATGGATTACGACCTGCCTGGTTATCGCGAACTGACCAGCAGCGTCGACGTGCCAATTCTTCCGTCGGGGAATTGGATTCAAGACCTGCCGGCGTTCCAGCACGCCTTGGAGACCAACTGTTGGTCGGCGGCGCGGACGGACGTCACGGTCTGCGGCGGGTTCACCCCGGCCCGGAAGTATCTGTCCTTGGTGGAAGCTGCGGGCATGCGGTGCGAGATCATGTCCTGGGGCAACACACTAGTCTCCGCCGCCAACCTGCACCTGATGCTTGGTACGGGACTGTGTACGTATTACGAACAAGCCGTGCCTTGGGAACCGTATGAGTACGGCATGCACGACGTGATCCGGACCCAGCCGGACGGACATGTCGTCGCGCCGTCCGGTCCCGGCCTCGGCGTGGAAATCGACTGGGACGCCATGGAAGCGGCGACGATTCATCGGCTCGATACTCGGTCGCTGTCGTAGAACAGAAGAACTCAAAGCGAGGCAGCGCCTGAGACCGATGAGCATGTGGGGCGATGTGAAGCAGGCCGCCTTCTACGACTGTTCCGTTCGCGTGCGCATTGCCCCCGCCTGGGCCGCTCTACCGCGGTGCTCGCCAGAGCGCCATGGAACGGCAGGTGGGAGGCTCGGAAAGACAGGCGATCTTGGCGGAAACTTGACTCGTCTTTTGACGGCGGCGCGGTTCAAGGAATCCAGCTGGGCAAGCACTGGCGCTTCTATATGCACTTCACGCCGACCTCGCGTTCGCGGACGACACTCGTCGAGCGGTTTCTCGTCGATCGGACGCGGGATGGTGTGTGCGAGACTTGGCAGCGTCCAGCCGCTGATCAAGGCCATCGTTGCGCACTCAGCGGAGCTAGAGGAAACCCGCAGCCATACCGCTGGAACGCCAGCGGGGCGGCGATTCAGGCCAAGATCCATCCGGCCCGGCAAGCCCTCGAGAACACCGGCGGTTAATTCACATTACTCAGAAATCATCACACTAGCGGTCGCGGGAGACACGGCGCGGAAGCCCTTGCGTCTTTCGCCGTAGACCAGCCAGCGCAGGAATCCGCGGATGTCTTCAAGGACGAGATAGAGCGCTGGGACCAGGACCAGTGTCACGACCGTCGCGAACAGAACGCCGAATGCAAGCGCGACGGCCATCGGGATCAGGAACTGCGCCTGCAGGCTCTTCTCGAGCATCAGGGGAGTCACTCCGGCGGCGGTCGTCAGCGAAGTGAGCAGGATCGGCCGGAAGCGCGCCTGCCCGGCGACCCGCACGGCCTCTACAAGCGATCCGTAACGCCTGGTGTAGCTGGTGATGAAGGTGACCAGCACCAGCCCGTCGTTCACCACGACGCCTGCGAGCGCCACCATCCCGCACATGGACAGGAAGCTGACGGGCAACCCGAGAAGGGCATGGCCCCAGATCGCGCCGACCATGCCGAACGGCACGGCGCTCAGGATAATCGCCGGCTTGACATAGCTCTTCAGCGGAATCGCCAACATGGCGAACATCACGAACATGGCGGCGATAAATCCCCGGCCGAGGCCTTCCATCGACTCGGCGTAATCGGCCTGGTCTCCTTCAAAGGAATACGTCACGCCGCTGTACCGCGTCAGGAGGCCGGGAAGAAAATTTGCGTCCAGGTCGTCCAGAACCTCGCCGCCCGTCGTGATCGAGTCGTCGACTTCCGCCTCGACGCTCACGGAACGGTTGCGGTCGACGCGCGTGATCGATGCCGGTCCGCGGCCCATGGACGCGATGGCGACCGTCGAGAACGGGACCTCGGCGCCTCCTGGTGTCCGGATGCGCATCTGCTCGAGATCGCCCAGCGAACGCCGCGCCTGTTCGGGATACCGCACCATGACGCGAATGTCGTCCCTGCCGCGCTGAATACGCTGAGCTTCCTCACCGAAAAACCCTTGCCGGACCTGGCGCCCCAGGTTCTGCAAAGTCAGGCCCAGCGCCTCACCGTCAGACGTTAGCGACAACTTAATCTCGGGCTTGCCGCCACGGTACGAATCGGTGATTTCGATCACGCCCGGATACTCGGCCAGCTTCGCCTTCGTGAGTTCCGCGACCGCGCGGACTTTGGCGATGTCCACGGCGCTGAACTGGATGTTGATCGCCTTCCCGGATCCGATCATGTCGTGCGTGATTGTCAACTCCACGGCCCCCGGAATCTGGCCCACGAGCTCGCGCCAGCGGGTCGCGATCTGCGCCGAGGTGATCGTCCGCGTCTCGGCCGGATTCAGCTCGATGTTCACCTCGCCCAAGTGGTCGCCCTGAAACTGCACTCCCCCGCCCAGCGGGCCGCTCTGCGTCACGCGGAACGGTTGTTCGCCGATCGAAGCCAGGATATGCCGGAACTGGTCCCGCCCCTGCTGCGCGGCGATCTCTTCGCGCAACGCGTGCGCGTTGCGCTCGATCCGCTCCACGCCTTCCGCCGTCACCTCGACGGGAGCCTCCTGCGGCATGGTCAGGAACGCGACGATATTGTCGGATTCAACCGTAGGGAACAGCACCATCTGCACATACCCGCCCCCGAGCAGACCCGCGGTAAGCATTAGGCAAACCAGCGCGACCGCGATCGTCAAGTATCGCCATGTCAACGCACGAGCCAAGCCGGGGCCGTATACGCGCCGGATGAACCAGTACAGGGCGGACGAGAACGCATCGAAGAAACCGTTCCATGAGCGCACCACGATGTTGGGTTTCTCGCGCTGCTTAGGCTTCTTGTAGTGCGCCAGATGGCAGGGCAGGATCAGCTTGGACTCGATCAGCGAAAAGAACAGTGTCGGCAGGATAATCAGCGGGAAGACGACCATGATCTTGCCCATGAGTCCCGGCACGAAGAACATCGGAGCAAAGGCGGCCATCGTCGTCAGCACCCCGAACGTCACCGGCACGAGAACCTCGTACGTTCCCTCGATCGCCGCGCTAACGCCTTTGCCGGTCCGGACCTGCGTGGTGTAGATGTTCTCGCCGACGACGATCGCGTCGTCTACGACGATGCCCAGCACGAGGATGAACGAGAACAGGGACATCATGTTGATCGACACCCCGAACACGGGCATCATCGCGATGGCGCCCAAGAAGGAGATCGGGATGCCAATGCAAACCCAAAACGCCAGTCTCAGACGCATGAACAGCGCCAGCACGACGAACACCAGCGCGAGCCCTGTAATGGCATTCTTGACTAGCAGCTCGACACGGCTCTTGAGCAAGCGCGCCGAGTCTTGCCACGTCGTGATCTGGATCCCCTCGGGCATGCGGGCCGAAGCTTCATTGACGTAGGCGTAGACCCCATCGGCGACCTCGATTGCGCTCTGGTCGCCGACCCTGTAGACCTGGACCACGACGGCGGGCTCGCCATCGAGCATCGCGAACTTGGTGATCTCTTCGAAGCCGTCGACGACCCGCGCGACATCATTCAGGGAGATCTTGGTGCCGTCGGGACGCGTGAGAAGGGTCAAACGTTCGTATTCCAGGCCCGTGTACGCCTGTCCTTCCGTGCGCAGAAGGATCTCGCCGTTCCCGGTCTTGACGGATCCTCCGGGCAGGTCGACCGAAAAGCGGCGCACCGCGTTGGCGATCTCGTCGAACGTCAGGCCCCAGCGGCGCAAGGCCTCCTCCGAGACCTCGATCGAGATCTCATAGGGCGGGGCGTTCAACAGGTCGGCCTGGGAGATCGCCGGCAAGGCGATCAACTCATCCCGCGTCCGCTCGCCGAGGCGCTTCAGAGTTGCGAGGTCGGCATTGCCCGAAATGGCGACATTGATGACCTGAAAACGGGTCGTGACCTCCTGGATGACCGGCTTCTCCGCCTCATCGGGGAACGTGTCGATGGCATCAATCCGTGTCTTGACGTCGTCGAGCACACGCCGAACGTCGTAGTCGGAAAGGACCTCGACCACCACCGAGCCGGAACCTTCCTGGGCCGTGGACGTCATCTTCTTGATGCCGTCGAGGCCCTGGATCGCCTCTTCGATCCGAAAACAGATGGCCTCTTCCACCTCTTGGGGAGCGGCGCCGCGGTAGTCCATCTGGACCGTGATTGTGTCGAGCGAAAACTCGGGGAAGACCTCCTGCTTGAGGTCGGTCAACGTCACGGCGCCGCCGCCGAGGATGACGAATAGCAACAGGTTCGCAACGACGCTGTTCCGCGCGAACCACGCGATCAGGCCTTTCATGCGCTTGCTCCGACCTTGGAGGCCGGGGTCCCGTCGGTGTCGGGGTCCTCGACGATGCGGACCGTCATGCCGTTGACAGCCACCTCGAGCGGGGAGATGCAAATGCGTTCATGCTCTTCGAGACCCGCCCGGATCAGCACGGTATCACGCTCCCTGCGCAAAATGTCGACCGTCCGGAAGTTCAGACGGTCCAGGCTGTCGACCACGTACACGGTATCGTCTGTGCGCAGCGCCACACGCGGCACGCTCACGACGTCGCGGACCCGGATGCCTTCGATCTCAGCTTGGACGAACATCCCGACGGCCAGGGGCGGGCGGTTGGACCCCCGCCCCCTGGCGTACGGATCCTGCACTCGGGCGATGGCGATTACCATGCGCGTGCGGGGATCGATCTCCCCCTCTGTACGGACGATGCGACCCCGCCAGACATGGTTCCTTCCGGCGAAGCGAGCCGTTAGCTTGACGGCCGGTCCCTGTGTCGTCGCCGCACCATCACGATAGGCGAGCGGCAAGTTGCAGAAGGCCAGTTCCGAATTCGGAATCGGCAGCCTGACCTCGGCTACGTCGACCGAATAGAGAGTCGCGACGGCCGTACCGCGCTGCACGAACTGTCCGACGTCGACCCGCTTGGACCGCACTCGGCCCGCGAATGGCGCCCGCAAGACGGTCCGTTCCAAGTCGTATTCCGCCTGTTGCCGATCCGCTTCTGCCGCGGCGAGGGTCGAGCGCACCTCGGCGATCTGCGGTTCGCGGAACAGCAGTGGCGACGGCTCGCCTTCGCCGATTGCCGCCCATTCTTGGCGCGCCACCTCGGATTCCTGCTCCTCCGTGGTCAGCCGCAGCTTGGCTTGCCCGATCGCGGCCCTGGCGCGCGTGACCGCGAGTTCGTACTCGCGCTTCTCGATCCGAAGCAGCACGTCTCCCACATCGAAGAATCCCCCCGCGGCGAGGGACGAAGACACCTCCACGACCCGCCCCGAGACTTCGGGGACCAGTTGCGATTCCGTGCGCGGAGCCACCGTGCCCTCGGCACGCACCGTCAGAGTCAGCGCCATGGGCGTGGCTGGGATCACCCGCACGAGAGGCGGCTGGATCACGACCGGCCGTGGTTCCGGCTTCTCGTAGGAACGGATGAGCGTCCGAGTTGCCCATCCGCCGGCTCCAAGCGCGAACAGAGGCAGGATGGCCATGAGGGCTATCCGGAGTTTGTTCACAGAGTCCTCCTAGGGCGTTGCGACGTCTTGGGGCATGTTGCCCTGAGCCGCGCGAAATCCGCCCCCCAGCGCGAGGTGCAGATCGACACGATTGTCAATCCTGGCTCGCTGCAAACCAAGCAAGGTGCTTGCCGTTTCGAGCGCAGTGCGCCGTAGAGACAACACGCTAAAGATGTCGGACATTCCCGCGCTATAACGCCGCTGCGCCAAGCCTATCGCGGCCTCGGTGCTGTCGATCACCGCTTGCAGGGCGCGCTCCTGTTTGAGCAGGGTTGCCTCGGCTGCGAGCGCTGTCTCGACTTCGCGATAGGCGGTCCAGATCCGGTTCTCGTAGTCGGCGGCCACTTCCTCGGCCCGGCCTCCGTTGCGCGGACGTTCGCCTTCAGACGGCCTCGGTTGAACAGCGGATTCGCAAGGCCCAGGGTATAGCTCCAGATTCGCAAGCTGGGGTTGACGAGATCCAGCAGGGTGTTGCTGGAGGTTCCAGCGGCTGTGGTCAGCGAAAAGCTCGGTCGCAAGCGGCCTTCGATTGCACGATGCGAGCATCCGCCGCCAGCAGAGCGCGCTCCGCAGCCCGCAGGTCGGGTCGCCGCTGCACCAGCTCGGAGGGCAGCCCGGCCGGAACCGGGAGCCGGCAAGGCGGGCAGACTGTCGGCCAGGGCGCGCGCTCCGGAGGGGAACTCGCAAGCGAGCGCCTCAAGTTGCCGGACGAAGGCGTCGCGCAGTTGCTCGCGCTGATGGACCGTTGCCCGCGCGCGCTCAATGTCTG